>NZ_CP059067.1:2701150-5402301 GCF_017795745.1 Rhizobacter sp. AJA081-3 | reverse complement strand
CCAGCATGGCGGGTTCTTCGCAAGGCCGCCGCGGCGGTGGAGGGCGGTGCGCGGCTGTGGCGCCTGTCGGTGCCGCCGACCACGGCACCCATGTCGCTGCCTGGCGAGCAACTCGTCGAATGGGGCGGCGCACAGCGCTGGCTGTGCAGCGCCGGGCCGGCTTCGATCATCCGCGACGCGGCAGCGCGCGCCGGCGGCCACGCCACGCTGTTCCGCGGCAAGGACAAGTCGGCCGGCGCCTTCGCGCCGCTGAAGGCGCCGCTGGACCGCATCCACCGCGAGCTGAAGAAGTCCTTCGACCCGAGCGGCGTGTTCAACCCCGGCCGGCTCTACCCCGGCCTGTGACGGCACTCGCCGCCGCACCATGGACGCACTGAAGGGCCTGGCCTGGCTGCTGCTCGCGCAATCCGCGGGCGAAGTGCTGGCGCGATGGCTGCACCTGCCGTTGCCTGGCCCGGTGCTGGGCCTGCTGATCCTGCTCGTCGCACTGCGCTGGAACGTCGTACGCGCCCCGGTCGGCGCGGCAGCCGACGTGCTGCTCGGCCACCTCTCGCTGCTGTTCGTGCCGGTGGGCGTGGGCGTGATGACGCATGTCGGGCTGATCACGCAGTACGGCGCACGCATGCTGGTGGTCATCGTGCTGTCGACCTGGATCGGCATGGCCGTCACGGCGCTGGTGCTGCGCTCGCTGCTGCGCGCACGCGGCTGAACGAACGCGCCGCCATGCACAGCTTCGTCGAACTCTGGGTCTACCTCTCGGCCACGCCGCTGTTCGGGCTGACCGCGACGCTGGTGACGTACGTGCTCGCGCAGACCGTCTACGAACGCGTCGGCCAGGCGCCCTGGGCCAACCCGGTGCTGTGGACGGTGCTCACGCTGGCCGTGTTGCTGACGCTCAGTGGCACCGCCTACCCGACCTACTTCGCCGGCGCGCAGTTCATCCACTTCCTGCTCGGCCCCGCCGTGGTCGCGTTGGCCTGGCCGCTGTGGCAACGCCGCGCCGAGCTGCGTGCCCGCGCCTTGGCCGTGCTGGCGGCCGCGCTGGCCGGGGGTGCGGCGGCGGCCGGCTCGGCGGTCGGTCTGGGCTGGGCGCTCGGCCTGCCCGCGCCGGTGCTGCGCTCGCTGGCGCCCAAGTCGATCACCGCGCCGGTGGCCATGGGCATCGCCGAGCAGCTCGGCGGCATCCCGGCGCTGGCCGCGGCCTTCGCCGTGGTCACCGGCCTGGTGGGGGCGATCAGCGCCAAGTACCTGCTCGACGCGCTGCGCATCAGCCAGCCCGAGGTGCGCGGCTTCGCGCTGGGCACGGCGTCGCACGGCATCGGCGCCGCCCGCGCGATGCAGGTGCACGCCGATGCCGGGGCCTACGCCGGCCTGGCGCTGGGCGTGCAGGTGGTGCTGGCCGCGCTGCTGATGCCCTTCATCGCCCGACTGTTCTGACCTTCACGTTTCGCAGGACCCTTTCATGCAGACCACGCTCGCCCCCGAGTTCAAAGGCACGCGCGACGGCGATGCCGCCGAGGCCATCCTGCGCAAGTGCGTGCACTGCGGCTTCTGCACCGCCACCTGCCCGACCTACCAGCTGCTCGGCGACGAACTCGACGGCCCGCGCGGGCGCATCTACCTGATCAAGCAGGTGCTCGAGGGCAAGGCCGTCACGCGCAGCACGCAGCAGCACCTGGACCGCTGCCTGACCTGCCGCAACTGCGAGAGCACCTGCCCCTCGGGCGTGCAGTACGGGCACCTCGTCGACATCGGCCGCAAGCTGGTGGACGAGCGCGTCGAGCGGCCCGCCGGCGAGAAGGCCGTGCGCTGGCTGCTCAAGGAGGGCCTGACCTCGCCGCTGTTCGGCCCGGCGATGAAGATGGGGCAATGGGTGCGCCCGCTGCTGCCCGCCACGCTGCAGGCCAAGGTGCCGGGGCGCGCGCCCGCGAACGCGCACCGCTGGCCCACCCGCGAGCACGAGCGCAAGGTGCTGATGCTGATGGGCTGCGTGCAGCCGGCGATGATGCCCAACATCAACAGCGCCACCGCGCGCGTGCTCGACGCCGCCGGCATCCAGACGCTGGTGGCCGACGGCGCGGGCTGCTGCGGCGCGCTGCGCACGCACCTGAGCGACTCCGAAGGCGGCCTGGCCGACATGCGGCGCAACGTCGATGCGTGGTGGCCGCTGGTCTCGGCCGGCAAGGTCGAGGCGATCGTCATGAACGCCTCGGCCTGCGGCGCCACCGTGAAGGACTACGGCCACGCGCTGGCGCACGACCCGGCCTATGCCGAGCGCGCCCGGCGCATCACCGCGCTCACCAAGGACCTCAGCGAGCTGCTGCCCGACCTGGTGCCGCGCCTGAAGCCGAAGCTGCGCCGCCAGGGCGCGCGCAAGCTCGCCTTCCACCCGCCCTGCACGCTGCAGCACGGCCAGCAGCTGCGCGGCGGCGTCGAGACGCACCTGGGCGAGCTCGGCTTCGACGTGAAGCTCGCGGCGGTCGAGTCGCACCTGTGCTGCGGCTCCGCCGGCACCTACTCGGTGCTGCAGCCCGAGCTCTCGAACCAGTTGCGCGATCGCAAGCTCGGCCACCTGGCGCCGCTGGCGGCCGAGGTGATCGTGTCGGCCAACATCGGCTGCATCCAGCATCTGGGCAACGGCACGAGCACGCCGGTGCGCCACTGGGTCGAAGTGCTGGACGACGCCTTAGGCTGAGCGGCCCTCGCCGGCGCCGACTCGCACGCGCAGACCGCGGCCGCCCTCGCGCGGCTCGATCGCGACGTCCAGGCCGTGCAGCGCCGCGATGCGCTGCACGATCGACAGCCCCAGGCCGCTGCCCATCTCGTCGTGCCCGTCGGGGCGGTGGAAACGTTCTCCCAGGCGCGCGAGCTGGTCCGCGCCGATCGGCTCGGCATCGTTCTCGACCTCGAGAAACGATTCGCCGAAGCGCAACTGCACCGCCGTGCCGGCCGGCGCATAACGCACCGCGTTGTCGAGCAGGTTGCGCAGCAACACCGTGAGCAGGGCCTCGTCGCCCTGCAGCGGCAACGGCGCGCGGCCCTCGGGCTGCGGCCAGTCGCACGACAGCTCGATGCGCCGGCGCTCGGCCAGCGGCAGGCAGTCGCTCATCGCCTGCTCGACGATGCGCGGCCAGTCCACCGGCTGCCGCGAAGGCAGCTCGCCGCCGGCCTCCAGGCGCGACAGCATGAGCATCTGCGTGACCAGCCGGTCCAGCCTCTCCAGCCCTTGCCCGAGCCGCGATTCGGCCTCGCTGCGCGCCGGGCCAGGCGTGGCGCCGCGCAGCACGTCCCACTGGGCGCGCAGCGCCGCCAGCGGGGTGCGCAGTTCGTGCGCAGCATCGGCGGTGAAGCGGCGCTCGCGGGCCAGCGTGGCCTCGATGCGCGCGAACAGCCCGTTCATCGCGTGCACCAGCGGGCGCAGCTCGGCGGCGGTGGCGGCTTCGCCGAGCGGCTTCAGGTCGTCGGCGCCGCGAGAGCGCAGTTCGCCGCTGAGCGCGTGCAGCGGCGCGACGGCGCGCTTGACCGCCCAGGTCATCGCCAGCAGCAGCACCGGCAGCATCAGCACCCAGGGCAGCACCTGGCCGAGCGTGATGTTGCGCGTGAGCTCGTCGCGCTCGTGCGCCTTCTGCCCGGCGGCGACCAGCCAGTCGCCCCCCGCCGGGTGCAGGTAGTAGATGCGCCAGGCGGCGCCGTCGACGCGCGTGTCGACGAAGCCGTTCGACTCGGGCCGGTAGGGCAGGCGCACGCCTTCGCGGTCGGACCACAGCAGGTGGCCATCGCGAGCCCAGGCGGCGATGGCCAGCTCGCGCATGTCGGCTTCGCCGCGGTCGCCTTCGGTGGCCGCCGGCCCGGTGGCCGTGGTGGGGGTGACGATCAGCGAGGCCTGCCGCGCCAGCCGAATCAGCTCGGTGTCGTAGAGCTCGTCGACCTCGTGCCGAGCCAGCCGCAGCGAGACCACCAGCGCGACCAGCCACACCAGCGGCGCGGCGATCAGCAAGAACACCAGCAGCCTGCGTTGAAGGCTCACTGGGTGTCCTCCGCGCCCTCGGCCGGCCCGAGCGCGTAGCCCACGCCGCGCACCGTGCGGATGACGTCGCGCGCGAGCTTGCGGCGCAGGTGGTGTACATGCACCTCGAGCGTGTTGCTCTCCAGCGATTCGCCCCAGTCGTAGAGCTTCTCCTGCAGCTGTGCCTTGGAGAGGATGCGGTTCGGGTGCGCCATCAGCGCCTCGAGCAGCGCCAGCTCGCGCGCGGTCAGGTCCACCGGCGTGCCGTTCCACTGCACGCTGCGGCCCGCCGGGTCGTAGGCCAGCGCGCCGTGCCGCCACACGCTCTCGGCGCGGCCGCTGCTGCGCCGCGCCAGCGCGCGCAATCGCGCGGCCAGTTCGTCCAGCGTGATCGGCTTGACCAGGTAGTCGTCGGCGCCGGCATCGAGACCGGCGATGCGGTCCTGCACGCCGTCGCGCGCGGTGAGGATCAGCACCGGCATCGTGCGGCCCTCGCCGCGCCACTGGCGCAGCCAGCGCATGCCGTCGCCGCCGGGCAGGCCGAGGTCGAGCACCACCGCGTCGTAGGGCACGTCGGTGAGCGCCGCGTGGGCCCGCGTGCCGTCGCGGAACCAGTCGACCACGTGCTGGCGCTGGCGCAGCCCGGCGGCCAGGGCCTCGCCGAGCAGCGGGTCGTCTTCGACGACGAGCACGCGCATCAGGTTTCGGCAGCGATCTGCCGCAGGGCCTGCTCGAAGACCTCTGGCGGTTGCCCGCCGGCGATCAGGTGCCGGTCGTTGATGATCACCGCCGGCACCGAGTGGATGCCGGCATCGAGGTAGAGGCGTTCTCGCTCGCGCACCGCATCGGCGTATTCGTCGGAATCCACCACCTCGGCAGCACGTTCGGCGACCAGCCCGGCCTGTTCGGCGCAGGCCAGCAGCACCTCGCGCGCGCCCGGGTTCTCGCCGTCGGTGAAGTGCGCGCGCAGCAGCGCATGCTTGAGCGCGCGCTGCTGCGAGGCCCCGCCCTCCAACTCGGCCCAGTGCAGCAGCCGGTGGGCGTCGAAGGTGTTGTAGGTGCGGCTGCGCCGATCCATGCGGAACTCGAAGCCCACCGCGGCGCCGCGCACGGCGATGTGCTGCTGGTTCTGCGCCACCTGCTCGGCGCTCATGCCGTACTTCTTCGACAGGTAGGGCACGACCTCCGCGCCCTCGGGCCCCATGTCCGGGTGCAACTCGAAGGGCTGGACGTGCAACTGCACGGCGACCTCACCCTCCAGCCGCGACAGCGCGATCTCCAGCGCACTCAGGCCGATGGCGCACCAGGGGCAGACGATGTCGGAGACGAAGTCGATCTTCAGGGCGGGGACGGCGGTGTTCATGGCGCCAGTCTATCGGCAGCGGCTGACTCGGGCACGCGGCTTGCAGGTCGGGCCCCTGACCGCATCGACACGCACCACAACGGAGACTCCACCATGTACCGCCGCACGCTCCTGGCCGCCCTCGGCGCCGCCTCCCTGCTCACCTTCGGCGAGGCGCGTGCGCAAGCCGCGCTCGACGAGGTGATGGCGAAGAAGTTGATCACCATCGCCATCCTGACCGACTTCCCGCCCTACGGCTTCGTCGGCACCGACCTGAAGCCGCAGGGCCTGGACATCGACATGGCCAACCTGATCGCCGCCAAGCTCGGCGTGAAGGTCGAGCTGGTGCCGGTGACCAGCGCCAACCGCATCCCCTACCTGCAGACGAAGAAAGCCGATCTCGTCATCTCCACGCTGGGCAAGAACCCGGAGCGCGAGAAGGTGATCGACTTCAGCGCGGCCTACTCGCCCTTCTTCCAGGCGGTGTTCGCCGCCAAGGGCGTGGCCATCAAGGGCGCGGCCGACCTGGCCGGCAAGAGCGTGGGCGTGACGCGCGGCGCCATCGAAGACATGGAGCTGACGAAGATCGCCCCGGCCAGCGCCGACGTGAAGCGCTTCGAGGACAACAACGCCACCGTGTCGGCCTTCGTCTCCGGCCAGGTGCAGGCCATCGCCACCGGTGCCTCGGTGGCCGGCAACATGATGGCGCGCAACCCGCAGCTCGGCACCGAGTTCAAGTTCGTGCTGAAGGACTCGCCCAATTTCATCGGCGTGGCCAAGGGCGAGGACAAGCTGCGCGTCAAGGTCAACGAGATCATCGCGGCAGCCAAGGCCAGCGGCGAGATCGACAAGATGGCCGTGATGTGGCTGGGCCGGCCGGCCGGCGAACTGCCCAACTGAGCTCGATCCGATCGTGGTCAGCCTCGACTTCGGCGCGGTGCTCGCCGAGTGGCCGCAGCTGCTGCGCGGCGCGGCCTTCACGCTCGGGCTGACGGCGGTGTCCGCCGTGCTGGGCGTGGGCCTGGGCGTGGCCTGCGGCTGGGCGCGCGCCTGGGGGCCGGCGTGGCTGCGTGCGGTGGTCGGCGTCTACGTCGAGCTGATCCGCAACACGCCCTTCATCGTGCAGCTGTTCTTCATCTTCTTCGGGCTGCCCAGCCTGGGCGTCAAGCTGAATCCGGAGATCGCCTCGGTGATCGCCATGGTGGTCAACCTGGGCGCCTACGCCGCCGAGATCGCGCGCGCCGGCATCGAGGGCACGCCGCGCGGCCAGATCGAGGCGGCGCGCAGCCTGGCGATGACCGAGGCGCAGGTCTTCCTGCGGGTGGTGCTGCCGCCGGCGCTGGCACGCGTGTGGCCGGCGATGACCAGCCAGATCGTCATCGTCATGCTCGGCTCGGCGGTGTGCGGGCAGATCGCCGCGCAGGAGCTGAGCTACTTCGCCAACCTGATCCAGAGCCGCAACTTCCGCGCCTTCGAGTCCTTCATCGTCGCCACCGCGATCTACCTCGCGCTGTCGATCCTGCTGCGCCAGACGCTGAACTGGCTGGGCCCGAAGTGGATCTTCGGCCGCGTGCCGCAGGGCCGCTGAAGGCCTCTGGACTTCGGACCATGGTCGACTTCAGCCTCTGGGACATCTTCCGCAACCTGCTGATGGCGGCGCGCTGGACGGTGCTGCTGTCGCTGGTCGCCTTCGTCGGCGGCGGGCTGGTGGCGCTGGGCCTGCTGCTCGTGCGGCTGGCGAAGCTGCGCGGCGCGCAAACGGGCGTGTCGGCGTACGTGCAGCTGTTCCAGGGCACGCCGCTGCTGATGCAGCTGTTCCTCGCCTACTTCGGCCTCGCGCTGTTCGGCATCAACGTGCCGGCCTGGCTGGCCGCGGCGCTGGCACTGACGCTGTACACCAGCGCCTTCCTCACCGAGATCTGGCGCGGCTGCGTGAATGCCGTGCCCAAGGGCCAATGGGAGGCGGCGGCCAGCCTGGCGATGAGCTTTTCCGAGACCATGCGCCATGTCATCGGCCCGCAGGCGCTGCGCATCGCGCTGCCGCCGACGGTGGGCTTTCTCGTGCAGGTGATCAAGGGCACGGCGCTGGCCTCGGTGATCGGCTTCATCGAGCTGACCAAGGCCGGCACGATGATTACCAACGCCACCTTCAAGCCCTTCACCGTCTACGCCTGCGTGGCGCTGATGTACTTCCTGCTGTGCTGGCCGATCTCGGCCTGGAGCCGGCGACTCGAGAGGAGCTTCAAGCGTGAGCGCTGAACCTGAACAACCCATCGTCAAGGTCAGCGCGCTGCGCAAGCGCTTCGGCGAGAACGAGGTGCTCAAGGGCATCGACCTCGCCGTGCAGCGCGGCGAGGTGATCGCCATCATCGGCAAGAGCGGCTCGGGCAAGAGCACGCTGCTGCGCTGCATCAACGGGCTGGAGGAATTCCAGGAAGGCGCGCTCGAGGTCGACGGCCGGCCGCTGAAGCACGGCGATGCGAAGGCGATGCGCGCGCTGCGCCAGCACGTGGGCATGATCTTCCAGAGCTTCAACCTGTTCCCGCACCTCACCGTCGGCCGCAACGTCATGCTGGCGCCGACGCTGGTGAAGAGCGTGTCGGCCGACGAGGCCGGGCAGCGCGCCCGCAGCCTGCTCGCGCGTGTCGGCCTGGCGGAGAAGTTCGACGCCTGGCCCGACCAGCTCTCCGGCGGCCAGCAGCAGCGCGTGGCCATCGCCCGCGCGCTGGCGATGGCCCCCAGCGTGATGCTGTGCGACGAGATCACCTCGGCGCTCGACCCCGAGCTCGTCGGCGAGGTGCTGCGCGTCGTCGAGGGACTGGCCGAAGAAGGCATGACGCTGCTGATGGTCACGCACGAGATGAACTTCGCGCGCAAGGTCAGCGACCGCGTGGTCTTCATGCATGCCGGGCGCATCCACGAGATGGGGCCGCCGGCGCAGCTGTTCGGCGCGCCGCAGACGCCGGAGCTGCAGCAGTTCCTGTCGGCTTTGCACTGACGCGTGTACGCCAGCGCACAGAAGCCGGCGCGGGCAAGGGGCACAGTGCAGTCGGCGCAGCCTGCGCCTCGCCACGGTGCGATCCGGCCCGGGCGACGACCGCAGAGGCCTCGTCATGCGCCAGCGCCTCGCCTCCTTCACACTCGCCGCCCTGGCGGCGGCCTCCGTCAGCGCCCAGGCCTGCGACGGCGCACAGGCCATTGCCGTGCGACAGCCCGGTGACTATGGCCGAATCGACATCGGCGACTCGCCGCCGCCGGTGGTCTACGCGCAGCCGCTGGTGATCGATGCCTCGGCCGGCTCGACCCCCCAGGCGCCGGTCTACCTCTACGTGCCGCCGACGCAGAAGGGCCATTGGGGCCGTTACTGCAACCGCTACGCTGCCTGCGACCAGCCGGTGCTCTTCGTGCAGCACCGCTGGGTGATCGAGCGCTACACGCAGCACCGCGATTGAAGCGGCGCCGCGTGCTCAGATGCAGCGTCCGCCATCGACCTCCATCGCCACGCCGGTGATCATCGACGCCTCGTCGCTGCACAGGAAGCAGGCTGCGTTGCCGAGGTCTTCGGGCGTCGAGAAGCGCCCGATCGGGATGGTGGCTAGGAACTTCGCACGCATCGCCGGCGTGTCCTCGCCCATGAAGGTGGCCAGCAGCGGCGTCTCGCCGGCCACCGGGTTGAGTGCGACGACGCGGATGCCGAAGGGCGCGAGCTCGGCGGCCATCGAGCGCGTGGCGGTGATCACCCAGCCCTTGCTGGCGTTGTACCAGGTCAGCCGCGGCCGCGGGCTCACGCCGGCGGTGCTGGCCATGTTCAGGATGACGCCTCGGCCGGCCGCCTTCATGCGCGGCACGATCTCCACGGCGGCCAGGTAGATCGCCTTCATGTTGACCGCGACGATGCGGTCGAAGTCGTCTTCCGGCAGGCCTTCCAGCGGCTGGGGCAGGTGACCGATGCCGGCGTTGTTGACCAGGACGTCGAGCGCGCCGAAATGCGCGAAGGCCGCGTCGGCCATGGCCTTGACGTCGGCGGCGCGGCTCACGTCCACCCGTAGCCACTGCGCGCCGGTGGCCTGCGCGACGCGCTTGGCGGCCGCTTCGTCGCGGTCGGCGATGAGCACCTTGGCGCCCTCGGCGACGAACTTCCTCACGATGCCCTCGCCGAAGCCCGAGCCCCCGCCGGTGACGATGGCCGCCTTGCCCTGCAAACGCATGATGTGCCCGCCGTGAAGTTCAACGGCCTCGATTATCCGGCGCCCGAGGCAGCGCCGTGCGACCGGACTCCGCCTGCGGCGAAGGCGTGACGCGAATGGCCGTGGCCGGACTCGCTAGCGCTTCTTCACCTTGCCGGCAGCAGGTTTCGCCCGGCTGGGCTCGACGTAGTCGCCGATCACCGTCTTCACGGGGCAGACCTTCACGATCGGGCATCTTCGGCAGGTGATGGCGATGGCAATCGGGCAGAGCTTCATGGCAGGCACCTCGATGGTTGTGCACTCGCCTGCGGATGAAGCGAGTTCGCGTCGCCAATCTAGGCGAGCCGCGGCGATGCTTCTGTGCAGCAACGTACACGCAGGGGCAGTCTACGGACTGGTTCGCGCGGCCGGCCGTTTCAGCGTGAGCGTTGCGCGGACCGGCTTCCGGGGCGGCGTGGCCTTGCCCGGCTCGGCCGCCGTGTCCGGCGTGGACGTCGCGACCTTGCCGGGTGGCGGCGAGCCCTCGGCAGTGAAGTCGGCCTTCTGTTCCGCCAGGGTCTTCGGGGCGGGCACGGGGGTGGCTGCGGGCTTGTTCATGCCTGTGGCTTTCGCTGTGGTACGGAGCTCCACTTGTAGGCCGGCTGGTGACCGCCGTCTGTCTCTCAACGCACATGGCCTCGAGCACTGACCCTGGCCGGACAGGAACCACCGCGACCCAGGCCCGCAGCGGACAAGTTCCGCCGCCCGCCGCGTCTGTGCGTTGAAGAACAGACCCGGTGGTTCTGGGCAGCGACCATGGGCTTCAGCGTGAGATATCGAAGGCGACGGTCGTGGCCCGACAGCCCCGACGGGCTGCGCAACACCCACGGAAAGGCGCCACCATGAACGAGAAGACTGCCAGCGTGCATCGGGCCGGACCGGGCCAGGCGGGGGCGGGTCAGATCGGCCCCGGGGATGGCGCAGGCCGCGAAGCCGCCCTCGCGGCGGCCGACCACGTGCTGGGCGACGTGCACGCGAAGCTCACGCTGCTCGAATACGGCGACTACGAATCCCCGGCCTGCATGCGGGCCGAACCGCGGATCCAGCATCTGATGGGCGCGCACACGGGCCGTCTGTGCCTCGTGTTCCGGCACTTCCCGATGATGGAAGAGCATCCGCACGCCGAGCTCGCCGCGGAAGCCGCCGAAGCGGCGGCGGCGCAGGGCCGGTTCTGGCCGATGCACCGGCTCCTGTTGGCCCGGCCCATCACCTTGCGCCTGCGGCCCTGGCGGGCTATGCACAAAGCCTCGGGCTCGACATGAACCGCTTCAACGCCGAGATGGCCGATCGCATCTACACGCAACGCGTGCAGGAACATCGCCGCGCCGGCGAACACAGCGGCCTGCGGGCCACGCCGGCGTTCTTCCTGAACGGCCGCAGCGTGGACGTCTCGTCCGGACTCGAGGCGCTGGACGCGGCGGTCACGGCCGCGCTGAACCCGTCATGAAGGGCCGCCTCACCCGGCGCGATCGCCACAGCGTGAACAAGCCGAGCCGCCTGCTCGCACCACCATCCATTCCCCAGGAGAGCACATGAACGCAGCCATCAACCCCCTTCCGAAGTCCACGCCCACCGACGGAGACCTCGCTGAGCAGGCCCGCCCCGGCCATGGCGTTCCGTCCCAGGACCCGGACCCCAAGGCACAGTTGCCCCTGGAACCCGGAGAGGCCGAGCGTGAAGCCAACTCGGTGCTGACCGGCGGTGGCGTCATGGTGGGCGTGGCCACGGGTGCCGCCATCGGCAGCGTGGTCGCGGGCCCGGTGGGTGCGGTGGTCGGTGGCACGGTCGGTGCCGTCGCAGGCGCGCTGGGCGGCGCCGCGGCCGGCTCCCTGGTGAACACAGACGACCCGAAAGCCGCGGCGACCCCACCGGCCTGACTGCGCGAGCCTGCCACTAGCCTGGTGACTGGCCGCTCCGCCCCCGGTGCGCCAGTTCCATGCCCCGCTGCAGCACGCAGAACACGCCGAGCAGCGCACCGATCACGATGCGCGTCCACCAGGAGCTGAGCGTGCCGTCGAAGCTGATCAGCGTCTGGATCACGCCGAGCATCAGCACGCCGGTGAGCGTGCCCATCACGTAGCCGACCCCGCCGGTCAGCAACGCGCCGCCGATCACCGTGGCGGCGATGGCATCGAGCTCGAGTCCCTGCGCGTGCAATCCGTAACCCGACAGCGTGTAGATCGCGAACAGCACGCCGCCGAGCGCCGAGCAGCCGCCGCTGAGCGCATACACGGCGATGCGTGTGCGCGCCACCGGCAGGCCCATCAGCAGCGCCGAGCGCTCGTTGCCGCCGACGGCATAGACCGCGCGGCCGAAGGGCGTGCCGTGAGCCAGCCACACCGCTGCGGCCAGCACCCCCGCGGCCACCACCACGCCGGGCGAGACTTCGCCGAGCCCGCCCAGCGGCACTCGCGCCTGCGACCAGGCGGTGAGCGTCGGCTCGCTGATCGCGATCGAGTCGATGCTGATCAGGTAGCACAGGCCTCGTGCGAGGAACATGCCGGCCAGCGTGACGATGAAGGCCGGGATCTGGAAGGTCTGGATCACGAAGCCCATCGCTGCGCCGAAGAGCGTGCCGCCGATCAGCACGATGGCGATCATCAGTGCCGGTGGCCACTGCGCGCGCTCCACGCCCCAGGCCAGCACCATGGTCGTCAGCGCCACCACCGAGCCTACCGACAGGTCGATGCCGCCGGACAGGATCACGAAGGTCATGCCGATCGCCACCACCAGCAGGAAGGCGTTGTCGATCAGCAGGTTGAGCAGCACCTGGCCGGAGAAGAAGCCGCGGTAGGCGAACGAACCGGCGGCGAACATGGCCGCGAAGAGCAGCACCGCCACCCAGCTCGGCAGCGTCTGCGCGTTCAGCCTCGGCACGAACTTCATGCGGCCACCCGCCGCTTCGTCAGCCAGCTGCGCAGCTCGAGCGATTGCACCAGGCACACGGCGAACACCACCACCGCCTTGACGACCAGATTGACCTCGGGCGGCACGCCCAGCGAGTAGATGCTGGTGGTGAGCGTCTGGATGATCAGCGCGCCCAGCACGCTGCCGCGCAAGCTGAAGCGCCCGCCCAGCAGCGAGGTGCCGCCCAGGGTGACGGCGAGGATCGCGTCCAGCTCGAGCAGCTGCCCGGCGTTGTTGCCGTCGGCGCTCTTCACGTTCGAGCTGATCATCAACCCCGCGATGCCGGCGGTCAGGCCGCAGAAGGCGTACACGGCGATCAGCAAACCGCGCGCGTTGATGCCCGACAGCCGTGCCGCCGCCGGGTTGCCGCCACTGGCCTGGATGAACAGGCCCAGCGCCGTGCGGTGTTTCAGCCAGGCCATCAGCGCGAGCAACGCGGCCACCAGCCACAGCGCGAAGGGGAGGCCGAGCAGGTGGCCCGCACCGATGAAGAAGTAGGGCGGGTGGTAGATGGTGATGATCTGCCCGCCAGTGATGAGCTGCGCGATGCCACGCCCGGCCACCATCAGGATCAGCGTGGCGATGATCGGCTGGATGCCCACGCTGGCCACCAGCACGCCATTGAACAGGCCGCACAGCGCCGCGGCGGCCAGCGCGGCGAGCAGCGCCAAAGGCATCGCAACGCTCGGTGCATGGACTTGCTGGCCGTCGACGATGACCAGCTTGCCGCCGATCAGCGAGGCCGCCACCGCCGCCGCGATGGCCACCACCGCGCCCACCGAGATGTCGATGCCGCGCGTGGCGATCACCACCGTCATGCCCAGCGCCACAGTCATCAGCGGCGCGGCGCGGTTGAGGATGTCGATGAGCGCGCCGTACAGGTGCCCGTCGCGCCAGGAGAGCGCGAAGAACTGCGGGTTGAGCACGCCGTTGGCGGCCAACAGCAGCACGAGTACGAGCGCCGGCCAGAACTGGGGGCTTCGGGTCAGCCTCATGCAGGCTGCTCCTCGGCGGCGTCGTGCCCGGCGATGATGCGCAGCAGGCCTGCTTCGTCGAGCGTCTCGGCCGGCAGTTCGGCCACCTTGCGGCGGTCGCGCAGCACGACGATGCGGTGGCTGGTGTGCAGCACTTCTTCCAGCTCCGCGGAGATGAACACGATCGCCAGGCCCTCGCCGCACAGCGCGAGCACGCGCTCCATGATCTCCTGCTTGGCCGCCACGTCGATGCCGCGCGTGGGCTCGTCGAGGATCAGCAGGCGCGGCTGCGTGGCCAGCCAGCGCGCGATGATGGCCTTCTGCTGGTTGCCGCCGGAGAGCTGGCCGATCGGCGTCTCGGCGTCGGCCGTCTTGATGCCCAGCGCGGCGATGTAGCGCTCGGCCAGCTCGCGCTGCTCGCGCGCGCCGAGGTGGCGGAACACGCCGCGGCGCGCCTGCAGCGCCAGCACGATGTTCTCGCGCACGCTCAGCTCGGCGACGATGCCCTCGGTCTTGCGCTCCTCCGGGCAGAAGGCGATGCCGGCGTTCAGCGCGTCGCGCGGCGAACGCAGGCGCAGCGGCGCGTCGTCGATGCGGATCTCGCCGCTGTCGGCGCGGTCGGCGCCGAACAGCAGCCGCGCCGCCTCGGTGCGGCCGGAACCTAGCAGCCCGGCCAGGCCGAGCACCTCGCCGCTGTTGATCGTCAGGTCCAGCGGCTGCAGGCTGCCGCGCCGGCCCAGGCCGTTCGCCTGCATCAGCGCGCGCGGCTGCGCCTTCGGCGCCCGTGCACCGGCCAGGTCCGCCGCCGCCATCGTGCGCCCGACCATCAGGCTGACCAGTTGCAGCCGCGACAACTCGGCGCTGGCGTGCTCGCCGACCACGCGGCCGTTGCGCATCACCGTGATGCGGTCGGACATCGCATAGGCCTGCTCGAGGAAGTGGGTGACGAACAGGATCGCCACGCCCCGCGCCTTCAGCCGGCGCATCACCGCGAAGAGGCGCTCGGTCTCGGCTTCGTCGAGGCTGGAGGTCGGCTCGTCGAGGATGAGCAGCCGCGCGTCCTGGCTCACAGCGCGTGCGATCGCCACCATCTGCTGCACGGCCACTGGGTACTCGCCGAGCGTGCGGTCCGGGTCGACTTCGATCTGCAGCGGCTCGAGGCTGGCCAGCGCCATGCGGCGCACCGCGCCCCAGTCGATCCAGCCCCAGCGGCGCGGCATGCGGCCGGCGAGGATGTTCTCTGCCACCGAGAGGTTGGGGCAGAGGTTGACCTCCTGGTAGACGGTGGCGATGCCCAGCGCCTGCGCGGCCTGCGGCGACTCGGGCCGGATCTCGCGGCCGGCCAGGCGCATGGTGCCGCTGTCAGCCGGGTGCACACCCGTCAGCACCTTGATCAGCGTCGACTTGCCCGCGCCGTTCTGGCCCATCAGCGCATGCACCTCGCCCGGCCACAGGCGCAGCCGCGCGTCCTGCAGCGCCGTGACGCCGACGAAGGTCTTGCCGATGCCGATCAGATCGAGGACGGGTTCGGTGGCGGTGCTCATCATGAAAAAAGGGCCCGTGCGCGCCGCTCGTGCGCACAGGCCAATCCCTGGCCGGAAAGGAGACAGCGCATCCCGCCGGGGTTCCGGAGCGGGTTGCTCGCGATCTCAGTACTTGCGTTTCGGGAATTCCTTGGCGGCCACTTCCATCGGGAAGATACCTTCTTCGGTGACGATGCGCCGCGGCAGCGTCTTGCCGGCCTTCAGGTCCTTCACCGCCTGCATCAGCTGCGGCCCGAGCAGCGGGCTGCACTCGACGCTGACGTTGAGCTTGCCGGCCATCATCGCCTCGAAGGCGCCCTTCACGGCGTCGATCGAGATGATGGTGATGTCCTTCGCGGGCTTCATGCCGGCTTCCTCGATGGCCTGGATCGCGCCGATCGCCATGTCGTCGTTGTGCGCGTAGAGCACGTTGATCTTCTTGCCCTCGGCCTTCAGGAAGGCTTCCATCACCTCCTTGCCCTTGGCGCGCGTGAAGTCGCCGGTCTGCGAGCGGATGATCTTGAAGCGCGGGTCGGCCTTGATGATCTCCTCGAAGCCCTTCTTGCGGTCGATCGCCGGCGCCGAGCCCACCGTGCCCTGCAGCTCGACGATGTTCACGTCGCCGGCCTTGCCCTTCATGTTCTCCAGCAGCCAGCGGCCGGCCTTGCGGCCTTCCTCGACGAAGTCCGAGCCCATGAAGCTGACCCACAGGCTGTCGTCCTTCTCGTTGACGGCGCGGTCGGACAGGATCACCGGGATCTTCGCGGCCTTGGCTTCGCGCAGCACCGTGCCCCAGCCCGACTCGACCACCGGCGAGAAGGCGATCACGTCGACCTTCTGCGCGATGAAGGAGCGGATCGCCTTGATCTGGTTCTCCTGCTTCTGCTGCGCGTCGGAGAACTTCAGCTCGATGCCGGCCTCCTTGGCGGCGGACTTGATCGACTCGCTGTTGGCAGTGCGCCATTCCGACTCGGCGCCGATCTGCGAGAAGCCGAGCACGATCTTGCCCTGCGCGCGGGCCAGGCCCGGCCAGGCGGCCACCACCGGCACGGCGCCGAGGGCTGCGATCACTTGTCGTCTGGATGTCGTCATGTTGTCTCCTGGGTCTGGACGGCGTGGTCTTGGTGCTGGCGCCGGCGGGCCGTCGATCGGCCGGTCGCTGCGTTAGAAATCGTTGTCAGAGATGACGTGGCCTTTGCAGCGATCACGCCGCCTGCACGTAGGCCGTCTTCACCGTCGTGTAGAACTCGACGGCATGACGGCCCTGCTCGCGCGGCCCGTGGCTCGAGGCCTTGCGCCCGCCGAAGGGCACGTGCGGGTCGACGCCGGCGGTGGGCAGGTTGACCATCACCATGCCAGCCTGCGCATGGCGCTTGAAGTGCGTGGCGCGCGCCAGCGAATCGGTGCAGATGCCGGCGCACAGGCCGAAGGGCGTGTCGTTGGCCAGGGCCAGCGCGTGCTCGTAGTCGTCGGCGCGGATCAGGCAGGCCACGGGCCCGAAGATCTCCTCGCGCGCGATGCGGTGGCGCGGCTGCGCGATGAACAGCGCCGGGCTCATGTAGTGGCCGCGCGTCGGGCGCTCCAGCGCCTCGCCGCCGCACAGCCATTCGGCGCCTTCGCTGCGGCCGATGTCGACGTACGACAGATCCTGCGCGAGCTGATCGGCGCTGACCACCGGGCCGATCTGCGTGCCACGTTCCAGCGCGTGGCCGACCACCAGCGCCGCGGTGCGCTGGCGCATCAGTGACGCGAAACGATCGAACACCGGCGCCTCGACGATGATCCGGCTCGACGCCGTGCAGCGCTGGCCGGTGGAATAGAAGGCACCCTGGATCGCATGCTCGACAGCGCGCTCGAGCGCCGCATCGGCCAGCACCACCAGCGGGTTCTTGCCGCCCATCTCGAGCTGCACACGGGCGCGTCGCGCGGTGGCGGTGGCCAGCAGCGCCTCGCCCACCGGCACCGAGCCGGTGAAGCTGATCGCGTCGACCAGCGGGCTCTCGACGATCGTCTGGCCGACACGCCGCCCGCTGCCCAGCACGAGGTTGAAGGCGCCCGCAGGCAGGCCCGAGCGGCTGATGATCTCGGCCAGCGCCCAGGCGCAGCCCGGCACCAGCTCGGCGGGCTTGAACACCACCGTATTGCCGTAGGCGAGCGCCGGCGCGATCTTCCAGGCGGGGATGGCGAGCGGGAAGTTCCACGGCGCGATCAGCCCGACCACGCCGACGGGCTCGCGCGTGACCTCGACCTCCACACCCGGGCGCACCGAAGCGAGCTTCTCGCCGGGGATGCGCAGCGCCTCGCCGGCGAAGAACTTGAAGATCTGGCCGGCGCGCGCGGCTTCACCGATCGCCTCGGGCAGCGTCTTGCCCTCTTCGCGGGCGAGCAGCGCGCCGAGTTCGTCCTTGCGCGCGAGCACCTCGCTGCCGATGAAGTCGAGCACCTCGGCGCGGCGCTGCGGCGTGCTGTGCGCCCAGGCCTCGCGCGCATCGGCGGCGGCGCGGATGGCCGACTCGGCCTGCGCCGCATCGGCGCGTGCGAACTCGCCCACCACGTCGGCCAGGTCCGAGGGGTTCTCGCTCACGCCGAGCGTGACGCCGGTCTCCCAGCGGCCGTTGATGTAGTGCTTGAAGTGCGTGGCCATGGTGTCGTCAGAGCGCATGCACCGCGCCGGGCGCGAAGACGCGGGTGTCGGCGGTCAGCGGGTTGACCAGCGCGGCGCCGAAGGCGGGCTGCTCGATCTCGAACAGGTCGCCCGGCTCGACGTGGAAACCATCCGCGAAGCTCAGCGTGGCGGTGCCGAAGAAATGCAGGTGCACGTCGCCGGGGCGGCGGTGCTGCGCGTACTTGAAGTGGTGGTACTCGAGGTTGAGCAGCGTGTGGCACATGTTGGCCTCGCCGGTGGCGAAGGGCTTCTCCCACACCACGCGCTCGCCGCGGCGGATGCGGCTCGTGCCCTGCAGGTCGGCCGGCAGCGGGCCGCTGCGCAGCTCGGGCCCGACGGCGCAGGCGCGCAGCTTCGAATGCGCGAGGTAGAGGTAGTTCTGCCGCTCGGTGACGTGGTCGGAGAACTCGTTGCCCACCGCGAAGCCGAGCCGGCAGGGCGTGCCGTCGGGCGCGATCCAGTACAGGCCGACGAGCTCGGGCTCCTCGCCGCCGTCGAGCGCGAAGTTCGGCGACGGCAAGGCTGCGCCGGGCGCGACGACGATGCTGCCGTCGCCCTTGTAGAACCACTCGGGTTGCACGCCGGCCGCGCCCGCGGCGGGGCGCCCGCCCTCCAGACCCCACTTGAACATGCGCATCGAGTCGGTGAGCGCCGATTCCTCCTGCGCGTGGACCTTGTGGTGCATGGCGTCGCGCGTGGCCGCGCTGCCCAGGTGGGTGAGGCCGGTGCCGGTGACCAGGCAGCGCGACGGGTCGTCGTGCATCAGCGGCGTGAGCACGCGCAGGCTGTCGAGCAGGCGCGCCAGCGGCGCCGGCTCGAGCGCGCCCAGGCGCAACTCGGCCATCTGCTCCAAGGGCAGCGCATGCGCAAAGGCCGCCTGGGCCAGCGCCACGGTGCTGGCCACGCCGTCCAGCCGCCGCACGCGGCCGGCATCGGTGCTGGTGCAGCCCACGCGCTGGTTGCCGTCGTCGTCGAGGTACTGGATGAATCGCATGGTGTCTCCGTCGTCCGGCGGTCGCGCGCAGCGCCCCGGAATTGATCTGCGGCAGATCGTACGGAGCGGACTGATAACGATCCAATAGATTTTCGGCCCCCAGACATATACGATTCGGGATGTCAGAACCGGACGAGGCCCGATGTCGAGCAACTACACGCACTGGTTCATCCGGGCGCGGCTGAAGACGCGGCAGCTGCTGCTGCTGATGGCGCTGGAGGAGGAAGGCAACATCCACCGCGCCGCGCAGGTGCTGAACATGACGCAGCCTGCCGCCTCCAAGCTGCTCAAGGAGCTGGAGGACATGCTGGGCGTGCCGTTGTTCGACCGGCTGCCGCGCGGCATGCGCGCCACCTGGTACGGCGAGACGATGATCCGCCACGCGCGCATGGCGCTGGCCAGCCTGTCGCAGGCGCACGACGAGATCGAGGCGCTCAAGTCGGGGCGCTTCGGCCAGGTCAGCATCGGCTCGATCACCGCGCCGGGGTTGAACCTGATGCCCACCGCCGTGGCGCAGGTCAAGCAGCAGCACCCGAGCCTGCGCGTGCAGCTGGCCATCGAGACCAGCGACGTGCTGATGGAGCGCCTCGCACAGGGCAAGCTCGACATGGTGGTGGGCCGGCTGTTCGAGCGCCACGACAAGAGCGCGCTGCGCTACGAGGCGATCGTGGAGGAGCCGGTCAGCGCGGTCGTGCGGCCGGGCCACCCGCTGCTGGCCAACACGCGGCTGAGCTTGCGCGACGTGGTCGGCAGCGGCTGGATCGTGCCGCCGCCGGGCAGCGTGCTGCGGCATCGCTTCGAGCTGATGTTCCAGGAGGAAGGGCTGGAGTCGCCCAGCAACCTGATCGAGACGACGGCGCTGCTGTTCGTCACCAAGATGCTGCAGGGCAGCGACCTGCTCGCGGTGATCGCCACCGACGTGGCGCGTTACTACGCGCAGCACGGCATGGTGGCCATCCTGCCGATCGCGCTGCCTTGCAAGATGGACGCCTTCGGGCTGATCACCCGCACCGACCGGCTGCTGTCGCCCGCGGCCAAGGTGATGCTGCGCGCGCTGAAGGCGGCCGCGCTGACCGTCTATGGCACCGAACTGGATCTGGCCGGATTGGAATGACGGCGGCTAGCGCCAACCGCCGTCGACGATGAACTCCTGGGCCGTGCACATGCGCGCGCCGTCGGACGCCAGGAACAGCACCATCGCCGCGATGTCCTCCGGCTGCAGTCGATCGGGCAGGCACTGGTTGCGGTCGATCTCGCGTTCGCCTTCGGGCGTGACCCACAGCTGCTTCTGCCGCTCGGTCATCACCCAGCCTGGCGTGACGGTGTTGACGCGGATGCGGTCGCGCCCGAGCGAGGCCGCATTGCCGCGTGTCAGGCCGTTCACCGCCGACTTGGCAATCGCGTAACACGGGTAGTCGGCCGATTTGATCTGCCAGCCGATCGAGCCCAGGTTGACGATGGCGCCACCGCCCAGCCGCTTCATGCCCGGCACCACCGCCTGCATCGCGAACAGCGCGGCGCGCTGGTTGATGGCGATGCGATCGTCGTAGAAGGCCGGCGTGATCGATTCCAGCGTGTGGCGGTCGTCGCTGGCGACGTTGTTGACCAGCGCGTGGAAGTCGCCGAGCGCGGCCGCGGCATCGGCGATGGCCGACTGCAGCGCCGCCACGTCGCGCACGTCGCAGGCACGCCACCAGGGCGCGGCCTGCCCGCCGGCGGCGAGCTTGGCGGCGAGCGCCTCGCTGGCAGCGGCGGCCACGTCCACGAAGGCAACGCGCGCGCCCTGCGCCACGAAGGCCGACACGATGGCCGCGCCGATGCCCGAGCCGCCGCCGGTCACGAAGACGGCCCGGCCGCGCAGGTCCGGGTACACCGCTGGCCAAGTTTGAGATATCGAAATCGACATGTCAGACACCTGATTGCTTATTTTTCATTTATCAGTGTGGAGCGATAGCATCCGGCGCGTCAAGCCGCCCTGGAGAACGTTCGCATGGATCCGAAGAAGCCCGTCCGCCGCAGCCAGGCCTGGTTCGGGCGCCAGGACCGCGACGGCTTCGTGCACCGCAGCTGGATCAAGAACCAGGGCTACCCGCACGACCTGCTCGACGGCCGCCCGGTGATCGGCATCTGCAACACCTGGAGCGAGCTGACGCCATGCAACGGGCACTTCCGCGAGCTGGCGGAGTTCGTCAAGCGCGGCGTCTACGAGGCGGGCGGCTTCCCGCTCGAGTTCCCGGTGATGTCGCTCGGCGAGACGCAGCTGCGGCCCACCGCGATGCTGTTCCGCAACCTCGCGTCGATGGACGTCGAGGAATCGATCCGCGGCAACCCGATCGACGGCGTGGTGCTGCTGATGGGCTGCGACAAGACCACGCCGGCGCTGTTGATGGGCGCGGCGAGCTGCGACCTGCCGACCATCGGACTGTCGGGCGGGCCGATGCTCAACGGCAAGTTCCGCGGCAAGGACATCGGCTCGGGCACCGGCGTGTGGCAGATGAGCGAGATGGTGCGCGCCGGCGAGATGACGATGGACGAGTTCACGCAGGCCGAGAGCTGCATGCACCGCAGCAAGGGCAGCTGCATGACGATGGGCACCGCATCGACGATGGCCAGCATGGTCGAGGCGCTGGGCATGTCGCTGCCAGAGAACGCCGCCATCCCTGCCGCCGACACGCGCCGCAACCGGCTCGCGCAGCTGACCGGCCGGCGCATCGTCGAGATGGTCAACGACGACCTGCGCATGTCGAAGATCCTCACGCGCGCCGCCTTCGAGAACGCCATCCGCACCAACGCGGCGATCGGCGGCTCGACCAATGCGGTGATCCATCTTCTCGCGGTGGCCGGCCGCATGGGCGTGGAGCTCAAGCTCGACGACTGGGACCGGCTCGGCTCGCAGGTGCCCTGCCTGGTCGACCTGCAGCCTTCGGGTCGCTTCCTGATGGAGGACTTCTTCTACGCCGGCGGCCTGCCCGCGGTGCTGAAGGAGATCCGCCACCTGCTGCACGCCGACGCCGTTACCGTGAACGGCAAGTCGATCGGCGAGAACATCGCCGAGGCGCCCTGCTGGAACCGCGAGGTGATCCGGCCGCTGGCCGAGCCCTTCAAGCCCGCCGCCGGCATCGCCGTGCTGCGCGGCAACCTGGCGCCCGACGGCGCCGTGATCAAGCCCTCGGCGGCCAGCGAGCACCTGCTGCAGCACCGCGGCCGCGCGGTGGTGTTCGAGAGCATCGAGGAGTTCCACGCGCGCATCGACGACGAGTCGCTCGACATCGACGAGCACTGCGTGATGGTGCTGAAGAACTGCGGCCCCAAGGGCTACCCCGGCATGGCCGAGGTGGGCAACATGCCGCTGCCGCCCAAGGTGCTGCGCAAGGGCATCACGGACATGGTGCGCATCAGCGATGCGCGCATGAGCGGCACCGCCTACGGCACCGTGGTGCTGCACACCTCGCCCGAGGCCGCCGCGGGCGGGCCGCTGGCGCTGGTGAAAGATGGCGACGTGATCGAGCTCGACGTGGCGAACCGCCGCCTGCACCTGGAGGTGGGCGACGCGGAGCTGGCACGCCGTCGCGCCGCCTGGACGGCGCCGGCGACGCCCGCACGCGGCTGGTACAAGGTCTACGTCGAGCATGTGCAGCAGGCGCACCTGGGCGCCGACCTCGACTTCCTGGTCGGCGGCAGTGGCGCGCCGGTGCCGCGCGACTCGCACTGATCACGTCATGAGCCTGCAGGCCCCCGCCCCCGCCCTCGGCAGCGTGCGCTGCGTCTGGCCCGCTGCGGCCACGCTGGGCGAAGGCACCTGCTGGTCGGTGCGCGAGCAATCGCTGTACTGGGTCGACATCCTCGAAAAACGCTTGTACCGCCACACCCCCGGCACCGGCGAACAGCGCCAGTGGACGCTCGACGACACGATCTCCGCCGTGGCTGAACGTACCGACGGCCCGGGCCTGGTGGTCACGCTGCGCCGCGGTTTCGCGTTCTACGAGCCAGCCACCGGCGCGCTGCGCCGGCTCGACGAACCCGAGCCCGAAAGAACCGCCAATCGCTTCAACGACGGCAAGTGCGATGCGCACGGCCGCTTCTGGGGCGGCACGATGGACACGGCCTGCCGCGAACCCACCGGCGCGCTGTACCGCTTCGATGGCCCCGGCCGCTGCGTGCGCGCCTTCGACGCCGGCTTCGCGGTGAGCAACGGGCCGACCTGGTCGCTCGATGGCCGCACGATGTTCTTCAACGACACGGTGCGCCGCACGGTCCATGCGTTCGCGTTCGACCCGGCCAGCGGCACGCTCGGCGCTTCGCGCGTGTTCCTTCGCTTCGAGCGCGGCGACGGCTTCCCCGACGGCATGACCACCGACGCGGCCGGCCGGCTGTGGATCGCGCACTGGGGCGCCGCCTGCGTGAGCTGCCACGACCCGGACAGCGGCGCCGAGCTGGCCAGAGTGAGCCTGCCCACCGACCACATCAGCAATGTCGCTTTCGGCGGGCCTGCATTGAAGACCCTGTTCATCACCAGCGCGCGCTTCGAGCTGGGCCCGGGGCAGCTTGCAGAGCAGCCGCTGGCGGGAGCGCTGTTTGCCGTCGAAACCGACGCGGCCGGGCTGCCGGCGAACCTGTTCGGGGCCAGCGCGTGACGAGCCCGCATGACATCGTCTGGCTCGAGTCCGCCCAGCAGCGCCTGGGCCTCGTGCCCACGCTCGGCGGCGGCGTCGCGCAATGGCGCTGGCTCGCCGACGGCCAACCGGTGGACCTGTGGCGCCCGTGGGCGGGCACGCAGGAGGACCGCTACACCCTGGCTTCCTTCGCGATGCTGCCGTGGTCCAACCGCATCAGCCACGGCGGCTTCGAGCACGATGGCCAGTGGTTCGACATGGCGCCCAACCGCGACGGCGAGCCCTACCCCATCCACGGCGACGGCTGGCTGCAGGCCTGGTCGCTGACGCGCCCGCAACGGCAGGTCGCCGAGATGCGGCTCGAATCGCGTCGCCACGGCGGCGGCCCCTACGCGTACGACGCCCTGCAGCGCTTCGAGCTGATCGATGACGGCCTGCTGCAAAGCGTGCGCGTGACGCACCGCGGCGAGACCCCGCTGCCCTATGGCCTGGGGCTGCACCCCTGGTTCCCGCGCACGCCGCAGACCAGGGTGCAGGCCCGCGTGGGCGGTGTATGGCTGAGCGGCGACGACCCGATCCCGACGCAGCGCACGCATGACCTGCCCGCGGGCTGGGACCTGAACCGCAACGCCCCGATGAACGGCCCGCTGATCGACAACGGCTACGACGGCTGGGATGGCAACGCGAGCATCCATTGGCCCGAGCGCGGCCTGGCGGTTCACCTGACGATGGAGCCGCTGAACACGCCGCGCGGGCCGATCGCCCCGGAGCACTGCCTCGTCTACCGGCCGCCGGCGGGCGAAGCGTTCTGCTTCGAGCCGATCACGCAACCCATCGATGCCTTCCACCTGCCCGGCCGGCCGGGGCTCGTGACACTGGCCCGAGGCGAAACACTGATGTTGCGGGTGCACTGGCGCGTCGATACTCGCGCACCCCGTACGAACCCAGACTGACCGTGATGGCCGTGCCGGTTCGAGCGGTGCGGCAATCGATCCGTGACAACAACACTCGAACGAACAAAAGGAGACTCCGCATGAAACTGATGAAAACGTTGCTGGCCACCGTGGGCCTGGCCACCGCCGCCTGGATGGCCCCGGCCGCCGCGCAAGACAAGGGCGCCGTGGGCATCTCGATGCCCACCAAGTCCTCGGCCCGCTGGATCGCCGACGGCGACAACATGGTCAAGGTGTTCAAGGAGAAGGGCTACAAGACCGACCTCCAGTACGCCGACGACGACATCCCGAACCAGCTCGCGCAGGTCGAGAACATGATCACCAAGGGGGTGAAGGTTCTCGTCATCGCCGCCATCGACGGCACCACGCTGTCCGGCGCGCTGCAGAAAGCGGCTGACAAGGGCGTCAAGGTCATCGCCTACGACCGCCTGATCCGCGGCTCGAAGAACGTCGACTACTACACCACCTTCGACAACTTCCAGGTCGGCGTGCTGCAGGCCGGATCGATCGTCGACAAGCTCGGCCTGAAGGCCGGCAAGGGCCCGTTCAACATCGAGCTATTCGGCGGCTCGCCCGACGACAACAATGCCTTCTTCTTCTACGACGGCGCGATGTCGGTGCTCAAGCCCTACATCGACAGCGGCAAGCTGGTCGTGCGCAGCAAGCAGATGGGCATGGACAAGGTCGGCACGCTGCGCTGGGACGGCGCGGTCGCGCAGGCGCGCATGGACAACCTGCTGTCGGCCTTCTACGGCAAGGAGAAGGTGCACGCGGTGCTGTCGCCGTACGACGGCCTGAGCATCGGCATCCTGTCGTCGCTCAAGGGCGTGGGCTACTGCACGGCGGCGCAACCGTGCCCGGTCGTCAGCGGCCAGGACGCCGAGATTCCGTCGGTCAAGTCCATGCTCAAGGGCGAGCAGTACTCCACCGTGTTCAAGGACACGCGCGACCTGGCCCGCGTGACGGCCAACCTGGTCGATGCGGTGCTCGCCGGAAAGACCCCGGAGATCAACGACACCAAGACCTACAACAACGGCGTGAAAGTGGTGCCCAGCTACCTGCTCAAGCCGGTGGCAGTGGACGCGTCGAACTGGAAGAAGGTGCTCATCGACAGCGGTTATTACAAGGAGAGCCAGGTCAAGTAGGACGGACCGGCACCCCCGAGAAGGTCCCGCTTTCGCGGGACCTTTTTTGCGTGCACCATCCGCGCCAACAAGGAGACAAGGTGGACGACGCGATCCTCGACATGCGCGGCATCACCAAGCGCTTTCACGGCGTGACCGCGCTGGAGAACGTGAACCTGAGCGTGCGCGCCGGCGAGATCCACGCCGTGGTCGGCGAGAACGGCGCGGGCAAGTCCACGCTGATGAAGGTGCTCTCGGGTGTCTACCCGCACCCGGAGTACGAAGGCGAGATCCGCTACCTGGGCCAGGAGCGGCGTTTCTCGGGCATCCACGACAGCGAGCAACTGGGCATCATCATCATCCACCAGGAGCTGGCGCTGGTGCCTCTGCTGTCGATCGCCGAGAACATCTTTCTCGGCAACGAGCAGGCGAAACACGGCGTGATCGACTGGACGCTCGCGCACCGCAAGACGCGCGAGCTGCTCGCCAAGGTGGGCCTGAAGGAATCGCCGGCCACACTGATCACCGACATCGGTGTCGGCAAGCAGCAGCTGGTGGAGATCGCCAAGGCGCTGTCCAAGGAAGTGAAGCTCCTGATCCTCGACGAGCCCACCGCCAGCCTGAACGAGAGCGACAGCGATGCGCTGCTCGAGCTGCTGCTGGAGCTCAAGTCGCACGGCATCGCCTGCATCCTCATCTCGCACAAGTTGAACGAGATCGCCAAGGTGGCTGATGCGATCACCGTGCTGCGCGACGGCTCGACCATCACCACGATCGATTGCCGCGACCGAGAAGTCAACGGCCCGGCCAGCGAAGACCTGATCATCCGTGCCATGGTCGGCCGCGAGATGGCCGACCGTTACCCGAAGCGCACGCCGAAGATCGGCGAGACGGTGTTCGAGCTGCGCGACTGGCGCGTGTTCCACCCGATCCACACCGAGCGCGAGGTGGTCAAGGGCGTCAACCTGACGGTGCGCCGGGGCGAGATCGTGGGCATCGCCGGCCTGATGGGCGCGGGCCGCACCGAGCTGGCGATGAGCGTGTTCGGCCGCACTTACGGCCGCCGCATCAGCGGCACCGTGCGCATGCACGGCCGCGACATCGACACCAGCACCGTGGGCAAGGCGGTGGCCCACGGCATCGCCTACGTCACCGAAGACCGCAAGTCGCTCGGCCTCGTGCTCGACGACAGCATCGCCCACAACACGACGCTGGCGCACCTGGACGGCGTGTCGCGCCACGGCGTGATCGACGAGGGCCGCGAGTTCGCCGTCGCCAACGACTACCGCCAGCGCCTGGCCACGCGCTGCGCCGGCGTGCACCAGCCGGTGGTCAACCTGTCGGGCGGCAACCAGCAGAAGGTGGTGCTGGCCAAGTGGCTGTTCGCCGACCCCACGCTGCTGATCCTCGACGAACCCACGCGCGGCATCGACGTCGGCGCCAAGTTCGAGATCTACACGCTGATCGCCCGCCTGGCCGAAGAAGGCCGCAGCATCCTGATGATCTCGTCGGAGATGCCCGAGCTGCTGGGCATGTGCGACCGCATCCACGTGATGAACGAGGGCGAGTTCGTCGCCGAGTTCGATGCCGGCGAGGCCTCGCAGGAGAAGATCATGCGCGCCATCGTCAAAGCCGGGACCTGAGAGGAACGCATGGAACACACGCTCGACAAGGCTCCCGGCACGGCCGGCCCGCGCACCGGCCACTTCCTGAAGCAGAACCTGCGCGAGTACGGCATGCTGCTGTCGCTGGTGGCGATCATGATCTTCTTCCAGGTCATGACCGACGGCACGCTGCTGCAGCCGCTGAACCTCACGAACCTCGTGCTGCAGAACAGCTACATCATCATCATGGCGCTGGGCATGCTGCTGGTCATCGTGGCCGGCCACATCGACCTGTCGGTCGGCTCGGTGTGCGGCTTCGTCGGCGCGCTGGCCGCCGTGCTGATGGTCAACTACGAATGGCATTTCGTGCCGGCGACGATCGCCTGCCTGGTCGTCGGCGCACTGATCGGCGCGGCGCAGGGCTGGTTCGTCGCCTACTTCCACATCCCCTCGTTCATCGTCACGCTGGCCGGCATGCTGGTGTTCAAGGGCCTGGCGCTGGCGCTGCTCAACGGCCAGTCGGTCGGCCCCTTCCCGGAGACCTTCCAGAAGCTCAGCTCGGGCTTCATTCCCGATGCGTTCGGCGGCACCGAACTGCGGCTGACCTCGCTGCTGCTGGGCGTGCTGGTGGCGCTGGCCATGGTGGCGATGGCCTGGCGCGCGCGCGGCAACCAGCAACTGCACGGCATGGAGACCGAGCCGATGGTGCTGTTCGCCAGCCGCAATGCGGTGTTCGCCACGATCCTGGTGGCGCTGAGCTGGCTGCTGGCCACCTACAAGGGCCTGCCCAACGTGCTGATCATCATGTTCGTGCTGATGGTGGCCTACGACTTCGTCACCAGCCGCACGACGATCGGCCGTCGCATCTACGCACTGGGCGGCAACGAAAAGGCGGCGCGGCTGTCGGGCATCCGCACCGAGCGGCTGGCCTTCTACACCTTCGTCAACATGGGCGTGCTGGCTGCCCTGGCCGGGCTGGTGTTCGCAGCGCGGCTGAACACCGCGACGCCGAAGGCGGGCCTGGGCTTCGAGCTCGACGTGATCGCCGCCTGCTTCATCGGCGGCGCGTCTGCTTCGGGCGGCGTGGGCAGGGTGATGGGCGCGGTGATCGGCGCCTTCGTGATGGGCGTGATGAACAACGGCATGTCCATCCTGGGCATCGGCATCGACTACCAGCAGGTCATTAAGGGCCTGGTGCTGCTCGCCGCGGTGTGCGTGGACGTCTACAACAAGAAGAAATAGCCGCTCCCAATGAAAACGGGCCGCGCATCCAGCGCGGCCCGCTTCGCGTAGAAGGAAGAATTACTTCTTCGCTTCTTCGGCCTTCTTGACGGCCTTCTTCGCGGCTTCCTTCGGGGCCTTCTTGGCAGCGCTGGCCTTGGCAGCCGGGGCGCTGGCCTTCATCGGGGCGGCGGCGGCGTGGGAGGCAGCCTGGGCGTTGAAGGCCACGGCAGCGAACATGGCGACGATCAGGGTGGACAGGGTCTTGGTCATAAGAAGCTCTTTATCGGTTGGAGTGAAACGTAGTGCAGCGAGGGGACTTGCCGGTTCGCCGCATCGCGCCCGGCCCCGGGGTCCGATTCGACCCTGGACTATCCGAAACGCGATGACCCGCCATCGGTTGACGCAGGCCGGCGCGGATTGTGACGGGATGGCCATGACAGAGATCAGCTTGGTCGCATACTGTTGCGCTTCACTGACGGTTCTTCCGGTGCGCCGAGTTCTTTCCGCTCTTCTCCTTGCCGCCTCGTTCGGGGGCGGCCCCGCCCAGGCGGCCCCCTTCACCCCCACCTCCGACCAGCAGGTGCTGGAGCGCCTGCCGGCCGGCGCTGCCGACCCGCGCCAGCGCGAATTGCGCGAACTTCGCGACCGTTGGCGTGCGCAACCCACCGATGCCGACGCGGCCGTGGCGCTGGCCCGGCGCTACTTCGAGGCCTCGGCAGCCGAAGGCGACCCGCGTTACGTCGGGTACGCGCAGGCAGCGCTTGCGCCATGGTGGGACAAACCCGAACCCCCGGCCGAGGTGCGCGTGATGCGCGCCGTGCTGCGGCAGTTCGGCCACGAGTTCGACGCAGCGCTGGCCGACCTGTCTGCGGCGGTGCAGCACGACCCCGGCGACGGCGAAGCCTGGGCCTGGCAAGTGGCCATCCGGCTCGTGCGGGCGCAGTACCCGCAGGCGCGCGAAGCCTGCGAGCAGCTGGCGCCGCTGGCCGAGCCGCTGATCGGAGCCGGCTGCCGAGCGCAGGTGGATTCGCTCACCGGCCGCGCCGGCGCGGCGGCCGAGGCCCTGCGCGCCGCATTGCGAGCCGACGCGGCGGCCAGCCCTGAGCAGCGCCTGTGGTCGCTGACGCGCCTGGCCGAGATCGAGGAGCGGCGCGGCCGCTTCGCTGAATCCGAAGCGGCGTTCCGCGCCGCGCTGGCGCTCGGCCTGCCCGACGTCTACCTGCTGTCGGCCTACGCCGATTTCCTGCTCGACCGCGGGCGCGCGCCGGAAGTGCTGGCGCTGCTGAAGGACAAGGAACGCTCCGACCTGCTGCTGCTGCGCCTGGCCATCGCCGGCAAGGCGAGCGAATCGGCCCAGGCTGCGGCCTGGGCCGATTCGCTGGCCGCGCGCTTCGACGCTGCCCGGCTGCGCGGCGACGCGCTGCATCAGAAGGAGGAGGCGCGCTTCGCGCTGGCGATGCTGGGGCAACCCAAGCGCGCCTTGCCGCTGGCCAGCGCGAACTATGTGCTGCAGCGCGAGCCGGCCGACGCCCGCGTGCTGCTCGAGGCCGCCGTGGCCGCACGCGACCCGGCCGCGGCCGAGCCGGTGCTGCGCTGGCTCGCCGAGACCGGCGCCGAGAGCGTCGTGCTGCGCCAGTTGGCGGCGCAACTGAAGGGCAAGCCATGAGCCTCGCCCTTCGCTGGCTGGCCTGGTGCGCCGCGTCGTTCTGGCTCGCCGCGCCCGCGCTGGCGCACAAGCCCTCCGACAGCTACCTGAGCATCACGCAGACGGCCACCGCCCTCACCGGCCAGTGGGACATCGCGCTGCGCGACCTCGACTTCGCCATCGGCCTGGACGCCGACGGCAACGGCGAGATCACCTGGGGCGAGGTGCGCTCGCACCATGCCGACATCGCCGCCTATGCGCTCGCGCGCCTGGCCGTCGAGGGCGACGGCCAGCCCTGCGTGGTGCGCGCCGGTGAACAACTGATCGACCAGCACACCGACGGCGCCTACTCCGTCATCCCGCTGCAGCTGAGCTGCCCGGGTGCGCCGGCCCAGTTGCGGCTGACCTACCGGCTGTTCGCCGACATCGACCCGCAGCATCGCGGGCTGTTGCGCCTGGAGGCGCAGGGGCAGTCGCGCGCGGCCGTGCTCGGCCCGAGCGCGCCGACCCAGGCCTTCGATCTCGCGCAGCCCAGCCGGATCGGCCAGTTCGCCGACTACGCGCGCGAAGGCGTGTGGCACATCTGGATCGGCTACGACCACATCCTGTTCCTGCTCTCGCTGCTGCTGCCGGCCGTGCTCGCCTGGCGGGCGGCGCGCTGGCAGCCGGCAGCGAACTTCCGCGACGCCTTCGTCGACGTGCTGAAGATCGTCACCGCGTTCACATTGGCGCACTCGATCACGCTGTCGCTGGCCACGCTGGGCTTGATCTCGCTGCCCTCGCGCTGGGTCGAGTCGGCCATCGCCGCGTCGGTGGTGCTGGCGGCGCTGAACAACCTGTGGCCGCTGTTCCATGGCCGCCGCTGGGCAATGGCCTTCGCCTTCGGACTGATCCACGGGTTCGGCTTCGCCAGCGTGCTGGCCGACCTGGGCCTGCCACAGGGAACGCTGGCCCTCGCGCTGGTCGGCTTCAATGTGGGCGTGGAACTCGGCCAGTTGGCCATCGTGGCGGCCTTCCTGCCGCTGGCCTTCATGCTGCGCGACACGCGCTTCTACCAGCGCGGCGTGTTCGTCGGCGGCTCGTCGGCCATCGCCGTGCTGGCGGCGCTGTGGTTCGCCGAAAGGGCGTTCGAGCTCAAGCTGCTGCCGTTCTGATCCATCGGCGCGGCCACGTCGAAGGCCAGCGTGATGAATCGGCTGTCCCAGGTGCCGGGGCGCTCGCTCGAAGGCCGCAGGTCGGTGCCGCGCAGCACCCAGCGGCCCGCCAGCGGCAGCCGCGTCTGCACACGCCCCTGCGCGTCGGTGATCCGCCAGAAGCCCATCGGCGCGCGTTCGTGGCGAAACTCGACGGCCAGGCCGGCCAGCGGCTGGCCGTCGCGCAGCAGCTGGAAGCTCGCGGTGTCGCCGCGGCGCCAGCCGGCCGGCTCGCCCAACGGCACCGCGTCCATCGCCATGCCCGGCGCGGCGGCCCGCCTGGCCTGCGTGCCCGGCAGCTCGATGCGTGCGTGCTTCGCATAGCGCTCCTTCCAGGGCAGACCGCGGCCGCGCATCCCGGCCCAGGCCGCATGCACGGCCGGCGAGGCATGGATCTCCTTCAGGTAGACGGCGATCTTGTCCGGCGGCAGCTCGAGCTCGAAAGGCAGCGACTGCGCCCAGCAGCTCAGCCCACCCGTTGCCGGCGGCGTGCGCAGCTGCAGGGCCTGGTCGAGCGCGCGCAGCGGCTGCAGCGCTTGCGCGGACTCGTCGGCCTGGCGGCAGGCCGCAAGCTGCAACGACTCGACGGCGAGCGGCGTCTCCAGCACCGGGTACTGGTTGCCAGTGCCCAGCGACAGCGTCCAGCGGCCCGACGCATCCCGGGCCTCGCGGTGGAACCAGGTGTCGTGGGCCAGTGCCGGCGTGCTGGCCACCAGCAGGAGCGCGAAGCTGCGCAATCGAAAGGCTCGGTTCATGGGGTCCGCCGGGAGTGAGTACCTCGCTCTACGCAGTGCGTGCCGCATCGGATGCATGGGGTTCCGGCGCCGATCCAACTCCCTTACAGTGAACCGTCGAGGCCATGCGAGAGGTTCCACGTGCGCGTGTTCGTCAGCCATGCCTGGGAAGACAAGCCGCTCGCGCTGGAGCTCGCGAAGCTGCCGCCCTTCATCCACGCCTGGGTCGACGTGCGCGAGCTGCTCGGCGGCCAGCAGCTCGACCCGACCATCATCGAGGCCATCGAGGACAGCCACGTCTTCCTGGCGCTGATCAGCAAGGTGTCGGTGGGCAAGCGCTACGTCGCCAAGGAAGTGGCCTGGGCGCTGGAGCGCGAGGCGAAGAAGGATCGCGTCTTCGTGCTGCCGGTGATGCTCGAGCCGGGCATCGACTTCGGCAAGCTGCGCAAGCCCTACAAGCAGCTCGCCTCGCGCCTGTTCGTCAGCGCCACCGAACGCGGCGAGGCCGGCATGGCCGCAGCGCGCGCGGCGCTCGCCGACACGCTCTTCCACTGGGCCAGCGACTGGCTCGACCGCTTCGAGCCGCGCGGCGACCACGACCGCCGCTTCGTCGAGGGCCTGGAGGCGCAGCTGGTCGACTATCGCGTACGGCTGTTCGCGGTGAAGGCGGCGCTCGCCTGGCCGCTGGCCACGCTGGTGCAGCCCGAGGCGCTGGCCCACCTGATCGCTGTGAAGGACCGCTACAACGAATTCACCGACGCCTTCATCCCGCAGCTCGCCAAGCTCGACGAGGAGGTGCGCTGGCGCTTCGGCAACGCGGCGCAGCGCGCCTTCAAGCAGCTCGCCGACTTCCTGCTCGACGAGGTGTTCCAGGGCGCGGCGTTCGCGCTGAACGACGTGATCGAGTCGATCAACGCCTACGAGACGGTACTGGCGAAAGACCCGGCAGCGCTGGCTGCGGCGGAGAAGCGCCGCGAGTCGCGCATCGCCGCGCTGGAGCCGGTGCTGGCCGAGCTGGTCGAACGGTGCACCGAGTACATCGAGACCCTGAAGCCGTGACGCGCCGCCTTGCCGCGCTGGTTCTCTGCGCCGCAGCCCTGTGCGGTGCGGCCCGGGCCGATTCCGGCCGCGTGCCGCTGACGCGCGTGTCGCTCGGCGAGATCGGCGGCTGGATCACGCTGGATGTCGAGCTCGGCGGCCAGCGCGGCCGCTGGCTGATCGACACCGGCGCCAGCCGCAACCTCGTGTCGCCAGGGCTGGCGCGGCGCCTGGGCCTGCAGCCGCGCGGCGCCGTCAGCGCCGACACCGTGCTCGGCCAGGTGCGCGGCGGCGAGGTGAGCCTGCCGCCGTTGCGCCTGGGCGGCTTCGAGCGGCCGGTGCAGACCGCGCTGGTCATGGAGCTGGCCACCTTGATCGGCGCTGCAGCCGAAGGCATCGATGGCGTGCTGGGCGTGCCATTCCTCGATGGGCTGCAGCTGGATCTCGACCTGCGCGACTGGGTGGCGAGCTTCCGGCGCAGCGACTCCTCGGCGTGCCCTGCCGGCAGCAGCGCCCTCCCGTTGACGCGGCACCGCACGCTGCCGGTGATCACGCTCGCGGTGGGCGAGCCGGCCGTGGCGCGTGCCTACGTGCTCGACACCGGCAACCCGGCCGCGCTGCTGCGTGTCGAGGCCAACACGCCCGACGCCGCTACGCCCGGGCTGGCCCTGCCCGGCGGCCACCGCTTGACGCTGCTGGCGCGGGCCACGATCGGCGTGCAGACGCGCACGGACGTGCCGGTGCTGCGCGTCGCCGCGCCGGCGCTGGTGAAGAGTTTCGACGGCAAGCTGCACGGCCTGGCCGGCACCGCCTTCATCGATGGCGCACGCTGGCGGCTCGACCTGGCGCACGACCAGCTGTGTGTCGAAGCCGTCAGCGTGGCAACGCCGGGCGGCTTCGGGCTCGCGCTGGAACGCCTCAGCGGCGAGCTGCGGCTGTCCACGGTCCTCGCCGGCGGCCCGGCGGCGCAGGCCGGCCTGCGCGAAGGCGACGTCGTGACGCGCTGGCCCGGCGGCGACGCGGGTCGCCCACTCGCGGCGCTGTGGGCCTCGGTGCAGGGGCGCGACGAGATCGTCGTCGGCGTGGGCGAGCCGGTGCGCGAGGTGACGCTGCGCCGTGCGCTGTTCGCACCGCCCGCCGAGCCTTGAAGCGAGCCGGGGCCTGCGCTCAGGGGCAGAAGGTCGCTGTCGTTTCCTTCTGGCGCCGCAGTGTGACGCTCTGGCCGCCGGCGTTGCGCAGCGTCAACGTCGCGCCGTCGACGTACTCGACCTGCGTGAAGCGTGGCGTCGCCTGGCCATTGGCCGTCAGCGCCGCAATCTTCGGCCGGGTGCTCGTGGCCACCTGGTAGCCATCGAACAGGCCGTCGAGCAGCACCGGCGCGCCGCCCGGCGACACGTCGCAGGCCTGGATCTGGTTGGCCACCGAATCGTTGTCGACGCTGTTGAAGACGCTGAACTTCAACTGCGTCGCGCCGCCGTCGCTGACCCACAGGCCGAGGTCCATCTGCACGTCGACGCGGTTGTTCACGTAGCTGCGCGCCGGCCGGCCGCCACCGGCGGCCACCTGCATGCGGATCAGGCTGGTGATGGTGCCGTCGATGCAGGTGGCCTGGGTCGGCGAGTTGGCGGCGTGCAGCAGCACCCGGCCGTTGTCGAAGGTGCCGGCCATCGCCAGCTGCCCGCTGCCGTCGTCCTGCACGTCGCAGAAGCTGGCCGGATTCAGGATGTTGGCCTGCACGGCGAACTTCGACGAGAACAGGTGCACCTCGGGGCCGGGGCTGGTGAACTGGATGCCTTCGTTGGCGACGTTGCCGCCTTCGCGCCACGCGCCGTTCAGCGGCGTCACGATGGTCAGCAGCAGCAACTCGGCGCCACCGCAGCCCGCCAGCAATGCAGCTGCGCACAGCGCCCCGCGCAGCATCCTCTTGCGATTCTTCATGGCCATGCTCCTGTCGAAACGGGAGTGGCGATGATCTGCCTCGCGGCACGCGCCGTCCATCACCCTTTCGACGTCACGCTAGGGGTGAAATGGTTGCGAATGCGGGGGGGGTCAGCCGGGTCGAGCCACATCGCAGCAGCGGCTCAGCCGTGCAGGATCGCCACCGTCTTCAGAGCGGAGAAGCCGTACAGCGCCTCGAAGCCCTTCTCGCGGCCGTGGCCGGAGGCGCCCACGCCGCCGAAGGGCAGCTCCACGCCGCCGCCGGCGCCGTAGTTGTTGACGAACACCTGGCCGCACTTCAGCGCGCGCGCCATGCGCAGTTGACGGCTGCCGTCGCGCGTCCACACGCCGGCCACCAGGCCGTAGGCCGTGCCGTTGGCGATGCGCAGAGCCTCGGCCTCGCCGTCGAAGGCGATCACCACCTGCACCGGGCCGAAGATCTCTTCCTGCGCCAGCGCGTGGCGATCCGGCACGCCGGCCACCAGCGTGGGCCTGACGTACCAGCCACCGGCCGGCGCGTCGTGCACGATCTCGCCCTGCGCCGCCACCTGAAGGCCGCTGTCGCGGGCCAGCGCCAGATAGTGCGAGACGATCTCGTGCTGGCGCGCCGAGATCAGCGGGCCCACGTCGAGATCGGCCAGCGCCGGGCCGACACGCAGCGCGCGATAGCGCTGCGCCATTCGCGCGACCACCTCGTCGAACACCGCGCGCTCGACGAGGATGCGCGAGGCCGCCGAGCAGGTCTGCCCCGCGTTCTGTATGCCGGCGTTGACGAGGAAGGGCAGCGCCGCGTCGAGGTCGGCATCGGCGAAGACGATCTGCGGGCTCTTGCCGCCCAGTTCCAGCGTGACGGGAATGGTGTTGCGCGCCGCCGCGGCCTGCACCAGCCGCCCGGTCGCCACCGAGCCGGTGAACGACAGGTGCTGCACTCCCGCATGCGCGGTGAGCGCCGCGCCCGCTTCTTCGCCCAGCCCCGGCACCACGTTCAGCGCGCCGGCCGGGAAGCCGGCTTCCTCGGCAATGCGCGCGAAGGCCAGCGCGGTGAGGCAAGCCTCCTCGGCCGGCTTCAGCACGCAGGCATTGCCCATCGCCAGCGCCGCGCCGACGCTGCGGCCGATGATCTGCATCGGGTAGTTCCAGGGCACGATGTGGCCGGTCACGCCGTGCGGCTCGCGCCAGGTCAGCGCGGTGTAGCCGTTCAGGTAGGGGATCGTCTCGCCCATCACCTTGTCGGCCGCGCCGCCGTAGAACTCCAGGTAGCGCGCCAGCGCGACGGCATCGGCGCGGCCCTGCTTGAGCGGCTTGCCGACGTCCAGCGCCTCCAGGCGCGCGAGCTCTTCGACATGCTCCAGCACCTTGCGGCCCATGGTGGCGAGCAGCCTGCCGCGCTCGGCGGCGGTCAGTCGGCCCCAGTCGCCGGCCAGCGCGGCTTGCGCCGCGGCCACCGCGGCATCGACGTCGTCCGCACTGCCGCGCGCGATCTCGGCCAGCGTGCTGCCGTCGGACGGGTTGGCCAGCGGCAGCGTCTGCCCACCGCTCGCGGCGCGCCAGCGGCCGCCGATGAACACCTCGTTCGTGGCGAAGGGCAGGGTCTCGCGCATGGCCGTCTCCAGCGTGTTTTCGGCCATCATAGGAGCACCCGCGCCACCCGAGGAACTGCTCATCGCCCTCTTCCTGCTCAAGCGTTTCGCGAGCTTCGTCGTGACGCTGGCGTTCGCCTCGCTGGTGGTCTTCGCGGTGCTCGACCTGCTGCCGGGCAACGCCGCGCAGGTGATGCTCGGCGAGAGCGCCACGCCGGAGTCGGTCGAGGCCCTGTCGAAGAAACTCGGCCTGGACCGCCCGGCGCCGCAGCGCTACCTGGCGTGGCTGGCGGGCCTGGCGACGCTCGACGTCGGCAACAGCCAGTCCTACGACACGCCCATCGTCGAACTGGTCGCGCAGCGGCTGGCCGTCACCGTGCCGCTGGCATTGCTGGCGATGGCGCTGAGCACGGTGCTGGCGCTGGCCGCCGGCGTCTATGCCGCCTCGCGCCACAACCGCGCGGGCGACCTCGGCGTGATGGCCGCGAGCCAGCTCGGCATCGCCGTGCCGAGCTTCTGGTTCGGCATCCTGCTGGTGATGCTGTTCGCGGTGAAGCTGCCCTGGTTCCCGGCCGGCGGCTTCCCGGGCTGGACGGAAGACGAAGGCGGCGGCCTGTGGGACGGCCTGCAGGCCCTCGTGCTGCCGGCCGTCGCGCTGGCCGTGGTGCAGGCGGCCATCCTCGCGCGGATCACCCGCTCGGCCGTGCTCGACGTGCTGCGCGAGGACTTCGTGCGCACCGCGCGCGCCAAGGGCCTGTCGCGCCGCGCCGTGCTGTGGGGCCACGTCTTGCGCAACGCCATGGTGCCGGTGGTCACGGTGATGGGCCTGCAGTTCGCCAACCTCGTCACCGGGACCATCGTGGTGGAGAACGTGTTCTCGCTGCCAGGCCTCGGGCGGCTGATCTTCCAGGCCATCGGCAACCGCGACCTGCCGCTGGTGCAGAACATCGTCATGCTGCTGGCCGCCACGGTCATCGCCATCAACTTCGTCGTCGACGTGCTCTACGCGGTGATCGACCCGCGGCTGAAGGGCCGCGCCGCATGAGCTTCTGGCAGCGTGCGCTGCGTCACCGCAGCTTCGTCGCTGGCGGCGTGCTGGTGGCCGCGCTGATCGTTCTGGCGCTGCTGTCCTTCGTGTGGACGCCGCACTCGGCCACCGAGATCGACGTTCCGAACAAGCTGCTGCCGCCCTCGGCCACGCACTGGCTGGGCACCGACAGCCTGGGGCGCGACATCGTCTCGCTGCTCATCGTCGGCGCGCGCGCCTCCATCGCGGTGGGCCTGATCGCCGTGGGCATCGGCATCACGGTGGGCGTGGCGCTGGGGCTGCTCGCCGCGTCGCGGCGCGGCTGGGTCGAGGAGCTGGTGATGCGCCTGTCGGACTTCAGCATCGCCTTCCCGGCGCTGCTCACCGCGATCATGCTGACGGCAATCTACGGGCCGGGGCTGGTGACCTCGATCGTGGCCATCGGCATCTTCAACATCCCGGAGTTCGCGCGCATCACGCGGGCCTCGGCCAACGCGGTGTGGACGCGCGAGTTCGTGCTCGCCGCGCGCGCCTGCGGCAAGGGCGCCTGGCGCATCACCCTCGAGCACGTGCTGCCGAACATCGCCTCGGTGCTGATCGTGCAGGCGACGATCCGCTTCGCCATCGCCATCCTCGCCGAGGCCGCGCTGAGCTACCTCGGCCTGGGCACGCAGCCGCCCACGCCGAGCTGGGGCCGCATGCTCAACGAGGGCCAGAGCATGATGTACCAGGCGCCGCTGCTGGCCGTCTGGCCGGGACTGGCGATCGTGCTCAGCGTGCTCGGCCTGAACCTGATGGGCGACGGCCTGCGCGACCTGCTCGACCCGCGCCTGGCTCGGCAGCGTTAGGCCCTAGGCGATCGCCGGCGGGATCGCCTCGGCCAGGAAGTCGTAGACCCGCCGCACCAGCCGGCTGGCGCGGATCTCGCGGTGCACGGCCAGCCAGCAGGGCAGCGCGGGGATCGCCAACTGCGGCAGCAGCGCCACCACGCCCGGCCAGTGGCGCAGGTTGTATTGCGCGACGAAGCCGATGCCGGCGCCCGCGGCGACCAGCTGCCCGTAGGCGATCTGCGCGTCGGTGCGCAGCGCGAAGTGATCGCGCGTGAGCGGCCAGCCCATCGCTGCGAAGCCGCGCAGGATGCCCTCGTCGCGGTCGAAGCCGATCAGCCGGTGGCCGGCCAGTTCCTCCGGGCGCTTCGGCGTGCCGAATCGCGCCAGGTAGTCGCGGTGCGCGGCAGCGATGATCGGGATCTCGCCGAGCTTGCGCGCCACCAGCGAGGCCTGCGCCGGGCGCACCATGCGCACGGCGATGTCGGCTTCGCGGCGCAGCAGGTTGGTGAGCTGGTTCGAGGCCACCAGCTCGACGGCGATGCCCGGCTCCTGCGCCTGCAGCTGCGCGAGCAGCGGCGGCAGCAACCAGGTCGCCGCCACCTCGCTGGTGGTGATGCGGACCGTGCCCGTCTCGGCATTGCGGGCCGTGGCCAGCGAGCGCGACAGCGTCAGCGCGCCGGCTTCCATCTGCCGCGCGGCATCGGCGATGGCCAGCGCCGCCGCGGTGGGCACGACGCCGCGGCCGGTGCGCTCGAACAGCGGCGTGCCGAGCTGCGCCTCCAGCTCGGCGACATGGCGGCTCAGCGTCGGCTGCTGCGCATTCAGCCGGCGCGCCGCGCCCATCAGGCTGCCGGCGTCGAGCACGGCGAGGAAGCTGCGCACCAGTGCCCAGTCGAAGCGGTTCGGATCCAGCGTACCCATGCATAAATGTATGGCTGACGTACCGAGTTCGGCAATTGCCGGATGGCCGGCGGCGGCCGACACTGCCCTCACGTCATTCACAGGACACCGCCATGGACACCCTCTCGACCCTCCCCGCCACACGCCGCAGCGTGCTCGTGCTCGGCGCCAACGGGCGCTTCGGCGCCGCCGCCGCGCTGGCCTTCCGCGATGCCGGCTGGCGCGTGCTGGCTCAGGTGCGGCGAACGCCGGCCGCGCCCGCCGCCGGCATCGAGGCAGTGACCGTGCCGATCACCGACACCGAGGCGCTGGCCCGCGCCGCCGCGGGCGCCAGCGTCGTGATCCACGCCGTCAACCCGCTGTACACCCGCTGGGACGAAGAGGCGATGCCGCTGCTCGAAGCCGGCCTGGCGGTCGCGCAACGCCTGGGCGCGCACTTCATGCTGCCAGGCAACGTCTACAACTTCGGCGAGCAGATGCCGCCGCTGCTGCGCGAGGACACGCCGCAGCGCCCGAGCACGCGCAAGGGCGAGCAGCGCGTGGCGATGGAGGCCGCCATCGCAAGAGCCTGCGAGCGCGGCACGATCACCGGCACGGTGATCCGCGCCGGCGACTTCTTCGGCGCCGGCAGCGGCAGCTGGCTCGACCTGGCGATCGCCAAGTCGTTGCGCGAGGGAAAGCTCGTCTACCCCGGCCCGTTGGGCCTCGCCCACGCCTGGGCTTACCTGCCCGACCTGGCGTGCGCCTTCGTCGCCGTGGCCGACTCCGGCGGGGCGGGTTTTCGCACGCTGCACTTCGCCGGCCACACGCTGACCGGCACGGAGCTGCTCGCCGCGCTGGAGCAAGCGGCCACCGAGCTGGGCATCGCACCGGCGCGCGGCTTCCGGCACGGCGGCATGCCCTGGGGTTTCATCCGCGCGGTCGGGCTGGTGCACCCGATGTGGCGCGAGCTGGCGCGCATGAGCTACCTGTGGCGCGTACCGCATGCGCTGGACGGCCGCCGCCTGGCCACGCTGTACAGCGTGCGCCAGACACCGTTGCCGCAGGCCCTGCGCGCCGCGTTGATCGAACTCGGCCTGGCCGATGCGAATCGCGCTATCGTGGCCGCATGACGAGGCTGCATCCACCCTGCCGTCCTGGACGTCCGTGACCTGCGCGTCGTGCTGCCCACTGCGCGCGGCCCGGCCGCGGCGCTGCGCGGGGTGTCGTTCTCGCTGGGCGCCCGCTAGAAACTGAAGGCCAGAGCATGATGTACCAGGCGCCGCTGCTGGCCGTCTGGCCGGACTTGGCGATCGTGTTCAGCATGCTCGGCCTGAACCCCTGAGGGCGACGGCCTGCGCGACCTGCTCGACCCGCGGCTGGCGCGCAGCCGCTGAGTCAGCGTGCGTTCAGGGCAGCCTTGATCTCGCCCGCGGGCTTCTTGCCCCGCAACACCGACAGCACCAGACCGATCAGGAGCAGGCCGCCGATCAGCACGCCGATTCGCAAGGTTCGGAAGGTGCTGTTGATTTCGACGGCGATCTTCTGCGCTCCGTCCTCCTTTTCCAGACGCATCTTCTCGGTGCCGCCCAGCAGCGAGCGGAAGCGGTCCTTGCCGGCCTTGATGCCCTCGTTGTATTGAAGCGTCAGCCCGATGCGCTGCTCTGAAGTCAGCGTCGACGCATCGGACGCGTCGGCACGCGCGGCCAGCGATGTCATCTCGCCCGCATAGAACACGGCTGCCTGCTTCCATTCGAGGATCTGCTTGCGCTCCTCGTCACTGAAGTACGGGCCGCTCGGCAGGAGCATGCTGTCGAGCAGAACCAGCATCTTGCCGTAGGAGTTGTCGAACTCCTTCATGTAGCCCTTGCGCTTGCCCGTGTCGGCCACGTAGATGAACATTTCCTTCTCGTAGCGGCGAAGCTTCTCGCCCTCGACCTGAAGCTTGGACAGTTGTCCGGCGGCGACGAAGTTCTCGCGCACCGCCCGCTCCACGCCGCGCTCGGTGTCCGAAGTGCCCCACAACACACCGGCCACCAACGCTGCCACCAGGAGACTCACGGCCACGCCCGACTTGCTGAGTACTTGTTTCATGTTCGACCCCCTGTTTGCTGCGAGTACTCGCAACGTTCTGTTGCAAAAGTGAAGTCGGATTGTGGTCATCACCGGCGAGGAACTTGAGCGACAAAATCACAGTTGATGTCATTGATGATGTGAGGATCTACCGAAAGTCGCGTCTCCGAGCGCAAGCGTGAAGCAGGTCACAGCTGTCGCCGCCAGCCGCTATCGTCTGCACATGAGCGAATCCCGCTTGCCGCTTCTGACTGTGACCGAGCTGCGCGTCGTGCTGCCCACCGCGCGCGGCCCGGCCGCCGCGCTGCGCGGGGTGTCGTTCGCGCTGGGCGCCGGCGAGAAGCTCGGCCTGATCGGAGAGAGCGGCTGCGGCAAGTCGCTCACCGCGCTGGCGCTGATGGGCCTGCTGCCCGAGGGCGCGCTGGTCGAGGGCAGCATCCGGCTCGCCGGCCAGGAGCTGGTGGGGCTGCCCGAGGACGCCATGGCGCGCCTGCGCGGCGATCGCCTGGCGATGATCTTCCAGGAGCCGATGACCGCGCTGAACCCGCTGCACACGATCGGCGCGCAGGTGGCCGAGCCGCTGCGACTGCACCGCGGCCTCGATCGTGCCGCCGCGCGGGCCGAGGCGCTGCGCCTGCTCGACAGGGTAAAGTTGCCCGAGGCCGCGAAGCGCCTCGATGCCCACCCGCACCAGCTCAGCGGCGGCCAGCGGCAGCGCGTGATGATCGCCATGGCCCTGGCCTGCGGGCCCGAGCTGCTGATTGCCGACGAACCGACCACTGCGCTGGACGTCACCCTGCAGCACGAGGTGCTGATGCTCATCGACGAGCTGGTGCAAGGCAGCGGCATGGCCCTGCTGCTGATCAGCCACGACCTCGGCGTGATGGCGCGCCACGTGCAGCGTGTGGCGGTGATGTACGGCGGCACGGTGGTCGAGTCCGGCCCCACGACGGCGGTGTTCGAGCACCTCGCGCACCCTTACACGCAAGGCCTGTACGCGGCTCGTCCGCGGCTGGGCGCCACGCGCGGCACGCGGCTGGCCACCATCCCCGGGCGCGTGCCCGAGCTGGCCGACCTGCCCGCGGGCTGCCCCTTCGCCGACCGCTGCGGGCGGGTCGTCGACGACTGCCGGCGTGCGATGCCGCCCGAAGTGGCGGTCGGAATCGGGCACATGGCGCGCTGCCTGCGCGTTGCGGTGGCCGTGCCATGAGCCGCATCGACTTCGCGGCGCGGCGCCGGGCCATGGTGGCGCAGCAGATCGAGGCGCGCGGCGTCACCGATGCACGTGTGCTCGCCGCGATGCGCGCCGTGCCGCGCGAGAACTTCGTCAGCCCCAGCTGGCAGGACGAGGCCTACCACGACAGCCCCTTGCCGATCGAGGGCAAGCAGACCATCTCGCAGCCCTACATCGTGGCGCTGATGGCCGAGGCCCTGCAATTGAAGGGTGACGAGCGCGTGCTCGAGGTCGGCACGGGGTCGGGTTATGCGGCGGCGGTACTCGCGCGGCTGGCCGCCGAGGTGCACAGCGTCGAGTGCATCCCCGTGCTGGCCGGCCTGGCCACGAAGCGGCTGGCCGCGCAGGGCTGCTCCAACGTGACTGTTCACCGAGGCGACGGCAGCCTGGGCTGGCCGGAGGCGGCGCCCTACGACGCGGTCGTGGTCACTGCGGCCGGCCCCGACGTTCCGGCGGCCTTGAAGGCGCAGCTGAAGCTCGGCGGGCGGCTCGTCATGCCGGTCGGCGAACGCCACGGCCTGCAGGATCTGCTGCGGCTCACGCGCACCGGCGAGCATGACGAACGGCGCGAACTGCTGCTGCCGGTGCGCTTCGTGCCGTTGACCGGCGAGCAGGGCTGGCCCGGATGAAATGACGAGCGGGGCGGGTGCCGCATCGGCCAACCGCCCCGCCGCATCGTCAGGCCGTCGTCACTTCGGGCTGGCGACGTAGGCCGCGAGATCCAGCTTGTCCTGATCCGTGAAGCGGGTGTTCAGCCCCGCGTTCACGTGGTTCGAGACGCTGCTCATCACCGAGGTGATCTTGCTGGCGGTGTTCACCTTGGTGTCGCTGGCCTTGCTGGTGCCATGGCAGCCCGTGCAGTTGGCGGCGTAGAGCGCCTGGCCCGTGGCCACGACGCCGACCGGTGCCGGCGCAGGTGCAGGTGCAGGTGCCGGCGCAGGTGCAGGTGCAGGTGCAGGTGCAGGTGCAGGTGCAGGTGCAGGTGCAGGTGCAGGTGCAGGTGCAGGTGCAGGTGCAGGTGCAGGTGCCGGTGCCGGTGCCGGTGCCGGTGCCGGCAGTCCGCTCGTCGAGGTCGCGGTCCACGTGCCCTGGTCGTCGCTGGCCGGGCCGGTGAAGCTGCCGGTGATGTTGCCGTCGGCGGCGGTCTGGCCGGTCGCCTGCACCACGGTTCGCTTGCCGTAGCGGATGTTCAGCGTGATCTGGCCGTTCGCGTCGATCGTGCCCTTGACCGGGTAGCCGCGCATGCCCTTGCGGCCGTCGTCGTCACCACTGCGCGAGTCCCTGTCCGCCAGCGTCAAGCCCAGCGCCTCGAGCTGCGCGCGGATGTCCTGCGTCACGGTGGCTACGTCGGCTTCGTAGCGCTCGGTGCGTGCCGCGAAGTCGGCCTTGAAGGCGGCCAGGGCCTCCTTCTGTGCTGCGTTGAGCTTCCCGCCGCTGTCGGCGGCCTTGCCGGCATCCATCGCAGCGCGCAGCGTCTGCAGCATCACCTCGAGGTCGGCACGATAGGCGGTGCGCAGCTCGCGGAGTTTCGTCTTGAGCTCCTGGCGCAGCGTTTCGGCCTGGGCCGCGGTGGCGTCGGTGCCGGTGGTCGGCGCGGCGGCGGTGGTCGGGATCAGCAGGCCCTCGACCTCCGTGGCGCCGTCTTCCTGCTCCGTCTTGAGCATCAAGGTGCCGCTGATCGTCTTGCCCGCGTCGGCGCCGGCGGTGACGTTGGCCGAGAAGGTGTACTGCATCTGCGCGAGCACCGTCTTCTCGCTGTCCGAGTCATCGCTGCCCGACACGCTGACGCGCAGCGCGCTCGCGCTCTCGCTCACGGCCACCGTCGACGCGCCCTGCGCCGTGCCGGCCGCCCCCGAAGTGCCGTCGCTGCCGCCGCAGCCGAACAGCATCGCGGTGGCCAGGGCGAGCGCGGTCAATCTCAACGACTTCATTGTGCTTGTCTTCATTGCTTGAGTCCTCTCGTGGATGAATGGACCGCACCCTTTCAGGCCGGCGGCCGGACCATAGCCGCGACGTGGGACGTTTTCCCACATGTTTCCGTCACCCTTACGTCCGTAACGCCTGCGGGCCGCCACGGCACCTGGGCTTACGAACATGTGGAGCACAAAAGCGTGACCAGTCGCTACCCGGGGCGCTCGCCCCTGCAGCGCCCCCGCCCCGTGCGTACGGCATGATCCGCACATGCACGACGCCGCCCCACCGTTGCTTGCGTTGCACGACGTCACACGCCGGTACACCTTGCCGCGCGAAAGCCTGTTCGCACCCGCGCCCGCGGTCGAGGCGCTGCGCGGCGTCAGCCTGGCCCTGCGTGCCGGCCGCAGCCTCGGCGTGGTGGGCGAATCGGGCTCGGGCAAGTCGACGCTGGCGCGCATCGCGATGGCGCTCGAGACGCCGACCGGCGGCCGCGTCGAGTTCATGGGCCGCGACCTGAATGCCCTGGGTGCCGCCGAGTTGCGCGCCGCGCGCCGCGACTTCCAGATGGTCTTCCAGGACCCGTACGGCTCGCTCGACCCGCGCCAGCGCGTCGGCCGCGTCGTCGCCGAGCCACTGGCGCTGGACGGCGCCGTGCCGCGCGAGACGGCCGTGGCCGCAGCGCTCGAGGCCGTGGGCCTGCGCGCCAGCGACGCGCAGAAGTACCCGCACGAATTCTCCGGCGGCCAGCGCCAGCGCATCGCCATTGCGCGCGCGCTGATCACGAAGCCGAAGCTGATCGTCGCCGACGAGCCGGTCAGCGCGCTCGACGTGTCGGTGCAGGCACAGGTGCTGAACCTGCTGATCGACCTGCAGCAGCAGTTCGGCGTGACCTACCTGCTGATCAGCCACGACCTCGCGGTGGTCGACCATGTCTGCGACGAGGTGCTGGTGATGCAGCACGGCCGCATCGTCGAGCGCGGCGACACGCAGCAGATCTTCCGCGCGCCCCAGCACCCGTACACCCGCAGCCTGCTGGCGGCGCATGAGCCGATGAACCCGCCCGCGCCCGCTTCCGCTAGAGTGGCGGCCGTCTCCGAGGAGCCCCGATGAGAACTTCGCTGCGTGTGTTGTCCGCCCTGCTTCTTGCCAGCCTGGCAATCACCGCGCCGGCCCAGGGCCGCAAGGACAGCGTGGTGCTGGGCATGGTGCTCGAACCCTCGCCGGGACTGGACCCGACGGCCGCGTCGGCCGCCGCCATCGGCGAGGTGGTGCACCTGAACGTGCTGGAGGGCTTGACGAAGATCGGCATGGACGGCAAGGTCTCTGCGCTGCTGGCCGAGAGCTGGAGCGTCGACCCGGACGGCAAGCTCTACACCTTCAAGCTGCGCCGCGGCGTGAAGTTCCACGACGGCGAGGCCTTCGACGCCAGCGACGTGAAGTTCAGCTTCGAACGCGCCAAGGCCGAAGGCTCGACCAACAAGGCGAAGAAGGCGGTGTTCGACAACATCAGCCGCATCGACACGCCCGACCCGTTCACCGTGATCCTGGTGCTGAACAACGCCGACGGCAACTTCCTGTTCCGCATGGGTGAGAACACCGCGGTGATCCTCGATCCGAAGAGCGCGGCGGGCACGGCGACGAAGCCGGTCGGCACCGGCCCGTTCAGGCTCGAGGACTGGAAGAAGGGTTCGTCGATCACGCTGGTCAAGAATGCCGATTACCGTGGCGCCGCGGCAGTGAAGATGAAGAAGGTGACCTTCCGCTTCATCAACGACCCGGCCGCGCAGGTGGCCGCGCTGCTGGCCGGCGACATCGACGGCATGCCGCGATTCGGTGCGCCGCAGAACCTCAAGCAGTTCCAGGGCGACAGGCGCTTCACGGTGGAGATCGGCGGCACCGAGGGCAAGACGATCGTGTCGATCAACAACCGCAAGAAGCCCTTCGACGACGTGCGCGTGCGCCGCGCCATCGCCGCGGCGATCGACCGCAAGGCGATCATCGACGGCGCGATGGAAGGCTACGGCGCGCCGATCGGCAGCCACCTGGTGCCCAGCGATGCCGGCTACGTCGACCTCACCGCGGTGAACCCCTACAACCCGGAGAGAGCCAAGGCGCTGCTCAAGGAAGCCGGCGTGGCCACGCCGCTGAACGTGACGCTGACACTGCCGCCGCCGCAGTACGCGCGCAAGGGCGGCGAGATCGTCGCTGCGCAGCTGGCCAAGGTGGGCATCGTCGCGAAGATCGAGAACGTGGAGTGGGCGCAGTGGCTCTCGGGTGCGTTCAAGGGCAACTACGACCTGACCATCATCAGCCACGTGGAACCGCTGGATTTCGACCGCTACGCCGACCCGGCCTACTACTGGGGCTACGAGAGCAAGGCCTACAAGGAGCTGCTGGCGAAGTACAACACCACCACCGATGCGAAGGCGCGGCTGAAGCTGGTGGGCGACATCCAGAAGCTGCTCGCCGCCGACTCGGTGAACGCCTACCTCTTCCAGTTGCCGCAGTTCGCGGTGGCGCGCAAGCCGCTGAAGGGGTTGTGGATCAGTTCGCCGATCTTTGCCAACGATCTGGCGGCCTTGAGCTGGTGATGTGGATCAAGCAGGAGTCCGCTGGCGGCCCACTGCAGTGTTCGTGGGTCTGCTCTGCATGCGACGGGCATGGTCGCAGAGCGGCGGCGGTACCCGCGTTCTCCGGCCCACGCTCGCGGGCGACCACCGAGGGACGCGGCGGCATACCTCGTCAAGACCTGCTTCGGCCTGCCACCGCCAGGGCGACCGCGAGCGTGGGCCGGAGAGCGCATACCCGGACCGCCTGCCCGCGCGCCGAACGGAACGGTCGTTCTGAATCCATGGACCCCTGACTGAAATGGAACTCCACGACCTCACCGCCATCGCCCTGCTCGACCTCTACCACCGCAAGGCCGCCTCGCCCGTCGATGTGACGCGCGCGGTGCTGCGTCACATCGGCCGCTGGGAGCCGCATCTTCACGCCACCTACGCGCTCGACCCCGAGGCCGCGCTGGTACAGGCCGAGGCTTCGCAGGCGCGCTGGCTGAAGGGTGAGCCGATGGGTGCGCTCGACGGCGTGCCGACGATGATCAAGGAGAACATCGCGACGAAAGGCGTACCGGTGCCACTGGGTACCGCCGCCACCGAGCTCGTGCCCGCGGCGCAGGACGCGCCGCCTGCGGCGCGGCTGCGCGAGGCCGGCGCGGTGATCCTGGGCAAGACCACCATGCCCGACTACGGCATGCTGTCTTCGGGGCTGTCGAGCTTCCATGCGCTCACGCGCAACCCCTGGGACCTCACGAAGAACCCCGGCGGCAGCAGCGCCGGCGCGGGTGCCGGTGCCGCCGCCGGCTACGGGCCACTGCACCTAGGCACCGACATCGGCGGCTCGGTGCGGCTGCCCGCCGCCTGGTGCGGCATCTTCACCCTCAAGCCCAGCCTCGGCCGCATCCCGATCCACCCGCCCTACGCCGGACGCGTGGCCGGGCCGATGACGCGCACGGTGGCCGATGCCGCGCTGATGATGGGCGTGCTCAGCCACCCCGATGCGCGCGACACCATGAGCCTGCCCTGGCAGGACATCGCCTGGCAGCAGCTGCACCGCGAGCTGAAGGGCCTGCGCATCGGGCTGCAGCTCGACGCCGGCTGGGGCCTGCCGGTGGAGCCCGACACGCGCGCCGCGGTGGAGGCGGCCGCGCGCCTGTTCGAGCGCGCCGGCGCCATCGTCGAGCCGCTGCGGCCCTTCATGACACGCGCCATGATCGACGGCATGGACACCTTCTGGCGTTGCCGCAGCTGGATGGACATCTCCGCGCTGCCCGAGGCGCGCCGCGCCAGGGTGCTGCCCTTCATCGTCGAATGGGCGCGCGGCGGCGCGGGCCTCACCGGCGAGCAAGTGTTCCGAGGCTACAGCCAGATGGGCGCGATGCGCGACGCCGCAGTGGCCGCCTGCGCGCCCTTCGACGTCGTGATCTCGCCGACGGCGCCGATCGCGGCCTATGCCGCTGAACTCGCCAGCCCCACCGACGACCCGGCGCGGCCGCTCGAGCACATCGGTTTCACGCTGCCCTTCAACATGAGCGAGCAACCGTCGGCGAGCATCAACTGCGGCTACACACGCGCCGGCTTGCCGATCGGGATGCAGATCACCGGGCCGCGCCACGACGACCTCGGCGTGCTGCAGGTCTGCCATGCCTGGGAGCAACTTCGGCCGGCGCAGCGGCCCTGGCCGCAGCCGCCTTCGGCCTGAGCCCATGCAAGACGCTCGCGGCAACCCGGTCGGAACGGCGTCGCACGACGCGCTGGGACACGCCGAGACCGCGCTGTGGCGCATGTGCTCCTTCTTCGACGCGCCGCTGGCCGACCTCGATGCCGCGATCGCTGCCGACCCGGGCTGGATGCTGCCGCACGTGATGCGCGCGAGCTTCCTGCTCACGCTGACCGAACCCTCGCTGGTGGCCGACGCGCGCGCCGCACTCGACCAGGCCGACCTGCTCGCCGCCCACGCGCCCGAGCGCGAGCGCGCCCATTGGGCGGCTGCCGACCGCTGCGCTGCGGGCGACTGGCACGGCGCCTGCGCGGCCTGGGAGCAGATCCTGCTGCAACACCCGCGCGACCTCTACGCGCTGCAGTGGGCGCACCTGTTCGACTTCTATCGCGGCGATGCGCGCAACCTGCGCCAGCGGGTCGCCCGCGTGCTGCCCCAGTGGCCGCGCGACGACGCGCTGCGCCCTTACCTTCTGGGCATGCATGCCTTCGGCCTGGAGGAGAACAACCTCTATGCGCAGGCCGAGGCGGCGGGCCGCGAGGCCACGGCCGGCGATGCCAAGGTGCCCTGGGCCACGCATGCGGTGGCGCACGTGATGGAGATGCAGGGCCGCTTCGACGAGGGCCGGCGCTGGCTGCACGAACAAGAGCCGGTCTGGGCCGAGGGTAACGGCTTCGCGGGTCACCATTGGTGGCACCTCGCGCTCTTCCATCTGGAGGCGATGGACCTCCCCGGTGCGCTGGCCCTGCACGACGCCCACCAGGGCGGCGCGCACGCGGTGCTGACGCTGCAGCGCCTCGACGGCGCCGCGCTGCTGTGGCGCCTGCGCCTGCTCGACGCCGACGGCACGCTCGGCCTCGCCGCGCGCTGGGCCGATCTCGCGCAGGGCTGGGACCTGACACCGCGCGACGCCGGCCACTCCGCGTTCAACGACGCGCACATGCTGATCGCGCTGATCGGCCTGAGCGACGCGCCGCGTGCGCAAGCGTTGTTCGCCGCCGTGCAGCGCCGCGCCGAGCGTGGCACCGACAGCAACGCCGCCATGGCGCGCGAGGTCGGCCTGCCGCTGATGCGTGCGCTGCTCGCCTTCGACGCCGGCGACGCGGCCTTGGCGATCCGGCTGCTCGCGCCGCTTCGCGAAACCGCGCACCGCTTCGGCGGCAGCCACGCGCAGCGCGACCTGGTCGACCAGACGCTGCTGGCTGCGTGCTCGCTACCGCAAGGCGACCGCGCGCTCGGCCGCGCGCTGCTCAACGAGCGGCTGCTGGCGCGCGGTGCCACGCCGCAGGTCGAGCACTGGCGCGCGCGGCTCGCGGCCTAGCGAAGGCGGGCCGGCCTGCACGCCTTCTGGGGATGACGCCGCCAGCCACGGCGCGTTAGCCTTCGCCACCCTGTCCCGCGCGGAGCCCCCATGGCCACCTCACCCGAACGCCCCCACGCCGACCGTGTCGCCGTGATCGCCGTGCACGGCATCGCCGACCAGAAGCACGGGGACACCGGCGAAGCGGTGGCGCTGCAGCTCGCGGCGGCCAGTGGCGGCCGCAGCGTTGCGCAGGAGTTGCCGCTTTCCGTGCCGCCGCTCGATCCGGCCGTGCCCTACCGCCGCTGGCGTCCGCAGGGCTGGGGTGGGCGCGGCCGCAAGTCGCTGCGGCAGTCGTGGCGCAGCGACTTCCTCGACGATGCGATCGGCGGCATGGACACCGGCGCGGCGCAGGCCAACAGCGCCGCGCCGCACGCGGCCGCTGCCGACACCGGCGTGCGCTTCACCGACTACCTGCTCGCCAAGGCCCAGGGCGCGCGCCGGCACCATGCCGCCCAGCCCACCACGGTGTCGGTGCATGCGGTGGACGGGCCCGCACTGCGGGCCGACGTGTTCGAGATGTACTGGGCCGACCTGTCGCGCCTGCCCGGCAGCGTGGCGAGCATCGTCGCCGAGCTGTTCACGCTGTTGTTCCATCTCTCGCGTCTGGGCGTGGATGCGCTCTCCCTGGCCGAGCGCCTGGCCGGCCGCAGCGAGCTGACCTGGCTGGGGCGGGTGCAGCGCAGCGCCGACTGGCTGTATTCGCGCCTGCTCGCCCTGCTGGCGCTGCAGCTGGTGATGTGCACGCTGATCCTGGCGCCGGCGCTGCTGTTCGCCGCGCACACCAACGGCACCCGGGTCGCGGCCACGGCGATCGCTGCGGTGGGCGTGGCGGCGGGACTGGTCTGGCTGAGAGGCTGGCGCTGGCGCGCCGCGCTGCCGCTGGGCGCGCTGGTCGGCGCGGCGGTCTGGGCGCTGCTCGGCACCGGGCAGGCGCTGCTCGCCGTGACGCTCGCCTGGCTGGCCGTTCTGAGCCTGCTTTATCACCGCTTCCTCGCCTACTGCGAGCAGCGCTTCCGCGCCGTGCTGGGCATCGGCTGGATGCTGTATGCCGTCACGTTGTCGTGCGTCGCCTTGTTCGGCCGAAGCGCAGGCTTCTCCGGCTCGGCCGGCTGGATCAACGGCACGCTGGGCGCGCTGGAGGCCTTGCTGCTCGCGCACGCCGTGCTCTGGCCGCTGCTCGCTCTGCTGGTGGCGGCCAGCGTGCTGCTGTCGGAATGGGCGCTGTGGCGCGGCGGCCGCGCCGGGCGCGACCACCGGCAGACGCTGGTCACCGCGCGGCTCGGCCTGTTCAGCTCGGTGGGCGCCTTCCTCGTGCTGCTGATGATCGGCTTCATGCTGTCGGCCTGGGCGCTGCGCTCGATGCTCGGATGTGCGCTGTACGAGCCCTGGTGGTTCGTCGGCTCGCCGGCGGCGATGTGCGCGTCGGACTTCCTGGACTGGCGCGCGCAACGCAATGCCTCGAGCTTTGCGCTGGTGGCGCTGTTCCTGCTCGCGCTGCTGGGCTTCGTGGCGCTGGTGTTCCTGCCCAGCATCCTGCGCGAGATGCGCATGGCGCTGCCCGCGGCGGCGGGCCTGGGCCGCTGGCTGAGCACGGGTTACCGCGCCATCGAGCGCCTGGTGCGGCTGTGGGGCCTGGCGGTGGCGCTCGGTGCCGCGATCGTCGCGTTGCTGCTGCTGATGTCGCAGCTCGCGCGCAGCGGGCTGGTGCCCTACCCGGCTGCCTTCGACCTGCACCTGCAAGGCATGGTCGACGCCGTCGAGCGCCTCTCGAAGAACTGGCTGGGCGGCATCGTCATCGGCATTGCCGGCGGTGCGGCCGGCCTGATGGCCCTGGGCAAGGTGGCGATCAAGCAGCTGCAGGCGATCCGCGCGCCGCTGGACGCTGCGCTCGACGTCGACAACCACTTCCGCGAGTTCCCGCGCGATGCGATCTGCCGCGTGCGCATCGTCGAGCGCTACGTGGCGCTGCTCGACCACGTGCGGCGCCAGGGCTACACCCGCGTGGTGATCGTCGCGCACAGCCAGGGCACGGTGATCACGGCCGAGCTGCTGCGCTACCTGCAGCAGCGCGACCGGCTCGGCCGGCCGGCCACCGCCGCCGGCCAGGTCGACCTGCAGGCGCTGCGCGAATGGCTCGACGCCGTCGGCCTTCGCCTGCTCACTGTCGGCAGCCCGCTGCGCCAGCTCTACGCGCTACGCTTCCCGGCGCTGTACCCCTGGGTACTGGATCGAGTTCAGCATGCCGCCGGCACCGGATGGACTGGCCCGCAGCCGCACGAGCTGGGTCTGCATCACTGGTCGAACCTGTGGGGCAGCGGCGACTATGTCGGGCGCTGGCTGTGGGCGGCGAGCGACGACACCCGCCCGGCACCGCTGCAGGTGGATCCGGCACGCTACGACGGCCCGATGCAGCAGGGCCGCGACAGCCAGGGCCGCGCCTGGAAGGACGGCTGCATCGGCGCCGACGCGCACACGCACTACTTCGAGCTCGAGCAGCGCCTCGTCGCCGAGGAGCTGTTCGCGCTGGTGCGCTGAGCGGCCGCGGCGGTGCGTGACAATCCACGCATCGCCACTGCGGATGCAGCCATGTCGAGTGCCCCGGCACCCCGCCCGACGAACGACCTCGAACGCCTGTTCCACGAGCACCAGGGCCGCCTGATGCAGAAGTGGGCCCACTACTTCAGCGTGTACGACGAGCACGTGTCGCGCTTTCGCGGCACCGACGTGACCATCGTCGAGTTCGGCGTCAACCACGGCGGTTCGCTGCAGCTGTGGCGCAAATACTTCGGCCCGCAGGCGCGCATCTACGGTGTCGACATCAACCCGCACTGCAAGTCGCTCGAGGAAGACGGCGTCGAGATCTTCATCGGCGACCAGGCCGACCGCGCCTTCCTGCGCTCGATCGCGCAGCGGGTGCCGCGCATCGACATCCTCATCGACGACGGCGGCCACACGATGGCGCAGCAGATCGCCACCTTCGAGGAGCTGTTTCCCTGCGTGGCCGAACGCGGCGTCTACCTCTGCGAGGACACGCACACCTCGTACTGGCGCAAGTACGGCGGCGGGCTGCACCGGCGCGGCTCGTTCATCGAGTACAGCAAACGCTGGATCGACGCGCTGAACGCCTGGCACTCCGAGGACACGACCCGCTTCGCGCCCGACGACTTCACGCGCACCGTGCGCTCGGTGAGCTACTACGACAGCATGGTGGTGGTGCACAAGGCACCGATGCACAAGTCGGAAGTGCTCGCGGTCGGCAGCCCTGCCGTCGCCGACTGGGCGCCGCCGCCCAGTGCGCTGAAGGCCACGCGGCGGCGCCTCAAGCAGGCGCTCAAGGGGCTGGTCGGCAAGGGCTGAGCCGGCGCCGCGCCCTCACACAAGCGGCTCGCCCAGTCCTTCCTGCGCGTAGGCGCGCTGCACAGCCGGCCGAGCGAGCACACGATGCAGGTACGGCCCCAGGTGCGGCAGCGTGCGTGCCGGCCGCGCCATGCCGCGCGTCCAGCGGCACAGCATCAGCACGTAAGGGTCGAGCACGCTGTAGTGCGCACCCAGGAACCACGGGCCGCCGTGGCGGACGAGCTCGGCCTCGAGCTGGTCGACCATGCCGGCGATGTGCGCCTCGGCATGGCGCTTCAGCGCGGCAGCGCCCTCGGGTGTGTCGGCCCAGCGGTCGCTGTAGAAGTACAGCGGCATCTCCGCCTGCAGCGTGTTCGACAGCCACATCAGCCACTTGTAGAAGTGCGCGCGCTCGGGCGTGCCGAGCGTCGGTGCCAGGCCGGCGGCGGCATGGGTGTCGGCCAGGTGCAGCGTGATCGCGGCGGTCTCGTAGAGCACCAGCTCGCCGTCGACCAGCACCGGGATCTTGCCGTTCGGGTTGAGCTTGAGGTATTCGGGCGAGTGGTGCGCATTGATCGTGCGGTCGACGCGCACGAGCTCGTAGGGCGCGCCGAGTTCCTCCAGCACCATGTGCGGTGTCATGCTCGCATTGCTGGGGAAGTAGTGCAGTTGCATCATGCGGCCATGCTAGCCGCTGCGGGCCGCCGCGCGTGCGGTCTCAGTGCGCGACCAGCGTGAAGCCGACTCGCGTCGTGCCGCCCTCGCTGGCGGCCAGCGGCCGGCCGGCATGCATGCGCGCGATCGCCGCCACGATGGCCAGCCCCAGGCCGTGGTGCGACTGGCTGTCGGGCCGCGCGGCGTCGACGCGGAAGAAGCGGTCGAACAGCCGCTCCAGGTGCTGCGGCGCGATCGGCTCGCCGGCATTGCGCACCTCCACGCGCACCTGCTCGGCGGCGTCGGGCGCGATGCAAACGACGACGCAGGAGCCGCGCTGTGCGAAGCGGATCGCGTTGCCGAGCAGGTTGGCCAGCGCGCGCTTGACCAGCGGCTCGTCGACCGCGGCCTGCGCATCACCCTCGATGCGCACCGCGAGGCCGGCCTCCTCGAGCAGCGCCTCGTGGAACTCGACCACCTGCGCCGCCAGCTCGGCCAGGCTGGCGCTGCGACCGCGCCGCGCGCTGGCGCCGCGGTCGGCCTGCGACAGGAACAGCATGTCGTTGACCAGGGCCGCGAGGCGCTGCGCCTCCTCGAGGTTGGACAGCAGCGTGTCGCGCAGCACCTCGGCCGGGCGCTCGCGCGCCAGGGCCACCTCGGTGTGGCCGATCAGCGCGGCCAGCGGCGTGCGCAGTTCGTGGGCGACGTCGGCGTTGAAGCCCTCGAGCTGCGCCACCGCGCCTTCGAGACGCTCCATCAGCGCATTGAACTGCTCGACCCAGGGCAGCAGCTCCTCGGCCGGGTCGGCCAGCGCCAGGCGGTGATCGAGCCGGCGCGCCGAGATGGCGCGCGTCTGCGCCGCCAGGTCGTTCAGCGGCCGCAGCGCACGCCGGACGTGCCAGCGGCTGCCGGCCCAGACCATCGCGCCGGCCAGCAAGGTGATGACGACGAAGACCACCAGCCAGTTGCGGCCGAACTTGGCATCGGCGGAAAAGTCGACCGTGTAGCGCGCCTTCAGCAGGCCGCCGGTCAGCTGCGGGGCCTCGATCTCGAAATCGACGCTGCGCGTGTGCTCGGACAGCGCGTGCGAACCCGCGCTCGGGTCGGCATAGAACGGCTGGCCATCGGCGCGCCACAGTTCCAGCCGCGTGTTGGCGCGCATCGGCGCGTCGGCGCGCACGCGCGCCAGGCAGGCCTGCTCACCGCCGTTCTTCAGCTCCAGGGCGAGGATCTGTGCAATGACGTTGCCGCGGAACTGCAGCTCCTCGAAGTTCTTCTCCTTCATCAGCATCTTCACCGACAGCCAGGCGCCGGTGAACAGCAGCGCGAGCATCAGCATGGTGACGAGCGCCAGCTTGCGCGACAGCCGCCCGCCGATCGAATGCGAGCAGGAGGCGATCACGATCGGTCCTCCAGCACGTAGCCCATGCCGCGCACGGTGTGCAGCAGCTTGCTCGGGAAGGGGTCGTCGAGCTTGGCGCGCAGACGGCGCACCGCGACCTCGACGACGTTGGTGTCGGAGTCGAAGTTCATGTCCCACACCTGCTCGGCCAGCGTGGTGCGCGAAAGGATCTGGCCGCGTCGGCGCAGCAGCAGCGTCAGCAGGGTGAACTCCTTGGCGGTGAGGTCCAGGCGCTTGCCGTCGCGGTGCGCCTTGCGGCTGGCCAGGTCGAGTTCGAGATCGGCCAGGCGCATCTGCGTCGTCGTGGCGCTCGTCGCGGCGCCGCGGCGCAGCAGCGCGCCGACGCGGGCGAGCAGTTCGGAGAAGGCGAAGGGCTTGACGAGGTAGTCGTCGGCGCCGTCCTGCAGGCCACGCACGCGGTCCTCGATCTTGTCGCGCGCCGTGAGCATCAGCACCGGCGTCTGGCCGCGCTCGCGCATCGCCTTGAGCACGCCGAAGCCGTCGATGCCGGGGAGCATCAGGTCGAGCAGCACCAGGTCGTACTCGCCCTCGCAGGCCAGCAGCCGTCCGCGGATGCCGTCGGCGGCCACGTCGACGACGTAGCCGTTCTCCGACAGGCCCTTGTGCAGGTAGTCGGCGAGCTTGGGTTCATCCTCGATGACGAGCAGGCGCATGGTGGGGAGGGTGTGGCAACGCGGCGAATGTTCGCACCGATGCGGGTGTCGGTGGATTACGAATTTGTCATCTCGCTGTCCGGAAAGCGTGAGTCGGGCTTCCTAGAGTTCATCCCATGCCGACAGACGACGCCGGCACAACCGAACCGATCCACCCCTCCATCTCAAGGACATCACCATGAACGCCAAGACCCTGATCGCCTCCGCCCTCTTCGTTTCCTTCGCCGGCGCCGGCAGCGCCTTCGCCCAAGAAGCCACGCAGGACTTCCAGCCCGCGTCGATGCTGTCGAGCAAGAGCCGCGCCGAAGTCCAGGCCGAACTGCAGCAGGCGCAGCGCGCCGGCACGCTGGAAGCGCGCAACTACGCCGAGGCCTCGACCGCGCCGGTGGCCACCTCGACGCTGACGCGTGCTCAAGTAGTCGCCGAAGCCCGCGAGGCCGCCCGCTTGGGCGCCACCGAGGCCAATGAAGCCGAGGTGCGCGTGGCCACGCCGGCGCAGCAGCAGCTGATCCGCGCAGCCGGCATTCGCGCGCTGGACCGCAGCCTGGCGCAGGCCGCGAACTGAGCGCCCCGCACGCGAGGCGCACCGCAGCACTGCCGCCTCAGGCGTCGGTGCTGCGGTCGCGCTCCGTCATCTCGCCTTCGACCTGGCGGAACATGTCCGCGAGCGTCTTGCCGGGCTCGTCGCGGAAGGTTTCGTCCAGCCTGTCGAGACGCTCGATGCGGTCGACGCGGAAGTTGCGAAAATCCTCGCGCACCTCGCACCAGGCCGCCAGCGTCCACACCTCGCTCCAGTAGAAGCAGCCCAGCGGCCGCACGCGGCGCTCGCTGACGCGGCCCTTCAGGTCGAGGTAGCGCAGCCTCACCACGCGCCGCGCCTCGGCGGCTTCGCGCAGGGCTTGCAGCCGCTCGCGCGTGGCCATGTCGGGGCCGACCGGCGGCGCATAGATCGCCAGGCTCTCGGCTGCGGCACGCGCCGGTGCCGGCAGCACGGCGAGGATCTTCGACAGTGCACCTTCGGCCTGCGCCGCCAACGCGGTGTCCAGCCGCGGCTGGGCCAGGCGCACCGCGGCCACCAGGGCACGCGCTTCATCGGTGGTGAACATCAGTGGAGGCAGGTCGAAGCCGGCGCGCATGCGGTAACCCACGCCCGCCTCGCCCTCGATGGGCACGCCCTGCGCGAGCAGGTCGGCCACGTCGCGGTAGACGGTGCGCTCCGAGACCTCCAGCCGCTCGGCCAGGAAGCGCGCGGTGGACAGCCGCCGCCCGCGGATCAGCTGGACGATCTGGAACAGGCGTTCGGCTCGGCGCATGCGCAAATGCTACGCCGCGGCGTGCAGGCCGATGCGGTTGCCCTCGGTGTCGGTGACATGCGCGAACACGCCCATGTCGCCCGGCAGCTGCACCTTCGGCGTGGTGATGCGGCCGCCGGCCGCCTCCACGCGGGCCAGCACGGCGTCGAGCGAGGGTGCCGCGTTCAGGTAGACGAGCGTGCCGTTGACCGATGGCGCCGGAGTGCCCGGCCCGGCCATCAGGCAGCCGCCGACGCCGGTGTCCGCGCTGGGGAAGACGGCGAGTGCGCTGTCGCCGATGGCTTCGCGGCGCAGGGTGACAGCGAGCAGCGATTCGTAGAAGGACTGGGCGCGCGGCAGGTCGCTCACCGGGATTTCGAACCAGTCGAGGGCGTGGGTCATGGGGTGCTCCTTGGGCAGTGACAGGAGCGGCCATGTTGCGCAGAGGCTGCTGACAACGTGGTGTCAGCAGTGGCGAGCGAGCAGAGCGCGACTTTGTGCACTCACCGCGCGTAAGCGCGGATGTCCGGCACCGCAGCCGCGACTAGAGTGCCGGTCACAACCAACGAACCCTGGGGGGAGTTTCATGCTGAAAATCGGCATCGCCGCCGTCTGCGCGGTCATGACCACGGGCTGCGCATCCATCGTGAGCGGTCAGAATCAGTCGCTGTCTGTCGTGACGCAGAGGTCGGGAACCGATACGCCCGGCGCCAAGTGCTCGCTGACCAACGACAAGGGCGCCTGGTACGTCACGGCGCCCGGTTCGGTGACGGTGCGCCGCAGCTACAACGACCTGCTGGTCAACTGTGCCCTCGACGGCACCGACCCCGGCATCCTGACCGTCAAGTCGTCGACCAAGGGCATGGCGTTCGGCAACATCCTGTTCGGCGGCGTGATCGGTGCCGGAGTGGACATGTCCACCGGCGCCGCCTACGACTACCCGGACATCATCACCGTGCAGCTCGGCAAGGTGGCGACGCTGGCACCGCCCGCGCCCGCCGCGTCCGCCGCAGCACCCGCTCCGGCAGCGCCTGCCGCGCCGGCCGCAGGCACCACCGCGGCAGCCGAAGCCAGCCCGGTCAAGTGAACGCAAACGCGGTGGATCGGTCGCGGCTCACTCCGCGACCGACTGCCGCACCGCGCGTTCCCACTGCGCCATGCGCTCCTGCGCGCGCTCGCGCGGCAGCGTCGGGTGAAAGCGCCGCTCCACCTGCCACTGCGCGCTGAGCTCGTCGAGATTCCGGTACACACCGCTGGACAGGCCCGCGAGGTAGGCCGCGCCGAGCGCCGTGGTCTCGATCACCTGCGGCCGCACCACCGGGATGCCCAGCAGATCGGCCTGGAACTGCATCAGCAGGTCGTTCACGCAGGCACCGCCGTCCACGCGCAGCTCGGCCACCGGCGCGCCGCCGCTGGCCACCGCGTCGCGGCTCATCGCGGTGAGCAGCGCTGCGCTCTGGAAGGCGATGCTCTCCAGCGCCGCGCGCGCGATGTGAGCCACCGTGCTGCCGCGCGTGAGGCCGACGATGGCGCCGCGCGCTTCGGGCTTCCAGTACGGCGCGCCCAGGCCGGTGAAGGCGGGCACGAACATCACGCCGCCGGCGTCGGGCACGCTCTGCGCGAGCTGCTGCACCGCGCCGCTGCCCTCGATGGCGCGCAGGCCGTCGCGCAGCCACTGCACCACGGCACCGCCGATGAAGACGCTGCCTTCGAGCGCGAACTCCGGCGTGGTGCCGGGCTGCGCCGCGCTGGTAGTGATCAGCCCGTTGGCCGAGGTCTGGAACTGGCTGCCGGTGTGCATCAGCATGAAGCAGCCGGTGCCGTAGGTGTTCTTCGCCAGCCCCGCCTTGAAGCAGGCCTGGCCGAACAGCGCACTCTGCTGGTCGCCGGCCACCCCGCCGATGGGCAGCGAGGCGCCGAGCAGGTCGGCGCGCGTGTGGCCATACACGTGGCTGGACGGCCACACGGCGGGCAGCACCTCCACGGGCACGTCGAGCAGCTTCAGCAACTCATCGTCCCAGGTGTTGGCGTGCACGTTGAGCATCAGCGTGCGCGAGGCGTTGCTCACGTCGGTCGCATGCACCGCGCCGCCAGTGAGCTGCCACATCAGCCAGCTGTCCACCGTGCCGAAGGCGAGTTCGCCGGCCAGCGCCGCGGCGCGCGCACCGGCCACGTTGTCGAGGATCCACTTCAGCTTGGTGCCGGAGAAGTAGGCGTCGAGGATCAGCCCGGTCTTGCGGCGGAAGGTCTCTTCCAGCGCGCGCGCACGCAGCGCCGCACAGGTGGGCTCGGCCCGGCGGTCCTGCCAGACGATGGCGTTGTAGACGGGCTCGCCGGTGCGGCGGTTCCACACCAGCGTGGTCTCGCGCTGGTTGGTGATGCCGATCGAGGCGATGTCGGCCGCCGTCAGCTTTGCCTTGGCCAGCGCTTCCTGCGCGGTGGCGAGCTGGGTGGCCCAGATCTCCCGCGGATCGTGCTCCACCCAGCCGGGCTGCGGGTAGATCTGGCGGAACTCGCGCTGCGCCATCGCGACGATGCGGCCCTGCGCGTCGAACACGATGCTGCGCGAGCTGGAGGTGCCCTGGTCGAGGGCGAGCAGGAAGTTCTTCATGGCGCAGTCACGTGGCAGGTGACGCCGGCCTCGGCCAGCAGGGCCGGGAAGGGCCCGGGCGGCTCGGCGTCGGTGTAGAGCACGTCGATCTGGTCGAGCCGCGCGAGCTCCACCATCGCCGGGCGGTTGAACTTGCTGTGGTCCGCAGCCAACCACACCTCGCGCGAGTGCTCGATGATGGCGCGCGCCACCGTCACCTCGCGGTAGTCGAAGTCGCGCAGCGTGCCGTCGGCCTCGATCGCCGAGATGCCGATCAGCGCGATGTCGACCTTGAACTGCGCGATGAAGTCCACCGTTGCTTCGCCGACGATGCCGCGGTCGCGCGAGCGCACCACGCCGCCGGCGACGATGACCTCGCAGTCGGGGTTGTCGGACAGGATCGCCGCCACGTTCAGGTTGTTGGTGATCACGCGCAGGCCCTTGTGGCGCAGCAGCTCGCGCGCGATCGCCTCGGTGGTGGTGCCGATGTTGATGATCAGCGAGCAGTTCTCCGGCACGGCCTTCGCGACGGCGCGCGCGATGCGCTGCTTGGCCTGCTCGTTGAGCTGCTGGCGCTGGCGGTAGGCGATGTTCTCCGTGGTCGACGAGGGCACGCGCACTCCGCCGTGGAAGCGCGCGAGCAGGCCTTCGTCGGCGAGCAGCTTGACGTCGCGACGCACCGTCTGCAGCGTCACGCCGAACTTGTCGGCCAGCGCTTCCACCGACACGGAACCGCGCACGCGGACCTCGTCGAGCAGGTCGGACTGGCGGGGATTGGGCGTCATGGCCTGCCAGCGTAGCGAGCCATCCCGGGAAAACCACAGGGCTTACCCATCTTGCTTTGGGTTCGAGTCTGGGCTAAAAAGAAAAAAGAAGCGCGCAAACGAACTAAAACGAACATTGCTCAAGACAGCGAGCGAACCCGCCGGACGCGCACCGGCGCCACCCCCGGAGATTGCTTGAACCATCCCCGCCCCGAAGGCTGGCGCGACAGCGTCGGCGCCGATGCCGCGATCGACTGCGACGTGCTCGTCGTGGGCGGCGGCATCAACGGTGCCGGCATCGCGCGCGACCTCGCCGGCCGCGGCCTGAAGGTCGTGGTGGCGGAGAAGGACGACCTTGCCTCGCACACCTCGTCTTCGTCGACCAAGCTGATCCACGGCGGGCTGCGCTACCTCGAGTACTACGAGTTCTCGCTGGTGCGCAAGGCGCTCGCAGAGCGCGAGGTGCTGCTCAAGAGCGCGCCGCACATCATGTGGCCGCTGCGTTTCGTGATGCCGCACGACCCCGGCATGCGCCCGGTGTGGATGATCCGCGCCGGCCTGTTCCTCTATGACCACCTGGCGCGCCGCGAGGTGCTGCCCGGTTCGACCACGGTGGACCTGCGCACGCACGCCGCCGGCGCGCCGCTGAAGAAGCAGTTCAGCAAGGGCTTCGTCTATTCCGACGGCTGGGTCGACGACGCGCGCCTGGTGGTGCTCAACGCGCTGGACGCGAAGGCGCGTGGCGCCACCGTGCTGACGCGCACCGCCTGCGTCGACGCCAAGCGCGGCGCCACCCAATGGCAGGCCACGCTGCAGTCGGCGCAGGGTGGTCAGCGCACGGTGACCGCGCGCGCGCTCGTCAATGCCGCCGGCCCCTGGGCGGCGCAGTTCCTCGCCGAGCACGCGCATGCGCCGGAGCGCAAGTCGCTGCGCCTGGTGAAGGGCAGCCACATCGTCGTGCCGAAGATGTTCGACCACGACCACGCCTACATCTTCCAGAACCCCGACAAGCGCATCATCTTCGCCATCCCCTACGAGGGCGAGTTCACGCTGATCGGCACCACCGACGTGGAGCACCGCGGGGCCATCGGCGAAGCACGCATCGATGCCGACGAGACCGCCTACCTGTGCGAGCAGGCCAGCCGCTACTTCGCACGCAGCGTCACACCGGCCGACGTGGTGTGGAGCTACTCCGGCGTGCGCCCGCTGCTCGACGACGAATCGGGCGACCCGTCCGCAGTGACGCGCGACTACTCGCTCGAGCTCGACACCGCGCAGGCACCGCTGCTCAACGTGTGGGGCGGCAAGATCACCACCTTCCGCAAGCTGGCGGAGGAGGCTGCCGACCTGCTCGCCGCGCCGCTGCGCGCGGCGCGCGGTGCCTGGACCGAACACGCCTTCCTGCCCGGCGGCGACCTCAGCCCGACCATCGGCGCCGCACAGCGCCCCGACACCGACTTCAGCCGCTTCGTTCAGGCGCTGGCGCTGGCCCACCCGACCCTGCCCACGCCGATGGTGCGCCGCATCGCGCGCGCCTACGGCCAGCGTGCTGCAGCCTGGCTCTCCCAGCCCCTGGGCGCCGAGGTGGCGCCGGGCCTGTACGAGGCCGAGCTGGCCTTCCTGCACGACGAGGAATGGGCACGGTGTGCCGACGATGTGCTGTGGCGTCGCAGCAAGCTGGGCCTGCATTACGAAGATCACCACCGCGCCGCGGTGGACGACTGGTGCCGGCGGCACTGGGGCAACGTGGCCTCGGCCCCGACGGAGAAGGCATGGAACTGAAGCTCGAACGCATCGAGCAGAAGGTGGGCGCGATGACCCACCTCTACCCGCTCGACCTGCAGCTGGTGCCGCGCGCCGTGACGGTGCTGCTCGGCGCCACGCAGGCCGGCAAGACCACGCTGATGCGCGTGATGGCCGGCCTGGACAAACCCAGCGCCGGGCGGGTGCTGGCCGACGGCACCGACGTCACCGGCATGCCGGTGCGCGAGCGCAACGTGGCGATGGTCTACCAGCAGTTCATCAACTACCCGTCGATGACGGTAGCCGACAACATCGCCTCGCCGCTGAAGCTGCGCGGCGAGCAGGGCATCGCGCAGCGCGTCCAGGAACTGGCCGAGAAGCTGCACATCGAGCCCTTCCTGAAGCGCCTGCCGGCCGAGCTGTCCGGCGGCCAGCAGCAGCGCGTGGCACTGGCGCGTGCGCTGGCCAAGAAGGCGCCGCTGATGCTGCTCGACGAGCCGCTGGTCAACCTCGACTACAAACTCCGTGAGGAGCTGCGCGAGGAGCTCTCGCAGCTCTTCGCCACCGGCGAATCCACCGTCGTCTACGCCACCACCGAGCCCACCGAAGCGCTGCTGCTGGGCGGCTACACCGCGGTGCTCGACGGCGGCGAGCTGCTGCAGTACGGGCCCACGGCCGAGGTGTTCCGCCGCCCGAAGTCGATGCGCGTGGCGCGCGCCTTCAGCGACCCGCCGATGAACCTGCTCGCCGGCACCGCCGCGACGCTGGGCGTCACGCTGCCGGCCGGGGTGAACCTCTCGGTGCCGCTGCCGGCGGCCTCCAGCTCGGCATTGACCATCGGCATCCGCGCCAGCGCGCTGCGCGTGCACGGCCGCGACGGCGACCTGGCGCTGCCCGGCACCGTGGAGCTGGCCGAGATCTCCGGCTCCGACACCTTCGTGCACGTCGACACGCCGGTGGGCGAGCTGGTGGCGCAGCTCACCGGCGTGCACCAGTTCGAACTCGGCTCCTCGGTGACGCTGTACCTGAACCCGGCGCAGGTCTACGTGTTCGATTCGGCCGGCGAGCTGCTCGTCGCACCGGGAGGCCACTGACATGGCCCGCATCGATCTCGACCTGGCGCACGCCTACCGCCCGAACCCGCAGAAGGATGAGGACTATGCGCTGCTGCCGCTGAAGATGAGCTTCGAGGACGGCGGCGCCTATGCGCTGCTCGGCCCCTCGGGCTGCGGCAAGACGACCATGCTCAACATCATCTCGGGCCTGGTCGTGCCCTCGCAGGGCACGGTGAAGTTCGACGGCCGCGACGTCACCCGGCTGTCACCACAGCAGCGCAACATCGCGCAGGTGTTCCAGTTCCCGGTGATCTACGACACGATGACCGTGGCCGAGAACCTCGCCTTCCCGCTGAAGAACCGCGGCGTCGCGCCCGATCGCATCAAGCAGCGCGTGGGCCGCATCGCCGAGATGCTCGAGATGAGCGGCCAGCTCGACATGCGCGCCGCCGGCCTGGCCGCCGACGCCAAGCAGAAGATCTCGCTGGGCCGCGGCCTGGTGCGAGAGGACGTGAGCGCCGTGCTCTTCGACGAGCCGCTGACGGTGATCGACCCGCACCTGAAGTGGCAGCTGCGCCGCAAGCTCAAGCAGATCCACCACGAGCTCAAGCTGACGCTGGTGTACGTCACGCACGACCAGGTGGAGGCACTGACCTTCGCCGAGCAGGTGGTGGTGATGACCCGCGGCCGCGCCGTGCAGGTGGGCAGCGCCTCCGACCTGTTCGAGCGCCCGCAGCACACCTTCGTCGGCCACTTCATCGGCTCGCCGGGCATGAATTTCCTGCCCGCGACGCTGGCGCCCGGGGCGCCGGCTGGCGCCACCACGCTGGGCGTGCGGCCGGAGTACGTGACGCTGGCCGCACCGAACGCGGCCGGCGCCGTGCCCGGCACGGTGAAGGCCGCGCAGGACGTCGGCACCTACTGGCTGGTGACGGCCCAGGTCGGCGACGGGCAACTCGTGCGCGCACGCCTGAGTACCGAGCAGGCGATCCCCCAGGTCGGCGAGGCCGTGTGGCTGGCCATCGTCGGCCCGCACACCTGCTACTACCAGAACGAGGAGCTCGTGGCATGAAGCCCGTCAACCAGAAGGCGTGGCTGCTCATCCTGCCCGTCGTGCTCTGCGTGGCCTTCTCGGCCATCCTGCCGCTGATGACGGTGGTGAACTACTCGGTGCAGGACATCATCTCGCCGGAGCGGCGCGTGTTCGTCGGCACCGAATGGTTCAAGGCGGTGATGCGCGACGACGACCTGCAGGGCGCGCTGATCCGCCAGATCGGCTTCTCGCTGGCCGTGCTGGCGGTGGAGATCCCGCTGGGCATCGCATTGGCGCTGTCGATGCCCGCCAAGGGCTGGCAGGCCTCGGCGGTGCTGGTGGTGGTGGCGATCTCGCTGCTGATCCCCTGGAACGTGGTGGGCACCATCTGGCAGATCTACGGCCGCACCGACATCGGCCTGATGGGCGCCACGCTGGCCAAGCTCGGCTTCGACTACAGCTACACCGGCAACGCCACCGACGCCTGGCTGACCGTGCTGGTGATGGACGTGTGGCACTGGACGCCGCTGGTGGCGCTGCTGTGCTACGCCGGGCTGCGCGCCATCCCCGACGCCTACTACCAGGCCGCGCGCATCGACGGCGCGAGCAAGCTCGCGGTGTTCCGCTACATCCAGCTGCCCAAGCTGCGCGGCGTGCTGATGATCGCCGTGCTGCTGCGCTTCATGGACAGCTTCATGATCTACACCGAGCCCTTTGTGCTGACCGGCGGCGGGCCGGGCAATGCAACGACATTCCTGAGCCAGTACCTGACGCAGAAGGCCGTGGGCCAGTTCGACCTCGGCCCGGCGGCGGCCTTCTCGCTGATCTACTTCCTCATCATCCTGCTGCTGTGCTTCATCCTCTACAACTGGATGCAGCGCGTGGGCACGGCCGACAAGACGGAGGCCGGTCATGGATGACAAGCGCTTCAAGAAGAGGGTGCTGTTCCTGATCCTCTACCTCGTGTTCGCCATCCTGCCGGTGTACTGGATGGTCAACATGTCGTTCAAGACGAACGAGGAGATCCTGTCCACCTTCAGCCTGTGGCCGCAGAACTTCACCATCGAGCACTACAAGACCATCTTCACCGATGTGTCCTGGTACTCGGGCTACATCAACTCGATGATCTACGTGGCCATCAACACGGTGGTCTCGCTGCTGGTGGCGCTGCCGGCGGCCTATGCGTTCAGCCGCTACTCGTTCCTGGGCGACAAGCACGTGTTCTTCTGGCTGCTGACCAACCGCATGACGCCGCCGGCGGTGTTCCTGCTGCCCTTCTTCCAGCTCTACACGACACTGGGCCTGATGGACACGCACATCGCGGTGGCCATGGCCCACCTGCTGTTCAACGTGCCGCTGGCGGTGTGGATCCTCGAAGGCTTCATGAGCGGCGTGCCGCGCGAGATCGACGAGACGGCCTACATCGACGGCTACTCGTTCCCGCGCTTCTTCCTGACGATCTACATCCCGTTGATCAAGGCCGGCGTGGGCGTGGCCGCCTTCTTCTGCTTCATGTTCTCGTGGGTGGAGTTGCTGATGGCGCGCACGCTGACCAGCGTGAACGCCAAGCCGATCGTCGCGACGATGACGCGCACGGTGAGTGCGTCGGGCATGGACTGGGGCGTGCTGGCGGCGGCAGGCGTGCTGACCATCGTGCCGGGGGCGATCGTGATCTGGTTCGTTCGCAACTACATCGCCAAGGGCTTCGCCATGGGGAGAGTGTGATGTTCGAGTGGATGGCCTGGACCCTCCCCGTCGCCGTGTTCTTCACCAGCATCGTGCTGATGCTGATCGCCATGACGGTGTGGGAACTGAAGTCCCCCACCGTGGAGCGCAAGGGCTTCCTGCCGATCGCGACTACGCGAGGCGACCGCCTGTTCATCGGCCTGCTCGGCGCGGCCTACGTGAACCTGGCCTTCGTGGCAGTGAGCGAAAAGATGATCGACTGGTTCAGCCTCGAGCAGGAACCGTCGATCTGGTTCAGCTTCGTCGCCTCGATGGCGCTGCTCGCGCTGGTGATGAGGAAGGGTTGACGAGAGAGTGAGAAACGGTGCCGGCCGCAGCTTCCCAGCCGGCGCCCCAGATCAAGACCGGGAAGCACAACTGAGGAGACCGAGATGAAATTGCGCTTGAATGCCGTGGCCTTTGCGGCCGCCGCTCTGGCCCTGGGCCAGAGCGCATGGGCTGGCGAGGCCGAGGCCAAGAAGTGGATCGACGCCGAGTTCCAGCCCTCCACGCTGAGCAAGGATCAGCAGATGGCCGAGATGAAGTGGTTCATCGACGCCGCCAAGAAGCTGCAGGCCAAGGGCGTGAAGGAGATCTCGGTGGTGTCCGAGACGATCACCACGCACGAGTACGAATCGAAGACGCTGGCCAAGGCCTTCACCGAGATCACCGGCATCACCGTCAAGCACGACCTGATCCAGGAAGGCGACGTGGTCGAGAAGCTGCAGACCTCGATGCAATCCGGCAAGTCGATCTACGACGGCTGGATTTCCGACTCCGACCTGATCGGTACGCACTACCGCTACGGCAAGATCATGAACCTGACCGACTACATGGCCGGCAAGGGCAAGGAGTGGACGAACCCGGGCATCGACATCAAGGACTTCATCGGCACCAGCTTCACCACCGGCCCCGACAAGAAGCTCTACCAGCTGCCCGACCAGCAGTTCGCCAACCTGTACTGGTTCCGCGCCGACCTGTTCGCGCGCCAGGACCTGAAGGACAAGTTCAAGGCCAAGTACGGCTATGACCTGGGCGTGCCGCTGAACTGGAGCGCCTACGAGGACATCGCCGCGTTCTTCAGCGAAGACGTGAAGACGATCGACGGCAAGCCCATCTACGGCCACATGGACTACGGCAAGAAGGACCCGTCGCTGGGCTGGCGCTTCACCGACGCGTGGCTGTCGATGGCCGGCACCGCCGACATCGGCATCCCGAACGGCAAGCCGGTCGACGAGTGGGGCATCCGCGCCTCGGCCGACGGCTGCACGCCGCTGGGTGCCTCGGTCTCGCGCGGTGGCGCCACCAACTCGCCGGCCGCCGTCTACGCGCTGACGAAGTACGTCGACTGGATGAAGAAGTACGCCCCGAAGGAAGCCACCGGCATGACCTTCGGCGAAGCCGGCCCGGTGCCTGCGCAAGGCCAGATCGCGCAGCAGATCTTCTGGTACACCGCCTTCACCGCCGACATGACCAAGCCGGGCCTGCCGGTGGTGAATGCCGATGGCACGCCGAAGTGGCGCATGGCCCCCGGCCCGAACGGCCCGTACTGGAAGCAGGGCATGCAGAACGGCTACCAGGACGTGGGCTCGTGGACCTTCTTCGAGAAGCACGACGAGAACAAGACTGCGGCCGCCTGGCTGTATGCGCAGTTCGTGACGGCCAAGACCACGTCTCTGAAGAAGACGATCGTGGGCCTGACGCCGATCCGCGAGAGCGACATCCAGAGCAAGGCGATGACCGACCTGGCCCCGAAGCTCGGCGGCCTGGTCGAGTTCTATCGCAGCCCGGCGCGCGTGGCCTGGACGCCCACCGGCACCAACGTGCCCGACTACCCGAAGCTGGCGCAGCTGTGGTGGAAGAACGTGGCCGTGGCCGTGACCGGCGAGAAGACGCCGCAGCAGGCGATGGACAACCTTGCCGAGGAGATGGACCAGGTGATGGCCCGCCTCGAGCGCGCCGGCATGGCCCGTTGCGCCCCGAAGCTCAACAAGAAGGAAGACCCGAAGAAGTACCTGAGCGACAAGGGCGCCCCGTGGGCCAAGCTGGCCAACGAGAAGCCCAAGGGCGAGACGATCGCCTACGACACGCTGCTCAATGCCTGGAAGGCCGGCAAAGTCCGCTGACCTGATCGACGCTTGAACTTGAAGCCCCCGCCGGCGCGAGCCGCGGGGGCTTTTTCATGGCCGCCGCTCAGCCCACGCGGCCCATCGGCAGCGATTCGCACAGCGACGTCAGCGTCGCGGCCTCGTCGGCCGGCAGTTCGCCGGCGCGCAGCATCACGGCGCGCTGCACGCCGCGCAGGCGGTGGTAGAGCTCGTCCTCGATGGCCTCGACCTCGGCCGCATCGGTGCCGGTGGCGGCCTGCGGGCTCCACAGGCCGCTCTCGTTCCAGCCGGCGCGCAGCCGGCCGACCAGGAACTGCGCGAGCTCGAGCGCGGATTGCATGTTCACCGACCGCTCGCCGACGGCCAGCAGCCCGGCGTTGTCCTCGGCGGCCTGCAGCACCTCTTCGAGGGCGGCGCGGCGAGCGCGGATCTCCGCCGGCTGCATGGCCGGCTGCAGCGGCGGCTGTTCGCTCGCCGCACGCGACAGCTGGCCGACCCAGGCCAGGTCGAACTCGCCAGGCACGGCGCGCAGCGCGATGCTGGCGTGCAACAGCTGCTCGTGCGGCCCGCGCAGCGCGGCAAGCGCCGCGTCGGTGACGGCCATCAGGCGGCCCAGCGGCGACAGGCCCTCGCCGCGCTTCGCATGCGGGTAGCCGGTGCCGTCGAGCCGCTCGTGGTGCTCGGCCACCGCACGCGCGACGGAGCCCGGGTAGTTGGTGAGCTGCGCGATCAGCAGCAGGCCGACGTGCGGGTGCACGACGAGCTGCCGGTAGCTCAGCGTGTCGAGTTCGCGCTCGGTCTCGGCCTCACCGTGCAGCGGGTCGATGTACATCTCGCCGAGGTCGTGCAACAGGCCGGCGAGCATGGCCAGCCGGATCTCCGGCGTCTGGCCGCCGTGGCCGACCATCAGCGCGCCGGCCAGACCCATCGCCGCGACCGCATGCTCGAAGGCGTGCGGGCGCGCGGCCTGCGCCGCGCTGAGCAGCAGTTGCGCCACCGGGTGCAGCGGCAGGTGCTGGGCCTCGCGCAGCAGCCGGGCTGCGTGCGGGCGCAGCACGGGGGCCAGGCGCGTTTCGCCGTCGACCAACCACTCGAGCCACTCGACCAGCGTGGCCGGCGTCACGCCGTCCTCGGCGATCAGGCAGCTCTCCAGCGGTTCGCGCAGCTTGCGGTCGAGCAGCTTGCGCTGCAGTTCGGCCGACACCGGCTGGTGGCGCGCCCACAGCTTGGTGCCGGCGAGATCGAAGATGTCGGTCGCGGCGATGATGCGCTGGGTCTCGCTGGCCTGCAGGATGGTGGCCAGCGCATGCGGGTTGGCGGACTGGAAGGCCGAGGTGGCGGCGGTCGAAGTCGTCATGGTGTTTCCCTCGTCGTGTCGACCCGTTATCGGCCGCCGGACGCCAAAGCTGAGGGCGGCACCGCCGTTGCGCCCACGCCGCAGACCGCGGTTGCGGTTACTTGCACTTGGCGCCGCGCGTCGCGCCAATCCGGCCGCTTGTCACGGATCAACGCGCACAACTGTTTCTGTTACTGAAGTCGCCCCCTGTCCCGCCGTTCACTGCGGACATGGAGACGCTTCACCTGCGCCGCGCCTCGCGCCTGGCTGCCGTGCTGCTCGCGCCGCTGCTGCTCGCCGGCTGCGGCTCGCTGCGCATGCCGTCGCTGCCGTCGCTGCCGTCGATCGGCTTGCCGTGGCCCGGTTCTTCGGAGCCCGCACCTTCTCCGGTGCCGCCCGTCGTCGCCAAGCCCGCACCACCGGTGGCTGCTCCTGCTCCACGGCGCGACCCGCCTGACGCGGTGCCACGGGTGACCGCGATCCCGCAGGGCGCGCCGAACGTGCCCTACGAGATCAAGGGCGAAACCTACGAACCCGAAGCGGCGGACGTGCCGCTCACCGAGACCGGCATCGCGTCCTGGTACGGCAAGCCCTTCCATGGCCGTCGCACAGCCACCGGCGAGGTCTATGACATGCACGCGATGACGGCGGCGCACAAGACCATGCCGCTGCCCAGTTATGCGCTGGTGCGCAACCCGCGCAACAAGCGCGAGGTGGTGGTGCGCGTGAACGACCGCGGCCCCTTCAAGCCCGGCCGCGTCATCGACCTCAGCCATGCCGCGGCGCGCAAGCTCGGCATCAGCGGCATCGCGCCGGTGGAGGTTCGGCGGCTCACGCATGCCGAGATCCGCAGCGGCACGTGGAAAATACCGGTGCAGCGCGTCGCCGACGCGCGTTAGCCCCCTGAGGACCTCATGACGCTCCCGCGCTGGCTGGCCGCGCCGCTGCTGGCCGCTCTGTGCATGGCCAGCCACGCGCAGGGCACGCTGCTCAAGCTGCCGACGCGCGCCGGCATCACCACCAACGTCTGGTGGGAGCCGGTGGACGGCGCACGCGCCACCGTGCTGCTGTTTCCCGGCGGCGGGGGCGGCTTCGGCAAGGTCGACAGCGGCCAGCCTTCGAGCCAGAACTTCCTCGTGCGCTCGCTTCAGCATTTCCGCGCCGCCGGCCTGAACGTGGCGATCTTCGGCAAGCCCACCGACATGCCCGAACTCGACGTGGCCGAGCGCACCGGCGCCGCGCATCTGGCCGACGTGAGCGCCGTGATCGACGAACTGCGCCGGCGCAGCCCGCTGCCGCTGTGGCTCGTGGGCACGAGCCGCGGCACCGTGTCGGCCACCGCGGCGGCGATCGGCCTGCCGCCGGGCCGCATCACAGGCGTGGTGCTGAGCTCGAGCCTGGTCAACCTGGACCGCCCGGGTGCGCTGATGCAGCAGGACCTGGCTGCCGTCGTGCTGCCGGTGCTGGTGGTGCACCACGCGAAGGACGCCTGCGTGCTGTGCCGCCCGGCCGACATGCCCTACCTGCTGCGCAGCCTTAAGAACGCGCCGGTGAAGAAGCTGCTCATGCTCGACGGCGGCACCGAACCGCGTGGCCCGGTGTGCGACGCGCTGCACTGGCACGGCTTCATCGGCATGGAGAAGGACGCTGTCGACGCAATCGCCGCGTGGATCGCGGCGCCGTCGAACTGAGCCATCGGCTCAGCGCTGGCTGCGTGCCTTGCGCCCATCCACCTCGGCGAGTTGCTGCTTGAGCAGCAGGTAGAGCACGCGCGCGTTCTCCACGCTGAGGCTGAGCACGCTGCTCTCGTCGCCCTCGCCGCGCGGCGGCGCCGGCTGCACCAGCGCATCGACCCGTGCCCGCACCAGGCCGTGGCTGTTGGACATGGCCTTGATGCGCTGCACTTCGACGTTGTATGTCTTCATGGCGCAAGCGTAGCGCAAGCACGCGTGCGCTCACAATGCGGCTCGTCAGCCCCACGCCGCATGCAAGCCGTCCCCGACACCTTCGAGCACGCGCTCGACGCCGCCGAGTTCAAGCGCCCCGCCCACCGCCCTGGCGTGGAGCTGTACCGCGCGCACATCGTGCGGCATGCCTTCGAGCCGCACACGCACGAGGCCTTCGGCCTGGGCGCGATCGAGTCCGGCGTGGAGCGCTTCCGCTACCGCGGCGAGGAGCACCTGGCGCCGGCCGACACGCTTGTGCTGATGAATCCCGACGAGCTGCACACCGGCCGCGCCGAGACGAGCGCCGGCTGGCGCTACCGCATGGTCTACATCGACGCGCAGGTGCTGGAGCAGCTCACCGGCGAGCGCAGCTGGTGGTTCGCCGACGCGGTGGGCCGCGACACGCTGCGCGCGCGGCGCGTGAGCCTGCTGCTGCGCCAGCTCTGGTTTGCGCGCGAGCCGCTGGCCTTCGATGGCCTGCTGCTCGAACTCGTCCACGAGCTGCGGCCGGTGGCGCGCATCGCGCAGCCGGCGCGTGACGAAGGTCTTTCGCGCTTCGCGCCGGTGGTCGAGCACCTTCGCGAGCATCTTGCCGAGCGGGTCACGCTCGACGAACTGGCGGCGCTGGCGGGGTTGAGCCCCTTCCACTTCCAGCGCCAGTTCAAGCGCGCCCACCATGCCACGCCGCAGCAGCTGCTGATGGCCCTGCGCCTGTTCGAGGCCAAACGCCTGCTGGCGGCCGGCGAGGCGCCGGCGCAGGTGGCCGCCGCCGTGGGCCTGGCCGACCAGGCGCACCTGACGCATGCCTTCGCGCGGCGCTACGGCGTCACGCCGGCGCGCTACCAGCAGCAACTCGGTACAAGACCGCCGCGCGAGGCCCAGGCGACACTGCCGGCCTCATGTTGACCGCACCCCTGTTCACCGGAACCCTTTTCGCCCTGGCCGCCGGCCTGATGTGGGGCCTGGTCTTCGTCGGCCCGCTGCTGCTGCCGGAGTACCCGGCCACGCTGCAGTCCTTCGGCCGCTACCTCGCCTTCGGCCTCATCGCGCTGCCGCTGGGCTGGCTCGACCGCGCCACGCTGCGCCAGCTCACGCGGGCCGACTGGCGCGAGGCGCTGCGCCTGGCGCTGGTGGGCAACGTCGTCTACTACCTGTTCCTGGCCAGCGCGATCCAGCGCGCCGGCGGCCCGCTGCCGACGATGATCATTGGCACGCTGCCCGTCGTCATTGCCATCACCGCCAACCTGCGCGGCCACCGCCACGGCACACGGCGCGAGCAGCCGCTGCGCTGGTCGCGGCTGGCGCCCTCGCTCGGGCTGATAGCGCTGGGCATCGGGCTGGTCAACCAGGTCGAGATCGATCGGCTGCGCGCCGAGCCCGGCGCCGACCTGGGCCGCTACGTGATCGGCGCGGCGCTGGCCGTGGGCGCGGTGGCCTGCTGGACCTGGTACCCGATCCGCAATGCCGAATGGCTGCGCGCCCACCCCGACCGCAGCCCGCGCGGCTGGGCCACGGCGCAGGGCCTGGCGACGCTGCCGCTGGCGCTGATCGGCTATGCGCTCACCTGGGGCTGGTTTGCCGCGTCGGGCTCACCCTTCGCCATGCCCTTCGGCCCGCGTGCGGCCGACTTCGTGGCGCTGATGTTCGCCATCGGGCTGCTCGCCTCATGGCTGGGCACGCTGTGCTGGAACGAGGCCAGCCAGCGCCTGCCGCCCACGCTGGCCGGGCAGCTGATCGTCTTCGAGACGCTGTCGGCGCTGGCCTATGCCTTCATCCTGCGCGGCCAGGCACCACAGCCGCAGACGCTGGCCGGCGTGGCCCTGCTGGTGGCCGGCGTGGCCTGGGCGGTGCGCTCCCGTCCGGAACCGGAAGCGGCCGAGGCGCACCCGAATTGACTTGATACACCTGCGTGCGAACGCGGGGCTACCCTTCGGGTCCGACCCGGTTGGGGAGGGTCGATCTCCGGAGACGCCATGAAGACACGCACCATCGTGCTCGTCACCGGGTTGCTCGTCGCGCTTCTTGGCGCCGGCGGCACCCTGTGGTGGATGTACAGAGCCCAACCCCAGCCGCCCGCGCCGGTGGCCGAAGCACCGGCCGCCGCGCCGGAAACCGCGTCCGCCCCCGCCCCCGCCGCGGCGGCCGATGCCGCCGAGCGCCACCCGATCGAGGCCCCCGTGGCCACGGCCTCCGCACCGGCATCGCTGCCGCCGCTGGACGAGGCCGATGGCGTGGTGCAGGCGGCGCTGGCCGAACTGCTGACGCGGCAGGGCGTGATGGCCTTCCTGAACGCCGACGGCTTCGTGCGCCGCGCGGTGGTGACGGTGGACAACCTGGCGCGGCCGCATGCCGCGTCGCGGCTGTGGCCGGTGCAGCCCACGCCGGGCAAGCTTCAGCTGCTGCTGGCCGGTGACGCCGAACTGATCGCCGCGGACAACGCCCGCCGCTACGAACCCTTCGTGGGTTTCGTGGTGTCGGTGGAACCCGCCCGTGCCGCGGCGCTGTACCGCAGGCTCTACCCGTTGTTCCGCCAGGCCTATGCCGAGCTGGGCTATCCGAAGGGCCAGTTCAACGACCGGCTGGTCGAGGTGATCGACCACCTGCTCGCCGCGCCGGAGCCGAAGCAGCCGCCGGCGCTGAAACTGGTGGACGTGAAGGGCGAGGTGCCGTCGACGCGGCCCTGGGTGCGCTACGAGTACACCGACCCAGCGCTCGAGTCGCTGTCGGCCGGGCAGAAGATCATGGTGCGCATCGGCAGCACGCACGAGCGGCGGCTGAAGGCCTGGCTGTCGGGGTTCCGCAAGGCGATCGCGGCGCCGCGCTGAGCGCGGCCAGCGTGCTTCAGGCACTCACACCCAACTGCGTCCATCGCATCAGGAAGCCAAGCAAGTGGGCGGCTGTTCGCGGCCCGTTGCGGTCTTCGTGGGTCTGCTTTCGTGCGACGGGCATGGTCGCAGGTCGACGGCGGTACCCGCGTTCTCCGGCCCACGCTCGCGGGCGACCACCGTGGCACACCACCCTCACCGCGTCAACACTGTGTACGGCCTGCCAACGCCTGGGCGACCGCGAATGGGGCCTGCGCCCGCGGGCACGGCCGCCGCCCTGCCGGCATGCACGGTGGCCTGCCGTCGCGAAGTCCTCGGTGGTCTTGGGGCAGGTGGTTCGGGTGTGCGATCGCAGGCCCCATTCGCGGTCGCCCAGGCGGTGGCAGTCCGAAGCTGGTCTTCAGGAGGTATGCGAGGCAAGTCTCGGTGGTCGCCCGCGAGCGTGGGCCGGAGAGCGCATACCCGGACCGCCTGACCGCGCGCCCAATGAAGCTGTCACTCGTGAATGTCGCTCAAGGGCCGCAAACAGTCCCAACGATCAAGTCCGCTCGTTGAGCATCGAAAAGAAAACGTGTCAGATCCCGGCCAGCGCGGCCAGCCGCGCCGTGTCCAGTGAGCCGGCATGCATGCCGTGCTGGCCGGTCTGAGCGTTGCGGTAGACGATCAGCGGCACGCTGTCGGCATCGAGCTGGCGGAACAGCTCGGTGTTGGCCTTCACCTTGGCCACCACCTCGTCGGGCAGCGACGAGGCCACGCTGATGCCGCCGCCGCGCTGCAGCACGCTGGCCTCGTTCTCGGTCATCGCCTTGGCCGGGTCGGGCGCCGCCAGGATGGTGGCACCCTGCGGCAGCGACGAAGGGCGCAGCAGCCCGATTGGCATCCACACCATCTTCAGCTTGCCCAGCAGCGGCTGCGAGGCGTTCCACAGCTCGGCGCAGTGCGGGCAGGTGGTGTCGAAGAACACGTAGACGGTGTTGGCCGCCATCATCGCGCCCGTCGTAAAGCCGCTGCCCTTGCTGGCGATGGCATAGGCCTCGATGCCGCTGGGCTTGCGCGCGGGGGCGGCGGCGGCCGGCGCGGCCTCGTCGTTCTTCGAGCAGGCGGCCAGCGGCGCGAGCACCAGCGTGGCGAGGCCGAGGGCGAGGGGGCGGCGTTGCATGGTCAGTCTCCGGAGAGGGGTCGGGGGTTCGCGTGCAGCCAGGCCGCGGCCTGGCCGCGCGATTCGAGCGCGAGCTTGTCGAGGATGTTGGCGACGTGGCGCTTCACGGTGTGCGGGCTGATGTCGAGCACACGGGCGATCAGCTTGTTGCTGTCGCCCGCGGCGATGCGCTCCAGCACCTCGCGCTCGCGGCTGCTGAGCAGCTCCGGCGCCACCGGCTCGAGAGCCGGCGCGGCGGTGCCGCGCAGCGCACTCGATTGTGCCGCCAGCGCGGCCAGCGCCTGCCGCTGTGCCGCGCTCAGGGCGGCGCCCGCGTCGTGCGCCGCCAGCGCCGCCAGCACCACCGGGCCGGCCATCAATGCGTGCCCGGCCGAGTGCGTGTCGAGCACGCGCTGCAGCGCCTGCGCCAGCGGCGCAGCGGCTTCGCGCGATCGGCCGGCGCGCAGCAGCGCGTGCGCCGCGCGCAGTTGCAGCTCGATGCCCTGGCCGAGCAGGTCCAGCCGCGCGGCCTGCGGCAGCAGCGCCGCGAAGGCCTCGGCGGCCTCGGCCCAGCGTCCCTCCGCGGCCAGGGCGCGTGCCTCCAGCGGCCCGCGGCCGGCACCTTCGTGCGCCGGGTGCCAGGCCTGCCAGTGGCGCAGCGAGGTCGCATCGGCGCCGAGCAGGTCGAGCACGCGCACGGCAATGCGCGACACATGCCCGCGCCAGAAACGCAATCGGCTCGCCGAGGCGTGCTCGGCCTCCTGGTCGAACAGTTCTGCCAGGCGGCGGCGTACGGAGTCGCCATCGCCGTGTAGCGCGTCGAGGAAGGTGCGAACGATGTTCAGGCCCACGGCGATCTCGGCCGCGCGCGACAGCCAGCGCGCGTCGGATTCGGCCTCGCGCGTGCAGTCCACGGCCTCGTCGATGCGGCCGGCCCACAGCAGCGAGGCCGCCTGCAGCGCGTGCAGCGTGGCGCGCATCGGCAGCTCGCGCTCGCCGACACGGCGCAGCGCCTCGCGGCCGTAGCGCTCGAGCAGCGGCGCCATGCCGGGCAGGCCGGCCCACGAGGTCGGCGGCGAACACTCCCACCAGTTCAGCAGCGAGCCGTGCCGCTCCAGCCGCGCCAGCACCTGCTCGAACTGTCCGCACAGAGCCGCGAAGTCGCCGCGGTCGTGCAGCAGCGTGCACTCGGCATCGAGCATCAGCAGTTCGGCCTCGGGCGGCATCGGCTGGCCCGACAGCTCGGCCAGCAGCGCCTGTGCGGGCTCGACCTGGTCGTTGGCGTTCCAGGCCGCCAGCAGCAGCGCCTGCGACAGGCGCAGTTCGTCGGCATCGCCGGCGCGCTGCGCCGCCGCGACCGCCGCTTCCATCAGCGTGGCCATCTCGCTCCAGTGCCAGCGCATGCAGGCGGCGATCGCATCGCAGCGCAGCAGGCGCGACGAGGCGTCGCGCCACGACGGGGGGAACTGCGCAATCAGGCGCCGCACGTCGGCCGACAGGCCCTTGAGCAACAGATCGTCGGCGCACTCGACCAACGTGGCTTCGGCGCCAGCCCAGTCGCCGGCGCGCAGCAGCAGGCCGACGCGTCGCTGCGCATCGCGCTCCACCTCGGCGGCGCGGCGCAGCAGCAGCGGCAACTCGTCCGGGAAGCGGCGGTGCAGACGGTCTTCCAGCGCGTCGCGGAACAGGTCGTGCAGCACCAGCGTGCGCTCGTCGGCATCCAGCGCGGTGACGAACAGGCCGCGCCGCTCGATCTCGTCGAGCCGCTGCGCGGCGCGGGCGTCGCCGGTGACACCTGCCGCAGCGGCCGCCGTCAGCACCGGCAGTACGCTGCTGCGCACCAGGAAGTCGTGCAGCGCGATCGGCATCTCGTCGAGCACCTCGCTGGCGAGGTAGTCGAACAGGCTGCGGTCGACCGCCGTGTGGCGGCCACCCTGCAGCGCCGCGCCCGGCGCGCGGCCGCGCAGCGCCGCCAGGCACAGCCGCAGGCCGGCCGGCCAGCCCTGCGTGCGCTCCACCAGCTCGGGCAGGCGCGCCGCCAGCTCGCCGGCCTGGTCGGCCTGCACGAGCGCGCGGGCCTCGTCGGCGCTGAATCGAAGCTGCTCCTGCGTGAACTCGGCCAGCTCGCCGGCGGCGCGCCAGCGCGCCAGCGCCAGCCGCGGCGCGACGCGGGTGGAGATCACCACCGTCCACTGCGCGGGCAGTCGCTCGATCAGTTCATCGAGAAAGGCGTTCACCGCCGGCGACTGCACACGGTGCAGGTCGTCGAGCACGATCACGCCGTGCGGCACGCCGGCGGCAGCCAGTGCGTTGACCAGCTCGGCGACCGGGCCGCGCAGGCTGGCGCCGTCTTCGCCCTGTTCGCCCAGTTGCGCGGCCAGCGCCGCAGGAGCGCTGCGCCACGGCAGGTCCAGCGGCTCGAGCGAGGCCGCCAGCCCGGCGAACAGGCGCGCCGCGTCGTCGTCATCGTCGAAGGAGAACCAGGCCAGCGCCGTGCCGGCGCCCAGCGCCTCGATCTGCGCGGCCAGCGCCGAAGTCTTGCCGAAACCGGCCGGCGCCATCAGCAGCACCAGGCGGCGCGAGCGCAGCGCCTGGCCGAGCGCCGCATCGAGTGCGGGCCGTTCGATGCGCGCGCTGCGCGCCCGCGGCGGCTGGATCTTGGTGGTGGCGAAGCCCGTGGCGTTCATCGCCGCGGTATTGTGCAGTCGCAGGAGCCGTTCAGCGCAGATGCGGCGCGTCAGGCAGCTCGTTCGGATTGGCCTGGCCCGGGGCGAGCGGGAAGTGACGCGCGAGCAGGCCGTCCACCGCGTCGATGGCGTCGTTCAGCCCGGCCTCGAATTCGCCCTTGCGGAAGGCAGCGCGCATGCGCGCCATCACTTCTTGCCACTGTGACGGGCTCACATGCCGGTTCAGGCCGCGGTCGGCGACGATCTCGATGCAGTGCTCGGCCAGCAGCAGGTAGATGAGCACGCCGTTGTTGTGCTCGGTGTCCCACACGCGCAGCTTGCCGAACATCATCACCGCGCGTTCGCGCGCCGAAGCGCCGCGCCACAGGTAGCTCATCGGCAGGCCGGCTTCGGCGCAGACGCGAATCTCGCCGCTGTGGCGCTTCTCGCTGGCCGACACACGCGACTGGATGCGCGCGAGCGCCGCATCGTCGAGCGCGTGGGCGAGGTCGCGATCGTCGGTCCAGCGGTGCCTGAAGATGCGCTGCAGCTTGTTCATCACCAGTCTCCCGACGCGCCGCCGCCACCGAAGTCGCCGCCGCCACCGGAGCTGAAGCCGCCGCCGTCGCCTCCCCCGCCGGAGCCCCAGCCGCCGCCTCCGCCGCCGAAGATCACCGGCCCGCCGCTCGAGCGCCCGCGCCGCGAGGCCCCCGAGCCCATGATGGCGACGAGGATCAGCGCCACGATGCCGGCACCGGCCGCGATGGCGATGCTGGCGCTGAGCCACCAGCCCATGCCGCCGGCCGCCGCGCCTGTGGCCAGCGAGCCGAGCTTGCGGCCGAAGATGCCGGTGAGCACCGCACCGATCACCGGCACGGCGACGAACAGGAAGATCGCCAGGTCCTGCAGGTTGAAACCCTGGCCCGAGGGCGTCGGTTTCGCGCCGGGCGCGGCAGGCTCGGGCAGTCCCTCGCCGCCGATGCGCGCGTCGAGCCGATCGATCGCTGCGTTCAGGCCGCCGGCGTAGTCGTTCTTGCGGAAGGCCGGCGTGATGGTGTCAGTGATGATCTGCCGCGCCGCCAGGTCGGGCACCGCACCTTCCAGCGCCTTGGCGACCTCGAAGCGCACGCGGCGGTCGTCCTTGGCCACCACGATCAGCAGGCCGTCGCCGACCGCGAGGCGGCCGATCTTCCAGCTGTCGGCCACTCGCTGCGCGTAGGCGGCGATGTCTTCCGGCTGCGTGGTGGCCACCATCAGCACGACCAGCTGCGAGCCGCGTTTCGTCTCGACGGCGGCGAGCTTGTCGCTGAGCGCCTGCGACTGCGCGGCGCTGAGCGTGCCGGTCTGGTCGATCACGCGGCCCGACAGCGGCGGCACCGGCAGCAGGCCCTGCGCCTGCGCCAGCCCCACCGCCCACAGCAGGGCGGCGGCGAGCCAGGGGCCCCAGCGGCGCGTCACGGCATCACTTCGATGCGGGCTTGTCGAAGCTCACGGCCGGCGGTTGCGAGATCTGTGCCTCGTTCTGCACGGTGAAATTGGGCTTGACCGGGTAGCTGAACAGCATCGCGGTCAGGTTGGTCGGGAAGCTGCGCGCGAGCACGTTGTAGTCCTGCACCGCCTTCACATAGCGGCCGCGCGCCACGGTGATGCGGTTCTCGGTGCCCTCGAGCTGCACGCGCAGGTCCTGGAAGCCCTGGTTGGCCTTCAGGTTGGGGTAGTTCTCGGTGACCACCAGCAGGCGCGACAGCGCGCTCGACAGCTCGCCCTGCGCGGCCTGGAACTTGTTGAACGCCTCGGGGTTGTTGACCAGCTCCGGCGTGGCCTGGATCGAGGTGGCCTTGGCGCGCGCCTCGACCACCTTGGTCAGCGTCTCCTGCTCGAAGTTGGCCTCGCCCTTGACGGTGGCGACGATGTTCGGGATCAGGTCGGCGCGGCGTTGGTACTGGTTCAGCACCTCGGCCCAGGCCGACTTGGTCTGCTCGTCCAGACGCTGGAAATCGTTGTAGCCGCAGCCGGTCAGGGCCAGGGCGGTGCCCAACGCGGCGATGGCACCCAGCAGGCGGCGGGCGATGGAGAAAGTCATGGCGGGTCTCCGTGATGAGGCGCGGCGATGGTACTCCGCGAGTCCGGATATGGGACTGACCCGCTGGATTTCAATCACGCCTTCGCCAGGGCAGCGTCCAGGTCCGCCCTCAGGTCGTCGATGTGCTCGATGCCCACGCACAGGCGCACCGTCTCCTCGCTGACGCCGGAAGCGGCGAGTTCTGCGGGCGACAGCTGGCGGTGCGTGGTCGAGGCCGGGTGCGTGGCCAGCGACTTGCAGTCGCCGATGTTGACCAGCCGAGTGAACAGCTGCAGCCCATCGAGGAAGCGCTCGCCGCCGGCGCGGCCGCTCTTCACGCCGAAGGTCAGCAGGCCCGACGCACGCCCGCCCATCATCGACCTCACCAGGCCATGGTCCGGGTGGTCTTCCAGGCCGGCGTAGTTGACCCACGACACCTTCGGGTGCTTCTTCAGGTACTGCGCGACGGCCAGCGTGTTGTCGCAGATGCGATCCATGCGCAGCGCCAGCGTCTCGATGCCCTGCAGGATCTGCCAGGCGTTGAACGGCGAGATCGCCGCGCCCATGTTGCGCAGCGGCACGACACGGGCGCGGCCGATGTAGGCCGCCGGGCCGAGCGCCTCGGTGTAGACCACGCCGTGGTAGCTGACGTCGGGCTCGTTCAGGCGCTTGAAGCGCGCCTTGTGCTGTGCCCAGGGGAACTTGCCCGAGTCGACGATCGCGCCGCCGATGCTCGTGCCGTGGCCGCCCAGGTACTTGGTCAGCGAGTGCACGACGATGTCGGCGCCGTGCTCGAAGGGCCGGCACAGGTAGGGGCTGGGCACCGTGTTGTCGACGATCAGCGGCACGCCGTGCTTGTGCGCGATGGCGGCGATGGCCGCGATGTCGGTGATGTTGCCCTGCGGGTTGCCCAGCGACTCGACGTAGACCGCCTTGGTGCGCGCATCGATCAGCGGCTCGAAGCTCGCCGGGTTGCGGTAGTCGGCGAAGCGCACGCTGATGCCGTACTGCGGCAGCGTGTGCGCGAACAGGTTGTAGGTGCCGCCGTACAGCGCGCTGCTCGAGACGATGTTGTCGCCGGCCTCGCTGATGGTCTGGATCGCGTAGGTCACCGCCGCCTGGCCCGAGGCCAGCGCCAGCGCCGCGATGCCGCCCTCGAGCGCGGCCACGCGCTCCTCGAGCACGGCCTGCGTCGGGTTCATGATGCGCGTGTAGATGTTGCCCGCGACCTTCAGGTCGAACAGGTCGGCGCCGTGCTGCGCACTGTCGAACGCGTAGGCCACCGTCTGGTACAGCGGCACGGCCACGGCGTGCGTGGTCGGCTCGGGCGAATAGCCCGCGTGCACGGACTTGGTCTCGAAGCGCCATTGGCTGGTGTCGCGGCTCATCTCGGTCTCCTCGGGGTCGTTCGTGGAAGGCGGAGTCTAGTCGCGCCCCACCCTCAGAATCCGCATATGAATCTGCTCCCCCATGCCTTGCGCGGCGGCCAGCCGACCGCAACCCCGGCTGCTGTGCGGCCCGGCGTGCTCGTCGCTGGCGGTGGCGGCGCGCTGGGCGCCGCGGTGCTCGAAGCGCTGCTCGCTTCGCGTGCCTTCGCGCCGGTGCGGGTGCTGGTCATGCGCGACTTCCACGCCACGGTGCAGGGCATGGAAACGGTGGACGCCGACACGCTGGGACAGTCCGCCGACGCGCGCGTGCCGCTGGGCGTGGTGGTGTTCGACCGACCTCGCCACGCCAACGGCCGCGACGCCGCCTTCGCGCAGCCGCAGCCGGCCGAGTTGCTGCCGCTGGCGCAGCGCCTGCTGGCCGCCGGTGTACGCCACCTGCTGGTGGTGCTGCCGCATGCCAGTTCCTCGCTGCCCGAAGCCCTGAAGGCCGGCCTGGCGACATTGGACGAACAGGCCGTGGCCTCGCTCGGCTTCACGCACGTGGCTCTGGTGCGCTCGGCCCAGCGCCCGGCCGACAGCGAGTCGCGCGGCCTGCAGCGCCTGGCCGATCTGGTGCTCGCACAGTTGCGGCTGATGGTGCCGCAGCGCGAGCAGCCGGTGCGCGCCGCGCAGGTCGCGGCGCTGGTGAGTTCGCTGGCCCGGCAGCTGGTCGACAGCCCGCCGGGCACGCGCGTGATGGCGCCCGAGTGGGTGTGGCAGGCGGCGCAGGGCGGCGACGTCGATGCGCTGGTGCGGGCCTGGCTGGGCGGGCAGGCGCTGCCGCCCGGGTCGGCACCGCGGCAGCGCATGTAGGATGGCGCGAACGGCCCGCGGGCTGCAGGGAGATCTCGATGCGAAGGACTCGTGCGCTGCAATCGGCGCTGTGGGTGATGGCTGTGTTGTCGGGGCTGTTCGCCAGTGCGGCACACGCGGCGGGCGAACCACTGCTGCCGGTGGAGACCTTCTTCCGGGAGGCCGACATCGACGATGTCGAGCTGTCGCCGTCGGGCCGGCGCCTGGCCGTGACGACGACGTCGGGCTCGCCGCGGCTGGCCCTCACGGTGGTCGACCTTGAGAGCGGCAAGGCCGCGTCGGTGGCGAAATTCGAGGATGCTGATGTCGGCGAGTTCAACTGGGTCAACGACGACCGCCTCGTCTTCAGTCTGCAGGATCGGCGCACCGCGATCGGAGAGCGGCGCTTCTACAGTGGCCTGTTCGGGGTGATGCACGACGGCAGCGACTGGCGGATGCTCATCGACCTGCGCCATGACTTCCTCGTCCCTCGGCGCGGCGGACGCGAACCGCTGAATGCTCAGCACCAGTTGCTTGGCGTGCCTTCGACTGGCGGCAACGACGTGGTGGTCGGCCTGTGGAAGTTCGATGGCGCAGGTGATGCAGTTGAGGTCCTGCCGATGAGCCTGGATGTCAGCACGCAGCGCATCCGCTCCTTGCCGATCGGCAATATTGAACGCGTCAAGACCTGGATGTTCGACCGCAAGGGCGAGCCGCGCTTGGCCATCGCGTCGTACCAGGGCCGTACGCAGTACCACTGGCGTGGCCCTGGCGAATCGGCCTGGAAGCAGATCGGCGACTTCCCCTCGCTACAGCTGCCGTTCGTGCCGCGCTACGTCGACACCGACGGCCAGCTCTTCGTCACCACCAATTCCGGCCCGGCAGGCGAGCGCGAGCTGCGCCGCTTCGATTTCGCGGCCGGCAAGCCCGCGACCGACGTGCTGGTGCGAACGCCCGGCTTCGATTTCTCGGGCAGGCTCGTCACCGACCCGGACAGCGGCCGCGCCCTCGGCGTTCGCGTCATCACCGATGCCGAGATCACGGCCTGGTTCGATCCCGGCCTGAAGAAGCTGCAGGCTGCTGTCGACGTCCGGTTCCCGGGTCGGGCGAACCGCATCGAATGCCGCCGTTGCGGCAAGGACGACATGGTCGTGACCGTACGGTCCTGGTCTGATCAAGACCCGGGCTCGTTCTGGGTCCACTATCCGGCCGGCAACAAGTGGGTCGGCGTGGGCCCGGTGCGCAAGGACATCGACGCGCGCCGCATGGCCACCCTGGACATGCACCGCATCAAGGCCCGAGATGGGCGCGACTTGCCGGTATGGGTGACGCTGCCGCCTGGCGGCGTCAAGGCGGGCCCACGGCCAACGGTGGTGCTGGTCCACGGTGGTCCCTGGCTCCGGGGGGTATCGTGGCGCTGGCACGATACGGCGCAGTTCCTCGCCTCTCGCGGCTACGCGGTGATCGAACCCGAGTTCCGCGGCAGTACCGGCTTCGGCGTCGAGCACCATCGGGCCGGCTGGAAGCAGTGGGGCCGCACCATGCAGGACGACGTAGCCGACGCGACGAAGTGGGCCGTCTCGAAAGGCTTCGCCGATGGCGGCAGGGTCTGCCTCGCCGGCGCGAGCTACGGCGGATATGCCACGCTGATGGGGCTGGTGCGCCACGGCGAGCTGTACCGCTGTGGTCTGGCCTGGGTGGCCGTGACGGATCCACGCCTGCTCTTCGGCCTCGAATGGATCAACGACATCTCGGAAGAGGCGCGACGCTTCTCGATGCCCGCCCTTATCGGCGATCCGGTCACCGATGCGGCCATGCTGGCCGAAGTAGCGCCGGTGGAGCTGGCCGCAAAGATCAAGGCACCGCTGCTGCTCGCCTTCGGTGGCGCCGATCGGCGCGTGCCGCTGGAGCACGGCCGCCGCCTGCGCGAGGCGATGCAGGCGGCCGGCAGCGAGCCCGAATGGATCGTCTACGACGCCGAGGGCCACGGCTGGATCAAGCCCGAGAACCGCTACGACTTTGCTCGGCGCATGGAAACCTTCCTCGCCAAGCACCTGAAGTGAAGCTGCTCAGCGCGGCACCTGCCGCCCGATCGGCGGCCGCCAGCTGACCAGCGCGTCGAGCTCGGCCTCGCGGCGCTCGCGCGGCAGCCGCTTGATGCCCTTGAGCACCCAGGCGGCGCGTTCGCGGGCGGGCTCCTCCTCCAGCGCCCAGCGGCGCAGCTGCAGGTCGGGGTTGATGAGCAGGCTGGCCAGCCAGGCTGCCTCGCGCGGCTTGAGCTGATTGGCCGGCTTGCCCAGATGGTGGCGCGCGGCGGCCTCGGCGCCGCAGATGCCATCGCCCCAGGGCAGCACGGCGAGATACAGCTGCAGGATGCGCCCCTTGCCCAGCGTGCGCTCCATCTCCACCGCATACAGCCACTCGCGCAGCTTGCGCATCGCATCGCGCTCGTCGCCGGTGTAGACCAGCTTGGCGAGCTGCTGCGTGATCGTGCTGGCGCCCTGCAGCGCCTCGGGTTCGTTCTGGTTGCGCTTCCACACCGCGACCCAGGCGTCGAGTTCGTAGCCGGGATGCTCGAAGAAGCGCTGGTCCTCCGCGGCGATCACCGCGTTCTGGATCCAGCCCTCGACGCGGCCGCCGGCGGGCTGCGGCCGGCAACTCGCGCCGGGGTCGGCATCGGCCAGCGTCTCGGTGCCCAGGCCGTCGACCGACACGTCGGCCAGGCGTGGCACGAGGCGCTGGAACTGCAGCCCCTGCTCGCCCAGCGTAGCGTCGGCGACGAACGCGAAGCGGCCTTCGACACGCGCCCGCTTCATCTCCGGCAGCGCATCGCCGAACAGCGCGAGCAGCGGCTGCAGCGGCGTGGGCGCCAGCTCGACATGCAGCTTCAGGCCCTCGGCCTTGAGCTCGGCACGCCAGGGCAGCGACACCGCCTCGGTGCCCGCACCCAGGCGCAGCATGCCGTCGTAGCGGTCGGCGCCCCGCACATGCAGCGTGAGGCGCGCCTGGTCGACAACCACCGGCTGGGGGCCCAGTGCGTCGAGCTGCACGCGGCACGGCGCGCAGCGTGCGTCCAGCGTGCTCTCGCCCTGTGCCTGCAGCAGCCAGGTCCCTGCCGACGTCGTCAGCCGATGACCGTGTAGGCGCGGCAGCAGCAGCGGGTGCGTGCCCCAGCGCAACAGCGTGGGCACGCTGGCTTCGCGCTGCCAGCGCCACAGGCTGACGGTGGTGCGCCACTCACCGGCCTGCGGCGTGAGTGCGCGCAGCGCCACGGCGGCCAGCGTGCCCGCCACGAGCAGCGCGGCGAGCGCCACGCCAGACAAGAACGTCAGGATCTTCTTCACAACGCCTCCACCACGGTGATGGCCTGCCAGGGCCCGGCCGACTGGCCGAGCGCGGCGGCCCAGAACCACGACGACGGGTCGATGAACGACGCACCGTCTTGCGCCTCGATGCGCTCGCACACGCGCAAGCGCTGGCCGTCGCGGCCCTCCGCCTCGAAGCAGCGCCACAGCCGCTGCTGCGCATCGCGCTCCAGGCCGGCGCGCTCGATGGCGTAGCCCAGGCCACGAAAACAATCGGCCGCCGGATGCAGCATGCGCGTGGGCTGCTCGACGCGGCGCAGCACGATCACACGCTCGCCGTCGCTGAAGCGCGCGATGGCGCCAGGGAATCGCGCCGCAAAACGCTGCTCCACCTCGCTCATCGCCAGCGGGCGCAGCGTGCGGCCGCCCCATTGAGCCGGCCACTCGACGTGGCGCGCCGTGCCGTCCGCGTGCGATGCGGCCGGCGCGAGCAGAGGCAGTGCCGCGGCCAACGCGAGCAGCAGCACCATCAGCGCCGGCCAGTGCCTAGGCCAGGTCGTCATGGCGCGCTCCCTTCATCGTCACGGCCACCGCCGTACAGACCACCGCCAGCACCGCCAGGCCGATGGCCTGATGGATGTCCGCGTCGAGCCCCTGCGGCCGCGACTCCAGCGCCACCAGCAGGCTGTTGCGCAGCACGTTGCCCACCAGCACCAGCGCGCCGATGGCCGGCAGGCGCTTGAGGAAGTCGCCATCGCGCAATGCCGTCAGCGCAGCCACCGCGCAGGCGCAGAAATACGCCATCCACACCATCTGCACGCCCGAGCAGGGCGCGTCGACGATGACCAGTTGCCCGCGCACCAGCATCGAGGTGCCGGTGCGCTCCGCGGCGATGCCGGCGAACTGCAGGATCCAGGCGCTGAACTGCGCCGTCAGCACGCGCAGCGGGTAGCCGCCGTAGTACTGCAGCGACGAGATCAGCGGCAGCGCCAGCACCACCAACCCGGCCAGCGGCGCACGCGGCGCGCGCGCCGGCAGCCAGGCCATCAGCGCGGCGGCCAGTGCCAGCGCGCCGACCAGCGCGCACAGCAAGGGCGGCGCGGCCAGCAGCGCCGCATTGGCGGTCAGCGTGAGCAGCGCGCTCGCCGCCAGCCAGCCGGTGTGCGGCGCGATGCGCAGCGTGTGCGAGCGCGCCACCAGCAGCATGAGCAACAGCGCGAGCGCGGACAGGCCGAGCGGCTCGTCCGAGCCGTCCTGCACGCGCCGCGCCATCCAGGCGCCATGCGGCCACAGCGCCACGGCCTGCAAGCCCAGCCAGGCCAGCGGCGACAGGTACGAGGGCCGGCAGGCCAGCACCGGCGCGGTGCCGATGAACGTGGCCCGCGGGCGTTTCCACATCGAGGTGACGAGTTGCATGGCGCCCGCCGCTCACCACTTGCCGCGGCGCGACAGCGCCACGCCGACCAGGCCCAGCACCACCAGCAGCGACAACCAGGCCGCCGGCTCCGGCGTGCTCGGCACCGCGGCACCGACCTCGCCGACGGCCAGGTTGCTCACGCCCTGCGGCAGCGGCAGCGGCTGGTTCACCGGCACGGCCACCTCGCTGGTGCGCACGATCTGGTCGATGGCGATGAAGCTGGTGTACTGCGTGAGCAGGCTGTAGTGCAGGCCGAGCGCGGTGATGGCATCGCGCTGGCCGCTGCCGCCTTCGAGCGCCTCCTGGTCCGACAGTTGCTGGATGCGGCTGCGTGCCCACAGGTGGCGCAGCGCCGAGGCGTCGGCATCGGGGGCGCGCACCGGCACCACGTCGGTGTGCGTGCCGGTGGCGGCCTGGCCTTCGAGCACCAGCTGGCCGCGCGGCTCGCCGCGCCACTTGCCGAACAGCAGCACCGGGCGGCCGCCGAGCACGTCGGGCAGCGCGTTCAGCGTGGCGGGTTCGACGTCGTAGACCTCCAGCCCGTCGAAGCGCGCCCTCAGCTGCGTGAGCACCGGCGCGTCGATCATCTTACGCAGGCGCTCGGCCTGCGCGGCGGCCATCTCGGGTTTGGTGACGACAAAGGGCTCGCCCTGGCCAGCGCGCGCGATGCCTTCGATCAGGTGGCGGTTCACCGAAGTGCCGATGCCGAAGGCGAACACGTTGCTGTTGCCCAGGTTCCTGCGCACCAGCTGGAAGACCTCGTTCTCCACCGTCACGTAGCCGTCGGTGACGACGATCACGCTGCGCGAAACGTCACCCGCCTTGGGCAGCGCGGCGATGCGTTTGAGCGCCGGCACGATCTCGGTGCTGCCGCCGCCGCGCTGCTGGTCGATGGTGGCGATGGCGCGCTCGATGTTGGCGCGCGTGGCCGCCACCGGTGCCGGGTTGAGCATCTGGCTGCTGCCGGAGAACAGCATCACGTTGAAGGTGTCGGTCGGGCGCAGGTGGCCGATCAGGTTGCGCAGCAACACCTTGGCGGTGTTCAGCGGGTAACCGTGCATCGAGCCCGAGATATCGACCACGAACACGTACTCGCGCGGGTTGATCTGCGCTGGCGCGATGGCCCGCGGCGGCTCGACGACGGCGAGGAAGAAGTTCTCGCCACCGCCGTCCGGGCCCTCGCCCTTGAACAATGTCAGGCCGGTGGCCGTGCGCTCGCCGGCCAGGCGGTAGTGCAGGATGAAGTCGCGGTTGTGGGGCGTGGTGTCGTTGACCGTCACCTCGGCCTGCGGCGTGCCTTCGCCGGCCACCTCGATGCCGTGCGAAGGCGAGCGGACTTCACCCACCGGCAGCGGCGAGGCGAAGCGCACCGTCATCGCGAACGTGGAGCTCGGCGGTTCGCCTTCCTTCAGGTAAGGCGTGGCCGGGAAGCTGCTGCTGCCGCCGGCCGTCGAGGCCTTGTGATAACGCGGGCCGACGACGGTGGGGAAGACGAACTCGTAGCGCCCTTCGGTGGGCGCCATCAGCTCGGTGTAGCGCAGCTCGACCAGGATGTCGTCGCCCGGCAGGATGTTGGCCACGTTCATCTGGAACACGTTGGGCCGTTCCTGCTCGAGCAGCGCGCTGGTCTTGCCCTCGCGCTTGGCGCTCTCGTGCTGGATGCGCGCGCGCTGCTTCTCCTCGATCTTCGCGTTGAGCACGCGGCCACCCAGGCGCACCTGCATCGCGTGCACCGCGGCGCGGGTGGAGCCCGGGAACACGTAGCGCGCCTCGATCGGGCGCTGGCCTTCGTTCTTGTAGCGCTGGGTGATGGTCACGTCGGCGATCACGCCGGCGATGCGCGCGTCGACCTGCGTCGACTTCAGCGGCAGCCGGTCGATCGCCGGGTCGCCGCCGGGGAGCTGGAAGTACGGCCCCTCCGCGGGCGCTGCCTGCGAGTCGTCGGCGAAGGCCGGCGACCAGGCCACCGACATCGCGAAGGCCCAGACGGCGAACAGCACGCACACGACCACCCGGCCGGTGCGAGACAGCGGCGCCAGCGGATGGCGCAGCAAGGGGAACACGGGACCACGAACACGGCGCATTTCGGCTTCTCCTGAAGGCGTGCCGCACTCGATGGCGGCACGGACGTCAGGATGGAAGGCGCCTGCGAAGCCGGTTCGAAGCGAATCGGCCTTGTGTGAAGTCGGCGTGAAGTCGCCGGCCGGTCAGCGCCCGGTCACTGCACCGGCAGGCCATAGAAGCGCTGCGCGTTGCCCTGCCAGACGCGCGCCTGCTCGGCTGGCGGGAGCTCGCCGATCAGCGAGTCGCATACCTCGACCCAGCGGGCGTAGTCGGCCACCAGGGTGAGCACGGGCCAGTCGCTGCCCCACATCAGCCGCTCGGGGCCGAACCACTGCAGCAGCGCGTCCCATACCGGCCGCAGGGTGTCCACCCCTTCGGCCACCGAGCGGCTCGCGGCCGGCGGCGCCTCGCCGAGCAGGCCGGAGAGCTTGCAGCTCACCTGCGGCTGCGCCGCCAGGCTGGCCAGGTGGCGCCGCCAGCTGCCGGCCCAGTGCGCCTGCCAGCCCTGCACGAGCTGCGGCTTGGCGGCATGGTCGATCACCACCGGCAGCTGCGGATGGCGCTTCACGAAGCGCAGCAGCGGCTCCAGGTGCCAGGGCTTGACCAGCGCGTCGAAGCGCAGGCCCAGCCGCACCAAAGCCTGCACCACCTCGGCATGCGGCTCGCGGGCGATCCAGTCGTTGGCCGGCAGGTCCTGCAGCATCGGCCGCACGCCTTTGAACTTGCCGTTCTTCGCCCAGCGCTCGAGCGTGGCCACCGATTCGGGCCGGCTCAGGTCGACCCAGCCGACCACGCCGGCGATGAACTCGTTGGCATCGGCCAACTCGAGCAGGAAGTCGGTCTCGGCCTCGCTCGCAGCGGCCTGCACCAGCACGGTCTGCGTGATGCCCAGGGCCTTGAGTGTGCCGAGCAGGTTGGCGGGCAGGAAGTCGCGCATCAGCTTCGCCACGGCGGGATCGCCGGCGCGCAGCCAGCCGTAGTCGCCGCGAGAAATGCGCCAGAAGTGCTGGTGGCTGTCGATACGCGCCGTCATGGCCGCGCCCATTCAGGAGCGGCGCGAAGGCTTTTCGATCGGTGTGAGTTCATCGGGTGAGATCCTGTGAGTGGCGGGTCGAACCGCCACAGGGTCTCACAGATGTCGAAACCGGCGGCGCGAGGGCCGCAGCGTCAGCGCACCGTGTAGCCGCGGCCGGCCAGGCAGGCCAGCGTGGCGCGGTGGAACACGCTGGCGTCGGCCAGGGCGCCGGGCTGCGTGGTCGCCCAGCGGTGGCAGGCCTGCCGGTCGGCTTCCGTCTGCGCCGGGCTCTGCCCGCCGCTGGGGTAGACGATGGGCTCGGGCGGAGCCGGCGGCACGGCCGGCGCGGCGGGCGCCACGGGCGCGGGCTCGGTGTAGACCACCGGCGGCGCCTGCTGCACGACGACCGTGCTGCGGTTCAGGCCGTAGATCAGCGGCAGGCCGATGGCCAGGCCCAGCCCCCAGTGGCCCCAATGGCCCCAATGACCGCCCCCGTGGCCCCCTCCGTGGCCACCGCGTGACTGGGCGAGGCCGGCGCCCAGGCCGAGGCTCAGGGCGAATGCCGTGGCGAGGATGCGTGTGCGCTGCATGGCGATCTCCTTTTCGTGCGGTTGAGGGTCCGGTTCGCTCAGGCGGCCAGGGCGAACTGCGGTTCGGAAGCGTCGGCAGCGGCCCGGCGGCCGATCGGCGTGTAGTCGAAGCCGGCGTCGCGCACCAGCGCGGGGTCGAACAGGTTGCGCCCGTCGACGATGACGCGTTCGCGCATCAGCGTGGCCATGCGCGCGAAATCCGGCGAGCGGTAGGCCTTCCATTCGGTCACGATGACCAGCGCGTCGACACCTTCCAGCGCCTGCATCGGCGTGGGTGCAAATTCGAGCGCCGGCAGCTCGGCGAACACCTTGCGCGCCGCCGCCATCGCCTCCGGGTCGTGCGCGGTGATGCGCGCGCCGCGCCGTGCCAGCTCGGCCACGATGACGCGGCTGGGCGCCTCGCGCAGGTCGTCGGTGTCGGGCTTGAAGGCCAGCCCCCACAGCGCGAAGTGGCGGCCGCGCAAGTCTTCGCCGTAGCGCGCCACGATGCGGTCGACCAGCACGTGCTTCTGGCGCTCGTTGGCGCGCTCCACGGCGGCGAGCACATGCAGCGGCTCGCCCACGTTCGAGGCGCTGTGCACCAGCGCCTTCACGTCCTTCGGGAAGCAGGAGCCGCCGTAGCCGCAGCCGGCGTAGAGGAACTGCGTGCCGATGCGCGGGTCGCTGCCGATGCCGCGGCGCACCTGCTCGATGTCGGCGCCGAGCTTCTCGGCCAGCAGCGCCATCTCGTTCATGAAGCTGATGCGCGTGGCCAGCATCGCATTGGCGGCGTACTTGGTCAGCTCGGCGGAGCGCACGTCCATCAGGATCAGCTTGTCGCGCTGGCGCTGGAAGGGCGCGTACAGCGCCTGCATCAGGTGGCGTGCGCGCACGTCGTCGGCGCCGACGACGATGCGGTCGGGCCGCATGAAGTCCTCCACCGCCGCGCCTTCCTTGAGGAACTCGGGGTTGGAGACCACGCTGTACGGCACGTCGACGCCGCGCGCGGCCTGCGCCTGCGCGATCGCCTCGCGCACCGCGTCGGCGGTGCCCACCGGCACCGTGCTCTTGTCGATGACCAGCTTGTAGTCGGTCATGTGTTCGCCGATGGAGCGCGCCGCGGCCAGCACGTGCTGCATGTCGGCGGCACCGTCCTCGTCGGGCGGTGTGCCCACCGCGATGAACTGCATGGTGCCGAAGCGCACGCCCTCGCGCACGTCGGTGCCGAAGTGCAGCCGGCCCTGCTCGACGTTGCGCAGCACGATCTCGCGCAGCCCCGGCTCGAAGATCGGGATCTCGCCCTTTTCCAGCCGCGCGATCTTGTCGGCATCGACGTCGATGCACAGCACGTCGTTGCCCATCTCGGCGAAGCAGGCGCCGGTGACCAGCCCCACGTAGCCCGTACCCACCACGGTCAGTTTCATGTTGTTCCTCCTGCGGATCAAAAGTTCAGGGATGCGCCCAACTCGATGGCCTGCGCAGGGTCGCGCTGGTCCTCGGCGAAGGCGGCGCCGGGCGTGAATCGCGACCAGCGCAGCGTCAGTTCGAAATGCTTCCATTCGCGCAGCGCCAGCAGCACGTCGATCTCGCGGCCGATGTCGCCGCTGACCCCCAGCGGATCGGCCGACAGGCGCGCACCGGGGATCGAGGTCGACGGCACGGGCTGGCGGTAGCGGTAGCCGATCACCTCGAGCGAGCTGTTGTCCAGCAGGCGCACGCCGGCCGACAGGGAACGCACCTCGAGGTTGGACAGCTCCGGCTGCAGCAGCTCGCCGTAGATGCGCAGGCGCTTCACGCCGGCCAGCCGGGCCTTGTTCTCCTGCAGGCCGGTCTGGCGGAAGTTGGCGTCCAGCGTGGCGCTGCGCTCGCCGCCCGAGCCGCGCGCGTAGGCCGCAGCGATCGACGGCCGCAGCGGCAGCGGGAAGATGAGCACCGAGCCGAGGTCGACCGCGTGGCCGCGCACGCGGCGCTGCGTGGTGTTGCCGGCGAGGAAGCTGCCGTCGCCCTGCTCGGCGTAGTCGGTCTGCCGCTCGGTGCCGCGCAGCATCGCCGCGTCGGCCCAGTAGCCCAGGCGCAGGCCATTGGCCGGGCGCCACTCACCGCTGGCACGCACGCCGAGCCAGCGAGCCGTCAGGTCGCTCGGGTCGGTGGCGTCCTCGTCGATCGCGGTGGCCCCCACCGGCGTGCGAGGCGAGCCGTCGCGCTGCACCAGCCAGAACAGATCGACCGCATGCCGCGGCGCGAGGCGCCAGCTGGCCTGGCCGAACCAGCGCAGCACGCCGCGCGCGCTCGGCGACAGCCCGCGCTCGGCGCTGGACACGCGCATCAGCTCGCGCGCCAGGCCGCTGTCGAGCTTCCAGCCGTCGCCGGCGCCGGTGACGCGCAGCGCGTCGAGGTCGTCGTCCCACCACCATGCGCGGCGGTCGATCAGCGGCACCCGCCCGGCCTGCAGCGACCAGCGCGAGCCGCCGACACGGTCGAAGCGCACCCAGGTCTGGCCGCGCTCCAGCGCCTTCGTCTTCGTGCTACCCGCCGTGCCCTGCGTGCGGCGTGTCTCGTGCAGCCCGACCGCCTGCACGAAGACCTCGCTGTCCGCCGACGGGCGGGTGCGCGCCTCGAGCTTGATCTCGTGCTCGCGCACGCGCCGGTCTCGCTCGCGTGCACGCTCGAGGTCGAAGTTCTTGCGCTGCTCGTCGGTGTACTCCCAGCTGCCGGTGAGCTGCACCGGCTGGCCGAACGGGCTGACGGTGAACGGCTCCTCGGGGCGGCGATCGTCGATGCGCTGTCCATCGCGCTGGGTTGCCGTCCTCGCCGGGGCGGCGCCCGACGCGGCGCTTGCGGGCGCCTTCGGGTCCCTGGCGACCTGCGGGTCGAAGAACAGCGCGAGCTGCGTCTGGCGCTCGCTGACGGGGCGGGCTTGCTGCGCCTGTGCCGTACCGCAGGCGAGCAGGGCCAGGCACAGCAGGGCGGGGCGGGAGATTGAAGTCATCGGAGGTTTCGCATCGCAGAGGCTGGGGTTCGGGCTGAGGCGGCGATGCGCAGCAGCGCCGCCATCGGCTGCCAGCGCAGGCGGCCGTGCCGCGCGAGCCGCCACAGCCAGCCGCCGAGCAGCGCGAGTTCGTCGGGGGCCATCACGGCGTGGTGCAGCATCAGGCCGAGCGGCGCACCATCGGCGGCGCGCTCGCGCAGCGCATGCGCCAGCGCGCGGGCTGCCGCGGGGGCACCGCCTTCGCGGTACTGGCGGCTCCAGTCGATGTCCACCGGCAGTTCGGGCAAGGCCTGCTGAGCCGCGGCGCCGCGATCGCGCGACAGTGCGGCGAAGCCCATGCCGGCCAGCAGTGCCGGCGTGTGCGCGGCGCAGCGGTTCCACGGCGGCGTGAAGACCGGCTGCAAACGTTCGCCGAAGAAGTGCTGCAGCAGCAGCCGGCCGCTGCGCAGGTCGTGCTGCTGCGCCTGCGCATCGCGCGCGCTGCCGAACTCGCACTTGCGGCCCTCGGCCTCGTGGTTGGCGTGCGCGCAGCCATGCTGGTGCACGCCTACCGCGCCGGGCGCAGCATCGATGCGCGCGTTCAGTTCGGCGGCCAGCGGATCGCTCACCGCCAGCGGGATCGCGGCCAGGTCGATCGGCACACCGGCGAACGCCATCGTATCGAGCAGCGCGAGCAGGCGGGCATCGTCCCAGCCGGCATCGTCGTCGCGCACGAAGGCGTCGATCGGCGCGTCCAGCGTGTCGAGCACCTCGATCACCGGGCTCAGTTCGTCGCGCATGCGGCCTCCTGGGCGGTGTGCCGCGACTGCAGGCGTTCGGCCAGCCAGGCGGCGCTGCGCTGCGCGCCGTCCAGGGCGAGCGCGGCCGGCTGCGGCGTGAAGGCGAGCAGCCGCTCGATCGCACGGGCCAGGGGCTGCGGCTGCAACTCGCCCGCCGGCAGGCACAGCATCGCGCCGAGCCCGGCGAGCTTCTCGGCGCGGCCGCGCTGCTCGTTCTCGGTGACGGTTTCGTAGGGCACGACCAGCGCCGGCACACCGGCCACCACGAGATCGAGCGCGGTGTTGTAGCCGCACTGGCTGATCGAGGCGCGGGCGCGGCGCATCTCGGCGACCATGTCGGGCACATGCCGCACCAGCTCCACGCCGGGCACGCCGGCCACCTGGGCCTGCAGCGCCAGCCATTGCGGCTCGGGCAGGAAGGGCCCGGCGACGATGCGCAGCGGCAGCGGCCGCGCCAGCAACTCTCGCGCGGCCAGCGCGGTTCGGAACAGCGTGTCGCCGACGATGCCGCCGCCGGCCGAGACCAGCAGGTGCTCGCCGCGCGGCACGGTCGCCGCACGTTCGCGCGCCGGGATCACGTAGCCGCTGTGGAACACCGGCGTGCGCATCGGCCGCGCCGGATGGAAGCTGTCCTGCAGCCGTGCGAAGGCCGCGTCCGAATGCACGACGACGGCGTCGAAGTAGCGATCGGTCAGCCAGCGCGCGCGGTCGTCGTGGTGCTGCTGGTCGGGCCGCGCATCGACGAGGATGTCGCGCAGGCTGCAGGCCACCAGCGCGGCGCCGCCGCTGCGCTGCCGCGCAGCGCGGATCATCGGCAGGATCTCGCCGGCGAATTTCTTGCGGCCGAAGGGGAACAGCTCGACCAGCAGCACTGCCGGCCGTGTGCGGCGAACCGCATCGTCGATGAGCCGGCGCCGCTCGGCCTGCGCCCGCGCCACGTCGAGCTTGCCGTCGCGGCTGACCACGGTGTGGCCGTCGTCCATGCCCAGCGGCGGCAGGTCGATGCGCTCGATGGCCGCCGGCACCGGCACGCCCGGCGGCAGACGCCCGCCGTTGAGGAAGACGACGCGAAAGTGCTGCGACAGCGCCTGCGCCAGCGCGAAGCTGCGTGTCAGGTGGCCGATGCCCAGCGAATGCTGGCAGTAGAACAGCAGGGTCGGCAGGTTCGAGTCACGCATGGCGGCGCTCCACCAGGGCCAGGTAGGCGCCACGCTCGCGCAGCAGCGCTTCGTGCGTGCCCTGCTCGACGACGCGGCCGCCCTTGAGCACGAGCACGCGGTCGTAGGCGGCCATGTCGGCCAGGTCGTGGGCGATGACGATCAGCGTGCGGCCGCGGTGCACCCGCGCCACCGCCTCGTGGATCAGCTGCGCCGAGACCGGATCGATCGACGCGGTGGGCTCGTCCATCGCCAGGATGGCCGGCTCCTTGACCAGCGCGCGGGCCAGGCACAGGCGCTGGCGCTGGCCGCCGGACAGCGTGGCGCCGCGCTCGCCGAGTTCGGTGTCGTAGCCCTGCGGCAGGTCGACGATGAACTCGTGCGCCCGTGCGGCGCGGGCCGCCGCCTCGATGGCTTCGAGCGGCGCGTCGGGGCGGCCGTAGGCGATGTTCTCGCGCACCGACACGCCGAACAGCATGTTGTCCTGCAGCACGATGCCGATCTCGCGGCGCAGGCTGGCACGGGTGTAGCGGCGGATGTCGATGCCGTCGATCAGGATGCGGCCCGCGCTGGGCTCGTACAGGCGCAGCAGCAGGTTCACCAGCGTGGACTTGCCTGCCCCCGAGGCGCCCACCAGCGCGACGCGCTCGCCTGCCGCGATGCGCAGGCTCAGGCTCTCGATCACCGGCCGGCTGCCGGCGTAGCCGAAGCTGACGTTCTCGAACACGATCTCGCCGGACGGGCGCGCGAGCTCCAGCGCGTCGGGCGCGTCGGCGATGTCGGGCTCGAGGTCGAGGATCTCGGCCACGCGCTGTGCGCTGACGCCGGCGCGCGAGAACTTCGTGGCCAGGCGGCCGAGGTCGCGCACCGGCTTGTACAGGCTGGTCACGTAGGTCACGAACACCAGCAGCTCACCCGGCGTGAGCCGCCCGGCGAGCACCTCGCGCGCCCCGAGCAGCACGGTCAGCGCGGTGCCCGCGGCGCTGACCACGGCGATCGCCTTGACGATGGCGCCAGCGCTGCGCGTGCTGCGCATGCCGCTGTCGTAGTTGGCCTCGATCTCGCTGCGGAAGCGGTCCTCCTCGAAGCCCTGGCGGCCGAAGGCCTGCACCAGCGCGATCGAGCTGAGCACCTCGTTGAGCCTCGACGTCATGCGGCCCTCGTGGCGGCGCTGCTCGCGCACGGTGGCCTTGACGCGCCGGTTGAGCCAGAAGATCACGCCCAGCAGCGGAGGCAGCGTGGTGGCCACCACCAGAGCGAGCTGCCAGTTCAGCATGAACATCACCGCCAGCATCGCCACCAGCGTGAGCGCGTGGCGGCCGAGCGTGAGCGCCCAGTCGGAGAACATGTCGCGCAGCAGGTTGGTGTCGCCCGCCACCTTGGTGATGAGCTCGCCGCTGCGGCTGTCGCGGTGGAAGGCCAGCGACAGGCGCTGCAGCTGCGCGAACAGCTCGACGCGCAGCCGCCAGGTGATGCGGTGGCCCAGCTTCGCGCTCGTGTACAGCTGCAGGTACGACAGCGCACCGGCCACCAGCGCGATCGCGGCGATGGCGCCGGCCGAGGCCAACAGCGCCGGCCAGGTGCCCAGCGCGAGCAGCGGCTGCAGCCAGGCCAGCGTGGCCGGCAGCGGCCGGGCGAGCAGGATGTGGTCGAAGATGATCTTCAGCGGCCAGGGCGCCAGCACGTCGGCCAGCACGACGCCGGCCAGGGCCAGCGTGGCCAGCACGATGGCCAGGCGCTGCTCGGCCAGGCACTCGCGCACCAGGGCGCGCAGCCGCGAGCCGGGGCGGGCAGGGGAACTCATGATTGGGTCTCCTGGAAGCCGGGCGCACACAGCGCCTCGGCACGGGCGAGGCGACGCTCGAGTTCGTCGCGCCAGCCGTCGATCTGGAACACGAAGGCACGGCTGGCCTGCAGCAGCATCTGCACGGCCAGGTGCCACTGCAGCCGGCGGCGACCGAAACGCTCCGGCGCCTCCTGCGCGTAGGCGGCGATGACCAGCGCACCGACCTCGGCCGGCGCGCGGTCGGCGGGCAGCCGCGTGACGAAGGCGGCGAGGTCTTCCATCGGGTCGCCCAGGGCGAACTCGTCGAAATCGTGGAAGACGATGCGCTGTGCGTCGTCCATCTGCACACCCACCTGCCCGGCGTGGAAGTCGCCGTGGATCAGCCCGCTCACCGGCAGCGGCAGCGTGAAGGCGGCACGCTCGATCGCGTCGGCGAGTGCCGCGACGCGCCCGCCCAGCGCCGGCAGCGCCCGCGAGATCTTCTGCCCGCGGCGGCGCACCTCGCGCAGCCAGTGCGCCTGGTCGTGCACCGCGTCGGTCGGCAGCGACTGCGCATGCAGCACCGCCATGGCCCGCGCCAGCCGCACCGGCAGGCGGCGCGGGAGCACGCTGCCGAGCACCTGCACGAGCGGCTCGCCCGGCGCGCGGCCCTGCCAGACGCTGCGCGTGCGGGCCTGCCAGCCCAGTGGCTGCGCCACCCTCGGCGCGTCGCCATCCTGCTGCGCCAGCGACCAGAAGTGCTCGAAGCGCTCGTGGATGCGCGCGCCGCGGTCGTCGCTGAAGGTCTTGGCGTAGACCACCCGATCGCCCAGCGTGTAGCGCAGCGTGGCGCGCTGCTCGGGCTCGTAGCCGAGCAGCTCGACCTCGGCCGCCGGCGCATCGGCGTTCGAGGTGTCGAGCCAGGCGAGCGCACGGCGGCCGTCGAGCAGCTCCGGCAATTGCGGCAGCGCCGGGTCGGCCGGCCAGGCCCACAGCAGCATGTCCAGCGGCGGCACCGGCAGCGCGGCGCTGCCGTGCAGGGCCTGCAGGCTGGCGCCCTGGCGGTAGACCTTGGCGTAGTAGCGGCGCGAGCCGCCGGTGTGCAGCTCGGTCTCGTAGACCAGCGTCAGCGGGTTCGGGTGGCGGTGCCGCGAGGCGCTGCGGCGCACCTTGCCGATGCGCACCTGCGCAATGGCGTGGCCGCCCGGCAGCCAGGCCTGCAGCAGGTCGCGCATGGCGACGGGGTCGAGGCAGGTGTCGATGCCCGGCGAGGCTTCGCTCATGCGGCCTCCGGCAACGCAGCGTCGGCCAGCTCGGCGGCCAGCGCGACCAGGCGCGGCGCGATCGCGAAGCGCCCGGGCTTGAGGTTCACCACGCAACGCCAGGCACGCTGCGTGAGCAGGTTCCACGCCGCCGACCAGGCCAGCGCGGACGAGGCCGGCGGCGTACCGCCGCCCTGCGCATAACCGGCCAGCAGCCCCTGCCAGGCGGGCGCATCACGCAGCGGTGCGTCGCCTTCGAGCACGGCGCGGTAGATGCCGTCGGCCCACCAGCTGCCCAGTTCGAGCAGCGCCGGGCCGCGGCGCAGGCCATCGAGGTCGATCAGCGACAGATGGCGGCCATCGGCCAGCACGTTGCGCGGATGCAGGTCGCCGTGCAGCGTGGCCAGCGGCTGGCCCTGCACCCAGTGCATGCCCCGCGCCAGGCGGCGCACGGCGCGCGCCAGGTCGGCCTGCGCCTGCGGCAGCGCGTCGGCGAGCAGGGCCTGCACCTCGGCCAGCCGGGTGCGCATCGCATCGGGGGTGATCGAGCGGGTCAGTGCCACCGGGATGCCATGCAGCGCGGCGAGCTGCGCGCCGAGCGACGGCGCGAGCGCCGCGGCTTGTGCGGGCGGCAGGTCGAGCAGCGCCCGGCCGCCCACGCCCTGCTGCCAGTGCAGCTGCGCCTGCGGCTGCCAGAGCAGCGCGCGTGGCGTGTTCAGCCGGCCGGCCTGCCACGCCGCCGACGACTGCAGCGTGCGCAGGATGGCATGGGCGCTGGCGCCGTCCGGCTCGCGGCTGGACTTGGCATAGACGGCCTGCGACTGCGTCCGCCCGCCCAGCTGCCAGTGCAGGTCGACGCGTGCGGTGAGGCGGTGCTCGGGCACGTACTGCACCACCTCGAGCTCGTGGCCTGTCAGCACCGCCGCGTCGGTGGCGAGCACCGACAGCACCGGCGGCAGCCACTGCTCGCGCAGGCTGCGCGCTTCGGCCAGCACGGCCGGCGCCATCAGCTTGGGGTCGTTCGGCCACCACCAGGTGAGCATGTCCAGCCTGGGAAGGCGGCTCATCGCCGGGCCGGCTGGCGAGGGCACCCAATCGGCCGCGGCGTCGGCGCGTGCGTGGCGCGGGCCGATCTCGTCGGCGCTGCACAGCCGCGCGGCGACGCGCTGCTCGTGGCGGCGGCCACTGGCCTCGTCACGCAGCTGCAGCCGGTACGACAGCGTGCAGTTGCGTCGCGGCCGGTACTTGACTCGCTCGACGGTGCAGGCCTCGACGATGGCCCCGTGTCCGCGCAGCACGTCGGCGAAGTGCGCCGCCATCACGGACCCGTCCAGCGCGCTGCGCAGTTGCGGCAGCGCCGGGTCGTCGGGCAGGCCGCCGTCGGAGCTCACGCGGACTCCTCGATGAGCAGCCGGACCGAGCCCGCAGGGCCGCGCAGCGTGGCGCCGGCGTGCGAGACGGCGCGCACGATGCGGCCGTCGGCCGAGCAGCGCCAGTGCAGCCAGCGGCCCTGGAAACTCAGCCCGCCGAGGGCCCATGAGTTCGCCTCCACGCCACGGGCGTGGAACCAGCCGTCGTGCCATTCGTCGCCGTCGATCGACAGCACGATGTGCAGCGCGCTCGCCACCTGGCCCTCGTCGCCCAGAACCGGGCGCTCGTCGAGCTTCAGCGTCGGCGCTTCGCCCTGGAACGGCAGCAGCACCGTGTCGAAGTCGGCCGCGGCGCCCTGCGCCTGCGTGACCAGCGCGGGAGCGGCCTGCTTGTGGCCATAGAGCGCCGAGACCCACGAGTCCGCGAGCTCTCGGCGCTGATCGGCGCGCACCGCCTGCGCGACCAGCAGGCCCGGGCTCGCCAGCAGCCCGTCGTCGGCGAGCCGCGTGTGCCCCTGCGCCGCGGCGCCGAGCTGGAACTTGAGCGCGTAGTCGTGGACGCCGGGTGCGCGCAGCGTGTCGGCGACGATCCAGTAGCGGCGGTCGACGAAGACGATGCAGCGCTCGTGCACCGCGTCGTAGGCGTGGCTGGCGCAGCGGCCGTGCAGCAGGTCGAGCTGCGCGCCGTCGATGCACTCGATCAGCGTGCAGTCGGGCGCCGGGCCGGCGATCTTGTGGCGCACCGAGCCGGGCGCGTGGCGCGAGGCCTCCTTGATCGCCTTGGGCTCGTAGCGCGTCTGCGAACGGCCGTCGACGCACACCGTGTTGTGCGCCGCCGTGCTGCGGAAGTGCACCCGCCAGTTGGTCTCGCCGGCCTCGCTGTAGGTGTAGCGGCCAGGGTCGACGACGAGCGCTCGCCCGTGGGCCGCCAGCTCGAAGGACAGCGCGTCGAAGTGGCCGTGGTTGCCCTCGCCCAGCGGGCCGCAGTCAAACACCAGGTGCTGCGCCTCGCGTGTCCATCCGCTGCGCAGCACGTGATAGCCGCTGGCGCCGAAGTGGGCGTTGCGCCGCGCCGGCATGAGGCCCTGCGCGCCCTGGGTGGCGACGAAGAACAGGCCCTCGCGGCCGTACAGCCGCGCGCCCTGCAGCAGCAGCGGGCCGAAGCCCCGCGCGTCGCCGTCCGAGAAGCTGGGCATGCCCCCGTGCGGCTGGTGCACGTGCATGCCGAACTCCAGCGCACGCTGCAGCGCCGCATCCATGCCGCCCGGCACGGCCACGCCGTTCTGCGCAGCGAGCTGGCGCACCTGCAACCAGTTGCGCAGCGCCAGGTGGTGGTAGTCGGTCGACAGCTCGCAGTGCACGCCGTCGGGCAGCAGGTCGGCGTGCAGGTTGACCAGCGTCTCGCGCAGGGCGAACTCGCGCCAGTGCGCGGCGCGCTCGAACTCCGGGAACACCACGCCGGCGAGGAAGATCGCCAGCAGCTCCAGCGTGCGGTGGTTGCGCTTGGGCGTGAGGTGGTCGCAGAGAAACTCGACCTGCTCGTGCAGCGAGCGCAGCAGGCGGCGGAAGAACGCGGCGTCGACCTGCGCGGCCCCACCGCGGTCGTGCATCACGAAGCCGTGCAGGCTGTAGATCCAGTTCTGCACGCGCCGGCCCGTGACGTCGGCGGCGATGAAGCCCGGCGGCACGCTGCGCATCCAGCCGTCGATCAGCCCGGCCCAGCGCTGCACGTGCGCCCTGTCGCCGCTGCGCTGCCAGGCCATCGCCAGGCCCGGCGCGTAGTAGAACTTGTGCAGCAGGATGTGCCACTCGACGTCGGCACTCGGATTGACGAGCCACTCGATCGGCTCGGCCAGCGTGTGCGTCTCGCCGTTGAACTCGAAGCGGCCCTGCATCAGCGCGGCGATGCGCTCGGGGCGCACTTCCTCGGGGTCGACCACGGGCTCGAAGCACACGCCGCGCTCGCTGCGGTAGTGGGCAAGCAGCGCCGCATCGTCCAGCGCGCGCCAGGGCGCGAGGAAGAGCGCATCGCCGGCCACGGCCGCAGGCGCCTGCACGATGTCGAGCACGCTGCTCACGGCGCCACCCGCTGGGCTCGCAACGCCGGGGCTTCACGCTGCGCACGCTGCAGTTGTGCGACGAACAGATCGCGCAGCGCGACGGTGGTGCGGCGCGAATCGAAGCGCTCGCAGATGCGTTCGCGCCCCGCCAGCGCCAGGCGGCGCTGCAGCGCGGGGTCGGTGATCACGCGGCGCAGCGCCTGCGCCAGTCCGGCCGGGTCGCGCGGCTCGACGAGCAGGCCGTGCACGCCGTCGTCGATCATCTCCGGAATGCCGGAGATCGCCGTGCTGACCACCGGCACGCCCATCGCCATCGACTCGGCCAGCACGTTGGGGAAGCCGTCGCGGTCGCCGTCTTCCATCACCTGGCAGGGCAGCGCGAACAGGCTGGCGCGCGCGTAGATGCCGCGCAACTCGGCCTGCGTCACCGGGCCGTGCAGGCGCACGCGGTCGGCGAGGCCGCGCGCCTCGATCAGCGCGGCGATGGCGACGCTGGCGCTGCCGCTCTCGCCGACGATCAGGCACTCGAAGTCGAGGCCGGCGTCGCGCAACCGCGCGCAGGCCTCGACGAGCTGGTCGAAGCCCTTCTTCTCGACAAGTCGGCCCACCGACAGGATCAGCGGGCGCGGCTGCGGCTCGGTGCCGGCCGCCGGCTTGAACCAATCCGTGTCCAGGCCGTGGTAGATCGCGTGCACCTCGTCGGGCCGCGGGTGGCGTGCGCGCAGCACCTGCTCGTTGGCGCAGGTGCAGGTGGCGACAAAGCGTGCGCCGTGCATCTTGCGCTCGAGCAGGTCGCCAGGGTTGAGCTCTGCCTGGTAGATGTCCTTGGCATGCGCCGTGAAGCTGTAGCTGCGCGCGCTCATGCGCGCGGCCAGCCAGGTGATGGTGGCCACCCCGTGGCAAAAGTGCCCGTGCAGGTGGCCGACATCACCCTGCTTCATCACGTCGGCGGCGATTTCGCCGGCCTGCAGGAACTCCTTGATGAACACCTTGCGCAGGCGCAGCCGGCCCTGCGCGTCGCGGCCGCGGTGCGCCCAGGCGAGCTGCAGTGCCGTGCCCAGTGTGCCGGCCCAGCGCAGCGGGTGGCGCAGTGCCACGCGCAGGTGCGCGCGGCCGAAGGCGGGCAGGTTGCCGGCCAGCCAGCCCATCAGGTTCGAGCCGGTGAGCGAGCTGGCGCGCGGCAGGTAGGTCAGCGGCGCGCGGATCGCCGCCACCACCGGGTGCACGTGAGGCTCGTTCTCGCGCTTGACGGAGTACAGGCGCAGCGCCATGCCCAGGCGTTCGAGCTGGTGGATCTCGTGTGTGATGAAGGTCTCCGACAGGCGCGGAAAGCCGTTCATCACGTAGGCGATGCGGTCGGCGGTCATGTCGGGTTCCTCAGGCGAGCGCACAGGGCGCCTCGTCGTGCACATGGCCGGCCTCGAGCAGGCCGAGCACGACACGCAGGTTGTGGTCGTTGTCGAAGTTCGTCGTCACCGTGCGGCGCGCCTCGCGGCCGAGCTGCGCACCGAGTGCCGGCGCATCGATCAGCAGTTGCACGGCATCGGCCATCGCCGCCGGGTCTTCCGCCGCGACGAGCAGGCCGTTGTGGTGGTGCTGCACGACCTCGGGAATGCCGGAGATGCGGGTGGCCACCACCGGCACGCCCATCGCCATGGCCTCCAGCAGCACGTTGGGGATGCCGTCGCGGTCGCCGTCGGCGGCCACGCGGCTGGGCTGCACGTACACGGCGGCGCGCGCGTAGCGCTCGATGACCTGCTCGCGCGTGAGCTTGCCGATGAGCTGCACCTGGTCGCCCAGGCGGTGCGCCTCGATCAGCGCGGCCAGGCGCTGCTGCTCCTCTCCGTAGCCGACGATCTCGCAGCGGAACGGCACGCCGCGGCCGTTAAGCAGGCGGCAGGCCTCGATCAGCGTGTCCAGGCCCTTCTTCTCGCGCAGCCGGCCGACGCTGAGCAGCAACGGCACCAGCGAGGGCACGGCGCGCCGCGACGGATGGAACACGCCGGCGTCGATGCCGTGGTACATGCGGTGCACGCTGGCCTGCGGCGCGGCGCGGCGCAGCGTCCGACAGTTGAACTCGGTGCAGGTGACGGTGAAACGCGCCGCGTTCATCTTGCGGCGCAGGTCGGTCGAGCGCGACAGGTAGATGTCCTTGGCATGGGCCGAGATCGAGAACGGCACGCCGCTCATCGCCGACACCAGCTCAGCCACGTCGGCCGGCGACGAGATGAAGTGCGTGTGCAGGTGCGCGACGCCGTCGTCCTGCAGCTGCCCGGCCAGCCAGCCGGCGCGCGCGAAGTCGCGCAGGCCCTGGCGGCCGCGGGCGGCGGCGGCACGCAGCGCCGCGACGTAGCGCCAGGGGGCCTGGGCGAGCAGGCGCAGGTGGCGCCAGGCCAGCTTTCCAGCATCGGCACGCAGCGAGGCCGGCACCTGCACCACCGGCGCCTTGACCTGTGCGACCACCGGGTGCGCCACGTCGTCGGAGGGCGCGGCCAGCGTGTACAGACGCAGCGGCACACCCAGGCGCTCCAGGCCCAGGACCTCCTCGAGCACGAAGGTCTCGGACAGCTTGGGGAACATCTTCACCAGCAGGCCGATCGGACGCACGGCCGGAGTCGTGTCGGCGCTCATGCGGCGCTCCCTGCGCGGCGTGGCAGCATGCGCGCCAGCGTGTTGTCGTGTTTGACGAAGTGGTGCAGCAGCGCCACGACGGCGTGCAGCCCGATCAGCGCGTAGCCCGCGCGGCCGGCGAACTCGTGCCATTCCTTGATCACCGAGGCCGTGGCCTTGTCCTTGGCCATCAGTGCGGGCATCTCCAGCCCGAAGAATGGGATCGGCTTGCCCTCCGCACTGAGCAGCAGCCAGCCGGCCAGCGGCATGCACAGCATCCAGACGTACAGCAGCAGGTGCATCCCACGCGCGGCGCGGTTCTGCCAGCGTGGCGGCATGGGTTCGATCGGCGGCGCGCGGTGGCGCAGCCGCACGGCGATGCGCAGGCCGGCCATCGCGAGCACCAGCAGCCCGAGCATGAAGTGAGCGGCCTTGAGGCCATCGCGGATGTCGGTGCCCTTGGCGATCAGCACGCGCAGCTCGATGCAGGCGTACACGGCCACGAAGAGGAACAGCATCAGCCAGTGCAGGCCGATGGTCAGCGGCACGTACTGCGCCGTGCGCGTGGGCGTGATCTTCATGCGTGGACTCCGAAGGCGCCGTCCGGCGCATGGAGATTGCGGCGCGGCCGGCGTTGTGTTTCGGCTTCGCCGGCAGGGCGGGGCGCCACCGGGCGGTGACCCATCGCCTCGAACAGCGCCGCGCTGACATGCGCCAGGCCGTCCAGGCGGCGCAGCGCCACGGGCTGCTGGTGAGCGCGCCAGGCGGCGAGCTCGGACTGCAGCGCCGCCAGCATCGTGGTCGGGCTCAGCAGGTCGGGATGCAGCATGTGCAGGAAGCCCAGCGCTGCCATGCGTTCGGCGCGGATGCTCTGCTCGACGCCCGGCTTGACGCGCGGCACGATGAGCGCGCGCTTGCGCAGCGTGAGCAGCTCGCACACGGTGTTGTAGCCACCCATGGCGACCACCACGTCGGCGGCCGACATCAGCGACATCATGTCGTCGCAGAAGTCCTGCACGCTGGCGTTGGCGAGCGCCCGCGCCGCCTCGTGCACGGCGGCGCGCCGGGCCTCGCTCATCTCCGGGCCGCAGACGATGTGGGTGCGCGGCCGCTGCGGCGCGGGCATGGCGTTCAGCGCGCGCATCACGTTGGAGACGAGCTCGTGGCCGTCCTCGCCGCCGCCGGGCGTGACCAGCAGCAGCGGCTCGTTCGCGGCGACGCCGAGCGTGCGGCGGACCACGTCGCGCGGCTGGCGACCGGCTTCGCGGGCGATGTAGCCGCAAAAGCGCACCTTGGCGGCGGCGAAGGGCGGAAAGTCGTACTCGCGGCGCAGGTCGTAGACCTCGGGGCAGCCGACCACCAGCACCTGATCGTAGTAGGCGCTGATCGCCTCGAAGTAGCCGTTCTTGCGCCACACCCGGGTGGTCGACTCGGCGCTGTCGAGGATGTCGCGCAGCAGCAGCACGAGCTTCGGACGCTTCGCCGACGCGGACATCGCCTCCAGCGCGCCGGCCAGCTCGTCTTCCACGCCGAAGGGCTTCTTGTCGACCAGGATCAGGTCGGGTTCGAAGTCGGCGATCGCCGATCGGATCAGGTTGGCGCGCAGCCGAACCGTCTGTTCGAGCGAGATCGGCAGGGTGCGCGCGCCGTAGCGGCCGTCGACGTTGCGCGACAGGCAGGGCAGCTTGACGTAGTCGATTCGGTCCGGGATGCGGAACGCATGCAGCATCGGCGAGCCTGTGATCACCAGCACCGACACCTCGCTGGACGACTGCACCAAGTGGCGCGCCACCTCCAGCATGCGGCGGATGTTGCCCAGGCCGAAGGTGTCGTGCGAGTAGACGAGGATTCGCTTCACGGGGGGCCTCTTGCAGGTTTCGGTTGGATTTGGGAAAATTGTCCCAAGTACTAACAAGAACCAGGCCAACCCGCCATGCACGCGCAAGCTGTTGATTTACCGTTGATCGAACCCGGATGGGCGCCGTCACGGGCAATCAGGGTGGGGCAAATGCCCCAGGGATTGGGGGTCATGTGACCCACTCCACCCCCAACGGCGGCAGTGCAGGAGGCTTCGGCCTGACACGCTGGTTCGGCGTCGTCTCGATGGCCGCGATCACGGTGATCGCGGTGGCCAGCGTCTGGCTGCTGAGCTGGTTCGTTACCCAGCGCATGCTCTTGCAGGAAGGCACGCTGACCCGCGACTTCGTGCACAGCCTGATGCTGGTCGAGACGGCAATGCAGGACTACGTCGCCAATCCGAAGGAAGCGCCGTCGGCCGACGTCGAGGAGGCCTTCCAGCACCTCGCACGCATGCCCGACATGCTGCGCGCCAACCTGTACGACCTGCAGCGCCGCGTGCTGTGGTCCAGCGACCGGACGCTGATCGGGCGCCAGTTCGGCCCGAACGAGGAGCTCGATTTCGCTCTTCGCGGGGCGGTGGTGGTCGAGAAGAAGACGCAGCAGGAGCGCGTCAACGGCAAGAGCGAGTACGAGGCCTTGACTCAGCCCGACGACCTGTTCGTCGAGATCTACGTGCCGGTGACGGAGTCGCGCACCGGCCGGGTGATCGGTGCGATCGAGTTCTACAAGAACCCTCGCGGTCTGATGCACCTGCTCGCGCAGCTGCGCCACTTCATCGCGCTGGGTGCGATCGGTTTCGGCCTGCTGCTGTTCGCGGCGCTGTTCGGTCTGGTGCGGCGCGCCGACGGCCTGATCCAGGCGCAGCAGCGCCAGCTGGTCGAGAACGAGACCTTCGCGGTCGTCGGCGAGATGAGTTCGGTGGTGGCGCACGGCATCCGCAACCCGCTGGCGGCCATGCGCAGTTCGGCCGAGCTGATCGTCGACAGCGCCAGCGGCCCGCCGCGTGCCGGCGACGCCCGCGCCACGCAGGAGGCGGCCCAGGACATCGTCGAGCAGGCCGACCGCCTGGGTGCCTGGCTGCGCGAGCTGCTGTCCTACACCCGCTCGAACGAGGGCGCGTCGCAGCCGCTGTCGGTGGCCCCGCTGGTGCAGAGCTGCCTGCAGGAATTCGGCCGCGAGCTGGAGCGCCGGCATGTGCGCGCGCGCGCCGAGCTGGCCGACGACCTGCCCGCTGTCCGCGGCGATGCGCTGTTTGTTGGCCAGGTGCTGCGCAGCGTGCTGGCCAACGCGCTGGACGCGGTGCAGGACGGCGGCCGCATCACGGTCAGCGCCGCGCCCGACGAGCGCCGGCGGCTTCTCACGCTGCGCGTGCAGGACAACGGGCATGGCATGAGCCGCACGCAGCGCGCGCAGGCCGGCAGCCCCTTCTTCACCACCAAGGCCAACGGCATGGGCGTGGGCCTGGCGCTGGCCCGTCGCGTGCTCGAGCGGCACGGCGGCCGGCTGCACATCGCCAGCGAAGAGGGCAAGGGCACGGTCGTCTCGATCAGCCTGCGCCTGGCCTCATCCACCTGAACCGGGAACCGATCCATGAACGGCGCCATCCTGATCATCGAGGACGAAGCGATCCTCGCGAAGAACATGCGCACCTACCTCGAGCGCAACGACTACGAGGTGGAATGCGCCGGCTCGGCCGAGGAAGGCCTGGCGAGGCTGGACAGCTTCGCGCCCGACGCGGTGGTGCTCGACTTCAACCTGCCCGGCATGGACGGCCTGCAGGCGCTGGAGCGCATCCGCGCGCACAGCCCGGCGACGCAGGTGATCATGGTCACCGGCCACGCCAACGTCGAAATGGCGGTGGACGCGATGAAGGCCGGCGCGCTGGACTTCCTCACCAAGCCGGTGGCACTGTCCAAGCTCGGCATGCTGCTCGAGCGCGCGACCTCCGAAAGCCGCAAGGACAGCGCACTGGCCTATTACCGGCGGCGCGACGGCGAAGGCGCCGACCTCAGCACCCTGCAGGGCGAGTCGCCCGGCATGCGCAAGCTCCACGCGCTGCTGCGCCAGCTGTTGCAGGCCGAGGCGAACCTGCAGGACACGGAGGCGCCGGCGGTGCTGCTGCGCGGCGAGACCGGCACCGGCAAGGAACTCGTCGCGCGCGCGCTGCATTTCAACGGCCCGCGTCGCGACAAGCCCTTCGTCGAGCTCAACTGCGCGGCGCTGCCGGCGCAGCTGCTCGAGTCGGAGCTCTTCGGCCACGAGCGTGGCGCCTTCACCGACGCGCGCGAGCGCAAGCTCGGCCTGGTCGAGACGGCCGAAGGCGGCACGCTGTTCCTCGACGAGATCGGCGACATGGAGCAGTCGCTGCAAGCCAAGCTGCTCAAGTTGCTGGAGGAGCGCACGGTGCGGCGCCTGGGCAGCGTGCGCGAGCAGCGCGTCAACGTGCGCATCGTCGCGGCCACGCACCGGCCGCTGGACCAGTTGGTGCGCGAAGGGCGCTTCCGCGCCGACCTCTACTTCCGCCTGCGCGTCGTGCAGCTCGAGTTGCCGCCGCTGCGCGAGCGCGGCGCCGACGTGCTCCTGCTCGCTCGCAGCTTCGTGGCCCACCACGCTGCTCGCTATGGAAGGGCCACACCGTCCTTCAGCGCGGATGCCGAGCACGCCCTCATGAGGCATGCCTGGCCGGGCAACGTGCGCGAACTGCGCAACCTGCTCGAGCAGGCCGTGCTGCTGTGCCACGGGCAGACGCTGGGTGTCGACGACCTCGGCCTGCGCGAGGAGCCGCGCAGCGGGATGGCCGAGATGCCGGCGACCCCTGACGCAGCGTCGGCGCGCACATTGCCCGCCATGGAGCGCGACGCGCTCGTGCAGGCGCTGGAGCGCAGTGGCTGGAACGTCAGCCGCGCCGCGCGCGACCTGGGCATCAGCCGCGACACCCTGCGCTACCGCATCGACAAGCACGGCCTGGCGATGGCCATGCCGACCGACTTCCGCGAAACACGCTGATGCGAATCTGTTGAGAGAAAAAGCTTGACGACCCCACAACTTGGGAAAATAATCCCAAACATGGACGCCGAAAACCGAATCCACATCGCCGTGAACGCCGCGGTGCTCAAGCTGCTGAGGCCCCTGTGCCGACTGCTGCTGCGCCACCACGTGCCGTTCGCCGCCTTCGAGGAGCTGGCCAAGCACACCTACGTGCAGGTGGCGCTGGACGACTTCGGCATCCCCGGCAAGAAGCCTACGCTGTCCCGCGCGTCCATCCTCACCGGATTGACCCGCAAGGACGTGCAGCGCCTGGTCGCCGACACGGCGCCCGAGCGGGCCGCCAGCGACGAGGGCTACAACCGCGCCGCACGCGTTCTGACCGGCTGGGCTCGGGACGCCGAGTTCCACGACGACAAGGGCACGCCACTGGCGCTGGACCCGCTCGAGGGTTCGCAGAGCTTTGCCGTGCTGGTGCGCCGCTACAGCGGCGACATGCCCGCGCGGGCGGTGCTGGACGAATTGCTGCGCGTCGGCTCGGTGCGCCAGCGCGACGACCAGAAGCTCGAGCTGGTCACGTCGGGCTACGTGCCGCGCAGCGGGGAGACCGAGAAACTCGGCATCCTCGGCAGCGACGTGGCCGACCTGATCTCGACGATCGACCACAACCTCCAGCACGCCGACACCGACCCGCGTTTCCAGCGCAAGGTCATGTACACGGACTACCCCGCCTCGGAGCTGCCTGCCTTCCGCAAGCTGAGTTCCGCGCAGGCGCAGGAACTTCTCGAGAAATTTGATCGCTGGCTCGCCGTACACGAGAAGAGCGACAAGACCGACCACAGCTCCCAGCCCGCGATGCGCGTGGGCATGGGCATCTATTACTTCGAGGAACCGATGGTTCCCGCTCACAGGAAGGAAGATTGACATGAACATCAGGAAACTCGTGACCTGGCTCGCGGGGGCCTCGGCCCTCGTGCTCGCGGCATGCGGCGGCGGCGGCTCGTCGGGCGGCATCGGTGGCACCGGCGGCGGCGGCATCGGCGGTACCGGCGTGGCTTACGGGACCATCACCGCGTTCGGCAGCGTGTGGGTCAACGGTGTGGAGTACAGCACCAGCAACACCACCTTCAAGACCGACGACAACCCGAACGGCGGCGGCAGCCAGAACGACCTGCGCGTCGGCATGGTGGTGCAGGTGGACGGCTCCATTTCCGGCGCGACGGCCAGCACCATCACCGTTGACGAGTCGATCAAGGGCTTCGTCGAGCAAGTGATTGATGCAAACCGGATGGTCGTGATGGGCCAGACGGTGCAGATCGACAACCTCACGAAGTTCGACAACAACGTCGTGCCGGTGCAGGGCGACCGCGTCAATGTCTATGGCCTGGTGGCGGGCGACGGCCTCATCTCCGCCGGCTTCATCGAGAAGAAGACGACGGCCCCGACCCCGCCGTTCGCGGTGAAGGGCGTGGTGAAGAACCAGAACACCGCGGCGCAGACCTTCCAGGTCGGCACACTGACCGTGCAGTATGCCGGCGCGACCGTCGGCGACATGCCAGCCGGCTCGTGGAACGGCCTCCAGGTCGACGTGAAGGGCACCGCCTGTTCCGGTGCGGCTCCGGTGTGCGGCACGCTGACGGCGAGCAAGGTCGAGCCGGCCGGACTGAAGGTCACCAGCATTTCGCAGGCCGAGATCGAAGGCATCGTCTCCGCGGTGACGGCGTCCGGCTTCACGATCGGCAACCAGGTCGTCGCGACGACAGGCTCCACCCGCTACGAAGGCGGCGTGTTCGGCGACATCGCGGTGGGCACCAAGCTCGAAGCCGAAGGCTCGATCTCCGGCGGCGTGCTGACGGCCACCAAGGTGTCGTTCCGCGACGCGATCCGGCTCGAAGGCGACATCGCCACCTTCAACGCCGGCACGGGCAACCTGACGCTGACCGGCCTGCCGGGCATCACCGTGAACGTGACCTCGATCACCGAGCTGAAGAACGTGGGCTCGATCGGCGCGCTCGCAGTGGGCAACCACCTGCGCATCCGCGGCAAGCTCGGCAGCAATGGCTCGGTGGGCGCCTCGCAGCTGGAAGTGCGTTCGGCGGACAACCGCATCGAACTGCAGGCGCCGGCCTCGGCGGTCACGCCGGAGACCAGCGTGACGCTGCTGGGCATCACCGTGTCGACGACGAGCGTGTCGTCCTACCAGGACCTGAGCGATGCGCAGATCTCGCGGGCCGCGTTCTTCGCGGCAGCCAAGGTCAACACGCTGATCAAGGCCCGCGGCCGGCTCTCCTCCGGTACCGTGACCTGGGAAGAACTGCAGCTCGAGAACTGAGTCGGAGAATCCATTCGAAGGGCCCCCGCGGGGGCCCTTCTCTTTTGGATCCGCTCAGCGTGAGGTGTAGCCCTGCGCGTCCATGCAGGCCTGCGTGGCCCGGTGGAAGACACCGGCGTCGGCCATCGCGCTGGGCTGCGTGGTGGCCCAGCGGTTGCAGGCCTGACGGTCGGCCTCGAGCTGCGATGCACTCTGGCCGTTGCGCGGATAGAAGATCGGCTCAGGCAGCGCCTTCGCCGGTGGCGCGCTCTGTTCGGGCGGATCGGCATAGACGACCGGCGGCGGCACGGCGTAAACCGGCGCGGGGGAATACCACGGCCCGCCGTACGGGCCGTAGTAGAAGGGCACGCCGATGCCAATGCTCACGCCGCCCCAAACGCGGCCGTGCCGGCCATGTGCCTGCGCCGATGTCGCGCCGAGCGCGGCAATGGCGACGGCAATGAGGGCAAGGGTGCGTCGGTTCTTCATGGCCTTCTCCTGCAGCGGCCGGGGCGCGCCCGGCATGGCTGCATTCTGTACCGCCCTGCGCAGCCGCGCCAGCCGCGGCGGAGTCAGCCCTTGGACGGTGCGCCCACGGCGTCGAGCCGCTGCGCGAGCGCGTTGAACTCGTCGACCAGCGAAGCCCCGGCGGCCAGCCCCTTGAAGTCGGCAAACGAGAAGTTCTCGGTGCCGCGGCGCGCCTCGAAACGGTAGGCGCCGTCACCCGACGAGCGCCCCGAGATCGTCAATTCGCCGCCGTCGCAGATGAGCACGCGGTTGTCGACCCGCGAGTCGGGGTCGAAGTACTTGCTCCCGCGGGCAACCTGCACCAGCAGCCACATGGCGTGCCCGCCTAGACCGAGGTCAATCGGATGTTCGATGCCTGCGGGCCCTTCTGGCCCTGCGTGACCTCGAACTGCACGTGCTGGCGCTCGACCAGCGTCTTGAAGCCGGCGTCACCCTTGATCTCGCGGAAGTGGGCGAACAGGTCCTTGCCGCCGTCATCGGGCGTGATGAAACCGTAGCCCTTGCCCTCGTCGAACCACTTCACGATGCCTGTTTGTGTCGTCATGTCGATCTCTTTCGTCGGTTGATGCGCGGCACATGCCGGCGCAGCGCAGAAGCACGCAAGAAGGCGACTGACGGGATCGATCGTGCAGCACGCGGGCGCGTTGCACGGCACGAGTTCAGGAAGCGGTCTCAGGCAGATCCACGGCCGCATCGTACGCTGTTCGATGGCATCGAGGACGTCGAGGGCACAATGCCCCCGGATGATCGAGGCCGTGCTCTTCACCGCCACGCAGGTGTCGACCTTTCTCGGCAGCGGCGCGCTGACGCACGCCAGCGGCTTCTTCTTCACGCGCGACGAGCGCTTGTTCCTGGTCACCAGCCGCCACGTGCTGATCGACGAGCCGACGGGCCACCTGCCCGACCGCATCGAGATCGAACTGCACACCGATGCGAAACGCCTGACCGAATCGCTTCGCTGGTCGATTCCGCTGTACCGCGACGGCCGCAGCCTGTGGCGCCAGGGAAGCGACTCGCAAGGCGAGATCGACGTGGCGGTGATCGAACTCGATCGTGCTGCGCTGCCTGCCAATGCCGTGTACCGCGCCTTCGACAGCAGCCACCTGCAGGCCGACCTGGAGGCCGTGGAGGTCGGCATGTCGCTGGTGGTGGTGGGCTTTCCGCTGGGCTTCCACGACACGCTGCATCACCTGCCGGTGGTGCGCCAGGCGATCGTCGCCTCGTCGTTCGGACTGCGTTTCCAGGGCCAGGGCTTCTTCCTCACCGACGCACGCACGCACCGCGGCACGAGCGGCTCGCCGGTGCTGCTGCGCGTGGGCAGCCCGACCGCCGGCGATCGCCAGAAGCTGCCCTGGAAGCTGCTGGGCGTGCACTCGGCGCGCATGGACATGGGCGATCGCGACCTGCTGGCCGACGAATCGCTCGGCCTGAACTGCGCCTGGTATGCGGACATCCTGCTGACGCTCACCGCGAAGGACGGCGCGCCGCGCTGAACGCGGCCGCCCCGGCTACAGGTTGCGGTGGCGCAACCGGCGCAGCGGAAGCAGATCGAGCCAGGAGCCGAGCCAGGACGCCAGCCCCTCGCGCCGAGGCGGGCCCTCCAGCACGTCGGCCGGGACCTGCACCACCACCGCCGGCCGAGACACGGGCGGCGGGCGGGGCGCGGGAACTGTCGTCGGGGCTGGCGCCGGCATCACCCGCTGCACGGGCGCCGCGGCGCTGGCGGTCGCCGGAACCGGCTTGAGCACCGGATCCAGCCATTCGAAGATGGGTTTCCACTGGTCCAGGTCCGATTGGACCTTGGACGGCGGCATGTCGAATAACGACAGCCCCTGCTCCACGCAGCGCACGTAGCCCTGCGTCTCGCGAATCACGCCGATAAAGGGCAGGCCGATGCCGTCGGCCCACTGGCGCAGCACGTCTTCGGCGCGCGTGCGTGCATCGAGCCGCATGCCCACGGCGGCCACCTTGCAGCGGCCGCTGGCCACGCGCGGCAGCGCCTTGAGTTCGGCGTAGCAGTCGGCCGCGGAGTCGCGGTCGAACACCGAATGGCACACCGGAAGGAGGATCGCGTCGGCAGTCATCACCACCTTGGCGAGGTCCAGGCCGCGCAACCCACCGGGTGTGTCGAGCACCACATGGGTGACGCCGGCCGGCGGCCGCAAGACGTTGCGTGGGTCGGCGGACCAGCCGACGATGGGCTTGCCGCGCACGGCCTCCTGGCCCGCGCGGCGCCTGAGCCAGGCCTGCGCCGAGCCCTGGAAATCGACATCGCCGAGCATCGCGGCATGCCCGCCGTTGGCGAACCAGGCGGCGAGGTGCGTGGCCAGCGTGGTCTTGCCGCTGCCACCCTTGCGATTGACGACGGCAACGACGGGCATGGACGGCGCGTGCTCGGTGCGATGCGGCAGGACGGAGGTGTCCGCCGAATTAGATCACCACCGGCAGTCAAGGCGCTCGCGAGAGAACCCCCGGATTCCCGGCACTTCTTCGCGCTTCGCGCTCAGTCGTCGCCTTCTTCGTCCTCGCCCTCGACGCTGACCTTCTGCGCTACCAACACGCCGTCGACCAGCTTGCCTTCGACCTCGACGCGCTGGCCGGCCAGCGTGTCCGCCGTGACGTTCTTGAGATAGGTGCTGGCCGTCCAGCGCACGGTCAGAGGCGTGCCCGTGTCGGGCCGCAGCATGAAGACCTGCGCCGCCGCGTCGACGGACTCGGCCACGCCTTTGCGCTCGACGGTGGCTTGGTCCGTCTCGCCTTCGCAGTGCACTGACTTCGCGATCACCGTGGTGGCGTCGAGTGAACCCTCGACGCTGACGTACAGGCCGTCGGCGAGCGCGCCGCCCGGGCATTCCTCGATCTCGGCCCGGCTGGCGTCGACGCTCACACCGCGCACGACGAAGCGCTTCGTGACGGCGTCGTAGGCATCGACGGTGCCCTTGAGCTCGGCCTCGGCCTCGTTGCGCCCGTCGCGCAACTTCACCCCGGTGGCGCGGATCACGCCGTCGTCCGTCACCATGCCCCGCACCTGGACATACAGGCCGTCAAGCAGCACGCTGCCGGAAGGCGACACCAGCGCGCCGGCGTAGCTGACGCGCGTGCCGTCGAGATCGAAGCTGAAGCTCAGCCGATCGAACGCCGAGATCACGCCGCTGACGTAAACCTCGCTGCCCACGTCTCCCAGGCTGCGGATGCGGACCTGCGCCGCGCGGAGCCGCGCCGGCGCGGCGCCCTGGGCCGGCTGCAGCGTCTGCGCCGCGGCGAGCACCGAGACGAGTTGCCCGTCCACGAGCGACCGCCCCTCGGGCAGGACCGTGGCCGTGGCCGTGCCGACGACGAGCGCGCCCAGGCGAAACTCCGCCGGGCCCACTTCGCTGGCCAGCCCGGTGACCTTGAGGTAAGCCGGCAGCGCCGCGCGCTTCTTCACCCGCGTGGCCTGGATCGAGAAGCCCGAGGCCCCGCGCACGACGAAGCCGTGCACTTCGACCGCCTCCCCGGCCTGCACGGAGCCGATGCCAGCGTAGCCGCCGGCGTACTGGGTGACTGGCCCACGTCGTGCATCGGCATTGACCACCACCGGCTGCCCGAGCACCGTGAAGCCCACGGGGGCGGCAACCGCCTCCACGGCGCCTACCAGCGCTGATCGCACCATCAGCCGGCGCGCCACGCCCGACGTGTCGTACTCCAGTTCGACCCGCTCGCCCAGGCGGGTCTCGGTCTGCGTCAGCACACCGGGTTCGTTCTCCACGAGCGTGGGAACACGGCTGTCGTCGAAACGATCGCCGTCGACGATCACGCTGCCGAAGCCGTTCACCGTGCCTTGCGCCACGCCCTCGCTCATGCCGGTGCCGCCCGAGCCGACTCCACCGCCGCAGCCCTGCATCACGGCGAGGCCGAGCGCCGCACACCACGCCGCCGCCCACGCGGCCAGGCTCCTGGATCTCATGGGGTTCTCCTGCCGCGCGGGCGCGGAACACGCGGCGCGGGCGTGCCTGCCGGCTTGCCGGGCCGAGGCGTTGGCGCCGTCGGCTCACTGTAGAAGTAGACGCCGAAGCGCATGCGTTGCCGCTCGGCGTCGGGGACATCGGCGTCGGCCGCCACGTGTTTGCGGGCTTGCTTGACCATCATCGCGAAGGCGTCGCTCCATGCCGCCCGGGCGTGTTCATGCAGCGTTGCCACCGAGTCGGCGCCCAGACCATCGGCGAAGACGCTCTGCTCGAGGTAACGGGGTGCATCGAGCGTCAGGTTGTGAACGGCGGCGGCGATGTGATCGCCCGCGTTGGCCGAAAACAGCGCGGTCAGCTCGTCGAGCCGGCGGCTGGGCACGAAAGTGGTGCTCGCCGGCACCAGCAAGTCGTCCTCGAGCGTGACCAGGCCGAGGCGCAGGAGTTCGTCCATCACCGTGCGTGGATGCACGTCCAGCGACAACTCGCGCGACAGGCTCTCGAAGGTGATGCCGGCGCCGCTGCGCGGCAGCGCGCGCGGCGCGCCGTCGCGGGTGCGGTAGCGGCGCGCCGTCATCCAGCGCGTGAACACCTGCGAAGCCAGCGGCACGCCGCGGTGCGCCACCGGCGCCGCACCGCGCGGCGCCTCGGTGATCGTGCGCACGTCCTTGCGGTGCACGCCCGACAGCACGCTCAGCGCCGACCCCGTGGGCTGCACGCCGCCGCGTTCGAGTTCGGCGCGCGCGGCGTCCACGAACACCGGCTTGAGCTGGTTGGCCAGCGCGTTGTACGACACGCCGTTGCGCAGCAGCCAGCGCACCACGGGCGCCAGCAAGGCCGCGGCCTCGCGCAGGGCAAGCGCGGCATGTTCCTCGCTAGGGACGGCGGACACCGAGGGGCTGTCGGCGCCGGCCGGTCTGGTTCGCTTCATGCGCGGGCGATGGCGGCCGGTAGGTGGAAAGGGCAATGGGATGCTATCCCACGCGGCAAAGCCCCACAACGGCGCAAGGCGGCCGCGCTCACAGGCTGTTACGTGGCGGATCCGGCTCGCGCAGAGGCCCTCCTGTACCTGTGCAGGAGGGCCATTTCGGCATCGACTCGCACTGCGGAAAAGTGACGCCCAACGCAGCGGCGCAGCACGAAATGTTGCAAAGATGTGGGAAGCATTCCCATAGCATCGGCCGAAGAATTCTCGATTCGTGTCCACCCATGAGCAGCACCCTGGAAGCCACCATGCCCGCCCCGGCGCAAGCGAAGGCGAGCCCGCGGCATCACTCGTCGAGCGACCTCTGGATCTACCTGCTGATCGGTGCACTCGTCGGTGGCGCCTGGCTGCTCACGCGTCAGGACTACTTCAAGGCGGGCGACGACATCGGCTACTGGCTGGGCGTGGCCGGCGGCGTGATGATGCTGACCCTGTTCAGCTACCCGCTGCGCAAGTACGTGCGGCCGCTGCATCGCCTGGGCAAGGTGAAGTGGTGGTTCCTTGCCCACATGATCATGGGCATCGGCGGGCCGCTGCTGATCCTGATCCACTCGACGTTCAAGGTCGGCTCGCTCAATGCCGCGGTAGCGCTGTACAGCATGCTGCTGGTGGCCGGCAGCGGCGTCGTCGGCCGGTTCATCTACCTGCGCGTGCATCGCGGCCTGTCCGGGCAGAAGCTGAACCTTCAGCAGCTTCAGTCGCGCGCCGGACTCGACGAATCCGAGGCGCGCTCGCGGCTTCACTTCGCTCCGGAGGTCGAAGCTCGCCTGCTGGCATTCTCCGAGTCCCAGCTGGGCGCCACGGCGAACTGGAGCACCTGGCTGCAACAGGTGTTCGTGCTTCCGGTGCAGATGTGGATCGTCTATTGGCAGTGCGTGGCCGGGTTGCGCCATCCGCTGATCCAGCTCGCGCGGCGCCGGCACTGGAGCGCCGAAGACCTGTCGCGGCGCCGCTATCTCGCGCGCAAGCTCGTGCGGCGCTATCTCGCCAACGTGGTGCGGGTGGCCCAGTTCACCGCGTACGAGCGGCTGTTCGCGCTGTGGCACGTGGTGCACGTTCCCTTCATCTACATCCTGGTGATCAGTTCGGTGGTGCACGTGATCGCCGTGCACGCCTACTGACCGAGAGACCGGTTTGGTGCCATGGACGGCCCCTGCACGAGCGACCACCGGCCTCACGCCGGTGATGCGTTGGCTCGCCCTTCTGGCGCTCTCTTTCGCGCTGGCGGTTGGGTGGGCTGCGGCGGCACGGGCGCAATCGATCGAATCGGTGCTGTCGCCGGGCAAGCTGATCCAGGGTCACCTGAAGTGGGACGACGACTGCAAGGCCTGCCACGTCAAGTTCGATCGCGCCGCACAGGATCGGCTCTGCATGGACTGCCATAAGGACGTCGGCCAGGACGTGCGCGCCAAGGCCGGCTACCACGGCCGGATGAAGCCACAGGCCTGCAACGAGTGCCACACCGACCACAAGGGCCGCGACGCGAAGATCGTCGAGCTCGACAAGCAGCGCTTCGACCACAACCTGACCGACTACGCGCTACGCGGCAAGCACGTCAAGACCGAGTGCGACAAGTGCCACGAGCCGGCGAAGAAGTGGCGCGCCGCCTCGACGGACTGCAACGCATGCCACAAGAAGGACGACGTGCACAAGGGCGCGCTCGGGCCGAAGTGCGCCGACTGCCACACCGAGAACAACTGGAAGGAAGCGAAGTTCGACCACGACAAGACGCGCTTCGCGCTCGAGGGCAAGCACGTCGACACCAAGTGCGCCGACTGCCACAAGACCAAGGACTACAAGAATGCGCCACGCACCTGCGTCGGCTGCCACAAGAAGGACGATGACGGCACCAAGGGGCACAAGGGCCAGTTCGGCGAGAAGTGCGACAGCTGCCACAACGCCAAGGCGTGGAAGCCCTCGACCTTCAACCACGACACCGACACCAAGTACGTGCTGCGCGGCAAGCACGTGAAGACCAAGTGCGGCGACTGCCACACCGGCCACCTCTACAAGGTCAAGACGCCCAACGACTGCTACAGCTGCCACAAGAAGGACGACAAGCACAAGGAAACGCTGGGCAAGGACTGCGGCGCCTGCCACACGGAGAAGGACTGGAAGGAAAAGGCCAAGTTCGACCACGACAAGACCGACTTCCCGCTGCTGGGCAAGCATGCCGACGCGAAATGCGACGCCTGCCACAAGAGCAAGATGTTCAAGGAAGCGCCCAAGCAGTGCATCGGCTGCCACAAGAAGGAAGACAAGCACGAGGGCACGCTGGGCGAAGCCTGCGGCGACTGCCATGGCGAGCGTGACTGGAAGACGACCAAGGGCCGCTTCGATCACGACAAGACCAAGTTCAAGCTGCGCAATGCGCATGCCGCGCCGAAGCTCAAGTGCGACGCCTGCCACAAGGACCTCAAGAGCATGCGCAAGACGCCGCTCGAGTGCTACGGCTGCCACAAGAAGGACGACAAGCACGAGGGCCAGGAAGGCAAGGCATGCGAGACCTGCCACACGGACCGCGACTGGAAGGTCCCCGGCTTCGACCACGACAAGACGCGTTACCCGCTGGTGGGCAAGCACCTGAAGGCGGCCTGCAAGGACTGCCACACGACGCCGCGCTACAAGGATGCGTCGCGCGAGTGCTACGGCTGCCACAAGAAGGAAGACAAGCACAAGCTCGTCTTCGGCGTGAAGTGCGAGAGCTGCCACAACGCGCGCAGCTGGGCGATCTGGGACTTCGACCACGACCGCCGCAGCAAGTACAAGCTCGACGGCGCGCATCGCAAGCTGGCCTGCGATGCCTGCCACGTCAAGGCCGCACCGGCCGGCCGCGACTTCGCGGCGCTGGGCAGCGACTGCCTGTCCTGCCACCGCAAGGACGACGTGCACGACGGAAGCTTCGGCGCGCGCTGCGAACAGTGCCACGTGACCGACAACTGGAAGAAGGTCTCCAACCGGGTGCTGCGCGGCTCTGCCACGCCCGACGCGGAGACGACCGCGACGCAGGTCGCTGCCCTGCTGGGACGGGCCAGCCGCTTCACGCGGCCAGCCGAGCGCCCGGGCTCGAATGGATGGCTGCAATGACACACCGCCCCGCCCTGGACTGGCCGCTGGCCGCGCTGCTGCGCCGCTGGCTGCTGTTGCTGCTGCTGACCGGCAGTTCCCTCGCCATGGCGCAGGGCGCGCCGGCCACGCGCAGCTTCGAGCACATCAAGACGGGCTTCGCGCTGACCGGCCAGCACGCCAACGAGCGTTGCGAGTCGTGCCACATCGGCGGCGTCTTCAAGGGCACGCCGCGTGACTGCGCGAGCTGCCACGTGTCCGGCACACGCTGGTCGCGCAACAACGTCGTCAAGAACCAGAACCACTTCCCCACCCAGCAGGCCTGTGACACCTGCCATGGCACGCAGAGCTACACAGGCGCCAAGTTCAACCACGTGGGCGTGAGCCCGGGCGGCTGCACGAGCTGCCACAACGGCAGCATGGCGCCGGGCAAGAACAGCGGCCACGTCCAGACCACCGCCTCGTGCGACATCTGCCACAAGACCAGCGGCTGGACGCCGGCCTCGGGCTTCGACCACAGCGGGGTCACGCCGGGCACCTGCGCGACTTGCCACAACGGATCGCGCGCCACCGGCAAGTCGGCGACCCACGTGCCCGTGGGCAGCCAGAGCTGCGATGCCTGCCACCGCACCGGCGGCTCCTGGAGGCCCAGCAGCTTCAACCACACGCAGATGGTGGTGGCCAACCAGTGCGCCAGCTGCCACAGCGGCGGCTTCCCGCCGGCCGACGGGCGCAACGCGAACCACATCCCGTACCAGTCGCTGGCCGGTGCGGCCATCACCAACTGCGACAGCTGCCACAAGAGCGGCTTCTCGTCGTGGACACCTGCGCGCTTCCATGCCTCGGTGTCGGTGAGCACGCAATGCGCGAGCTGCCACACCGGCGGATTTGCGCGTGCCGTGGGCAAACCCAACACCGCCATCCATGCCGGCGTGACGGTGTGCGAGACCTGCCACAAGTCGACGACGAGCTGGGCCGGCGCGAAGGTCGACCACGGGACCTTCACCGCCGCGACCAACTGCACGACCTGCCACAACGGCAGCACCGCCACCGGCAAGTCGGCCACGCACGTACCCGTCGCGGCCACCAACTGCGTGAGCTGCCACAGCGTGTCGACCTGGAAGCCGACCAGCTTCAACCATTCGCAAGTCGCCGTCACCAACCAGTGCTCGAGTTGCCACAGCGGCGCCTTCCCGCCGGCCGACGGGCGCGGCGCCACCCACATCCCGTACCAGACGCTCAGCGGCGTGGCGATCACCAACTGCGACAGCTGCCACAAGCAGGGCTACACGGCGTGGAGCGGCGCCCGCTTCCACGCCTCGATCAGCGTGAGCACGCAGTGCGCGAGCTGCCACACCGGCGGCTTCGCGCCCGCCGTGGGCAAGCCCAACACCGCCATCCACGCCGGCGTGACGGTGTGCGAGAGCTGCCACAAGTCGACCTCCAGCTGGGCCTCGGCCCGGGTCGACCACAGCACCTTCACCACGGCGACCAACTGCACCACCTGCCACAACGGCAGCGCCGCCACCGGCAAGTCGGCCACGCACGTGCCGGTCGGTGCGACCAACTGCCGCAGCTGCCACAGCGTGACGACCTGGAAGCCGACGACCTTCAACCACTCGCAGGTGGCCGTCACCAACCAGTGTTCGAGCTGCCACAGCGGCGCCTTCCCGCCGGCCGATGGACGCACGGTGACTCACATCCCGTACCAGACGTTGACCGGCGTGGCGATCACCAACTGCGACAGCTGCCACAAGCAGGGCTACACGGCCTGGACTGGCGCCCGCTTCCATGCCTCGATCAGCGTGAGCACGCAGTGCGCGAGCTGCCACACCGGCGGCTTCGCGCCCGCCGTGGGCAAGCCCAACACCGCCATCCATGCCGGCGTGACGGTGTGCGAGAGCTGCCACAAGTCGACCACCAGCTGGGCCTCGGCCCGGGTCGACCACAGCACCTTCACCACGGCGACCAACTGCACCACCTGCCACAACGGCAGCACCGCGACGGGCAAGTCGGCCACGCACGTGCCCGTGGGCGCCACCAACTGCCGCAGCTGCCACAACGTCACCACCTGGAGGCCGACGACCTTCAACCACTCGCAGGTCGTCGTCACCAACCAGTGTTCGAGCTGCCACAGCGGCGCCTTCCCGCCCGCCGACGGACGCACGGTGACCCACATCCCGTACCAGACGCTGACCGGCGTGGCGATCACCAACTGCGACAGCTGCCACAAGCAGGGCTACACGGCGTGGAGCGGTGCCCGCTTCCATGCCTCGGTGTCGGTGAGCACGCAGTGCGCGAGCTGCCACACCGGCAGCTACCCGCCGGCCGTGGCCAAGCCCAACAACGCCACCCACGCCGGCGTGACGGTGTGCGAGAGCTGCCACAAGTCCACCGCCAGCTGGGGAACGGTGACCTTCGCGCACTCGGCGGCCAACGCGGTGGGCACGGGCACCTGCGACAACTGCCACAACGGCTCGGCCGCGCGCGGCAAGACGACCACGCACATCCCGGTGACCACCGGGCCGACCAAGTGCGACTCCTGCCATCGCTCGCAGGCCTCGTGGACGACGGCGCTGACGATGAACCACACCGTGGTCACGGCGACGACCTGCAAGACCTGCCACAACGGTGCCTACACCGGCGAAGGCACGACGGGCGCGCTGGCCAAGCCGACCAACCACATCCCGGAGGCGACGCAGCTGCTCAACGGCGCGGCGATGGACTGCAACGCCTGCCACCGAAGCACGACCACCTGGGGCACGACGACCATGAACCACAACGGCAGCCAGGGCGGCGGCGCCGGCTGGTGCAAGGGCTGCCACGCCACTGGAACGGCCTTCCTGGGCAGCATGGAGAAGAAGTCACTGACGCACGAGCGCAAGACACCTCCGGCGATCGACTGCTCCGAGTCCGGTTGCCACCGGCCCCTGGGCACGCGCGGGTCCACCTACTCGAACTGGGATTGAACGGTGAGCATCTCTCTTCGGCACCTCGTCGTGCCTTTCGTCCTGACGGCTGCTTCCACCGCCCATGCCCAGCTGATCGACGACGTCGACTTCCGCCGTGAGGGCGACAACGCCGTGCTGCAGGTGCGTTTCGTGACGCCGGTGCAGTACCGGCGCTCGCTGATCGCGAAGTCCGGCGATGCGGTGCAGATCGTCTTCGACGTCGTCAATGCACGCGACAACGTCAGCCTGGTGCCATCGGAGCGCCGACTGGCCGGTGGCGGCGCGATGCCCGACATCACCGTCACCGACGAGAGCCCGGGGCGCGAGAACGTCAACCGCAAGCTGGCGGTGCGGCTGGGCAAGCCGGTGCCGTTCCGCGTGCGCGCGGGCCGTGGCGACCGCACGATCGAGGTGGTGCTCATCGGCCTGGGCCGCGCCATTCCGGCCACGCCGTCGGGCCGCTTGGCGCCCGCGCCGACCTCGGGGTTCCAGATCTCGCTGCAGCAGTCCGACAGCCCGAACCTCCAGCTCGACACGCCGATCCCGGCCGCGCTGCAGCGCTACCAGGTGTTCACCGGCCAGCGAGAGATCGGCGGCAAGACGGTCTACGAGGTCAACCTCGGCTACTTCGACACGCTGGTCGAGGCGGAGTCCGCGCGCGCGTTGCTGAGCAAACGATTCCCCGGCGCGGCCATCGTCGTGCTCGCACCGCCGCCGGCACCGACCCCGGCGCCTGTTCCAGCCCCGGTCGTGGCGCCCGTTCCTGCGCCGGGCCCGGTGGCAGCGGCGCCCGAGCCCGCGGGGTCGGCGCCCGCCTTGCCGGCCACACCGGCCGAGGTGCTGACACGGGCCGCCGCGCTGCTGGCGGCCGCCAAGTCGGCCGATGCCCAGGGCGATACCGACTCCGCGCTCGACAAGCTCAACCAGCTGCTCAACCTGCCGGCCAACCCCACGACCCGCGAGGCGCAGGCCTTGGCCGGCGACATCCGCGCGAAGACCGGCGACGTGGTGCGCGCGCGTGCCGAGTACGAGACCTTCCTGCAGCTCTACCCCAGCGGGGCGGATGCCGATCGCGTGCGCGCAGCGCTGGCGAAGCTGCCGGCAGCGGCACCCAAGCCCGCGGCGACGACCATCGTCGAGCAGAAGGCGAAGCCCACGGTCGAGCCCACTTCGACGCTGGCGGGCTCGGTGTCGGAGTTCTACTACGGCGGCGCGTCGAAGATCCGCACGCAGGCCTTCGAGGATTCGCAGATCAGCGGCCTGCCGCCGATCCTCGGCGAGCCGCTGTACGACAGCGGCGTCGACCAGAGCCTGCTGCTGACCAACGTCGACGTGAACTGGCGCTACCGCGATGCCGACACCGACATGCGCTTCGTCTTCCGCGACGCCTACTCGGCCGACCTGAAGTACAGCGACAAGAGCAAGAACCGGCTGTCGGCGCTGTACTTCGAGCACCGCTCGCTGTCGGCCGGCACGCAGGTGCGGCTCGGCCGGCAGTCGCCCACGGGAGGCGGCATCCTGGGCCGCTACGACGGCGTGCAGGCCGGCTACACCTTCGCGCCGAAGTGGCGCATCAACGGCGCGGCAGGGCTTCCCGCCGAGAAGCTGCTGGACAGCAAGCGCAGCTTCTACGGCGTGTGGATCGACGCCGATGCGCTGACCACGCAGATCAGCGGCAGCCTGTATTTCAACCGCCAGCTGATCGATGGCGAAGTCGACCGCAGCGCCTTCGGCACCGAGATGCGCTTCTTCAGCGGCGGCGTGTCGGCCAACGGCATCCTCGACTACGACGAGGCGATCAAGGGGCTGAACATCGCCTCGCTGCAAGGCACCTGGCAGATGGAGGACAACTCGGTCGTCAACGTGCTGTTCGATCGCCGCAAGACGCCGCTGCTGATGCTGGGCAACGCGCTGTTCTTCCAGGACCCGACCCAGGTGCTGCTGGCGACGCGACTCAAGGACCTGCTGGCCAACACGACGCTGGAGGCCCTGCGCGACCGCGTGCGCGGCACCACCTCCAACACCACGCAAGGCCTGATCGGCGCCACCACCCCGGTCAACAAGAACTGGCAGGTCGGCGCGGACATTCGCCTCACCGACATCGGCACCATCCTGCCGGTGCCCTCGATCCAGTTCCCGGGCCAGGGCCGCAACCGCAACACCTCGGTCGGCGGCCAGGTGATCGGCACCAACCTGTACTCGGCACGCGACACCCACGTGATCGGCGCCTCGTGGCAGCGCGGCACGAGCTACACGCTGGCCGGCGACACCGCCTTCCGCTACAACGGCACGCTGCTGAGCTACAACAACTCGTCGCAGGTCACCGAGATGCTGCTGCTCGAGCCCTCGCTGAAGTACTACCTGCAGACCGACTCGGTGGGCGCGCGCACCTCGCGCTGGAGCCCGGGCTTGCGCGTGACCTACCGCGCGCTCAAGCAGTTGTCGATCGAATCGGAGCTCAGCGGCGAGTACAGCAAGAGCAGTGGACCGAACGGCACCGAGACCTCCAGCCGACTCTTCTACTACCTCGGCGGGCGCTACGACTTCTGAATTGCGCGCGTGATGCGGCCGGCATCGCGACGCGGTGCCGGCCGCGACCGCCCCTCATCCCTGGACCCGCCCATGAACGCCGACATCGCGAGGCTGCGCCAGCAATTGCGGCAACTGCAATCTCTTCACGAGGAGGGCGCACTCGGCGCCGCGGCCTACGAACGAAGCCGCGGCGAACTCGAGCGCAAGCTGCTCGATGCCGTGATGCGCGACGGCCACGACGCGGGGCCCGAATCGGGCAGGCCTGCGGGTCCGTCGCGCGCGCTGCTGGCAGGCATCGGCGCGGCCATGCTGGTGATCGCCGGCACCGGCTACTGGTGGACCCGCACGCCGGCACCGGCCGCCGACATGCCGATCGCATCGGCCCGCCAGGCCGGCACGCCCGCTGCGCCTGCCTCGGCTCCCCACGCCCTGAGCTTCCAGCAGATCGAGGACATGGCAGGCAGGCTCGCCCAGCGGCTGAAAGCGGATCCGAAGGACGCGGAAGGCTGGGCCATGCTGGCCCGCTCCTACACCATGCTCGGGCGGCGTGCCGAGGCGGTGACGGCCTACGAACGCGCCGTCGCGCTGCAGGGGCAGGATGCTTCGCTGCTGGCCGACTACGCGGATGCGCTGGCCGTCACGCGCGAGAGCCGCCTGGCGGGCGAACCGGCGGCCCTGGTCGAGCGTGCGCTCAAGCTCGATCCGAACCATGGCAAGGCGCTCTCGCTGGCCGGCACGGCCGCGTTCGAGCGAAAGGACTATGCCGCCGCCGTCGCCCGCTGGGAACACCTGCTCAAGGTGGCACCACCGGACAGTCCTTTTGTCGAGCCGATGCGGGCCAACATCGCTCAGGCGCGCGAACTCGGCGGACTGGCTGGTGCCGGCCAGGCTGCCAGTGGGCCGAGAATCGGGATCGCGCAGCCCCTGGGCCAGTAGGCCCCTGCGGCGCAGACCTGCCATGGACTACACCTACCTCTATCTGCTCGTCATCGTGCTGGCTGTTGCGCTGTATGTGCGGCGCCACCGGCGGCTGCACCACGCGCACGCGCAGGAGCTGAAGCAGACCCTCGAGGCCGGCCTGGGCGAGCCGCCTTCGCTGCACCCGGTGATCAACCCCTCGCGCTGCATCGGCTCGGGCTCCTGCGCGCGCGCCTGCCCGGAAGAGGCGCTGGGCGTCGTCAACGGCAAGGCGGTGCTGAAGAACGGCGCGGCCTGCATCGGCCACGGCGCCTGCTTGTCAGCCTGCCCGGTGGAGGCGATTACGCTGGTGTTCGGCACCGAAAAGCGCGGTATCGACATTCCGCACGTCAGCCCCGAGTTCGAGACCAACGTGCCGGGCATCTACATCGCCGGCGAGCTGGGCGGCATGGGCCTGATCCGCAAGGCCGCCGAGCAGGGCCGCCAGGCGATGGACGCGATCCGCCGCCGCGCCAACGGCTCGCACGATCTCGACGTGCTGATCGTCGGCTGCGGGCCGGCCGGCCTGTCGGCCGGTCTCGCGGCCATTCACCACAAGCTGCGCTACCGGCTGATCGAGCAGGAGGATTCGCTCGGCGGGGCGGTGTACCACTACCCGCGCAACAAGATCGCCATGACGGCGCCGGTGCAGCTGGCGCTGGTGGGCAAGGTCAAGTTCGGCGAGGTCAGCAAGGAGCAGTTGCTCGAGTTCTGGCAGGACGTGGTGAAGCGAACCGGGCTGCAGGTGTCGTTCCGCGAGCGGCTGGTGGGCATCGAGCGCCATGGCGACGGCTTCGTCGTGCAGACGGAGCATGGCCGGTTCTCCTGCCGCTCGGTGCTGCTGGCGATGGGGCGGCGCGGCACGCCGCGAAAGCTCGACGTGCCGGGCGAGGAAGCCTCGAAGGTGGTCTACCGGCTCGTCGATGCGGAGCAGTATCGCGGCCAGCATGTGCTGGTGGTGGGCGGCGGCGACAGCGCGCTCGAGGCCGCGATCGCCCTGGCCGAACAGGCCGGCACGACGGTGACGCTGTCCTACCGCAGCGCGGCGTTCGCACGTGTCAAGGCGAAGAACCGCGACCGCCTGGAGGAAATGCGGCAGTCCGGCGCCTTGCAGGTGCTGTTGTCATCCACGGTGAAGGGCATCGAGCAGCGGCTGGTGAACATCGAGCACGAGGGCCGTACGCTGGCGCTTCCCAATCAGGCGGTCATCGTGTGTGCCGGTGGGGAGTTGCCGACCCCCTTGCTGCGCAAGGTCGGCATCCAGTTCGAGACCAAGTTCGGCACGCACTGAGCGCGCGTGCCGCGTCACTCCAGGCCGTTCCAGAACTCGTCGTCGACGAGGTTCTGCGCTTCCTCTCGTGTGTCGAAAGCCGACGATGCCCAATCCCAGTCGGGCTCGATGGACTCGATCTCCTCCTCGCTGACCACCCGGTACTCGTACTGCTCGGTCGCTTCGCCCGCCTGGACGATCGATCGCTTGGCAACGAACCACGGCATGTTCCGGCCCCCCCGTATGGATCCGCCGGGTGCGCTCGTGCACCCGCTCAGGGGTCTACGTTGCCGGTAGGGGAATTCATCCGCGGCGACCCACAGGGCAAACCCGCAGGGGTTCAGACGCCGAGCAGATCGGGGCTGGGCAGCAGTTCGAAGTCGGTCGCCTCGCGCAGCCGGCGGCGCGCCTGGGCCTTGCCGACGCAGCGCACCAGCAGGCGCACCTGCTCCTCCAGTTCGCCGGAGGTGCTGACGCCCGGAGCGAGCTTGGCCAGCACCGCATCCAGGCTGGCACCCGCATCGTGTTCGCCGAAGCTGAGCGTGAGCACATGGCACAGGCTGGCCACGAGGGCGGCTTCGCTGCAACCGGCGTCGATGCGCTGAGCGGCGGCGGCGAGCTGAGGCCCATCGACGCCGTTCTCGCGGATGAAGGTCAAGGCCGCGCCGAGCCCGGCCAGGCCTCGCTCGGGGTCGGGGGCATGGCGCAGCAGTTCGGCAACGACGCGCACGAAGCGCGAGCGCTGGTCGAGCGGCTGGTCGCGCCGCAGGCTCGGGCAGGGGCCCGAGTGGGTTTCTTCGGTGCGGCCGCTCTCGTCGAGCAGCAGCAGGTCGAAATACAGATGCGTGGCGTCGACGCCCGGCAGGTCGGACAGCCGCACGACCACGGCGCCGGCACGGTAGCCGGGCAGTTCGCGCGTGCCGACCCAGCCGTCGTCGGCGTCCGAGGGAGCGGCGTGCCATGGCCCGGGGGCCATGGCGCCGGGCCCGTCACGGCCCGGATTCCAACGGGTGTTCATGGCCGTCTCGTGCCGGGGTGGCAGCGCAGTCGGCTCATGGCAGCCCGATCAGGCGGCGCGGCGGCCCTTGCCGGCGACCGGCTTGGACACCACGGCGCTGAGCGTCGTGACATTGGCTTCGGCAGCGGCGACGGCCTGCTTGGTGGCCTTTTGCAGGTTGTCGAAAGCATCGTTGGCGGCAGACACGGCGGCCTTGGCGAACGACACGGCATTCTCCGAGCCGGCCGGGGCGTTCTTGGCGGCGGCTTCGACCATCGCGACGAACTTCTTCTGCGCGTCGGTGGCGCCGGATTCGGTGACCTTGCTGACTTCGGCCTGCACGCCGGCGAGGATGTCGTACAGCTTGCGGCCGTAGGCACCGGCCTTCTCGGCGGACGGCTGCATCACATCGGCCTGCAGGGCGAAGAACGACTGCACGTCCTTGGCGGTCAGAGCGGACTCGGCCTTCGACTGGGCTTCGGCCAGCGCGGCCTTGGCGGTGTCGATGTTCAGAGCGAACAGCTTCTCGGTGGCTTCGATGCCGGTGGCGGTCAGGCCCATCAGCGTGGCGAGTTGGGCCTTCTGGGCAGCGGCGAATTGTTCGTTGTTCAGCATGGTGGACTCCGGGTGTGAGGTGGATGAGGATTCGGGATCGGAACGCTTTTGCTGCACTGCAGCATGACTTGACTATAGTGCGCCGGGCGGCGAATGCAAGCGCTTTATGCTGCGCCGCAGCAAACTAGACGGGAAGCTCTAGGACGCGTCCACCACGAGGCGGTTGCGGCCCGCCTGCTTGGCGCCGAGCAGCGCCTCGCTGGCCCGCTGCACCAGCGACAGCGGGCTGTCGGTCTGCTCACCCAGCTGAGCGACTCCCACGCTGGCGGTGAGCGTCACGGGGCGCTGGTCGATGCTCTGCAGCGTGGTCGCCGCGACGTTGCGCCGCACCCGCTCGGCCACTCGGGCACCTGTCTCGAGGTCGGTGTCGGGCATCACCAGGCAGAACTCCTCCCCGCCGTAGCGCGCCAGCCAGTCGGTCAGGCGCACGCTGTTGCGCGCGACCTCCGAGAAGCGGCGCAGCACGTGGTCGCCGGTCGGATAACCATAGGTGGCGTTGACGTCGTGGAAGTGATCGAGGTCGACCAGTGCGATGGTCAGCGAGCGGCCATGCTTGCGCGCCGTCTCGAATTCGCGCGCCAGGCGCGAATCGAAGTAGCGGCGGTTGTGCAGCTGCGTCAGCGCGTCCTGGTTGGCCTCGCGGCGCGCCGCCTCGACGAGGCTGCGGCCCATGTTGGTGACCAGCGAGGTCATGCGCTCGGTCATCACGCGGGTGACGTTCTCGAAGTGGCGCACGTAGAGATCGCGGTCCTCGTTGCCGGAGGCCTCCTGCAGCGTCTCGTACGAGACGAGCCGGTTGCGCCCGCGGCTCTTGGCCTCGAACAACGCCACGTCGGCCTGGTTCATCACGTCGGCGAAGGTGGAACGTTCGCGCAGGAAAGCCAGCCCGGCGCTGGCCGTCACCGGCATGCGCCGCGTGGTGTCGGCCTCCAGCGGCGCCGGCGCCGTGTCGTCGAAGCGGTTGATCAGCCGCTCGAACGGCGCACCGCCGGCCGCAGCGGCGGGCGGGAAGAAGGCATGGCCGGCCAGCCGCTGCAGCATGCGCTGCACGTCGGCAGTGACGGTCTGCCGGTCGTAGCGCGAGATCAGCGCGACGAACTCCTCGCCGCCCCAGCGCGCCAGCTTGTCGCCCGGCGCCGTCTCGGCCAGCAGCAGCGCGGCGGCCTCGCGCAGCACCTTGTCGCCAGCCTGGTGGCCGAAGCGATCGTTGATGTGCTTGAAGTGGTCGAGATCGAACAGCACCACGGCGCGGCATTCCTGCGCCAGTTCGTTGCCCAGCTCCTGCGCGAGCTGGGACTGCCAGCGTTTGCGGTTGGCCAGCCCGGTGAGCTCGTCGGTGAACTCCAGCGACTGCAACAGCGCCTCGCCGCCGGCATGCTTGAGCAAGCGCGCCAGGCGCAGCACCAGCAGCTCGGCCGGCTGCAGCCCGCGCACCACGTCGTCGCGCGGCTTGATGAAGCCCAGCGCGTCGACCTCCTGCGCGGCGGTGCTGGCCACGATCAGCGTCGGGCGTGCGTCGAGCACGTATTCGCGGCGCAGGCGGCGCGAGTCGGCGAACAGGTCGGCCTGCAGCACGCGCAGCTCGGCGTCGGCGGGCGGCGTCTCGCCTGCCACGCAGGTGACGACGCGAAAGCCCTGCTCCCGCAGCGGCCCGAGCGTCGGTTCGTCGTCGTAGCCCGGATGCGGCAGCACCCAGGCAATCGTCTTGGCATCCACGCGCTGCAGCCCTCCCCGGCATGCCCAACTTCGCAGCATAGCCGGCCGGCGGATCAGGCCGTGGGCGGGGCCTCGATGGCGGGCAGCGACAGCGTGGCCACCGCCCCGCCGCCTTCGCCATTGCGCAGCGTCACGCGTCCGTGGTGCAGTTCGGCGATCTCCTTCACGAAGGGCAGGCCGAGGCCGGTGCTCTTCTTGTTGGAGTGCGGCCTGGCCAGCGAATAGAACTTCTCGAACACGCGCGCGTCGGCGTACTCCGGGATGCCAGGGCCCTGGTCGCGCACGACGATGTCGACGCCGCGCGAGCGCGCCAGCAGCTCGACGAGCACCGGGCCGCCCTCGGGCGAGAAGTCCAGCGCGTTGGCCAGCAGGTTGCCGATCGCGCGCCGCAGCAGGAAGGCTTCGCCCTCGACCCAGGCCGGCGCACCTGGGGCCAGCTCGACGCGGATGCTGCGCGCCGCGCCGCTGGCCTGCGCGCTGGCCACCAGCTCCGCCAGCAGCGGCCGCAGCGCCACCGGCTCGACCTTCGGCAGGCGGCGCTGCGACTCGAGCGCGGCCAGCTCCATCATGCGGTCCACCAGCTCCTGGATGCGCTGAGTCTCGCGCTCGATGTTGGCGGTGAAGCGCTGGCGGTCGGCCGCGGGCATGCCGGGCTCGTGCAGCAGTTCGGCCGCGCCGCGGATGGCCGACAGCGGGCTCTTGATCTCGTGGGTGAGCGTCTGCACGTAGTCGGCCACGTAGTTGCGTCCGGCCAGCGCGTCGCGCATCTCGTCGTAGGCGGCGCCCAGCGTGCCGAGCGCACGCCGGCCCAGGCGCGGCAGACTGAACGAGCGCTGCGAGCGCACGTAGCGCACGTAGTCGGCCAGCAGCCCGAAGGGCCGCACCAGCCAGAGCGACAGGATCACCGCGAGCAGCAGCACCGCGGCCACGGAAGTCGCGCCGACGACCATCGTCTTGCGCCGCGCCGCGGCGACGAACTGGTTCAGGCCCTGCACCGGCTTGCCCACGCTGACCACGCCGACGATCTCTCCGCCCGAGCGCACCGGCGCGGAGACGTACATCACCGAGCTCAGCTCGTCGCCGGGAATCTTCGGCGTGGTGCGGGCGCGGTAGTCGCCCTGCAGGGCGGCGCGCACGTCGCGCCACTGCGAGAAGTCCTCCCCCTCGCGCTGGCCGATCGAGTCGAACAGCACGATGCCGTCGCGACCGATCACCAGCGCCTGCATTTCGACGCCAGTCTTCTCGAAGCCGAAGATGCGCGCGGAGAAACTTCGCGCGTACAGCGAGCGAAACACCGGGCGCAACTGCTCCGCGTCGATGCGGCCCTCGCTGCTGTGCTGCTCGACGGTGGCGGCGAGCAGGTGCGCCGTCTCCACCAATGACTCCTCGGCCGACTCACGGTAGCGCGGGTCGATGTCGGCGAGCAGCCGGTACATCAGCAGCCCCACACCCAGCGCATACGCGAGCAGGATGCCGACGAAGACGATGGTTCGGCGGCTCACGGGCTGGGCGGCAGGTCCTCGGCCAGCGCATAGCCGCTGCCGCGGTGGGTGCGGATCGGCTCGAGCTGCGGCGCCACCTGCTTGAGCTTGGCGCGCAGCGTCTTCACGTGCGCGTCGACAGTGCGGTCGAGGCTGTCACTGCGTTCGTCCCAGACCTTGTCGAGCAGCGTGTCGCGGCTGTACACGTGGCCGGGCCGCTCGATCAGCGTCTTCAGCAGGCCGTATTCGTAGCGCGACAAGTCGAGCAGCTGGCCATAGAAGCGGATCTGCCGGCGGCCCTCGTCCACGGCGAAGGGCAGCACCGGCGTCGCCGCGGCCACGGGCGTGCGCGAAGCCCGGCGCAGGATGGTGCGCAGCCGCGCCACCAGTTCGCGCGGCGAGAAGGGTTTGGCGACATAGTCGTCGGCGCCGAGCTCCAGGCCGACCACGCGGTCGATCTCGTCGGCGCGCGCGGTGAGAAAGACCACTGGCACGTCGCTGAAGTCGCGCAGCCTCTTGAAGACCTCGAAGCCGTTCAGGTCGGGCAGGCCGACGTCGAGGATCAACAGCGCCGCCGGGGCCTCGCGCTGGCGCGCCAGCGCCGCCTCGCCGGTGGCCACCCAGTGCGGCTCGAAGCCGTCGGTGCGCAGCGCGTACTGCAGCGTGTCGGCGATGCCGGGCTCGTCCTCGACGATGAGGATGTCTGGCTTCACTCTGTGGGCAGGAAGCCTTCGATGGAGAGGTAGCGCTCGCCGGTGTCGTAGTTGAAGCCGAGCACCGTGGCGCCGGCCGGCAGCTCGGGCAGCTTCTGCGCGATCGCCGCCAGCGTGGCGCCTGAAGAGATGCCCACCAGCAGGCCTTCCTCGCGTGCCGAGCGCCGCGCCATCTCGCGCGCCGCCTCGGCCTCGACCTGGATCACGCCGTCGAGCAGCTGCGTGTGCAGGTTGGTCGGGATGAAGCCCGCGCCGATGCCCTGGATCGGGTGCGGGCTGGGCTTGCCGCCGCTGATCACCGGCGAGGCCGCCGGCTCGACCGCGAACACCTTCAGCTTCGGCCACTTCGCCTTGAGCACCTGCGCGCAGCCGGTGATGTGGCCGCCGGTGCCCACGCCGGTGACTAGCGCGTCCAGCCCGTCGGGAAAGTCGGCGGCGATCTCGGCGGCGGTGGTGCGCACGTGCACGTCGATGTTGGCCGGGTTCTCGAACTGCTGCGGCATCCAGGAGTTCGGCGTCTCGGCGAGCAGTTCCTTGGCGCGGGCGATCGAGCCGTTCATGCCCTTCTCGCGCGGTGTCAGCACGAAACTCGCGCCGTAGGCCAGCATCAGGCGGCGGCGCTCGACGCTCATGCTGTCGGGCATCACCAGGATGAGCTTGTAGCCCTTCACCGCGGCGACCATCGCCAGCCCCACGCCGGTGTTGCCGGAGGTCGGCTCGATGATGGTGGCGCCCGGCTTGAGCGAACCGGCCGCTTCGGCGGCCTCGATCATCGACAGCGCGATGCGGTCCTTGATCGAGCCGCCGGGGTTGGCGCGCTCGCTCTTGATCCACACCTGGTGGGTAGCCCCGAACAGGCGGTTGACGCGGATGTGCGGCGTGTTGCCGATGGTCTGCAGGACGTTGCTGGCGCGCATGCTGTCTCCTCAAGGGTCGGGCGGATTATGGGCGTGATAATCGCGTCATGTTTGCCCCCCTCCAGAACGACAGCTTCCTGCGCGCCTGCCTGCGCCAGCCCACCGAGCACACTCCCGTCTGGCTGATGCGCCAGGCCGGGCGCTACCTGCCGGAGTACCGCGACACGCGCGGCAAGGCGGGCAGCTTCATGGGCCTGGCCACCAACACGCAGTACGCCACCGACGTCACCTTGCAGCCGCTGGACCGCTACGCGCTCGATGCGGCCATCCTGTTCAGCGACATCCTCACCGTGCCCGACGCGATGGGCCTGGGCCTGAGCTTCGCGCTCGGCGAGGGGCCGAAGTTCGCCCACGCGGTGCGTGACGAGGCGGCCGTCGCCCGGCTTGCGGTGCCCGACATGGACAAGCTGCGCTACGTGTTCGACGCGGTCACCTCGATCCGCAAGGCGCTCAACGGCCGCGTGCCGCTGATCGGCTTTTCCGGCAGCCCCTGGACGCTGGCCTGCTACATGGTCGAAGGCGCCGGCTCGGACGACTACCGTCTGGTCAAGAGCATGCTGTACGCACGGCCGGACTTGATGCACCGCATCCTGGCGATCAACGCCGACGCGGTGGCGCTGTACCTGAACACGCAGATCGAAGCCGGCGCGCAGGCCGTGATGGTGTTCGACAGCTGGGGCGGCGTGCTGGCCGACGGGGCCTTCCAGGAGTTCAGCCTCGCCTACACCCGCCGGGTGCTCAAGCAGCTCAAGCGCGAACACGCCGGCGCCCGCATTCCGCACATCGTCTTCACCAAGGGCGGCGGCTTGTGGGTGGAGGAGATCGCCGCCGGCGTGGACGGTGTGGCGCCCGACGTGGTCGGCCTGGACTGGACGATGAGCTTGGCGAAGGCGCGCCGCCTGACCGGGGATCGCGTGGCGCTGCAGGGCAACCTTGACCCGAACGTGCTGTTCGCCGAGCCGGATCAGATCCGCGCCGAGGCCATCAAGGTGCTGGAGAGTTTCGGCCCGCAGCGCTCGGCACAAGGCACGCAGGGCGGCCATGTGTTCAACCTTGGCCACGGCATCAGCCAGCACACGCCGCCGGAATCGGTGTCGGTGCTGGTCGACACCGTTCACGAGGTCTCGCGGCGCATGCGCACGGCCTGAGACGGCGCGCTCGCTGCACCGGGCGGAAATGGGTAAGTAAGCGCTCAGGGCTTGACTTATCCCCAAAAATGGCTTCACCCGCTTCGAACCGCAAAGCTGTTGCGGCGCACCATCGCTTTTTCGACCTCGTTCTGCAAGTCATTGATTTCATTGAATGTTCTGCTTTGCCCAGAAAGTGGGCACGGGACCGTGAATCTCGCAGGATCAAGCAGTTAGCGTTGATTTGGGCAGGTTCCCCACAAAGTTATCCACAGGCGGAGTGGAAAGTTGGAAAAGCGCTGTCGAATCAGCAACTTGGCGGCATTCCTTCACAACCGCTTGAGCTTCTGGCGGTAACTGGCTACCAACTGGCTGCATGACCACGATGGTGCGTCTGCAAGTGGCGGTGGACACGCCTCAGCACGCTGGCTTGAGCGGCGCACTGGACTACCTGAGTGAGCATCCGCTCTCGCCTGGAACCCTGGTGAGAGCGCCCTTGGGGCGTCGCGATCTGCTGGGCATCGTCTGGTCTCAGGGCGCCGGCGCACTCGCCGAGAGCGAGTTGCGACCCCTTTCGGCCGTGCTCGGCGAACTCCCGCCCTTGGACGACGCGTGGCGAGCCCTTGTGGATTTTGCATCTGGTTACTACCAGCGCGGCCTGGGTGAACTGGCGCTCGCCGTGCTCCCGCCAGAGCTGCACAAACTCGACGGCAGCCAGTTGGCGGCTCGGCTGCGCAAGCTGCACAAGGCGATGGCGAAGCCACCCGACACGGTGGCCGACACCGCCCCGGCCCCGAGCGAGGCGCAGTCGGCCGTGCTCGATCAGCTGGCGCAGGCGACGCCGGCGCTGCCGGTGCTGCTGCACGGCATCACCGGCAGCGGCAAGACCGAGATCTACCTGCACGCCGCCGCCCGCGCGCTGGACGCCGGCCGCCAGGCCCTCGTGCTGGTGCCCGAGATCAACCTCACGCCCCAGCTGGAGGCGCGTTTCGCGGCGCGCTTCGCGGGCCGGCGCATCGTCTCGCTGCACAGCGGGCTGACGCCGGCGCAGCGGCTGCGCAGCTGGCTGGCCGCGCACCTGGGCCTGGCGGACCTGGTGCTGGGCACGCGCATGGCGGTGTTCGCACCGATGCCGCGCCTGGGCCTGATCGTCGTCGACGAGGAGCACGATCCCTCGTACAAGCAGCAGGAAGGCGCACGCTACTCGGCGCGCGACCTGGCCGTCTACCGCGCCCGCCTGCAGGGCGCTCGGGTGCTGCTCGGATCGGCCACGCCCTCGCTGGAGAGCTGGCAGCGTGCCAACGAAGGACGCTACCTGCGGCTCAGCCTGCCGGCGCGCATCGGCGGGGCCTCGCTGCCGCGCGTGCGCCTGGTCGACATGAACCAGCAGCCCAAGGGCCAGGGGGCCGGCACGGCGCTCTCGCCGCCGCTGATCGAGGCGATCCGCCAGCGCATCGCGCGCGGCGAGCAGAGCCTGGTGTTCCTCAACCGCCGCGGCTACGCCCCGGTGCTGCACTGCGCCGACTGCGGCTGGAAGAGCGGCTGCCCGCACTGCAGCGCCTGGCGCGTCTTCCACAAGCTCGACCGCACGCTGCGCTGCCACCACTGCGGCTTCACCGAGCGCGTGCCGCGCGCCTGCCCCGACTGCGGCAATCTCGACATCGCGCCGATCGGCCGAGGCACCGAGCGTCTGGAGGAGCAGATCGCCCAGTTGCTCGCCGGCGAGGACGGCATGCCGCCTCGCATCGCCCGCATCGATGCCGACAGCACGCGGCTGAAGGGCTCGCTCGAAGCGCAGCTCGGCGCCGTGCATGCCGGCGAGGTCGACGTTCTGGTGGGCACGCAGATGATCACCAAGGGGCACGACTTCCGCCGCATCACGCTGGTGGCTGCAGTGAACCCCGACAGCGCGCTGTTCAGCAGCGATTTCCGCGCGCCGGAGCGGCTGTTCGCGTTGCTGATGCAGGCCGGCGGCCGCGCCGGGCGATCGACCGATCACGCGCAGCAGTCGGAGATGTGGGTGCAGTCCTGGCATCCGCAGCACCCGCTGTACGCGGCCTTGCGCCAGCACGATTTCGCGGCTTTCGCGGCGAGCCAGCTGAAGGAGCGCGAGGCGGCCGGGCTGCCGCCCTTCGCGCACCTGGCGATGCTGCGTGCCGACGCGAAGCAGGCCGAAGCGGCGCAGGCCTTCCTGCAGGCTGCCGCCGAGCTGGCGGCCACCCTGCCCAGTGCCGAATCGGTCAGCGTCTACGCGCCGGTGCCGCTGCCGGTGGCGCGTGTGGCCGGGGTCGAGCGCATGCAGATGATGGTCGAGTCGGCCGCACGGCCGGCGCTGCAGCGCTTCCTCGCGCAGTGGGTGCCGGCGCTGCACGCGCTGCGCCGCAGCCCGCAGCACAAGGTGCTGCGCTGGGCCATCGACGTGGACCCGCTGAGCATCTGAGCCGCCGGCTCAGCGCCGCGGTCGAGGTGGCCGCACAACCCTCGCGGGCTCGCTCTTGACGGGCCGCGACACGTCGGCGAGGAGCAGCGTGGCGCGCACCAGCTCCTCGACCGCCTCGCTCAGGTCGGCGGGTGGCTCGAGCGACTCGATCTCCTCGATCAGATCGTCGGCATCCTCGAGGTCGTCGGCATCGAGATGGCGATACAGCAGCGCCAGCGGTTCGCGCAGCCGCTGAGCGTCCAGGCGAAGCAACTGCGGGAAGAACTCCATCGCCGTGGCGAAACCGGCCACCCAGGCGTAGGCGGCTTCGCTCGGCGACGCCGATCCGTCGCCATCCAGTTCAAACACCCAGGGGTCGAACCATTGTCGGGACTCGATCGCGGCGTCGAGTTCGGCATGCCGTCGAAGCACCAGCTCGCGCAGCCGGGCGACGTCGAAGCCGGCGGGCAGCGCACGGCCGTCGGCGTCGGTCACGTGGGGCAGCCATGACGTTTCCGCGACACGCTGGGGCTGCAACAGGACGCCACAGAGGAAACCATCCAGCATGCTCACGTCCAGCGGCTCGAGTGGCGCGGGCACGGTGTCGAGCAGTTGCTGAAGCTGAAGCAGATCCTCTTCCGTGAGCGCTTGCTGCGGCGGCCCGCGATGCGCAACGGGCGGTGCGTGTCTTCGTGTGGTCATGTCCGATTGTGCGTTGACGTGATCGCTGAACAACGTATGTGCACAGTGCACATATGTTGTCAAGTATTCGCCCCATGTATTGGGGATGGCCCACGAATGAGGCCGGCCCTAGAGTCTTCTCCATTGCTGTCACACGGGATCTTCCACAGATCACGCGCTCAAGGTCCACAACGCCCGCTGCTCACGAGCACACACAGGGCGAGAGACTGGCACCGCTCCCAACGACGTCCTTACTTGAGGACTTGACACAGCCCACCTGCTCACGCGGGTGGGCTTTTTTTTCGTTCCTGGCCAGCCGACAGCACCGGGATCGGCCTTGATCGACAATCCTGGCTTCGACCGACAGGAGACACGCATGGGCGCCCCAGAAGCCTTCACCGCCACCGCCGAGGTGGGCCATTTCATCGCCGGCCGCGCCGTGCCCGGCACCGGCGGCCGCCGCCAGGCCGTCTACAACCCGGCCACGGGCGCGGTGGCGCGCCAGGTGGCGCTGGGCAGCGCCGAGGACGTCAACGCCGCCGTGGCCGCCGCGAAGGCCGCCTTCCCGGCCTGGGCCGACACGCCGCCGATCCGCCGCGCGCGGGTAATGAACAAGTTCCTCGAGTTGATGAACCAGCACCGCGACACGCTGGCCGCGATGATCACCGCCGAGCACGGCAAGGTATTCACCGACGCGCAGGGCGAGGTCACGCGCGGCATCGACATCGTCGAGTTCGCCTGCGGCATCCCGCAGCTGCTCAAGGGCGACTTCACCGACCAGGTCTCCACCGGCATCGACAACTGGACGCTGCGCCAGCCGCTGGGCGTGGTGGCCGGCATCACGCCGTTCAACTTCCCGTGCATGGTGCCGTGCTGGATGTTCCCGGTGGCCATCGCCTGCGGCAACGCCTTCATCCTCAAGCCCAGCGAGCGCGACCCGAGCGCCAGCCTGTTCATGGCGCAGCTGCTGCAGCAGGCCGGGCTGCCCGACGGCGTGTTCAACGTCGTGCAGGGCGACAAGCTCGCCGTCGACACGCTGCTGAACCACCCGGACGTGAAGGCGCTGTCCTTCGTCGGCTCCACGCCCATCGCCCAGTACATCTACGAGACTGGCGCGCACCACGGCAAGCGCGTGCAGGCGCTGGGCGGCGCGAAGAACCACATGGTGGTGATGCCCGACGCCGATATCGAGCAGGCCGTCGACGCGCTCATCGGCAGCGCCTACGGCTCCGCCGGCGAGCGCTGCATGGCCATCAGCGTGGCGGTGCTGGTGGGCGACGTGGCCGACCGGATCATGCCGAAGCTCGCCGAGCGCGCGAAGACGCTCAAGGTGAAGAACGGCATGGAGCTCGACGCCGAGATGGGCCCGATCGTCACGCAGCAGGCGCTCGAGCGCATCGAGGGCTACATCGAGACCGGCGTGAAGGAAGGCGCCAAGCTCGTCGTCGACGGCCGCGGCCTGAAGGTCAAGGGCCATGAGAGCGGCTTCTTCACCGGCGGCACGCTGTTCGACCACGTGACGCCCTCCATGCGCATCTACCAGGAAGAGATCTTCGGCCCGGTGCTCGCCTGCGTGCGCGCGAAGGACTTCGGCGAGGCGCTGGCGCTCGTCAACGACCACGAGTACGGCAATGGCGTGGCCTGCTTCACCAGCGACGGCAACGTGGCGCGCGAGTTCGCGCGGCGCGTTCAGGTCGGCATGGTGGGCATCAACGTGCCGATCCCGGTGCCGATGGCCTGGCACGGTTTCGGCGGCTGGAAGCGCTCGCTGTTCGGCGACATGCACGCCTACGGCGAGGAGGGCGTGCGCTTCTACACCAAGCAGAAGAGCGTGATGCAGCGCTGGGCCGGCTCCATCGGCAAGGGCGCCGAGTTCGCCATGCCGACGGCGAAGTAGCCGCGTCGCTCGCTCAGCCGCGCGCGCCGAAGCGGGCGAACAGCTCGCTGCGGAAATGCAGGCCCAGCCGCTCGAAGGCGCGCGCCCGGTAGGTCTTCACCGTGGCCACCGAGAGGCCGAGGTCGGCGGCGATGCCGTCGTGGCTCCAGCCACGCAGCAGCCGCTCGCAGACGTCGAGTTCGCGCGCGGTCAGCGCCGGGCAGTCGTGCCGCAGCGCGGCGCGCGAATCCGCCGCCGGAGCCGCCACGACGAGCGCCAGATGGCGCCGCACCGCGGCCAGCAGCAAGGGCGCGATCTGCGCGAAGCCGTCGCGCTCGGCGCCGCTGAACGGCCCCTGGTGATCGTGGTGGTACAGGTTCACGGCAAGCAGCGAACCGTCGTCGTCGAGTGCGGCCACCGACAGCCGCTCCAGCAGGCCGTGCCGACGGTAGATGATCTCGCGGTGGTCGCGGTTGGGTGCGTCGTCGGCGCGCATGTGCAGTACCGCCGTGTGGCCGCCGCGTTGCGCGCTGGCCACCTGCTCGAAGCTGCGGTCGCGGCGGTACAGCCCGTCGTGGTAGGCGCGAAAACAATCCTGCGTGGTGTCGGCCACGCCGCGGCTGGCCGAGCAGTGCAGCACCGGCGCACGGTCGCGCCAGACGCGGTAGACCGACCACGAGGCCGCCTGCAGCGGCACGTTGAGCGCCTCCAGCGCCTCGGCGGCAAAGCGCTCGCTGCCGATCGTGCCGATGAGGCCGGCGAGCGCGCGCTGCGCGCCGGGCTGGATCGGATTCGCCATGTCCATGTCGTCGACCTCCTGCGTCATCCTCCCGGCCGACATGCGCGGCGGGCCTCGCGCTGCCATGATGGCCGCCCTGCCAGACCTGTCCATTGGGGAAAGAGCCAGCCGATGAATCACTTCCCGCCGCCGCCCGCCCTCGTGCCGATGACGCAGATCCGCTGCGAGGTCGGTGCGCTCGTCACGCTGGGCGCGGCGCCGCTGGGAGAGCGGCGCTACGTGCCGCTGGGCGGAGGCAGCGCGCGCGGGCCGGAGCTCAACGGCACGCTGGTCGAGGGCGGCGTCGACTGGCAAATCGCGCGCGGCGACGGCGTGCTGGAGATCGCGGCGCACTACGTGATCCGCGCCGACGACGGCGGGCTCATCGAGGTGCGCAGCGAAGGCCTGCGCCACGGCCCGCCGGCGGTGATGGAGCGACTCGCGCGCGGCGAATCGGTGCCGCGCGACGACTATTTCTTCCGCACCCTCGTGCGCTTCGCCACCGGGGCTCCCGCCTGGCAGCACCTGAACAAGGTGATGGCCATCGCCTGCGGCCAGCGCGAGGCGCGCCTGGTGCTGCTCGACGTCTACCGGCTGGGCTGATCAGGCGCCGATCGGGCCGCCGTCGCGTCGCCGGATCACCACCGTGGCCGAGCGCGGCCGGCCGCCGAACGGCCAGCGAGAGTACTTGTTCAGATCGGCCGGATCGCTGCGGTCGCTCGGCGACTCGCCCGGATGCTGGACGTTGATGAACATCGAACATCCGTCCGGCGCCATGGCCGCGCCGGTGATCTCGCAGTTCACCGGGCCGGTGAGGAAGCGCCGGATCTCGCCGGTGCTGCGGTCGCAGGCCAGCATCTGGTTGTTGCCGATGTGCTCGAGTTCGCCCTTGTTCATCTGCGAGGAGTGGGCGTCGGTCTGGATCCACAGCACCCCGCGCGCATCCAGCATCAGGCCGTCGGGGCAGGCGAAGATGTCGCCCTTGATGTTGCCCTGCGCCTGCGGCCGCGCGTTGGCCGGATCGCCGGCGAGCACCAGATGGTTCCAGCGCATGGACACGCCATCGAAGTCGCCCTGCTCGACCCAGCGGATGATCTGGCCCATCACGTTGTTGGCGCGCGGGTTGGCGCCATCGACGCCGGGCATGTCCTTTGCGCCCCGCGCGCTGTTGTTGGTCAGCGTGCAGTAGACCTCGCGGCGCTCCGCGTCGATCGCCAGCCACTCGGGCCGGTCCATCTTCGTGGCGCCGAGCCGGTCGCTCGCCTGGCGGCTCTTGATGAGCACCTCGCCCTGGTCAGCGAAGCCGTTCGCTGCGGTAAGCGGCCCCTGGCCGTGCACCAGAGGCAGCCAGCGGCCGCTGCCATCGGCATCGAAGCGCGCGACGTAGAGCGTGCCATGGTCGAGCAGTTCGCGGTTGGCCTTCGCGCCGCCGGGCGCGATGCGGTCGCGGCTGACGAACTTGTAGATGTACTCGAAGCGCGCATCCTCGCCCGAATAGACCACCGCGCGGCCGTCCTTCGTCACCGCGACCCAGGCGCCCTCGTGTGCGGCGCGGCCGAGCGCAGTGCGCTTGACGGGCGTGCTCGACGGGTCCATCGGATCGATCTCGACCACCCAGCCGAAGCGGTGGAACTCGTTGGGGTGGCGGCGCGAATCGAAGCGCTCGTCGTGCTCGCCCCATCGGTAGAAGCTGCTCTTGCGCAGGCCCCAGCGCTTCTGGTCGGCATCAGGCGCATCGCCGCCGTCGAAGTAGAAGGCCCAGTTCTCCTCCCCGGACAGGTAGGTGCCCCAAGGTGTCATGCCGCTCGCGCAGTTGTTCAGCGTGCCCAGCACGGTTCGGCCTTCGGGGTCGGCGGCCGTCTTCATCAGCGCGTGGCCCGCGGCGGGCCCCTGCACGGCAAACGGCGTGAAGGCAGTGAATCGCCGAGCGAAAGTCGACGGCCGCACCATCTGCCAGCGGCCTTGCTTCAGCTCGACCTCGATCACCGCGACGCCGTGCGCGGCCTGCGACTTGCGCACCTTCTCGGCGCTCCAAGTCTTCAGGCCGTCGGCGTGCAGCAGGCCATCGTCGACGTACTCGTGGTTCATCGCCAGCAGGCCGCGCGAGCCGGTGGCGTCCAGTGCGTAGAAGTGGATGCCGTCGTGGTGCATGCCCATCTGCAGCGCCTGCTCGGCGGCGGTGTTGCTCGCATCCTCGCGCCAGGCCGGCATGGCCCCGGCCACGCCGACCGGTTCGCCCCAGGGCGCCAGCACCTCGGCCACGTAGCCCTCGGGCACCACCACCGCATCGGCCGTCGAGGCGCCGATGCCCTTGAAGCCCAGCAGCGGCCCGCGGCCCGGCACCGTGGCACACGCGCCCAGCCAGGGGGCCAGCACAGCGCCCACCAAGGTGCCCAATCCGCCCTGCACCCAGGTGCGCCGCGCCGGGTCCGACACCTCGTGGATGCCCGGATTGGTCGAACGGTTGCTGTCTTCCATCGAATCGAAGTCTTTCGCCACCAGCGTCTCCCCTTGTGGAATGGATCGATCAGAGTTTCTCGGTCTCGCCGCTTCTGGGCTGCCATTTCATCAGCCGGCGTTCGAGCCGGCCGACCGCGCCGTCGAGCACCAGCGCGAAGGCGGTCAGCACCAGGATGCCGGCCATCACGGTGTTGATGTCGAAGGCGCCCTCGGCCTGCAGGATCAGGTAGCCCACCCCGCGCGAGGAGCCCAGGTACTCGCCCACCACCGCTCCGACGAAGGCCAGGCCCACGCTGGTGTGCAGCGAGCTGAACACCCAGCTCGTGGCGCTGGGCAGGTACACGTGGCGCAGCAGCTGCCGCGGGCTGGCACCGAGCATGCGGACGTTGGCCAGCACCACCGGGCTCACCTCCTTCACGCCCTGGTAGACGTTGAAGAAGACGATGAAGAACACCAGCGTGACGCCCAGCGCCACCTTGCTGGCGATGCCCAGCCCGAACCAGACCGCGAAGATCGGCGCGAGGATCACCCGCGGCATGCTGTTCAGCGCCTTGATGTAGGGGTCGAGGATCGCTGCGGCCATCGGGCTGAGCGCAAGCCACAGGCCGCAAGCCAGCCCCAGCGCCGTGCCGATGCCGAAGGCCAGCACCGTCTCGACCAGCGTGACCCACAGGTGCTGGTAGATGTCGGCGTTGCCGACGAACCAGGCCCAGATGCGCGCGAAGATCACCAGCGGCTCGCCGAAGAAGAAGGCCGCCTGGCGGTCGTTCTCGAACACGACGGGCGGGATCAGGCCCGGCTTCGTCAGCACGTGCCACAGGCCGAACACCGCCACCAGCACGGCGAGCTGCCACAGACGGAGGTTGCCGGGGCGCGGCTTGATCAGCTTCCACATGGTCAGGCGGCGAGTTGCTGCTGGTAGCCCTTGAGCACCTCGTCCCGCAGCACCGCCCAGATGGCCTGGTGCAGCTCGATGAAGCGAGGCGTGGTGCGCACCTCCGCCACGTCGCGCGGACGCTCGAGGTCGACGATGAACTCGCCGATCGGCCGCGAGGCCGGCCCGGCCGACAGCACGACGACACGGTCGCTCATCGCGATCGCCTCGTCGAGGTCGTGGGTGATGAACAACACCGCCTTCCTTTTCGCCGCCCACAGTGCCAGCACCTCGTTCTCCATCAGCTGGCGCGTCTGGATGTCGAGCGCTGAGAAGGGCTCGTCCATCAGGATGATGTCGGGGTCGAGCGCGAGCGTCTGTGCCAGCGAGGTGCGCTTGCGCATGCCGCCGGAGAGCTGGTGCGGGTAGCGGTCGCCGAAGCCGCCCAGGCCGACGCGGCGCAGCCACTCCTGCGCCTGCGACTGCGCGTCAGGCGCGCCGCGGAACTCCAGTCCCGCCATCACATTGCCCAGCGCGGTGCGCCATGGCATCAGGCTCTCGGCCTGGAACATGTAGCCGGCGCGCGTGTTGATGCCGGCCAGCGACTGGCCGAACACCTGCACCGTGCCGCTGCTCGGTGCCAGCAGCCCGGCGGCCACGTTGAGCAGCGTGCTCTTGCCGCAACCGGTGGGGCCGACCACGCTGACGAATTCGCCTGCGCCGACCGTCAGCGTCACGTCGCGCACGGCGGTGTAGCGCTGCGCCGGATCGTTGCGGTCGACGAAGGTGCAACTCACGGCGTCGAGCGCGAGCGCGTCGGATGTCGGGGATGGGGGCGGGGCTTTCACGTTGTCGGCACTCAATGGGCCCGCGCAGTGTAGGGATGCTGCGCGAGCGACGGAACTTCGCTGAATGCGCCGCGCTCCATGCAGCCGCAGTGCGCGCTGCGTTCGTTCCAAACCCCCGCCAATGGAGAATTGACGATGAAGATCCGTCTGCTGACCCCGATCGCCCTGCTGGCCGCATCGGCCAGCGCCTTCGCGGCCGATGCGCCGAAGAAGCCCCCCGCCGCGCCGAAGGAATCCGCCGCCAAGCCGGCCGAGACCGGCCGCGATTGGAGCCGCATCGACACCAACAAGGACGGCCTCATCTCGCCCGAGGAGATGGAGAAGTTCCTTGCCGACAACCCGGGGCCGCTCAAGAAGTAGTGCCCGCGCTCAGCCCTTCGGGTACTTCGCCAGTGCCTTGCGAGCGAACTCGTTGGTGTAGACGGCGGCAAGGTCGAACTTCACGTCCTTGAGCGTCGCATCGATGCTCTGCAGGGCACGTGCGGCGGTGGCCGCGCCTGCCTCGGGGAACAGCCCGTCGGCCGACAGTGCGCCCTTGGCGGCCATGAAGGCGTCGATGTAGACGGCGCGGTCGCCGAGCAGGTAGTTCTCCGGCACAGCCTTGATGATGTCGGCCGCGCCGGCGGCCTGGATCCACTTGTCGGCACGCACGATCGCATTGGCCAGCGCCTGCGCGGTGGCCGGGTTCTTGTCGATGAAGCTCTGCGGTGCGTAGAGGCAGGCCGCGGGCATCGGGCCGCCGAACACCTTCTCGGCCTCGGCGACGATTCGCGTGTCGGAGATCACCTTGAGATCGCCCGAACGCTGCAGCAGCGTGATCACCGGGTCGAGATTGCTCATCGCGTCGATCTGGCCGGCGCGCATCGCCGCCACCGCGCCGCTGCCCGCGCCCACGCCGACGATGGACACATCGCTGGGCTTCAGGCCGGCCTTGGCGAGCACGAAGTTGGCCATCACGTTGGTCGACGAGCCCGGCGCCGTGACGCCGATCTTCTTGCCCTTCAGGTCGGCGACGGTCTTGAAGTTCGGCATCGTCTTCGGGTTCACGCCCAGCACGATCTGCGGCGCGCGGCCTTGCAGCACGAAGGCACGCAGTGCCTGCCCCTTGGACTGCATGTTCAGTGTGTGCTCGAACGCGCCTGAGACGACGTCGGCGCTGCCGCCGACCACCGCACGCAGCGCCTGGGAGCCGCCGGCGAAGTCGGCGATGGTCAGGTCCAGCCCCTCGGCCTTGAAGAAGCCCTGCGACTCGGCGATGGTCAGGGGCAGGTAATACAGCAGGTTCTTGCCGCCCACGGCGATGGTGAGCTTGGGCTTCTCCAGCGCCTGCGCGCGCACGAGGGCGGGCAGTCCCAGCAGCGTGGAAGTTGCGGCGAGCAGGGTGCGGCGTTGCATGGCGTGGGCGTCAGGAGTGTCGGCCTTCGATTCTGGCGCGGCCCCACCCTGGCCGAACCCGGGGTAAACGCACAACGAAGCGTCCCCGTAGAATGGTTTTCAATGACGCCCGCCCGCCTTCGCGGCTGCAGCCGCCTCGCCCGGGTCGGCTTGGCGGCGTGCGCGCTCGCCGCGGCCTTCGCGGCCCCCGCCCAGACCGCGCCGCCGTCCGCGGCATCCGCCGCCGCGGCCGATGCCGGCCCCGACAGCGGCACCATGCTGTCCTTGTCGGCACGCAAGGTCTACGAGCAGGCGCGCTCGCAGCTCGTGCAGATCCGCACGGTGCTCAAGGGCCGCGCGAGCCAGACCTCGGTCGGCTCGGGCTTCTTCGTCACGCCAGACGGCCACATCATCACCAACTTCCACGTCGTCAGCCAGGCTGCGCTCAAGCCCGAGCGGCACGACCTGGTCTACGTCACCGCCGACGGCCGCGAGGCGCCGCTGACCATCCTGCAGATCGACGTGCTGCACGACCTGGCCTTGCTGAAGGCCGGCGACGCGCCGGCACGCCGCTTCGATGCACTGGCGCTGCGTCCGGCGGCCCGGTCGCTGGCACAGGGCGAGCGCATCTACTCGCTGGGCAACCCGCTGGACGTGGGCTTCGCGGTGATGGAGGGCAACTACAACGGCCTGGTACGGCGCAGCTTCTACCCGCAGATCTTCTTCGGCGGCGCGCTGTCCGCCGGCATGAGCGGCGGCCCGGCGCTCGACCAGGACGGCCAGGTGATCGGCGTGAACGTGGCGCGGCGTGTCGACGGCGAGCAGGTCAGCTTCCTGGTGCCGGCGAACTTCGTCGCCGCGCTGCTGGCGCGCGGCCGCGAAGCGGCGCCGCTGAAGACTCCCGCCTATGCCACCGTCGCGGCGCAGTTGCAAGCCCACCAGGGCGAGCTCACCGAACGTTTCATCCGCCAGGGCTGGAAGCCGCAGACGCACCCGCGCTACCGCGTGCCGGTGCCGCCCGACGAATTCATGCGCTGCTGGGGCGGCAGCGAGGTCTCGCGCACCGGCGGCATGGACCTGGAGCGCTCCGACTGCGTGATGGACACGCACATCTTCGCCGGCGAGTTCAACATCGGTGCGATCTCGGTGCGCCACGAGAGCTACGACGGCAGCAAGATCGGCGCGATGCGCTTCGCGGCGCGCCACGCGCAGAGCTTTCGCAACGAGACGTTCACGCGGCTGCGCGCCGAGCAGCAGACCAAGCCGCAGTGCCAGGAAGACTTCGTCGACCGGCAAGGCCTGGTGCTGCGCGCGGTGGTCTGCCTGCGTGCCTACAAGAGGCTGCCGCAGCTGTACGACCTGTCCGTGCTGGTGGCCACGCTCGACCAGCCCGCGGGCGGCGTGCAGGGTCGCTTCGACGTGCAGGGCGTGAGCTTCGCCAACGCCCAGCGCCTGACGCGCCACTACCTCGAGGCCTACGAATGGGTGAAGTGAGCTCGCCCGAGGTGCTGGCCGTGCTCGAGGTGCTCGACCGCGAGGGCCAGGTGCGGCAGTCGCACCGGGTCACCGCCTGGCCGGTGCACATCGGCCGCGCACTCGACAACGACCTGTCGCTGCCCGACCCGCACGTCGCCGCCCACCATGCGGTCATCGACCACGGCGAGTCCGGCCTGGTGCTGCAGGCGCTGCAGACGCACAACGGTGTGCAGGTCGGACGCCGGCGCCTGCGCGGCGGCGAGCGCGAACTGCTGCGCGACGATGGCGCGCCGCTGGAGCTGACCGCCGGCCGCACGCATTTGCGCTTGCGCCGGGCCGGCGAGGCGCTGCCCCCCGAGATGCCGCTGGCCGCCGCCGCGACCTGGTTGCGCCGCGTCGGCCCGACGCTGGCCGCGGGCACCGGGCTGGCCCTGGCGCTGGCCTTCAGCACCTGGCTCGACAGCGACCCCGACACCTTCGCCCGGGCCCTCGGCGCCGCCGCGCTCACCGCGGTGATGGGTGCGGCGCTGTGGGTGGCGCTGTGGGCCCTGCTGTCGAAGACCTTCACGCGGCAGACGCATGCCGACTGGCACCTGAAGGTGTTCCTGATCGCGTCGCTGACCTGGGTCGTGATCGCCGTGGTGCCCGACCTGCTCGCGTTCTCGCTGTCGTGGCCCTGGGTCGGCGATTTCGGCTTCGTGCTCGGTTATGCGGTGGGGGCGGCGGCGCTGTACTTCCACCTGACGGCGGTGGAGCCGGGCCGGCTGCGGCTCATGCGCGGCGTGGCCGTGATGGCGTTCATCGGCGGCGTCGGCCTGACGCTGTGGTCCAACCACCAGCGCAGCGACCGGCTCGGCGCCGAGCTCTACATGAGCCACCTGTTCCCGCCGGCGCTGCGCGTCGCCAAACCGGTGCCGGCCGATCGTTTCGTCGAGGGACTGGCTGCGCTGCAACCGGTGCTCGATGCCAAGGCCAAGGAAGCGCCGCTGTCCGACGGCGGCTCGGGAGGCAGCGATGAAGAGTGACACCACCACCGTGCTGGTGACCGGCGGCAGCCGCGGCATTGGCGCAGCCGCGGCCTGGCAACTCGCCCGGCAGGGCCACGCGGTGGCCGTCAACTACACACGCGACGCGGCGGCGGCCGATGCCCTGGTCGCGCGCATCCGCGCCGCCGGCGGCCAGGCGCTGGCGGTGCAGGCCGACGTGGCCGATGCGGCGCAGGTGCGGGCCATGTTCGAGCGCATCGACCGCGAGCTGCCGCGTCAGTCCGGCCTGGTCAACAACGCCGGCGTGGTGGACCAGCCGGCCCGCGTCGACGAGATGGACGCGGCGCGGCTGCAGCGCATGTTCGCGATCAACGTGTTCGGCAGCTTCCACTGCGCGCGCGAAGCGGTGCGCCGCCTGTCGACGAAACACGGCGGGCGCGGCGGCGCGATCGTCAACCTGAGCTCGGCCGCGGCGCGGCTGGGCTCGCCCGGTCAGTACGTCGACTACGCGGCGGCCAAGGGCGCCATCGACACCTTCACCGTCGGCCTGGCCAAGGAAGTCGCCACCGAGGGTATTCGTGTCAATGCCGTGCGCCCAGGCATCATCGAGACCGAGATCCACGCCTCCGGCGGCATCCCCGACCGCGTCCAGCAGATGGCACCGCTGGTGCCCATGCAGCGCGCCGGCAGCGCCGACGAGGTGGCGCAGGCCATCGTCTGGCTGCTGTCGGAGGCGGCAAGCTACACCACCGGCGCCATCCTCGACGTCAGCGGCGGCCGCTGACCCCGGGAAGACCCCGGGGAAGAAAAGCGCCGCGCGCGGCGTATCCCGTATACCGCCGCGGCGAGGCCGGGCGGGTCCATCACCCACAACAGGAGAGACCATGACCCGAACGACCGGCCTGATCACCATCGCGGCGGCTGCCGCGCTGCTCGCGGCCTGCGCCTCCACCCCGTCGAATCCGATGAGCTTCTTCGTCACCAGCGTCGGCAGCGGCAAGGGTGCCGACCTGGGCGGCCTGGCCGGCGCCGACGCGCATTGCGAGAAGCTGGCCGCAGCGGTGGGCGCCGGCGGCAAGGACTGGCGCGCCTACCTCAGCACCACCGGCGCGGGCAGCGTGAACGCGCGCGACCGCATCGGCAAGGGCCCCTGGCAGAACGCCAAGGGCGCCGTGATCGCCACCGATGTGGCCACGCTGCACGGCACGAACAACCTGACCAAGCAGACCGCGCTGACCGAGAAGGGCGAGCCGATCAATGGCCGCGGCGACACGCCCAACACGCACGACATGCTGACCGGCGCCACGCCCGACGGCCGCGCCATGGACGGCAGCACCGACAGCACCTGCGGCAACTGGACGAAGAGCGGCGAAGGTGCGGCCATCGTCGGCCACCACGACCGCATCGGCCTGCGCGACGACGAGCCCTCGCGCTCGTGGAATTCGTCGCACCCGTCGCGCGCGTGCAGCCAGGACGCGCTCAAGGCCACCGGCGGCAACGGCCTCTTCTACTGCTTCGCGGCCAAGTAGATGGAGCCCCCGGCCGCGGGGTACCGCGGCCCGGGGCAGTCATCAGTACCCGCTGCAGTACTGGAAGTGCATCGGGTCCTTGTTGGACCCGCTCCAGCGTCCGCCCCAGGTGAAGCCGTGGCGCTCGAACAGGGCCACCAGCGCCGGGTCCATGTCGCCGGCGGTGCCCATGGCGTTGGTGCGGGCGTTCAGGTCGATGGCGATGCCCCAGCTGTGCGTCGAGGGCTTGGCCTGGCCGCGCTTCATGCGCCAGGTGTAGCCGCCGCCGTAGGTCTTCACCGACTTCTGCAGGCCGCTGCGCACGATCTCGGCGAACACGGCTTCGAGCAGCGGCACGATGAGCTTGTGGCAGCGGATGCCACTGGCGCTCTTGCTGGTGTCCCAGTCGAGCGGGATCGTGAACGGCAGTGCGGCGCGCGCCATGAACTGCTGCTCCCACTTCGGGTCGGCGGTGCCGTCGTCGCGGGCAAAGGCGCGGATGTCGCCGAAGGTGGCGATGATCGCCGCCATGCCGTTGGGCGCCGGCGGCCAGGGCGCGACGGCAGCGCGAGCGCCGGCCGGCAGGGCGGCACGCGCCTTCGCCGCACGTTGCCGCGGCGGCAGCGCGATGGACTGGCCCGGCACCACGTCCTTCACGCCAGCCAGGCCGTTGTAGTCGGCCAGCGCGGCGGCGAGCCGGCGGTCGCCGAGCAGGTGTTCGGCGACGCTGCCGAGCGTTTCGCCCTTGCGCAGGATGTGGGCCTTGGCCATGGTCGTGCTCCTCCGGATCGTTGTGGGTTCAGCGTTTGCGGGCGGCGGCCTTGCGCACCGCCGCCTTGCGCGGTGCGGCCTTGCGGGGGGCCGCCTTCTTGGCGGGGGGTGGGGCCGCGCGGCGTTTCGGCTGGGCATCGGGCGGCGCGGCCGCCGGCGCCCAGTCCGCCGGGTTGACCGGGCGGTCTCCGCGCGGGCCGCGGCGCGGCTGGATGCGCTGCACCAGCTGCAGCAGCCGGTCGGCGGTTCGGCGCAGGCTCTCGTCGCGCTGCTGTACGAGAGACAGCGCATCGCAGAAGCGCGACATGATCTCCAGCTGCTTGACGACGGCATACATCTGCGCCGGCTTGACCGCGACACTCGAGAACGCCTGCTCGTAGGCCACGGCGAGTTCATCGAAGGCGGCCGTGCCGACGTCGTCCGCGCGTCCCAGGCTGCCGTCGAGCAGGCGCTGCGTGAGCAGCGCGTCGCTGGGCATCATCTCGTCCCACGGGTCGTCGGTGCGCTCGGCGCGCTCGTGCGCCAGCTGGCGGCACTGCTGCACCAGCACCAGGGCCGCGTCCTTGGCTGCAGGCGTGGCCCAGTCGGTGAGCGCGTCCAGCGTCAGGCGGTTCAGCGCCATGTAGAGGTTGAAGCCGGCGCTGCCCGGGAAACCTTCGGACGCGCGATAGGCCTCGGTGCTCTGCTTCAGCGCCTCGATCATCTTCTGGCCGACGGCATCGAACGCCTTCGGCTCCAGCCCGCCCTTGAGCAGCTGCCGCGCATGCAGGCTGGCCTTGCGCTTCCAGGCGCTGCCGCGCATGGCGTCGCGTTTGCTGCTGCGCGGCAGTGCCGCACCGACCGCAGCACCGGTGGCCACACCGGCCAGCGCGCCATCCTGCAACCCGGCCAGTTCGTCCAGCGCAGCGAGCCGGCGCAGCGACAGCTCGAACGAGCGCTCGCCCTCGGCCACCTGCTGAGCGAGGTCGTCTTCGAGGCCGTACTCGGCGCGCCAGTCGCCCAGTTGCGCCTCGATGAAGGCCATGTCCTCGATCACGCGCAGCGGCACGTCGGCGCCTCCCGCTTCGGCCTGGATCGCCTGGCTGAACGCCGCGTAGGCGCGCTCCAGGTGGCCCAGCGCCAGGAAGTAGTCACCCAGCGACGTCAGCAGCTCGGGGCGGCGGCGCCAGCCCAGCGGGCAGCGCTCGGCGACCAGGCGATCGGCCTGCTCGACGCGAGCCTCCACCTGCTTCCACGACAGCTCCTCGCCGCGGCGCAGCAGGTCGGCGTTGCGGCGCGCGAGTTCGTCGCGCACCTCGTCGATCGCAACGTACATCGGCGGCCTCTGCACGCGCTCGAGCTGCTCGGCGCGAGCGTCGGCCATCCAGCCGGGGTCGCCGTAGGCCTGGAAGGCACCCCAGGTGATGTCCTGCCCCTTGCCGGCGTCCCAGGCGGCTTCGCGCGCTTCGAAGACCGCCAGGCCGAACGGCTTCTGGCCCTGCAGCAGTTCGCGGTAGAAGACCTCGCCGAAGGTGCGCGCGATGTCATCGTTGACGGCCCAGCCGGCGACCACGACGCAGCGCACGCCGATCTCGATCAGCTCGCGCGCGATGCTCGCCGCCAGCTTGTTGCCGGTGCGGCCGAGGTCGACCTGGGCCAGGTGGCAGCAGTTCAGGAACACCAGGTCCGGCACCACCTCCATCGAGCCGATCTCGGCGGCGGTGATCAGCAGCCCGTCGGAGAGCACCACGCCGCTGCGCCGGCTGCCATCGATGTGGCGCTGGTTGAACACGCCGTGCGCCGACAGGTGCAGCATGCGCCAGGGCTGCTGGTACAGCGCGGCCAGCACGCCGGTGGCATCGGCCGCGTCGCCAGCGAGCTCCTTGACGTCGAACTCGAGGTGGCGCAGCACCGCCGCGATGGCCTTCGCCTCGGACTCGGCGCCGGGCAGATCGGGCGGCGGCGAGCAGGGCTGCCCCTTCGAGTCGAGGAACCACGCATCGAAGCCATGCACCGACGGGTTGCCGACCACCAGGGCCGTGCGCTTCGGGCTCTGCCGCACGTTGCGGCGGAACGTGGCGGTGGCGAACTGGCGCACCACGGCCGAGCGCAGGGCCAGCGGCACGCCGATCTTGTCGGCCCCGCCTTCGCCGCCGGCCACCGGGTCGTCGGCGAGCATCAGCTCCCAGGGCAGGTTGGCGGTGTACTCGTCGACCACCAGCACGACGCGGTCGAGCTGGCGCGCGGCGTCCTTGAAGTCGTGCGGCACCATCAGCTGGAACAGCATGCGGCCGAACTCCGGCCGCCACAGCGCGCTGTGGATCTGCTGGCGCACCAGCGTCTCGATCAGCCCGGGCTGGCGCTGCAGCGACACCGACTCCGCGCGCGCACGCTGCCCGACGTAGAGGAAGCGCAGCTTCTCGCCGATGGCGGTGCGCGCGGCGCCATCGTCGGCCCGCGCCGGCAAGGCGGCGGCCGGCGGCGCGTCGCGCTCGGCCTGGGTGATCATCAGCCGCGGCCAGTAGCTCTGCCGCATGTCGGCATACAAGCGCGGGCGCACGCTGTCGTTCTGGTCGATCTCCTCGCGGAAGCTCAGCAGCGTGCCCTGCTGGGCGGCCAGCGGCGCGAGCCGGCGGCAGGCCTCGCGCAGCGCATAGCCGGCACTGATGGCGATGTCGAGATAGAGCTCGACGATGTCGAGCCGGCTGACGCGGATGCTGCTGCGCGTGACGGCGGCAAACTTGGCGTTGCCTTCCAGCACACCGCGCACCAGCGACTCGACCGAGGCCGCCACGGTCAGGTTGACGGCCGAGTTGTAGCCGATCAGCAGCGCGGCCAGCGGGACCTCGCGCTGTGCCTCGCCGAGCAGGTCGGCGACCTGCAGCAGGTAGCGCAGCACGCCGGTGCGCACCGCATCGACCAGCATCGCGGGGCTCAGCGAACCGTCGTACTTGCCCAGGCCGGTGACGATGGCGCCGGCCAGCGGCCGTCCGTCCGCGCAGCGGTTGCCCGAGCCGCCGAGCACCACCGCCGCTGTGCCGAGCGGGCCGGCATACACGCCCAGGCTGTAGCGTTCGCTGAGGTCACCGCCGAGCAGGTCGCGGTCGATCAGCAACTGCGGGCCGGCGATCGTGTCCTGCTCGTACTGGCCGACCATGATCGGCTGCTGCACCGAACGCAGGTCCATCGCCTTGACGGCCACCTCGAGGCGGAACTTCGGCGGCTTGGGCACGCGGTCGTTCACCGCGCCGCCGAGCAGGCCCAGCTCGACCGTGCTCGGGTCGTCGGCGGTCGGCGGGCCGGCGTCGTAGCTGACCGGCTGGTCGTCCTCCGCGGCGCGCAGCACCGGCGGCTGCGTGAGCAGGCCGGCGGTGGCGCCGTTCTCCAGCAGCTCGACGATCGCGCCGAAGTAGGCCTCGGTGGACGGCAGGTCGCCGTGCACCGCCGGCATGTAGTAGAAGCTGCCGATGCCGCCGATGCGGCCGGACTCCCAGGTGACGGTGCCGTCGCCGCGCGTCGTGCCCACCATGCGCAGGCGGCCGCCCTGCTCGCGCACGCCGCAGGGCGTGTTGCGCGCCACGCCGAACACGTAGACGCTCTTCTTCTCGTAGTCGGCCGGCAGCGCGGGCCGCTCGCGGCCGTCCTGCGTCCACAGCCAGGCGGCCGAGTCGAGCACCGGCTGCGGCGGCGTGCCCGCCTTGCCGTCGCCGAACCACAGGTCGCGCACCTTGCCCTTCATCGCCAGCCAGGTCGGCGCCTGCTGGTACTCGAAGAAGGCGCCGCCGTCGCTCTGGCCCTGGAAGATGTCGACGAAGCCCGGCTTGGGCAGCAGCTGAAGCGCGCCGCGGAAGCCGGCGACGATGTCGAGCACCTCCTGCATGTCGTGCGTCAGGTCCAGGCGTACCAGCGTGCGCAGCGTGTCGCCCTTGCCGAGCAGGTTCTCGACCATCGAGTGCGCGCCCTGGTGCGGCGTGCCGAGCATGACCAGCCGCGAGCCCGGGCGCTTCATCACCGCATCCATCACGGGGCGGCGCTTGTGGATGCAGGCGCGCACCACCAGGCCGCCCATGCTGTGCGCGAGCAGGCGGATCGGCCGGTCGGTCTGCTGCAGCAGGCGGTCGAGGAACTCGCCCAGCCGGTCGGCCAGCACGTCCAGCGGCTGCCGCCAGTCGTACGGGAAACGTTCGACGCGGTGGGTGCGCGACAGCTCCTTGCACAGCTTGCCGTAGAACATGCCGAACAGCTCGTCGGCCTCGATGCCGGGCTGCTCGAAGGCGATCTTGGCCAGCCCGCCGGAGGCGATGTCCAGCGGGTCGAACCAGACGCGGTCGCTGCGGTTGGCGCGCAGATGCGAGCCCATCACGCCGGGCAGCACCACCACCACCGGACGATCGGCCGCCTCGACGTCGCGGCTCGCGCGCGATGCCTCGGCCAGCGCGGCGGCGTATTCGCCCGGCGCCGGCAGCGTGCGGAACATGTCGAGCGCGCGCGGCTCGGCCTCGACCAGCCAGTCGCGCAGCGCGGCGCGCGTGTCGACGTTGCTGAAGTAGCGGAAGTGCGAGACGTCGGCGCCGCGGTCGAAGAGCACGCGCGCCGAGGCCTTGGGCGCGATGCCGGCGAGCATCGCGGTGGTGTTGACGACGAGGTCGTTGTCGTCGTTGTCGAACAGCAGGAAGTCGGTGAGCAGCACGCCCAGACGCTTGAGCAGGTGGCCGCCCTGGATGTCGCCGGCGATCACCGCCATCGCGAGGCCGTCGCGCACCGGCGCGTCGCGCAGCAGCCGCGCCATCGGCGAATCCGGCAGCATCGCCTCGATGCCGGGCACCAGGTGCGCGTTGGTGCGGTTCTTCGCAACCTCGATGACGACACGCTTGAAGGCCGAGTAGAACGGGCTGCCGAAGAACAGCGGCACCTGGCCGATCAGCGTCAACAGGCCGGACAGGAACACGTCGAAGTTGCCGCTGGCCAGCTTGGTGCCGTTGGCGGGGCTGGCCGCGCGCACGTAGCGCTGCACCACCGGGCGCCGGTCGCGCAGCAGGTGGGCCAGGGATCTCAGCTGGTCGCGCTGCTGCGCATGCGCCTGCTGCAACTCGCCGATGACGCGCCGCGCCTCGTCCGGATCGGCATCGCCGGTGCCGGGGAAGGCGTAGGCATAACGCTCGATCAGCGCGTCGAAGTCGCCCAGGCACAGCAGGTCGGCGACCAGGCCACCGCGCGAATGCGAGACCAGGCTCACCTGCGCGCCGCGCGGCAGCGCGCTGACCAGCTCGATCGCGTTCTCGATCGGGCCCTGCGACAGCGTGCGGTGCTCGAAGGCGAAGATGCCGCCGGGGAACTGGCGCTCGAGCGCAGCCCACAGGTCGCGGTCGCCGTTGCGCAGCTCGCCGAAGCTGCCCAGCGTGCTCGATCCGGTACCGTGCACGAACACCAGCATCGGCTGCTGCAGCGCTTCGCTGGCCGAAGCCAGGTCGGCCGGCTGGAGGTCTTCGGCCTTGCCGGTGCCGCCGACCCAGCGGTACAGGCCCGGCTGCCGGTCCAGCCGCTTCTCGATGGCCCACATCAATGCCTTGGTGCCGGCCCAGCTGACCCCCAGCTCGGCCCGGTTGCCGACCTGCGACAGCGCCTCGTCGACGATCGCATCCGGTACGCCGCCGGCCACGAAGGTATAGACCTTCGACAGCAGCCCGCCGACGGCCTCGCCGATGCCGCGCCCGGGCGCGGCGCCCGCCGTGCGCAGCTTCTCGAGCAGCACTTCGCCCTCGGGGCCGAGCAGCTCTGGCCGGGTGCGCGCGAGTGCGTCGTGCAGGCGCGCCGCGCTGGTGATCAGCGTGCTGCCGTCGGCCAGTTCGAGCACGACGATCTCGCTGTCCTGCGCCGTCAGCGCCTGCTGCGTGGCGGCGTCGTCGCCGCTGCGCGCGGTGGCGCTGACGTCGAAGGTTCCCGTGGCCTGCAGGTAGCCACTGGGCAGGAACGGATCCTGCGCCTGCGTGCCCGAGCGTGCCGTGCCCTGCAGCAGCGCGGGCAGCTGCGGCGCGGCGGCGCGCCCTGCCAGCTTGATCTGGATCGCCATCGCGAAGGCTCCTCGGTGTGTTCTCGTTGCGGCGGCGCACGCGCCGGCAGGGGGCCGTCAGCCGAAGACGGGTCGCTTGCGGGCTGCGGCGCTGCCCACGATCTGCGGTGACTGCGGATAACTGGCCGAGGGCAGCGAGGCCGGCGTGACCGCCGCATGCCAGTCGGCGTAGCTGGCCGTGGGCGGCAGCGACTTCAGCGCCTTCAGCGCGAAGTGGGTGAAGGCGCCGTTGGGCCGGCCACGGATGCGCGCGTCGAAGCTGAAGTTGTTCGGCCCCTCCTTGCAGCCGGACAGCAGCAGATCGCCGCCGCCTCGCGACACCGCCCGCGCGAACGGCGACTCGCCGGAGCTCACCGCGGCGGGCTTGCCGGCGGCTGCACGCGGCAGCCGCTCGGGCGGCAGCCAGGCGGCCATCGGCATGAAGCGCGGGCGCGGCAGGTCGGCATCGTCGCTGCCGGGCACGGCGCGCGTCACCGTGCCCGAGTGGCAGCTGTCGGAGATCAGCACCAGGTGCACTCCGCCCTTGCGCGAGGCGAAGATGGCGTGGATCTCGTCGTCGAGCAGCGCGCCGCCGGTCTTCAGGTCATACGGGCACAGGCCCTCGTCGAGACCGTCGCTTTCGTCGCCGCTGGCATCGGGCACGAAGGTGCCGTGGCCGGAGAAGGTGATCACCACCGTGTCGCCGGCAGCGGCCGCGCCGATCACCTCGCGCATGGCGGCGAGCATCGCGGCCTTCGTCGCCTGGGCGTCAAGCAGGCGCCTGACCTCGAAGCCGCGGGCACCGAGCTCGTCGGCCCAGTCGTTCGCGTCGTTCACACAACCAGCCAGGTCCATCTGGGTGCCCGGGTAATTGTTGATGCCGATGCACAGTGCGCGCCGTGTCATCGCTGTCTCCTGCAGAGGGGGCCCCAGTCTAGGACTCGTGCCGGGGGCGGACAAGGGCAAGCTCTCCCCTGTTTGAACCGGCATGCGGCGCTGGTGGCGGCCCGGCATTTCTGCTACCTTGCGCCGGCCATGACCGAAGACAATCCGCTGCCCTTCGTCATCCGCTTCGAGTCGGCGTCGCTGGCCGACGCGGGCCGGCATGCGGCCGCGCTGCGCGAAGTCATGCTCGACATGTCGTCGCAGGTGCAGGCGCAGCTCGAACGCGTGGCGGGCGACACCATGGATCTGGGCAGCAGCCTGCGCGCGAACGTACCGGCGCCGGCGGTCATGCCGGTATCGCGCGGGATGGCCGACTACCTGGCGCGCGAGCGGCCCGGCATGGTGGTGATCGAGCACCAGGGCCGCGTCGTCTACCGCGGCGACGGCACCGACCCGGGCCACATCGCCCGGGCCCTGGCGGGCCGCGACGGGCGGGGCTGGTAGCCGTGTCCAGCGGCGCCGCCAGCGCGGCGACGACGCAGGTCATCCTGCTCGGGGCCGGCACCTACCCGTACGACCCGCGGCTGTCCAACCCGCGCTTTCGCGCTTCCGCCGACGCCGTGCGCCGCTACTTCGAAGACCCGGCCGGCTTCGGCCTGCCCGCGGGCCGCTTGCTCGACCTGTACGACAGCGACGAGGCCGCGCCGCGGCTCGGCCAGCGCATCCGCGACTTCCTGCGCGAGGGCGCGGCGGTGTGCAAGGACGTGATCGTCTACTACATCGGCCACGGCTCCTTCGACGACAAGGAGTACCTGCTGTCGCTGCACGATTCCCGCCAGGACGCGCCCGACACGCGCTACCGCTTCAAGCACCTGCACCAGGCCGTCAAGTCCGAGGCGCGCCATGCGCGCAAGTACTTCGTGCTCGACTGCTGCTTCGCCAGCGCGGCGGTGCGCGAGATGATGAGCGACGATGCCGCGGCGCAGGTCGTCATCGGGGAGGTGCGCGACGGCGCCAAGGACGACGAACCGCAGAAGGGCACTGCGCTGCTGTGCGCCAGCAGCCAGAGCGAGCCGGCGCGGGCGCCGGCCGACGAGACCTACACCATGTTCACCGGCGCGCTGCTCGAGGCGCTGCGCGCCGACGACGGCACGCCGCGCCGGCTCACGCTGAACCAGGCGCGCGACCGCGCCTACGCGATCATGCGCGAGCGCTTCCGCGGCGACGCGGTGCGGCCGCAGGTGCATTCGCCGGACCAGTCCAAGGGCGACATCGCCTCGGCGATCGGGCTGCTGCCGATGCTCACCGCGGCCACGGGCGCGGCCGCCGGCGCGCGCAAGCCGGCGACGCACGGCGCCATTGCCGACGCGCTGGCCGAGGGCGCGCTGCCCGGCGGCCCGGCGCTGCGCTGCGTCGTCGTGGCCGCGCAGCGCCCGCCCGGCCCCGCCGACACGCCGCTGCTGCAGCACGTGCGCCGCGCCTTCGACCACACCGGGCCGGCCATCCTCGAGGCCGCCGGCAGCCAGGGCCCTGTGCAGTTGGCCGAACTGGCCGTGGCGCGCGCCTTCGAATCGCCGGAGAACCTGGTGCGTGCCGTGCAGGCGCTGTGCCGCGCCGAGGTGGCCGTGTTCGACCTCACCGGCTTCGAGCCGGGCGTGGTGTTCCTGCTCGGCGTGCGCTCGGTGGCGCGGCGCGGTGTCACCGTGTGCAGCGTGGGCGGCGAACACCGCGTGGGCGAGCACATCGACATCCCCTTCAACCTGCAGCTGCTCAACCTGTCTGCGCATTCGGCGCAGCAGGTGCGCATGGGCGAGGGCCTGCGCCCCTGGGACCTGCTGGCGCGCAAGTTCGAGACCGGCCTGCGCGACCTGGCCAAGCTGCCGCACTACCTCGACCTGCCGGCCTTCGACTCGGTGCGCCAGCTCGGCCTGGAATCGAGCGCCTACAAGGGCATCGGCCACGCCGAGCAGGTGCTCGTGCTGTGCCCCTTCTCGGTCGAGTACCGCGAGCGCAACTGGACCAGCACCATCGCCGCAGAGCTGCCCGGCAAGCTGTCGCGGCGGCTGCGCGATGGCGGCGGGCCGCGCGACGCGCAACCGCGCCTGGCGCGGCTGCTCGACCTCGACACGCCGCGCCTGGTGGCGCAGACGCTGTTCGAATCGATCCGGCGCACCGACATGTGCCTGATCGACTGGACGGCGCTGCGCCCGAACGTGATGTACGAGGCCGGCGTGCGGCTGGCGACGAACCGCCTCGGCGCGGTGCACATCATCGAGGCGCGCGACGGCGCCGCGGTGCTGCCCGAAGGCACGCCGGTGCACGCGCAGGCCATGATGCGGCTCTTCGAGCCGCTGCCCTACAGCTGCGAAGCCGGCGACGACCAGGCCTTCGAGCAGATGATCGACCGCTTCGAGGCCACGCTCGCGGCCGATCGCCGCGGCGAGGTCGGGCTCGTCTACCGCGCCGTCGGCGAGGCACTCGACAGCGACGCCTCGGCCCACCCGCCGGCGGTGGACGACGAGCTGGTGCAGGACGCCAACCTGCTTTTCAGCGACGACCAGGAGAGCACGGGCATCTCGCCGATCCTGTTCCACGACGTCGGCAAGTCGCTCATCGAGCGCTCGCGCCGCGCCGCGCAGGAGCGGCGACTGGCCGCCTGGCTCTACATGCACTGGCGCTACAGCGCCGCCGAGCTGGCCGGCGACCCGCAGCGCGCGCTGCAGTTCGACCTGCTGTCGGTGCAGGTGCGGCGCTGGGCGCGGCAGGGCGGGCGCGCCGATCTGGTCCAGCTGGTCGGTACCAGCGCAGTGCGTGCGGCCGGCGACCCGGGCACCCACTTGCCCCGCCTGGCGGCCCGAGTCAAGGCGCGCAAGGAAGAAGCCAAGGACTGCCGCGACGCCGCCGACCTGCCCGGCGCCGTGGCCGTGCTCGAGCAGACGGTGGCGATGCTGCGCGCCTCGCCATGGCACGCGACGCTGTTCGACGACGGCGCGGCGTCCGAGGGCGAGCAGGCCCTGGCGGCGCACCTGGCCGACTGCCTGGGCATGCTCGGCGGCAACCACCGGCGGCTCGACCAGCTCGACCAGGCCCTGCTCGCCTTCCAGGACGGCGCGCGCATCGAGGCGGCCGAGCGCCTGGAGGTGCTGAGCTCGTACAACCTCGTCAATGCCATCGTGCTGCCGATCGAGATGAAGCAGAGCACCGCGACGCAGCAGCGCGCTTCGCTGCGCAAGGCAGTCGAGGCCATCGCGCGGCAGGTGCACGGCGCGCGGCGCAACGACCGCTGGGCCTGGGCCGACCTCGGCCAGTGCCAGCTGCTGCTCGGCGAAGCGGGCGACGCCCACACCAGCTACGCGCGCATGCGCAGCCTCGGCGATGCCGACACCTTGAAATCGGTGCTGCCAGTGCTGCAGCGCCTGCTCGAGGCCTTGCGCGGGCGCGATGACCCGATCGCCGACACCCTGGCGCAGGGCATCGCCGAACTGCAAGCCTAGGCTCTGTTCACACTGCGGAGGCGGCGGGTATCGATCCAGGTCACCGGCACGCCCTGGCGGCGGGCCTGTTCGACCAGGTGATCGGTGCCGCCCGGACCGTCGCCGCCGCCGCCGTCCCACAGGCAGATCAGGCGCAGGCGCGAATCCCCGAATCCGAGTGCGGTGTCGAGCATCCAGCGGTTGCAGCGTTCGAAGGGGCTGCCAGCGGCCTCGGGCAACAACAGCGGCGCCAGCGAGAGGCGCGCGCGCACGTGCGACCACGCGGCACACCAGCGCGCTGATTCGGCGCTCGGCGCGACGGCTCGGCGCACGAACTCGGCCTCGGGCAGCGGCAGCATCAGCTGCAGCGGAACGCCACGCTCCTGGCAGGCGTGGGCGAAGAGCAGGTCGCCCCCCGCCGAGCCCTGCGTGATCGCCAGGTCCTGCGGCCCCGCCTGCCAGTGGGCGAGCGCCTCGTCGATGCGGCGCGCGGCGGCCGCCACCTTGCCGGGCGGGAAGCGCGGCTGCGGCCGATCCGGCGCATCGACCCGGTGGCCCGAGAACAGCAGCACCTGTCGCGGCTCGAAGCCGGGCGCGGGGCGGGTGGCGATGCGGTCGTGCGGCGGCATGGGCCGGCGGAGCATACTGCGGCGCACCGCCACCCCCTGCCGCGATCATGCAAGGCTGCGCCTACATCGACGACCGCTACGTCGCCCCCGAGGACGCGAAGATCTCCATCTTCGACTGGGGCTTCCTGCACAGCGACGCCACCTACGACGTCGCGCACGTGTGGCAAGGGCGCTTCTTCCGCCTGTCCGACCACGTCGACCGCTTCTTCGCCAGCATGGACCGGCTGCGCCTGAACCCCGGCAAGACCCGCGACGAGGTGCGCGCGGTGATGCACGAATGCGTGCGCCGCGCCGGGCTGCGCGACGCCTACGTCGAGGTGCTGTGCACGCGCGGCATGCCGGCCCCGGGCTCGCGCGACCCGCGCAGCTGCACGAACCGCTTCATGGCCTTCGCGATCCCGTTCGTGTGGATCGCCGACCCGGCGAAGCAGGCGCGCGGCATCGACCTGATCGTCAGCGACGTGCAGCGCATCGCCGCGGCCAGCGTCGACCCGCGCATCAAGAACTACCACTGGCTCGACATGGTCACGGCACTGTTCCAGGCCTACGAGCGCGGCGGCGAGACGGTGGTGCTGGTCGACGCCGCTGGCGACATCACCGAAGGGCCGGGCTTCAACGTCTTCGCGCTCGTCGACGGCACGCTGGTCACGCCGGCGGCCGGCGTGCTCGAGGGCATCTCGCGCCGCACGGTGATCGAGCTGGCGCGCGCGCACGGCATCCCGGTGCGCGAAGCCTCGCTGCCGGTGGCCGACCTGAAGCGAGCCGACGAGGTGTTCCTCAGCAGCACCGGCGGGGGCGTGATCGGCATCAGCCGCGTCGACGGCGTGCCGGTGGCCGGCCGCGCCAGCGGGGCTTTCGGCCCGGTGACCCTGCAATTGCAACAGGCCTATTGGGGATTGCACGAGGATCCGCGCTACGTCGAGACTGTCGACTACAGTTGACCGGCGTCAAGATCGACGCCGCCCCGATGGGAGTTCATCGATGTACCGCAACCTCCTTCTCTCGCTCGCCGGCGCCGCGCTCGTGGCTGGGTGCGCCACCGGCCCCAAGGCGCTGAACGACGGCGAACTCGCCGTGCCCGCCGACTACAAGTCGTGGCCCAAGTTCCTCAGCGCCGTCCAGCGCCCCGATGCCAAGCAGGTGCGCGAGATCTACATGAATCCGACCGGCGCCGCCGGCAGCGTCGCGGCGGGCTTCGGCAACGGCACGGTCTTCGTGATGGAGAACTACGCCGCCAAGGCCAATCCCGACGGCTCGCTGGCCACCGGCGCCGACGGCAAGCTCGTCAAGGCCGAGCTGCTGCGCGTGTTCGTGATGGGCAAGAACGCCGGCTGGGGACAGGGCGCCGCCGAGTCGCTGCGCAACGGCAACTGGGTCTACGCGAGCTACCTGGCCAGCGGACAGAAGGGGCCCGAAGACCCGGCGACCTGCCGCGCCTGCCACCTGCCCCTCGCGAGCAAGGACTTCGTGCACCGCTACGACGAACACTTCGCGCAGAAGAAGTAGCCGTCACTTGCGTTCGACGATCACTGGCACGAGCTGCAGCGCCTCGCGCACCCGCTCGGCGCCGGCCCTGGCTTCCTCGCGGCTCGCGTAGGGCCCGGCCTGCAGCCTGAACAGTGGCGTGTCGACGAACACGGCGAGCTGCGGCGACAGCCAGTCGAGCTCGTCGGCGACGCGGCGCTGGAAGCTCTCCGCGCCGTCGCGCTGGCGGAAGGCGCCGAGCTGGATCCAGAAGCCGCGCGGTGCGCTGGCCAGTGGCCGCAAGGGGGTGCCGTCGCCTTCGGACTCCGGCGGCGCCACTGGAGGTGGTGCCACGTCCAGCGGGGCGGCCGGCACCGGCTCTGGCGCCGGTGCACGGGCCACGGCCGTCGGCGCCCCGTCGCGCCGCCATGCACCGCTGCGGATCTCCGCGAAGGTGATGCGCTCCAGCTCCACCGGAGCCACGCCGCGCAACAGGTCGAGCTTGAGCGCCGCGGTGTAGCTCAGGTCGACGATGCGGCCCTTGTGGAAGGGCCCGCGATCGTTGACGCGCACGATCACCTCACGGCCGTTGGCCGGGTTGCGGATGCGCGCGTAGCTCGGCAGCGGCAGCGTCGGGTGCGCCGCCGTCATCGCGTACATGTCGTAGACCTCGCCGCTGGCGGTGCGTCGGCCATGGAACTTCCTGCCGTACCAGGACGCCAGGCCGCGCTCGCTGAAGTTCCGGTCCTGCGTCATCGGCGTGTAGTTCTGGCCCAGCACCTCGTAGGGCTTGTTCGGCCCGCCGTTGCGGATCGGCTCGATCCTCGGCTCGGCGTCGGGCACCTCCGACAGGCGCGAGGGCGGGTTCGCCTCGGGGCCGTCGCGGCCCGGCCGCGTCTTCGGGCCCGAGCCGCAGGCCGACAGCAGCGCCGCGAGCACGGCGAGTCCGGCCAGGCGCATCAGGAAGGGGCGCGACATCACCACGGCGCCGATGCTATGCGATGACAGCCTTCGGCTCGGGATGGTGCGGCGCGTGCACCAGCACGGCCGGCGCCGCACCGCGTTGGTGTAAATGCTTCACTGCGACTTTCTCTTGAACTGTTTGCTCCAATCTCCTAGGATGGCCCTTCGATCGGCACGCTGCGTGCCGCGCCCTCACCCCCCAGGAGTCGCACCTATGAAGTTCCGCAGATTCGCCGCCGTCTTCGCGCTCGCCGCCACCATGGCGGCACCTGCCCTTGCCGCCGAATGGACCGTCGGCGCCAACATCGGCAACGTGCCGTGGGAGTTCCAGGACGCGCAGGGCAAGTTCGTCGGCTTCGAGATCGACCTCGTCAACGAGGTGGCCAAGCGCACCGGCAACACGGTGAAGATCGAGAACATCCCGTTCAACGGCCTGTTCCCGGCGGTGCTGTCGGGCCGCATCCAGATCGCGATCTCGTCGATCACCATCACGCCCAAGCGCCTGGAGACGCTGGCCTTCGCGCAGCCCTACTACGACAGCGACCAGTCGCTGTCGGTGCTCAAGGCCAGCCCAATCAACAAGCTCGAAGACCTCTCGGGCAAGACGGTCGGCGTGGACACCGCCTCGACCGGCGACATCTGGGCCACCGAGAACACCGGCAAGTACAAGATCGCCAAGATCTCGCGCTACGAGGGCCTGGCCCCGGCGATGCTCGACCTGGCCGCCGGCCGCATCGACGGCTACATCAGCGACATCCCGGCCGTCGAGTACTACATCAAGGACAAGCCGCAGTATCGCGTGGCCGGCCGCATTCCGACCGGCGAGCGCTACTCGTTCATGTTCGCGAAGAACTTCGCCGACGCCGCCAAGGTCAACGACGCGCTGACCACGCTGAAGAAGGAAGGCTTCATCGCCAAGACGCACCAGAAGTGGTTCGGCAGCATGCCGCCGGCCGATGGCGCCACGGTGAAGGTGCTGGACATGCCGAAGTAGGGCACTGAGCCCGCGCAGAGCGCCCGCCCCAGCCCGTGGACCTGATCACCACCTTCTTCAACTGGCGCGTGCTGCGCGATGCGCTGCCGCTGCTGTTCGAGGGGCTGGGGGTCACGGTGCTGCTGGGTCTGGTGAGCATCGTCGCGGGCATGGTCAGCGGGCTGCTGATGGCGCTGCTGCGGCTGTACGGCGTGGCACCGCTGCGCGCGGCGGCGCGTGTCTACATTGACGTGTTCCGCTCCATCCCGCTGCTGGTGCTGCTGGTGCTCGTGTACTACGCGCTGCCCTTCGTCGGCGTTCGGCTGTCGTCGTTCGCGGCGGCGGCCACGGCGCTGTCGCTGGTGTCCTGCGCGTACACGGCGGAGATCTTCCGCGCCGGCATCGAGGCGATTCCGAAAGGGCAGTTCGAGGCGGCCGAGGCGATCGGCCTGGGCTTCCTGAACACCATGCGCGACGTGGTGCTGCCGCAGGCGCTGCGCATCGTCACGCCGCCGCTGACGAGCAACTGCATCAACGTGCTGAAGGACACGGCGCTGGCCTCGGTGGTGGCCATGCCCGACCTGCTCAAGCAGGCCACGCAGGCGCAGGCGCTCGCCGCCAACCCGACGCCCTTGATCGGCGCGGCGCTGCTGTATCTCGCGCTGCTGCTGCCGCTGGTGCGGCTGGTCGGCCACTTCGAGGCGCGGCACCGCGAGGCCACGCGATGAGCGCCGTCGTCGAGATCGCCGGGCTGCACAAGCACTACGGCAGCTTCCATGCGCTCAAGGGCGTCGACCTGAGCATCGCGCACGGCGAGGTGGTGGTCGTCGTGGGGCCCTCGGGCTCGGGCAAGTCGACGCTGATCCGCTGCATCAACCTGCTCGAGGACTACCAGCGCGGCGAGGTGCGCGTGGACGGCGAGAAGGTGGTGCGCGGCAAGGCGCTGGTCAAGGTGCGCGCCGAAGTGGGCATGGTGTTCCAGAGCTTCAACCTGTTCCCGCATCTGAGCGCGCTGCACAACGTGGCGCTCGGGCCGCTGCGCGTGCGCGGCATGCCGCGGGCGCAAGCCGACGAACGTGCCCGCGCGTTGCTCGTCAAGGTCGGCCTGGCCGACCACTGCGACAAGCTGCCAGGGCAGCTCTCCGGCGGCCAGCAGCAGCGCGTGGCGATCGCGCGCGCGCTGGCGATGGAGCCCAAGGTGCTGCTGTTCGATGAGCCCACCTCAGCACTCGACCCCGAGATGGTCGGCGAGGTGCTGGCCGTGATGCAGGCGCTGGCGCACACCGGCGTGACGATGGTGATCGTGACGCACGAGATGGGATTCGCGCGGCGCGTGGCCGACCGCGTGGTGTTCATGGAGGCCGGCGTGGTGGTGGAGCAGGCGCCGCCCGAGCAGTTCTTCGGGGCACCGCGAGAGGCGCGGACGCAGGCGTTTCTGCAGGCGATCCTTCAGCACTGAGGATGGGGATGACTTTGCCTTCGTGCGTACCGGTCGTTGGCGAGGTGTGCGGCAAAGGCGCGCCCGGGCAGGCTACGGCGCTTCGCCTCGGCGGTCGGCGCTGCGCACCGACTCCCCTGCGATGCTCGGTCTCGCGGCCCCGTCGCCGAACTCACTTCGCTCCCTGCGGTCGCTGCGTTCGGACAGCGTCGACGAGTCAGAAGACGAAGCGCGCTGCGCGCGCGGCCACGAGCCCTGCGCTTCTCGGCACCTCAGAGGCGCGCCTTCGCCTGCCCGAGCGCGCCTTTGCTGAACCGGTGGTGGCGTGCCGATGGAAGAGAACCAGTGGTGGACTTCGCGGCAGGCGGTGTCCGCGGGGGGCGATTTCTGTGGCGACGAGAAGCACAGCGCCGGGGTCGGCGCGCGTAAGCGCGCTTCGTGAACTGACTTGCCGCGGCTGTCTGAACGCAGCGACCGCAGGTCGCGTAGTGAGTTCTGCGGCACGACCCCGGCGCGAGCATCGCAGTGGAGTCGGCCTGCAAGGCCGACCGCCACAGCATGAGCCCCCTGCGGGCAGCGCCTGCCGCGACGCTCGAACCTCACATCGATCGGCAAGAAGCCAAACCCCAACATGACCGCACTCAACCTAGAGCGCATCCGCGCCGAGTTCCCCGCCCTCGCCAGCGACACCGTCTTCCTCGACAACGCCGGCGGCTCGCAAGTGCTCAAGCGCGTGGCCGACCGCGTGCGCGACTACCTGCTCACCAGCAGCGTGCAGCTCGGTGCCAGCTACGCCGCTTCGCAGCGCGCCGGCGAGAAGGTGCTGGCCGCGCGCCGCGCCGTCGCCGAGCTGATCAACGCGCCGCACGACGACGAGGTGGTGATGGGCGGCGCCACCACGGCGCTGATGTTCATCCTCACGCAGGCGCTGCTGCCCGGCGTGAAACCCGGCGACGAGATCATCGTCACCAACAGCGACCACGAGGCCAACATCGGCGGCTGGATGCGCCTGGCGCAGGCCGGCGCGGTGATCAAGGTGTGGGAGGTCAATCGCGACAGCCTCGCGCTCGAACTCGCCGACCTCGACCGCCTGCTCTCGCCGCGCACCACCTGGCTGGCGATGACGCACGCCTCGAACATCCTCGGCACCGTCAACCCGGTCGAGGAAGTGTCGCGCCGCGTGCATGCCGCCGGCGGGCGCGTCTGCGTCGACGCGGTGGCCTACGCGCCACACCGCCTCGTCGACGTGCAGGCCTGCGGCGCCGACGTGGTGGTGTTCAGCTTCTACAAGGTGTTCGGCCCGCACTACGCGGTGATGTGGGGCAGGCGCGAGCTGCTGCTCTCGCTGCCCAGCCTGAACCACTTCTTCATCGGCCCCGAGGTCATCCCCTACAAGCTGCAGCCGGGCAACGTGAACTACGAGCTCTCGTATGGATGCATCGGCATCCACGAGTACCTGTGCGACACCGGCACCGCGCTGGGAGCCACCGGCACGCCGCGCCAGCGCATGCAGGCCGCCTTCGACGCCTTCGCAGCGCACGAGGACCGCCTCGCCGAGCGGCTGCTCGGCTGGCTGCGCGGGCGCAAGTCGGTGCGCATCATCGGCCGGCCGTCCGCCACCGACGGCCAGCGCGTGCCGACCATCAGCTTCGTCGTCGCGAACACGCCCAGCGAATCCATCGTGCGCCATGTCGACGGCCACGGCATCGGCATCCGCTTCGGCGATTTCTACGCCAGACGCCTCATCGAGTCGCTCGGCCTGCAGGGTCACAGCGGCGTGGTGCGCGTGTCGATGGCGCACTACAACACCGAGGCCGAGATCGACCGGCTGATCCGCGCTTTCGAGGAGGTGATCGCATGAGCTCGACATTGATCCGCAACGGCCGCGTCATCACCGCGAGCGACGACTACGTCGCCGACGTGCTCATGCGCGACGGCGTGGTGCGCGCCATCGGCACGGCGCTGGAGGTCGGCCCGGACGTGAAGGTGGTCGACGCCACCGACCTGTACGTGCTGCCCGGCGGCGTGGACACCCACGTGCACATGGAGAACGTGATCGGCCCGACGATCACCTGCGACACCTTCGCCAGCGGCACCAAGGCGGCAGCCTTCGGCGGTACCACCACGGTGGTCGACTTCGCCCTGCAGACGGCGCAGGACTCGGTGCTCGGCGCCATCGCGCGCGCGCAGCGCAGCGCCGAGCCGCAGGTGAACATCGACTACAGCCTGCACTGCATCGTCACCCGCGTCGACGCGCAGGTGCTGGCCGACACGCGCCATGCGATGCGCCACGAGGGCGTGACCAGCTTCAAGATGTTCATGGCCTACCCCGGCGTGATGATGGCCGACGACGCGGCGATCTTCCAGATGCTGCGCCAGGTGGGCGCCGATGGCGGCATGGTCGCGCTGCACGCCGAGAACGGCACGGTGATCGACCTGCTCATCAAGGAGGCGCTGGAGGCCGGCCACACCTCGCCGCGCTACCACGCGATGACGCGCCCGGCGATCATGGAGGGTGAGGCCACGCACCGCGGCATCCGCCTGGCGGAGCTGGCCAACGCGCCGATCTACTTCGTGCACGTGTCCTCGAACCAGGCGCTCAAGCACATCGTCGCGGCGCGCGACGAGGGCATCCCGGTGTTCGCCGAGACCTGCCCGCACTACCTGCTGTTCGACGACTCGGTGTACTCGAGCGACGACTTCGAGATCGCCAAGTACGTGATGACGCCGCCGCTGCGCACGCCCGACGACCAGAAGCACCTGTGGCGCGCGCTGCGCTACGACGACCTGCAGGTGATCGCCACCGACCACTGCCCCTTCTGCATGAAGGAAGGCCACCTCGGCTACCGGCTGCAGAAGCAGCGCGGCAAGGACGACTTCTCGCTCATCCCCAATGGCGCGCCGGGCATCGAGACGCGGCTGGCCAGCCTGTTCGACATCGGCGTGATGCAGGGCAAGCTGTCGCTGAACCGCTTCGTCGAGCTCACCTCCACCACGCCGGCCAAGCTGTTCGGCCTGTTCCCGAAGAAGGGCACGATCGCGGTGGGCAGCGATGCCGACGTGGTGCTGTTCGACCCCGCCGCCACACAGACCATCCGCGCGAAGGACCTGCACTCCAACTGCGACTACACGCTGCTCGAGGGCCGCACGCTGCGCGGCAAGGTCGAGAAGGTGTTCCTGCGCGGCGAGCTGATCGTCGACGGCCCCGACTGGCACGGCCGCGAGGGCATGGGCCGCTTCGTGCCACGCGGCGAGGTCCGCGCGTTCTGAGCCGGCGCGGCCGTCCCTCTAGCATGGCGTGATGGACAAACCTGCCACGCTCGATCAGCTGCGCGACGCCATCGGCCTGGCCAGCGACAGCCTGACGCCGCGCGCCCGCGCCGCGGCGCAGTACGCGCTGGAGCACCCCAACGACATCGCGCTGCAGCCGGTGGCCGCGGTCGCGCAGGCCTCGGGCATCGCCGCCTCGGCCTTCATCCGCATGGCGCAGTCGCTCGGCTTCTCGGGCTACGGTGAACTGCAGCGCCTGTTCCTCGCGCCGCTGCAGCGCGCCGCGGCGCCGAGCTTTCGCGAGCGCATCCGACATTTCGGCGGCGAGCTGGCCATCGAGGACCCGAGCGACCCGACCGAGGTGCTGCGCGCCTTCAGCCAGGCCAACATGGTGTCGCTGGAGCACCTGCGCGACGATGCCGGCAGCCTCGACCTCGACCGCGCGATCCGCATGATCCGCCGGGCACGCCTGGTGCACGTGCTCGGCCTGCGCCGCTCGTACGCGGTGGCCGCGTACCTGGCCTATGCGCTGAACCGCGTCGGCCGGCCAAGCGTGCAGATCACCGGCCTGGGCGGCGCGATCGCCGAGCAGGCCGGCGCGGTCGGCCCGAGCGACCTGCTGATCGCGATCAGCTTCCCGCCCTACGCGGCCGACACGCTGCAGGTCTGCGAGCAGGTACAACGCGCCGGCGCGAAGCGGCTGGCCATCACCGACGGCGTGCTCAGCCCGGTGGCGCGCGGCGCCGAGCTGGTGCTGGCCGTGAACGATGCCGGGCTGCTCGGCTTCCGCTCTCTGACCTCGGCGATGTGCCTGGCGCAGACGCTGGCCATGGGCCTGGCCTTCCGCGACCGCCGCGGCGGCCAGGCAGGCGCGCTCGACGACATCGACTGCTGAGGCCACCGCCATGACCGACCCCACCCGCCGCGTGCTGCCGATCGAGCCGCTGGAAGCGCATCGCTTCCAGACTTTCGGCGACGTCATCGAGGCCACCGACCGCGCTTCGCCCTACACGATCAACGAGGGCTGGGCACAACGCTTCAACGATCTGGCGCGCATCGACACCGCCCGCGAGGGCGGCCACCCGCTGCTGAGCATCTTCCGCGCGAAGGCCCGGCCGCTGCCGCTGCGCCTGAGCCTGATGGAGCGCCACCCACTGGGCAGCCAGGCCTTCGTGGCGCTGGTGCCGCGCCGTTTTCTCGTCGTCGTCGCACCGCCGGGGCCGCAGCCCTACCCGGCGCTGCTGCGCTGCTTCGTCGCGGCGCCGGGCCAGGGCGTCAACTACGCACCGGGCACCTGGCATCACCCGCTGATCGCCATCGACGCCGACACCGACTTCCTCGTCATCGATCGTGGCGGGCCGGGCGCGGCAGGAGACTGCGACGAGCTGCGCCTGGACTCGACGCCGGTGTGGATCGAGCACTGAGCCGCTGCAGCGGCCGCAGCGAGGCGTCACAAACGGCAACGTGCCGACATCATTCGCGCAGTAGCATTGCCCTGCTTTTCGTCAACGCAGGAGACTTCATGGCCCACCACGCGAACCGCCTTGCTCTCGCAGCGCTCATCACCTGCGGCGTGGCCGCGTCCGCCTGGGCCGACCCGGCCTCGTCCGCCTCGTCGGCTTCGTCCACCGCATCGCAGAGCGTGGGCAGCATCTCGGGCTCGATCCAGCGTTCGAGCAACAGCTCTTCGGGCAACACGGTGGCCGAGGGCGACTACCGCATCATCGAAGTGGCCGACGTGGCCGAGCAGCCCGGCACCATGCGCATGAAGCTGCAGGCCGTGAAGGACATCGGTGCCGACGGCGAGTTCTACCTCTACGTGCCGCACCAGGTGGTCGAGCAGGGCCGCCTCGCGGCGGGCGCCGTGGTCACCGCGCGCAACAAGCCCTACGGCATGGAGTTCGCCCACGCCAAGACGCTCAAGGGCTTCTTCATGGCGCTGAAGGATGACTGGTACCGCGAGCTGCAGACGCGCCCCGTCTCGCTTTGACTTTGAAGCGGCTGCGGGCCGCCGCGTTCGCCCTGGTCGCCGGCCTGGCGGCACTGCCGGCATATGCCGAGGCGCTGCGCTACTGCGATTCGCACGGCGAGATGAGCCACGAGCAGCGCGACCGCCTGTTCCGCTTCGCGGCGCTGGTGCGCGACGAGCTCGAGGGCTCCGGCCAACGGCTGGCGCTCGTATCACGCTCCGGCCTCGACCTCGCCCGCTTCGGCCAGCGTTATTCGCACACCGGCGTGAGCCTGAAGGGCAGCGAGGTCGCGCCCTGGTCGGTGCGCCAGCTCTACTACGCCTGCGAGGAGCGCCAGCCGCGCCTGTTCGACCAGGGCCTCACCGCCTTCCTGCTCGGCCTGAACGACCCGCAAGGCGGGTACATCTCGGTGGTGTTCCTGCCCGAGGCGGCCGCCGCCGCGCTCGAGCCGGCAGCGCTGGACAACCGCCGCGCGCTGCAGCTGCTCGGCGCCACCTACAGCGCCAACGCCTATGCCTACGGCCTGCGCTACCAGAACTGCAACCAGTGGGTGATGGAGATGCTCGCCAGCGCCTGGAGCGATGCGCCGCAGGCCGAGGAGGCGCGTGCGCGCGCCCAGGCCTGGATGCGCGCGCAGGGCTACGCGGGCAGCGAGTTCCGCCTGCCCTTCCCGCCCATGATGTGGCTGAGCGTGGCCGTGCCCTGGCTGCACCACGACGACCATCCGCAGGCTGACCTGGACCAGGCCGTGTTCCGCGTCAGCATGCCGGCCTCGATCGAGGCCTTCGTGCGAGAGCGCGTGCCCGGCGCACGCCGCGTCGAGTTCTGCCACGCCGGCACGCGCGTGGTGGTGCACCGCGGCTGGGAGCCGATCGCCGAGGGTTGCGAACCCGGCGTGCAGGACCGCGTGGTGATGCTCGACTGAGCGATCGTCCGGCACCTCAGAACTTGCGCACCTCGATTCGGTTCTTCTGCAGCGCGTAGCCGAGTTGCCGCGGCGTCACTCGCAGCAGCCGGGCCGCCTTCGCCTGCACCCAGCCGCACTGCTCCATCGCCCAGATCAGCCGTTCGCGTTCGCCTTCGGGTGGCTCGCTGCTCGCGCTCGCCGCCGCGCTGCCGGCGGGCAGGCGCTGCGTCGGGCCGATGCGGGTGACGCTGTCGTCGCCCGGCGCTTCCTCCTCCGCCGGAGCATGGCGGGTGGGCATGGGAAGAGGCACCGAAGGCACCGCGGACGCCGGGGGTGTACCCACCGCCGCCACGGCATCCGCCTTGTCGAGGAAGTGCAGTGTCTGCGTCAGGCAGCGATTGCTCTTGCAGGGGAAAGCGAAGTCGCGGATGGTGTCGCCCTGGATCATGGTGGCGGTGCGCTCGATGCAGTTCTCCAGCTCGCGCACGTTGCCCGGCCAGTAGCAGCTCGTCAGCACCTTCATCGCCTCGGGCGAAACCTTGAGCGCGCGCCGGTTCTCCTTGTTGTAGCGGTCGATGAAGTGCGCCACCAGCGCCGGGATGTCGGCGCGCCGCTCGCGCAGCGGCGGCAGGAAGATCGACACCACGTTGATGCGGTAGTACAGGTCGGCACGGTACTCGCCGCGCTGCACCATCTTCTCCAGGTCGCGGTTGGTGGCGCAGATCAGCCGCACGTCCACCTTCACCGCCTTGCTGCCGCCCACGCGCTCGAACTCGCGCTCCTGCAGCACACGCAGCAGCTTGGCCTGGAAGGCGGGAGACACGTCGCCGATCTCGTCGAGGAACAGCGTGCCGCCGTGCGCCAGCTCGAAGCGGCCCTTGCGCTCGCCGGCGGCGCCGGTGAAGGCGCCCTTCTCGTGGCCGAACAGCTCGCTCTCCAGCAGGCTCTCGGTGAGCGCCGCGCAGTTGACCTTGATGAAGGCGGCGTCCTTGCGCGGGCTGAGGAAGTGGATGGCGCGCGCGATCGCCTCCTTGCCGGTGCCGCTCTCGCCGCGCAGCAGCACCGTGGCCCGCGAGGGCGCGGCCTGGTGCACTTCGACGAACACCTGCTGCATCGGCTTGGATTCGCCGACCACGTTGTCCAGCGCGTAGCGCCCGCGTGGCTCGCGCTTGAGCGCCTTCTGCAGCCGCGTGGTCTCGAGCTGCAGGCGCTGGTGCTCGTCACGCACCGCGTCGTGCAGCTGCGCCGCCTGCGCCAGCAGCGAGGCCACCATGGTCAGGAACCGCTGGTCGTCGGACAGGCGCGCGCCACCGCGCACCTCGCGCTGCGCGGCCAGCGCGCCGACCACCGCCTTGTCGGTCTTCAGCGGCACGACGACGAAGGCCATCATGTGCCCATCCTGCGCGCTGAAGGCGCCGGTGCGATCGATGAATTCGGCGGCCTGGGCCACGTCGGGCACCACCACCGGCATGCCCGAGGCGGCCACGTGGCCGATCACGCCCTCGCCGGGCTGCCACTGGCCGCGTGCCTCCTGCTCGCGCGACAGGCCCACCGAGCTGTGCAGGCGCAGCGCGTTCTCTTCGGTGTCGTTGAGCACGATCATGGCGCGCGGCAGGTCCATCTGCGCGGCCAGCACGTTGAGCGCGGCGCGGAAGGTGCGGTCGATGTCCAGCGACGCGCAAAGGATGCGGCAGATCTCGTAGACGGTGATCAGCTCCACGTGGGAGCGCTGATCGTGACTCGTTCGGCTCAGCATCACGCACCTCCTTGGACAACATCGAAGGACCCGAGCGGTGCAATCGGATGCGCGCCGGTGCGGCGGTGCATCGCAGACGGGCATCGCAGGCCGATGCGCCGCTTCAATGGGTCAGGGGTGCAAGATCCAAGCCGGGATCAGGGTTTCACCCGGGAAAAGGGTGACGAGCGGTTGTCGCTTGATGCAGATCAAGCGACGCAGGCCGCGAGCAGCTTGACCAGCTCGGCGACGTGCTCGGCCTCTTCCTCGGCGAAGGTGGTGGCGATGCCGCGCAGTTCCGCATCGCTGGTGGTGGCAGCGATGGTGGCGTAGTAGGCGTGGCCGCGGCGCTCGCCGTCGAGCGCCAGCTCCAGCGCCTCGCGCGGGCCCATCTGCGCATCGACGCCTTCCCAGCCGGCCGTCTCGGGCGAGGTGCCGTCGGGCCATTCGTATTCATGCAGTTCCAGCGGCGGCAGCTTGCGGAAGCCACCGCGCGCCATCGCATCGGCCAGGTGCAGCCGCGAGTAGTGCGCCATGCGCGTGAAGAAAACGCCCAGCTCGCGGTTGCCCTCGGTGCCCATGGCAGCGGCCAGCTCCTCGTAGCGGCGCGCCGCCTCGCGTTCGAGCTGTACCGCGTGGGCGAGGAATCGTTCGACGTCGTTCATGGGGGCCAATCAACCGAACTTGAACAGGATGCCGTGCCCGCCGCGCGGGTACTCCCACGCCACGTTGGTGTGCTCGGTGCAGATCACCCGGCAGCTGCCGCATTCGAGGCAGCCGTCGGTGATCAGCGTCACCGCGCGGTTGCCCTCGGCCTTGTAGCAGGAGGCCGGGCAGACGTAGGTGCAGGACTGCGCCTCGCAGTCGTTCTTGCAGACGTCCGCATCCTTGATCTGGATGTGCGGCCGGCCATGGTCGACCTTGTAGCGGTTCTGGAAGAGTTTCTCTTCGACATTCACGGCGATCATCGGAAGGCCCTCCAGAGTTTGAACGCGTCACCCACGAGCCCACGCCAGCGGCGCGCCGAGCGGAAGCTGCCGAGGATCTCGCGCTGCTTGGTCTTCTTGTCGACGCCGTCGACGGTGAAGAAGGTCTTGGCCGCGCGGCTGACCAGCGTGGGGTAGGTGGTGAAGAAGTGCGGGCTGTCGTGCAGCACCTGCGGCAGCTCGCGGTACTTGTGCAGGTCCTTCATCACGAAGCTGTCGTCGAGGCTGTCCTTGTAGGCCTTCAACGTCCTGGCCGTCATCGGCTTGCCCGCGGCCTTGGCGGCGATCACCGTCTCGGCGGCCAGCCGCCCGGTGGTCATCGCCAGGTTGCTGCCTTCGCGGTGCGCCGCGTTGACGAAGCCACCGGAGTCGCCCACGATCATCCAGCCCTCGCCGTACACCTTGGGCACGGCGTGGAAGCCGCCCTCGGGGATCAGGTGCGCGCAGTACTCCTTCATCTCGCCGCCCTCGATCAGCGGCGCGATGCTCGGGTGCTTCTTCAGCTTCTCGAGCAGCGCGTAGGGCGTCGTCTTCAGCGGGTTGGCCTTGAAATCGCTGAGCATGCAGCCCACGCCGATGGTCAGCGAATCCTTGTTCGTGTAGAGGAAGCCGGTGCCCACCATGCCCTCGGTGAGCGTGCCCATCATCTCGATGACCACGCCCTCTTCCTCGTTGATGTTGAAGCGCTGCTGGATCACCTCTTCCGGCATGAAGAGGATCTCCTTCACCGCCAGCGCCACGTTGCCGGCCTTGAGCTCGCCGTGGAAGCCGGCCTTGCGCGCCAGCGTGCTGTTCACGCCGTCGGCCAGGATCACCACGTCGGCATGCACCTCGCCGCCCTTGCGGTCGCAGCGCACGCCGATGCAGCGGTCGCCGTCCATCAGCAGCTCTTCCACCGTGGTCTCGCAAATCAGCAGCGCGCCGGCCTCGCGCACCTTGGAGCTGAACCACTTGTCGAACTGCGCGCGGATGATGGTGTAGCGGTTGTAGGGCGGCTTGTTGTAGTCGTCGCTGCGGTAGTGCGTGCCGACGAAGCTGTTGTCGTCGAGCACCCAGATGCGCTGCTCGATGACGTGGCGCTCCAGCGGCGCGTCGTCGCGGAAGTCGGGGATGACCTTCTCCAGCGCGTCGGCGTAGAGGATGGCGCCCTGCACGTTCTTGCTGCCCGGGTACTCGCCGCGCTCGATCTGCAGCACCTTCAGGCCCGCCTTGGCCAGCGTGTACGCGGCGGTGTTGCCCGAGGGGCCCGCACCGACCACGATCGCATCGAACTTCTCTGCCATGTCGTGCTCCTTGGCTCAGGCCACTTTGCGGATGCGCTTGTCCAGGTGCGTGCGGAACGCCTGGGTCAGCACGGGCAGCACCTGCATCGCGTTGCCGACGATGCCGTAGTGCGCGAAATCGAAGATCGGCGCGTTCGGGTCGGTGTTGATCGCCACGATCACGTCCGAGCTCTCCATGCCCACGCGGTGCTGGATGGCGCCGCTGATGCCCGCGGCGATGTACAGCTTGGGCCGCACCGTCTTGCCGGTCTGGCCGACCTGCCGCTCGGCCTCGGCCCAGCCGGCCTGCACCACTGCGCGGGTGGCGCCGACCTCGGCGCCGAGCACGCGCGCCAGGTCCCACACCATCTTGAAGTTGTCGGCGTTCTTCAGGCCCTTGCCGCCGGCGATGATCACATCGGCGTAGGCCAGGTTCACCGTGTTGCGGTTGGCGTCGGGGATGAAGTCGAGCAGCTTGGTAACGATGTCGGTCTCGATCATGCCCAGCGGCATCTCGACGATGTCGCCGGTGCGCGTCTCGTCTCGGCGCGGCAGCTGCATCACGCGCGGCCGCACGGTGGCCATCTGCGGCCGGTAGGCCAGCGTCATGATCGTGCACAGCAGCGAGCCGCCGAAGGTGGGGCGTGTGGCGGCCAGCGCGCGGCCGTCGATGTTCAGCTCGGTGCAGTCAGCGGTCAGGCCGGTGCCCAGCGTGGTCGCCACCGAGCCGGCCAGGTCGCGGCCCATCGCGCTGGCGCCCAGCAGCATGATCTCCGGCTGGTGGGTGTTGACGAGGTCGGTCAGCCCCTTGGTGAAGGGCTCGTTGCGGTAGCCCTTGAGCACCGGGTCGCGCATCACGTAGCAGCGGTCAGCGCCGTAGGCATAGGCCTCTTTCGCGTAGGCGTCCAGCGGCTCGTCGGGGCCGCCGAGGATCACCCCGGCCACCTGCACCTGCAGCTTGTCGGCCAGCTTGCGCGCCTCGCCCATCAGCTCCCAGCTCACCGGGTTGACGTGGCCGCGGTCGTGCTCGACGAACACCCAGACGTGCTTGTAGGACTTCAGGTGCTCGGGCAGCTCGGTGTTTCTCCCGGCGCGGCCGGCGGCCTTCGGCACGGCGGGTGTGGATGGGACGGCAGGCTTGGCGGCTTCGCTCATGGTGCGTTCTCCTTCAGGCCGAGAGGCGCTCCACCAGCTCCGCCTCGATCTGCGGATGCGTGGTGAAGATCTTCTGCAGCAGGTTCAGCGTCACGTCCTGCGGGGTGCTGTCGGCCACCACCTGCATGTCGGCCTTCTCGGTGCGCGGCGTCGGGCCGAACACCTTGCTGACGATGGTGGGCGAGCCCTTCAGGCCGATCTTGGAGACGTCCTCGATGCCGGCGTCGTCCTTGTTCCAGCGGCGCACCGGGAAGCGCCCGGCGCGCAGCATGTCGTCCAGGCTGGCGAAGCGCATCTCGTTGGTGCCTTCGAGCATGGTGATCAGCGAAGGCAGCGTGGTGTCGAGCAGCTGCACGCCGCCCTCGGCGCGACGCTCCACCTTCAGCCGGCGCGCATCGAGGTCGACCTCGACGATCCTGCTCACATAGGTCAGCAGGTTCAGGCCGAGCCGCTTGGCGATGCCGGGGCCGACCTGCGCGGTGTCGCCGTCGATCGTCTGCTTGCCGGTGAAGACCAGGTCCACCGCCTGCTCCTGGCCGATCTTGCGGATCGCCGCGGCCAGCGCGTAGGACGTCGCCAGCGTGTCGGCGCCGGCGAAGGCGCGGTCGGTGACCAGCACCGCGTCGGTGGCGCCGAAGCTGATGCATTTGCGCAGCGAGTCCTCGGCCTGCGGCGGGCCCATGCACAGCATGGTGACGCGGCCGCCGAACCGGTCCTTCAGGCGCAGCGCCTCTTCGAGCGCGAACAGGTCGTAAGGGTTGACGATCGCCGGCACCCCCTGGCGCATGATGGTGTTGGTGACCGGGTGGACGCGGATCTGCGCCGAGTCGGGCACCTGCTTGATGCAGACGACGATGTGCATGGTGGTCTCCGTGGAAGAGGCTCAGGCCGCGCGCTGCACGCGCCGGTCGGCCAGGCTGTCGCGCAGCGAGGCCAGCTGCACGTGCTGCGTGCCGTCGGCGTCCTGGAACACCTTGAAGACCTTCTCGCGCGCCGGCGTGGACTGCACGAAGTCCTGGTAGGCCTGCGCGAGCAGCTCGCGGTAGCGCTTGAACAGCTCCACCTCGCCCAGACCCGACAGGCCGTCCGACTTGTGCAGGTACTGGTAGAAGCGCTTGAGGATGTGCAGGCGATTCACCTGCACGACGCGCTCGTCGAAGGGCACGGCGAAGAAGGCGAAGAAGTCTTCCGCGCTCGACAGCGCCTTGAGTCGATCGGTCAGGCTGTCCATGTCGTCTCCTTGTCGAAGTAGAAGCGGAGCAGTTCCGCGTCGGTGGGGGCCCGCTTGGTGGCGGACACATGCGATCGGATCGCGTCGAGCAGCAGCTGCGCCTGGCCCGCGCTGAGCTGCATGCCCAGCCGGGCGTAGGCGTCGCGTACGCCGTGCGAGCCCGAGTGCTTGCCGAGCACCAGCGAGTGCTCGCGGCCGAGCTCCTCGGGCTGGAAGGCCTCGTAGTTGCCGCGGTCCTTGAGCAGGCCGTCGACGTGGATGCCCGACTCGTGGGTGAACACCGCCGCGCCGACGATGCTCTTGCCCGCGGCCACCGGCCGGCCCGAGGCCTGCGCGACGAGCTGCGAGATGCGCGGCAGCCGCATCGTGTCGATGCCGCAGTCCACGCCGTACAGGTGCCGCGCGGCCATCACCACCTCTTCGAGCGCGGCGTTGCCGGCGCGCTCGCCCAGGCCGTTGACGGTGGTGCTGGCATGCGTGGCGCCGGCCAGCACGGCGGCCAGCGTGTTGGCGGTGGCCAGGCCGAGGTCGTTGTGGGCGTGCATCTCGATGCCGATGTCGATCTCGCGGTGCAGGCGGCCGATGCGGTCGTGCGTGGTGAAGGGCTCGAGCAGGCCCAGCGTGTCGGCGTAGCGCACGCGCACGGCGCCGCGGGCCTGAGCGAGCTGCGCAGCGCGCACGAGGAAGTCGGGGTCGGCGCGCGAGGCATCCTCGAAGCCGACGCTGACGCTGGCGCCGGCATCGGCCGCGCGGTCGACGAAGCGGCGCAGGGTGTCGAGCACCCAGGCGCGGTCGCGGCCGAGCTTGCGCTCGATCTGGATGTCCGACACGCTGATCGAAAGGTGCACGATGTCGGCGTCGCAGCGCAGCGCGGCGGTCAGGTCGGTGTCTGTCATGCGCGCCCAGACCATGGTGCGCGCGTGCTTCACCGAGGCGGCGATCTCGCGGATCAGCTCGACCTCGCGCGCGCCCATCGCCGGAATGCCGATCTCCATCTCCGGCACGCCGGCCGCGTCGAGCGAGCGCGCGATGGCCAGCTTCTCGTCGTCGGTGAAGGCCACGCCCGCGGTCTGCTCACCGTCACGCAGGGTCGTGTCGTTGATGCTCAGTCGGGGTGTCGCATCGCGATCGCTTTGCACGGCAGGCTCCAGGGTTCCTGGCCTGCCTTCCGCAATCGCTGTGCCATGTCGCGCGAAAGCGCTAAGTGCCTGTCACTGAACGACTAACTCGCTTCGGCACAGCCCCGGCGAGGGCTGTCCGCTTTGTCGCATAGCCGACATCGCTACAGCGAGTGGGTGAGGATCCTGAAGTCCGGGTCCTCGTGGAAGGGCTTCTCGCCGAAGCCCAGCGACCTCATCAGCTTGAGCATGGCGGGGTTCTTCGCCAGCACCAGGCCCTCGATCTCGGACAGGCCCTTCTCGCGCGCCACTTCCATGATGCTTTCCATCAGCCGCGAGCCCAGGCCCTTGCCGCTGAAGTCGTCGGCCACCACCAGCGAGAACTCGCAGCTCGTCTGATCGGGGTTGGTGATGTAGCGCGACACGCCGATGATGCGTTCGGTCTCGGTGATCACGCCCTGCGCGTCGGCCTTGCGCTCCTTGTACACCGCCACCAGCGCCATCTCGCGGTCGTAGTCGATCAGCGTGAAGCGCGCCAGCATCGCCGGCGACAACTCCGACAGCGAGGAGATGAAGCGGAAGTAGCGGCTCTCCTGGGAGAGCCCGCGCACCAGCGCCTGCAGCATCTGCGCGTCGTCGGGGTGGATCGGGCGCACCGTGTACTGGCCGCCGCCGCGCATCGGCCAGACGCGCTCGTAGCGCGCCGGGTAGGGCAGGATGGCCAGGTGGTGGTAGCGGCCCGAGCGGTCGCCCGCGTTCGAGACGGCATGCCCGATGACGATGCGTGCATCGACCGCCACGGCGCCGGACTCGTCCACGATGATCGGGTTGATGTCCATCTCGCGCAGCTGCGGCAGCTCGCAGACCATCTCCGAGACGCGCAGCAGCACCTGCTCGAGCGCTTCCATGTCGACGGCGCTGGCGCCGCGCCACTCGGCCAGTGTCTCGGCCACACGCGCGCGCTCGATCAGCCGGCGAGCGAGGAACTGGTTGAGCGGCGGCAGTTCCATCGCGCGGTCGCCGATCAGTTCGATCATGGTGCCGCCGGCGCCGAACATGATCACCGGGCCGAAGGGCTCGTCATTGACCAGGCCGACGCAGACCTCGCGGCCGCGCTGCGCGCCGGCCATCTTCTGCACCGTGACCCCGTTGATGCGCGCCTGCGGCTGCAGCCGCGCCACCCGCTGCACCATGTCGGTGTAGGTGTCGCGCGCACCGGTCGCGTTCATGATGTTCAGCGCCACGCCCTGCACGTCGGACTTGTGGCTGACGTCGGGCGAGTCGATCTTCAGCGCCACCGGGAAGCCTAGCTGCGAGGCAATCATCATCGCCTCGTTGGCATTGCGCGCCAGCACCGTGTTCGTGACCGGGATGTGGAAGCACGACAGCAGCGTCTTCGACTCCATCTCGGTGAGCACGTTGCGGCGCTCGGCGAGCACGCTCTCGATGACCAGCCGCGCGCCCTCGATGTCGGGCTGGGCCAGCGCCGTCAGCGGCGGCGGCGTCTGCTGCAGCAGCAGCTGGTTTTGATAGAAGGACGCGATGTTGCCGAAGGCGCCCACCGCCGCCTCCGGCGTGCGGAAGCTGGGGATGCCGGCTTCGTTGAGCAGCTTGCGCGCCTCGCCCACCGAAGCGTCGCCCATCCAGCAGGCGAGCAGTGGCTTGCCGACCGACTGCTTGATGTCGATGAGCGCCTGCGCCATGCCGGCGGCATCGGCGCCGACCTTGGGCGAGTAGATGGTCAGCACGCCGTCGATCTGCGCGTCGCGCGCGGCGGCCTCGATGGCGGTGCGGTAGTGCTCGGGGCCGGCTTCCTCGGAGAGGTCGATCAGGTCCGACAGCGTGGCCAGATCCGGCAGCTGCGGCTTCAGCGCCGCCTGAGTCTCGGCCGACAGCCGGCCCAGGTGCAGGTGGATCTCGTTGACCCAGTCGGCCGCCAGCACGCCCGGCCCGCCACCGTTGGTGACGATGGCCAGGCGGCGGCCCACCGGCCGGTAGCGCGAGGCCAGGCACTTGGCGGCGGAGAACAACTCGACGAAGGAGCGCACGCGCACCGCGCCGGCACGGCGCAGCGCAGCGTCGAATACCTCGTCGCTGCCGACGATGGTGCCGCTGTGCGTCTGCGCCGCGGCATTGCCGGCCGGCTTGCGGCCGGCCTTGAGCACCACCACCGGCTTGGCGTTGGCCGCCATGCGCAGGGCACTCATGAAGCGGCGTGCGTCGGCGATGCCTTCGAGGTAGACGATGATGCTGTGCGTCTGCGGGTCGTTGGCGAAGAAGTCCAGCACCTGCGCGATGTCCAGCGCGGTGTGCGGCCCGAGCGAGACCACCGACGAGAAGCCGACGGCGTTGTTGCTCGCCCAGTCGAGCATCGAGGTGGTGAGAGCGCCCGACTGCGACACGAGCGCCAGCGAGCCGGCGCGGGCCATCGGGCCGGTGGCGCTGGCGTTGAGCTGAAGCTTCGGGCGCTGCAGGCCGAGGCAGTTGGGACCGAGCAGGAACACGCCTTCGCGGCGCGCGATCTTCTTCAGCTCGGCGGCCTGGTCGGCGTCGATGCCGGCGGAGATGATCAGCGCCGAGCGGCAGGTCATGCGGCCGGCGATCTCGAGCGCGGCGGCCACGTCCTTGGGCGGCAACGCGATGATGGCCAGGTCGGCCCGCGCCTGCGCCAGGTCGGCCAGCGTGCCGGTGTCGTGGATGTCGAGGAATTGCAGGCTGCCGCTGTAGCGCTGCGTGCTCAGGGCCTGCCGCAAGGCCCGCGCCTGCGCGGTCTGGCCGGAGGGATCGTCGGGGGAGCCGCAGAAGACGATGATCGATTCGGGGGCGAAGAGCGGCGTGAGGTAGTGTTTGTCCATGGGATCGGGAGCCAGCAACTGCTGGTGTGTACCGCCAGTGTGTGCCCTCCCCGTGTCGATACCTTGACGCAGGGCAGTGCAGCAGCGTCGGACGTCGACAAGTCGCGCATCGCGCCGACTTTTTCACAGCGGCGTGGCCGCGCTCAGCCTTCGCGGGCGTGGTTGCGCGAGAAGCGGGGCAGCTCGATCACCAATTCGGTGCCTTTGACGCGCACGCAGCACGACAGGCGCGATTGCGCATCGAGGCCCCAGGCGTCGTCAAGCTGGTCTTCCTCTTCCTCGTCGGGCGGCGCGACGAACTCGGCGCCGCTGCGCAGGTGCACATGGCAGGTGGCGCAGGCACAGACCTTCTCGCAGGCGTGTTCGATGGTGATGCCATGGGCGAGCAGTTCGTCGACCAGCTTGCGGCCCTGACGTGCCTCGAAGGTCAGCCCCTGGGGGCACAGCTCGGCATGCGGCAGCACATGCACCTGCGTGGTCGGCCGCGGGGTGACGGATTCCGACATCAGGCGGCCAACTGATCGACCCGCTGACCCGACAAGGCCTGCCGCACCCGCGCATCCATGCGCTTCCCGGCAAACGGCGTCGTCGCACGGTTCAAAGCTTCCGTCGCGTCCCGCAAGGCCACACGCAAACCCTTGTGCTCGTCCAGCGAGGTGCCCTCGCCCTCCGCACATTGCTCCAGCAGATCCGCCACCGCCTGCATCGCGTTCAGGATGTCGAGCTGCTCGCGCGGCTGCAGCAGCTGGTCGCCGTCCTCGTGCAGCGCCGCCTCGGTGGCGTCGAGCAGGCGGCGCGCATCGACCTCGGCCTCGCGCAACATGCGCGCCGCGGCATCGGCCTCGGCACTGCCCATCGCGTCCATCAGCATGCCGGCCACCGCGTCGGGCGCCAGGCCATAGCTCGGCTTGACTTCCACCTGCGCCTGCACGCCGCTGGTCTGCTCGACCGCGCTGACGGACAGAAGCCCGTCGGCATCGATCTGGAAGCTCACGCGGATGCGCGCGGCGCCGGCCACCATGGCCGGGATGCCGCGCAGCGTGAAGCGCGCCAGCGAGCGGCATTCGCTGACCAGCTCGCGCTCGCCCTGCACCACGTGCAGCGCCATCGCCGTCTGGCCGTCCTTGAAGGTGGTGAAGTCCTGCGCCCGCGCGGTCGGGATGCTGCTGTTGCGCGGGATGATCTTCTCGACCAGGCCGCCCATGGTCTCCAGCCCCAGCGACAGCGGGCTCACGTCGAGCAGCAGCAGTTCGTCGCCGCCGGCGCGGTTGCCGGCGAGTTGATCGGCCTGGATGGCCGCGCCCAGCGCCACCGCCTGGTCGGGGTCGATGCCGGTGAAGGGTTCGTGGCCGAACAGGCGCTTGACCGCGGCGCGGACCTGCAGCATGCGCGTCGAGCCACCCACCAGCACCACGCCGTTGACCTCGCCCGGCTTGAGCTTCGCATCGCGCAGCGCCCGCTTGACCGGGCCCATCGTGCGCTCGACCAGGTCGTGCGTGATGTCGTCGAAGAGCACGCGGTCTACCGTCAGCGCCTCCAGCGTGCCGTCGGCACGGCGGCAGCTCATGCGCACCTCGAGGCGGTCGGTCAGCGCCTCCTTGGCGGCGCGCGCCGCGGCATGCAGCGCGCCGATGTCCTGCGCGCCCCAGTCGTCGCCGGTGGCGGCGGCAAACCAGGCGGCCAGGCGGTGGTCGAAGTCGTCGCCGCCGAGCAGCGGGTCGCCGCTGGTGGAGATCACCTCGAACACGCCGCGCATCAGGCGCAGGATCGACACGTCGAAGGTGCCGCCGCCGAGGTCGTAAACGACGTAGATGCCTTCGTCGGCGTGGTCCAGCCCGTAGGCCACGGCCGCGGCGGTGGGTTCGTTGAGCAGGCGCAGCACGGTCAGGCCCGCCTTCGCGGCAGCATCCTTGGTGGCCTGGCGTTGCGCGTCGTCGAAGTAGGCCGGCACGGTGATGACGGCGCCGACCAGCGGCCCGCCCATCGCCGCTTCGGCACGTTCGCGCAAGGCACGCAGCACCTCGGCGCCGATATCCACCGGGCTCTTCAGGCCGTGGCGCGTGCGCACGCCGACGGCGCTGTCGGACAGCGCCTCGACGGCGTACGGAAAGGTGCCGGCCTTCACGTCCGTCAGTGCACGGCCGATCAGCCGCTTGGATGACGCGATGGTGTTGCCCGGGTCTTCGGCCGCGCGCTCGCGCGCCGCGTCGCCGACCAGCACCTGGTCTTCGTCGCCGTAGTGCACCACCGAGGGCAGAAGCATGCGCCCGGCCTCGTCGGCCAGCACCGTGGGCAAGGCGCTGCGCACCGTGGCCACCAGCGAGTTGGTGGTGCCCAGGTCGATGCCCACCGCCAGGCGGTGCTGGTGCGGCGCCGCGGCGCGGCCCGGTTCGGCGATCTGCAGGAGTGCCATCGCCTTCGTCCTGACTAGACCGCGAACGACTCGCCGCAGCCGCAAGTGGCGCTGGCGTTCGGGTTGTTGAACTTGAAGCCTTCGTTCAGGCCCTCGCGTACCCAGTCGAGCTGCGTGCCGTCGATCATCGGCAGGCTCTTCGCGTCGACGAGCAGCTGCACACCTTCGCTCTCGAAGCTCAGGTCTTCGGCGGACGGCGCGTCAGCGAACTCCAGCGCGTAGGCGTAGCCGGAGCAGCCGCTGGTCTTGATGGCCACGCGCAGGCCCACGCCGCCGCCGCGCTTTTGCAGCGCCTTGCGGATCTGGTTCGCCGCCTTGGGCGTCACGGTGACCGACATGGCGTGCTCCCTCAGATGCTGAACGAACTGCCGCAGCCGCAGGTGCTGGAGGCGTTCGGGTTGCGGATGACGAAGCGTGCGCCTTCGAGGTTGTCTTCGTAGTCGATCTCGGCGCCCATCAGGTACTGCAGGCTCATCGCGTCGACCACCACCGTGATCGGGCCGCGCTCGACGCGCACGTCGTCATCCTTCTTCTCGTCGTCGAAGGCGAAGCCGTACTGGAAGCCCGAGCAGCCGCCGCCGGTGACGAAGATGCGCAGCTGCAGTGCCGGGTCGCCCTCTTCGGCGAGCATTTCGGCCACCTTGCCGACCACCGTCTCGCTGATCTTGATCGGCGCCTCGCCCTCGGGCAGCACCGGCGGGATGAAGCTGGCAGCCGCCGCGGGGCCGGAGCTGGCACAGGACGAGGCGGCGTGGCCTTGGGATTGGCAGGCGGACATGGGATTCTCCTGATGGAAGGGAGGGTCAGGCCGCCTTGGCGACCGGGGCGCAGGCGGGTTGTTCAAGGATCGCGTCGTGGCGCGAGCGGTAGTCGGACACCGCGGCCTTGATCGCGTCCTCGGCGAGGATGGAGCAGTGGATCTTCACCGGCGGCAGCGCCAGCTCCTCGGCGATGGCGGTGTTCTTGATGGCCAGCGCCTGGTCGAGCGTTTTGCCCTTGACCCACTCGGTGACCAGCGAGCTCGAGGCGATCGCCGAGCCGCAGCCGTAGGTCTTGAACTTCGCGTCCTCGATCACGCCGGTCGACGGGTTGACGCGGATCTGCAGCTTCATCACGTCGCCGCAGGCCGGCGCGCCGACCATGCCGGTGCCCACCTCGCCGTCGGCGCCGTCGAAGGCGCCGACGTTGCGCGGGTTCTCGTAGTGGTCGATGACCTTGTCGCTGTATGCCATGGTGCTGCTCCCTTGTTCAGTGTTCGGCCCACTGGATCGACGCGAGGTCGATGCCGGCCTGGTGCATGTCCCACAGGGGGCTGAGCGAACGCAGCCGCTCGACCGTGCCCTGGACCTGCGCGACGGCGCGGTCGATCTCGGCCTCGGTGGTGAAGCGGCCGACCGAGAAGCGGATCGAGCTGTGCGCGATCTCGTCGGACAGGCCCAGCGCGCGCAGCACGTAGCTCGGCTCCAGGCTGGCCGAGGTGCAGGCCGAGCCCGAGGACACCGCGATGCCCTTCATGCCCATCAGCAGCGATTCGCCTTCGACGAACTGGAAGCTGATGTTCAGGTTGTGCGGCACGCGCTGTTCGAGGTCGCCGTTGACGCGCACCTCCGGGATCGCCTGCAGCGCGGCGAGCAGGCGGTCGCGAAGCGCGCGGATGCGTTCGTTCTCCGTGGCCATGGATTCGCGCGCCAGCCGGTAGGCCTCGCCCATGCCGACGATCTGGTGCGTGGGCAGCGTGCCCGAGCGCATGCCGCGCTCGTGGCCGCCGCCGTGGATCAGCGCCTCGATGCGCACGCGCGGCTTGCGCCGCACGTACAGCGCGCCGATGCCCTTGGGCCCATAGGTCTTGTGCGCCGACAGGCTCATCAGGTCCACCGGCAGCTGGCTCAGGTCGATGGCGACCTTGCCGCTGGCCTGCGCCGCGTCGACGTGGAAGAGGATGCCACGCGAGCGGCACAGCGCACCGATCGCCGCGACGTCCTGGATCACGCCGATCTCGTTGTTCACGTGCATGACGGACACCAGGATCGTGTCGGGCCGCAGCGCGGCCTTCAGCACCTCGAGGTCGAGCAGGCCGTTGCCCATGACGTCGAGGTACGTCACCTCGAAGCCTTCGCGCTCGAGTTCGCGCATCGTGTCGAGCACGGCCTTGTGCTCGGTCTTCAGCGTGATGAGGTGCCGGCCCCGGGCCTTGTTGAACAGCGCCGCGCCCTTGATGGCGAGGTTGTTCGATTCGGTAGCGCCGGAGGTCCAGACGATTTCGCGCGGGTCGGCGCCGATCAGCGCGGCCACATGCTCGCGGGCGATCTCTACCGCCTCTTCCGCCGCCCAGCCGTAGGCGTGGCTGCGCGAGGCCGGGTTGCCGAACTGCTCGTACAGGTACGGCACCATCTGCTGCACCACCCGCGGGTCCACCGGCGTCGTGGCGGCATAGTCCAGGTAGATCGGCTTGGTGTTCGGCAGGTCCATCGCGGGCGCTCCCTGGTGGCGTTCGGGGAGCACCTTCGCAGCAAGCGTGCCAGCCGCTGGCCGGGGGAGAAATCCCTTCCAGATCAACCACTTGGCCCGAAATGCGCAGGATCCCGCCGGATCACCCGACGGCCCCTTGTCGGCTTTGTCGCGTGTTCGACGCGACATTTCTGCCCGATAGCCAAGCTCAATCGCAGGGATTCTCTCAATCAACCCACGATATGCTGCAGCGCACACAAAATAGCGCCTGTCAGATCTTCCCGCTTCCCTTCATCACCCAAAGGAAAACACCATGTCGATCATCAACACCACCATCCAGCCGTTCAAGACCACCGCCTTCCAGAACGGCAAGTTCATCGAAGTCAGCGACCAGACGCTCAAGGGCAAGTGGTCCGTGCTGATCTTCATGCCGGCCGCCTTCACCTTCAACTGCCCGACCGAAGTGGAAGACGCCGCCGACAACTACGCCGCCTTCAAGGACGCCGGCGCCGAGGTCTACATCGTCACCACCGACACGCACTTCTCGCACAAGGTCTGGCACGAGACCAGCCCGGCCGTCGGCAAGGCGAAGTTCCCGCTGGTCGGCGACCCGACGCACACGCTGACCCGCATGTTCGGCGTGCACATCGAAGAAGAAGGCCTGGCGCTGCGCGGCACCTTCATCGCCAACCCGGACGGCGTGATCAAGACCGCCGAGATCCACGACAACGCCATCGCGCGTGACGTCAAGGAAACGCTGCGCAAGCTGCAGGCCGCCCAGTACGTGGCGAAGAACCCCGGCCAGGTGTGTCCGGCCAAGTGGAAGGAAGGCGCCAAGACGCTGACCCCGTCCTTGGATCTGGTCGGCAAGATCTGATCGATCTTTCCTTGTGATGCCACCGCCGGCCATGTGCCGGCGGATGGCGCAGCTTTGCCTTCAGGACGCACGAACATGCTCGACGACAGCCTCAAATCCCAGCTTGCCGGCTACCTGCAGCGCGTGACGCAGCCGGTGGAGCTCGTCGCCTCGCTCGACGAGCGCGAAGCTTCGGTCGAGATGCGCGAGTTGATCACCGAGGTCGCCGCACTCAGCCCGCTGATCACGGCCCGCTTCGACGGCGACGACGCGCGTCGTCCGTCGTTCTCGATCAGCCGTGCCGGCGCCGACATGGGCGTTCGCTTCGCCGCCATCCCGATGGGCCACGAGTTCACCTCGCTCGTGCTCGCGCTGCTGCAGGCCGGCGGCCACCCGCCGAAGCTCGAGGCCGACGTCATCGAGCAGATCCAGAGCCTCGACGGTGACTTCGCCTTCGAGACCTACATGTCTCTGACCTGCCACAACTGCCCCGACGTCGTGCAGGCGCTGAACCTGATGGCGGTGCTCAACCCGCGCATCCGCCACGTCGCCATCGACGGCGGCTTGTTCAAGGCCGAGGTGGACGCGCGCCAGATCATGGCCGTGCCCACCGTCTACCTGAACGGCCAGCCCTTCGGCTCGGGCCGCATGGAGATCGGCGAGATCCTCGCAAAGGTCGACACCGGCAACGCTGCACGAGAAGCGGCCAAGCTCTCCACCAAGGGCGTGTTCGACGTGCTCATCATCGGCGGCGGCCCGGCCGGCGCGGCCGCGGCGGTGTATGCCGCGCGCAAGGGCATCAAGACCGGCATCGTCGCCGAGCGTTTCGGCGGCCAGACGCTGGACACGCTGGGCATCGAGAACTACATCTCGGTTTTGGAGACGCAAGGCCCGAAGTTCGCCGCGGCGCTGGAGGCGCATGCGCGCCACTACGACGTGGACATCATGAACGGCCAGCGCGTCGAGAAGCTGGAGCCTTCACTGCAGCCCGGCGGCACGACCACGGTCACGCTGGCCAACGGCGCGCAGTTGCAGGGCAGGGCGGTGATCCTGTCCACCGGTGCGCGCTGGCGCAATGTCAACGTGCCCGGCGAAGCCGAGTACCGCAACAAGGGCGTGGCCTACTGCCCGCACTGCGACGGCCCGCTGTTCAAGGGCAAGAAGGTCGCAGTGATCGGCGGCGGCAACTCCGGCGTCGAGGCGGCCATCGACCTGGCCGGCGTGGTGGCGCATGTCACGCTGATCGAGTTCGCCGAGCAGCTCAAGGCCGACGCCGTGCTGGTCAACAAGCTCAGGAGCCTGCCCAACGTCGAGATCCACACCTACGCGCAGACGACCGAGATCAGCGGCGACGGCCAGAAGGTCAACGGCCTGCGCTACAAGGACCGTGCGACCGGGGTCGAACACGCCATCGAGCTGGCCGGCGTGTTCGTGCAGATCGGCCTGGTGCCCAACACCGAGTGGCTCAAGGGCACGGTGGAGCTGAGCAAGTACGGCGAGATCATCGTCGACGCCCGGGGCGCGACCAGCGTGCCTGGCATCTTCGCTGCCGGCGACGCGACGACCACGCCCTACAAGCAGATCATCATCGCCGCGGGCGAGGGTGCGAAAGCCGCGCTGTCGGCCTTCGACCACCTGATCCGGCACGGCGTGCAGGGCTGAACGTCTAGCTGCCCTTGTCCTGCGGCGGCTTCTTTGCCGGCGGGGCGGAGAAGGCCTGCTCGGTGAGTGCGCCCCACTCCGAATCGGACACGTCCAGCTCCGCGACCTCGGGCTTGCGCGGCTCGACCACCCGGCGGCGGTCGACCCGGCCGGGCGGCCCCTTGTCCGCCCGGCGGCGATCGGTGCCGGAGCGCCGTTCCGCGGTCTTCTTGTCGTGCTTCTGCGTCATCCGCCGGTCGTCCTGAGAGGTCGGAGCCTGTCGTCCCGACGCCACTCTAGCGCTGCTAGGGCTGCGCGGCCACCATCACCGAATAGGCCTTGAACACCGCTGTGGCTTGCGCGCCGACCTTCAGGTCCAGCGCCTCCACGCCCTCGTTGGTGACGCTGGCGGAAATCACCGCTCCGCCGGGCAGCGTGAGGATCACCAGCGACGACACCGCGCCTCGCTCGATGCGCGACACCGTGCCGGCGAGCTGGTTGCGCGCCGACAGTTGCCAGCCCGCGAAATCGGTGACCAGCACCACGGCCGAGGCCTTGATCAGCGCCAGCGCCTCCTTGCCCTTCTTCAGCTTCAGGCGCTGCGCGGCGGCGCTGGTCATGGTCGCTGTGATGTCGTCACCGCTCTTCAGCGCGATCGTCACGGTGGCCGACACCGGCCCGAGCTCGACCGCCTTGACAGTGCCGGCGAACTGATTGCGTGCGCTGGTCTTCATCGACATTCTCCGGAGCAGGCCGCTCAAGGCCGGCAGTTGGGACAGGCGCGCCTCCTGGGCGCGCAGGAATTCGCGGTGCTCGTCCTGCAGCGTGCGCCAGGCGCCGAGCAGGCCGCGCGCGGCCAGGGTGAGGCGCGTGCCGCCGCCACCGGCGCCGCCGGTGACGGTCTCGAGCAGCGGCTCGTTGGCCAGGTTGCAGGCGGACTCGAGCAGCAGCCAGGCGCCCTTGTAGCTCAGGCCCGCGGTGCGCGCGGCCTTGTTGATCGAGCCGGTGGCGTCCAGCGCCTCGAGCAGCGCGAAGAAGCGCGCATCGAGCCGGCCCGCCAGGCGTAATTCGCCGCTGAGGAGGTCGCCGCTCATTCCATCAAGGCCACAGTCTTCACCTGCGCCCACACCGGCATGCCGACAGCGAGTTCGAGCGTGTGCGCCGAGCGCCGCGTCAGCCGCGCCACCACCGCTGCCGTGCCGACGCGCACACGCACCAGCGCCAGCGCCGGGTGTTCGTCGTCGGCGATCGCCTCGATGCTGCCGCGCAGCTGGTTGCCGATGCTGGTGCCGGTTTGCGGCGTGCGCGTCAGGCTGACGTCGCGGGCCAGCACGCGCAGGCGCACGCGGCGGCCCAGGGGCAGACCCTGGTCGCGCGTCCACAGGCGGCAGGATTCGCCGTCGACATCGAGCCGCGCCAGTCCCCACTGCGCATCGCGTTCGCCGATCACCGCATCGAGCACCACGCCGGCATCGTCGCCGAAGGCCACCGGCAGATCCAGCCGCGCCAGCATGTCGGGCAGCGGGCCGTCGGCCAGCACGCGCCCGGCCTCCATCAGCACCAGGTGGATCGGCAGGCGCGCCACCTCGTCGATGGCGTGACTCACGTAGACGATCGGGATGCCGAGTTCCTCGTGCAGCCGGTCGAGGTAGGGCAGCAGTTCGGCCTTGCGCTTCGCGTCCAGCGCGGCCAGCGGCTCGTCCATCAGCAGCAGCTTGGGGCTGGTGGCCAGCGCGCGGGCGATCGCCACGCGCTGGCGCTCGCCACCGGAAAGCGTATCGGGCCGCCGCTCGAGCAGGTGGCCGATGCCCAGCAGGTCGACCACCTGATCGAGCGCGATGCGGCGCTCGCCCGGCGCGATGCGCTTCAGCCCATAGGCGAGGTTGCGGCGCACATCGAGGTGCGGGAACAGCGCCGCCTCCTGGATCACGTAGCCGATCGCGCGCTGGTGCGTCGGCACGAAGCGCGGCACGGCGTCGTCCTGCCAGACCTCGTTGCCCAGCGCCACGCGCCCCGCGGCGCGCTCCAGGCCGGCCAACGCGCGCAGCAGCGTGGTCTTGCCGCAGCCGGACGGACCGAACAGCGCAGTCACGCCGCGCTCGGGCAGCGTGAGCGACACGTCGAGCGCGAAGCCGCGGCGCGGAAGTTCGAGGCGCGCCTCGATCATGCGGGGCGCTCCTCGCGGCGCGGCCGGTTCGAGACGTACAGCGTCACCAGCACGACCAGCGCGAACACCACCATGCCTGCCGCCAGCCGGTGTGCATCGGCGAACTCGCTGGCCTCGACATGGTCGTACAGCGCCACCGACAGCACGCGCGTCTTGTCGGGAATGTTGCCGCCGATCATCAGCACCACGCCGAACTCGCCCACGGTGTGCGCGAAACCGAGCACGCCGGCCGTCACGAAGCCCGGTCTCGCCAGCGGCACGGCGACGCTGAAGAAGCAGTCCCAGGGGTTGGCACGCAGCGTGGCGGCGGCTTCCAGCGTGCGCTCCGGCACGGCCTCGAAAGCCTGCTGCAGAGGCTGCACGACGAAGGGCAGCGAGTAGATCACCGAGGCCACCACCAGCCCGGCGAAGGTGAAGGGCAGCCGCCCGAGCCCGAGCGACTGCGTGAGCTGGCCCACCGGCCCTTGCGGCCCCATCAGCAGCAGCAGGTAGAAGCCGATCACCGTGGGTGGCAGCACCAGCGGCATGGCCACCAGCGCCGCCCACACCGGCTTGGCCGGCGAGCGCGTGCGCGCCAGCCACCACGCCATCGGCGTGCCGACGATCAGCAGCAGCAAGGTGGTCAGCCCCGCCAGCTCGGCGGTGAGGCGGACGGCGCTCCATTCGGCGGGGCTCAGCATCTCAAGGTCCGTAGCCGAACTCGCGAATGCTGCGCTTCGCCGCGTCACTCTTGAGGAAGTCGAGCAGCGCGCGCGCCGCCGGGTTCTTCTCGCCGGACTTCAACAGCACGGCGTCCTGCCGTATCTCGCCGTACAGGTTCGCCGGGACCTGCCAGAACGATCCCACCAGCGGCCTGCCCGGCACCGCCACCTGCGACAACGCGACGAAGCCGAGCTCGGCATTGCCGGTGGCGGCGAACTGATAGGCCTGAGCGATGCTCTCGGCGGTGACGAGCTTGGGCATCAGCGCGTCGCTCAGCCCGCGCGCCTTGATCACCTCCAGCGCCGCCGCGCCGTAGGGCGCGACCTTCGGGTTGGCGATGGCGACGTGCCTGACCTTGTCCGAGGCCAGCACGGCGCCCTGGTCGTCGACGAAGCCGGGCTGTGCACTCCACAGCACCAGCTTGCCGATGGCATAAGTGAAGTTGCTGCCGGCCGTGGCCTGCCCCTCGGCGACCAGCCGCTTCGGCGTCTCGTCGTCGGCGGCAATCAGCACCTCGAAGGGCGCGCCGGCGACGATCTGCGTGTAGAACTTGCCCGTCGATCCGCTGGAGACTTTCAGCACATGGCCGGTGGCCGCGGTGAAGCCCTCGCCGATCCGGGCCAGCGTGCCGGCGAAGTTGGCGGCCACGGCCACCTGCACCTCGCCCGCGTGGGCGAACGAGGCGGCCAGGGCCAGCAGAGCGGCAAAGAACGGGCGGTGCATCGGGACACTCCTTGCTTCGGAGCGCTCGTCGGTTTCCCGACAAATCCCCCGACATATCGTTGTGAATGCTACTTCACAACGCCGTGCTGCAAGAAGCGGGCCCCCGCCCGCCCGCGCCTCAGGCGATCTTCACGTACTCGTACTCGCCCGGCTGTCCGTTGATGCCCAAACGCGGCGGGGCGATCCAGCTGGCGTACTGGCCGGGCTCGATGCAAGGCTTCATCAACGACTGGATGAACGCGCCGTCGGCCTCGTTGGGCAGCCAGCCGCCCTGCTGCGCGGCCCACTGCGCCTGGCTCAGCAGTTCGCCGGCCGGGCTGATGCGGTGGCCGCCGAACTCACCGATGCGGCGGTTGAAGCCCTTGTGCGGCTGGGTGAAGCGGAAGGCTATGCCGGCCTTCTCGATCACCTTGTTCCAGCGGTCGATGCCGCCCTGGCAGTCGGCGATGTAGTCGTCGAGCAGCCGGCAGTTGATGGCGCGCAGCGCCGGCACATCCTCGACCACCAGCTGGCCGTCGACCACGCGCGTCACCGGGTAGGTGGCGTCCTGCAGCTGGTGGTCGTCGCCGCTCAGGCCCGCCTCGTTGAAGCGGCCCTTCAAGCCGGAGCTGAACGCGTCGGCGGCGTTGCTCGAGATCTCCGAGCCGAACAGGTCGCGTGTCACGCTCATGTGGAAGTTGGCCTTGCGCTGCAGCAGCGGCAGGTCGACCACACCGAGCTTGCGGATCGCGGCGGTGTCGTTCGGGTCGCTGATGCCGGCCTTCTTCATCGCCATGCAGGTGGCCTCGATGGTGCGGCCCACGCCGGTCTCGCCGACGAACAGGTGGTGCGCTTCTTCCGTCAGCATGAAGCGGCACGAGCGCGACAGCGGATCGAAGCCGCTCTCGGCCAGCGCAGCGAGCTGCATCTTGCCGTCGCGGTCGGTGAAGTAGGTGAACATGAAGAAGCTCAGCCAGTCCGGCGTGCGCTCGTTGAAGGCACCCAGGATGCGCGGGTTGTCCTGCTGTCCGCTGCGGCGCTCGAGCAGCGCCTGTGCTTCCTCGCGGCCGTCCTTGCCGAAGTGCTTGACGAGCAGGTAGACCATCGCCCACAGGTGGCGGCCCTCCTCGACGTTCACCTGGAACAGGTTGCGCATGTCGTACAGCGAGGGCGCCGTCTTGCCGAGGTAGCGCTGCTGCTCCACCGACGCCGGCTCGGTGTCGGCCTGGATGACGATCAGGCGGCGCAGCAGCGAGCGGTACTCGCCGGGCACTTCCTGCCACACCGGCTCGCCCTTGTGGCGGCCGCAGGGGATGGTGCGGCCCTCGACCTTCGGAGCCAGCAGGATGCCCCAGCGGTACTGCGGCATCTTCACGTAGCCGAACTTGGCCCAGCCCGCCGGGTCGACGCCGACCGCGGTGCGCAAGTAGACCTCGGCGTCCTGGAAGCCGTCGGGCCCCATGTCCTTCCACCAGTCGAGATAGCCGGGGTGCCAGCTCTCCAGCGCGCGCTGCAGCTGCTTGTCGGACGCCAGATCGACGTTGTTCGGGATCGAGTCGTCGTACTTCACTTCGACGAACTTCTCGCTGCTCACGGATTCGGGCACTTCGGTCAGGGTGTCGATCGTCTCGCTCATGGTTCTCGCTCCTGGTTGAATGGCGTCAAATGCACTTTGATGCATCTATTCGCCGACGGTACACGCAGAATGATGCATGCGTTCGGGCGAGTTTCTGATCCAGATCAGAAACCCGTCGATTTGTCGCCCCTGCAGCCATTCCCTGCCCGGTTGACGCCCCACAAAACGGCTCATCACCTGTTTTGACCGCGATCAACGATGCCCGGCAGGCGTCACACCACACTCAGGATCGAATTTGTCGCGATCCGTGCATCGGCGGGTGAGTCATTCCCCGCCTTGGAGTATCAGTGTGACCACCAAAGAAAATCCCCCCGCCAGCGCGGCGCAGGAGGCGCCAGCGTCTGGCGATCCGTCCAAGGCCGTGCTCAAGCGCTCGCGCCGTGACGTATTGCGCTCCGGCGGCATGCTGAGCATGTCGTCGCTGATGGGCACGGCCGCACTGATGGCCCAGCCCGGCGAAGCCAAGGCGGCGGTCGAATGGGCCGAACATTTCCAGAAGAACTACCGGCTGATGACGCCGGAAGAAAAGGCCGAAGCGCGCCTTCGGCTCGAAAAGAGATATTCAGGCGAATATAACAAGAAGGTTTCTGTCGATATCACCGAGGCGCAGCCAGGGGTATTGATGGGTTATGCCCTGAATATTCGCAAATGCATCGGCTGCCGCCGCTGCGTGAAGGCCTGCGTCGAGGAGAACAACCAGTCGCGCGGCGCCCGCCCCGGCGAGCGCATCGAGTGGATCCAGGTGCTGCGCATGGAGCGCGGCGAGTTCACCGCCGACAAGATGAACCAGGGTTATCCCGAAGGTCTGGGCATCCAGGTCGGCGGCAACGCCTACAGCCCGGCCGGCCAAGTGCTCGAAGGCCAGTATCAATACACCCCCGAGGCCGTACCGGAAAAGGACGCCAACTACATGCCGATCGCCTGCATGCAGTGCGAGAAGCCGCCCTGCGTGAAGGTCTGCCCGGTGCGCACGACCTACCGCGAGGCCGACGGCCCGGTGGTGATCGACTACAACTGGTGCATCGGCTGCAAGATGTGCATGGGCGCCTGCCCGTACTGGGCGCGCCGCTTCAACCTCACCACGCCCGTCCTTCCCAAGGAGGACATGAACCCGGTGACGCACTACCTGGGCAACCGCCCGCGCATGCGCGGCGTCGTAGAGAAGTGCCACTGGTGCCTGCAGCGCACCCGCCACGGCCGCTACCCGGCCTGCGTCGAGGTCTGCCCGGTGGGCGCGCGCAAGTTCGGCAACCTGCTCGACCCCGAAAGCGAGGTGAGCAAGATCCTCGCGCGCAAGAACGTGTTCCGCCTCAAGGCCGAGCTGAACACCTTCCCGAAGTTCTTCTACTTCTACGACTGAGGAGACGAACATGCTGACCCGATTCGTCTTCGACTACGCCCGCTACGTGCTCAAGGGCGGCACCAAGTTCTACGCCTGGATGGGCACGCTGGCGCTGCTGATCGTGGGCATGCTCTACGTGTTCTACCTGCAGAACACCGAGGGCCTCATCGTCACCGGCATGACCAGCCAGATCCACGACGGCCTGTACCTGGCCAACCTGGTGTTCCTGGTCGGCGTGGCGGCGGGGGCGGTGACCATCGTCTTCCCGGCCTACGTGTACCACCACGAGGGCATGCACAAGGTCACCGTGCTGGGCGAGATGCTGGCGATCTCGGCGGTGATCATGGTGATGGTGTTCGTGTTCGCCCACATGGGCCGGCCCGATCGCCTGTGGCACATGGTCCCGCCCTGGGGCATCTACAGCTTCTCGTCGATGCTGGGCTGGGACGTGCTGGTGCTCAACGGCTACCTGATCCTGAACTTCGTCGTCGGCTTCTGGTACCTGTACTCGAAGTACACGGGCAAGCCGGTGAACGCGAAGATCTTCATGCCGCTGGTCTACATCTCGATCGTGTGGGCGCTGTCGATCCACACCGTCACGGCCTTCCTGATCGCGGTGAACCCGGCGCGCCCGATGTGGTTCCACAGCATGATGCCGATCCGCTTCATCACCACCGCCTTCGCGGCGGGGCCGGCGCTGATCATCATCGCCTTCCTGATCATCCGCAACAACACGAAGATGTGGATCGAGGACAGCGCGATCAAGCTGCTCACCACCATCGTCATCTGGTGCCTGGGGCTGGCGATCTTCCTGACGCTGTCGGAAATCGTCATCGAGCTGTACGCCCGCACCGAGCACGCCAACAGCCTGTACTACCTGATGTTCGGCCTGCACGGCCTGACGGCGCTGGTGCCGTGGTTCTGGAGTTCCGTCGTGCTGATGGTCGGCGCCTTCGCGCTGTTCATGACGCCGAAGTTCCGCAACGACATGAAGCTGCTGCCCATTCCCTGCGCGATGGCCTTCGTCGGCATCTGGATCGAGAAGGGCATGGGCCTGATCGTCCCCGGCTTCATCCCTTCGCCGATCGGCGAAGTCACGGAGTACTACCCGACCTTCGTCGAATGGATGATGACCCTGGGCATCTGGGCCTTCGGCTTCTTCATCCTGACGATCCTGCTCAAGGGTGCCATCGGCATCCTGCTGGGCGAGGTCCGGTTCGGCGGGGCCGCCGCGGCCAACCCGGCCGCCGCGGTGCACTGAGGTGATCACCATGAAGCGATTTGCTGTTCCCGCGGCGGTGCTGGCCCTGTGCGGCGCCGCCATCCTCTCCGTCCTCGCGCAGGACAAGCCCGCCGGCGGCGAAGCCGCGGCACCGGCGGCCGCCGCCGCTTCGGCGCCGGCCGAGGTGATCTGCTTCGAGAGCCGCAAGGGCGCCACGGAGATCACCCAGCGTGAGATCAAGCCCGGCCTGCCCAACGTGAAGTGCTCGCCGACGACCGGCGCAGCGCTCTGGTACGCCGACCCCTACGAGGGCACCGTGCCGATGGGCAAGATGCCGCAGATGGAGGCCATCCCCGAAGGCCTGGCCGTCGTGAAGCCGCGCTCCGAGAAGCTGAACCTGCTGGCGCAGTGCGGCACGGCCTGCCACAACGGCACCTACCCCGTGGGCTTCCCGAAAACCAACCGGCCGGTGCCGATCCCGACCATGGAAGCGCTGCTGCCCGACGCCAAGAACCTGCAGCACGGCCGCGGCCGCGTCTGGTGCCTGGATTGCCACCACAACACCAAGCGCAACATGCTGGTCGACCACTACGGTGACCCGATCAGCATCGACCAGTCGCAGCTGCTGTGTGGCAAGTGCCACGGCGACAAGCTTCGCGACTGGCGCGACGGCATCCACGGCAAGCGCATCGGCGACTTCACCAGCACGGGCAAGAAGCGCTGGTTCACCTGCACCGAATGCCACAACCCGCACAACGTGCAGGACGGCGCGCGCAACAAGGGCTTCATCCAGCTGCAGCCGGAGACACCGCCCCAGCTGCCCCGCGGCTTCAAGGATGCGGCGTTCGAGAAGACCCACGCGATCCCGCAGCACTGATGTCCGACTCACCTGATCAAGCCAAGCCGGAGCGCGGCGACCCGACCTGGGTCGCCCCGGCGCTGACGCGCGAGGAGCAGACGCGCAACGTCGGCAAGACGCCCATCTTCTTCGGCCCGCCGCTGGCGATCCTCACGGCCGGCCAGAAGAACACGATGGAGATCAGCGGCAAGATCAACCGCACGGCCGAGCGCTACCTCGAGCTGATGCGTTACCACGGCCTCGAGCTCAGCGAGCCCGAGCGCCAGTGCATCGCCCACATCTGCCACATCGGCTACATGTCGCCGATGGAGATCCGCGAGTTGCCGCTCGAAGTCAGCCTGACCCGCTTCGAGTGCGAGGGCCTGGACAAGCTGGTCCTCGAACAGAAGCTCAAGGCGGCCAGCTTCGCCGACCTCGTCGCGGTCGTCGAGTCGCTCGGCTTCTGAGCTGCCTTCACGGAGAACATCTGACCATGCCGACCCGCGTGCCCTGGGAGCCGAACTTCAGCGTCGGCCACGAAGCCATCGATGCCCAGCATCAGGCGCTGCTGAGCCAGTGCAACCGGCTGGCCGATCTGTGTGCCGGCGGCGAAGAGGCCGACCGGCAGTTCGACCAGGCTTTCGAGCAGCTGCGCGCCCTGGCGCGTGCGCATTTCGAGACCGAAGCGGCCGTGCTGGCCGAACGCGACCACCCCGATCTCGAGGACCACGCGGCGGAGTGCGAGGAGTTCGACTACCTCGTCGACGAGATCGTCACCACCGACAACTTCGACCGGCTCGAGCTGCAGCGCTTCCTGGCGCTCTGGTGCCTTGGCCACATCTCGGGCTCGGTGCAGCTCGGCGTGCCTGCCTAGGGCCCGTTCAGTTTTCGGGCCCGAAGCAGATCGGCCGGTCGACGCAGACGGCGCAGCTCGGCGCCTTGCAGATGAACAGCTCCTCGCGCTCGCACAGCTGCTTGTAGAGGAACTTCTTCCACTTCATGTCGGCGTGGTTCTTCGCCACCAAGGCGGGGAACCAGCGCGTCATCAGCGCCGAGAGCTCGGCGCGCGAGGCGAAGCGCAGGTCCTGCCAGAGGTGGTTGTCGCCCAGGCAGGCCACGGCCACGCGCTCGGCCACCGTCTCGATCTCCTCGCGCGTGCCCGCCTTGGCATCGGCGTGGTCGAGCAGCAGCGCCACGAGGTCGGTGACCTCGTCCGCGCGGGCCATGGCCACCGTGTTCACGCCGGCGACGCCGCGTGCGTGTAGCACTTCTTCGGGCAGATCTTCGAGCAGGCGGTGCAGCCGATGCACAGCTCGCCGTGCGCGATGGTCATCACCTTCTTCTCGTACTCTTCTTCCTCGTCGCCATCGGGGTCGACGGCGATGCGCTCGCCTTCGTCGTTCAGGCCGACGAGCTCGAGCACGCCGCGCGGGCAGACGCGGAAGCAGCGGCCGCAGCCGATGCACTTCTCCTCGTTGATCGACTGCACGAAGGTCGGCGTCCAGCTCGCACCCGACGGCAGCGTGACGGTAAAGCTGCTCATGTCGACACCTCCGCCAGCCGCTTGCGCGCGGCCATCAGAGCCACATGCGCCTCGTGCGCCACCTTGGCGACCTCGGGGATGCGCTCCCAGTTCGTCGGCAGTTCCTCCGACAGGTCGTGCAGGTCCATCTTCGCCTGCGTGGCGCGTGCGTTGAGCTTCTTCAGCTCGGCCTTCAAGACATCGATGTCATCCATAGTGGGCGACCTCCGGGTACTTCTCGATCATCGCGACCCCTTCGGCCACGTACTTGTTGCCGGCCTCGGCCAGCTTGGCCAGGCTCGGGAAGCCGAAGCGGTGCACGTCGCGCAGGTGGCGATTCACCACGATCAGCCGGCCGGTGGTGAGCACCGTGCGGCCGAAACCTTCGTGGCTCATCTTCGTCATCGGCGAGACCATGCACTTGGTGGCGCGCTCGATGGCCAGGCCGATGGCGTTGTGGAACAGGTCCAGCCGCCACAACGTGTCGGGATCGGGGTCGCCCATCAGCGGCAGCGCGCGGCGCTGTTCGGCGCTGAGGATGTAGGGCTCGAGCAGCTTCAGGTCGCTCTTGCCCTCCCAGGTGCCGTGCGTGTCCTGCGCGCGGATCTGCTTGATCAGCTCGCGCACGAAGGCAGCGTCGAGCAGCGCGGCGTCGTCGGTCGCGTCCACCACGGTATCGGCGCTCATGCCTTCACCTCGTCGTCGCTGTCGAAGTCCACCGCGCGCGGCTGGTCCTTGAGCAGCGCCTTGCGCAGCCAGGGCGGCGGCGTGCCCTGGAGCACACCCTGCAGCTTGTCGAGGATCTCGAGGATGGGCTCGGGCTGGGTCACCTTGATCGGGTGGATCTTGCTGGCCACCACGCGTGCCGCTGCCGAGCCGCCGATGGCGGCCACGTAGACGATGGCGCAGTCCTTGATGGCGTCGAGCTTGGGTGCGAGCTTGTCCTCGTTGCCGTCTTCGGCGAGGTCTTCGCCGAAGCCGAAGTCCTGCACGAAGCCGTAGCCCGTGGGCGAGATCTCGTACACCGCGAGGTGCTTGGCCCAGCCGAAATGCGCGTCGACGCGCTGCTGGTCCTGGGTGGCAAAGGCGATCTTCATGGACGCTCCCGAAGTAGGTTCAACAAAGGTTCAGGCGCTGGCCGGCGCGAGCTGGTCGCCCGGCTTCGGCAGGCGCTCGATGCGTGCCGGCACATGCGCCACGGCAGCCACGCGCGACGCGGCGGGCAGCGGCCAGTCCTGCGGGCCGTGGTGGGCGATCTGGTCGATCATCAGATTGCCCACGGCGTAGACGAGGTTGCGCGTGCCGCGGTAGCCGACGTGGCAGATGTGCGCGTTGCCGACACGGTCGAACATCGGGATGCCGATGCGGAACAGCGGCTTGGCGAGCCGCTGCGCGGCCTGGCGCCCATGCGAATGCGTCATCAGCAGGTCGCAGCCCGCCGCAGCGGCGCTGCGCTCGAAGTCTTCGAGGTCACCGATCAGCACCTCGCTGGTCGGCAGCTTCTCGAGCAGCGGCGACGAGGTGGTGGTGACGCACACGCCCAGCTCCATGCCCATCTCGGCGAGGAACATGCCGGTGGACCACAGCAGGTCGGGTTCGGCGGCGATCGCCACCTTCACGTTGCCGAGGTGGAAGTGGCCATCGAGCATGGCGTCGACCAGCTGGCTGCGCTGGCGGCGCAGCTTGGCGGGCACCGGCTGGCCGGACAGCTCGGCGAGCGTCTTCACGAAGGCGTCGCTGGCGCTCAGGCCGGTGAGGCGATCGAACAGCGTGAAGGGCACGCCGCAGCGATCGGCCAGCGCCTGCGCGGCCGGCCGCATCTGCTCGCCGATGGCCAGCGTGTGCGCAGCGGCGCCGAGCCTGCGCAGCTCGGCCAGCGGCGTGCCGCCGATGGTGGTGCCGAGCCACTGCTCCGGGATGTGACCGTCGAGTGAGCCCGACACATCGGGCACGAACACCGGCTGCAGGCCGAAGGACTCGACGATCTCGCGCAGCTCTTCCAGATCGCCGGGCGTCAGGTGGCAGCCCGGCAGGACGTTGACTTGCTTCGGACGCTTCTCGACGTCCAGCACCGGCAGCGTCGACACGAGCATCTTTACCGCCTTCGCCCAGCCGTCCTGGAACGCACCGACGTAGTCGGGCGTGGAGACGTAGACGATCTCGGTGTCGGCCAGCTCGGGGTGCTTCTGCCGCGCCAGGCGGATGTAGCCGTCGACGTCGTCGCCCTTGGTTTCGGTCAGGCCCGTGGAGCAGATCGCGATGATCGCCGGCTTGGCGCGGCTGCGGATATTGAGCAGCGCCTTCTCGAGGTTGTCGTAGCCGCCGAGGATGGTGGTGACCTCGTTCATCGCCGTGGTCTGCAGCGGGATCGCCTCCTTGAAGTGGCGCACCAGCAGCACCACGCCGAAGGAGGTGCAACCCTGCGAGCCGTGCATCATCGGCATGCACGACTCCAGGCCCATGAACGCGTAGCTCGCGCCGAGCGGCTGACTCATCTTCAGCGGGTTGACGGCGCAGGCCTTCTTGGATTCGGTGACTAGCGCCATTTGTTTGCCCTCTCGATGTGGGTTGTGGCGCGGCAAAGGCGAGCCCGGGTGGGCTGCGGCGCTTCGCCTCGGCGGTCGGCGCGTTGCGCCGACTCCCCTGCGATGCTCGGTCTCATGGCCCCGCCGCCGAACTCGCTCCGCGACCTGCGGTCGCTACGCTCGGACAGCGTTGACGAGTCAGAAGACGATGCGCGCTGCGCGCGCGGCCACGAGCCCTGCGCTTCTCGGCACCTCAGAGGCGCGCCTCCGCCCACCCGGGCGCGCCTTTGCTGAACCAGAGGTGGTGTGCCGGTGAATGAGAACCACAGGTGGACTTCGCGGCGGGCGCTGCCCGCTGGGGGCGATTTCTGGGGCGACGAGAAGCGCAGCGCCGGGGTCGGCGCGCGTGAGCGCGCTTCGTTGTCATGCTTGCCGCGGCTGTTTGAACGCAGCTCCCGCAGGGAGCGAAGTGAGTTCTGCGGCACGACCCCGGTGCGAGCATCGCAGTGGAGTCGGCGCGCAGCGCCGACCGCCCCGGCATGAGCCCCCAGCGGGCAGCGCCTGCCGCGACGCGCAGCGATGGAAGAGCCAGGGAGCGCCACGACTCAAGCCTCCACCAACAACGGATCCACCACATCCCAAGGCGCAGGCGACCGCACCTCCCGCCACACCGGGTTGAACAGCGCCTTGTCGATCTCGGCCACCATCGTGACCATGCCCTCGTAGCCCGCGAAGGCGTGATGCCGTTCCTGGTTGATGTCCATCCAGGGCATGCGCGCCTTCAGTGCGACGAACTGGCTGCGCCCGCCGCTGAGCATGATGTCGGCACGGGCGTCGCGCAACATCGCGTACATCTCGCGCGGCGTCATGTCGTCGATCATGTGCGCGCTGTCTTCGGAGGTCAGGCCCATGATCTCCTTGATCTTCTGCTTGTCTTCCTTGGTGCTCTTCTTGGTGCTGGTGCCCACCACCTCCAGCCCGGCCTCCTGCAGCGCCGACACCACCGACCAGCTTTTCACGCCGCCGGTGATCAGCAGCACCTTCTTGCCCGCCAGCCGCTCGCGGTAAGCGCGGATGCGCTCCCAGGCGCGCGCTTCCTCGGCCACGATCAGCGCCTCGGTGCGGCCCTGCAGTTCGGCCGGCGCGCCGCGCTCGACGAGCAGCCGCGCGATCTCGCGCAGCGTCATGCTCATGTCGCTGATGCCGTAGAAGGAGCCCTCGAAGTACGGGATGCCCCAGCGCTGCTGCATGCGCGTGGCCACGTTGATCATCGACTTGCTGCACACCATCATGTTGGCGCGCGCACGGTGGCTGGAGGCGATCTCGTTGTAGCGGCCGTCGCCCGAGATGCAGCTCGCGATGCGCACGCCCAGCGCGTCGAGCAGCGGCTTGACCTGCCAGAGCTCGCCCGACAGGTTGTACTCGCCGATGATGTTGATGTCGTAGGGCGTCGTGAGCTCGGGCTCGACGGTGCCGATCACGTGATCGAGCAGCGCCTCGGCGCCGAGCTTGTTGCCCAGATTCTTCGGCCCCGCGAAACCCGGCGAGTTGACCGGGATGACCGGCTTGCCGAACTTCTCGCTGGCCTTGCGGCACACCGCCTCGACGTCGTCGCCGATCATCGCCGTCACGCAGGTCTGGTAGACGAACACCGCCGGCGGGTCGACCTTCTCGATGATCTCGCGGATCGCCTTGAACAGCCGCTTCTCGCCGCCGTAGACGACGTCGAACTCGTTGATGTCGGTGGTGAAGCCGGTGCGGTAGGTCTGCGGGCCGCTGGACGCGCTGTGCCGGTTGTCCCACGAGTTGCCCTCGCAGGCGATCGGCCCATGCACCAGGTGCGCCACGTCGACGATCGGCTGCAATGCGATCTTCGCGCCGTCGAAGGCGCATCCGCCGGCCGCCGCGCCCGGCGTGAGCTGCTTCGTGCAGCCCGCCTTGCGCGCCTTGGCGTCCTTGGACTGGTTGACGTCGCAGCCGGGCTCGTCGAAGACCTGGGCGATCTTGGCGTTCAACGATGCGGACATGCGGGGCCTCCACGTGCGGATGGGAGGCTGCATTGCAGGATCGGTGCCACCGCGGCCGCGCGCCGGAAGCTGCATGAAATCAAGGACTTGGCGCGCACCACCGGCCGCACGGGCGATGAAGGGTTTGCGACAAAACCGACGCGCTCCGGCGGCTCAGTCCCTCTCGCGGCCGCCCCGTTCTCGCCCGCCACCCTTCTTCTCGGGCTCGACACGCGGGTCCCGGTGGCACTCCACGCAGTTCTCGAAGTTCTGGATGCCTTCCTCGACGTGCTCCGCGCGGACCTTCGCCTGCGAGTGCTCGTGGCAGCCATAGCAGGTGTAGCGGCTGTAGTCGTTGTTCTTGTGGCAGGTGTCGCAGGTGGCTTCGTGGTCGCGGTCGAGCACGAAGTACTTGTTGTGGTCGAAGGTCGCCGGCTTCCAGGCCTCGGTCTTGTGGCACGTCTTGCAACTGCCCTGGATCTGCCGATGCAGCCGATCGGTCGGGGCGTTGTGGCAGCTCTCGCAGCGATCCAGCTCGGCCTGGGCCAGCAGCGCATGGTCGAAGTGCGCCGGCTTCCAGGCCTGGCTCTCATGGCACTTCGAGCATTCGACCTTGAGCCCGCGGTGCACGGTGTCCTTGGGCGCCGCGTGGCATGAGGCGCAGGTGTCGCGCACTGGCACCTTCAGCAGCTCGTGCGAGAACGGCTTGCGGCTGCGCTTGGTGAGCTTCGGGCCCTGGTGGTCGCTGTGGCACGCCATGCAGTCCTGCTCGATGAGCTGCTGGTGGAACGAGCCCTTGATGGTGCCGGTGGCGATGGGCACGCCCTTGGTCGTCTTCAGGCCGACGTCGGCGATGGCATGGCACTCGGCGCACCGGCCCGACGATGCCCCCCGCCAGGCGGCATGGCAGGCAAAGCAGTCGGTGGCGAGTTCGGCGTGGCCCTTGACCAGCGGCCCCGGGCTCACCATGAGGTGCGGGTAGGCGAACACCAGCGCCACCAGCACGAGCAGGTTGAGCGCGATGACGATCATCAGGATGGGAGGCTTCTTCACTTCCAGCCCCAGAACAGGAAGATCGCCACGATGTGCGCCAGGGCCAGCACGGTGAAGGCCAGCGTGATCGGGAAGTGCACGACGCGCCACTTCTTGACCACGTCGAAGGTCAGGCTGTCCCAGTACAGGCGCTCATCGAGTTCGGCGTCGCTGAGGCCGCGCTCGCGCATGCGCTGGCGGGCCTCTTCGAGGCGCCGGCGCGAGCGGTCCAGGAGGAACTTGCCGGTCAGCCCGCTGCCGACGTTGATCAGCATGGCCCACACGGCCAGCCAGCCGAGGATGGCGTTGAAGTGCACGCCGGCGTGCACCAGCACCAGCAGAGAGCCGAGCCAGGCCAGCACCTCGTGCCAGCGCAGCAACGTGGCCGGATGGCCGCTGCGGATCAGCTTGCGCTTGCGCAGCGAGTAGGCGGTGGACCCGAGGATCAGCAGCGTGCCGGGAATGCCCAGCCAGCGGCCGATCCACAGCAAGTCGAGCAGGTGCAGCAGGCCATCGAGGGCGAGCGAGACGAGCGCCAGCGCGACGAAGCTGCCCAGGAATGGCAGCACCTCGTGGCGCAGGAGCCGGGCGGGCAGCGTCATCAGGCCTCCAGCACCAGGGGCGACGCGGGCCGGCCCACGCAGAGCAGGCAGTGGCCCGGCGCCACGTCGTGGTCCGGTGCGTGTTCGTACTGCACCGCGCCCTCGAGCAGGCGTGTCTCGCAACTGCCGCAGCCGCCCGAGCGGCAACCGGACTCGACCTCGATGCCGTGCCGCTCGGCAAAGTCGAGCAGCGAGGCGTCACGCCCGTCCCAGCTCAGCGTGCGGCCCGAGCGCTGGAACCTCACTTCGACGGCTGCCGTGGCGGCGGGCGCCAGAGTTGGCGCAGCGCCGGGCAGCTTGACGGACGCCGGGCCGAACGCCTCGTAGTGGATGTCGGCCAGCGGCACGCCCCAGGCTGCCAGCGCAGGCACCAGCATCTCCATCATGGCGGGCGGCCCGCAAACGTAGAACTGGTGGCGCCCATGAGGCAGCGTGCGCCGCAGCAGCTCGACGTCCACGTGCCCTGCGTGCTGGTAGTCGCGCCCCTGCAGGTCGGCCTCGCCGGGGCGGCTGTAGGCGATGTTCAGGCGCAGCGCCGGGTGCGCCGCCGCGAACGCCTCGAGCGTCTGCTTGAAGGCATGCTCGCGGCTGTTGCGCAGCCCGTAGTACAGATGCACCACCCGCTGCGGCTGCTCGGCCATGCACCAGCGCAGCATGCTCATCATCGGCGTGATGCCGATGCCCCCGCCGATCAGCACCACGGGCACGCCCGGATCGGGGTCGATGCAGAAGTGGCCGGCCGGCGCCTTCACGCGCAGGATGTCGCCAGCCTGCACGTGATCATGGAAGTGGCTGGACGATTGGCCCGGTGGGACCTCGGGGTGACCGGCCGGCGCGGGCACGCGCTTGATCGTCACCCGGTAGTGCATCGGCTCGGGTCGATCCGACAAGGAGTAGCAACGCGTGATCGCGCGAGGCGGCGCCGGCTCGCCCGCCGCCTGCGGCGCGACGTCGAGCGAGAAGGTCAGGAACTGGCCCGGCTTGAATGCCGGCAGCGGCTGGCCATCGACAGGCTGCAGGTAGAACGAACACTGCGACAACGCCGTGTCCTCGAAGCCACGCTGCGACACGCGGAACTCGCGCCAGCCCGCCCATGCGCTGTCGGCTCGGGCGCTCGAGGCCGCCGGCGATGGCGATGGCGCCGCCGCCGCGGCGGCCCGCCAGCGCCGCACGGAGACACCGATGCCCACCATCAGTTGCAGGAGCAGGGCGGCAACGATCAGTCCCAGCAGTTCGGCGGCGGTCATCGATCCATTCGCATTCGACAGGGCCTTGCCGTGCAGAGCACGCAGGCGATTCGGGTCGATTCTGGGAGTTGCGTTCTTCGCGCTGCTTGACAGGTCGCAACCAGCGGCCTTGCAGGGCTTGCCGCTCAGGAAACGTTAAGCCGGCTCGCTGCCCAATGCGCGTCAACGAACAGACAGCCCGGCCACGACACCTCAAGGTCACGCCGGTGCGGCTGCCCGACGATCCACCTCGAGCAAACCACGCCCATGAATCAGCACCCTCGACTTCTTCGTGCCGCAGCCGCGGCCCTCGCGGCGATCGGCCTCGCGGGCTGCGCCAAGGCCCCGGACCTGCTGGCCGACCCCGCGGCGGCGTCTTCCGACACGGCGCATGTCGCCGACGCCGACGTCACGAAGCACGTGAAGACGGCGCTGCGTCAGGCGCAGGCGCTCGAGGGCTTCGACATCGCCGTCGTCACCACGAAGGGCGATGTGCGGCTGACAGGCGTGCTCGACAATCAGGCACAGATCGACGAGGCCATCCGTATCGCGCGTGCCGCCGACGGCGCGCACACGATCCACGACGAACTCACGGTCAGGAAATAGGCACTTCGATGCCGCATGCCAGGCGCCCCACCGATTCGATGCCAGCGCATCACGTCGCGCTCGTTGCCGTGACGCTGGCACTGCTGGCGGCGCCGCTGGCAGCGAAGCCGATCTGCCGGTGGGTGGACAGCAACGGGCGCACGCAGATCTCCGATGTCGTGCCCGAGCGGTACCAGAGCATTGCCGTGTGCACCGACTCGCAGCAGTACGAGCTGTCCGAGCAACAACAGCGCGCGGCCGAACAGCGTGTCGAAGCCGATCGTGCCAGGGCGGCTCGCGACGCCGCGAAGCCGGCCGCCGTTCCGGCCTCGGGTTCGCCCGGTCCTGCGCGCGCAGCGCCACCACGGCCCGCGAAGCGGCCGGCCGAAGTCGTCACCGAGTCCACCGACTGCACGACATGGTGGCGCCTCTACGATGAAAGCGCCGCGTGTTTCGGGCCCTACCGCACGACTCGCGGGGGGATCCGCGCAGAGGCCTTCGAAGCGTGCAACGTCATTGCGAGCCCCGAGGCGAAGTGCGGGCCGAGGGTTACAGCTCCACGCTAGTGCCAGTTGCTGATCTTCACGTCGTCGGGTGCCGGCTGGCCGCGCCCAGTCTCGACGAGTTCGCGCAGGCTCAGCAGGAAGGTCGCCCACTTGGTGCTGCAGTGGGCCATGAACTCGCCGCCCGGGCCTGCGTCGCGCCACTGGCGGTGGCCGAACATCACGATGGTCTGGCCGTCCTGCTGCGACAGCTGGAACTCGACCTCGGTGCCGAGCCACTCCGCCGGCCCGTCCTCGACCTGCCAGCGCACCTTGTGGTCGGGCGTCTGTTCGAGCACGCCCATGGTGAAGCCGCCGATCTCGTCGCCCGTCACGGTGTGAAAGCGAAAGGCGACGTGGCCGCCGGGCTGCGCGTTGCCCGTGGTGTCGCGCGTCCACCAGCCGGCGAGGCCTTCGATGGTGGCAAGCGCCTTGTACACATCCGCCGCGGGTGCCTTGATGCCGATCCTGTGAACGATGTCCATCCTTCTGCTCTCCGGGTTGCTGGGTTGCGGCACCCGCATCGGTGCCGTGGGAGCACTCTAGGCAGGCGGCAGCGAAGGTGGGAGTAACAAGATCGTCGTGATTCGGCCGGCGAGATCGAAGCTCGCGCTCGCCGGGCTACGGGTTTCCGCGCCGCCGCACCCACTTGATGCCCTCGAACCACAGCACGCTGAGCAGGCCCAGCCCGCAGGCGGCCGCCAGTTCGTGCAGCGGCAGCGGCGCGAAGCGCAGCACGCCGACAGCCCAGGGCACGTAGAGCGCGGCCAGCAGCAACGCGAACGCGAGGCCGACGACGACCCACAGTGTCCGGTTCGGCGTGCGCAGCGTGGCCCACAGCGAGCGCTTCGCCGAGCGGTTGGACAGGATGAGCGCCAGGTTGCCCATCACCAGGGTGGCGAACGCGAAGGCGCGCGCCTCGGGCTCGGGGATGCGCGGGCTGGCCCAGGCGAACGCGCCCATCACCGCGGCCAGCACGCCCAGGCCCTGCACCAGCGCCAGCCACAGCGTGGCACCGCCGAACAGCGGCGCGGCGGCATCGCGCGGCGGGCGCTGCATCACGTCGCTCTCGGCCGGTTCGTTCTCGAAGGCGATCGAGCAGGCCGGGTCGATGATGAGCTCGAGCAGGGCGATGTGCATCGGGTACAGCAAGGCGGGCCAGCCGAACAGCACCGGCAGCATCGCCATGCCCGCGATCGGCACGTGCACCGCCAGGATGTACGACATCGCCTTGCGCAGGTTGTCGAAGATGCGGCGCCCCAGGCGCACCGCCGCCACGATGGCCGCGAAGTCGTCGTCGATGAGCACCAGCGAAGCGGACTCGCGGGCCACGTCGGTGCCGCGCCCGCCCATGGCCACGCCGACGTGCGCGGCGCGCAGCGCGGGGGCGTCGTTCACGCCATCGCCCGTCATCGCGACGATGTCGCCGCGCGCCTTCAGCGCCTGCACGATGCGCAGCTTCTGCTCCGGTGCGATGCGCGCGCACAAGCTGACGGTGGCCAGACGCTCGCGCAGGTCCTCGTCGGTCAGCGTTGCGATCTCGTCGCCCGTCAGCACGTCGCCGTCGCCCGTGGCCAGCCCCGCCTGCTGCGCGATGGCGCGCGCCGTGGCCGGGTAGTCGCCGGTGATCATCACCACGCGGATGCCGGCCGCGCGGCATTCGGCCACCGCGGCGGGCACCTGCGGCCGCACCGGGTCCGCCAGGCCGAGCAGGCCGACGAACGCGAAGTCGAAGTCGTGTTCGCTCGCCGGCCAGTCGGGGCCCGCGAACGACCCGCGCGCCACCGCCAGCACGCGCAGGCCTTCGGCGGCCAGCTCGTCGACCACGCCGGCGATGCGCGCCTTCTGCGTTTCGTCCAGGTGGCACAGATCCATCACCGCTTCCGGCGCGCCCTTGGCGGCCACAGTCTGGGCGCCATCGCGCGCCGCCGCCCACACGTGCGACATCGCGCGCAACTCCGGGGTGAGCGCATAGGTCTGCACCAAGCGCCAGTCGCCGTGCAGGTGTTCGGTGTCGGCGAGGAATCGTTCGCCGAGTTGATGGAAGGCCTTCTCCATCGGGTCGAAGGGGTCGACCACGCTGGCCAGGATCGCCACCTCCACCAGGCCGTGGAAAGCCTCGGGCAGGCGGCCTTCGGGCACCGCATCCAGCGCGAGGCGCTCCGCGAGCTCGACACCGCCGGCCGCGAGGTGCGTCACCGTCATGCGGTTGCTGGTCAGCGTGCCGGTCTTGTCGCTGCACAGCACGGTGGTGGCGCCCAGCGTCTCGATGGCATTGATGCGCCGGGTGAGCACGCCCTCCTTCGACAGCCGGCGCGCGCCGAGGGCCGGGAACACGGTCAGCACCACCGGGTACTCCTCGGGCAGCATCGCCATGGCCAGCGCGATGCCGGCCAGCAGCGCCTGCAGCCAGTCGCCCTTGACGAGGCCGTGCACGAGCACGAGCGCCAGGCTCAGGGCCAGCGCCAGCAAGGCCAGGTTGCGCACCAGCCGGGCCGTCTGCTTCTGCAGCGGCGAACGTTCGTTCTCCACCGTGCCCAGGGCCGTGCCGATGCGGCCGATCTCGCTGCGCGCGCCGGTGGCCGTCACGCGCGCGAGCGCATGGCCTTGCACGATCAGCGTGCCGGCATAGACGCCCGGCATGTCGTCGCCGCCGGGCGCCACGCGTGCGCTGTCGGCGAGCTTCGCCGCGGCGGCCAGCTCATCGGGCCGCGCCACCCGCTTGCCGACCGGCACGGCTTCGCCGGTGAGCAGCGATTCGTCGGCTCGCAAGCCATCGGCCGTCACCAGCAAGGCATCGGCCGCCACGCGATCGCCCTCGCTGAGCTTGAGCAGGTCGCCGCGCACCACGTCGCGCCCGGCGATGCGCTGCGGCCGGCCATCGCGGATGACCAGCGCGCGCGGGCTGGTGAGGTCGCGCAGCGCTTCGATGGCGCGTTCGGTCTTGCCCTCCTGGTACAGCGTGAGCGCCACGGTGACGAGCACGAAGCCAAACAGCGTCAGGCCCTCCTGCAGATCCCCGAACACCATGTACAGGGTGCCCGCCGCGAGCAGCAGCAGGAACATCGGCTCGCGCACGGTCTCGACGGCGATCGACAGCAGCGTTCGGCGCTGCCCGCCGGGCAAGGCATTGGGGCCGTCTTCGGCCAGGTGCCGGGCGGCCTGCGCTGCGGACAAGCCCGCATCGACGTCGGCCGATGGCGCGGCGCGTTCAGCCTGGGTTGCAGCCATGTGCGGGCCGGATCGTCGGCCACCTCCTTGCCAGCGAGCTTACGCGCGGACAGGGGGCAACTCGGTGCGCTTGCGAACCAGAGCCTCGCGCGCGGTGGATGGTGCGCAATTGATCCATCTCACTCTTCGGCAGCCACCTCGGGCAGAGACTGACTCCAAACCCTGACGGGCATCGAATCACACAGGAGCAGAGCATGAAGACAAGACTTCCGATGGTGGCGCTGGGCGTGGCGGCGCTCGCGCTGGCCGCTTGCGAAACTGGGCGCCAGCAGGAACAGCCCAACACGCTGGTGGCCGTGATGGCCAGCAGCGCACCCGACATGCAGGCTGGAGCCAACGACCCGGTGTGGGCCAAGGCCAAGCCGCTGAACGTGGCCTTGACCAACGGCGCCAACTTCGGCGCGCCCCCGGGAGACAAGGGCGACTCCAAGGTGGCGCTGAAGGCGGTGTACACGGCCGACATGCTCTACCTGCTCATCCAGCACGCCGACCCCACGCATTCGGTGCGCCGCGGCCCTTACCAGAAGCAGGCCGACGGGACCTGGAAGAAGCTCACCGACCCGGCCGACAAGGGCGGTGACGACAACCTCTACTACGAGGACAAGTGGGCCATGCTGTGGCCCATCGACAACTCGATCAAGGCCTTCGACAAGGAAGGCTGCGCGGCACTTTGCCATGAAGAGAAGACCAAGCCCTACGGCAACAAGTACACCAGCCGCGAAGGCGAGATGGCCGACATCTGGCACATGAAGGGCCAGCGCACGGCGCCGGGCGGCTTTGTGGACGACCAGTACGTCGACCACACGCGCTACGACGAGAAGACCAGCCGCAACGCCGGGCGCAAGAACGACCCGGGCACCGCGACCGGCGAGTACAAGGCCTTGCCGATGGTCGGTGGCAAGCCTCAGTTCATGCCCCGCGACGGCAAGCCGGCGAACGCCGGCGGCACCTACTACATCAAGAGCGGCGACGAGGTGCCGTTCGACGACAGCAAGTTCAAGCCGGGCGATGAAGTGGCTTCGTTCGTCATTTACCCGCTGCAGGGCGACCGTGCCGACGTCCGCGTGGCGGTGAGCTGGACCAACGGCATGTACACCTCGGTGGTGAGCCGCAAGCTCGTGACCGGCAGCAAGTACGACGTGCAGTTCTCGAACCTGGGCACGCGCTACGGTTTCGGCTTTGCCGCATTCGACAACGCGCAGGTGCGGCACGCGACGCCGGACGACCCGCTGTACCTGGTGTTCGCGAAGTAGCGCAGCGCAGCCGGCTCAACGCGGATCGCAAACGGCGCGCCGCTGCGCCGCCGCCGAGGGCAGGCTCTGCAACGCGGGCGGCGCTGCGGCGAGCAGTGTCCAGATCGGCCGCAGCAGGACACGGCGCTCGGCGAAGCCGCGCTGAGAGGGCGCGAGGCCAAAGCGCAAGAGCAGCCGGAGGTCGTCGAGCACGCGTGGCGATTCTGCCCAGGTGGAGTGGGCCAGGCCGCCCTTGGCAACGGCGGTCACGTCGACCGTGTCGACACACTCCGGCACGCGCGCCGTCACACCCACGCGGCCGACCCGCTCCTGGCGGTTCTTGATCGTCGAGATCCACAACGCCAGATCGGTGGATGCGCCATAGGTGGTAATCACATGGCGCGTCAGGATGGCCGGTTCGATCACCTCCTCGAAGATGCGCGGCGTCACGTCAGGCGCGGCGAAGACGATCTGGCGGAACACGGGCTGGCGTTCCAGCTGCCCGGCCAGCTCGGCCTCCAGTTGGTGCACACCCAGCTTGAGCATTGCGTGTCCCAGCACTTCCGAGCCCATGCTGTGCGCGATGAGGTGCACCGTGCCGATGTCAGTGGCGGCGGCCACTTCCTCGAGGAAGCGCGCCAGGTCGTAGCCCGAGGCCTCGGAGCGCTTGCGCGCTTCGCCGTAGTTCATCCCTGTGCCGCCGGGGTCGGATGGCCAGCTGAACATCAGCGGCACCAGGTCGTAGTCGGGCCGGGCCAGATCGAAAACGATCTGTGCGGTACGGAAGGCTGCATCCGCGAAGTCGTTCGCATAGCCATGCACGTACAGCACAGCGGTCTTGCTTTTCGATCTGGACACCGCCTGATTCAGGCTGCGCGCGAAGTCGGTGGAAGACAGCTCCACGATCGGCTGAGCAAAGCCAAACTCGGTGCGCAGATTACTGGCCGGTCGCGGCGAGATGCCGATGAGTCTGGCAAGCGGGTGACTCGAGACACGCTCGAGTGTCACGGACACCCAGCCCGGACGCGACACCTCACCGCGCTCGCGATCGGGCGGCACGCGCACTACCGCGATGCCGCGACGAAGGTTGTCGCGGTCCGGCCGATCGATGAGGGCGTTGCCGTAGTGGTGGAACGGGTTGTCGCTACCGGTGGGTTGCCTATTGGTGGCGAACAGCACTGGCACCTGGTCGTTCGGCTTCCAGCTCGCAGGGCTGGGCCCGTCACTTTGGCGCGTGCCGACGACTTCGATTTCCACGCGGTTGTTGCGGGCACGCGTGGCTGCCGTGGCGTTGTCTGCCACCGGCTGCGTAGCTCCCTTGCCTTCGGCGTAAACACGTCTTGCTTCCATGCCCTTTGAGATGAAGTAACTCCTCACGGCGTCCGCGCGAGCCCGCGAGAGACTCAGCTGAGCCGCCGCGCTGCCTGTCGAGTCGCTGTGGCCGACGACGATGATCATCTCGACCGAAATCGGATTGATCTTCGCGACGACTTCTTCGAGCTTCATTCGCGCGGCCGGCTTGAGCACCGCCAGACCGGGATCGAAGAACACATCGGCAGCGACCGTGACCTTCTGCGTGACCGGTGCTGGGGCAGGTGGCGGCGGCGGAGCAGGAGCCGGCACAGGTGGTGGCACAGGCGCGGGCGCGGGCGGAGGCGCCGGAGCGGGAGGCGGTGGCGGCCGCGGTGTCGGCGGCGGCGGCGGCGGTGACGTGATGGCGCAGCCAGCAAGCGTCAGGACCAGGCACAGCCAGACACAGGCCTTCTTCAGGATCTTCCCGGTCACCATGCTGTCTCCCTCGACTTTGCGGCCTTCTCAATGTAGGCGCCATCCGTACCGACAGGCGACGGGTCGCGCAACGCCATCCACAGTTTGCAGGACAAGTCAGTGAAGTATGGTGGCCTCCATCGGTGGAAGACAGTGGGCCGGGACTGGCGTTCGTGCGGGTGCTGACCAACCCCGACGCCGAGGCCGAGCCCTCTGTGCGCGTCTTCCGCTGCATCCCCGGCTTGCGCATGCCGCCGCAGGGCGCGATGCCCTTGCGCGGCCAGGGCGCGCGCTTCATCGTCAGCGCCGATGGCCGGCTCCTTCGTGCCGGTCAGCCTTGGCTGATCGGCACATGGCAAGGATCTCAGGCCTTGGCCAGCGCGGCCTTCATCGCATCGGCCAGCGGCGTGGTCGGGCGGCCGATCAGCGCGCTGAGCTGGTGCCCGTCGTCGAACAGCGCGCCCTTCGCGGCGCCCGCGTCCGAGTCGGCCAGCAGCGCCGCAAAGGGCGCGGGCAGGCCGGCGCCGAGGAGCGCGCCTTCGAAGCCCTTCTGCGGCAGGTCCTGGTAGACCACGCTGCGGCCAGTCTGTCGGTTCAGCTCGGCCACCAGCTCGGCCAGGGTGTACGACGTGTCGCCCGCGAGTTCGTACGTGCGGTTGCCGCCCACCGGCTGCGCGAGCACGGCCGCGGCAGCGGCGGCGTAGTCTGCGCGCGTGGCCGAGGCGATTCGGCCACTGCCGGCCGCGCCGATGAAGGCGCCATGCTGCAGCGCCGGCGCCACGCTGGCGAGGTAGTTCTCGGTGTACCAGCCGTTGCGCAGCAGCACGTGCGGCAGACCCGAGGCCACGATCAACGCTTCGGTGGCCTGGTGCTCGGCCGCCAGTCCCAGCGGCGACGTGTCGACGCGCAGCAGGCTGGTGTAGACGAGCTGGCCCACACGCGCCTCGCGGGCCGCGTCGATCACCGCGCGGTGCTGCGGCAGGCGCTGGCCGACCTCGCTCGACGAGATCAGAAGCACGCGCTCGGCCCCCTTGAAGGCGCTGGCCAGCGTGGCGGGTCGGGTGTAGTCGGCCTCGCGCACCTGCAGGCCGAGAGCGGCCAGGTCGGCCGCCTTGGCCGGGGTGCGCACGGCGGCGACGATCTTCGATGCGGGCACGCCGCGCTCGATGAGCTGGGCGATGACGAGGCGGCCGAGCTGGCCGGTGGCGCCGGTGACGACGATCATGATGGGTGCTCCTGAAGGGGTTGGGTGGATGACAGGGCTCCATCATGTCGGCTATGCTTACTTTTCGTAAGTACTAACGCCGAGGTAAGTGTCCATGCGTGCCGCCACCGCCCCCGCCATCGATCACGAGCCGCTGCTGCGCGGCAACCTGTTCGCCGCCGAATGCCCCTCGCGCGAGGTGCTGCAGCACGTCACCAGCCGCTGGGGCGTGCTGGTGCTGGTGGCGCTGCTGTCAGGCGGCACGCAGCGCTTCAGCGAACTGCGCCGCGGCATTGGCGGCGTGAGCGAGCGCATGCTGGCGCAGACGCTGCAGTGGCTGGAGTCCGACGGTTTCGTGCTGCGCGTGGAGCACCCGGTGCAGCCGCCGCACGTGGACTACCAGCTCACGCCGCTGGGCCGCGAGGTGGGGCGCCACGTGCGCGAGCTGTTCGACTGGATCGAGGGCAAGCTGCCGGCGATCCTCGACGCGCGGGGCCGGCAGGGCGGCCCGGCTGCACCTCAGCCGAGTTCGAGGCCGAAGAAGCGCATCGTGCGGTCGTAGGCGAGCTGCGCCCATGCGGCGTCGTACTGCGTGATGGCGATGCGGTTGCGGCCCTGCGCATCTTCATTGGCGAAGGCATGGTGCGCCAGGTAGCGGTGGCCTTCGTAGCGCACCTTCGATTCCTTCAGCTTGGCCTCCAGCGCGTCGACGCCGGCGATGGCGAAGGCGCCGTCCTGCGTGGCCCAGTGCGCCATCAGCGGCATGCCGATCTTCGAGGCGTCCACGTACTCGAGCGGCGGGTAGCCGTACCAGACGACGCCGGCATCGGCCTCGGGCACCATGGTCGAGGCCAGCACCGTGAGCGCGCCGCCCATGCAGAAGCCGGTGATGCCGACCTTGCCGCTGCCGGCCTTCGCGGCCTTGAGGTACTGCACGGCGCCGCGCACGTCCTGCGAGGCGGCCTCGCCGAAGTTCAGGCCGCTCATCAGGTGGTGCGCCTCCTCGGCCTCCACGGTGCTCTTGCCGCGGTAGAGGTCGGGCACCAGCGCGGTGAAGCCGGCGCTCGCGAAGCGCTCGGCCACGCCGCGGATCTGCTCGTTCAGGCCCCACCATTCCTGGATCACGACCACCGCGCCCACGGGCGACTCGGCCTCGGCCAGGTAGCCGTGCACGGCCTTCCCGTCGGGCCGCTTGAATTCGATCGTCTTGCCCATCGTCGTCTCCTGCTCTTGCTGGAACGGCGACGAGTATGTCAGTTCAATCTTCCGCCAGCACCTCGGTGGCGATCAGCTGCTCGCGCAGCGCCCAGCGTGCGCGCCAGCCATCGCCCTGCCAGGCCGGGTCGGCGGTGCGCTCGAAGGCGGCCATCGCGGTGGCCTCGTCGGGGTAGACGCGGCAGCGGCCGAGGGCGTGCAGCGCGCCGGCGTCGCTGCCGTCGAGCTTGCGCGCCAGGTCGTCCGCATCGAAGGCGAACCACGCGCGCGGCGGCGCGGCCTCGGGGAGTTCGAGCACGTAGATCACGCGCGCTACTCCACGCCGTCGGTGACCGACTTGCGCCACACCACCTGGCGCAGCCGCTCGCGCGCTGCCTGCGCCGAGCCATCGAAGCGGTCGGTGGCGCGGCGCAGCGCGGCCTGCGCCACAGAAGCCTCGGCCAGCGTCAGCGGCAGCCGGCCGGCCACGTGCGTGGCCAGCGGCACCATCTTCAGGATGGCCTGCCGATTGGGGTGCTCGTCGATCACGACGAGCTCGTCGGCCTCGGGCTGGCCGTCGAGGCAGATGCGCGCGCCGATGACCTCGATGCGCCGGCCGTCGTGGGTGGTGCGGATGAGAACGGGGGCAGCTTGCATCGGGACCTCGCCGTCAATGGAAGGGGCGCTTGTCGGCTTTGCGACAAGACTGCCCTACCCATGCAGCTTTGGTGCCACCTCAGCCGAACACGGCGTGCCAGGCGCGGCCCCAGGCCGGCGCGTCCGTCAGCGCCACGAACACCAGCCCGGCCACGGCGCCGCCGAAGTGCGCGTCGTGGTTGATGCGGCCCTGCGCCTGGCGCGCGGCCCACTGGCAGTAAATGAGATAGGCCACCGCGAACAGCGGCGCCGGGATCGGGAAGGGGATCGGGAACGTGTAGATCGCCGAGTTCGGGAAGTAGACGATCGAGGCGAACAGCACCGCCGAGATCGCGCCCGATGCACCCAGGCTCTGGTAGCCGGGGTTGCCGCGGTGCCTGACGTAGGTGAGCGCATCGCTGGCCAGCAGGCCGGCGGCGTACAGGGCCACGAAGCGCGGCGTGCCCATCGCCGGCTCGAGCTGGAAGGCAAAGGCGAAGAAGGTGAAGGCATTGAAGAGCAGGTGCTGCAGGTCGGCATGCATGAAGCCGCTGGTCACCAGCGTGGCGTACTCGCGACGCGGCACCAGCCAGTGCGGCCGGAACAGGCTGCGCTCGATGAGCACCGGCATCGCGTACAGGCCGGCCAGGCTGGCCAGCAGCATGGCGGCGAGGATGAGCGTGGCGGCGGGGGCGCCGGCGAGAAAGGTCAAGGGGTCTCCAGGGACGGGCGGGTGCCAGGCGAGGATTGTCGCGGTCGCGACACCGGGCCGCGGTATTGCCCGGCTTGCCCGGCATCGCTAGAGTGCCACCCCGGCCATCCCGCCGGGAGGGCTGCACGAATCAAATCCAACAGCCCTGGGGAGGGTCGAGATGAGCATGAAGGCATTCGCGCGCAGCGCGGTGGGGGGAACTTTGGCCGCGGCGCTGGTCGCCTGTGGCGGCGGTGGCGGCGATTCGAGCCCGCCGGTCGTGCTGAACCCGCCGGTGATCTCGGCGCAGCCCACGGCGCAATCGGTGCTGACCGACGCGAGCGCCACCTTCTCGGTCACCGCCAGCGGCGCCGGCCTGAGTTACCAATGGCGGCGCAACGGCACGGCCATCGCGGGCGCCACGGCCGCTACGTACGCCACGCCCCCGGCGAGCTACGCCGACCAGGGCGCCCAGTACAGCGTGACGGTGAGCAATGCCGACGGCAGCGTGACCAGCAGCGCGGCCGCGCTGAGCCTCGTGGCCAGCGCCAGCCAGCAGGCCTTCGAGAGCGTGGCCCTGGCACCGTCCGCCGGCAGCTACCTGTTCCGCTGGAACCTCAACCTGTCGGGACCGCAGGCCAGCGGCACCAACTACGCCTACTCCGAGTCTTCGGTGCTGGCGCAATCGCCTCTGACCGCCGGCCCGCAGACCAACGCGCAATCGGCGCCGGCGAACCTGGCCACCAGCCTGGCGCTGACCAGCACCGGCCCGACGCGCATCCTGAAGAACGGCGCGATCCTCGTGGTGCCGACGCTGCAGGCCTCCAACCGCATCTCGTACGTGGGCAGCGACGTACGCGTCGATTCGCTGGCCGCCGACAACACCACGGTGGCCTACTCGCAGCTGCGCAGCGCCTACACCTCGGCCACGCTGGCGGGCCAGGTGTCGGCCACGCCGGCCGAGTTCGCGCAGTGGTTCAACTCCTTCTTCGCCAACCCCGCGGTGTTCACGGCCGGTGCCACGTATCAGGCCGGCGCGGCCTACGTCAAGTACACGTCGACGAGCCTGGGCGACCGCTACACCGCCTTCGATTGCGTGGGCGCGACCACCGACGCCAACATCACGCCCTGCGTGAGCGGCACCACGCTGACCGCGGCGCTGACCACCGGCATCGTCTCGAACAGCGACCTCACCACCTACCACCTGGCCGACGGCACGCTGGACACGGTGAACGGCGTGCCGGTGTGGGTGGCGACCGCGCCGCGGCCGGCGTCGGCCACGCTGAGCAGCACGGTGCAGCACCGCATCTACTTCCAGCTCAACGGCAACGTCTACACCGGCGCGCTGATTCGCGACGGTGCGGTGCTCGGCGGCTCGTACTACGTCTCCAACCCCGGCGGCGCGACGGTCGAGGAGCGGTTGACCTTCCTGCCGTACCAGATCCGCATGAACAAGGCGGCACGCGATAGCCTGGCCGCGGCCATGGCCCTCTGACGCGGCGCCCCGCACGCCGGGGCGTAGACTGGGCCGCGGCCACGGGGAGGGCCCGGCCCATGGACGACGACCCCACTGCTGCGACCGAGGCCGCCCGCGACGACGACGCGCCCGGCCGCGTGCATGTGATCCTGCCCGTCGACGTGCGCAGCGTGTCGCTGGCGGTGATCGCGCTGCTGGCCTGCGTCTACACCTTGCACTGGGCCAGCGCGGTGTTCATCCCGCTGCTGCTCGGCGTGATGCTGAGCTACGGATTGTCCCCGGCCGTCGAGCGGCTGCAGCGCTGGCACCTGCCGCGCGCGGCTGGTGCGGCGGTGCTGTTGCTGGGCCTGGTGGCCGGGCTCGGCTCCATCTCGTATTCGCTCGCCGACGACGCCGGCGCGCTGGCCGACTCGCTGCCCGACGCCGCGCAGAAGCTTCGCGAGGCGGTGCAGAGCCGGCGCGGCGCACCCGAGAGCTCGATCGACAAGATGCAGCGCGCCGCGGCGAAGCTCGAGGAGGCCGCCGCCGAAGGCGTGGCGAAGGCGCCGCCGGCCGCCAAGGGCGTGACCCGGGTGCAGATCGAGCGGCCGCGCTTCAACATCCGCGACTACCTGTGGAGCAGCACGCTGGGCCTGGTCGGCCTGATCGGCCAGGCGATGGTGGTGCTGTTCGTCAGCTTCTTCCTGATGACCGCGGGCGACAGCTTCCGCCGCAAGATGGTCAAGCTGGCCGGCCCGACCTTCAGCAAGAAGAAGATCACCATCCAGATGCTCGACGAGATCACCGGGCAGATCCACCACTACCTGATGATCCAGGTCTTCACCAGCGTGCTGGTCGGCGTCGCCACCTGGCTGTCGATGTGGTGGATCGGCCTGCAGCATGCGGCCGTGTGGGGCATCGTGGCGGCGGTCCTCAACCTGGTGCCGTACCTCGGCTCGGTGGCCACCGCCGGCGGCCTGGCGCTGGTGGGCTTCCTGCAGTTCGGCACGCTGGAGATGGCGCTGCTGATCGGCGGCGTCTCGCTGTTCATCAACACGCTCGAGGGCAACCTGCTGACACCCTGGCTCACCGGGCGGGCCAGCCGGATGAACCCGGTGGTGATCTTCGTCGGCGTGCTCGCCTGGGGCTGGCTGTGGGGCATCTGGGGCCTGCTGCTGGGCCCGCCGCTGCTGATGGCGCTGAAGTCGGTGTGCGACCGCGTCGACGACCTCAAGCCCATCGGCGAACTGCTCGGCGAGTGAAGCCGCTGCGTGCAGCAGCGCACCGACAGCCGGCGACGAGGCGCCTAGCCTGAAGGGCCGAACTCCGCGAGGTCGTCCCATGAACCGCTCATTGATCCTGTTGTCCCTGTTCGCCGCCACGGGCCTGGCCGCCTGCAACAAGCCCGTCGTCGTGGCCGTGCCCGTACCGGCGGAAACACCCGCACCGGTGGCCGGCCCTCCCGGACCGGCTGGCCCCGCCGGCGGCACCGGCGCCACGGGCAATACCGGCAGCACCGGAGACACCGGCAGCACCGGCGCCACGGGTTACACCGGTGCGACCGGCAGCACCGGCGACACCGGCAAGACGGGGGGCAGCACCACGGTGATCGTGGTGCCGCCGGCTGCGTCGGCGCCCTCGAACTGAGCCCGCGTCGCCCACTCCCCCCTCACTCCAGGAGCCACCCCATGGCCACCCAGCCCAGCGCTCACATCGAGCCCTCTTCGCACTCGACCGAGCAGGTCGACGAGTTCCTGCGCCACGTCGAGGGCCATGTCGACCCGGCCGTGGGCGCGGGCTCGCCTGCCATCAAGCCGAACAAGGATCTCGGCGAGGACGGCAAGCCCGTCACCGATACGCAGGACAACCAGAGCATCTGAGCCGGGGCGCAGGCGCGCCCCGTTCCGATCAGAACTTCACCAGGATGTCTTCGTGCCGCACGATGAACTGGCAGGCCAGCCGCCAGGGCGGCGGCCTGTCGTTCGTCTCGGCGTCGTCGATCTGCGCCTGCGTGATCTTGCCGGCGTAGCGCAGCACCGTCTTCTCCTTCTCGGTGAGCGCCATGCCGATGGGCGCCTTGCCCGACAGCACGCTCACCTGGATCAGGCAGGAGCCGCACTCGCCGTTCTCGCAGTCGGACTCGAGCGGCACCTTGTGCTTCTTGGCCACCGACAGCAGCGTGTGGGTGTCGCCCGCCACCGCGTAGACGGTGAGGTCGCGCTGCATGCGCGGCGAGGTGAATGTGACGTTCGCCATGGCCGCGCCTATCGGATGATGTCGTACGAGTAATCGGTCTTGCCGGGCACGATGGTGTTCGCGTCCAGCGTCTCGAAGAACTCGTCGAGCAGCATGGTCAGCAGCCACAGCGCACCGTTGTAGCCCCAGGTCGGGAAGCGGTGGTAGTGGTGCCGGTCGAAGATCGGGAAGACCAGGCGGATCAGCGGCGTGCCGCAGTCGCGCTCGAGGTACTTGCCGTAGGTGTTGCCGATCAGGAAGTCCACCGGCTCGGTGTGCAGCAGCGAGCGCATGTGCCACAGGTCGCGCTTCGGGTAGACCTTGCAATTGGCGCCGTAGGGCGAGCTGTCGAACAGCGCCTGCACCTTGTTCGCCCAGTCTTCGCCGCCATTGGTGGCCAGCACATGGGCCGGCTCGGCGCCGAGCTCGAGCAGGAACTCGCTGTAGCCGAGCATCTGGTCCGGGTCGCCGTATAGCGCGTAGCGCTTGCCGTGCAGGTGGGCCTGGCTGTCGGCCATCGCGTCGACGAGCTGGCCGCGCTCCTTCTCGAGGATCGCGGGCACCGGCTTGCCGGTCAGGCGCGAGATCGCCATGATGAAGCGGTCGGTGCCGGCCACGCCCACGGGCGCGTTGAGCACCACCACCTCCTGGCCCTTCTCGGCCAGGTACTTGGCGGTCTTCTCGCAGCAGTACTCCTGGAACACGATGGTCGCCTTGGCGTGCAGCGCCGCCTCGACCTCGGCCTTGGTGGTGCCGCCCTCGTACATGCGGAACTCGCCGTCGGTGGGCGTGTTCCACACCTCCGACGGGTCGCAGACGATGTTCACCTTCGCGCCGAACAGGTCGAAGATGCGCTTGATCTCCTTCATGTTGCCGACCACGAAACCGTCGAAGCCGCCGATGAAGTTGATGCTCTCATCGGGCACGCGCACCAGCGGTTCGGTGGTCTTGGCCTTGCCGTCCCAGAAGTGCTGCAGCACGCCGAGCAGCGCGTTGTCGTAGCCGGTGACGTGGCTGCCCACGAAGGCCGGCGTGTGCGCGAAGGGCACGTCGAACTCGGCGGGCACGCTGCCCTTTTCCTTGCTCGTCTTGATGAAGGCGTTCAGGTCGTCGCCGATCACTTCCGCCATGCAGGTGGTGCTGACGGCGATCATCTCCGGCTTGTACAGGTTGTAGGCGTTGGCCAGGCCGTCGACCATGTTGTTCAGGCCGCCGAACACGGCCGCGTCTTCCGTCATCGACGAGCTGACGCAGGAGGTCGGCTCCTTGAAGTGGCGGCTGAAGTGGCTGCGGTAGTAGGCCACGCAGCCCTGCGAGCCGTGCACGAAGCTCAGCGTCTTGTGGAAGCCGTTGGCCACGTACACCGCGCCCAGCGGCTGGCAGGCCTTGGCCGGGTTGACGGTGAGCGCCTCGCGGGCGAAGTTCTTGTCCTTGTATTCCTTGCTCTTCGTCCAGTCGCGGATCTCCGCGACCTTCACGTCGGAATGGTTGAACTCAAAGTTCGCCTTCTTGTCGGCAAAGATCTTCTGGTACTCCGGCTCGCGGAACAGCAGTTCGTGGTCGATGACCTTGTCAGCTGATTGGGGCATGGTGTTCTCCTGGCGTGAGGGTTGAGGCTTACGCTGCGTTCTTCCACGGGGCCTTGGCGAGCTTCCAGACCGGCGAGCTGATCGCCATGTCCATGTCGCGCGCGAAGATCGCGAAGCCGTCGTAGCCGTGGTACGGGCCGCTGTAGTCCCAGCTGTGCATCTGCCGGAACGGCACGCCCATCTTCTGGAACACGTACTTCTCCTTGATGCCCGAGCCGATCAGGTCCGGCTGGATCTTCTCGACGAACTTCTCGAACTCGTAGCCGGTCACGTCGTCGTAGATCAGCGTGGCGTCGCCGATGTAGTGCGTGGTGCGCTGGTAGTCGTCGTTGTGGCCGAACTCGTAGCCGGTGCCGACCACCTTCATGCCCAGGTCTTCGTAGGCGCCGATCACGTGGCGCGGGCGCAGGCCGCCGACGTAGAGCATCACCGTCTTGTCGAGCAGGCGCGGCCGGTACTTGGCGATCACCGCGTCGACCAGCGGCTGGTACTTGGCGATCACCGCCTCGGCGTTGGCCTTGATCTTGTCGTCGAAGTGGCTGGCGATCTCGCGCAGGCTGGCGGCGATCTTGGTCGGGCCGAAGAAGTTGTACTCGACCCAGGGGATGCCGTACTTCTCTTCCATGTGCCGGCTGATGTAGTTCATCGAGCGGTAGCAGTGGATGAGGTTGAGCTTGGCCTTGGGCGTGTTCTCCAGCTCGGCGATGGTGCCGTCGCCGGACCATTGCGCGATCACGCGAAGGCCGATCTCCTCGAGCAGGATGCGCGAGGACCACGCATCGCCACCGATGTTGTAGTCGCCGATGATGGTGACGTCGTAGGGCGTGCTCTCGAACTCGGGGCGCTTGCTGCCATCCATCTTGTCGAACACCCAGTCGCGGATCGCGTCGTTCGCCAGGTGGTGGCCGAGCGACTGGCTGACGCCGCGGAAACCCTCGCAGCGCACCGGCACGATGGTGTGGCCTTCATATTCCTTGGACTTCTTCTTCGACACCGCCTCGATGTCATCGCCGATCAGGCCGATCGGGCACTCGCTCTGGATCGAGATGCCCTTGTTCAGCGGGAACAGGTCCTGGATCTCGTCGATGATCTTGTCGAGCTTCTTGTCGCCACCGAAGACGATGTCCTTCTCCTGGAAGTCGGAGGTGAACTGCATCGTCACGAAGGTGTCGATGCCGGTGGTGCCGATGTAGTAGTTGCGGCGCGCAGCCCAGCTGTACTGGCCGCAGCCCACCGGGCCGTGCGAGATGTGCACCATGTCCTTGATCGGGCCCCACACCACGCCCTTCGAGCCGGCGTAGGCGCAGCCGCGGATGGTCATCACGCCGGGCAGCGACTTGATGTTGGACTTGACGCCGCAATCCGGCTTGCCTTCCTCGTACTGGCCGAGGTGCTTGGCACGGCGCTTGGCCATCTTGTCGGGGTAGGCCTTCAGGACCTCGTCGATCAGGGCCTTGTTGACGGCCTTGCGCTCTTCAACGGTCATGGACATGGGAGAACTCCTCAGGGTGTGTCAGGCTGCCGAGGTGGGGTGGCGCACGACGCGCCACCCGCCCTCGTGTCGTGCTTTGCGTCAGGCCGCAGCGGCTTCGGCGGCGAGTTCAGCGGCGGACTTGCCCACCAGCGACTCGTCGACCGTCTTCATGATCCCGTGCTCCATCAGCAGGTCTTCCAGCTGGTCCATGGTGATGGGGGTGGGGATGGTGCCGTTGCCCGCGTTGGCGTGGATCTTGGTGGCCAGGTCGCGGTACTCCTGCGCCTGCTTGGAATCCGGCGCGTACTCGAGCACGGTCATGCGGCGCAGTTCGGCGTGCTGCACGATGTTGTCGCGCGGCACGAAGTGGATCAGCTTGCTGCCCAGCATCTTGGCCAGCGAGTCGGCGAGTTCCAGTTCCTTGTCGGTCTGGCGCTCGTTGCAGACGAGGCCGCCCAGGCGCACGCCGCCGCTGTTGGCGTACTTCAGGATGCCCTTGGAGATGTTGTTGGCCGCGTACATGGCCATCATCTCGCCCGACATGACGATGTAGATCTCCTGCGCCTTGTTCTCGCGGATCGGCATCGCGAAGCCGCCGCACACCACGTCACCGAGCACGTCGTAGGAGACGTAGTCGACGCCGTCGTAGGCACCGTTCTCTTCGAGGAAGTTGATCGAGGTGATCACGCCGCGGCCGGCGCAGCCGACACCCGGCTCCGGGCCGCCGGACTCGACGCAACGGATGTCGCGGTAGCCGATCTTCATGACGTCTTCGAGCTCGAGGTCCTCCACCGAGCCGGCTTCGGCCGCGAGCGAGAGGATGGTGTCCTGCGCCTTGGCGTGCAGGATCAGGCGGGTCGAGTCGGCCTTGGGGTCGCAGCCGACGATGAGGATCTTCTGGCCCATCTCGGAGAGGGCGGCCAGCGTGTTCTGCGAGGTGGTGGACTTGCCGATGCCACCCTTGCCGTAGAAGGCGATCTGCCGAAGTTTTGCCATTTGTTTGCTCCAGTTGATTCGGTTGAGAAGTTGACGATGCGGGAACGTTCGTCGCGATCTCTATGCAGCCTTCGGTGCCTTGTGGGTCTTCTTATGGAAGGTCCCTCGGGGCCTGACATGGGGTCCGCGCAGCCTTCTCTTCGCAATGCGCGTGCCACCCCCTTTTGACTTGATTCAAGTGCTTGTTTTCACGAGGTAAATGCACGATTTCGCGGTCGCCGCGGGGGCCTTGTTCGATTGTTCGAAACACGACAAACCCGGACGCGATGCGACGCGTGCGACCTCACCCACCGAGCGCTTCACCGGGCGTCGTTCGCGCATCGATGAAGGTGGTACGGCGGTTGCTCTTGGAGCGTTCATGAGCGCCCTGCCCGTCGTCGCCGCGAACCCCAACCCGCACTTCCAGCGGCTGGGCGGCGAGGCGGCCGTGGCCAGGCTGGTCGACGCGTTCTATCGTGCGATGGACCTGCGCGACGATGCCCGCGCCATCCGTGCCATGCACGACGCCGACCTCGCCGAAACGAAGGCCGTGCTGCGCCTCTACCTGGCCGAATGGCTGGGCGGCCCGAAGCGCTACACCGCCGAGCGCGGCCAGCCGCGGCTGCGCCGCGTGCATGGTCCCTTCGCCATCGACGCGGGGGCGCGCGATGCGTGGCTGGCCTGCATGCGCCAGGCGCTCGACGAGATCGGCACCGAGGCCGCGCTGCGCGACGAGCTGCTCGCCGCCTTCGCCAAGGTCGCCGATCACTTGAAGAACACCGACACCGATTCAACCCACCGGAGCCACTGATGAGCACCACCCTCGCCGAACCCGGACTCGCGTCCACCGCCTTCGCCCGCCTCGAGTCCGAGGGCCGCCTGCTCAACCCGGTGCTAAAGGCACCGACGAAGAAGCCGGGGCGCTACGGCTTTCGCGGCGAGCTCGCGCTGCGCTTCGCCGCCAAGCTCGCCGACGAGGCGCGCCCGCCCGAGCTGACCTGCGACCAGGTGATTGCGGTGGCGCAGGTCGGCGACCCCAAGCTGCCCTTCTTCGCCGGCTACCTGCTCAGCTTCGAGCACCTGAAGGACGTGGCCGAGACGCTGGGCGACACGCTGTCGGCCGGCGGCAAGTACTTCCTCTTCTGCAACAACATCGACCTGAGCAAGAAGTACCAGGTGCCGCTCAAGGGCGCGATGTTCTACGTGCTGCCGATCGACGAGGCCACCGTCTACAACGAGCTGCTCGAACTGCTGTACCTCGAGAAGGCCGAGCTGAAGAAGCTCGACACCGCCGGCAAGACCGACCGCGTGGCCGACGCCGCGCTGAAGTTCGACATCACCTTCGACACGATCACCTACGACGAAGGCCTGAAGCTGATGGGCCCGGTACGCAACCCGAACGAGAACCGGCCCGTGTGAGCCTCGAAGGCGACCGTGAAGCCGACCCGGCGCGCTGGTACACGACCAACCTGGTCGGCGTGCCCGCGCCGCTGCTGGCGAGCACGGCCTTCAACGCGCACCCTCAGCCGCTGCACATCGCCGGCGCGCGCGAGTGCAACCCCGGCCTGTTCGCGCTGCTGCAGCGCAGCCGCGATGCCGACGAGGCACGTGCCGTGTTCGCGCACTACATGAGCCTGGCCTTCGGGCTGGTGCGGCCTTCCGACGAGGAGCGTGGCGAACCGCCGCCCGACCGGCGCCGCTGGCGCTCCAGCTACCTCAAGCTGCTGCAGGGCTGGGGGCTCGATTCGAACGGGCCTTCGGGCGCCGTGCTCAAGGGCTGGGTGGAGAGCCGCTTCGGCCTCGTGCCCAGCTTCCACGGCGCACCGCTGGCGCGCTTCCCGTCGCCGGCCTGGGTGGCCTACCTCGAGCAGAAGGGGGCCAGCCGTTACCACAACAACAGCATCTTCCAGCAGCTCGACCTGCTCTACGAGTTCTGCCAGTGGATGCTCGCACGCTTCGCGCTGCTCGGCAGCGGCACGCACGCCACGCTGTGGCGCGGCAGCACACGCTGCGAGGAGCAGATCGCCGCCGGCTCGCTGCGCGAGCGGCACTGCACCGTGAGGCTGAACAACCTGGTGTCGTTCAGCACCACGCGCGACGCGGCGCAATGCTTCGGCGACTGGGTGCTCGAGGCGCGCATCCCGCAGTGCAAGCTGCTGCTCGTGCCCGGCCTGCTCAACACGACATCGCTGCACGGCGAGGCCGAGGTGCTGGCGATCGGCGGCGACTGCGAGGTCGAGGCGCGGTATGACTGACCACGGCTCGCTGCTCGACAAGGCCCTGGGCGCCTACCTCGGCCTGGCCCTCGGCGACGCGCTCGGCGCGACGGTGGAGTTCATGACGCCGCGTGAGATCAAGCACCGCTTCGCCGCGCAGGGCGGCGTGCACCGGCACATCGTCGGCGGTGGCTGGCTCAAGCTGGCGCCGGGGCAGGTGACCGACGACACGACCATGAGCCTGGCGCTGGGCGAGGCGCTGCTGCGCGGCCAAAGCCTGGGCCGGCCCTTCGACACGCAACTCATCGCCGAGGCCTTTCTCGCCTGGTGGCGCGGCAAGCCGGTGGACTGCGGCAACACCTGCCGGCGTGGCATCCTGCGCTTCCTGCAGCAGGGCAGCCTGAGCGGCGAGCCGAATGACGGTGATGCCGGCAACGGCGCGCTGATGCGCAACCTGCCGGTGGCGCTGGCCACGCTGGGCGACGACGCGGCCTTCGAGCGGGTGTCGCTCGCGCAGGCGCATGTGACGCACCACCATCCGCTGTCGGACGCCGCGGTGCTCGGCATCGGCCAACTGCTGCGCGATCTGCTTTCCGGGGTCGACGCGGCTGCGCAGGCGCGCCGCATCGAGGCCTTCGTCGCCGCGCAGCCGACCTTCGCCTTCCGGCCCTACCCCGGCCGGGCCAGCGGCTACGTGGTCGACACCGTGCAGACGGTGCTGCACTGCTTCGCGTCGCACACTGACTTCGAGGCCGGCGTCACGGCGGCCGTCAACCTCGGCGACGACGCCGACACCACCGGCGCGCTGGTCGGCATGCTGGCCGGCGCGCGCTGCGGCGCGCAGGCGCTGCCCGGCCGTTGGCTGGGCCGGCTGTCGCGCACCGTGGTGCGCGACATCACCGACCAGGCCAGCGCGCTCGTCGCGCTGTCGCTGGACCGCCAATCCCTTCCATTGCCCTCGTGAGGACGCCATGCCCCTGTACGACTACCGATGCAGCGCCTGCGGCCAGCAGTTCGAACTGCTGGTGCGCAACAGCACCGTGCCCGCCTGCCCGCACTGCGCCACGACGGCGCTCGAGCGACTGGTGTCGCTGACCGCGCCGCAAGGCACCAGCCAAGCCATCATTGCTGCGGGGCGGCGCGCTGCGGCCAAGCAGGGACACTTCAGCAACTACAGCAAGAGCGAGCGGGCGAAGGTGTCGAAGTAGCGGCGCAGGGAGGTTGCGGGGTCTGCGGGCGGCTCTCGACAAGGAGCGGTCACTGTCCGGTGTTCGCTGCCTGGCAGATCCAGTCTGGCTTCTGGTTCGACATCGTCATCGCCCGCGAGGGTAGTGCCCGTTGGACTTGCCACCCTCTTCCAGCACTTCCAGAGGAACGGGCACCAGGTCCCAGACGATGCGCAGCCAGGACAGGATCTTCAGCATCAGGTAGGTCAAGTCCAGTTCGTACCAATAGAAGCCGCTGCGGGCCGAGCTCATGTATCGATGATGGTTGTTGTGGAAGGCGCCGCCGAGAATCGGGATTGCCAGCAGCCACGCGTTGGTGGTGGTGTCCTTGGTCTCAAAGCGGCGGTACCGGAACCAGCCAGGCTCTACGCCGTGAAGCCCCGTGTTGAGCAGGAAGGCTGCCTGCTGCGAAAGAACCATGCTGACGAAGAAGGTCCACACCACGGCGCTTGCGCCCAGTCCCTTTGCCCCGAAGAACGCGGTGTATTGACCCACGCAGAACGTGGCGATGAGCAGGCCGAGTGGAAAGAAGTAGTGGTACTTGTTCAGCCAGACCAGCTCGGGGAATCTGGCCAGGTCTCGAGCTTGCGTGAGGTCCGTGTCCAGAGCGCGCTGGCTCAGCAGCCAACCGAAGTGTGCGTGCCACAGCGAGTGGAAGCGAGGCGAGTGCTGGTCCAGAGGACTAACGTCGGAATACTTGTGATGGGCGCGGTGGTGAGTCGCCCACCAGATAACGCCACGCTGACCGCTGAGCGCTGCCAGCAGTGCAAGGATGAACTGAAACGTTCGCGACGTCTTGAAGCTTCGGTGCGAGAAGTAGCGGTGTGAGCCGGCCTCCCAGCTGAACACCCGTATGAAGTACAAAGCCACGGCCGTCCAGAGTACCGTCGAAGTGAGCGGAACGAAAAACACACCCAGGCAGGCCAGGTGGACGATGACTGCGCGAATCTTGAATGCTCGCAGGCTCTCAGCGCGCTGAAGAGGGGGCGGAACTGCATTCGCCATGGCTGAGCTTTCGAAGTATGGACTTTCGACGCCGCGGACCCTAGCAGAATACGTCGGCTTGAGCCGGTCGAGACGTCAGGAGCAGCCGCTCAAGCAGGCTCGCTTGGTGGTCTGGCGTCGAGCGACCGGTGTCGAGTGCGAAAGTGCCGGAAGAGGTTGCCGACGATCAACGACCGCATTTCGTGCCCGGAGTCACTCAGGCCTTCGACAGCGAGTGACGCTGACCAGTGTGCTGCAGCCGCGAATACTGGCCCGCCGCGTCAGGTCTTCAGCTTTTTGCCGAGCACCTGCTCGACCTTCGCTGTCTTGGCCTGGAGCCTGCCCGATGGGCCGTCCCGCCAGTCCACTTTGAGAGGCACGCCAATGCGACTGCATCCTGATGCGCGAAGCTGGTCGAAGCAGGCTTTGACGACGGCGAATGATTCATCCCACTCGCCTTCGAGGATCGTGCCCATCGGCGTGAGCTGACAGGGCAGGCCGCTGCGGGCCCCGTCGGCGCCACTCCGCCAGCACGTCGGCCAGCCGATCGTGCTGGCCGGCGTCCAAGTCATCGCGGCTCAGCAGCAGTGCCATGGCGGCGACAGGCGCAAGGGCCATGGGAGCAACCGAACGGCGGCCCTCGAGGGAATCCTTCAATGCCAGCAGCTTGCGTTCGCGGCGCGCGGACTCGAACGCCGGCGGCGTCGGCAGGTCCCAGGCGGTCTCGATCTGCAGCAACAGGTCGTCGACGTCAGGTGCCGCATCGGTGCCGTCCGCCTGCGCAAGTCCGGCGCGGCGGCGTATCGCATCTTCCAACGGTGCCGGCAACGCGGGCAGGGTCGACCATGACGCAGCGGTGGCCGCAACATCGAGCGCATCACCCTCGGCAATCATTTGCTCGCGCGCCTTGCACAGCGCCAGCTTGGCATCGAGCGCATCACAGGTGGCCTGCCATGCACGTTGATCACCCTCGGTCGAGCACTGCCGCAGACCCTCGCGGGCGGCGCGGAATTGAGCCTCGAGCGCATCGGCACGGTCACGCGGCGCCGGCCCGCAGCGCTGCCAGGCGGCGTCGACCTCGGTCAACGTACGGCGTTGAGTCGCCGGGCTGTCCCCAGGGCGAGGTCGCAGGCGCTCGATCAGAGCCGTGCGCTCTGCGGCATGGGCCTCGAACTCGGCTTCGCGTGCGGAGTAGGCCGCCTCGCGCGCAGCGAAGGCGGCGTCGATCGCAGTCTTGAACTCGGACCACAGGGCCTGCTCGTGGGCGCGTGCCAGCGGCAGTGCCTTCGCATGCCGCTGCCATTCGGCCTGCAGTGCGCGCACCTCGCCCACCAGGTCGCGGCCGCGCCCGGGCGCGCTGCCGGCGAGAGCGCGGGCGCGCCCCACGAGTGCCTGGCGCTGCGCGCCGGCGGCGGCGCGTGCGGCCTCCAGCGGCGCCTCCACGCGGCGCACCGCCGCCTCCATGCGCTCCGCCAGCGCCGCGCGCGCCTGGCGCGGCACCGTGTGCTCGAGCGGACCCAGCTTGCGCCATTCGGCATGGAACCGGTCGAGTGCCGTTGCCAGTCGACGCGGATGGTCGAATCCTGGGGCGGGCGGCTCGGTCTGAGTTTGCGGCTGTGCGGCGTCGTCCGGCAGGTTCACCTCGTCTGGCGAAGCCGCTGGCTCGGAGGCGGTGGTTTCGCCCACCGCTTCGAGGATCTCGAGCAGCTGCTGGCGAGCCGAGAGATTGGCCTCGCGCGCCGCGCGCTGCGCCGCGACATGCGCGGCCACCGGCTCGCCGGCCGACTGCAAGGCTGCGTCGAAGCGCTGCCACAGCGCGCGACCTCCCGTTCCAGGGCCACTCAGGCTGTCGATCTCCTTCCAGCGCTGGCGCAGAGTCTGGATGACTTCGGCGCGCTGGCGGATCGAGAGCCGAGCGACTTCTGCGACAACCGCTCCGTCAGCCTCCGCGTTCCCATCGACTCGGCCGTCATCGCCGACCGTCGCGGCCGCCAGGGCCTCGGCCTGCTGCACAAGCTCGTCGCGCGCGCGCCCGCCGGCCCAGTGCTGCCAGCCGCGCAACTGCGCCAGCCGCGCCTGAGCCATTGCGATTCGGGTCTGAACTGCAACGGGTGCATCGGCACCTTGAAGCTGCTCGTCGATGCCCATCAGATGGCGGTGGGCGTCGGCCAGCTGCCCGGCGTCGAGCGCCGTCTCCGCCTGCGCCACGCAGTCGGCCAGGGCCAGAGTCTGTTGACCCTTGCGCGCACGCTGACGCTCGCGGTCCTCCTCGCGCCGTTGCGACCGCCTGGCCTCCCGCACCTGCTCGCAGGCCTGTTGCCAGCGAGCATGCCGGCTCTGCAGCAGCGCCGCCAGATGCAGATCGGTCAGTGGCGGGAGCGCCTGCCACTGCCGCTGCGCGTCACCCATCGCCGAGGACGTGATGGCGCGGTCCCCGTTGGCGTCTTCGCGAGCACCGTCTGCGGATTCGGCGTTCGAATCGTCACCCGGCCCGGTCACCACACGCGATTCCTCGGCAGTGCTGGGCATGGCCTCCGCCGAGCCGGCCAGCAGCCGATCGAGTACGGCCAAGTGGACGTCGAGCGCGATTGCGCTGCGGATGGCGTGCTGCAACTCGGCCAGCGCGCGGTCTGTGGCCGGGTCCGCCTCGCCGTCCGGCTGCAGCGCACCTTCCACGCCGCGGGCTGCGTCCGTCGCGACTGCAAGGCGCTCTCGACCTTGCGTGCCCGCCGCGGCCTCGGTGCATGCCGCCTGCAACTGCCGCTGGGCGGCCGTGGCGTCGGCTTGCCAGCGCCGGCGCTGCAGCTCGATGTCGGCGCGCTCGCGCAGTTGCGCCGCCAGCTGCGCCGTCAGCGCTGTGAAGTCGTCGCGCAGGGCCGGTTCGACCGCCTCGGCATCAAGCGCTAGCCAGGCGCGGTCGAGTTCAACGAGGCGATTCACCGGCACCTCTGTCATTGCTGCCAGACCTCGGGCGCTTTCGAGCAGCCGCCCGGCGTGCTCGCGGGTCTCGCGCTGCGCCACCGTCGCCTGCAGACGCTGTTTGGCGAGTTGGTGGACGCGGCGGTCGTGACCGCGAAATTCCCGCTCGGCCAGTCTCAGCGCCGGTTCCCCGGTGAGGGCCTCGACGGCGGCTTGCTTGAACTGGAGGGGTGTCGCCGCGCTTCGTGCCAGGGCCAGCAGCGCATCGTTGTCTCCGCGCGCCAGCGCAAGCGCGGCCGTCCAATCCACGTCGGTCGCCGATCCGTTCGCGACCTGACTCGTTGTGACCGTGGCGGGTGCCGACCCGGTCTCGATGCCCTTCTTCCTGAAAATCCAGCCAAGCATGCTCGTGCCCCTGCGCGCCATTGCGGCGCCGATCAGGCATTCTCTTCGCAAGTGACGCGGCGACCGGCCTTCTGCGTGACGGTTCGGCCAAATGAACAGCGGCCCGTCTGCGCCACAGACGTGTCCGCGAAGGGTATCTTGATTCCGGGGCTTGCTTTGCAGCGGTTGTAGCCGATCGAGCGCGACTGCTTGGGCGACCGCTCTCGGCCAGAACGAGCCATCGGTGGCCGGCCACTTACCGACTGCCTCGCAGCACGCTCAGTCGCGTCAACTTGCCCCGCGGCCAAGTTGGATCTGACGAGGCTGACGGCTGCCAGTGGGTGGCAACGTGGATACTCGTGCATGCTTCTCAAAGTCGGCGAACTGGCCAAGCGCACCGGTGTCACCGTTCGTGCTCTGCACCACTACGACAGCATCGGGCTGCTGCGCCCGTCGGGGCGCTCCGACAGTGGCTATCGGCTGTACAACCGCGACGATGCCGCGCGATTGCACTGCATCCAAGCCCTGCGCCGCATGGGCCTTCCGCTGGCCGACGTGGCGCAGTTTCTGGATGGCAGCGCCGCTTCGCTGCCGGCCATCCTCGCGCGGCAGATCGGTGCGCTGGAGCGCGACATGGCCCAGAGCCAGGCGTTGCATGACCGGCTCAGCGTGATGCAGATGGTCATCGTCGGCGGCGGCCAGCCCGACATCGACGACTGGCTAGCCAGCTTGTCAATCATGAGCACCTTCGAGCAGTACTTCAGCGCCGGCGAGCTCAAGCTCGTCTTCGAGCGTTGGAAGCAGTGCGAGGCAGAGTGGCCGCAGCTGGTGCAGGCTGTGCGGGAGGCGATGTCGCGCGGCGTAGCCACCGACGCGCTCGAGCTGCAGCGCCTGGCCCGGCAGTGGATGGATGTGTCGGCACGCTGGATGAACGGCGACACCGAGCTGCTGAAGCGCTGGGGCCGCATGGTGCGGGAGCAGCCCGGGGTGCGCCTGCCAAGCGGAATGGACCGCGCGCTGCTGGACTACATCGACGCGGCGGTCCAGTTGCGGCTGGCAACACTGGCCAAGTACATCAGCGCAGATGAGTTCCAGCGACTGGACAAGACACTGGGGCCTCAGTGGCGCGGGTTGAGCGAGCGGGCCGAGCGCTTGATGGCCGATGGCTTGCCGCCGCAGGCGCCGGCCGCGCGCCAGCTGGCGGCCGAATGGCGGGGCCTGCTGGACCGCATGGCGCGGCACGATGCCGCGCTGCGCGAGAAGCTGGTTGCCGCCTTCGAGAACGAGCCGCTGCTTCAGGCCGGGGCGGACGACACGCCGGAGGTGCGGCACTACTTGCGACAAGCGGCCACTTGACCACCGCTTGACCCTCACGCAACGTGAGGGTGGACGATGGATACCCCCTCACGAGGAGTTCATCCCATGTCCACACTGCCGACCAACATCGTTCGTCACGGCGAGCCGAGCCGCTCTGCGCTGAGAGTCGCCTCGCTGCGCGCTGTACACCAGCTGCTCGACGAGCCCGTGGTGCTGCCCGATCCGATCGCGTTGCCGCTGCTGGGTGCGAAGACCGAGGCCGCGTTGCGAGACGATCCGTTCGCACTGAACGATCCGGTGTCGCGCGGGCTTCGCGCGGCGCTGGTGGCGCGCAGCCGCTTTGTCGAGGACGAGATGGCGCGTGGGGTCGCTGCAGGCGTGCGCCAGTACGTGCTGCTGGGCGCCGGCCTCGACACCTTTGCCTATCGCAATCCACACAGCAGCCTGGGTCTGAAGGTGTTCGAGGTGGATCACCCGGGCACGCAGGGTTGGAAACGGCAACTACTGGCCGAGGCCGGGATCGGCGTGCCCCCGTCGCTGAGCTTGGTGCCGGTGGACTTCGAGCGCGACGAGCTGGCGGGCACGCTGCGGCAGGCAGGATTCCGGGCAGACCAGCCGGCGTGCGTGAGCTGGATGGGCGTGACGATGTACCTGACGGCCGCCGCGGTGCTGAGGACGGCCGGCACGGTGGCCGGCTTTGCCGAAGGCACCAGCCTGTGCTTCGACTATCGCGTCCCGGCGGCGATGCTCAACCCGCTCGAGCGAGCGGTCAGCGAATTCGTCGAGCAGCAAGCCAGGGCGATCGGCGAGCCCTGGGTGTCGGCGTTCGACCCGACGCAGCTGCAGCTGCAGCTGATCGAGCTGGGCTTCAAGGGCGCCGAGAGCCCCACTCCGGAAGCGCTGAACACACGCTACTTTGCGCGGCGCAAGGATGGGATGCGCACGGGCGGTGGCGTTCGACTCATGTGCGCGACAAAGTGATGCCGTGCTCGAGGCGCCGCTCACGTCAGCCGTTCATTAGCTGCTTGTGGGCACCAAGTTCAGAGCAACACATGTCGGCTGAGGGTCGGGAGCAGTCAACCGCCCGCCTCCCATGCCAGTTGCTCCGCACCTCAGCCCGACAGCGCCCCGAGCAACTCCACCGTCACCGCCTCAGTGCCCAGCAGGCTCGCCTGGCAGGCCAGGCGCGACTTGCTGCCCACGCCGATGATCGTGTCGAGCTTGGCGTTCTCCACCGGCGTCATCTTCGACAGGCCCTTGCGGCCTTCGGTGACGAACACGTGGCAGGCGCCGCATTTCGCTTCGCCGCCGCACTTGCTGACGAGCTTGCCGCCGGCGGCGAGGATGGCTTGCAGCAGGTTGGTCCCTTCTGCGACGTCGGCCGTGATGGCGCCGGGGTTGATGGTGAGCGTGCTCATGCGTTGATCTCCTGAGGATGTTCAGGCCGGCAGCGCCGCGCCACACAGCGCGGCCGCGGCGTCGGCCAGGGGGATGGCGATGCGGGTGATGCCCTGCTCGGCGAAGAAGCGGGCCTCCATGCGCGTGGGCTCCTCGGCCAGCACGGCGTAGTGCGGGCCGGCCGAGCGCTTCATGACCTGGCGCGCGAAGGCGCGCGGCAGCTGGTCGTTGAAGCGGCAGCCGAGGAACACGAAGCCGAGCGCAGCGCGGCGCTGCTGCACGAGCGCGGGGATCGGCGTCTGGATGTCGATCTCGGTGAGCACCTCGACGAAGTCGCTGTCCGACACCAGGTAGTTGCCGGCCGGGGCATGGCCGCCCCAGGGTTTGTAGAGCACCGTGCGCGGCGCGGCGGCGTCTGGCAGGCTGGCGCCGGCAGCGTCGTACCAGCCCGTCCAGGTGCCGAAGTGTTCGCTCTGCGACAGGCCCTGCACCTCGGCCCAGTTCCCCGCGGCAGCGACCAGCGCCGTGCGCATCGTGTCGTCGTACCAGGTGTCGACGATGATCGGCGCCGGCAGCGCCGCCAGCCAGCGGTGCAGCGGCGAGGGCACGGCCTGCGCGGCGAAGGCCTCGTCCATCGCCTTCACCAGCGTCTTGCGGTGCTTGAAGTTCTCGATGAACTGCGCGGCCGCGGTGAGGCGGTTCTTGATCTTGCCCGGCACCGACACGCGGGCAGTCAGCACCCCGGCCAGCGCCACCGGGTCGGCCGGCGGGGTGCTGCCGTTGCACAACGCCAGCAGCCCCGGCCCGAGGTAGGGTGCGAGCGTGCCGGCCTCGAGGCCCTCGATCACGGCGGCGGGCAGGTCGTTCAGGGTGGCGAAGCTCATGGGGTTTCCTGGGTCAGTAGATCGCGGCACCGGCGCCGACGTTGATGGACGAGTCCTTCAGCGTCTCGACGATGAACTTGACGTGGTCGGCTTCGAGGCCGCCGTGCAGTGGCAGCGCCAGCGCGCGGTCGGCGATGCGCTCGGTCAGCGGCAGCGCTCCGCGCTTCCAGCCTTGCTGCATGTAGTGGTGCTGCTGGTGCAGCGGCTGGCAGTACATCACCGTCTCGACGCATTCGGTGGCGAGGTCCTCGACGATCTGCGCGCATGCGCTGGCGGTGAAGCGCTTGCCCAGGTGCACGAGGTAGAGCATCCAGTGCACGCTGTCGACACCCTGTGCCACATAGGGCGGCTTGATGCCCTCGAAGCTGAGCATCTGCGCGAGGTAGCTCGCCTCGACATCCTTGCGCCGCGCCAGGATCTCGTCGATGCGCGTGAGCTGCGCGACGCCGAGCGCCGCGGTGACTTCGCTGATGGACGCCTGGATCGGCACGCGCGAGCCGACCGAGACCGAGCGGCGGTCACCGATCGAGCGCGAACGCAGGTAGCGCAGCTCCGAGGCGAGTGCCGCGTCGTCGGTGACGACCATGCCGCCCTCGCCGCAACACAGCGCCGAGGGCTGAGAGAAGTCGAACACCGACAGGTCGCCGAAGCTGCCCACCACGCGGCCGCGGTAGACCGAGCCGATCGCCTCGGTGGAGTCTTCGATCAGCGCCAGGCCGCGCACCTCCGCCAGCTCGCGCAGGCCGGCCCACGCCGCCGGGTGGCCGTTGACATTGCCGGCGAGGATGGCGCGCGTGGCCGGCGTGACCTGCGCGGCGGCGCGCGCCGGGTCGAGGCAGCCCGACCAGTAGTCGATGTCGGCGAACACCACGCGCGCACCGCACAGCGTGACGGCATGCGCCACCTGGTGCCAGCCGTAGGGCGAGGCGATCACCTCGTCGCCCGGCCCGATGCCCAGCGCGCGCAGCGCCAGCCAGGTGCCCAGCGTGCCGCTGCCCACCGCCACCGCGTGCGCGCGGCCGACCCAGCGTGCGAAGCCGGCCTCGAAACGCTCGACCATGCGGCCGGCCGACAGGCGCGGCGCGCGCAAGGCGGCCTGCACGAGATCGGATTCGAGCTCGCTCAGGTCCGGCTCGGAGAGCAGCAGCCAGTCGTCGGGCAGGTCGGCGTCGGACATGGTGCGTGCCGGCTCAGCCGCGCTCGGCAATGAAGAAGCCGCAGGCCTGGCCGGCGTCGTGGGTCACCGACCAGCAGTGGCCGTCGCTCGCACCGAGGTAGAGCTGGCGCTTCGCGCCGACGGCCGCCGGCGTCTCGCTACGCATGTCGAAGGCATCGACGACGACCACGCGCAGATTGGCGAAGCGCGTGCGCAGCGCGGCGGCGGCCTCGCGCACGCTGCTCGCGGCGTCGGCGATGACCATGGCTTCGGTCAGCGTGGCGGCTTCCATCTCAATCCCCGCCGGAAAGGCGACGCGCCTCGACGGTGATCGGCAGCGAGGTGCCCACCGCCATCTCCGGCAGCGCGAGCAGCCAGCCGTTGGCCAGCGTGATCGTGCCGCCCCACAGGCCTTCGAGCTCCTGCGCGACGATCGGCTCCTCCAGGTCCTTCTTCGGCACGTAGGCCGACAGGGCGCCGGTCGAAGTCTTGCGGATCATCACCTTCATGGTTCTTCCTTGGGGTCAGGCGGTCAGGCAGCCAGCGGCTGCGGGTCGAGCAGGGGAACCAGCGCGTGCTGCACGGCGTCGAGCGCCGCGTCGATGTCGGCGGCAGAGGTCTCGCGGCCGAGCGAGAAGCGCACGCCGGACTTGGCCTGCGCCGCGCTCTCGCCCATCGCCAGCAACACATGCGAGGGCTGCGTGCCGCCGGCGCTGCAGGCGGCGCCGGACGAGGCGACCACGCCGGCGCGCTCGAGCCGCGCGAGCACGGGCTCGGCAGCGAGGTCGGCAAAACGCAGGCAGGCGGTGTTGGGCAGGCGCTCGGTCTGCGCGCCATACAGATGGGTGCCGGGCAGGCCACGCAGCAGGCCCTGCTCGAGCCGCTCGCGCAGCCCGCGAATGCGCTCGATGTCGGCGGCCAGCGTGGCCCCGGCGAGTTCGCAGGCGGCGGCGAAGCCGGCGATGCCGGGCAGGTTCTCGGTGCCGCCGCGGCGGTGCCGCTCCTGGCGGCCCGAGATCAACGGCGCCAGCGGCAGGCCCTTGCGAACGAGCAGCGCACCGACCCCCTTGGGCCCGGCGAGCTTGTGCGCCGACACGGACATGAGGTCGGCGCCGCTGGCTGCGAAACTCAGATTCGACTTGCCGGCGAGCTGCGTGGCATCGACGTGCAACCAGGCACCGTGGGCACGCGCCAGTTCGGCCAATGCTGCGATGGGCATGCACACGCCGGTCTCGTTGTTCGCACCCATCACGCTGACCAGCGACACGTCATCGCGGATCAGCGCGCGGGCGTGGTCCAGGTCGAGCCGGCCCTGCGCATCGACACGGATGAGGTCGACCGGCACGCCCTCGTCGGCCAGGCGCTGCGCGAGCGCGAGCAGGCCGGGGTGCTCGACGGCCGACAGCACCAGGCGCCGGCGCAGCCGGCCGCGCGAGCTGGCCAGCGCACCGAGCACGGCCATGTGGTTGGCCTCGGTCGCGCCGCTGGTGAAGACCACTTCGGAGGCCTGCGCACCGAGGAAATTCGCCACCCGCGCCCGGGCGTCCGCAAGCAGGCGTCGCGCCGCCTGACCTGGCGCATGCGTGGACGAGGGGTTGGCCCAGGCCCGCTGCATCGCGTCGACCATCTCCGCGATCACTTCGGGCGCAGGCTGCGTCGTCGCGTTGTGGTCTAGGTAGACGGGCGAGCTCATTGCCAGAACTCCCGCTTCGGGTCGGCGCACAGCCGGCCCAGCGCCTCGTCCAGGCGCAGGCCCGAGGCCTTGAGCACCCAGCAGCCCTGCGCATGGTCGCGTGCGTGCAGCAGCCATTGGCCGTTGCTGCCCGGCACGAGCCAGGCGATGGCGATCTCGCCGCCGGCCGCGTCGACGCTGCGCGAGCAGTTCGGGCTCACCACCTTCCAGCCCAGGCCCTCGCGCTCGACGCGCGGCCGCACGTACTTGTAGCGCTGGCGCCGCGCGAGTGCCCGCGCGATGCGGGCGCGGTCCAGCGCCAGCACCTGCGGCGCACTCTGCAGCACGGCACTCACGCCATCGCCTCCGCCATCGGCGCGATCTCTTCTTCCAGGCAGCCGAGCACCACCACGCCAAAGTCGACCAGGTAGATCGGCACGTTGGCCTCGTCGTGGTGGCCGATCTGCACGATCTCGCCGGGGCCGCCGGCGACGATGAGCAGGATGTCTTCCTGCGGCGCATCGGGCAAGCTGCCGTCGTTGTAGAGGTCGATGGCGGCCACGACCGGCTGGCCCCATTGGTACTTCGGTTCGCGCGGTTCGATCATGGCGGGTCTCCTTCAGCGAAGGGAATCGAGCTGTGCCGCGCGCTCGCCGAGCTGCGCGAGCACCTCCTCGGGCAGGTGGTCGAGCGTGCAGAGTTCCTTGGCGCGCATGCCCACGCGGTGGCCGCTGTCGGTGAACTCGACGGCATAGATGTAGAACTGCTGCAGGAAGGTGCCGATCGAGCGCACGAAGCCGACCTCGCCCTTGTGAACCAGCACCTCGCCGATGTCGCGGCCGTTGTAGGTGCCGTCGTTGCGCACCACGCTGCGGCTGATCACGCGCTCGCCCATCTCGAAGCGCGGCGGGTGGGCGATCTCGATGACGTCGTCGTCGCGGGCGATGTCAGGCATGGACGGGCTCCTTCGCATCGAGCCGTTCGCGGGCGCGTTCGCGCACCTCGGGCTCGGCATCGTTCAGCAGGCGCTCGAGCGCGGCGCCCTGGGCGCGGCCGGCGGCCTCCCAGCGCACTGTCCAGTCGGCGTCGGCGGCCAGCGCATCGAGCAGCGACACCGGCAGGCGCTCGGCGACGATGCGCCGCACTTCGGGCGCCGCGTCGGACGCCAAACGCCACAGCGCCGGCATCGGGATGCGGCGCGCCACTTCCTGGCGCACCTGCAGGTCGGTGTCGTGCATCAGCAGCGTCAGCAGGCCTTCGGGAGCGCGGCGCGCGACGATGGCACGCACTTGGTAGTCGGCGTCGCGCGCCAGGCTGGCCAGTTCGGCCGGGGCCAGTCGTTGGGCGACGCGGATGCGCACCTCGCGGTGCGGGTCGTCGCGAAGCGTGAGCAGTTGCCGCTGCGGTACGCGCAGCGCGACCTGCAGGCGCACCGTCTCGTCGGGGTCGCGCATCAGCGCACCGAGGTGGAAGATGTCGGCATAACGCGCCGCGATCGCCCGCACCTCGAAGTAGGCCTCGGCCAGGTGCGCGTTGGCGAGCTGCGGGTGGCTGCGGAAGAAGCGGTCGATGCGGCGCGCATAGACGTCGCGCATGCAGCTGCGGCCAGGCTCGCAGGCGCTGCGTGCGCGCAGCACGGCGTGCTCGCAGTTCGCGCAGGTGGCCTCGGTGATCGGCGCGCCGTGCCAGTCGATCGCCGGGATGTCGTTGCTGTCGGCGGTCTGCATGCTGCGAACCTTCAGGCTGCGGCCGGCAGGCGCGCCCAGGCGGCGGCGCCGGTGGCCTGCACGTAGACCGGCTCGTCGCCATCGGCATTGCCCGCCAGCGCGCGCTGGCGCACCGCCTCGAGCAGCGCCGCGCCGACACAGTCGTCGGGGTCGAGCGCGCGCAGCAGCGCCAGCGCGTCGCGCGCCTCGACGGCGTCGTCCAGGCGCAGGCTCAGGTAGGCGTAGCCCTTGAGCACGAAGAGGAAGAAGCGTGTCGGCGCGTCGTGACGCGCGCCGGGCAGTGCCCGCTTCGGCACCTCGCGCCACACCACGGGCAGGCCCAATGCCTGCGCGCCGACCACCAGCGCGCGGCGCGCCACATCGCGCGCCATCAGCAGGCGGTGGCCGTAGAAGTGGTGCCGGTAGAACGCGATCAGCACCGCCGGATGGTCCGGCGCGAGCGACTGCGCGCGCATCAGCGCCGCCATGGCACGCACCGGGTCGCCGCGCTGCGCGCCGGCCTCTGCGAGCGCCGCCTCGACCGCCGGCGGCAGGCCCTGGCCGAGCACCGCAGCGTCGAAGTCGGCGTCCATGGCCTGCGCTTCCGTCAGAGCCGCTTGATCGACGACAGCGACACCGTGGCCTGCGCCGGCGGCTTGCTCTCGCCGGCCGTCGAGCAGCCGCAGGCTTCCGCGTTCGGGTTCACGAAGGTCAGGCCCGATTGCAGCGGCGTGTCGGCGAAGTCGACCGTCACGCCGTCGAGCAGCAGGCGGCTCTCGGCGGGCAGGAAGACGCGCAGGCCGTTGACGGCCAGCTCGCTGTCGCCGCCCTGCGGGGCCGGCTCGACGGTGAACTCGGAGGTGTAGCCCGAACAGCCGCCCGGCGCGACCGTGAGGCGGAAGCCGCCGGCCGGCGTGGCGGAGAAACGCACCATGCGGCGCATGAACTTCTCGGCCGCGGGCGTGACCGTCACCTTGGGTTGCAGCATGGCGCTCATACCTTCTTGATACAGCCATCGACCGGGCACACCGCGATGCACTGCGGCGCGTCGAAGTGGCCTTCGCACTCGGTGCACTTGGCCGGGTCGATGATGAAGGTGCCGCCCTTCTCGCGGATGGCGACGTTGGGGCATTCCGGCTCGCAGGCGGAGCAGGCGGTGCACATGGAGGCGATGATCTTCAGGGCCATGACGGTCTCCTCGGGTCGGACAAGAACTAGGCGGCGGCGGTGAATGCGCCCTGCCGGATGCGCGCGTCGCCGCGCGGCTGGTGGGTGATCTCGCCGCGCGCGATGCGCTCGCGGTAACCCGCGAACCACGACAGCGCGGCCTTCTCGATGAACTCGTGCGCGTACGCGTCGACCGGCTCGATGCCGGCGGCCGTCAGCTCGTCGCGCGGGCAGGCGCCGATCTTCGAGACCAGCACGGCGTGGCAGTCGTTGATCGCGCCGACGATGGACGGCAGCTGCTCGTCCTCGCCGTAGCCGCCCTGGCAATAGAGGTCGACGCGGCGGTGGCCGACGAACAGCGCCTCGGCCTTGCTCACCTCGAAGATCTGGAACTCGGTGGCGTGGCCGAAGTGCTGGTTGACCTTGCCGTGGCCTTCGGTGGCGACGGCCACGAGCACCTTCATGTCGGCATCGACGCCGTCGTCGGCCTGCACGGCATCCAGCGCGGCCAGCTTGGCCTCGTGCTGCGCGGCACGCTCGACCTCCACCTTCTCCTGGTAGGCGCGGCGCTTGTCGAGGTCGTAGACGACCTCCATCGCGTCAATCTTGTCGAGCGTGAACTCCTCGCTGCGGTCTTCGCCAAGAAGTCCGACCGCATCAGCGCGGCATTGCCGGCAATGCCGCATCAGATTCGCGCCGCCCATGCAGGCGTCCTGCACGGCCTTCAGCTCCTGCGCGCTCGGGCCGCGCTGGCCGGTCAGCCCGAACACCGTGCCGTGCTCGGCCTCGCTGATCAGCGGCATGATGTTGTGCAGGAAGGCGCCGCGCTTCTTGACCTCGCGGTTCACCTCGTAGAGGTGCTCGTCGTTGATGCCGGGGATCAGCACCGAGTTGATCTTGGTGAGCACGCCGCGCGCGGTGAGCATCTCCAGGCCCAGCATCTGCTGCTTGTGCAGGATGGTCGCGGCCTCGATGCCGGTGACGCGCCGGTGCTCCCAGAAGATCCACGGGTAGATCTTCGCGCCGACCTCCGGGTCCACCATGTTGATGGTGATGGTGACGTGGTCGATGTTGTACTTGCAGATCTCGTCGACCATCTGCGGCAGCGCCAGGCCGTTGGTCGACAGGCACAGCTTGATGTCCGGGGCCTGCTCCTGGAGCATGCGGAAGGTGTCGAAGGTCTTCTTCGGGTTCGCCAGCGCGTCTCCCGGGCCGGCGATGCCCAGCACGGTCATCTGCGGGATCTCGCTGGCCACCGCGACGACCTTCTTCACCGCCTGGTCAGGCGTGAGCTTCTGGCTGACGACGCCGGGGCGCGACTCGTTGCTGCAGTCGTACTTGCGATTGCAGTAGTTGCACTGGATGTTGCACGCCGGCGCGACAGCCACGTGCATGCGGGCGTAGTGGTGGTGTGCCTCTTCGGAGTAGCAGGGATGGTTCTTGACCTTCTCCCAGATCTCCGCGGGCATGTCGTCGGGGCCGCCGGACGAACCGCAGCTGGCCTTGCCCTCGCCGCCGCTCGTGGAGCAGCCACCGCTCGCGGCGGTCTCGAGGATCTGTGCGACCGGGCTCAGAGCCTGGCGGCCGCGCTTGAGATCGCCGATCGATACGAACGCTGTGTTGCTCATCGCGCGGGCCCTCGTCGCATGGTGGATTCGAGGCCACCATTGCGAGACCCGTGCCAGTGCACGAAGCGTTGTGAATCAGGGACTTAGCGCGCTCCGCCCGACGGCGGAGGCTGTGTCCTTTGCGACAAACCGAACAGGTCGGCGCGGAGAGCGCCGACCTCGGTGTCGATCAGAAGCTGCGGCGCGGCGTGCTCGGCTGGCCGTTGCGCACCAGGTGCCGGAAGGTGATCCGGCCCTTGCTCAGGTCGTAGGGCGAGAGCTCCAGCGACACGTTGTCGCCGGCCAGGATGCGGATGTGGTTCTTGCGCATCTTGCCGGAGGTGTAGGCCACCAGCTGATGGCCGTTCTCCAGCGTCACGCGGCAGCGCAGGTCGGGCAGGATCTCGTTGACGATCCCCTGCATCTCGATGAGTTCTTCCTTGGCCATGGGGTGCTCCTAGTGTTGCGATGAAAGGGGTGCCGCGGGCATGCCGATCCAGCGCAGGCCCTCGTCGGTGGCGTAGCGGATGGCGGCGTGCAGGGAGTCGAACCGCGGCGTGAGGCGCAGCACACGATCGTGCGTGGCGCTGCCGCGGCCGGTGCGGATGGAGACGGACGGGGCGTATTGCCCGTCGTCGAGTTGTTTGATCAGCGGCGAGACAAGGTACTTGCCGATTTCGATGGAATGCTTGATGCAGTGCTTTCGGTACAACCCGGGCGCGGCACACAGGCCGGTGCGCGGGGTCTGGAGGGAAAAGAATGAGGAACCGGGCCGCCCTTCGTGCCGTGCCCTGCAGGGCATTTCGCTGCAGGTCAGCCGGGGGTGGGGACGGGGTCACGCCGAGCGATCGGCGCCGGTGCAGCACGTCATGGCGTCTGGCCGCACCTGTCGTCGTTGAGGGGGACCGCGGTGAAGCGGTCGTCGACGAGTGCCGGCATTATAGCGGGCGATGCGGGGAAGGTGGCGCGACCGGCAGGAATCGAACCTGCGACGTGGCCTTCGGAGGGCCGCATGATATCCACTTCACCACGGTCGCACGCCAGGGCGGATTCTACCGCCCTGGGTCGAACGGGCCGCGTTCGAGGCCGCGTCAGCGCTTGTGGTGCGCCGGCGCGAGCTCGTAGACCGACGTCTTCAGGCCGGCCTGACGCGCCTTCAGCTGCAGCGACAGGAACTGCGAGTAGTGGCGCGACTGGTGCAGGTTGCCGCCGTGGAACCACAGGTGCGGCACCTGCGTGGGCTTCCACATGTTGCGCAGCTCGCCCTCCCACGGGCCCGGGTCCTTGGTCGTGCTCGAGCCCAGGCCCCAGACCTTGCCGACCTTGTCGGCCACCTCCGGCGAGATGAGGTCGGCCAGCCAGCCGTTCATCGAGCCGTAGCCGGTGGCGTAGACGATCAGGTCGGCCGGCAGCTCGGTGCCGTCGGACAAGGTCACGGACTTCGGGTTGATGCGCTCGATGTTGACGCCGCTCTTCAGCTTCACGCTGCCGTTGGCCACCAGCTCGGACGCACCCACGTCGATGTAGTAGCCCGAGCCGCGGCGCAGGTACTTCATGAACAGGCCCGAGCCATCGTCGCCGAAGTCGAGCATGAAGCCGGCCTTCTCGAGGCGGCCGTACAGATCGGCATCGCGCTTCTTCATCTCCTCGTACACCGGGATGTGGAAGCCGTGCATGATCTTGTAGGGCACCGAGGCGAAGATCAGGTCGGCCTTGTGGTGGTCGATGCCGCTCTTCACCGCCTGCTCCGAGTACAGGCCGCCCAATGCCAGCTCCATCAGCGATTCCGACGGCGCGATGTGCGTCGAGCTGCGCTGGATCATTGTCACGTCGGCACCGTTCTCCCACAGCGCGGCGCAGATGTCGTGCGCCGAGTTGTTGGAGCCGAGCACGACGCACTTCTTGCCCTTGTACTTCTCGGGGCCAGGGTGCTTGCTCGAGTGGTGCTGGTCACCGAGGAAGGTCTCGGCGCCGGGGATCTTCGGCACGTTCGGGTAACCCGACACGCCGAGCGCGAACACCAGCTCCTTCGGGCGCAGCGTGACGGGCTTGCCGTCGCGCTCGACCTGCACCTCCCACTCCTGCGTCTTTTCGTTGAACGAGGCCTTCTTGCAGACCGTGGAGCCCCAGTAATTGAGCTCCATGACCTTGGTGTACATCTCCAGCCAGTCGCCGATCTTGTCCTTGGGCGCGAACACCGGCCAGTCGTCCGGGAAGGGCAGGTAGGGCAGGTGGTCGTACCAGACCGGGTCATGCAGGCACAGGCTCTTGTAGCGGTTGCGCCAGGAGTCGCCGGGCCGCGCGTTCTTCTCGATGATGATGGCCGTCACGCCAAGGCGGCGCAGCCGCGCGCCGAGCATGATGCCGCCCTGCCCGCCGCCGACGATCACCACATACGGCTGCTCGGTGGTGCCCAGCGTCTTCGCCTCGTCCTCGCGCAACTCGGCCCAGCTCTTGCGGCCCGGGTGCACGCCATGCTCGGCGCCCTTGATGCGGTGCTCGCCCTTCTTCTCTTCGTGGCCCTTCAGCTCGGTCATCGTGGTCAGCAGCGTCCAGGCCTTGCCGCCCTTCAGGCGCAGGTGGCCGCGGCCGCGCGCCACGCCGGTCTCGAACGTGAACCAGGCGTCGGTGATGCCGTCGGCCTCGGTGGCCTCGCCTTCGAGGGCGAAGTTCGAAGGCTTCGTGTCCGCCAGCCGCGCCTGCAGCATCGCGCGGATGGCCGCCGGCCCTTCCTGCGTGCGGATGTTCCAGGTGAAGGCGACGAGGTCGCGCCAGTAGCAGTCGGGGTCGAACAGCGCGAGCGTGGCGTCGATGTCGCCGCGCGCCAGCGCGCGCCCGAAATCATCGAGCCAGCGCGTGGCCTGTTCGGTGGGGGAGGCCAGGGTCACGGTACTCATCGGGTTTGTCTCCAGCGGTGATGTGATGCGCTCACGGCGCGGATGACGGGTCTGACGCCCGCTGAGCCTGCACCATCCGCCTGGAATTGCTGGCTGTCAAGCGGCGGCGGCGCGTTCGCCGACGACACGTCGGCATGGCACGCCGGAGCTGCGGTCTTGAGCCAGGTCAGGCGGGCACGGCAGCCCCCCTATAATTCGCGGGTTTTTGCGCTCCCGGGCCGTCCGGGGGAAGCACCGACCCCGAACCCGCACCCGCAGAGCACCCGCAGCCGAGGAATTCATGAGCGACTCCCACGACCAAGACGGCCCGCACGAAGGCCCGATCAAGACGCCCAAGCAGTTGATCCTGGCGGTGTTCTTCTCCTTCGTCGTGCCGATCTTCGCGATCATCCTGCTGGTCATGTACGTGACCTCCGACCACCGCGACGCTGCCGGCAGCGACGGCCTGGGCGCCGAGGCGGTGGCCCGGCGCATCCAGCCGATCGGCAGCATCGAAGTCAAGGACGCTTCCGACGTGGCCTCGCTGAAGTCCGGTGAGCAGGTCTTCAACGCCCAATGCACCGCCTGCCACACCAGCGGCGCGGCCGGCGCCCCCAAGATCGGCGACACCGCCGCCTGGGAGCCGCGCATCAAGACCGGCTACGAGACGCTGCTGACGTCGGCGCTGAAGGGCAAGAACGCCATGGGCGCCCAGGGTGGCGGCGACTTCAGCGACCTGGAAATCGGCCGCGCGGTGGTCTACCTCGCCAACAAGGGCGGCGCCAAGTTCGACGAGCCCAAGGCGCCGGCCGCGGCCGCTTCCGCCGCGAACTGAGGTTTCGCGCGCTCTGACCAGGCCGGCCCGAGGGCCGGCTTTTTCATGGGCTGCATCCAGTTGCGGCCGGGCTGCGTATCCGGGAGTCGGGGCACTGTCGCCCCGCGACAAACCCTTCTTCCGGAGAACACCATGACCCAGACCTTCGCCTTGCTCGGCACCGTGGCCCTGCTGTCGGCCTGCGCCGCCGGCCCCTCGATGATGGCCATGAAGCCCGTCGACAACGCCGCCCTGCCCGAGCCGGTGCGCGTGCCCGCCGGCGCGAAGCAGACGATGGCCACCACCGGCGTCGGCGAGATCACCTACGAGTGCCGCGAGAAGGCGAACATGGCCGGCGCGCATGAGTGGGTGTTCGTCGCCCCGGTCGCCACGCTGTACGGCGCCGACAAGAAGATGGTCGGCAAGTACTACGCCGGCCCGACCTGGGAAGCCGCCGACGGCTCCAAGGTCACCGGCAAGCAGCTCGCGGTGGCGCCGGCGATGGCCGGCAGCATCCCGCTGCAGCTGGTCAAGGCCGAGCCCGCGATGGGCATGGGAGCGATGCAGGGCGTGAGCTACATCCAGCGCCTGAACACCAAGGGCGGCGTGGCGCCGGCGGCGGCCTGCGACGCGGCGACCAAGGGCAAGCGCCAGCAGGTGGCCTACGAGGCCGACTACGTGTTCTACGGCAGCTGAGCGGCGTGCGCGGCAGCCGGGCTGAGTCGGTAGCCGAATCGACCGGGCAGTTCGTCGAAGCGGATGTCCTGCGGCAACCAGGCGCCGCTCTCGACGGCGCCGGCGGCGGTTTCCATGTCGAGCGTGTGCACCAGGCCCAGGCCGATGTCGGTGGCAAGGAAGAGGCGGCCGTGCTCGTCGAGCCAGGCCGACTCGAACCGAGCCTCGCGCCCGGTGTGGCTGGTGATCGCCGGTGCGGCTTCGCCTGGCACCAGGCGCCACACCCAGGGCGCCGCCTCGAGCTCGACGTAGACCCGCTGCGGCCCGTTCTGGAAGAACCAGTCGCCGGACTCGTCCTCCAGGTAGTTGCGGTGGATGAACTCGCGCAGCTTGTCGTGCAGGATGCGGCTGCCCTTGACCCTCGGGAAGGGGCCGGCGGCCTGCACGCGGTCGTCGCGCATGTACCAGTCGCCGCGCGCGTCCAGCGCCAGCCAGCCCCAGCAGTGCGGCACGTTCGGCCACTTCTTCAGCGCTGCCTTGACGATCTCGTCCATGGCCCGATGCTGCGTCAAAGATGGCGGGCGAGCCAGCCCATCACCTGCTCGGGCAGGGTCATCACGTGACCGGGCCAGCGACCGCCGGGGAAGCCCACGTGCCCGCCATGCGTCGGCTGCCACAGCGTGACGCGCTCGCCGACTTCGTGCGCGCGCGGCAGGCTGCTGCCGGGTACGAAGGGGTCGTTCAGGGCATTGAGCACCAGCGCCGGGATGTGGATGCGCGCCAGGTGCGGCTTCGCCGAGCCACGCGCCCAGTAGTCGTCGGTGTCGCGGAATCCGTGCAGCGGCGCGGTGAAGACGTTGTCGAACTCGTAGAGGTCGCGCGCGGCAAGCAGCTTTTCGCGGCTGAACAGGCCCGGGTGCTGCGCCAGCTTGGCCAGCGCGCGCGGCTTCATCGTGCGCAGGAACATGCGCGTGTAGACGAGCCGGTTGAAGCCGCGGCCGATGGCGTGGCCGCCGGCGGCCAGGTCGATCGGCGAGCTGATCGCGGCGACCGCCTTCGCGGTGGCCGACGCCGTGCCGCCGGCCTCCTCGGCCCAGCGCAGCAGCGCGTTGCCGCCCAGCGAGACACCGACGGCGGCGATCGGCCCGGCGTGGCGCAGCTTCGCCTGGCCGAGCATCCAGCCGATCTCCTCGAAGTCGCCCGAGTGGTAGGCACGCGGTGCCAGGTTCAGCTCGCCCGAGCAGCCGCGGAAGTGCGGCATCACGAAGCGCCAGCCGTGGCGGCGCGCCCAGTCGGCGAAGGCCTGCGCGTAGTGGCTGCGCGTCGAGCCTTCGAGGCCGTGGAACATCACCAGCAGCGGCGCGGTGGTGTCTTCCCCCAGCCAGTCGGCATCGATGAAGTCGGCGTCGGGTGTCGTCCAGCGCTCGCGGCGGAACGCGATCCGCGGGCCGCGGTGCCGCTGGCCGAACAGCGCCGGCCAGATCGTCTGCGCATTGCCGCCGGGCAGCCAGCGGGGCGAACGGTACTGCTGCACCGCAGCTCAGTGCAGCGTCGAGCCGGCTTCGGCGGCGTCCTGCGCCTCGCGCGGCGAGCCGGGGCTGGCGTGGTGCGCCGCCAGCGCCCAGCCGCGGCTCGACTTCACGTAGACGTTGGTGGCCATCACCCAGGCCGCCTTGGGGCCTTGCTCGGTGGGCACGTTGACGCGCTCCTGCACGCTGTGCACCGCGCAGTTCAGCGCCTGCAGCCGGCGCACCTTCTCCGGCCGCACGTCGATCGCCCCGTTGGCGAACAGGGCCTCGAACGAGGCGCGGATCGCCGCGGCGCCGACCATGCGCGGGCCGCCGGGGTGCACGCAGACGATCTCGTCGTCGTCGGACCACACCGCCATCAGCGCCTCGATGTCGGCGCGCTGCAGGGCCTCGTAGAGCTGCTGCTCGATCTCGTCGGGAGTCGACGGCGGCAGCGGGGGCTTGATGCGCGGCATGGCTCGGTCTCGCCGATGTCAGCGGAACACGACGGTCTTCTTGCCGTTGAGCAGCACGCGGTGCTCGACGTGCCAGCGCACCGCGCGCGCGAGCACCACGCATTCGACGTCACGGCCGACGGCGGTGAAGTCTTCGGGGCTGAGCGTGTGATCGACGCGCTCGACGTCCTGCTCGATGATCGGGCCCTCGTCGAGCTCGGCGGTGACGTAATGCGCCGTCGCGCCGATCAGCTTCACGCCGCGCTCGTGCGCCTGGTAGTAGGGCTTGGCGCCCTTGAAGCTGGGCAGGAAGCTGTGGTGGATGTTGATCGCCCGGCCGCGCAGGAACTGGCAGAACTCGCTGCTCAGGATCTGCATGTAGCGCGCCAGCACGACCAGGTCGATCTGCTGCGCGTCTACGAGCGCCTCGACCTGCTTCTCCTGCGCCCGCTTGGCTTCGGCGCCCGAGCCGGTGGCCAGCGGCAGGTGGTGGAAGTCGATGCCGTAGCTGGCCGCGAGATCGGCGTAGTCGGGGTGGTTGGAGACGATCGCCGGGATGTCGACGTTGAGCTGCCCCGAGCGCCAGCGGAACAGCAGGTCGTTCAGGCAGTGGCCGTGCTTGCTGACCATCAGCATCACGCGCGGCTTGCGCGCCAGCGAATGCAGCCGAGCGTCCATGCCGAACTGCTCGCTGAGGTGGCGGAACAGCGGCTGCAGCGTGGCCACGTCGGCCAGGTGCGGCGGCGCCTCGAAGTGCACGCGCAGGAAGAACAGGCCGGTGGCGTCGCTGCTGAGCACATCGCCGTACTGCTGCGAATCGATGATGTTGCAGCCGGCCTGGAACAGCAGGCCCGAGACGGCGTGCACGATTCCCTTGGTGTCGCGGCAGGACAGGGTGAGGACGAATTCGGTCGGGCGGGGCATGCGGGCTTTCCAGTGGTCGGCGCATTGTAAAGAGCCGGCCCTCGTAGACTCGCACCATGCCCGCCGCCACCGACTGGTCCGACCGCAGCCGCGAACTCGCGCAGCTGCTCGCGCGCGCCGGGCTGGGCGACCGCGCGGCATTTGCCACGCTTTACGAGCGCACCAGTGCGCATCTGTTCGCCGTGGTGCTGCGCATCAACCGGGACCGGGCCCAGGCCGAGGACATCCTCCAGGAGGTGTATGTCAACGTCTGGCGTTCGGCGCAGAGCTTCGATGCGGCGCAGAGCCAGCCCCTGACCTGGCTGACCAGCGTGGCGCGCAACCGCGCCATCGACAGCCTGCGCCGTGCGCAGAGCCAGCCGCAGATCCAGACCGCCTTCACCTCCGGCGGCGACGACGCAGAGGAAACCGACGTGTACGACCAGGTGGCCGACGACAGCGCGGGGCCGCTCGAGCTGCTCAGCCGGGCCGCGGACGCGCGCGCGCTGACGCACTGCATGGAAGGGCTGAGTTCGCAACAGCGACAGAGCGTCGCGCTGGCCTTCTTCGACGGCCTCAGCCATGCCGAGGTGGCCGACCAGCTGCGCCAACCGCTGGGCACGGTGAAGTCGTGGGTGCGGCGCGCGCTGATGGCGCTCAAGGGCTGCCTCGAAGCCGCGGTGCAGCGCGACATGACCGGACCGGGACGCACCTGAGATGGACTACAGCCGCCCCGAACTCGCCGACCGGCTGGCCGCCGACTACGTGGCCGGCACGCTGCGTGGGCCGGCGCGCCGGCGTTTCGAAGCGCTGCTGCCGGCGCACCCTGCGCTGCGTGCCGCGGTGCGCGCCTGGCAGGACCGGCTGATGCCGCTGACCGCCACGCTGGCGCCCCTGCAGCCGTCGCCGCAGGTGTGGCGGCGCATCGAGGCACGCATCGGCGGGGCCACCGCCAAGGCGCCGGCACCGGCCGCCTGGTGGGCACGCCTGGCGTTCTGGCGCGGCTTCGCGGCGCTGGCTTCGGTGGCGGCGCTGAGCCTGGCCGTGCTGCTGGCCAGCCCGGGGCCGACGCTGCCGCCGATCGTGGTAGTGATGAACGCCACCGCCCCGTCACCCGATGGCGGCGTGATGCCGGCCTCGTTCGTCGCCAGCATCAGCGGCGACGGGCGTGCGGTGGTCACCAAGCCGTTGGTCAACGTGGCGCTGCAGCCCGACCGCGTGCTCGAACTCTGGGCCGCCGCGGGCAAGAACCCACCGCGCTCGCTGGGCCTGATCTCGGCCAGCGGCGCGACCGTGGTGCGGCGCGCTACGCTACCGCAGGGCACCGACCACCTGGCGGTGAGCCTGGAGCCGCCGGGCGGCTCACCGACCGGCGCGCCGACCGGGCCGGTGCTGGCCGTCGGCCAGCTCTAGGCACACGGGCCTGCGCTCAGGCCGCGGCCAGCGTCACGCTGAAGGTCGAGCCCTGGCCGGGCACGCTGACCACGTCGACGCGCCCGCCCATCAGCTCGACCAGCGCGCGTGTCACCGCCAGCCCGATGCCGGCACCCTCGATCGGGCTGTTCTGGTGCGCGCCGCGGTGGAAGGGCTCGAACAGGTTGTGCACGTCGGCGGCGGCGATGCCCACGCCGGTGTCCGACACCAGCAGCACGACCAGGTCGCGGTCGGCACGCACGCGCAGGCGCACGCTGCCGCCAGGCCGGTTGTACTTGATGGCATTGCCCAGCAGGTTGAGCACGACCTGGCGCAGCCGAGTGGCATCGGCACGTGCCGACCAGGGTGTGTCCTCGGCATCGAAGTGCAGCGCGACACCGGTCGCATCGGCCTGCGCGCGCACGAACTCGACGCAGTCGGCCAGCACCGGGGCGAGCGGCAGGGCCGAGAGCGTGACGGCGAGCTGGCCCGATTCGATGCGCGTGAGGTCGAGCAGTTCGCCGATCATCTGCAGCAGGTGCGCGCCGGCCTCGCGGATCAGCTCGACACGACGGCGCTGCGTCTCGTTCAGCGGCGCGTTGTTGTCGAGCTCGAGCAGCTGCGCGAAGCCCAGCACCGCATTCAATGGCGTGCGCAGCTCGTGGCTCATGCGCGAGAGGAACTCGGTCTTGGCCCGGTTCGCGGCCTGCGCCGCCGCGGCCGCTTCGCGCTCGCGGTCGAGCTCGCGCTGGTCGGTCACGTCCTGCAGGTAGCCGTGCCAGGTGACCGTGCCGTCGGGCTCGGCCTGCGGCGTGGCCGTGCCGCTAAGCCAGCGCGCCGGCACGCCGCGTCGGAAGATGCGGAACTCGCAGCGCCACGGCTTCATCATGCGGCCGGACTCGACGATGCTCTGCTCGAGCTGCGCGCGGTCCTCGCGCTCGACCATGCGGAAGAACGCGCCGGCATCCTCCATCAGCGTGTTCGGCGACACGCCGAGCAGGTCGATCACGCTCTCGCTGACGAAGGGAAAGTAGCCGCGGCTGAAATCGCCCGGCCGGCTGCGGAACTGGAAGACGATGCCCGGCACGTGGCGCGAGATCTTGCGCAAGCGCCCGGCCATCTCCAGCGCCGTGCCCTGCGCCTCGCGCCGCAGCGTGATGTCGGACAGCGTGCCCACCATGCGCAGCGGCGCTCCGTCGGGCGCGCGCTCGACCACCTGCCCTCGCTCGGCGAGCCAGCGCCACGAGCCGTCCTTCGCCCGGGCGCGGTACTCATGCTCGTAGAAGGCCGTTTCGCCGCGCTCATGGCGCAGGTACGCGGCGTGGTTGGCCGCCACGTCGTCCGGATGGATCAGCGCATCCCAGTCCGGCTGCGAGGTGCCGATCTCGCCGGGTGCATAGCCGAGCAAGGCCGCGCTGGCGTCGGTGTTGGACAGGCGGTCGCTGCCGATGTCCCACTCCCACACGGCGGTGCCCGCACCGAGCAGCGCGTCGCGCATCAGCGCCTCGGTGATGCGCCCGGCCTCGTCCATCACGCCGCCAGGACGCTGTACAGCGCGGCCTCCACGCGCTGCGGCGCCACCTCGGTGAGGCAGCGGGTGTGGCCGTAGCGGCAAGTCCGCTCGAAGCAGGGCATGCAGTCCAGGCCGAGCTCGTCCTTCAGCCAGAGGACTTTGGCACGCGGGTTCAGCGGCGGCGTGTGCTCGGGGCTGGTGGAGCCGAACACCGCCACCTGCGGGATGCCGAAGGCCGCGGCCACGTGCATCAGGCCCGAGTCGTTGCTGACCAGGCCCCGCGCACCGGCGATCAGCGCCATCGCGTCCATCAGCGAGGTCTGGCCGGCCAGCACGCGGCAGGCGCCGGGTGCGGCGTCGGCGATCTGCTGGCACAGCGCGGCCTCCTTGCCCGAGCCGAGCAGCAGCACCGGCAAAGCATCGCGGGCATGCAGGCTGCGCGCGAGTGCGGCGTAGTGGGCGGCCGGCCAGCACTTGGCCGGGCCGTACTCGGCACCGGGCGCGAAGGCCCAGTAGGCGCCCGGCTCGACGCCGGCCGCGTTCGCCGCGGCGCGCAGCACCGCACGTTCGAAGCTCAGCTTCGGGCGCGCCTCGGCCGCGGCCGGCTCGCCGGCCAGCGCGCGGTAGAAGGCCACCATCGGCGGGCGGCCGCCCGGGTTGGGCCGTTGCCGGTTCAGCAGCCCCCAGCGGCCTTCGCCGCGGTAGCCCACACGCTGCGGGATACCGGCGAACCAGGGGATCAGCGCCGCCTTGATCGAGTTGGGCAGCACGTAGGCAATGTCGAAGCGGCCGCGCAGCGTCGCTGCGATGCGCCGCCGTTCGGACCAGTCGAGCCGGCCGTGGGCGAACGGCAGCTCGATCACCTCGCGCACCTGCGGCATGGCGCGGTACACCGGCGCCACCCAGGGCAGCGCCGCGACCGCGAGCGTCTCGCCGCGCGCGGCCAGGCTCGCGAGCAGCGGCGCCGACATCACCGCGTCGCCGATCCACTGCGGCGCGATGACCAGCGAGCGCGTCATCGTCGGACGGACGTCAATGCGCGTGCAGCTTCTCGCCGGCCTTCAGGCGGTACACCGTGCCGCAGTACGGGCACTTGCCTTCGCCGGTGGTGGCGACGTCGATGTACACCTTGGGGTGGGTGCTCCACAGCGCCATCTTCGGGTTCGGGCAGGCCACCACGCCGGGGCCTTGCACGTCCTGGGCGGTCACCTCGACCACGGCTTTGGCTTGAGTGCTCATCATCAGACCTTCGTGAGCCATTCGGCGTACTTCGGATTGCGCCCGTTGACGATGTCGAAGAACGCGCTCTGGATCTTCTCGGTGATCGGCCCGCGCGAGCCGCGGCCGATCTCGATGCGGTCGAGCTCGCGGATCGGCGTGACCTCGGCGGCGGTGCCGGTGAAGAAGGCCTCGTCGCAGATGTAGACCTCGTCGCGGGTGATGCGCTTTTCGACCAGCTTCAGGCCCAGGTCCTGGCAAATCGCCAGGATGGTGTCGCGCGTGATGCCGTTGAGCGCGCCGGCCGACAGGTCGGGCGTGTAGACCACGCCCTTCTTGATGATGAAGAGGTTCTCGCCCGCACCTTCGCTCACGAAGCCGGCCGAGTCGAGCAGCAGCGCCTCGTCGTAGCCCTCGTCGGTGGCTTCCATGTTGGCGAGGATGGAATTGGTGTAGTTGCTCACCGCCTTGGCCTGCGTCATCGTGATGTTGACGTGGTGGCGGGTGAAGCTGCTGGTCTTCACGCGGATGCCGCGCTTCAGGCCCTCTTCGCCGAGGTAGGCACCCCAGGACCAGGCCGCGACCATCAGGTGGATGGTGTTGCCCTTGGGGCTGACGCCCAGCTTCTCGGAGCCGATCCAGGTCAGCGGGCGCAGGTAGCAGCTTTCCAGCTTGTTGACACGCACCACCTCGCGCTGCGCCTCCATCACCTGCTCCTGGCTGAAGGGGATCTTCATGCGCAGGATCTTGGCGCTGTTGAACAGCCGCTCGGTGTGCTCGCGCAGCCGGAAGATCGCCGTGCCGTTCACCGTGTTGTAGGCGCGCACGCCCTCGAAGGCGCCGCAGCCGTAGTGCAGCGTGTGGCTCAGCACATGGATCTTGGCGTCGCGCCACTCCACCAGCTGGCCATCCATCCAGATCTTTCCGTCGCGGTCGGCCATCGACATGGCAGCTCTCCAGGGTTTTCTCGAACCGGCAATTTTACGGCGCGGGTCGGTCCAGCTCGAATCGGGCCAGCTTGCCGCCCTGGAACTGCAGCGTCACGGTGCTGCCGCCCGCGTCGCTCCAGGCCCAATCGTCCCGGCCCTTGTCGTCGCCACCGTCGAGCTTGCGGCCCAGGCTCTTGGTCAGGCCGATGACCTGCAGCATGGTCATGCCGGGCTGCAGTTTCGCGTTGAGCATCACCGCGCTGTCGACATGGCCCACCGGCGCCTGGCCCGCCTGACGCATGGCGCGCATGGCCCGGCTGAACTGCAGCAGCAGCCAGAACACCACCACGCTGACCGCCATCAGCACGCCCTGCCAGCCGTAGGAATACCAGGCGACGACGACAAGAATGGCGGCCAGTGACCAGCCGATGATCGGGTTCATGGCCGCCATGTTAGCGACGCGCGCCGTGCAGCCGTCAGAGATTGCGCACCAGCTCGATGGCTTCCTCGATGCGCTCGACGGCATGGATGGTCAGGCCCTCGATCGGCTTCTTCGGCGCGTTGGCCTTGGGCACGACGGCCACCGAGAAGCCCAGCTTGGCGGCCTCCTTCAGGCGCTCCTGGCCGCGCGGCGCAGGTCGGATCTCGCCGGCCAGGCCGACCTCGCCGAAGGCGAAGAAACCCCGCGGCAGCGGCCGGCCGCGCAGCGAGCCCTGGATGGCCAGCATCACCGCCAGATCGGCGGCCGGCTCGCTGATGCGCACGCCGCCCACGGCGTTGACGAACACGTCCTGGTCGAAGGCAGCGATGCCGGCGTGGCGGTGCAGCACGGCCAGCATCATCGCCAGCCGGTCGCGCTCGAGGCCGACGCTCAGGCGCCGCGGGCTCGGCCCGCCGGCATCGACCAGCGCCTGGATCTCCACCAGCAGCGGCCGCGTGCCCTCCAGCGTGACGAGCACGCAGGAGCCGGGCACCGGCTCGCCGTGCGTGGACAGGAAGATCGCGCTCGGGTTGGCCACGCCCTTCAGGCCGCGCTCGGTCATCGCGAACACGCCGATCTCGTTGACCGCGCCGAAGCGGTTCTTGATGGCACGCACGAGGCGGAAGCTTGAATGCGTGTCGCCCTCGAAGTACAGCACCGTGTCGACGATGTGCTCGAGCACGCGCGGGCCGGCCAGCGTGCCTTCCTTGGTGACATGGCCGACCAGCACCACCGTCGTGCCGCTGGCCTTGGCGGCGCGCGTCAGGTGCGCGGCGCATTCGCGCACCTGCGCCACCGAGCCGGGGGCGGAGCTGAGCTGGTCGGAGTAGACGGTCTGTATCGAGTCGATCACGCACACCGCCGGCTGCTCGGTCTCGATGGTGGCGAGGATGCGCTCGAGCTGGATCTCCGCCAGCACGCGCACCTGCGAGCCGTCCAGGCCGAGGCGGCGCGAGCGCAGCGCGACCTGCGCACCGCTTTCCTCGCCGGTGACGTACAGCGTCTTCACCGTGCGCGACAGCGCATCGAGTGCCTGCAGAAGCAGCGTGCTCTTGCCGATGCCCGGGTCACCGCCGATCAGCACCACGCCGCCCTCGACGATGCCGCCGCCGAGCACGCGGTCGAGTTCGTCGATGCCGGTGGGCTGGCGCTCGACGTCGCTGGCCTCGATTTCCGACAGCGTGGCCACCGGCTGTGCCTTGGCCAGCGACTGGAATCGGTTCTTGCCCGCGCCGGCCGCTTCGGCCACCGATTCGATCAGCGTGTTCCACGCGCCGCAGCCCGGGCACTTGCCCAGCCACTTGGGGCTGGTGGCGCCGCATTCGTTGCAGGTGTAGATCGACTTGTCCTTGGCCATGCGGCATTCTCGCCTCGCGACGACAATCGCCCGATGGAACTCTCGACCTGGATCGCCTTCTTCGCCGCCGCCTGGGCCATCAGCCTGTCGCCCGGCGCCGGTGCCGTGGCTGCCATGAGCGCCGGCCTGAACCACGGCTTTCGCCGCGGCTACACCATGACCTTCGGGCTGGTCACCGGCATCTGGACCCAGGTGCTGGTGGTCGGCGTCGGCCTGGGCGCGCTGATCGCGGCGTCGAGCCTGGCCTTCAGCGTGGTCAAGTGGGTGGGCGTGGCCTACCTGGTCTGGCTGGGCATCAGGCAGTGGCGTGCCCCGGCGGTGCCGCTGACCGCTGCCGATGGCGAACGCGCCGACGTGTCGCAGCGCGAACTGTTCGTGCGCGGCTGGATCGTCAACGCGCTCAACCCCAAGGGCACGATCTTCCTGCTCGCCGTGGTGCCGCAGTTCCTCGAGCTGTCACAGCCGCTGCTGCCGCAGTACGCAGTGATCGCGCTGACGCTGGCCTTCACCGACCTGGTGGTGATGGCCGGCTACACCGCGCTGGCCTCGCGCGTGCTGCGTGCACTGAAGTCGCCCGGCCACATCAAGGCGATGAACCGCGGCTTCGGCGGGCTGTTCGTCGCGGCGGGCGCGCTGCTGGCGCTGTTCAAGCGGGCCTGAGCGCAAGGGCCGGCCCCCGGCTCATTCAATGACCTTGCCGCGGCCGGCCTTGATGCCGCTGCGCAGGGTCTTGCCCTCCAGGCGGCGGCGCTGCGAAGCGCGCGTCGGCTTGGTCGCCTTGCGCACGCGCGGGATGTGCGCCGCCGCGGCCACGAGCTCATGCAGCCGCGCCATCGCATCCTCGCGGTTCTTCTCCAGGCTGCGGTGCTGCTGCGCCTTGATGACGACCACGCCCTCGTCGTTGATGCGCTGATCGCGCGTCGCGAGCAGCCGCTCCTTCAGCGCATCGGGCAGCGAGGAGGCGCGCACGTCGAAGCGCAAGTGCACCGCGTTCGAGACCTTGTTGACGTTCTGCCCGCCGGCGCCCTGCGCGCGGATGGCGCTGATCTCCACCTCGTCGGGGTCGATCGCGAACGCGATGTTCACGGCGTGCCGCCACGCAGAAGCCGCACTGCCTGCGGCAGCGAGCCGGCCTGCGGCATCCAGCGGTCGAGCACGACGCCGAGCACGGCCACCAGCACCAGCAGGATCAGCATCGGCCGCCAGGTGCGGCCGGCCGCATGCAGCAGCCAGCCCTCGCGGCGCGCGCGGAAGGCGAGTGCGCCGCCAGCCGAGGCAAAGGCGATCTCCACCGCCACGCCGAGCAGCACCTCTATGCCGAACAGTCCGAACACCGCGACGCTCAGTGCGCTGGCGATCAGCGCGGCGATGCCCAGCACGATGGCCAGTGGCACCGCCACGGCCAGGCCCTCGTCGGCCGAGCCGGCCAGCTCGAGCGTGCCCTGCGCGATGTCGCCGGCCTCCAGGCCGCTGTCGCCGCATTCCACGCCCCCGCCGCCACCGCGGCGCGACGGGATCAGCTCCAGCGCGTCGTCCAGCGGCCAGTCGCCGTCGGCTTCGGCGCGCGAGAGCAGCCAGCGGCACCACAGCCACAGCAGCGCGAGGAAGACGAGATAACCGCCGGCCAGCGCGACCGACCAGCGCAGCGCGAGGCTGCCGACGCCGGCGCGCATCAGCGCCGCCGACAGGCCCCAGCAGGCGAGGAAACACAGGCTGCCGAGCAGGAAGGCATGAACGCGCAGCCAGCGGCGCTGGCGAAGGTCGGCGCGCACGTCGCGTTCGAACTGCAGGGGGTCGTCGCGCTCTCGTTGCACCACCACGCTCACACCACGCTCACCGGCACGCGCCGGGCGAGCGCGCACATCAGCTCGTAGCCCACCGTGCCCGCCGATCGCGCCACCTCGTCGATGCACAGCAGGCTGCCATTCGGGCCGTGGCCCCACAGGGTGACCTCGGCGCCGAGCGCGGCCTCGGGCACCGGCGTGAGGTCGACGGTGATCATGTCCATCGAGACGCGGCCGACGGTGCGCGTGCGCACGCCGTTCACGAGCACTGGCGTGCCGGTGGGTGCGACGCGCGGGTAGCCGTCGGCATACCCGCAGGCCACCACGCCGATGCGCATCGGCGCCTCGGCCGTGAAGGCGCCGCCGTAGCCGACGCGGTCGCCCGGCTGCAGCGATTGCACTGCGATCAGCTTCGCGCGCAGCGTCATCGCCGGCTGCAGGGCCCAGCCCGCGGCGTCGTGCGCCGGGTAGTCGGGCGCCGAGCCGTAGACCATGATGCCCGGGCGCACCCAGTCGGCGGCGACCAGCCCACCCTCGCCCTGCGCGCCGGCGAAGCGCAGCGTGGCCGCGCTGTTGCTCAGCGAGCGCTCGCCGGGCAGTTCTCGCGTGGCGGCCTCGAAGGCGGCCATCTGCGCCGCCACGCCGCCGGGGCCGTCGGCATCGGCGAAATGAGTCATCAGGGTGATCTCGTCGACCTGCGTCAGGCCCGACAGCCGCTGCCACGCGCCGCGGTAGGCCGAGGGGCGGAAGCCGAGCCGGTTCATGCCGCTGTTCATCTTCAGGAAGACGCGGTGTGGCACGTTGGTCTTGTGCGCCGCCAGCATGTCGATCTGCGCCTCGTGGTGAACGGTGTGCCACAGGTCCAGGCGCGAGCACAGTTCCAGGTCGCGCGGCTCGAAGCAGCCTTCGAGAAGCAGGATGGGGCCACGCCAGCCCAGCGTGCGCACGCGCTGCGCCTCGTCGAGGTCGAGCAGCGCGAAACCATCGGCACCCGACAACCCCGCATAGGCGCGTTCGATGCCGTGGCCGTAGGCGTCGGCCTTGACCACCGCCCACACACGCGACTGCGGCGCGGCCTGGCGTGCACGGCGCAGGTTGAGCGCCAGCGCCTCGGTGTGGATGAGTGCCTCGATCGGTCTGGGCATGGTGCGCCGATTCTGCCAGCGCGCTCGGACCGGGGGTTCCCCCGCTGGAAGAAGTGACGGGGCCGCGTGCTATAAACCTGCGCCGCCGAAGTCCCCCGCATCCCCGGGCCGCGCGCGCGCGCAACGGAGCGAATGAAACGCGGCTTTTACACCATCATGTCGGCGCAGTTCTTCAGCTCGCTGGCCGACAACGCTTTGCTGGTGGCGGCCATCGAACTGCTGAAGAGCTCCGGCGCTCCGGCATGGCATGTTCCGGCGCTGTCGCCGATGTTCGCGTTGTTCTACGTGATCCTCGCCCCTTTCGTCGGCGCGTTCGCCGACGCGGTGCCCAAGGGCAAGGTGATGTTCATCTCGAACGCCATCAAGGTGGTGGGCTGCCTGCTGATGCTGTTCGGCGGCCACCCGCTGCTGGCCTACGCCATCGTCGGCCTCGGCGCGGCCGCCTATTCGCCGGCCAAGTACGGCATCCTCACCGAGTTGCTGCCGGCCTCGCAACTCGTCAAGGCCAATGGCTGGATCGAGGGCCTGACGATCCTGTCGATCATCTTCGGCATCCTGCTGGGCGGCCAGCTGGTGGGCAAGAATATCGCCGTCCACCTGCTCGCCTTCAATCTGCCGCTGATCGACACCAGCATCGACACGGCGCCTGAAGCCGCCATCTCGCTGATCGTGTTCCTCTACGTCGCGGCGGCGCTGTTCAACCTGAAGATCCCGCGCACCGAGGCGCCGCTGCAGGTGCTGTCTGGCAACGTCGGCACGCTGGTTCGCGACTTCTCCAACTGCAACGCGCGCCTGTGGAACGACAAGCTCGGCCAGATCTCGCTGGCCACGACGACGCTGTTCTGGGGCGTCTCGGGCAACCTGCGCGTGATCGTGTTCGCCTGGGCCGCGGCCGCGCTGGGCTACGGCACCACGCAGGCCTCGTCGCTGGTCGGCGTGGTGGCCATCGGCACGGCCGCCGGCGCGATCGTCGCCTCGATGCGCTGCCGGCTCGACCAGGCCACCGGCGTGATCCCGCTGGGCATCGCGATGGGCCTGCTGGTGATCGGGCTGAACTTCATCACCAACGTGTGGGCGGCCGCGCCCTTCCTGATCCTGCTCGGCGCGATCGGCGGCTTCCTGGTGGTGCCGATGAACGCGCTGCTGCAGCACCGCGGCCACAACCTGATGGGCGCCGGCCGTTCGATCGCGGTGCAGAACTTCAACGAGCAGGCCTGCATCCTCGGCCTGGGCGCCTTCTACGCGGGTTTGACGAAGTTCGGCATGTCGGCCTTCGGGTCGATCACCATCTTCGGCCTGGTCGTGGCGGTCACGATGTGGCTGATCCGCCGCTGGCACCGTTCGAACTGCATCGTGCACAAGGACGAGCTGGATCACCTGCTGGCCATCGCCCGCACCGACAAGCACTGACCAGAACGGTCAGTCTTCCCCGCGCTCGGTGCGGATCACCTTCTCGATCGCCGCCGCCCACGGCACCGCCAGCGCCTCGCAGCCGTGCCGATTCAGGTGGATCTCGTTGATCCAGTCGCCGCTCTCGCCGGTGCTGGCCTTCGCAGCCGGCTGGATCGGGATCAGCGTGCTGTCGAAGAAGTGCAGGTTGGGGAAGTTCGCCGCGTCGGCCGCGCATTCGGCCAGCAGCGCGGCAAGCCGCTTGATGAGCAGCGCGGCCACGGCCTCGTAGTCGGCATCGGGGATCGCATAGGCCAGCACGGACGGATAGAGCCAGGGCCCGATGCCCAGTTCGGCCGGGGCCGGCCGCGGCATCGGCACGGCATAACCATGCAGGAACATGGGCGCACCCCGCGACGGGCCGGCGTCGCGCAGCCCGACCATGTGCTTGAGGTTCGCCTTCAGGTAGGTGCTGAAGGTCTGCCAGCCGGCGTCGCTGAGGTAGCGCGCGGCACCTTGCGCGGCGTCGCCCCACTCGGCCGCCTCGCGCAGCAGGCGCTTGGCGAGCGGCACGCCCGGGCCACGCACGCCCAGCGCGTCGATCAGGTCGTTGCCGCCGCAGGAAAGCAGCAGGCCGTCCCACACGCGGGCGCGGCGGCCGGTGAGCAGGTCGATGAAGTCCGGGTCGCTGTTGAGCTCCGACATGTGGTTCAGCGTGTCGCCGGGCGTCGCGCAGTTGATCGCGCAGCCGGTCTGGGCGAAGCGCATCTCGAACAGCAGGTTGGAGTTCTTCAGCGGGTTCAAGGCGCCGACGGTGAACCAGGAATCGCCTTCGGCGAGGAAGCGGTAGCCGAACTCGCTGAACGGCGGCATCAGGTCGGGGCTGTTCAGGCTCGAGGGCGGATAGATCTTCAGCTTGTTCATGTGTCCTCCTGGGATGTGCTGGCGCACGTTAGCGCTGTGCGCGCGCCGCGGCAAGACGACAAGCTGGGGAGACGGCTGCGGCGAGAATCGCCCGGATGCCTGCCGCCCTGCCACGATCGACCTCCGTCTGGCCCGCCCTCGCCCTCGTCGTCAACGCCTTCGTCTGGGGCACGTCGTGGTGGGCTTTCCGGCAGCTCGAGGCGCGCGGGCTGCACCCGCTGTGGGCCACCGTCTTGATCTACGGCATGGCCGTGGCGGTGATCCTGCTGCTGCGCCCGCGGGCGCTGGGGCAACTGATGCACACGCCGGCGCTGTGGGTGCTGGTGCTGGCCTCGGGCACCACCAACGCCGCCTTCAACTGGGCAGTGACCATCGGCGACGTGGTGCGCGTGGTGCTGCTGTTCTACCTGATGCCGCTGTGGGCGGTGCTGCTCGCGCGGGCGCTGCTGAACGAGCCGCTGACCCGGCTGGCCGGCGTGCGCGTGCTGATCGCGCTGGCCGGCGCGGCCCTCGTGCTGTGGCCGGCCGAGCGCAGCGGCTGGGACGCCGTTCCGCTGCCGCGCTCGCTGCCCGACTGGCTGGGCGTGATCGGCGGCTTCAGCTTCGCGCTGAACAACGTGATGCTGCGCCGCGAAGCCCACCGCCCCGAAGAAGGCCGCGCGCTGGCGATGTTCGCCGGCGGCATGGGGGTGGCCGGCGTGCTGGCGCTCGTGCTGGCGAGCGCCGGCGCGGCGCCCTGGCTGCCGGCGGCACAGCCGGCGTGGCTGGCGGGCGTGTTTGCACTGGCGGTGCTGTTCCTGTTCGGCAACATGGCGCTGCAGTACGGTGCGGCGCGCCTGCCGGCCAACGTGACCTCGGTGGTGATGCTGACCGAGATCCTGTTCGCCTCGGTCTCGGCGCTGCTGCTCGGCGGCGGCAGCCTCAACGCGCAGTTGCTGGCCGGGGGGGCGCTGATCCTGCTGGCGGCGCTGCTCTCGACGCTGTCGAGCGCGCCGGACGCCTCACACTGAGGCCGGCGCGGCCGCACCTTCCCAGACGAAGTCCGGATCGACCTGCTGCAGCGTGGCGATGAACTCGGCCTCGTGCAGCGGCTTGGTCAGGTAGGCATCGCAGCCGGCCAGGGAGCCGCGCACGCGGTCGGTGGCGCCGTCCAGCCCGGTGACCATGACCACGACGGTGCGCAGGCCGGCCGCATGAGCGCCGCGCTGCTTGAGGCGCTGGCACAGCTGCAACCCGTCGATGCTGCCCGGCGGGCCGAGCACGATGTCGAGGAAGGCCATGCCGAAGGTGCGCTTCGAAAGGATCTCCAGCGCCGCTTCGCCCGAGGCGCATTCATGCACCTTGTAGCCGAGGTGGTAGAGCCGGCGCTTGAGGAACTGGCGTGCGATGGCGCTGTCTTCGACCAGCAGCACCTCGCGGCCGCCGCCGCCAGGCCAGGCGGGCTTGGGCGGCCGGGGGCGCCGGCGTCGCTCCACGCGCGGCGCGGCCGCCACGGCGGCGGGCCGCGGCGCAGGCTGGGCTTCGGCATGTTCGATCGGGCCGAGCGGCATCATCTCGCTGGGCGGGTCTGGCAGGCTCAGGCGCAGTTCGACCAGCACCTCGAGTTCGCGCAGCACGTGCGCCGGGTCGATCGGACGGGGCAGCCAGGCATTCGCACCGATCGGCGACTTGCCGCCGATGAAGACGGTGTCGCCCAGGCGCTGGCCGCGCTTCACGGCCGCCACGGCGGCGGCGCTGTCGGCGTCGGCGATCAGGAAATCACTCACGCCCGCTTCCTCCCCTGGCTGGAAGGTTGGCGAGCGCTGCGCCGCGAGGCGGAACACCGACCCCAGCGCCTCGCGCTCGACGGCGGAAAAGCCCTCGATGGCGACAGTGAAGGTATCGGTGAACTCGGCTGCAGACATCGTCGGGCATCTTTGGCCTCAGGGCGATTCCCGTCAATCACTCGATTTTCGGGATTGCCGGTTCTTCACGGTGATTCCTCACGGCGGCGATACCATCACGGCTCCAGCAGCGGAGGACCCGATGGCGCACAGCAGCATCTACGATTTCGAGGCCTTGTCGATCGAGGGGAAGCCGGCGCACCTGTCGACGCAGAAGGGCAAGGTGCTTCTGATCGTCAACACCGCGAGCGCCTGCGGATTCACGCCGCAGTTCGCCGGGCTCGAGCAGCTCTGGAAGGACTACCGCGAGCGTGGCCTGGTGATCGTCGGCTTCCCGAGCAACGAGTTCGGCGCCCAGGACCCGGGCAGCAACGAGGACATCGCGTCGTTCTGCCAGCTCAACTACGGCGTGAGCTTCCCGATGATGGCCAAGGTCCAGGTCAACGGCGCCAAGGCGCACCCGCTGTGGCAGTTCCTGACCAGCGAGGCGCGCGGCTTGCTCGGGTCGCAGGCGGTGAAGTGGAACTTCACCAAGTTCCTCGTCGGCCGCGACGGCACGGTGCTCAAGCGCTATGCCCCGAACGACGCCCCCGAATCCCTCCGCAAGGACATCGAAGCCGCACTGGCGGCCTGACGCACCCATGTTCTCCCACATCGAACCCTTCGCCGGCGACCCCATCCTCAGCCTCAACGAGGACTTCCAGAAGGACCCGCGGCCGCACAAGATCAACCTGTCGATCGGCATCTACTTCGACGATGCCGGGCGCATCCCGGTGCTCGAGTCGGTCAAGCGCGCCGAGGCGCAGGTGGTGGCGGCCGGCGGGGCCAAGCCCTACCTGCCCATCGAGGGCGCGGCCAACTTCCGCACGGCCGTGCAGTCGCTGCTGTTCGGCTCGGCGCACGAGGCGGTGACGAGCGGGCGCATCGCGACCATCCAGTCGGTGGGCTCCTCGGGCGGGCTGAAGGTCGGTGCCGACTTCATCGCACGTTGGTTCCCCGGCAGCGGCGTGTGGGTCAGCGACCCGACCTGGGACAATCACCGCTCGATGTTCGAAGGCGCCGCCCTCGCGGTGCAGACCTACCCGTACTACGACGCGGCCACCGGCGGCGTGCGCTTCGCCGACATGCTGGCCGCGCTGCGCACGCTGCCGGCGAAGAGCATCGTGCTGCTGCACGCCTGCTGCCACAACCCGACCGGCGTGGACCTGACGCGCGCGCAGTGGGACGAACTGATCCCGCTGCTGAAGCAGCGCCAGCTGATCGCCTACCTCGACCTCGCCTACCAGGGTTTCGGCGATGGCATCGAGGAGGACGCGTACGCCGTGCGCGCGCTCGCTGCGGCGGGGCTGAGCTTCTTCGTCGCCAACTCGTTCTCGAAGAGCATGAGCGTGTACGGCGAGCGCTGCGGCGCGCTGAGCGTGGTCTGCCCCGATGCGGCCCAGGCCGCGCTGGTGCTCGGCCAGCTCAAGTTCACCGTGCGGCGCAACTACTCGAGCCCGCCGATCCATGGCGGGCAGATCGTCGCGCGCGTGCTCACCGACCCGGCGCTGCGTACGCTGTGGGAGGGCGAACTGGCGGCGATGCGCGAGCGCATCCTGGCCATGCGCCGCAAGTTGCACGGCGTGATCAGCGCCAAGGTGCCGGGCCGCAACTTCGACTACTTCCTCACCCAGCGCGGCATGTTCAGCTACACGGGCCTCAGCGCCGCGCAGGTGGACCGGCTGCGCGAGGAGTTCGCGGTCTACCTGGTGCGCTCCGGGCGCATCTGCGTGGCCGGGCTGAACACCGGCAACGTCGAGGCCACCGCGGTGGCGATGGCCGCGGTGATGGCCTGACAGGTCCGACAAGGCGCAAGACCGAGCGGCGCGGGGGCCGATAAGACTTCCTTAACCCCCTGGCGCGACCATGGCGACTCCAAGGAGAGTTGCCATGAACCGAACCCTGTCGATCCTCGTCGCCGCGCTGGCCCTGGCCGGTGGCGCCCAGGCCGCCACCCCCTCCGAACAGCTGGCCGGCTACACCGCCGCCGCCAAGGCCGCTGCCGACCCGGCGCGCGGCCAGAAGCTGTTCACCACCACCGGCACCAAGGAGTGGAGCTGCTCGTCCTGCCACGGCACCACGCCGACCGGCACCGGCAAGCACGCCTCCACCGGCAAGGCCATCCAGCCGCTCGCCCCGGCGGCCAACGCCGAACGTTTCGCCGACCCGGCGAAGACCGAGAAGTGGTTCCGCCGCAACTGCAACGACGTGCTCGGCCGCGAGTGCAGCCCCGGCGAGAAGGCCGACGTGCTCGCCTGGCTGATGACGCTCAAGCCCTGAGCGTCGAACGGAGAATCTCGATGAAGAACAAGCTCCCGCTGCTGGCCGCGCTCGCGCTGGCCGCCCTCTCGCAAGCCCCCGCGCGCGCCGACGACCATGGCCGCAGCGTCGCGCTGCTGCCGATGTACGTGCAGGAATGCGGCTCCTGCCATGCGCCCTTCCCGCCGGGGCTGCTGCCCGTCGACTCGTGGCAGCGACTGATGAACGACCTGCCGCGCCACTTCGGCACCGACGCCTCGGTCGACGCGGCCACGCAGAAGGCGCTGGGCGTGTGGCTGACCGCCTACGCCGGCACCGGCAAGCGCGCCCGCACGGCGCCGCCAGAGGACCGCATCACGCGCAGCGACTGGTTCGTGCGCGAACACCGCGAGGTGCCCACCGCGGCCTGGAAGCGTGCTTCGATCAAGAGCGCGGCCAACTGCAGCGCCTGCCACGAAGGCGCGGCGCAGGGCATGTACGACGAACACAGCATCCGCATCCCGCGCTGAGCGCGCATCGGAGAACCGCATGAACAGCGAAACCCGTTCGTCCACCCTGGTCTGGGACCTGCCGGTGCGCGTCTTCCACTGGCTGCTGGTGCTGTGCTTCGCCGGCGCCTGGCTCACCGCCGAGTCGGAGCACTGGCGCCTCGTCCACGTGACGCTGGGCTACACGATGGCGGCACTGGTCGCCTTCCGCATCGTCTGGGGCCTGCTGGGCACGCGCTACGCACGCTTTGCGAGCTTCGTGCGCGGCCCGCGCGCGGCGCTCGCCTACCTGCGTTCGCTGCCCGGGCCGAAGCCCGAGCACCATACCGGCCACAACCCGGCCGGCGCGCTGGCCATCGTCGGACTGCTGGGCTTGATCGCCGTCACCACGGCGACGGGCTGGGCGTCCTACAGTGAACTCGCCGGCGATTGGCTGGAGGAGGTGCACGAAGTGGCGGCGAACGGCCTGCTCGCTCTGGTGATCATCCACCTGATCGGCGTGGCAGTGGGCAGCTGGGTGCACCGCGAGAACCTGGTGCGCTCGATGCTGACCGGCCGCAAGCCGGTGCCGCCGGCCGAAGGCATCCGCCGCGGCTGGGCGACGGTGGCCGCCGTGATGCTCGCGGCCGTGCTGGGCTTCTGGTGGGTGCAATGGCAGTCGGCCCCGGCCGACACCGGCGCGCAGATTTCCCGCGCGAATCACGACAGGCACGAAAGCCACGGCGACAGCGACTGAACCGGAACCCATTGATGCGCATCCTCCTCGCGGAAGACGACCCCCTGCTCGGCGACGGCCTGCGCGCCGGCCTGCGGCAGCTCGGCTTCGTCGTCGACTGGGTGCGCGACGGCGTGGCCGCCGAGCGCGAGCTGAACGACGGCGGCCACGAAGCCGCGGTGCTCGACCTCGGCCTGCCGATGAAGGACGGCATGGACGTGCTCGCCGCCGTGCGCGCGCGCGGCGTGCGCATCCCGGTGCTGGTGCTGACCGCGCGCGACGCCGTGCCCGACCGCATCCGCGGCCTGGACAGCGGCGCCGACGACTACGTGGTCAAGCCGGTGGACCTGCACGAACTCGCCGCGCGGCTGCGCGCGCTGGTGCGGCGCTCGCACGGCCAGAGCGACGAGCAGCTCGGCGCACAGGGCGTGGTGCTCGACGCGGCCAAGCGCCAGGTCAGCCTCGACGGCCAGGCGGTGACGCTGTCCAGCCGCGAATTCGACGTGCTGCATGCGCTGATGCTGGCCGACGGCCGCGTGCTCTCGCGCGAGCAGCTCGAGCAGCGCATCTACGGCTGGGGCCAGGAGGTGGAGAGCAACGCCATCGAGGTGCACATCCACCACCTGCGCCGCAAGCTCAAGCCCGAACTGATCCAGACCGTGCGCGGCGTCGGCTACGCGCTCGCGAGACCGCAGCCGTGACGCTGCCGCGCTCGCTGCAGGGCCGGCTGCTCGCTCTGGTGCTGGCCACGGTGAGCGTGGTCTGGCTGGCCGCATCCGCCTTCAGCTGGTGGGAGGCGCAGCACGAGCTCGACGAACTGCTCGACGGGCACCTCGCGCAGGCGGCTTCGCTGCTGGTGGTGCAGCGCGCCCACGAAAGCGACGACGACGACGAACGTGTCGACGCGCCGATCCTGCACCGCTACGGGCCCAAGGTCGCCTTTCAGGTCTGGCACGAGGGGCGGCTGTCGCTGCGCTCGTCCAACGCGCCCGCCGAGCCGATGGCTCGCACCCGCCGCGGCTTCGAGACCGTGTCGATGAACGGCGAGCCCTGGCGCGTCTTTGCCACGACCGGAGCGAAACGCGACATCCAGGTCTATGTGGCCGAACAGCTCGAGTCGCGCAACTCGATCCTGCACGGCATGCTGGGCGGCCTGCTCGGGCCGATGCTGATCGCCCTGCCGCTGATGGCGCTGCTGCTGTGGTGGGCGGTGCGCCGCGGCCTGGTGCCGCTGCACCGCATCGGCCTGGCGATCGCGCAGCGCGAGCCGCGTGCCTTGCAGCCGATCGCGGCCGATGCCGCCGGCGAGAACATGCCCAGCGAACTGGCGCCGCTGGTGGGCGCGCTGAACGGCCTGTTCGAGCGCATCGCCACCATGCTCGACAGCGAGCGGCGCTTCACCGCCGACGCAGCGCACGAACTGCGCACGCCGATCGCGGCGATCCGCGCCCAGGCCCAGGTGGCACAGGGCGCCGGTGGCGACGAGGCGGGCCGCCAGCATGCACTGGCCGCCACGCTGACCGCCTGCGACCGCGCGACGCGGCTGGTCGAGCAGCTGCTCACGCTGGCGCGGCTGGAGTCGTCGGCCGACGGGCCTGGCGACGCGGTGGACCTGAGCCACGTGGCGCGCGAGGTGCTCGCCGAGCTGGCGCCGGCGGCGCTGGCGCGCGGCCAGGCCATCGAGCTGGAGGCCGACGCCGCCGTGCCGATGCGCGGCAGCGCCACGCTGCTGTCGGTGCTGGTGCGCAACCTGGCCGACAACGCGCTGCGCTACAGCCCCGATGGCGCGCGCATCGTCGTGACCGTGGGCCGCCAGGAAGGACGGCCGGCGCTGACGGTGGAAGACAGCGGCAGCGGCCTGAGCGACGCGCAGCAGCAGCGCCTGGGCGAACGCTTCTTCCGCGTGCTCGGCACCGCGGCCGCCGGCAGCGGACTCGGCTGGTCGATCGTGCGGCGCATCGCCGCGGTGCACCGCGCCGCGGTGACGACGGGCCGCTCGGTTTCGCTGGGCGGGCTGTCGGTGCGCGTGGCCTTCGCAGCCTGAACTACATCTTGCAGCCGCGGGCCGGATCGGCGAGCGACTTCGAGGCGACGCCGACCAGCTTGTTCTCCTTGCCGCTGACCTGGCGCAGGTAGATGTCCTGCACCGGGTTGTGCGCCTTGGAGACGCTGAAGGGCCCGCGCGGGCTGTCGATCTTCGCCTTTTCGATCGCGGCGGCGATCTCCGCCTTCTTGCTCACGTCGCCCTTCACCGCATTCAGGCCGATGCCCAGCATCTGCGCGGCGTCGTAGCCCTGCACGGCGTAGACGTCGGGCTGCAGCTTGTAGGTCTTCGCATAGGCGAGACGGAAGGCGTTGTCGCGCGGCGTGTTCAGCGCGTCGCTGTAGTGCAGCGTGGTGAGCAGGCCGTCGGCGTCGGCGCCCTGCGCTTCCAGCGTGCCGTCGGTGAGGAAGCCGGCGCCGTAGAGCGGGATGGACTTCTTCAGGCCCGCCGCGGCGTAGTCCTTGACGAACTTCACCGCGCCGCCGCCGGCGAAGAAGGTGTAGACGGCGTCGGGCTTGCTCGCGGCGATCTCGGTGAGCAGCGCCTGGAACTCGACGCCCGGGAAGGGCAGGCTCAGCTCCTTGACGACGCTGCCACCGGCCTTCTCGAAGGCCTCCTTGAAGCCCTTCACCGATTCGTCGCCGGCGGCGTACTTCCAGGTGATGGTGACGACCTTCTTGTGGCCCTTCTTGGCCACCACCTCGCCCATCGCATAACCCGGCTGCCAGTTGCTGAAGCTGGAGCGGAAGATGTTCGGCGCGCACATCGGGCCGGTCACCGCGTCAGCGCCGGCGTTCGGCACGAGCAGCAGCGTGCCGGTGTCCTTGGCGACCTTGGCCATCGCCATCGCCACGCCCGAGTGCACCGTGCCGACGAGCACGTCGACGTTGTCGCGCTTGATCAGCTTGTTGACATTGTCGGTGGCCTTGGCCGGGTCGCTCTCGTCGTCGACCTTGACGAACTCGATCTCGCGGCCGGCGAGCTTGCCGCCCTGCTCCGTCACGTAGAGGCGAAAGCCGTTCTCGATGGCCGTGCCGAGCGCGGCGAAGGTGCCGGTGGCGGGCAGCATCAGGCCGACCTTGAGCTTGGCACCCTGGGCCTGGGCGGCAGAGGCGGCAACGAGTGCAGCGGCGAGGGCGATGAGCTTGAGCTTCATGGGCGTTTGTCTCCGGTGGTGTTTGACTGGATGAAGGCGGTGGTGGCAGTGATCAAGGCGTCGGGCTGATCGCGGTGCGGTGAATGGCCGCAGTCGGGCAGTTCCAGCAGTTCGGTCTGCGGCACGCGCCGGGCGATGCCGCGGATCTGCTCCAGCGTCCCGTACTCGTCGTCCAGGCCCTGCACCGCGAGCAGCGGGCAGGCGATGGCGCGGATCTCTTCCTCGATCGACCACTGCTTGAACGGCGGGTGCAGCCAGATGCGGTTCCAGCCCCAGAAGGCCGAGTCGGGGTCGTCGTGGTGCTTGGCGAGGCGCTGCTTCAGGTCGGTGGTCTCGTAGGCGGTCTTCGCCTTGGCGATGCTCGTCACCGACAGGTCCTCGACGAGGATGTGCGGCGCGAGCACGATGGCGCCGGCGACGGCTTCAGGGAATTTGGTGGCGTAGAGCAGGGCAATCGAGCCGCCGTCGCTGTGGCCGAACAGCCAGGGCTTGTCGTGGCTCGCGTCGATGTCGAGTGCAGCCATCAGCGCCGGCAGCACCTCGTGCGGCGGTCGATCAGTCAGCACGCGGCGTCGAGCGGCCGTAACCCGGGCGCGAGTAGACGAGGCCGCGCACGCCGGCGGCATCGCACAGACGCTGCGGGAAGTCGCGCCACATCGACACCGAGCCCAGGCCCTCGTGCAGGAAGACGAGCAGTGGAGCGGCCTTGCGCTCGGGCGCGATGAAGGCGTGCTCGATGCGCACGCGCCGGCCGCGCCAGTCGATCTCGACGAACGAGGAACTCACTGCGCGCCGGCCTCCAGCTCACGCAGCTTGAAGCGCTGGATCTTGCCGGTGGCCGTCTTCGGCAGGTCGTTCACGAAGACGATCTGGCGCGGGTACTTGTAGGGCGCCAGCTTGTCCTTCACGAAGGCCTTCAGCTCGGCGTCGGTGGCGCTCGCGCCCTGCTTGAGCACGACGAAGGCCTTGGTCTTGGTCAGCCCTTCGGCATCCGGCACGCCGATCACCGCGGCCTCGAGCACCGCCGGGTGCTGCACCAGCGTCGCCTCGACCTCGAAGGGCGAGACGTAGATGCCGCTGACCTTGAGCATGTCGTCGCTGCGGCCGCCGTAGGTGTAGCTCCCGTCGGCGTTGCGGATGTACTTGTCGCCACTCTTCGTCCAGCCGCCCTGGAAGGTGTCGCGCGTCTTCTGCCGGTTGCCCCAGTACATCATCGCGGCCGATGGGCCGTGGATGTAGAGGTCGCCCGGCTCGCCGTCGGGCACCGGCCCGCCGTCGTCGCCGCGCAGCGAGATCTCGTAGCCGGGCACCGGCCAGCCGGTGGTGCCGTAGCGCACGCGGTCGGGCCGGTTGGAGATGAAGATGTGCAGCATCTCGGTGGAGCCGATGCCGTCGACGATGTCGACGCCGAAATGCGCCTTGAAGCGTTCGCCGAGTTCGGCCGGCAGCGCCTCGCCGGCGGAAGACACGAGGCGCATCGCCACCTCGTTCTTCTTCGGCAGGTTCGGCGAGGCGAGCATGCCGGCGAAACCGGTCGGCGCGCCGTAGAACACCGTGGGCTTCACGCCGCCGATGCCGCCGGTCCAGCGCTTGAAGGTGGCGTCGGGCGTGGGCCGCTCGCCCATCAGCAGGACGGTCGCGCCCACGCTCAGCGGGAAGGTGAGCGCGTTGCCCAGGCCGTAGGCGAAGAACAGCTTGGCGGCAGAGAAGCAGACGTCCTTCTCGGTCAGGCCGAGCACGCGCTTGCCGTAGAGCTCGCAGGTCCAGTAGGGGTTGGCGTGCGAATGCACCGTGCCCTTGGGGCGGCCAGTGGAGCCGGAGGAATAGAGCCAGAAGCCCGGATCGTCCGGCCCGGTGGCGGCGGGCTTGTTCATCGGCCCGTGTGCGGCGATGAACGATTCGAATTCGACCTCGGCCGGGTGCAGCGGCGCCACCGGGCGAGACACGATCACCTTGCCGACTTCGTGGTCCGACTTGATCAGCGCGGCAGTCAGCGCCGGCAGCAGCGCACCCGACACCAGCACGGCCTGCGAGCGGCTGTGCTCGAGCATGTAGGCGTAGTCGTCGGCGGTGAGCAGCGTGTTGACGGCCACCGGCACCAGGCCGGCGTACATGGCACCGAGAAAGCTCACCGGCCAGTCATTGCCGTCCTGCATCAGCAGCAGCACGCGCTCTTCGCGCTTGAGGCCCAGCGAGCGCAGGCCGGCGGCGAGGCGCCGCACGCGATCGGAGAGATCGCCGTAGCTCAGCGTGCCGGCATCGTCGATGAAGGCGGCCTTGGCGGCGCGGGCGGCGTTCGCGGTGATCAGATGCTGCGCGAAGTTGAAGGACTCGGGCGGCGCGGCGACGTCGGCGGTGTCGGTCTGGGTCATGGTGTCTCCTCGTCTCAGGCCAGCGCGGCCAGCGTCGTCGTGCCGGCCTGGATGGCGGCGCGGCGGTGGTAGAAGTTCAGCGCACGCAAGCCGCCAAGCTCTTCCCCGCCGCCGGCGCGCCCGGGACCGCCGTGCAGCGACTGCGGCATCACGTTGCCGTGGCCGGTATGGTGGGCGGCCGCTTCGGGGCTGATGACGTGCACGCGGCCATGGAAGGGTGCGAGCTCGATCGCCGCGTCGGCCAGCGCCTGCGCGTCGCTGCCGTACAGCGAAGCCACCAGCGAACCCTGCCCGCGCTCGATCAGCTGCAGCGCATGCGCTCGGTCACGGTAGGGCACGAGCGTGGCCACCGGGCCGAACACCTCGGTGTCGTGGACCCGATCGCTGGCATCGCTGCCGGCGGCGCTGCGCGTGCCCAGCAGCGTCGGGCCGACGCAGCAGGCCACGGCGGTTTCGGCGTCGACCAGCGCGTGCTTCGCGCCGTCGTGCAGCACTTCGGCCTGCGCCTGCAGATGCGCAAGGCCCTCGCGCACGGCGGCGAGCTGCGCGCGGCTGACCAGTGCGCCCATGCGCACGGACTCGTTGCGCGGATTGCCCACCGTCGTCTTGGCCAGCCGTGCCGAGATCGCCTCGGCAGCTTGTGCATACAGCGCCTCGGGCACGAAGATGCGCCGGATCGCGGTGCACTTCTGGCCGGACTTCTGCGTCATCTCGCGCGCCACTTCCTTGGCGAGCAGCTCGAAGGCCTCGCTGCCCGGCACTTCGCCCGGCAGCAGCAGCGCGCTGTTGACGCTGTCGGCCTCGATGTTGACGCGCACCGAGCGCTGCGTCACGGCCGGGTGCGAGCGGATCACGGCGGCCGTCTCGGCCGAGCCGGTGAAGGACACCACGTCGAAGGGCTGCAGCGCGTCCATCAGCCCGGCCGAGCTGCCGCACACCACCGAGAGTGCACCCGCGGGCAGCATGCCCGCGTCGACCACGTCCTTGACCATGCGCTGCGTCAGCCAGGCCGTCGCCGTGGCCGGCTTGATGACCACCGGCACGCCCGACAGCAGTGCCGGGGCCGCCTTCTCCCACAGGCCCCAGCTCGGGAAGTTGAAGGCGTTGATGAACAGGGCCAGGCCGCGTGAGGGCACCAGCACGTGCTGGCTCTGGAACACCGGATCCTTGGCCAGACGCGCGGCTTCGCCGTCGAGCAGGACCTTGCGGTCACCGAGCGAGTCGCCCAGCTTCGCATAGGTCGACAGCGTGTAGATGCCGCCGTCGATGTCCACCGCCGAGTCGTTCTTCACCGTGCCGCTGTTGGCGGTGGCGATGGCGTAGTAGTCGTCGCGTTGGGCCTGCAGCACCTTGACCACCGCGGCCAGCATGGCGGCGCGCTGGCGGTAAGTCATCGCGCGCAACGCGGCGCCGCCGTGCTCGCGGGCGAAGGCGAAGCCGGCACGCAGGTCGAGGCCGGTCGCATCGACACGCACCAGCTCGTCGCCGAGCACCGGGTCGAACAGCGCGGTGCCGGCGCCGCTGCCGGCGACCCAGCGGCCGCCCAGGAAGTTGTCGAGCTTGTCGGTCATCGGGGTCACTTGGTGAATTCGATCGCGCCTTGCGGCAGGAGGTAGAGCACGAGCGCGCGGCCGGCGGCCACGGTGGGCCGGTGCGCGCTGCCCGGCGGCATCACCACCCAGCCGGCGGGCCGGCCGTCGAAGGTGGCCTCGCCGCCCAGCGGCATGTGCAGGTCGATCTCGCCGTTCGGGTGCAGGTGATGCGGGCCGGCGATGTCGGTCATGTCGACCACGTCGACCGAGAAGCCGTGCAGGTCGTCGGCCGGCTTGAAGATGCGGCCGTACTTGATGCCGCCGCCTTCGCGGTTGCACAGCCAGCCTTCGGCGACACCGGCTTCGCAGCTCGCCTTCAGCGCCGCGTAGGTGGCGCTGCCGGCCCCATGCTCGCGGTTCAGCCAGGCGTCGAGCTCGGCGTCGATGGCGCGGCCGGCCAGCTGGGCGGTCAGCCCGGCGATCTGTGCGCGGAACTTGTCGGGGGTCATGGATGCGTCTCCGGGACCTGCGCTTCCCTTGCCAGCGCAAGGTTGATGCAGTATTGTGCGTGCAGGCACTTTAGGGCGCGGATCCCACCATGTCAAGCACTATAATGCAGGCTCCCGGGTTTGTCCCGGGGGAGGATGCACCGGGCGAAGAAGAAGAGGCGAAGAACCCCTTCCTGGTGGCGCTGGGCGAGCGCGCCCGCGCCCTGCGCTCGCGCCGCGGCATGACGCGCAAGGCGCTGGCCGCCGCCGCCGACGTGTCCGAGCGGCACCTGGCCAACCTCGAATACGGCGTCGGCAACGCCTCCATCCTGGTGCTGCTGGACGTGGCCCGTGCGCTGCAATGCTCGCTGGCCGAGCTGCTCGGCGACGTCACCACCACCTCGCCCGAGTGGCTGATGCTGCGTGAGCTGCTGGAGAACCGCGACGAGGCCACGCTGCACCGCGTGCGAGTGGCGGTCGGCGAGTTGCTCGGCACCGGCGGCGCCAATGCCAGCCACGGCCGCCAGCGCAGCACGCAGGTGGCGCTGATCGGTCTGCGCGGCGCCGGCAAGTCCACGCTGGGTGCGATGCTGGCCGAGGACCTGGGCTTCCCCTTCGTCGAACTGAGCCGCGAGATCGAGAAGTTCGCCGGCTGCAGCATCAGCGAGATCCAGGCGCTGTACGGCCAGAACGCCTACCGCCGCTACGAGCGCCGCGCGCTCGAGGAATCGATCCAGATCTACCCCGAGGCGGTGATCGCCACGCCGGGCGGCATCGTCTCCGACCCGGCCAACTTCAACCTGCTGCTGCAGCACTGCACCACCGTGTGGCTGCAGGCCGAGCCGGAAGACCACATGAAGCGCGTCGTCGCCCAGGGCGACACACGCCCGATGGCGGCCAGCCGCGAGGCGATGGACGACCTCAAGTCCATCCTCGCCGGCCGCGCCGCCTTCTATTCGAAGGCCGAGTTCCAGCTGGACACCAGCGCGCAGGAACTGCAACCGACCTTCGTGGCCCTGAGATCCCTGGTGCGAAAGGCGCTCGAACTGCCGTCCTGAAATATCATGCATAAAAATGCATGAGGTTGCTTGACGGACGAAAGTTCGTGCACTATGATGCTCATCAGTGTGTGGGCCATCCGTGTCGCTCGCCGCAGCCTGACCAGGAGACCGCTGTGACCCAAGACCTTCGCGTCGAATACCAGACCGCCCCCGACCAGTACCGTCACTGGAAGCTCAAGTTCGAGGGCCCGGTGGCCACGCTGGCCGCCGATTTCGACGAGAACGGCGGCCTGCGCCCCGGCTACAAGCTCAAGCTGAACAGCTACGACCTCGGCGTCGACATCGAGCTGAACGACGCCATCAACCGCATCCGCTTCGAGCACCCCGAGGTGCGCACGGTGGTCATGACCAGCGCCAAGGAAAAGGTGTTCTGCTCCGGCGCCAACATCTTCATGCTGGGTGTCAGCAGCCACGCCTGGAAGGTGAACTTCTGCAAGTTCACCAACGAGACGCGCAACGGCCTGGAAGACTCCTCCAAGCACAGCGGCCTGAAGTTCCTCGCCGCCGTGAACGGCGCCTGCGCCGGCGGCGGCTACGAGCTCGCCCTGGCCTGCGACGAAATCATCCTGGTCGACGACCGCAGCAGCGCGGTGAGCCTGCCCGAAGTGCCGCTGCTGGGCGTGCTGCCCGGCACCGGCGGGCTGACCCGCGTGACCGACAAAAGGCACGTGCGCCACGACCTCGCAGACATCTTCTGCACGACCACCGAAGGCGTGCGCGGCCAGAAGGCGAAGGACTGGCGCCTTGTCGACGCGATCGCCAAGCCGCAGCAGTTCGCCGCCAAGGTGCAGGAACGCGCGCTCGAACTGGCCGCGCAGAGCGATCGCCCCGCCGACGGCAAGGGCGTGAAGCTGGCACCGCTGGCCCGCACCATCGAAGCCAATGCATTGCGCTACAAAAACGTGACGGTCGAGATCGACCGCGCCAAGCGCACCGCCGTCTTCACCGTGAAGGCGCCCACCGGCGCGCAGCCGGGCGACGTGGCCGGCATCGAGGCCGCCGGCGCCGACTGGTACCCGCTGGCGATGGCCCGCGAGCTGGAAGACGCGATCCTGTCGATGCGCACCAACGAGCTCGACATCGGGCTGTGGCTGATCAAGACGCAGGGCGACGCCGCGCAGGTGCTGGCGATGGATGCCACGCTGATGGCGAACCAGAAACACTGGCTGGTGCGCGAGACGATCGGCCTGCTGCGCCGCACCTTCAGCCGCCTGGACGTGTCCTCGCGTTCGCTGTTCGCGCTGATCGAGCCGGGCTCCTGCTTCGCCGGCAGCTTCCTCGAGCTGGCGCTGGCCTGCGATCGCAGCTACCACCTCGCCCTGCCCGATGACGAGGCCAAGGCACCGAAGATCACCGTGGGCGACACGAACTTCGGCCTGTTCCCGATGGTCACCGGCCAGAGCCGCCTGGAGCGCCGCTTCTACGCCGAGCAGCCCGCACTCGACGCCGTGCGCGCCCAGGCCGGCAAGCCGCTCGATGCCGACGCCGCCTTCGCCATCGGCCTGGTGACGAGCAACCCCGACGACATCGACTGGGCCGACGAGACGCGCATCGCCATCGAGGAGCGTGTCTCGATGAGCCCCGACGCGCTGACCGGCATGGAAGCCAACCTGCGCTTCAACGGCCCGGAGAACATGTTCACCCGCGTCTTCGGCCGGCTCACCGCCTGGCAGAACTGGATCTTCCAGCGCCCCAACGCCGTCGGCGAAAAGGGTGCCCTCAAGGTCTACGGCAAGGGCGACAAGGCCGCCTTCGACTGGAACCGCGTCTAAGCCGCGCACGACACGAATCACGACGGAGCAGACATGAGCACGATCAGCTACAGCGACAAGATCCCGAACAACGTCAACCTGAGCGAGGACCGCACGCTGCAGCGCGCGCTCGAGCAGTGGCAGCCGAACTACCTGGCCTGGTGGGACGACATGGGCCCGGACGGCTCGCAGAACTTCGACGTCTACCTGCGCACCGCGGTCAGCGTCGATCCGCAGGGCTGGGCGCAGTTCGGCCACGTGAAGATGCCCGACTACCGCTGGGGCATCTTCCTGAACCCGGGCGAGAAGGACCGCAAGATCCACTTCGGCGACCACAAGGGCGAAGACGCCTGGCAGGACGTGCCCGGGGAATACCGCGCCAACCTGCGCCGCATCATCGTCACGCAGGGCGACACCGAGCCGGCGAGCGTGGAGCAGCAGCGCCACCTGGGCCTGACCTGCCCGAGCCAGTACGACCTGCGCAACCTGTTCCAGGTGAACGTGGAAGAGGGCCGCCACCTGTGGGCGATGGTCTACCTGCTGCACAAGTACTTCGGTCGCGACGGCCGCGAGGAAGGCGAGGCCCTGCTCGAACGCCGCAGCGGCAACCAGGACAACCCGCGCATCCTGCAGGCGTTCAACGAACAGACGCCGGACTGGCTGTCGTTCTTCATGTTCACCTACTTCACCGACCGCGACGGCAAGTTCCAGCTGTGCGCGCTGGCCGAGTCGAGCTTCGACCCGCTGGCCCGCACGACCAAGTTCATGCTGACCGAAGAAGCGCACCACATGTTCGTCGGCGAGTCGGGCATCAGCCGCGTCATCCAGCGCACCTGCGCGGCGATGAACGAGCTGAAGACGGATGACCCGAAGAAGCTGCGCGAAGCCGGCGTGATCGACCTGCCGACGCTGCAGCGTTACCTGAACTTCCACTTCTCGGTGACGATCGACCTGTTCGGCGCCGACGAGTCGAGCAACGCCGCGACCTTCTACTCGACCGGGTTGAAGGGCCGCTACGAGGAAGGCAAGCGCGTCGACGACCACCAGCTGCGCGGCCAGACCTACAAGGTGCTGCAGGCCGTGGGCGGCAAGCTGGTCGAGCGCGAGGTGCCGATGCTCAACGCGCTCAACGAAGTGCTGCGCGACGACTACATCGCCGACTCGCGTGCCGGCGTGGAGCGCTGGAACAAGGTGATCGAGAAAGCCGGCATCCCGTTCCGCCTGAAGACGCCGCACAAGGCCTTCCACCGCAGCATCGGTGCGCTGTCGGGCGTGAAGGTGTCGCCCGAAGGCCAGGTGGTCAGCGAAGCCGAATGGAACGCCAAGGTCGACGACTGGCTGCCCAGCGGCAGCGACCGCGCCTTCGTGGCCAGCCTGATGGGCCGCGTCGTCGAGCCGGGCCAGTTCGCCAACTGGATCGCCCCGCCGGTCATGGGCATCAACCGCCAGCCGGTGGACTTCGAATACATTCGATTCGGCTGACCCACCCCCGTAGCGGCTTCGCCGCTCCCCCTCAAGGGGGCAACGCCAGCGGCCCGGCCAAGCCGGTTCCGCGGCGTTCGCTTGGTTGCGACACTAGCGCTCTCGACGAGGAGACAAGCATGGACATGGCCGACGCCGCGGTCATCAAGCAGCACCTGATCGACCCCGAGATCTGCATCCGCTGCAACACCTGCGAGGCGACCTGCCCGGTGCAGGCGATCACGCACGATTCGCGCAACTACGTGGTCGATGCGGACAAGTGCAACTTCTGCATGGCCTGCATCCCGCCCTGCCCGACCGGCAGCATCGACAACTGGCGCACCCTGCCACGGATCAAGGCCTACGGCCTGGCCGAGCAGCTGGGCTGGGACGAACTGCCGGCCGAGCTCTCGCCCGAGCAGATGGCCGAATCCGGCGTCGCCGCCGATGCCATGCCCGTCGCCGAGCCGGCGGCCGCGTCCGCGAGTGCGAGCGCCACGACTGGCAGCGAGGCCGCCTTCAACAGCGCGCAGTACAACGCGACGCTGCCGCCCTGGTCGGCGGCGCACGCCTACGTCAACCTCTATGGCCCGAAGGCGGCGGAGAAGAGCGTCACCGCCACGGTGACCGGCAACGTGCGTGTCACCGAGGTCGGCCGCGAGTACGACACGCACCATGTGGTGCTCGACTTCGGCACCATGCCCTTCCCGGTGTTGGAAGGCCAGAGCATCGGCATCGTGCCGCCGGGCACCGATGCCGGTGGCCGGCCGCACCATGCACGCCAGTACAGCATCGCCAGCCCGCGCAACGGCGAACGGCCTGGCTACAACAACCTGTCGCTGACCATCAAGCGCGTGCTCGAGGACCACCAAGGCCAGCCGGTGCGCGGCGTGGCCAGCAACTACATGTGCGACCTGAAGGTGGGCGACACCGTGCAGGTGATCGGGCCGTTCGGCACCACCTTCCTGATGCCCAACCACCCGAAGAGCCACCTCGTGATGATCTGCACCGGCACCGGCAGCGCGCCGATGCGGGCGATGACCGAGTGGCGCCGGCGGCTGCGCCAGTCGGGCAAGTTCGAGGGCGGCAAGCTGATGCTCTTCTTCGGCGCGCGCACGAAGGAGGAGCTGCCCTACTTCGGCCCGCTGCAGAACCTGCCGAAGGATTTCATCGACATCAACTTCGCCTTCTCGCGCACCCAGGGTCAGCCCAAGCGCTACGTGCAGCATACGATGGCCGAGCGCGCCGCCGACCTCGCCGCGCTGCTCGCCGACCCGAACGCCTGCTTCTATGTGTGCGGGCTGAAGGCGATGGAAGAGGGCGTGGTCGCCACGCTGCGCGACATCGCACGCGGGGCCGGGATGGACTGGGACACCGTCGGCGCGACGCTCAAGCGTGAAGGCCGGCTTCACCTGGAGACCTACTGAGCATGACGATCGATCTTCGCAGCGCCCCCGTGCTGGTGGTGGGCGCCGGCATCATGGGCATCGGCATCGTGCAGGTGGCGGCATTGGCCGGCCACCCGGTGAAGCTGTTCGACATGCGCGAGGGCGCGGCCAGCCAGGCGCTGGACAAGCTCGCCGCGACGCTGAAGTCGCTGGTCGACAAGGGCCGGCTCGACGCCGAGGCCGCGCGCGCCGCGATGGCCCGAACCGCAGCGATCAACTCGCTGGCGCAGGCGCGCGACAGCGCCCTGGTGGTCGAGGCCATCGTCGAGCAATTGGAGGCCAAGCGCAGCCTGTTCAACGAACTCGAAGGCATCGTCGCGCCGGGTGCGGTGCTGGCGACGAACACCTCGTCGATCAGCGTCACCGCCATCGCCAACGGCCTGCAGCACCCCGGCCGGCTGGTCGGCATGCACTTCTTCAACCCGGTGCCGCTGATGAAGCTGGTCGAGGTGGTCAGCGGGCTGCAGACCGATGCGCCGGTCGCGGACGCCATCTTCGAGTTGAGCAAGGTCTGGGGCAAGGTGCCGGTGCATGCGAAGAGCACGCCGGGGTTCATCGTCAATCGGATCGCTAGGCCTTACTACGCGGAGACGCTGGCGCTGCTTTTGGAGCAAGCAGCCACGCCGCAGGTGCTCGACGCCTGCCTCAAGGCTGCAGGCTTTCGCATGGGGCCCTGCGAGCTGATGGACCTGATCGGCCACGACACCAACTTCGCCGTGACGAACTCCGTCTACGAAGCCAACTTCTTCGACAAGCGCTACCTGCCCTCACTGGTGCAGCGCGAGATGGTCGCCGGCGGCCTGTTCGGCCGCAAGAGCGGCCGTGGCTTCTATCGCTACGAGGCCGGCAGCAATGGCCCGGCACCCTTGCCGGTGGCCATGCACGACGCGCCGGCCACGGCGCACCAGGTCACGGTGCACGGCATCGGGCCGGTCGCCGACCACCTCGAACACGCGGCCATTGCCGCACTGGCGCCACAGGGCTGGGGGCCGGCACGCGATCTGGCCAGCCCCTGGATCGGCCTGACCATCGACGGCGCCCGGCTCGCGCTCACCGACGGGCGCACCGCGCAGCAGCTGTCGCGCGACCTCGGCGTGGCGGACATCGCCGTCTTCGACCGGCCGCTCGTCCAGCCGATCGCACCGGGCACGGCGCTCGCCTATGCCGTCGCGCCGGGCGCGCGTGCGGCCTGGCGCACGCAGGCCGGCGCCTGGCTCGCCGCGCTGGGCTTCACGCCGCTGCCGCTGGCCGATGCGCCGGGCCTGGTGGTGGCGCGCACGATCGCGATGCTGATCAACGAAGGCGCCGACGCCGTGCTGCAAGGCGTGTGCGACACCGCCGGCGCCGATGCGGCGATGAAGCTCGGCGTCAACTACCCGGCCGGCCCCTTCGAGTGGCTCGCGGACTGGAGCGTGGACGGCGTGGTCGGCGTGCTTCGTGCGCTCGATGCCGAGTACCGCGGCGAGCGTTATCGCGTCAGCCCCTGGCTGCGCCGCCATTCTCACGGTCACTGATGAAGTTCGCAGAGTTCCATGTCGGGCAGGTCATCGAGGCCGGCCCCTACGAGGTGAGCGAAGAGGAGATCGTGCGCTTCGCCACCGCCTACGACCCGCAGTGGTTCCACACCGATGCGCAGGCCGCGAAGGGCGGGCGTTTCGAAGGCCTGATCGCCAGCGGCTGGCACACCTGCGGCATCGCGATGCGGCTGGTGGCCGATGCAGCGCTGGCCGGCAGCGAGTCCTTCGCCTCACCCGGCCTCGCCTACGTGAAGTGGCCGCACCCTGTGCGCCCGGGCGACCGCCTCACGGTGCGGGCCACGGTCGTCGAGGTGCGCCGCTCCAAGGGCCAGAGTGCGCTGGGCATCCTGCGCTGGCGCTGGCAGCTCTTCAATGCGAAGGGCAGCGAGGTGCTCGACCTCGAGGCAACCAGCCTGTTCGACCTCGCGGCGTAGTGCTCAACGCCGCACCAGCGGCAAGGGGTAGGCGGCCAGGCTGGCGTGGCCGCGCGCCGACACCGCCATCACGCCGAAGATCACGTTGTCTTTGCTGATGTCGTCCAGCGTCGCGCGGCCCACACGCCCGACCTCGCGCGACTGCTGCCAGGTCGCCGAGTCGGTGGCGCGCCAGACGATGCGGTAGCCGGCCACGGCGGGATCCACGTCCCATTGCAGCGTGCTGCTGTTGGTCAGTTCGGTGGCGTCCAGCTTCACGTTGCGCGGCGGCGGCGGGGCCAGCGCGAGCGTGGCCAGGCCGGCGGCGTTCACGCGCGTCACGTCGGCCACGTAGGCCATGTCCACGTGCTCGGGCAGATCGCCGTAGGCCACGCCGTTCTCGACACGCACGTTCTGGTGCTGGTGGCGGAAGTTCTCGAAGGGCTCGGTGAAGCGCACCGCCGCATAGCCGCGTTCGAGAAACGGCAGGTGGTCGCCGCCGCGCAGGTAGCGGTCGCGCCGCTGGATCAGCTGCACCTGGAAGCCGGGGAGGTAGCGCTCGCCGGCTGCCTTCAGGTGGCGGCCGAGCTGGTGCGTGGGCAGGTCCTCGCCGCCACCGGCCAGCGCGAGCGCCTGCAGCGTCTCGCGCGCGCTGGCCATGCGGCGCGCCTCCTCCTCGCTCGGCGCCGCGTTGCCCTGCGACGCGACGAGCATTCGCAGCAGCGGATCGAAACCGTCGGCGAACAGGCGCAGCCGCTTCGGGTCGTGCTGGCCGAAGTCGCCGCGCGGGCTGCCGACGATGTCGTTGGTGATCATCGCCTCGATGCCCACGCCGTCGCGGCGCGCATCGCGCGCCATCTGCGCCGCGCCGAGCAGGCCCTGCTCCTCGCCGGCCACGGCCATGAAGACGAGCGTGGCGTCGAAGCGGTGTTTCGCCATCGCGCAGGCCAGTTCCATCACCACCGCGGTGCCCGAGGCGTCGTCGTTGGCGCCGGGCGCGATGCCGGCCGCATCGTTGACATCCGTGTTGCGCGAGTCGTAGTGGCCGCTGACGACCAGCACGCGCTCGCGCCCCGCGGCGGCCGAAGCGCCGGGCAGCGTCGCCACCACATTGACGATCTCGGTGGGCTGCGACAGCCGCCGGCCGGCCGGCTCGACATGGCTGCGCATCTGCACCTGCAGCGCCCCGCCGGTGGCGCGCGAACATTCGCGCAGCTCGCGCTCGATCCAGCGCCGCGCGGCGCCGATGCCGCGCGTGTCGGACACGGTCTCCGACTGCGTGTGCCGCGTCTCGAAGGCGACGAGCGTGCGGATGCGCTGCTCGATGCGCTGCGCCGAGATGTCGGAAAGGATGGCGCGCACCATCGTGTCTTCGGCCTGGGCGTGGGCCGCGGCCGCCGCGGCGAAGGTGGCGGCGGCGGCGAGGCAGCGCAGGGTCGGGCGGGGCATGCGGAACTCCGAGGGCAAGGGAGCACGCATTCCAGCACAGCCCGCACCGGAAACGAAGTGCGCCTCAGCCCAGGCTCATCCGGAAGCCGTACACGGGCAGGCTCTGCTGCTCGAAATCGAGATCAGCCGAGCGCAGGAATCCCATCGCCTCGTACAGCGCCCAGGCCCGCTGCATCGCCCGTGTGGTGTGCAGGATCACCTCGCTGCGTCCCTCGGCGCGCGCCCGCTCGATGCAGGCCTGCGTCAGTGCGCGGCCCGCACCGAGGCCGCGGTGCGCCGGCGCCACCGCGAGCAGCCGGATGCCGGCGGCGTCGCGCTGCGACGCGGCAATGCCGCCCGCGCCGTACTCGGCCATGTCGCCGAAGTAGACGACGCCGCCGGCCAGTTCGCCCTGCGCGCTGTGCGCCACCAGCAGGCAGGCACCGGGCCGCTCGGCGAAGCGGCCGATGCCCGCCAGCATCTCGTAGTAGCCCGGCTGCTGCGCCGGGGTCGGGAAGCCTGGCAGGGCGGCATACACCGCCACGGTCAGCCGGCCGAGCGGCTCGAACTCCTCGGGCCGCGCGGGGCGGATCGTCAGCGTGGTGGGCATCGTGGGTCTCCTGTGAATGGATCAGAGCGAGGCCGCCGCCGCGAGTCGCTGCTGCACCAGCCGGCCCACCGCCGCGCCCATCTCGGCACCGACCTGCGTCGAGTTCCGATAGTGCACGCCGTCATGGATGCGCGCCGTCTTCACTTCCTCGACCATCTCGGCCGCGCTCTTCCACTCGCGCACCACGCCAGGCGCCGTCGGGCTGCTCGTGCGCAGCAGCGGCGATTTCGCACCGCGCAGCTCGGCCTCGATGACCGCACCCACCGCGCCGGCGATCACGCAGTGCGCGCAGGGGTACTCCGGATGCATCGGCGTGGGGATCAGCGGCGTCCAGCCCGGGTCACCCTCCACCGTCGTGCCGCCGGCCGCGTGGCTGCTGCGCGCGGCCGTGATGGGCCGCCAGAACTGGTAGTGGTACTTGGCGTCGAACACGGCGATCAGCGCGTCGTCGCTGGCCAGCGCCGAGGCGGCGTACAGGCGCGCGTTCTGCGCCACCGTGCGGCCCGGCAACGCAGCCACCGAGCGCAGCAGCGGGAAGTACACCAGCGGCCGCGTTTCCTCCCAGAAGCGCGCGATCTCGGTCTGCTGCGGCGTGCGCAGCTTGCTTCCCTTCTCGCCGTACGTGCGCACCTCCTGCAGGTCGCGCGCCCAGGTCTCGCTGCCCAGTTCGGGCGGAGGCGCGGGGCGGAACTGGCTGGCCTTGTCCATCACCCAGGGCTTGCGATGGGGCCAGTTCGCCGCCGCCGGCGTCACCGTGGGCACGTAGCGGCCGGGGCTGGCGTTCCAGTGGTAGCGGTCGGGCGCGTTGGCGCCGTCAGCCGCCAAACGCGCCAGCCACTGGGCCGCGGCACGTTCGCCGGCAGCGATGGCGCGGGCCTTCGCCTCGCCCTCCGGCACGGCCTCGACGGCGCGCTGGTAGGCCGCCTCGACGGCCGCCTTCTCGGCGGGCACCAGTGCCGACAGCGTGGCGCGGTTGGCCGCGGCCACCGCCGCCTCGACGGGCGCGCGCGGCCCGCTGCCGTTCACCGCGTCGAGCACCGCGCCCTGCACCACCGCCATCAGGCGGTGGCCGGCGGCGCCGGGGCCGACCTTGGCGACGATCTCGTTGGCCTTGTCGTTCCAGTCGGTGACGACGTCGGCATGCGCCGCGCCTAACATCGACAACAGGGCCGCAAAGGCCATCTTGGGGAATGTGATTTTCATGACGGTCTCCTGATTCGGGTTTCAGCGCACACGCACGACGACTTCGAGGTACTCGCCGGGCACCACCAGCGAATGCGAGCCGCCGCGGTTGCGCCGCATCAGCAGCGCGGTGATGTCGTCGGCCAGCCGGGCCTGGGCCGGCGCGTCGAGCGCAGCGAAGGCCTTGTGCGTGGGGCCGTAGTAGTCGCGGAACACCTGCAGCCAGTGCGCCGGCGAGGCGTAGCGGAACTGGAAATCGCGCCGCACGCAGCGAATGTCGGCGGCACGCGCGCCGAACAGCTCGACCATGTGCGGCTCGGTGCCCCACAGCGCCGGCGACTTCAGTCCCGCGGGCGGCGGCAGGCAGGCGCCGATCACCTTGAACAGCTCGCCGATGAAGCCGTCGGGCGTCCAGTTGGCCAGGCCGATGCGGCCGCCGGGGCGCACCACGCGCAGCATCTCCTGCGCGGGGAGCTCGTGCTGCGGCGTGAACATCGCGCCGAAAGTCGAGAGCGCGACGTCGAAGGACGCGTCCTCGAAGGGCAGCGCCTCGGCATCCGCCTCGACGAATTCGATCTCCAGGCCCTCGGCGCGGGCACGCGCGGCGCCGCGTTCGAGCAGCGCGGGCACGTAGTCGGTGGAGGTGACCCGGGCGAAACGGCGCGCCGCGGCCAGCGTGGCGTTGCCGTTGCCGGCCGCGATGTCGATGACGCGCTCGCCGGCGCGCAGGTCGATGCTCTCGGCGAGTTGTTCGCCGACGATCTGCAGCGTGGTGCCGATGACGGCGAAGTCGCCGCTGGCCCAGGTGGCCTGCTGGCGTTGCTTGATGGCGTCGAAGGGGATCGCCTGGGTCGGGTGTTCGATGACGGGGTTCATGGGGTGGCTCCGAAGAAGACGGTGGGTTCGAGGGGTCGGCGCGACTGCGCTGCGTCACGCCGATGCCCCGCATTCTTCGAAGGGAGACGCATTGACGCCGTGCGCGGCGTCGTGCAGATTTGCTCCCCCGTCCGGATCGCGCCCTGCTTCACCACGCTGATTGCTCGCCCGTCCGCCGCGCTTGACCGATCGTCCACCCATGTCCCACGACCCCTTGTCCGACGTGCTGCGCAGCGTGCGATTGCGCGGCGCGGTCTTCTACTACGTGAGCTGCAGCGACGACTGGGTGGCCGAGGCCCCTGCGGCGCGCGACATCGCCGGCGCCGTGATGCCCGGCGCCGAGCACGTGCTCGCCTACCATCTGATGGCCAAGGGCGACGGCTGGGCAGCGACCGACGGCGTCTCGCCGGTGCGCCTGTCGGCGGGCGACATCGTCATGTTCCCGCACGGCGATGCGCACGTGATGTCACGCGCGCCGGGCATGCGCGCCTCGGCCGACAATGCCGACTGGGTGTTCGCCACGCGTGACGAGCCCAAGCCGATCGCGGTGGCTTACCACGGCGGCGTGCTTCACCCCGGCGCGCCGGTGCCGGTGGAAGAGGCGAGCAACATCGTCGTCTGCGGCTTCGTCGGGTGCGACCTGCGGCCCTTCAATCCGCTCATCGCGGCGCTGCCGCGGCTGATGCACCTGGCGGCCAGCGGCGTGGGCCACTGGGTGCGTGACGTGCTCCACCAGGCGGTAACGGAGTCGCAAGAGCGGCGCCCCGGCAGCGAGGCAGTGCTGGAGCGTGCCAGCGAGATGGTGTTCGTCGACGCGGCGCGCCGCTACCTCGAGCAGCTGCCCGACGACGCCTCGGGCTGGCTCGCCGGCCTGCGCGACCGGCATGTCGGCAAGGCGCTCGGCGCGATCCACGCGGCGCCGGCGCGCGACTGGACGCTGGAAGAGCTGGGCCGCGAGGCGGGGCTGTCGCGCTCGGCACTGCACGAGCGTTTCGTGCGCTTCGTCGGCCAGCCGCCGATGCAGTACCTGACGCAGTGGCGCATGCAGCTCGCCGCCAATCAGTTGCGCAGCAGCCATGCCGGCGTGGCGGCGATCGCGCTGGAGGTGGGCTACGAGTCGGAGGCTGCCTTCACGCGCGCCTTCAAGCGCGCCACCGGGCTGCCGCCGGCGACGTGGCGGCGTGCGCAGGCGACACCGCCGCCGCGCGCGGTCTGATCCATCCGGATCACGCCCCGGCGCGCCCGTACCAGCGCTGCGCGAAAACGCCCAGGCCGGTGGCCACGCTGGCGAAGCGGTCGCCGCGCACGACGCGCGCCTTCGGGAAGGCCGCGGCAATGCGCTGCGCGAGCAAGCGCAGGCCGGTGGAGCCACCGGTGAAATAGAGCGCGTCGATGGCGTCGGCCTTCAGCCCGGCCTGCCGCGCCGTCTCGCGCGCGGCCGCGATGATCTTCTCGATATCGGCATCCAGCGCCTGCAGCGCCTGCGCCTCGCCGAGCTCGACGGCGAAGCGGTTCTCCACGTGCGACAGGTCGATGCGCGTGCTGCCACCGTCGGCCACGGCGATCTTGGCGCCCTCGGCACGTGCGGCCAATTCGTGGCCGAGCCGCTCGGTGACCACGGTCATCAGCCGCTCGTGGTGGCGAGGCTCGGCGTAGTAGCCGCGCATGCTGCGCAGTTCGGCCACGCGCGCCGGGTTGTAGACGGTGTTGATCAGGTGCCAGGTGGCCAGGTCGAAGTACACGCCGCTGGGCACCTCGCGCGGCGGCGCACCGGCCACGCTGGGCCCGAAGGCGCCGTAGCCGAACTCAGGCAGGATGGCAGCGAGCTCGACACGGCGGTCGAAGTCGGTGCCGGCGATGTGCACGCCGTGGTTGGCGAGGATGTCGCCCTTGCGCTCGAGCTTCGCCGCGCGCTGCGGGCCGACGCGCACGATGGAGAAGTCCGAGGTGCCGCCGCCGATGTCGGCCACCAGCACGACCTGCTCGGCCTGCACGCTTTGCTCGTAGTCGAAGGCCGCGGCGATCGGCTCGTACTGGAAGTGGATGTCGCGAAAGCCGATCTGGCGCGCTGCCGATTCGAGCGCCGCCTGCGCCTGCGCATCACGCGCCGGATCCTCGTCGACGAAGAACACCGGCCGGCCCAGCACCACGCGGTCGATCGCCTGGCCCGCATCGGCCTCGGCGCAGCGCTTCAGGTGGCGCAGGTAGCCGGCGACGATATCGAGGTACTTCACGCCGCGGCCGCCGCCCACGTCGGTGGTCTGGTCGATCAGGCTGCTGCCGAGGATGCTCTTCATGGAACGCATCAGCCGGCCGTCCAGGCCGTCGACGTAGGCGGCCACGGCGGCGCGGCCGAAGGCGCGCGGCGGGCCGTCGTGCTCGGGGCCGTCGACGAAGTAGAAGACGGCCGTGGGCATGGTGCGCTGGCCGGGCTCGAGCTCGACCAAGCGCATGCCCACCGTCGCGTCGGGCACTGCGACAGCGGAGTTGGAAGTGCCGAAGTCGATGGCGCAGTACATGGTGCGGTGGGGCGGGCGGATCGGCAGACGCGAGGGGGCGCGATTGTAGGCGCGTGCCGTGCTGCCCTCACAATCCGCGCCTGACATGGATCGACGCAACCTGCTCCGCAAGCTCAGCCGCCAAGCCGCCGCCGCGGCGCTGGGCAGCCTGTTCGACGCTGCCACGCGCGCGCAGACCGCCGCCACACGCTGGCCTGCGAACCTGGACTACCCCTTCACGCTCGGTGTGGCCAGCGGGATGCCGCGGCCCGGCGCGGTGCTGCTGTGGACGCGCCTGGCCCCGCGACCACACGACCCGTTGGGCGGCATGCCGGGCACGCCGCTCGCGGTGCGCTGGGAGCTGGCCGAGGACGAACGATTCGCCACCGGCCTGCGCCAGGGCGACTTCACGGCACGGCCCGAACACGGCCACAGCGTGCACGTCGAGGTGGACGGCCTGGCCCCCGGCCGCACCTGGTACTACCGCTTCATCGCCGGCGATGCCGTCAGCCCGATCGGCCGCACGCGCACGGCGCCGGCCGACGACGAGCCGGTGCAGCGCCTGCGTATCGCGCTGGCCTCCTGCCAGCACTACGAGCAGGGCTGGTTCGCCGCGCACCGCGAGATCGCCTCGCGCGATATCGACCTGGTGCTGTTCGTCGGCGACTACATCTACGAGTCGAGCAACGCCCGCTACCGGGTGCGTGCGCACGAAGGCCCGATCCCGCAGACGCTGGCGGCCTACCGGGCGCGCCACGCCACCTACAAGCTCGACGCCGACCTGCGTGCCGCGCACGCCGCGCATCCCTGGTTGCTGACCTGGGACGACCACGAGGTCGAGAACGACTACGCCGGCGAGGCCAGCCCGAGCGGGCTGGACCGCGAGGGCTTCCTGCGCCGCCGCGCCGCCGCCTACAAGGCCTACTTCGAACACCTGCCGCTGGCGCCGTCGATGGCACCGCAGGGCGCGGCGATGCGCATCCACCAGCAGCACCGCTGGGGCCGGCTGGCAGAGCTGTGGACGCTGGACAACCGGCAGTACCGCAGCGTGCAGGCCTGCAGCCCGCCCGGTCAGGGCGGCGGGCGGGTGCTGTCCGATTGCGACTCCTTGGGCGATGCCTCGCGCACGATGCTCGGCGCCGCGCAGGAGCGCTGGCTCGCGCAGGGGCTGGTCTCGAGCACACGGCAGTGGAAGCTGATCGGGCAGTCCAGCCAGATCGCGCCCGGCGGTATCGACCTGCCGACCGGGCGGCGCGTGCACACCGACGGCTGGGACGGCTACCCCCGCTCGCGCGAGCGCTTGCTCGACGCCGTCGCCACACCGGGCCTGCGCGACGTGCTCTGCCTGGGCGGCGACGTGCACCGCCACGTGGCCGCCAACCTGCGGCTGCGGCCGGACGACCCGCGATCGCCGGTGGTGGCCACCGAGTTCGTCGGCAGCTCGGTCACGAGCCGCGGTCTGTCGGAGGCGGTGATGGCGGCGATCCGCGCGAGCAACCCCGACCTCGTGCATGCGCGCAGCGACGAGCGCGGCTATGCGCTGATCGAACTCACGCCCGGCGGTGCTTCGTGCGACTTCCGCGCCACGCCGTTTCCGGCGCAGGCCGACGCCCGGCTGCATTCGCAGGCGCGCTTCCAGGTCGAAGCCGGCCGAGCCGGTGTGGTGCGCGACTGACGACGGATCCGTCTTTTGTCACACGCTGAAGCATCGCGTCACGAAATGCACGGCAGCGGTGCAGTTGTTCTCGGGACCGGCCCGCACGGCGCTGCAGACACTGGAATCATTCGGTCATCGGATGTCCGGTCAGTCAGCCAGCGGGGTTCTCATGAGCAAGTCGTCTTCGGTTCCATGGTGGTCTTCCCTGGGCTTCGGCAAGGCCGCGCCCGCCAAGGACACCGACTACGGCGACATGGGCACGGCCTTCGGCCTGGACGCCAGCATGGACACCCTGCCCATGCCCGTGGAGGGCAGCGCGGCCAAGAAGGACAACGGCCGGCCACCCGCTGAGGGCGCCGGCCGTCGAACGAAGCGCTAGCGAACTAGCCTGCGTTCACTTCGGCAGCACGACGCTGTCGATCACGTGGATCACGCCGTTGTCGGCCACGATGTCGGCCTGGATGACCTTCGCCGCGTCGACCGTCACGCCGCCGGTGGTGCCCAGCGTCAGCTCGCTGCCCTGCACCGTCTTCACCTTGCCGGCCTTGACGTCCTTGGCCATCACCTTGCCCGCGACCACGTGGTAGGTGAGCACGGCGCTGAGCTTGGCCTTGTCCTTGAGCAGCGCATCGAGGTCGGCCTTCGGGATCTTGGCGAAGGCTTCGTCGGTGGGCGCGAACACGGTGAACGGGCCGGGTCCCTTCAGCGTGTCGACCAGTCCGGCGGCCTGCAACGCAGCCGCCAGCGTGTTGAACTTGCCGGCCGCCACGGCGGTGTCGACGATGTCCTTGGCCTGGGCCGACAGGGCGGCGAATGCAAGCGCGGACAGAACGATGATCTTCTTCATGGTGAGTACTTCCTGGTTGAGAGAGGTATGGGATGAGGCTGCGCGCGCTCAGGGCGCGGGCAGGATCACCTTGTCGATGACGTGAATCACGCCGTTGCTGGTCAGCACGTCGGTGGCGACGATGTTGGCCGTGCGGCCGCGCTGGTCGGTGATGGCCAGCGAGGCATTGACGCTGAAGGTCTCGCCTTGCACGGTGGCGATGGGCGTGCCCACCGGCACACCGGCCTTGAGCACGCGGCCGGGCACGACGTGGTACTTGAGCACCTGGTCCAGCAGGGCCGTGTCGGCCAGCAGCTGCGCCTTGCTGACGCCGAGCTCCACGAGCAGTGCGGCGAACGCGGCATCGGTCGGCGCGAACAGCGTGAACGGGCCGGGGCCGCTGAGCGTGTTCACCAGACCGGCGGCGGTGACGGCCTCGACGAGGATGCTGAATTCCGGCGCGCTGGCCACCGCGGTCTGCACGATGTTCCTGTCGGCCGGCAGCAGCACCTTGTCGATAGCATGGATCACGCCGTTGGCGGCCGCCACGTCGGTGACGACGATCTTCGAGGTCCGGTTGCGCCCGTCGGTGACGATCAAATCGGCGCCGACGCTGTCGACCTTGAAGATGCCGCCTTCCAGCGGCGTGATCGCGGCGCCCAGCGGCACCGCGGCCTTGCGCACCGTGCCCGACAGCACGTGGTACTGCAGCACCGCGGTGAGCAGCGGCTTGTCGGCCAGCAGCTGCGCCTTGCTCAGGCCGAGCTCGGTCAGCAGCGCGGCGAAGGCGTCGTTGGTCGGCGCGAACACCGTGAACGGGCCGGGGCCCGACAGCGTCGTGGCCAGGTCGGCCGCGACGACGGCTTCGACCAGGATGCTGAAACGTGCATCGGCCTGCGCCACCTGGACGATGTTGCCGGGGTGGGGATCGTCGTCACCGCCACCGCAGGCGGCCACGAGGGCGAGGGCGGACAGGGCCGCCAGTCTCTTGAACCAATCGAACATGTGTACTGCTCCAGTCGAGGTGATAAGAGGCCGGCCGCAAGGCTGCCGGGAGCCGATCCGTGAACTGCGTCACGAGACCAACTGGACGCAATTTAAACTACTTAGTATTCATTGATTACTGTGTGGTCTATTTGCATAACTATTCAGTCGCACAGAGACTCCGGCGTACGAATGCAGCCGGGCGCGCCTAGAATTGCGGCATGGCCAAGGTGTCGTTCCGTGAACAGGTGCTCCGCGCTCGCGAAGACGCGATCGTGTCGTCGGTGAATCGGCTGCTGGCCGAGAAGGGCTTCGACCTGATGACGGTCGACGAAGTGGCCGCCGATGTGGGCATCGCCAAGGCGAGCCTGTACAAGCACTTCACCTCGAAGGAAGAGCTGGCCGCGGCGGCGATGATCCGCATCCTTGACCGCGCGATGGCCTTCATCGACAGCCTGGCGGCCAAGGAGCCGGCCCGCGCGGCGGATCAGCTCAAGGCGGTGGCGCGCTGGACCATGCAGGTGCAGCTGGCCGGCGAGATGCCTTCGCTGCCGGCGCAGAACTCCAGCCTGCGCGCCGCGCTGACCACCAACAAGGTCTACCTGGATCGGCTGATGGAAGTCAGCGATCGACTCGGCGCCTGGATCGGCGCCGCGCAGGCAGACAAGGACCTGAACCCCGCGCTGCCGCCGGAGGTGATCCTGTACACGCTGTTTGCGCGCGCCTGCGACCCGGTGCTCGGCCTGCTCAAGCTGGCCGGCCAGTACAGCGACGAGCAGATCATCGAGCTGCTCGTGTCCACCTGCTTCGACGGCCTGTCGCGGCGCTGAACGCCGACCGGAGCGATCAGCGGACCAGCAGCACCGGCGTCTTGCAGGAGGCCAGCACCTTGGTGGTCACCGAGCCCATCACCAGATTGCCCAGCGTGCCGTGGCCGTGCGAGCCCATCATCAACAGATCGAAATCCTGGCCGTCGGCCATCTTGGCGATGATCTCCGGCGCGTGGCCGACCTTGCCGACGAATTCGGCTTCGATGCCCTGCTTCTTGAAGAAGCTGCGGATCGGCTTGAACACCGCTTCGCTGGTCTCGGCGTAGTAGGACTTGAGCGTGTCGCGGTCGATCACCGCTGCAGCGCGCGCCGGCACCGGCGACACCGTGTTCAGGACGGTGTACTGGTGGCGGCCACCGCCGAGCCACTCGTCGTGGGCGGCCAGGTAGGCCAGCATGCGCTTGGTGTACGAACTGCCGTCGACGGCGATGAGGATCTTCATGGTGGGTCGTCTCCGATGGAATTTTCGCGTGCGATCCTAGTCTCCCACAGCGCCCGACACCGTCCTTGACAACCCGCAATCACGCCGGGCCTTACCATCCGCACCGATGAATGCACGAATCGAAGATTTGAAGCGCCAGTTGCGCCAGCTCGACGAGCTGGCCGCATCGGGCACCCTGCCAGCCGATCAGGCGGCGTCCGCACGCGCCAAGCTCGAACAGGAGCTGGTGTCGCAGGTCATGGACTCCGGCGCATCGACGACCGCCGGGTCTGGCACACCGGCTGCAGCGCCCATCCCGGCCGCTCCCGCTGCCGCCGCAGCGCGGCCCTCGCGGCGGCTGCTCGCCGGGCTGTCCGTGTTCGTGCTCGCGGTCGCGGCCGCAGGCTACGCGGTGTACGGCACGCCCGGGGCTTGGCGAGGCGTTCCGGTTGCGCAGAGCGAAGACGAGGCCGGCGCGGGCCATGGCAGCGCGGCCGCCCAGATCGAGGACATGGTCGCCAAGCTCGAACAGCGCATGAAGACTCAGCCCGACGACGCCGAAGGCTGGTCGATGCTCGGGCGCAGCTACAGCGCGCTGGGTCGCTACCCGGAGGCGGTGACCGCGTTCAAGCGCGTGTCCACGCTGAAGCCGAAGGATGCCCAGGCGCTGGCCGACCAGGCGGACGCCGTGGCGATGGCCGCCGGCCGCAAGCTCGCCGGCGAACCAGCCCAGCTGATCGCCCGCGCGCTGGAACTCGACCCGAAGAACCTGAAGGCGCTGGCGCTGGCCGGCACCATCGCCTTCGACGCCAGCGACTTCCCCAAGGCGGCACAGCTGTGGTCGGCCGCGGTGGCGGTGGCCGAACCCGGCAGCGAACTCGAACGCAACCTGCAGTCCGGCGTGGCCGAGGCGCGCTCGCGCGCCGGTTTGCCGCCGGCCGCCGCAGCGGCGTCGGGCCCGGTGGCGACTTCGGCGGCCGCCACCGCTGCCTCGCTGGCCGGCCAGGTGGACATCGCCGCGGCGCTGAAGGCCAAGGCTTCGCCGGAAGACACGCTGTTCGTCTTTGCCCGCGCCGTCGAGGGCCCGCGCGTGCCGCTGGCCATCCTGCGCAAGCAGGTGAAGGATCTGCCGCTCACCTTCACCCTCGACGACTCGATGGCGATGAACCCGGCCATGCGCCTGTCCACCGCCACGCAGGTGATCGTGGGCGCGCGCATCAGCAAGTCGGGCAACGCGATCGCGCAGCCGGGCGACCTGCAGGGCTTCACGAAGGCCGTCGCGGTGGGCGCCAGCGGGCTGAAGATCGAGATTGCCGAAGAGGTGAAGTAGCGCGCTGCGGCGCGCCCACAGCCGTTAGACCTCGAAGATCCGCAACGGATCGTGCCCGTCGGCCTCGCCCTTGCGGCCGTGGCCGCGGGCATTGCACACCACCCGCGTGCGCCCCTGCGCATGCTCGACGAGATAGTCGTGCCGGCAATGCAGGTGGCCGTGGATCCAGGTGGTGGCCCCCGGCAGCAGCGCGTCGTCGGCATTGCAGAAGCTTGCCGTGCCGGGCTGCGCGCCGTAGCGCGGGTCGGCACTGCGCAGGCTGGGCGCGAAATGCGTGAGCACCACGGTGCGATCCCAGTCGCCACGCGGCTTCTTCAGTTCGTCCGCCAGCCAGTCGCGGCAGGCCAGTGCTTCCTCGCGCACGCCCTCGGGGTCGAAGGCCACGCCACGGCGCGTGCTGCGCATGATGCGCATGTAGTAGCCGGCGGCCCGCATCGCAGTGGCGCGACCGGCCTCGCCGTAGAGGTCGAAGTCGCACCAGCGCACGGTGGCGACGAAGCGGACGCGCGCGCCGTCGGCATCCTGCACGACGCGGCTTTCGCGCTCGAGCAGACCGATGCCCAGCGACTCGCAGCGCTCGCGCAGCGCCGGCCAGGCCTCGTCGACCTCGCGGCCGTCGAACTCGTGGTTGCCGGCCACCATCAGCACCGGCACCGGCCAGTCGCGAAAGCGCTCGAGTTCGCCCCACGTGCTGTCGATGTCACCGCCGAGCACCAGAAGTTCGGCGACCGGGTTCGGCTCGGGCGCGAAGGACTCGGTCTCGAGGTGCAGGTCGGAGAGCAGCTGGATCCGCATCAGCGCAGGCCGTGCCGGCTCAAGCCTTGCCGTGGCACTGCTTGAACTTCTTGCCGCTGCCGCACGGGCAGGGGTCGTTGCGGCCGACCTTGGGCTCCTCGCGCTTGACGGTCTCGACCTTGTAGCGGAGATCGCGCGTCAGGTCGTCGAGGTCGGCGACGACGACGATCAGGTCTTCGATCGCGTCGTCCAGCGTGGGCAGCGGGTGCTCCTTGTCGAGCGTGGCGACGACTTCGCGCTCTTCGGCCGTCTGCGCCGGCAGGTGGCGGTACAGGCGGGCCAGCGCGATGTCGACCGCCGGGTCGGGCAGCTCAAGCAGGTCGGGGAAGGACTCCATCGCATGCTGGAAACCGGCCACCCAGGGCATCAGCGACTGAGACACCGGGTTCAGGCTGGCCGCCGGGTCGTCGGTGCGCGGCGGGTTGAAGTCGTCGGGCTCGAGGATCAGCGGGTCGAACCAGCCGTCCTCGGTCATCGAGCGGTTCAGCGCCGCATGGCGGCGCACGATCAGCGCCGTGACGCGCTCGCGCCAGACCGGGTCGGCGTCGTCGGGCAGCGGCTGGCCATCGAAGTCGAAGACGTGCGGCAGCCAGGCCTCGGTTTCGATCAGCACCGGCTGCACGAGCACGCCGCACAGGTAGCCGTCGAGCATCACCGCGTCGAGCGGCTCGAAGGGCTCGGGTGTGGCCGCGAGCAACTGGTCGAGCTCCTCGAACTCGGCATCGGTGAGGTCGCGGGTCGGGGCTTGCTGGTGGGGGGTCTGCATGGTGTCGGGCGGCGGTTCAGGCCGGGGTCAGACCGAAAAGCGGCCGATCAATCGATAGCGTGAGCCCGGATGGTACAGGCGCGCCACCGAGGCCACCGCACCTTGCGACACCGTGCGCCGCGACACCATCAGCAGCGCGCTGCCCTCGGCAATGTCGAGCCACTTCGCCTGCTCGGCATCGGCCAGCACCGCCTCGACGACCTGCTCGGCCTCGGTCAGCGGCGCGTGCTGGAACAACACGTGCGAGGGCGTGACCTGGGTGAAGTCGAGCGTCATGAAGTCGGGCGCGAGCGCCGGGTTGACGTGCCGGTCTTCCAGCTGGATGGGCACGCCGTTCTCCAGGTGCACGAGGCGAACGTGGAAGACCACGGCGCCCTTGCGCAGGCGCATGGCCGCGGCGATGTCGGCGCCGGCCTTCTCGCGCTGCACGCCGCACACCCGGGTGGCGTGCACGTGGCGGCGCTCGGCGATCTCGTCGCGGATGTCGCGCACCTGCAGCACGTTGGAGATCGGGTGCAGCTGCGCCACGTACGAGCCCGAGCCCTGGCGGCGCTCGATCAGGCCTTCGTCCTCGAGCTCGCGCAGCGCATGGTGCACCGTCATGCGCGCGCAGCCGAACTGCTGCACCAGCTCGCGCTCCGAGGGCAGCTTCATGCCGGGCTGCCAGCCGCCTTCGGCGATGCGCTGCCGGATCGAATCCTTGACCTCCTCGGAGGGCAGGCGGCGCGGCACGGCGAGCTTGGTCATGGTGACATTCTAGCTTCGCTCATGCTAAAGTTGTCTAGGCCACTTTGCGGAACCCGACCATGACCACGCTCACCCTCGCGCCCGGCGCCCTCGACAAGCCGCTGCTCGAACGCGCCGCCGCCGGCCCGCTGAAGCTGGCCATCGCGGCCTCGGCCCGCGCCGGCATCGAGGCCAGCGTGAATGCGGTGCGCGAGCTGGTCTCGCGCAACGAACCGGTCTACGGCATCAACACCGGCTTCGGCAAGCTGGCCCAGACGCGCATCGCCGACGACCAGCTCACGCAGCTGCAGAAGAACCTGGTGCTGTCGCACAGCGCGGGCATCGGGCAGCCGCTGGCGGCACCGGTGGTGCGCCTGATGCTGCTGCTCAAGGCGGCGAGCCTGGCGCACGGCGTGTCGGGCGTGCGTTTGGAGGTGATCGAGGCGTTGCTCGCATTGCTGGCGCACGACGTGCTGCCCGTCATCCCCGAGAAGGGCTCGGTCGGCGCTTCCGGCGACCTCGCACCGCTGGCGCATCTGGCTGGCGTGCTGATCGGCGTCGGCGAGGCCTTCGTCGGCGGCCGCCGCGTGCCGGCGCTCGAGGCCTTGCCGCACGCCGGCTTGAAGCCGCTGCAGCTCGGGCCCAAGGAAGGCCTTGCGCTCCTCAACGGCACGCAGGCCTCGACCGCGCTGGCGATCCACGCGGCGCAGCGGCTGGAGCGGGTGTTCGACACCGCGCTGGCCGTCGGCGCCATGACGGTGGACGCCGCGAAAGGATCGGACACGCCCTTCGACGACCGCATCCATGCCGTGCGCGGCCAACGCGGCCAGCGTGAGGTGGCCGCACGCTACCGTGCCTGGTTGAAGGACAGCGCGCTGCGCGCCTCGCACATCGACTGCGAGAAGGTGCAGGACCCGTACTGCCTGCGCTGCCAGCCGCAGGTGATGGGCGCCTGCCTCGACCAGATGGCGCATGCCTGGGGCATCCTGCTGATCGAGGCCAACGGCGTGTCGGACAACCCGCTGGTCTTCGCCGACACGATGGAGGCGCTGTCCGGCGGCAACTTCCACGCCGAGCCGGTTGCCTTCGCGGCCGACAACCTGGCGCTGGCCATCGCCGAGATCGGCGCGCTTTCCGAGCGCCGCACGGCGATGCTGATGGATCCGGGCATCTCCAACCTGCCGGCCTTCCTGGTCGAGCATGGCGGGCTCAACTCGGGCTTCATGATCGCGCAGGTGACGGCGGCCGCGCTCGCCTCGGAGAACAAATCGCTGGCGCATCCGGCCAGCGTCGATTCGCTGCCCACCTCGGCGAACCAGGAAGACCATGTGTCGATGGCCACCTATGCCGCGCGCCGCCTGCACCAGATGCTGGACAACACGGCCGGCGTGGTCGGCATCGAGTGGCTGGCGGCGGCGCAGGCGCTGGATTTCCACCGGCCGCTGCGCTCGTCACCCGCGCTGGAGGCTTTCCACGCCCGCCTGCGCGCCAAGGTGCCGCGCCTTGTCGAAGACCGGCTGATGGCGCCGGACATCGCCGCCGCCACGGCGATGGTCGAAGAGGGCCTCACGCCCTGATCAGCGCTCCATCTGGGCGGTCTTGAGCGACTCTGCCCGGATGTCCTCGGTGACCACAGCCTTCAGCTCCGAGAAGCGCGGCGTGGTCTTCACCGTGTAGTGGCGCGGGTAGGGCAGGTCGATCGCGAGCTCGTTCTTGATGCGCCCGGGGCGCGCGCTGAACACCACGCAGCGGTTGGCCATGAAGATCGCCTCGTCGACGTCGTGGGTCACGAACAGCACGGTCTTCTTGTGCAACTCCCAGATCGACAGCAGCAGCTCCTGCATCAGCGCGCGGGTCTGGTTGTCGAGCGCGCCGAAGGGTTCGTCGAGCAGCAGTATCTTCGGGTCGTTGGCCAGCGCGCGCGCCAGCGCCACGCGCTGCTGCATGCCGCCGGAGAGCTGCTTCGGGTAGTGGCCCTCGAAGCCCTGCAGGCCGACCTCGGCGATGAAGCGCGCCGCGATCTCGGCCTGCTGGGCCGGCGCCATGCCCTTTTCACGCAGGCCGAAGCAGATGTTCTCGCGCACCGTCAGCCAGGGGAACAGCGTGTAGCTCTGGAACACCATGCCGCGCTCGGCGCCGGGGCCGCGCACCGGCTCGCCGTCGAGCCGCACCTCGCCCTGAGTCGGCGTGTCCAGCCCGGCGACGATGCGCAGCAGCGTCGACTTGCCGCAGCCCGAGGGCCCGAGGATGGTGATGAAGTCGTTGTCGGCGACTTCCAGGTCGGTCGGCTGCAACGCCAGCGTCGGCGCGCCGCGGTTCACGCCAGGGAAGGTGCGGCCGACGCCCTTGACGGAGAGTCGGCTCATAGCGCCGCCCAGCGGAACATCGTGCGGTTCGCGCGCTTGAAGGCGAGGTCGGAGACGAGCCCGATCACGCCGATGGTGATGATGCCGAAGATGATCTGGTCGGTGGCCAGCAGCGCCTGGCTGTCGGTGATCATGTGGCCGATGCCCTGCGAAGCGCCGATCAGCTCGGCGACGATGACGTAGGTCCAGGCCCAGCCGAGCACCAGGCGCAGCGTCTCGGCGATCTGCGGTGCGCTGGCCGGGATCAGCACGCGCCGAACGATGCCCCAGTCGTCGGCGCCCAGCGTGTAGGCCGCCTCGACCAGGTCGCGGCGCGTCGCGCCCACCGTCACCGCAATCATCAGCACGAGCTGGAAGAACGAGCCGATGAAGATCACCGAGAGCTTCTGAGCTTCGCCGATGCCGGCCCACAGGATCAGGAGCGGGATGAAGGCCGAGGCCGGCAGGTAGCGTGCGAAGGAGACGAAGGGCTCGAAGAAGGCCTCGATCGGCTTGTACGCCCCCATCGCCACGCCAAGCGGCACGGCGACGATCGCCGCCAGCACAAAGCCGCCGAGCACGCGCCACACCGTGTAGCCGATGTCCTTGGCGAAGCCCTGCTCGGCGAGCAGCGTCCAGCCCGACTTCACCATGGTGATCGGGTCGGCCAGGAAGGTCTTGGAGACGAACCCGCCCAGCGTGGCGAACGCCCACACGGCGAAGAACAGGACGAAGAAGGAGACGCCCAGGGCCAGACGGACCCCGGGCTCGACCTCGCGCAGCGGCTTCAAGATCGGCTTACTTGATGAAGCTGGTGTCGGCCAGCGCCTTCAGGTCGGGGATCTGCTTGATGATGCCGATCTCCAGCAGCAGGTCGGCCGCTTCCTTGCTGAACTGGCCATGCTCGCCAGCGAAGAACTTCTGGTTCGCCGCCTTGTCCTGCCAGCGCAGGTAGGCCTGGCTCTTCTCGAAGGCCTCGCCGCTCTGCTTGACGTCGGCGCCCATGATCTCGAAGCTCTTCTTCGGGTCGGCCTTGATCATGTCGAGTGCCGCGAAGTAGCCGTCGGCCAGCGCCTGGGCGGCCTTCGGGTTCTCCTTCAGGAACTTGGGCGTGCAGCCGAAGGTGTCCATCACCATCGGGTAGTCGAGCGTGGTGGCGATGATCTTGCCGGCCTCGGGTTTGGCACGCACGGCGCTGAGATAGGGCTCGTAGGTCATCGCGCCGTCGATGCCGTCAGTGCCGGCGATCATCGCGTTGGCGGCGGGCTGCGGGCCCATGTTGACCACCTTCACGTCCTTCACCGACATGCCGTTCTTCTTCAGGATCCAGGCCAGCCCGAAGTAGCCGGCGGTGCCCGGCGCGTCGGCGGCCATGGTCTTGCCCTTGAGCTCGGCGATCTTCGTGATGCCCGGCTTGACGACCATGCCGTCGGCACCGTAGCTCTTGTCGAGCTGGAAGATCTGCGTGGTGGCCACGCCGTTGGCGTTCCAGACCACCCAGGTCTCGACCGTGGTGGCGGCGCACTGGATGTCGCCGGAGGCGATGGCGAGGTGGCGGTCCTTCTGCGGGATCTTCTTGATCGAGACATCGAGGCCCAGCTTCTTGAACAGGCCGGCTTCCTTGGCCAGCGTCAGCGGCGCGAAACCGGTCCAGCCGGAGATGCCGATGGCCACAGGGGTTTCCTGGGCCGCGGCGGGCGCAGCGGTCAGAATGGCGGCAAGGGCCGCGAGGCCGGAAAGGGTGCGCTTGAGGATCATCACGTCTCCTGCGTGTGGGGGGTGTTCTACGGGTAGCAAGGCTTGTGCCCCGCAGTCTACACTGTGGCACCTACTTGTCTAGACCACTTGGCCAAGGGTTGTCACGCATGGAATCGGACATCTTTGCACTGACCCGGGGCACGGCGCCGCTGCTGGTGTCGGTGCCGCACGCGGGCGTGCACATCCCGAGCGCGCTGGAGCGCCGCATGACGCCGGCCGCGCTGCAGCGCGCCGACGTCGACTGGCACCTGCCGCATCTGTACGGCTTCGCGCGGGCGATGGGCGCCACGCTGCTGACGGCGAACTACGCACGCCACGTGATCGACCTGAACCGCCCGCCGCAGGACGAGAGCTTGTACCCCGGCCAGGACGTGACCGGCCTGCTGCCGATGGACACCTTCCGCAAGGAGCCGCTGTACCTGCCCGGCGAAGCGCCCGACGCCGTCGAGCGCGACGAACGCCGCGAACGCTACTGGCAGCCGTACCACGATGCGCTGCGCAGCGAGCTCGACCGCCTGCGTGGCCTGCACGATCACGTGGTGCTGTGGGACGCGCACTCGATCTGCAGCGTGCTGCCGCGTTTCTTCGAGGGCCGGCTGCCCGACCTCAATCTGGGCACCGCCGATGGCCACGCCTGTGCGCCGGCGCTTCAGGCCGCCGTCGAGGCGCAGATGGCGGCGCAGAGCGACTACAGCCACGTCAGCAACGGCCGCTTCAAGGGCGGCTGGATCACGCGGCACTATGGCGACCCGTCTCGAGGCGTTCATGCCTTGCAGCTCGAGATGTGCCAATGCACCTACATGGACGAGACCGCGCCCTTCGCCTACCGCACCGACCTCGCGGCGCGCGTGCAGCCGCTACTGCAGCGGATGCTGGCGGCCGTTGTGGAAACGCGCCCGTAGCGGGCTGGCGCCGATCGCGTAGGCCAGCTCGGCCGGGTGATCGACGTCCCACAGGCACAGGTCGGCCGCCTTGGCCAGCTCGATGGTGCCGTGCGAATCGAGCACGCCCAGCGCGCTGGCGGCATGGCGCGTGACGCCGAGCAAGGCCTCGGCCGGCGTCATTCGAAAGAGCGTGCAGGCCATGTTCATCATCAACGGCAGGTGCGTGGTCGGGCTGCTGCCGGGGTTGCAGTCGGTGGCCACGGCCATCGGCACGCCGTGGCGGCGGAACAGCTCAATCGGCGGCACGTGCGTGTCGCGCAGGAAATAGTAGGCGCCAGGCAGCATCACCGCCACCGTGCCGGCGTTCGCCATCGCCATCACGCCGGCTTCGTCGACATGCTCCAGATGATCCGCCGACAGCGCGCCGAACTCGGCAGCCAGCGCCGCGCCGCCCATGTTGGAGAGTTGATCGGCATGCAGCTTGACGGGCAGACCGTGCTGGCGAGCCGCCTGGAACACGCGCCGCGTCTGCAGCAGGTCGAAGGCGATGGTCTCGCAGAAGGCGTCCACCGCGTCGGCCAGGTGCAGGCGCGCCGCCTCCGGCACGATGTGCTGCGTGACGTGGCTGATGTACTCGTCGGCGCGGCCGGCGAACTCAGGCGGCACCGCATGCGCGGCGAGCAGCGTGGTGCGCACGTTGACCGGCAATCGCTGGCCGAGGTCGCGTGCCACCTTCAGGCACTTCAGCTCGTCTTTGAGCGACAGGCCGTAACCCGACTTGATCTCCACCGTGGTGACGCCGTGCGCCATCAGCTCGGCCAGGCGGCGTGCCGACTGCGCCATCAGGTCGGAGGGCACCGCCTCGCGCGTCTGCCGCACCGTCGAGACGATGCCGCCGCCGGCGCGTGCGATCTCTTCGTAGCTGGCGCCGTGCAGACGCATCTCGAACTCGCGCGCTCTGTGCCCGGCGTGCACCAGGTGCGTGTGGCAGTCGATGAAGCCGGGCGTGAGCAGGGCCCCTTCGCCATCCAGTTCCTTCACCACCGCGGCGTCCGGGTCGAGCTGGGTCATCGGGCCGAGGCCGGCGATCAGGCCACCGAAGATGGCCACGAACGCCGGCGGCGTGATGGCGCAGACGTCGTCGGTGCAGGTGACGATGCGCACATTGCGCAGCAGAAGGTCGATCGGCGGATTCATCCCAGCTCCGTGAGCAGGCTGCGACGGGCGGCGACGAAACGTTCGGCGGCCGTGGCCGCGCCAGGGTGCTGGCCATTCTGCACGCGGCAGCGGCCGCCGACCCAGACCTCTTGCACGGTGTTTCTTCGCTGGCTGGCGAAGACATGGCTGGACAGTTGCTGCGCCGGCTTCAGCCCGTCGAGCAGCCGGTCGCCGAGGACAACGAAATCGGCTTGCTGGCCGGCGGCGAGTCCCGCGATGGCCCGCCCGGCCGCCTGCGCGCCGCCAGCCACGGCGGTCTGCCACATCGCTTCGGCCACGTCGGGGCGCGTGGCGTCGCCCAGCACGTTGCGCTGGCGCTTCGCCAGCCTCTGGGTGTACTCGAGCAGCCGGAGTTCCTCTGCCGCGTCGACGCTCGCATGGCTGTCCGAGCCAATGCCCCACGCACCCCGCCAGGCCGTGGCATCGAACACACCGTCGCCGAGGTTCGCCTCGGTGCTCGGGCACAGTCCGACGACGGCACCGCGCTTGCGCGTGCCCACGCGCTCGCGGTCGTCAAGGTGCGTGGCATGCACGAGGCACCAGCGCGAATTCACCGGCGCGTGATCGAGCAGCCACTGCACCGGGCGCTGGCCGCTCCAGGCCAGGCAGTCCTCGACTTCCTGGATCTGTTCGGCCACGTGCACATGCACCGGGGCCGTGGCATCGATGCGGTCGAGACCACCCAGCAGTTCGTGCAGCGCCGGGGCGGCGACCGCGCGCAAGGAATGCGGCGCGGCGCCGCAGCGCACCCCTTGCCCGCGCAGGGCTTCGACGATGCGCAGCAGGCCGTCGACCGAGCCGATGAAGCGCCGCTGATCGTCGCGCGGCGGCTTCGCTCCGAAGCCGCTGTGCTGGTAGAGCACTGGCAGCATCGTCAGGCCGATGCCCGCGCGGCGCGCCGCGGCCACCAGGCGCAGCGACATCTCGGCCGGGTTGGCGTAGGGCTGACCTGACGGATCGTGGTGCACGTAGTGGAACTCGCACACCGCCGTGTACCCGGCGCAGAGCATCTCGATGTACAGGTGCGTGGCGATGTCTTCCATCGCGTCGGGCGAGATCTGCGCGGCGAAACGGTACATGAGGTCGCGCCAGGTCCAGAAGCTGTCCTGCGCGTGCCCGCGGTATTCGGTCAGGCCGGCGAAGGCGCGCTGGAACGCGTGCGAATGCAGGTTGGGCAGGCCCGGCAGCATCACGCCGCTTGCGCGTGGCGTACCGGCGTCCGGCGTCGCGCCCGTCTGGACGCGCTGCAGCGTGCCGTCGTCGTCCCAGCGCAGCAGCACGTCGCTCGCCCAGCCCGTGGGCAGCAAGGCGTGGGCGGCGAACAGAGCGTTCATCGGAACGGATCGTGGCACAGGCGCACGTGGATCAACTTCGGCGCGGCGCCCGGCGTGCGCGGGCCGACCGTGATCGGCTCCTCCAGGCCATGCCACAGCAGCGCCTGCATCGGCTCGATCCTTTCCTGGCCGACCTGCCAGGCGCCCTCGACCGCGAGCAGCAGCGTGACGTGGCCCGAGGCCACCGCGGCCGCACCGTGCAGCACGCGCACGTCGGCGCGCCAGCGGCCACGCCGCGTCATCACGTTGAAGTCGCTGCAGGCGCCGCCGGTCAGGTGCGCCGACAGCGCCCGTTCGCCGTCGAAGGTCCACGGCACCATGCGATTCAGGACCTGTACGGCGTTGCCGGTCTCGCCGAGCAGTTCCATCCCTGTGCCTTGCAGCAACACGATGCAGCGCTCGATGCCGGGGAAGGCCGAGAACGGCGCATCGCGCTCGATCTCGGCCAGGCTGATGCGCCATTCGAAGTCGTCGAAGCTCGCGTCTGCCGGGCCGCGCGCCACTTCGCGCGTCGTGCCGGCGCCGTTCTTCCAGCGCTGCGTCGGCAGTGCATTGACGTCGATGCGTTGGACTCCCGCCGGGCCGGCGGTCATGCGCGCAGCATCGGCAGGTTCAGACCCTGCTCGCGCGCCGTGCGGATGGCCAGTTCGTAGCCTGCGTCGGCGTGGCGCATGACGCCGCTGCCGCAGTCGTTGACGAGCACGCGCGCGAGGCGTTTCGCCGCCGCCTCGGTGCCGTCGGCGACGATTACCATGCCCGAGTGCTGCGAATAACCCATGCCGACGCCGCCGCCGTGGTGCAACGACACCCAGGTGGCGCCGCCCGAGGCGTTGAGCAGTGCGTTGAGTAGCGGCCAGTCTGACACGGCGTCGGTGCCGTCCTTCATGCCCTCGGTTTCGCGGTTCGGGCTGGCCACCGAGCCGGTGTCGAGGTGGTCGCGGCCGATGACGATCGGTGCCTTCAGCTCGCCGCTCTTCACCATCTCGTTGAAGGCCAGCCCGGCGACATGGCGTTCGCCCAGGCCCAGCCAGCAGATGCGCGCCGGCAGGCCCTGGAAGGCGATGCGCTCGCCCGCCATGTCCAGCCATCGGTGCACGTGGGTGTTGTGCGGGAACAGCTGCTTGATCTTGGCGTCGGTCTTGCGGATGTCCTCCGGGTCGCCCGACAGCGCCACCCAGCGGAACGGCCCCTTGCCCTCGCAGAACAGCGGCCGGATGTAGGCGGGCACGAAGCCGGGGAAGTCGAACGCGTTCTTCACGCCCTGGTCGAACGCCACCTGGCGGATGTTGTTGCCATAGTCGACGGTGGGCACACCCATGGCGTGGAAGTCGAGCATCGCGCGCACATGCACGGCGCAGGAGCGCGCCGCCTCGGTCTTCAGCCGCTCGTGCTGCGCCGGGTCGGCCTGCGCGGCGCGCCACTGCGCCACCGTCCAGCCTTCGGGCAGGTAGCCGTTGATGAGGTCGTGCGCCGAGGTCTGGTCGGTGACGAGGTCGGGTTTCAGGCCGCCGGCCTTGGCGCGCTTGACCAGCTCGGGCAGGATTTCCGCGGCATTGCCCAGCAGGCCGATGGAGATCGCCTCGCCCTTCGCGGTGTGCTCCTTGACCAGGCGCAGCGCGTCGTCGAGGTCCTTCGCCTGCCTGTCGAGATAGCGTGTGCGCAGGCGGAAGTCGATGCTGGCCTGCTGGCACTCGATGTTCAGCGACACCGCGCCGGCGAAGCTGGCGGCCAGCGGCTGCGCGCCGCCCATGCCGCCCAGGCCCGCTGTGAGGATCCAGCGGCCCGCCATGCTTCCGCCGAAGTGCTGGCGGCCGGCCTCGGCGAAGGTCTCGTAGGTACCCTGCACGATGCCCTGGGTGCCGATGTAGATCCAGGAGCCAGCCGTCATCTGGCCGTACATGAACAGGCCCTGGCGGTCGAGCTCATGGAAATGCTCCCAGGTCGCCCATTTCGGCACGAGGTTGGAGTTCGCCAGCAGCACCCTCGGCGCATCCGCATGGGTCTTGAACACGCCCACCGGCTTGCCCGACTGGATGAGCAGCGATTCGTCGTCGCCCAGCTCCTTCAGGCACTCGAGGATGCGGTCGAACGAGGCCCAGTCGCGTGCGGCACGGCCGATGCCGCCGTAGACCACGAGCTCTTCCGGGCGTTCGGCCACGTCGGGGTCGAGGTTGTTCTGCAGCATGCGGAACGCCGCCTCGGCCAGCCAGGACTTGCAGGTCAGTGTGGTGCCGCGCGGGGCACGGACGATGCGCCCCGGGGCGCTGCGGGCAGCTTGGGCGGCGGCATGGGCGACGCGGTTCTGGTCGGCGGGTGAGTTCATGGCAGCGGCTTTCGAAGAGCGGGTTGGGCAAAGTGGCCTAGACCACTTGGCGAAGAATGCGCGAACTCGCGCCGCACGTCAAGCCGGGACCGAAGCCTGCGCGATCTCGTCGAAGCGCGCCAGCAGCCACTGATGGGCGGCCGATCGGTCGTGGCGCACATGCCAGAGCGCGTCCAGGTAGACGGCGCCCGGCGCCACCGGCAGCTCGCGCTCGACCAGCCGGTCCTGCAGCCCCGTGAGACGAAGGAAGCGCGCAGGCAGCACCGTCAGGTGATCGCTGGCAGCCACCACGTGAGCGGCCGTGAAGAACTGGTTGACGGTGAGCGCGATCTGGCGAGTGCGCTTCAGGCTGGCCAGCGCATGGTCGACAAAGCCGTGCGGCCGGCCGCTGAAGCTGACCAGCACGTGGCTGGCCGCGCAGAAAGCGTCCAGCGTAAGCGGCTCGCCGGCCAGGGGGTGGTCGCGGCGCATGGCGCAGACGTAGCGGCTTTCGGCCAGCCGGCGGTGGCGCAGCGGCGCAACGCGGCCTTGGGCGACCAGCGCTGCGACGGCCTCCGGGAAATGGCCGACGGCGAAATCGATGTCGCCGTGGCCGAGCAGATTGCGCGGATCCCGGTCGAGCAGCGGCCTCACCTCGACGTGGCAGTGCGCGCCCAGCACCTCGAAACGAGCCATCAACGCCGGCATCATCAGCGCAGCCGCGGCGTCGGCCATGGTGAGCCGAAACACCCGCGTCTCGACCGTCGGATCGAAGTCGCCGGGTTCCAGCGCTTCGCGCAGTTGGCCGAGCGACGAACGGACCTGCGGCCAAAGCGCTTCGCCGAAGGCGGTGGGTTGAACACCCCGAGGCGCCCTTGTTAGCAAGTCCTCACCCAGCGAATCGCGTAGTCTCTTCAACGCATTGCTGACGGCCGGCTGCGTCATGGACAAGCGCTGCGCCGCCCGTGTGATGCTGCCTTCGGCCATCACGACATCGAAAACCCGCAGCAGATTGAGGTCGAGCGTGCGGAAGTTCACGGTCATTCTCCCATCACCACAGTGAATGACGAGTATTCATATCATTCACTGTACAGTATGAGTGTTTACCCTATACTGCATTGCAACATCAACCCGATGTCAAGGAGAAATCGCCATGAGCAGCCACATCCTGCCCTCGCAATCGTTCAAGTCTGCCCGCCCGATCGGCGTTGGCAAGGCCTTGGGCAATCTCGCTCTCGCCACCGCCCGCGTCACCGAGGCCCTGCTGGCTTCGCTGCGCCGCCCGGTGCGCAACCACCATCGCCTGAGCCTTGTCGAAGAGGCCAACGAGTTGCGCAACTTCGCCACCGCGTACCAGCGCACCGACCCTGGATTCGCCTCCGACCTGTTGGCGGCCGCCGACCGGCACGAACTGAAGAACGAGAAGGCCTGAGCCGCCTCGTCAAGGAAACTCTCATGAACTCGTACCTCCTGCCCCACGGGCAGGCCGCGCACCTTGCCGACCGGCTGGCCCCACGGCTCGCCGACGCCCTGGCGCGTGGAATACTGCTCCTGCAGTCCTTCGGTCACGCCATGCGCATGCCCTCCCCGGGCGTGCCGGAGGCCTCCGCGCAATTGCTGCGCATGGCCGAATCCTATGAGGCGACGCAGCCGAGCTACGCCGCCGACTTGCGTGCAGCGGCCGGCATGTCCGAGCGCAGCGCCTTTTCAGCGGACTGAGCACCCGCCTCCCCAACGACAAAGGCCGGCATCCGCCGGCCTTTTTCTCTGGCAGATCGGCAGGATCAAGCCGCCAGTCGCGCCTCGATCTTCGACTTGGTGGCTTGCAGCGCCGCGGGCAGGTGGTACGAGAGCTGATTGAACAGCTCCGAGTGCAGCACCATCTCGGCCTTCCACTCGGCCGCATCGATGCGCGTGACCTGATCGAACTGCGCACGGCTGAAGTCCAGACCCGTCCAGTTGAGGTGCTCGTAGTTCGGCGTGACGCCGAACACGTGCTCCTCGCCGCCACCCGTGCCTTCGAGACGCTCGACCATCCACTCGAGCACGCGCATGTTCTCGCCGTAGCCCGGCCAGACGAACTTGCCGTCGGCGCCCTTGCGGAACCAGTTGACGCAGTAGATCTTCGGCAGCGTCGAGCCCGAAGCCTGCAACTTGGCGCCGAGGTCCAGCCAATGCTGGAAATAGTCGCTCATGTTGTAGCCGGTGAAGGGCAGCATGGCGAACGGATCGCGGCGAACCACGCCCTGTGCGCCGGCGGCGGCGGCGGTGGTCTCGGAGCCCATGGTCGCGGCCATGTAGACGCCTTCGGTCCAGTCGCGCGCCTCGGTGACCAGCGGCACGGTGGTCGAGCGGCGGCCGCCGAAGATGAATGCGTCGATGGCCACGCCGTTCGGGTTGTCCCACTCGGCGTCGAGTGCAGGGTTGTTGATCGCCGACACGGTGAAGCGGGCGTTCGGGTGGGCGGCCTTGGCGCCCGTCTCCTTGGCGATCCCGGGTGTCCAGTCCTTTCCCTGCCAGTCGGTCAGGTGGGCCGGCGGTGTGTCGGTCATTCCCTCCCACCAGACATCACCGTCGTCGGTCAGCGCAACGTTCGTGAAGATCACGTCGCGGGCCAGGCTGGCCATGCAGTTCTCGTTGGTCTTGTGGTTGGTTCCCGGTGCGACACCGAAATAGCCCGCTTCCGGGTTGATCGCGTACAGGCGGCCATCGGCATGCGGCTTGATCCAGGCGATGTCGTCGCCGATGGTGGTGACCTTCCAACCCTTCAGGCCGGCCGGCGGGATCAGCATCGCAAAGTTCGTCTTGCCGCACGCGCTCGGGAACGCCGCCGCGACGTGGTACTTCTTGCCCTTGGGCGAGGTGACGCCCAGGATCAGCATGTGCTCGGCCAGCCAGCCCTGGTCGCGACCCATGGTCGAGGCGATGCGCAGCGCAAAGCACTTCTTGCCCAGCAGCGCGTTGCCGCCGTAGCCCGAGCCATAGCTCCAGATTTCCTGCGTCTCGGGGTAGTGGACGATGTACTTGGTCTTGTTGCACGGCCACGCCGCGTCTTTCTGGCCGGCTTCGAGCGGGGCACCGACGGTGTGGATGCAGGGCACGAAGAAGCCGTCGCTGCCCAGCACGTCGAGCACGGCGCGGCCCATGCGCGTCATGATCTTCATGTTGACCGCCACGTAGGGGCTGTCGGACAGCTCGACGCCGATGTGCGCGATCGGCGAGCCGATCGGGCCCATGCTGAACGGCACCACGTACAGGGTGCGGCCGCGCATCGCACCGCGGAACAACGCCTTCTGTCCGGTCTGCAGCAGCTCGCGCATCTCGGCGGGCGCCATCCAGTTGTTGGTCGGACCGGCGTCTTCCTTGCGCTGACTGCAGATGTAGGTGCGGTCTTCGACGCGAGCCACGTCGCTCGGGTCGCTGCAGGCGAGGTAGCTGTTCGGGCGCAATTCGGGGTTCAGCCGCTTCATCGTTCCGGCAGCGACGAGCTGGGCGCACAGGCGGTCGTACTCCTCCTGCGACCCATCGCACCAATACACCTCGCGGGCCTCGGTCAGCGCCGCCATCTCGGCCACCCAGGACAGCAGGCGGGCATGGCGAACATAGGCGGGCGCATTCAGGCGCACCCCTTCCAGCACGGGACGGTTCATGTCGGGTCCGATCTTCAAAGTCAAAAAAAGGCAGGATTGGGCAAGCCGGCTGGGGCCGGCGGCAGCTCCGGAGGGCTTGCCCAATGCCGCTGCGCCTGGTGCCCGGTCGGGTGAAGGCGAGTTTCGTGGCGGTACCGGATCTCGGCGCCCACGCCACGTGCAAAGCACTGCGGGATCGATTGTCGACCCAGTGTAATTCCGCGGTAACCACCGGAGCCCGGGGGGTCATGCATTTGCGGAATAGTTTCATGCAAGAGTCCGCATGCGCCGTTCCACGGGCGTGGACCGCAACCCTATGATCCGGCCATGACACGCATCCGCCGCCTCCTGCTGGGCGCCGCCGCCACCTCGCTGGCCTGGCCGGCGCTCGTGCTGGCGCAGCAGACCCGATCCCTGAAGGACCCCATGCGCCTGGGTGCCGACCAGGCGCTCATGGAGTCCGGCCTGGCCGCCGCGCTGCAGCGCGGCTTCGGTCGCGACACCGGCGTGGCGGTGCAGCTCGTCGGTGGCCTGGCCCTGCCCCTGCTGGACACGCTGGAGCGCGGCGAGATCGACGCCGTGCTCGCCAACGCCCCCGAGGCGGAGCTCAAGCTCGACAAGCAAGGTCTGGTGCACGACCGCCAGCGCATCGCCGACACCGCGCTGGTGCTCGTCGGCCCGGCGCCGAAGAAGAAGGTGCCCGACCCTGCCGGCATCGCGAAGCTGACCGACGTGGCGCAGGCCCTGCAGCAGCTGCGCGAGGCCGCGCTGGCGGCCCCGGGCAGCGTCACGTTCCTGACCGCGGGCGACGGCTCGGGCTCGCACGCAGCCGAGCAGGCGCTGTGGCGCGCGGCGAAACTCGCCCCCGCGGCGCCTTGGTACCTGAAGGCCTCCGCCGACGGCACACTGGCCCAGCAGGCCCGCCGTCAGGGTGCCTACGCGCTGATCGAACGCGGCGCCTGGCTCGCGCAGGCCGGTGCGCCCCTGGCCGTGCTGGTGGAGGGCGACGCGCGCATGGCCATGCCGGTGCACGTGATGCGCTCGTTCCGCGTCAACCACCCGGCCGGCAAGCTCTTCACCGCCTGGATCACCGGGCCCAAGGGCCGCGCGGTGGTGGCGGCGCACCGCGGCTATCGCGCCCCGACCTGAGAGGCACTGGCCATGCCGCGCCGCATCACCAGCCTGAACGTCGCGCTGGCCCAGCCGGTGGAGATCAAGGGCCGCAAGGTCATGACGGCCATCGGCAAGCGCCCTGTGGAGGGCCCGCGCCCGGTGCGCGCCCTCGGCCTCGAGGGCGACGAGCAGGCCGACCTGTCGGTGCATGGCGGCCTGTCGAAGGCGGTGTACGCCTATCCGGCCGAGCATTACCCGTTCTGGCAGACGGTCCGCGCCCAGGCGCGCGCCGCGCTGTGGGACGAAGCGCTGCCGCCCGGCGCGCTGGGCGAGAACCTCACGATCACCGGGCTGCTCGAGAAGGACGCCTGGGTCGGCGACGTGCTGCGTTTCGCCGATTGCGAGCTGGCGGTCAGCGAGCCGCGCTTTCCCTGTTTCAAGTTCAATGCCGCGATGGGCTTCGACCAGGCCTCGAAGCTGATGTCGGCCAACGCCTGGTGCGGTTTCTACCTCCAGGTGCGCGTGGCCGGCACGCTGCGCGCGGGCGAAAGCTTCGAAGTGATCCCCGGCCCGCGCGACGTCGGCATCACGGAACTGTTCCGCGCCCGCGTGGCCGCGCAGCGACGCTGAGCGCGCGCGGCGTGAGGCCGGTCCGCACGCCGCACCGCCGCCGCCGAGCCGTCATGCGGCCGCGCGCAGAATGGGCCTCAGGCGCCGCAGCCGCGGCCCGACACCAAGGAGCGAAGACATGGGCATCGTGAGTTTCTTCAAGGAAGCCGGCGAGAAGCTGTTCGGGCACAAGGACGCCGAGGCTGCCGCAGCCGCGGCCGCGCAGGCACCCAGCCAGGCCGAGCTGCAGGAACGTTCGGCGCAGGCCAACCGCGCCGCCGCCAGCGCCATCGAGAACTACATCGGCACACAGAAGCTGTCGGCCGACGGCCTGAGCGTCGAGTTCGACGGCGCCAGCAGCACCGTCACCGTGGCCGGCATGGCACCCGACCAGGCGACGAAGGAGAAGATCCTGCTGTGCTGCGGCAACGTCGCCGGCGTGGCGCAGGTCAACGACATGATGACCGTCGCGCAGCCTGCCGACGAATCGCAGTACCACACCGTGGTGCGCGGCGACACGCTGTCGGCGATCGCCAAGAAGTTCTACGGCAACGCCAACGCGTACCCGAAGATCTTCGAGGCGAACAAGCCGATGCTCACGCACCCGGACAAGATCTATCCGGGTCAGCTGCTGCGCATCCCGCCGGCCTGAGCCGGGGGTTGAACTACGCGGCGCTGGTTTCCAGCGCCGGGTAGTCGGTGTAGCCGGCCGCGCCGCCGCCGTAGAAGGTTTCGCGCCGCGGCAGGTTCAGCGGCGCATCCTCGCGCAGCCGGCGCACCAGGTCCGGGTTGGCGATGAAGGCCTTGCCGAAGGCGACGAGATCCGCGGCGCCGCGCGCCACCACGTCCAGCGCCATCGCGCGGTCGTAGCCGTTGTTGACCATCCAGGCGCCGGCCGGGTGGACCCGCTTGAAGCGCTGGCGCAGCGCCTCGAAGTCGAAGGGCACCGCATCGCGCGGGCCGCCGGTGGCCCCCTCGATCAGGTGCAGGAAGGCGAGCTTCATCGGCGCGAGCCGGTCGACCACGTGGCCGTACAGCGCCGCGGCGTCGCTGTCCTGCGCGGCATCGTTGGCCGGCGTCACCGGCGACAGGCGCAATCCCGTGCGGCCGGCACCGACCTCGCCGACCACCGCCTGCATCACCTCGAGCAGCAGGCGCGCGCGGTTCTCGATCGAGCCGCCGTAAGTGTCGCTGCGGTCGTTGATGCTGTCGCGCAGGAACTGCTCGAGCAGGTAGCCGTTGGCGCCGTGCACCTCGACGCCATCGAAACCGGCCTGCATGGCGCAGCGCGCGGCATGCCGGTAGTCGGCGACGATGCGCGGCAGTTCGTCGGTGCGCAGCGCGCGCGGCGCCGACACGTCTTCGAAGCCCTTGAGCGTGAAGGTCTTGGTCTTGGCTGCCTTCGCACTCGACGACACCGGCACGGTGCCCTCGGGCAGCAGCGAGACGTGCGAGATGCGGCCCACGTGCCACAGCTGGATGACGATGCGCCCGCCGGCGGCGTGCACCGCGTCGGTCACGCGGCGCCAGCCGGCCACCTGCTCGGGGCTGTAGATGCCCGGCGTGTCGAGGTAACCCTGGCCCTCGGGCGAGATCTGCGAGGCCTCGGTGACGATCAGCCCGGCGCTGGCACGTTGGCGGTAGTACTCGACCTGCAGGTCGCCGGGGATGCGGCCGGGCAGCGCGCGGTTGCGCGTCAACGGGGCCATGACGATGCGGTTGGCCAGCGAGAGGTCGCCGGCCTGGAACGGGGAGAAGAGGGTGTGCATGGGCAAGGACGATACAGTGTCGAGCCACGCCTTGCCCGGACCCTCCCATGCTCGCCTACCGTCACGCCTTCCATGCGGGCAACCACGCCGACGTGCTCAAGCACCTCGTGCTCGTGCAGGTGCTGCGCTACATGAACGGCAAGGACAAGCCCTACCGCTATGTCGACACGCACTCCGGCGCGGGCGGATATTCGCTCGAGGGCCGCTACGCGCAGAAGAAGGGCGAGTTCGAGCGCGGCATCGCGCTGCTGTGGGAGCGCGACGATCTGCCCGAGCCGCTGGCCGACTACGTGTCTCTGGTGCGCCAGTTCAACCCGCAAGGCGCGCTGGAGCAATACCCCGGCTCGCCGGCGATCGCGCAGATGCTGCTGCGACCGACCGACCAGATGCGCCTGTTCGAGCTGCATCCCACCGAGCACCGGATCCTCGACGCCTACCTGGGCAAGCAGCGCGGCGTGGAGGTCAGGCATGCCGACGGCTTCGACGGCCTGAAGGGCACGCTGCCGCCCACCACGCGCCGCGGCGTCGTGCTGATGGACCCGAGCTACGAAGGCAACGGCGACTACGGCCGTGTGATCGCCAGCCTGCGCGATGCGTTGCTGCGCTTCGCCGAGGGCGTCTACGTCATCTGGTACCCGCAGGTGCAGAAGGTCGAGGCCGCGGAGCTGCCTCGCCGCCTCGAGGCCCTGGCCCCGAAGGGCTGGCTGCACGCGCGGCTCACGGTGGCCAAGCCCGATTCACTCGGCTTCGGCCTGGCCGGCAGCGGCATGTTCGTCATCAACCCGCCGTACACGTTGCACGATACGCTGGCCGGCGTGCTGCCCTGGCTGGTCGAGGTGCTCGGCCAGTACGACGGCGCGAACTACCTGCTTGACCAGCGCCCGGCCTGAGCGGCCCGCTCAGGGCTTGGCCACGGGCGGCTGCTCGTGGAACTTGCGCAGCCGCGCCATCCAGTCCGTCCAGTCCACCGGGCCACTCTCGAAGCGCTTCTTCAGGTTGCCCAGCACGTTGCCCCAGGCGCGGTCGAAGTAGGCATAGGTCTGGTCCCACTCGCCGCCATCGCCCCAGCCCGTGTGGTGCAAGGTCACCTTGGTCGACTTGCCGTCGATGTCCTTGAACCGAACGACGACGAAGGTGCGTTGCTGGCGCACCTGCGCGAGGTGGGGCGGGGCGTTCCAATCGAAGCTGAGCATGCTGGGCGGCTGCAGCGCCATGAAGCGCATTTCGTCGGCTCCCTTCATCCCGGGCTGCGCCAGCGGATCCATGTGGACGTGGAATGCGCCCCCGACACGCGGTTCGATTTCGGCGTCCGGCGCGAAGAACGAGACGATGCCGTCGCGCGTCGTCCACGCCTGCCACACCGCCTCGACCGGCGCCGGCACGATCGCTTCCTTGTTCAGCGCACGTTCCTGCGCCGTGGCGAACGAAGCAAGCACCAACAACACGACGGCGAGGGCGGTACGCATGGCACGCTCCATCTGGGCTGTGATCCCAGCAGCCTAGCGGCGGGCTTGAGCGCGGGCAAGGCCGGCCGGCAACACTCTCTTACCCAAAACCGACAGGACCTGTCAGCTCGGGCCAGGGCATGCTTCTTGATACTTCCAACGTGCCCTGTAACCGAACCTCGGTCACCTGTCGTCTCCCATGAACACCCTGCATCGACTCACCGCTGCCCTGGCTCTGGCGGCCGGCTCGCTCCTGACGAGCGGCTGCACGACGACGCTGGTGATGATGCATGTGTACGACAAGCTCACCGACGGCGACCCGACCTCCTGCTACAAGCTCAACAGCGTCGAGCGCGCCTTCCAGCAGCGCTGCGGCCCGTACGTGGCCGGTTCGCTGGCGGTCAAGGATGTCGCGGCTTCGGGGCTGCCCATCTGCCCGCTGACGCTGGCCACACGCGAGCCTGCGTTCTGGCCGATGCTGCCCGAGCTGATCGCCAAGGGCGCGAAACCCGAAGCCTGCATCACCGCCCCCTGGGTCGCGCTGGCGCAGGCGAACCCCTGTCCGGACTTCGCTCGCGCGACGCCGGCACAACTCGATTCCTTGCGCTGGCTGGCCGAAGTGGACGCTCACGCCATTCACCACGACGCGGTGCGGACGTTGAGCTGCCCAAATGCCCGTCTGGCCGGGCTCGACGGCGTGCTCGACCGCTGGCAGGCCCAGGACCAGTTGCGCGCCCGCGAGCTGCCGTTCGGCCTGTTCGGCGCCCTGCACCCCACGCACCTGAACTCGCAGCTGGCACGAACGCTGGAAGCGCAGGGCCACACCGCCGTCGCCGGCCTGGGCGCCTACAACGGCAAGCTCCGCCCCGGTTTCGAGGAAGCGCTGCGCGCCGGCAACTTCGAGGCGCTCGACTGGTGGGTGCAGCGGGTTCCGTCCCTGGTCAACCGCGCACCGCCCGCCAACGGCGACCAGATCGCCTGGGTGCCGCTGGCGCGCGTGATCACCCCGGCCTTCATCGCCGACCCCACGCTGCAGCGCGACGTGGCCGTCTACCTGCTGGCGCATGGCGCCGAACCCTGGCGCAGCCTGCCGCACGACCCGTCGCAGACGGTGGTGTCGCTGGCCGTCAAGCTGAAGAGCCCGCTCGTCGAGACATTGTCCGGCCCGCGCGTCGCCGGCCCGCGCGGCGGCGCCCCGGTGGCCGCGGCCACCTCGGCCACGACGATGCTGCCCAAGCGCTGAGCTGCATCGCTACGATGGCGGCATGCCAGCCGCCGCCCCCACCGACACGCCCCGCACAGGCCCGCTCACCGGCCTGAAGGTGGTCGAGCTCGGCCAGCTGATCGCCGGCCCGTTTGCCGCCAAGACGCTCGCCGACTTCGGCGCCGAGGTCATCAAGATCGAGCCGCCGGGGGCAGGCGATCCGCTGCGCCAGTGGCGGCTGCTGCACGACGGCACCAGCGTGTGGTGGCAGGTGCAGTCGCGCAACAAGCTCAGCGTGGCGCTCGACCTGAAGGACGCCGACTCGCGCGACATCGTGCGTCGCCTGATTGCCGAGGCCGACGTGCTGGTGGAGAACTTCAAGCCCGGCGTGATGGAAGACTGGGGCCTGGGCTACGAAACGCTGTCGCAGCACAACCCAGGCCTCGTGATGCTGCGCATCAGCGGCTACGGGCAGACCGGGCCCTACCGCGATCGCCCCGGCTTCGGTGTCGTCGCCGAGGCAATGGGCGGACTGCGCCACCTCACTGCCGAGCCCGGCCGCGTGCCGGTGCGCGTGGGCGTGAGCATCGGCGACACGCTGGCCTCGCTGCACGGCGTGATCGGCATCCTGATGGCGCTGCAGCATCGGCATGCGACGGTGTCGGCGGACTGCCCGAAGGGGCGCGGACAGGTCATCGACGTGGCGCTCTACGAAGCCGTCTTCAACTGCATGGAGAGCCTGCTGCCCGAGTACAGCGCCTTCGGTGCCGTGCGTGAGCCTGCCGGCTCGGCATTGCCCGGCATCGCCCCGAGCAATGCCTACCCCTGCGCCGACGGCTGGGTGCTGGTGGCCGGCAACGGCGACTCGATCTTCAAGCGGCTGATGGGCGCCATCGGCCGCGCCGATCTCGCCGTCGACCCGCAGCTCGCCGGCAACACCGGCCGCGTGGCCCGCGTCGCGGAGATCGACGCGGCCATCGGCGCGTGGACCACGCCGCGCCGCGTGGTCGAGGTGCTGGAGGCCTTGAACGCGGCGAACGTCCCCGCCGGCCGCATCTACACCGCCAAGGACATCGCCGAAGACCCTCACTACCGCGCGCGCGGCATGATCGAGCGCATCACCAGCGCCGACGGCCTGTCGCTCGAGGTGCCGGGCATCGTGCCCAAGCTCAGCCTCACGCCGGGCGCGATCACACGGCGTGCGCCGACGCTCGGCGAAGACACCGAAGCCGTGTTGGCTAGGCTGAAGCCGCCGCGTCCCGCTTGAGGTCGCGGAAGGCCGCGAACAGCCAGGAGCGCATGCCCACCACCAGCGTGTAGGGGCGCTTCTGGTCGGGGCCGAGTTTCTGGTCGGCCAGGTGCTGCTGCGCGAAGTCCTGCCCGATGCGCTGCATGCGCTCGGCGAAGGTGGCCGCCAGGCTCTTGCCGATCTGACCGTGCACCATCATCAGCATCTCGCCTTCGCCGTCGAAGCCGCCGCTGAAGTAGTCGTCGGCGACGTGCTCGCGGAAGTACAGCATCACCGGGCCGTGCGGCCGCCAGCGGAAGCCCTTGGCCACCTTGAGGCGGTAGCGGTTCAGCGGGCGCAGCTCGATGATGCCCAGTTTGTCGAGCTGCACCAGGTACTTGACGCATTCCGCCTCGGTGACGGTGTAGGTCGCGACGATCTGCTCGAAGGTCCACTGGCTGAAGGCGCAGATCGCCATCAGCAGCAGCTTGCGGTCGGCGATCACCGCGGCCTCCTGCTCGTGCGTGAGCTCGCGGCGCAGCGGTTGCGCGTCGGCGATCTTGCGGGCGAGGTCGGCGAAGTCCATCTTCAGCACGCGCAGCACCTCGTCGATGCGAGACAGCGGCATGTCGCCCTTGGCGAAGATGCGCTTGATGCTGGACTCGGCCATGCCGAGCTCCTGCGCGAGGTCGGCGTAGGTCAAGCCGGCGGCTTTCAGCTCGGCTTTCAGTGCGGCCACGAGGTCGTGGGTCGTGCTCATGCTGGGAACTCCCGAAAAGTACCGCTATGAGATACCGGGAGCCCTCGAGCCTGCAACCCTCCTGCGGGGGATGGATACCCGATTCGCCACACCCGAACATGGGGCCACCTTCAACCACCCGACAGGGATTTGCATGAACACCGCCACGATCCAACACGACACCAAGGCCTGGAAGGCCCAGGTCTGGATCTCCTTCGCCGTCGCCGCCAGCCTGTGCGCCATCGGCCTGGCCTACCTGCCCGGCCAGGATCTGGACCGCGCCTTCATGGTGATGGGCTACGGCTTCTGCCTTTCGGCTGCCTTCGCCGTCGCCAAGTACGTGCGCGACAACCAGGCTCGCCGCGTCGACACGCCGATGTGGGGCACGGTGGTGTGGGGCGGCTTCGTGCTGGCGATGGCGCTGACCGGCTGGGGCCTGTGGCGCATGGAAGTGAACCCAACCTACAAGGCCTTCCTCGGCGTGAGCTGGATGTTCCTGATCTCCAGCGTCTTCACGCTGGCCAAGACGCTGCGCGACGCGCACGAAGCGCGCTTGGCCGAGATGCTGCGCCATGCCCGCCACCCGGCCAACGAACAGTGAGGCACAGCATGAACACGACCTTCATTCGCTCGATGCTGGCCGCCGCCGCGCTGGCGGCCAGCCTGCACGGCCCGGCACGTGCCCACGCCAACGCCTCGGACGCCAGCATGCTGTCGGCGCTGCCGATCGCCGTGTCGGTGGCCGCGCCGGTGATGATCCTCTCCGGCGGCGTGATGCTCACGGTGGTGGCCGTCGAGGCCTCGGCCGAGGGCACCGTGTGGGTGCTGGAACGCGCCTCCGATGGCGCACGGGCCAGCGTCACGCTGTCGGCCATGGCCGCCGGTGGCCTGTCGGTGGCCGCCGGCACCGCCGTGACGGTGACCGCCTTCAGCGCCGGCTGGGTTCTCTCGGCCGCCGGCAAGGCGATCGCGTTCATCCCCAACGAGATCGGCGCCGCCCTGCTGCACAACGAACGGCTGACACGATGAAGGCCGCCCTGGCGATCACGCTCGCACTGGCCCTGACTGCCGGCGCCGCGCAGGCCGGCCGCTCCTGCGAGAACAAGGCGCCCGACGCCGCCAACGTGCAGCGCGCGATGACATTGGCCGAGCACACCGCACGTGCGCTCGACGCCAGCGGCGCGCAGGTGGTGGTGCTGGCCCGTGCCGGGCAGGACCTGTCGAAGTACGGCCTAGGCTGGTCGCACCTCGGCCTGGCCTACCGCGACGGCGCGCGCTGGCGGGTGGTGCACAAGCTCAACCAATGCGGCAGCGCGCAGGCGGCGGTGTACCGGCAGGGCCTGGGCGAATTCTTCCTCGACGACCTGCACGAGTACAAGGCCGGCGTCGTGGTCCCCGCGCCGGCGGTCCAGGCGAAGCTGCTCGAGGCGCTGCGCGACAACGGCCGCGTCACTCGCTTGAACACGCCGGCCTACAGCATGGTCGCCTACCCCTGGTCGCAGCGTTACCAGCAGTCCAACCAATGGGCCTTGGAGACGCTGGCGATGACACAGGACCCGGCCGCGACGAGCCGCGATCGTGCCCAGGCCTGGCTGAAGTTGCAGGGTTACGAGCCGACCACGCTGCACCTCAACGCCTTCACCCGGCTCGGTGCGCGCGCCACCGCGGTGAACGTGGCCTTCGACGACCATCCGAACGAGAAGCGATTCACGGACCGCATCGAGACCGTCACCGTCGACTCGGTGTTCGCATGGTTGAATCGCAGCGGCCTGGGCGGCAGCGTCCAGGTGATCCGCTGAATCGAACGACAAGAATCCCAGGAGGCGAGCGCTTGAGCACACCCCACGATCACCCGAATCAATTCGCGCTGCTCGGCCAGCGGCGCTTCGCGCCCTTCTTCTGGGCGCAGTTCCTCGGTGCGGGCAACGACAACCTGTTCAAGTTCGCCTTCACCGTGATGGTGACCTTCGGCACCGCCAACGCCAGCGGCCTCGCGCCGGCTCTGGTGGTGCAGCTGATCGCGGCGCTGTTCATCCTGCCCTTCCTGCTCTTTTCGGCCACCAGCGGGCAGCTCGCCGACAAGTTCGACAAGGCCACGCTGATCCGCTTCGTGAAGAGCCTGGAGATCGCGATCATGGGGATCGCGCTGTACGGCTTCACGTCGAAGAACATCCCGGTGCTGCTGGGCTGCACCTTCCTGCTCGGCGTGCACTCCACGCTGTTCGGCCCGGTCAAGTACGCCTACCTGCCGCAGCACCTGTCGGAGCGCGAACTCACCGGCGGCAACGGCATGGTCGAGATGGGCACCTTCGTGGCCATCCTGCTGGGCAACGTGATCGGCGGCCTGCTGATCGCGCTGCCCGAGGTCGGCCCGAGCTACGTCGCCTGGAGCTGCCTGGGCGTGGCCGTGCTCGGCCGCCTGTCGGCGCAGTTCGTGCCGAGCGCGCCGGCCACCGACGCCGCGCTGAAGATCAACTGGAACCCCTTCACCGAGACGGTGCGCAACCTGAAGCTCGCACACGAGAGCATCGTCGTGTTTCGCTCGCTGCTTGGCATCTCGTGGATGTGGTTCTTCGGCGCGGTGTTCCTGACGCAGTTCCCGGCCTTCGCGAAAGACGTGCTCGGCGGCAATGAGCAGGTGGCCTCGCTGCTACTGGTGGTGTTCTCGATCGGCATCGCCATCGGCTCGCTGCTGTGCGAGACCCTCTCGCGCCGCCACGTCGAGATCGGCCTCGTGCCCTTCGGCGCCTTCGGCATGAGCGTGTTCTCGATCGATCTGTACTTCGCCTCGCGCGGCCTGGCGCACCCCGACACCGCGCTGACGCTCGCGCAGTTCGTCGCGCTCGGACAGAACTGGCGCGTGATGGCCGACTTGGCGCTGCTGGCGCTGTTCGCGGGCCTGTACAGCGTGCCGATGTACGCGCTGATCCAGATGCGCTCGCAGCCCAGCCACCGCTCGCGCATCATCGCCGCCAACAACATCCTCAACGCGCTGTTCATGATCGCCAGCGCCGGCATGGCGGCGGTGCTGCTGAAGGCCGGCGTGACGGTGCCGCAGCTGTTCCTGATCACCGGCGTGCTGAACCTGCTGGTGGCCGGCTACATCTTCCTGCTCGTGCCCGAGTACCTGCTGCGCTTCATCGCCTGGGTGGCCACGCGCACGGTCTACCGCTTCCAGGTGCGCGGCGACGAGCACATCCCGACGCAGGGTGCGGCGATCCTGGTGTGCAACCACGTCAGCTTCGTCGACGCGATCCTGCTGATGGCGGCCAGCCCGCGGCCGATCGTCTTCATCATGGACCACCGCATCTTCAAGCTGCCGGTGCTGGGCACCTTGTTCCGGCTGGCCAAGGCGGTGCCGATCGCGCCGCAGAAGGAAGACCCGAAGGCCTACGAGCGTGCCTTCGCGCGCGCCCGCGAGGTGCTCGACGACGGCCAGCTGCTGTGCATCTTTCCCGAGGGCGCGATCACGCGCGACGGCCAGCTCGGCGAGTTCAAGGGCGGCGTGATGAAGCTGCTCGAGTCGAACCCGGTGCCGGTGGTGCCGCTGGCGCTGCAGAACCTGTGGGGCTCGTTCTTCTCGCGCATCGACGGCGCGGCGATGACCAAGCCCTTCCGCCGCGGCCTGTTCAGCCCGGTGGGGCTGGTCGCGGGCGAGCCGGTGCCTGCCGCGCAGGTCAGTCCTGCAGCGCTGCGCGATCGGGTCGGCGCGCTGCTCGCGTCGTGATCGCGCTGTGATCGCTTCCCTCGGCCGCCATGCGCTGCTGCGCATCGCGCCCTTCGCGCTGTTCATGCTGCTGCTCGCGCTGCGCGGCTTCGCGGCCGACGGCGCCTGGGGCTTCGACGAACGCTGGCTGTACGGCCTCTCGACCGTCTCGGTCGGCGCGCTGCTGATCGCCTTCCGGCGCGACTACGGCGAGCTCTACCGGCCGCTCTGGCCCGACGCTCGCGAGTTTGCGTTGGCAGTCGCCGCCGGCGTGGCCGTGGTGCTGCTGTGGATCAACCTGGACGAGCCCTGGATGCGCCTGGGCGAGGCGACTGCGAGCTTCCGCCCCGTCGACGCGCAGGGTGAGCTCATCTGGCCGCTGCTGGCGCTGCGCTGGGCCGGCGCGGCGCTGGTCGTGCCAGTGATGGAGGAGCTGTTCTGGCGCTCCTTCCTGATGCGCTGGATCGACAGCCCGCGCTTCGAACTCGTGCCGCCGCAGCGTGTGACGCTGCGCGCGATCGCGCTGTCGACCTTCGTCTTCATGCTCGCCCACACGCTGTGGCTGGCGGCCATCGCCGCGGGCCTCGTGTACGCGTGGCTCTACGTGCGCACCGGCAAGCTGTGGGTGGCGGTGATCGCGCATGCCGTCACCAACACGCTGCTCGGCGCGTGGGTGATCGTCACCGGCAACTGGGGCTACTGGTAGCTCAGGCGCCGCGCGCCCGCGTCGGCGACCGGGAACGCCAGAACGCCGTCAACGACGACAGCGAAGGCGGCGTCGGCAACGGCGGCAGCTTGGGCCAGGGCGTGGGGCTGCTGCGCGTCAGGCGCTGCGTGATCAGCGACTTCAGCGGCGGCAGGCGGTCGGCCACGCGGATCACCGCCTGGCGCAGCAGCCGCGCTGCCTCGCCGTCGTCGGTGAACAGGCCCACCACCGCGTTCGTGCCGTGGTAGATCGGGAAGGTCTCGCGCCGGTGCTCCGTCTCGTAGGGCTGCAGCACCTCGAGGCTGCCGAGGTCACGGCCGTCCCGGCGCGCGGCGGCGAGCAGCGAGCCGAGCACGTCGACGCCGTAGAGGCAGAAGTTGTAGCCATGCGCGGTGACCGGGTGCATGCCCACCGCCGCATCGCCGATCAGCGCCACGCGCGGCGCGACGAACCGGTGCGCATACACCGCCACCAGCGGGTACAGGTGCCGCGGCTCGGCCAGCGTCATCGTGCCGAGCCGCCCGCCGAGCTGCTCCTGCGCCCAGGCGACGTACTGCGCATCGGGCCACTGCTTCATGGCCAGCGCGCGGTCCGAACTCACCGTCACGACGATGGAGCTCACGCCGCCGTTCATCGGCAGCACGGCCAGCGTGTGGCCGACGTGGAAACACTCCTGCGCGACCGCATGGTTCGGCAGCGTGTGGGCCATGCGGCCGACGATCACGCTGCGCCCGAAGTCGCGCATCTGCGCTCCGATGCCGGCCTGGCGACGCGCCTCCGAGAAACGGCTGTCGGCGGCCACCACCAGCGGCGCGCGCAACTCGTGCTCCTCGCCATCGGCGCCGCGGCAACGCACCACGGCCTGCTCGGGCTCGATGCGCAGGCCGAGCACGAGCGTCGCGGGGCGGACCTCGATCTCGGGGCGGCCTTGCACCGCCTCCCAGCTCACGCGGCGGATGACATGGTTGGCGACGAGGTGACCCAGTTCGTCCTCGCCCGAGCCCTTGGGGTCGAAGTGCAGCGGCCGCGGGTCACGGCCGTTGTAGACGGCGGCCTCGCGCAGCGGCGCGACCTCCTCGGCCGGGAAGCGCTCCCACAGGCGCAGCCGGCGCAGGATCGCGATGCCGCGGTGCGTCAGCGCGATATCGCGGCCGTCGGGTGCGGGGTCGGCCAGCGTCTGCGCGCTGTTCGCATCGAGCACGATGCTGCGCAGGTTCGCGTCGGCCAATGCGCCGGCCAGCGCGAGGCCACTCGGGCCGGCGCCGATGATGAGCACGTCGGTGTCGTGGGGGGCGGTCGAGGAGGTCATCGCGGTCAGCCGTCGTCGAAAGGACGACGATCTTCACCGCGGTGGTGCGCGGCGGCGCTGACCCGCGTCAAGCCGCGCCGGGATTCACACGCCGCGCCGGCGATCCTCGGCGAACTTCGCCGCGAAGGCCGCGAAGGCGCCGGCGTCCAGCGCCTCGCGCGCCTCGCGCATCAGGTTTACGTAGTAGTGCAGGTTGTGCACGCTGGCCAGCATCGGCCCGAGCATCTCGTTGCAGCGGTCGAGGTGGTGCAGGTAGGCGCGGCTGAAGCCGGTGCAGGTGGGGCAGGCGCAGGTAGGGTCGACCGGCGCCTCGTCGGTCTTGTAGCGCGCGTTGCGCAGGCGCAGGTCGCCGAAGCGGGTGAACAGGTGGCCGTTGCGCGCATTGCGGGTGGGCATCACGCAGTCGAACATGTCGACGCCGCGGCCCACGCCCTCGACCAGGTCCTCCGGCGTGCCCACGCCCATCAGGTAGCGCGGCTTGTTCGCGGGCAGCCGGTGCGGCGTGTGCGCCATGATGCGCTGCATGTCCTCCTTAGGCTCGCCGACGCTGACGCCGCCGATCGCGTAGCCGGGCAGGTCGAGCGCGACCAGCGCGTTCAGCGACTCCTCGCGCAGGTGCTCGAACATGCCGCCCTGCACGATGCCGAACAGCGCGTTCGGATTCTCCAGCCGCTCGAATTCGGTGAGGCAACGCTTCGCCCAGCGCAGGCTCAGCTCCATCGAGATGCGCGCTTCCTTCTCGGTGGTGATGTGGCCCTTGGTCTCGTAGGGCGTGCACTCGTCGAACTGCATGACGATGTCGCTGTTCAGCGCGCGCTGGATCTGCATGCTCACCTCGGGGGTGAGGAAGAGCTTGTCGCCGTTGACTGGCGAGGCGAACTTCACACCCTCCTCGCTGATCTTGCGCATCTCGCCCAGCGACCAGACCTGGAAGCCGCCGCTGTCGGTGAGGATGGGCCGGCTCCAGGCCTCGAAGCGGTGCAGGCCGCCGAACTGCGTGAGGATCTCGATGCCCGGGCGCAGCCAGAGGTGGAAGGTGTTGCCCAGGATGATCTGCGCGCCCATCGCCTCCAGCGACGAGGGCATCACGCCCTTGACCGTGCCGTAGGTGCCCACCGGCATGAACACCGGCGTCTCGACGACGCCGTGGTTGAGCGTGAGCCGGCCGCGGCGGGCCTGGCCTTCGGTGCGAAGCAGTTCGAAACGGAGCATGCGCCGATTGTCGCAGCGGCCGCGTGCGCCGGCCCGGCTCAGTTCGCCACGTGCAGGGTGCCGAACACCGAGGGCGGCACGGCGCGGTGGCGGCGCGCGTGCGCCGTCCAGCGGATCACGGTGGCCTCCAGGCTGGCGGCCAGTACCGGCTTGGTCAGGAAGTCGTTCATGCCCGCGGCCAGGCAGGCCGAGCGGTCCTCGACGAAGGCGTTGGCAGTCAGCGCCACGATCGGCACGGCCTTGCCGTGCCGGCCCGCCGCGCCCGCACGCAGGCGGCGCGTCACTTCGAGACCGTCCATGTCGGGCATCTGCCAGTCCATCAGCACGAGGTCGTAGTCGTTACAGGCGAGCAGCGCGAGCGCCTGCGTGCCGTCGTCCGCGGTGCTGGTGCGAAAACCCGCATTGCGCAACATGGCGCAGACGATCGACTGGTTGACCCGATCGTCTTCCACCACCAGCACGTGGCGGGGCTGGTCCGCCTCGGCATCGCCGGCGCGCATCGGCAACGCGGGCATCCGCTCGCGTGCCACCGCGCCGAGCCGGCTGACCAGCGCAGACCGCAGCACCGGCTTGACGATGCTGCGCGGCACCTGGAATCGCTGGCGCATCGCCTCGACCGCCAGCGTTTCGCCCAGCGCCATGCCGATGACGCGCTGCGGGTCCGGCAGCGCCACGGCCGCCTCGAGAAAGCTCGCCGCCTGTGCATGGTCCATCGTCACCAGCAGCCAGGGCGCTGGCTCCTTGCCCGCGCGCGCGGCCATGAAGCGGTGCAGCTCGGCGGGGGTGGCGCAGCGCTCGGCGGTGCAGCCCAGGCGGCGCAGCTGCGCCGCCAGCGCCTGCGCGCTCGCGTCGTGCGGCTCGTGGAAGACCACGGTTTCGCGCAGCGGTGCCGAGTCGGCGACCGGCCCGTGTGCGGCAGGCAGGACCAGTTCGATCGTGAAGGCGGATCCTTCGCCGAGCCGGCTGCTCACGTCGATGCGGCCGCCCATCGCCTCGACCAGTTGCTTGCTGATCGCCAGGCCCAGGCCGCTGCCGCCAAAGCGCCGGTTGGAAGCGTCGTCGGCTTGCCGGAACGGCTTGAAGACATGTTCGAGCGAGGGCTCTCCGATGCCGATCCCGGTGTCGGCGACGACGATCTGCAGCGATTGCGTCCGCGCACCGGCATGCACGCGCAGCACCACCTCGCCTTCGAGCGTGAACTTGACGGCGTTGCCGAGCAGGTTGAGCAGCACCTGGCGCAGGCGCAGCGAGTCGCCGTGGCGCCACAGCGGCAGCGCCGGGTCGACGATGCAGGCCAGCTCCAGCCCCTTGATGCGCGCGGGCACCGCCGCGGTTGCCACGGCGGCCTCGATGCAGTCGAGCAGGTTGAAGTCTTCGGGCGAGAGTTCGAGCGCGCCGGTCTCGATGCGCGAGAGGTCGAGCACGTTCTCGATCAGGCCGAGCAGGTTCAGTCCGCTCTGGCGGATCACCTCCACCAGGTGGGCCTGGCCAGGCAACTGCTCCTCCTGCGCCTGCAGCAGCTGCGCGGCGCCGATCACCGCATTCAGCGGCGTGCGCAGTTCATGGCTCATGTTGGCAAGGAAACGCGTCTTGGCCACCGAGGCAGCCTCGGCGCGTTCCTTCTCGCGCTGCAGCGCCAGGGTGCGATCGGCCACGCGCTGTTCGAGCGCGCGGTTGGCCTCGAGCAGCGCCGCATCGCGCGCGCCGAGTTCGTCGAGCATGCGGTTGAAGGCGTCGACCGCGGCACCGACCTCCTTGCCACCGCCCGGCGCCAGGTGCTGCGCGCTGGCCGGGTCGGCCGCCATGGCGCTGGACGCAAGCGCGAGCTGCGCCACCGGTCGGGTGATCGCGCTGGCCAGCCGTCGCGCCACCAGCAGCGTAGCGGCGAAGCCGGCCACGCTGGCCAGCCCCACGGCGCCGACTGCCAGCAGCAATGCCGCCCACAGCCGCGACAGTTCGTTCGTGATGACCAGCGAGCCGACCTTGATGCCGTCCACCGTGACGTCCTGGCCTACCGTCAGGCGGCCGCTGGCGAGCCCACCGCCGCGCTCGTCCGCTGCGGGCGCTTCGGTCTTGCCGTACTGCCCGACCGGGCGACCCTGGGCGTCGTACACCCAGGCGCCGGCAATCTCGGGCCGCGCGCGCAGGATCGCCAGAGTCTCGGCTACACCGCGCTTGTCGTCGAAGGCGAGAGCGGCCTGCAGGGCATACGACAGCGTCAACACCACCTCGTGGGCATCTTCGCGCGCACGCTCCTGCTGCAGCCACCAGCCGGTACCGATCACGGCCACCATGCCGAGCAAGGCCGTCAGGCCGACGGCCAACGCCACCAGCCCGCTCAGACGCCGGTGCAGGGACATTGCCGCCACATGGCGCCGCAACGCCTGTCTCATTCGCGCACCTGCCGTGCGAGCTTGAGCACCTGGCCCGACAGCCCGAGATGCGCGCTGCGCAGGGCCCGCAGGCTGACGTCGAAGCGCAGCGTGTCGTTGATGTTGACCAGCTCGACCATGCCACCCTGCGACAGGAATCCGTCTGTCGCGCCGAGCGTGAGCATCGGCCGCTCGCCCGGCGCCAGCAGCGGCTCGGCAGCCGCCCGCGCTGCGCTGCTGTCGACGAACAGCAGGTCGCAGGACGATCGGGTGATGGCGCCGCTGTTCACGTTCAGCGGGTGGCCTGCGACGACGGCGCCCTGCTGGCTGCCGAAGGCGGCGGCCACGGCCGGGCTGTTGTGCAGCACGCACAGGCGCAGCGGCGCGCCGTCGGAAGGAAAGGCGGCGGCCGGCCACTGGATGAAGCGGGCCAGCGTCAGCGTAAAGCGGGCCTTCGCCTCCGCTTCATTGCTGGGCGCCTGCGCGCGCACGCCGATGCCGGGCGCGCTGCACGCCAACGCCGCCACCAGCGCGAGTCGATGCCAGATGCGGCCGCGCATGCTCAGAAGCTCCAGCCGAACTGGGCGCGGAACTGCCGGCCGTCCTGCGCGAGCGAGTCTTCGAGATGCTCCGGGCCCCCCGGGTCGGCGTAGCGTGCGCCGGTCAGGTTGTACAGGCCGAGGCTGGCCGACCAGCGCTCGCCGGCAGGGGCGAGGCTGAACTGCGCGTTCAGGCGCAGGTAGGGATCCAGGCGCTGGCCCGCCAGGGTGAGTCGCTCGCCGACACGCAGCAGGTTCAGGCCCAGCGTCGTGCCCTGCCACGGGCCGGCCAGGGTGACCATCAGCTTGCTCACAGAACGCGGCGAGTCGCTCAGCACGGCGCTGCTGTCGAGATCTCGGGTGCTCTGCCGCGACCAGCTGCCGCGCAGGCGCAGCTCGCTGCTCCACTGCAGGGTGGCCTCGAACTCCACCCCGCGCGCCCGCGCGTTGCCCGTGTTGGCGTAGATCTGCTGCCCGTCAGGCAGGTCGATGAAGTTGATCGAGTCGCTCAGGTCGAGGTGGTACCAGGTGGCGCTGGCTTCGAAGCGGTTCGTCGGCCGCCACAGCGCGGTGAGCTCGGTCGAACGGACCGACTCGACCTTGAGCGCCGGATTGGTGGCCTGGCCGCTGTCCTGGTAGCTGGTCTCGGAGATGTTGGGTTCGCGGAACGCACTGCCGCGCTGCAGCTTGAAGTTCCACTGCGGCGCGGCCGCCCACAGCACGGCCACGCGCGGCGTGGCCGTGAACTGTCCGTCGAGCTGGCGGTCGCCGCGCAAGCCCAGGTTCAGGCGCAGCGGCGCCGTGATCTGCCACTCGTCGTTGATGAACAGCGAGTGGCGCGAGGAATGCGTCGTGATGTCGGTGTAGACCTGCAGCGGCGGCGCGAGGTCGGCCGAATACAGGCGCTGGTGCCAGTTGTCCTGGAATTCGGTGCCGAGCAGGATGCGGTGCCCTGGCCAGCCGCTCCACACGTAGCGAAGCTCGCCAGAGAGCCAGCGCGAATCCGACTGCGTCTGTGCCGGCACAGGCGCCTGTGTCGTGCCGTAGATGCCGAAGCCGCGGTAGCCATAGCCGGCCACGCCCACGCGCGCAAAGATCTCCTGCGCGTCGCCCCAGCGGTGCCCGTAGGCCAGGTCGGCCAGCGCATAGCGGTCCAGTGAATCGCTGCGCGTATTGAACAGGACTCCGTAGGCGCCTGTCGGGTCGGCCTTGAGCCGCTCGGACAGCGCAGCCGTGAGGCTCAGTTCACCCCATCGCGCCTTCGCGAACAGCTTGTCGTTGCGCTCGGCGTCGCGTCCGACCGCAACGCCGTTGTTGTTCTCGGGGTTGTCGTAGGCCGGGAAGTACAGGCTGCCGAGGCCGCGGCTGCGTTCGCTGGCCAGCCCGATCAGCAGCCGCGCCGCCCCGAGGTCGCCGCCCCAGGTGGCGGTGAACTTGCGGCGCGCCGCCGACGCGAGTTCCAGCGTGGCCGCCGCCCCGGGCAGCTGCGACGCGGTGCGCGTGACGATGTTCACCACGCCGAGCACGGCGTTGGAGCCATACAGCGCCGAGCCGGGACCGGGGATGAACTCCACGCGGTCGATCAGCCCGACGTCGAGCGGGAACTCGCGCCCGGCCGTCGCCGAGTCGTAGATGGCCTCGTTGGCCCGGATGCCGTCGATCAGCAGCAGCAGGCGCGACGAATAGTCGCCGGGCCGTTCGATGCCGCGCACGCCGACGTAGGTGTAGGAGCGGTCCTGTCGCAGGTGCACGCCGGGCAGGCTCTCGAGCACCTCGGCCAGCGTGCGGTAACCCTGGGCACGGATCTCGCCGCCGGTGCGCACATAGACGATGCTCGGCGCCTCGGCGGCATCCTGCTCGTACTTGGAGGCCACGGCCAGCCTCGATCCGCCGATCACCGGCTGCGCCAGCACCTCGGCCAGATCGTCGGCCGCCGCGCTGGCGTCGTTGGCCCGAGTCGGCGACGACAGGAGCAGGGCAAATGCCGCGACCATCAGCCCCTGCACGAGCGGGGCCGTCGGGCGCGGGCGCTCGGGGGGCGGAATACGGAACATACCGCCCAGAGTACCGGGCAACGCCCGTGGCGATCGCCCGAAAAGCCGGTCCCGCGACGGCTACTTCCGGGGCACCTCCAGCGCGAGGATCCAGCCGACCAGCTTCTTCGCATCGGCCTCCTTGATCGCCACGGCGTTCGGCGGCATCGCCAGGCCGCTGACCTTGCCCTTCCAGTGGCTCTCGTAGGGGTTGGAACCCTTCATCACGGTGACGGTCAGCGCGGCGGCGGCGCCCTTCTGGCCCTGGTACTTGGCAGCGACGTCGCGCCAGGCCGGGCCGATCGGCGGCAGGCCGTCGGGGCCCTTGCCGCCGGGCTCGACCTGGTGGCAGGTCAGGCAGCCGGCATTGCGCGCCAGTTGCGTCATGGCCTCGTCGTGGCCCGCGGCCGCGGCGAGTGCGGGTGCGGCGACGAGCGCGAGCGTGAACAAGCTCTTGTTGAGCATCGTGGTTCTCCTGGATGGGATCGGTTGTCTGCGATCCATCCTAGGAAGGCCGGCCTGGTCAAGTTTGACGGCAGTCAACTGAGCCGGGTGTATTGCCAGAGTGGAGCATGCGCCGGCGCGAGCGCGCCACGCCCTGTGTCAAGGCGGAGCACAGGCTGCGCCGCGATCGAGCAGCATCGCGTCGCCGTAGCTGAAGAAGCGATAACGCTCCTGGATGGCGTGGCGGTACAGCGCCATCACCTTGTCATGCCCGGCAAAGGCGCTGACCAGCATCATCAAGGTGCTGCGTGGCAGGTGGAAGTTGGTCACCAGCCGGTCGACGACGCGGAACTCGAAGCCCGGCGTGATGAAGATGTCGGTGTCGCGCGCACCGGCCTTCAGCGCGCCGGGCAGCGCGGCCGACTCCAGCGCTCGCAGTGTGGTCGTGCCCACGGCCACCACGCGCCGGCCTGCGGCGTGGGTGCGTTCGACCGCGTCGACGGTGGCCTGAGCGACCTCGAACCATTCGCTGTGCATGCGGTGCTCGGCGAGATTCTCGGTGCGCACCGGCTGGAAGGTGCCGGCGCCCACGTGCAGCGTCACGCTGGCGCTGGCGATGCCGCGCTCGCGCAGCGCGGCCAGCACGGCCTCGTCGAAGTGCAGCGCTGCCGTGGGTGCCGCCACCGCGCCGGGGTGCTTCGCGAACACGGTCTGGTAGCGGCGCTCGTCCTCGGCGCTGTCGGCATGGGTGATGTAGGGCGGCAGCGGCACGTGGCCGTGGCGTTCCAGCAGCGCCAGCGGTTCGCCGGGAAAGCGCAGGTGGAACAGCGAGCTGTCGGCGCCGCCGCGGCCGAGCACCTCGGCCTCGAACGACGAGGCCGCATCGCCGCTGGCGAATCGCACCGCGCTGCCCGGCTTGGGCGACTTGCTCGCGCGCAGGTGCGCCAGCACCTCGTTGCCAGGCAGCACGCGCTCGACCAGCGCCTCGACCGCGCCGCCGCTGGCCTTGGCGCCGAGCAACCGTGCCTTGATCACGCGGGTGTCGTTGAAGACCAGCAGGTCGCCGGGGTTGAGCAGGCCGGGCAGTTCACGGAACACGCGGTCCACCGGCGAGGCACCGGTGGCATCGAGCAGCCGCGAGGCGCTGCGTTCAGGGGCGGGGTGCTGGGCGATCAGCTCGGGCGGGAGTTCGAAGTCGAAGTCGCCGAGCGTCCAGGAGGACTTGGAAGAGGGCATGGAGGCTGTACCGGCCTGTGCTGAGAGGCCGCGATGGTGCCATGCCGGGACGCGCCCGGTTCCGCGGCTCAGTTCGGCCCGACGCGCACCGCGGGCTGTGTCGCCGCGCGCTCCGAACGATCCCAGGCCAGGGCCACCAGCGCGCTGACCACGGCGACGATGACGAGAACGAGGGCCACGCGGGCGACGAAGTGCATGAAGAGGGACGCGGTTGAAGATGACAGGGCGCGATGCTATGCCAGCCCATCGCGTGCGCAAGGGCCCGTGACATGCAGTTGCGTACTTGTGGGGCCGGGCGCTCTGCCGGCGCGACGGCCCGCGGGCAGATGTCACGCTGCCGGCAGCGCCCGTCGCAGCGGCGAGAATCCGCCCATGGTCGAGGCCGCGTCCCCATCGATGGAGAACAAGCCCAAGAGCGCGCCGCAACGCGCGCTCGAGAAGCTCGGCTTGGTGCGCGATATCGACCTCGCGCTGCACCTGCCGCTGCGCTACGAGGACGAGACGAAGCTCGTGTCCATCGCCTCGCTTCGCGACGGCGACGTGGCGCAGGTCGAGGGCGTGGTGACCGACAGCCGCGTGCAGTTCCGCCCGCGGCGCCAGCTGGTGGTGAAGATCCACGACGCCTCGGGCGAGAGCAGCGACGACCTGGTGCTGCGCTTCCTGAACTTCTATCCCTCGCACCAGAAGGCGCTGGCCGAAGGCGCGCGGGTGCGCGTGCGCGGCGAGGCGCGCGGCGGCTTCTTCGGGTTGGAGATGGTGCATCCGGCCTTCAAGGCGGTGGACGAGGCGACGCCGCTGGCCCGCGCGCTCACGCCGGTCTACCCGACCACCGCGCAGCTGCCGCAGGCCTACCTGCGCAAGGTCGTCGCCTCGGGGCTGTCGCGCGCGGACTTGTCCGAACAGCTGCCGCCGGGCAGCGTGCCGGCCGGCATGATGAGCCTGCGCGAGGCGCTGGATTTCCTGCACCACCCGGCGCCCGACGTCAGCGTCGAGACGCTGGAGGACCACAGCCACCCGGCCTGGCAGCGCCTGAAGTTCGAGGAGCTGCTCGCGCAGCAGCTCTCGCAGCTCAAGGCCAAGCAGGAGCGCGAGCGGCAGCGCGCCCCCGCCTTCGCGCTGCAGCCCGGCGGCCTGCAGGAGAAGCTGCTCGCCGCCTTGCCCTTTTCCCTGACCGAGGCGCAGCGCCGCGTCGTCGAGGAGATCGCGCGTGACCTCGCCCGTGAAACGCCGATGCACAGGCTGCTGCAAGGCGACGTCGGCTCGGGCAAGACCGTGGTGGCCGCACTCGCCGCGGCAGTGGCCATCCAGCAGGGCTGGCAGTGCGCGCTGATGGCGCCCACCGAGATCCTCGCCGAGCAGCACCTGCGCAAGCTGGTCGGCTGGCTCGCGCCGCTGGGCATCACGGTGGCCTGGCTGACCGGCAGCCGCAAGGGCAAGGGTCGCCGCGAGATGCTCGCGCAGGTGGCCTCGGGCGAGGCGGCACTGGTGGTGGGCACGCACGCGGTGATCCAGGACCAGGTGGAGTTCGCGCGCCTGGGGCTGGCGATCATCGACGAGCAGCACCGCTTCGGCGTGCAGCAGCGCCTCGCACTCAGAAGCAAGTTGGCCGAAGGCCCGCTGGAGCCGCACACGCTGATGATGTCGGCCACGCCGATCCCGCGCACGCTGGCAATGACGCTGTTCGCCGACCTCGACATCAGCACCATCGACGAGCTGCCGCCGGGCCGCACGCCGGTCGTCACCAAGCTGTTCGCCGACGACAAGCGCGACGCGGTGGTCGCGCGCATCCGCGGCGAGGTGGCGCTGGGCCGGCAGGTCTACTGGGTCTGCCCGCTGATCGAGGAATCGGAAACGCTGGACCTGCAGAACGCCACCGCCACGCACCAGCAGCTGTGCGAGGCACTACCGGGCCAGATGATCGGCCTGCTGCACGGCCGCATGCCGGCGGCGGAGAAGGCGGCGGTGATGTCGCTCTTCACCTCGGGGCAGATGGGCGTGCTGGTCTCGACCACGGTGATCGAGGTCGGCGTGGACGTGCCCAATGCCTCGCTGATGGTCATCGAGCATGCCGAACGTTTCGGCCTCAGCCAGCTGCACCAGCTGCGCGGGCGCGTCGGCCGCGGCGCGGTGGCCAGCGTGTGCGTGCTGCTGTACAGCTCGCCGCTGTCGGAGACGGCGAAGTCGCGCCTGAAGGCGATGATGGAGACGAACGACGGCTTCGAGATCGCCCGGCGCGACCTCGACATCCGCGGGCCGGGCGAGTTCTTCGGCGCGCGGCAATCCGGCGCGCCGCTGCTGCGCTTTGCGGACCTGGCGCTCGACGAACCGCTGGTGCATCTGGCCCGCCAGAGCGCCACGGCGCTGCTGGCGAAGCATCCGCAGGCCGCCGAGCGCCACGTGATGCGCTGGCTGGGTTCGAAGACCGACTACCTGAAGGCCTGAGGCGCTCGGTTCATCCGAAGTGCATCTGGTACTTCGCCCCGTCGGAGAACAGGCACACGCCAGTGCCCAGCGTCGGCCCGCTGATCAGGTACTCGCACTGCACGTTCACGCCCTTGCTGCCGAAGGCATTGGCGATGCCGCGGCGGCCGCTGAAGTTGCGTGCCGCGCTGCCCAGCACCTCGTTGTGCAGGCGGCCGAAGGCGGCGTAGTTCGCGTCCACGCGAGTCGCCTCTCCCTGCAGTGTGTCGCCCAGGTAGGCCAGCGTGAAGCTGCCGCGGCCGGTGTGACTGTCGACGACGATGGCGGTGAGCATGCCGCCCTGGTTGGCCTGCGGATTGAGCGGGTACAGGCGCACGCTGAGCAGGCCGGGCTGCGGCGGCGCACTGGGCGCGGGCGGCGTGACGACGGTGACGCTGGCCGGTTCGCGCGCCGCATGCAACCCGTGCGGCGGATAGGCTTGCCCGGTACGCGGATCGATGGGCACGACATAGCAGGCACTGAGCCCGGCGAGGGCGGCGGCGCAGGCCGCGAGCAGGGCAAGGCGTGAGGCAGTCCGGGGCGAGTGGGTGTTCATGCGTTCTCGGGTGACGCGGCACATGCCGCCAGCGAAGAATCCGCGGGCCACGCGGCGCCCGCAAGGCGCAAGCGCGCCGGTATCGAAGCGCGATGCCACGCGTCGCGGCGGGCGATGCGCGGCGCTGCGATACTTGCCGCCATGACCCTCACCGAACTCCGCTACATCGTGGCGGTCGCCCGCGAGAAGCACTTCGGGCGTGCCGCCGAGGCCTGCTTCGTGTCGCAGCCCACGCTCAGCGTGGCGATCAAGAAGCTCGAGGAAGAGCTCGACGTGAAGATCTTCGAGCGCGGCGCCAGCGAGGTCAGCGTCACGCCGCTGGGCGACGAGATCGTGCGCCAGGCGCAGTCGGTGATCGAGCAGGCGGCCTCGATCAAGGAGATCGCCAAGCGCGGCAAGGACCCGATCTCGGGCCCGCTGCGCCTGGGCATCATCTACACGATCGGGCCCTACCTGCTGCCCGACCTGGTCAAGCAGGCCATCGAGCGCGTGCCGCAGATGCCGCTGATCATCCAGGAGAACTTCACCGCCAAGCTGCTCGAGATGCTGCGCACCGGCGACCTCGACGCGGCGATCATGGCCGAGCCATTCCCCGACACCGGCCTGGCGGTGGCGCCGCTGTACGACGAGCCCTTCATGGCCGCGGTGCCGAAGAACCACCCGCTGGCCAAGCGCAAGAGCATCACCGCCGAGGAGCTGAAGAACGAGACCATGCTGCTGCTCGGTACCGGCCACTGCTTCCGCGACCACGTGCTCGAGGTCTGCCCGGAGTACGCGCGTTTTTCCAGCGACGCCGAGGGCATCCGCAAGAGCTTCGAGGGCAGCTCGCTGGAGACGATCAAGTACATGGTCGCCTCGGGCATGGGCGTCACCGTGGTGCCGCAGCTCAGCGTGCCCAAGGAGCTGCAGCTGCACGTGCGCTACGTGAAGTTCAGCGCACCGGTGCCCACGCGCCGCGTGGTGCTCGCGTGGCGGCGCACCTTCACGCGCTACGAGGCGATCGCGGCATTGCGCAACGCCATCTACGCCTGCGAATTGCCGGGCGTGAAGCGGCTGACCGGTTGAACCGGAGCGTCGGCCGCCTGTCCCGGCCATATTGTCTTCGGCTATCGCCTCATTAAAGTCAATTGCTTTGACCGATGGCGCCGTGATTCCTAGAGTGGCCGCATCCGCTCTCAACGCCTTCCAGGAGTCACGATGACGCACTCAACCCCTCAAGCCCCTGCCGCCGCCGGATGCCCGTTTGCCGGCACCGTGCCGAGCCAGGCCAAGGCCGGTCGCCGCAGCAACCGCGACTGGTGGCCCGAGCAACTTGACCTGTCCATCCTGCACCAGCACTCGGCGAAGTCCAACCCGATGGGCGCCGACTTCGACTACGCCCAGGCGTTCAAGTCGCTCGATCTCGACGCCGTGGTGGCCGATCTGCACGCCCTCATGACGGATTCGCAGGACTGGTGGCCGGCCGACTGGGGCCACTATGGCGGCCTGTTCATCCGCATGGCCTGGCACAGCGCCGGCACCTACCGCATCGCCGACGGCCGCGGCGGCGCCGGCAGCGGCTCGCAGCGTTTCGCGCCGCTGAACAGCTGGCCCGACAACGGCAACCTCGACAAGGCCCGCCGGCTGCTCTGGCCGATCAAGCAGAAATACGGCCGCAAGCTGTCCTGGGCCGACCTGATGATCCTGACCGGCAACGTCGCGCTGGAGTCCATGGGCTTCAAGACCTTCGGCTTCGCCGGCGGCCGGCCGGACATCTGGGAACCCGAGGAGGATGTCAACTGGGGCACCGAGATGAAGTGGCTCGCCAGCAGCAGCGAGCCGAACAGCCGCTACTCGGGCCAGCGCGAGCTCGCCAACCCGCTGGCCGCCGTGCAGATGGGCCTGATCTACGTGAACCCGGAAGGCCCGGACGGCATCCCCGACCCGGTGGCCTCGGGCCGCGACGTGCGCGAGACCTTCGCGCGCATGGCGATGGACGACGAAGAAACCGTCGCGCTGGTCGCCGGCGGCCACACCTTCGGCAAGGCCCACGGCGCAGGCGACCCCACGCTGGTCGGCCCCGAGCCCGAAGGCGCCACCATCGAGGAGCAGGGCCTGGGCTGGAAGAACACTTTCGGCAGCGGCAAGGGCGCGCACACCACCACCAGCGGCATCGAGGGCGCCTGGAAGCCGAACCCCACCACCTGGGACAACGGCTACTTCGACATGCTGTTCGGCTACGAGTGGGAACTGACGAAAAGCCCGGCCGGCGCGCACCAGTGGACGCCGAAGGACTGCAAGCCCGAGCACCTGATCCCCGACGCGCACGACCCGTCGATGAAGCATCCGCCGATGATGACCACGGCCGACCTGTCGCTGCGCTTCGACCCGGCCTACGAGAAGATCGCGCGCCGCTTCCACCAGGACCCGCTGGCTTTCGCCGACGCCTTCGCCCGCGCCTGGTTCAAGCTGACGCACCGCGACATGGGCCCGCGCGCCCGCTACCTCGGCAAGCTGGTGCCCCAGCAGTCGCTGATCTGGCAGGACCCGGTGCCCGCGGTCGATCATGCGCTGGTCGACGCGCAGGACATCGCGGCGCTGAAGGCGCAGGTGCTCGCATCCGACTTGAGCGTCTCGCAGTGGGTCTCGACCGCCTGGGCCTCGGCCTCCACGTTCCGCTGCAGCGACAAGCGCGGCGGCGCCAACGGCGCGCGCATCCGCCTCGCGCCGCAGAAGGACTGGGCGGTGAATCAGCCGGCCGAACTGGCCGCCGTGCTGACGAAGCTGGAGGCCATCCAGAAGGCGTTCAACAGTTCGGCTGCTGGCGGCAAGCGGATCTCGCTGGCCGACCTGATCGTGCTGGCCGGTGGCGCGGCCGTCGAAGCCGCAGCCCGGAAGGCCGGCATCGAGGTCACAGTGCCCTTCGCGCCAGGGCGAACCGACGCCTCGCAGGAACAGACCGACGTGGACTCGTTCGCCGTGCTGGAGCCGCTTGCCGACGGCTTCCGCAACCACGCCCGCCGCGGACTCGAAGCATCGGCGGCCGAGTTGCTGGTGGACAAGGCCCAGCTGCTGACCCTGACTGCGCCCGAGATGACGGTGCTGGTCGGCGGCCTGCGCGTGCTGGGCGCCAACGTCGGCCAGGCGCCGCATGGCGTCTTCACCGAGCGGCCCGGCACGCTGACGAACGACTTCTTCGTCAACCTGCTCGACATGAACACGGCCTGGCAGAAATCCGCCACCGCCGCAGGCGCGCTGGAGGGCCGCGACAGGGCGACCGGCGCGCTGAAGTGGACGGGCACCCTCGTCGATCTCGTCTTCGGCTCGAATTCGCAACTTCGGGCCATCGCGGAGGTGTACGCGGCCAGCGACGCGCAGACGGCGTTCGTGCGCGATTTCGTGGCGGCGTGGACCAAGGTGATGAACCTCGACCGCTTCGACCTGGCCTGAGCACGCATCGCGCGGCGCATCGCCTGAATCTGTCTCAACCCGCGGCCCCGGCACTTCGCTACAGTGTCGGGGGTCGTACCCAGTCTTCCGGAGTTCGCATGGCCAAGAACAGCAGCAAGAAGGTCAAGGCCCCGTCCGGGCCCGCCATCAACATCGGCATCAGCGAGAAGGACCGCATGGCCATCGCCGGCGGACTCTCGCGCCTGCTGGCCGACACCTACACGCTGTACCTGACGACGCACAACTTCCACTGGAACGTCACCGGGCCGATGTTCAACACGCTGCACGCGATGTTCATGGCCCAGTACACCGAGCTGTGGACGGCCGTCGACCCGATCGCCGAGCGCATCCGCTCGCTGGGTTCGCCGGCACCGGGCTCCTACGCGCAATTCGGCGCCCTGGCTTCCATCAAGGACGCGCCGGCCAAGCCGCCCAAGGCGATGGAGATGGTGAAGATCCTCGTCGACGGCCACGAGGCGGTGGCGCGCACGGCGCGCAGCATCTTCCCGCTGGCCGATGCCGCCGGCGACGAGCCCACGGCCGACCTGCTCACGCAGCGCCTGACGGTGCACGAGCAGACGGCCTGGATGCTGCGCTCCCTGCTCGAAGACTGAGCGGGCGGCACCGTGCGCATCGCCATCCTGACCTTCGACGGCTTCAACGAGCTCGATTCCTTCATCGCCCTCGGGATGCTCAACCGGCTGGGCGCGCAGGGCTGGAAGGCCGAGATCGCGAGCCCGACCTCGCACGTCACCTCGATGAACGGCGTCACCGTGCAGGCGCAGCGTTCGCTGGAGTTCGCCAACGAGGCCGATGCGGTGATCTTCGGCAGCGGCATCTACACGCGCGCCATCGCCGAGAACAGCAAGCTGCTCGACCGCCTTCGACTGGACCCGCTGCGCCAGCTCATCGGCGCGCAGTGTTCAGGCACGCTGCTGCTGGCGCGCCTGGGGCTGATCGCCGACTTGCCGGCCTGCACCGACCTGACCACCAAGCCCTGGGTGGTGGAGGCCGGCGTGCGCGTCATCGACGCGCCCTTCCATGCACGCGGGCCGATCGCCACCGCCGGCGGCTGCCTCTCCGCGCAATACCTCGCCGCCTGGATGATGGCTAAGCGCGCCGGCCTGGAGGCCACCACGCAGGCGCTGCACTACGTGGCGCCGGTGGGCGAGAAGGACGCCTACGTCGAGCGGCTGCTCGGCGTCGTCAAGCCGTTCCTCGACAGCTGAGCGTGCTCGGCCTCAGGGCGCGTGGCGGATGACGAAGTTGTCGAGGATGCCCACACCCTCGAAGCCTGCGTAGCGCGGCGCGGGCATGTCCAGCGGGAACTCGCCCAGCGACACGCCATTCAGGCTGGCGCTCAGCACCTTGGCGCGCGGGTCGTAGCGCAGCAGCATCTGGTTCCAGGTCATGTCGTCGATCACGCCGCTGGCCAGCAGGGCCCCGTTCATGCCGTTGGTGCGCAGTTCGTAGACCAGCGCGCCGCTGACCATCGCTTCCTGCGTACGCAGGCCCAGCCAGACCTGGCCGACGCTGGTGAAGTTGCTCAGGGTCGCGCTCGAGCCGGTGAGGCCGATGGCGACGTAGGCCCCCGGCACCACCGAAGGCCAGCCCTCCATGGACACCGCATAGGGCGTGGCCGGAGGCGTGAATGGCAGCAGCGCGGTGGGGTACTGCGTGACCAGGTCGAACCACTCCGACGACACGCAGCCCTGCGTGCTCTCGTCGGGTTGCAGCGGCGAGGGCAGCTCGTACGGGTCGAGGTAGCCGCCGATGCCGCAGAACTTCCAGGTCTGGTCGCCGTCCGGCGTGATCCACGAGGTGTTCTTGCTGCCCGGGTACTCCACCCAGAAGCCGCCAATGGTGGTGTGCACATAGGTCGGTTTCAGCACGCCTTTCCCGCTGGCCGGACGCTGGATGTCGGGGCCCGGCCCGAAGGATTCGCGCACCAGGATGTCCGGCGCCGGCGGCGTGGTGGGCAGAACCGATGTCGTGGGGCTGACGGTTCCGCCGCCACCCCCGCCACCGCCGCCACCACCACCGCCCTTGAGCACCTGTGCACGACGTGCCGAGGCCTGGGTGGTCGATGCGGAGTCGGCTTCGCCGCCCCCGCAGGCGGAAAGCATGAGGGCCAGGGCGGCAAGGCCGAGGGCGGTTTTCGTATGGTTCATGGTGATGGCCGGTGGGGGGTCTGCATCAGTCCGTTGCAGCCGCCGTGCCATGCGAATCGGCGACCGGAGCCGATTCATAAGTACCTGATTCGACGGGAATTTCCAGGTTTCGCCGACGCCCGCTCCAGCCTGGCCGATTGGGGGTAGTGGCCCAGTTGGGGGCATTGCCCCAATGCCTTGGGGCTCAGTCGATATCGTCGATGTGCCGCGGCCAGCTCGCCTTGAGCAGCCGCGAGAGGGCGCGGTCGGCGAGCAGCTTGCCGCCGGTCTGGCAGCGCGCACAGTAGTTGGTCTCGTTGTCGGCATGCACGATGCGTTGCACCGGACTGCCGCACACCGGGCAGGGCTGGCCGTAGCGGCCATGCACCGCCATCTCGGGGCGGAAGGCGGTCACCTGCTTCGGCCAGCCGCCCTGGCGCTGCGCCTCGTCGCGCAGGCGGGCGGTCCATTCCTGCATCACGGCCTGCGTCGCCGCGAGCAGGCGGGTCGCGTTGTCGGCGTCGAGCGAGCGCGTCAACGTGACAGGCGACAGCCGCGCGCGGTGCAGGATCTCGTCGGAATACGCGTTGCCGATGCCGCTGAACAGGCGCGGGTTCGTCAACGCGCGCTTGAGCGTGTGGTTCTCGGCCTGCAGCCGCGCCATGAAGGCGGCAGGCTCGGCGCTCATTACGTCAATGCCGCCGGGGTCCTGCGTGGCCAGTGCCTCGCGGCCCGCCAGCAGGTGCAGCGAGGCACGGCGTTTCGTGCCGGCTTCGGTGAGCGCCAGCGTGCCGGCGTCGAACTCGAAGGACGCCAGCGCCGATTTCGCCGGCTTGGCGCCGGCGGCCAGCCACTGCAGCCGGCCGGCGATCATCAGGTGGATGACGAGGAACAGATCGCCGTCGAGCGCGATCACCACCCGCTTGCCGAGCCGCTCGAGGCCGGTCACGTGCCGGCCCTCGGCGCTGCCGATCGGCGGCAGCGCGGTGCGCAGCACGAAGGGATTGGCGATGCGCACACGCTGCAGCGTGGCGCCGCGCAACTTGGCAGCCAGGCTCTCGACGTAGACGGTGATGTCCGGCAGTTCCGGCATGCGCCGCAGTGTGCCAGCCCCGGGCTGGGATAATCGCCGCTCCTTCCTGTCGATTCACGAGGCGGCCGCCCCTTCTGGCCGCACCCCATGTCCGAACTCACGCCCCAGGTGCGGCGCCGCCGCACCTTCGCCATCATTTCGCACCCCGACGCGGGCAAGACCACGCTGACCGAGAAGCTGCTGCTGTTCTCCGGCGCGATCCAGATCGCCGGCTCGGTGAAGGCGCGCAAGGCCACGCGCCATGCGACCTCGGACTGGATGGAGATCGAGAAGCAGCGCGGCATCTCGGTGGCCTCGTCCGTCATGCAGATGGAGTACCGAGACTGCGTCATCAACCTGCTGGACACGCCGGGCCACCAGGACTTCTCCGAAGACACCTACCGCGTGCTCACCGCGGTGGACGCGGCGCTGATGGTCATCGACGCGGCCAACGGCGTGGAGCCGCAGACGCGGCGGCTGCTGCAGGTCTGCCGCGCGCGCAACACGCCCATCCTCACCTTCGTCAACAAGATGGACCGCGAGGTGCAGGAGCCGCTGGCGCTGATGGACGAGATCGAGCGCGAACTCGGCATGAGCGTGGTGCCCTTCACCTGGCCGGTGGGCATGGGCAAGCTGTTCGGCGGTGTGCTCGACCTGCGCAAGAACCAGATGCGCGTTTTCTCACCCGGCGAAGATCGGGTGAAGGAAGGCGGCGACGAGATCGTCGACGGCCTCTCGAACCCGGCGCTGATGGAGCGCTTCGGCGCCGCCTACGAGCAGGCCGCCAACGAAGTGGAACTGGTGCGGGAAGCCGCGCCCTCGTTCGACGAGGAGCAGTTCCTCGAAGGCCACCAGACGCCGATGTTCTTCGGCTCGGCGATCAACAACTTCGGCGTGCAGGAAGTGCTCGATGCACTCGTCGACCTGGCGCCCTCGCCGGGCGACCGCAGTTCGATCCAGCGCGTGGTGCACCCCGACGAGCCCAAGTTCACCGGCGTGGTCTTCAAGATCCAGGCCAACATGGACCCGGCGCACCGCGACCGCATCGCCTTCGTGCGGGTGGCCTCGGGCCACTTCGAACGCGGCATGCGGCTGAAGGTGGTGCGTTCGGGCAAGGAGCTGCGGCCGAACACCGTGGTGTCGTTCCTGTCGCAGCGGCGCGAGCTGCTCGACGAAGCCTTCGCCGGCGACATCATCGGCATCCCGAACCACGGCGTGCTGCAGCTCGGCGACACGCTCACCGAAGGCGAGAGCCTGCAGTTCACCGGGCTGCCCTTCTTCGCGCCGGAGATGTTCCGCACCGTCGAGGTGGCCGACCCGCTGAAGACCAAGCAGCTGCGCGCCGGCCTGACGCAGCTTGGCGAGGAGGGCGCGATCCAGGTGTTCCGCCCGATGGCCGGCACGTTGCTGCTGCTCGGCGCGGTGGGCCAGCTGCAGTTCGAGGTGGTGGCGCACCGGCTCGAGCACGAGTACGGCGTGAAGGCGCGCATCACGCCGGCGCGCTACAACGTGGCGCGCTGGGTGACCTGCGAGACGGGCGAGGGGCCTGCTGCCGACGAGCGCGAACTCAAGCGTTTCATCGACGGCAACTCGCACCGCGTGGCGCACGACGCCGTCAACGCGCCCTGCGTGCTGCTCGAGTACGCGGGCGAGCTGCGCGCGATGCAGGAGAACTGGCCGAAGATCAAGTTCCACGCGCTGCGCGAGCACGCGGGACTCGTCTTCCAGAAGCAGCTGGAGGGCTGATCTCGTTCAGGCTTCGATGGGGACCGTCACGCGGTCCTCGTCGTGCAGCATCAAGGCCTGCTTCGCGTTCACCTTGCACACCCAGGTCTCCAGCCGGTGCGCCGCGGGCAGGCTCAGCGCCTGCGGCGCCAGCACCGCGCCGCACAAGCCGCCCGGCCGGCGCACGGATTCATAGCGGATCCACTGCGCCTTGCCGTGCGCGCGCACGGCCCGCGCCAGCGCCTGGCAGGGCGCGTAGTCGTTGCGCTGCTTCCAGGCTTCGGCCCCGCGTGACCAGGGCTCGCGTGTCAGGTCGACCGCCGGCCCGCGCGCCTGGGCCTGGAAGAAGGTGTGCTCGGTGACCAGCTCGCCTTCGCGCAGGCCGGCGCTGTCCATCAGGAAGCGCCAGCGCCAGTAGCCGACCTCGGTGCAGGCGGTCTCGCGTTCCTTGGCACCGTACCAGACACCCGCGTCGGTGCCGGCGCGAAAGCGCGAGGGGTGTGGCGAGCGGTAGCGAAAGGGCGTGGACAGCAGGTAGTGGAGGCCTTGCGCGGCCGGCGGCAGTGGCGGCTTGCTGGCTTCGAGCAGGCGCTCGAGTTCGGCCTGGTCGTCCAGGCTGTCGACCAGCCTCATCGTGGCCACCTTGTGCTGCGCTTCCACGCCGCGCCACAGCAGGGCCGAGGCCGGCCGCACGCCGTCAGCGAACCACTCGTCGCGCCAGGGCTGCATGAGAAACGGGTCAGATCGGCGCGCGCATCGCGTCGAGGTAGGCGACCGCGGCCACCAGCCCCTGCGCACTGAGCACCAGCGTGGCGGGCACGCCGTTCAACGCGTCGTTGTGGCTGCGCATCCAGGCCAGGCGCCGCGCCTCGTCGTTGCCGACCAGCGCGTCGAGCGAGCGGTACAGGCGCACCAGCAGCAGGGCCAGTTCGCCTTCCTTCGAATCCGGCGGCAGGCCGCGTTCGCCGCGCCCGATGCGCGACACCGTGGCCTCGCTGACGCCGAGGATGCGCGCCAGGCCGGCACCGCTGAGGCCCAGCAGGGCGGCGGCACGCTGCGTGGCCGTGGCCAGTACGGCGGCGGAATCGGTACCGCCTCGAGGGGCGTTTCGGCGGGAGGGGCTGTGCAGGGCGCTCATTTCAGATGAAAGAATAGTCCTGTTCTCGTTCATGTGCAAGGGAAGGGCCAATGCGGCCGAAGCCGGCGTGCGCCGCAGCACAATCTCGCCATGAACACGCTCGCGGCGCCCTCTCGTCTGGCGCTCTACCTGCACCTGATCCGCTGGGACCGCCCGGCCGGCAGCTACCTGCTGCTGTGGCCTACGCTCGCGGCGCTGTGGATCGCCGCCGGCGGCTTCCCGGGCTGGCACCTGCTGATCGTGTTCGTCCTCGGCACCTTCCTGATGCGCAGCGCCGGCTGCGCGGTCAACGACGTCGCCGACCGCGATTTCGACCGCCACGTCAAGCGCACCGCGCAGCGCCCGGTGACCAGCGGCGCGCTGAGCCCACAGGAGGCGCTGCGCTTCGGCGCCGTGCTCGCGTTCACGGCCTTCCTGCTGGTGCTGACCACCAACCTCGCCACCATCGCCTGGAGCGTGGTGGCGCTGGCGGTGTCGATCTTCTACCCCTTCACCAAGCGCTTCTTCTCGATGCCGCAGGCGGTGCTCGGCGTGGCCTTCAGCTTCGGCATCCCGATGGCCTTCGCCGCGGTGCGCGGCGAGGTGCCGGCGCTGGCCTGGTGGCTGCTGATCGGCAACCTGTTCTGGGTGCTCGCCTACGACACCGAGTACGCCATGGTCGATCGCGACGATGACCTGAAGATCGGCATCCGCACCTCGGCGATCACGCTGGGCCGCTTCGACGTAGCCGGCGTGATGGCCTTCTACGCCGCCTACCTGGCGATCTGGGCCGCGCTGGGCGCGGGCCTGGCGATGCGCTGGCCCTACTTCGCCGGCCTCGCCGTGGCCACGGCCATCGCGCTGTGGCACTACACGCTGATCCGCGGCCGCTCGCGTGACGGCTGCTTCCGCGCCTTCCGTCTCAACCACTGGGTCGGCTTCGCGGTGTTCGCCGGCGTCGTGGTTGACCTGTCGATGCGCTGAGCGGCTGGCCGGGCGGCGGCCCGGTTCACCTGCTTCTCGGGGGCACGAGGCGCCGCTGTCGATTCTCCAGCGCCCCGGCCGAGGCGGCCTTCAGCAGCCGCTGGAATGAAGGGCAGGCCGCATGGCTCGGCGCGGGACATGCCACGGCGTGCCGCAGGCCCTCGATCATCGCCTTCAGCCGCTTGACCATTCGCTCGAGCTCATCGGCCTTGGACGCAAGCATCGCGCGGTCGATGTTCAGCTCACCGCCGGGAGTGAACATCACCCGAATCTCGTCCAGCGAGAACCCGGCCGCCTGCCCCAGAGCGATGAGCGCCAGCTGGTCCAGCACCGCGGGCGAGAACTTGCGCCGGGCGCCGTCCGATTCCAGCGAGCGGATGAGGCCCTTGCGTTCGTAGTACCGCAGCGCCGATGCGGCCACACCCGACTTCTTGGCGACTTCCGAGATGTCCATGAGAAACCGCTTGACTTGAAGTTGACTTCAACTTCTATGCTGCCTTCAAGACATCGAAGAGTCAATCGCTTCACGGAGACTCCAATGCCCTCGTTCCACACCTTCGGACAAATCGCCCTGGTCGGAATCGGCGCCACGGCCGCCATGGACGTCTGGCTGCTGCTCCTGGCGCGCTTGGGCGTACCCAGCACCGGCTTCGCCATGGTGGGGCGCTGGGTTGGTCACTTCGCACGTGGTCAGTTCGCCCATGCAGTCATCTCGAAGGCGGCACCCGTCCCGTTCGAGCTCGGCCTGGGATGGCTGACTCACTACGTCATCGGCATCGCCTACGCGGCGGTCCTGGTTGCCGTCCAGGGCACTGCGTGGCTCGAGCAGCCGACGCTGCTGCCTGCCGTGGCTTTTGGTGTGGTGACCGTGGCGGCGCCCTGGTTCGTGATGCAGCCGGCCATGGGTTCGGGCTTTCTGGCGTCGAAGACGCCAGCGCCGCTGAAGAACTGCCTGCGCAACCTGACCCATCACACGGCGTTCGGCGCAGGCCTGTACCTGGCGGCCTCCGCTCTGGCGCAGGCCGCCAGGTGAGCGGCCGACCCCGATGCACCACCCCGAGAAATCCTGCAACCCCTCTGGAGTCCATGTCATGAGCAAACTTGCCATCATCTATCACAGCGCCCACGGGCACACCGAGTTCATCGCGCGTCAGGTGCTCGTCGGCACCCGGCAGGTCGAAGACGTCGAGGCCCACCTAGTCAAGGCCGAGGACATCGCCCGCACGCCGGACGAGCTCGTCGAGTACGACGGACTCATCCTGGGCTCGCCGACCTACCTCGGCGGCGTCTCCGGCCCGTTCAAGTCCTTCATGGACGCCACGGGTCGTCTGTGGCGCACCCAGCAACTCAAGGGCAAGCTCGCCGCGGGGTTCACTGTGTCGTCGCTTCCCGCCGGCGACAAGCAGTCGACGCTGCTGTCGATGTTCGTCTTCGCCATGCAGCACGGGATGCTGTGGGTCGGCAACCCCATCCTGCCCGAGCAGCACAACGGCGTGCCGTACGACGAGGCCGCGAACCGGCTCGGATCGTGGTCGGGCCTGATGGCCCAGGCCGGTCACTCGGCGCCGGCGGACTCGTTCGTGCCGGGTGACGTCAAGACAGCCAGGATGTTCGGCCGCCACTTCGCCGAGAGCCTGAACCGTGTGATGGTCCCCGCGTAGACGCGCCACTTTCAGGAGCTTCCTCATGCTTCCCAAGTCCTGTGCACCTGCACTCTTCGGCCTGATTCTGTCGGGGCTGATGTCCCTGCTGGTTTCCGGCATCTCGACCTACCGCGCCGTCGGCTTCAGCGATGGCTATGCCGGCATGTGGACCGGCGCCTGGTTGACCGCCTGGCTGGTGGCCTTCCCCGTCGTGCTGATCGTCGCGCCGCTCGCGCGCCGAACGGTTGCCGCGCTCGTCGACAAGCGGCCTTGAAACAGCGACTCGCGCCGCCCTCAGGCATTTCGTCGCAGGGCCATGGACGAGTCCGGGTCGCGGCCCCAGAGTCTGCGCATGCCGTTACCCCATCGGCTCCCGAAAGAACCAGATGACTCTGTTCCGCACCGTTCTGCAACCTGTCGCGCTCGTCACCGCCGTGCTGCTGTCCCTGGCCGGGCCTGCGCGCGCGCAGCATGCGGGCTACCGCACGCTCACGATCGCCGGTGACGCTCCCACCACCGTGGCCTTGTTCTATCCCACCGCCGTGGCCGACCGCGTCGTGCCGATGGGGCCCTGGCTGCCCGTCGTGGCCCCGGGGGCACCGGTCTCCGATGCCAAGCTCAAGGGACTGATCCTGATCTCACACGGCACGGGAGGCACGGAGCTCAACCACCACGACCTTGGCACCCGGCTCGCCCGCGACGGCTACCTGGTGGCGGCCGTGCGACATGCGGGCGACAACTGGAAGGACCGTTCGCTCGTCACATCGGGCCGCTATTTCAGCGAGCGGCCGCTCCAGATCAGTCGCGTGCTGGATGCGCTGCTGGCGAGCCCCGAATGGGGGCCGCGCATCCCGACCGAACGCATCGGCGCGGTGGGCCATTCCGCCGGCGGCTACAGCGTACTGGCGTTGGTGGGTGCGCAGGCCGATGCCCAGCGCTCGGCGCGGCATTGCCGGACCGTGCAAGATGATCCGGGCTACTGCTCCCTCGCGAAGGGCTCGGCAGTCACCGAGGCCACCGGGGTGCAGGCTGCACCCGCCGCCAGCGCCCCCCCGCCGGACGCACGACCGGTCTCGGTGCCGGACCGCCGCATCCGCGCCGTGGTCGCGATGGCACCCATGGCCGTGGTGTTCACGCCCGAGAGCCTTGCGGCCGTCACGGTGCCCGTTCGCGTCATCGTGGCCGAGCAGGATGTGGTGCTCAACAGCAGGTACCACGGCGGATATGTCGTCGCCAGCCTGGCCCGAACTCAGGCCAGCACGGTGGCCGGCGCAGGGCACTTTGCCTTCATGGCGCAACCGACCTTCCCGCTGCCCTCGGCGGCAGGTGACGCGGCGGCCAATCCAGTCGGCTTCGACCGCGTCGCCTTCTTGCCCGAGCTGGCGAACCAAGTGGCCGGCTTCTTCGCCGATCAATGGCACTGAAGGCCGACCGGCGCACTCACGCGCCATGACTTCCCGGGCACGCGAATCAGCGCCTGGCTGACGGACTCAGGCGCCAGCGGCCAGCAAGAACTCAAGGGGCGCAGCCTGTCCGCAGCGGCGACCGGCCGATGGCCGGTGGGCGAGTCGTTTGCATTGCATGGCCGCCTGGGCCATCGCCCCGTTTCGGCGCGCGGCGCACCGCCTCGAATCAGCCGCTGACGGGCAGCGCGACCGGCTGATCCGCCGTTCCCAGGAGGCCACGGCCCGGCCAGGCCATGGCACGGTTTCTGCTGAATCCCTGCTTGTATACCAGCAGGTGCACCGAAACCGTGATCCCGACCCCCGTCACGCCCCTCACGCTCCCCGATTGGCTGCAGGCCTACCGCGACGGTGCTTCGCCGGCCGCGCTGCTGGGCTCGCTGCGCGGCCGGTTGGCGGCGCGCACGCATGACGTGGCGGTGATCCGCCTGATCAGCGACGCCGAACTGCAGGCGCGCCTGGCCGCGCTGGATGCCGCCGCCGCGAAACATGCCGACCGCGCCGCGCTGCTGGCCGCGCTGCCGCTGTTCGGCGTGCCCTTCGCAGTGAAAGACAACATCGACATCGCTGGCATCGAGACCACCGCTGCCTGCCCGGCCTTCGCGCACCGCGCAGAGCGCAGCGCCACCGTTGTCCAGCGGCTGGAGGCCGCCGGCGCCGTCTGGATCGCCAAGACCAACCTCGACCAGTTCGCCACCGGCCTGGTCGGTACCCGCTCGCCCTACGGCCGCCCGGCCAGCGCGCTGGCGCCCGAGCGCATCAGCGGCGGCTCCAGCGCCGGCTCGGCGGTGCTGGTCGCGCGCGGCGACGTGCCGTTCTCGCTGGGCACCGACACGGCCGGCTCGGGCCGCGTGCCGGCCGGCTTCAACCAGATCGTCGGCCTCAAGCCGACACCGGGGCGCACCAGCACCGCCGGCGTGGTGCCGGCCTGCCGCAGCCTCGACTGCGTGTCGATCTTCGCGCAGACGGTGGACGACGCCGCCGGCGTGCTCGCCGTCATCGAAGGCGCCGACCCCGCCGACGCCTACAGCCGCTTCGCGCCCGGCCCGGCCGCCTACGCGCCGGCGCTAAGCATCGGCGTGCCCGCGCAGCCCGAGTTCTTCGGCGACGCCGCCTACGTCAGCGCGTGGCCGTCAGCGCTGGAGCGGCTCGGGTCGCTCGGCCACCGCGTGGTGCCGATCGACTTCTCGCCGCTGCACGAGGTCGCCGCGCTGCTCTACGACGGCCCCTGGGTGGCCGAGCGCCACGCCGCCGTGCGCACGCTGCTGGCGCGCCAGCCCGAGGCCTTCGACGACACGGTGCGCCGCGTGATCTCGCGCGCGCTCGACATGAGCGCCACCGACGCCTTCGTCGCGCAGTACCGGCTGCGCGAGCTGGCGCTGCAGGCTGCCGCGGTGTGGGCCGGCTGCGATGTGCTGATGGTGCCCACCACCACCGGCCACCCGCGCTTCGCCGACATCGACGCCGACCCGATCGGCTTGAACTCGCAGCTCGGCCGCTACACCAACTTCGTCAACCTGCTCGACTGGTGCGCGATCGCGGTGCCCAGCGGCACCACGACGGCGCACCTGCCCTTCGGCGTGACCTTCATCGCGCCGCCGCGGCACGACGCTGCGCTGGCGCGCTTCGCCCGCGGCTGGCAGGCCGCCGCCGCACTGCCGATGGGCGCCGCCAGCAGGGTGCCTTCGCTGCCAGCGGCCACGCCCACGCTGTGGCCGCGACACGAGCGGCTGCTGCCGATCGCCGTGGTCGGCGCGCACCTCTCGGGCCTGCCGCTGAACGGGCAGCTGATCGAACGCGGCGCCACGCTGATCGAAGCCACCACCACCGCACCGCGCTATCGCCTGCACGCGCTGCCCGGCACGGTGCCGCCCAAACCCGGCCTGGTGCGCGACGAGGCCGCCGGCCACGCCATCGCACTCGAGGTCTGGGCGATGCCGCAATCGGCGGTGGGCAGCTTTCTTGCATTGATCCCCGCGCCGCTGGGGCTGGGCTCGATCGAACTGGCCGACGGGCGGCGCGTGCACGGCTTCCTGTGCGAGGCGCACGCCGTCGCCGCAGCGCCCGACGTCAGCGGCTTCGGCGGCTGGCGCGCCTACCTCGCTTCCCTGCACTGAACCGGAGTCTTCGATGGACCGTCGTCGTTTCATTCAATCGGGCAGCGCCGCTGCCGCGCTCGGCGCGCTGCCGCTGGCCGCCCGCGCACAGGCGCGCCCGAAGGACGTGCTCATCGTCGCCAACGAGTTCGGCCCCAACTCGCTGGACATCCACACCGTCGGCGCGAATCGCGCGAGCTACGGCGTGAGCTGGATCTGCTACGACCGGCTGATGAGCTACGGCAAGAAGACGCTGCCCGACGGCCGCGTCGTCTACGACCGCAACAAGCTCGAGCCCGAGCTCGCCGAGAGCTGGCAGATGGCGCCCGACGGCGGCTCGGTGACCTTCAAGCTGCGCAAGAACGCCAAGTTCCACGACGGCACGCCAGTGACCGCGAAAGACGTCAAGTGGAGCTTCGACCGCGCCGTCACGGTGGGCGGCTTCCCGACCTTCCAGATGGCCGCCGGCTCGCTGGAGAAGCCCGAGCAGTTCGTCGTGGTGGACGACCACACCTTCACCGTCAAGTTCCTGCGCAAGGACAAGCTGACGATGAACGACCTGGCGGTGCCGGTGCCGTCGATCTTCAACAGCGAGCTGGTGAAGAAGAACGCCACCGCCGCCGACCCCTGGGGCCTGGTCTGGACGCGCAACAACACCGCCGGCGGCGGCGCGTACAAGGTGGAGGCCTTCCGCCCCGGGCAGGAAATCGTCTACGTGCGCTTCGACGAGTGGAAGAGCGGCCCGCTGCCGAAGCTGCGCCGCATCGTGCAGCGCGAGGTGCCCAACGCCGGCAACCGCCGCGCCTTGCTCGTCAAGGGCGACATCGACATCACCTACGACCTGCCGCCGAAGGACTTCTCCGAGCTGTCGAAGGAGGGCGCGGCGGTGAAGGTGAGCAGCACGCCGATCGAGAACGCGATGTTCTACCTCGGCATGAACACCACCAAGGCACCCTTCGACAACCCGAAGGTGCGCCAGGCCGTGGCGCTGGCGCTGCCCTACGACAAGCTCTACGAGAACGCGCTGTACGGCCGCGCCATCAAGCTGTACGGCGCCCCGTCGATGCAGGTCACCAGCACTGCGTGGCCGCAGCCCACCGGCTACAAGACCGACCTCGCGAAGGCCAAGGCGCTGATGGCCGAGGCCGGCGCCAGTGCCGGCTTCGAGACCACGCTGAGCTTCGATCTGGGCAGCGGCACGATCAGCGAGCCGATGGCGATCCTCATCCAGGAGTCGCTGGCCGCGATCGGCATCAAGACGCAGATCAACAAGATCCCCGGCGCCACCTGGCGCTCGGCGCTGCTGAAGAAGGACATGCCGCTGATCATCAACCGCTTCGGCGGCTGGCTGGACTTCCCCGAGTACTTCTTCTTCTGGTGCTACCACGGGCAGAACGCCGTGTTCAACACCATGAGCTACCAGAACGCCAAGCTCGACAAGATCATCACCAACGCGCGCTTCGCCGAGAGCAAGACGCTGTACGACTCCTTCGTGAAGGACATGGTGCAGATCGCCTTCGACGAGGTGCCGCGCGTGCCGCTGTTCCAGCCGACCATGGACGTGGCCATGCAGAAGGACGTGCAGGGCTACATGTACTGGTTCCACCTGCAGCCGGACTACCGGCAGCTGTCGAAGGCCTGAGCCATGAGCCTCACGCCCGCTCAGATCGAGGCGATGGTGCAGGCCAACGCCGCCGCGCTCGGCCTGCGCATCGCCACCGAGCACAAGCCCGGCGTGATCGCCTTCGTGACGCTGGCCGCCGCCATGGCCGAGCGCGTGATGGGGCAGGAGCTCGGCGTCGAAGACGAATCCGGCGCCGTGTTCGTGCCGGTGTCGCCGCGGGGGCCGCTGGCATGAAGGCCGTCGAGATCGCCGCGAAGGTGCGCTCCGGCGAACTCTCGGCCAGCAGCGTCGTGCAGTCCAGCCTGGCGCTGATCTACGCCACCGATCCCAAGGTGAACGCCTTCACCGCCGTGCTCGCCGAGCGCGCGCTCAAGCGCGCCGGGCAGATCGACAAGCACACGCGCCGCGCCGAGCTGTCGCTGGCCGGCGTGCCCTTCGCGGTAAAGAACCTGTTCGACATCGCCGGCCTGCCCACGCTGGCCGGCTCGAAGATCGAACGCGATGCCGCGCCGGCCTCGCGCGACGCGCTGCTGGTGCGCCGCATGGAAGCGGCCGGCGCCATCCTCGTCGGCGCGCTCAACATGGACGAGTACGCCTACGGCTTCACCACCGAGAACACCCACTACGGGCCGACGCGCAACCCGCACGACCTGACGCGCATCTCGGGTGGCTCTTCCGGCGGCTCCGGCGCGGCAGTGGCGGCGGGGCAGGTGCCGATCACGCTCGGCTCCGACACCAACGGCTCGATCCGCGTGCCCTCGTCGCTGTGCGGCGTGTTCGGCCTCAAGCCCACCTACGGCCGCCTGCCGCGGCTGGGCAGCTACCCCTTCGTCGCCAGCCTCGACCACCTCGGCCCCTTCGCGCGCAGCGTCGCCGACCTCGCCTTCGCCTACGACGCGATGCAAGGCCCCGCGCCGGACGACCCGGCCTGCGCGCAGCGCCCACCCGAGCCGACGCGCGAGCTGCTCGGCGGCCGCGCCGACGGATTGCGCATCGCCGTGCTCGGCGGCTGGTTCCGCGAGATGGCGATGCCCGAGGCGCTGGCCGCCGTCGATGCCGTCGCGCAGGCGCTGGGCACCACGCGCCTGGTCGAGCTGCACGACGTCGACCGCGCGCGCGCCGCCGCCTTCCTGATCACCAACGCCGAGAGCTCGACGCTGCACCTGGCCGACCTGAAGACACGCGCGCAGGATTTCGAGCCACTGTCGCGCGACCGCTTCCTCGCCGGCGCGCTGCTGCCCGCCGCCTGGATCGCGCAGGCGCAGCGGGTGCGCCACGTCTTCGCGCGGCAGCTGGCGCGCGCCTTCGAGACGGTCGACGTGCTGCTCGCGCCCGCCACGCCCTGTGTCGCCCCGGTCATCGGCACCGAGTGGCTGGAGATCAACGGCCAGCGCCTGCCGGCGCGCGCGAGCATGGGCCTGCTGACGCAGCCCATCTCCTGCATCGGCCTGCCGGTGGTCACCGTGCCGCTGTGGGGCTGCAACCCGGCAGCGCCGCACCTGCCCATCGGCGTGCAGGTGATCGCCGCGCCCTGGCGCGAGGACCTGGCGCTGCGCGTGGCCGCCGAGCTCGAGGCCCAGGGCCTGGCCACCGCCCCCGTGGCCGCCTTGAACTGAGCCGCGCATGGACATCAACCTGCCCGACATCCACGCCGAAGTCAGCGCCGTGTTCGCGCTGTACGAGCAGGCGCTGACGAGCAACGACGTGACGCTGCTCGACCAGCTCTTCTGGGACTCTCCGCACACCGTGCGCTACGGCGTCGGCGAGAACCTGGTCGGCATCGAGGCGATCCGCGCCTTCCGCAACGCGCGCTCGCCGGTCGGCCTGGCGCGCGAGCTGCGCCACACCGTCATCACCACCTTCGGCCGCGATGTCGCCACCGCGATGACCGAGTTCGCCCGTCCCGCCGTGAGCGGCCGCCAGAGCCAGACCTGGGTGCGCACCGCCGCGCCCGGCCATGGCGGCTGGCGCGTCGTGGCCGCCCACGTGAGCCTGTTGCCGAAGTCCACCCCCACCCCACCCTGAACGAGGAGAACCCCATGGACCAACCCACCCACGATGCGCTGCGCCGCCGACTGCTCGCCGGCTCCGCCCTCGGCGCCGGCTCGCTCGTGCTGCCCGGTGCGCTGCGCGAGGCGCTCGCGCAGACGCCGATCGTCGTCGGCGTGATCTACGTCGGCCCGCGCGGCGACTTCGGCTACAACCAGGCGCAGGCTCAGGCCGCCGCGGCGATCAAGAAGCTGCCCGGCGTGAAGGTGGTCGAGGAAGAGAACGTGCCCGAGACCGCATCGGTGCAGAAGACCATGGAGGCCATGATCAACCAGGACAAGGCCTCGCTGATCTTCCCGACCTCATTCGGCTACTTCGACCCGCACATGCTGAAGATGGCGGAGAAGTACCCCAAGGTGCGCTTCGCGCATTGCGGCGGCATGTGGACCCAGGGCAAGCACCCGGCCAACACCGGCAGCTACTTCGGCTACATCGACGAATGCCAGTACCTCGCCGGCATCGTGGCGGGCTACACCAGCAAGACGAAGAAGCTCGGCTTCATCGCCGCCAAGCCGATCCCGCAGGTGCTGCGCAACATCAACGCCTTCACGATGGGCGCGCGCTCGGTCGACCCGAGCATCACCACGCGGGTGATCTTCACCGGCGAATGGTCGATGCCGGTCAAGGAGGCCGAAGCCTCGACGAGCCTGATCGACCAGGGCGTGGATGTGCTGACCTGCCACGTCGACAGCCCGAAGGTGATCGTCGAGACAGCAGAGAAGCGCGGCGTGTTCTCCAGCGGCTACCACGCCAGCCAGGCCGCGCTGGCACCGAAGGGCTACCTGACCGGCGCCGAGTGGGACTGGGCCACGCCCTACAACGCGCAGATCAAGGCGGCACAGAGCGGCGCGCCGATGCCCAACTTCCTGCGCGGCGGCCTGAAGGACGGCTACGTGAAGATGTCACCCTACGGCGCCGCGGTGGGTGCGGCCGCCAAGGCCAAGGCCGACGAGATCAAGGCGCTGATGGTCAAGGGCGGCTACGCGATCTTCAAGGGCGGCCTGAAGGACAACAAGGGCGCGGTGGTCATCCCGGCCGGCAAGAACCTCGACCAGTTCGATGCCGAGCTCGAGAAGATGAACTACCTGGTGGAAGGCGTCATCGGCTCGATCCCCGGCTGACTGGCGCCACGCCATGAGCAGCATCCCCGTCCCGGCCGGCATGCCGGCGGCCGAGCCCTCGGCCGCGGCGCTGAAGTGGCGCGCGCTGGCCGAGTCGCTGGTGCCGGCCGCCGCCGCGCTGGTGCTGACGGTGCTGCTGTTCTCGGCCGCCGTCGCGCTGGCCGGTTTCAACGCCTTCGAGGTGTGGGGGCTGATCGTGCTCGGCGGCTTCGGCGACGCGTTCGCATGGCAGAACACGCTGCAGCGCGCCGCGCCGCTGATCCTCACCGGCCTGGCGGTGGCGCTGCCGGCGCAGGCCGGGCGCGTGATCATCGGCAACGAAGGCGCGCTGGTGCTCGGGGGGCTGGCGGCCGCGGCATTCGGCAATGTGCTCGCCTCGGCGCAGGCCGGGGCCTGGCTGGTGTGGCCGGCGATGGCCATTGCCGGGGCGCTGGCGGGCGGCATCTGGATCGGCCTGGTCGGGCTGCTGCGCGAGAAGCGCGAGGTCAACGAGACGATCGCCTCGCTGTTGATGTCCTTCATCGCCATCGCGCTGTTCAACCAGTGCGTGGAGACGGTGCTGCGCGATCCGGCGAGCCTGAACAAGCCCTCGACGAAACCGCTGCCCGACGCGCTGCTCCTGCCGACCATGCCGGGGCTGGACGTGCACTACGGCCTGCTGCTCGGCCTGCTCGTCGCGCTGGCCGCCTGGGCCGTCATGCGCTTCACGCCGCTCGGCCTGGCGCTGCGCGTTGCCGGTGGCAATGCGCGCACCGCGCTCGGCGTCGGCCTGCCCGTGGTGAAGCTCACGATCGGCGCCTGCGCGGCCGGCGGCGCCTGCGCGGGCCTGGCCGGCGCGGTGGAAGTGGCGGCCGTGCACGGCGCGGCCAACGCCTCGCTGATCGCCGGCTACGGCTACACCGGCATCCTGATCGCCTTCGCGGCGCGCTTCTCGCCGGCCGGCGTGGTGCCGGTGGCCATTCTCGTGGGCGGCATCGCCGCCAGCGGCAGCTTGCTGCAGCGGCGCCTGGGCCTGCCCGACGCCGCGGTGACGGTGCTGCTCGGCTTCGCCTTCGTCGCGCTGATCGCCTGCGAGACGCTGCGCGGTCGGCAATTCTTCAAGGCTTCCAAATGACCGATGCCAGCGCACTGGGGTGGTGGGGCGTGCCGCTGGCCATCCTCGGCGGCGCGATCCGCGTGGGCACGCCGCTGCTCTGGGTGAGCCTGGGCGAAACGGTCACCGAGAAGGCCGGCCGCATCAATCTCGGCCTCGAAGGCACGCTGCTGATGGGCGCGATGACGGCCTTCGCGGTGTCGCTGGCCAGCGGCAACCCCTGGCTCGGCTGCCTGGCCGCCGCCGGCGTGGGTGTGCTGCTGGGCATGCTGCACGGCGCGCTGTGCAGCCTGAACCGCGTCAACGACACCGCCATGGGCATCGCGTTGATGCTCGCCGGCTCGGGCCTCGCCTTCTGGCTCGGCAAGCCGCTGATCCAGCCGAGCGCGCCGGGCCTGCCGGCCATCGCGCTGGGCGGCTGGTCGGATGTCGCAGCGGTGAAGGCCTCGCTGGCCATCAACCCGCTGTTCGCCATCGGGCTCGTGCTCGCCTTCGCCACGCACTGGGCGCTGGGCCGCACGCGCTTCGGCCTGCGCCTGCGCGTGGTTGGCGACAGCGAGAACGCGGCGCGGGCCTTCGGCCTCTCGCCCACCGCCTACCGCATCGCCGCCACCGCCTTCGGCGGCGCCTGTGCCGGCGTGGGTGGCGCGTCGCTGTCGCTGGTCTACCCCGGCGCCTGGAGCGAGGCGCTGTCCAGCGGGCAGGGCGTGATGGCGGTGGCGCTGGTCATCTTCGCGCGCTGGGACCCGCGGCGCTGCGTGCTCGCCGGGCTGCTGTTCGGCGGTGCCAGCGCCATCAGCCCGGCGCTGCAGGCGCTGGGCTACAGCCAGGGCTACTACCTGCTCGCCGCGCTGCCCTATGCGCTGACGCTGGCCGTGCTGATCGGCCTGGGCAAGCCGGGCCCGAGCCACGGCGCGCCGGGCGAACTCTCGCTGAACCGCTGAGGAGCGAATCCGATGAAGCCCTTCGCCACCGTCGACGCGAACCCCTACGCCTGGCCCTTCGACGGCGACTGGACGCCGGCGAACACCGCGCTGGTCATCATCGACATGCAGACCGACTTCTGCGGCATCGGCGGCTACGTCGACCGCATGGGCTACGACCTGTCGATGACGCGCGCGCCGATCGGCCCGATCCAGGCCTTGCTCACGAAGGCCCGCGCGCTCGGCATGCACGTCATCCACACCCGCGAGGGCCACCGGCCCGACCTCGCGGACCTGCCGGCCAACAAGCGCTGGCGCTCGCGGCAGATCGGCGCCAACGGCGTGGGCATCGGCGACCCCGGCCCTTGCGGCCGCATCCTGGTGCGCGGCGAGCCGGGCTGGCAGATCATCGATGAGCTCGCGCCGATCGAAGGCGAGCCGGTGATCGACAAGCCCGGCAAGGGCTCCTTCTGCGCCACCGACCTCGAGCTGATCCTGCACACGCGAGGCATCCGCAACCTCATCCTCACTGGCATCACCACCGACGTGTGCGTGCACACGACGATGCGCGAGGCCAACGACCGCGGCTTCGAGTGCCTGATCGTCAGCGACGGCACCGGCGCCACCGACCGCGGCAACCACGAGGCGGCGCTGAAGATGGTGACGATGCAGGGCGGCGTGTTCGGCGCGGTGGCCGCATCGGCGACCATCCTCGCGGCGCTGGGCTGAAACCATGAGCGAACTGATCCCTCGCCAGATCGAGCCGACAGGCGCGGCCAAGGTCGAGATGCTCAACTTCAGCAAGCGCTTCGGCGCGCTGCAGGCGCTCGACGACGTGTCGATGACGGTGGAGGCCGGCTCCTTCCACGCCCTGCTCGGCGAGAACGGCGCCGGCAAGTCGACGCTGGTGAAGTCGCTGATCGGCTTCTACCAGCCCGACACCGGCAGCGTGATGGTCGACGGCCGCGAGCGCAGCATCGCCAGCCCGCGCGACGCCGCCGCGCTCGGCCTGGGCATGATCTTCCAGCACTTCACCGTGGTGCCGGGCATGACGGTGGCCGAGAACCTGGCGCTGGCGCAACGCGACCTCGGCGCCTTCATCGACTGGAAGGCCGAACGCGCGACGCTGGCGGAGTTCATGCGCAGCGCGCCGTTCCCGCTCTCGCTCGATGCGCGCGTGGCCGAGCTCGCGGCGGGCGAGAAGCAGAAGCTGGAGATCCTCAAGGCGCTGTACGCGAAGCGGCGCTTCCTGGTGCTCGACGAGCCGACCTCGGTGCTCACGCCGCAGGAGGCCGACGAGGTGCTCGGCCGCGTCAAGACGATGTGCCGCGACGGCATCCTGTCGGTGCTGATCATCACGCACAAATTCCGCGAGGTGTTCGGCTTCTGCGACGAGGTGACGGTGCTGCGCCGCGGCCGGCGCACCGGCGCGGCCCGCGTCGAAGCGACCTCGCGCGACGAGCTGGCCGGCTGGATGATGGGCGTGGCCACCGACGCGACGGCCTTGCCTGCCTCCACCTCGGGCCGCGCGCCCAGCCCGCCGCCGGTGGCGCAGGACACGGTGCCGCGCCTGGACGTGCACGGGCTCACGGTGCTCGGCAGCGAAGGCCGGCGCGCCGTCGACGGCCTGTCCTTGACGGTGCGCGCCGGCGAGATCGTCGGCGTGGCCGGCGTGTCGGGCAACGGCCAGCGCGAGCTGGTGGCCGCGCTCACCGGCGCGATGCCGATCGACGGTGGCGAAGTGCGCATCGACGGCCAGCCCTACCGGCCGACCCGCTCGCAGATGCAGCGCTTCGGCGTGCGCAGCCTGCCCGAGGAGCCGCTGCACAACGGCTGCGTCGGCAAGCTCACGGTGGCCGAGAACCTGGCGCTGCGCAACTTCGACCGGCCGCCGCTGGCGCGCGGCGCGCTGCTGTCGCGCCCGGCCATGCGCACGCAGGCGCTCGCGCAGATCGAGGCCTACCGCGTGAAGACGCCGGGGCCGGACGCGCCGATCGAGACGCTCTCCGGCGGCAACGTGCAGCGCGCCGTGCTGGCGCGGGAACTCGCGGAGAGCCCGCGCCTGCTGATCGTCGCCAACCCCTGCTTCGGCCTGGACTTCCAGGCCACCGCCGAGATCCATGCGCGGCTGCGTGCAGCGCGCGACGGCGGCGCCGGCGTGCTGCTGGTCAGCGAGGATCTGGACGAGCTGCTCGCACTCGCCTCGCGGCTGCTGGTGCTCTCGCACGGCCACATCGCGCTCGAGTCGCCGACGGCGAACGCCGACATCGGCAGCATCGGCCGCGCGATGGCCGGCGACATGCACGCGGGTGCGCACTCCGACACCCAGCCGCAAGCGCTTCACGTGAGGGCCGCCTGATGCCGACCGTGCACGCCCGCCCCTACGACTTCCCGTTCGAGCCGGCGCACACCGCCGTGCTGATGATCGACATGCAGCGCGACTTCCTCGAGCCCGGCGGCTTCGGCGCGATGCTGGGCAACGACGTCTCGCTGCTGCGGCCCATCGTGCCGGCCTGCGCGCGGCTGCTCGCGCTGGCGCGCGCAAAGGGCATGGCGGTGATCCACACGCAGGAGGCGCACGACGCGCAGCTGGCCGACTGCCCGCCCTCGAAGCGCGCGCGCGGCGCCTTGAGCTGCGGCATCGGCGACCCTGGCCCGCTGGGCCGCGTGCTGGTGGCCGGCGAGCCGGGCGCGGGCTTCGTGCCCGAGCTGCAGCCGCAACCCGGCGACATCGTGCTGCGCAAGCCGGGCAAGGGCGCCTTCCACGCCACCAGCCTCGACGCGATCCTGCATGCGCAGGGCATCACGCATCTGCTGATCGGCGGCGTGACCACCGAGGTCTGCGTGCAGAGCACCATGCGCGAGGCCAACGACCGCGGCTACGAATGCCTGCTTGTCACCGACTGTGCGGCGAGCTATTTCCCGCAGTTCCACGCCGCGGTGATCGAGATGGTGGTGGCGCAGGGCGGCATCGTCGGCTGGGCGGCACCGCTCGCGGACATCGAATCGGCGCTTCGCTGAGATGCTCAAGATCGTCGCCAAGCGCCTGCTCGGTGCCCTGCCCAACCTGGCCGGCGTGATCGTCGTGACCTTCCTGCTCACGCGCGCGCTGCCCGGCGACCCGGCGGCCTACTTCGCCGGCGGCGCGGCCACGCAGGAAGCGGTCGACCAGGTGCGCGCCCAGCTCGGCCTGGACAAGCCGATGATCGAGCAGTTCTTCCGCTACGTGGCCGACCTGGCGCATGGCGAGCTCGGCACGTCCATCACCACCGGGCAACCCGTGCTGCAGGAGCTGATCACGCGGCTGCCGGCGTCGATCGAGATGGTGCTGCTGGCGCTGGCGCTGGCCTGCGCGATCGCGCTGCCGCTGGGCGTGCTCGCCGCCACGCGGCCGGGCTCGTGGATCGACCAGCTGTGCCGCCTGGTCACCACCGCCGGCGTCTCGCTGCCGACCTTCTTCACGGGGCTGGTGCTGGCCTACGTCTTCTACTTCCTGCTCGGCTGGGCGCCCTCGCCGCTGGGCCGGCTCGACCCGATGTTCTCGCCGCCGCCGCAGGTCAGCGGCTTCTACCTGATCGACGCGGCGCTGATCGGCGACGGCTCGCTATGGTGGGCGAGCTTCAAGCAGCTGATCCTGCCGACGCTGACCATGGCGATCTTCGTGCTCGCGCCGATCGCGCGCATGACACGCGCCTCGATGCTCTCGGTGCTCGGCAGCGACTTCATCCGCACCGCGCGCGCCTCGGGCCTGACGAGCAGTACGGTGCTCGTCACCTACGCGCTGCGCAATGCGCTGCTGCCGGTGGTGACGACGCTGGGCATGGTGTTCGGCTTCATGCTCGGCTCCAGCGTGGTCATCGAGAAGGTATTCGGCTGGCCGGGCGTGGGCAGCTACGCGATCGACGCGTTGACGGCGAGCGACTACGCGCCGATCCAGGGCTTCGTGCTGGCGATGGGCGTGCTGTTCGTGCTGCTCAACCTGGTGGTGGACCTGCTCTACACGCTGATCGACCCGCGCGTGACGCTGGAGGGGTCATGAGCAATGAGACGCTCAAGCACGTCAGGCACGTGCTCTCCGAGAACCCGGTGACGATGGCCGCGGCGGCGCTGTTTGCGCTGTTCATCCTGATCGCGCTCATCGGCCCGGCGATCGTGCCGCACGACCCGCTGGCGAGCAACGCCACGGCGGCGCTGCAGCCGCCCTCGGGCGCACACTGGTTCGGCACCGACGCGCTGGGCCGCGACATCTTCTCGCGCACGCTGGTGGCGACGCGGCTCGACCTGGGCATCGCCATCTCGGCGGTGGCGCTGTCGTTCGCGCTGGGCATCGCGCTGGGCCTGGCGGCCGGCTTCTTCGGCGGCTGGTGGGACACGGCGATCACCCGCGTGTCCGACACCATCATGGCCTTCCCGCTCTTCGTGCTGGCGATGGGCATCGTCGCGGCGATGGGCAACACAGTGGGCAACATCGTGCTGGCCACGGCGATCATCAACCTGCCCTTCTACATCCGCGTGGCGCGTGCCGAGGCCAACGTGCGGCGCGGCGCCGGCTTCATCGAGGCGGCGCGGCTGTCGGGCAACGGCGACGTGCGCATCCTCGCCGTGCACCTGTTCCCCAACATCCTGCCGCCGGCGATGGTGCAGGTGAGCCTGAACATGGGCTGGGCGATCCTCAACGCGGCCGGTCTGTCCTTCATCGGCCTGGGCGTGCGGCCGCCGACGCCGGAGTGGGGCATCCTGGTCGCCGAAGGCGCGCAGTTCATCGTCTCCGGCGAGTGGTGGGTGAGCTTCTTCCCGGGCGCGGTGCTGATGCTGGCGGTGTTCACCTTCAACCTGCTGGGGGACGCGCTGCGCGACATCTTCGATCCGCGGAGGCGGACATGAGCGCGCCTCCCCTGCTCGATGTCACCGACTTCGGCCTCGAGTTCCGCACGCGCAGCGGCACCGTGCATGCGCTGCAGGGCGTCGACCTGCAGATCCGCAAGGGCGAGATCGTCGGCCTGGTCGGCGAGAGCGGCTCGGGCAAGTCGGTGCTGAGCTATGCGCTGCTCGGCATCTCCGACCGCGCCGCCAAGGTCACCAGCGGCAATGCGATGTTCGGCGGGCTGGACCTGCTCAAGGCCGACGAACGCACGCTCGCCGACCTGCGCGGCCGCGAGATCTCGATGATCTTCCAGAGCCCGCGCACGGCGCTCAATCCGATCCGCCCCGTCGGCCTGCAGATCGAAGACGTTCTGCGCCGCCACGCGGCTGCCCGCGGCGCCAACCTCGGCGTGAGCCTGCGCGAGCGCGCCGTGCAGGCGTTGCGCGAGGTGGCCATCTCCGACCCCGAGCGCCGCCATGGCGCCTACCCCTTCGAGATGTCCGGCGGCATGTGCCAGCGCGTGATGATCGCGCTGGCGCTGGCCTGCCGGCCGGCGCTGCTGATCGCCGACGAGCCCACCACCGGGCTGGACGTGACCACGCAGGCCGCCGTGATGGACCTCATCACCTCGCTGGCGCGCGAACGGCAGATGGCCACGCTGTTCATCACCCACGACCTCGCGCTCGCCGCCGACCACTGCGACCGCATCGTCGTCATGCACGCCGGCCATGCGGTGGAAGCCGCGCCGGCGCGCGCACTCTTCACGCAGGCGCGCCACCCCTACACGGCGCGGCTGCTCAGCTCCACGCCGGGCGAGAAGACGCGCTCGGCGCAGGAGCTCAAGCCGGTGCCGGGCAACCTGCCCGACCTGCGCCGCGACGATCTGCCGGGCTGCCGCTTCGTCGAGCGCTGCGAGCGAGGCAGCGAGCTGTGCGTGCACGAGCGCCCCGCGCTCGACCCCGTGGCGCCGCACAGCGCGGCCTGCTGGCACCCGCTGTTCGGGCCGCCGGCGCGTTCGCGCGGGAGTGTTCGCCATGCTTGATGCCGCGCCGCTGATGAACGGCTTCACGCCCTCGCCCGACAGGCTCGTGCCGCCGGCCGCGCCGCTGCTGACCATCGAGCGGCTGCACAAGCGCTTCACGGTGGCCGGCGGCAAGCAGTTGCATGCCGTCGACGACCTCAACCTCGGCCTGATGGCCGGCGAGAGCATCGGCCTGGTTGGCGAGTCCGGTTGTGGCAAGAGCACGCTGGTGCGCCTGATCGCACGGCTGCTCGACCCGAGCGAGGGCCGCATCGTGTTCGAAGGCGTCGACCTCGCCGCGGTGCCGGCGCGGCGTTTCGCCAAGGCGGCGCAGCGCAGCGCGATCCAGATGGTCTTCCAGGACCCGACCGACAGCCTGAATCCGCGCTTCACCGCGCGCGAGGCGATCCGCGAACCGCTGACCTTGCTGTCAGGGCTGGCGCGTGGCGCGGCCGACGCGCGCGTCGACGAGGTGGCGGCGCAGGTCGGCCTGCCGGCGGCGCTGCTGTCGCGCTTCCCGCACCAGCTCTCGGGCGGCCAGAAGGCGCGCGTGGGCATCGCGCGGGCGCTCGCCGTCAAGCCGCGGCTGCTCATCCTCGACGAACCCACCGCCGCGCTCGACGTCTCGGTGCAGGCGGTGGTGCTGCAGCTGCTCGAGCAGCTGCGCGCCGAGCTGGGGCTGAGCCTGCTGTTCGTGTCGCACGACCTCAACGTGGTGCGCCTGCTCACCGACCGCGTGGCAGTGATGTACCTGGGCAAGCTGGTCGAGATCGGCCCGTCGGAGCAGGTGTTCCGCTCGCCCAAGCATCCGTACACGCAGTCGCTGGTGTCGGCGATCCCGGGGCAGGGGCCGCGCATCAGGCTCTCCGGCGAGGTGGCCAGCCCGATCGACCCCTCGCCGCAGGCCTGCCGCTTCCATGGCCGCTGCCCGCGCGGCGAAGACCGTTGCGGCCGCGAGGCGCCGGTGTTGCGTGCCGTGGGGCCACAGCTCGCGGCCTGCCATTTCATCGATCGGCTCGCGCCGTAGACTCGCCCCATGCCCTTGCGCGCCGCCTCCCCGAGCCCCCCGATCAGCATCCGCAGCAACCTGGCCGAGCAGGCCTATGCGCAGCTGAAGGCGCTGATCCACGACTTCCAGCTGCTGCCCGGCGACCGCTTCTCCGAGAACGAGATGGGCACGCGGCTGGGCGTGAGCCGCACGCCGGTGCGCGAGGCGCTGTTCCGGCTGCGCAACGAAGGCTTCATGGAGGTCGAGAGCAAGGCCGGCTGGTACGTCAAGCCGATCGACTTCGACAAGCTCGACCAGCTCTACGACCTGCGCGTGCTGCTCGAGCTCGCCAGCGTGGCGCGGCTGTGCGCGCGCGAGAGCGACCCACCCGAGCTCGACGCGCTCAAAGCCGCCTGGCTGGTGCCGGCCGCCGAGCGCCTGACGGAGATGCGCGAGGTCGGCGCGCTCGACGAGCAGTTCCACGCGACGCTGGTGCGTGCCGCCGGCAACGCCGAGATCGCCAAGGTGCACTGGGACGTGACCGAGCGCATCCGCATCGTGCGGCGGCTGGACTTCACGCGCGAGGACCGCATCGACGCCACCTACGCCGAGCACGCGAAGATCCTGCGCGCGGTGCTGCAGCGCAAGCTCGACCAGGCGCAGTTGCTGCTGAAGAGCCACATCGAGCAGAGCAAGACCGAGGTGCGCAAGATCACGCTCGGCACGCTGCACGAGGCGCGTCTGCGCGCACGCGCGGCTCAGCGCTGATCGCGCGGGCCTTCGGCCCTAGGCTGCGGGCACCACCACCCAGGCCTCCAGCCCGCCACCTGCGCGGGGCGTGACACCGACCTGCCAGCCGTTCGCACGCGCAAGCTGCTGCACGATCGCCAGGCCCAGGCCGAAGGCACCCGGCGCCGCGTCAGCCTGGCCTTGGCCGCGATGGAAGGGGCGGAACACCAGCGCGAGCTGGTCTTCCGGAATGCTCGGCCCGCGGTCGAGCACGCCGATGTAGACCTGGCCCACGTCGCCGCCCTGGTCGGCCGAAGGCACCACCCGGGCGACCAGCTCGATCGGCCCGGGCGCGTAGCGCAAGGCGTTGCCCAGCAGGTTGTCGACGACGCGTGCCAGCGCCCCCGGCGCCGCATGAACCCGGATCGACAGGTCGCATCGCAGCGTGAGCTGCGCCCCGGCCGATCGCGCGGCCTCTTCGTGCACCCGCTCGCGCTCGCGCAGCCAGCCGCAGAGTTCGAAGTCCTCGGCTGTCTCGGTGTTCATGCCGCGCGCGATCTCGAGCATCTGGCCGATCAGCGCGTTCATCTCCTCGATGTCGTGCTCCAGCCTTTGCAGCAACGCCGGATCAGGACGCAGCGTCAGCATCTCGATGGCCAGTCGCATGCGCGCCAGCGGTGTGCGCAGGTCGTGCGAGACGCCAGCGAACAGCGTCGTGCGCGCGTCCAGCAGCTCGCGCACCTGCAGCGCCATGCGATTGAAGTGGCGCGCCAGGCCAGCCAGCTCGCGCGGGCCGGTTTCGGCCAGCAGTTCGGGGCTGGCGCCGCGGGCCAGTTGAGCTGCCGCCAGCTCGAGCTGCGCGACCGGCTGCGCGATGCGCCGTGCCAGCCACCACGACAGCAGCGCCACCAGCACGATGCCGACGCCGAACGGCAGAGCCAATGCCCCCAGAGGCTGCGTCTTCATGCGATCCGCCGCGAAGCCGACGCCGATCGAGCGGCCCCCGGCCGGCACCGTCGTCCACAGCCAGAGCCGGCCGTCGGCGGCTGTCTCATCCAGGAAGAACACCGCATGGCCGGTGCGGCGCTCGAAGGCCCGTTCGAGGAAGAGCAGGTAGGGCCCATGGTGCAAGCCCGTGTCCTGCGGCGGCGGCATGTCCGGCCGCAGCGCCAGCTGGTGGCTGCGCTCCAGCTCCTGCTCGAAGGCCGGTCGCGTCTCGGGCGGCAGCTCGTTCCAGGTCTGCGCCGAGAGCACCATCAGGCCCGCCAGGTCGTCGGCCGCGCGGCGCGCCATCGGCAGGAAGATGAAGCCCAGCGCCGCGGCCGCGGTGACCAGCTCGAGCGTGATGAACAGCGCCGCGAGCCAGCGCACGTACTGCTGTGCCAGCCCCGTCGGCGGCCGGGTTCGGCCCATCAGGCCGACTCGCCCTGCGGGTTGAACAGGTAGCCCTCGCCGCGCACGGTGCGGATGTAGGCCGGGTGGGCGGGGTCGGCCTCGATACGCCGGCGCAGCCGGGTGACGCGCACGTCGATGCTGCGGTCGAACGCACTGCGTTCGTAGCCCTTGAGCCGCTCGATCAGGTCGTCGCGCGACAGCACCCGGTTGGGGTGCTCGACGAACACCTGCAGCAGCTGGAACTCCGCCGTCGAGATCGGCACCTCGGTGTCGCCGCGCATCAGCCGCCACGCCGCGCTGTCCAGCGTGTAGGGCCCGAAGACGGGCAGGCTCGCGGCCGCCGACCCGGCCGGAGCAAGGGCCGGTGCGGCCGGCCGCGCGCGCCGCAGCAGGGCGCGCAGCCGGGCCAGCAGTTCGCGCGGGCTGAAGGGCTTGGGCAGGTAGTCGTCGGCACCGACCTCGAGGCCGACGACGCGGTCGATCTCCTCGCCGCGCGCGGACACCATCAGGATCGGCACCTCACTGGACTTGCGCAGCTCGCGCGCCAGGCTCAGGCCGTCCTCGCCGGGCAGCATCAGGTCGAGCACGATCGCGTCGGGCGGCACCTGCGCGATGCGCTCGTGCATCTGCCGGCCATCGACCGCGGTGTCGACGACGAAGCCACTGGCGCCGAGGTAATCGGCCAGCAATTCGCGCAGCGCGGGGTCGTCGTCGACGACGAGGATGCGGGCAGGCGCGGCGGCATTCATCAAGAGGCAGTGTAGCCAGCGCACTGCCTCGGAAACGCGGTGACTCTTGCTGAAACGCAGTGAAACGCGATGCTGCGGGCTGGAAATCGCCAGGCAATGGCCGCCGCCCAAGATGCGGGCCATGGTCAGGCACGAACTCATCACGGGGATCGCACAAGCGGCGCGGGTGCAGTTGCGCATCGCGGCAGTGGTGCTCGTCGCGCTGGGCGGCGCCGACGCGGTGCAGGCCGCAGACGAAGCCGCCCCGAAGCCGCTGGATCTGTCGCTGCCGCGGCAAGCCGGGCAGTGGACCGGTGTGGCCTCGCGAGAGCGCCCGGACGCGCGGCCGGAGCTCGGCGCCGGTTCGCAGCAGCCGCGCTCGCCGGCCGTGCATTCGCGGCCGCAGCCCTACGGCACGGGCTACGAGGCACGGATGTCTGCGGGTGCCTTCACCGGGGCAGCCGGCGCCACGGGAGCCGGGCCGCAGGGCGGTGGCAACGGTGCGCCGGGGGGGCCACGCGGCGGCAACGGCAAGGGCCGATGAAGCCACAGGATTTTCAGTCGAGGCCACTGGCCTCTGTTTCAACCCAAGGAGAGATCGAGATGAACACGAGTCAAACGCTCAAGGCCCTCATGACAGCCGTCGCACTGGCCGCCGCGGCGGGTGCATCGGCACAGGCGCAGGATCAGACACGCGACCAGGTCCGGGCCGAGGCCAAGGACCAGATCAAGGACCAGGACCGCACCAAGGACCAGGTCAAGGACCAGACCAAGGATCAGGACCGTGATCGCGTCAAGGACCAGGACCGCACCAAGGATCAGGCCAAGGATCAGACCCAGACGAAGGTGAAGACGCAGACCCGCACCAAGACCGAAGCCAAGGTGCGCACCGAAGAACAGACCCGCAGCCGGCAAGGCACGGCGGCGGGGACGGGTACGGGCGCGGGTGGCAGCGGCGGCGCGGGCGGTGGTGGCGGTAGCGGCGGTGGTGCCGGTGGCGGCAGCGGCGGTGGCAGCGGCGGTGGCAGCGGCGGTGGCGGCAGCGGCGGTGGCGGTGGCGCCGGCGGTGGTGGTGGCGGCCGCTGATCGCCGCAACGAGCAGGAGATGAAGTCATGAGAACCACGACTCGCCGCCTGGCCGCGGCCTTCGCGGCCCTGGCCCTGCTCGGTACGGCGATGGGGGCCCAGCCGGGCCCCGAGCGCCGGGCCGGGCCCGACGCGCGGCGTCCTGCCGCGCCGCAATTCCGCACGCCGCACATCCGCTTCGACGCACAGCATCTGCACAACCACTACTACCCGGTGCAGGGCTACGCGGTGCCGAGCCTGCCCACCGGCAGCATCAGCATCGCCTTCGGGGGCGGCAGCTACTTCTTCCACGGTGGCGTGTGGTACCGGCCTTCGGGCACGCGCTTCGTCGTGGTGCTGCCGCCGATCGGCATCTTCGTGCCGATCCTGCCGGCGGCCTATGTCACCTTGTGGATCGGCGGCACGTACTACTACTACGCCAACGGGATCTACTACGCACCGGCGGGTGCGAACGGCTACGTCGTCGTCGAGCCCCCCGCCGAGTCCACAGCGGCGTCGGCTGCCATCGTGCCCGAGCCGGTGATCTATCCGCGCAACGGGCAGAGCGCCGAGCAGACCGAGGCCGATCGGCGCGAATGCAACCGCTGGGCGACCACGCAACCCTCGGCGATGAACGACGCGAGCGTGTTCCAGCGCGCGGTAGCGGCGTGCATGGACGCGCGCGGCTACACCGTGCGCTGAAACACTCTCCCATTCGAAGGACACCCATGCAACGCAAACAGTTTCTGCGTCACCTCGGCGCCCTGGCCGGCACCGCCGCGATCGGCCCGCTGATCGCCGCCTGCGGCGGCGGTACCGGCGACGCCACGGATTCGTCGGCACTCGCCGCAGGCACCGCCGTGCCGACCTCGCTCGGCCTGCTGTCGCCCGACGAGGTTGCCGGGCTCAAGTTCATGCGCGAGGAGGAGAAGCTCGCCCACGACGTCTACGTCGCGATGGACGCCTTGTGGAGCCACCGGACCTTCGCCAACATCGCGCTGAGCGAGACGACGCACACGCAGGCGATCCTCGCGCTGCTGACGAAGTACGGTGTCGACGACCCGGCCGCGGGCAAGCCCGCCGGCGTGTTCGAGGATCCGCAGCTGCAGGCCCTCTACGACACGCTGGTGAAGGCCGGCGCAGCCAGCCTGGTCGAGGGGCTCAAGGTCGGTGCGCTGATCGAGGAGACCGACATCCGCGACATCGTGCAGCGCCAGGCCGTCACCGACGAGGCGGACATACTGAACGTCTACGGCAGCCTGCTGTGCGGCTCGCGCAACCACCTTCGCGCCTTCAATGGCGCGTTGCTCGCTCTCGGCGTGACCTACAGCGCTCAGGTGATCACGCAGCAGGAGTGGGACGCGATTGCCTACTCGACGCGAGAGACCTGCGGCGGCTGAGTGCGCCGGCCGCCCACGCGCCGCAGCGCCAGGCCGGCGAGTCCCAGACCGGCCAGCAACGGCAGCACCGGATCGAACGGTGACTGCCCGCGTGCCATCGTGCAGCCGCCGCCCTCGTCGGCCGCCGGGATCGGGTCGGTGCCCGGCCCGGGCGGCGGCTCCACGGCCTGCGCGGTGGCGAGAATCGTCGCGGAGCTGGCGTTGTCCGCCGCGTTCGCATCCAGATCCTCGCTGCTCACGCCGGCGCTGAGCGTGTAGCTGCCTTCGGCGGCCGCACCCACGGTGACGGACACGGTGCGGCTCTGCGCCACCCCGAGCTCGGGCAGCGTGCACCGGAAGGTCGAGCCCTGCACCGTGCAGGCGCTCGGATCGCCGATGCCGACCAGCCGCAGGTTGTCGGGCAGGGTGCCGCTCACGGTCACGTTCCTGGCCATGCCGGCGCCATGGTTCGACACCTCCAGCGTCACGGTCTGCTGGCCACCGGCCGTGAACGAGACGCCGCTGCTGCTCAGGCTCAGGTCGGGCAGGTCGAACGCGGACATGACCGCGTACATGGCCTCCTTGCTGGCCGCATTGCCGGGCGAGGTTTCGCCCATCCACAGCACCATGGTCGACGAGCCGTCGGGCAGGGGCCGCAGCTGCGATTCGGACTGGCCGGCCGCGCCTGCCGACACCGGCACGAAGGGCTCGAAGCTCACGCCCAGGTCGGTCGATCGCGACACGTACACGCGGCCCGCCTCGCCGGCCAGCGTGTTGCTCTCGGTCGCGTAGGCGATGTAGAGCACGTTCGGGTCCTGCGTGTCGCCGGCGTCGGGCGAGCCGGTGAGCGGGTTGACGATCGTTCCCGGCGTCGGCACCAGGCGCGGCTCCACCACCGTCAGCGCGGGCGACTGGACGCGCGACAGGTCGACCGGGCTGCTCCAGCTGCCGGCGCGCCCGTCGTCGGTCGAGCGGGTGAAGAAGAGGTTGTAGTTCGCCGAAGGGGTGGCTGTCTTCTCCGGGTCGGCGCCGAGCATGTCGGGCGTCAGGTCGTAGGCCAGTCCGATGAAGCCACCGCGCACGATGGCTCGATGCGCGTTGGCGTTGCCGCCGGACGCCGCCACGTCGGTCATGCGCTGCGTCGCATCGGCCAGGATGTCGGTGGGCAGGAAACCGTTCGAGCCCGGGCGCGCGAGCGTGTCGACCAGGCCGCGCCGCACCACGATGTCGGCCGGCGCGCCCGGCGTGGCGGTCGGCGATTCACGCCAGAGCATCACGGTGCGCAGCGCCGAAGTCCCTGCGGCCGCGGCGCCCTGCAGCACGAAGCGCACGCGGCGCGCGTTCTTCGTCACGTCGCTGACGATGGTGCCGGGCGAGTTCGTGTCGTGGCTCGAGTAGGGGAAGGCGTGGTAGACCACGCACTTGCCGCCATTGCCGCCGGGGCAGGCGGATTCCTCGTAGCCCACCGCCGCCACGCTGCCGCTGACCTGCAGATTCGGTCGCGATGCGCCGGGCTGCCCGGTTCCCGTGGCGTTGTTGTCGCTGAGCTGCGCGAGGTTGGCGCGCCAGGTGGCGCCGCTGAGCGCCGGCGCGTGCGTGTACCAGATGTTGGTGCCGCCGGTGACGTGCGAGCCCATGCCGCCGTCGCCCCGGCCTTCGGCCTCGCCCGGCTGCAGGCCTGCCGGATCTTCCTGCCAGGCCAGCGCGTAGGCCGTGCCGGTGGCATTGCCCGAGACCACTTCGCCGATGGCATCGCGCTGGCCGTTGGTCAGCTGCTGAACGTCCCACGCGGCGAGCGTTGGATCCACGGTGGTCGCCGTCCACACACAGTGGAACGGCCGGTCGACGACGCCGTCCCCGTCGAAGTCACTGGCCCCTTGCACGGGGTTGGTGTAGCTGCCTGCATTGCCGGTCGCGGCCGGGTCCTGCGGACAGTAGGCGCTGTTCCAGGTGATCACCACCTTCGGGCCGGATGTGTCCGGCGGCGCGAAGATGCTGGGCTTTTCGTTGTCGACGCTGAAGGCCAGCGCGTCGCGCACGGTGATCGACTGGCCACCTGTCGCCGCGCCGGCCGCATCGCGCGACAGCAGCACCGGCGCCGACCACGACACGCCATCGTCGAAGGAGTGGCGTGCGTACACGTCCTGGCGGCCCACCGGCCCATCGCCGTAGGTGTAGAGCCACACCTTCCTGAATGCGCTGCCATCGAAGTAGGCGAGGCGCACGGCCTTCGCCTTTTCCGTGCCCGTGGGCGTCTGACTGACATTCACAGTCGACGCCGACTTGAGCGCCGTCGCCGCCAGCACCGCCGCCGCAATCGCGCAAGACAACACACCGACACCGAGCTTGACGCTGACTTTCAAGTTGGGACTCCTGATCAGACCTTGACCTGTGCCAATGCGACCCCTCGCATCCGCCTGCCTATGGTTCCGCAGGGAATGAGCGCTCGCGTTGCGTTCGCTCATCGATGACGCTCGCCCCGAACCGGCATGCAGGCCGAAGCGCATGAGACGATGGCGCACATGACGCAGGATCTCGATCGCGCATCGGCAGGCGCTTTGCGCCGGGAATGCGGGCTGGTGACCCCGCCTTCAGGGTGGTGGCGCTGGCTGGGTGATGCGCATGTTCTGGCCAGCCTTCTGGCGGCCTTGCCGGTCTGGCTCGCCCTGGGCATGACCATGGGTGGCCGCATGCAGGTGGCGCACACCTGGGGTGCTTGGTTGTCGCTGGTGCTGGTGCAGCCCATCGCCGAGGAACTCGTCTTTCGCGGCGTGCTTCAAGGCCAGTTGCTGCGACTCGGCGGCACACGCGGGGCGGGGCCGTTCACCTGGGCCAACCTCGCGACGACGGCCGGTTTCGTCGGCCTGCACCTGATTTCGCAACCGCTGGCGTGGGCGTTGGCAATCGCCGCACCGTCGCTGCTGCTCGGCCATCTGCGCGAACGTTTCGGCAGCGTCCTGCCGGCCGTGTTCGTGCATGCGTTCTTCAACGCGGGATTCGGTCTCGTCGCGCTCGTCGCACGCGCGTGAGCTCGTCGCTGCCCAGGCGCGACGCGTCATCGGCTTGATCCATGTCGGATGGCAGTTGAAACACTGCACCGAGATGGCGCGAGCGTTGCGCACACTCAATCGCTTCCCGACCACGACGCCAAGAATGCTTTTTGTCCGTCGTTGAAAGGAACCATCATGAAGACTTGGTTGAGGGGACTGCTGATCGCCTGCATCAGCAGTGTGATGTTGGGATGCGGAGGGTCGGATGACCCGCCACCGCCGCCACCGGCACCGACAAGCCTGTCGGTGCAACCCGGTGACGAACTGAACACGGTGCAGTGGCCGGCCGTGGCCGGAGCCACCTCGTACAACCTGTACTGGTCGGAAACCACGCCGGTCGCCAAGGCGACCGCGCAGGTGGTCACGGGCGCAGTGTCGCCCTATCTGCACACGGGCCGCACGAACGGCCGGCTTGTCTACTACGCCGTCACGTCGGTCAATGCCGACGGCGAGAGTGCTTTGTCGACCGAGATCGGCGCGATGCCCGTTGCACCGGTGCCGGCACCTCCCGGCACGGTGAACGCCACGCCGGGTGACGGCATGGTCACCATCGACTGGGCTCCTGTGTCGCGTGCGGACTCGTACACCCTGTACTGGTCGAACACGGCCGGGTTCGCGCCCGGCGGCGCTGGGGTGACGAAGATCGAGAACATCCAGGCCACCAGCTACGCGCATCTGACTCTCACGAACGGCACCGCTTACTACTACCTGGTGACGGCCGTGAACACGGGTGGCGAGAGCGTGGTGTCGGCGGAAGCTTCGGCCACGCCGCTGCCGCCCGCGCCTGGCGCCCCGGCCAACCTGACGGCCACCACGGGCGACACTCACGTGCATCTGTCCTGGTCCGGCTCGCAGGGGGCGACCTCGTACAACGTGTACTGGTCGAACACCGCGGGCATCGTCCCCGGCGCAGTCGGCGTGACGCAGATTCCCGGCGTGACGACAACGAGCTACGAGCCGACCGGCCTGACCAACGGTGACACGTACTACTACGTGGTGAGCGCCATCGGTGCGGGCGGCGAGAGCGCGGTGTCTTCCGAAGTCTCCGTGCGGCCGCTGCCCCCGGCACCGCCTGCACCGCTGGGCCTGACGGCGATTGCGCCGAAGGACGTGACGCAGGTCACCGTGCAGTGGTTCGACGTCACCGACTATCCGTCGGCGGTCTCTCCGATCCAGCTCGGCTATCACATCTACCGCGGCCTCCAACCGGGCCTGGCGACGTACTACAAGGATGCGTCGCGCGCCACGAAGATCGCCAACGTCACCGCGCCGTTCGTCGACGCGACCGTGGCCAACGCCACCACTTACTACTACGTGGTGACCAGCTTCGTGCCGGCCATCCCGGATGTCGAGAGCGCGCCTTCGGGTGAGGTCTCGGCCACGACCGGCCGTGCCGGTGGCGGCGGTGGCGGTGGTGGTGGCGGCGGCGATACCGGCTTCGGCAACAACCTGTCGTTCCCGATCGTGTTCGCCGATGGCTATGGCATCACCGGCCTGAAGCTGGCCGGCACCTGGCCGGGCACGGGCCCGTTCACCACGCTGCCGACCTTCGACTTCAACACCGGGCTGCGCCCGCTGTCGACGGAGACGCTGACGAGCTTCCCGCTGCTGAGCAGTGCCACCGCCGTGTCCCTGGGCGGCACCACCTACTACCCGCAAGCCACGGCCAGCACGTGGCAGGCGGAGTGGCGCAACAACGCCACGGGTGCGCAGATGGAAGCGATCGTCGACTGGGGTGACGCGCTGCTGAGCAAGACCTACACGTCGAGCTCCATCGTGCGCATCGAGACGACGCTCAAGCAGGATGCCACCATTGCCGGCGTGACCGACACGATGACGGCGTACAGGATGGCGCTGCTGTCCGGTTCGCAGACGACGGAGCTGCAAGGCACCGACGGCACGACCATCGCATCGCCGACCCGCAATGTGTTCGCGATCAACGCGCGGCTGAAGATCGAGAAGATCGCCACCGGCGGCGGCGCCGACACGGTCGTCTTCGACAAGGCCGTGTACGAAGGCTTCGGCGCGTCCGAGGAGGGTGGCGGCGGCAGCACCGTGGTCTCGACCAAGTACGGTGCCGAGTTGAACGTCGCCGGCTCGATCGTCTACGGCTACAACTTCCGGCTCAGCTCCGTGACCGGCGTGCCTAACAAGGCGGGCCAGTACCGGATCACCTTCAGCCTGGATCCGCAGGCGACGGTGGGCACGGAGACCGTGCCGAACCACGTGACGATGGTCAGCAAGTCGGATGCCGGCGCGACGCTGGCCACCGACGGCCTGAGTTCATCGGTGGTGATCACCGTGAACTGACCGGCCGACACACCCCGGCACGCAAGTCGACGGCGGCTCTCGCAAGAGAAGCCGCCGTTTGTCTTTGGTGCCGTTCCTCAACCCACACCAAAGGAGCCATGCCATGCATGCGCATCACTGGAAGACCACCGCGGCGGCCTGCGCGCTGTCGATGCTCGCCGCCTGCGGCGGCGGCGACGACCCCGCCACCGACCCCACTCAGACGGCCATCGGCACGATCAGCAGCTTCGGCAGCCTGGTCGTCAATGGCGTGCGCTTCGACGACACCGCGGCCAGCATCACCATGGACGACAGCGCGGGCACGCGCGATCGGCTGCGCGTGGGCATGGTGGTCCAGGTGCGCGGCCGCATCAACGCCAACGGCACGGGCGTGGCCAACACCATCCGCTACAACGACTGCGTGCAGGGCCCGATCACGGCGATGAACCAGGTGCAGAACACCGTCACCGTGCTCGGCCAGACGGTGCTGGTGGACGACGACACCGTGTTCGATGGCGTCACGCTGCGCGACATGAACAGCTTCGCGATCGGTGACCAGGTCGAGGTCAGCTGCCTGCCCGATCCGGCCAACAACCGCCTGCGCGCCACCCGCATGGAGCGACAGGGGCTGTTTCAGAACGGCGTCAGCGAACTCGAGGTCAAGGGCACGGTGAGCAACCTCGATGCGGCCGCGGGCACCTGCACCGTCGATGGCCTGACGGTGAACTTCTCGGGCATCGCCGCGGGCGGCCGCCCCGCCGGTCTGGCCAACGGCATGACCGTGGAGGTCGGCGGCAGCAACTTCGCCAATGGCATCCTCACCGCCGACCGGCTGCGCGACCGCGATCGCGACCGCATCAGCTATCCCGACGGCGATGGTCTCGAGGTCGAGGGCTACGTCGCCGACTTCGTCTCGATCGCGAACTTCACGGTGGCGGGCCAGGCGGTGAATGCGGCCAACGCGGTGATCCGCAATGGCACGGCCGCCGACATCCGCAACGGCCTGAAGGTCGAAGCCGAAGGCGTGATGACGAACAACGTGCTGGTCGCCAGCGTGCTCGTCGTCAAGCTGCAAGCCAACGTGCATGTCGAGTCCGGCCTGCAGGCCAAGGACGCGGCACTGAGCACGCTGACGATGCTCGGCCGCGCGCTCAAGCTCACGGGCGACACGGTGCTGCGCGACCGCCTGGCCAGCGCGGACCAGCCGGCGATCATCACGCTGGCATCGCTGAATGCGGCCGACCGCCTGGAAGTCAACGCCTATGAGGACGCGGCGGGCGACCTGATCGCCACACGCGTGGAGCGCACCGCGGCGGACACGCTGGTGGTCGTCAAGGGGCCGGCAGACGCGAAGGTGCCGACCACGCAGCTCACGCTGGCGGGTTTCGGCGTGGCCACGGGCGCCAACTCACGCTACCGCGACCTGAGCGGAGCGCTGGTCGACGCTGCGACCTTCTATGCCGCCGTGGCCGTACCGCCGGCCGTACCGACGATGGTGCGCGCACGGGGTGTGGTGGCCAGCCTGGCGACCAATGTGGTGGATGCGACGCGCGACGTCAGCACCACGGGTGAGCTGGAGATCGGCGAGGACTGAGCCTCGCCAGGGTCGGGTGCGGGGCCGCGGGAAGCGGCACCCGCACTCGCCGCGTGCCGCCTGGCTTTCGGGTGGTGCGGTGGGCGACTACTTGCCGCCGCCCCCTCCACCACCGCCGCCGCCGCCACCGCCGCCGCCACCGCCCGCACCGCCGCCGGCTCCGGCGCCAGCACCCGCGCCGGTGCCCGGCCCGCGACCGGCAGGCGGTGCATCGGGCAGCGTGACGCCCCGCTCCTTGGCGCGCACCTTCATGCGCTCATGGTGCTCGGCGCGGACCTGCTCGCGCTCCTGCGCCGTCTTGGCCGCCCGCATGCGATTGCGATACTCGTTGCGCTCCTGCGCCGTCATCAGCTTCGAGCCGTAGATGTCGCGGTCGCGGATCTGGTCGCGCGTGCGATCCTGATCCCGCGTCTGGTCGGCCGTCTTGTCGCGCGTCTGATCGCGATCACGCGTCTGGTCCTGGGCCATGGCCGCCGATGCCGCGAGGGCACCGGCGATCAGCCAGGGAATCGCTCGTCTTGCCTTCATTGCTTGCTCCTTGTGATTTGACACTTGCTCAGGCCCGCCAACACGATCCGGCATACCTGAGTGGGTATGCTGTGCGGGCGGCGTACGCCTGAGGTTGAGCGCCATCAACCGCGCGTCTCTGCGCGGCCTCAAATCGGTAAGGAAGTGCAATGGGGGCGGCACCGCCGCCCCTGCGTCAGGGGTACAGGCCGCGCTCCTCGCGCGCCGTGAGGATGCGCTCGCAGGCCACCGCGAAGGTGGCCGTGCGCAGCGTGATCTGGTGCTTGTCGGCGGTGTCCCAGATGCGCTTGAGCGCGCCGACCATGATCTTGTCCAGGCGCAGGTTGATCTCGTCCTCGGTCCAGAAGAAGGAGCTGAAGTCCTGCACCCACTCGAAGTAGCTGACCGTCACGCCACCGGCGTTGCAGATCACGTCGGGCACGACGAGGATGCCGCGGTCGGCCAGGATGTCGTCGGCTGCAGGCAGCGTCGGGCCGTTGGCGCCCTCGAGCACCAGCTTGGCGGTCGTTCGCTTGGCACGCTCGACGGTGACCTGGCCTTCCAGCGCGGCGGGGATGAGGATGTCGCACTTCACGTCCCAGAAGGCCTCGTCGTCGGCCTTGTCGGCGCCCTTGAAGCCGCCGACGCCGCCGTACTGCGTGAGCGTGGGCATCAGCTCGGCCATGTCGATGCCGCGCTCGTTGACGATCGTGCCGGTGTGGTCCTGGATGGCGACGATCTTCGCACCGGCCTGTGCGAACAGCTCGGCTGCGGCCGCGCCGACGTTGCCGAAGCCCTGCACCGCCACGCGCGCGCCGTCGAGGTCGAGGTTGATGCGTCTTGCCGCCTCGCGGCCGGTGACGAACACGCCGCGGCCGGTGGCCTTGACGCGGCCGAGCGAGCCGCCCAGGTGGATCGGCTTGCCGGTGACCACGCCGGTGGCGGTGGTGCCGGTGTTCATCGAATACGTGTCCATCATCCACGCCATGATCTGCGGGTTGGTGTTCACGTCCGGCGCCGGGATGTCCTGGTGCGGGCCGATGATGATGCCGATCTCGCTGGTGTAGCGGCGCGTCATGCGCTCCAGCTCCTTGATCGAGAGCAGCTTCGGGTCGACACGGATGCCGCCCTTGGCACCGCCGTAGGGCAGGTTCACCGCGGCGTTCTTGATGCTCATCCACGCCGCCAGCGCCATCACCTCTTCGAGCGTCACGTTCGGGTGGTAGCGCACGCCGCCCTTGCCGGGGCCGCGCGACATGTTGTGCTGCACGCGAAAGCCCTCGAAGTGCGCCACGCGGCCGTCGTCGAGCTCGATGGGCACATCGACGATCAGCGCGCGCTTGGGCCGCTTGAGCGTCTCGACCCAGCGGGCCAGGTGGCCGAGGTAGGGCACCACGCGGTCGACCTGCGACAGGTAGGTCTGCCAGGGGCCGTCGGCATGGTGGGTGACGTAGGACAGGCTGCTTTCGCTCATTCGGTGTCTCCGTGGTGTCTGATGCCTGCACCCGCGGCGCTCGTGGCACCGCCGGCTGCATGGGGCGAGACTGTAGGCGCCACTTGACCGAGTTTTTCACCGTTCGTCATGCCGGGTTTGCATGGCTTGCGCCGCCGCGCACATGGGCCAGGGAATGGCCGCGGTGTGGCCCGCGTACACGCAGAACGCGGCAGTTCGTCGCGCCACCCCACCCGGAGACCCGCATGAAGCCCTTTGCGCTCGCCCTTGCCCTGTCCGCCACGCTCGCCTCGGGCGCCGCCCTCGCGGGCGACAGCCTTGTCCAGTTCAACGGCGCCATCGGCGTCGACCCGGTGGGCGGCATCGCCAACGGCGCGCCGGTGGCCAACACGGTGCTCGGCGTGGCGCCGGGCGGGCGGCCCTGGATCCTGCGCAAGTTGCGCGCGCGCGTCGAGGCGGACGGCAGCATCTCGGCCAAGGGCAGCGGCCTGCTGTTCAGCGGCGGCGACAGCATCGGCACGCGCGGCGGCGTGACGCAGGTGTTCGCCACGCTGTTCTGCAGCGGCGTGGCGCACCACTCGCCCTTCGTCGACCTCGACCTGGCCGGCGACTTCGTCATCAAGGGCAAGCTCTCTGCCGTGCCGCCGAGCCCGTGCCTGAGCCCGGTGCTGCTGATCCGCAATGCGGGCGGCGCGCAATCGTGGTTCGCGGCCGGCATCCCCGGCGGGGATGACTGAGTTCAGCCGAAATCGTCGCCGAGTTCCTTCGCGCGCAGCTGCGCGGCCTTCAACGCCTTCACGAAGGCGGCCTTCACGCCGCTGGCTTCCAGCGAGGTGAGGGCCGCGTAGGTGGTGCCGCCCTTGGACGTGACGCGTTCGCGCAGCACCTCCGGCGGCTCGCTCGAGGCCTGCGCGAGCGAGGTGGCGCCGGCGAAGGTGGCCAGCGCGAGCTGCTTGCCCTGCTCGGCGCTCAGGCCCATCTCCTGCGCCGCCTGCATCATCGCCTCGACGAAGTAGAAGACGTAGGCCGGGCCGGAGCCCGACAGCGCGGTCACGGCGTCGAGGTCTTCCTCGCGCGCGACCCACAGCGTGCGGCCGGTGGGCGCGAGCAGCGCCTCGGCGGTGGCCTTCTCGGCGGCGTTCACCGCCTCGCGCGCATAGAGCCCGGCGATGCCCTGGCCGATCAGCGCCGGCGTGTTGGGCATGCTGCGCACCACGCGCTGGCTGCCGGTGGCCCGCGCGATCGCGTCGCTGCGGATGCCGGCCATGACGCTGAGCTGCAAGGCGCCGGCGATGTGCGCAGCACAGGGCGCTGCAGCGGCATGGAACAGTTGCGGTTTGACCGCCCACACCACCACGCTGGCCGTCGCCAGCGCCGGGTCGGCGGCGGCGAAGGTGCGCACGCCGTGCTCGGCGCGCAGCTTGTCGCGCTGTGCTTCGCCCGGGTCGACGACGAGGATGGAATCGGCCGGGCGGCCACTGGCGCGCAGCCCACCGATGATGGCCGCGGCCATGTTGCCGCCGCCGATGAAGGCCAGCACGTCCTTGCTCATCGCGTGTTCCTCATTTCGCGGCCGAAGCGGCCGGCGGCGTGGGCACGACGACGCCGGCGCCGATCGGGATCTCGGTGGTCTCGACGAAGCCGGTGACGAAGTAGCGCGTCTCGCCGAAGCAGCTGGTCGGCAGGCCGACCTTCTCTTCGTAGTGCAGGCTCACGCGCTTGCCCATCGCGGCGCTGAGCTTGTGCGCCAGGGCGTCGTCGTGCACGGTGAAGAAGAACTTCTCGACCGTGCTGCCGGGCAGCGACACCAGCGCCAGCTCGCCCTCCCAGGTCTTGCAGATCCAGCCCTTGTGCGAGAACTTCTGCACCCAGCCGGCGCGCTCGCCGCTGGAGTAGCTCCAGTTGAGCGCGAAAGCAAACCAGGCGACGGCCAGCAGGAGCAGGGCGACGACGCCGATGACGATGTTCTTGATCATGAATGCGGTGGGAGGCGAACGGATGACAGCCGCGATCCTCGCACACCGCCACGCTCAGGCCGGCGTCAGCCCGGCGAGCAGCTCCGCGTTGCCGCCGGCCGCGGCGGTGTTGATGGTCAACGTCTGCTCGGCGCAGAAGCGGTACAGGTAGTGCGGGCCGCCGGCCTTCGGGCCGGTGCCCGACAGGCCCTCGCCACCGAAGGGCTGCACGCCGACCACCGCGCCGATCATGTTGCGGTTGACGTAGACGTTGCCGATGCGCGCCGCGTTCGCGATGCGCAAGGCACGGCTGTCGATGCGCGTCTGGATGCCCAGCGTGAGGCCGTAGCCGAGCGCGTTGACGTGCGCCACCACGGCGTCGATGTCGCCCTTCCAGCGCACCACGTGCAGCACCGGGCCGAAGATCTCCTGCCTCACGTCGGCGATGGCCGGCAGCTCGAAGGCCACCGGCGCGATCAGGCGCGCGTAGGTGGAGCTCACTGGCGTCTCGCCGATGAGTCGGGCCTCGCGCCTGAGCCGCTCGACATGCGAGCGGATGCCGGCGAAAGCCTCGCCATCGATCACCGGGCCGACGTCGGTGGCCAGCAGCGCCGGGTCGCCGACGATCAGCTCCTGCATGGCGCCGCGGATCATCTCGATCACCGCGTCGGCGATGCCCTCGTGCACGACGAGCAGGCGCAGCGCCGAGCAGCGCTGGCCGGCGGAGCGGAAGGCGCTCTGCACGACCGCGTCGACCACCTGCTCGGGCAGCGCGGTGCTATCGACCAGCATCGCGTTGATGCCGCCGGTCTCGGCGATCAGCGGCACGATGGGACCGTCCTTGCCGGCGAGCGTGCGGTTGATGATGCGCGCCACCGCGGTGGAGCCGGTGAAGCACACGCCGGCGGTGCGCGCATCGGCGACCAGCGCCGCGCCCACCGTCTCGCCCGGGCCGTGCAGCAGCACCAGCGCGTCGGCGGGCACGCCGGCTTCGTGCAGCAACGCCACCATGCGTTGCGCGACGAACGGCGTCTGCTCGGCCGGCTTGGCGGCCACGCTGTTGCCGGCCACCAGCGCTGCGGCGACCTGGCCGGCGAAGATGGCCAGCGGGAAGTTCCACGGGCTGATGCAGACGAACACGCCGCGTCCGTGCAGGCGCAGCTCGTTGTGCTCGCCGGTCGGGCCGGGCAGGGCCTGCACGGCCAGGCGCTGCTCGGCCTGGTCGGCGTAGTAGCGCAGGAAGTCGACTGCCTCGCGCACCTCGGCCACGCAGTCGCCGAGCGTCTTGTGCGCCTCCTTGACGAGCAGGCCGCAGAACTCGGCCAGCCTCGCGTCGAGCACATCGGCGGCGCGGCGCAAGGCGGCGGCGCGCTCGGCCAGCGGCACCTCATTCCAGCGCGGGTGCGCGGCGTGCAGGCGCTGCATGGCGGCGGCGATGTCGTCGGCCGACGCTTCCTTGACGGTGTCGATGCGGGCACCTTCGATCGCGCGAAGCAGAGGCTCGCGCTGCGCCAGGCAGGCGAGGTCGGCGCCGGTCGAGTTCGGGCGGGCGCCGTAAAGCCCCACCGGCATCGTCAGCCCCGGCTGCACCGCCGGCACGAGCGGCGAGGCGAGCAGCGCCTCGACATCGACCTGCGGGTCGGCGAGCTGGTGCACGAAGGACGAGTTGGCGCCGTTCTCCAGCAGCCGGCGCACCAGGTAGGCGAGCAGGTCGCGGTGCTCGCCCACCGGCGCGTAGACACGCACCGGCACGTCGGACGCCGCCATGAACTCGCGGTAGACCCCTTCGCCCATGCCGTGCAGGCGTTGCATCTCGAACTTCGCGTTGCCGCCGGCGGCCATCTGCAGGATCGCCGCCGCGGTGCCGGCGTTGTGCGTGGCGAACTGCGGGTAGATGAGCTCGGCGTGGCCGATCAGCGCCTGCGCGCAGGCGAGGTAGGAGATGTCGGTGTGGTGCTTGTGCGTGAACACCGGGTAGCCGGCCAGGCCCAGCTCCTGGGCACGCTTGACTTCGCCGTCCCAGTAGGCGCCCTTGACCAGGCGCACCATGAAACGCAGGCCGTGCGCGCGGGCGATGCGCGCGATCTCGTCGACGACCTCGAGCGAGCGCGTCTGGTACGACTGCACCGCCATGCCGAAGCCACGCCATTGCGGGTGGGTCTGCGCGATGCGGGCGGCCAGCACCTCGAAGACATCGAGCGAGAGTTCGAGCCGGTCGCTCTCTTCTGCATCGATGGTGAAGTTCATGTCGGCACGCGCGGCGGCGTCCACCAGCGGCCACACGCGCGGCAACAGCTCGGCGAACACGCGCTCGCGCTGGCCGTCTTCGTAGCGCGAGAACAGCGCGCTGAGCTTGATCGAGATGCCATCCGCGGCCTCCGGGCCGTCGGTCCGTCCGGCCGCTTCGATGCGCTCGATCGCCTGCCGGTACGCCGCCAGGTAGCGCTGCGCATCGGCATCGGTGCGCGCACCTTCGCCCAGCATGTCGTAGCTGAAGCGCAGCCTGGGCTGGTGGCGGCGCTGGGCGGCGGCCTCGGCCATCGCCTCACCGATGTCGCGCCCGAGCACGAACTGGCGGCCCAGCAGCTGGATGGCGCGCACCGTGGCCGCCACCACGGTCTGCGCGCCCAGGCGCTTGAGCAGGCCGGACTCGCCCTCCGCCCCCGGCAGGAAGCGCTTGGACATCGCGATCGCGCTGGCCGACAGGCTGGCCAGCATGCGGTGCGGGCCCTCGCCGGGTGCGTCGAACTCGGCCTTGCCGAGCTGGTCGGCAGTGAGCGCGATGGCCGTCTCGGCATCGGGCACGCGCAGCAGCGCTTCGGCCAGGCGCATCAGCGCCAGCCCTTCGGCGCTGGAGATGGGGTATTCGCGCAGCAGCGATTCCATCGCCCAGAACGGCGCGGGTGTGTCGCGCACCCCGTGAACCCAGGGCGTGGCGCGGCGCATCGCCGCGGGCCAGTCGAGCCGGCCTGCCAGGCGAGCGAGTGCGGCGTCGAGCACCGCGCGCTCGGGGCGGTAGGGGTCGGGCAGGCGGGCTTGGAGAGGCGGGGTGACGAACATGGTGAAGCTCCGAATATCCGGCAGGCGTCGAATTTGTTGCTAGGTTAGCAACGGGCCGCTAGGATTAATCGCCAAACGACCCGCCCTCAACCGCCATAACTTCGGCCAGCCCATGACGACCGACGACGCCGACCGCGCCTACGCCCTCGACAAGATCGACACCCGCATCCTGCGCGTTCTTCAGAAGGACGGGCGCATCTCCAACCTGAAGCTGGCAGAAGAAGTTCACCTGTCGCCCACCGCGGTGCTCGAGCGCGTCAAGCGGCTGACGCGCGACGGCTTCATCCTCGGCTACGAGGCGCGGTTGAACCCCGACAAGCTCGGCGCCGGCATGCTGGTCTTCATCGAGGTGGTGCTGGACCGCACCACGCACGATGCGATGAACGCCTTCAAGGCGGCAGTACAGGTGCGCGCCGAGATCCAGGAATGCCACCTGGTGGCCGGCGGCTTCGACTACCTGATCAAGACGCGCGTGGCCAACATGCAGGCCTACCGCGAACTGGTGGGCTCGGTCATCTGGGCGCTCCCGGGCGTGCGCGAGACGCGCACCTACGCGGTGATGGAAGAGGTGAAGAACACCACGCAGCTGGCGATCTGAACCGCCGACGCGAGCCGCCCTCTCGCGCAGCGATCACTTCGCCTTCGCGCTGGTCCGCACCGGCTCGGGCAGCGGCTTGGCGGCGAGCACGCGCACCTGTTCGACGAGGTGGTTGTGCGCGTCGAGGAAAGCGGCCGCGATCACCTTGCCTTCGTTGGTGTTGCTCCAGCCCATGCCGCCGGCGCCGCCAGTCTTGCCGATCACCAGGCCGCCCAGGCCGAGGTCGGTGGTACGCGCCGCGCCAGTGGCCGAGGAGAGCTGCTCGGTGGTCTCGTTGTCGGTGAGCAGCAGCACGACCTGCGCCTCCTTGAGCTTGACCTGCTCCGCCGCACCGGCGAGCTTGTTGAGGAAGGGGATCTGCGCCAGGATGCCGCCGATCTGCCGGCCCGCGTCCTGCTCGCTGAAGGTCAGGCTGGGCACGACGCTGTATTGCGCGACGATGCCGCGGCCCTTGCGCACGGTGGTGTCGTCCTGGCGCAGCACGCCCTTGTCCTTCAGCTCCTGCTCGCGCACGGTGGCGTCGAGGCCGGCGTTGCGGTCGACGATGCGAAAGCATCCGCTCTGCTGCATGAGCACGCGCACCAGCGGCAGCGGCGACTCGGGCAGACCGCCACGGCCGATGCCGACGTAGCCATGCTGGTTCTCGACCAGCGAAACCACCGCCACCGGCGCCTCGCAGCGCGCGAGTTCCTTGGCGGCCCCTTGGGCCCCCGCCGAGCCGCCGGAGCCGGTGACCACCGAGCCGCCCTGGCCGAGTTCCACGCCCTGCTTGCCGCAACCGGCCACGAGCAAAGCGGCCACCAGCGCTGTTGCGCATCGAATCATCTGGTCACTCCCTGGCCCGTCTGGAGCGCGGGCTGATCGGCGCGCATTGTGCGGCACCGCCGCCACGGCTGCAGGCCCCGCTCAGCCGCGTGCGCCGAAGATCGCGCTGCCGACCCGAACGATGCTCGCGCCCTCCAGGATGGCCGCGTCGAGGTCGGCACTCATGCCCATCGACAGCGTGTCGAGCGGCAGGCCCTGCGCGCGCAACTGCTCCAGCAACTCGCGCAGCGCGCGGTGCGGCACACGCTGCGCCTGCTGGTCGCCGGCCGGTTCGGGAATCGCCATCAGGCCGCGCAGCACGACCCGCGGCAGCGCCGCGACGGCCTGCGCCACCGCGCTCACTTCGGCGGGCGCCAGGCCGCTCTTGCTCGCCTCCCCGCTGATGTTGACCTGCAGGCACAGCTGCAGCGGTGGCAGGTGGGCGGGGCGCTGCTCGGACAGCCGCTGCGCGATCTTCAGCCGGTCGACCGAGTGCACCCAGTCGAACTGCTCGGCCACCACGCGCGTCTTGTTGCTCTGCAGCGGGCCGATCAGATGCCACTCGATTGACTCGCGCAGGTCGGCCAGCGCAGCGATCTTGTCGAGCGCCTCCTGCACGTAGTTCTCGCCGAAACAGCGCTCGCCGGCTGCGTGCGCAGCGCGCACCGCATCAGGCCCGAAGGTCTTGCTCACGCACAGCAGCGTGACGCTTTGCACGGGGCGCCGCGCGCTGTCGCAGGCCTGCGCAATGCGAGCGCGCACTTGTTGTATGTTGCTGGAGATCGTCGCCATAATGCGCCGAGAGTATCCACGCGACGGCGCACGCCGCGCCGCTTCCGCGACTCGTACATCCGGTTACCCCATGGACATCACCCAACTGCTGGCGTTCTCGGTCAAGAACAAGGCGTCTGACCTGCACCTGTCCGCCGGACTGCCACCGATGATCCGGGTGCACGGCGATGTGCGCCGCATCAACGTCGACCCGCTCGAGCACAAGCAAGTGCACGACATGGTGTACGACATCATGAACGACTCGCAGCGCAAGGCCTACGAAGAGACGCTGGAGTGCGACTTCTCGTTCGAGATCCAGGGCCTGGCGCGCTTTCGCGTCAACGCCTTCAACCAGAACCGCGGCGCCGGCGCCGTGTTCCGGACGATTCCGTCGAAGATCCTCACGCTCGAGCAGCTCAACGCGCCGAAGGTGTTCGCCGAACTGGCGCTCAAGCCGCGCGGCCTGGTGCTGGTGACCGGCCCGACCGGCTCGGGCAAGTCGACCACGCTGGCGGCGATGGTCAATCACCTCAACGAGAACGAGTTCGGCCACGTGCTCACGGTGGAAGACCCGATCGAGTTCGTTCACGAGTCGAAGAAGTGCCTGGTCAACCAGCGCGAGGTCGGCCCGCACACGCTGAGCTTCTCGAACGCGCTGCGCTCCGCGCTGCGCGAGGACCCGGACGCCATCCTCGTGGGCGAAATGCGCGACCTGGAAACCATCCGCCTGGCGCTGACTGCCGCGGAAACCGGCCACCTGGTGTTCGGCACGCTGCACACCTCGAGCGCGGCGAAGACGGTCGACCGGGTGGTCGACGTGTTCCCGGCGGCCGAGAAGGAGATGGTGCGCGCGATGCTGTCGGAGTCGCTGATCGGCGTGATCTCGCAGACGCTGTGCAAGCTCAAGGACGGCAGCGGCCGCGTCGCCTCGCACGAGATCATGCTGGGCACGGCGGCCATCCGAAACCTGATCCGCGAGAACAAGATCGCGCAGATGTACTCGTCGATCCAGACCGGCAACAGCATGGGCATGCAGACGCTCGACCAGAACCTCGCCGACCTGGTGCGGCGCAACGTGATCTCGCCGGCCGAAGCACGCGCCAAAGCCAAGTTCCCCGAGAACTTCCCTGGCTGAGCCCTGAAGGAACGCTGAATCATGGAACGCGACCAGGCATCCAAATTCGTCAACGACCTGCTGCGCCTGATGGTGTCGCGCAACGGTTCGGACCTGTTCCTCACCGCCGACTTCCCGCCCGCGATCAAGGTCGACGGCAAGGTGACGAAGGTATCGCCGCAGCCGCTGACCGGTGCGCACACGCTGGCACTGACGCGCTCGGTGATGAACGACAAGCAGGCCGCCGAGTTCGAGCGCACCAAGGAGTGCAACTTCGCGATCTCGCCGCAGGGCATCGGTCGCTTCCGCGTCAACGCCTTCGTGCAGCAGGGCAATGTCGGCCTGGTGATGCGGACGATCCCGCAGACGTTGCCGACCATCGACACGCTGAATCTGCCGCAGGTGCTCAAGGACGTGGCGCTGACCAAGCGCGGCCTGGTGATCTTCGTCGGCGCCACCGGCTCGGGCAAGAGCACCTCGCTGGCGGCGATGGTCGACTTCCGCAACGAGAACACGCACGGCCACATCATCACGATCGAGGATCCGGTCGAGTTCGTGCACCCGCACAAGAACTGCATCGTCACGCAGCGAGAGGTCGGCATCGACACCGATGGCTGGGAGGCAGCGCTGAAGAACACGCTGCGCCAGGCGCCCGACGTGATCCTGATGGGCGAGATCCGCGACCGCGAGACGATGGAGCACGCGGTGGCCTTCGCCGAGACCGGCCACCTGTGCATGGCCACGCTGCATGCCAACAGCGCCAACCAGGCGCTGGATCGCATCATCAACTTCTTCCCGGAAGAGCGGCGCGCCCAGTTGCTGATGGACCTGTCGCTCAACCTCAAGGGCCTGGTTTCGCAGCGACTGCTGCCGCGCCAGGAAGGCAAGGGCCGCGTCGCCGCCGTCGAGATCCTGCTGAACACGCCGCTGATCGCCGACATGATCTTCAAGGGCGAGGTCTCCGACATCAAGGACCTGATGAAGCGCTCGCGCGAGCTCGGCATGCAGACCTTCGACCAGGCGCTGTTCGATCTGTACGAGAGCAACCTCGTCACCTACGAAGACATCCTGCGCAATGCCGACTCGGTGAACGACCTGCGCCTGCAGGTCAAGCTGCACAGCCAGCGCGCGCGCAGCTCCGACCTCGCGGCCGGCACGGAGCACCTGACGATCGTGTAATCTGGCGCTTCGCCGAACACCGCACGGCCTCGTCAGAGGCCGTGTTCTTTTTGGGACACGACATGAGCACCCGAACCTACGAACCCACGCCGGCGGGCGACGTCGCCTTCCTCGGCCTGGGGGTGATGGGCCACCCGATGGCCGGCCACTTGGCCCGCGCCGGGCACCGCACCACGGTCTACAACCGCACCGCGGCCAAGGCCGTGCAATGGGCGGCCGAGTACGGCGGCTGCCATGCCGCCACGCCGCGCGAAGCCGCCAAGGGGGCCGACATTGTCTTCGCTTGCGTCGGCAACGACGACGACCTGCGCTCGGTGACGCTCGGCGACGACGGCGCCTTCGCCGGCATGAAGCCCGGCGCGATCTTCGTCGACCACACCACGGCCTCGGCCGAGGTGGCGCGCGAGCTGGGCGCCGAGGCTGCGAAACGCAGCCTGCAGTTCATCGACGCGCCGGTGTCCGGCGGCAACCTCGGCGCGATCAACGGCGCGCTGACGGTGATGTGCGGCGGCGATGCGGCCGCCTTCGAGACCATGAAGCCGGTGGCGATGGCTTTCTCGAAAGCCGTCAACTTGCTCGGCCCGCACGGGGCAGGTCAGCTCGCCAAGATGGTGAACCAGATCGCCATCGCCGGTCTGGTGCAGGGCCTGTCGGAGGCCATCGCCTTCGGCGAGAAGGCCGGCCTCGACATGAAGGCCGTGCTCGGCGTGATCGGCAAGGGCGCCGCGCAGAGCTGGCAGATGGACAACCGCGGCCCGACGATGGTCGAGGGCCAGTTCGACTTCGGCTTCGCGATCGACTGGATGCGCAAGGACCTCGGCCTGGTGCTCGACGAGGCCCGGCGCAACGGCGCCCGGCTGCCCGTCACCGCGCTGGTCGACCAGTTCTACGCCGACCTGCAGGCACAGGGCGCGAACCGGCTCGACACCTCGAGCCTGATCAAGCGCCTGCGCTGACCGGCGGCCCGAGACGAGGGCCTACGGCTTCGGCTGCGGTTGCGGCTGCGCCTGGGTCTGCCCTTGCTTGGGCTGCAGGTCGGCCAGCTCGGCCTCGGTGATCACCTCGAATACGCGCACCACCTTCTGCACGCCGCTCACGCTGCGCGCGATGTCGGAGGCGCGATTGGCTTCGCGCTCGGTGACACGGCCCATCAGGTAGACGGTGCCGCGTTCGCTGACGACCTTGATCGCGTTGGCGAACACGTCCTTCGCGTCGATGAAGCTCGCCTTCACCTTGCTGGTCAGGATGGCGTCGTTCGAGCGGGCGGCCAGAGAGGACGAGCCCGCCACCACCAACTCGTTGACGACGGTGCGCACACCCTCGATCTTGGCCACGGCCTGCTCGACGGCGACCTTGTCGGTGTCGGCCGCCACTTCGCCTGTCAGCAGCAGCGTGCGGTTGTAGCTGGTCGCGTTGACGTGGCCGCGCTCACCGACGGCTTCGCGCGTGCGCGTCATCGCCTTCAGCTCGATGGCCTGGTCCTCGAGCTGGGTGCCCGAGGTGCGGCGGTCGGTCACCATGAGCGAAGTGCCCATCACCGCGCCGCCGACGAGCAGCGGCGCGCAGGCCGATATCAGGGCGGAAGTCGCCACGGCGGCGAGCACGAACGTCGGGCGAACGAGTCTGGAGCGAAGGGTCATGTGTTTTCCTGTTCACCGAGCAGTTGAAGGTCGACCGCATCGCACAGGCAGTGCAGCACGAGGATGTGCACTTCCTGGATGCGCGCGGTGCGCTCGTGCGGCACGCAGATGTGCACGTCGGTTTCGCCGAGCCGCTCGCGCAGCTTGCCGCCGCCGCGGCCGGTCAGCGCGATGACGGTCATGTCCTTTGCGCGTGCGGCTTCCACCGCGGCCAGCACGTTGGCGGAGTTGCCGCTGGTGCTGATGGCCAGCAGCACGTCGCCGGGCGCGCCGAGCGCCTGCACCTGCTTGGAGTAGATCGAGTTGAAGTCGTAGTCGTTGCCGATGGCCGTGATGATCGACGTGTCGGTGGTCAGCGCGATGGCCGCGAGGCCGGGACGCTCGCGTTCGAAGCGCCCGATGAACTCGGCCGCGAAGTGCTGCGCGTCGCTGGCCGAGCCGCCGTTGCCGCACGCGAGTACCTTGCCGCCGGCTGTGATGCAGCCCACCACCGTGTTCACTGCGTCGGCGATGGGCTTGGACAGGATCTCTGCGGCGGCGTACTTCAGGTCTGCGCTGTCGAAGAATTGCTGCTGGATGCGTTGTTCAAGCATGGTCGCCGATCATAAGACACGCACTCGTCGCCGCGGTTCCGTGCACAGAGGTGACACGGTGTCACGAAGCGTCGAAGGCGGCGCGAAGCCACTCGATGCGCGCGCCGTCGAGGGCGACCACGTCGAACCGGCAGGGCGGCGGGGCGGCCAGCCGCATCAGGTAGTGACGCGCCGCGAGCACGATGCGGCGCTGCTTGGCCGAGCCCACGCTGGCTGCCGCGCCGCCATGGCCGGCGTCGCTGCGGGCGCGCACCTCGACGAACACCAGCGTGCCGTCTTGATCGCGCAGGATCAGGTCGACTTCGCCACCGCGCGCGCTGGGTCCGCGCGCGACCCGATAATTGCGCTCCACCAGCACCAGGCCCGCGCGCTGCAGATGTTTCAGCGCGAGCGCCTCGCCCGCATCCCCGATCGCCTTCGTCGTCTGCCGACCCGTGAACACCATCGACGCCTCGTTGTTGCGGCAGGCCGCCGCTGCGGCGGCCGGCGGCCAGAGTTATCCGGCCGGCGCACTGTACGTCGTGGCCACGCCGATCGGCAACCTCGCCGACCTGAGCCTGCGCGCCATCCACGTGCTCGGCCTCGTCGACGCGATCGCCTGCGAGGACACGCGCCACAGCGCGCCGCTGCTGCGCACGCTGGGCGTCGAGGGAAAGCCGCTGCTGGCGGTGCATGAGCACAACGAGCGCGAAGCGGCCGCGGGCGTGATCGAACGGCTGGGGCGCGGCGAGCGCGTGGCCTTCGTCAGCGACGCCGGCACGCCGGCCGTCAGCGACCCGGGTGCAGCCCTGGTGGCAGCGGTGACCGCGGCCGGCCAGCGCTGCATTCCGGTGCCAGGCCCCAGCAGCGCCGCCGCCGCTTTGAGCGTGGCCGGCGACGCGCTGGGCCACGGTTTCGTGTTCCACGGCTTCCTGCCGGCCAAGGCCGGCGAGCGTGCGCTGGCGCTGCAACGCATCGCCGCCGACGCACACACGGCCATCCTGTTCGAAGCGCCGCACCGCATCGCGCCGCTGGCCGCAGAGCTGGCGGCGGCCTGCGGCGCGCGCCGGGTCACCGTGTGCCGGGAGTTGACCAAGCAGTTCGAGTCGGTGACGAGCCTGCCTGCCGCAACACTGCCGCAGTGGCTGGCCGACGACGCGAACCGGCTGCGCGGCGAGTTCGTGCTGGTGATCCATGCGCTCGATCGCAGTGGCGACGAGTCGCTGCCCGATCGCCATGATCACGTGCTCGACGCGCTGCTCGCCGCGCTGCCGTTGAAGCAGGCCGTGGCGCTGGCGGTCGAGCTGACCGGCGCGCCGCGCAACGCCTTGTACGAGCGCGCCCTCGCACGCAAGCGTGAGTCACAGGGCGGCTGAGCCGTGCAGGCCGGCCGCTCTCGGCTCACGGCTTGGCGGTCTGCGCGTCGTGCTTCTGGTGGTGGATGCGTTTGCTCGCGTGGTTCTGCATCTTGTGCAGGCTGCGGCGCTCGGTCTTCGTGACCGTGCCGTCGGCCTTGGCCTTGTCTTCGGCGCGGTTGATGACGTTCTGCTGCTTCTCGAGGCGGCGCGTCTCGCGCTGGTTGAGCTCGCCCGAGGCGATGCCCTGGTCGATGCGCTTTTCCTGGTTGGCCTGGCGCTGGTCGACGCGCGGCGTGGCGGCAGGCGACGAAGCGGCCTGGGCGAAAGCGCCGGCGGTGGCAACGGCCAGCGTGGCGGCGACGGCAAGGGTCTTGAAGGTGAACATGGTGCGTGTCCTTGGGGTTGTCGGCGAAGCGTCTTGAACTTTGCGCTTCGTGACCTTTCAACGAACGCCGCGCGACGCCCGTGCACGGCCGGTCCGTAAACCCTCGTAAAGACGTGCGAAGCAAGCCCGCTCCTACAATGAACTTCACTTGCCGAGGACGCCGCCATGATCTCCCGTGAACCCACGATCGAACGCCTGGCCATTGCACGCTCGCTGCTGCTCGAGCCCTTCGGCCTGACCGAGGCGACGCTGGGCAAGGCGCTGGCCACCATCGCCACACACCGGATCGACGACGCGGACCTGTACTTCCAGTACACGCGCAGCGAGGGCTGGAGCCTGGAAGAGGGCATCGTCAAGAGCGGCAGCTTCGGCATCGACCAGGGCGTGGGGGTGCGCGCGGTGGCCGGCGAGAAGACCGCCTTCGCCTACTCCGACGACATCTCCGAGGCCGCGCTGCTCGACGCCGCGGCCACGGTGCGCACCATCGCCGCGGCCGGCCAGAGCCGGCGCATCAAGATCGACACGCCGACGAAGATCGCGCCCAGCCGCATCCTCTACGCGCCGATGGACCCGATCGCCACGCTGGACAGCACGCAGAAGGTGGCGCTGCTCGAGCGCGTCGAGAAGCTGGCACGCGCCAAGGACCCGCGCATCGTGCAGGTGATGGCCGGCCTGGCCGGCGAGTACGACGTGGTGCTGGTGGCGCGCGCCGACGGCACGCTGGCCGCCGACGTGCGGCCGCTGGTGCGCCTGTCGGTGACGGTAATCGCCGAGCAGACGGTCGATGGCCAGGTGCGCCGCGAGGTCGGCTCCGGCGGCGGCGGCGGGCGCTTCGGCTTCGGCTACTTCCACGACGCCATGATCGAGAGCTACGTCGACCAGGCGGTGACGGCGGCGCTGACCAACCTCGAATCGCGCCCGGCCAAGGCCGGCGAGATGAGCGTGGTGCTCGGCCCGGGCTGGCCCGGCGTGCTGCTGCACGAGGCGATCGGCCACGGGCTGGAGGGCGACTTCAACCGCAAGGGTTCGAGCGCGTTCTCCGGGCGCATCGGCCAGCGCGTGGCCGCCAAGGGTGTGACCGTGCTCGACGACGGCACCATCCCCGACCGCCGCGGCTCGCTGAACATCGACGACGAGGGCCATGCCTCGCAGCGCAACGTGCTGATCGAGGACGGCATCCTCAAGGGCTACATCCAGGACTCGCTGAATGCGCGCCTCATGAAGGTCAAGCCCACGGGCAACGGCCGGCGCGAGAGCTACGCCGCCGTGCCGATGCCGCGCATGACCAACACCTACATGCTCGGCGGCGACAAGACCAAGGAAGAGATCATCGCGGGCCTGAAGCGCGGCCTGTACGCCACCAACTTCGGTGGCGGCCAGGTCGACATCACCAGCGGCAAGTTCGTCTTCTCGGCGAGCGAGGCCTTCTGGGTCGAGAACGGCAAGATCCAGTACCCGGTGAAGGGCGCCACCATCATCGGCAACGGCCCGGATGCGCTGACGCGCGTGAGCGCCATCGGCAACGACATGAAACTCGACACCGGCGTGGGCGTGTGCGGCAAGGACGGGCAGAGCGTGCCCGTGGGCGTGGGCCAGCCGACCTTGCGTATCGATCGCCTCACCGTGGGCGGCACGGCCTGACGCCAGCGCGGCGTGCTAGAGTTCGGCCCATGCGCTCGCAGAAGTCCTTCTTTTTTGCGTACTTTTGGTTCTCGCACCGCCCGGCGGATGGAGAGGCAAGCGCTTAGCCGACAACGACAGCGCACCGAATCCGAAACCGCCGGGCACCCGCCCGGCGGTTTTTTTTCGGCCCGCGCATCCCGCCCACCAGAACATCACGAGGAGCCGTCCGCCATGACCAGCAAACCCACCAGCGAGGCCTGGTATGCGCGCAGCGAGCGCACCAGCCAGACCGATGACCAGCGCATCAAGGACGTGACTCCTTTGCCGCCGCCGGAGCACCTGATCCGCTTCTTCCCGATCGCCGGCACGGCGGTCGAGACGCTGATCGGCAACACCCGCGCGGCGATCCGCAACATCATGCAGCGCAAGGACGACCGGCTGCTGGTGGTCATGGGCCCGTGCTCGATCCACGACCCGGCCGCCGCGATCGATTACGCGCGCCGCCTGAAGGTGCAGCGCGACAAGTACGCCGACCGGCTGGAGATCGTCATGCGCGTTTACTTCGAGAAGCCGCGCACCACGGTGGGCTGGAAGGGCCTGATCAACGACCCCTACCTCGACGAGAGCTACCGCATCGACGAGGGCCTGCGCATCGCGCGGCAGTTGCTCGTCGAGATCAATCGGGCCGGCATGCCGGCGGGCAGCGAGTTCCTCGACGTCATCTCGCCGCAGTACATCGGCGACCTGATCTCCTGGGGCGCGATCGGCGCGCGCACCACCGAGAGCCAGGTGCACCGCGAGCTGGCCTCCGGCCTGTCGGCGCCGATCGGCTTCAAGAACGGCACCGACGGCAACATCAAGATCGCCACCGACGCCATCCAGGCGGCGGCGCGGCCGCACCACTTCCTGTCGGTGCACAAGAACGGCCAGGTGGCCATCGTCGAGACACGCGGCAACAAGGACTGCCACGTCATCCTGCGCGGCGGCAAGGCGCCGAACTACGACGCCGCCAGCGTGGCCGCGGCCTGCAAGGAGATCGAGGCGGCCAAGCTCGACTGCACGCTGATGGTCGATTGCAGCCACGCCAACAGCAGCAAGCAGCACCAGAAGCAGGTCGACGTGGCGCGCGACATCGCCGCGCAGATGAAGGCCGGTGGCCGCTGCATCTTCGGCGTGATGGTGGAGAGCCACCTGACAGCCGGCGCGCAGAAGTTCAGCCCCGGCAAGGACGATCCGGCCCAGCTCGCCTACGGCCAGAGCATCACCGATGCGTGCATCGGCTGGGACGACTCGCTGGAAGTGCTGGAGATCCTCGGCGCGGCCGTGAAGCAGCGCCGAGGCTGAGCGCAGCCCGCGTGGCTCAGTTCGGGAAATAGCAGGCGTCGGACACGCTGCCGACGCCGCCGGCAGCCGGCCGCACCTGTGCCGAGGCGTAGCTGACCTGGCTGCCCGCCGACGTGTGCGCGAGCTCGATGAGGATCTCGGTCACGTCGCTCGCGCCGCTGAGCGACAGCGCATTGACGCGGTAGAACAGGCCGTTCGCGGCGGTCAGGCTCTGGTAGCCCGAGATGCGGCCCGACAGACTGGCATCGGCGGCACTGCCGGAGCCGCCGTCGACCTGGGCGCTGAAGTTGCGGTCGCCGGTGGTCAGCGTGACGCTGCCGTCGGCCGCCACGTTCAGCGTGCAAGCCACCGGCGCGCTGCGCGGAGAGAACAGGGTGCCGACCGCGTAACCCTGGCGCGTGCCGATGACGGCTGCCGGCAGTTCCGACGCGAGCAGGCCGCTGTTCTTCAGCACCATCGGCGCCGAGGTCGCCGGTGCGATGGTCATCGGCGTGTCCGACCTGAACATCACGGCGCAGAAGTCCAGCACGCCGCCGAGCTGGAAGTTGGTCAGCCGCCCGCCCACGCCGCCGGTGCTCACGCCCTGGCCGGTCGAGGTGGCGGTCACGCCGAAGGCGAAACCGGCCGTGGGCACGCTCACGGCGCGGTCGTTGCCTTCGCCGTCGAGCACGCCTGTCTGTGTGCTGCCGTTCATCGAGCCGACGAACTGGCCGGCCGCGTCGATCTGCAGCGTGCAGGTGGAGTTGGCCGACGATCGGCCGTAGTAGGTACCGGCCAGCCAGGCGCCGGCGCTTGCGGTGGCGTTGCCGCCACCCGTGGCGGGAGCGCTGGCGGCGAAGCCGAGGTAGCTGCCCGACGGTGCAGGCGCGGGTGCAGGCGCGGGTGCCGTGGTGTTCTTCGCCAGCGTGCCCTGCAGGTAGCGGCCGGCGGCGGGATCGCTGCCGAGATCGCTGCCGGAGACGTACAGACCATTGAACGCCGGCGCGAAGAAGTCGACATGGCGCTGCGTGTCGATCACTGCGACGACGCCAATCGGCGCGCCGGACGAGTTGGTGTTCTCGCACACTGCGGTCACCGTTGCCGTGGCGGCGCTCGATCCGGCCAGCCCGCTGTCGGGCGTGTAGGTCAGCGTGCTGCCGGCCAACGCCAGCGTGGCCCCGCCAAGTTCGGCAGGCGTCATGCTACTGCCGTCGAAGACCTTCACCACGTAGCTGCCGTCGAATGCGGCCAGCTCGGTCGCACCCAGCACGCGCATCGTGCCGCAGCTGCCGGCGGGGGCGGGCGCGGGGGCCGGTGCGGGGGCCGGTGCGGGGGACGGCCCGGCGGCGGGTGCCGGGGCATCGTTGCCGCCACCACAGCCGGACAGCACGACGGCGGCGAACAGGGCGGTCAGGGAGGCAGGGGTCAGGGCTCTCATGGTCGGGGTCCTTGCGTTGAACGTTCGAGGTCGCCGGCGCCTCAGGCGGATCGGCTTGTCGGGTTACGCAGGAAATCCGGCGCCGACGGCTCATTGGCGCTGCGCAGTCGGCTCAGGGTCTGTCAGGGTGGGCGAGTTCGCGGTCACGCGCGACCCAGAGGTCGAACAGGCCCGGCGTGCGGCCCTCCGGGGAGCCTTGCTGCCACGTCGCCAGGGCCAACGTGGCCGCCACGCTGGCCTGCTCGCGGCGGCCCAGGCGCGCCAAGGCCGCCGCGCGTTCGCCTTGGGCCTGGGCGAGCGTCCACAGCCGGCTCGCATTGCCGTCGCCGGGCGCTGCCGCCTGCACGACCTCGATCGCTTCGTCGGCCAGGGCCAGCGCACGCGCCGCATCGCCATCGAGCCAGGCCCGCGCCGCCCAGACCAGGCCGTCGGCGCGTGCGCGGGCGAGGTAGAAGTCCTCGGCCAGTGTCTTCGCGGGCACGGCGGCCAGCGCCTCGGCCAGCACCCCACGCGCCTCGTCGTGGCGGCCGGCCAGCACCAGGATCCGGCCGCGGGCGAAGCCGCTGACGCGCAGGTCGCGCTGCGCCGCCTGGTTCGAGGCGTCGGCGGCCACGCTGGCGCGCACGATGGCCTGCGCCTCGTCCATCAGCGGCAACGCACGTTCGTGACGTCCTGCATGTGCGAGCGAGACCGCGAGCACCAGCCGCGCAATGGCCGTCTGGTGGCGCAGATGGGCGTTGTCCGGCAACATGCGCGCGGCGCGGTCGCGCAGGGCCACGGCCCGCTCGGCCAGCGACACCGCCAGCGCGTCGTCTCCGCGCAGGTTGGCGGCATAGGCGCCGATGTAGCAGGCCCAGGCGAGCTCGTGCACCCACTCCGCGTTGGCCGGGTCAAGGCGCTCCAGCACCTGCATGTGGGCGAGCGAAGCCTCCAGGTGGGACACCGCCTCGGCGGTGCGGCCCAGGCTGGCGCTGGCCGCGCTGCCGCCGATCAGCAGGCCCAGCCGACCTTCCAGCGTGCCCAGCAGCGAGAGCACCTTGGGGTCGTCCGGTGCTTGCCGGCGAGCCCGCTCGGCCAGCGCCCGCGCCTGCTCGAGAGCCCGGCGGCCCAGCCCCAGATGGGCGCGCCGCCACCGCTGCGAGGACTGCGCCATCCACATGTCGGCCGCAGTGGCGAGCGCAGCCACCTCGACGCCTGCCGCATCGATGTAGCGCGGCAGCAGCGCGATCGCCTTGTCGAGGTTGGCCTGCGCGGCATCGAGTCGCTCCAGGCTGGGCGAGAAGGCCTCGCCCTGCAGCACGGCGAGACGGAAGTAGGTCTCGGCGAGCTCTCTGGCCAGCGTGCCGTCGTTGCCGACGTGGCGGTTCAGTTCGTCGAGGTAGCCCTGCGCGTCGCCCAGCAGCTCGGCACGCACCCGGGTCGAGCCCGGCAGGCTGGCGATCTGGTCGTGGTACTGGAACACCAGCCGATTGGCGAGCCGGCGCACGTCGGCGAAGCGCTGCTCGGCGCTCAGGCGGGCTGCCTCGGCCTGGCGCATCTGCCACAGCGTCGAGGCGAGGCCGCCGACCAGCGCCAGCGCACCCAGCGCCGCGGCGCCGACGGCCCAACGGTTGCGCTTCACGAACTTGCCGAACAGGTAGCCCAAGCGCGGGGCACGCGCGTTCACCGGCCGGCCGGCCAGATGCGCACGCACGTCGCCGGCCATCGCCTCGACGCTGGAGTAGCGCGCCTCGATGCGTTTGTCCAGCGCCTTGAGCAGGATGGTGTCGAGATCGCCCTGCAGGCACCTGCGGCTCGCCAGCAAGGCTGCATCGGCGTCGGAGCCCGGTGGCGGCAGCGCACTGGGCCGCGTCGGCTCTTCCTCGAGCACGCTGCGCGCCGCTTCCATCGGCGTGCTCGAGCCGCGGCCATAGGGTCGGCTGCCGGTGAGCATGACGTACAGCAGCACGCCCAGGCTATAGATGTCGGTGGCCGTGCCGACCGCCTCGCCGCGCACCTGCTCGGGGCTGGCGAACTGCGGCGTGAAGGGGCGCGGCCCGGCATGCGTGTGCTCGGCGTCAGCGCCACCCGAAGGATCGATCGCCTTGGCGATGCCGAAATCCAGCAGCCTGACCTGCCCCTGCGCGGTGACCAGCACGTTGCCGGGCTTGAGGTCACGGTGCAGCAGCAGGTTGCGGTGCGCGTGGGCCACCGCCTCGGCCAGCTGCAGGAACAGCGCCAGGCGCTGCGCTACCGGCAGGCCCTCGCAGGCCTGGTCGATCGGTCGCCCGGCCACGTGTTCCATGACGAAGTAGGGCAGGCCGTCGGCCGTGCGGCCGGCATCGAGCAGGTGGGCGATGTGCGGATGGTTCAGTCGCGCGAGCGACTGCTGCTCGAGCGCGAACCGCGACAGCACCGCGTCGGAGTCCATGCCGCGCTTGAGCACCTTGATGGCGGCCTGACCGCTGAAGGCGCCGTCGGCGCGCTCGGCCAGCCACACCTCGCCCATGCCGCCACTGCCGATGGGCGCGGTGATGCACCACGCGCCGCAGCGCTGGCCGACGCGGCTGTCCGGCAGGTGCGACGCATCGGCCAGCCCCGGCCGCACCAGGAAGTCATCCCCATCCCGGGCCGCATGGGCCAGCAGCGAGAGCACCTCGGCTCGCACTGCCGCCTCGTGCGACGGGTCGGCGAGCAGCGCCTCGCGCTCGCCTTCCTCGAGCGCGAGCGCGGCGTCGAACAAGGCGCGCACTTTGTCCCAATCGGCGGCGGAAGACGCGGTCTGGCGCATGCGCCGATGCTAGGGGCGGCGGCACAATCGGCACATGGCCAGCCACCACCTCAGATGAGCGTCGACGCGGAAATTCTCCACGAAGCCGACGTGACACAGTGGCTCGCACACGTGGATTCCGGCGACCCACAGGTCGCGCACCGGCTGTTCGAACTGCTCTACGGCGAACTGCGCCGCGCGGCGCGCGCCCAGTTGCGGCGCGAGGAAGCCGGGCACACACTGACCCCCACCGCGCTGGCACATGAGGCCTGGTTCCGCCTCGCCGAGCAATCGCGCACGCGCTGGAAGAACCGCAGCCACTTCCTCGCCGTGGCCTCGACGATGATGCGGCGCATTCTCGTCAACCACGCGCTCGCGCGCCGCGCCGAGAAGCGCGATGCCGAGCTGGTGCCGCTCACGCTGGGCACGCTGGAGCGCTGGACGGGCACGCCGGGCCGCGACCTCGTCGACGTGCACGAGGCCCTGCTCGCCTTCGAGGCGGTGGATGCACGCGCCGCCAAGGTGGTGGAGCTGCGGTTTTTCGGCGGTCTCGAGAACGAGGAGGCCGCCGAGCTGCTCGGTATCTCGCTGGCCACGCTCAAGCGCGACTGGGCGGTGGCGCGCGCTTGGCTGCACCGCGAGCTGCGCGTGCGTTGATCAGAGCGCGAGCTCGACCCAGCGAGTCCCCGGCTCCTGGCGACTGGGCGACTCGACGAAGCCGAGCTCTCGCGCCAGTTGGAGCATGCGCGTGTTCTCTGCGAGCACGGTGGCCACGAGGCGCCTCGTGCCGTGCTCGCGAAGGTACACGACCATGCGTTGCAGCAGCAGCTCGCCCAGGCCTTCGCCCTTGAGCTCGCTGCGCACGATGATGCCGAACTCGGCTTCGATGTTGTCGGGGTCGGCCACGGCACGCACCACGCCCAGCGTCTGCTCGGCGCCGTCCGGCCCGGGCGCGGTGGCGACGAAGGCCATCTCGCGCGCGTAGTCGATCTGAGTCAGGCGCGCGAGTTCGGTGCGCTCGATGCTGCGCCGGCTGTAGAAGACGCGCATGCGCACGTCCTCGGGGTCGAGGTGGCTGAGGAAATCGAGGTGCTGCGCCTCGTCCTCCGGGCGGATGGCCCGCAGCGTGAGCTGGCGGCCGTGCCATTCGAGGCGTTGCGTCAGGTGCGCCGGGTAGGGCCGGATGGCGAAGTTCAAGGCGCCGGCCGGCGCGGTGACACTCAGCCGGATGCGCGCATCGAGAGCGATCGCGCCTTTCGCATCGACGATCAGCGGGTTGATGTCGAGCTCGGCGATCTGCGGCACGTCGGCGAGCAACTGCGATACCGCGATCAGCACGGCGTGCACGCTCGCCTCGTCGGCCGGCGGCGTGTCGCGAAAGCCGCGCAGCAGCCTGGCCACCCGCGTGCGCGCCACCAGGGCGCGCGCCAGCGGCTCGTTCAAGGGCGGCAGCGCGATAGCGCGATCGGCCAGCACCTCGACCGCCGTGCCGCCCTGGCCGAACAGGATCACCGGGCCAAAGACGCGGTCGATGCTGGCGCCGACGATCAGTTCCTGCGCGCCGGCACGCTGCACCATCGACTGCACGGTGAAGCCGTCGAGCTTCGCCTGCGGTCGCTGGGCGCGTACGCGCTCCAGCATCTCGGCGGTGGCGGCGCGCACCTGCTCCTCGCTGTCCAGTCCGAGGGCCACTCCGCCGACATCGGACTTGTGCGAGATGTCGGCACTGAGGATCTTGATCGCCACCGGAAAGCCCATCGCGCGCGCCGCGCTCACGGTCTCGGCAGGATCGAGCCCGACACGCTGCGTGGCCACCACCGGGATGCCGTAGGCAGCGAGCACCGCCTTGGCCTCCGGCTCGGTGAGCATCTCGCGGCCGCTGCCCAGCACCTGCTGCACCATCGCACGCACCGCCGGCAGATCAGGCTCGGCGGCTTGGAAGGGTCGCGCCGGCGCCGCCTCGATCAGCTGCGCCTGGTTGCGCCGGTAGGTGGTGAGCATCGCGAACGCACGCACCGCCTCCTCGGGCGTCTCGTAGCCGGCAATGCCGGCCTCGCGGAAGATCTCGCGCGCCTGCGCCACCGAATCGCCACCCAGCCAGCAGCCGAGCACGCGCGGCGGCGACTGGCTGGCCAGCGGCACCAGCGCGCGGGCGATGTCGGCGCTCGGCACGATCGCCGTGGGCGCATGGATGAACAGCACCGCGCCGGCGCCGGGGTCGGCGTTCAGCGCCTCCAGCGCCTGCACGTAGCGCTCGGCCGGCGCGTCGCCGATGATGTCCACCGGGTTGCCGTGCGACCAGTTGGCGGGCATCTGCGCGTCGAGCCGTGCGATCGTGTCGGCGTGCAGGTCGGTGAGTTCCACGCCGACATGCGCGGCGCAATCGGCCGCCATCACACCGGCGCCACCGCCGTTGGTGAGGACCGCCAGCTGCTCGCCGCGGTTGGCGCGGAAGCGCGTCAGCGTCTCGGCGGCCAGGAAGAGCTGCTGCATCGTGTCCACGCGCAGCATGCCGGCGCGGGCGATGGCGGCGTCGTAGACGATGTCGGAGCCGGCCAGCGCCCCGGTGTGCGAGGCCGCTGCGCGCTGGCCCTGCGTCGAACGCCCCGACTTGATGACGATGACCGGCTTGTTGCGCGCCGCCGCACGCGCCGCCGACATGAACTTGCGCGGCGCCTCGACCGATTCGATGTAGAGCAGGATGGCGCGCGTCTTCGCGTCGCTGCCGAGGAAATCGAGCATGTCGCCGAAGTCGACGTCGGCATGTTCGCCCAGCGAGACCAGGTGGCTGAAGCCGATGCGGCGCGAGCGGGCCCAGTCGAGCATCGCCGTCATCAGCGCGCCCGACTGCGTGACGAAGGCCAGCTCGCCCGGCAGCGCGTCGATGTGCGCGAAGCTCGCGTTCAGGCCCAGGTGAGGCACCAGCATGCCGATGCAGTTGGGCCCGAGGATGCGCAGCAGATGCGGCCGTGCCGCGTCGAGCATCGCCTGGCGCTGCGCGGCAGACAGGCCGGCGGTGAGGACCACGGCCGCGCGGGTGCCGGCGGCGCCCAGTTCGGCGATCAACCCCGGTACGGCGGCGGCCGGCGTGCAGACGATGGCCAGCTCGGGCACCTCGGGCAGATCGGCCACTCGGGCATAGACCGGCACGCCGTCGAAGCTGCGGTGGCGCGGGTTGACGGCGAAGCTGCGCCCCTTGAAGCCGTTGCCGTGCAGGTTGCGCCAGACGGTTGCGCCGACGCTGCCGGCGCGCTGCGAGGCGCCGATCACCGCCACCGAGGCGGGGTCGAAGAGGTGGTCGAGGTGGCGGATGCTCATGCGGGTCGGGGGCAGATGCGCGCGGGCGCGCCGGACGCCAATGATGGCCCGGGACGATGACGGCCACGCGATTGACGAACGGCAATTGCAATGTGCACCGCGGCGCCTACGCTGAAATGAGCGGCCCGTTGCGGTGCGCTGGAGCTCACCATGGCCGCCGAACCGCCCACCGCCGTGTCCGAAGCGCATCGACACCTGCACTTGACGCAACGCACCTACGCGCTGGTGCTGGCCGGCGGGCGCGGTTCGCGGCTGCGCCAGCTCACCGACTGGCGCGCCAAGCCGGGGGTGCCGTTCGCCGGCAAGCTGAAGATCATCGACTTCCCGCTGTCCAACTGCGTCAACTCGGGCATCCGCCGCATCGGCGTGCTGACCCAGTACAAGGCGCAGAGCCTGATCCGCCACATCGAGCGCGGCTGGGGTTTCCTGGAAGTGACCCTGGGCGAGTACATCGACGTCGTGCCCGCCCAGCAGCGTGTCGACGAACACTGGTACAGCGGCACGGCCAACGCGGTCTACCAGAACCTCGATCTGCTCGGCGAAGCCAGGCCCGAACACGTGCTCGTGCTGGCCGGCGACCATGTCTACAAGATGGACTACGCGGTGATGCTCGCCGACCACGTGGCCAGCGGCGCCGAGCTGACGGTGGCCGGCGTCGAGGTGCCGGTCGAGCGGGCCCGCGACTTCGGCGTGATGCAGGTGGATGCGCAGCGGCGCGTGCTCGCCTTCGAGGAGAAGCCGGCCCGCCCGGAGCCGCTGCCGGGTCGTCCCGGCAAGGCGCTGGCGAGCATGGGCATCTACGTGTTCAACGCGAAATTCCTCGTCGACGAGCTGATCCGCGACGCGCACGACGCCGGCTCCAGCCACGACTTCGGCCACGACCTGATCCCGCACGTGGTGGCGAGGCACCCTGTACACGCCCACCGCTTCGAGGACAGCTGCGTCTGCCAGCCCGGCGCGCGGCCCTACTGGCGCGATGTCGGCACGGTGGACAGCTACTGGGAGGCCAACCTCGACCTGACCCAGGTCGTGCCCGAACTCGACCTCTACGACGAGCACTGGCCGATCCTGAGCCTGCAGCGGCAGCTGCCGCCGGCCAAGTTCGTCTTCGACGATCCGGGCCGGCGCGGCGTGGCGGTGGACTCGCTGGTGTCCAGCGGCTGCATCGTCAGCGGCGCCACGGTGCGGCGCTCGATCCTCTTCTCGAAGGTGCGCGTGGGCGACCGCAGCCTGGTCGAGGAATCGGTCGTGCTACCGGGCGTGAACATCGGTGCCGACGTGGTGATCCGCCGCGCCGTGGTCGACAAGCGCTGCCTGATCGCCGACGGCTCGCAGATCGGCGTGGACCTGGCGGCCGACCGCGAGCGCTTCCATGTCACCGAACGCGGTATCGTGCTCGTCACGCCGGAGATGCTCGGACAGTCGGTCCACACGGTGTACTGACTGCCCGATGCACCCCCACTGGCACCTGAGAGAAGCGCACGAACTGGCCCGCGAACACGGCGTCGACCCGACGCTCGGGCTCGACGAGGCCGAGGCCGCCCTGCGCGCGCTGAAGCACGGCACGAACGAGATCACCGGCGCCGCGCGGCGCACTCCTGTGGCGCTGCTGCTCGACCAGTTCAAGGATTTCATGATCCTGGTGCTGCTGGGCGCCGCGGTGGTCTCGGGGGTGATCGGCGAACTGGTCGACACGCTGGCGATCCTGGTGATCGTGCTGCTCAACGCAGTGATCGGCTTCGTGCAGGCCTGGCGCGCCGACCGTGCGCTGGCGGCATTGCAGCAACTCGCCGCGGCCCGTGCCACCGTGCTGCGCGCCGGGCAGCGACAGGTGGTGCCGGCAGCCCGGCTGGTGCCCGGCGACATTGTGCTGCTGGAGGCAGGCAACCAGGTGCCTGCCGACCTGCGCCTGATCGAGATCGCCCAGCTGAAGGTCGACGAATCGGCACTGACCGGGGAGTCGGTCACCGTCGACAAGCACACGGGCGTGCTCGTGGACGCCGCATCGGCGCTCGGCGACCGGCTCAACATGGCGTTCAAGGGCACGACGGCGGCACACGGGCGGGGCACCGGCCTGGTGGTCGCCACCGGCATGGCCACCGAGCTCGGCAAGGTGGCCGGGCTGCTGGACCGCGCCGTCGACTTGAGCACGCCGCTGCAGAAGCGCCTGGCCGCCTTCGGCAAGCGGCTGGCCCTCGTGGTGCTGGCGATCTGCGCGCTGATCTTCGTGATCGGCGTGCTGCGCGGCGAGTCACCGGTGCTGATGATCCTCACGGCCGTGAGTCTGGCAGTGGCCGCGATTCCCGAGTCGCTGCCGGCGGTGGTGACGGTGCTGCTGGCGCTCGGGGCGCGCCGAATGGTCGCGCAGAACGCGCTGGTGCGCCGGCTGCCGTCGGTCGAGACGCTCGGCTCGGTCAGCACCATCTGCTCCGACAAGACCGGCACGCTGACGCAGAACCGCATGCAGGCCGAGCTGGTGCACGCCGACGGCCGCGCTTGGCGGCCGGGCGAGCCGCTGGCCGACCCGGTGCAGCGCGAGACCCTGCGCGCCGCCGCCTTGTGCAATGACGCGGTGCTCGGCGAAGAGGGCAGCTGGTTCGGCGACCCGACCGAGACCGCGCTGGCCATGCTGGCCGCTGACGCCGGCCTGCTCAAATCGGCACTTGAGGCCGAATCGCCACGGGTGGCCGAACTGCCGTTCGACGCGGTGCGCAAGCGCATGAGCACGCTGCACCCGCAGGGCTCTGTGCTCCTGGTCTGCACCAAGGGTGCCCCCGAGTCGGTGTTGCCGCTGTGCAGCTCGCAATGGCGCGCCGAGGGTGAGGCGGCCCTCGACCGTGACGCCGTGATGGCGCAGGCCGAGTCGATGGCGGCGCGGGGTTTGCGCGTGCTCGCGCTGGCGCGCCGCGAGGTGGCCCTGGCCGAAGTGGACGCCGACGCACACACGCTGGAGCAGGGGCTCGCGCTGATCGGCCTGGTCGCCTTGATCGACCCGCCACGACCGGAAGCCGCCGCCGCGGTGCGCGATTGCCTGGGCGCCGGCATCACGCCGGTGATGATCACCGGTGACCACCCGGCCACGGCGCGCGCCATCGCCCTGCGGCTGGGCATCGTCGGCGACGACAAGGCCGTCGTGCTGACCGGCCAGGCGCTGGCGGAGATGGACGACGCCACCCTGCGCGCGTGCTGCGGCGAGGTGCGCGTGTACGCCCGCGTCGACCCGGCGCAGAAGATCCGCATCGTGCAGGCGCTGCAGTCGCTGGGCCGCTTCGTCGCGATGACGGGCGATGGCGTCAACGACGCGCCAGCGCTGCGCCAGGCCGACATCGGCGTGGCGATGGGACGCGGCGGCACCGACGTCGCACGCGAAGCCGCCAGCCTGGTGCTGCTGGACGACAACTTCGCCACCATCGTGGCCGCGGTGCGCGAGGGCCGGCGCATCTACGACAACATCCGCAAGTTCGTGCGCTATGCGATGACGGGCAACTCGGGCGAGATCTGGACGCTGTTCCTGGCCCCGATGCTGGGCCTGCCGATCCCGCTGCTGCCCATCCACATCCTGTGGGTGAACCTGGTGACCGACGGCCTGCCCGGCCTCGCCCTCGCGGCCGAACCGGCCGAGCGCGGCATCATGCGCAGGCCGCCGCGCCCGCCGGGCGAGAGCCTGTTCGCCGGCGGCCTGTGGCAGCACGTGCTGTTCATCGGGCTGCTGATCGGCGGCATGTGCCTTGCCGTGCAGGCCTGGGCGCTGGCCACCGGCCACGCCCACTGGCAGACCATGGTGTTCACCGTGCTGACCCTGGCGCAGATGGCCCATGTGATGGCGATCCGCTCCGAAAGCGAGCCGCTGTGGCGCCAGGGCCTGGCGTCGAACCGCCCGTTGCTCGGCGCGGTGCTGCTCACGCTGGCGCTGCAGATGGCAACGATCTACGTTCCGGTGCTGCAGCCGATCTTCAAGACCGAGGCGCTGGACCTCGCCGAACTCGGCATCTGCTTCGCCGCCGCCGCCATGGTGTACCTGGCCGCCGAGGCCGAGAAGGCCTGGCGCCGCGGCCGCAACGGTCGTGGCGATGCGCTCGCGCTGGACGCGCCGGAAGTTCCGTCGAGAATGTAAGCAAGCACTTGCAATCGCAGGTAAGCAGGCTGGCTGTGGCCGTAACGCGGGTAATGTGCGGAAAGAGTGCTGGCCTGTGGGGGTGATCGGGGCTGCAATGGCGGCTCTCTCAACCAACCAAGAGGTCACACCATGAACCTTCGCTCCACGCTCATCCGCACTTCCGTCGCCGCCGCCTGCGCCGCACTGGCCACGGTCGCCCTGGCTCAGGACAAGGCTCCCGCCGCAGGCGACGCCAAGGCACGCATGGCCGCCGAGGCCGCCTTCAGCAAGGCCGACGCCAACGGCGACGGCAAGCTGTCGAAGGACGAAGCCGCCAAGATGCCGGCCATCGCCAGCAAGTTCGAGATGCTGGACAAGGACAAGGACGGCGCGTTGACGCTGGCCGAGTTCGCCGCCGGCTACACCGCCGCGGGCTGATCGCGGGGTCGCGGCGGCGCTGCTTCAGTCGCCGCCGCGCGCCAGCTTCTCGCTCTTCCAGTAGACGTCGTCGCCGCCGCGGCCGTCGAGGTTGGCTCGGTTCAGCACGCGGGCCAGCACGAACAGCAGGTCGGACAGGCGATTCAGGTACTGACGCGGCTCCGCGCGCACCTGGTCAGCCAGCGACAAGGCGACCACCGCCCGCTCGGCGCGTCGCGCCACCGTGCGGCACACATGCGCGATCGCCGCGCTGCGCGTGCCGGCCGGCAGGATGAACTCCTGCAACTTGGGCAGGGCCGCGTTGTGCAGCTCGAGTGCTTCGTCAAGGCGCACGACCGCTTCGACCTTGAGCAGCTCGAAGCCGGGGATCGACAGCTCGCCCCCCAGGTTGAACAGTTCGTGCTGGATCACCACCAGCAGCTCGCGCACGCCATCGGGCAGCGGCTCGGCAAGCAGCACGCCGATCTGCGAGTTCAGCTCGTCGACATCGCCCATGGCCTGCACGCGCAAGTGGTCTTTCGACACGCGCGTGCCGTCGCCCAGCCCGGTGGTGCCGTCGTCGCCGGTGCGCGTGGCGATCTGCGTCAGTCGTTGTCCCATGGCCGCGATGGTAGCCAATGCCTAGAATCCCTCGACGCCCTGCGCCTTGCAGGCTGGAGCACGAGCATGAACGCCCCCACCGAACTGCCCCACCTCGTCGAGCCCCGCCCGGTGCCCGCGGCCATGCTCGATGCGCTGAGGGCTCGCTTCGGTGACCGCTGCAGCACGGCGCTGGCGGTGCGCGAGCAGCACGGCCGCGACGAATCTCCATTCGACGTGCGCCCGCCCGATGCGGTGGTGTTCTGCGAGAGCACCGACGACGTGGCCGCGATCGTCTCGCTGGCCGACCGCCATGCGGTGCCGGTGATTCCCTACGGCGTCGGTTCCTCGCTCGAAGGCCACCTGCTGGCCGTGCAGGGCGGCATCAGCATCGACCTGTCGCGCATGAACCGCGTGCTGCAGGTCAACCCCGAGGACCTGACTGCCACCGTCGAGCCGGGTGTCACGCGCGAGCAGCTCAACAGCGAGATCCGTGACACCGGCCTGTTCTTCCCCATCGACCCGGGCGCGAATGCGTCGCTCGGCGGCATGGCGGCCACGCGCGCCAGCGGCACGAACGCGGTGCGCTACGGCACGATGCGCGAGAACGTGCTCGGCCTGACGGTGGTGACCGCCAGCGGCGAGGTCATCCATACCGGCACGCGCGCGAAGAAGTCCAGCGCCGGCTACGACCTCACGCGCCTGATGGTAGGCAGCGAAGGCACGCTCGGCGTGATCACCGGCGTGACGCTGAAGCTGTACCCGCTGCCCGAGGCGGTGAGCGCGGCGATCTGCCATTTCAAGGACATCGGCTCGGCGGTCGACGCGACGATCCAGATCATCCAGATGGGCGTGCCGATCGCGCGTTGCGAACTGCTCGACGTGAACGCCGTGCGCGCGGTCAACGAGCATTCGAAGCTCGGCCTGCGCGAAGCGCCGATGCTGCTGATGGAGTTCCACGGCAGCGAAGCCGGCGTGAAGGAACAGGCCGAGACGGTGCAGTCCATCGCTGCGGAGGCCGGCGGCGAGAACTTCGAATGGGCCAGCACGCCGGAGGAGCGCACGCGGCTGTGGACGGCGCGGCACAAGGCCTATTTCGCCGGCATGACCACGCACCCCGGCTGCCGCACGGTGACCACCGATACCTGCGTGCCGATCTCGCGCCTGACCGAGATCATCGAGGCCTCGGTCGCCGAGGCCGATGCCTCGGGGCTGCCGTACTACATCGTCGGCCACGTCGGCGACGGCAACTTCCACCTCGCCTACCTGGTGAAGGACGGCGACGCGCAGCAGCGCGAGACGGCCGAGCGCCTGAGCATGCAGATGGTTCATCGAGCGATCGCACTGCAGGGCACCTGCACCGGCGAGCACGGCATCGGGCTGCACAAGCAGGGCTTTCTGGTCGACGAGACGGGCGCCGGCGCGGTCGAGATGATGCGCACGCTCAAGCGCGCACTCGACCCGAAGAACATCCTCAATCCGGGGAAGATCTTTTCCCTATGACGACGCGCTAGCTGTGGTTCACCGGGGCCGGCACCGACCAGTGCTTGGTCACGGTGCCCTGGCCGTCGACGCTGTCCAGGTGCACGCCGAAGCCCCACAGCCGCGACACGTGCTTGAGCACTTCCTGCGCGCTGTCGTGCAGCGGCCGGTCGTTGTGCTGGGTATGGCGCAGCGTCAGTGATCGGTCACCGCGCAGGTTGACGCTCCACACCTGGATGTTCGGTTCGCGGCTACCCAGGTCGTACTGGTGCGACAGCGCCTCGCGCACCGCGCGATAGCCGGCCTCGTCGTGGATGGCCGAGACTTCGAGCTCGCTTTCCTTCTCGTCGTCGACGATGGAGAACAGGCGGAAGTCGCGCATCAGCTGCGGCGAGAGGTACTGGCCGATGAAGCTCTCGTCCTTGAAGTTGCGCATCGCGTGGTCGATGGTCTCGAGCCAGTCATTGCCGGCCATGCCGGGGAACCAGGCGCGGTCTTCGTCGGTCGGCTTCTCGCAGATGCGCTTGATGTCGGTGTACATCGCGAAGCCCAGCGCGTACGGGTTGATGCCGCTGTAGTGCTTGTGCCCCACCGGCGGCTGGTACACGACGTTGGTGTGCGACTTCAGCCACTCGATCATCATGCCGTCCGTCAGGTGACCGTCGTCGTACAGCGTGTTGAGCAACTTGTGGTGCCAGAAGGTGGCCCAGCCCTCGTTCATCACCTGCGTCTGGCGTTGCGGGTAGAAGTACTGCGCCACCTTGCGCACGATGCGCACGATCTCGCGCTGCCAGGGTTCGAGCAGCGGCGCGTTCTTCTCGATGAAGTACAGCAGGTTCTCCTGCGGCTCCTCGGGGAAGCGGCGCACTTCCTTCTCGCTGGCAGCCTTCTCGGCCTTGCGCGGCAGCGTGCGCCACATGTCGTTGACCTGCTGCTGCGCGTAGGCCTCGCGGTCCTTGCTGCGCGCGAGCTCCTGGATCAGGCTCAGCTTGCTCGGCCGGCGGTAACGGTCGACACCGTGGTTCATCAGCGCGTGGCAACTGTCGAGCAGTTCCTCCACCGCGTCCAGGCCGTGGCGCTCCTCGCAGCCGGCGACGTAGTTCTTCGCATAGACGAGGTAGTCGATGATCGACGCCGCATCGGTCCACATGCGGAACAGGTAGTTGCCCTTGAAGAAGCTGTTGTGGCCGTAGGCGGCATGCGCAATGACGAGCGCCTGCATCGCCATCGTGTTTTCCTCCATCAGGTAGCTGATGCAGGGGTTGGAGTTGATGACGATCTCGTAGGCCAGGCCCATGTGGCCGCGCTTGTAGTTCTTCTCGGTGGAGATGAACTCCTTGCCGTAGCTCCAGTGGCGGTAGTTCACCGGCATGCCCACCGAGGCGTAGGCGTCCATCATCTGCTCGGCGGTGATGATCTCGAGCTGGTTCGGGTAGGTGTCCAGCCCGAATCGCTCGGCGGTGGAGCGGATCACCGCGTGGTACTGCTCGATCAGCTCGAACGACCAGTCGCTCGGCGCCGCGAGTGGCTGCGCAGCGCGCGGCGGCGTGACGATGTCGGCAGCGCGCCGGACGCGGCCGGTCAGCGCCTTGGCCAGATCGGGCTCGAACAGATCCGCCGTGCCGTCGGGCACGAAGTTGGCCTTTCGCGTCATGCGGGCGTCCCTTCTTTCTTGAACAGATCGCGGAACACCGGATAGATCTGCGAGGCTTCGGTCACCTTGCGGATCGCGAAGGCCTTGGTCTCGGCCGCCAGGGCGGCGTACTCGTCCCACAGGTTCTGCTCTTCCTCGGCCACCTGCACGTAGGCGAAGTAGCGGCACAGCGGCAGGATCGCGTTGGCCAGCAACTCGCGGCAGCGGCCGCTGTCGTGGTGCCAGTTGTCGCCGTCGCTGGCCTGCGCGCCGTAGATGTTCCACTCGCTAGTAGGGTAGCGCGCGCGGGCGATCTCTTCCATCAGCACCAGCGCGCTGCTGACCACGGTGCCGCCGGTCTCGGTGGCGTGGAAGAAGTTCTGCTCGTCGACCTCCTGCGCCTGCGTGTGGTGACGGATGAAGACGATGTCGATCTTCTCGTAGTGCCGCGTGAGGAACAGGTACAGCAGGATGAAGAAGCGCTTGGCCAAGTCCTTGCGCGACTCGTCCATCGAGCCGGACACGTCCATCAGGCAGAACATCACCGCCTTCGACGTGGGCACCGGCACGCGCACCCGGCTGCGGTAGCGCAGGTCGATCGGGTCGAGGTAGGGGATGCGGCCGATGCGCGCACGCAGCGCCTCGATCTCGCGCTCCAGCTCAGGAATCTCGTGCGCGAAGGGGTTGGGCTCGGGGTGGCGCCTGATGCCATCGAGCTTGTCCTCCAGCAACCTCAGCTCGCGCCGGCTCTCGCTGCCCAGCGCGATGCGACGGCCGATCGCGCCACGCATCGAGCGCACCACGTGCAGGTTGTTCGGCGTGCCGTCGCTCGAATAGCCGGCGCGGTGTGTCTTGTACTCGGGCGTCTCGGCCAGCGTGGTGCGCGCGAGGTTGGGCAGGGCCAGGTCGTCGAAGAAGACCTGCATGAACTCTTCCTTGCTGAGGTGGAAGACGAAATCGTCGTCGCCCTCGCCGGAATCGCTCGCCTGCCCGCCACCGCCCCCGCCACCGCCGCCCTTGGGCCGCTCGATCTTGTCGCCGCGAACGTAGTCCTGATTGCCCGGATGCACCATCTCCCGCTTGCCGCCCTGGCCGTGGCCGAACACCGGCTCGGTGATGTCGCGCTTGGGGATGTGGATGTCTTCACCCTTCTCCATGTCGCGGATGCCGCGACCGTCCACCGCGCGCTTGACCGCCTCGCGGATCTGGTCCTTGTGGCGGCGCAGGAAGCGCTCGCGGTTGCCGATGGACTTGTTCTTGCCCGCCAGCCGCCGGTCGATGATCTGCTGCAAGGTGGCTCCTTCGAACCCGGACTCAGCTCACGAACTCTTGCGCACGCGCAGGTACCACTCGCACAACAGGCGCACCTGCTTGGGCGTGTAGCCCTTGGCGACCATGCGGGTGACGAAGTCCTCGTGCTTCTTGGCCTCGTCGGCGCTCGCCTTGGCGTTGAAGCTGATGACCGGCAGCAACTCCTCGGTGTTCGAGAACATCTTCTTCTCGATCACCGTGCGCAGCTTCTCGTAGCTCGTCCACAGCGGGTTCTTGCCCTGGTTGCCGGCGCGCGCACGCAGCACGAAGTTGACGATCTCGTTGCGGAAGTCCTTCGGGTTCGAGATGCCCGCCGGCTTCTCGATCTTCTCGAGCTCTCCGTTCAGCGAAGCACGGTCGAACACCTCGCCGGTGTCGGTATCGCGGTACTCGTGGTCCTGGATCCAGTAGTCGGCGTAGGTGACGTAGCGATCGAAGATGTTCTGGCCGTACTCGCTGTAGCTCTCGAGATAGGCGGTCTGGATCTCCTTGCCGATGAACTCGGCGTACTTCGTCGCCAGGTGCTCCTTGATGAAGGAGAGGTACTTCTGCTCCGTCTCCGGCGGGAACTGCTCGCGCTCGATCTGCTGCTCAAGCACGTACATCAGGTGCACCGGGTTGGCGGCGACTTCGGTGCTGTCGAAGTTGAAAACCTTGGAGATGATCTTGAAGGCGAAGCGCGTCGAGATGCCGCTCATGCCCTCGTCGACGCCGGCGTAGTCGCGGTACTCCTGGAAGCTCTTCGCGCGCGGGTCGGTGTCCTTCAGGTTCTCGCCGTCGTACACAAGCATCTTGGAATACAGCGACGAGTTCTCAGGCTCCTTCAGGCGCGTGAGCACGGCGAACTGGCTCATCATCTTCAGCGTGCCCGGTGCGCACGTGGCGTTGGCGAGCGAGGAGCCGCGCAGCAGCTTCTCGTAGATCTTCACCTCTTCCGACACGCGCAGGCAATACGGCACCTTGACGATGTAGATGCGGTCGAGGAAGGCCTCGTTGTTCTTGTTGTTGCGGAACGCCTTCCACTCGCTCTCGTTGCTGTGCGCGAGCACCACCCCGTCGAACGGGATCGCGCCGAAGCCTTCAGTGCCCTTGAAGTTGCCTTCCTGCGTGGCCGTCAGCAGCGGGTGCAGCACCTTGATCGGCGCCTTGAACATCTCGACGAACTCGAGCAGGCCCTGGTTGGCCAGGCACAGGCCGCCGGAGAAGCTGTACGCGTCCGGGTCGTCCTGCGCGAAGGTCTCGAGCTTGCGGATGTCGACCTTGCCGACCAGCGACGAGATGTCCTGGTTGTTCTCGTCGCCCGGCTCGGTCTTGGCGATACCGACCTGCTTGAGCACCGAGGGATAACGCTTGACGACCTTGAACTTGCGGATGTCGCCGCCGAATTCCTCCAGACGTTTCACGGCCCAAGGTGACAGGATCCGGTTCAGGTAGCGACGCGGAATGCCATATTCCTTCTCGAGGATCGGGCCGTCTTCGGCGGCATCGAACAGTCCCAGCGGCGACTCGTTCACCGGCGAGCCCTTGATCGCGTAGAAGGGCACCTCCTGCATCAGCTGCTTGAGGCGCTCGGCGATCGAACTCTTGCCGCCGCCCACGGGGCCGAGCAGGTAGAGGATCTGCTTCTTCTCTTCCAGCCCTTGCGCGGCATGGCGGAAGTAAGAGACCACCTGCTCGATGGCGTCTTCCATGCCGTAGAACTCGGCGAAGGCGGGATAGAGCTTGATGACCTTGTTGGCGAACAGCCGCGACAGGCGCTGGTCGTTGCGCGTGTCGATGGTCTGTGGCTCGCCGATGGCCTTGAGCATGCGCTCGGCCGCGGTCGAGTAGGCGACCGGGTTGCGCTTGCACTCGGCGAGGTAGTCCTCGAGCGAGAGCTCTTCCTCGCGGGTGCGCTCGAAGCGCGCTGTGAAACTGCTGATCACGTCCATGCCGATCTCCTACGCATCAGGACTGCGGCACTCCAGCGTCAAGCCGGGGTGCCACGAGGGGGGAAGTTCTGATGAAGTCCTACGGGCTCCATCAGAGCTTTCCAGATCGATCGGCGCAATGTCGGGTCAAGCTTGCTGCATCTTGCTCCTGCCGTGAACCCGAAAACAAGGGTGATCACACGGCTGTTTGTCACACACACAGGTTCTGTGCGACTTCAGCAAGTAACGTGCCTCGCAACGGATCGGTTGATAGGCATCTGCCGACTGAGCACGCCGCAACGTGCAAAGTTCCGCAAAGCCGCCGTGGGGCAGACCCTCAGCGAGCGCCGAGGCCGAGCTTGTCGAGCAAGCCGTTCAGTTCGTCGAGCGAGCCGAAGGCGATGGCGACCTCGCCCTGCTCGCCGCGCTTGGTGCGCTTCTTGATGCGGATCTCGACCTTGGCGGTGAGGGCATCGGAGAGTTCTTCCTCGATGCGCGCGACGTCGCGCGACTTCTCGCTGGCCACGCGCAGCAGGGGCTTCTGGCGTGCATGCTGCAGCTTGGTGACCAGCTTCTCGGCCTCGCGCACGCTGAGCTTGCGTGCGACCACGTCGCCGGCCGCCAGGATCTGCTGCGCGCCTTCGAGCGGCAGCAAGGCGCGTGCATGGCCCATGTCGATGTCGCCGGCCATCAGCATCTGCTGGACAGGCTCGCTGAGGTTGAGCAGGCGCAGCAGGTTGCTCGCGGCGCTGCGCGAGCGACCCACGGCCTGCGCGGCCTGCTCGTGCGTCAGGCCGAACTCGTCGGTCAGGCGCTTCAGGCCCTGCGCCTCTTCGAGCGGGTTGAGGTCTTCGCGCTGGATGTTCTCGATCAGCGACATCGCCGCCGCGGCTTCGTCCGGCACGTCCTTGACGAGCACCGGCACCTCGTCGAGCCCGGCCAGCCGGGCGGCACGCATGCGGCGCTCGCCGGCGATGATCTCGTAGCGGCCAGCGGCCACCGGTCGCACGAGGATGGGCTGCATCACGCCCTGCGCCTTGATGCTCTCGGCAAGCTCGTAGAGCGAGCCCTCGTCCATGCGCGTGCGCGGCTGGTACTTGCCGGGCTGCAGCACGGAGAGCTTGAGCGTGGCAGGCGGCGCATCGCCGGCGGGGCGGGGCGTGTCCGACACCTTGGGGCCGAGCAGCGCTTCGAGTCCGAGGCCGAGGCCCTTGGGTTTCTTGGTGACCATGGGGCGGGATTGTCCGCGATCAGCCGGCTTCGCCCGTCAGACCGCGCAGCAGGGCCATCCCCTCGGGCCAGTCGCCCAGCCCGGACTCGCCGCTGATGTGGCCACGCGAGCCGATCTCGATGATGGCGGCGCCCCAGTCGGCCGCCATGCGCTCGGCACGTGGCAGCGCACAGTAGGGGTCGTCGGTGCTCGCCACCACCAGGCTGGCGAAGGGCAGGCGCTCGCGCACGATCGGCCGCCAGTTGAAGAGGTTGGGTGGCATGTCTTCGCGCTCGGTGTCCGGCGGAGCCACCAGCAGCGCGGCGGCGACCCGTGCCGTGTGGCGCGAGTGCGCGGCCCACGCGGCGACCAACTGGCAGCCCAGGCTGTGAGCGACCAGCCTTGCGCCATTCGGGCTGTCGAGCAGCACCTCGTCCAGCCGCGCCATCCAGTCGCCGCGGCGCGGCCACAACCAGTCATCCTGATCGACGCGACGGTGGCCGTGGAGCACCTCCCAGCGGCTTTGCCAGTGCGCGGCATCCGAGTTTAGCCAACCCGGCAGCAGCAGCACGGTCGGCACCTCAGCCCCGTCGAGCGAGGGGTTTGCCTTATCCTTGTCGTTCATTCTTCGGGAATCGTGACATGAAGACCCGCGTGTTCGTCGACGGCCAGGAAGGCACGACCGGCCTGCGCATCCACGAGTATCTCGCGCAGCGTGCCGACGTCGAGGTGCTGCGCATCGATGCCGACAAGCGCAAGGATGCGGGCGAACGCGCCCGCCTGCTCAACTCCGCCGACGTGGCCTTCCTGTGCCTGCCCGATGCGGCAGCCAAGGAAGCCGCCGCCTTGGTCACCAACCCCGACACTTGCCTGATCGACGCCAGCACGGCGCACCGCACCGCCCCCGGCTGGGTCTTCGGCCTGCCGGAACTGGCGCCCGGGCAGCGTGCGGCGCTGCGCGCCACCAAGCGCATCGCCAATCCCGGCTGCCACGCATCGGCCTTCATTCTTCTGCTGCGCCCGCTGGTCGACGCGGGCCTGATGCCGGCCGACCTGCCGCTGAGCGCCACCTCGATCACCGGCTACTCTGGCGGCGGCAAGAAGATGATCGAGCAGTACGAGGCGGGCGGCGACACGCGCCTGCAGTCGCCGCGCCCCTATGCGCTCAAGCTGGCCCACAAGCATCTGCCGGAGATGGCTGCTCACTGCAAACTGGCGTCGCCGCCGGTTTTCGTTCCGATCGTCTCCAATTTCTACAAGGGTTTGTCTGTGAGCGTGCCCTTACATCTATCCCAGCTCCCTGCGGGAGTCACGGCGGTCAGGCTGCACGCTGCATTGGCGCAGCGGTATGCGGGCGAACGCTTCGTTCGGGTGATGCCGCTGTCCGATCCGGCCACGCTGGAAGACGGCTTCTTCGACGTGCAGGCCTGCAACGATACCAACCGCGCCGACGTCTTCGTGTTCGCAAGCGACACGCAGGTGCTGCTGATGTCGCGCCTGGACAACCTGGGCAAGGGCGCCAGCGGCGCGGCGGTGCAGTCGATGAACGTCCACCTCGGCGTGGACGAGGGCCTGGGCCTCTAGCCTCCGCGGCTCAGGCGGCCGACGGGTCGCGCGAGCGGTAGTGGTAGGCGTAGGCGTCGCCGAATCCGAGGCGGTGGTACACGGCGCGCGCCGCGTGGTTGTCGCCATCGACCTGCAGGTAGGCGTGGCGAGCACCGTGCTGGTGCGCATCAAACAGCAGATGGGTGCAGAGCAGGCTCGCGAACCCCCGACCCCGCGCTGATTCGGCGGTGAAGATGTCGTACAGGCCGACGAGGTCGGCCTCCTGGGCAGACTGGCCGCAGGCCACCACCTCGTTTTCCAGCCGCAGCTCGAAGGCACGGAAGGGCACTGGCGACTGCACCAGCCGCTGGCCGTGCGCGAGCCGCTGCGACAGCGGCGAACCACGAAGAGCGCCCACCCGCTGCGCAAACGCCTCCAGCCCGACCGCATGGATCGAGACGCCCTCCGGCAGGCTCTGGGCTGTGATGCCGGCCAGATCCTGCTGGACCATCACCCGGGTGTCGTCGAAGCGCTGCAGCCCCATCGATTCCAGCGTCGCGTCCAGGCCGATCGGCTCACTGAAGGGCGTGATGCGCACGATCAGCGGCAGCTCGGCCTGCGCGTAGACCGGCTCGCACAGCGCCAGCTTGTGCGGCACGGGCATCCGTCCCGCCGCGACCGCATTGATGCAGCGCGCCCGTTTGGCCTTGCCCGGCGACAGGCGCACCAGCCAGCCATCGAGCCAGCGCTGCTGCGGCGGGGCACTGGCGTTCAGCCCGGCGTCCTCGACGCGGGAGAGCAGGTAGGGGTCGAATGTGCGGGCGATGACCGGGTTCATGCGCACGGCGGTCACCGCATCGATTCGATGCGGCGCACCATCTCGCCGGCAAACTCGACGAAGGCCTGGGCACCGCGCGAGCTCGGATCGAACACGACCCCGGGCAAGCCGTAGCTCGGCGCCTCGGCCAGGCGCACGTTGCGCGGGATGACCGAGTCGAACACCTTATCGCCGAAATGCGCCTTTAGCTGCTCGCTGACCTGCTGCTGCAGCGTGATGCGGGGGTCGAACATCACGCGCAGCAGGCCGATGATCTGCAGGTCCGGGTTGAGGTTGGCGTGGACCTGCTTGATGGTGTTGACCAGGTCTGACAGCCCTTCTAGAGCGAAGTACTCGCACTGCATCGGAACCACCACGCCGTGGGCGGCGCACAGGCCGTTGAGCGTCAGCAGGCTCAGCGACGGCGGGCAGTCGACCAGCACGAAGTCGTATTCGGCTTCGACCGCGGCCAGCGCGCCCTTGAGGCGCTTGTCACGCCGCTCCAGCTCGACCAGCTCGACTTCGGCACCGGCGAGTTCGCGGTTGGCTCCCAGCACGTCGTAGCCGGCTTTCTCGCTGCGCTGACGTGCTTCGGCGATCGAGGCGCTTTCCAGGAGGACGTCGTAAACCGTCAGCGCCAGCGACCGCTTGTCGACGCCGGAACCCATGGTGGCGTTGCCCTGTGGATCGAGGTCGACGACGAGCACACGCTGGCCGATGCGCGCCAGGCCGGCGGCCAGATTCACGGTGGTGGTGGTCTTGCCGACGCCGCCCTTTTGATTGGCGATGCAGAAGATTCGGGCCATGGCTGCGGGATGCGGGTCGAGGCGGGCCAAAGCCCGGGAAGAGAGACGTTCCGGATGACCCGGCCGACGACTCAGGAATGTACCAGCCCGGACGCGGGCGGCACCGCCTCGCGCATCCAGACGAGGCAACGTTCGGCCTGCAAGCCCGGCACGGTCAACGGTTCCACGTGAAACACCGTGATGCCGGGAGGCAAACCGACCAGTTCAGCGTCTGGCGTCTTTCCCTTCATCGCGGCCCAGACACCCGTGGGCGCCAGCAACTGGCGGGTCGGAACGACGAAATCGGCCAGCGAAGCGAAGGCGCGCGAGGTGATGAGGTCGAAGGGTGGAGCCTTGAGCGCTTCGATGCGTGTGTGCTCGCCGGCAAGATTTCGCAGGGACAGCTCCGCCGCGACCTGACGGATGAAGGCCACCTTCTTGCCCACGGCGTCCACGCAGCTCACGGACCAGCCTGGCTCCAGCACAGCCAGCACCACACCGGGAAGGCCGCCGCCACTGCCGACATCGAGCAGGCGCTGCTGCGAACCCGCCCCGAGCTGCCGGCGGAAGGGGCCGACCACCGCCAGGCAGTCGGCCAGGTGCTGGGTCAGCATCTGCGCCGGATCGCGCACCGCCGTCAGGTTGTAGGTGGCATTCCAGCGCTGCAGCAGCGAAAGGTAGGCGAGCAGCCTATCCAACGCCACCACAGGCAGCTCCAGCCCGAGCTCGGCGCAGATGCCGCCGAGCGACTCGCGCAGCGGATCAGGCTGCATCAGTGGCCTGGCCGGCGTTGGCGGCGAAACCCTTGAAGCGGCCCTTGCGCAGATGAATGAGCAGCAGGGAGATCGCAGCGGGCGTGACGCCGGAAATGCGCGAGGCCTGCCCGAGGGTCTCCGGCCGATGGCGCGCGAGCTTCTGGCGCACCTCGTACGAGAGCGCGGTAACCTGCGCATAGTCGAGCTCGTCAGGCAGCTTCAAGCCCTCGTAGGCCGCGGCCCGCTCGACTTCCTCATTCTGCTTGTCGATGTAGCCAGCGTACTTGATGCCGATCTGCACCTGCTCGATCACCGAGTCCGACAGGCTCTCGCCCAGTTCGGCACGCAGCGTTTCACGTGAAACAGAGCCTTCCGGCCGACCCATCGCGGCGATGGCTGCCATCTCGGACACCTGGTCAAAAGCGACATTCGGGCGCCGCAGCAGGTCCGCGAGGCTGTATTCATGTTCCAGTGCCTTGCCGACCAGACGCTCGGCGTCGGCCGCCGGCACCACGCCGGGGTGAACCCAGGTCGACTTGAGCCTCTCCGCTTCGCGCGCCACGGCATCCCGCTTGCGGCGGAAGGCATCCCAGCGCGCGTCATCCACAAGCCCCATGCGCCGGCCGTCCTCGGTCAGGCGCAGGTCGGCGTTGTCCTCGCGAAGCTGCAGCCGGAACTCCGCCCGGCTGGTGAACATGCGGTAGGGCTCCGTCACGCCCTTGGTGATCAGGTCGTCGACCAGCACGCCGAGATAGGCCTGGTCACGTCGCGGCAGCCACGGTGCGTCACCTCGCACCTGCAGCGCGGCATTCAGGCCGGCGAACAAACCCTGTGCCGCCGCCTCCTCGTAGCCCGTCGTGCCGTTGATCTGGCCGGCGAAAAACAGCCCGCCGATCGATCGCGTCTCGAAGCTCGCCTTCAGTTCACGCGGGTCGAAGTAGTCGTACTCGATCGCGTAGCCGGGGCGCAGGATGTGCGCGTTCTCCAACCCGACCATCGAGCGCACGGCCGCGATCTGGATGTCGAAGGGCAGGGAGGTCGAAATGCCGTTCGGATAGAACTCGTGCGTCGTCAGGCCCTCGGGCTCGAGGAAGATCTGGTGCGAGTCCTTGTCGGCGAATCGATTGACCTTGTCCTCGATGCTCGGGCAGTAGCGCGGGCCCACGCCTTCGATGACGCCGGTGAACATCGGGCTGCGGTCGAAGCCGGAGCGGATGATCTCGTGCGTTCGTGCATTCGTGTGGGTGATCCAGCAGGGCACCTGGCGCGGGTGCATGCTCAGGTCACCCAGGAAGCTGAACACCGGCATGGGCGCGTTCGACCCCGGCATGCCGTCGCCGGGCTGCTCGGTCAGCCGGCTGAAGTCGATCGAGCGCCCGTCGATGCGCGGCGGTGTGCCCGTCTTCAGGCGGCCTTGCGGCAGCTTCAGCTCCTTCAGGCGAGCCGACAGGGCGACCGCCGGCGGGTCACCGGCGCGGCCCGCCGAGTGGTTCTGCAAACCGACGTGGATGCGCCCGTCGAGGAAGGTGCCGGCCGTCAGCACCACGGATCTGGTCGCGAAGCGAACACCAACTTGCGTCACGACGCCGGCTACATGGTCACCCTGCAGAATCAGATCGTCACACGCACCCTGGAAGAGCCACAAGTTCGGCTGGTTCTCCACGCGCTGGCGGATCGCCGCCTTGTAGAGGATGCGGTCGGCCTGCGCACGCGTGGCACGCACCGCCGGCCCCTTCGAACCGTTGAGGATGCGAAACTGGATGCCCGACTCGTCGGTGGCCAGGGCCATGGCACCGCCCAGTGCATCGACTTCCTTGACAAGGTGGCCCTTGCCGATGCCACCGATCGACGGATTGCAGCTCATCTGGCCGAGCGTCTCGATGTTGTGCGTCAGCAGCAGGGTGGCCGCGCCCATGCGCGCCGCAGCCAGCGCGGCCTCGGTGCCCGCATGGCCACCGCCGACGACGATCACATCGAACTCTCTCGGGAACAGCATCGCACTGCCTAAATTTTGAGCAAGGCGACATTGTAGGCAGTGGGCCCGCCGGCGTCATGCGCCAGGGTTGCTCGGGGCCGCCCGGCACTGGTTTCCCGCACACAATCCGTCCTGATCATGGAATGCCGCCCCGCCTGCGCCGCCTGCTGCATCGCGCCGTCGATCAGCAGCCCGATTCCCGGCCTGCCCGAGGGCAAGCCGGCCGGCGTGCGCTGCGTCCAACTCACCGAAGACTTGCGTTGCGCCGTCTTCGGCCTGCCGCAGCGCCCGGCGGTGTGCAGCTCGCTGCGGCCCGCGCCGGCGATGTGCGGCGGGCACCGTGACGAAGCGATCGCCTGGCTGACCCGGCTCGAAGTCTCCACCGCCCCCGCATGAACGCTCCCACCGACACCGAGATTGCTCAGCTCTCGGAGCTCTACCCGGCACTGAAGGCACTGCCTCCGGCTGTCAGCCAGCGGGCGCTCCATCAGCAGGCGATGTGGGTGTCCGTGCCCGCCGGAGCCGTGCTCTTCGAGGAGCAGGCACCTTGCCAGGGCTTTCCGATGGTGCTTTCGGGCGAGGTTCGCGTGGCCCGCGGGTCCTCGCAAGGGCGTGCCCTGGAGCTGTATCGCGTCGGCCCGGGCGAACTGTGCGTGGTGTCGGCGTCCTGCCTGTTCGGGCAGCACCTGCTCAGCGCCAACGGCGTGGCCACCTCCGCGACGCGCCTGGCCGTGCTCACCCCGCCGGCATTCGACGCCTGCTGCGAACACGAGCCGTTCCGCCGCTTCGTGTTCGGCGTCTTTGCGGACCGCCTGGCCGATCTGATGGCGCTGGCGGAAGCCGTCGCCTTCCAGCGGCTCGACCAGCGGCTGGCGGCCGCGCTGCTCGGCCATGGCGAGGTGCTGCATGCCAGCCACCAGGCCCTGGCTGATGAGCTGGGCACCGTGCGCGAGATGGTGACGCGGCTGCTGCGCCGCTTCGAGCGCTCCGGCTGGCTCAGCCTCGGGCGCGAACGCATCGAGCTGCGCGACGCTGCCGCGCTGCGGCGCCTGGCCGCCGGCGAGGCCCCCGCTGTGTGACTGCAGTCACAGACGGACCCTGACCGCGGCGAGACACTCCTTTCACACCGGCACCTTGAGCCGGCAAGCAAGGAGCTGACATGAAGACGAACGAAGGAACCATCGACCGCGCATTGCGCGTTCTCGCCGGCCTGGTGCTGATCGCGCTGGCCGCCACCGGCACAGTGGGCGTGTGGGGGTGGATCGGACTGGTGCCGCTGGCCACCGGCCTGATCGGCTGGTGCCCCGCCTACACCCTGCTGGGCATCAACACCTGCCCGATGAAGTCGACGAAGTAGAGCGCGCCGGGAGCAGCATCTCCGTGTGGGGGATGTTGTCTTCCAGGTAGTCCTCGCCGACCCGCTGGAAACCGAAGCCGGCGTAGAAGCGCTCCAGGCGCGACTGCGCCGAGATGCGGATGCCTTGCCCAGGGTAGGCGGCCTGCGCGTGTTCGACCGCACGGCGCACCAGTTCGCGGCCCAGCCCGGTGCCGCGCGCCGCGCTCGTGGTGATGACGCGGCCGATCGACGGCTCCACGTACTTCACGCCAGGGGCAACCACGCGTGCATAGGCCAGCGGCTCGCGCTGCTGCGCCGACCATGCGGCGAGGTGAAATGAGTGTTCGTCGACGCCGTCGGCATCGAGATAGGCGCACTCCTGCTCGAGCACGAACACCAGCTGCCGCGCGGTATAGATGTTCTGCAGCTCGTGAACGCCCAGCTCGTCGAAGCGGCACCAGCGCCAGCGCAGTTGCGTGGGTGAATCCTTCATGCCGTGATGATGCCCGAGCCCCGCGCAGGCCACCGCTCAGCGCACCGCGGCGCGGCGCAGCACCCGGGCGACGAAGCCCACACCCAGCAGCGCCAGCACAGCGCACACGCCCAGCGTGATCGCCACCGGTTCGAGACCCAGGGCCTCGCCCTTGAGCACCCGCGTCATCAGGGTGTTCTGCGCCAGCGCCGGCACCCACAGGTGCCAGCGCTCCTCGCCGCCAGGGTTGAGCAGCCCCACCAGCGGCAGCAGCGACACCGCGAGGATCAGCATCGCCGAGCTCGCCTGCGCCTCCTTGACGCTGCGGCAACGGATCGCCACCGCCATCAGCAGCGCCGAGAGCGCCGCGGCGAAGGGCGCGATGATGGCGACGAACCACAGCGCCTCACGCCAGCCGAACTGGAACAGCGCCGCCAGCGTGTCGCTGCGCAGCAGCCACTGCGCCGGGATGAAGCTGAAGCAGCTCAGTACCGCGATCAGCAGCGCCACCGCTGACACCGCCGCCCACTTGCCCAGCACCAGCGACAGCGGCGAGGCCGGGTTCATCAGCAGCGGCTCCAGGGAGCCGCGTTCGCGCTCACCGGCGGTGGTGTCCAGCGCCGCATTGAGCGCGCCGTAGAGCACCGCCATCAGCACGAAGAAAGGCAGCATGCCGGTGATCTGGGTGCCGCGCGTCTGCGGGTTGGCGAGATCCTTCTCGCCCAGCCGCACCGGCTCGAGCAGTTCGCCGGACACGCCGCGCAGGGCCAGCGCCAGCGTGGCGCGCTCGCGGTTGAAGCCGGCCACCAGCCGCTGCAGGCGCCCGCTGCCGGCCTCGCTGCGCTTGTTGGCACTGTCGCTCACCAGCACGAGCACCGGCACCTCGGCACGGCGCAGCGCCGCCTCGAAATCCTTCGGCACCACCAGCACCGGGTCGCCCAGTTCGGAGCTGCGCAGCTTGGCCTCGAAGCCCTCGGGCGCCGGCTTCACCGCGAAGCCCTGGCGCTGCAGATAGTTCACCAGCGTCGGGGCATGCTCGATGCCGTCGAGCACCACTTCGCGCCGCTCGGCGCGCGACTCGAACGAGGCCACGAGGCCGGACAGCGCGATGAGCACCAGCGGCCCCATCAGCACGCTGGACAGCAGCACCACGGCGAGCGTGCGCCGGTCGCGCAGGGCGTCGAGCCACTCCTTGACGAACACGGTCCACGCCGGCCTCATGACTGCCCCTCGTCCGACGGGTACGTCGGCCGATCCCCCAAGGGGATGCGGGCCGGCTTGGGAGCGGCCCGGCGCTCGGCCCGCGTCATGCCGCCACCTCGTCGCCGTAGGCCAGTCGCACGAAGGCCTCTTCGAAATCGCGCGCCCCGGCGCGCGTGCGCAACTCCGCCACCGTGCCTTGCGCCACCGTGCGGCCGTGCGCGACGACGACGACGCTGTCGCACAACCGCTCCACCTCCTGCATGATGTGCGTGGAGAAGACGATGCACTTGCCGCCGCCCGAGGGCGAGGCAAGCCACTGCAAAGTCTCGCGCAGCGCGCGCGTGGCCAGCACGTCCAGGCCGTTGGTCGGCTCGTCGAGCACGATGTTGGCCGGGTCGTGCACCAGCGCGCGCGCCAGCGCCACCTTCATGCGTTCGCCCTGGCTGAAGCCTTCGGTGCGACGGTCGAGCAGCGCGGTGCAGTCGAGCATCTGCGCCAACGCTTCGGCGCGTGCCTGCGCCTCCTCGCGCGCCATGCCCTGCAGGGCGGAGTAGTAGACGATGTTCTCGCGCGCCGTCAGCCGCGGGTAGAGGCCTCGTGCATCGCTGAGCACGCCCATGCGCGCGAGCGCCTCGCGCGGCCGCGCCGCGACGTCGATGCCGTCGACCTCGATGCGGCCCGCGTCGGGGCGGATCAGCCCGGCGAGCATGCGCAGGCTCGTCGTCTTGCCCGCGCCGTTGGGACCGAGCAGGCCGGTGATGCGGCCATCGGCCGCTTCGAGCCGCACATCGCGCACCGCCAGCACCGGCGAAGCGGCGCGGCCGAGCCAGCGGCGCGGCGCTTCGAATGACTTGGCGAGCTGTTCGATGCGGATCACTTCGCTGCCTCCGGTGCGGGAGGCACGAAGGCGCCGGGCCGAGGAATCGCCGTGATGCAGGCGGTGTCGAGCGCGAGCGCCTGAGTGTCGTCGGCTGCGTCGATGAAGCGGTAGAGCAAATCGGGCACACAGCCGCTGGCGAGCAGGCCGTGGCCCGCGTTCGGCACCACCACGTGGCGCGCCTTCGCGCCCAGCGCCTGCACCACGCGCGCCGCATGGCGCGGTGGCGTGGCCGGGTCGATGCCGCCGCTGAGCAGCAGCACCGGCGTGGCTGCGGGCCCGATCTTGTAGAAGGCCTCGGGCACCGCACCGCGTGGCCAGGCGGTGCAGGCCTGCGCATACAGCGGCGCCAGCCCATCGCCGAAGTCGCGTGTGGCGGCAGCGCGGGCCGAGTCCATGCGCGGCGCATCCTCCACACAGATCACCGCGAAATGCATGCCGGTGTACAGACGCGGCCCGCCGCGCCGCGACAGCGCGCCGGCCAGCGCCGCCAGCGCCTCGAAGCGCCCCTGCGATGCCGCGTGGATCGCCGCCGGCAGGGCCGCTGCAAGCGTGGGCACGTACAGCGGCGCGCGCACCGCGCCGAGCAGCAGCTCGCGCGTCAGCGTGAACGACTCGGTCTTGCCGGTGAGCGGGTCGGGCACGCTGACGGCGCGCGGCAGCGACGCCAGCAGCGCATCCCAGGCCTGGCGCAGCAGCGGCCATTCGCGCGCGCAGGCCGCCTCGGCAGCGCAGGCGGTGAAGAGGGCGTCGAGCGCCGCCTGCGCATCGGTGGCGGCGCTGGCGGGCAGCACCATGTCGGGAGGCGCCACGCCGTCGTGCACGCTGCGCCGCACGGCGACGGGGAACTGCCGCTGGTACTCGAGCCCGGCCCGCGTGCCGTACGAGGCGCCGACCAGGTTGATGCGCTCGGCGCCGATCGCCTGGCGCACCGCGTCGAGGTCCTGCATCGCCAGCGTGGTGGTGAAGAAGCCGAGGTCCGCGGCCGAGCGCACGTAGGGCAGCTTCAGCAGCCGCTCGCGGCAGGCCGCCAGCCGGCGCAGCTGTGCCTGAGGGTCGGCCGACTCGGCCAGCGCCACCTCGCGCGGCCCGTCGCAGTCCAGCGGCGCCGAGCGGCCGGTGCCGCGCTGGTCGACGAAGACGATGTCGCGCCGGTTGTTCAGCCGCGCGAACACGCCCATCACCTGCGGCGCCAGCGAGATCGCGCTCTGGCCCGGGCCGCCCGCGAGCAGGAACACCGGGTCGGGCAGCTTGCGCCGCGCCAGCGCCGGCACGACCACGTAGTGCACCTCGATCTGCGGCCCGTCCGGGCGCGCCGGGTCGAGCGCACGCGCCACCGAGCCGCACAGCACCTCGTGCGCCAGGCCGTCGACACGGCAAGGCTGCGCCGGCGCCGCGTGCGTCGGCATCGCCACGCCGGCCCACGCCAGCGCGGTGACGGCGGCGATGGCGCGCAGGGATTTCACGCTTCGCCGAGAAAGCGCTTGAACTCGCCGCTGTCGAGCAGCCGCTTCAGGTCGTCGCAGCCACCGATCAGCACGCCCTTGGCGAAGACCATCGGAAAGGTCGGCCAGCCGGTCCACATCTTCAGAGAATTGCGCACGCGCCATTGGCTGATGTAGCTGCCGTACTCGAGGTACTGGTAGGCCAGGCCGGCGGCGTCGAGCAGCTTGCGCGCGCGTCGCACGAACGGGTTGCCGGCCATGCCGACCACGAGGATCAGGTTGGAGGCGGCAGCCGCCTGCACGTTGTGCACGACATCGGCATGGTGGTTCGCGACGCGGTCGCGGATCGCCGAATGGAGCCGGCTTTCCTCCAGGATGGTGCGGGGCATGGGTCAGGGTCCTCGGGCGCGTAAAGACCCGAGGTTAGCCCAGCCGCGCCATGCCCTTGTTTCAGGTGGCCAGTGCGCCGCTCTGGAAATCGGCCACCGCCTGGTGCAGCTCCTGCACGGTGTTCATCACGAACGGTCCGTACTGCGCGATCGGCTCGCGCAGCGGCGCCCCGGCGACCAGCAGGATCTGCACGGCGCGCTCGCCTACCGGCGCCGTGAAGCGCACACCATCGGCGGCCGCGTCGTTGGTGAGGATCGCCATGTGCTCGCTGGCCACCGTCGCACCGCCCACCTGCGCCGCCGCGCCACCGTACACGTAGGCGAAGGCGTTGTGCCCGGCTGGCAGCGGCACGTCGAACGTCGCGCCCGCAGGCAGCACGATGTCGAGCACCAGAGGCTCCGTGGTCGGCCGCGTCACGGCGCCCGCCACGCCGTGCGTCGTGCCCGCGATCACGCGCACCTGCGCGCCGCCCTCGAGCGCGAACACCGGCACGCCCTGCGGCGGCACGTCGCGGTAGGCCGGCGGCTGCATCTTGTCGCGCGCCGCGAGGTTGACCCACAGCTGGAAACCGGCCATGCGGCCTTCTTCCTGCTCGGGCATCTCGGAGTGGATGATGCCGCGCCCGGCGGTCATCCATTGCACGCTGCCGGGCTCGAGCAGGCCGGTGTTGCCCACGCTGTCGTGGTGGCGCATGCGGCCGGCCTTCATGACGGTGACCGTCTCGAAGCCGCGGTGCGGGTGGTCGGGGAAGCCGCCGATGTAGTCGCTCGCCGCGTCGCTGCCGAAGGCATCGAGCATCAGGAAGGGATCGAGGCGCTGCTGCAGCGGCTGCGTCAGCACGCGGGTGAGCTTGACGCCGGCGCCGTCGGACGTGGGCTGGCCGCGCACCAGGCGCTCGACGCCGCGAGAGCGTGCCACGGTGGCGGGAGAGACGGTGGTGGTGTTCATGCTGTCAATGTAGTGGCCGCCTGCGCGGGATACGAGTCAGCGGATTTGCATGCCGCGCTGAATCGGCTTGCATGGCTGCGAGCGCGGGGATGGGTGTAATGGCATCCTCCCTCACCACGACCCAGGAGTCCCCATGAAGCTCTACTACAGCCCCGGCGCCTGCTCCCTGTCGCCCCACATCGTGCTGCGCGAGTCCGGCCTGGCCTTCGAGCCCGTGCTGGCCAGCACCAAGACGCACAAGCTGCAGGACGGCACCGACTACTACGGCATCAACCCGAAGGGCTACGTGCCGCTGCTCGAGCTCGACAGCGGCGAGCGCCTGTCCGAAGGTCCGGTGATCGTGCAGTACATCGCCGACCAGGTGCCCGCGAAGAATCTCGCCCCGGCCGCCGGGACGATGGCGCGCTACCGCCTGCAGGAATGGCTGAACTTCATCACCAGCGAACTGCACAAGGGCTTCTCGCCGCTGTTCAACCCGGCCGTTCCGGAAGACGCCAGGCCGGTGTTCCGCAAGAAACTGGTCGAGCGCTTCACCTGGGTCGACAGCCAGCTCGCCGGCAAGTCGTACCTGATGGGCGACGAGTTCAGCGTCGCCGATGCCTACCTGTTCACCGTGGCCTCCTGGGCGCCGCACGTCGGCGTGGACATCACCGGCCTGGCCAACCTGTCGGCCTTCTCGGCACGCATGTTCGCCCGCCCGGCCGTGCAAGCCGCGATGAAGGCCGAGGGCCTGCTCAAGTGAGCATGTGACCATGCGTCGGAGCGCGCTGCTGTTCCTGCTCCTGGCGGCTTCGGCCGCCGGGGCGAACACGCCGGCGCCGGGCCGCTACGACGGCCAGTTCTGCGTCACCGTCGCCTCGGACAGCGCCGCCCACTGCGGCCCGGCCGAGGTCGACGTGCTGCGCGACCGCCGGCTGCGCGTGCGCATCAGCGACATCGTCTACCGGCTCAGGCTCCACAGCAGCCAGGTCGAGGTGGTGCTGATGCACGGCACGATGCAGATCGACGAGTTCGTCGCCGCCTACGACTGGGCCGGCACGGTTCTGCAGTTCGACGACATCGACAAGCGCACGCGCTACGAGTTGCGCCTGACGCCGCGCAAACCTGCGCGCTGATTCGCTGGCGCAGGGCACCGTCGCGAAATCCGCCACGGCACTCCGGCACGCGCTCCGGGTAAACCCGCGCGATCACTTATGGGTTCGACAGGGAGACTCGGTGAAGTCTTCGCCCACTCCCATCTTCGATCCATGCAACGACGACATTTCTCGGCCGCCATCGGTGCCTCCATCTTCGCCCCGGGGCTTCGCGCCGCCGAGCAGGGGGTCAGCGACACCGAGGTCGTGTTCGGACACACCGGCATCCTCAACGGCCCGCTGGGCGGGCAGATCAAGGTCATGCTTTCCGGTGCGGAACTGGCTTTCGCCGAGTCGCGCGCCCAGGGTGGCGTCAACGGTCGGCGGGTGCGCGTGGTGTCGCTGGACGACGAGCTCAAGCCCGACCGTGCGATAGCCAACTACGAGAAGCTGCTGGGCGACGGGGTGTTCGGCTTCTTCGGTTGCGTCGGTTCGGCGACCACGGCCGCGGCGGCACCGCTGTTGATGAAGTCCGGCGCGCCCTGGGTGGCCGGATACGCCGTGGCCGACAGTGCGCGCGACAGGCTCAAGGGCTCCGGCTTCTTCGTGCGCGCCACCACCGGCCGCGAGGCGCAGGCCCTGGTGCAGCACCTGACCACCATCGGCGTGACCCGCATCGCGATGGCCATGCTCGACAACCCCGGCGGGAAGGAAGCTGCCGCGCTGGTGGAAGCGGCGCTGGCCAGCCAGAAGCTGCAGGCGGCAGCCTCGGTGGCGATCAAGGGCGACGGCGCCAACATTCCCGATGCGGCGTCCGTATTGGCCAAGGCCGCGCCGCAGGCCGTGATCATGTACCTGGGCGGCGCGCTGCCCGGGCAGTTGATGAAGGCCTCGTGGGCGCTCGGCTACAGCCCGATGTTCTACGGCATGTCGATCGTGGCCGGCGAGGTCACCGTCAAGGTGGCCGGCGAAAAGGCCCGCGGCCTGGCCATCTCGCAGGTGGTGCCGTACCCCTGGAGCGAGTCCGACCCGACGACGCGCGAGTACCGCCGCCTGGCCGAGGCCGCCAAGGTGCCGGTGGGCTACTACAGCTTCGAGGGTTACCTCAACGCGCTGGTGCTGCTCGAGGCGCTGCGGCGCAGCGGCCGCGAACTGACACGGCCGCGACTGCTCGCCACGCTGCGCGGCATGAAGATGCGCGTGGCCGGCGTCGACCTCGACTACGCCGCCAACGGCGTCACCGGCTCGCGCTTCGTGGAGCTGGTGCAGGTCACGCACGAAGGCCGCTTCGTGCGCTGAACGGGCTCGGCGCCACGGCCGATCTCAGGCCGACGAGCCGGGCTTGAGCACCCCGTCGCATAGCGTGCGCGAGTCGCCGGCAGGCAGCTTGGCGCACACCGCGTCGAGCTGCCGCTGCAGGCGCTTCATCACGTCGCCGTGCGCGCCGCCCTTGGCCCAGCCCGAGAGGTGGCCCCCGATGCGCTGCAGCGAGCGGCCGCTGCGCGCCTCGAAGGCGTCCGGCATGGCGGCCGCTTCGTCGAACAGCTGAGCGGCCACACGCTCGACGCGCGGCGCATCCTGCGGCGACAGCTCGACCAGCATGCCGAGGTAACGCGCGCCCCACTGCAGCCGCGTCGCCGGGCCTTCGCTCTTGTCGAAGGCCTGCGCGTTCCAGTCCAGCGCCGCGGCCTTGTCGCCGCGCTTCTTCGCGTTGTCGGCCAGGTCGGCCATCAGGTAGTAGGGCGAGTGGCTCTTCGCCAGGTTGGCCTGGAGCAGCGCGTCGGAGTCGTCCATCAGCCCGGCCTGCTCGAGCGCCCAGGCTGCGGTGGTGATCACGGCCTGGCGCTCGTAGCCGTCGGTGATCTCGCGGTCGAAGCGTGCCGCGAGATCGCGCACCTCGGTGCGCAGCGCCGCGGGCGTGGCGGCGGTCTTGTCCTGGCCCGGCGCCTCGAGCTGCGAGAGCTGCACCCGCGCCACCAGCGCCATCAGCCGGTCGGCACGCGACAGCGAGCTGTCGGCCTGCAGCCCCACCAGCGCACTGCCGAAAGCCGCGAGCAGCGCCTTGCGCTCCGCGGAGCCGGCCGCACTGAGTGCGCCGGCCAGACCGGCCGCGCTGTTCGTCAGCACGTCCATGTGGCGCCGCGACTGCGCGGCATCGGCCAGCAGGGCCAGCACCGGCGCGCGCTGCGCGGCCGCATCGGCCACCGGGCCGGCCTGGCTGTCGGTGGCGGCGAGCGCCTTCAGGCGCAGGCGCATCGCGCTGTCGGCATGCGCGGCGGGGCAGGCCTGCGCCAGCTCCCTGAGCAGCGGTGCCACGCCGCCCGCGCCGGCAAGCTGCTGCTGATCGGTCTCCCACGAGTAGTAGGCCAGCAACCGCCAGTCGGCCTCGACCAGCCCCTGGCCGCCGGCGCGCGCTTGCGCCAGCACCGCCTTGGCCGAGCGTTGCGCAGACATCGACAGTGTCAGCACCTCGTTGTACTGCTGCGCATCGACCTCGCCGGGCAGCCGCGTCAGCTCCTGGCCGCCGCGGTCGAACACCACCATCGTCGGGTAGCCGCGCACCGCGAAGCGCGTGCCCAGCTTCTGCGCGCCCGGCTTGTCGCCGTCGACGTACACCGCCACGAAGGCCCGCGAGCGCTCGATGAAGTCCTGGCGGTTGAACAACGTGGCCTGCAGCTGGTTGCACGGCGGACACCACTTCGCGCCCCAGTAGACGAACACCGGCTTGCCCTCGCCGCGCGCGCGGGCGAAGGCGGCGTCGACCTCGGCATCGCTGGCCGCGCGCACCCAGGCGATGCCGCCGTCGGCAGGCGCCGCCAGGGCCGTGGTGGCGGGTGGCGCGGGTGGCGCTGCGGTGGCCACATCGCGCTTCGAGCAGGCGGCCAGCGCAGCCACCGCCAGCACGGTACACAGGATCGGCGCGGATCGGTTCATCGGCATCCCCGGACGTTCGGCCCAGTGTGACGCATCAGGGCGCGCGCCGCACGCCATCGAGCTTCTCGCACAGGCCGCGGATGCCCTCGGGCAAACGGTCCGAGGAGCGGTGCAGCGTGTCCGGATCGACCACCAGCAGCGCACCGCGGCGCGTGGCCGAGAGCTGCGTCAGCCGGCGCCAGGTGTCCAGGTGGTCATGCCCCTCGGCGCCGGCCCGCGCGGTGACGATGGCGTCCGGGTCCTGCGCGACCACGGCCTCTTCGCTGACCGTGGGCGTCAGCGGCGCCAGCGTGCCGAACACGTTGCGCGCACCGCAGATTCCCAACGCCTCGCTGATCAGGTGTCGGTCATTGATGGTCAGCAGCGGCCGGTGCCAGATCTGATAGAAGACGCGCAGGGTCGCTCGCCCTGCATAACGCTGGCGCAGGGCCTGGAGCTCCTGCTCGAAGCCGTCGGCGCGCGTTGTCGCGGCCGCTTCGGTGCCGGCCAGCCGCCCGAAGCGGCGCAGCGTCGACGCGATGTCCGCCAGCCGGCCCAGCTCGCTCGCATAGACCGGGATGCCCAGCGTGGACAGGCGCTGCAGCTGCTGCGGCGAATTGCCGTCGCGCCAGACCACCAGCAGGTCGGGCTTGAGCGCCAGGATGCGTTCGAGATCGAGCATCGCGGCATCGCCCACGCGCGGCAGGGCCTTGGCTGCCGCCGGGAAGTCGCTGTACGCGCCCACGCCCACCACCTGCGCACCGGCGCCGGCGGCGAACAGCAGCTCGGTGAGGTGCGGCGCCAGGCTGACGATGCGCTGCGCCGGGCGGGCCAGGGTGATCGTGCCGCCGGCGTCGTCCTTCACCTGCACGGCCGCGGAAGCGGGGCCGGCCATCGCGCCGAACAGCAGGCCCACGAGAAGCAGGGCGCGCCGCATGCTCAGTCCGCCACGAAGACGGTGCGGTGGCCGAAACGTTCGCCGGCCACCGGGTGGCCGAAGGCGGCGCTGAGCACGACTTCGTTCATCGTCGATTCGGCCGGGCCCTGGCGCAACATGGTGCCCGGGCCGAGCACCAGCGCGTGGGTGGCAAACCGCGCGGCGAGATTCAAGTCATGGATCGACATCACGATGGCACGGCCACGTTCGCGCGTGAGCCGGCGCAGGTGGTCGAGCACCGTCACCTGGTGGTGCAGGTCGAGGTGAGCCACCGGCTCATCGAGCAGCAGCAACGGCGGATCCTGCGCGAGCAGCGCGGCGATGCCCACGCGCTGGCGCTCGCCGCCGGACAGCGTGGTCACGTCGTGATTGGCCAGCGCGTCGAGGTCCATCGAGTGCAGGGCGGCGCGCGCCACGCGGCGGTCGGCGGCGCTCTCCCAGGCCCAGCGGCCCAGGTGCGGATGGCGGCCGAGCAGCACCACCTCGAGCGCGGCGGCGCTGAAGGCATCGTGCTGCGTCTGCGGCAGCAGCCCGCGCAGGCGCGCCAGCTCGCCGGGCGGCCAGCCGGCCAGCGTCTTGCCCTTGATCGACACCGTGCCCGCCTGCGCAGGCCGCAGCCCGGCCAGCGTGTGCAGCAGCGTGGTCTTGCCGCTGCCGTTGGAGCCCATCACGCACCAGAGTTCACCACCGCGCACCTGCAGGTCGAGCGACTCGATCAGCGTGCGCGGCCCGGCGGCCACGCGCAGGCCCTGCGTCTCCAGCAGCAGCTTGGCCGCGGTCACCGTCGGCCTCCGCGGTGCAGCAGCAAGGCGATGAAGGTCGGCACACCCAGCAGCGCGGTGATCACGCCCACCGGCAGCTGCTGCGGCGCCACCACCGTGCGCGCCAGCGTGTCGGCCAGCAGCAGCAAGGTGCCGCCGGCCAGCGCGCAGGCCGGCAGCAGCACGCGCTGGTCATTGCCAGCCACCAGGCGCAGCGCATGCGGCACCACCAGGCCGACGAAGCCGATCGCCCCGCCGGTGGTCACCGCCACCGCCGTGGCCAGCGAAGCCAGCAGGTAGACGGCGCGGCGCAGCCGGACTACCGACACGCCCAGCGCCTGCGCACTGGCGGCGCCGCGCAGCAGCACGTTGAGTTCGCGCGCCAGCGGCCACGCCGCCAGCAGCAGCGCGGCCAGCACGGCGAGCGGCCAGCCGGAAGCGTCGCTGCCGCCCAGGTCGCCGGCCAGCCAGAACAGCATGCCGCGCAGGCGCGCTTCCGGCGCCAGCATCAGCAGCAGGGTGATCACCGCCGACCACAGCGCCGCCAGCATCACGCCGGTGAGCAGCAGGCGCGGCGCGCTCTCCAGCCGCGCGGTGGTGTCCACGCGCGACAGGTCACGCTGCGCCAGCGCGAAGACGAGCACGATGGTGATCAGGGCCCCGGCGAAGGCGCCCGCATTGACGAGCAGCGCGCTTCCGGCCAGCAGCAGCGCGAGCAGCGCGCCCACCGCCGCGCCGCCGGAGATGCCCAGCACATAGGGGTCGGCCAGCGGGTTGCGCAGCAGCACCTGCATCAGCGCGCCGGCCACCGCCAGCAGCCCGCCCACGCCGAACGCTGCCAGCGCGCGCGGCAGGCGCAGCGTATTCAGCACCTGAGAGGCGCTGCCGCCGTCGGGCTGCCAGAGCAGGCGCAGCACGTCGGCAGGCGCGATCGCCAGGCTGCCGCTGGCCAGCGCGAGCAACATCGCTGCGCCGGCGAGCAGCGCCAGCAGCAGCCAGAGTTGCAGTGCGCGGACCATGGCGGCGATCTTCGCCTACAAGGCCGAGTAGGCGAGCGAGACGAACAGGTTGCGCCCGGGCGTGTTGTAGCCCTGCACCAGCTCGTAGCGTTTGTCGGCGGCGTTGTTCAGCCGCGCCGACAGCGACCAGCTCGGCGTGACGAACCAGCTCGCGTTCAGGTTCACCAGGCCGTAGCCGCCCATGCGCGAGGCCTCGGTGTTGGCCGCCGTGCCGAAGCGCTCGCCGCTGAGCACCCACTCGACGCCGGCCCGCCAGGCACCGGCGGTGGCGCTCAGGCTGGCGCTGCCGAACTGGCGCGCGCGGCGCACGAGGCGGGTGCCGGTGTCGGCGTCCTCGGCCTGCTGGTGGGTGAGCTCACCGCGCGCCGTCCACATGCCTTCGCTGAACGAAGCGTCGAGCGTGGCCCCGCGCAGGCGCGCCCGGTTCACGTTGATCACCGTGGTGAAGGTCGGGTCGATGGCGATCAGGTCGCGCACGCTGCTGCGGAACAGCACCAGCCCGCCGCGCAGCGCGCCGCCGTCGTGGCGCAGCGCGAGCTCGGCGCTGCGAGCACGCTCCGGCTTCAGGTCGGGGTTGCCGGAAAATCCGAAGGCGCTCGGGTAGTACAGGTCATTGAAGCTCGGCGCCTTGAAGGCCGTGCCCAGGCTGGCCGAGGCGCGCCACTGCGGCGCGAAGCGATAGCCGTAGGCGAACTTGCCGGTGGCGTGGCCGCCGAACTGCGAATCGTCGTCGTGGCGCGCCGAGGCCTCGATCAGGTGGGCATCGAAGCGCGCCGTGTAGCCGACGAAGACGGCGCGGAAGGTCCGCGTCGACACCGTGTAGGCGGTGTCGCTGCTGACCTTCTCGCGCCGCCAGTCCAGCCCGGCCGCCCACTGGCCGCCGAGCGCGTTGACATCGTTCTGCCAGGTGGCCTGGTCCTGGTCGGTGTCGACGAAGCCGGGAAAAGCGCCGTCGGTGCGGATGTGGTCGGCGCCGCGTGCCAGGCGCAGCAGGCTGCGCCAGTCGGCAGTCAGGCGATTGCGGCTCTCCAGCGCGGTGCTCGACAGGCGCTGCCGGTTGACGTCGTCGCTGCCCGGGCCGGCGTCGAAGTGCGTGGCGCCGCGGCTGCCCATCACGTGCAGGCCGAACGACTGGCCCTCGGCCCAGTCGTGGTCGAGGTTCAGGCCGAGGTTGCTGTTGCGGTAGCCGTCCCGGTCGGGTTCGAAGGAGAAACTGGCGTTCTCGTTGGTGGCCGAGAACGAATCCGACTCGCGCCAGCCCGCCTGCAGCGACAGCCGCATGGCGCCGAGCTTGCGGCCCAGCCCGACGCTGGCCTCGCGCGTGCCCCAGCGCCCGGCGCCGATGCTGGCCTCGGCGCGATCGGCGCCGGCCTGCTTGGTGAACACCTGGATCACGCCGCCGATCGCATCGGCGCCGTACAGGCTGCTGCCCACGCCGCGCAGGATCTCGATGCGCTCGATCTGCGCCAGCGGCAGGTTCTCGAAGGCGTTGGTGCCGGCGGTCGCCGAGTTGACGCGCACGCCGTCGATCAGCAGCACGACGTGGCTGGCGTTGCTGCCGCGCAGGAAGATGCTCGACACCTGGCCGGGCCCGCCGGTGGCGCTGATCTCGACGCCGCCGCGCGTCTGCAGCAGCTCGGTCAGCGTCATCGGGCCGGCGTTGGCGATGGTGTCGGCATCGATGACGCGCAGGTCGGCCAGCACGGTATCGATCGGCTGCGGCAGCCGCGTGGCGGTGACGACCACCGGTTGCAGCGTCTGCGGCTCGGCGGCGAATGAAACGAGGGGGAGGGTGGAAGAGACGAGAAGGCCCAGGCCGCGCAATGCGGACGGGCAACGACAGGAAGGGAACATCGAATGGACTCCAAGCAGCCAGCGTCCCCGCAGGCTGCATTGTTGGCGATGCCGGTGGCCCGAAAGTCGCCGGCGGCTGCGCTTGGCAGGCCGGTATCCGGGCTCGCGGGTCGGGGCGACGGGAGTCGCACCGCGGCCATCGCCTTCCCACGGGGGTGAGCCCGCAGTGGCACTGAGATGGTCGTGTACCCGCTTACCGGTGCGGGGGCAGCGCAGGCCTTCGCGCCCTTGCGGACGCGTCACCTGCTTCCCGTTTAACTCCCGGCCGAGGACTGGCCGGAAGCACCTGAAGCGTGTCGATGATAGCCCCGTGACGTCAGTCCACCGGCGGGACGGAGTCGCGCACCGCGTCGCGCGTGCTTGCCGAGGCGAACTGCGCCCAGGCCACGCCGGCCAGCGTGATCGCCGCGCCGAGCAGCTTGATCGCGGTGTAACGCTCGCCGGTGACCAGCCACGCCACCAGCGCGGCCACCGGCGGCATCAGGTACATCAGCGGCGCGGTGCGGGCCACGCCGCGCACCGCGTTGACCCAGCCCCACACCAGCCAGCCGAGGAAGGCCGAGATTAGCACCGCGTAGAGCGTGCCGACCCAGATCAGCGGCGGCACCTCGGCCCAGTGCACCTGCAGCCCGGCGGGCAGGCTGACCAGCACCACCGGCGCGCTGCCGAGCAACACGCCGTAGGTCATCACCACCACGCCGCCGTGGCGCTCGATCAGCGGCTTGGCCGCCACGGTGTAGTACGAGAAGAAGGAGGCGGCGACGAGCAGCGTCAGGTCGCCGCCGCCGGCCTGCCACTGGCCCCCGAGCAGCTTGTCGGACAGGAACACCAGCACGCCGACCACTGCCACGGTCACGCCGACGACCTGGCCGCGCGTGAGGTGCTCGATGCCGTGCCAGCGCAGGATGAGCAGCGTGAACACCGGCCCGCAGGCCAGGATCAGCGAACTGGAGAAGGCGGTGGACCAGTGGATGCCGTAAGTCACCAGGCCCACGTGGAGCAGGTGCCCGGCCACGCCCAACTTGAGCAGTGCGAGCAGCTCGCGCCGCGGCAGCCGGGGCCACTTCGTGCCGTAGTGGGCCACCAGCAGCAGCGCCGCGGCCACCGGCATGATCAGGTAGCGCACGAACAGGAAGCCCCCGGGCGACAGCGCCTCGAAAACCGCCTTCTGGACGCTGAAGTTCGCACCCCACACGAGGATGAGCGCGAGCGCCGCCCAGAGCGCCGCGCGCTCTCTCGCCGCGTGCTCCGTCATGCCGGATTCGCCTGGGCGCGCGACAGCTCGGCCGACCAGGCCCAGGCTTGCTCCGCCAGCGCGAGCACCGCGTCGACGCCGCCGTGCGCCGCGGCCAGGGCCTCGCTGATCTCGAGCTCGTGCCGCTCGATCGCCATCGCCAGCCGAAGGTCGGGCCACCAGGGCCCGGAGTGCGACAGCAGCGCCTCGCGCGCCGGCTCGGCCAGCTGCAGCGGCTGCAGCGCTTCGGCCAGCGGCACCTGCAGCAGCGCATCGAGCATCGACAGCAGGCCGACGGTGAACATGGCCGCCGGCGGCGCATTGCCGCGCGCCGTGGCCAGCAGCTCGAGCAGCCGGGCGCGCGCCAGCGACACTTCCTGCAGCGCGCGCGAGGCCTTGCGCCCGCTGCCCGAGGCCGTCAGCAGCACGCTCAACCAGCGGTACAGCTCGCCGCGGCCGAGCACCATCACCGCCTGCTCGATCGACTCGATCGGCTTGGACAGTCCCACCGCCGGGCTGTTCACGCTGCGCAGCAGCCGGTACGACAGCGCCAGGTCGGCACGCAGTTCGGCACCGAGGTGCGCGGTGTCGCGGTCGGCCACCACGTCGTTGAGCAGCTGGCACAGGCGCTGCGTCGCAGGCTGCACCGTGCGGCGCTGCGCGAAAGCGGCGTCGCCCGACTCGACGCGGCCGGCCGCCAGCGCCACGCCGCATTCGAGCGCCTGCTCGATGGCCTCGACCCCAGGCAGATCCACCGCCACGCGTGTGCGCGCAGGTTGGGTCTGCTGCCAGCGCACGCAGCCATTGAGCACGTCATTCAGCCCGTCGGCGCCTGGGCGCAGCAGCACGAAGCTGGCGCCAGGGGGCTCGGGCGCGCCGTCGGCCGCACCGAGTTTCACGCCACGCGTGCGCCACTGCGTCAGCGCGCCAGCGAGGCTCTCACCCGGCTCGAAGGCGCCGGTCACGGCCAGCCAGGCCCCGTCGGGCACCTGCTCGGCCACCGCCGGCCGCGCCAGCAGCGAGGCCGGCAGTTCACACAGCGCGTGGCGGCCGGCGGCCAGCGTCGAGCGCATCGCCGAGAGCAGCGCGATCGCGTGCGCCGCTGCGGCAGGGCCGTCGCTGGCTTCCTGCATGCGGCGCTGGGTCGACGAGGCCAGGCGGAACTCGAAGCCGGCCAGCTCGCCGTTCGCGCCCACCAGCGGGCGCCGCGCACCGAAGCTCGGTGCCGGCACGGCGGCGCGCGACGGCGCGGCCGCGGCCGTCGCGGGCAAGGGCTCGGGCCGAGGATCGGGCGCCTTCGCGCCGCCAAAGAGTTTCGACCACCAGCCGCTCATGACTTCCCTTCTTCGGCCGGCCCGCCCAGCCAGGCCTGTGCTTCTTCGCCTTCGGGCCCCGGCTCCGGTGTGGCCCGTGCCAGCGCCATCCAGGTGCCCAGCGGCAGCCTCATCGCGCGTGGTGGAGCCGGCCGCGCCACGTCCAGCTCGCCCCCGGGCAGCGCGAACATCACGCCGAACTCGGCGGGCACCTCGTCCGCTGCCGCGATGCCCGCTTTCAGCACGTACCAGCATTGGCCGGCCAGTGCGCGGTAGGCATGGCGCTTGTGCGGGTGGCGCAGGTCCGACAGCAGGTCGGCGCGCGTCACCTTGATCTCGTGCGCCACCGGCTCGAGGTAGTCCTCCACCGTGGTGTGGCGGATCGAGAACACGTCGGGCATCGCGACCACCCAGCGGGCGGTCTCGCCTTCGCCGACCTGCGCGCGCAGGCCCAGGCCGCGCCAGGCGATGCGACCGGCGCGCGCCATCTCGCGCGCCACGCGCTCGACCAGGGCCTCGTGCGCATCGCGCCGAAGGCGGTTGCGCTGCAGCGTACCGGCCAGCGCAGCCACGCCCGCGTCGGTCACGCGCAGGGTCTCGTGGCCACTGGGCTGGCGCACCCGCTCCAGCAAGCCGGCGGCGAGCAGTTCGGCCTCGACCAGATCCTGGCAAGGCCAGCCGGCCGAGCGCCATACTTCCCGCAAGCGCCGCTGGTGCACGGCCGAGCCGGCAAGCGGCGGCAGCACGGCAACGGGCGGGTCGACAAAGGCCATGGCCACAGCGTAGCCGGTCCGGCCGAACCGCTTGATTTCTATACCCCACCAGGTATATACTCCACCCCGTATGCAACCCCACGCTGCCATGAAGCCCCTTCTTGCCGCCCTGCTCGTCCTGCTGCTCGCGCCGTCGCTGGCTGCCGCCGCGCCCGAGACCTCCGTGCCCACGGTGGCCGCCTCCGCCGCTTCGGCAGGCGCCGTGGCCGACTTCGATGCCGTTCTGCAGCCGGTGCGCCAGGTCACGATCACCGCGCAGGTGGGCGGCAACGTGCTCGCGCTGCGCGTCAAGGCGGGCGACACGGTCAAGCGCGGCCAGACCCTGGTGCGCATCGACGACCGCGACATGCGTGCCGGCGTGGCGCGCAGCGACGCCGCGGTGGCGCAGGCCCAGGCCGAAGCGCGCAATGCCGAGGTGGCGCTGGCCCGCAACCGCGACCTGCAGAAGAGCGGCTTCGTCAGCCAGGCGGCGGTCGACACCGCCAGCACCCAGCACCAGGCGGCGCAGGCCGGCCTGGCACAGGCCCGCGCGGCCCGCACGCAGGCCACCGTGGCGCAGGGTTTCGCCGAGCTGTCGGCTCCGTTCGATGCCGTGGTGCTGGCCACGCACGTCGAAGCCGGCGACCTGGCCCTGCCCGGCCGCGCGCTGGTCACCCTGTACGAACCCGGCCGCCTGCGGGCCGTCGTGCAGGTGCCGGCCTCGCGCGCCACGGCGGTGGCTGCCGCGCGCGACGTGCAGGTGCAGCTGCCCGACGGGCGCAGCCTGAAGCCGGTCGCCCGCGAACTGCTGCCCGCGGCCGACCCGGTGTCGCAGACTGTGGAATGGCGCCTGGACCTGCCGGCCGAGGCGAACACCTCACGGCCCGGCCAGACAATTCGCGTGATCGCCTCCGGCATGCCGACCCCGACGGTTTCCGCGACGCCGCGCCCGAACATCCCCGCCGAGGCGGTGCTGCGCCGCGGCGAACTGACCGCGGTGTACGTGGCCCAGGGCGACGGCTTCGTGCTGCGCGCCGTGCGCGTCGGCCCTGCCGCCGCCGGCCGCGTCGACGTGCTGGCGGGCCTGGCCGCCAACGAGCGAGTCGCCGTCGACCCGGTGCGCGCCGGTCTGCAGGGCGCCCGCCCGGCGGCGAACTGAGGTGCCGCCCGTGAGCACGGATTCCATCACTCCGCTCGGCGTCTCCGGCCGCCTGGCGCGGATCTTCCAGACGCACACGCTGACACCGTTGCTGGCCCTCGTCGCGCTGCTGCTCGGCGCCTTCGCCGTGTTCGTCACGCCGCGCGAGGAAGAGCCGCAGATCAATGTGACGATGGCCAACGTGCTCATCGCCTTCCCCGGAGCGTCCAGCGCCGACGTGCAGAACATGGTGGCGCGCCCGGCCGAGCAGGTGCTCGGCCAAATCGCCGGCATCGAGCACACCTACTCGGTCGCGCGGCCCGGCATGGCGATCATGACGGTGCAGTTCAAGGTCGGCGTGCCGCGTACCGAGGCGCTGGTGCGCCTGTACGACGTGCTCAACGCCAACCAGGACTGGCTGCCGGCCAACCTGGGCGTGCTGCCGCCAGTGGTCAAGCCCAAGGGCATCGACGACGTGCCGGTGCTCGCCGTCACGCTGTGGGCACGCGAAGGCACGCCGGCCGCCGAACTCGAGCGCGTGGCCCACACGATGGAGGCCGAACTCAAGCGCGTGCCCGGTGCACGCGAGGTGCAGACCATCGGCGGCCCGGGCCGCGCGGTGAACGTCTGGATCGACCCCGGCCGCCTGCGCGAGCGCGGCATCGACATCGCCCGCCTCCAGGCCACGCTCGCGGCCGCCAACCAATCCATGCCGGCCGGCGCCGTGCTCGACGAACAAGGCAGCACGGCGCGCATGCTGGCCGTGGAGACCGGCGAGTTCCTGCGTTCCGCCGCCGACGTGGGCGAGCTGATCGTCGGCGTGGCGGGCGGCAAACCCGTGCGCCTGTCCGAAGTGGCGCGCATCGAGGAAGGTGCGCGCCAACCGACCCGCTACGTCTGGTTCACGCCCGGCGTGTCGGCCTCGGGTGCCAGCGCCGGCCAGGTGCAACCCGCACTGACGCTCACCGTGACCAAAAAGCCCGGCCAGAACGCCGTCGACGTGTCGCGCGCGGCACGCGCCCGTGTCGACGAGTTGCGCAACACCGTGCTCCCGCAAGGCATCGAGGCGACGATCACGCGCGACTACGGCGAGACCGCCGCCGAGAAGGCCAACAAGCTGATCCAGAAGCTGGCCTTCGCCACCGGCTCGGTGATCCTGCTCGTCGGCCTGGCCCTGGGTCGCCGCGAGGCCGTGATCGTTGGCGCCGCGGTGATCCTCACGCTCACCGCCACGCTCTTCGCCTCCTGGGCCTGGGGCTTCACGCTGAACCGCGTGTCGCTCTTCGCGCTGATCTTCTCCATCGGCATCCTGGTCGACGATGCGATCGTGGTGGTGGAGAACATCCACCGCCACCAGCAGCTCACGCCGGACAGACCGCTGCGCGAGATCATCCCCGTGGCCGTCGACGAGGTCGGCGGCCCGACCATCCTGGCCACGCTGACAGTGATCGCCGCGCTGCTGCCGATGGCCTTCGTGTCGGGCCTGATGGGCCCGTACATGAGCCCGATCCCGATCAACTCGAGCCTGGGCATGGCGCTGTCGCTGGCGATCGCATTCACGGTCACGCCCTGGCTCGCGCTCAAGCTGATGAAGTCGCATGCGCCGGGCCACGCCGCCGCACCGTCGGCCACCGCGGGCAAACTGCAGCGCCTTTTCCAGCGTCTGCTCCTGCCGCTGCTCGACAGCGCCCGCAAGCGCTGGCTGCTGCTGGCCGGCATCCTGGCGGCGCTGATGCTGTCGGTGGGCCTGGCGCTGGTGCAGTGGGTGGTGCTGAAGATGCTGCCCTTCGACAACAAGAGCGAGTTCCAGCTCGTCGTCGAGATGCCGGCCGGCACGCCGCTGGAGACCACCGCCGCCACGCTGCAGGAGCTCGGCGCCCACTTGGCGAAGCAGCCCGAGGTGCGCGACCTGCAAGGTTACGCCGGCACCGCCAGCCCGATCACCTTCAACGGCCTGGTGCGCCAGTACTACCTGCGCGCCGACGCCGAACAGGGCGACCTGCAGGTCAACCTGGTCGACAAGAAGCACCGACACGAACAGAGCCACGCCATCGCGCAGCGCCTTCGCCCGGCGCTCGACGCCATCGCCGCCAAGTACAACGCCCGCCTGAAGGTCGTCGAGGTGCCGCCCGGCCCGCCGGTGCTCGCACCGCTGGTCGCCGAGATCTACGGCCCCGATGAAGCCGGGCGCATCCAGGTCGCCCAGAAGGTCATGAAGGCCTTCGGCGACACCGCCCACATCGTCGGCATCGACAGCACGCTGGCGGCCGACGCGCCCCGCGCCTGGCTGCGCGTGAACCGCCAGCGTGCCGAGACGCTGGGCATCCCGGTGGCCAGCATCGCCCAGACCGTCAACGCCGCCTTGTCGGGCGCCGAGCCGGCCTGGCTGCACGACGGCCAGAGCAAGTACCCGGTGCCGGTGCGGCTGCAGCTGCCCACCGAGCAGCAGGTCGGCCTGGAAGCCCTGCTCGCCCTGCCGCTACGCTCGGGCAACGGCCAGCTGGTGCCGCTGTCGGAGCTGGTGCGCGTCGAGCGCGGCGTGATCGACAAGCCGCGCTACACCAAGGACCTGCAGCACGTGTCCTACGTGATGGGCGATGTCGGCGAGCGCGCCCTCGCCGGCGACGATCGCAAGCTGGTCGACTCGCCGCTGTACGGCCTGTTCGCCATCCGCGGCAAGTTGGCCGGCTTGTCCGACGGCAGCCTGGGCGAGTACTGGATCCGTCAGCCGAGCGACCCGTTCCGCCAGTACGCCGTCAAGTGGGACGGCGAATCGCAGATCACCTACGAGACCTTCCGCGACATGGGCGCGGCCTACGGCGTCGGGCTGATCCTGATCTACCTGCTGGTGGTGGCGCAGTTCCGCAGCTACCTGACGCCGCTGGTCATCATGGCGCCGATCCCGCTGACCATCATCGGCGTGATGCCCGGCCACGCCCTGCTCGGCGCGCAGTTCACCGCCACCTCGATGATCGGCATGATCGCGCTGGCCGGCATCATCGTGCGCAATTCCATCCTGCTGGTCGACTTCATCGAGCTCCAGGTGGCGCAAGGCGTGGCCTTCAAGGACGCGGTGGTCAGCTCCGCCGCGGTGCGCGCGCAGCCGATCGCGCTGACCGGCCTGGCCGCGATGATCGGCGCCTTCTTCATCCTCGACGACCCGATCTTCAACGGCCTGGCCGTCTCGCTGATCTTCGGCATCTTCGTCTCCACGCTGCTGACGCTGATCGTCATCCCGGTGCTCTATTTCGCGCTGTACCGGCGCCGCCACGAACCCTCACCCGCTTAACCTCAAGGAGATCTTCATGACCATCGAACGTGTGATCCGCATCATGGCCGGCTTCTTCGTCATGCTCTCGCTGCTGCTGGGCGTCGAAGGCAGCCCGCTGTTCGTCAGCCAGTGGTTCCTCGCCTTCACCGCCTTCGTCGGCTTCAACCTGTTCCAGTCCGGCTTCACCAACTTCTGCCCGCCCAGCATCCTGCTGAAGAAGCTCGGCATGAAGGACGACGGCCCGAGCTGCGCGCGCTGAAAGAGCGACTCACCATGTCCAGCGAATCCGTCACCGTGCGCCTGGCCCAGCGCCAGGACTACCAGTTCGACGTGCAGTTCGGCCCGGGCGTGCCCCTGCTGCTCGCCGACGAGCCCGCGCCGCTCGGCCAGGGCCTGGGCCCGTCGCCGGTGCAGCTGCTTGCCGCGGCGGTGGGCAACTGCCTGTCCGACTCGCTGCTGTTCGCGCTGCGCAAGTTCAAGCAGAAGCCCGAGCCACTGCAGTGCGAGGTCAGCGCCGAGGTGGGCCGCAACGCCGAAGGCCGGGTGCGCGTGCTCGGCCTGCAGGCCACCCTCACGCTGGGCGTGCCGGGCGAGGCGCTCGAGCACCTCGAGCGTGTGCTGGGCACCTTCGAGAGCTACTGCACCGTCACGCAGAGCATCGCGCAGGGCATCCCGGTGCGCGTGCAGGTGATCGATGCGCAGGGCGCTGTACTCAAGTAGGGAGCCGGCATGAGCACCGACCACGCACCCCTGAAGCACCTGATGCCCGGCTGGTTCGCCATCGTGATGGGCTGGTCCGGCCTGGCGCTGGCCTGGCACCGCGCCACGCCGGCGCTCGGCGACATGGCTGCCGGCATCTCGCTGGTGGCCGGCGCCTTCGCGCTGCTGGTCTTCGCGCTGCTGGCTGCCGCGCTGCTGTTGCGCTGGCAACGCCATCACGATGCCATGCTCGAGGACCTGCAGCACCCGGTGCGCCACGCCTTCTTCGCCGCCATCCCGATCTCGGCCCTGCTGCTGATCACGCTGGGCGTCGCGCACTTCGGGCCGGGCGTGCCGGGGCTGGGCGCGCTGTGGCTGATCGCCTCGGTGGCACAGTTCGCCGTCACGCTGTGGGTGCTGTCGCGCTGGCTGCGCGCCACGGCCGCTGCCGGCACCGCGGCGTGGAACTGGGGCGGCATCACCCCGGCGCTGTTCATCCCCATCGTCGGCAACGTGCTCGCGCCGCTGGCCGGCATCCCGCTGGGGTACGGCGCCTGGGCCGCGGCGCAGTTCGGGCTCGGTCTGCTGTTCTGGCCGGTGGTGATGGTGCTGGTGTTCGTGCGTTTCGGCCAGGCCGGCATGCTGCCGGAGCGGCTGCTGCCCACGCTGTTCATCTTCGTCGCACCGCCAGCGGTGATCGGCGTCGCGGCGCTGCAGTTCGGCGCGCCCGCACTGCTGGCCTGGATGCTGTGGGGCATGGCGCTGTTCCTGGCCCTGTGGGCCGCCACGCTGACCCGGCGCATCACCGACCAGCCCTTCGGCATCCCGCACTGGGGCATGAGCTTCCCGCTCGCCGCGCTGGCGGTGCTGAGCCTGCGCCTGTCCGACACGCCCGAGGGCCGCTGGCTCGCCGTGCCGTCGCTCGCGCTGCTGGCGCTGGCCTCGCTGGTGATGCTCGGCCTGACCCTGGCCACGCTGCGCGGACTGCGTGCCGGCACGCTGCTGGTGCCCGAGGGGCCGCCGGTGATTCCCATCAAGCCACAACCGTCCGCTGCGTGACCAGCGCGGCTCAAGCACAATGTCGACGCATCAACCGACACCTCCCGAGGGCGCCCGCGCCCCGGACGCCTGCACCATGTCCGTCCTGAACGACGAGAAGACCCGCACCGACCTGCTCAACCGCCTCAAGCGTGCCGAGGGCCAGCTGCGCGGCATCCAGCGCATGATCGAGGAGGGCGAGGAATGCCTGGCCATCGCCGGGCAGATGTCGGCGGTGCGCAAGGCGCTGGACAGCGCCTACGTGCGCATGACGGTGTGCTTCATGGAGCAGGAGCTGTCGGCGCGCCTGGGCGACAAGCCCGCCGCGCGTGCCGACCTCGGCCACATGCTCGACAACGTCGAGACCCTGCTGGGCAAGATCCGGTAACGATTCCTTGTTGCGGGCAGGGATTCGCCTGCATAGATTGCGCGCGACGGCCCGTTCCGGCCGTTGCCACACAAGGAAGTCCCATGAAGAACGCTCTCCTGGCCACTGTGCTCGCGCTCGCCGCCGGCACCGCCTTCGCGCACAACTGCCCGAACGAGATGAAGGCGATCGACGCCAAGCTCGCCACCAACCCCAAGCTGGCCGACGCCGATGCCGCCAAGGTCAAGCAGCTGCGCGCCGACGGCGAGGCCGCGCACAAGGCGGGCAAGCACGACGACTCGATGAAGGCGCTCGGGGAAGCCAAGAAGCTCCTCGGCATCTGATCCCGGCGCCCCGGCTAGCATGCCGGGATGAGCGCCTACCCCCACCTCCTCGCCCCGCTGGACCTCGGCTTCACCACGCTGCCCAACCGCGTGCTGATGGGCAGCATGCACACCGGCCTGGAAGACGGCCGCAAGCATTTCCCGGCGATGGCCGCGTTCTTCGCCGAGCGGGCGCGCGGGGGCGTGGGGCTGATGGTCACCGGCGGCTTCGCGCCCAACATCGAAGGCTGGGCCAAGCCTTTCGCCGGCATGCTGGCCAGCTCGGGTGCCGCACGGCGCCACAAGGAAGTCACCGACGCCGTGCACGCCGAGGGCGGCAAGATCGCCCTGCAGATCCTGCACACCGGCCGCTACGGCTACCACCCGCTGTGCGTGGCGCCCTCGCGCATCCAGAGCCCGATCTCGCCTTTCACACCGCGTGCACTGTCGGCGCGCGGCATCGAGCGTCAGATCCGCGCCTTCGTGCGCTGCGCGAAGCTGGCCCGAGAGGCCGGCTACGACGGCGTCGAGGTGATGGGCAGCGAGGGCTACTTCATCAACCAGTTCCTCGTCACCCACACCAACCAGCGCAGCGACGAATGGGGCGGCAGCTACGAGAACCGCATGCGCCTGCCGGTGGAGATCGTGCAGCGCGTGCGCGAGGCGGTGGGCAAGGACTTCATCCTCATCTACCGCCTGTCGATGCTCGACCTCATTCCCGACGGCAGTTCCTGGCCCGAGGTGGTGACGCTGGCCAAGGCCGTCACGGCCGCGGGCGCGACCCTTCTGAACACCGGCATCGGCTGGCACGAAGCACGCATCCCGACCATCGCCACCAGCGTGCCGCGCGGCGCCTTCGCCTGGGTGACGAAGAAGATGCGCGAGGAACTTCGCGCTGCGGGCCTCACGATCCCGTTGGTCACCAGCAACCGCATCAACATGCCCGAGGTGGGCGAGCAGATCCTCGCCGACGGCTGCGCCGACATGGTCAGCCTGGCGCGCCCGTTGCTCGCCGATCCCGCTTTCGTCGCCAAGGCGAAGGCCGGGCGCAACAGCGACATCAACACCTGCATCGCCTGCAACCAGGCCTGCCTCGACCACACCTTCCAGCTGAAGATCGCCAGCTGCCTCGTCAACCCGCGCGCCGGGCACGAGACCGAGCTGATCCTGCAGCGCACGGCGGCGAAGAAGCGCTTTGCCGTGGTCGGCGCCGGACCAGCCGGCCTGGCGGCGGCCACCACGCTCGCCGAGCGCGGCCACGAGGTGCACCTGTTCGACGCGGCGGCGCAGATCGGCGGCCAGTTCAACATGGCGAAGAAGATCCCGGGCAAGGAGGAGTTCAGCGAAACGCTGCGCTACTTCGCGCGCCGGCTCGAGCAGACCGGCGTTCGCCTGAACCTGAACACGCGCGCGACCGCCGCCACGCTGGTCGCGCAGAAGTTCGACGCTGTGCTGCTGGCCACCGGCGTGGTCGCCCGCGACCCGAAGATCCCCGGCCAGGACGGCGCCAACGTGCTCAGCTACATCGACGTGCTGCTGCACGGCAAGCCGGTGGGCGAGCGCGTCGCGGTGGTCGGTGCGGGCGGCATCGGCTTCGACGTCGCCGAGTTCCTCGTCACGGCCGCCGGCCATTCGCCCACGCTGAACCTGCCCGAGTGGCTGGCCGAATGGGGCGTGGCCGACCCGGCCACGGTGCGCGGCGGCGTGGTGCGCGCGCAGCCGGCCGCACCGGCAAGGAAGGTCACGCTGCTGCAGCGCAAGGCCGGCAAGCTCGGCAAGGGCCTGGGCAAGACCACCGGCTGGATCCACCGCGCGGCACTGCAGATGAAGCAGGTGGAGATGATCGGCGGCGTGAACTACGAGCGCATCGGCCCGCAGGGCCTGTTCGTCACCTACGGCGAGAAGCGCCAGGACGGGCAGCTGATCGAGTGCGACACCATCGTGCTTTGCGCCGGGCAGGAGCCGCTGCGCGAGCTGGAGGCGCCGCTGCGCGCGGCCGGTGTGCCGGTGCACCTGATCGGCGGCGCGCACGAGGCCTCGGAGCTCGACGCCAAGCGCGCCATCGACCAGGGCACGCGGCTGGCCGCGTCACTCTGAGGCGGCCAAGGGCAGCTTCATGATCCAGAAATCGGCGCCGCGCTGCAGGTGCTTCACGGCACCCAGGCGCTCGTAGAAGCCCGGCCCGTCGGTGCCGAACCAGAGCTGCTCGAAGCCCAGTCGCGCCGCCTGCCGGGCCATCGCCTTCACCAGCATCGAGCCGATGCCCTGCCCGCGCCGCTCGGGCACCACCACCATCGCGGCGAGCCAGGGATAGAGCTCGGGCAGCGAGTCGTCGTCGTTGTCGATCAGGTGCACGCAGCCCAGCGGTGTGGCGTCGTCCGAGCCTTCCAGCGCAATCAGGCTGGCGAGCACGCGCCCCGGCGCGGCGCGCCCGCCGAAGGCGTCGGCGAGTTCGGCTTGGGTCATGCCGCCCCTCACGTCCGCCCAGAACTCGCGCCAGACGAGGCCGGCAACGAACTCGACGTGCTGCGGGTGGCGAGACAGGTCGTCGACGATCGCCGCCATGTCTGCCCCCGCCCGCACTTGTGATCAGGTCGCCGGCTTGTCCGACAGCGCCTTCATGTTGTCCTTGAGCTCCTGGCTCATCGGCGCCTGCAGGTTGATGCCCTTGGGCGGGATCGGCGACTCGAACCACTTCTTGTAGAGCTTGTCGAACTCGCCGCTCTTCATCAGGCTGGCCAGCGTGTCGTCGACCAGCTTCTTGAACGACGGGTCGTCGCGGCGCAGCATGATCGCGTAGGGCTCGACCTGGATCGCCTCGCCCACCACGGCCAGTTCGGCGGGGTTCTGCGAGCTGGCCTTCAGGCCGTAGAGCAGGATGTCGTCCATCGCGAAGGCGACGGCGCGACCGGTCTGCACCATCAGCGCCGACTCGGCGTGGTCTTTCGCGCCGAGCAGGTCGATGCCGAGCTTCTGCTCTTCATTGAGGTTGCGGATGATCTTGAAGTTGGTCGTGCCGGTGGTCGACACCACCTGCTTGCCCTTCAGATCGTTCAGCGATTTCACCGGCGTGCCTGCCTTCACCAGGAAGCGCGTGCCGGTGTAGAAGTAGTTGGTGGCGAAGGCGACCTGCTTGGCGCGCTCGCTGTTGTTGGTGGTCGAGCCGCACTCGATGTCGATGGTGCCATTGACCAGCAGCGGGATGCGGTTGGCCGAGGTCACCGCCTGGGTGGTGACCTTCAGGTCGGCGCGGCCGGTGGCCTTCTTGACCTCGTCGACGATCTTGCCGCAGATCTCCCAGCCGAAGCCCACCGGCTGGGCCTTGTCGTCGAGGTAGCTGAACGGGATCGACGACTCGCGGTAGGCCACGGTGATGGCGCCGCTGGCCTTGGCCTTGTCGAGCGTGGACTGGGCTTGCGCGGCCAGCGGCAGGGCGCAGGCGGCAGCGAGGGTGGCGAGAGCGAAGTTGCGCATGGGCTTGGATCCTTTGTGCAGGAGGGTTTCGGCAGCCGGTCGCCGCCGCAAGAACCATGCTAGCCGGCCGCGCCGGTTTGTCACTCGGTGACTTTCACACCCTTCCAGAACGCGACCCGGCCCTTGATCTCGCGCGCCGCTTCGCTGGGCTCGGGGTAGTACCAGACGGCGTCGGGGTTGACGTCGCCGTCGACGAACAGGCTGTAGTAGTGCGCCTGGCCCTTCCAGGGACAGCTCGTGCGGTGGTTGCTGAAGCTGACGTACTCGCGCTTCAGGCTGTTCTCGGGGAAGTAGTGGTTGCCTTCCACCACCACGGTGTCGTCGCTTTCGGCGATGACCACGCCGTTCCAGATGGCCTTCATGGGTATCTCCTTGAGAAGCCTCAAGCGTAGCGCGACAGCGCGCTCTTCAGGCGCTGGGCGATTGCGGCGGCCAGGGCCTTGTCACCGGCGACCGTCACGCTGTCGCCGTGGCGCAGGATGTCCATCGTCAGCTCGGTCGCGTCGGCGTAGGGCACCTGCAGTTCGTAGCGGCCGTCGGGCAGATGCCGGGACTTCTGCTGTGGGTGCCACTCCTCGCTGGCGACCCACTGTGCCGCGTCGGCGTCGAACAGCAGCGTGGCCCACTTCACCTTGGTGTCGCCGCCGCCGTAGATGCCGTAACCCGCGTCCAGCGCCGCCTCGAGCTCGCGCACCGGCACGTTCTTCGCCTTGGTGTCGAGCAGCTTCGCCTCGCGCACGGCGTCGAGTGCGAAGCGGCGCAGGCCGTCGCTGGCGTGGCACCAGGCGTCCAGGTACCAGGTGCCGCGGTAGTGAACCAGACGCTGCGGCGATACCTCGCGCTCGCTCTCGCGCCGGTCACTGCGCTTGAAGTAGCGCAGCCAGAGGCGCCGGCGCTGTACCAGCGCGCTGCCGAGCAGCTCGAACCAGCGGCTGGGCACGCGCCGCCGCGCCGTGCCGATCACCTTGATGCGGCGCATCAGCTCGCGTGACTCGGCGGCGTCGGCACCGAGCATGCCCTGCAGCCGCTCGAGCATGGGTTGAAGGTGGCGCGACAGCACGCCATCGTCGTCGAGCCCGGCGAGCAACTGGTGCATGGTCAGCAGCGCGTGGATCTCGTTCTCGCTGAACCACATGCCCGGCAGCTCGTGGCGCTCGCCGCGCGTGGCGGCGGCGTCGAAGCGGTAGCCGTTGTCGAAGGCGTCGTAGACGATCGGCGCGTTCAGGCGGTCGCGCAGGTACTGCAGGTCGCGCTTGAGCGTGGCCGGCGACACGTCGAGCTCCTCGCGCAGCACGGCGAAGCTGACGCTGCCGCGGCTGCGCAGCAGCAGCTCGATCTTGTAGAAGCGTTCGGTGCGGTCCATGCGGCTGTCTGGAGTATGGGTGGCTCACCAGATGAGCCAGCGGGTGCGAGCTTACCCCGAGTTCGCGGCGCCCAGGTGGCTCACGTGTTGAGCCACCCGGCCGGAACACTGCCTTCCATGCCGCAGCCCGCGGCGCCACTGCGAGAACCGCCATGACGACCGAATTGACCCACGACCTGCCCCTGGGCAGCACGCTCACCGCGCACGAGCACATCGGCTTCGAACTCGGCTGGGACTACGCCCACCACGGCCTGACGCCGCCGGCGCCCTACGACCAGGAACCCTCCAGCCTGCGCCACGGCCTGCTCGCCGGCCAGGCCGCCTTCGGCACGCGCACGCTGCTGGCCACGCGCCATGTGCGCAAGTGGCTGCAGTTGCGCCTGCATGCCTGGCTGCGCGGGCGCAGCGTCGAGCTGGTGCAGGTCACGCCCAACCACCTGCAGCAGATCGAGGTGAGCCATTGCCCCATCACGCGGGTGGCGCTGTCCACCGCCACGCTGGAGTCCACCGACGCCTCGGTCGACCGGGTGCGCAACGACGCCGGCTACGCCGCCGGCAACCTGGCGGTGATGAGCACCAAGGCCAACCACGCCAAGGCGGCGCACGGCTTTCGCGACGCGCTGCGTTTCGTGCGCGACATGGAGGCGGCCAACAGTGCGGGCGAAGGCGGCCTGACCGTCGCGCAATGGGCGCGCGTGGCCGTGCTGTGCAGCTTCGTCGAGCCGCTGTCGCACGAAGAGGCATCCGCGCTGCCGATGCTGGTGCTGCCGCCGAACCGGCTGCGGCTGTTCAACCCCATCCAGGCGCTGCAGGCCTTCGTCAGCCGCCAGCTGCTGACAGAAGGCTGGAGCCAGCGCATCGCCCGCTTCGAGGTGCTGCTGCCCGGCAAGCCCGCGCGGCGCGCGTTCCAGATGTTCTTCCACGCCCTGCTGCCGCGTGTGCTGGAGGCCGGCCGCACCGACGAACCCCAGCGCGCCCGCTGGGCGCTGGAAGATGCCTGGCGCAACCCGCTGGTGATGAAGCGCTGGACCGCCTTCGCCCGGCTGGTCACGCCGGCGCAGTGCGAGGCCGTGCTGGCCCGCGCCGCCGCCCGCCACCTGGGCACCCAGCGTTTCGCCCAGATCGCCACCGCCCAGGCCACCGAGGGCTGGAACCTGGAGTCGCGCGGCTACGTGCCGCACTCGGTGCTGATGCGCCGCGTCAGCGCCCCGCCGCGGCAGGCCAGCCTGCCCCTGTGACCGCCATGTGAGCGCCCACCCCTGCTGACACGACGTTGTCAGCAGGGATCTGTCAGCATGGCGGCCCTGCGAACCCCCTAGGGTCAACCCGATGTCCATGCTGACCACTCGGTCATTAAGGTCTCAAGTAAATCGGTCGTTTGATTTACTTGCTAGCATCGCGGCCATGATCGAGATCAACCCCGCCCGCCCCCGCGCGCCGCGCAGCGATGGCGAACAGTCGCGCGAGCGCCTGCTGCATGCCGCACTCGCACTGTTCGCGCAGCAGGGCTTCGCCAAGACCTCGACACGCGAGATCGCCGAAGCCGCCGGCACCAACCTGGCGGCCATCAAGTACTACTTCGGCGACAAGGCCGGGCTGTACCGCGCCGTGTTCTTCGAGCTGCAGTCGGCGCCGGAAGAAGAGATCGAGCGCTTCGGCGGTGCGCAGCTCAGCCTGCGCGACGCGCTGCGCGGCCTGTACATCGGCCTGATCGAGCCGCTCAAGCAGGGTGAGCTGACCACGCTGTGCATGAAGCTGCACATGCGCGAAATGCTCGAGCCCACCGGCCTGTGGGCCGAGGAGATCGACAAGGGCATCCGGCCGATGCACGAGGCGCTGGTCGAGGTGCTGTGCCGGCATGTCGGCGTCGCGCGTCCCGACGACGAGATCCAGCGCCTGGCGGTCTGCGTGGCAGCGCTCGGCGTGCACCTGCACGTGGGACGCGACGTCACCGACGCGCTGGCGCCGAACCTGAACGCCACGCCCGATGCGCTGGACCGCTGGCTCGAAAGGCTGGTGATGTACGCCGAGGCCATGGTCGCGGCCGAGGTGCAGCGGCGCCGAAGCACCGGCTGACCGGGCCGCAATCGACAGGGAGAACAAACAACATGAACGAACCGACTCCACCGATTCCCCGCCGCGCCGCCGGTGCTGCACTGCTGACGGCCCTCGCGCTGGCCGGCTGCGCCAGCTTGGCACCGGCGACGACACCCGCCGCGCCGCCCGCCCCGGCCACTCAGTGGCAGGTGCCGCTGCCGGCATCCGACCCCGCCGCCGAGCTCAAGCGCTGGTGGCAGCAGTTCAACGACCCGCTGCTGGCCCAGCTGATCGAATCGGCGCAGACCGCCAGCCCGACCATCGCCTCCGCCCGCTCGCGCATCGAGCAGGCGCGCGCCGCTCGCGTGGCCGGCGGCGCCGCGCTCGGCCCGACGCTGGACGCCAGCGCCAGCGCCTCGCGCGGCCGCTTCGATCTCGCTGCGCCGATCGGCACGAGTGCCGGCGCAGGCCTCCAAGCGGCGTGGGAGCTCGACCTGTTCGGCGCGAACCGCGCCGGGCGCGATGCCGCCCAGGCGCGCCTGGAAGGCGCGCAGGCGCTCTGGCACGACGCACGCATCTCGGTGGCCGCGGAGACGGCGTCGAGCTACCTCGCGCTGCGCGCCTGCGAAGCGCAGCTGGCGCAGACCGAGTTCGACGCCGCTTCGCGCGCCGAGACCGCGCGCCTGACCGAGCTGGCCGCGAAGGCCGGCTTCCAGGCTCCGGCCAGCGCCGACCTGGCACGCGCCAGCGCCGCGCAAGGCAACGCCTCGCTCACGCAGCAACGCGCAGCCTGCGACCTGGCAGTCAAGTCGCTGGTCGCGATGACCGCGCTGGCCGAGCCGGACCTGCGTGCCAAGCTGCAGGCGGGGCGCGCGCAGCTGCCGCAGCCGCCGCAGATCGGCGTCGCCCAGGTGCCGGCGCGGGTGCTCGCCCAGCGCCCCGACCTCGCCAACGCCGAGCGTGAACTGGCGGCCGCCGCGTCCGATGCGGCGCAGGCCCGCGCCCAGCGCTACCCGCGCGTCGCGCTGGCCGGCAACATCACGCCGTCTCGGTTCGAGAGCGGCGGCGTCAGCACCAGCGGCACCGTCTGGAGCATCGGCCCGATCAGCGTGAGCTTGCCGATCTTCGATGGCGGTGTGCGACGCGCCAACGCCGACGCGGCGCAGGCGCGCTACGACGCCGCGGCGGTGGGCTACGCCGCCAGCCTGCGCACCGCCGTGCGCGAAGTCGAGGAAGCGTTGGTCGCGCTGCAGAGCACCGCCGGCCGCGGCGACGATGCGCGCACTGCCGCCGAAGGCTTCGAGCGCTCCTACCGCGCCGTCGAATCGCGCTACCGCGGCGGCCTGGCCAGCCTGTTCGAGCTGGAGGACGCACGCCGCACCGCGGTGGCCGCGCAGTCGGCACTGATCGAGCTGCAGCGCGAACGCGTCGCCGCCTGGATCTCGCTGTACCGCGCCCTCGGCGGAGGCTGGACGCCCGCCGACCCGGCGCAGGCAGAAGCCGCCGCCCCGAACCCCCGCAGCTGACTCACCCCCTGAACACCCGCCCACGGCCCATAAGGCTCGCGGCGACACCGAGATGAACACCATGCCCACCTCGACCCGACTGCTCCTCGTCGCCACGCCGCTGGCCGTGGCCTTGGCCGCCGCGCTGATCACCGTCAGCGTCTACGCGGCCGACAAGCCCGCCGCCTCCGCACCGGTCAAGCCCGCGCTGACCGTCACCGTCACCACGCCGCAGACCGCCAACGTGCCGGTGAAGATCAACGCCAACGGCAACATCACCGCCTGGCAGGAAGCCAGCGTCGGCACCGAGGCCAACGGCCTGCGGCTGGCCGAGGTGCGCGTGAACGTCGGCGACGTGGTCAAGCGCGGCCAGGTGCTCGCCACCTTCGCCGCCGACACCATGAGCGCCGAGCTGGCGCAGACCCGCGCCGCCGTCGCCGAGGCCGAGGCCACGCTGGCCGAAGCCGCCGCGAACGCGCAACGTGCCCGCGAGCTGCAGACCACCGGTGCGCTGTCGGCGCAGCAGATCAACCAGTACCTCACCGCCGAACGCACCGCGCAGGCACGGCTGGAAGCGCAACGCGCCGCCGCGAAGACACAGCAGCTGCGCCTGGCGCAGACGCGGGTGCTGGCGCCCGACAACGGCGTGATCTCGGCGCGCAGCGCCACCGTCGGTGCGGTGCTGCCGGCCGGGCAGGAGCTGTTCCGCCTGATCCGCGGCGGGCGCCTCGAGTGGCGCGCCGAAGTACCGGCGGCCGAGCTTGTTCAGCTCAAGGCCGGCACACCGGCCAGCGTCACCACGGCCGGCGGCGGCGCCATCGTCGGCAAGATCCGCATGGTCGCGCCCACGGTCGACCCGGCCACGCGCAACGGCATCGTCTACGTCGACCTGCCGCAGCCCGGCTCGGCGCGCGCCGGCATGTTCGCGCGCGGCGAGTTCGAGATCGGCAACGCGCAGGGCCTGTCGCTGCCGCAGAGCGCCGTGGTGCTGCGCGACGGCTTCAGCTACGTGCTGCGCGTCGGCCCCGACGCCAAGGTCACGCAGACCAAGGTGACGATTGGCCGGCGCTGGGCCGACCGCATCGAGATCACCGGCGGGCTGGACAAGGCCGCGCGCGTGGTCGCCGCGGGCGGCGGCTTCCTCGGCGACGGCGACACCGTGCGCGTGGTCGAGGCGTCCCCGGCCGCCGTGCCGACGCAGAAGACCGCGTCGAAGTAAGGAGCCGGCCATGGCAATCAACGTTTCCTCCTGGTCGATCCGCAACCCGACACCGTCGATCCTGCTGTTCGTGATGCTCACGCTCGCCGGCCTGCTGGGCTTCCGGGCGATGAAGGTGCAGAACTTCCCGGACATCGACCTGCCGATGGTCACCGTCACCGCCTCGCTGCCCGGCGCCTCGCCGGGGCAGCTCGAGACCGAGGTGGTGCGCAAGATCGAGAACTCGCTGGCGACCGTGCAGGGCCTCAAGCACATGTACGCCACCATCCAGGACGGCACGGCCACGCTGACGGCCGAGTTCCGCCTGGAGAAGTCCACCCAGGAAGCGGTGGACGACGTGCGCGATGCCGTCTCGCGCGTGCGCTCCGACCTGCCCGCCGACCTGCGCGACCCGGTCATCAGGAAGGTCGACCTCGCCGGCACGCCCATCCTCACCTACACCGTCGCCTCGCAGAAGATGGACGACGAGGCGCTGTCCTGGTTCGTCGACAACCAGGTCACCAAGGCGATGCTGTCGGTGCGAGGCGTCGGCGCGGTGTCGCGCGTGGGCGGCGTGACGCGCGAGGTGCGTGTCGAGCTCGATCCGGCACGGCTGCTGGCGCTGAACGCCACCGCCGCCGACATCTCGCGCCAGCTTCGCCAGGTGCAGCAGGAGGCCTCCGGCGGCCGCACCGACCTCGGCGGCGCCGAGCAGTCGGTGCGCACCATCGCCACCGTGCAGTCGGCCGAAGAACTCGCGGCCATGGAAGTGGCTCTCTCCGACGGGCGGCGCATTCGCCTCGACCAGGTCGCCAAGGTGCACGACACCGTGGCCGAGCCGCGCTCGGCTGCGCTGCTCAACGGCAAGCCGGTGGTCGGCTTCGAGATCGTGCGCTCGCGCGGCGCCAGCGAGATCGAGGTGACGCGCGACGTGCGCGCCACGCTGGACAAGCTCAAGGCCGAGCACGCGGACATCACCATCACCGAGGCCTTCAACTTCGTCGACCCGGTCGAGGAGAACTTCGACGGCTCGATGAAGCTGCTCTACGAGGGCGCGGCGCTGGCCGTGCTGGTGGTGTGGCTGTTCCTGCGCGACTGGCGCGCCACCTTCGTGTCGGCGGTGGCGCTGCCGCTGTCGGCGATCCCGACCTTCTTCGTGATGCACCTGATGGGCTTCACGATCAACGTGGTGACGCTGCTGTCGCTGTCGCTGGTGGTCGGCATCCTGGTCGACGACGCGATCGTCGAGATCGAGAACATCATGCGCCACCTGCGCATGGGCAAGACGCCGTTCCAGGCGGCGATGGAAGCTGCCGACGAGATCGGCCTGGCGGTGATCGCCACCACCTTCACGCTGATCGCCGTGTTCCTGCCCACCGCCTTCATGGCCGGCATCCCGGGCAAGTTCTTCGTGCAGTTCGGCTGGACGGCAGCGATCGCGGTGTTCTTCTCGCTCGTCGTCGCGCGCATGCTGACGCCGATGATGGCCGCCTACATCCTGAAGGCGCCCAAGCACGAAGAGCGCGAGCCGCGCTGGCTGTCCATCTACATGGCCTGGGCGAAGTGGTGCCTGAAGCACCGCTTCCTCACGCTGGTCGGTGCCGCGGTGTTCTTCTTCGGCTCCTTCGCGCTGGTGCCGCTGCTGGCCACCGGCTTCATCCCGCCCGACGACCTGTCGCAGACGCAGGTGACGGTGACGTTGCCGCCGGGCAGCACGCTGAAGGAAACCTATGCCGCGGCCGAGCAGGCGCGCGAGCTCGTGCAGAAGAACCCGCACGTCAAGCTCGTCTACACCGCCATCGGCGGTGGCGCGGCCGGCTCCGACCCCTTCGCCGGCGGCGGCCTGCCCGAAGTGCGCAAGGCGGTGCTGACGATCAACATGACGCACCGCAACGACCGGCCGGGCCTGTCCAAGCAGGACCTGGAATCGCAGCTGCGCGACGCCGTCGCCGTGCTGCCGGGCGCGCGCGTCAAGGTGGGCCTGGGCGCATCGAGCGAGAAGTACGTGCTGGTGCTCGCCGGCGAAGACGGCCGGGCGCTGGGCGAACACGCTGCCAAGGTGGAGCGCGAGCTGCGCACCATCCCCGGAATCGGCGCGGTGACGTCCACCGCCAGCCTGGTGCGCCCCGAGCTGATCGTGCGGCCCGACTTCGCGCGCGCCGCGGATCTCGGCGTGACCTCGTCGGCCATTGCCGACACGTTGCGCATCGCCACCAACGGCGACTACGACCAGGGCCTGGCCAAGCTCAACCTCAGCCAGCGCCAGGTGCAGGTGGTGGTGAAGCTGGCCGACGAGGCGCGCGGCGACCTCGACCTGCTGTCGCGCCTGCCGGTGCCCGGCGCGCGCGGCCCGGTGCCGCTGTCCAACGTGGCGACGCTGGCGATCGACTCCGGCCCGGCCGAGATCGCGCGCTACGACCGGCTGCGCAACGTGAACTTCGAGATCGAGCTGAACGGCCAGCCGCTGGGCGAGGTCGAGAAGCGCGCCTTCGAGCTGGACAGCCTGAAGAAGCTGCCCGCCGGCGTGATCACCACCTCGGTGGGCGACGCCGAGGCCATGGGCGAGCTGTTCGACAGCTTCGGCCTGGCCATGGCCACCGGCATCCTGTGCATCTACATCGTGCTGGTGCTGCTGTTCAAGGACTTCGTGCAGCCGGTGACCATCCTCGCCGCGCTGGTGCTGTCGGTGCCCGGCGCGTTCCTGGCGCTGTTCCTCACCGGCACGGCACTGTCGATGCCGTCGATGATCGGCCTGATCATGCTGATGGGCATCGCGACGAAGAACTCGATCCTGCTCATCGACTACGTGATCCTGGCGCGGCGCGACCACGGCCTGAACCGCTGGGACGCGCTGCTCGACGCCTGCCGCAAGCGCGCGCGGCCGATCGTCATGACCACCATCGCGATGGGCGCGGGCATGATGCCCATCGCGCTGGGCCTGGGCGTGGACCCGAGCTTCCGCTCGCCGATGGCCATCGTCGTGATCGGTGGCCTGATCACCAGCACTTTCCTCAGCCTGCTGGTCATCCCCGTGGTCTTCACCTTCGTTGACGACGTGGTGCAGTGGGTCGGCCGACACGCGCACCGCCACCGCACCGCCGCCGACACCCCGGCGCCGGCCGGGGCCGGCGGAACTTCGCCCGGCCCGGCGGATCGTCACTGAGCCCCTTTACGAGAACCGACATGCCGTCGATCCGCACCCTCACCGCCCTGTGCCTCACGGCCGCACTGGCCGCGCCGGCGGCACGCGCCGACAGCCCGATCCCCGCACCGGCCGCTTCGGCCCCGGCCGAACTGGCCGGCGTGCCCTTCGGCACGATGGATTTCGACTGGCGCGATGAATCGCGTGGCCGTTCGGTGCCGGTGCGCCTGTACCTGCCCGACGGCGCTGCGGCCGGCAAGCCGGTGCCGCTGGTGGTGTTCTCGCACGGCATCGGCGGCTCGCGCATGGGCTACAGCTACCTCGGCCGCTACTGGGCCAGCCAGGGTTACGCCAGCCTGCACCTGCAGCACGTGGGCAGCGACCGCAACCTGTGGGCCGGCAACCCGTTCGGCCTGGTCGGCCGGCTGCGCGACGCCGCGCAGGACAAGGAGGCCATCGCGCGCGTGCTCGACATGCACTTCGCACTCGACCAGTTGCTCGCCGGCCCGCTGGCCTCGCGCATCGATGCCGACCGCATCGTCGCAGCCGGGCATTCCTACGGCGCCAACACCACGCTGCTGGCCGCCGGCGCGCAAGTCGAGCGCGCCGGGCAGCGGCTGGACTTCCGCGACCCGCGCATCAAGGCAGCGATCATCCTGTCGGCGCCGCCCTTCTACGGCGAGACCGACCCGTCGAAGATCCTGGCCGGCATCACCGTGCCCACGCTGCACGTGACCTGCACCGAAGACATCATCCGCATCCCGGGCTACTACTCCGGCGCGACCGACCGCGTGGCGGTGTTCGACGCCACCGGCGGCCCGCGCAAGGCGCTGGCGGTGTTCACCGGCGGCTCGCACAGCATGTTCACCGACCGCAGCGGCACCGGCGGCATGTCGCTGAACCCGAAGGTGAAGGAGGCGACCCGCGCGCTGTCGCTGGCCTTCCTGAAGGACGTGTTCGACGGCGAGGACGCTGCGCTGCGTCAATGGCCGACGCAGTTCGCCGGCATCGTGGCGCGCTACACGCGGCTCGGCCTGTAAGCTCGTGCGGGTGAGCACCCGCGACCCCCAGCTCGAGGCCCACCACGCGCTCGTGGCCGCACTGCAGTCCGCGCTGGGCGCGGGCACCGAATGCATCGAGACCCACATCTCGACGCTGCTGCTGGCCGGCGACTTCGCCTACAAGCTGCGCAAGCCGCTCGCGCTGGGTTTCCTCGACTTCTCCACTGCCGAGCGACGCCGCGTCGACTGCGAGGAAGAGCTGCGCCTGAACCGCCGCACCGCGCCGCAGCTCTACCTCGACGTGCTGCCGGTGTTCGGCCCGGCCGCGCAGGCGCGTTTCGGCCGCGCCGACGAGCCCGGCGAGCCGATCGACTGGCTGCTGCGCATGCGCCGCTTCGACAACGACGGCCTGCTCGACCGGCTGGCCACGCGCGGCGAACTGACCGACGCGTTAGTCGAAACGCTGGCCACACGCGTGGCCTCGTTCCACGAGGCGCTGCCGGCCTCGCCCGCCGCCTATGGCGACCCGCAGGCCGTGCTCGGCTGGGCGCGGGCCAACTTCGACGCACTCGGTGGCGAGGCACCGGCCGCGTTGCGCGGCTGGACGGCGCAGGAGTTCGCGCGCATCGCCCCGCTGCTCGCGCTGCGCCGTGCGCAGGGCTTCGTGCGCGAAGGCCACGGCGACCTGCACCTGGGCAACATCGTTCGCGTCGACGGCGAGCCACTGCCCTTCGATGGCATCGAGTTCAATGCGGCGCTGCGCCACACCGACACGATGGCCGACGTGGCGTTCACCTTCATGGACCTGTGGCGCCATGGCCTGCCGCGGCAGGCCTGGCGCTTCGCCAGCGGCTACGCCGAGCACACCGGCGACTACGGCGGCCTGGCGCTGCTGCCCTTCTTCGCGGTCTACCGTGCGCTGGTGCGCGCGCAGGTCGCGGCGCTGCGGCTGGGCCAGGCCGGCGACGAAGCCGCGCGCGCCGCGGCGCGGGCGGCGCTGGCGCGCGACCTGCGCGTGGCCGGCGCGCTGTCGCAGCTGCGGCAGGCGACACCGAACCTGGTGCTGAGCTGTGGCCTCTCGGGCTCGGGCAAGAGCACGGTGGCGCTGGCGCTGCTGCAGCCGCTGGGCGCGGTGCGCATCCGCTCGGACGTGGAGCGCAAGCGCCTGGCCGGCGTGGCGAGCACCGCGAGGCCGACCGCCGAGCAGGCGCGGCAGCTCTACAGCCGGGCGATGAACACCCGCACTTACGCGCGTCTGCTGTCGCTCGCGCAGGCGCTGCTGCGCGCCGGCCTGAACGTGATCGTCGACGCGGCCGCGCTGCGTCGCCCCGAGCGCGACGAACTGCGGGCGATGGCCGCGGCCGAAGGCGCGCGCTTCGTGCTGGTCGAGTGCACGGCGCCGAGGCCGGTGCTGCGCGAGCGCATCGCGCGGCGCATGGCCGCGGGACACGACGCCTCCGACGCCACGCTCGAGGTGCTCGCCTTCCAGCTCGGCATCCGCGAGCCGGTGGCAGACGAAGAATCCGCCCAGCGCCTGCCTACCGACTGCGACGCAGCCACGCTGGCCTCGCGCTGCGAGGCACTCGCCGAAACGCTGCGTCAGTGATCCTCGATGCGCGTGCCGTTCTGCTCGGCGAGTTCGCCCGTGTCGGCATCCACCCAGTCGGCCAGGCCGAGCTCCTGCTCGGCCTCCTGCAGCGTCTCGCCGGGTTCGATGCTCTCCTCGCCGGCCGCATTCATGTCGTCCAGCGCCTCCTGGGCGGTAGCGAAAGGCCCGAACTGCTGGTGGCCATCGGGCGCGAGCCAGTAGTAGCCGTCGGGGTGGCGCACCACGGAGCCGCTGTCGGGCAGCGACGTGTCGGCCAACGATGCTTCGTCGAAGCCGGGCTCCGGCGGGGTGTTCAACGCGGCTTTCAGCGACTTCATGGCACGACCTCTTCGGGGGACGCATCGATCCTAGTCCCGCCAGAGCGGGCCGTGTTGCATTGAATCAAGCTGTCACTCGGCGTCACTGCCGGGCGGCATACTGCGTCCTGCAAACCTCGCAAGGAGACCGATCCATGAGCCTGCGCCCGCTGCTCGCCCGATTCCTGATGCTGATGGCCGTGATGGTGCTCGCCGCCTGCGCCGCGATGCCCGGGCGCGACCCGCTGCGCGTCGAGGTCGTCGGCATCGAGCCGGCCGAAGGCCAGGGCCTGGAGCTGCGGCTGGCGGTCAAGCTGCGCATCCAGAACCCCAACGACGGCGCGGTGGAATACGACGGCACCGCGCTCGAGCTCGACGTCAACGGCAAGACCCTGGCCACCGGCGTGAGCGACCAGAAGGGCAGCGTGCCTCGCTACGGCGAAAGCATCCTGGTGATCCCGGTGAGCATCTCGGCGATGAACGCGGTGCGCCAGGCGCTGGTGCTGGCCGACGGCACGCAACGCGAGGTGATGCCCTACGTGCTGCGCGGCAAGCTCGCCGGCGGCGCCTTCGGCACGGTGCGCTTCACGAAGGAAGGCTCGATCAACCTGGCGGGGCTGAACCGGCGCTGAGACGATTCATCTGCCGCCGCGGCAAACGCTGCAGCGTGCACAGCAGCGCGTGATCCACCCCACCCTCGCACAGCGCAGCGTGGCGCTCTCGCAGGTCGGCCTGCATGCGCAGAAGCAGGTGCGCCGTCACCTCCGCATCGGCGAGCGCACGGTGCGCGCGGCCGGCGCTGGGCAGGCGGTGCCACGCGGCCAGCGTGCCGAGCTTGTGGTTGGGCGCTTCGGGGTACAGGCGCCTGGCCAGCAGCAGCGTGCAGGCGAAAGCATGCGCTGCGTCGGGCTCGCAGTCGGCGCGCACGGCCTCGGCTTGCCAGAAGCCCCGGTCGAAGGCGGCGTTGTGCGCCACCAGCGGGCAGCCGCGCGTGAAGCGCATCACCTCGTGCATCACGGCGCGCGAGGGCGGCGCGTCGGCCAGCATGGCGTTGCTGATGCCGGTGAGCTGCTCGATGAAGGGCGGCACCCAGGCGCCGCTGTTCATCAGGCTCTGGAAGCGGCCGACGATGCGCCCGCCCTCCACCAGCACCGCGGCGATCTCGGTCGCGCGTGCGCCCTGCGAGGGCGAACTGCCGGTGGTCTCGAAGTCGATGACGGCGATCGTCTGCATGCGCGGCGTCAGATCGCCCCCACGCAGCCGGGCGCGCCGCAACGGCAACGCAGCTTGCCCTCGTGGTGCGTCTCGCCGTAGTTGACGGTGATCTCCTCGCCGACGGCGATGTCGCGCATCGCGTAGAACTCGACCCGGCCCTGGCGGATGCGCAGCACCGCGTTGGGCTGGCAGGAGTGGTTGGTGAAGCGCAGAGGGTCGGTGGACCCCGACGCGTCGATGGCGCGCGTGTGGCTCACCTCGACGATCATGATGCGTTCCATCGTCTTCGCGCGGCGCCGCGCCTCGCGCACGCTGACTGATTCGCCGCGGATCTCGCCGATCTTGCGCCGTGCCGGCATCGCCTCGGCCGCGAAGGCGCCGCGCCCGTCGATGCGGCTCGCGCGCACGTCGACGGCGAACTTCTGCGGGTCGGCGGGCACGCCCTTGCGGCGCGGCTCGGCGTTGGCGGCAGGCGGGGCGGGGAGCGTGTCGAGTCGAGCCATGAACCCGATTGTCGCGTCAAGCCCTGGGCACGGGGGACCCCACGCCCGAACGAGGAACTTTCGCACGCGAATGCCGTTGCGATGTCGAAATGGCGGCTCCGCGTGCCCCTTATCGGGTTCATGACCCGGGGTGGCGGTCGATAAGCTTCCCATCACGTTGTCACACCGCAGGACCCGACCATGAACCGCCAACCGAACCGCTATCTCGCCAGCACGCAGCGTCGCCTGAGCCAGTACGGCACGGGCATCGAATGGGAGGAGCTTCCCTCCCTGACCGAGCGGCTGGTCAACGTCGACACCCGCCGCGGCGACTTCCAGCACTCGTCGGGCTTCTCGACGACCTGGGACGTCACCATGCCCGCCGCGCTGGACCCGATCACGGAAAGTGGCCCGTTCCAAGAGCCGCTGCGCGGCCTGGTGACTCGCGAGTTGCGCGAGCCGGACGTGTTCCGCCACTTCTTCGCCTGAGCGTCGACCGACGCATCGGATACTCGCGGGGCGCACCTGAGCGCTCCGCCCCTTGCTCCACCTCGACGCCAACGCTACCGCCGCCCCCCTGGGCTGGCCCGCCCTGATCGACGCACTGCGACGCGCCTTCGTCGAAGGTTGCGAGGTGCCGCTGCGCCACACCCATCGCGTCGACGACCTCGAAGGCCGCGGCGGCACCGTGCTGCTGATGCCGGCCTGGCGGCCGGGCCACTACCTCGGCATCAAGACCGTCACCATCTTTCCCGGCAACACCGATCGCGCCCTGCCGGGGCTGCACTCCCTGTACACGCTGTTCGACGCGCGCACCGGCGTGCCGCTCGCGCAGCTCGACGGCAACGAGATCACTTCGCGCCGCACCGCTGCCGCCGCGGCCCTGGCGGCGAGCTTCCTCGCGCGCGGCGATGCGTCGCGCCTGCTCGTGTTGGGCAGCGGCCGCGTCGCGCAGCACCTGGCGCCGGCGATGCGCACGGTGCGGCCGATCACGCAGGTGCGGGTGTGGAACCATCGGCCCGAAGGCGCGCTGGCGCTGGCCCGGCAGTGGCGCACCGATGGCATCGATGCACAAGCGGTGACCGACCTGCGCAGCGCGGTCGAGCAGGCTGACATCGTCAGCTGCGCCACGCTCGCCGAGGCGCCGCTGGTGCGCGGCGAGTGGCTGCGCGAGGGAACGCACCTCGACCTGATCGGCAGCTTCACGCCGCGCATGCGCGAGAGCGACGCCGCGTGCTTCTCGCGCAGCCGCGTCTTCGTCGACACCGAGGAGGCGCTGGCCAAGTCGGGCGACGTGCTAGGCGCGATGGCCGAGGGGGCGTTCGACGCTGCGCAGCTGCAGGGCACGCTCGCGCAGCTGTGCCGCGGCGAGCGGCCCGGGCGGACGCACGAACGCGAGATCACGCTGTTCAAGGCGGTGGGCAACGCGCTCGAGGACCTGGCGGCCGCCGAGCTGGTGGCGGGCGCTATGCTGGCGCAGTGAACCGCCAACGAACGATTCGCTTCCACTGGGAAGACTTCCCCGCCGGCTCGGTCCGCGAGTTCGGCGCCCAGACCGTCACGCGCGAGGCCGTGCTCGCCTTCGCGAGCCAATTCGATCCGCAGCCCTTCCACCTCGACGACGAGGCTGCCGAGGCCTCGCTGTTCGGCAGGCTGTCGGCCAGCGGCTGGCACACCTGCGCGATGACCATGCGCATGATCTGCGACGACCACCTGCTCGAGGCCGCAAGCCTGGGCTCGCCCGGCATCGACAGCTTGCGTTGGACACGGCCCGTCTACCCCGGCGACACGCTGCGTGTGCGGCTCGAGGTGCTGGAGGCGCGGCCGATGGGCAGCCGGCCCGATGTCGGCCTGGTGCGCTCGCGCTGGCAGGTGATGAACCAGAACGACGAGGTGGTGCTGACCATGGAGGGCTGGGGCATGTTCCGCCGCCGGCCGACCGGTGAGACTGCAGGAGAAGCGGCATGAGCAACACCGGCATCGAGACCGTCACCCAGGCGCTGTTGCAGGCTCGGCGCAGCGGCCTCCCGGCCGACGCCGCTCCGCTGGCCGACGCGTTGCCCGACCCCGACGCGGCGTATGCCGTGCAGCAGCGGGTGGCCCAGGCGCTCGGCTGGTTCGACGACGGCGCGCCGCGCCACTGGAAGTCCGGCGGCCCCGGGCGAAGCCAGCCGCTCACCCACGCCCCGCTGCCACCAGCCGGCGTGTGGGCGAGCCCCGCCGACGCCTCTCGCTGGCCGATGCACAGCCGTCTTGTCGAATCGGAGATCGCGCTGCGCCTGGGCCGCGATGTCGACTCGGCACTCGCAAACACGCTCGATCTCGACAGCGCCGCCGCCCTGGTCGATGCGATGGCGGTCTCGATCGAGCTGGTCGACTCGCGCTGGCAGCAGGGCCTGGCCGCGCCGGCACTGCTGCGCCTGGCCGACCTCGCCTCGCACGCCGCGCTGGTGCTCGGCGAGTGGCAGCCCTTCGAGCGGCGCGACTGGTCGGCGCAGCGCGGCCAGCTCGGCATCGGCGATCAGCCGGACCTGGCATTCCGAGGCAGCCATTCCTGCGGCGACCCGGCCTGGGTGCTGGCCGACTGGCTGCGCCACGCCACGGCACGCCACGGCCGGCTGAGCGCCGGCAGCGTGGTCACCACCGGCACCTGGGCGGGTGCTCCACCGGCCTCGCCGGGCGACCGGGTGGTGCTGGCCTTCGAGGGAATCGGCCGGGCCGTGACTCACTTGTGATCGGCGGCCTGCGAATCTGAGACGCGGCAGCCCGGATGCCCGAGAATCCGGCTTCCGCTCCAGAAGTCGCGCCAAGGTCGCTGCATGCACTACCCGGATTCGAAGGACCGCTCCGCCGAACTGCTGCGCCAGGCCATCCCGATGATGGCGCAGCATCCGGCGCCGCTCCATCCGATCACCTATGCCGTCTGGTACGACTACCTGGCCGGCCGCAACCCCGGCCTGAAAGCCGAGATGGACCAGGTCGTCGCGCGGCAGGTGCCGATGAGCGATACGCTGGTGTACACGCTGTACCGCCGCCACATCCTCGAATCCGCTGCTGAAACCGCGCAGAAGGTCTCCGACGGGCTGCGTGCCGTCATCGACGAGGTCGGCACCACCGCCACGCTGACCGGCGAGCGCGTCTCCGAGTTCACCGCATCGCTGCAGGAAAAGAGCGGGCGCATGGCCAGCCTGGGCATGCCGGCCGACCTGGGCATCGAGCTCGACGCGCTGCTCACCGACTCGCGCGACACCGGGGCCAGCCTCGCCACGCTGATGCAGCGGCTGCAGGCCTCCACCGCCGAACTCGCGAAACTGCGCGTCGAACTCGACCAGGCCAAGGTGGAGGCCACGCTCGACTCCCTGACCGGCGTGAGCAACCGCCGCGGCTTCGACGAGGCGATGGCGGCGCTGCTGCGCGAGCACCCCGGCGGCGAGGCCGGCCCGAGCGTGGTGCTGATCGACCTCGACCACTTCAAGCAGATCAACGACAAGTACGGCCACGTCTTCGGCGACACCGTGCTGAAGAGCATCGCGATGGCGATCCGCTCCTGCGTCAAGGGCCGCGACCTGGTGGCGCGCTACGGCGGCGAGGAGTTCGTCGTGCTGCTGCCGGCCACCTCCCTGTCGGGCGCGATGGCCCTGGCCGAACAGATCCGCACCACCATCTCCGGCGCGCGCATCCGCCGCGGCAACAGCAGCGAAAGCATCGGCGCGATCACCGTCTCGCTGGGCGTGTCGAGCTGGAAACCGGGCGAGCCGATGGAAACGCTGATCGACCGCGCCGACAAGGCGCTGTACCGCTCGAAGAGCGAAGGCCGCAACCGCGTCAGCGCGGGCGAGTAGGCGGCGGGCGCCCCGGCGCCGAGGCGCTCACCAGTCTTCGTCGTCCAGCCGGCTGGGCCGGCTGTCCTCGTCGACCAGCGTATTGCCCAGGCCGAGCAACTCGCGCGCACGCTGCAGCGCGAGCAGGCCGCGGTGCGAACGCTGGTGGTGGTGCAGACCCCGCTCCATCACCCACACCACATCGATCAGCTCGGAGCCGCCTTGCGCCAGACGCACGCGCTCGGCCAGCCGCGCGCTCGAGGGCTGCGGATCGCAGCGCAGCGTCTCCTGGAGCTGGGCACGCGCCTGCTCCAGCACGGGCAGGTCTTCCGCCGGCGAGACGACCGGCGGCGTTGCCGGGCCGCTGCGCGACGGCGGCAGGAACGGCCGCGACGGCAGGTCGGTGACCGGGTCGAAGCGCACAGGCGCCGCCGGGGTCGGCGGCGCCACTGGCCTGGGCAGCTCACGTGGCGCCTGAGCGGGCCGGGCCGCCGGCGGCGGTTCCGGATCGACAGGCAGCGGTGGCTGGATCGAATCGAGCGCCTGCGGCATGGGCTCAGGCTCGGCCGGCACCTCCACCGCCAGTTCGGTGATCTGCGCCTGGGCGGGCGTGAACGGCAATTCGGTCGGCGGCGGTGCCGGCGGCTCTTCCGGCGGCAGCTCGACGAAACCCATGCGCACCAGGTCCTCGAAGTGGCTGGTGGCGGCACCGGCCTTCAGCGCCAGGCTGAGCACCTCGCTGAGCGGGCGCCGGCCGTCGATCAGGAACAGGATGGTGCGATGGCGCTGCCCCAGGCCGCCGGTACGGCGGCGCATCTCCTCATGACCCAGCGGGGTCTTGGTCGGGATGGTCGTCACGGACATGTCGTGGATGATGGGCGCAGGCCGAAATGATTGTCGCAGTTCGCCCCGCTGGCACGAAGCGAGTGCCCGCGCCCGTGCGAAATCTCGCTTGACGTCGGTCAGCCCGCCACGGCGCAGGATCCGGAGAATCCCTGATCCCGGACCCGCCCATGGACACCGCCGCCACCTCGCCCGCCCCCGAAGCCGTCTTCCGAGCCCACGGCCTGTCCAAGACCTACGGCAGCGGCGAGGTCGAGGTGCGTGCGCTGCACGACGTCGACCTGGAGATCGCGCGCGGCGAGTTCGTCGTGCTGCTCGGGCCTTCGGGCAGCGGCAAGTCGACGCTGCTGAACATCCTCGGCGGGCTGGACGTGCCCAGCACCGGCGAGGTGTGGTTCGGTGATCACCGCCTGTCCGGCGCCAGCGAGGCCGAGCTGACCACCTACCGCCGCGAGCACGTCGGCTTCGTGTTCCAGTTCTACAACCTGATCCCCAGCCTGACGGTGCGCGAGAACGTCGCCCTGGTCACCGACATCGCCGTCGATCCGATGCCGGTCGATGAAGCGATCGACCTGGTCGGCCTGACGCCGCGGCGCGACCACTTCCCGGCGCAACTCTCTGGCGGCGAGCAGCAGCGCGTGGCGATCGCGCGCGCCATCGCCAAGCGTCCGCAGGTGCTGCTGTGCGACGAGCCCACCGGCGCGCTCGACTACACCACCGGCAAGCTGGTGCTGGAGGTGATCGCGCGCATCAACCGCGATCTGCACACCACCGCCGTGGTGATCACGCACAACGCCGCCATCGCCGGCATGGCCGATACGGTGATCTCACTGGGCGACGGCTGCGTGCAAAAGGTGCTGCACAACGCGCACCGTCTGACGCCGTCCGAGCTGTCCTGGTAGGCGCGCGATGAAAGCCCTGGACCGCAAGCTGCTGCGCGACCTGCGCCTGATGTGGAGCCAGGCGCTGACCATCGCGTTGGTGGTGGCCAGCGGCATCGGCGGCTTCATCACCAGCCTGTCGGCGGTGGATTCGCTGGCGCTGGCGCGCGACGACTTCTATGCCGACGCGCGTTTCGCCGACCTGTTCGCCGCCGTCAAGCGCGCGCCGAACGCGCTGGCCGCCACGCTGGCCGCTCAGCCCGGCGTGGCCGAGGTGCAGACCACGGTGGAGCAGATGGTGCGCGTCGAACTGCCCGGCGTGTCCGACCCGATCCTCGGCCAGCTGATCGGCATGGACCCGCAGCGCCCCTTCTCGCTGAACCGCGTCTCGCTGGCGGGCGGCCGCGCGCTCGATGGCGCCGGCGTGCGCCGCGCCGACGGCAGCCTGGAGGTGCTGGTCTCCGAGGGCTTCGCGCAGGCCCGTGGCCTGAAGCCCGGCTCGACGCTGAAAGCGCTGGTCAACGGCCGCCAGCGCACGCTGATCGTGGTCGGCACGGCGCTGTCGCCCGAGTTCGTCTTCGCCGGCCTGTGGGGCATGCCCGACCTGCGCGGCTTCGGCATCTTCTGGATGGACCGCGAAGCGCTGGCCTCGGCCTACGACATGAACGGCGCCTTCAACCGCATCGCCATCCGGCTGGCACCGGGGGCGTCGGAGCCCGCGGTGATCGACGCGCTGTCGCGCCTGCTCGCGCCCTACGGCGGGCGGCAGGTCAACGGCCGCGCCGACCAGACCTCGCACGCCATGCTCGACAACGAGATCAAGGAGCAGCGCGTGCTCGGCACTGTGCTGCCGGCGATCTTCCTCGGCGTGGCGGCCTTCCTGCTCAACGTGGTGGTATCGCGTCTGGTGGCCACGCAGCGCGAACAGATCGCCGCGCTGAAGGCGCTGGGCTACCCGAACCGCGACATCGCCGTGCACTACCTCAAGCTCGTGATGCTGATCGTCGCCGTCGGCCTGCTGCTCGGCATGGTCGTGGGCGACCGGCTGGGCACCATGTTCACCGGGCTGTACACCGAGTTCTTCCGCTTCCCGCGTTTCGAGCACCACATGGCGCCGTGGCTGCTGCTGGTGAGCATGGGCATCACGGTGGCCACCGCCGTAGCCGGCACACTCAATGCCATCCTGGCCACCGTGCGGCTGGCGCCGGCGGAGGCGATGCGCCCGCCCGCGCCGGGCCGCTACCGGCGCACGCTGCTCGAGCGGCTGGGCATCCAGGCGATGAGCCCGGCGCTGCGCATGATCATCCGCAACATGGAGCGCCGGCCCTGGCGCACCACGATCTCGATCGGCGGCGTGGCTGCGGCGGTGGCCATCGTCGTGCTCGGCAACTTCTTCCGCGACGCCATCGAGTACATCGTCGACGGGCAGTTCAACGTGGCGATGCGCAGCGACGTGGCGGTGTGGATGGTCGAACCCGGCGACGACATCGCGCGGCTCGACCTGGCCCGCCTGCCCGCGGTGACGCAGGTCGAGTCGACGCGCTTCGTGCCGGTCACGTTCCGCCACGGCCACCGCAGCGAGCGCAGCCTGATCCGCGGCTACGAAGGCCGCGCCGTGCTGTACCGCGTGGTCGACGCCGAGAACCACGCCACCACGCTGGAAGGCATGGGCCTGGTGATCACCGACCGCCTGGCCGACAAGCTCGGCGTGCGCGTGGGCGACACGCTGCTGGCCGAGGTGGAGGAAGGCCGGCCGCGCAGCGTCGCCATGACGGTCGGCGCCACGGTGCGCGAGATGATGGGCCTGAACGCCTACATGGACCGCGAGGCGCTGAACCGTGCGCTCGGCGACGGCGACCTGTCCAGCGGCTACGTGCTGGCCGTCGAGCGCGGCCGCGAGGAAGGCTTGCTCGAGGCGATCAAGTCGCTGCCGCGCGTGGCCGGCGCCTTCAGCAAGGCGACCATGCTGCGCAACATGCAGGAGATCAGCGCGCGCAACGTGCGCATCATGAGCACCATCCTCACCGCCTTCGCGGCAGTGATCGCGGTCGGCGTGGTCTACAACAACGCGCGCATCGCGCTGGCCGAGCGCGGCTGGGAGCTGGCCTCGCTGCGCGTGCTCGGCTTCACGCGCGCCGAGGTGTCGGCGCTGCTGCTGGGCGAGCTGGCCATCGTCATCGGCGTCGCGCTGCCGCTGGGCATGGCGCTGGGCTTCGGCCTGGTGCACCTGATCTCGGGGCTGCTGGCCTCCGACCAGTTCTACTTTCCGGTGGTGATCCTGCCGCGCACCTATGCCTGGGCGGCGCTGTGCGTGCTCTGCGCCGGCGTGGTCAGCGCGCTGATCGTGCGCCGGCGCATCGACACGCTCGACATGGTCGCCGTGCTGAAGACAAGGGAATGACAACATGAAGAAGAGCACCTGGATCATCGGCGGCGCCACCTCGCTGGCGCTCGCCGCCCTGCTCGGCTGGGCACTCGCCCCGCGGCCCCTGGAGGTCGAGGTGGCCAGCGTCACCGAGGGCCCGTTCGAGACCTCGATCGAGGAGGACGGCAAGACCCGACTGCGCGATCGCTACGTGGTCTCGGCGCCGCTGGCCGCGCTGCTGCCGCGCATCACGCTGCGCGAGGGCGACGCGGTCGAGGCCGGCGCGCTGCTGGCCACGCTCACGCCGGTGCTGCCGGCGATGCTCGACGAGCGCACGCGGCGCGAGCAGCAGCTGCGCGTCGAGATCGCGCAGGCCCAGCGGCAGCGCGTGGCCGCGCGCACCGAGGGCGCCAAGGTCGCGCTGGCGCAAGCGCGCAATGAGCAGCAGCGCACCGAGCAGCTCGCCAAGCAGGGTTTCGTCGCGCCCACCAAGCTGGAAACCGACCGCCTGACGGTGATGGCCGCGCAGAAGGATCTGGATGCCGCTGTCGAAGAGGGCCACATCGCCGCCCATGAGGTCGAGCAGGCACGCGCCGCGCTTCTGGCGCTCACCCAGCCCGGCGGCGGGCGCGGCTTCGCACTGCGAGCGCCGGTGGCCGGCCGCGTGCTCAAGGTCGTTCAGGCCAGCGAGGGCGTGGTGGCGCTGGGCGCGCCGATCCTGGAGCTGGGCGACACGGCAAGGCTCGAGGTGGTGGCCGAACTGCTCACCGCCGATGCACTGCGCGCCCAGCCGGGCAGCCTGGTGCGCATCGAGCGCTGGGGCGGTGACGGCGTGCTGCAGGGCCGCGTGCGGCGCGTCGAGCCGGGCGCCTTCACCAAGGTGTCGGCGCTCGGCGTGGAGGAGCAGCGCGTGCGCGTGCTGATCGACCTGACCAGCCCGGCAGAACAATGGCGCGCGCTCGGCGACGGCTTCCGCGTCGGCGTGCGCATCATCACGCGCTCGCTGGACAAGGTGCTCAAGGTGCCGGTCAGCGCCGTCTTCCCGGTGCCCGAAGGTGAGGGCGGCATGGCCGTGTTCGTGCTCGACGGCGGCCGCGCGAAGCGGGTGGCGGTGAAGCTCGGCGCACGCAACGGCAGCGAGGCCTGGATCGAATCAGGCGTGCAGCCGGGCACACAGGTGATCGTCTACCCGCCGGCCGCCACGCGCGACGGGCTGCGCGTGAAGCCGCGCAAGGTCTAGGGCCTCCGGCCGGGCACGCTGCGGCTGCGGCGGGCATGATGTGCCGCTGGAGGTCCCACCGACGATGAAGTCATTCGGCAAACGCGCGGCCGGCGCCCGGCTCGAACGCATGCAGGCCTCGCTGCGCTGGGCCGGCGAGGGCTTCCGCAACCTGCACCCCATCCTGCCGGGGCTGCGCGACCACGGCGTGCCGCGGCCCACGATCAGCGACTTCCTCCGCGGCGGCAACCGCCGCGTGCCCGCGGGCCCGCTGCCCTCGATCGACCCGCGCCCGGGCTGGGCGAAGCCGGTCGGCAGCGGCCTGCGTGCCACCTGGCTCGGCCACTCGACGGTGCTGATCGAGATCGACGGCTACCGCGTGCTCACCGACCCGGTGTGGGGCGCGCGCGCCTCGCCTTCGCGGCTGATCGGGCCGAAGCGCTTCCAGCCGGTGCCGATCCCGCTGCGCGCGCTGCCGCCGCTGGACCTGGTGGTCGTCTCGCACGACCACTACGACCACCTCGACTACGGCACCGTGCGTGCGCTGGCGAAGACCGGCGTGCCCTTCGTCACCTCGCTGGGCGTCGGTGCGCACCTCGAGGCCTTCGGCGTGCCGGCCGGGCTGATCACCGAGCTCGACTGGTGGGAACACCACACCCTGCCCGGCGGCGAGCTGGCGGTGTCGGCGGCGCCCTCGCAGCACTTCAGCGGCCGAGGCCTGAAGGACCGCAACGCGACGCTGTGGTCGTCGATGGTGATCCGCACCGCGAAACACTCGGTCTTCTTCAGCGGCGATACCGGCCTGACCACCGAGTACGGCCTGATCTGCGAGCGGCTCGGCCCCTTCGACCTGGTGATGCTCGAAGTCGGCGCCTTCCACCCCTCGTGGGGCGACATCCACCTCGGACCCGACAACGCGCTCGAGGCCCATGCGCTGCTCGGCGGCGGCGCTTTCCTGCCGGTGCACTGGGGCACCTTCAGCCTGGCCATGCACGCCTGGGACGACCCCGCCGAGACCTTGCTGGCCAAGGCGCCGGCACGCGGCGTGCAGCTCGTCATGCCGCGCCTGGGCGAGGCTGTCGAACCGGTGCAGGTGGAGCGCGTCACACCCTGGTGGCGCAGCGCCGGGGCACCGCATGCGGGCGACACCGTGGTCAGCGAGGCCGAGGCCCTGAGCGTGCCCAAGGCGGCGGGCTGGCCGCTGGACTGAGCGCATCGGCCCGCGATCGCGACCGTGACGCACGGCACACCGGCGTCTGTGGCGGGCGACGGCACAGGCCCATAACGTGCGCAGTGCGCCGCCACCCCTTTTCGTGGCGATGACGCCATGCGCCGCCATGCGTACCTTCTGCACCCGTCGCCCCGATGGCGCAGGAATCGCAGAGGTGAATCGAATCATGCTGGCCGTGTTGCGGGTGCTCACGTTCGGGAAGTGGCCGGCCGAAGGCGGGCGCTCGCCCGCGCCAACCCTGGGCCGCAAGGTCTGGCGCATCACCGCGGACAAGCCCGGCGGCGAATGGGTCGATGCCCACAGCGTCCCGCCGCCGCCGCACGACGGGCGCTCCACCCAGCCCATGGACAGCTGGGCCACCTCGTCGATGGACCTGCTCGACGGCGTGCAGATCGTCGAACACACCGACAGCCCGCTGCCTGACGACCTGCACGCCCCCACCGATCCCTCGCGCCCGGGCGGGGCGCCGCACTGAATCGGCGGTCGCCCGCGTTCGATAGCGCACAGACGCGTGGGTCCGCCGCGGCGGATGCTGCGCCCCGAGGTTATCGATCGATGAGACGCCGGTCCGTGCTGTTGCTCTTCCTTCTTGCCCCGTTGCGGCGGTTGCGGGCGGCGCCGCCTGTCCCCCTGGGCGCGGGCCTGACCCTGCGCGCCGGCTGGATCCTCAAGCGAGACGACCGGTGATCTTCGAACGCCTGGACGCCCTGCGGGCGTCGGGCTTCGTGCCGCAGGTGTGCATCATCGGCTCGGGCCCGGCCGGCATGTCGCTGGCGCTCGCTCTCGGCCGGCGCAAGGTGCCCTGCCTGCTGCTCGAAGCGGGCGGCGAGACGGCCGACGGCGACGTGCAGGACGCCTACGGCGGCAGCGTCGTCGGCGATCCCTACGTCGACCTGCGCCGGGCGCGGCTGCGCTGCCTGGGCGGCACCTCGGGCCTCTGGGAAGGCTGGTGCCGGCCGCTCGATGCGGTCGACTTCGAAGCGCGCGCCGGCATGCCCGACTCCGGCTGGCCGATCCGCAAGGCCGACCTGGACCCCTACACCCACGCCGCCGAGGTCATGCTCGACGTGCCGCCGCTCGCGCCCGACCGGGTGCTCAACGCGGAGCTCAACGAGGTCTTCTTCAACTTCGGCCACTCGATCCGCTTCGGCGCCCACTACCACGACGAGATCGCGGCTTCGCCCCACATCGCCTTGCTGCTGAATGCCCCGGTGGTCGACATCGTGCCGCGCAACGGGCGCATCGACGCGGTGGACGTGGCGGTCCAAGGCGGCCCGCCGCAGCGGCTGGGCGCCGCCATCTTCTGCCTGTGCACCGGCGGCATCGAGAACAGTCGCCTGCTGCTGTGGGCCAACGAGCGACACCGCGGCGGCGTGGTGCCCGACGCCCGCACGCTGGGCCGCTACTGGATGGAGCACCCGCACTTCGGGGTGGGCGATGCGGTGGTGGTCGGCAGTGCCGGCGAATCGCCGAGCGGCATGCGCTTCTTCGCGCCCTCGGCACAGGCGCTGCGCGAGCGCGGCGGCGGCAATTTCGGCGTGCGCATGTACGTCGGCATCAACCGCCTCAAGCGTCTGCTCAAGAGCGGCCTGTGCGTGGCACCCCAGTTCTTCGACGACCTGGTGCGCCGACACCACGACGACTACGCCTGCGGAATGCACATCTTCGCCGCATGGGAGCAATCACCGCAGGCGAGCAATCGCATCGAGCTGGACAGCGGGCGCGACGCCCTGGGCATGCCGCGCGTCAAGCTCACCTGGCGCAAGCAGCCGATCGATCGCCAGACGGTCACGCAGGCGATGATGTCGGTGGGCCGCTACCTGGCCGAAGCCGACATCGGCCGCGTCCGCATGGCGGCGTGGCTGGCGCAAGGGCGCGACTATCCCGATGCGGGCGAGCCGGTGGGCTTTCACCATATGGGCGGCACGCGCATGGCGTCCGGGCCGGACAAGGGCATCGTGGATGGCCAGTGCCGCGTGTTCGGCATCGACAACCTCTACATCGGTGGTTCCTCGGTGTTCCCCACCGGCGGTCACGCGAACCCGACCTTCACCATCGTGCAGCTGTCGCTTCGCTTGGCGGACCATCTCGCCGCACAACTCGGACGCTGAGGTTCGGTCGCCGCGCTGCGTGGCGCAAATCCGCACGCGGGCAGCGTCGACGCGGCGGGCCGACAATCGCACCCGACCCGCAGAAAGGCCCGGAATGAAATACCTGCACACCATGGTCCGCGTGACCGACATCGACGCGTCGCTGCGCTTCTACTGCGAGGCGCTCGGCCTCGAGGTGATCCGAAAGCGCGACGTGCCCGCCGGCCGCTTCACGCTCGTCTTCCTGGCACCACCCGGGCAGCCCGACGCGCAGGTCGAGCTCACCCACAACTGGGACGAGAAGGACTATGGCGGCCGCAATTTCGGACATCTCGCCTACCGCGTCGGCGATATCTATGCAGCCTGCGAACGCTTTCAAGGTATCGGCGTGACCATCAACCGCCCGCCGCGCGACGGCCGCATGGCCTTCGTGCGCTCGCCCGACAACATCTCGATCGAGCTGCTGCAGTCCGGCAACGCGCTCGCCCCCGCCGAGCCCTGGGCCTCGATGCCCAACGTCGGCCAATGGTGAGGCGCAGGGCGCACGACTGGCCGCCGCACCGCACGGTGGCGGTGATGCCCGGCTCGCTGCCGATGGGCGGCCTGGTCGAGGACACGCCGATCCACGCCTTCGAGACCCCCGCGCCGGCGCTCGTGCTGGCCGCCGATGCCGGCCTGCGCCCGACGCGCCACGACATCGAGCTCGGCGGCCTGCTCGCCTTCGAGATCCGCGGCCTGATGACGGCCGACGAGGCCGACGCCATCGTCGAGGCCAGCGAACGTTTCGGCTACCGCGACGAGGCCCCGGGCATCAGCACGCCCCCAGGCATGCGCATGAACAAGTCGGTGCACTGGGTGGCCGACACCGCGCTGCTCGGCCCGCTGTTCGAGCGAATGGCCCACCTGCTGCCGTCGCGCATCGACGGCGCGCACCTGTTCCCGCGGCTGAGCGAGCGCATCAACATGTACCGCTACGACGACGGCGACGTGTTCAACCGCCACACCGACGGCGACTGGCCCGGCTTCGGCCTGAGTGCCGACCGGCGCGAGATGGTGCAGTGGCCGGGCCTGCGCTCCTGCCTGACCATGCTGCTCTACCTGAACGGACCCGACGACGGCGTGCAGGGTGGCCAGACGCGCCTGTTCCGCCCCGACGGCAGCGCGCACGACGTGCTGCCGGCCAAGGGCAATGCGCTGTTCTTCCGCCACGGCTTCGGCGCGCACTCGGTGCTGCATGTGGGCTGCCAGGTGCGCGGGCCGGTGCCCAAGTACGTGGCGCGCATCAACGTGATGTACGCGCCGGGCTGAGCCTCAGGGCGCGCTGTCGGCGCGCTTGCGCGACATCGCGATCTTGTGCAGCAGCTCGATCAGGATGGCGCGCTCCGCCGCGCTGAGTGCGGCAAGCGCCGACTGCTCGCCCTCCAAAAGCAGCTGCACCGAACGGTCCACCAGGGCCGCGCCGGCACGCGTGATGCGGATGTGCTGCATGCGCGCGTCGCTCTCGCTGCGCGTGCGCGCGACCAGTCCGCGCGACTCGAGCTTGTCGAGCCAGATGGCGATGTTCGGCGGCGTCACCGCCAGTGCGCGCGCGAGCTGCCGCGCGGTCGCGTCGGGGTTGCCCTGCACCAGCGCGAGGATGGTGAACTCCACCTTGCGCAGGCCGCCCTGGCGACCGACGCGGTCGTCGAACACCTGGTCGGTGACGATGGCCGCCTGCGCGAGCTGGTAGCCGACGATCGAATGCACGCCGGCCTCGGCCAGCATCGCCAGCGGCGTGCGGTCGGCATCGGGAACGGTGGGTTTGCGGGTCATCGGCCGGTGCGCTACAAGGTCAGTCTGTTAACCATTTCCTGATTTGCCATCAGGGTAAGTCCGGGAACTGTCGGTTGATATTCGATAAGTACGATACCGATCTCGCTGAGCCCCTCAGCAGCAGGAGACGGATCATGAAGCGATCGACCCCCCTCGGCCTGGCCAGCAGTATCACCGCAGCGGCGCTGGGCCTGGCAGCCTTCCCGGCCGTTGCCGACGGACAAGGGCGCAGCCGACTGCCGCAACTCGCCGCGGCCACGCCGGCCGCGCTGGCCGGCACCTGCGAAGAGCTCGCAGCACGCGCCGCCGGGCTGCCGAACACGGTGATCACCGGCAGCACCACCGTGCCCGCCGGCACGCTCGCATTGGCCGGCCAGCCGGTGGCCGAACACTGCCGCGTGACGGGCAAGATGAATGAGCGCGTCAGCCCGGTCGATGGCAAGACCTACGCCATCGCCTTCGAGATGCGCCTGCCCCTGTCCTGGAACGGCCGCTTCTTCCACCAGGGCAACGGCGGCATCGACGGCAACGTGGTGCCCGCCACCGGCAGCTTCGGCGGCGGCCCGCTGACCCATGCGCTGCTGCAGGGTTTTGCCGTGCTCAGCTCCGACGCCGGCCACACGCTCGCGCAAGGCGGCCCGGCCTTCGGCCTGGACCCGCAGGCGCGGCTGGACTACGGCTACCAGGCCGTCGGCACGCTCACGCCGATGGCCAAGAAGCTCATCGCCGCGGCCTATGGCAAGGCGCCGGACCGCTCCTACTTCGGCGGCTGCTCGAACGGCGGGCGCCACACCCTGGTGGCCGCGGCGCGCTATCCGAACGACTACGACGGCTACCTCGCCGGCGCGCCCGGCTACCGGCTGCCGCTGGCGGCACTGGCCAACATCTTCGGCGCGCAGCGCTACGCCACCGTGGCCACGGCCGACCCGTCCACGCCGGCCGGCCTGGAGACCGCCTTCACCGCGGCCGAGCGCAGAACGGTGGCGAACGCGGTGCTGGCACGCTGCGATGCGCTGGACGGCGCGGCCGATGGCCTGGTGCAGGACACGCGGGCCTGCCAGAAGGTCTTCAGCTTCACACGCGATGTGCCCACCTGCCCCGGCGCACGCGACGGCAGCTGCCTCACGCCCGCGCAGAAGGCGGCCATCGCGCCGATCTTCAGCGGCGCGACCACGGCCAACGGCGAACGTTTCTACGCCGGCTTCCCGTTCGACAGCGGTCTGGGTGCCGGCGGCATCCCGTTCTGGGAGTTCACCGCGCCGCTGGCGCTCGACTCGGGCGCGGTCGGCGTGATCTTCAAGGTGCCGCCGTCGACGCTGGCGCTGAGCAACGGCCCGGCCTTCTCGCTCGGCCTGGACATCGACGCCACGCTGGCCGAACTGCGCGCCACCAATGCCACCTTCACCGAGTCGGCGATGGCGTTCATGACGCCGCCGAACCCGTCGGACCTGTCCACGCTGCGCCGGCGCGGCGCGAAGATCATGGTCTACCACGGCGTCAGCGACCCGATCTTCTCGGTGTCCGACACCGAGGCCTGGTACCGCGGCCTGGCGCGCGAGACCGGCGGCGACCCCGAAGACTTCGCGCGGCTGTACCGCGTGCCTGGCATGGGCCACTGCAGCGGCGGCCCGGCCACCGACCAGGCCGACTTCCTCGGCCCGCTGGTGGCCTGGGTCGAGCAGGGCCGCGCGCCGGGCAGCATCGTGGCGAGCGCGCGCGGTGCGGGCAACGCCGGCGGCGTCAATGCCGAGCTGCCGGCCAGCTGGGCGCCGACCCGCACGCGGCCCCTGTGCCCCTACCCGAGCGTGGCGCGCTACAAGGGCCACGGCGACGTCGAATCCGCCGCCAGCTGGCGGTGCCGCCCGAGCCGGCACCCCGGCCGGCATGACGACTGAATCCCCGCCGCGCGCCGCGGCTCAGCTGCCCGCGGCCGACTCGCGCAGCATGCGCTGCACCGTGAGCAGCAGTTCCTCCAGGCCGAGTGGCTTGGTCAGGTAGGCGGCGAAGCCGGCCTTCGTCGCGGCTTCGACGTCGCCCGGCAGCGCGTTGGCGCTGACCGCCACCACCGGGATGTGCGCCGTGGTGCGGCGCGAGCGAAGGCGCGCGAGCACCTCGAAGCCATCCATGCCGGGCATCTGGATGTCCAGCAGGATCAGCGCGGGCGGCGACTCGGCGGCCATGCGCAGGCCATCGAGCGGCAGTGCCGCGCAGCGCAGTGCCACGCCGGGCAGCCGCGCGAGCATGGCTTCCATCAGCGCCACGTTCACCGGGTTGTCCTCGATGTACAGCACCGACGAGCGCGCCACGCCGTCCAGTGAAGGAAGCACAACGGCAGGCACCGTGCTGGGCAAGGGCGGCTCGGCCACCGGCAGCGCCACCCAGAACATGCTGCCGCGGCCTGGCTCGCTGTTCACGCCGATGCGCCCGCCCATCGCGTGCACGAGACGCTGGCTCAGCGCCAGGCCGATGCCGGCGCCCTCGATGCCGCTGTGCTCGGCGCCGATCCGCTCGAAGGGCTGGAACAGGCGGTCCAGGTCGCGCGCGGCGATGCCCGGGCCGGTGTCATGCACCGACAGCAGCACCTCGGCGCCCTCGCGGCGCGCCGCGAGCCGTACCTCGCCGCCGACTCGGTTGTACTTGACCGCGTTGCCCAGCAGGTTGAGCAGCACCTGGCGCAGGCGCGTCGGGTCGGCCGCCACCGCCAGATCACCCACTGAGGCCGGATGCAGCACGACCCGGCGCGGCTGGGCCAGCGGCCGCACCAGCGCCAGGCACTCGTCGGCCAGCCCGGCCAGCGGCACGCTGAGCACGTCCACCGTCAGGTGGCCGGCCTCGATGCGGCCGAGGTCGAGCAATTCGTTCATCAGCCCCAGCAGGTGGCTGGCCGCGCGCAGCATCTCCTGCACGTAGCGGCGCTGGTGCGCGGCCAGCGGCTGCTGCGGATCGTTCTCGAGCAGCTGGCCAAAGCCGACGATGGCGTTCATCGGCGTGCGCAGCTCGTGCGACATCTGCGCGAGGAACTGCGACTTGGTGCGATTGGCGCGCTCGGCCTCGTCGCGCGCCGCCGTCAGGGCTGCCAGGGCCTGGTTGCGCGAGGTGATGTCCACGCCGAACACGTAGAAGCGCTGCGTGCCGTCGGCGGCCAGCGGGCCGGCCACGTGCGATACCTCGAGGTCGATCTGTGGCCGGTCGGCGGTGGCCGGGTAGGATCGTTCGCTGCGCACCGTCTCGCCGCGCCGGGCGAGTTCGACCTCCGATGCGACCAGGGTGTAGGCCGCCTCGCCCAGCACATCGCGCGCGTGGCGGCCCACGATGTCGTGCGCCGGGCGGCCCAACGCAGCAGACAGCCGGCTGTTCACATAGGTGTAGCGGTGCTCGGCATTCACCGCCGCGATGAAGCCGGGGAAGGCCTCGAGCAAGGCGCGCTGCTCGGTCTCGCTGGCCTGCAGCAGCTGCATGGCGCGCTCTTCGACCGTGATGTCGCGCGACAACGCGCCGACGCAGTTGACGCCGCTGGCCACGTCCAGGTGCGGGTAGTAGATCGACTCGAGCAGCCGTTCGCCGCGGCCCTGCATGTGCACGCGCGACAGCACACGGCGCTCGGTGCGCGTCGCGAAGGCCTCGTCGAGCGCCTGGGCGTGCTCGGGGTTGAAGCGCCCCGGCCCCAGCACCTGCGCCACCGGGCGGCCGACGACCGCCTCGCGCGCCAGGCCGGTGGCCTGGCACCAGGCGTCGTTGACCATCAGGTAGGCACGATCGCCGCCGATCACGCTGACCGGGTCGGTAACGGCATTCACCAGCCACTCGTGCGTGCGCAGCCACTGCTCGGCCAGCTTCTGCGCCGTGATGTCCGTCCACAGCCCCACCGAGCCCACGCTGCGCCCGTCGCTTCCGAACAGCGGGGTGGCATTGTTCAGGCAGTGCACCCGCGAACCGTCGGGGCGCACGATGTCGACCTCGTAGGCGCCGGCCGCACCGCTGCGGCGCCGCTGCAGCTCGCGGTCGAGCACCGCGCGGCCCTCGTCGTCGAAGAAGTCGCGTGCCGCACGGCCGATCACCGCCTCGCGCGGGTGGCCCAGCAGCTTGCACATGGCCGCGTTCAGATCGGTCGTGCGGCCCTCGGTGTCGATGAACCAGTAGCCCTGGCTGGTGGTGCGCAGCAGCTGCCGCTGCAGCTCCGTCTGGTCGGCCAGCTCGCGCCGCGCCTGTTCGGCATCCGAGGCGCGCGTGCGCTCGGCCAGCTGCGCGCGCACCATGTCGAACACGGCGCGCTTCTGCCGTCCGACGACGATCAGCATGACCACCATGAAGATCGCGATCGCCGCGGCCACGCCCCGCACGGCCGGGCCGCCCCCGGCGAGCAGGCGCAGCAGCACCGGCACCAGAGCCGGCAGCGCGAACAGCGCTCCGGCCAGCCGGTCGAACGCCGAGGTGACGAGCGCTCCGCCACTCATCGCCGCGAAGACGATCATCACCAGTCCGGCCTGGCTCGTGTCCAGATGCTCGGCCGCCGCCAGGCCGAGCATCAGCCACACCAGGCCGTGGATCAGGAAGCCGGCGCGATAGCGGAACATCCAGGTCGACGCAGGCACGGCGTCGCCGGCGAGACCGTGGGCACGGCGCACGAGCATGCGCAGCAACAGCGCCGCGGCCAGCGCGGCCAGCCAGCCGACCAGCACATCGGCCGGCACGGTCGGCCGCAGCAGCATCGCGAGCACCAGCCCGGCCAGTGCTGCCGCAGCCACCGAGCTCGGCGTGGCATCGTGGTGCAGACGCAGCCGGGCCGCGTCCAGTTCGGCCTCGAGGCCGGCCACAGGGGCTTGCAAGCGGGAGATCCTTTCGAGGCTGCGGGGGCCACCAGCGCGGAGCCCTCCCTGCCCACGCGAATTATCGGTACCGGGGAGGGCATCGGCACGGACGAAGCCTGCCACCTCCGTCACGCCGCGCATCTGCGCGGCATCAGGGCCGATGCGGATCGGGTGCGATGATCGCGCCGCACATGGAGCTGCGCGGCCGATGACGATCGAACACTTTCCACCGCGAGGCGGCATCGAGACCGTGATCGCTGCCTTGTTGCGCGGCATGCTCAAGTCCCTGCTCAAGCCGGTCTTCTCGGCACGCGTGCCGATCCCGTTGCAGCGCCGCTGGCTCGGTGTGTTGTCGAAACTCTCGCTGGTGCCGCGCGGCAGCGTGTTCGAGGCTGCGACGCTCGGCGGCGTGCCCGGCGAGTGGGTGCGCCCGCCCCTGCCGCCCACGCGATCCGGCACGCTGCTCTACCTGCACGGAGGCGCCTACTGCCTCGGCGCGCCCGCGACGCACCGCGCACTCACCGCGCGGCTGGCCGGCGCGACGGGCATGGCCTTGTTCGCGGCGGACTACCGCCTGGCGCCCGAGCACCCCTTCCCTTCGGCCGTGGACGATGCGCTGGCCGCCTACCGTGCGCTGCGCGCGGACGGCCCCGTGGTGGTGGGCGGCGATTCCGCGGGCGGCGGCCTCGCGCTGGCGCTGGCGATCGCGCTGCGCGATGCGGGCGAGCCGCTGCCGGCCGCGCTGCTCCTGCTGTCGCCCTGGGCCGACATGACGATGGCGGGCGCACCGGCACGCGAACCGCCCGGGGAAACCATGCTCAGCGTGGCCTGGGCCCGCGCCTGCGCTGACCTGTGCCTGCGCGACACCGCCGCCACGCACCCCTGGGCCTCGCCGCTGAAGGCCGATCTGCGCGGCCTGCCGCCGGTGCTGATCCAGGCCGGCACCGACGAGCTGCTGCACGACCAGGCCGTGCAGCTGCACGACGCGCTGCAGGCCGCCGGCGTGAGCGTGCGCTGCGAGATCACGCCGCAGCGCTGGCACGTCTTCCAGCTGCATGGCGGCGCCCTGGCCAGTGCCGACGACGCGATCGCGCGGCTCGCGCTCTTCGCCACCTCGGCGCACACGAGCGATGCAGTCGAACAACGCGAGGTGGTCATCCTCGGCGCGGGCATGTCGGGCCTGTGCATGTCGGTGCAGCTGCGCCGAGCCGGCTTCGCCGACTTCGTCGTCATCGAGCAGTCCGCCGGCCTGGGCGGCACCTGGTGGGACAACCGCTACCCCGGCGCGCATGTCGACGTGCCGGCGCCGCTGTACTCCTTCTCGTTCGCGCCTAACCCGCGCTGGACGCGGCGATTCGCCGCGGCCCCCGAGATCCAGGCCTACATGCAGGACGTGGCGCAGCGCTTCGGCGTGCTGCCGCACATCCGCTTCGGCCGGCGCATCGTCAGTGCGATCTTTGACGACGCCGACAGCCGCTGGCGCATCGCACTGGACGACGGCCGCATGCTGCGCGCGAGGCACTTCGTCTGCAGCACCGGGCCGCTGTCACGACCGCGCCTGCCCGACATCCCCGGCATCGACAGCTTCGCCGGCCGCGTGCTCCATTCGGCGCGCTGGGATCCATGGTTCGAGGCCGGGGGCCAGCGGGTGGGCGTGATCGGCACCGGCTCCACCGCCTCGCAGCTCGTGCCGCCGCTGGCCGAGAAGGCAGCGGAACTCTCCGTCTTCCAGCGCACCGCCAACTGGGTGCTGCCGCGCCTGGACCGCCGCTATGGCGCGATCGACCGCGCGCTCGCCAGGCTGCCGCCCTACGCGAAGGCGGTGCGCACGCTCTGGTACCTCTTCCTCGAATGGGGCCGGCGCGGCTTCGACGAGGGCACGCTGGCACGGCGCGGCATGCTGCGCAGCGCCGAGGCGCTGCTGCGGCACCAGGTGAGCGACGAGGCCTTGCGCGCAAAGCTGCGGCCGACCTATTCGCTGGGCTGCAAGCGCATCATCTACTCGAACGACTACTACCGCGCGCTGGCTCAGCCGAACGTTGCGTTGGTCACCGATGGGATCGCGCGCGTCACGCCGCAAGGCATCGTCACCACCGACGGCCGCGAGCACGCGCTGGACGTGCTGGTCTGCGCCACCGGCTTCGACGTCGAACATTCGCTTGCCCACCTCGACATCCGCGGCCGCGGCGGGCAGCGCCTGGCGGATGCCTGGCGCGACGGCCCGCAGGCGCACCTGGGCCTGATGGTGGCCGGCTTCCCGAACCTGTGGCTCATGCTCGGCCCGAACACCGCCACCGGCCACACCTCCACGTTGCTCTTCATCGAGCCCGGCGTGCGCTGGGCGGTGCGGGCGATGCGGGAACTGCGGCGGCGCGGGCTGTGCTGGATCGAGGTGAAGGACGAGGTGATGCGCGCCTCGAACGCGGCGCTGCAGGCGCGGCTCGGTCAATCGGTGTGGGCGGGTTGCCGCAGCTGGTACCGCGCGGCCGACGGCAGGATCTTCGCCTTGTTTCCCGGCTTCACTCGGGAATACGTGCAGGCCGTCGGTGCGCAGAAGTTCTCTGACAACGACACCGGCTGAACGATGTCTTGACACAGCTCAGTCCGTGTCGAGGATGCACTTCAGACATTGGACCCAAGCGCCGAAGACCCGACTGCGAATCGCGCCCCGACATGTCGACATCCGCCCCCGTCATCACCACCCTGGTGTCGCTGGTGGCCATGCAGTTCATGCTGTATGCCACCGGCTGGCTGCTGAGCAGCCTGCTGCTTCGCGATGAACGAACGGCGGTGCTGTGCTGGGCCGGCTTCATGGCCTGCATCGGCCTGGGCTTCGTGCTGACCTCTCAGCGCGGCGAACCGCGCACCTGGCTCGCCTTCAATGGCAGTGGCGTGGCCTTCATCGCCGGGCTCCTGCTGCTCTGGATCGGCCTGGCAGCCTTCTATCGGCGGCCTCGCCCTTACCGCGAGCCGCTCATCACCTTCGTCCTGTTGGCCGGGTTGCTGGCCTGGATGGGCGCGGGTGTCGAGCAGGCGCCTGCCCGCGTGCTGCTGACCTACGGCGCGGACATGTGGATCACGCTTCGCCTGATGACGACGATCCACTCCGCGGTGCGCGCCGACCACGGCCAGCGTCTGGCCTTGACCATCGCCAGCCCTGCACTCCTGATCATCGCTGCCTTCGCGGTGCCGTTCAGCCGCCAGCTGATGAACCTGGACCAGCCGATGGAGGTCCACCGCTTCGATGAAGCCAATCTGCGATCCCTGTACGTGTACATGGTGGCCGCGGCAGTGTTCAACTTCGGCTTCATGGCGGTGGTCACGCACCGCCTGCTGGCCCGCCTGCGCGACCTGAGCCACCGCGATGCGCTCACCGGCCTGTTCAACCGCCGCGCCATCGAGCAAGAACTGCAGCGCGAATGGCGGCGCTGGCGCCGCCGCCGCGATGGTTTCGCGCTGCTGTCCATCGACCTCGACCACTTCAAGCAGATCAACGACACCCACGGGCACGCCGGCGGAGACCAGGTGCTCATCGAGACGTCCAGACGGCTGCTGGCCCACGCGCGCGACACCGACACGGTCGCCCGCACAGGCGGCGAGGAGTTCCTGGTGCTGCTGCCCTGCACGGACCTGCAGGGCGCCGCGCTGGCGGGCGAACGGCTGCTCGTGCACCTGCGGCATCACCCGATCACCCTGGCCGGAGTCGCCGTGCAGGCGACCGCCAGCATCGGCATCGCGCAGGTGATGGAGGGCGATGCCGATATCGCTGCCGCCCTGACCCGTGCCGACCGGGCCCTCTACCGCGCCAAGACCGAAGGGCGTGATCGGCTGGTGCTGGCAGATTGATCCGCCTGGCCCCTCGCACTCGAAGAACCCGCAGGGCGCCCGACGGACCACGTGCAGTGAGGGGGCTGAAGAAGTCGATGCCCTCCAGGCGAAACTCCCGAGGGAAAGTACTCGCATCGCGGCGAGCAGCTCGCCGCCCTTGAGACCCGCGCGCCGCTAGAGTCGAGCCATGCCCGTACCTGTATCCGTGGCGATCCGCAGCATCTGCTGCAAGCGGGCGCTTGCAGGGCTTGGGCTTGCCCTGTGGGCGGCTGCCGCCACCGCGAATGGCGGCGGGCTGGCCGAGCGGGTGATGGCGGCACGCCAGGAAGCAGGGGTCGACCCACAACGCGGCCTGGCCACGCTGCGATCGCTGCGTCGCGAGGCCTTGGCTCAGAATCGGCTCGATCTGCGGCTGACGGTCGACGAGGCCGAATGCCGCGTCCTGACGGATGTCGACGCCTCCCAGGCCCTCGCCGTCGCCCACGCCGGGCTGGAGACTGCGGCCGCCAGGCCGGACTCGCCAGCACGCGAGCCCTGGCTTCGGCTGCGCGCCTGCCGCGCGGGCATGCTGGTCGAGATTGGGGAGAAAGAGGCCGGCCGCGCCGAGTTCGAGGCGCTTCTCGCGCTCACAGCGCAGCCGGCCGATGCCGGCATCCGCGGCCTGGTGCTGATGGAACGCGGCGTACACCGCTCCCGCAGTGGCGATTGGGACATCGCTCAGCAGGACCTGATCTCTGCCTGCGAACAGCTCAAGAACCAGGGCCCTGCACTCGACCACACGCTGTGCCTCGGACACATTGCCAACCACTACCGCCGTGTCGGTGACGTCGACGAGGCGAAGCGCCTGCTGCAGACGCTGTATTCCGCCGCACGCCAGCGCGGGGCCACCTTCGACAGCGCTGTCTATGGCTTCGGCATCGGCCAGAGCCAGCAGGCACAGCAGCAATGGGCCGAAGCCATCCGCAGCTTCGAGGAGGTCACCGAGGCCAGCAGAAGACTCGGTGACGCGATCGGAGTTTCCTACGCCGAACACGCCATCGCCGTCTCGCAGCTGAAGCTCGGACGTGCGCAAGAGGCGCTGGCCTATGCCGATCGAGCGCTCGGGAAGTTGGATCGTGCCACCGACCCTCGTCAGTACGAGGTCAACGTGGTTACCCGGGCGGAGGCCCTGGTTGCCCTGGGCCGTGCCGCCGAGGCCAACGCGGAGCTGGAGCGCGTCGAGCAGGCCCTGCGAAAGCGCGGTGATCAACCCACCCTCGCCCTGTGGTTGAACGTGCGTGCGACGGCCTTGCGCCAGCTCGGCCGCTGGCGCGAGGCCTACCTGGCCCTGGCCGACGAACGTGCCATCCAGGGGCAGCTCCAGGAACTGCGGGTGTCCCAGCAATCGGCACGGTTGCGCATGCAGTTCAATCGCTCCCGCGACGCGGACGACATCTCGGCGCTGCGGCAGCTCAACGAACAGGGACAGCGCCTGCGCCAGACGCAGGCCGTGGCGCTGGTGCTCTTCGTCATCCTGCTAGCGGCCGTCTTCACGGTGGCGGTGCGCAAGTTCCGCCAAGCCCGCCACCTTCAGAACCTGGCCTCGACCGACGATCTCACCGGCCTGGCCAACCGCCGCGCGCTGATGGCTTTTGCGAACGATGCTGTCGAGAGGGCGCACCGCGATCAAGTGGCGCTCGCCGTGCTGATGATCGACATCGACCATTTCAAGCGCATCAACGACAGCCACGGGCACGCGGTGGGCGACCAGGTGCTGCGTCACGCGTCGCGCGTGCTGGCCGCGGGCCTGCGGGAGCGCGACCGCCTTGGCCGCGTGGGCGGCGAGGAATTCGTCGCCGTGCTGCCCGGCGCCACGCTGGCCCAGGCGCGTCAGGTGGCAGAGCGCATGCGCAACGCCATCGACGCGGCGCGGCTGATCGGGCCTTCAGGTGAAGTGCGCTTCACCGTCAGCATCGGTGTGGCCGGCGCCCAGATGGCCGAATCTGCCGACGCACTGCTGGAACGGGCCGACGCGGCGCTCTATGCCGCCAAGAATGGGGGGCGCAACGCGGTAGTGATCGCTCAGACAGAAGATCTGCCGCTGGACGCTGCCTGACATCGAGTTCGGGCTGTCTTGCGAGTATCGAACGCATATGCGGCGACGTCGTGGGTTCGACGGCCAGCGGCCCGAGTTGCTCAGCCTAGCGCAGTCCACCGCGTATCCACGCGGCACCGGTCAGACCTGCACGCTCACACGTCGATGTTCGCCGCCCGCAGCGCGTTCGTCTCGATGAAATCGCGCCGCGGCTCCACCTCGTCGCCCATGAGCATGGTGAACACGCGGTCTGCCTCGATCGCGTCGTCGATCTGCACGCGAAGCAGGCGGCGCACGGTCGGGTCCATCGTGGTCTCCCACAGCTGCGCGGGGTTCATCTCGCCCAGGCCCTTGTAGCGCTGGCGGCCGACGGCGTTCTCGGCCTGGCCGATCAGCCAGGCCATGGCCTCGCGGAAGTCGCCGACCTTGGCTTCCTTCATCTTCTCGCCCTCGCCGCGCTGCACCGTCGCCTCGTTGCTGACCAGGCCCTTGAAGGTGCGGCCGGCGGTGGACAACGCCTCGTAGTCGGCGCCGTGCACGAAGTCGGCCGTGATCACGCTGCTCTTCACGTTGCCGTGCAGCATGCGGCTGATGCGCAGATGGTGCTTGTCGCTGCGCGCGTCGAACTCGGCCACCACCTCGGCGTCGTTCAGCGCCTGCTGCAGCGCGGCGGCCGAGGCCTCGGCGGCTTCCAGCGTGTCGAGATTGAGTGCCAGGCCGTTGGCCATGGCGCGCAGGCCGTCCACGTCCATCCAGTTCGACAGGCGCTCGACCACGTTGTTGGCCAGCACGTACTGGCGCGCCAGCGTCTCCAGCGCGTCGCCCTGCAGCACCGCGGCGCCGGCCACGCCGGTGTCGAGCCGCGCGTCCTTCAGCGCCACGCGCAGCAGGTAGGCGTCGAGCTCGATGCCGTCCTTCAGGTACTGCTCTTCCTTGCCGAGCTTGACCTTGTACAGCGGCGGTTGCGCGATGTAGATGTGGCCGCGCTCCACCAGCTGCGGCATCTGCCGATAGAAGAACGTGAGCAGCAGGGTGCGGATGTGTGCGCCGTCGACGTCCGCATCGGTCATGATGATGATCCGGTGGTAGCGCAGCTTGTCGACGTTGAAGTCCTCGCTGCCGATGCCGGTGCCTAAAGCCGTGATCAGCGTGAGGATGGCGTCGCTGGACAGCAGCTTCTCGTACCGCGCCTTCTCGACGTTGAGGATCTTGCCGCGCAGCGGCAGGATCGCCTGGAACTTGCGGTCGCGGCCCTGCTTGGCGGAGCCGCCGGCGGAGTCACCCTCGACGATGTAGATCTCGCAAAGCGCCGGGTCCTTCTCCTGGCAGTCGGCCAGCTTGCCGGGCAGGCCCATGCCGTCGAGCACGCCCTTGCGGCGCGTCATCTCGCGCGCCTTGCGCGCGGCCTCGCGGGCACGCGCCGCGTCGACGATCTTGCCGCAGATGATCTTCGCGTCGATCGGGTTCTCGAGCAGGTAGTCGGTCAGCGCCTTGCTCACCGCGTCTTCCACCGGGCCGCGCACTTCGCTGGACACCAGCTTGTCCTTGGTCTGGCTGCTGAACTTGGGCTCGGGAACCTTCACGCTGAGCACGCAGCACAGGCCTTCGCGCATGTCGTCGCCGGTCACCTCGACCTTGGCCTTCTTGGCCAGCTCGTTGTCTTCGATGTACTTGTTGATGACGCGCGTCATCGCGGCACGCAGGCCGGTCAGGTGGGTGCCGCCGTCACGCTGCGGGATGTTGTTGGTGAAGCACAGCACCGTCTCGCTGTAGCCGTCGTTCCACTGCATCGCCACTTCGCTGACGATCATGCTGCCGTGTTCGGTCTTCTTCTCGCCCACCGCGTAGAACACGGTGTTGTGCAGCACCTTCTTGCCGGTGTTGATGAAGTCGACGAAGCCCTTCACGCCACCGACGAAGGCGAAGTTGTCCTCCTTGTTGTTGCGCTCGTCGACCAGGCGGATCTTCACGCCGTTGTTCAGGAAGCTCAGCTCGCGCAGCCGCTTGCTGAGGATCTCGTAGTGGAAGTCGATGTTCTCGAAGATCTCGTCGTCGGGCAGGAAGTGCACCTCGGTGCCGCGCTTCTCGGTCTCGCCGGTCACCTTCATCGGTGACACCTCGAAACCATCGCGCTGCTCGAGGATGCGGTCTTGAGGGAAGCCCTTGCGGAACTCCATGAAGTTGACCTTGCCGTCGCGGCGCACCGTCAGGCGCAGCCACTTGGACAGCGCGTTCACGCAGCTCACGCCCACGCCGTGCAGGCCGCCCGAGACCTTGTAGCTGTTCTGGTTGAACTTGCCGCCGGCATGCAGCTCGGTCAGCGCGATCTCGGCCGCACTGCGCTTGGGCTCGTGCTTGTCGTCCATCTTCACGCCGGTGGGGATGCCGCGGCCGTTGTCGGTCACCGAGATCGAGTTGTCGGTGTGGATGGTGACGACGATGTCGTCGCAGTAGCCGGCCAGCGCCTCGTCGATGGCGTTGTCGACCACCTCGAACACCAGGTGGTGCAGGCCGGTGCCGTCGGAAGTGTCGCCGATGTACATGCCCGGGCGCTTGCGCACCGCCTCCAGACCTTCGAGGATCTGGATGCTGCCTTCGCCGTAGGTATCGACCGGCTTCGGTGCGTTCTCGGGGGTGCTCGGGGTGTCGCTCATGGGGAAGATTCGCTCTGTGTCGGGGGCCGCCTGCGGCGCAACGCGGGCCCCTTTGAAACGCTGAAGCGGGCCGCAGCCCGCTCGGTGTTGCCGATGCCTGCGCCGTTCAGATCCGCATCGGCATGACGACGTACTTGAAGCCGGCCTGCTCGGGCACGGTGATCAACGCGCTCGAATTGGTGTCCTGCAGCTCGAGCTTGATCATCTCCTGGCTCATGTTCATGAGCGCATCGATCAGGTAGGTCACGTTGAAGCCGATCTCGATGGTGTCGCCGCCGTAGTCGATCTCGAGTTCTTCCTTGGCCTCTTCCTGCTCGGCATTGCTCGAGGCGATGCGCAAGGTGCCCGGCTCGATGTTCACGCGCACGCCCTTGAACTTCTCGCTGGTCAGGATCGCGGCTCGCTGCAGACTGGCCAGCAGCGGCGCACGGCCCAGCGTGACGGCATTCTTGTGGTTCTTGGGGATCACGCGGTTGTAGTCGGGGAACTTGCCCTCGACCAGCTTGGTGACGAACTCCATGCCGCTGAAGACGAACTTCGCCTGGTTGCCGGCGAAGCGCATCTCGATCGCGCCCTCGTCGCCTTCCTTCTCGTCCTTGAGCAGGCGCTGCAGCTCGAGCACGGTCTTGCGCGGCAGGATCACCTCCTGCTTGGGGATCTCGACGTCGAGCGTGGCCTGGGCCAGCGCGAGGCGGTGGCCGTCGGTGGCCACCAGCGTCAGGTTCTTGCCCTCGGCGACGAACAGGATGCCGTTGAGGTAGTAGCGGATGTCGTGCACCGCCATCGCGAAGTGCACCTGGTTGATCAGCGCCTTCAGCGTCTTCTGCGGCACGCTGAACATCGGGCCGAAATCGGCGGCTTCCTGCACCAGCGGGAAATCGTCGCTGGGCAGCGTCTGCAGCGTGAAGCGGCTCTTGCCGCCCTGCAGCGTGAGCTTGCTCTGGTTGGCCGTGAGCGTCACGGTCTGGTCGGCCGGCATCGAACGCAGGATGTCGATGAGCTTGCGCGCGCCGACCGTGGTGGAGAAGTTGCCCGCATCACCGTCGAGCTCGGCCGTGGTGCGAACCTGGATCTCCAGGTCGCTGGTGGTCAGCTCGATCTGGCTGCCGCTCTTGCGAATGAGCACGTTGGCCAGGATCGGCAGCGTGTGACGCCGCTCGACGATGCCGGCCACGGCCTGCAGGGCTGCCAGAACTTTTTCCTGCGTTGTCTTCAAGACAATCATTTGAACCTCTTCATATAGTCGTCTTAGTAGAGGACCGGGCTTTCTGTGGAGAACCGCATTTTCCTCTTTTCCAGCAAGCTCTTACGCGCCGCAAACCCTGTGTGCCTGGGACCCGGGGCGAAGCCGAAGACCGACAACAACTTCGGCGATCGGCCCGCGCCTGTGGACAGGTGGGCAGTTGTTCCGGAACCGTCCACAGGCTTGTGCCTTGACACCCTCAGCCTTTGAGCGTCTGTTCCAGCACGTGCAGCTGCTGGTTCAGTTCGCTGTTCTTCTGCCGCTCGCCGGAGATCTTGCGTACCGCGTGCAGCACCGTCGTGTGGTCGCGCCCGCCGAACAGCTCGCCGATCTCGGGCAGGCTCTTCTGCGTCATCTCCTTGGCCAGGTACATCGCGATCTGGCGCGGCCGGGCGATGCTGGCCGGGCGCTTCTTGCTGTACATGTCGGCGACCTTGATCTTGTAGAAGTCGGCCACCGTCTTCTGGATGTTCTCGACGCCGACCTGCCGGTTCTGGATCGACAGCAGGTCCTTCAGCGCCTCGCGTGCCAGGCCGATGTTGATTTCCTTGTGGCTGAAGCGCGAGTAGGCCAGGATCTTGCGCAGCGCCCCTTCGAGCTCGCGCACGTTGGCGCGCACGTTCTTGGCCACGAAGAAGGCCACGTCCTCGGGCATGGGCGAGCCTTCCTGCTCGGCCTTGCGCATCAGGATGGCCACGCGCATCTCCAATTCGGGGGGCTCGATGGCCACCGTCAGCCCGGCGTCGAAGCGGGAGGTCAGCCGCTCGTCGATGTCCACCAGCCCCTTGGGGTAGGTGTCGCTGGTCATGATGATGTGCGCCTTCTTGGCCAGCAGTGCCTCGAAGGCGTTGAAGAACTCCTCCTGGGTGCGCTCCTTGCCGGCGAAGAACTGCACATCATCGATCAGCAGCAGGTCGAGCTGGTGGTACTTGGCCTTGAGCTCGTCGAAGGTCTTGCGCTGGTAGTTGCGCACGACGTCGGTGATGAACTGCTCCGCGTGCAGGTAAAGGATGCGGGCATCGGGCCGGTCGGCCAGCAGCGCGTTGCCGACGGCGTGGATCAGGTGGGTCTTTCCCAGGCCGACCCCGCCGTAGATGAACAGCGGGTTGTACATCTGCCCGGGCGCGCCGGCCACGTGCAGTGCGGCGGTGCGGGCCATCTGGTTGGCGCGGCCGGGAACGAGCGTGTCGAACGTCAGCTGTGGGTTCAGCCGGCCGCGGGCGGCCGTGGCCGCTGCGGCGGATGGCGACCGGGGCGCCGGGGCATGCTCGGCGCCGACCCGGCTTCCGTTGAGTGCTTGCGCCAGCGGCTGCATCGAGGTGGTCGGCGGGCGCGGCTGCGTGAGTGCCACCGCCTCGCGCGGCGCGAGCGTGATGTCCAGGCGCACCGGCTTGCCGGCGAGCTCGCTCAGCACGGCCTCGATGCGGCCGGCGTACTGGTTGCGGATCCAGTCCAGCTTGAATCGATTGGGCACGCGCACCGTCACCACCGAGCCGCCGCCCGCGTCATCGGTGACGTCGGCGGCCGGCAACGGCCGGATCCAGGTGTTGAATTGCTGCTCTGGCAATTCAGCTGCGAGCTTCTCGCAACCGCGTTGCCACAGGTCTGCCGCCATGTTGTGGAAAAGTTCTTCTCGGAGCGGCCGGATTCTACCCCTCGTGACCGCCCGCGCCAGTGGTTATCCACAGATGAACTAGGTGTCGGTCGCCAGGCCGGCCGAGGCGCCTGAAAGGCCAAGTCGTTGACCGGGAAGGACATTTTTGCTGTAATAGCCGGTTTCCCGAAGCGGGCTGCCGCGTCGGGTTCTGAGCCTCTTCGCGCCACTCGTACTGATTTGCGCGCGACGGGCGAACCGATTCCCGATCAGCTTCGCTGGACCGATCATGAAACGCACCTACCAAGCCTCGAAAGTCCGCCGCGCACGCACGCACGGTTTCCTCGTCCGCATGAAGACCCGCGGCGGCCGCGCGGTCATCAACGCTCGCCGCGCCAAGGGCCGCAAGCGCCTGGCTGTCTGAGGCCCGCCGGCCCGGCGGCCCAGGCTCTGCCCGCATCCGCCTTGCCGTGATCGGCCGAATCGTGCGCTCCGTCGATTTCGAACGCGTCTTGCGGTGCCCGCCGCGAGCACGGTCGGCCCACTTCGCGCTGCACCACCTGGCCGGCGTGCCCACGCCGCCCGCCAAGCCCCTGCGCAAGCGCGAAAATGAACAGTTGTCAACAGGCGAAGCCCGAACCGAGGTCCTGCCTGTGGATGACTCGGCAGTTCAGGCTGCTGCGCCGGGCTCTCGCCTCTGGCTCGGCATGGTGATTCCGAAGCGTCACGCACGCCGCTCGGTGACCCGATCACTTCTGAAGCGACAGATCCGCGCCGCGATCCGCCGCAGCGAGCCCTCGCTCAGCGGCGGCCTGTGGGTGGTGCGACTGCGCTCGCCCTTCGACCGGGCCACCTTTCCGGCAGCAGCATCCACCGCGCTCGGCGTGCTGGCCGGCGAGGAACTCGCCAGGCTGCTCCAGCGGGTGGCCTGAGTACATCGCCATGGATCACGCGCCCTTCCGCTGGATCGACTTGCCGCAACGCGGCCTGATCCTGCTGGTGCGGGGGTACCGGCTGCTGCTCAGTCCCTGGCTGGGCAGCAGTTGCCGTTTCGAGCCGACCTGCTCGGTCTACGCGCTCGAAGCGCTGCAGCGCCACGGTGCGGCGGCTGGCAGCTACCTCGCCGGTGCCCGTGTGCTGCGTTGCCACCCGTGGTGTGACGGCGGGTTCGATCCCGTGCCGCACCGCCCGCCAGCCCTGTTCCGCCGCTTCGTGACCGAAACGGCCCCGTCCACCCCTTCGTCCGACAAGACCCCATGACCGACCTGCGTCGCACCCTGCTGTGGGTGGTGTTCTCGATGTCCCTCGTCCTGATATGGGATGCCTGGAACCGGCACAACGGCGAACCCTCGATGTTCGGCCCGGCCCCTGTGGCCAAGCCGGCCGCGGCCGGTGCGTCGACAGCGCCTGGCGCGGTGCCGGTGCCCTCGGCCGCCGCGCCGGCGGCAGCGACAGCAGCCCCTGGGGCCACACCGGCCGTGGTGCCCGCGGCCGCAGCCTCTGCCGCGCAGGCCCAGCGCGTCACCGTCACCACCGACCTCGTCAAGGCGACGATCGACACCCAAGGTGCCTCGCTGGTGCGGCTCGAGTTGCTCAAGCAGCGAGACCAGAACGATCGCAGCAAGAACGTGGTTCTGTTCGATCAGTCGGCCAAGCGCCTGTACACCGCCCAGACGGGGCTGATCCCGCCGACCGGCGGCGCGGGCCTGCCCAACCACCACACCGTGATGACGCTGGTGCCGGGCGACCTGGCCCTGCGCGATGGCAGCAACGAGGTGCAGGTGCGCTTCGAGTCGCCCGACGTGGGCGGCGTCAAGCTCGCGAAGATCTACACCTTCAAGCGCGGCGACCATGTGATCGGCGTGCGGCACGAGGTGATCAACAGTTCGGGCGCGGCGGTCAACCCGCGCCTGTACCTGCAGCTCGTGCGCGACGGCAACCCGCCGGAAGGCGAATCGAGTTTCTACTTCACCTTCACGGGCCCGGCGGTCTACACCGACGTCACCAAGTTCCAGAAGATCGACTTCAAGACCATCGAGAAGCACAAGGCCGGCGACAAGCCCGACCACGCCACCAGCGGCAACGACGGCTGGGTGGCGATGGTGCAGCACTACTTCGCCTCGGCCTGGCTGGTCGACAACGGCAGCGGCGCCAAGCTGCCGCGCGAGTTCTACACGGGCAAGATCGACACCAATACCTACTCGGTGGGCATGTTCCTGCCCGTCGGCGAGGTGGCGGCCGGTGCGACCAAGGCCTTCGATGCGCAGTTGTTCGTCGGCCCGCAGGAGGAGAACAAGCTTGCCGCGCTGGCGCCCGGCCTGGAGCTGGTGAAGGACTATGGCTGGTTCACCATCCTGGCCAAGCCGCTGTTCTGGCTGCTGACGCAGCTGCACGCGCTGATCGGCAACTGGGGCTGGTCGATCGTCGCGCTCGTGGTGCTGCTGAAGATGGCTTTCTACTGGCTCAACGCCAGCGCCTACCGTTCGATGGCGAAGATGAAGGCCATCAACCCGAAGGTCATGGAACTGCGCGAGCGCCTGAAGGACAAGCCGCAGCAGATGCAGCAGGAGATGATGCGCATCTACCGCGAAGAGAAGGTCAACCCGCTGGGCGGCTGCCTTCCCATCGTGGCGCAGATGCCGTTCTTCATTGCGCTTTACTGGGTGTTGCTGTCCAGCGTCGAGATGCGCCAGGCACCGTGGCTGGGCTGGATCCAGGATCTCTCGGCGATCGACCCCTTCTACATCCTGCCGTTGCTGATGACCGGCACCAGCTTGCTGCAGACCTGGTTGAACCCGACCCCGCCGGATCCGGTGCAAGCCAAGATGATGTGGATCATGCCGCTGATCTTCTCGGTGATGTTCTTCTTCTTCCCCGCCGGCCTGGTGCTGTACTGGCTGACGAACAACATCCTGTCGATCGCGCAGCAGTACCTGATCAACAAGCAACTCGGGGTGCTCGGAAAGTAAGTTCCGACACAGCCGCCGATTTCGTGAATCGTTTGCGTTAGGGGGCTCGCCCCCTCGCATGGGGGCTTGTTCGCCAGGCCGCACACGCCGACCATGGGCACCAGGGAAGCAAGACTTCCATCGGTTCCATGCGGGGCAGACCCGGTACAGCACGAAGGCGTGCACCGGCCGGCTCGGGCAGTGCAACGGACCGGCGCACACAGGCCGGACGCCGCTACCCCCCGCGCCAATCGAGGGCGGTGCGTTGTCGTTTCGACAGCGCACCGCCCTTCGTTCTTGGCACTGCGCGACTGCGCCAGAATCCCCGCATGCTGCCTCGTCATCACGACGCCATCGTTGCCGTCGCCACCGCTCCAGGGCGCGGTGCCGTCGGCATCGTGCGGGTGTCGGGCCGCGCGCTGGAGCCGCTGATCGAGGCGCTGTGCGGCCGGCCGCTGCAGCCGCGCCAGGCGACCTACCTGCCCTTTCTCGCCGCCGACGGCTCGACGCTCGACCAGGGCCTGGCGCTGCACTTTCCGGCACCGCACTCCTACACCGGCGAGTCGGTGCTGGAACTGCAGGCCCATGGCGGCCCGGTGCTGCTGCAGTTGCTGCTGGCACGTTGCCTCGAGGCGGCTGCCCAGAGCGATGCGAAGGGCCGCACCCGGCTGCGTGGGCTTCGTCTGGCCGGGCCTGGAGAATTCACCGAGCGCGCTTTCCTCAACGGCAAGCTCGACCTGGCGCAGGCCGAAGCGGTGAGCGATCTCATCGAAGCCAGCACCGAGTCGGCCGCGCGTTCGGCCGGCCGATCGCTCAGCGGCGAGTTCTCGAAGCAAGTCAACCTGCTGCGCGAACGCCTCGTCGAGCTGCGCATGCTGGTCGAAGCGACGCTGGACTTCCCCGAAGAGGAGATCGACTTCCTCGAGAAGGCTGATGCCCGCGGCCGGCTCGACCGGGTCTGCGCCGCGCTCGATGCCGTGCTCGACCGCGCCCGCAGCGGCGCGCTGCTGCGCGAAGGCATCAAGGTGGTGCTGGCGGGCCAGCCGAACGTGGGCAAGAGTTCGCTGCTCAACGCGCTGGCCGGTGCAGAACTCGCGATCGTCACGCCGATCCCCGGCACCACGCGCGACAAGGTCAGCGAGACCATCCAGATCCATGGCGTGCCGGTGCACGTGATCGACACGGCCGGCCTGCGCGACCCGGACGAATCGGCCGACGAAGTCGAGCGCATCGGCATCGCGCGCAGCTGGGCCGAGATCGCGGGCGCGGACGCGGTGGTGTTTCTGCGCGATCTCACGCGGCAGGGCGAAGCGGGCTACGACGCAGGCGACGCGCGCATCGCCCAGCGCTGGCCGCAGGGCCTGGCCACATCGGGGCGTCTGGTCGAGGTGTTCAACAAGGCCGATGCCTCGAGTGCCGCGCCGCAGGGCGATGCGCTGGTCATCTCGGCGCGCAGCGGCCAGGGGCTGGAAGCTCTGCGCGAGCGGCTGCTGCAACTGGCCGGCTGGCACGCGCAACCCGAGGGCGTGTTCATCGCACGCACGCGCCACGTGCAGGCGCTGCGCCGCACGCGCGAGCACCTCGAACGCGCGCAGGCGCTGGCGGCACAACGCGACGGTGCGCTGGACCTGCTGGCGGAAGAGCTGCGCCTGGCGCACGACGCGCTCGGCGAGATCACAGGGGCCTTCACGGCCGACGACCTGCTCGGCGAGATCTTCGGCCGCTTCTGTATCGGGAAGTAAACCGGCGCGGTCCGGCCGACAGGCGGCGGCGCTGCGTCGACAGTCGGAGCATCAAACGCTTGACTGCGGGTTGAGTGTGCGCAGTGCGCGGCCGATAATCGACCACAAAGCGCCGCTTCGCGGACACCCACGACAAGGAAGATGATGGACATCGCCCCGCTGGTCCAGGCCATGCAGACACTCAACGCGGAAGACGCCTTCCGCGCCAGGCTGACGCTGGATCAATGGCGAGTCATCGCACCGTACCTGACGCGCCACGAGATCCGCTCCGGCGATCTGCTGATCAAGCAGGGCGACGCCGATCGCTCGATGTACTTCCTTGCCCAAGGCTCGCTGCAGGTGTTCGTCACCGGCGGTGTGCCCGGCAGCAGCCGCATCGCCATCCTGCGCGCCGGCTCGGTGGTGGGCGAGCCGGGGCTGTTCAACGACGGGCCGCGCATGGCCAATGTCGAGGCCATGACTGCCTGCGAGGTCTGGGCACTGCGCGGCCCGCGCCTCGAGGAGCTGTCGCAACGCTCGCCGGCGCTGGTGCTGGAGATCCTGCGCGCCGCCGGCAACGTGATGGCCGTGCGCATGCGCGCCAACCTCGCCAAGCAGACGCCGTTCAGCTGAAGCGCCGCAGCGAGGCGCCGTGCCGTTGCGCAGCCGCCGGCAGTTCAGTGCCCCTCGAATGACACCAGGGTGTGCAGCCGCAGCCCGGCGGCGCGCAGCTTGTCGGAGCCATGCAGTTCCGGCAGATCGACGATCGCCGCCCCTTCGATCACCGTGGCACCCAGCCGCTCGAGCAGCCGCATGCCGGCCATCATCGTGCCGCCGGTGGCGATCAGGTCGTCGATCAGCAGCACGCGGTCGCCCGGGCCGACCGCGTCGGTGTGGATCTCCACCGTGGCCGAGCCGTATTCCAGCTCGTAGGTTTCCTCGACCGTCGTGAAGGGCAGCTTGCCCTTCTTACGGATCGGCACGAAGCCGACGTTCAGCTCGTAGGCGAGCACCGAGCCGATGATGAAGCCGCGCGCGTCGAGCCCGGCGATCTTTGTCGGGCGCAGGTCGAAGTAGCGGTGCACGAACTGGTCGATCAGCACGCGGAACACCCGCGGGTTCGACAGCAGCGGCGTGATGTCGCGGAACTGCACGCCCGGCGCCGGCCAGTCGGGCACGGTGCGGATGTGGCTCTTGATGTAGTCGGCGGGGGTCTGCTCGGGGAGGTCGTCGTGGGCCACGGCTCAGTCTTCGAAGCGGATGCGCGCCAGATTGTGGACCTTCCCGCCTGACAGGCGAACCACGACGGCCTCGCCCATGCCCGGGCTCACGCCGGTCAGCGCCGAGATGTTGACCTGGTGCGTCACCCACACCTCGAATCCCTGCGCAGGCAGCTTGCCCAGCGCTGCGCGCAGCTCGGCACTCTGGCCTGGCTCGACCGAGCGGTCGCCGAAGAACGAATTCAAGGGCGCCCAGGCCCGCCCGCGGCCGAAGGCGAGCGTGGCGGTATCGAGGCAGCGGCACCAGGCGCTGGAGCGCACCTCGGCTGGCACCAGGCTGCGCGCGCTGAACCAGGCGCCGATGCGCTGCGACTGGGCACGGCCCTGCTCGCTGAGCTGGCGCTGCGTCGCGCAGTCGTCCAGGCGAAAGCCCGGCGGGTCGCCGATGCCTGGCTCGGTGGCGGCGTGGCGCAGCAGCACGGCGACGCCGCCGCGGCGCAGTGCCGCTGCCGCATCGACGGCCGGTGCGGCCTCGGCCCTGTCGACCGACGGCAGGCCGAGCCAGGGCAGGCCGAGCCCGGCCAGAACAACGCGGCGCTTCATGGTGACAAGGCTCCTAGGTGCGGCCCAGCAGTTTGCCCTCGGCCAGCGCCAGCGGCTCGGGCAGCCCCGACAGCACCAGGGTGTCGCCCGCTCCGAGCACCATGGCCTCGTCGGGCTTGCTGACCGCGCCGGAGGCGCGCCGCACCGACACCACCGTGACGCCGATGGCATGCAGCGCCTGGTCGGCCAGGGTGCGACCGACACTGGCGGCGGCCACCGGCAGCGTGATGCTGTGCAGGCGCGCCGTGTGCAGGTCATCGGCGGTGTCGTCGTCGGCGCCGTGGAAGTAGCCGCGCAGCAGGCCGTAACGCGCGTCGCGCTGGTCCTGCACGACGCGGATCACGCGCCGCATCGGCACGCCGACGAGCGCGAGCGCATGGCTGGCCAGCATCAGCGAACCCTCGATCGCCTCGGGCACCACCTCGGTCGCGCCGGCGGCGCGCAGCTTCTCCATCTCGGAGTCATCGATGGTGCGCACGATCACCGGCACCTTCGGTGCATGTTCCTGCACCAGGCGAAGGATCTTCAGCGCCGAGGCGGTGTCCTGGTAGCTGACCACCACCGCGCTGGCACGCGCCAGGCCGGCCGCCATCAGGCTCTGCAGCCTGGCGGCGTCGCCGAACACCACGCTCTGGCCGGCGGCAGCGGCCTGGCGCACGCGATCGGGGTCGAGGTCCAGCGCCATGTAGGGAATGTGCTCGCCCTCGAGGATGCGCGCCAGGTTCTGGCCGCTGCGGCCGTAGCCGGCGATGATCACGTGCGCCTCGGCGTTGATCGAGCGCTTGGCGATGGTCGTCATCGCCACCGACTGCATCAGCCAGTCGCTGGCCGACAGCTTCATGACGATGCGGTTGCTGTACAGCACCAGCACCGGCGTGGCCATCATCGACAGCACCATGCTGGCCAGCACCGGGCTGAGCCATTGCGGGTCGATCAGCTGGTTGGCCGCACCGAGTGTCAGCAGCACGAAGCCGAATTCTCCGGCCTGCGCCAGGTAGAGGCCGGTGCGCAGCGCGGTGCCCGGTGCCGCACCGAAAATGCGGGCCAGCGCGGCGACCAGCACGAACTTGGCCACCACCGGCCCCATGGTGAGCAGCAGCACCAGCGGCCACTCGGCGAGCACCGGCCGCCAGTCGAGCTTCATGCCGATGGTGATGAAGAACAGGCCGAGCAGCACGTCGTGGAAGGGCCGGATGTCGGTTTCCACCTGGTGCTTGTATTCGGTCTCTGCCACCAGCATGCCGGCGACGAAAGCGCCCAGGGCGAGCGACAGCCCGAAGTGCTCGGTCAGCCAGGCCAGGCCCAGCGTGACGAGCAGCAGGTTGAGGATGAACAGCTCCTCGCTCTTGCGCCTGGCCACCAGAGTGAGCCACCAGCGCATCACGCGCTGCCCGCCGACCAGCAGCAGCGTCAGCAGCACGCCGGCCTTGAGAGCGGCCCAGCCGAGCGAGACGGCCATGTCCTTGCCGGTCGAATCCAGGGCCGGGATGAGCACCAGCAGCGGCACCACGGCCAGATCCTGGAACAGCAGCACGCCCATCACGCGGCGGCCGTGCTCGCTCTCGAGCTCGAGCCGATCGGACATCAGCTTGACGACGATGGCCGTGCTCGACATGGCCATCGCACCGCCGAGCACGATGGCGCCCTGCCACGACAGCTCCCAGGGCCGCGCCGTGAACGAGTAGACCCACACGAGAAAGTAGTGGCCGAGCACCGAGCCGACGATGGTCAGCACCACCTGTGCAAGCCCCAGCCCGAAGACCAGCTTGCGCATGCTCTTGAGCTTGGGCAGGTTGAACTCCAGCCCGATCACGAACATCAGGAACACGACGCCGAACTCGGCCAGGTACTGCACGCCGGCCGAGTCCTTGGCCAGCGCTGTGGCATTGGGCCCGATCAGCACGCCGACCACCAGGTAGCCGAGCATCGGCGGCAGCTTGGCCAGACGGCAGGCGACGACGCCGGTCACCGCGGCCACCAGGTAGAGCAGCACGAGTTCGAGCGTCGAGGCCATGGATGCGGTCGGTGGGGATGGTCCGATCCTACTGGACGCGCGAGGCTCGGCTAGACTGCGGCGGCCATGCCGCGCCCCGTCGTCGAACCCGTCCTGCGCTTCGCGCCCGAGCTGCTGCTCGCCGCGCAGGGTGTGCGTGTCGCGATCTTCGATGTCGACGGCGTGCTCACCGACGGGCGCATCTACATCGGCGAGCAGGGCGAGGCCTTCAAGGCCTTCAGCACGCTCGACGGCCACGGCCTGAAGCTGCTCGCGCAGGGCGGCATCGTGCCGGTGGTGATCACCGGGCGCGACTCGCCGGCGGTGCGGCGGCGCGTGGCCGACCTGGGCATCGCGCAGGCCGTGTACGGCGCGGCCGACAAGCTGGCCGCTGCCACGCCGCTGCTCGCGCGCCTGGGCGTGGGCTGGGACGCCGTCGCCGCAATGGGCGACGACTGGCCCGACCTGCCGCTGATGACCCGCGCCGCCTTCGCCTGCGCACCGGCCGCCGCGCACGCCGAGGTGCGTGCCATCGCCGACCACGTCACGCACGCGCACGGCGGCCACGGCGCGGCGCGCGAGTGCTGCGACCTGCTGCTCACCGCGGCCGGCCGCTACGTCGATCTGCTGCAGGGGCATCTGACCACGCTGGACGGCGGCGGCTCGTGAACGAGACGCTGGACGATCTCGCGGTGCTCGCGCCGGCCCCGGCGAGCGACCGGCGCCGGTTGCGCCTGCCCTGGCACCTGCGCCTGCTGGAGGCGCTCACCGCCTACCTGCCGGTGCTGCTGATGAGCACGCTCGCGCTCGGCACCTGGTGGCTGGTGAACGTGACGCCCCAGCCCGAGACCCAGCGCGCCGTGGCGCCGCCACGCCATGAGCCCGACTACACGATGCAGAACTTCACCGTCCAGCGCTTTTCCGCCGACGGCCGCATGCGCGTGCAGATCGAAGGTGTCGAGTTGCGCCACTACCCGGACACCGACACGCTGGAGATCGAGAACCCGCGCATCCGCGCCGTCGACATTGCGGGCCGCGTGACGCGGGCGTCGGCGCTGCGCGCGTTGTCCAACGGCGACGGCAGCGAGCTGCAACTGTTCGGCTCGGCGCAGGTGGTGCGCGAAGCGCCGACCGCGCAGGAGACGATGGAGTTCCGCAGCGAGTTCCTGCACGCCTTTCTGAACACCGAGCGGGTGCGCTCGCACCTGCCGGTGGTGGTGCGGCGCGGCGGCACCGAGGTGCGCGCCGAGGGCATGGAGTACGACAACCTGGCCCGCGTCGTCGAGCTGAAGGGCCGGCAGCGCGCCGTCTTCACGCCGCGCGCACGGCCGACCGAACCCTGAGGGCCGCGTGAACGCTGCACCACTCGTCTTCATCACCGGCGCCTCCAGCGGCATCGGCCAGGCGCTGGCCGCCAGATTCCGGCGAGCGGGTTATCGGCTCGCACTCGTGGCGCGCCGCGAGGCCGAGGTGCGCGCCTGGGCCACGGCGCAGGGCTGCAGCGAGGCCGACGCCGGCGTCTATGCGGCCGACGTGCGCGACCTGGCAGCCATCGAGGCCGCCGGCCGTGCCTGCATCGCCGCGCAGGGCGTGCCCGACGTGGTGATCGCCAACGCCGGCATCAGCGTGGGCATCGACACCGAAATCTTCGACGACCTCGAGGTGATGCGCGCCACCTACGAGACCAACGTGATCGGCGTGGCCGCGACCTTCCACCCGTTCATGCGCGCGATGCGCCGGCGCCGCAGCGGCACGCTGGTGGGCATCGCCAGTGTGGCGGGCATCCGCGGCCTGCCCGGGCACGGCGCCTACTGCTCGAGCAAATCGGCGGTGATCAGCTACTGTGAAAGCCTGCGCGGCGAGATGCGACCCGACGCTGTGCGCGTCGTCACGCTGCTGCCCGGCTACATCGACACACCGCTGACGCGCGAGAACCGCTACAGCATGCCCTTCCTGATGACCGCCGAAGACTTCGCCGACCAGGCCTTCGAGGCCATCCGCGCCGGCACCAGCTACCGCGTCATCCCGTGGCAGATGGGCATCGTCGCCAAGCTGCTGCGCCTGTTGCCCAATGCGCTGTTCGACCGCGTGCTGGCCGGGCGGCCACGCAAGCATCGACAAGGCGAATGAGCCCGCCTACACTCGCGGCCACCGCACGGCGCGGTCGCCAAGGCGCTTCACAAGCGTCCGCGACAAGGAGGCTCCCATGACTGACATTCGCAACGCCTGATGGCCCCGGCCGGGCCCGGTCTCACCAACCCTCCCGGCCCCCATTGACCGCCGCATCGCGCGCGGTCCATCGATGATCCCGGCGCCGCGCGGCCACGAGCCTGCGTGGGCGCCCGCACGCGAGAGTTCGACATGAGAGAGTTTCCCCCGCGCCGCCTTCGCGCCTGGCGCCTGCTGGTGAGTTGTGCCGTGGCTGCCATGAGCTTGACGGTCGTCGCGCAGACGCCGTCGCCCTCCTTCTACCCCGCCGGCGCGCAGCCACGCGCGCTGCGGCCGCCGCCCGAGACGCCGCCGCTGCGCATCGACGGCCGCCTGGACGAAGCCCCCTGGCAGACGGCGCCGGTGCACGACGCCTTCGTGCAGTACCTGCCGCGGGACCGCCAACCCGTGCCCGAGGGCTACCGCACGACGATGCAGATCGTCGTCGAGGAGCATGCGCTGGTGGTCGGCATCCGTGCCTGGGACCCGCGGCCCGAGGAGATCCGCGCGCCGCTGATGCGGCGCGACCAGGTGCGCCGCGACCAGGACTTCGTCTCGGTAGTGATCGACCCGGTGGGCACGCGGCGCTCGGCGCAATTCGTGCGCGTCAACGCGGCGGGCGTGGTCGCCGACGGCATGTTCATCGCCGCGACCGACACCGAGGATTTCTCGCCGGACTTCGAAGTCGAGGCTGCAGCGCAGCGCCTTGCCGACGGCTACAGCGTCGAGCTGCGCCTGCCGCTGATGACGCTGCGCTACCCCTACGAAGGCGGCGCGCCGTGGCGCATCATGGCCACGCGCGGCATCCCGCGCGAGTCCAGCATGCTGATGCTGAGCGCGCCGCTGACCAAGGACGCGCTGAACTTCATCGCCGAATTGCAGCCCATCGCCGGGCTGGAAGACATCGCCGAGCGCGTGCGCTCGCATGCGCTGCTGTCGATGCGGCCGGAGCTGACGCTGCGCTCGACACGCCGCAGCGATGGTGTGTCGAGCGAGCGCGCCTCGCGCGGCGCGCTCGGCGCCGAGATCAAGTGGCGTCCGCGTGCCGACTGGGTGTTCGACGCGACGCTGAACCCCGACTTCTCGCAGGTCGAACTCGACGTGCCGCAGCTCGCCGGCAACACCCGCTTCGCGCTGAGCGTGCCGGAGAAGCGGCCGTTCTTCCTCGAGAGCACCGACGTGCTCGACCTGCCGCTGGCGGCCTTCTATTCGCGCTCGATCACCGACCCGGGCTGGGGCCTGCGCGCCACCTGGCGCGGCGTGCAAGCCGATGCGACGGCGCTGACGCTGCGCGACGACGGCGGCGGCCTGCTGTTGCGCCCCGGCCCCTTCGCCACCGACGTGCTGCTGCAGGACCGCCGTTCGCAGGCCACGCTGCTGCGCGGGCGCTGGCACGGCGAGCAGTACAGCGCCGGTGCACTGCTGTCGCAACGCGACGAGACCGCGGGTGCCAGCAACCGCGTCGCAGGGGCGGACCTGGTCTGGCGGCCCGACGAGGAGCAGCAGTTCCGCGCCCGCGCGATGGCCTCGCGCAGCCATGACGATGCCGGCGGGCCCGGCCAGAGCGGGCACCACCTGAACGCCGCGTGGTGGATGCGCGTGCCCGGCTGGAACTTCACTGCGGAGGCGACCGAGGTCAGCCCGAAATTCCGCAACGACAACGGCTTCGTCGAGCAGGCCGGTGCGCGCGTCCTGCAGACCGAGCTGATCCGTCGCTGGGGCGAAGTCCAGGTGCCGGGGCCGCTCGGCTTCCGGGCCCACGAGTTCGAGACCTACGTGTGGCTGCAGCACAAGAGCACGCTGGCCGACGCCGGCGTGCCCGGCGGGCAGACCATCGGGCGCTACGTGCACCCGGGCATCTGGCTGGTCGCGTCGCGCAACACCGAGGCCTCGGTGCAACTGCAGTTCGACGCCGAGCGGGCGCGCAGCGATGCGCCGCTGCACTCCATGCGCGCAGTGGAGATCAACTACAGCGTCAACCCGGCGCCCTGGCTCACCAAGCTGCACCTTCAAAGCACGATCGGCCAGCGGCTCGATGTCGAGGCCGACCGTGTCGGCCGTGGCCTGCGCGCGCTGTTCGAGCTGAACCTGCGCGCACCGATCGGCCCGCGCTGGTGGGTCGAGTCCGAGCAGCGTCTGGAGCAGAACTTCATCGACGCGCCCGACGGCCGCCGCGCGCTGGCCGACACGGCGCTGCAATGGCTGGGCGTGCTGCACTTCGATGCGCGCGACTCGCTGCGCGCGGTCTGGCAGGGCACGCGCTTCGTGCGTTACGGCACCGGCGAGCTGCCGGCGCCGGCCGACCTGCGCGGGCAGAGCACCTCGATCGTGTTCCAGCGCCGCTTCGGCCTGGGCCGCAGCCTCAGCACGGGCATCAGCCGCCAGACCGAACGGCCCGCACCGGGCGCGCCGCGCCGCAGCGAGAGCGAGCTCTTCGTGAAGGCCTCGTTCGAGTTCGGCTCATGAAAAAGGGCGGCGTGCTTTCGCACCCGCCCTTCTTGCCGAACGTGACTGGCTGCTGTCAGTAGCCGCCGCGGCTTCCGCCGCCGCTGCCGTAGCTGCCGCCGCCACCGCCGGAGCGGCCACCGCCGCCACCGCCGTAGCCGCCGCCACCGCCGGAGCGGCCACCGCCACCACCACCGTAGCCGCCGCCACCGCCGGAGCGGCCACCGCCGCCACCGCCGTAACCGCCGCCACTGCCACCACCGCCGCCGTAGCCGCCACCACCGCCGTAGCCACCGCCGCCACCGGAGCGGCCGCCACCGCCGCCGCCGAAGCCGCCCGGACGCTCTTCGCGCGGGCGGGCCTCGTTGACGACGAGCGCGCGGCCCTGGAGCGGTTGGCCGTTCATGCCGTTGATGGCCGATTGAGCCTCGGCATCCGAGCCCATCTCGACGAAGCCGAAGCCCTTCGAGCGACCGGTGTCGCGATCCATCATGACCTTTGCCGAGGTCACCGTGCCGAACTGCGAGAACGACTGTTGAAGATCCTCATCACGGATCGAATAGGCGAGGTTACCGACGTAGAGTTTGTTGCCCATGGGAGAGCCCCTTTCCATTTCCTACAGACCATGTGGAGCTTCTACCCATCGTGAACCATTCAAGCGAAGGCGCCGCGTCCATACACAGACTGGCGAATATAAGTGAACTGCGCAAAACTGCGCATCGATTCACGGCAGAAAGTGTTGTTTTCGGGCTGAGGGTCGCCGGCGCCGCCCCTCGGCGGCCCGGCCAGCGCGGCACTACGATGCACGGATGGATCTCTTCAAGCCGCTGATTGCGCTGCTGGCCATCGTCAACCCGATCGGGGTTATCCCTTTCTTCATCCATTTCACCCAGGGGTTCAGCCGCGAGCAGCGGCAACGCACCATCCGGGTGGCCGCCTTCAGCGCCTTCTGCGTCATCGCGGTGAGCGCACTGGCCGGGATCAAGATCATCGAGTTCTTCGGCATCTCGCTGGCGTCTTTCCAGGTCGGCGGCGGCATGCTGCTGCTGATCTCGTCGCTGCAGATGCTCAACGCCCAACCGGCCGAGGGCCGCAAGGAAGACGTCAACGACGGCGACACCAAGGTCGACGCTGGCGACAGCATCGCCATCGTGCCACTGACCATTCCGCTGCTCACCGGCCCGGCGACCATCTCCACCATGGTCATCTACGCCGACAAGACGCGCCACTGGTGGGAGCTCGCCGTGCTGGTGGGCTACGGTGTCGTCATCGGGCTGGCGGTGTGGGTGGCATTCAGCCTGTCCGGGCGCATCGCCAAGGTGCTGGGCAAGACCGGCATCAACGTGATGACGCGGCTGATGGGCCTGATCCTGGCCGCGCTGGCGGTCGAGGTGATGAGCGACGGGCTGGTCAAGCTGTTCCCGGCGCTGGTCGCGACCGCACGCTGAGCCCGGCGATGCGGGAGGCGCGAGACGGGTCCAGCGCGGCGCTGGCCACGGCGGTCGGCCTGGCCGGCCTGGCATCGGCGATGGGTGTCGGCCGCTTCGCCTTCACGCCGATGCTGCCGCTGATGCAGGCCGCGGGCCTGCTCGACCTGCCGCAGGGCGCCTGGCTGGCCGCGATCAACTACTTCGGCTACCTCGTCGGCGCGCTGATCTGCGCCTTCTTTCCGCCGCCGCCGCTGCAGGCAGCGCGCTGGGGGCTGGCGGCCGTGGCCGTGCTGACCCTGGCGATGGGCCTTCCGCTCGGATTCGCATCCTGGCTGCTGCTGCGCTTCGGCGCCGGCGTGGCCAGCGCCTGCGTGCTGGTCGGTGTGTCGGCCTGGGCCTTGACGACGCTGGCGGCGCAGGGCCGCTCCAGCCTCGCCGGCGTGTTGTTTGCCGGCGTGGGCACCGGCATCGCCGCGGCCGGGCTGGTCGGCCTGGCCGCCGGCACGGCGGGCCTGGCGCCGGCGCCGACCTGGCTGTTGCTGGGCAGCGCGAGCGCGCTCGTCGCGACCGCGGCGTGGTGGGCCCTGCCCGCGCGCAGCGAAGCCGGCGCGCGCGGCGCCGACGTTCCGTCGCCGATCAGGGCGGCGGGCTGGCGGCTGGTGGTCTGCTACGGCCTGTTCGGCTTCGGCTACATCGTGCCGGCCACCTTCCTGCCGGCGCAGGCGCGCGTGCTCGTGCCCGACCCGGCGCTGTTCGGCTGGGTGTGGCCGGCCTTCGGCCTGGCGGCGGCCCTGTCGACGCTGCTGGCCTCGGCGCTGTTCCGCGAGGTACCGCCGCGGCGGCTGTGGGCGGTGTCGCAGGGCGTGATGGCGGCCGGGCTGCTCGCAGCGGCGATGTGGCCGAGCCTGGCGGGGCTGCTGGTGTGCGCGGTGTGTGTCGGAGGCACGTTCATGGTGATGACGATGGCCGCCATGCAGGAGGCGCGGCGGCTCGCCGGACCCGGCGCACCGCGGTTGATCGCCGCGATGACCGCGGCCTTCGCGGCCGGCCAGTTGATCGGCCCCTTCACGGTCAAGTGGTTCGGCAGCGCGGGCGGCGATGCTCTGCGCTACCCGCAGCTGCTGGCGGCCGCCTGCCTGCTGGCCAGCGCGGCGGCGCTGTGGCCCGGCGAGACCGATTCGGCGGCGCGTGCCGCGACGCCGCGCTGAACGGGCTTCTCCGTATCATCGCGCCCAGAACACGAGGGCAGGGATGAGCGAGACGCGATACGACTACATCGTCTGCGGTGCCGGCACGGCCGGCTGCCTGCTGGCCAACCGCCTGAGCGCTGACGAGAGCAAGCGGGTGCTGCTGGTCGAGGCCGGGGGCAACGACGACTACCTGTGGGTGCACATCCCGGTCGGCTACCTGTACTGCATCGGCAACCCGCGCACCGATTGGCTCTACGCCACCGAGCCCGACGCGGGCCTGAACGGCCGTTCGCTTCGCTACCCGCGTGGCAAGGTGCTGGGCGGCTGCAGCAGCATCAACGGCATGATCTACATGCGCGGCCAGGCGCGCGACTACGACCACTGGGGCGCGCTGGGCAACGAAGGCTGGAGCTGGGACGAGTGCCTGCCCTACTTCCTGCGCCACGAGGACTTCCACAAGGGCGCCGACGCCTTCCACGCTGCGCCCGGGTTCGACGAGAGCGGTGCGCGCCAGGGCGGCGAATGGCGCGTCGAGAAGCAGCGCCTGCGCTGGGAGATCCTCGACGCCTTCGCGCAGGCCGCGCAGCAGGCCGGCATCCCGGCCAGCGACGACTTCAACCGCGGCGACAACGAAGGCGTGGGCTACTTCGAGGTCAACCAGCGCGCCGGCGTGCGCTGGAACGCCACCAAGGCCTTCCTGCGCCCGGTGCAGGAGCGCGACAACCTGCAGGTGTGGACCGGCGCGCACATCTCGCGCCTGCTGCTGGCTCACAACGAAGCCGAGGGATCCTGGGACGGCAGTCGCCGCGCCGTGGGCATCGAGGTGATGCCGCACGGCGGCGGCACGCCCGTGCAGGCGCGGCTGCGCGAGGGCGGCGAGGTGATCCTGGCCACCGGCGCCATCGGCACGCCGCAGATCCTGCAGCTCTCGGGCATCGGCCCGGCGCCGCTGCTTCGCGAGCACGGCATCGCTGTCGAGCACGAGCTGCCCGGCGTCGGCGAGAACCTGCAAGACCACCTGCAGATCCGCGCGGTGTTCCAGGTCGACGGCGTGACGACGCTGAACACGCTGGCCAACTCCTGGTGGGGCAAGGCGCGCATCGGCCTGGAGTACCTGTTCAAGCGCAGCGGGCCGATGAGCATGGCGCCCTCGCAGCTGGGCGCCTTCACGCGCAGCGACCCGGGCCAGCCGCATGCCAACCTCGAGTACCACGTGCAGCCGCTGTCTCTCGACGCCTTCGGCCAGCCGCTGCACCGCTATCCGGCCTTCACCGCCAGCGTGTGCAACCTCAACCCGGCCAGCCGCGGCGCGGTGCGCATCCGCACGGCGAACAGCAGCGATGCGCCGAGCATCGCGCCGAACTACCTGTCCACCGACGAAGACCGGCTCATCGCCGCCGAGTCGCTGCGCCTGACACGGCGCATCGTCGCGCAGCCGGCGCTGTCGAAGTACCAGCCGCGCGAAGTGAAGCCGGGCGTGCAGTTCCAGACCGACGCGGAGCTGGCGCGGCTGGCCGGTGACATCGGCACCACCATCTTCCACCCGGTGGGCACCGCGAAGATGGGGCCGGCGAGCGACCCGATGGCGGTGGTCGACGCACGGCTGCGCGTGCACGGCGTGCAGGGCCTGCGCGTGGCCGACGCCAGCGTGATGCCCACCATCACCAGCGGCAACACCAATTCGCCCACGCTGATGATCGCCGAGCGCGCGGCGCAGTGGATCGCGCAGGAGCGTCGCTGACGCCCCGCCTGTGGACAACGCGGTCTATCTGCTCAACGTCGCGGTCAGCCTGAGCTTCGGCGTGGCCTTGCTGCTGGCCTGGCAGCGCGACAACAGCCAGGCCTTCCTGCGCATGGTCGGACTGGCCTTCCTGCTGCATGCCGGCCTGCCCCCGGCCTATGCTGCGATGAACGCGGCCGAAGTCTGGCTGCAGACCGTGGGCCTGGCCGCGCTGGTCGCGTTGGCGCTGATGTCGGCCGGGCTGCTGGCGGTGGGCGTGGGCCACCTGGCCGAGCGGCCGTTCACGCCGCGTCAGCGACGCATCGGCGCCCTGGCGTTGCTGGCCGTTGGGCTGGTGCTGCTGCCGGTGGGCGTGCCGCTGGCGCTGGTGGTGCCGGCCGGGCTGAACGTGCTGGTCGGTGCCGCGGCGGCGGCCTGGCTGTGGGGCCGCGGCGGTGCCGAGCGGCTGGCCGGGCTGCTGCTGGTGCTGCTGGCGCTGAACTCGGTGCAGGTGTTCGTCTTCGGCGATGCGGTGGCGGAGCGCCAATCCCTCGTCGCAGCGCTGATCCGGCTGTGCATGGGCCTGACGTTGCTGCATGCGGCCGGCCGCCGCTCGGCCGAGGCCTCGCGGGTGGCGCGCGAGCGATTCATGCGCCTGACCGAACACTCGCACCAGGGCGTGGCCGTGGTGCGCGGCGAGCAGCTGCTTTATGCCAATCCGGCGTTGCTGCGCATCTACGGGCTGAACTCGCTGGAGGACGTGCGCACGCGGTGGCGCGACGCGACCATGCCGGAGGCCGAGCGCGCCATCGGCCGGGCGCGCCACCGCCAGCTGCTGTCCGGCGAGCTGCAGCGAGCCGACTGGTCGGGCGAGCGCTTCCGCTTCGACGGCACGCCGATCCGGCTGCGCTTCTCGGCCTGGCGTGTCGACTGGGACGGCGAGGCGGCCGAGCAGGTGGTCGTCAGCGACGAGACTGCGCAGCACGATGCCACCGCGGCGATGCTGCACCAGGCCACCCACGACGAGCTGACCGGCCTGCCCAACCGCAGCGCGCTGCTGGCCAGGCTGCGCGACATGTGCGCGGCCGGCGAAGGCTTCGCCCTGCTGCTGCTCGATGTCGACCGCTTCAAGCTCTTCAACGAGGCGCATGGCCACTCGCTCGGCGACGAGGTGCTGCGTGCGCTCGCCGCCAGCCTGGCGGCGACACTGCAGGGCCGCGCCGAGACCATGCGCCTGGGCGAAGACGAGTTCGCCCTGCTCGCGCCGGCGCAGGACAGCGAGCACATGGCGCACCGGGTGGCGCAGGCCGTGCGCGAGCTGCTGGCGCAACCGGTGGCGTTGCCCGGGCACGACTTCTTTCTCGACGTGTCGATGGGCGTGGCCCTGCACCCGGCGCACGGGCGCGACCCCGAGGCATTGCTGCGCGCGGCCAATGCGGCGATGCACGAGGCCAAGCACACGCCCGGCACCTCGCTGCAATTCGCCGAGGAGCGTTTCGAGCGCGGCTCGGGCGCCACGCTGCTGGCCGAGCAGGCGCTGCGCGCGGGCCTGAAGAACGAGGAGTTCAGCCTCGTCTACCAGCCCAAGGTGGAGGTCCGCAGCGCGCTGCGCCCGCCGGTGCTGGTCGGCTTCGAGGCGCTCGTGCGCTGGGATCCGCCCAGCGGCGGCCGCATCTCGCCGCTGCAGTTCATTCCCGCGGCAGAGCGCACCGGCATGATCCGCGAGCTCGGCAAGCTGATCCTCGACCTGGCCTGCGCGCAGCTCGTGGCCTGGCGCGGCCGCTTCGGCCACGGCGTGCCGGTGGCGGTGAACGTCTCGCCGCTGCAGCTGCTCGACATCGGCTTCGTCGACGACGTGCTGCGCACCCTGCATCGCCACGGCGTGCCGCCCGGCCTGCTCTCGCTGGAGATCACCGAGAGCGTGGCCGTCACGCACATGGAGCAGGCGCGCGGCCGCATCGCGCAGCTGCGCGAGCACGGCATCGAGGTCGCGCTGGACGACTTCGGCACCGGCTTCTCGTCGCTGAACATGCTGCGCAGCCTGCCGCTGCGCACCGTGAAGATCGACCGCACGCTGATCGAGCCGCTGCCCGCCCGCGACGCCACGGCGGTGGTCAAGGCGATCTGCGACCTGGCGGCGACGCTGGAGCTCGACGTGATCGCCGAGGGCGTGGAGACGGCGGCGCAGTCGGAAGCGCTGCGGGCCGCCGGCTGCCACGTGATGCAGGGTTACCTGTACGCCCGGCCGCTGTCGCCGGCCGAGGCCGGGCGCTGGCTGGACCGCGCGGCCCCCGAGGCGCAGGTGGCGCTCAGGCCGATACGCTGATCAGGCTGCCCTGGGTGGGCAGCGGAGTCGCGGTCGCTTCCTGGCCATTGCGCAGCGACTGCGCGAGCTGGCGAAGGAAGGTCGACAGGCCGCTGGCGGCATCCGGCTTGGCGGTGTCTGCGGCGGATGCCGGCTGCAGCGCATCGAAGAGCTTGCGAAAGGCCGACAGCAGCGGTGACTCCTTCGCAGCGCCGGCCGGTGCGGCCTGCTGCGTGACGCTGAGGTTCACCGTGGTGAGGTTCAGCGACGTGGTGGTGCTGCCGTCGGCGCCGTCGCTGGCGGTGCTGATCGAGGCGGTGCTCAGGCTGGCCGTGATCGACAGGGTGGCGGCGTCCGGTTGTTGGGGGTCGGCCGGCTTCGCCGGCGCGGAGACCTCGGCGGCCAGTCGCTCCAGGCGTTGCGCCAGGTCGCCGTAGCCGCGCCCATGACCGTGATGGTGGTGGTGGCCGTGGCCATGGACACGGCCGTTCTCGCTGGCCGAGTCGCCGCCCTCGCGGCGGGCGCCGGCCGAGCGCAGCGCGTCGAACAGCTCGTGGGCGAAGGCCATCGCGGCGTCTTTCAGGCTGCTGCTCGCGTCGGCGCTGGCGCTGGCGGTGCCGGACGTCGAGGACGCGTCGGTGGCCGCGGCCTTCGAGTCCGGTGCCGCCGTCGTCTTGCTGCTGGGCATCAGGCTCCCGAGCGCCTGCATCATGGCCGCCACCAGCGGATTGCGGCGCGGCGCCGCGGCGTCGCAATGTCCTGCTTCGTCGCGGTCTTGGCAGCGCTGGCGCTTCGGCGCGTCGGTGCGGGGGATGCTCAGGTCGAGCGGCGCGGTGCTGCGCGGGGCGGTGGCGGTGGCGGTGACAGTCGGCATGCAAGGCTCCTGATCAACATTCGGGGCAATGCGGCCGCGTCGTGCGTCACGGGCCGCAGGTGACAAGACGGTTATCGACGGCCGGTCGTCGCGGCCTGAGCCCGCAGTCGTAACCGATTGCTGGCGGCCCGAGGCACACTGCGCGGCGTGAACCCGATCGAAGCCGCTTTCACCACGGTGCTGCTGCCCGGCCTGGCCTGCGATGCCGAGCTGTGGCGTGCCCAGCAGGCCGCGCTGGCCGCGCGCTACGCGCCGCGTGTGAGCGACGTGCACACGCGCGCCGACAGCATCGCCGACATGGCCGTGACGCTGCTGGCCGATCATCCCGGCGAGCTGGTGCTGATCGGCGCCTCGATGGGCGGGCGGGTGGCGTTGGAAGCGGCGCGGCTCGCGCCGCAGCGCGTGCGCGGCCTGGCGCTGCTGGGCAGCACGGCGCGCGCCGATACCGATGCGCTGCGTGCCGTCCGCCTGCAGGCCATCGAGATGTTCGAAGCCGGCGAGGGCGACGACGTCTTGGAGGCGAACGTCTGGTTCGTCTTCGACCGCAGCGCCTGGGATGACCAGCCGATGCTCGACCGCTATCTGGCGATGGTGCGCCGCGCCGGCACGCCGCAGCTGGTGCGGCAGAACCGCGCGATGGTCGCCGCGCCCGAGGGCGGCCCCGGCCTGCGCGAGATCCGCTGCCCGACCCTGGTGGTGTGCGGCGAGGGTGATGGCGTCACGCCGCCGGAATGTTCGCGCGAGATCGCCGCGGGCATCGCCGGCGCGCAGCTGCACTTGCTGCCGGACTGCGGCCACATGCTGACGATGGAGAAACCGCAGCGCGTGAATGCGCTGCTGCTGGAGTGGATGAGCCGGCTCAGCTGAGCGGCGCTACAACTCTTCACAGTGGGGAAAGGGGCAGTCTTTCAGAATCCGCCGCGGCTCGGACACAGGGAGAAGACAGCATGAACAAGCACAGCCTTGCGATCACCGCGCTGGCCGGCGCCGCGCTGATCGCGCTCGCCTCCTGCGGCGGCGGTGGCGGCGACGCCGGCACCAACCCCGGCAACGACACCACCGCACCGGTGACCACGCTCGCCGCGCCGGCGGCCGCGGCGGCGGGTCTGTCCGGCACCATCACGCTCAGCGCTTCGGCGACCGACAACATCGCCGTCGGCAGCATCGAGTTCCAGGTCGACGGCCAGGCATTCGGCAGCACCGGCACTGGCGGCACGCACAGTGTGCAGCTCGACACCACGGCCTACGCCTCGGGCCAGCATGTGGTGCGTGCCCGCGCGCGCGACGCCGCCGGCAATGTCTCGGCCTGGGCCAGCGCCACGGTGGAGTTCGGCGGCACGCGCGCGCTTCCGGCGGGGTTCACACGCAACACGGCCTTCGTGTCCGGCCTGAGCAACGCCACCGCGATGGCGCAGGCGCCCGATGGCCGCTGGTTCGTCGCGCAACAAGGCGGCGCGCTGCGCGTGGTGAAGAACGGTGCGCTGCTGACGGCGCCGTTCACGACGCTGACCGTCGATTCGACGGGCGAGCGCGGCCTGATCGGCGTGGCGCTGCACCCCAGTTTCGCCACCAACGGCTGGATCTACCTGTACCACACGACACCGGAGAACGGCACGCACAACCGCATCGTGCGCGTGACCGCCAACCCACCGAGCTCGGACACCGTCTCCGTCGGCAGCACCACGCTGATCGCCGACCTGCCCGCGCTCAGCGCCACCAACCACAACGGCGGCGCCATGCATTTCGGCGCCGACGGCAAGCTCTACGTGGCGGTGGGCGACAACGCCAACGGCGCCAACGCACAGAGTCCCACCACCGTGCTGGGCAAGATGCTGCGCCTGAACGACGACGGATCGATCCCCACCGACAACCCGTTCTACGCAGCACGCAGCGGGCAGGCGCGCGCCGCCTGGGCCGACGGCCTGCGCAACCCGTACACCTTCGCCGTGCAGCCGGGCAGCGGGCGCATCCACATCAACGATGTGGGCGAGGGCACCTGGGAAGAGATCGACGTCGGCGCCGCCGGCGCCAACTACGGCTGGCCGGCCACCGAGGGCCCGACCACGGCCGCCGGCGTGACCGCGCCGCTGTTCGCCTACCGGCACAGCGCCACCGTGCCGCCGGGCACCGGCCCCGGCGGCTTCTTCACCGGTTGCTCGATCATCGGCGGCGCCTTCTACCCGGACAGCGGGCCGTTCCCGGCGGCCTACCGCGGCAGCTACTTCTTCGCCGACTACTGCTCGCAGTGGATCGGCCGATTCGACCTCGCCAATGGTGCGGCGTATGCCTTCGGCTCGGCGGGTGGCTCGCCGGTGGACCTGCGCGTGGGCCTCGATGGCGCGCTGCACGCGCTCACGCGCAGCGGCATCACGCGCTTCAGCGCGCCCTGAGAACCGCGTCAGGCCAGCAGCTGCTTGCGCGCCCGGTGCAGGCGCACGAACAGGTTCTCCTCGCTGATCGCCAGCGACGCGCAGACCTGGGCGGTGTCGCCGTCCTGCAGCACGCGCTGCTGCATGGCCTCGCGCAGGCCGGCGGGCAGGGCCTCGATTCGGGCCAGCGTCTGCGCAAGCCGCTCGCGCTGCTCGGCCACCTCGTCCGGGCGCGGCTGCGGGCATGCGATGTCGAAGGCACCGCCTTCCTCGTCGTCGTCCATGCGCTGGTCGAGGCTGTGCAGTCCGGCGCGCTGGCGCACCAGGTCGACGATCTTGTGCTTGAGGATGGCAGTCAGCCAGGAGCGCAGCGCCGAGCGGCCGGCGAAGGCCGCGCGGCCGGTGATGACCGCCTCGAAGACGTCGTGCACCAGGTCCTCGGCCAGCGCCGGGTCGAGCAGGCGGCGCTGGGCGAAGCGCACCAGCGCCTCGCGGTGCGACACCATCTCGGCCCAGTTCACCGCGAGGCAGGGTGCGGCGGCGGCGGATGCGTGGGCGGTGTTCATGGAGCGCTTTCCGGGGCTGTTGTCGATGGCGTGACTGTGGCCAGCGCATCTCGCGCCACCCTCACCGAAGCTCACAGGCAGATCACATCGGTGTAAGGAAGGGCTCGCGGAGCCGACAATCGCGGCATGACTCCCAGCGCGCCCGTCCCCGCCGCCGCGTCGATCCTGGTCGCCGAGGACCAGGCCGACATCCGCGACCTGCTGGTGATGAACCTGCGCAACGCCGGCTACCAGGTGACGGCGGTGGCAGACGGCAGCTCGGCGCTGGCGCAGCAGATCGCCCAGCCGCGCGAGCTGCTGGTGCTCGACCTGATGATGCCGGGCCTGGACGGCCTGGAAGTCTGCAAGGCGCTGCGCGCACGCGGCAGTGCGGCGCCGATCCTGATGCTCACCGCCAAGTCCACCGAGCTCGACCGTGTGCTCGGCCTGGAGCTGGGCGCCGACGACTACCTCACCAAGCCCTTCTCGCTGGCCGAACTGCTGGCGCGCGTGAAGGCGCTGCTGCGCCGCGCCGCGTTGCTGCGTGCCGCGCAGGCGCAGGTGCCCGCAGCGGCCAGCCTGATCCGCAACGGCGAGCTGGAGATCCAGCCCGCCAAGCGCCTGGTGCGCTACCGCGGCGCGGCCATCGATTTCACCGCACTGGAGTTCGACCTGCTGCTGCATTTCGCGTCGAACCCCGGGCTGGTGTTTTCGCGTGCTCAGCTGCTCGACGCCGTCTGGGGCTACAGCCACGACGGCTACGAGCACACCGTGACGACGCACATCAACCGCCTGCGCACCAAGCTCGAGTCCGACCCGATGCGGCCGGAGCTCATCCTCACCGTGCGCGGCGCGGGCTACAAGATGCGCGAGTCGCCGGTGTGAGGAACGCTGAGGCATGACGGTCAGGCTGAAGCTGGCGCTCACGGTGGTGGCCACGGGGCTGCTCACCGCGCTGGGCGTCATCGCGGCGGTGCTCTACGCCTTCGAGCGCTTCGAGCACGAGACCACTTTCCAGCGCGCCAACGCCTTCCTGGCGCGCGTCACCGCCAGCTACGATGACCTGCTCGACCAGCAGCAGCGCCAGCCGGAGGAGTTCCGCGCCTGGCTGCGCGGTCTGGTGCTCTACGAGCCCGACACGCAGCTGTACCTGCTCGATGCGCAAGGCACGGTGCTGGCCAGCAGCGGCCAGGCGCAGCTGCCGCCAGGCTTCAAGGTGGCCATCGAGCCGGTGCGCGCCGCGGCCGAGGTGGCGTCGGGCCGCAGCGCCAACCGCTACGTGATGGGCGATGACCCCGAACGCATGGACGACGACGCGGTGATCGCCGCACGCCCGGTGCAGCGAGCCACCATCCGCAACGACGCCGTGGCCTCCGGCTATCTCTACCTCGTCTGCCACAAGGTGGCGGCTCTGCCTGCGTCGCGCTGGGACGTCGCGCGCAACAGCCTGGCCCTGCCCGGCCTGGTGCTCATCTGCGGCATCGTCGCGCTGACCACGCTGTTCGCCGCGCTGATCATCGCGGCCGTGACGCGGCCGCTGCAGCGGCTCACGCAGGCCGTGTCGACGCTGTCGGCGCGCGGGCTCGACGAGGGCCACCTGTCGACGCCGCAGGCGCTGCTGCCGCCGGCCGGCCGCGACGAGTTCGGCCGGCTCACGCAGGCCTTCTCGATGATGCTCGACACGCTGCAGCGGCAGTGGGCGGCGCTGCGCCGGCTCGATCACTTCCGCCGCGAGGGCGTGAGCAACCTCTCGCACGACCTGCGCTCGCCGCTGACGGCCACGGTGGCCTGCCTCGAGACGCTGGAGGCGCGCTGGCGTGCCGAGGATGGCACTGGCGGCCGCGAGGGCCGCGCCGAGGAGCGCCGCCTCGTCGAGGTGGCGCTGCGCAACACGCGCAACGCGGCGCGCCTGGTGCAGTCGCTGGGCGACCTGGCGCGGCTGGACGAACCCAGCTTCGCGCTGCGCCGCGAGCCGGTCGACGCCGGCGAGCTGCTCGACGACATCGCGCTGCGCTTCGCCGACCGCGCTGCGCGCCAGGGTGTGCGGATCGCCGTGGAGCACGCCAGCGAGGCCGAGGCGGCCTTCGCCGCGCTGGACATCGAGCTGTTCGAGCGCGCCGTGGCCAACCTGGTCGACAACGCACTGAAGTTCTGCCCGGCCGGCGCGGCCATCAAGCTGAGCGCGCGTGCCGACCCGACGACGCTTCACGTCTGTGTGGCCGACACGGGCCCCGGCATCGCGCCGGCCGACCTGCCGCACCTGTTCGACCGCTTCTACCAGAGCCGGCAGAGCGTGGCGCCGGCCACCGGCGAGGGCGGCAAGGGTCTGGGGCTGGCGATCGTCAAGCGCATTGCCGAGTTGCATGGCGGCACCGCACAGGTGCGCAGCACGCCCGGGCAGGGCACGCAGGTGCACCTCGCGCTGCCCCGGCAGCTTGCCGTGGCGCCCGAGAACAGGGCAGGGTAAGCCCGGCTGCACCACCTCAGACCGCCCGCCTACAGTTCGCCCACTGCGCGACCGGCACCTCCCTTGGAGCCGGCCCGGGCGGGGGACTGAGGAGACGTTAGAGCGCACCGCGCCACGCGCAGGTCGCGCCACTCGACAGGCTGCATGAGCAGCCGATGCAAAATGCGAAGGGCGCCGGGCCAACACCCGGCGCCCTTTTCACTGGGGCCCGGCGTTGCGCCGCGCCGCATCCTTCCCGACCCCATGACCGAACTCGCCATCGTGGCGCTGGCCTCGCTGTTCGCCGGCTGTGTGGACGCCATCGTCGGCGGCGGCGGCCTGATCCTGGTGCCGGCCCTGTTCGGCATGTACCCGGGCGCCGCGCCGGCCACGCTGCTGGGCACCAACAAGGGCTCGGGCATCTGGGGCACGGGCTGGGCGACGCTGCAGTTCGCCCGACGTGTGCAATTGCCGTGGAAGTCGTTGTTGCCGGCTGCAGCCGCGGCGCTGGCAGGCAGCTTCGCGGGCGCCTGGGCGCTCACGCTGGCCAGCCCCGACAGCTTGCGCAAGGCGCTCCCGCTGGTGCTCGTGGCCGTGCTCGCCTACACGCTGGCGCGCAAGGATCTCGGCCGCCACCACGCGCCGAAGCTGCACGGCGCCGCGCAAACGGCCACGGCCTGTGCCATCGGCTCGGTGGTCGGCTTCTACGACGGCTTCTTCGGCCCCGGCGCGGGCAGCTTCTTCGTATTCCTGTTCGTGCGGCTGCTGGGCTTCGACTTCCTCCATGCCTCGGCCAGCGCCAAGCTGCTGAACACAGCGACCAACGCCGCTGCGCTGCTGCTGCTGGCCTCCAAGGGTCACGTCTGGTGGCATGTGGCAGCGGTGTTGGCGCTTGCTAACGTGACAGGCAGCCTGATCGGCACCCGGCTCGCGCTTCGCCATGGCGCTGGTTTCGTGCGCAGCGCCTTCATCGTGGTCGTGACGGCCCTGATCGCCAAGACCGGCTGGGACGCCCTCTCGATCTGAGTTGCGCGCCAAACGCCGGCTATTTCGGCGTTTCGGCGGCGGTGCGCGCTCCTAGCATCCCTGCAGGAGTCCGTCCCGCGAAAGAGCCCCATGCCAGTCGATCCCAAGCTTCGTTCCCTGAACATCGATGTGCCCGCCCAGCCCGAGTCGCTGGTGAAGTTGTCGCTGCTGCTGGCCGACGAAGACGTCAACCTGCAGTCCATCAGCGGGCTCATCAATTCGGACATGGCGCTCGCCTCGGCGGTGCTGAAGGCTGTCAACTCCTCGCTGTACGGCCTGGCCGGCCGCGTGCAGAGCGTGCAGCAGGCGATCACCTATCTGGGCACTCGCGAGGTGGCCTCGGTCACCTTCGAGATGGGCCTGAAGGCGGTGTTCCCGCCTTCGCCCGAGCTCGATGCGGTGTGGGAGCGCGCCAGCGTTCGCGGCCTGCTGATGGGCCGCATCGGCCAGGCGCTCAACGTCGACCCGTGGGCGGCGCACTCGGCCGGCCTGTTCGAGGAATGCGGCAAGGCGGTGCTGTTCCGCCACGCGCCCGAGCGCTACAAGCCGCTGTTGCGCGCGGCCGAGTCCGACGAAGACCTGCTGCTGCTCGAGCACGACGAATTCGGCGTCAGCCACGACGCGCTCGGCGCCGCGCTGTGCGAGAGCTGGGGCCTCGCACCCGCGGCGGTGTCCAGCGTGCGCTATCACGTGATGGTCAACGCCACGCTGCAGCTGCCGATGCAGCTGCCGCGCCGCGCCATCTGCGCGCTGTCGGCGCTGGCGCACGCGCTGATGACCGACCCCGACACGCTCGACGTCGTTGCAGAGAAGGTGGCGCCGCAGGCCGACCTCGACCCCGCGCTCGTGCTGCGCGGCGCGCGCAAGGTGCAGGAACAGATCGAGAACGCGGTGGAACGCGAGCGCGCCTGAGCGCCAAGGCGCCCTCGGTCGCTTTCCGCTAGAGGCGGCGCGTGGTCTCGCGCACGATCAGCTCCAGCGGCGGCACCTCCACCGCCGGCATGGCGTGGCCGAGCATCGTCAGCAGCGCATGCGCCGCGGCCAGGCCGATCTCGTAGATCGGCTGGCGCACGGTGGTCATCGGCGGGGTGGCATACGCGGTGGCGGGCAGGTCGTCGACACCGACGATCGACACGTCGTCGGGCACCCGCACGCCGCGCCGGTACAGCGCCATGCGCGCGCCGAACGCTGTCTGATCGTTGGCCGCGAACACGGCGGTGAAAGTCTGGCCGCTGTCGAGCAGCCGGTTCATCGCCAGCAGGCCGCCGCTTTCCATGAAGTCGCCCTGCACCACCAGCTCCGGCGCCGCCGCGATGCCGGCCTCGCGCAGCGCCCGCTCGTAGCCGGCGCGGCGATCGGTGGCGTCGGTGTGGTCGGACGGCCCGGCGATGTGCGCGATGCGCCGGTGCCCCAGGTTGAGCAAGTGGCGCGTGGCGAGGTGGCCGCCGGCCTCCTGGTCGAGCGTGAAGGCGCGCACCTGTGGCGCTTCGAGCTGCCGGCCGGTCACGACGATCGGCTGGTGCCGCGCGAACTCGGCGATCTGGCGGTCGTCGAGATGGCCGGTGAGGATCACCAGGCCGTCGATGCGGCGCGCCATCAGCAGGCGCACGCGCTCGGATTCCTCGGCCGCGTTCCAGTGGCCGCTGACCATGATCGGCGCGTAGCCGGTGCCGGCGAGACCGGCCTCGATGCCCTTCATCGCGCGGCCATAGAACGGGCTCTCGACGTCCTGCGTCAGGATGCCGATCGTCATCGTCGTGCCGGTCTTCAGGCTGCGCGCGAAAAGGTTCGGGCGGAAGTCCAGCTTGCGGATCGCTTCCTCGACCGCGCTGCGCTTGTCCGAAGTCACGCGTGCCGTGCCGTTGAGGATGCGCGACACCGTGCTCGGGGACACCCCGGCTTCGCGCGCCACGTCGAGAACGGTCACGGAGGAAGGAGGGGCGTCGATGCCGGGAAACGTGGCCACGGGAAAGGGAACTGGAAGACTTGCACCGATTGTGCACGCCGGGATTCTCATGATAACGTTTTCAGAATCACCCTGCCGGCGCCTGACCGGTCCGAAAGGAGCAGCGATGCACCGTGCGAAGTTCTTCGGCCGCTGGATCCGGTGCCTCGCGGCGCCGCTGGCCTGCGCCGCCACCACAGCCACGGCCGTCGCCGCATCCCCTCCCGACGCTTGCAGCTTCGAGCAGCCGCCCGCGCAACGCGCACTCGGCTGCCAGCAGCGCCTGGCGCGCAGCATCAACTTCGGCAACATGCTCGACCACGCTCGCGAGGGACTGGCCGGCCCGATGCTGCGCGACGAGTTCATTGCCCTCACGGCACAGGCCGGCTTCACCGCGATCCGCTTGCCGGTGCGCTGGGATGCCCGTGCCGGCTACCAGCCGCCTTACCGCATCGACCCGGCATTCTTCGAGCGCGTGGATGGTGTGGTTCGCTTGGCGCTCGAGCACAAGCTGGCCATCGTGCTCGACATGCACCACTACGCCGCCATGATGCTCGAGCCCGACGTCGAGCGTGAGCGCTTCCTCACAATCTGGCGGCAGGTGGCCGACCACTACCGGGACGCCCCTGCGACGGTCATGTTCGAGCTGCTCAACGAACCGAACCGCGAGCTCACGCGCGCGCGCTGGAACGAAGCACTGGCGGCGGTGCTGCCGGTCATCCGGGCGAGCAACCCGCAGCGCACGCTGATCGTCGGTGGCGGCGACTGGAACAGCGGCCCGGCACTGGACAGCCTGGCGCTGCCCGACGACGACCGCAACCTGATCGCCACGTTCCACTACTACGAACCGATGGCCGTGACGCACCAGGGCGCCGAATGGGTCAGCGGCGCCGGCGCCTGGGTCGGCACGACCTGGAGCGGCACCGCCGGGCAAACCGCGAAGCTGCGAGACGACTTCGACCGCGTGGCGCGCTGGGCGGCGCGCGAGCGGCGGCCGGTGCTGCTGGGCGAATTCGGCGCCTACTCGCGCGCGGCCGAGCCGACCCGCATCGCCTGGACACGCGCCGTACGGGAACACGCCGAGGCGCGGGGTTTCGCCTGGGCTTACTGGGAACTGGCCTCGAGCTTCGGCGTTCTGGAGCCTCTGTCATTGCAGTGGCGCCGGCCCTTGCTCGAGGCCCTGCTGCCGCCGCGATGAGGGGATCGGGACTTTCCCCGAGTCCCGTTGACAACGTTTTCAGGCGCTGTTGCAATGCACGCCAGTCTGAAAACAATTTCAGACGCAGCCCGGCGCAATAGCGTTCTACCCGGGTGCGAAGTCCGACAAACATGAAAACGATGCCAGCTCGCTGGCATCACAATGTCGCCCGCGAGGGCATGGAGACAACGGATGAATGCATTTCTGAAACCCGTCCTGGGCGCCCTGGCGCTGGGCCTGTCGGCCGCCGCGATGGCGCAGAACGTGACGATCAGCGTCGCGTCCTTCCCCGACCTCGACCGTGGCATCAAGCTGGCGATCCCGCTGTACAAGAAGCTGCATCCGAACGTCGAGATCAAGCTGACCAGCCTGGCCTACGCCGACCACCACACCGCGATGACCACCGCGCTGGCCACCGGCGCCAACCTGCCCGACGTGATGGCGGTGGACATGGGCTTCATCGGCAAGTTCGCCGAGAGCGGCGGCATGGAAGACCTGGCCAAGGCGCCGTACAACGCGCTCCAGTACCGCGACAAGGTGGCCCGGTTCACCTACCCGCTGGCCATGAGCGGCCAGGGCGTGATGGTGGGCATGCCGGTGGACATCGGTCCCGGCGCGCTGTTCTACCGCAAGGACCTGCTCGACAAGGCCGGCGTCAGCGAAGCCGACCTGACCAAGAGCTGGGAGTCGTATGTCGAGTCCGGCAAGAAGCTGAAGGCCGCCACCGGCGCCTGGCTGCTGGCCAGCGCCGTCGACATCAAGGACATCTACATCCGCTCCGACCTGAAGGACGGCGAGGGCGTCTATTTCGACAAGTCGGGCAAGCCGACGATTGACAACGCCCGCTTCCGCAAGGCCTTCGAGCTGGCCAAGGCGGCACGTGACGCCGGCATCGACGGCAAGATCGGCGCCTGGTCCAACGAATGGAGCGAGGGCTTCAAGCGCGACAAGATCGCCTCGCAGATGATGGGCGCCTGGCTGGCCGGCCACCTCAACAACTGGCTGGCACCCGAGTCCAAGGGCAAGTGGCGCTCGGCGCAGCTGCCCGGCGGCGCCTTCGGTTCCTGGGGTGGCTCGTTCTACGGTGTTCCCAAGAAGGCGCAGAACAAAGCGGCGGCCTGGGACTTCATCAAGTTCCTGACCACGACGAAGGAGATGCAGATCGAGGCCTTCCGCGGTTTCGACGCCTTCCCGTCGCTGATCGAGGCGCAGAACGATGCCTTCATCGACCAGCCGATCGAATACCTCGGCGGCCAGAAGGCACGCCAGCAGTGGAAGGTCGCGGCCGGCAAGATCGCCGCGATGGACGTCGACAAGTTCGACCCGGTGGCCGCCGAGGTGGTCAACGCCGAGCTGGAGAACGTGCTCGAGAAAAACAAGGACATCAAGGCCGCGCTCGCCGATGCGCAGGCCGCGGTGGCCAAGCGCGTTCGCCGCTGATCTGTCCAGACCCGATCGTGCGGCCTGCCGGCCGCACCCCACGTTGACCCGGATTCCCCCCGGCCCACGGCGCGGGCAGCCTCGCTGCCCATGCCCCGACGCCGTCCGACCATGCACGCCCGCGCCACACCCAATCAGCCCGCCGATGTCGCTACCGCGGCTCAGCCTCCGCGCCGCGCGCCAGCCGCGCGCGTGCGCCGGCAGTGGTTGTCGCGGCGCTGGGCGCCGTACGTGTTCATCAGCCCGTTCTTCATCCTGTTCGCGGTGTTCGGGCTGTTCCCGCTGCTGTTCTCGATCTACCTCTCGTTCCATCGCTGGGACCCGGCCGAGGGCCTGGCGGCGATGCGCTTCGTCGCCTTCGAGAACTACCTGTACGTGCTGCAGGACGACGACTGGTTCCGCCACTCGATCTTCAACACGCTCTGGCTCGCGCTGGTCAGCGGACTGCCGCAGCACCTGGTGGCCCTGCCGCTGGCGTTCTTCTTCCACAGCGCACTGGGCCGCTGGCGCAACGCCGTGGTGGGCGTGTACTTCCTGCCCTTCATCACCTCGACGGTGGCGATCTCGCTGGTGTTCTCGACGCTGTTCTCGCGCGACTTCGGCATGGTCAACGTGATGCTGACCGCGATGCACCAGGTGCCGGTACTCGGCTGGCTGTTCCCATCGACGAACATCGACTGGAGCCAGCCCGGCTACACGAAATGGATGATCGCCTTCGTGGTCTGGTGGCGCTACGTGGGCTGGAACGCCGTGCTCTACCTGTCGGCGATGCAGACGATCCCGCGCGACCTCTACGAGGCGGCGACCATCGACGGCGCGAAGCCCTGGCAGCAGTTCCGCCACATCACGCTGCCGCTGCTCAAGCCGATGATCTTCTTCGCCGTCACGCTGACCATCATTGGCAACCTGCAGCTGTTCGAGGAGCCGTTCATCCTCACCGGCGGCACCGGCGGCATCGGCCAGGCCGGCAAGACGGCGGCGATGCACATGTACGGCACCGCCTTCGTCGACGGCGATTTCGGCACCGCGTCGGCGATCGCGTGGCTGCTGTTCCTGCTGATCGGCGCGGCCACCTGGGCCAACAACCGCCTGCTCGGCAAGCGCGACTGAGGCCCGCACGATGCGCACCGACCTCACCCCGCAGCGCCTGATCGCGTACGTCATCGTCGCCATCGGCGCGGTGCTGATGCTCGGCCCGTTCTACTTCATGTTCGTGTTCGCCACCCACACGAACCGCGAGATCCTGTCGATGCCGCCGCCGCTGTGGTTCGGCAGCGCCTTCGTCGACAACCTCGATCAGTTGCTGCGCAGCCTGCCGCACTTCTGGAAGAACGTCGGCTGGAGTGTCTACGTGGCGCTGATGTCCACCGTGCTCAACCTCTTCTTCTGTTCGCTGGCCGGTTTCGCCTTCGCGATGTACGACTTCAAGTGGCGCGAGGGACTGTTCGCCATGGTCATGGCGACCATGCTGCTGCCCAGCTTCGTGGGCATGATCCCGACCGCGCTGACGATGAGTTGGCTCGAATGGATGAACCAGCCGCGGGCGCTGTACGTTCCCGGCGCGGTCGGCGCTCTGGGCATCTTCATGATGCGCCAGTACATCGAATCGGCGATTCCGCGCGAGCTGATCGACGCCGCGCGCATCGACGGCTGCGGCGAGTTCGCCATCTACTGGCGTGTCGTGCTGCCGCTGATCGGCCCGGCGCTCGGCACGCTCGGCCTGATCACCTTCATCGGCTCGTGGAACAACTTCATCGGGCCGCTGATCGTCATCCGCGACATGGAGATGTACACCGTGCCGCTCGCGCTGCGCTCACTGCAGGGCACCGGCCAGATCCCCTGGGGAGCCATCTCCGCAGGCTCGGCCATCGCCGTGCTGCCGCTTCTCGTGCTGTTCATGCTGGCCTCGCGCCGGCTCATCGAAGGCCTGACCGCCGGGGCCGTGAAGGCCTGAAGCGCGTCGCCGACAAGGAACCGAAACCGTGACCGACCCGAGATTCCCGTCCGACTTCCACTGGGGAGTGGCTACCAGCTCCTACCAGATCGAAGGTGCCGCCGCCGAGGACGGCCGTGGCCCGTCGATCTGGGACACCTTCGCGCACACGCCGGGCAAGACGGTCAACGGCGACCACGGCGACGTGGCCTGCGACCACTACCACCGCTACCCGCAGGACTTCGACCTGATCGCCGGCCTGGGCCTGAACGCTTACCGCTTCTCGATCGCCTGGCCGCGCGTGCAGCCGCAGGGCAAGGGCGCCTGGAACGCCAAGGGCCTGGCCTTCTACGACCGCCTCGTCGACGCGCTGCTCGAGCGCGGCATCACGCCGCACGCGACGCTCTACCACTGGGACCTGCCGCAGGCGTTGCAGGACGAAGGCGGCTGGCTCAACCGCGACACCGCGCTGCGCTTCACCGACTATGCGGTGACGATGGGCGTGCGGCTCGGGGACCGCGTCGCGGCGATCTGCACCCACAACGAGCCCTGGTGCACGGCGCATCTGGGCCACCACAGCGGCAAGTTCGCACCGGGGCTGAAGGACCCGCAGGCTGCGGTGCAGGTGGCGCACCACCTGCTGCTGTCGCACGGGCTGGCGCTGCAGGCGATGCGAGCGGCCGGCGTGAAGGCGCCGCTGGGCATCGTGCTGAACCAGTCGCCGGCCGTGCCGGCCACCGACCGCGCCACCGACCTCGCGCTGGCCGAGCGCGAGTACGCGCTGTTCGTGCGCTGGTTCATGGACCCGCTCTTCCTGAAGCGCTACCCGACGGCCAGCGGGGTGCATCTTTATCCGCAGGTTCGTGAAAACGATTTCGATGCGATTGCCCAGCCGCTCGACTTCCTCGGCATCAACTACTACACGCGCATCTGGGTCTCCAGCGAGGAGCCGCCGCGGCCCGCACCGCGGATGGACGGTGTCACCGACATGGGCTGGGAGGTCTACCCGCAGGGCCTCGCCGACCTGCTCACCGGCATCCACCGCGAGTACAAGCTGCCGCCGATCTACATCACCGAGAACGGCATGGCCAATGCCGACACCCTCGTCGAAGGCAAGGTGCACGACGCGCAGCGCATCGCCTACCTGAAGGGCCACCTCGAGGCGCTGTCGCGCGCCATCGCGGCGGGTGTCGACGTGCGCGGCTTCTTCTACTGGAGCCTGCTCGACAACTACGAGTGGGACTCCGGCTACGACAAGCGATTCGGCCTGGTCCACGTCGACTACGCGACGCAGCAGCGCACGCTCAAGGACAGCGCGCACTGGTACCGCGAGTTCGTGGCGCGCCAGCGTGCGGCGCACGGAGCCTGACATGGCCGCGCTCACGCTTCGCGGCATCCGCAAGTCTTTCGGCACGGTCGAGGTGCTGCGCAGCATCGACCTCGACATCGCCGACGGCGAGTTCGCCGTCTTCGTCGGCCCCTCGGGCTGCGGCAAGTCCACGCTGCTGCGCATGATTGCCGGGCTGGAGGACATCGAGCACGGCGAGGTCGCCATTGGCGGCGAATGCATCAACGCGGTGCCGCCGGCGGAGCGCGGCATCGCCATGGTGTTCCAGAGCTACGCGCTCTACCCGCACATGACGGTCGCCCAGAACATGGGCTTCGCGCTGAAGATGGCCGGCCAGTCGAAGGCCGAGGTCGATGCCGCGGTGAACCGCGCTGCCGAGATCCTGCAGATCGGCCCTCTGCTCGCACGCAAGCCGCGCGAACTCTCCGGCGGCCAGCGCCAGCGCGTGGCCATCGGCCGCGCCATCGTGCGCAAGCCCAAGGTGTTCCTGTTCGACGAGCCGCTGTCCAACCTCGACGCGGCTCTGCGCGTGCAGATGCGCATCGAGCTGTCGCGCCTGCACAAGGAACTCGGCGCCACGATGGTCTACGTGACGCACGACCAGGTCGAGGCGATGACGCTGGGCGACCGCATCGCGGTGTTCAACGCCGGGCGCGTCGAGCAGGTCGGCGCGCCGCTGGAGCTGTACACGCGGCCGGTCAACCAGTTCGTCGCCGGCTTCCTCGGCTCGCCGCGCATGAACTTCATCCGCGGCCAGGCGCTCGCCGCCGGTGCCGGCAGGATGAAGTTCGAGGCCGCAGGCGCCGGCCTGATCGAGCTGCCGCTGCCCGCCGGCGGGCGACCGGCTGGCGCCGACGAGCTGGTGCTCGGCGTGCGGCCCGAGCACCTCGGCGTGGCGCGTGCCGACGAAGGCCTGGCCGCGCGCATCGAGGTGCTCGAACACCTCGGCGACGCCTTGATCGTGCACGCCAGCCTGCGCGGCTCGCGCGAGAGCGTGTCGCTGCGGCTGGCCGCCGACCACCCCGGCCTGGCCGCCGGCCAGGACATCGGCCTCGTGCCGATGGCCGCGCACGCGCTGCTGTTCGACGGCAGCGGGCGCGCCCTCTCATCCCACTGAACCCACGGATCCCACCGACATGGGCCAGCGAGTTCCCCCGCGTCAGCCGACCGACATCGCTCGTGAAAACGATTTCTCAGCGAGTGGGCCGGGAACGCATACCCCCGCCGCGACCCGGCATTTCAACCACCCCAGGAGACGAGGAGACCCCATGAAGAAGACCACCCTGATCGCCGCGATGGCACTGGCCGGCATGGCCGGCGCCGTGCAGGCTGTCGAACTGAGTTACTCCGGCTACGTCCGCGCCGGCACCGGCATCAACGTGCGCGGCGGCACCCAGGTCTGTTTCGGCCTGGCCGGCGCCGACACCAAATGGCGCCTGGGCAACGAGTGCGACTACGTCATCGAGCCCAACTTCGTCGCCAAGCTGGCCTCGTACGAAGGCTCCGACTGGTATGTGCACGTGATGCCCAGCGTCTACCACGGCTGGGGCCCGCAGGGCACGAACGAACCCGACACGCTGACCACGCGCTTCGGCCAGATCTACGCCTACGGCAACAAGATCTCGGGCCTGGCCAACGGCAAGGTCTGGGCCGGCCGGCGCTTCTACAACCGCCTGCAGACGGGCATCAACGACCAGTTCCTCGAGAACAACGACGGCAATGGCGCCGGCATCGAGGAAATGGACTTCGGCGCGGCCAAGGTCAGCGTCGCGTTCATGATGGACCCGAACAACGAGGCCACCAACAACCGCTTCGCGCTGCCCATCCGCGCCACCGGCATCAAGACGCTGCCCAACGGTGAACTGTCCGTGTACGTCACACCCTCGGCGCAGCTCAAGAGCAAGAACCAGGTCACCCTGGTCGAGCCGGCCGACCAGCCCAAGGGCATCGCGCTGGGCCTGTACCAGACGGTCAACGGCGCGCTCGGCGGCAACTGGCTGCTCGGCTTCAAGCACGACAAGACCGGTGACGTGAAGAACACCCGCGTGATCGCCCAGTACGGCAGCTCGCTGACGCCGGCCACCGCGCTGGACGTGGTGGCGGAGTACCGCATCAACACCGCGCCCAACGATGGCGGCAACAAGTGGCTGGCGATCGGCGCGCGCACCGACACGCACCTCGGCGGCCCGTTCCGCCTGCTCTTCGAGGCCGGGCACGACCAGGTCAAGCCCGACGCCGGCGACACCCGCAACATGACCAAGTTCACCGTGGCGGCCGCCGCCTCGGCGGGCAAGGACGCAGGTTCGCGCCCGACGGTGCGCCTGTTCCTGACGCACGCCATCTGGAACGAGGCCGCGCGGCAGACGCTCAGCGGCCGCACGCAGGAAGTGTTCGGCGACAAGAAGTCGGGCACCTCCATCGGCATCCAGGCCGAAACCTGGTGGTGACAAGTTCGGGGGGCTGCCAGCCGAAGAGGTTCTGCTGCGGTTGGGGGATCGCGATGACCCGATTCCAACGGCCAGCCTCCCGACCCTGTGCGGCGGGTGCGATGTCACCTGCCGATTCGTGAAGAGAGCGTTCGCCCGGCCCCGGCCGGGCGTTTTTTCTGGCGATGGTGTGGAGTCATCACCCTACGCGCGGGTCAACCCCGTAGGCGCCGCGGCGCGCTTCCACTAGCGTGGCGGCCGCAAAGGAGCAGTGCATGAACGACACCGTCGCCCCGCAGGACCTGGCCCTCCAGCGCCTGTACCACTGGGAGAAGACCACCCCCGACCGCAAGGTCTTCACCCAGCCCATGGGCGCCGGGGTGGTGCGCGAGATGAGCTGGCGCGAGGTCGTCGACGAGACGAGGCGCATGGCCGCGCACCTGCAGTCCTTCGGTTTTCCGGCCGGCAGCCGCATCGCCATCCTTTCGAAGAACTGCGCCCAATGGCTGATGAGCGACTGGGCGATCTGGATGGCCGGCTACGTGTCGGTGCCGCTGTACCCGACGCTGGCCGCCGACACGATCCGCCAGATCCTCACCCACAGCGAAGCGAAGCTGGTGTTCGTCGGCAAGCTCGATGGCTGGGATGCGATGAAGCCCGGCGTGCCTGGCGAGCTGCCGTGCATCAGCTACCCGCTGTCGCCGCCCAACGACTACCCGACCTGGGACGCCATCATCAAGCGCACCACGCCGCTGGCCGGCGAGCCGGTGCGCGACGGCGCCGAGCTCTCGACCATCATGTACACCTCGGGCACCACCGGCATGCCCAAGGGCGTGATGCACAGCTTCGCGACCTTCGCCTGGTCGATCCGCGCCGGCCTCAAGCGCGTGCCGATCGACATGGACGCGCGCATGCTGAGCTACCTGCCGCTGGCCCACGTGGCCGAGCGCACGCTGGTCGAGCATGCGCTGCTGGCCACCGGCATGAGCGTGTTCTTCGCCGAGAGCCTGGACACCTTCACCGCCGACCTGCAGCGCGCCCGGCCGACGGTGCTGTTCTCGGTGCCGCGTCTGTGGGTCAAGTTCCAGCAGGGCGTGCACTCCAAGATGCCGGCCGAAAAGCTGCAGCGGCTGTTGAAGATCCCCATCCTGCGCGGCATCGTGCGCAAGAAAATCCTCTCCGCGCTCGGCCTGGACCAGTGCAAGTTCGCCGCCGGCGGCGCTGCGCCGATGCCGCCCGAGCTGCTCGACTGGTACGCGAAGCTCGGTCTGCCGATCATCGAGGTCTACGGCATGACCGAGAACTGCGGCGTCTCGCACGCCACCGTGCCCGGCGTGCAGCGCCCCGGCACGGTGGGCCTGCCCTACGAGGGCGTGCAAAGCCGCATCGACCCGGCCAACGGCGAGATCCAGATGAAGAGCCCGGGCCTGATGCTCGGCTACTACAAGGAGCCCGAGCTGACGCGCGAGTCGTTCACGACCGACGGCTGGCTGCATACCGGCGACAAGGGCCAGCTCGAAGCCGACGGCTACCTGCGCATCACCGGCCGCGTGAAGGACCTGTTCAAGACCAGCAAGGGCAAGTACGTCGCGCCCGCGCCGATCGAGGACCGGCTGGTCATGCACGCCACGGTCGAGGCCTGCGTGGTCACCGGCGCCAACCTCGGCCAGCCGGTGGGCATCGTGATGCTGAACGCCGACGCAGCGCAGCGCGCGAAAGACAGCTCGCAGCGCGGCGCGATGGAGGCGGCTTTCGCGGAGCACCTGAAGGCGGTCAACGCGCCGCTCGACCCGCACGAGCAACTCGACTGCATCATCGTCGTGACCACGCCGTGGACGGTGGACAACGGCTTCATCACGCCGACCTTCAAGGTCAAGCGCAATCGCATCGAGGAGGTCTACGCCTCGAAGTACGACGGCTGGGTGGCGACGCGGCGCAAGGTGATCTGGGAACTGGGCTGAGCCTGGCGACGCGGGCCGAACAGCGCGTCAGGGCCCGCGTCCGTCCACGTCCAGCATGCCCTGGTGGTGGCTGAGGAAGACACGGCCCTGGAACCACTGGTCCCAGGCGCCGGCACGAAGCCGGTCGAGCACCGGGCCCTTCACCTCCGACAGGTCCAGGCGGATGCCGCGCTCGGCCAGCACCTCGTGCAGGGCTCGCAGCGCCTCCAGCGCGCTGAAGTCGATCGCGTTCACCGGCGACATCAGCAGCACCACGCGGCGCGTGTCGGGCAGCGTGGCCAGGTGCTGCGCCACCACGCTGGTCAGGCGCCGCGCGTTGGTGAACACCAGGCTCTCGTCGATGCGCAGTGCCAGCATGCCGGGCGTGCTCTGCGCGTCGTAGCGGTCGACGTTGCGATAGTGCTCCGTCTCGCCCACGCGGCCGATGCGTGCCACGTGCGGGTTGGCGCTGCGCTGCAGCAGCAGCCCGATCGACAAGGCCACGCCGGCGGCCAAAGCCGCTTCCGAGCTCACCATCAGCGTGAGCAGGCCCACCACCGCCATCAAGGCACATTCGCTGCGCGAGTAGCGCCAGGCCTCCGCAAAGGCGCGCCACTCGACCACGCCCATCACCGCGATGATGATGCTCGCGGCGAGCACCGCACGGGGCAGCCAGGCCAGTGGAGCCGTCAGCAGCAACATGGCCAGCGCCATCAGCAGCGCGGCCCAGGCGCCGCTGGCACGCGTGCGTGCCCCGGCCTCGGCGTTCAGGGCGCCGCGCGAGAAGCTGCCGCCGATGGGCATGCCGGCCGAGCAGGCCGCCACCAGGTCGGCGGCGGCCAGGCCGGTGAGCTCGCGGCGGGCATCGACCTGCTCGCGCCGGCGCAGCGCCAGCCCCTCCGAGACGGCCAGGCTGCTGACGAAGGTGACCAGGGCCAACGGCACGGCGCTGGGCAGCAGCCGCCACCACAGCGCGGCGTCCAGTGGCGGCAGCGCCAGGTGCAGGGCAAAGGGCGGCAGGGCGCCGACCAGGGCCACGCCGCGTGTGTCGGCCGCCAGCGCCCAGGCCACACCGATGCCCACCGCGACCACCACCAGCGGCGCACAGCGCGACAACACCGAGGCCGTGGCCGGCGCGAGCCAGCGTGCGAGCAGGGCCCTGGCATGCCGGCGCGCCAGCACCAGCAGCGCCAGCGCACCCAGGCCGAAGGCCGCGGTGAGGGCATGGCCTGCCACGTCGGCATGCCACCAGGAGCCGATCACGTCCGGCGCCGTGAAGCCGCGCGCCGGGCTGCCCAGCAGCGCCGGAAGTTGCGACAGCGAGATGGCCAGTGCCGCCCCGGTCGAGAATCCATGCAGCACCGGCGTGCTCAGCAAGGCCGCCAGCGCGTCGAGGCGGAACAGCGCCGCCGCGCCGAGCAGCAGCCCGGCCTCGGCCGCCAGCACCAGGGCGGCCGCCGTGGCCGGCGTGCCGTCGGCCAGCACCGGCGCGATCGCCTGGGCGGTGAGCAGCGCCACCACCGCCACCGGCCCGACCGAGTTGACGCGGGACGAGCCGAGCGCCGCGTACGCCGCCATCGGCAGCAGGCTGGCATACACGCCCACCTGCGGCGGCAACCCGGCCAGCAGCGCGTAGGCCAGGCTCTGCGGGATCAGCAGGATCGCGACGATGAAGGCGGCGACGAGGTCGTCGCGCAAGTCAAGCCGTCGATACGCCCGCAGCGTCTCCCACATTCAGTCGACCTTGGCTCCTGAGGCCTTCACCACCTCGGCCCACTTCTTCGTCTCGGCCGTGATCAGCTTCGTGAAGTCGGCCGGGCTCATGCCGCTGGGGATCGCGCCCTGCGACAGCAGTCGCTCCTTCAGCGCCGGGGCACCGAGCGCCTTGGCGGTTTCCTGCTGGAGGCGGCTGACGATGTCGGCCGGCGTGCCGGCCGGCGCGAGCAGGCCGAACCAGGAGCTCGCCTCGAAGCCCTTCACCGGCCCGGCCTCGGCGATCGTCGGCAGCTCGGGCACGGCGGCGCTGCGCTCGGCGCTGGTGACGGCCAGGGCCTTGAGCTTGCCGGCCTTGATCTGCGGCATCGCCGAGGGCAGGTTGTCGAACATCAGGTCCATGTTGCCACCGATCAGGTCGAGCAGCGCCGGGCCCGAGCCGCGGTACGGGAAGTGGACCATGAAGGTGCCGGTCATCGTCTTGAACAGCTCGCCCGACAGGTGGATCGAGGTGCCGTTGCCGCTGCTGGCCATGTTCAGCTTGCCGGGGTTGGCCTTCGCATAGCGGACCAGGTCGGGCACGCTCTTGATGCCGTAGGCATCGGCCTTGGCCGGGTTCATCACCAGCACGTTGGGGACGCCGGCCACCAGCGTGACGGGGGCGAAGTCCTTCACGTGGTCATACGGCATCTTCGGGTACAGCGCCGGGTTGATGGCGTGCGTGCCCACCGTGCCCATCAGCAGCGAGTAGCCATCGGGGGCCGATTTCGCCACGTTGTCGGCGCCGACGTTGCCGCCCGCGCCCGGCTTGTTCTCGATGATGAAGGGCTGGCCGAAGGCCTTGCTCAACTCGGGGGCGAGCGCCCGCGCCAGGATGTCGGTGGTGCCGCCTGCGGCGAAGGGCACGACGATGCGCACCGGCTTGGAGGGCCAGGCGGTCTGGGCGAACAGCGGGAGGGGGAGCAGCGCGGCGGCCGTGGCGGCGAGCAGGCGGCGGCGAAGGGGCAAGCTCATGTCGGGATCCTCGCAGGGTCGTGGGATCCCTGGAGTGTCCTGCGCCGGCAGCAGGGTCCGGCAGAGGCTTTTCCCGGCAGCGCGGGCCACTGGGAAAAAAGAAGGGAAGCGGGACGTGTGGCTCAGGGCTCGCTCTCAACCTCCCCGGCTCGCCCGCTTCCCTGGTGGACAGGTGTCAGTCCGCGAAAACCTTTCAGCGTGCGCCGCTCGGGCGCAGGAACAGCGAGAGTTGTGCCGGCGCTCGGCCGGTCTGCAGCACCTGGTTCTGGCGCGGCGCGGGCGCCGGCTTGACCGTGGCGGGCCGCACCGGGGTCGGTGCCGCCAGGCGGGCTGCGGGGGTCAGTGCGATCGGTGGCATGGTGGCCTCGAATCCGGGTCGTTCAGCGGAACTCGCTCGCCGCGAAGGCCGGCCGCGTCTCGGCGCCCAGCCCGAGCATGCTGGCCGCGCGCGCCACCCAGTCCGACAGCTCGGGTGCCTTGGGCAGGCGCGGCGAGGCCGGGTTGGCCAGGCGAAGCAGCGACGAGGCGCCGCCGCGGCAATGCGGGCTCGCCGGACGCAGGCGGCGGGTGGCGGGAGCGGCTTGGGGGCGGGTCTGAGGCATGGTGGGCAACGACGTCCGGTGGGTGTTCGGCGGAGCGCTTCGGCCTGGGGTCGCGCGTTCCGGTCCTGTGAGCGCGATAGCGCAACGTCTGTGCCATCCCGGAGCAGCTTCGCCACTGTGGCAAAAGTCACGGAATGAGACCGGTTTTGGAAGCGCCGCCACACCGCCCCCTCCAAAAAGCGGCTGCTATGTAAGTACTTCGATACAAGCCCGACCAATCCGGTCGCGGCCTGGACCGATCAGGCGGCGGCCCGGTAACCGCGCGGGATCGCGCCGAGCAGCCGGCGGGTGTATTCCTGCTGCGGTGCTTCGAGGATCTGGCTCACGCCGGCCTGCTCGACCACCTCGCCGTCCTTCATCACCAGCACCTCGTCGGCCATGAAGCGCACCACGGCCAGGTCGTGGCTGATGAAGATGTACGACAGGCCCAGTTCGTCCTGCAGGTCCTTCAGCAGGTTGAGCACCTGCGCCTGCACCGACACGTCGAGCGCGCTGACCGCCTCGTCGAGCACCAGGATCTCGGGGTCCAGCGTCAGGCAGCGCGCGATGGCGATGCGCTGGCGCTGGCCGCCGGAGAACTCGTGCGGGTACTTGTTCAGCGCCGAGTCGTCCAGGCCAACCTTGCGCAGCAGGGCGCTGGCACGCGCCACCCGCTGTGCGTCCGTGCCGCCCACGCCGTGGATGGCCATCGGCTCGGCCAGTGTCTGCGCGACGGTGAAGCGCGGGTTCAGCGAGGCATAGGGGTTCTGGAACACCACCTGGATGCGACGGCGCATCGGCAGGAGCTCCTGGCGCGTCAGCGAGAGCAGATCGCGGCCCTCGAACATCGCCTTGCCGCCCACCGGCCCGCCGGCGGGCTCGTGCAGGCGCAAAAGGGTCAGGCCGAGCGTCGTCTTGCCCGAGCCGGACTCGCCGACGATGCCCAGCGTGTGGCCGCGCTTGAGCGTGAAGCTGGCGCCCTTGACGGCCTTGAACTCGCGCCGGCCGAACACGCCGCTGCGCAGCCAGAAGCTCTTGGTCAGGCCGGTGGCTTCGAGCACCACCGGTGCGGCCGGGTCCTTCGTCTTGCCCTGGACAGCCACCACGCCGCCCTTGATGTGGTCGTCGATCACCATCAGCCGCGCGTTGCGCTGCTCCAGCGTCGGGCGGCAGGCGAGCAGCGCCTTCGTGTAGGCGTCCTGCGGGGCCGCGAAGATGTCGGCCACCGCACCCTGCTCGCGCACCGTGCCCTGGCGCATCACCACCACGCGGTCGGCGATCTCGCCGACCAGGCCGAGGTCGTGGCTGATGAACAGCATGCTCATGCGGTGCTTGTCCTTCAGCCTCGCGAGCAGCTCGATGATCTGGCGCTGGATGGTCACGTCCAGTGCGGTGGTCGGCTCGTCGGCGATCAGCAGCTTCGGATCGCAGGCCAGCGCCATGGCGATCATCACGCGCTGCTGCTGGCCGCCCGACAGCTCGTGCGGGTAGGCCTTCAGGCGGCGCTTCGGCTCGGGCAGGCCGACCTCGGCGAGCAGGCCCTCGGCCTTGTCCATCGCCTGGCGGGCGCTCAGGCCCAGGTGACGGATCAGCGGTTCGCACAGTTGCTGCCCGATGCTGAACACCGGGTTCAGCGAGGTCATCGGGTCCTGGAAGACGCAGGCGATCTCCTTGCCGCGCAGCGATTGCAGCTCGGCGAGCGAGGCGCCGAGCAGGTCGCGGCCCTGGAAGCGGATCGTGCCCTGGCGTTGCGCGTTGTCCGGCAGCAGGTTGAGGATGGACATGGCGGTGACGCTTTTGCCCGAACCCGACTCGCCCACCAGCGCGACCGTGGTGTTCTCTGGCACGTCGAAGCTCACACCTTGGTCGCCGCGGCCCACCGCCTCGGCGTAGCTGGCCTGGGCACCGCGGCCCATGCGGAAGCGCACGCGAAGATCGTTGATAGTGAGCAGCATCATTCCGCTCCGCGCAGCTTGGGATCGAGCGCATCGCGAAGCGCATCGGTCATCAGCGAGAAGGCAGTGACGAACACCGCCATGAACAGCGTCGCCGCCGCCAGCTGCCACCAGTGGCCGAGGATCAGCTCGCTCTGCGCCTCGGCGAGCATGGTGCCCCAGCTGACCTGGTCGACGCTCACGCCCAGCCCCAGGTACGACAGGATCACCTCGGCCTTGATGAAGCCCACCACCAGGATGGACAGCTGCACGAGGATCACGTGACTCACGTTGGGCAGGATGTGCCGGAAGATGCGCGAGGCGGCGCTGGCGCCCACCGCCTCGGCGGCACGCACGTACTCGCGCACCGAATGCTTGAGGAACTCGGCGCGCACCAGGCGGTAGATGCCTGTCCAGCCGGTCAGGCCCAGGATCAGCACCACCGACTGCACGCCGCGCCCAGCCACCGCCGCGAAGGCGAAGATCAGCAGGATGCCCGGGATCGAGGTGAACACGTTGTAGAGCCACTCGAGGAAGTCGCCCATACGCCCGCCGAAGAATCCCGCGAGCGCGCCGAGCACGGTGCCGATCAGCGTGGCCACCAGCGCGGCCAGCACGCCGACGAACACCGAGATCTGCGCGCCCTTGATGGCCTTGGACAGCACGTCGCGGCCGAGCCGGTCGCCGCCGAAGGGCAGCGTCTCGGCGCGTGCGGCCTCGGTGGTCTGGTACTTCTTGGCCAGCTCGGTCCACTCGGCGTAACGCGGCGCGAGCGGGTCGACGGCCGAGATGTCGACGTTCGGGCCGGTGGGCACCGGGATCGCCGCGCTGGCCTCCTTCTTGGCCGGGCCCATGAAGGTCGGTGGTGCGTTGGGCACGCCCTTCTCGAGCTGCCAGTCGGCGGCCACCAGGCCCAGGCCGGCCAGCGCCATCAGCACCGCGAAGCCGGCCACGATGACCATCGAGACCATCCCGACGCGGTCGCCCTGGAAGCGCCGCCAGGCCGCGGCCCAGACGCCCTCGGAGCGTGTCGCGGCCCCCGGTGTGGCAAGTACGGCGCTCACTTGAGCACCACCCGTGGATCGACCAGCTTGTAGAGCACGTCGGTGGCCAGGTTCACGACCATCGTGATGACGGCCAGGTAGATCGTCACCGCCTGGATGACCGGGTAGTCGCTGCGGTTGACCGCCAGCAGCACTTCGCGGCCCAGGCCCGGGATGGAGAAGAACACCTCGATCAGGAAGGAGCCGACGAAGATGCCCGGCAGCGACACCGCCACGTTGGTGAGGATGGGGATCATGGCGTTGCGCATCACGTGGCTGAGCAGGATGCGCGGCTCGGTCAGGCCCTTGGCGCGCGCGGTGCGCACGTAGTCCTGGCCGATCTCGTCGAGGAAGAAGGTGCGGTACAGCCGCGTCTGCGGCGCCACGCCCACCATCACGGCCAGCAGCACCGGCAGCGGCGTGTAGACGAACAGGTTGGTGGCCAGGCTGTCCGTCCAGCCCTGCACCGGGAACCAGCCGAGCTGGAAGGCGAAGACGTACTGGCCGACGATCACGTAGACGAGGAAGGAGATCGACAGCGCGATGGTGGTGGCGACCATGATGCTGCGGTCGGTCAGCGAGCCGCGCAGGTAGGCCACCAGCAGCGCGATGGGGATGGCCAGCAGGGTGTCGAGCAGCAGGATGGGCACCATCACCGTCAGCGTGGCCGGCAGCCTTGTCGCGAACAGGTTGGCCACCGATTCGTTGGTGGCCCAGCTGCGGCCCCAGTCGAAGCTGACGATCTGCTTGAGGAAGATGCCCAGCTGCACCCACCACGGCTCGTTCAGGCCGAGCTGCGTGCGGATGGCCTGGATCTGCTCGGGCGAGGCCGACAGGCCGCCGAGGATCTCGGCCGGGTCGCCGCCGAAGGCCTTGAACAGGAAGAACACCAGCAGCACGACGCCGAACAGGGTCGGGATCATCTGCCAAAGGCGCCGGATCAGGTAAGCGGCCATGCGCTCGGGATCTCCAGAAGAATGCAGGCGCGAGTCTAGGGCCCGGGCAAAGCCCCCTCGCCCCGGTGTTTGCCCTCGTGACCCCGCACGCAACTCGCATGCCATCAGCGCATAGACTTCGGCCGATTCAGATCCTGGAGAACCAGCGATGTCCTTCCGAGGCCTGACCCGGGCCCTGCTGTTCGCCCTGGCCTGCGGCGCCGCCCAGGCCCAGCCCGCCGCGGCAGGCGATGCGCCGCGCGTGCTGCGCTACGCCTTCCCGATCGCCGAGACCGGCTTCGACCCGGCGCAGATCTCCGACCTGTACTCGCGCACCGTGGTGGCCGGCATCATCGAGGCGCCGCTGGCCTTCGACTTCCTCGACCGGCCGTTCAGGATGAAGCCGAACACGCTGGTGGAGATGCCGCAGATCAGCGAGGACTTCCGCACCTTCACCTTCCGCCTCAAGCCGGGCATCTTCTTCGCCGACGACCCGGCGTTCAAGGGCGCCAGGCGCGAGCTCGTCGCGCAGGACTACGTCTACAGCCTCAAGCGCCACTACGACCCGCGCTGGAACAGCCCCAACCTGTACCGGCTGGAAGCGTCGAAGATCCTCGGCCTGTCGGAGCTGCGCCAGCAGGTGCTCAAGGACAAGCAGCCCTTCCCCTACGACCGCGAGGTCGAGGGCCTGCGCACGCTGGACCGCTACACCTTCCAGGTCAAGCTGGCCGAAGCCGCGCCGCGTTTCCACCAGGAGGTGATGACCGACGCCGGCAACTTCGGCGCGCTGGCGCGCGAGGTGGTCGAGTTCTACGGCGACAAGATCATGGAGCACCCGGTGGGCACCGGACCCTTCGTGCTGGCCGAGTGGCGGCGCAGTTCGCGCATCGTGCTGGCGCGCAACCCGACCTACCGTGAGGTGCGCTACGACGAGCAGGCGCCGGCCGACGATCCGCGCTCGATCGCCATCGCCGCGCAGCTCAAGGGCCGCCGCGTCCCGATGCTCGACCGCGTCGAGATCGCCATCATCGAGGAGGCCCAGCCGCGCTGGCTGTCCTTCCTGAACGGCCAGACCGACTTGATGGAGCGGCTGCCCAATGAGTTCGCGCCGGTGGCCATCCCCAACGACAAGCTGGCGCCCAACCTGGCCAGGAAGGGCATCACGATGGATCGCTCGCCGCTGGTGGACATCACGCTGGCGGCACTGTTCAACCAGGACAACCCGGTGGTCGGCGGCTACACGCCGCAGAAGGTGGCGCTGCGCCGCGCCATCGCGCTCGCCTACGACAGCGACAAGGAGATCCGCCTGGTGCGCAAGAGCCAGGCCGTGCCGGCGCAGACGGCGATCGCGCCGCTGTCCTTCGGCTACAACCCGGCGCTCAAGACCACCATGAGCGACCACGATCCGGCACGCGCCCGCGCGCTGCTCGACATGTACGGCTACCTCGACCGCGACGGTGACGGCTGGCGAGAGCAGCCCGATGGCAAGCCCTTGCTGCTGGAGTACGCCACCCAGCCAGACCAGTCGAGCCGCCAGCTCGCCGAGCTGTGGGAAAAGGGCATGAAGGCGGTCGGGCTGCGCATCGTCTTCAAGGTGGCCAAGTGGCCGGAGAACCTGAAGGCCTCGCGCACCGGCAAGCTGATGATGTGGGGCGTGGCCTGGTCGGCCACCACACCCGACGGCGACACCTTCCTGGCGCTCGCCTACGGCCCCAACAAGGGCGGCGCCAACCACGCGCGCTTCGACCTGCCGGCCTTCAACACCCTGTACGCGCAGCAGAGCACCCTGCCAGACGGCCCCGAGCGCGCCCGGGTGATGGAGGAGGCGAGCAAGATGATGGTGGCCTACGTGCCCTACAAGCTCAGCACGCACCGCATCGTGACCGACCTGATGCAGCCCTGGGTGATCGGCTTCCGGCGCAACCCCTTCATTCGCGAGTTCTACAAGTTCCTCGACGTCGACCCGGCGATCCGCGAGCGGGAGGCGAAGTGAGCTTGCTGCGGGGCTTTGCCGCGCTGCTTGCCGGTTGGGTTGCGGCGTTCGCGGTGCAGGCGTCGGATGCCGCCGCCGCGCCGCGCGTGCTGCGCTACTCCTTCCCGATCGCCGAGACGGGCTTCGATCCGGCGCAGATCAACGACCTGTACTCGCGCTACGTCACCGGCCACATCTTCGAAGGCCTGTACCACTACGACCACCTGGCGCGGCCCTTCCTGGTGACGCCGAACACGGCCGACGGCATGCCGGTGGTGAGCGACGACTTCCGCACCTGGACCATCCGCATCAAGCCGGGCATCTACTTCACCGACGACCCGGCATTCAAGGGCAGGAAGCGTGAGCTGGTCGCGCAGGACTACGTCTACGCCTGGAAGCGCCACTACGACCCGGCCACCAAGAGCCCCAACTACACGACCTTCGCGGAGGAGGGCGTGATCGGTGTCGACGCGCTGCGCGAGGAGGCGCTGAAGAACAAGACGCCGTTCAACTACGACCGCGAGGTGGAGGGGCTGCGTGCCATCGACCGCTACACGATCCAGTACAAGATGGAGAAGCCGCGTCCGCGCTTCATCTACACGATCGCGCAGGGCGACCTGATCGGCGCGGTGGCGCGCGAGGTGGTCGAGGCCTACGGTGACCAGATCATGTCGCACCCGGTGGGCACGGGGCCGTTCCGGCTCGGCGCCTGGCGGCGCGGCTCCTTGATCGTGCTCGAGCGCAACCCGGGCTTCCGCACCGTGCGCTACGAGGACGATGTCCGTCCGAACGCCGACGACGCCGAGGGCCAGGCGCTGCTGCAGCGCTTTCGCGGCCGCACGCTGCCGATGCTCGACCGCGTCGAGATCAGCATCATCCTGGTCGGTCAGCCGCGCTGGCTGACCTTCCTGAACGGGCAGTTCGACCTGTTGACCGTGCCGCTGGAGTTCGCCAACGTCGCGGCGCCCAATGGCAAGCTCGCGCCCAACCTGGCCAAGCAGGGCGTGGGGCTGCAGCGCATCGTCAACACCGACCGCACGCTGTTCTACTTCAACATGGAGGATCGCGTCGTCGGCGGCAATGCGCCCGAGAAGGTGGCCCTGCGCCGCGCCATCAGCCTGGGCACGGACGTGTGGCGCGAGATCAACCTGGTTCGCCTCGGCCAGGGCGTGCCGGCGCAGACGATCGTGGCGCCGGGCACCTGGGGCTACGACCCGCAGCTCAAGACGGAGAACAGCGACTACGACCCGGGGCGCGCCAAGGCCCTGCTCGACCTGTACGGCTACGTCGACCGCGACGGCGACGGCTGGCGAGAGATGCCCGACGGCTCGCCGCTCGAGCTGGAGTACGCCACCCAGCCCGACGCGCTGTCACGCCAGTTCGACGAGATATGGAAGAAGGGCATGGATGCGCTCGGCCTGCGCCTGAAGGTCATCAAGGGCGAGTGGCCCGAGCAGCTGAAGATGGCACGGGCGGGCCAGATCATGATCTGGCAGGTTGGCTACTCGGCCTCCGATCCCGACGTGCAGAGCGCGCTGCTGCTGCTGTACGGCCCGGGCGCCGGCGGCCAGAACCTGGCGCGCTTCAAGAACGAGCGCTTCGACGAGATCTACCGCCTGATGCAGGCGCTGCCCGACGGCCCCGAGCGGCTGGCGCTGCTGCGCGAGGCGCAGAAGATCGTCACTGCCTACATGCCGCAGAAGTACAGCGTGCACCGCGTGCTCACCGACCTCACCCAGCCCTGGTTGAGCGGCTACCGCCGCCCGCTGTTCGGCAACCAGTTCTGGCAGTACGTCGACGTCGATCCGGCGCGCCAGCCGAAGGCGCGCTGAGCGCATGCGCCGGCGCGACTGGCTCGGGGCGTCGGCGGCCTGGCTCGCTCTGCCGTCGACCCACGCGGCGCAGCGCGCGGCACCCGCCGACACCCTGCGCGTGGCGCTGGAGACCGCCGAGACCGGCTTCGACCCGCTGGCGATCGGTGACGAGAACTCCAATCGCGTGGCCGCCTGCATCTTCGAGTCGCCGCTGTGCTACGACCACGTGGCCAGACCGGTCAAGCTGCGGCCGCTGACGGCCGCGGCGCTGCCGGAGATCGGCGACGACTTCCGCAGCTTCACCTTCCGCATCCGGCCGGGGATCTTCTTCGCCGACGACCCGGCCTTCAAGGGACGGCCGCGGGAGCTGGTCGCGCAGGACTACGTCTACAGCCTCAAGCGCTACTACGACCCGCGCAACAACAGCGAGAACCTGTACGTCTTCGAGAACGCCGGCATCCTCGACCTGCCGGCACTGCGCGAGCGTGCCATCAAGGACAAGACGCCCTTCGACTACGACCGCGAGGTCGACGGCCTGCGCGCGCTCGATCGCTACACCTTCCGCATCCGCCTGGCCGCGCCCAATCCGCGCTTCGTCTACCAGTTCGCGCTGTGCGGCCTGACCGGGGCGCTGGCCCGCGAGGTGGTCGAGGCCTACGGCAGCGACATCGCCGCGCACCCGGTGGGCACCGGGCCGTACCGGCTGGCCTCGTGGCGGCGCGCCTCGCGCATCGAGCTCGTGCGCAACCCGCTGTACCGCGAGCGATTCTTCGAAGGTGAGCCTGCCGAGGGCGACACGCAGGCGCAGGCCATCGCCGCCGAGCTGGCCGGGCGGCGGCTGCCACTGACCGAGCGCATCGAGATCCACGTCGTCGACGAGTCGCAGCCGCGCTGGCTGGCCTTCCTGAACGGCGCGATCGACCAGATCCGCGTGCCGGTGGACTTCGCGACGGTGGCCCTGCCCGGCGGCGTGATCGCACCCAACCTGGCGCGCCAGGGCATCCGGCTGCAGCGCGCGCTGCAGCCCGACATGGTGATGACCTACTTCAACATGCTCGACCCGGTGGTCGGCGGCTACACGCCCGACAAGGTGGCGCTGCGCCGCGCCGTCGCGCTGGCCTACGACAATGCCGAGGAGCTGCGCCTCGTGCGCCAGGGGCAGGGCGTGCCGGCGCAGTCGGTGGTGGTGCCCTTCACCTCGGGCTACGACACCGACTACCGCAGCGAGATGAGCGAGCACGCGCCGGCGCGTGCCAAGGCGCTGCTCGACCTGTACGGCTACGTCGACCGCAATGGCGACGGATGGCGCGAGCGGCCCGACGGCTCGCCGCTGGTGCTGCGCCTGTCGTCCACCACCAACCAGCTCTCGCGGCGCCTGAACGAGCTGTGGCGCAAGAACCTGGCCAAGGTCGGCGTGCGCATGGAGTTCGACCTCGCGACCTGGGGCGACCTGCTCAAGCGCGGCCGCAGCGCGAGCCTGATGATGTGGGGCTACAGCTGGAGCGCCGGTTCGCCCGACGGCGGCTTCTTCCTCGGCATCGCCTACGGCCCGAACGCCAACGAGTCGAACGACTCGCGCTTCTCGCTGCCCGCCTTCGACCGCCTGTTCGAGCGCCAGAACGTGCTGCCCGACGGCCCCGAGCGCGACGCGCTGATGCGCGAGGGCAAGAACATGCTGGTCGCGCACATGCCCTACAAGGTGCACGTGCACACCATCACCAACGACCTGCTGCAGCCGCGCGTGCGCGGCTTCTGGCGGCACCCCTTCGCGCGCGAATCCTGGATCTACACCGGGGTCGACAAGGAGACAGCGACATGACATTGCCAGAAGCGCAGATCCTGCGCTACACGCGCTGGCTGGCCGAACACCGCGGCCTGCACTTCGACCCGCGAACGACCGAAGGCTACGACGCGCTGTGGCGCTGGTCGGTGGCCGACCTGCGCGGCTTCTGGGGCTCGCTGTGGGAGTACTTCGCCATCGAGTCACCCACGCCGCACGAGGCGGTGCTGGTGGACGAAGTCATGCCCGGCGCGCGCTGGTTCCCCGGTGCGCAGCTCAACTACGCGCAGCAGGTGTTCCGTCATGCCGACGCGGCGCACGCGGCGGGGCAGCCGGCGCTTCTGTTCCAGAACGAGCGGATGCGCGACGCCGGCACGATGCAGCAGATCACGTGGCCGGAGCTGCGCCGCCAGGTCGCCTCGCTCGCGCAGGCGCTGCGCGGCATGGGCGTGCAGCGCGGCGACCGTGTCTGCGCCTTCCTGCCGAACACGCCGCACGCCATCGTGAGCTTCCTGGCCGTGGCCAGCCTGGGCGCGATCTGGTCGGTCTGTTCGCCCGACATGGGGCCGCTGGCGGTGCTCGACCGCTTCAAGCAGATCGAACCGAAGGTGCTGATCGGCGTCGATGGCTACATCTACGGCGGCGTCGAGCACGACCGCCTGCCGGTGCTGCGCCAGCTGCTCGACGAACTGCCCAGCGTGCAGCACGCAGTGCTGCTGCGCTACCGCGACGAAGCGGCCGACGCGGGCGCGCTCGCCGCGCCGGGGCGCCGGCTGCACGACTTCGCCGCGCTGGTGGCAGGTGAGGCGACGCTGCGGCCCGAGTGGCTGCCCTTCGACCACCCGCTGTGGGTGGTCTACTCGAGCGGCACCACCGGCCTGCCCAAGCCCATCGTTCACGGCCACGGCGGCATCGTGCTCGAGGCGCTGAAGATGGGTTCGCTGCACAACAATGTCGGGCCCAGCGCCGACACCGGCGACCGCTACCACTGGTACAGCTCGACCGGCTGGATCATGTGGAACACCCAGCCCGGCGCGCTGCTCGGCGGCACCACCGTGTGCATCTACGACGGCAACCCCGGCGGTCGCATCGCCGCGCCGGACCTGACCACCATCTGGCGCTTCGCAGCCGATGCCGGTGCCACCTTCTTCGGAGCCGGCGCGGCCTTCTACGCCAATTGCCTGAAGGCCGGCATCGAGCCGGCGAAGGTGGCCGACCTGTCCCGGCTGCGCGCCATCGGCTCGACCGGCTCGCCGCTGGCCATCGACGGCTACCACTGGATCTGGCAGCACATGCCGAAGGTCGATGGCCGCGACATCTGGCTGGCGCCCATCGCCGGCGGCACCGATTTCGCGGGCGCCTTCGTCGGCGGGCTGGCGACGTTGCCGGTGGTCGAGGGCGAGATGCAGTGCCGCTGCCTGGGCGCGGCGGTGGAAGCCTGGAGCGAGCCCGACGCCAGCGGCCGCGGCCGCTCGCTGGTCGACGAGGTCGGCGAACTGGTGTGCACGAAGCCGATGCCGTCGATGCCGCTGCGCTTCTGGAACGACGACAGCGGCCAGCGCTATCGGGACTCGTACTTCGACATGTACCCGGGTGTCTGGCGCCACGGCGACTGGATCCGCATCACGCCGCGCGGCGGCGCGATCATCTACGGGCGCAGCGACGCCACCATCAACCGCCACGGCATCCGCATGGGCACGGCCGAGCTGTACCGCGCGGTGGAGGCGCAGCCCGAGGTGCTCGACAGCCTGGTCGTCGACCTCGAGTACCTGGGCCGCGAAAGCTACATGCCGCTGTTCGTGGTGCTGCGCGAGGGACTCGCGCTCGACGGCGCGCTCACGAAGCGCCTGCGCGAGGCGATCAAGACGGCGCTGTCGGCGCGCCACGTGCCCAACGAGATCTTCCAGGTCGAGTCGATCCCGCGCACGCTGTCGGGCAAGAAGATGGAGCTGCCGGTGAAGAAGCTGCTGATGGGCACGCCGCCCGAGCAGGTCTTCAAGCTCGATGCGATGGCCAACGCCACCTGCGTGCCGTGGTTCGTGGACTTCGCGGCGAAACGCGCTGCCGCGCACGCCGGCTGAACAGGCTGCTCAGCCCACCCAGCCGACGATCTGGCCGGCCTGCATCGCACCAGAAGTGCGCTGCACCTCTTTTCCGCCCTGCAGCTTGACCATCGTCGGGATGCTGCGGATGGCGAATCGCGAGGCGACCTGCGGGTTGGCGTCGGTATCGACCTTGGCCAGCAGCGCGCGGCCCTTGAGCTGAAGCGCAGCTTGCTCGAACTGCGGCGCCATCATGCGGCAGGGGCCGCACCAGGAGGCCCAGAAGTCCACCACCACCGGCAGCTCGGTGCGCGAGGTCACGGCCTCGAAGTTGGCGTCGGTCAATTCGATGGGCTCGCCGGCGAGCAGGGCTTGACCGCAGCGGCCGCAGACCGGGTCCTGGGCAAGGCGTTCGTCGGGCACGCGGTTGGTGGTGCCGCAATGGGCGCAGGCGATGTGCATGGGGTCCTCCGAGGATACCCGGGGGAGTTCAGGCCGCCGGCGCGGATTTCAAGTCAGAGCGGCAGCTCGGTGTAGTAGCGCCCGCCGTGGAAGAGCAGCGGCTGCGCGCCCGCGCGATGGCTGCATCGCTCCACCTCGCCGACGAAGATGACGTGGTCGCCTTCTTCGTAGCGGCTGCGGTTGAAGCACTCGAACACCGCCACCGCGCCGTCGATCACCGGCGCGCCGGCGGCGCCGTCGTGCCAGGCCACGCCGGCGAACCGGTCTTCGGCCTTGCCGGCGAAACGCTCGGCGAGTTCGCGCTGGTCGGCGGCGAGGATGTTGATCGCGTAGTGCGAGCCGGCGCGGAAGGCCGGCATCGTGCCGGCCTTGCGCGACAGGCTCCACAGCACCAGCGGCGGTGTCAGGGAAACAGAATTGAAAGAATTGGCCGTCAGCCCGACCGGCACGCCGTCGGGCCCGCGCGCCGTGACCACCGTCACGCCGGTGGCGAACATGCCCAGTGCCGCGCGGAATTCGGGGGACGAGAACGAGGGCGAGCGCGCCTTGGCGGGCGCGTGCGAGGGCGGCGTCATGCGTGACATTCTCGCGGAACGGGCCTGCCCTTGGCCCGGCGCGGGGGAATAATCGCGCTCCCGGCTCCGTATGCCCAACGTGGACGCCCCCACCGCCTTCCGCCAGCAGCTGCTCGGTGCCATCCCGCGCCTGCGTCGCTACGCGCGCTCGCTGGTGTTCGACCCGAGCGCGGCGGACGACCTGGTGCAGACCACCCTGGAGCGTGCGCTGGCGCACTGGCACCAGTTCGACCAGCAGCGCGACATCCTCGTCTGGACGCTGTCGATCGCGCACAACGCCTTCATGGACGAGCGCCGGCGCGACAAGCGCATGACCCTGGTCGAGCCGAACGAAGCGCGCGACGTCGTCGATGCGCTGCCTGCCGTCGGCAACGACATCGGACTGCGTCTGGACCTGGTGGCCGCGCTCTCCAAGCTGCCTGTCGAGCAGCGCCAGCCGCTGCTGCTCGTCACGCTCGAACAACTCTCCTATGCGGAATGCGCCGAAGTGCTGCGCATTCCGGTGGGCACGGTGATGTCGCGCATCTCCCGCGCACGCTCGGCGCTGCGCGACCTGCTCGACGGGCGTGCCCCGAGCAACGCGCGCGGCCTGCGCCGCGTCGTCTGAGTCGCATGAACGGATTGCCATGAACGCCCCCCCGATCGACAACCTCCTGAACGCCTGGCTGGACGACGAACTCGATGCCGAGAAGCGCATCGAGGTCGAGGCCTGGCTGCGCGACCATCCCGAAGAGGCCGCCCGCGTGCGCTTGTGGGCCGCCGACGCCGAGGGCTTGCGTGCCCGGCTGGACAGCGTGCTGGCCGAGCCGGTGCCGCAGCGCCTGACGCAGGTGGTGTGGAGCCAGGCCCCCGCCACGGCGGCGTCGAACACCGGCTGGATGCGCTGGGCCGCCGCCTTCGCGGTGTTCGTGCTCGGCGGCGCCGTGGGTGCGGCGATCGCCTGGCGCGTCGAGCGTCCGGCCGCCCAGCTGGCCTCTTCCTCCGGCGGGCCGAGCTGGGTGCAACGCGCCGCGGTGGCGCACAGCGTCTACGTGCCGGAGGTGCGCCACCCGGTCGAGGTGAAGGCGCAGGAAGAACACCTCGCGCGCTGGCTCACCAAGCGGCTGGAGATGCCGGTCAAGCTGTTCGACCTGCGTTCGCAGGGCTTCGAGCTGGTCGGCGGCCGCCTGCTGCCTGATGCCAAGGGCCCGAGCGCCCAGCTCATGTACCAGTCCATCGGCGAGGCGCCGGCCGGGCAGCCACCGCTGCGCGTGACCATCTACCTGCGCAAGCCGGAAGTCGGCACGCCGGCGACCTTCCGCTACGAGCAGCAGGGCCGCACCGGCCTGTTCTACTGGGTCGAGGGCGACAGCCCCGGCCACCCGGCCTGCGGCTACGCCATCGTCGGCGACCTGCCGCGCGAGCGCCTGCTCGCCCTGGCCGAGGCCATCGAACGCCAGGATTCGGCTTCGCCGTCGGGCGCGCCGGCCTCCTGAGCCCGCTCGGGGCCGGGCCGTCGCAGGCCCGCTCCTAGAATGGGCCGATGCCCCCGTCCCCCGTCGCCGCGCCCGCTGCCGGCCTGGCAAAGCGCCTCGCGTCCTGGCACCGGCTCGCGGTCGTCCTGCTGCTGGGCTTCGCCTCCGGATTGCCGCTGGCGCTGACCGGCCAGGCCATGCAGGCCTGGCTGAGCATGGAAGGGCTGGATGTCGCCACCATCGGCTTCCTCAGCCTGGTCGGCCTGCCCTACACCTTCAAGTTCCTCTGGGCGCCGCTGATGGACCGCTTCGAGCTGCCGCTGCTCGGCCGCCGGCGCGGCTGGCTGGTGCTGACGCAGCTCGCGCTGGCCGGCGCGCTGATGGCCATGGCGGCCACCTCGCCGACGCAGGCCACCCGCGCCTTCGCGATGCTGGCGGTGCTGGTGGCCTTCGTGTCGGCGTCGCAGGACGTGGTCATCGACGCCTACCGCACCGACCTGCTCAGCGCCGCCGAGCGCGGCCTGGGCTCGTCGCTGAACGTGCTCGGCTACCGGCTGGCGATGATCGTCTCCGGCGGCATCGCGCTGATCTGGACCGACCCGAACCAGGGTGGCGGCTGGAACTGGAGCGAGGTCTACCGCTTCATGGCCGGGGTGATGGTGGCCGCGGCCGTGCTGTCGGCGCTGGTGCTGCCGCGCCTGCCGGCGATCGCGGCGCCGCGCAGCGTGGCCCGCAACGACCTGATCGGCTTCGTCGCCGTGCTCGCTGCGGTGGCAGTCGGCGTGCTGCTCACCGACCGCGTGGTCGCGCCGCTGGCGCGCTCGATGTTCGCCTCGGCCACCAAGTGGGCGGACCTGCTCGCGCTACTGATCGGCATCGCCATCACGCTGCCGCTGGCCGCCTGGGCGGCGCGCCGCGCGAAGTTCGAGACGCTGCTGTCGGGCCTCGCGAACTATTTCGCGCAGCCCGGCGCGGCCGCCTTCCTGATCTTCATCGTGCTCTACAAGCTGGGCGACGCCTTCGCCGGCTCGCTGATGACGCCCTTCCTGCTCAAGAGCATGGCTTTCGCGCCCGCCGAGGTGGGCGTGGTCAACAAGGTGATCGGCCTGTGGCTGACCATCGGCGGTGCGCTGCTCGGCGGCGCGCTGATGCTCAAGCTCGGGCTGTGGCGCTCGCTGTTCCTGTTCGGCGTGCTGCAGATGGCCAGCAACCTGGGCTTCTGGTGGCTGGCAGTCAGCGGCAAGGGCCTGATGCCCGGCCTGGTGATCCCCGCCTTCGACTGGGGCTTCGTCAAGCTCGCCAGCGCCACGCCGGTGGACGGCGGGCTGCTGATGGTGATCGCCTTCGAGAACCTGTCGGGCGGCATGGGCACGGCCGCCTTCGTCGCCTTCCTGATGAGCCTGTGCAACCAGCGCTTCACCGCCACGCAGTTCGCGCTGCTCAGCGCCTTCGCCTCGATCGGCCGCGTCTGGGTGGGGCCGCTGGCCGGTGTGCTGGCCGAGACGATCGGCTGGCCGACCTTCTTCCTGGTGTCGACCGTGGTGGCGCTGCCGGCGTTGTGGATGCTGTGGTGGCTGCGCGCGCAGGTGCGCGCGCTAGAAGCCGACCCGATCACCGCACCCGCTGCCGAGGATTGAGCGCTGCCTAGAATTCGCCCGCCATGAACCACGACTTTCGCACCGACGCCCAGGTTCCGCTGCCCGCGATGCAGCACGAGCGAGGCTGCCGCTGCCGGCTGCATGCACGCCGGCTGTTCACCGGCGGCCTGCTCGCCGGCGCGGCGCTGCCCACACTGGCCCGCGAAGGCGTGGACGTGGGCAAGCCGTCGGCCATGAGCAAGCTGGTGTCGGCCGACCAGGTCGAGAAGGCGGCCGCCTCGCAGTACCAGCAGATGCGCCAGCAGGCTGCGCAGCAGAAGGGCCTGGCGCCCGACGACCACCCGCAGCTGATCCGCCTGCGCGCCATCGCCAAGCGCATCATCCCGCACACCTACGAATGGAACCCGCGCGCGCAGGGCTGGAAGTGGGAGGTCAGCCTGATCGGCAGCAGCGAGCTGAACGCCTTCTGCATGCCCGGCGGCAAGATCGCCTTCTATTACGGCATCCTGAGCAAGCTCCAGCTCAATGACGACGAGGTGGCCATGATCATGGGCCACGAGGCGGCGCATGCGCTGCGCGAGCACGCGCGCGAGCGCATGGGCAAGACGGCGGCCACGCGCATCGGCGCCGGCGCGCTGTCGGCGCTGCTCGGTCTGGGCAGCGCCGGCGACACCCTGCTCAACATGGGCGGCCAGCTGCTCACGCTGAAGTTCAGCCGCGAGGACGAGTCCGAGGCCGACCTGATCGGCATCGAGCTCGCTGCGCGCGCGGGCTACGACCCGCGCGCCGGCGTGACGCTGTGGCAGAAGATGGCCGAGGCCTCCAAGGGCGCGCCGCCGCAGTTCCTGAGCACGCACCCGACCGGCCCTACGCGCATCCGCGACATCGAGGTCAACATCCCGAAGGTTCAGGGCCTGTACGAGCGCGCCGAGCGGCCGGCACAGCGCTTCGGGCCGCCCAAGCCGCCGGCAGCGGCGGCCAAGTCCGGCGGCGGCTGAGGAGCGCCTGCGCAGCGGCTGCGGCGCCGCGCGATGGGTCTGGTTGGGTCGGGGCTTCTCCTCCAGAATGCGGATGACGCGTTCAGGGACGAAGCGACAAGATGACGGCCAATCAACCCGATCCTTCATGGCCCCTGCTTCGCCGCATGACCCGCACGGTCGTGGTGGTCGACCTGGTCGAGTCCGTCAGGCTGATCGCACACGACGAAGAAGGCACGGTGCGGCGCTGGCAGGCCTTCGTTCACGAGGTCGTGACCCGATTGCTGCCCGAGCACGGCGGCCGGCTGGTCAAGCGCATGGGCGACGGTTTGATGCTGGAGTTCGAAAGCGTCCCCCCCGCCATCCGCTGCACGCTGGACATGTTCACCACCCTCGCGGCCCATTCACCGCCCGCTGCGTCGCCCTCGGCGATGCGGCTGCGGGCGAGCGCCCACGTGACGGACGTCATCGTCGATGAGCACGACCTGTATGGCGCAGGCGTCAATCTCGCGGCGCGCCTGCTGCAGCTGGCCGAGCCCGGGGGCATCGTCGTGTCGGGCGAGGTGCGCGACCGGCTCGTGCCGGGGCTCGACGCCGAAGTGGAAGACCTCGGCGAGTGCTACCTCAAGCACATCGACGAACCCGTCCGCGCACACCGCCTGAGCCCGCCACCTGCAGAAGCCGCGTGGATGCCGCCCATGATCGCCAACGCGCTGCGCCCCGCCATCGCCGTGGTGCCGTTCGATGCTCCGAACCAGGACGCGATGCAGCAGCTGCTCGGCGATGCCGTCGCCGACGAACTGATCGCGTCGCTGTCCCGCAGCCCGGAACTGACGGTCGTCTCGCGCCTGTCGACCAGCGTGTTCCGCGGGCGCGCCGGTGCCCTGCCGAGCATCCGCACGCACCTGCGCGCCGACTACGTGCTGGCCGGCACGATGCACATCGTCAACGAGCGGCTGCGCCTGGTCGTCGAGCTGACCGAGGCGACGAGCGCCAAGGTGGTCTGGGCCGGGGAGGTTCGCGGCAGCGTGCCCGGGGTGTTCAGCGGCGACGACCCGATGGTGCACGACCTCACCCACCGCGTCTGCTCGGCCCTGGCCCGGCGCCAGGTCGAGCGCGCACGCCGCGAACCGCTCGCCACGCTGGAGAGCTACTGCCTGCTGATGGCGGCGGTGAACCTGCTGCACGGGACGGCCTGGCACGATTTCGATCGTGCGCGGGAGATGCTCGAGCACCTCGTCGACCGCGACCGCCGGCATGCCGCGCCGCACGCCTGGCTGGCCAAGTGGCACGTGATGCGCGTCCAGCAGGGCTGGTCGACGGACATGCGGCGCGACACCAGCCTCGCGCTCGATTGCACGCGGCGCGCGCTGGACATCGATCCCGCCTCGTCGCTGTCGCTGGCGATCGACGGCTTCGTGCACTGCAACCTGATGAAGGACCTGGACGGCGCGGCACAACGCTACGAGCTTGCGCTGGCCGAGAACCCGAGCGAGCCGCTGGCGTGGCTCTTCAGCGGCACGCTGCATGCGTTCAAGGGCGAGGGCGGGCCCGCGGTGCACGCCGCCGAGCGCGCGCTCGCGCTGTCGCCGCTGGATCCGATGCGCTATTTCTTCGAGTCGCTCACGGCCACCGCGGCCCTCGCCGACGGCCAGTACGAGCGCACCATCGAACACGCGAAGCGCTCCCTCAAGCTGCACCGCACGCACACCTCCACGCTGCGCGCGATGGCCATCGCCCAGGTCCAGCTGGGGCGCCTGGACGAAGCGCGCGAAACGGTGCGTGCGCTGATGGTGCTGGAGCCGCAGCTGACGATCAGCGGGTATCTGGATCGCTCGCCGAGCAGCGGCTTCGCGACCGGCAAGCTGTGGTCGGACTCGTTGGCGGCGGCCGGCGTTCCCGCCTCTTAGCGGCAGCGCGCGGCGCCGGGGCCGCCCGGCATACAAGCACACAGGGGGAAGCATGTTCAAGTCGAGGCAGTTCGTGTTCGAGAGCGTGTTCGGCGGCGCGCGGGGGCTGGGCGGTGCCGGAGGGGCGGGGGGCGCCGGCGGCGCGGGCGGAGCCGGTGGCGCAGGCGGAGCTGGCGGGGCTGGCGGGGCTGGCGGGGCTGGCGGCGCCGCAGGTGACAGCCCTCTCGATGTGGGGGGTGCCCTCGGCAACCGAGACGGCATCGTCGGCAGCACGCTGGATGCCACGCTCACGCCCGCGCCGTTGGCCGGCCTGCGCGCGAGCGTCGATGCCGTCGAGCCACTGGCGCACTGGGAGGCCTGGGTGCGCGGCACGGTGTTCGATGTCGAACTGCTCGCGCCGCTGCAATTCGCCGTCGCCGGCAACCGAGGCCTCGAACTGTCGTGCCGCGACGCGAAGGACGTCCCGCGGCCGCTGGTGCGATTGCTGCGGCCTGTCGCGGAGGATTCCGACGGCATGCGCCAGCAGCTGCAGTTCGTGCTCGACTATGCCGACCTGCGCAGCGACCGGCAGGTCGAGATCCAGTCGCAGATCCCGCAGTTGATGACCTACTGGGCCGCCATCGCCGGGTTGCGCCCGGACCGCCACCGCTGGACGATGGAACTGCTCGGCGCGGCGGTTCGCTTCGCCATCGCGGTCGAGCTGCGCTTCAAGCATGCGCTGGCGCTGGCCCGGCCGGTCGAGCTCTCGCCCAAGGTGCAGCCGATGATCCTGACGCCCGGGCACAGCTCCTTTCCGAGCGGGCACTCGACCGAAGCGCATTGCGCGGCCCGGGTGTTGATGGCGCTGCGCGGCGTCGACGACCAGGGCGACGGCCTGGGCGCGATGCTGTTGCGGCAGGCTGCGCGCATCGCCGTCAACCGCACCATCGCCGGCGTCCACTACCCCGTCGACAGCCGGGCGGGCCAGGTGCTCGGCACCTGCCTGGCGGAGTACATCGTCGGCCGCTGCGCCGACCTGGCACTGGGTTCCTCGGGGCACCTGCCGCCCTTCAGCAGCCACACGGCCAGGGAGTTCGATGCCGAGGCCTATCTGCTGAAGGACTTCCAGGCTCCGGTGAGCGGCAGCGACAGCAACCAGGTGGATCGGGACGGAGAAGGCCTCAAGCTGGGCGCTGCGCACACGCCCGTTCCCTCCAAGGCGATGTCCTGGCTGTGGCTGCACGCCTCGGCCGAGTGGCGCTGAAATGGCGGCGAACATTGCCGGCGCCGCGGTGCTGCCGCTGGCCGATGCCTATCTGCCCTGGGCCCGGGCGACGAACTTCCGCGACGCCCTGCTCCCGGGGGCGCGGGGAGAGTGGCACTGGCTGCTGCTCGAGCTGTCGGAAACCACCTCGGCCAGCGAGTTCGCCTTGGCCGCCCGGCAGTCGGCGCGAGACGACCTTCGCGTGCCTGCTCAGTACGTGAATCCTCCGCAGGGGCTGGAGCGATCACGGTACTGCACCGCAGCTTGTTCGCCGCGCTTTCTCGCGTCGCTCGCCGGCGAGGGCGGGGCCGTGCCTGGGGGCGAATTGCTGTCGAAGATCCAGCGCTTCGAGATCGGCTTCGTCGCGTCGGATCTGCCCGACCCCGATGCTGCGCCGCCGGTGGCGCAGTCGCAGGGCGGGGCTGCGGCGGGTGTGGTCGTGGGCATCGTCGACGATGGCCTGGCGATCGCCAACGAGCGCTTCCGGTCGTTCGCCAACGGCCGCCACGCCACGCGGCTGCTGGCCTTCTGGGACCAGCACCAGCGTGCCGATCCCTCGAGCCCGTGGGTCCATGGTCGGGTGTTCGGTCAGGCGGACCTGAAAGCGCGCTTCGCGGCGCTGCCCGCCGCCGCCGGACCGGCCGACGAGGCCCTGCTCTACGCCGGCATGGGCTACACGGAAGTGCGCCATCGCGTCACGCACGGCACCCATGTCATGGATCTCGCCTGTGGCGCCGACCCGCGCGATCCCGCAGCGCCGCCGATCGTGGCCGTGCAACTGCCCGGCGGCTCGATTGCCGACACTTCCTGTGCCTCGTCGACGGCCTTCATGCTCGATGCCATCCGCTTCGTGCTGGCCACGGCCGATGCCGCCGTGTCGCCCGGCGAGCGCTGCCCCGTGGTCATCAACCTGAGCATCGGCAACATCGCCGGGCCGCACGACGGCAGCTCCATCTTCGAGCAGGCGCTGGACGAACTGATCGGCCTGCGCAGCGATTGCGACGTGGTGCTGGCCGCGGGCAACAGCTACCAACTGCGCTGCCACGCCTGGATCGACCTGCCGCCGGGCAGCGCCATGACCTTGAACTGGCAGATCCAGCCAGGCGACGGCACGCCGAGCTTCCTGGAGCTCTGGTTCACCGATCCCGCCGGCGCGAATGGCGTCGGCGACATCGGCGGCATCCGCCTGACGGTCACGCCGCCCGGCGGGCAGCCGATCGAGGTGCCGCACGGCCAGCCGGTCGCGGTGCCGGGCGAGAAGGGGCAGGCCGTGGCCATGCTCAGCCTGCAGCAGCAGGTGGCCAACGGCCGCAAGGGCATGGGGCTGCTCGCCGTGGCGCCGACGCAGTGCACGGGCGAGTGGACGGTGGCGGCCCCCAGCGGCGCCTGGCGGGTGACTCTGCACAACGCCGGCACCACCGCGCTCGAATGCAATGCCTTCGTCCAGCGAGACGATGCGCCGCTCGGGCGGCCGACGCTGGGGCGCCAGTCCTACCTGAACGACGAAGACTACCGGCGTTTCGATGCGCGCGGCGCGGTGGAGGTGCTCGACTCCGACGCTGCCTACGTGCGCCGCGTCGGCACGCTGAACGGCCTGGCCAGCGGCGACAGGGTCCACGTGGCTGGCGGCGCGCTCACCGACCGCGAAGGTGGTGCCACGGCGGCGCGCTACTCGTCGGTGCCATTGCAGGCGAGCGAGCCATCGCGCTGGCGTGTGCTGGCCGTCACCGAGGATTCCCCGGTGCTCAAGGGCGTGCTGGCGGCAGGCACGGCCAGCGGCTCGTGTGTTGCCCTCAGCGGCACGAGCATGGCGGCCCCGCAACTGACGCGCTACATCGTCGACAAGTCGCGCACGGTGGTGCTGCCGACCCGCACCATCGAGGACTTCCAGGGCCATCCGGTGCCGGCGGTGCCGCTGGCACCGCAACAGCGGGAGCGCTGGCGTCGCCGGCGGGGCGATCCGGCGTGAGTGCCCGGCGCGTTCACCAGCGATCCGGCAATCTGGCGACGATGCGCGCGCCGTCCGCTGCGTTCGTGACGTAGCCGCCGCGCTCCAGGTCCTTCATCAGCCGGCTGATCATCTCCCGCGAACAGCCGACGCGACTGGCGATCTCGGCATGGGTCAGGTGCTCGGCAATCAGCCCGCTGCCGTCGGGCTGCGGCGCGGCCAGGCTTTCGAGCAGGCGGGCCACGCGCCCATAGACATCGAGCAGCGCCATGCTGCGCGCGCTTTGCGTGGCCAGGCGGGCGCGGTGGATCACGCGCTCGAGCAGCTCGAAGGCGAACGCCGGGTGGGCGGCAATGTGTTCCTGCAGCGTGTGCCGCGTGATCACCGCGCACACCGCGGCCTCCTGCGCCACCACCGATGCCGAGCGCGGCCCGCCGTCCAGGCTCATCTCGCCGAGGTACTCGCCCGGGCCGTAGATGCCATAGACGATCTCGCGCCCGCGGTCGTCGGCGGAAGAGGCACGCAGCCGGCCGGCCAGGATGATGTACAGCGTGTCGCCGAAGGTGCCTTCCTCGATCAGCCGCTGGTGCTTGCGGAAGCGCTTGACCTCGCCGCGTTGCGCCAGAGCGCGCAGCGAGTCGGGGAGCCGGTCGAACAGGGCGGATTCGGCGAGGTTGGGCACGCGGCGCGGCCCGGGCCCGTGATGGCCCGCCGACCGCAGGCGCAATCGTAGCGGCCGCGGCGGCTGGGGCTGCGCGCTGCCAGGTGCGCTCAGGCGAGCGCCATGTCGTGCAACAGCGGCAGGCGTTCGGCACCGCTGCGCAGCCGGCCCATCAGCGGCGGCAGCACCGCCACCTGCGCGAGCAGCGCGCGGATGCTCGCCGCGCCGGTCTTCAGCCGGATGCTGCTGATCTGCGAGCGCACCGTGCTCAGCGCCACGCCGTGCATCGCCGCGATCTCCGAAGGCCGCGAGCCGGCGCACAGGGCCGCCAGCACCCGCGCTTCGCCGCCGGTCAGCCGGTGCAGCCGCGCGAAGCCCTGCACGGCGAGGTCGGCGCCCATCTGGCGCTTGCCCAGGATGACCAGCGTCGCGCCCGGCATGCCCAGCGGCACCACCGACACGCTGACCTGCTGTGCGCCGTCGCCGAGCGTGAGCAGGCGGCGCAGTCCTCGGCCCTGTGCGTCGTGCAGCGCCGCATGGAGCTGCTGGGCATCGGCGCTGCGGCGGGCGCGCAGCTCGCCGTGCAGCAGCACCAGCGGATGCTGGGCGTCGAGCTCGGCGAGCGCCGCCTCGTTGGCGTGGTGCGCGGCGCCATTCGCACCGACGAGCACGATGCCGTAGTCGATCTCGTCGAGCGCGGCGGAGAGCCAGCGCCACAGCGTCAGCGTGGCGCCGCGGCGCTCGGGCCCGCGGTAGGGCTGGTCGTGCGCTGGCGGCACGGTGGGCGAAGGGGCGTCGCTGGCGGCGACGCGGGAGAGCAGGTCGAACATGGGGGCTCCTCCTCGACGGCACAGCGGGTCCCGCACCGTTGGAAGTGAGCTTAGGTAACAGCGCTTCGCGCAGGCGGTGAATATTCACCGGCCGCGCGGGAATCCGCGCTCAGGTGCCGCCGACGAACGGGTTGCTGCGCCGCTCCTGGCCGAAGCTGCTCTGCGGCCCGTGGCCGGGCGTGAAGCGAACGTCGTCGCCCATCGGCCACAGCCGCGTGGTGATCGAGCGCACCAGCGTGTCGAAGTCGCCCTGCGGGAAATCAGTGCGGCCGATGCTGCCGGCGAACAGCACGTCGCCGACGAAGGCGTGCTTCGTCGTCGGCTCGAAGAACACCACGTGCCCCGGCGTGTGCCCCGGGCAGTGGCGCACCTGCAGCTTGCAGCCGCCCACGCGCACCGAGTCGCCGTCGTGCAGCCAGATCGTCGGGCTGAAGGCCTCGGCCGGCGGGAAGCCGAACATGTGGCTCTGCTGCGGCAGCGCGTCGATCCAGAACTGGTCGGCCTCGTGAGGGCCGATGATCGGCAGGCCGAGCGTGCGCGCCAGCGTGCCGGTGGCGCCGGCGTGGTCGATGTGCGCGTGCGTCAGCCAGAGCTGCTCGAGCGTCAGGCCGAGTTCCTTCACCGCGGCGAGCAGCAGCGGGATATCGCCGCCGGGGTCGATCAGGGCGGCCTGCTTCGTCTCGTCGTCCCAGACCAGCGAACAATTTTGCTGAAAAGGTGTCACGGGGAGGGTGCGGTGGCGAAAGCTCATTCATCGCTCCAGCGGAACACGGCACGGGCGCGTTCGCGCGTGGCCTCGATGCGCCGCGCATTGGGTTCGTCCGTCTGTGCCACCCAGTCGGTCGCCTGCTCGGCGCTGCGGCCGAACTGCCGATGGCGGGCGACGAGCCGGTCCGTGCGCAAGACCGGGTCGATGTCGACGTACCAGCAGTCGTCGAGCAGCTGGGCAATGCCGGCCCAGGGGCCGTCGTCCAGCAGCAGGTAGTTGCCTTCGGTGATCACCAGCCGCGTGTCCGGCAGCACGGCGATGGCGCCGGCGATCGGCTCCTCGATCTCGCGGCGGAACTCGGGCGCGTAGACGATCTCGTCGGTGCGCTCCCGCTCTCGCAGCCGCTGCAGCAGGGCCAGGTAGCCGGCGGCATCGAAGGTGTCGGGCGCGCCCTTGCGGCCGGCGCGGCCCAGCCGGGCGAGCTCGAGGTTGGCGAGGTGGAAGCCGTCCATCGGCACGACCTGCGCCACGCCGGGAAACGCGCCGAGCAGCGCCTGCGCGAGCGTGGACTTGCCGGCGCCGGGCGGGCCGACGAGGCCGAGCAGGCGGCGCCCGCCCTGGGCAAGAAGCGCGTCGACACGGGCGAGGAACGGGGCGGGGATCGGATGGCTCACAGCCCGCACTGTAGGGCCTCAGAATGGCATCTCCCGCCACCGACCCGTCGATCATGAGCGCCACCCCACTTCTCGAAACCCTCGAAGGCGAGACCGGCCCGAACCCCGCCGCCAGCATCATCGTGCTGCACGGCCTGGGCGCCGACGGCAACGACTTCGTGCCGATCTGCGAGGAGCTCGACCTCGACGCCGTCGGCCCGGTGCGCTTCATCTTCCCGAACGCGCCGGTGCGCCCGGTGACGATCAACGGCGGCTACCGCATGCGCGCCTGGTACGACATCCTCGGCACCGACCTGCAGCGCAGCGAAGACGAAGCCGGCCTGCGCGAATCGTGCGCGGCCATCACCGCGCTGCTCGATCGCGAGCGCGAACGAGGCGTGGCGGCGAACCGCATCGTGCTGGCCGGCTTCTCGCAGGGCTGCGCGATGACGCTGATGGCCGGGCTGCGCTACGGCGAGCGGCTGGCCGGGCTGGCCGGGATGTCGGGCTACCTGCCGCTGGCCGACACCACGGCGGCCGAGCGCAGCCCTGCGAACCACGACGTGCCGATCTTCCTGGCCCACGGCACGCAGGACCCGGTGGTGGCGCTGCAGCGCGGCACAGCGTCGCGCGACAGGCTGGCAGCGCTGGGGCACGGCGTCGAGTGGCACGACTACCCGATGGAGCATTCGGTATGCCCTGAAGAGGTGGCCGACCTGAACCGCTGGTTGCTGAAGGTGCTCTCTACAGCGTGAAGTCGTAGTCGATCACCAGCGGGGCGTGGTCCGAGAAGCGCTGCTCGAGGTAGATGTGCTCGCTCTTCGCCTTCTTTGCCAGAGCCGGCGTGGCCAGGTGGTAGTCCAGCCGCCAGCCGACGTTCTTCGACCAGGCCTGGCCGCGGTTGCTCCACCACGTGTACTGCTCGGGGTGCGGGTTGAGCGTGCGGAAGACGTCGACCAGGCCGATCTCCTCCAGCGCATGGGTCATCCAGGCGCGCTCTTCCGGCAGGAAGCCGCTGTTCTTCTGGTTGCTCCTCCAGTTCTTGAGGTCGATCTCCTTGTGCGCGATGTTGATGTCGCCCACGAGGATGAACTCGCGCTCGGCCTTCAGCTTGATCAGGCGCGGCGCCATCAGTGCCAGGAAGCGGAACTTGGCCTGTTGGCGCTCCTCGCTGCTGGATCCGCTCGGGAAGTAGCAGCTGATGATCGACAGCTTGCGGCGGGCGTTGTCGAAGCGCGCCTCGACGTAGCGGCCCTCGGCGTCGAACTCCGCGTTGCCGATGCCGGTGATCACCGCGCTGGGCTTCTTGCGGGTGTACAGGCCCACGCCGGAGTAGCCCTTCTTGTCGGCGAAGTGGAAGTGCCCGGTCAGCCCGGCGACGACCTCGAAGCGCCCGGCCACGTCGGCCGCTTGCGCCTTGATCTCCTGCACGCCCATACAATCGGCCGCCACGCCCTCGGCCCAGGCCTCGAAGCCCTTGGTGGCCGCCGAGCGGATGCCGTTCAGATTGAGTGTGACCAGACGGAACACTGAAAGTCTCCGATGACGACCCGCCCCACGACCGACCCCCTCGCCCAGGACTTCGTGAGGTTCGCGGTCGAAGCCGGCGTGTTGCGGTTTGGTGAGTTCAAGACCAAGGCGGGGCGTCTGTCGCCCTACTTCTTCAACGCCGGCCTGTTCGACGACGGCGCCAAGCTGGGCCGCCTCGCGGAATTCTATGCGCGGCGCCTGATCGCCTCGGGCCTGCAGTTCGACATGCTGTTCGGCCCGGCCTACAAGGGCATCACGCTGGCCGCGGCGGTGGCGATCGAGCTGGCGCGCCAGGGCCGCAACGTGCCCTTCGCCTACAACCGCAAGGAAGCAAAAGATCACGGCGAGGGCGGCACGCTGGTCGGCGCAAAGGTGGCCGGGCGCGTTCTCATCATCGACGACGTGATGTCTGCCGGCACGTCGGTGCGCGAATCCATCGCGATGATTCACGCCGCGGGGGCGACACCCTGCGGCGTGGCGATCGCCCTGGACCGCCAGGAGAAGGCGACCGATGGGGGTGCGGACACACCCTGGTCGGCTGTGCAGTATGTCCAGCAGCAGCTCGGTCTGGAGGTGGCGGCCATTGCGACGCTTTCTGACTTGCTGCAATACTTGCAGTCCAACGCCGACGGGGCCCTGAGCGCGCATTTCGGCGCCGTGGCCGCGTACCGCGAACGATACGGAGTCTGAATGCGAGTTTCGGCCACGGCCCATGCCCTTGTCGCCGCCACCGTGCTGGTGGCCGGCGGGGCCATGCCGACGGTGGCTTCGGCGCAGGGCACGCAGAAGAGCGCGGGCATCTACAGCTGCATCGACGCCAACGGCAAGAGGCTCACATCGGACCGGCCGATCCCCGAGTGCGCCAGTCGTGACCAGCGCCTGCTCAATTCCGACGGCTCGATCCGCCAGGTCGTGCCGCCGGTGCCCACCGCCGACGAACGTGCGGCGATCGAGGCGCGCCAGCAGGAAGAGGCGCTCGCCCGAGCCGTGCAGCGCGAAGCGATCCGCCGCGACCGCAACCTGCTGCAGCGCTTCCCGAGCGAGGCCGCGCACAACAAGGCGCGCCAGGCGGCGCTGGAAGACACGCGCAAGGCGCTGCGTGTTTCCGAGACCCGGCTGGCCGCGCTCGAGAAGGAGCGCAAGCCGCTGCTGGACGAATCCGAGTTCTATGTCGGCAAGCAGTTGCCGCTCAAGCTTCGTCAGCAGATCGACGGCAACGACGCCGCCACCGAGGCGCAGCGAGACCTGCTGCAGAACCAGAAGGCCGAGCTGGTGCGGGTCAACGAACTCTACGATCTGGAGCTCGAGCGCCTGCGCAAGCTCTGGTCGGGCGCCCAGCCAGGCTCGCTGGGGGCGTTGCCACCGGCCGAAGTGGCGTCGGCGCCACGCAAGTCGGCGGCCAAGTAGCCGCCGCCGCTCGCAGGACCGGGCTCAGCCGAGCTTCTTCTTCAGCAGCTCGTTCACCTGGGTCGGGTTGGCCTTGCCCTTGGTGGCCTTCATGGCCTGGCCGACCAGCGCGTTGAAGGCCTTGTCCTTGCCGGCGCGGTATTCCTCGACCGACTTGGCGTTGGCCGCCAGCACCTCGTCGACGATGCGCTCGAGTTCACCACTGTCGGACATCTGCTTGAGGCCCTGCGCCTCGATCACGGCATCGACCTCGCGGCCGGCGCCGGTCCACAGTGCGTCGAACACCTGGCGTGCGCCGTTGTTCGAGATGGTGCCGTCGACGATGCGGCCGATCAGTGTGGCCAGTTGCGCCGCGGTCACCGGGCTGGACTCGATCGTGCCGTCGGCGGCATTGAGCCGCCGAGACAGCTCGCCCATCAGCCAGTTCGCCACCAGCTTGGCCTGGCCGCAGGCCTTCGCCGCGGTCTCGAAGAATGCAGCGGTGGCCTTGGACTGCGTCATCATCGCCGCGTCATAGGCAGGCAGACCGTAGTCGCGCTGGAAGCGATCCGCCATCAGGCGCGGCAGCTCGGGCATCTCGGCGCGCACGCGCTCCACCCACTGCGCAGCGATCACCAGGGGCGGCAGGTCGGGGTCGGGGAAGTAGCGGTAGTCGTGCGCGTCTTCCTTGGTGCGCATGGCGCGTGTCTCGCCGATGTCGGGGTCGAACAGCACGGTGGCCTGCTGGACGCGGCCGCCATCCTCGATCAGGTCGATCTGCCACTGCACCTCGTAGTCGATCGCCTGCTGAAGGAACTTGAAGCTGTTCAGGTTCTTGATCTCGCGGCGCGTGCCGAACGGCGCGCCGGGGCGGCGCACCGACACGTTGGCGTCGCAGCGGAACGAGCCTTCCTGCATGTTGCCGTCGCAGATGTCCAGCCACACCACCAGCGCGTGCAGCGCCCTCGCGTACTCGGCCGCTTCGACGCTCGAGCGCATGTCGGGCTCGGTGACGATCTCCAGCAGCGGCGTGCCGGCGCGGTTCAGGTCGATGCCGGTCAGGCCGTGGTAGTCCTCGTGCAGCGACTTGCCAGCGTCCTCCTCGAGGTGCGCGCGGGTGAGGTTGACCACGTGCTGGCGTTCGCCGATGAAGAACTCGACGCGGCCGCCCTGCACGACGGGCGTCTCGTACTGGCTGATCTGGTAGCCCTTGGGCAGGTCCGGGTAGAAGTAGTTCTTGCGCGCGAAGATCGACAGCGGCGCAACGGTGGCGCCCACCGCCAGGCCGAAGCGGATGGCGCGCTCGACGGCGCCGCGGTTCATCACCGGCAGCGTGCCGGGCAGCGCCAGGTCGACCGGCGAGGCCTGGGTGTTGGGCGCGGCGCCGAACTGCGTGCTCGAGCCGCTGAAGATCTTCGAGCGGGTGGACAGCTGGGCGTGCGTCTCCAGGCCGATGACGACCTCGTATCCGCGGATCAGGGTGGGGCTGCTGCTCATGGTGCTCAGAATCCCGCCGGCACGCGCGCGTGCCAGTCGGTGGCTTGCTGGAAGGCGTGCGCCGCGTGCAGCAGCGTGCCTTCCTGGAAGTAGTTGCCGATCAGCTGCAGGCCCACGGGCATCTGCCCTTCGCCGAAGCCCGCCGGCACGCTCATGCCCGGCAGGCCGGCCAGGCTGGCCGGCAGCGTGAAGATGTCGGCCAGGTAGGCGGCCACCGGGTCGTCGCCCTGCGCGCCGAGCTTCCAGGCGACGCTGGGCGCCACCGGGCCGGCGATCACGTCGCACTGCGTGAAGCAGCGCTGGAAGTCGTCGGCGATCATGCGGCGCAGCTTCTGCGCCTGCAGGTAGTAGGCGTCGTAGTAGCCGTGCGAGAGCACGTAGGTGCCGATCATGATGCGGCGCTTGACCTCGGCGCCGAAGCCCTCGCTGCGGCTCTTCTTGTACATGTCGAGCAGGTCGGTGTACTTCGCCGCGCGGTGGCCATAGCGCACGCCGTCGAAGCGCGACAGGTTCGAGCTCGCCTCGGCCGGCGCGATGATGTAGTACACCGGGATCGACAGCTCGGTGCGCGGCAGGCTCACGTCGACCAGCGTGGCGCCGAGCTTCTCGAGCTCGGCCAGCGCGGCGCGCACGGCGCCGTTCACGTCGGCCGCCAAGGCGGCGGGGAAGAACTCCTTCGGCAGGCCGATGCGCAGCCCGGCCAGCGGCTGTGCCGCCGAAGCGCCGAGGCGCGGGGCGAGCATCTGCGCGTGGAAATCCTGGGCCGGGCGCTGCGCGCTGGTCGAATCGCGCTCGTCGAAGCCGCTCATCGCCGACAGCAGCAGCGCGCAGTCGGCTGCCGAGCGCGCCATCGGGCCGGCCTGGTCGAGGCTGGAGGCGAACGCCACCATGCCGTACCGCGAGCACACGCCATAGGTCGGCTTGATGCCGGTGATGCCGGTGAAGCTCGCCGGCTGGCGGATCGAGCCGCCGGTGTCGGTGCCGGTGGCTGCGGGCACCAGCCGTGCCGCCACGGCCGCCGCCGAGCCGCCCGACGAGCCGCCGGGCACGCGGCCGGTGTCCCAGGGGTTGCGCACTGCGCCGTAGGCGGAGTTCTCGTTCGACGAGCCCATCGCGAACTCGTCGCAGTTGAGCTTGGCCAGCGTCACCGTGCCCGACTCGGTCAGGCGGGCGACCACCGTGGCGTCGAAGGGGCTGCGGTAGCCCTCGAGCATCTTCGAGCCGGCGGTGGTCGGCAGCTCGGCGCTGACGAAGATGTCCTTGTGGGCGATCGGCACGCCCAGCAGGGCGCCGGCCTCGCCGCCGGCGCGCCGGGCATCGGCCGTCGCGGCCTGCGCCAGCGCGAGTCCGCGGTCGCTGGCCAGCACGGCGCCCAGCGCGGCATGCCGGTCCAGGCGCTCCAGCAGCGCCGTGGTCGCCTCGACGCTGGACAGCGCGCGCGACGCCAGCGCCTGGCCCAGTTCGGCCACGCCCATCTCGTGCACGGCCTTCATTCGATCACCTTGGGCACGAGGAACAGGCCGTCTTCCACCGCCGGCGCGCTGCGCTGGTTGACGCTGCGCCGGTCGGATTCGGTCACCGCGTCGTCGCGCAGGCGCAGGCTGACCTCCTGCGCCGCCGACAGCGGCGTGTACAGCGGCTCGACGCCAGTGGTGTCCACCGCGCCCATCTGCTCGACGATCGAAAAGAAGCCGTTGAGCTGGGTCAGCAGCGAGGCCTGCTCGGCGCCGGACAGCTCGAGCCGGGCGAGGTGGGCGATGCGACTCACGTCTTGGGGGGTCAGGGCCATGAAACGTCGGTGCGGAAACAGGGTGAAAACGCGCGGCCTGCACCCCGGTGGAGGCAGGCCGATGGGGTATTATCCCCGGTTATCCACAAGCCCTCGCGGCCCGCGCCCAGCCTTGGTTTGCGGGGCCAAAGGAACGAAACAGCCAACCCCAATCGACCGCATCACCGAGCCCGACCCGATGGTCCGGCGGCGTGCAGGTCGAGAGCTCCCCACACCATGTTCGGATCCTTTCGTCGCTACTTCTCGACGGACCTGGCCATCGACCTGGGCACCGCCAACACGCTGATCTATGTGCGTGGCAAGGGCATCGTGCTCGACGAGCCGTCCGTCGTCGCCATCCGCCATGAAGGCGGCCCCAACGGCAAGAAGACCATCCAGGCCGTCGGTGCCGAGGCCAAGGCCATGCTCGGCAAGGTGCCGGGCAACATCGAGGCCATCCGCCCGATGAAGGACGGCGTGATCGCCGACTTCACCGTCACCGAGCAGATGCTCAAGCAGTTCATCAAGATGGTCCATCCGCGCGGCATCCTGAAGCCGAGCCCGCGGATCATCATCTGCGTGCCCTGCGGCTCGACCCAGGTCGAGCGCCGCGCGATCCGCGAATCGGCGCTGGGCGCCGGCGCCAGCGAGGTCTACCTGATCGAGGAGCCGATGGCCGCGGCGATCGGCGCCGGCCTGCCGGTGTCGGAAGCCTCCGGCTCGATGGTCGTCGACATCGGCGGCGGCACCACCGAGGTCGGCGTCATCTCCCTGGGCGGCATGGTCTACAAGGGTTCGGTGCGGGTGGGCGGCGACAAGTTCGACGAAGCCATCATCAACTACATCCGGCGCAACTACGGCATGCTGATCGGCGAGCCGACGGCCGAGGCCATCAAGAAAAGCATCGGCAGCGCCTTCCCCGGCTCCGAGGTCAAGGAGATGGAGGTCAAGGGCCGCAACCTCTCCGAGGGTGTGCCGCGCAGCTTCACGATCTCCTCCAACGAGATCCTGGAAGCGCTGACCGACCCGCTCAACCAGATCGTCTCGAGCGTGAAGAACGCGCTCGAGCAGACGCCGCCCGAACTCGGCGCCGACATCGCCGAGCGCGGCATGATGCTCACCGGCGGCGGTGCGCTGCTGCGCGACCTGGACCGCCTGCTCGCCGAGGAGACCGGCCTGCCCGTGCTGGTGGCGGAAGACCCGCTGACCTGCGTGGTGCGTGGCTGCGGGATGGCGCTGGAGCGCATGGAGCGACTCGGCTCCATCTTCACTTCCGAGTGAGCGTGATGGACCGAACGGGCCGGCGCGTGCGTCACGTGGCCGGCCTTTTCACTTCCGAAGCCTGAGAACGCAGTCCCGGCCATGTCCCTCGGCACCCTCGACAGGACCCCGCCGCCCTTCTTCCGGCAGGGCCCGTCAGCGCTGACCAAGCTGACCTTCTTCTCGGCGCTGGCGCTGCTGCTGATGGTGGCCGACACACGTTTCCAGATCACCCAGCCGGTGCGCGCCGTGATCGCCACCGTGCTGCACCCGGTCGAGCGCACGCTGCTCGTTCCGGTGGCGGCCTGGGAGGGCGGCAGCGACTATCTGGTCGGCCTGCAGAAGGCCCTGACCCAGGCCGACGCGGCCCGGCGCGATCTCGCGCGCCAGGCCGAGCGCTCGCTGCGCCTGGAGCAGGTGGAGGCCGACAACCGGCGCCTGCGCGCGCTGCTCGAGCTGCGCCCGGCCCTGACGGTGCGCTCGCTGGCCGCCGAAGTGCTCTACGACGCGCCCGACGCGTTTTCGCGCAAGGTCGTCATCGACCGCGGCGCCACCCACGGCGTGGCGATCGCCTCGCCGGTGGTCAACGAGGCGGGCGTGCTGGGCCAGGTGACCCGCGTCTATCCGCTGTCGTCGGAAGTCACCCTGCTCAACGACAAGGACGCCGCGATCCCCGTGCTCAACACGCGCAACCAGGTGCGCAGCGCGGCATTCGGCGTTCGCAACGGCATGGAGCTGCGCTTCATGGCCGGCAACGCCGACGTGCAGGTCGGCGACCTGCTGAGCACCTCCGGCGTCGACGGCATCTATCCGCCGGGCCTGCCGGTGGCCAAGGTGACCCTGGTGGACCGCAAGATCGACACCAGCTTCGCGCGCATCGTGCTCGAACCGGTGGCGCTGTCCGACGCCGTGCGATACGTGCTGGTGCTCGAACCGGTGGGGATGCAGATGCCGGCCAAGCCGGAGCCTGTGCCCGAGGACACGAAGCCGGCGCCGAAGAAGGGGGGCCGGCGATGATCATGCCGCGTGGCGACACCCTGCTGCTGCCGGCCAACCCGCTGTTCGTCTGGCTGACGCTGGTGCTGGCGTTCGTGTTCAACCTGGTGCCGCTGGGCCGCGTGCCGGCGATGCCGGACTTCCTGGCCGTCGTGCTGGTGTTCTGGAACGTGCACCAGACGCGCCGCATCGGCGTGGGCGTGGCCTTCCTGTTCGGCCTGGCGATGGACGTGCACGACGGCGCCGTGCTCGGCCAGCACGCTCTGGCCTACACGCTGCTGAGCTTCTTCGCCACCACCATCCACCGCCGGCTGCTGTGGTTCACGGTGCCCTCGCAGGCGCTGCAGATCCTGCCGCTGTTCTTCGCTGCGCACCTGGTGTCGCTGGTGGTTCGCCTGATGGCCGGCGGCATGTTCCCCGGCTGGGATCTGCTGCTCGCGCCGGTGTTCGAGGCGCTGTTGTGGCCTTTGGTCACATGGGTGCTGCTCGCGCCGCAACGCAGGCCCCCCGATCCGGATCAGAATCGACCGCTGTGACCGAGATCCGCAACGTCGAGCAAGAGCTGTCGCGCTTCAACGCGCGGCTGCTGGCCGCGGCCGCGTTCGTGCTCGTGGGCTTCGGCCTGCTCGGCGCACGGCTGGTGCACCTGCAGGTCGTCAAGCACGAGGAGCTTTCCACCCAGGCCGAGAACAACCGCATCGCAGTGGTGCCCATCGTGCCCAATCGCGGCCTGATCGTCGACCGCAATGGCGTCGTGCTGGCCAACAACTACTCGGCCTACACGCTGGAGATCACGCCGTCGAAGGTCACCGACCTCGATTCGCTGGTCGACCGTCTCGGCGAGGTGGTCGACATCCAGCCGCGCGACCGCAAGCGGTTCAAGCGGCTGATGGAAGAGAGCAAGAGCTTCGAATCGCTGCCGATCCGCACCAAGCTGACCGACGACGAGGTGGCGCGCTTCACCGCGCAGCGCTTCCGCTTCGCCGGCGTGGACATCAAGGCACGGCTGTTCCGCAACTACCCGCTGGGCGAGACAGGCAGCCATCTGCTGGGCTACATCGGCCGCATCAACCAGGCCGAGAAGGAAGCCATCGACGACACCGAGGACGCCGCCAACTACCGCGGCACCGAGTACATCGGCAAGCTCGGTGTCGAGCAGAGCTACGAGGCCGAGCTGCACGGCATCACCGGCGTCGAGGAGGTCGAGACCAGCGCCGCGGGCCGCCCGGTGCGGCGCCTGAAGAGCAACCCGGCCACGCCGGGCAACAAGGTGGTGCTGTCGATCGACATCCGGCTGCAGGCGCTGGTCGAGCAGATGTTCGGCGACCGGCGCGGCGCACTCGTCGCGCTGGATCCGCGCAGCGGCGAAGTGCTCGCCTTCGTCAGCAAGCCCACCTTCGACCCGAACCTGTTCGTCGATGGCATCGACAGCGAGTCGTGGAAGGAGCTCAACGAGTCCGTCGACAAGCCGCTGCTGAACCGGGCGCTGCGCGGCACCTACCCGCCGGGATCGACCTTCAAGCCCTTCATGGCGATCGCCGCGCTGAACAGCGGCAAGCGCAGCCCCAGCCAGGTGATCTTCGACGGCGGCACGTTCCAGTTCGGCAACCACACCTTCCGCAGCCACGGCGATGCCGGCCTGGGGCCGGTGGACATGGTGCGCAGCATCGTCAAGTCGAGCAACGTCTACTACTACTCGCTGGCCAACGAGATGGGTGTCGACCTGATGCACGATCAGCTCGAGCCCTTCGGCTTCGGCCGCAAGACCGGCATCGACGTCGAGGGCGAGGTCACCGGCCTGCTGCCCTCCACCGAATGGAAGCGCAAGGCCTACAAGAAGCCCGAGCAGCAGAAGTGGTACGCCGGCGAGACCATCTCGCTGGGCATCGGCCAGGGCTACAACAACTTCACCATGCTGCAGCTGGCCAGCGCCACGGCGACGCTGGTGTCCGGCGGCCAGCGCTACAAGCCGCGACTGGTGCGCGAGGTGGAGGACGTGGTCACCGGCGAGCGCCGCGTGCTGGTCAACGACGCGCTGCCGCCGCTGCCGCTCAAGCCCGAACACGTGGAGCTGATCAACCGTGCGTTGTACGGCGTGACGCAGGAGGGCACCTCGGTGCGCTCCTTCCTCGGCGCCACCTACAAGAGCGGCGGCAAGACCGGCACCGCGCAGGCCATCGGCGTGAAGGCCAACGAGAAGTACAACGCCGCAAAGCTCGAGGAGGCCCAGCGCGACCACTCGCTGTACATGGCATTCGCGCCGCTGGAGGCGCCCAGCATCGCGGTGGCGGTGATCGTCGAGAACGCGGGCTGGGGCTCCGACTCCGCTGCGCCGATGTCGCGCCGCGTGTTCGACTACGTGCTCAACGGCACCGTGCCCAGCGAGGAGGATCTGGCGCTCACCCGCGAGGGCAAGTCGACCACGCCGGTGGGCAAGCCGCGGCCCGCCATCGAGGTGCTGCTGCCCGGTGCCGCCGCGATCGCGCTGCCGCCGGCGGTGCCGGCGACGCAGCGCGTCGCACAGGGCGAGTCGCAGGGCGCGCCCGCGAAATGAACACCCGCACCCGCCCCGCGCCAATGAACGTCGCCTTCGAGCGGCCATCGATCCTGCAGCGCATCGCGCCGGTGTTCACCGGCTTCGACGGCCCGCTGTCGCTGGCCATCCTGCTGCTGGCCGGCGCTGGCCTGCTGACGATGTTCTCGGCCGGCTTCGACCACGGCACGCGCTTCGTCGACCACGGGCGCAACATGCTGATCGCCTTCGGCATCCTGTTCGTCGTCGCGCAGGTCCCGCCGCAGAAGCTGATGGCACTGGCCGTCCCGCTGTACCTGGTGGGCGTGGCGCTGCTGGTGGCCACGGCGATCTTCGGCATCACCAAGAAGGGCGCGACGCGCTGGCTCAACCTGGGCATGGTGATCCAGCCCAGCGAGATCCTGAAGATCGCCATGCCGCTGATGCTGGCCTGGTGGTTCCAGCGGCGCGAGGGCCAGCTGCGCGCGCCGGACTTCGTTGTCGCCCTGCTGCTGCTGGGCGTGCCGGTGGGCCTGATCGTCAAGCAGCCTGACCTGGGCACGGCGATCCTGGTGCTGTCGGCCGGCATGTACGTGATCTTCTTCGCCGGCCTGTCGTGGCGGCTGATCGTGCCGGTGCTGGTGATGGCCGTGGTGGCCATCAGCGCGCTGGTGCTCTCTGCCGACAGCATCTGCGAACCGGGCGTGAAATGGCCGCTGCTGCGCGACTACCAGAAGCACCGCGTGTGCACCCTGCTCGATCCGAGCAAGGACCCGCTGGGCAAGGGCTTCCACACCCTGCAGGGCATGATCGCCATCGGCTCGGGTGGCATCGAGGGCAAGGGCTTCATGAAGGGCACGCAGACGCACCTGGAGTTCATCCCGGAGCGCACCACCGACTTCATCTTCGCCGCCTTCGCCGAGGAGTTCGGCCTGGCCGGCTGCGTGGCGTTGCTGCTGGGCTTCGTCTTCCTGATCTTCCGCGGCCTGATGATCGCCGCCGACGCGCCGACGATGTTCACGCGATTGCTCGCCGGCTCGATCACGCTGAGCTTCTTCACCTATGCCTTCGTCAACATGGGCATGGTCAGCGGCATCCTGCCGGTCGTGGGCGTGCCGCTGCCGTTCATCAGCTATGGCGGCACCGCGATGGTGACGCTGGGCCTCGGCCTGGGCATCCTGATGTCGGTGGCGAAGAGCCGGCGGTTGGTGCAGTCGTGAACCCGTTGCCAGCAGTCGCCGTCCTCGGCGTCGGGAACATGGGGATGGGCATGGCGCTGCGGCTGCGTGACCGCGGCTACACCGTGCAGGTGCGCGACATCGACCCGGCGCGAGAGGCGCTGGCGCGAAGCGAAGGACTGACGGTGTGCGCTTCAGCGGCCGCTGCGGCCGCCGGAGCGCGCTGCGCGATCGTGGCGGTGGTCGATGCTGCGCAGGCCGACGCGGTGCTGTTCGGCACCGATGGTGCAGCCGCCGGGCTGTCGCCGGGCGCGGCCGTGATGCTGTGCCCGACGATCGCGCCACACGACACCGAAGCGCTATGCGCGCGCGTGCTCGCACAGGGGCTGGATCCGATCGACTCGCCCATGTCCGGCGGCCCGCAGCGCGCTCGCGAGGGCACGATGAGCCTGATGGTGGCCTGCGCCGATTCGGCCTTCGAGGCACAGCGCCCGCTGATCGAGGCGCTCTCGAACGCCGTGTTCCGACTCGGCCCGCGGGTGGGCGACGGTGCGCGCGTCAAGCTGGTCAACAACCTGCTGGCGGGCATCAACCTGGCAGGTGCGGCCGAGGCACTGGCGCTGGCCGAGCGTGCCGGGCTGGACGCGTCACTGATGCTCGACGTGATCGAGCGCTCCAGCGGCCAGAGCTGGATCGGCTCGGACCGCATGCGTCGCGCTCTCGCCGGCGACCTGGCGCCGCGCGCGCACACGACACTGCTGAACAAGGACACCCACCTCGCGCTGGACATGGCGCGCCGGCTCGGCACCGACACGCCGGTGGGTGCGCAGGCGGCGGCGCTGTTCGCGCGCGCCTGCGACGGTGGATTCGCCTCGTTCGACGACGCCAGCCTGCTCGAACTGCTACGCCGCGACGGCCTTTGACCCGGGTTCGTCGTCCGTCCGTGCGCCGGCGGCCGGGAAGCGCAGCGTGAAGCGTGCGCCCGGCCCGAAAGCGGCGCCGCCCTGGTCGCTCAGGCCAGGGCGATGGCGCAGGTTGGCATCCTCGAGCTGGATGTGCGCGCCGTGCTGCACGGCGATCTCGCGCACGATGGCCAGACCCAGGCCGCTGCCGTCGACGTCGGTTCCCAGCGTGCGGTAGAACGGCCGGAACACCTTCTCGCGCTCGGCCACCGGGATGCCGGGGCCGGAATCTTCCACCTGCAGCACCACCACCTGGCCGAACGGGTCATCGACGATGCGCGCCGTCACCGTGCCGCCAGCCGGCGTGTACTGCAGCGCGTTGTCGACCAGATTGCGGATCAGCTCGCGCAGCAGCAGCGGGTTGCCGCTGACCGTGGCGCCCTTGTCGTTGAGCGCGCCGCGGCCGGCTTCGGGCCCCTCGTAGCCGAGGTCGATGCGCTTTTCGAGCGCGCGCGGCACGAAATCGCGGACCGTCTCGATCGCCAGCCGCGCGAGGTTGACGTTCTGCCGCTGCGCCTCCTGGCCCTGGTTCTCCGCGCGTGCCATGGCCAGCAGCTGATTGACCATGTGCGCCGCGCTCTGGCTCGAATGGGCGATCTGCTGAAGCGACTTCTTCAGCGCCTGCGGCTCGTGCTGGCCGGCATCGATCTCGCGCTGGGCCAGCTCGGCCTGCGTGCGCAGCCCGGCCAGGGGCGTCTTCAGCTGGTGCGCCGCGTCGGCGAGGAAGTGTTTCTGCGCGCCGATGGACTGGTCCAGGCGCGCCAGCAGGTCGTTGATCGCGCGCACCAGCGGCGACACCTCCTCCGGTGCCTCGCGCTCGTCGATCGGCGAGAGGTCGCTGCTGTCGCGTCGTCGGATGCGCTGCTGCAGCTCGTTGAGCGGCGCGATGCCGCGCACCAGCGCCAGCCACACCAGCAGGACCGCCAGAGGCAGGATGACGAACTGCGGCAGGATCACGCCCTTGATGATCTCGGTGGCCAGGCGCGAGCGCTTGCCCAGCGTCTCGGCCACCTGCACCAGGGCCAGCGGCGGATCGCCGTTGCGGCCGGGCAGCGCCACCCACGCATAGGCGATGCGCAGGTCGTCGCTGTTCATCTCGCCGTCGCGAAAGCGCACCTCGTCGACCACGACCGGCTCGTCGTCCGGCGGCAGGGGCAGGCTGCGTTCGCCGCTGAGCAGCTCGCCGCGCAGGCCGAGCACCTGGTAGTAGATGTCGTCGGCCTCGTCGGCGTGCAGGAGCTCCGTGGCACCGGTGGGCAGCGTGAACGCCGCGCTGCGCGCGCCTTCAGGGGACTGGCGCAGCACCACCTGCTTGGAAAGCACCCGCGTCATCTCGGCGAGATCACGGTCGAAGGGCTTGTTGGCGATGTTCTGCGCCACCAGCCAGGTCAGCGCCACGCTCATCGGCCACAGCAGCAGCAGCGGCGCGAGCATCCAGTCGAGGATCTCGCCGAACAGGGAGCGTTGTTCCTTGGTGCCGGGCATGGGCGGTCAGGATAGCCCAGCGCCGGTCAGGGTCAGGCCGCGATCTTCTCCAGGCAATAGCCGAGCCCGCGGACGGTGGCGATGCGCACCGGCCCCTGCTCGATCTTCTTGCGCAGGCGGTGGATGTACACCTCGATCGCGTTGTTGCTGACCTCTTCGCCCCACTCGCACAGGCGCTCGACCAGCTGGTCCTTGCTGACCAGGCGTCCGGCGCGCTGCAGGAGCACTTCGAGCAGCGACAGTTCGCGCGCCGACAGCTCGATCATCTGGTCGTTGATGTAGGCCACGCGGCCGGTGGCGTCGAAGGTGAGCGGGCCATGCTTGATCACGGTGGAGGCGGTGCCCAGGCCGCGGCGGGTGAGGGCGCGCACGCGTGCCTCGAGCTCCTGCAGCGAGAAGGGCTTGGCCATGTAGTCGTCGGCGCCCAGGTCCAGGCCCTTGACGCGCTGCTCGACGCTGTCGGCCGCCGTGAGGATCAGCACCGGCACCGAGGAGCCGCGCCCGCGCAGCTTGCGCAGCACCTCGAGGCCGTGCATCTTGGGCAGGCCCAGGTCGAGGATGAGCAGGTCGAATTCATGCGAGGCGAGGGCGGCGTCGGCCTCGGTGCCGCTGCTCACCCGGTCGACTGCGTAGCCGGCATTGCGCAAGGAGCGCAACAGCCCGTCGGCCAGGACTTGATCGTCTTCCGCGACCAGGATGCGCATGCGATGTCTCCTCGCCGGCTCGCGTCCGGCTGTGCCCGCATTGTAGGGATGGGCGTCAAGGTATGACGAGGGTACTGTACAAACATCCAGCTTTTGAGATAATGGCCGCCACTTCAGGAGATCGCCCCATGGACGCACCCGTCAAAGCCCTCAACACCGAAAAAGCCAAGGCCCTGCAGGCCGCATTGGCGCAGATCGAGAAGCAGTTCGGCAAGGGCTCGATCATGCGGCTGGGCGAAGGCGAGGTGATCGAGGACATCGAGGTCGTCTCCACCGGCTCGCTGGGACTGGACATCGCGCTGGGCGTCGGCGGCCTGCCGCGCGGCCGGGTCGTCGAGATCTACGGCCCCGAATCCTCGGGCAAGACCACGCTGACGCTGCAGGTCATCTCCGAGATGCAGAAGCTCGGCGGCACCTGCGCCTTCATCGATGCCGAGCACGCGCTCGACACCGCCTATGCGCAGAAACTCGGCGTCAACCTGCAGGAACTGCTCATCAGCCAGCCCGATACCGGCGAGCAGGCCCTGGAGATCGTCGACGCGCTGGTGCGCTCCGGCTCGGTCGACCTGGTGGTCATCGACTCGGTGGCTGCACTCACGCCCAAGGCCGAGATCGAAGGCGAGATGGGCGACTCGCTGCCCGGCCTGCAGGCGCGGCTGATGAGCCAGGCGCTGCGCAAGCTGACCGGCACGATCAAGAAGACCAACACCATGGTCATCTTCATCAACCAGATCCGCATGAAGATCGGCGTGATGTTCGGCAGCCCCGAAACCACCACCGGCGGCAACGCACTCAAGTTCTACGCCTCGGTGCGGCTGGACATCCGCCGCATTGGCAGCATCAAGAAGGGTGAAGAGGTCATCGGCAACGAGACCAAGGTCAAGGTCGTCAAGAACAAGGTGTCACCGCCTTTCAAGACCGCGGAGTTCGACATCCTCTACGGCCAGGGCATCAGCCGCGAGGGCGAGATCATCGACATGGGCGTCGACAACAAGATCCTCGAGAAGAGCGGTGCCTGGTACGCCTACAACGGCGAAAAGATCGGCCAGGGCAAGGACAACGCCCGCGAGTTCCTGAAAGAGAACCCCGAGATCGCCTACGAGATCGAGAACAAGGTGCGCGAGGCGGTGGGCATTCCGATGCTGCCGCCCGTTGAATCCGCCGCGGAGTGAAACCGGCGACGCCGCGCTCGCTGAAGGCGCGGGCGCTGCAATGGCTCGCGCAACGCGAGCATAGCCGTGTGGAAATGCAGCGCAAGCTGCTGCCGCACGCGCGGGCGCAGGCGGCGCAGCGTGAGGCCGATGGCGACGCCGCAGACCCGATGGCGCGCGTCGCCGAGGTGCTCGACTGGCTGGAGGCGAACCGCTACCTCTCGCAACAGCGCTTCGTCGAATCGCGGATCCATGTGCGCGCCGCTCGCCACGGCAACCTGCGCATCCAGCAGGAACTGGCCCAGCACGGCTTGGCACCCGACGCCGACGCGGCACAGTCCCTCAAGGCCAGTGAGCTCGACAGGGCACGTGAGGTTTGGTCGCGCAAGTTCGACGCCCCGGCCGCCGACGCCTCCGGCCGGGCGCGCCAGGCGCGCTTCTTGACGGGCCGCGGCTTCTCCGCGGAGACGGTGCGACGCGTGTTGCGCGAGTCTGCCCGGGGCCTGCACGGCGACGACACCGACTGATTTCGGGCCGCCCGACGGCTGCCAGCCCGGCGTCAGCTTTGGTGCAACGCAGCATGCTACATTGCGCGGCGTTTGCGCGGGTTCCCCCCGGGTTACAGCCCGCCGGAAGTCGCGCGCCACACCACAGCCACCCACTTCCTCCCCCATGGCCTTGCCGCCCGCCGCGCCCGAGCGCCAGCTCAAGCACCGTCGCAGCATCAACGTGCAGATCTATGCGCGAGGCAATGGGCTGTGGGAGGTCGATGCCGAGATCGTCGACGTCAAGACGCGCGAAGCCAGGCTCGCCGGCGGACTGCGCCAGGCCGGTGACCCGATTCACGACATGCTGCTGCGCATCGTCGTCAACGAGCAGCTCGACATCGTCGAGGCCGGCTCGCAGACACGCTGGATGCCCTACCCCGGCCACTGTGACGACCACGACGATGCCTATGCGGCCCTGGTCGGCCTGAACCTGCTCAAGGGCTTCCGCCAGGCCGTCAAGGAACGCCTGGGCGGCGTGGCGGGATGCACGCACATCACCGAGCTGACGCAGGTGCTGCCGACCGCGGTCATCCAGGCCTTCGCCGGCGAAGTGATCGACACGCGCGAGGACAGCGCTTCGCGCCCTTTCCAGATCGACCGTTGCCATGCCTTGCGTTCCGATGGCGCGGCCGTGAAGATCTTCTACCCGCGCTGGTACCGGGGGGCAGTCGACCCCGCAGCCGTTCCCACCCCACTTGAAACCTAGGCAAGCGAGACTCCCATGAAGATCCACGAGTACCAGGGCAAGGAAATCCTGCGCCAGTTCGGCGTGCCCGTGCCGCGCGGCTACCCGGCCTTCAGCGTGCTGGAAGCGACCGAAGCGGCGCAGAAGCTCGGCGGCCCGGTGTGGGTCGTGAAGGCGCAAATCCATGCCGGCGGCCGCGGCAAGGGCGGCGGCGTCAAGGTGGCCAAGACGCTGGACGACGTGAAGAAGCTGGCCGGCGAGATTCTCGGCATGCAGCTGAAGACGCACCAGACCGGCCCCGCGGGCCAGAAGGTGCGCCGCCTCTACATCGAGGACGGTGCCGACATCAAGAAGGAGCTGTACGTCTCTCTGGTCACCGATCGGGCATCGCAGAAGGTCGCGATGATCGCCTCGAGCGAAGGCGGCATGGACATCGAGGAAGTCGCGCACAGCACGCCCGAGAAGATCATCACCGAGCTGGTCGACCCGCTGGTGGGCATGACCGAGGCGCAGGCACGCAAGGTCGCCGCGGCGATCGGCGTGCCCGAGGCCTCGCACGCACAGGCCGTGACGCTGTTCCAGAACCTGTACCGCTGCTACATGGAGACGGACGCCTCGCTGGTCGAGATCAACCCGCTGAACTGCGACAGCAAGGGCAACCTGATCGCACTGGACGCCAAGTTCAACTTCGACAGCAACGCGCTGTTCCGCCACCCCGAGATCGTCACCTACCGCGACCTCGACGAGGAAGATCCGGCCGAAATCGAGGCCAGCAAGTTCGACCTCGCCTACATCCAGCTCGACGGCAACATCGGCTGCCTGGTCAACGGCGCGGGCCTCGCGATGGCGACCATGGACACGATCAAGCTGTTCGGCGGCGAGCCAGCCAACTTCCTCGACGTGGGCGGCGGCGCCACCGCCGAGAAGGTCACCGAGGCCTTCAAGATCATGCTGAGCAGCCCGAAGGTGAAGGCGATCCTGGTCAACATCTTCGGCGGCATCATGCGCTGCGACACCATCGCCGAGGGCGTGATCGCCGCGTGCAAGGCGGTCAACCTGAAGGTGCCGCTGGTCGTGCGCATGAAGGGCACGAACGAGGAACTGGGCAAGAAGATGCTCAAGGAGTCCGGCCTGCCGATCATCAGCGCCGACACCATGGCCGAAGCCGCGACGAAGATCGTCGCTGCCGTCAAGTAACCCGCCCGCACGAGAGAAACGACATGAGCATCCTCATCAACAAGGACACCAAGGTCATCACCCAGGGCATCACGGGCAAGACCGGCCAGTTCCACACCCGCGGCTGCCGCGACTACGCGAACGGCAAGAACTGCTTCGTCGCTGGCGTCAACCCGAAGAAGGCCGGCGAGGACTTCGAAGGCATCCCGATCTTCGCCAGCGTCAAGGACGCGGCCAAGAACACCGGCGCCACCGTCAGCGTGATCTACGTGCCGCCGGCGGGCGCCGCCGCGGCCATCTGGGAGGCGGTGGAAGCCGACCTCGACCTGGCGATCTGCATCACCGAAGGCATCCCCATCCGCGACATGCTGGAGGTGCGCAACAAGATGAAGCAGAAGGAGGCCAAGGGCGGCAAGAAGACGCTGCTGCTCGGCCCCAACTGCCCGGGCCTGATCACGCCCGACGAGATCAAGATCGGCATCATGCCGGGGCACATCCACCGCAAGGGCCGCATCGGCGTGGTCTCGCGCTCGGGCACGCTGACTTATGAAGCCGTGGCGCAACTCACGGAGATCGGCCTGGGCCAGTCCAGCGCCGTGGGCATCGGCGGCGACCCGATCAACGGCCTCAAGCACATCGACGTGATGCGCCTGTTCAACGACGACCCGGACACCGACGCCGTCATCATGATCGGCGAGATCGGCGGCCCCGACGAGGCGGAAGCCGCGCGCTGGTGCCAGGCCAACATGAAGAAGCCGATCGTCGGCTTCATCGCCGGCGTCACCGCCCCCCCGGGCAAGCGCATGGGCCATGCCGGCGCACTGATCTCCGGAGGCGCCGACACGGCCGACGCCAAGCTGGCGATCATGGAGGAGTGCGGCTTCACTGTGACGCGCAACCCGTCGGAGATGGGCAAGCTGCTCAAGGCGCTGCTATGACCCGCGCCAGGTGACGCAGACCAGGGCCGCCAAGCGCGGCCCTGGTGCTTTTCAGCTTGCGTAGTTCCACGAACGTGGCCGGCAGGCCGCCGCGCCTAAACTCCCCCGAGTTGCAGTCGATGTCGCCCGCGCAGGGATCAGGAGCCCCATGGAACAGTTCATGAACGCCGAATTCTGGGTGGCTGTCGGCCAGATCATCATGATCGACATCCTCCTGGGTGGCGACAACGCCGTGGTGATCGCACTGGCTTGCCGCAAGCTCCCGGCCAAGCAGCGCACCCAGGGCATCCTGTGGGGTACGGCCGGCGCAATCGTGCTGCGCGTCGTGCTGATCTTCTTCGCGCTGACGCTGCTAGCGATCCCTTACCTCAAGGTGGTCGGTGCACTGTTGCTGGTGTGGATCGGCGTCAAGTTGCTGGCTCCGGACGATGATGACGCGCATGGCGACATCCAGGCCAGCGACAAGCTGTGGGCCGCCGTGAAGACAGTCATCGTGGCCGACCTCGTGATGAGCGTCGACAACGTCATCGCGATCGCCGGGGCCGCCGAGGGTGCCGGCGGCGACCACAAGATGCCGCTGGTGATCTTCGGCCTGCTGGTCAGCATCCCGATCATCGTCTGGGGCAGCCAGCTCGTGATCAAGCTGATGGACAGATTCCCCAGCATCATCACCATCGGCGGCATGCTGCTGGGCTGGATCGCGGGCACGATGGCGGTCACCGATCCGGCGGTGATCGCCTGGATGCCCACCCAGGCAGCGGCCAAGGCGGGCGCCGCCCCGGAGGTGCTCGATGCGGTGCGCTACGGAGCCGGAGTGGCCGGTGCGCTTCTCGTCCTGGCGATCGGCAAGTGGATCGCCTCGCGCAAGCTGCCGGCTCACGAAGCGAAGGTCTGAGCGGCGGGTGGCTCGCCGGAGGCGGCGGGCCCTGTGCTAAGGTCTTTGCGGTACCACCATGAGCAAGCAACGCTCGACCCGGACCTTGGCACTGGCACGGAGCCTCCCATGAGCTCGCTGGATGGCGCCGCGCTGGTCGGCCTGGGCCTGGCCGCCGTGCACGTGGGTTGGTTGGTACCGCTTCTGCCGCGTCGCCATGCCTGGGCCGTCACGGTGGTGTTGTGCGGCGGCGCTGCCGCGCTCGCCGCGATGCTGGCGGGTGCTGAAGGCTTGATGATCGCGGCCGCCGCAGTGCTGTTCGGTCACGCAGGATTCGACCGGGGACGCCGGAGCCAGGAATCGCCCGAGGCGCTGTCCGCTGGCTCGAGCCCAGCGCCTGCGGCGGACCTCCCGCCGCCGGAGACCACGGATGCCAATCCTCAGCCGAAAGCCCACCCCGCCACGCTTGGCCGCTACCGCATCGAGAGCCAGATCGGCAGGGGCTCGATGGGCGCCGTGTACCTCGGGCGCGACCCGCAGATTGGCCGCCAGGTCGCCATCAAGACCTTGGCGCTGAGCCGGGAGTTCGAGGGCGAGAAGCTGGTCGAGGCCCGCGAACGCTTTTTCCGCGAGGCCGAGACGGCCGGCCGACTGCAGCACCCGGGCATCGTGACCATCTTCGATGCCGGTGAGGCGCAGGACCTGGCCTACATCGCCATGGAGTACATCAAGGGCGAGGACTTGCAGCGCTACACCTCGCCCGGCCGCCTGCTGCCCGTGGCGCAGTTGCTCGAGATCGTTGCCCGCGTGGCCGAGGCGCTGGCCTACGCGCACTCGCAGGGCGTGGTGCACCGCGACGTCAAACCGGCCAACGTGATGGTGGACCTGGACAGCGGGCTCGTGAAGGTCACCGACTTCGGTGTCGCCCGGCTCGACGACTCGAGCCGCACGCGTACCGGCCTGGTGCTGGGCACGCCGTCTTTCATGTCGCCCGAGCAGATGGCCGGGCGCCGCACCGATGGCCGCAGTGACTTGTACTCGCTCGGCGTGATGCTCTTCCAGCTGCTCACCGCGAGCTTGCCGCACCAGGGTGAGACCATGGCCAAGCTGATGAATCAGATCGCCAACGAGGCTGCTCCCGACATCCGCACGCTTCGCCCGGAGCTTCCGCAGGAGCTTGCCGACGTGGTGGCGCTGGCGCTGGAGAAGCGCCCGGAGGTCCGCTATGCCGACGGCGGCCAGATGGCGCAGGACCTGCGGACCTTGGCCGCGGCGATGCTGGCGGCCCCGCCGGCCGAATCTGGCACGGTCGAGGAGTTCGAGAAAACCGTGACATTCTCACGCGTGGAACCAAGGCACAATTCCGAGTCATGAGAGCCTGTGCCGGGTCCATCCTCACCGGCCTCCCTGCCGCATGTCATTGCCCGATCCCGACGACACCATGACCCTGGAGTTCTTCAGCGCGACCGACACGGGGCGGGCGCGCAACAACAATGAAGACTCGGTTGCCGTGGACGAGCCGTCCTGCCTCATCGTGCTGGCCGACGGCATGGGCGGCTACAACGCCGGCGAAGTCGCCAGCGGCATGGCCACGGCCTTCATCAAGAGCGAGCTGGGGCGCTGGCTGTCGGAGGCGTCCGACAACGCCTCGGACACCGACGTGCGCCGCGCCATGGACATCTGTGTCGACAACGCGAACCGCGCCATCTTCAACGCCGCCAACTCCAACCCGCAGTACGCAGGCATGGGCACGACGCTGGTGGTCGGAGTGTTTCGCGAGGGCCGCCTGCTGATGGGTCACGTGGGCGACTCGCGGGGCTACCGGCTGCGCGGCGGGCGCCTGGCGCAGATCACGCACGATCACTCGCTGCTGCAGGAGCAGATCGATTCGGGCCTGATCACCGCGGAACAGGCTGCGTTTTCGTCGAACAAGAACCTCGTCACCCGCGCCGTCGGCGTCGAAGACACGGTGCTGCTCGAGACCCACCTGCACGACGTGATGCCGGGCGATCTGTACCTGCTGTGCTCCGACGGCCTGTCGGACATGCTCGACGACGAGAGCATCGCGCAGCTGTTGCAGACCAGCGACGTCCTGCCCGAAGTGGCGGCCGCCCTGGTCGACGCCGCCAACGACGCAGGCGGAAAGGATAATATCTCGGTCGTTCTTGCTAGGGTGCGCGGTCCGGCCGGCCCGGCGCGATCGTGGTGGCCTTTCCGGCGTTGAGGGTGCCGTCGGATCGGAAAGAAGACTCAAACAGAAGACACGAGGACACGAGCATGGGCAAGCTGGTCGTATCGCTGGATGGAGTGGTGATCAAGGAAGTCCAGATCACCAAGGACAAGACCACGCTCGGACGGCGCCCGTACAACGACATCGTGATCGACAACCTCGCCGTCAGCGGCGAGCACGCGGTGCTGCAGATGGTCGGCGCCGACGTCTTCATCGAAGACCTCAACAGCACCAACGGCACCTACATCAACGGCAAGGCCGTCAAGAAGCAGCTGCTCAGTCACAACGACACGGTCGAGATCGGCAAGTACAAGATCAAGTACCTCGTCGAGGACGGCACCGATTACGAGAAGACCATGATCATGAAGCCCGGCACCGTGCCGGGCTCGGGTGGGCCGCAGTCCTATTCGCCCACCGTCGGCTTCGGGGCCTCCGGCTTCGGCTCGCTCGGCGGCTCCACCGCGCCGGCCTCGATCAAGGTGCTCAACGGCGCCGCCGCCGGACGAGAGGTCATGCTCACCAAGGTCGTGACCACCGTCGGCAAGCCCGGCGTGCAGGTCGCCTCCATCACCAAGCGCCCGGGCGGCTATGTGCTCGCCCACGTCGAGGGCGCGCTTCGCCCCACCGTCAACGGCAGCCCGGTCACGGGCGAGACCGTGCAGCTGAAGAACGGCGACGTGGTCGAGCTCGCCGGCACGCAGATGCAGTTCGTGCAGGCCTGACCCGGCACGCTGACGCCTGCCGCGCGCATCCCGGCGCATGAGCACGGGTGCGCTTCGACTGCTTCGCTGGGCCCTGCTGGGCTTCGCGCTCGCGCTGACCCTGATGCACGCCAGCGGCCTGATGCCGCTGCGACCGCTGCAGCAGATCGATCTGGCCATCGACGACGCGCGCCTGCGTGCCACGATGCCCGGCACGCGCGACCCGCGCATCGTGGTCGTGGACATCGACGACGCCAGCCTGGCGCGCATCGGCCGCTGGCCCTGGCCGCGCGAGCGCATCGCCGCGCTGGCGCAGGAGCTGTTCGAGCGCCAGCGCGCTGCGGTCGTCGGTTTCGACCTCGTCTTCGCCGAGCCTGACCCGGGTGACGCCGCGCTGGCCCAGGCGCTGCGCGGCCGGCCGGCCGTGCTCGGATTCTTCCTCGCCGATGGGCCCACGGCGCAGCGCACCGGCGTTCTGCCCGCAGCGGTGTTCGACGCGGCGGTTCTCGGCGGGCGCAGCGGCGGGCTGACGCGGTGGAGCGGGCATGTCGCCAATGTCGCTCCGCTGGCCGCCACCGTGCCTGCGGCCGGCTTCTTCAACGTGCTGCCCGACATCGACGGCATCGTGCGCACGCTGCCCCTGGTGGCGGACGTGGCTGGCAGCCATCAGGAGAACCTGGCGCTGGCGATGCTGCGCGTGTACGGCAATGCGCCGGCGGTGCGCCCCGTGCTGACCGCCTCACCCGGGCTCGGCGGCGACGGCGGGCTGGTCGCCATCGAACTCGCCCAGGGCACGCAGCGCCTGCGCATCCCGGTGGACGTACGCGGCGGCGTGCGCGTGCCCTATCGCGGCCCAGGCGGACCCGCGGGCGGTTCGTTCGACTACCTGTCGGCCGCCGACCTGCTCGAAGGCCGCGTGGCCGCGGGCACCCTGTCAGGCAGGCTGGTGCTGGTCGGCTCCAGCGCACCGGGTGTGTTCGACCTGCGCAGCACGCCGGTGGCGGCCGTCTACCCGGGCGTGGAGGTGCATGCCAACCTGCTCTCCGGCCTGCTCGACGGCCGCGGGCCGGTGGTGCCCGACTGGTCGCGCGGCTACGAAGTGGCGCAGCTGCTCGTGGTGACGGCCATGCTGGCGCTGTTGCTGCCGAAGCTCCGTGCGGCTTCGGCGATGGGCGCGACGCTCGCCCTCGGCATCGTGCTGGTTCTGCTCGACCAATGGCTCTATCGCCGCCACGGCCTGGCGCTGCCGCTCGCCTCGGCCCTGCTGCTGACCGCTCTCGTCTACGTCGGCATCACCGGCTGGGGCTACGTGGTCGAGGGAGCGCGGCGCCGCTCGCTCACCCGGCTGTTCGGCACCTACGTGCCGCCAGAGCTGGTCGCGCAGATGGCGCGCGACCCGCAGCGTTACGGCATGCAGGCCGAGAACCGCGAACTGACGGTGATGTTCTGCGACATGCGCAACTTCACGCAAGTCTCCGAGGCGCTGCCTCCCGAGGAGCTGCGCGCGCTGGTCAACCGCTTCTTCTCGGCCATGACACAGGAGATCCGCGCTCACCGCGGCACACTCGACAAGTACATCGGCGACGCGATCATGGCCTTCTGGGGCGCGCCGGTGGCCGATGCCGACCACGCGCTGCATGCCGTGCAGGCCGCATTGGCGATGACCGCGCGCATGGACGAACTCAACCGCGAGCTGCGCGCGCGCGGGCTGCCCGAGATCGGCCTGGGCATCGGCATCAACAGCGGGCTGGTGTGTGTCGGCGACATGGGATCCGACATCCGCCGCAGCTACACCGTGATGGGCGATGCGGTGAACCTGGCATCGCGCGTGGAAGCGCTGACCCGTGTCTACGGCGTCGACATCCTGCTGGGCGAGACCACCCGCGCGGCGGTGGGGCATCGCCTTCCTCTCGTCGAAGTCGACCGCGTTCGCGTGAAGGGCAAGCAGGTGGCCGTGACGCTTTTCACACCCGTGTCGGCGTCCCACTCGAGCCAGGCGCAATTTGCCGATGAAATGCGACTTTGGCAGCTTGCACTGGACTTCTACCGCCAGCAAGATGCCAAGCAGGCGCTGACTTCGCTCGAAGCGTTGCGACACACCTTCGGCAGTTCGGCGTTGAGTGGTCTGTACCGTCAACTCGGCGAACGCATCGACCGTTGGGCCGACCACCCCGAACCGTCCGATTGGGACGGTACCCGCACATTCGACAGCAAATGAACTTTCAAGTCCTTGGCTGTTCAGGCGCCATCGCAGCCGGCTGCAGGACGACGGCCTTTCTCGTCGATGACGACATGCTCATCGATGCCGGGACCGGCGTCGGCGACCTGTCGCTGGACGCGCTTGCGCGCATCGACCACATCCTCATCAGCCATTCGCATCTCGACCACGTGCTGGCCATCGGCCTGCTGGCCGACACCGTGCTGCGTGCGCGGCGTGCCGCCGGGCGCGGGCCGATCCAGGTCCATGCGCTGCCCGAAACGCTGGCCGCCTTGCGCGCGCACATCTTCAACGGCGTGATCTGGCCCGACTTCACCCGCCTGCCCAGTGCCGAGCACCCGGTGCTCGAACTCGTGCCCTTCGCCATCGGCGACGTCCTCAAGCTGGGAAGCAAGCGTGTGGAGGTGATCACCGCGCTGCATACCGTGCCGGCCTGCGGCTTCGCCGTAGATGGCGGAGAGGCCGGATACTGGGTCTATACCGGCGACACCGGGCCCAACCCGCAACTGTGGATGCGGCTGCGCCACATGAAGCTCGCGCACCTGGTGATCGAGACGGCCTTCAGCGACGAGGAGCGCCAGCTCGCCTACATCAGCCGCCACCTGTGCCCGGCGGCACTCGGTCACGAACTCGCTCAGCTGCCCGGCAGTGTCGAGGTGCACATCACCCACATCAAGCCCGGCGAGATGGAGGCGGTGATGAGCGAGATCGGCAAACTGGCCAGCTCGCACCGCATCCGTGCGCTGGCGGCGGGGCAGACGATGCAGGTGGGCGGCTTGTGAAGCCGTCGCGGAACCGCAGAACAACGGGCCTTCGGGCCCGTTTTTCGTTCGAACGCGTTGCGGCGTCTCAGGTGACCATTTGCGTCAGTCATGACATTCGGCAGCGGGCGCGCCGCCGACCTGTGACTGTTTGCGTCAGCCTTCAGGCTGCAATTCACGGAAAAACAAGCCGATTCAGGTGGCACGCCGTTCGCATCTGAGAAGCCGTGTCCTCTCCCAACCCTCAGGAGTTTTTAATGAAGCGTCATATCCAGCAAGGTTTCACCCTCATCGAATTGATGATCGTCGTGGCGATCATCGGCATCCTGGCAGCGGTTGCGCTGCCGGCTTACCAGGACTACACGGTTCGTGCACGGGTTTCCGAAGGCATGAACTTCGTGGCGGACGCCAAGCTGGCCGTGAACACGAACGCGACCTCCGGCGCAATCGGCTATGCAGACGGCTACGGAAACACGGTCGTCGGTACCAACGCGGGTGACGGCCAACTGACCGTCAACAGCAAGAACGTTGCGACGATCGACGTCGTGGGCACCACCGGCATCATCACGATGACCACCTCCGCTACCGCTGGCGCGGGCACGCTGGTTGTGTCTCCGTACACCGGCGGCGCTGACGCCATCGGCACTGGCGGTGCGGCGTTGGCTGTCGCCGCCGCCGGCACTCCGATCGCCGCTCCGGCCGGTGTCATCAAGTGGCGCTGCAAGGCCGTGGGCGCCGCGGGATTTGGCGCTGCGGGCACGCTGCTCAGCAAGTACGCTCCGGGTGAATGCCGATAATCTGAGATCAGATACCGGTGACTTCGAGTTCCTGGAACTCGAGTCGTGCTGGGCGGCCAGCTGCATGCAGATGCAGCTGGCCTTCGGCATTGGAGCGTGAAGACTCTAAGTGCCTTGCGTCGGGATTGGCGCGCCGTCGGACCCATCTTGTCAGCCCGGATCTCGAGTGGCGACCTAAATTGTCTCGACGCTCGCCGAACTGACGTTTTGGGTCCAACGGCAGGTCAGAGTTCACGCGAGTAATGCGCACCCGCACTGGTATGACTTTCGCAGAACGCTAGGCGGCGTTCCCTCAATCCTCAACGGAGTCTTCACATGAATCTCATTCACAAGCGCGCTCAGCAAGGTTTCACCCTCATCGAATTGATGATCGTCGTGGCGATCATCGGCATCCTGGCAGCGGTTGCGCTGCCGGCTTACCAGGATTACACGGTCCGTGCACGGGTTTCCGAAGGCATGAATTTCGTGGCGGACGCCAAGCTGGCCGTGAACACGAACGCGACCTCCGGCGCCATCGGCTATGCAGACGGCTACGGCAACACGGTCGTCGGTGCCAACGCGGGTAACGGCCAACTGACCGTCAACAGCAAGAACGTTGCGACGATCGACGTCGTGGGCACCACCGGCATCATCACGATGACCACCTCCGCTACCGCTGGCGCGGGCACGCTGATTGTGTCTCCGTACACTGGCGGCGCTGACGCCATCGGCACCGGTGGCGCTGCGCTGCCTGTTGGTGTGGCTGGAACTCCGCTCGCGGCGCCGGTAGGCGTCATCAAGTGGCGCTGCAAGGCCGTGGGCGCCGCGGGTTTTGGCGCTGCGGGCACGCTGCTCAGCAAGTACGCTCCGGGCGAGTGCCGCTAAGCGTTGAATTTTGTGGCAGAGCCGAGGTCTCTGCTGCAGACCATCAATGTCGTGATTTCCAGACCGGCGCAGAGTCAGAACTGCCCGGTCTGGTGCGATTCTGGGGATCCTGTCGTCGAGCCTTGATTGCCGAACGGCATGCGATCGACGAACAGTACATCCCTTTGAACCTGCCTGCTCCTTGAATCGTACATATCCTCATGCCCGCAACTTGGCTGAGAGCGAAAGGTCGCTGGAAAGCGGCCTTCATTCACTTGCTGGTGACGATCACGGTAGCTTGTCTCTCGGGCTTGCTCGTATTCGGTGTTTGGTATCCGTACCCCTATCGCATCATTTCGGGTGGCCTCGAACTCTTCGTCCTATTGGTCAGCGCCGATGTCATTGTTGGACCGTTGCTGACTGCCGTGGTGTTTAGCGCGTCAAAGAGTGCGCGGCAGCTGCGGCTTGACATTTCTGTCATCGCCCTTGTGCAGGTGGCCTTCTTGCTCTACGGGCTTCATACTGTATTCGCAGCTCGTCCTGTCTACTTGGTTTATGAGGTTGATCGATTCAAGGTCATTTCTGCCGCTGACATTGATGACAAAGATCTCAGTTTGGCTCCGCCAGCCTACCGACAGCTACCGCTCTTCGGACCGAAGAAGATAGGAACCCGGAGATCTAAACCCGGTCCAGAACAACTTCGGTCAGTACTGTTGGCGATGGAAGGCAAGGATCTGGGCCAGCGGCCGGAGTTCTATCAAGATTTCGAGCTGTCTCGCTCAGAAGCGGTCAGCCGTTCTCGACCGATTGACTCATTGACGGCAAAGTACCCTGATCGCTTGGCAGAAATCAGTGCCGCCCTAGCCTCTGCGGGCAAGTCCCCCAAGGATCTCCGGTACATCCCATTGGTTGCTCGCCTCCAGTGGGTGGCCATAGTTGATGCCAGCTCAGCTGACATCCTCGCCTACGCGCCTTTCGACGGCTTCTGAAATGCGGATGTGGGTTCCGACGGAGCATTCAAAGGCGCCTGTTCGCTAGTCCAGTTGTGCATGCGCGCCGGACTCGCTGCGGTGGACCACATCGCTGGGCTGAAGGCGCCACCGAACGACCTAGCGCAGAGCGAGAGATGCTGCTACGCGCTGCAGTCCGCAACCGATGTGCCGCGCCGGTGCGACCTCAGTGAGGCGGATCTGGTGAAACGAATCGATTGCGCGCACGATACCTGCCTGGACCGGGCGGCTCTTGTGACCCGGCTGCTCGGCCTGGGTTCGACGGAAAGACGCATCGAGGCCTGACTGAGCGAGCGGCAAGATGCGCTGAACTCGAAGTGCGCACCGGGGCGCAGAGTATGCGTAACGATCTTCACTTCAGCGGCGCCGAGATTGAGCGCGGTGAGGTCAAGGGCATGACAGGCCAGGGCGAGCGAGCCGCCGTCACGCTGCCCACCCCTTGCTGTGCTCAGCCCCGCTTCGCTGCGACTCGCCGCAGTGTCGAGTGCGCTCTTGCTGCCCAGCGCTCTGGTCCGAGCCAGAAGCCGATGCACCAAACGATGAGTTGTGGGGAGTCTGACGCGCCTGCGGCGACAATCCGCGCCAGCCCTGTGGCATGACGAAACGAAAACCCGATGCGCCCCGACACGCACGTGCGCCAAGGCGCCACGCTCCGGAACACCACCCTGCCAGCTGCTGCAGGGGCGGCGGCAGCGACCGCCGCCGTGGTGGCGCCAGCGCTGATCGCTTTCAACGTGCCGCCCTCGGCCACCTTCCTCAACCAGGTGGCGGCGCTGATCGGCTGGTCTGCATGGCTGATGCTGCTCGGGGCGTCGCTGCCGTCGCGGCGGGCGGTGACCGGCGCCGACTCCGGCGCGCTGGCGCTGATCGCAGCACTCCTGCTGCTCGCCTTCGCTGCCCTGGTGGCGCCGCTGTGGACGGGCTTGCCCTCCACCTTGTCGCTGTCGGCGGTCGGCATGATCGGCGCCGCCGTGCTCACCGTCGTGATCGCGGTGGGCGTGCAACGCACCGGCCTCGGTGTCGAGGCCTTCGCGGCGTTCTGCTTCGCGCTGCTGGCCGCCGGGCTCGCCAGCGTCGTGATCGGCCTGGTGCAGGTCTACGCCCCCGAGTTCGCCGACGGCAACTGGATCGCGGTGAGCACGCTCGGCGACCGCGCGGTGGGCAACCTTCGCCAACCCAACCACCTGTGCAGCCTGCTGCTGTGGTCGATGATCGCCGCGGTCTGGCTGGCGCAGACGCAACGTCTGCCGCGTGCGCTCGCCCCGGCCGTGCTGCTGCTGCTCCTGGCTGGCGTGGTGCTCAGCGCCTCGCGCACCGGCATGATCGGCGCCGCGCTGCTGGCGCTGTGGGGCTTGGCCGACCGCCGCCTGGATCGCAGCACGCGCGTGCAGCTGTGGCTGGCGCCCGTGGCCTACGCGCTGCTGTACGCGCTGATCACCTTCTGGGCCCACCAGCACAACGAGGTTTTCGGCGGCGAAGTGCAGATGCAGAAGTCCGACATCTCCAGCTCGCGCTTCGGCATCTGGGCCAACACGCTCTCGCTCATCGCCGCGCACCCCTGGGCGGGCGTGGGCTTCGGCGAGTTCAACTTCGCCTGGTCGCTGAACGTGTTCCCGGGCCGGCCGGTGGCCTTCTTCGACCACACGCACAACCTGCCGTTGCAACTCGCGGTGGAGCTCGGCCTGCCGCTGGCGGCGCTGGTGCTGGCGTTGCTGCTGTGGGCGCTGGTCCGGGCCTGGTCGCTGGCCTTGGCGGGCGAGGCCGACGACGTGGCGATGCGCCGCGCCGCGCTGGTGATGGTGCTGATGATCTCGCTGCACAGCCTGCTGGAGTACCCACTGTGGTACGCCTACTTCCTGCTGCCGGCGGTGTTCGCGTTCGGGCTGTGCCTCGGAGTGCGCGTGCCCGCCGCGGCTGCGCCCGCTTCGCGTGTCAATGCCCTGGTGCTCGCCGCGCTGGTGGTGATGGCCGGCAGCGCCGCGTCGCTCTACGACTTCCGCCGCGTGGTGGTGATCTTCGCTCCGCCGGACAACGCATCGCCGCTGTCGCAACGCATTGCCGAGGGTCGGCGCAGCTGGTTCTTCGGCCACCATGCCGACTACGCGGCCGCCACCACGGTGGAGCACCCGTCGCAGGAGATGGAAGCCTTCGAGCGCGCGCCGCACTACCTGCTGGACACGCGCATCATGATCGCCTGGGCCACCGCGCTCGACGAGGCCGGGCATACCGACCGCGCGCGCCACATCGCCCAGCGCCTGCGCGAGTTCCGCAACCCGCTGTCCGACGACTTCTTTGCGGCCTGCGGCAAGCCCGTGGCCGCAGGCGCCACGCCGCCGTTCCAGTGCGAGCCGCCCGCGAAGCGCTACGACTACACCGACTTCCGCTGAAGCAGCGCCATCGTCAGGGCGTGGCCACCCAGTCGCCCGACTTGCCGCCGTGCTTCTCGAGCACGCGGATGCCGTCCATCACCATGCCGCGGTCGGCCGCCTTGCACATGTCGTAGACGGTCAGCAGGCCGATCTGCACGGCCATCAGCGCCTCCATCTCGACGCCGGTGCGCCCGTGTGTTTCGACCTGCGCCGTGCAGCGAACGCTGTGCGAGGCCGCATCGATCTCGAACTCCACTGCCACGCGCGTGATCGGCAGCGGGTGGCACAGCGGGATCAGCTCCGAGGTGCGCTTGGCCGCCTGGATGGCGGCGATCCGAGCTATGCCGATCACGTCGCCCTTCTTCGCCGTGCCGCCCTGGATGAGCGCCAGCGTCGCCGCCTGCATGCGGATCGTGCCGGTGGCACGCGCGATGCGGTGCGTCTCGGCCTTGGCCGACACGTCGACCATGTGGGCCTGGCCGTGGGTGTCGAAGTGCGTCAGCGGGGATGTCATGGGAGGAAACACTCGGGAAACGTTTCGCGGGCATGATAGCGGCGCATTGGGCGGGCCTCGAAGGGCCGTCCCCACTTCCGTGTCGATGCCCATCCCCTTCTCCCGACGACTGCTCGCCGCGCTGTGCGCCGCAACGCTTGTGCTGCCTGCCGCGCCGCTGAGGGCGCAGCACAACCTGCCGGCGCTGGGCGACGCCGCCACCGAGGACTTCGGCGTCGTCACCGAGCGCCGCGTCGGCGAGCAGATCATGCGCGAGGTGCGGCGCGACGCCGACTACCTCGACGACCCGCTGCTGCTCGAGTACGTGCAGGCCATCTGGTCGCCGCTGGTCGCGCAGGCGCGCGCCAACGGCAACATCACTGCCGAGATCGAGACCCGCTTCTCCTGGGAAGCCTTCCTCGTGCGCGACCGCAGCGTCAACGCCTTCGCGCTGCCCGGCGGCTATGTCGGCGTGCACCTCGGGCTGATCGCGCTGACCGGCTCGCGCGACGAACTCGCCGCGGTGCTCGCGCACGAGCTGTCGCACGTCACGCAGCGCCACATCGCGCGCGGCATCACCAACAGCAAGCGGCAGTCGCTGATCGGCCTGGCCGCGATGATCATCGGCGTGATCGCCGCCAGCCGGGCCAACAGCACCGACGGCGTCGCCGCGGTGGTGACCGGCGGCCAGGCGGCGTCGATCCAGGGCCAGCTCAACTTCTCGCGCGACATGGAGCGCGAGGCCGACCGCATCGGCTTCGCCGTGCTCACCGGCGCCGGCTTCTCGCCGGGCGGCATGGCGGCGATGTTCGAGAAGCTCGACCAGTCCTCGCGCCTGAACGACAGCGGCGGCTACCCCTACCTGCGCAGCCACCCGCTGACCACCGAGCGCATCGGCGAGGCGCGCGCCCGCATGGGCACCGCGACGGCGCGCGCGGCCCCAGGCCCGGGCGGCACGGGCTTCGAGCATGCGCTGGCACAGGCGCGCTCGCGCGTGCTGATGGACACGCGGGTCGACGCGCTGCGCCGCTGGCAGGCGCTGGACGCGACGCGGCCCGACCTCACCACCGCGCAGCGCCTGTCCGATGCCTACAGCAGCGCGCTCGCCTCGATCCTGTTGCGCGATGCCGACCGTGCCGATGCATCGATCGTGCGCGCGCAGGCGGTGCTCGCCGACGTGGCGCGCCCCGAAGCGCGCGCGGCGCGCTGGGTCACCTTGCTGAAGGTGCAGGCCCAGCTCGCACGCGGCGATGCGGCCGGTGCGGCGGCGAGTTTGAAGTCGCTGGCTGCCGACGCGAGCCGCCCGGTGATGCTGATGTCGGCCGATCTCGCGTTGGCCGGTGCCGCCGGCCCCGGCGGCGAGCTCGCGCTCAAGCGCAGCGCCGAGGACCTGCAGACGCGCGTGGCTGCGAAGCCCGGCGACGTGCTTGCCTGGTCGCTGCTCGCGCGCACCTGGGCCAAGCTCGGCCAGCCCCTGCGCTCGCTGCGTGCCGAGGGCGAGGCGCAATACGCGATGGGCGATCTGCGCGGCGCGATCGACCGGCTGCGCGCCGGGCAGCGCCTTGCGCAAGGCGGCGGCGCGACGGACTTCATCGAGTCGTCCGTCATCGACTCGCGCCTGCGCGACCTGCAGGCGCAGCAGCGCGCGCTGGCGGCCGAGGAGCGCGAGTCCCGCTGAGCCGCCGAAGGCCGGGCCCGGCGCCCGCATAAACTGCCTCGCGACGCACACTCGCGGGGACGCAATGCGAATCACGCTGACGGGCTGGACCAGGGCGCTTCTTCTTTCGGCCGCAACAGCCGGCATGGCGCAGGGTGCGACCATCACCAGCGTCAGCCCGCGCGGCGAGGTCGCCCAGGTGCGCCAGCTCACCGTGCGTTTCAGCGAGGCGGTGGTGCCGTTCGGCGACCTGCGACAGGCCGATCCGATGGCGGTGGCCTGCGAAGGCCCCGTGCCGCCGGGGCAGGGCCGCTGGGCCAACGACCGCGTCTGGCTCTACGACTTCGAAACGCCGCTGCCGCCCGGCACTCGCTGCACGCTGAAGGCGCGGTCCGGCTGGAAGCCCTTGAACGGCACGCTCACCGGCGCCAGCGAGTTCGCCTTCGGCAGCGGCGGGCCGGCGGTGCTGAACACGCAGCCCTACGAGGGCGCGACGATCGAGGAAGACCAGCACTTCCTGCTGCAGCTCAGCGGCGCGGCCACCGCGCAGAGCATCGCAGCCAACGCCTGGTGCGAGGTCGAAGGCATCGGCGAGCGTGTGCCGCTGGGCATCGTCACCGGTGCGGCGCGCGACGCCGTGCTCAAGGCGCGCCGCCTGGAGAAGCTGGCTGATCGCGTGCTGCTCGTCACCTGCCAGCGCCCGCTGCCCAACGACGTGCGGCTGCGCCTCGTCTGGGGCCGCGGCATCGCGGCGTCGGCCAACCCGAAGGGGCTCACCTCGGTCGAGCAGCGCTTCGAGTACCGCGTGCGCAAGCCCTTCACCGCCGAGTTCAGCTGCGAGCGCGAGCGTGCCGGCGCGGCCTGCCTGCCGATCCGGCCGATGACGCTCGGCTTCTCGGCGCCGGTGCCGCGCGCGCTGGCGGCGCAGGCGCGCCTGAAACCGGCCGCCGGGGCCGCGCTCGCGCCGGTGTTCGACAAGGACGACAAGTCGGACGAGGTGCAACAGCTCGCCTTCCCGACGCCGCTGCCGGAGAACGCCGCCTTCACCATCGAGTTGCCGGCCGGGTTGAAGGACAACGCCGGCCGCGTGCTGGCCAACGCCGCGAGCTTCCCGTTGAAGGTGGCCAGCGGCGACGCGCCGCCGATCGCCAAGTTCGCCGCTGCGCCCTTCGGCGTGCTCGAGCGCGAGGGCGGCGAGGCGGTGCTGCCCGTCACGCTGCGCCATGTGCAGGGGGAGCTGCGGCCGGCCGCCAGCCAGGGCCAGCTGCGCGTGCGCCGCGTGCTCGGCGATGCGCAGGTGCTCGAGTGGTACGCGAAGCTGCGCCGCCACCACGAGACACGCCTGACCGCCCAGGAGCTGGGCCTGCCGCAGCGCGACTGGTACGACACCACCGAGGAGCGCGACGCCAAGGGCCGCGTCGTCAAGCAGCGCATCGAGCGCATGGTGGCCACGCGCGAGATCTCGCTGCTGGCCGGCGATGCGCAGGCACGCCGCATCGAGCTGCCGCAGCTCGCCGGCGGCGACCCGCGCCCCTTCGAGGTGGTCGGCATCCCGCTGGCCGAGCCCGGCTTCCACGTCGTCGAGATCGAGTCGCGGCGCCTGGGCGAGTCGCTGCTCGACAAGAAGGCGCCGATGTACGTGCGCACCGGCGTGCTGGTCACCAACCTCGGCGTGCACCTCAAGCACGGGCGCGAGAATGCCGTGGTGTGGGTGACCTCGCTGGACCGTGGCAAGCCCGTCGAAGGCGCCGAGGTGGTCATCCACGATTGCCGAGGCGAGCCGTTGTGGAAGGGCCGCACCGATGCGAACGGCCTGGCGCGTGCGGCACAGGTTTTAGATTCGCAGTTCGAAGGCTGCCCGTCCGACGACGGCCTGTTCGTCACTGCGCATCACACCGACGCCAAGGGTGTGGCCGACATGGCCTTCGTGTTCGGCAGCTGGCAGCAGGGCATCGAGCCCTGGCGCTTCAACCACCCGACCGCCAGTGGCCCGCAGCCCGAGCTGCGCGTGCACAGCGTGCTCGACCGCTCGCTGCTGCGCGCTGGCGAGACGGTGTCGATGAAGCACTTCGTGCGCGTCGAGACCTCGGCCGGCCTCGCGGCGCCCCCGGCCGAGGCGCTGCCGAACCAGCTGAAGATCGTGCACGACGGCAGCGGCCAGGAGTTCGTGCAGCCGCTGGTCTGGAACGGCACGCGCAGCGCGCTGTCGACCTGGAACATCCCGGCCGCGGCGAAGCTGGGCAGCTACCGCATCGTGCTGGAGCGCACCGGCGCAGACGAACGGCAACGGCGCAGCTGGAGCAGTGGCGACTTCCGCGTCGAGGAGTTCCGCCTGCCGCTGGTCGATGCGCGCATCAGCGGCCCGAAGGACCTGCCCGTCGCACCGGCCACGTTGCCCATCGCCGTGCAGATGAACTTCTTCTCCGGCGGGGCGATGGGCAATGCGCCCTTGAAGGCCTCGGCGTTGCTGCGCGAGCGCCCGGCGGGCGTGGCCGGCTACGACGAGTTCAGCTTCCAGCCGCCGCGCGATCTCGCCCGCGGCGAGGAGGCGGACGACGAAGCAGGCTCGCGCGGCGAAGGCCGGCTGGTGGCCGACAAGCTGCCGCTGACGACCGATCGCAACGGCGCCGCCAGCTTCACCTTGAAGGAGCTGCCGAAGATCACGCGGCCCAGCGAGCTTGTGGCCGAGGTCACCTACAACGACCCCAACGGCGAGGTGCAGACCGCCTCGACCACGCTGCGCCTGTGGCCGAGCGCGGTGGTGCCGGGCATCCGCACCGGCTCCTGGGCCAGCGCGCGCGGCAAGGTCAATGTGACCGCGCTGGCGCTGGATATGGCCGGCAAGCCGATCAAGGGCCAGGCGCTCGAAGTGCGCGCGCGGCTGGCGCAGGTGATCAGCACGCGCAAGCGCATGGTCGGCGGCTTCTACGCCTACGACAACCGCACCGAGGTGAAGGATCTCGGGGTGCTGTGCAGCGGCGCAAGCGACGACCGCGGCCAGCTCGCCTGCGAGGCCACGCTCGACACGGCTGGCCAAGTCGAGCTCGTCGTGCAGGCCAAGGACGCGGCGGGCCACGTCGCGCAGGCGGCCGGCAGCGTGTGGGTCACGAAACAGGGCGAGCTCTGGTTCGCGCAGGACAACGACGACCGCATCGACGTGCTGCCCGAGAAGAAGCGCTACGAGCCCAGCGAGACGGCGCGGCTGCAGGTGCGCATGCCCTTCCGCGAGGCGACGGCGCTGGTGGCGATCGAGCGCGAGGGCGTGATCGACACCCGCGTGATCACCCTGCGCGGCGACGACCCGACGATCACGCTCAAGATCGACAAGGCCTGGGCGCCCAACGTGTACGTCAGCGTGCTGGCGCTGCGCGGGCGCATCCGCGAGGTCAAGTGGTACTCGTTCTTCGCCTGGGGATGGAAGCAGCCGCTGGACTGGTGGCGCGCCTTCCGCGACGAGGGACCCGACTACCGCGCACCCACCGCGATGGTCGACCTCGCCAAGCCGGCCTTCAAGCTCGGCGTCGCCGCCCTGCAGGTGGGCCTGGCCGAGCACGAGCTGCAGGTCACGGTGACGGCCAACCAGCCGCAGTACGCGGTGCGCCAGAAGGTGAAGGCGCGCATCAAGGTGGCCTACCAGGGCAAGCCGCTGGCCGGCACCGAGGTCGCCTTCGCAGCGGTCGACGAAGGCCTGCTCGCGCTGCGTGGCAACGCGTCGTGGGACCTGCTGCACGCGATGATCCAGCAGCGTGCCTGGGGCGTGGGCACGGCCACCGGGCAGAGCGAGATCATCGGCCGGCGCCACTACGGCCGCAAGGCGGTGGCGGCGGGCGGCGGCGGAGGCAGGGGCGGTGCGCGCGAGCTGTTCGACACGCTGCTGCTGTGGAACCCGCGCGTCGTGCTCGACGCCAACGGCGAGGCGCTGATCGAGGTGCCGCTGAACGATTCGCTGACCAGCTTCCGCCTCGTCGCGGTGGCCGACGAAGGCGTGCAGCGCTTCGGCAGCGGCAGCACGAGCATCCGCGTCACGCAGGACCTGCAGGTGCTTTCCGGGCTGCCGCCGCTGGTGCGCGAGGGCGACCGCTTCGCCGCGATGCTCACGCTGCGCAACACCACGGCGCGGACGATGAAGCTGCGCGCCACGCTCGCGGGCACGGCGAACAGCGGCAGCGGCGCGGAGATCGTGCGCACACCGCTGAACTTCCCGCCACAGGAGCTGACGCTGGCCGCCGGCGCGGCGCAGGAGATCACCTGGCCGGTGGACGTGCCGGCCGAGGCCTTCAGCATCGCCTGGGAGGCCGCGGTGGACGAGACCGGCGGCGCCGCGAAGGACCGCCTCAAGCTCACGCAGCTCGTCAGCGCCGCGGTGCCGGTGCGCGTGCTGCAGGCGACGCTCGCGCAGCTCGACGCGCCGTTCTCGCTGCCGGTGGCCGCTCCCGCCGATGCCATGCCGATCTCAGGCACCAAGCGCGGTGGCCTCGCCGTGGCCTTGCAACCCAGGCTCAGCGGCGCGCTGCCGGGCCTGCGGCGCTTCTTCGAGACCTACCCGTTCAGCTGCCTCGAGCAGAAGACCTCGAAGGCGGTGGGCCTGCGCGACGAGGCGCTGTGGAATGCGGTGAGCAACAGCCTGCCGACCTACCTCGACAAGGACGGCCTGGCGAACTATTTCCCGCCACGCGCGGAGGACGGCGCGCGCGGCAGCGACCGGCTCACGGCCTACATCGTCGCCGCCACCCACGAGGCCGGCTTCACGCTGCCGGCGGCCGCGCGCGACGCGATGCTCGACGGGTTGACCGCCTTCGTCGAAGGCCGCATCGAGCGCAAGTTCTGGTCGCCCAAGCCGGATCTGGATGTGCGCAAGCTCGCCGCCATCGAGGCGCTCGCGCGCCACGGCCGTGCGCAGGCACGCATGCTGGGCTCGGTCAACCTCACGCCCAACGTCTGGCCGACGGCGGCGCTGATCGACTGGCTGTCGATCCTGCGCCGCGTGAACGGCATCCCCGATCAGGCCAAGCGGCTGGAGGAGGTGCAGCAGATCCTGCGTGCGCGCCTGACCTTCGCCGGGACCACGCTGCGCTTTTCCACCGAGGACGACGACTTCTGGTGGTGGCTGATGGACAGTGCCGATGCCAACGCGGCGAAGCTCATCCTCGCCACGCTCGACGACCCTGCGTGGAAGGAAGACCTGCCGCGACTCGTTATCGGCAGCCTGGCGCGGCAGAAGCGCGGTGCCTGGCTGACCACCACCGCCAACCTGTGGGGCTCGCTCGCACTCGACAAGTTCTCGGCGAAGTTCGAAGCCGAGAAGGTCGGCGGGCGCAGCGTGGCGTCGGCGGGTGGCGCGTCGCAGGCCATCGACTGGTCAGCGCAGGCCGACGGCGGCCGCATGCAATTGCCCTGGCCCGACAAGCCGGGCACGCTGGCCGTCACGCACGAAGGCGCCGGCAAACCCTGGCTCACCGTGCAGAGCCTGGCCGCGATCCCGTTGAAGGTGCCGCTGCGCGCGGGTTATGCCATCTCGCGCAGCATCAGCGCGGTGGAGCAGAAGGACAAGGCGCGCTGGTCGCGTGGCGACGTGATGCGCGTGCGGCTGGAGGTGGAAGCGCAGTCCGACATGACCTGGGTGGTCGTCAGCGACCCCGTGCCCGGCGGCGCCACGCTGCTCGGTTCGGGCCTGGGCCGCGACTCGGCCATCGCCACGCGCGGCGAGAAGAAGGAGGGCAGCGCCTGGGCTGCCTACGAGGAGCGCAGCTTCGAGGCCTTCCGCAGCTACTTCGAATACCTGCCGCGCGGCAGGCACGTCATCGAGTACACCGTGCGGCTGAACAACCCCGGCCGCTTTGCGCTGCCTCCCACGCGTGTCGAGGCGATGTACGCGCCCGAGACCTTCGGCGAGTTGCCGAACGCGGCGGTGGAGGTGGCGCCGTGAAACGCGCGCTGCTCGCGCTGTGCTGCGCGCTGCCCGCGGCGGCGCTGGCGCTGCCAAGTTTCGACGAGGTGCGCACCGCGCACCGGCCGTCCGAGATCACGTTGCTCGACCGCCATGGCGTGCCGGTGCAGACCTTGCGTGTCGACAAGTCGGTGCGCCGGCTGCCCTGGGTGCCGCTGGCCGACACCTCGCCGGCCTTGCTTCGCGCCATCGTGCTCAGCGAGGACAAACGTTTCCACGAGCACAGCGGCGTCGACTGGCAGGCGGTGGCTTCGAGCGCCTGGGCCAACCTGTGGAACACGCGCACGCGCGGCGCCTCGACGCTCACGATGCAGCTCGCCGGCCTGATCGACGACGGCCTCGCGCGCCCGGCCGCGGGCCGCAGCGTGGTGCAGAAGATCGGCCAGGCTGTCACGGCGACGCAGCTCGAGCGGCAATGGAAGAAGAGCCAGATCCTCGAGGCGTATCTCAACGCCGTGCCGTTGCGCGGCGAGCTGGTCGGTGTGCCCGCGCTGGCGCAGACCCTGTTCGGCAAGCACGCCAGCGGACTGGACGGCACCGAGGCCGCCATCACCGCCGCGCTGGTGCGCGCGCCGAACGCGCCGCCGGAGCGCGTCGCGCAGCGCGCCTGCGAGGTGCTGGCGCTGCAGCAGCGCAGCTGCGCCGGCATCGAACTGCAGACGCGTGCCGCGCTGTCGCGCGGCGGCGGCATGCCGTTGGGCGAGCAATTGGCGCCGCACTTCGCGCGCCAGGCCATCGATGTACAAGGCCCGGCGGTGCAGCGCAGCACGCTCGACGCGGGTGTGCAGCGCCTGGCCATCGAGACGCTACGCCACCAGCTCGCGGAGCTGAGCGGCCGCAACGTCGAGGACGGCGCCATCGTCGTGCTCGATAACGCCAGCGGCGCGGTGCTCGCGTGGGTCGGCGCGAACGGCGGCACCTCGGCGGCGGCGCAGGTCGATGGCGTGCTCGCGCGGCGCCAGCCGGGCTCGACCATCAAGCCTTTCGTCTATGCGCTGGCCTTCGAGAAACGCCTGATCACGCCAGCCAGTCTGCTCGACGATTCGCCGGCGCAGATCGCCACGGCCTCGGGCCTGTACCTGCCGCAGAACTACGACCGCGAATTCAAGGGCTGGGTGAGCGCGCGCACCGCGCTGGGCGCCAGCCTGAACGTGCCGGCGGTGCGCGTGGGCGCGATGCTCGGGCCGGACGCGCTGTTCGCGCGGCTCAATGCCTTCGGGCTGTCGGTGAGCGAGTCCGCTGGTTATCACGGTCAGGCGCTGGCGCTGGGCAGTGCCGACGTCACGCTGCTCGCGCTGACCAATGCGTATCGGTCGCTGGCCAACGGTGGCCTGGCCAGCGCGCCACGGCTGCGCGCCACGCCGTCCGCCGCGGCGTCGTCACGCCGCGTGGCTGATGAGGCGGCCGTGCACCTGGTGGCCGACATCCTGGCCGACAACGGCGCGCGCGCGCGCACCTTCGGCCTGGCCAGCGCGCTGGCCACGCGCGGCTTTGCGGCGGTGAAGACCGGCACCAGCAAGGACCTGCGCGACAACTGGTGCGTCGGCTTCACCGACCGCCACACCGTCGGCGTGTGGGTCGGCAACGCCAGCGGCGAGCCGATGCACGATGTCAGCGGCGTCAGCGGCGCGGCGCCGATCTGGCACACGCTGATGACGCGGCTGCACGAGGGACGGCCGTCGAAGGCGCCGGCGCGACCGGCAGGCGTGGTCGCCACACGCGTCGCCTTCGAATCCAAGCGCGAGGCGCCGCGCGACGAAGTCTTCATCGCCGGCACCGAACAATCGCGTCAGCGCGACAGCAGCCAGCTCGTGCCGCAGCGGGTCTTCGGCATCGTCAGCCCGCGCGACGGCAGCCGATACGCGCTCGACCCCGACATCCCGCCGGCGGCGCAGCAGATCCGTTTCGAGGGCGAGCACGGCACCTGGGTGCTCGACGGCCGGTGTGTCGGGCAGGGTTCGTCGCTCGCGTGGTCGCCATGGCCAGGACGGCACGAGCTCTCGCTGCTCGGCCCGGGCGGCCGCGTGCTGCAGACGGTGCGCTTCGAGGTGCGCGGCGCGGTGGTCAAGGCCGCCGCGGCAGCGCGTCGATCAGGCGGCTGAGGGCCGAGAGAACAGCCGTTCCATCGCGACGTCGATCACCATGCCGATCAGGCTGTAGATCAGCGAGCCGATCAGCGCCGCCACGAAGCCGTTGACGGCGAAGCCATCGAGCACCTGGGCCGCGGCCCAGAACATCAAGGCGTTGATGACGAACAGGAACAGGCCCAGTGTCAGCAGCGTGACCGGCAGGGTGAGCAGCACCAGGATGGGCCGCAGCAGCGTGTTGAACACGCCGATCACGAAGGCCGCGATCATCGCCGAGCCGAAGCTCGTGATGGCCACGCCGGGGTAGAGGTAGGCCACCAGCAGCAAGGCGGCGGCCAGCAGGAGCCAGCGGACGAGGATCTTCATGGCGGCAAGAATAGCGCCATTCCCGCAAAACTCATGGGGACAAGCGGTTCGCGGGCAAAATCCGCTCCGCTGAAGGGGGAGTAGCGAACGGCGCCATGCCGTCGCGCAGCCCGTCAATTCGTCGGCAGCCGCCAGGCTGTCGGCCGGGCTCGCAGTTCCAGCCGGTGCCTCGCATCCGCCGGACCCCCGCAAGACTCTTCGGCACCCCTTCCGGCGGCAGCCATGCCGCCGATCGTGAGTGTCGAAGCTGGGAGTCTTGCAATGACGACTGTTGCGCCGGATTGGCTGTGGGCGTTTTTCATCGTGTCGGTGCTGGTGGCACTGTTCGTGGACTTCGTGGTGCTGCGCAAGCAGGGCGCCCACGAAGTCACGGTGCCCGAGGCCATCAAGTGGTCCATCGTCTGGGTGCTGCTCAGCCTGGCCTTCAATGCCTTGTTCTGGTGGGCGCTGAAGACGCATGACGATCCCGCCATCGCCGCCGCGGCGAACACCCGCGCGTTCGAGTTCCTCACCGGCTACCTGATCGAGAAGTCGCTCGCCGTCGACAACATCTTCGTCTTCCTGATGATCTTCACCTACTTCTCGGTGCCGCCGGCCTACCAGAAGCGGGTGCTGATGTACGGCATCGTGGGTGCGATCGTGCTGCGCACCGTGATGATCCTCGTGGGCGGCTGGCTGATCGCGCAGTTCCACTGGGTGCTCTATGTGTTCGGCGCCTTCTTGCTGCTCACCGGCATCAAGATGTGGTGGGCCGCGGGCAAGGAGCAGAACCTGGACGACAACCCGGCGCTGAAGCTGCTGCGCCGCGTGCTGCCGGTCTCGAAGGGATTCGACGGCGAGAAGTTCTGGACCGTCGAGAACGGCAAGCGCATCGCCACCCCGCTGCTGATGGTGGTGGCGCTGGTGGGCATCACCGACGTGATCTTCGCGGTCGATTCGATCCCGGCGATCTTCGCCATCACCGACGACCCGTTCATCGTGCTCACGTCGAACATCTTCGCCATCCTCGGCCTGCGCGCGATGTTCTTCCTGCTCGCCGCGATGGCCGCGAAGTTCCACCTGCTCAGCTACGGCCTGGCGGTGATCCTGGTGTTCATCGGCACGAAGATGATGCTGATCGACATCTACAAGATCCCGGTGCTCGTGTCGCTCGGCGTGGTGGTGGCGATCCTGGCCATCACGATGGTGTGGAGCGTGAAGACGGCGCCGCGCATCGCAGTGCCCGAACGCTGAACGCTCCGGGCTGGGTGCCGAGGTGGCCAGCGCAGCGTTTGCGCAGGCTACTTCTAAATGCGAATCGTTCGTGTTACGATCGTTCGCATGTCTTCGCTCGCGCCCAGCCCTCCACTGCGCTCCCGCCGAGTGCCGTTGCAGCGCCACGACGGCCTCGGCCCCGGCGCGCGGCGCACGGTGGTGCTGGGCATCGTCGCGCTGCACGGCGTGGGCGTCTACGCGGCCTTGCAGGTGCCGGCGGTGCGGCAGGCGCTGGACGAGGCCGCGCCGATGTTCGTCTCGCTGGTTGCGCCGCCGCAGCCGATGCTGCCCGCGCCACCGCCGCCGCCCGAACCGGCGCGGCTGCCGAAGAAGCCCACGCCCGCCGCGCCCCTGATCAGCGCCCCGCCGGCACCGGCCCCAGCGGTGTTCATCGCGCCCGCGCCGGAACTCGAGCCGGTGCCGCCGGTCGCGGCCGTGGCCGCTCCTGCGCCGCCTGCGCCCGTGGCCCTGCCCGCCCCACCGCCGCCGAAGAACATCCCGGCCTCGGCGATCCAGTACCTCGAGGCGCCCGCACCCGAGTACCCGCGCCTGTCGCGGCGGCTGGGCGAAGCCGGCCTGGTGGTGGTGCGCGTCTATGTCGACGAAGCCGGCCTGCCGCGCAGCGTGCAGCTGGCGCAGTCGTCGGGTTTCGCGCGGCTGGACGACGCGGCGCTGGCCGGCGTGCAGCGCGCGCGCTTCAAGCCCTACAGCGAGAACGGCGCGCCCACAGCGGGCTGGGCGCGCATCCCGATTCCTTTCGAACTGGAGAGATAACGTGAATGCCGAAACGACCCTGGGCTTCAGCCACTTCATCGCGCAAAGCGATGCCGTCGGCAAGACGCTGCTGGCGATCCTGGTGCTGATGTCCGTCGTGTCCTGGGTCATCCTGGCGATCAAGGGGCTGACGCTGGTGCTGCGCCGCGGGCGCAGCCGCGCCTTCCTGGACTTCTTCTGGAACGCCACCTCGCTGGACGCGGTGGCCGCCGAGATCGCCACCCACGGCGCGCGCGATCCGTTCTCGCACCTCACGAGCCATGCCATGCATGCGCAGTCGCACCACGCCCGCTACGGCGCGGCCAGGCTCGAAGAGGCAGGCAGCGCGAGCGACTTCGTCACCCGCACCATCAAGAAGGTGCTCGACGAACAGACCACCCGGCTCGACAACGGCCTGGCGGTGCTGGCCACGGTGGGCGCCACCGCGCCTTTCGTCGGCCTGTTCGGCACCGTCTGGGGCGTGTACCACGCGCTGGTGGCGATCGGCATGAGCGGCGCCGGCACGCTGGACAAGGTGGCCGGCCCGGTGGGCGAGGCGCTGATCATGACGGGCCTGGGCCTGGCCGTCGCGATCCCGGCGGTGATGGGCTACAACTGGCTCACGCGGGCCAACCGCGTGATGGTGTCGCGGCTCGACGCCTTCGCCTACGAGTTGCACACCTTCGTGTCGATGGGCCAGCCGCTGAGTGCAGCCCCGGCACCTGCCGGCAATGCCAGCGTGCGCACGCTGCCCCACCGACCGGCGGCGGCCTGAGGAGCGCGACATGGCCTTTGCCAGCTTCGACTCCAAGAGCGCCGGCGCGCCGATGGCCGACATCAACATGGTGCCGCTGATCGACGTGATGCTGGTGCTGCTGGTGATCTTCATCATCACCGCGCCGCTGCTCACCCATGCCGTCAAGCTGGAGCTGCCGCGCGCCAGCGCGCAGGAGAACCAGCTCAAGCCCGACAAGATCGACTTCGCCATCGACGCCGCGGGCGTGCTGCACTGGAACGGCGAAGCGATCAGCCGCGCCGAGGCGGCGCAGCGTTTCGTGGCCGCGAGCCTCAAGCAGCCGCAGCCCGAGGTGCACCTGCGCGCCGACCAGTCGGTGGCGTATCGCGTTGTCGCGCAGACGCTGGCCGATGCCTCGCGTGCCGGGCTCACGAAAGTCGGCTTCGTCAGCGAACCCGCGACGGGCCGCTGAGCCATGGACGCTCCGAAGCGGCCCGAGCCCCCAATTCGTCTCGAAGCCGCGCCCGCGCTCTCGGGCGCGCTGCCGCAGCGCATCGACAGCGCACTGCTGCTGCGCGGCGCGAACGAACTGCTCATCGAGCACCACGGCGTGCTCTACCGCCTGCGCCAGACCGCCCTCGGGAAGCTGATTCTCACCAAGTAGCCGCCGCCAAATTTCATCGACCTTCGCACCAGCCCGCCAGCGCCAGCCCGTGCCCACCCTCACACGGAGAGCGCCATGCGACGCCCTGATCTCGACAAGACTTCCCTTCCCCGCCCTGCCGGCACGGCGCTGCTGCCGCTGGGTGCCCTGGCCGCCGGCTTCGGCTTCGCCCTCGGCGGCGCGCAGGCGCAGATGCCGGCCGCAACGGCGAACGAAGCCACCCTGGCACCGATCAAGGTGCGCGCGCAGGCCGAGGCCGCCGGCCGCGACGCCTACCGAGCCACCGAGACGCGCATCGGCAAGGGCCAGCAGGAGCTGCGCGACATCCCGCAGTCGGTGACGGTGGTGACCGAGAAGCTGATCGACGACCGCAACCTCGACACCATGAAGGACGTGCTGAAGAACACCTCGGGCATCAGCTTCCTCGCGGCCGAAGGCGGCGAGGAGGACATCCGCCTGCGCGGCTTCTCGCTGCAGGCCACCGGCGACGTGTTCGTCGACGGCATGCGCGACCCGGCCTTCTACGAGCGCGACACCTTCTTTCTCGACCGCCTCGAGGTGCTGCGCGGCTCCGCATCGATGCTGTTCGGGCGCGGCTCCACCGGCGGCGCGGTGAACCAGGTCACCAAGGTGCCGCGGCTGATCGACGAGAACCAGGTCGACGTGACGATGGGCAACCATGCCTACGTCCGCGCGGTGGGTGACTTCAACCTGAAACTCGGCGAGAGCAGTGCGTTGCGCCTGGGCACCATGGTCACGAAGGCCGACAACAACGGCGCCGGCACGAGCCTGGACAAACGCGGCGCAGCCGTCACCTACCGCTGGGGCATCGGCGAGCGCGACGAGTTCTCCGTCGGCGCCTACGTGCTCGACAACGACAACGGCATGAACTACGGCATGCCGTGGATCCGGCCGACGCTCGGCTCTGCGGTGTCCGACAGCACGCTGCTGCCGATCTCGCCCTCGGCCTACTACGGCATGGCCAGCGACCGCAATGCCGGCGGCGCGCAGACGCTCACCGCCACGCACACCCACCGCTTCGGCGCCGGCACCGAGCTGGTCAGCCGGCTGCGCCGGGGCGCCTACGAGCGCGATCAGCGCGCCGGCACGGTGCGCTTCGCTGCCGCCGCGTTGCAGCCCAGCGGGCTGGGCGTGAGCCTGGCGAGCTTCGGCCCCGGCACCGTGATCAACCGCGGCACGCAGCTGAAGATCCAGGACATGGACACGATCCATGCGCAGAGCGACCTGAGCACGCGCTTCCAGGCGGGCGGCATGGGCCACGAAGTTCAGGCCGGCGCCGACTTCGCCCGCGAAGAGAAGGAAGTGCTCGCCGCGCGCAGCGCCGCGCAGGGCGGCGTCACGCTGACCAAGCCGAGCACCACCGTCGGCACGCCCGACGACGGCGCCGCCATCGCGGAAGACGCGCGGGTGTTGCGCCGCGCCAGCACCTACACGTCGAAGGCGGCGGGTGTCTACGTGCAGGATCTGGTCGAGTTCATGCCCGACTGGAAGCTGCTCGCCGGACTGCGATACGACTACCTTGTCGGCGCCTACGACAGCTTCGCGATCCCCGCCAACGCGCCCGGGCCGCAAACCACCGCCAGCTACTCGATGAAGGTCTCCGAAGTCAGCAAGCGCCTGGGCCTGCTGTACCAGCCGTCGCCGCGGATGAGCTTCCACCTGTCGGGCGCGACCTCGTTCAACACCTCGGGCGAGGCCTATTCCCTCAGCGCTGCCAACGCCGACATCCCGCCCGAGCAGTCGGTCAACGTCGAGCTCGGCGCCCGCATCGACTCGGCCGACGGCCACTTCACCAGTCGCGCGGCGATCTTCCGCACCACCAAGCTGCACGAGCGCAACACCGACCCGCTGGTGAACCTGGTCACGCTGTCGGGCAAGCGACATGCCGCCGGCATCGAGCTCGACCTGACCGGACGCATCACGCCGGCCTGGGAGGTGTACGGCTCCTACATGTGGATCCCGGTGGCGAAGATCGACCAGGGCGTGGCCGGCTCCGAAGGGCAGGGCACGCGCCCTTCGCTGACGCCGCGGCACTCCGGCACGATCTGGAGCACCTACAAGCTGTCGCCGGCCCTGCGCGTGGGCGGCGGCCTGAACGCGCGCTCGAGCCAGACGCCGATCCGCAACCCGGGCTTCGCGGCGCCTCGCTTCGTCACCGCCGACCTGATGGCCGAATTCACCGCCTTGCCCGAACGGCTCGTCTACAAGATCAACGTGAGCAACCTCACCGACAAGCTCTACGCCGATCAGCTCTACACGGGTCACTACATCCCCGGCCCCGGCCGCCTGATCCAGGCCACCGCGAGCTTCAGGTTCTAGCGCCCGCACCCACGATGTTGATCCGCATCCCCGCCGTGCTGGCGCCCGAGGCGCTGGCCCGGGCCCGCCAGCTGCTCGAGGGCGCCCCCTGGGAGCCTGGCGAGCTCACTGCCGGCGTGCAGGCCGCGCGCGTGAAGAACAACCTGCAGCTGCCCGCCACCTGCGCGCAGGCGCTGGCGCTGCAGGCGCTGGTATTCGGCGCGCTCGAGAAGCACCCGCTGTTCTTCTCGGCCACGCTGCCGAAGAAGATCTTCCCGCCGATGTTCAACCGCTACGAGGGCGCGCACAACACGTATGGCGACCATGTCGACAAGGCGGTGCGCTATGCGCCGGGCACGGGCGTGCGGGTGCGCACCGACATCAGCTGCACGCTGTTCCTCGCCGAGCCCCAGCACTACGACGGCGGCGAGCTGGTCATCGCCGACACCTTCGGCGAGCAGCGCGTCAAGTTCGCCGCCGGCGATGCGGTGGCCTACCCCGGCACCAGTGTGCACCGCGTCGAGCCGGTCACGCGCGGCGCGCGGCTGGCCAGCTTCTTCTGGATCGAGAGCATGGTGCGCAGCGACGAGCAGCGCCGCCTGCTGCACGACATGGACAGGGCGCTGATGCGCCTGCGCTCGCGCGACGGCGAGAGCGACGAGGCGGTGGCGCTCACCGGCACGTACCACAACCTCCTGCGAATGTGGGCCGACACGTGAGCGCCGACCAAACGCTGCCGGTGTGCATGGACGACTACGAAGGTCGCGCTCGCGAGATGCTGGACGCGAACGCCTGGGCCTACTTCGCCGGCGGCGCGGCCGACGAGACCACGCTGCGCGCCAACCGCGAGGCCTGGAACGCTCTGTGGCTGCAGCCGCGCGTTCTGCGGCCGTTGGCCCATGGCCACACGCGCGTCGAACTGCTCGGCCGCACGCTGGCGCACCCGCTGCTGCTCGCGCCGGTGGCGTACCAGCGCCTGGCGCATCCGCACGGCGAGCTCGGCAGCGCGCTCGCCGCGGCGGCGCAGGGCGCGGGTCTGGTGCTCAGCACGCAGTCGAGCACGCCGCTGGAAGACGTCGCCGGTGCGGTGCGCGACGACGCGCAGCGCGGGCCGCTGTGGTTCCAGATCTACCTGCAGGGTGACCGCGGTTTCGACCTCGCGCTGGTGCGGCGTGCCGAGGCTGCCGGCTTCGAGGCGCTGATGCTGACGGTGGATGCCCCGGTGCACGGCGCGCGCGACCGCGAGCGGCGCACCGGCTTCCGGCTGCCGGCCGACGTGTCGGCGGTCCACCTGCACGGCGCACCGCCGATGCCGCGCGGCGGCGAACTCTGCGGCGGGCTGCTACAGGCCGCGACTTCATGGGACGACGTGGCCTGGCTGCGCGGCGCGACGCGCTTGCCCTTGCTGCTCAAGGGCGTGATGCATCCAGACGACGCGCGCCTTGCCCTGGCGCAAGGCGTGGACGGATTGATCGTCTCCAACCATGGCGGCCGCACGCTCGACACCGCGCTGCCCACCGCGTGGGCGCTGCCGCGCATGGCCGATGCGGTCGGCGGCGCCGTACCGTTGCTGGTGGATGGCGGCATCCGCCGCGGCACCGACGTGCTCAAGGCCATCGCACTGGGCGCGCGAGCGGTGCTGATCGGCCGCCCGTACGTCCTTGCGCTGGCCGTCGCGGGAGCGCAGGGCGTGGCTCACGCACTGCGCCTGCTGCGCGATGAACTCGAGATCGCGATGGCACTTTCGGGCTGCGCGACGCTCGCCGATGCACGTCGAGAACTGCTCTTCGAGCGCCCTGGGAGCCTCCTGGGAGCGCCCTAGGTGACGTTCAAGAGCGACAAAAGCACCATCTACCTCGACAAGAACATCATTCTTCGAGTGAAAACTGCTTCTCAATGCAGCACTGACGCATTACCATTCGCTCCGCACGGTGCTATGGAGAAATGAGAGTCCACGCGACTCTCGCCCATCCCGGGCACATCAACAAACTTTGATGGAGAGAATCAACATGGCAACTGCGAAGAAGGCTCCCGCGAAAAAGGCGGCAGCGAAGAAGGCCCCGGCCAAGAAGGCGGCACCGGCGAAGAAGGCCCCGGCCAAGAAGGCCGCTCCGGCCAAGAAGGCGGCTCCCGCGAAGAAGGCTCCGGCCAAGAAGGCCCCCGCCAAGAAGCGCACCCCGAACGCGGCGTTCCTGAAGCCGATGACGCCGAGCGCCGCGCTCGCCGCGATCATCGGCGACAAGCCGCTGCCGCGCACCGAGGTGACGAAGAAGGTGTGGGAGTACATCAAGAAGCACGGCCTGCAAGACAAGGTCAAGCGCACCCTCATCAACGCCGACGCGAAGCTGAAGGAAGTCGTGAAGCAGGCTCAGGTCTCGATGTTCGAACTGACGAAGTACGTCAACGCGCACCTGAAGTAAAGCCTGCCGCGGCCTTCCGGCCTCGCGGACTGGAAGCCGGCGCTTGCGCCGGCTTTTTCGTTTCAGCGCGGCGCGGCGTTCGGCGGCAGGCCGAACAGACGCGCGCCGTTGTCCCACGCGATGCGCCTGGCTGCCGGTTCGGGCAGGTCGGCCAGCCAGCGCCGCGCATCGCTCATCAGGCCTTCGTAGCCGGCCCAGCGCGCGTTCACCCAGGTGTCCGAGCCGACCAGGAAACGCTCCGAGTGGGCTGTGAGCAGCGCTTTCCATTCGGCGCTCAGGCCACCGCCCGACTCCGTCAGGCCCGGCCGGTACGACAGCTCGCCCATCAGCTTCGGGTACTTCGCCAGCAGCGCGCGCACGCGCTCGGCCGGTGCGCCGCCGATGCCGGTGTGCGCCCAGATCAGCCGCACGCTCGGCGCATGCGCCATCAGCAGGTCGATGGCGCTGTCGTCCACGTGGGCGAGCACGGCCAGCTCCTTGTCCTGCGCCAGCTTCATCAGCTTGCGCGCCACCGGGCCGTTGGCGTTGGCGCTGTCGTAGAGGTGGAACTCGCCGATGCCGCGGTAGGGCCCGCTGTCGGTGCCGGCGGCCAGCTCGCGCTGCACCATCTCGTAGATCGTCTCGTCCTGGAACCAGCCGGTGTAGTCGGCGCGGTTGCGGTACAGGCGGATGAAGGGCACCACCGTCACGCCGGCGGCGCGGGTCTTGTCGCGCGCGCTGGCCAGCGACTTGGTGCCGTCGTTGGGCCGGCTGTTGGCGACGATCGCGCGCACGCCGCTGCGCTGCATGCGGCCCAGCGCATCGTCGACCGGATGCGCCGACATCCACGCCTCCTCGTTGTAGTGCAGGTGAGCGTCGAAGATCGGGCCGGTGTAGCTCTGCGCCGCGGCCGCGCCGGCGGTCAGCAGCGCGGCCGCGGCCAGAAGGTGGCGCCGCATGGCCATCAGCCCCGCGCCAGGCGGCGCTGCACGAAGTCCAGGCGATCCTGGCCCCAGAAGAGCTCGCCGTCGATGACGTAGCTGGGCGCGCCGAACACGCCGGCGTCGATGGCGCGCTGCGTGTCCTGCTCGTAGCGCACGTGCACGGCCTGGCTCATCGAGTCGTCCAGCCGGCGCGCCGGCAGGCCCTCTTCTTCCAGCATCTTCGCCAGGTCGCGTGCGTCGGCGATGTTGCGCTCGTCGACCCACACGCCGCGCAGGATGCGCCCGGCAATGCGCATCGCGGCGTCGCAGCCGTCGTGCATGTCCACCGCGATGATCAGCTTGGCGGCATCGTCGGCGTTCACCGGGAAGAACTTCGGCTGCAGCACGATGGGTTGGCCGAGATACTCGCTGAAGCGCTTGAGCTCGATCAGGCGGTAGGCCTGGCGCTGCGGCGCGCGCTTGGACAGCGGCAGCCCACCGGACACCGGGAACACCTTGCCGCCCAGGTCCACCGGAAGCACGTTGATCGTTGCGCCGGCAGCGCGGGCGATTTCGGCGAGGCGCTGGTGGCCGAGGTAGGTCCAGGGCGAGTTGGGGGCGAAGTAGTAGTCGACGCTCAGGGTCATTCGTGTCTCCTCTCGTTGTTCGGGCGCAGTCTAGCCACCCGCAGGAAGACCCTGCGCGCCGCTCAACCGGCGCTTGATCGGGATTCAGCCGGCCAGCAGCGGCGCCAGGTAGCGCCCGGTGTGGCTCGCCGGGTTCGCGGCCACGTCTTCCGGCGTGCCCTGAGCGATCACCAGGCCGCCGCCGGCGCCGCCCTCGGGGCCCATGTCGATGATCCAGTCGGCGGTCTTGATGACGTCGAGGTTGTGCTCGATCACCACGATGGTGTTGCCGGCGTCGCGCAGCTGGTGAAGCACCTTGAGCAGCAGGTCGATGTCGGCGAAGTGCAACCCGGTCGTCGGCTCGTCGAGGATGTACAGCGTGCGGCCGGTGTCGCGCTTGCTGAGCTCCAACGCCAGCTTGACGCGCTGCGCCTCGCCGCCGGACAGCGTGGTCGCGCTCTGGCCGAGGCGGATGTAGCCCAGGCCGACGTCGAGCAGCGTCTGCAGCTTGCGCGCGATGTTCGGCACGGCGTTGAAGTAGCCGTGCGCGTCTTCCACCGTGAGGTTGAGCACCTCGGTGATGTTCTTGCCCTTGTAGAGCACCTCCAGCGTCTCGCGGTTGTAGCGCCGGCCGTGGCAGACGTCGCAAGGCACGTAGACGTCGGGCAGGAAGTGCATCTCCACCTTCAGTACGCCGTCGCCCTGGCAGGCCTCGCAGCGCCCGCCGGCCACGTTGAAGGAAAAGCGCCCCGGTCCGTAGCCGCGTTCGCGCGCCGCCGGCACCTCGGCGAACAGCTCGCGGATGGGCGTGAACAGGCCCGTGTAGGTGGCCGGGTTGCTGCGCGGCGTGCGGCCGATCGGGCTCTGGTCGACGTTGATGACCTTGTCGAAGGCGTCCAGCCCCTCGATCGAATCGTGCGGCTCGGCCTCGGTGTGCGAGTTGTAGAGCTTGCGCGCCACCGCGGCGTACAGCGTGTCGTTGACCAGCGTGCTCTTGCCCGAGCCCGACACGCCGGTCACGCAGGTGAACAGGCCCACGGGGATGTCGACGTCGACGTTCTTGAGGTTGTTGCCGCGCGCTCCGGTGATCTTCAGCCGCTGCGGGTCGGTGGTGTCGGCCAGCGTACGGCGCTGGGCCGGCACGGCGATCTTCAGCACGCGGCCGAGGTAGCGGCCGGTCAGCGATTCCGGGTTCGCCGCCACCTCGTCGGCGGTGCCTTGCGCGATGATGCGCCCGCCGTGCACGCCGGCGCCGGGGCCGAGGTCGATCACGTGGTCGGCGGCGCGGATCGCGTCTTCGTCGTGCTCGACGACGAGCACGCTGTTGCCCAGGTCGCGCAGGTGGCGCAGCGTCCCGATGAGCCGCTCGTTGTCGCGCTGGTGCAGCCCGATGCTCGGCTCGTCGAGCACGTACATCACGCCGGTCAGGCCCGAGCCGATCTGCGAGGCCAGCCGGATGCGCTGCGCCTCGCCGCCGGACAGGCTGTCGGCGCTGCGGTCCAGGCTGAGGTAGTTCAGGCCGACGTCGTTGAGGAACTTCAGCCGCGAGCGGATCTCGCGCACCACCTTGTCGGCGATCTCGGCCTTGCTGCCGGCCAGCGTGAGCGACTCGAAGTAGGCCAGGCACTCGCGCAGCGTGAAGTGCTCGACGCGGTAGATCGGCTCGCGCGGCGTGTCTTTCGCCTCGTCGCCATTGACGAGGAACACGTTGCGCGCCTCGCGCCGCAGCCGCGTGCCCTGGCAGTCGGGACAGGGCTTGGCGCTCTGGTAGCGCACGAGATCTTCGCGCACGGCAGCGGAATCGGTTTCGCGAAAGCGCCGCTCGAAGTTCGGCAGGATGCCTTCGAACGGGTGCCAGCGCTTGACCACGCGCTGCTTGCCCTTGGCGCCTTCGGCCTGGTAGACGAACTCCACGTCCTCGCTGCCCGAGCCGTGCAGCAGCACCTGCCGGGCCTTCTTCGGCAGCTCCTCGAAGGGCAGGTCGATGTCGAAGTCGTAGTGCCGCGCCACGCTCTCGAGCAAGGAGAAGGTGTAGGCGTTGCGGCGGTCCCAGCCCTTCACCGCACCACTGGCCAGGCTCAGCGAGGGGAAGGCGACCACGCGCTCGGCGTCGAACACCGTCACCTGGCCCAGGCCGTCGCAGCTCGGGCAGGCGCCCACCGGCGAGTTGAACGAGAACAGGCGCGGCTCCAGCTCGGGCAGCGAGTAGCTGCACACCGGGCAGGCGAACTTGCTGGAGAACAGGTGCTCGGCGCCGGTGTCCATCTCCAGCGCGATGGCGCGGCCCTCGGCGATGCGCAGCGCCGCCTCGAAGCTTTCGGCCAGGCGTTGTTGCAGGCCCGAGGGCTGGATCTTCACGCGGTCGATGACGACATCGATGTCGTGCTTCTCGGCCTTCTTCAGCTTGGGCACGTCGGCGGCTTCGTACGCCGCGCCGTCGACGCGGAAACGCACGTAGCCCTGCGCCTGCATGTCGGCGAACAGCTCGACGAACTCGCCCTTGCGGTCGCGCACCACCGGTGCCAGCACCATCAACTTGGTGCCCTCGGGCAATGCGAGCGCGGCGTCGACCATCTGGCTGACGCTCTGCGCGCGCAGCGGCAGGTCGTGGTCGGGGCAGAAGGGCGTGCCGGCGCGCGCGTAGAGCAGGCGCAGGTAGTCGTGGATCTCGGTGACGGTGCCGACAGTCGAGCGCGGGTTGTGCGAGGTCGCCTTCTGCTCGATGCTGATCGCCGGCGACAGGCCCTCGATCACGTCGACATCGGGCTTGTCCATCAACTGCAGGAACTGCCGCGCGTAGGCTGACAGGCTCTCGACGTAGCGGCGCTGGCCCTCGGCGTAGAGCGTGTCGAAGGCGAGGCTGGACTTGCCCGAGCCCGACAGCCCGGTGATCACCACCAGCTGGTGGCGCGGGATGTCGAGGTCGATGTTCTTCAGGTTGTGCGTGCGCGCGCCGCGCACCCGGATCATGGGCGATTCCGCGCGGAGGGGCGGACTGGCGGGCGCGGGAGGGGTCGGCATCGGGTCGCGGGGGCGCAAACCGCCCATGATAACGACGCGGGCCGACGCGGCCTGCCTGCCTTCAGGGGCCGAGCGCGTCGAGCGAGGAGAGCAGCGCCGCCGCCTGCCCGCGCGAGAGCTCGGCGGACTCGGTCTTGCCGCCGCGCGTGAGCCGCATGCCGGTGGGCCCCAGGCGCAGCACCGCGCGCACGACGCCGTCGCGCGTGAAGCGCAGCGTCGTGGTCGATTGATCGGCGCCCACGGCGCCGGCCTGCCACACCGTGCGCGCACTGCGGTCGGTCTGGGCGATCCAGGCTTCGGTGGCCTCGTCCATCGGGCGTGGCGCGCCGTCGTCGCGCGTCCAGGTCCAGGCTTCCGGCTTGCGACGGATCTCGAAGCGCAGGTTGCTGAAGCCGGGGGTCTCGAGCGCGGTGGAGGCCGCTGCGGCGCGGCCGGCCAGGGCACTCGGGGCAGCGGCTTCAGCCTGCTGCGGTGCCACGGCGCCGGCGGGCGCGGCCGACTTGGCCGCCGCCAGGTCGCGGCGTTCGGCGGTTTCGCGTGCGCGCGTTGCCATGTCGGCCGCGGCGGCGTTCTGTGCGGCAGGAGCGGCCGGCATCGCCGCGGGGGCTGGTGCCGGCGGCGCGGCGGCCACCACCACCGGGCCCTCGGCCTTGGGCGGTGGCGCGGCCGGTGTGGCGGGCGCCGCGGCCATCTTGCGTGCCGGAGCCTCGGCAGCGGGTGTCGCCGCGGCCACGCGGGCGGCATCGGCCGCCTTGCGGGCGGCGTCGGGCAGCGCCGCGGTGGCCGCCGGTGGCGCGGCCGGCTCGGCAGCCCGCTCGGAGGGGGTCGCCGGCGCCGCGGCAACGGGCACTTCCTGCGGCGGCTGCATCTCCTCGGGGCTGCGGCCCCACCACATCACGCCGACGAGGGTGGCCACCATCACGCCGGCGAAACCGGTCGCGACCGGCGGCCGCGCGAGCCACGCCCACAGCGTGGCGATGCCGTCGCCCCAGCCGCCGGACGCGGGCAGCGGTGCCGGCGTCGCCTGAACCGGCCGTTCGACGCGCGGCGCCACGGCGGCGCGGCCCATGCGCAGGATGTTCTCGTCGACCTTGCGCGAAGGCGCCGCGTCGGCGTCGGGCGCATGGCGCAGCGCCTGGCGCAACCAGTCGTCGCGCGGTACCTTGTCGTCGTCAGGCGTGCTCATCTCGACTCCGGCGCGAGGTAGGCGCCCATGCAGGTGCGCAGCTTGCTCATCGCATAACGCAGCCGCGTCTTCGCCGTCTCGAAGCCGACTTCCAGCGCGCGCGCCACGTCGTCGAGCGACAGCCCGTCGTCGTGGTGCAGCAGGAAGGCGCTGCGCTGCGCCAGCGGCAGTTCGTCCAGGCAGCTCAGCAGCCGCTCGCCGGCGCGGCGCCAGAAGGCGAGTTCGTCGCCCTGCAGCGCGGCCGCAGCCGGCGCCGGCCAGTGCTGCCATGCGGCCGTGTCGGGTTGCCAGGGTTCGCCGTCCTCGCCCTCGAAGGCATCGATCGCGACCTCGCGGCCGCTCTTGCGCAGCAGGTCGATGGCGCGGTGATGCGCGAGCGTGAACAACCAGGTGCGAAAGCTCGCGCCCTGCGGCTGCCAGCGCGAGCGCGCCTGCACGACGCGCAGCCAGGTGTCCTGGAACACCTCGTCGGTCTGCGCCGCGTGGGCACTGCCGAGCAGGCGGCGCACGAAGCGGTACAGCGCCTGCCGGTGGCGCTCGTACAGCTGCTCGAAGGCCGCCGCATCGCCCTGGGCGTAGGCGGCCATCAGCGTGTCGTCGTCGGAGGAGCTCATCGCGGGTGGGAGTCTGCCTGATCCGCAGCTGATACGGCCGGCGGTCGCGATCGGGGTGATCTCAAGTTGTTTTCGCGCCGGTTCACCCCGTCGCGGGACCTGCCGCGTATCACCCCGCGCCCCCTCACCCCCCACAGGAGAACACCGATGAGACTTCCCCGCCTTCCGCTGCGCGTGGCCGCCGTGCCGGCCGTCGCCGCACTGGCACTGCTGGCCGCCTGCGCGGCCGTGATCGACGCGCCTCTCGCGCACGCCGCCACCCCCGGGGCCTGGCCACCGGCCTGGCAGGACCCGCCGGCATCGCCGCAGGACTACGGCACACCGCGCTTCGATGCACCGCAGGCCAGCCACTGCCACCGCCTGCCGTCCACGCGCGAGGTGCCCGGTGGCGGACAGCACGGCAACAGCGGCCATGGCGACAGGACGCGCGAGCTGCGCCGCGACGAACCGGCCCGGGCCGCCCTCGAGGATCGCGCCTCGCGCCGCGCCGAGGCGGCCAAGAGCGTGGCACCTTCGGCCATGCCCGCGGCGCCGGCCGGGGCAGTGGCCGCAGCGCCCGCACCGGCCGATGCTGCCGAGCGCGAAGCCGACCTGCCCTTGCAATCGGCGCCTTCGTCGATTGCCCCGCGCCAGCGCCCGCGCCACGAGACGGTGACCGCAGGCCTGGTCGACGACAACGCCGACTTCGGCGCGTACCTGGCCTACCGCCAGCGCAACGCCGGCCTGCCGGTGCGCGACCGCGATGTCGGCGAGCGCTACCTGCTCGAGGTCACCGATGCCGCAGGCCGCCCGGTGCACGACGCCGAGGTGGCGGTGCAGCGTGCCGGCCGCGCCGAGCCGGTGATGTGGGCCCGCACCGACACCGCCGGCCGTGCGTGGCTGCACCCGCGCGCCTTCCTCGCGCCTAACGTGTCGGACCGCGCGCTCGGCGTGGCGGTGCGCAAGGGCTCGGCCTGGACGCGAGCGACCCTGGTTCGTGGCGAGCGCGCGGCGCTGCAGGTGCGGCTCGGAGTCGCGCCGATAGTTCAGCGCCCGCGCCTGGACCTGGTGTTCATGGTCGACGCCACTGGCTCGATGGGCGACGAGATCGCCAAGCTGAAGAGCTCGATGCGCGCGATGTCGCAGCAGATCTCGCAACTGCCCGGCCAGCCCGACATCTGCTACGGCCTGGTCGCCTACCGCGACCGCGGCGACGCGTTCCTCATGCGCACGCACGATTTCACCGACGAGCTCGGCGCCTTCCAGAACGTGCTGGCCCGCGTGCAGGCCGGCGGCGGCGGCGACACACCCGAGGCGCTGAACGAGGCGCTGCACGAGACGGTGCACGGCCTGAGCTGGCGCACCGATGCGACACGTCTGGTGGTGCTGGTGGCGGATGCGCCGCCGCACCTGGACTACGGCGGCCCGCAGTACGACCTCGACATGCAGGCGGCGCTGGCCAAGGGCATCAAGCTGTTCGCCGTGGGCGCGAGCGGGCTCGATCCGGTGGGCGAATACATCTACCGCCAGATGGCGCAGTACACCGCCGGGCGTTTCGTCTTCCTCACCTACAAGGACGCCGCCGACCCGGGCAGCGGCCCGGGCACGCAGACCGTGCACGACGTGGGCAACTACTCGGTGCAGACACTCGACAAACTCGTCGTGAAACTCGTCGGTGACGAACTGGCGCGACTGTCACGCGGCTGAGGCCGGGCACAGTGCCGCGCGGGCGTAGCATTCCCGCCATGACTCGCGCGGCCCGCTTCGTTCTCCTTGCCTTGGCCCTGCTGCCGATGCTGCTCGCCGGCTGCGGTGGCGGCCTGTACATCGGCTGGGGCGACTACGGCGACGACAACGCGCCTTCGGTGAGCATCGCCACCGGGCAGACCAGCGTGGCTGCCGGGGGCACGTTGCGCGTGGTGGCTGCGGCCTCCGACAACGACAGCGGCATCGACGAGGTGGCCTTCTACCGCCTCGACGGCAGCGCGGCGACGCGGCTGGGCAGCGTGGGTGGCCCGCCCTACGAGTGGGATGTGTTCGTGCCCGCCGACGGCCGCACGCAGGTGCGCGTGTTCGCGCGGGCGCGTGACGGTGCCGGCAACGAGGCCGACAGCACGGTGCTGGCTGTCACCGTCACGCCGTGATCGGCTGCGCTCAGCCCGCCTCGCCGAGCACGCGAAGGATCTCGCGCCCGTAGGCCTCGAGCTTCTTCGCACCCACGCCGCTGATGCCGCCGAGTTCGTCGAGCGAGCCGGGCTGGTCGCGCGCCATCTCGGCCAGCGTGGCGTCGTGGAACACGACGTAGGCCGGCAGGTTGTGCTCGCGCGCCACCTCGGCGCGCCAGGCCTTCAGCGCGGCGTAGCGGCGCTGGCCGTCGTCGTCGAGCGCGATCGGCGCGGGCTTCTCGCGGCCTCCGCCGGCCTTGGCGACGCGGCCGGTGCGTCCCCGCTTCGGCGCTTCGCTGGGCACGCGCAGCAGCAGCGCCACCTCGCCCTTGAGCACCTCGCGCGCGCTGGGTGTCAGCTCCAGTGTGTTGTATTCGCCCTCGGTGCGCAGGTGGCCCAGCGCGATGAGCTGGCGCAGCACGCCGCGCCACTGCGTCTCGGAGAGATCGGCGCCAATGCCGAAGGTCGAGAGCTGTTCGTGGCCGTACTGCGTCACCTTGTCCGTCACCTTGCCGCGCAGCACGTCGATCAGGTGGCCGGCGCCGAAACGCTGGCCGCGGTTCTGGTGGAAGCGGTAGATGCAGGAGAGCGCCTTGCGCGAAGCCTCAGTCGCGTCCCAGGTGGCCGGCGGGTTCAGGCAGTTGTCGCAGTTGCCGCAGGGTGAGCTCTCCTCGCCGAAGTAGGCGAGCAGCCGCACGCGGCGGCAGTCGTGCGCTTCGGCCAGCGCCAGCAGCGCGTCGAGCTTGCTGCGCTGGCCGCGCTTGAACTCCTCCTCGGCCGGGCTCTCGTCGATCATGCGGCGCTGGTTCACCACGTCCGCCAGGCCGTAGGCCATCCAGGCATCGGCCGGTGCGCCGTCGCGGCCGGCGCGGCCGGTCTCCTGGTAGTAGCTCTCGATGTTCTTCGGCAGGTCGAGGTGGGCGACGAAGCGCACATCGGGCTTGTCGATGCCCATGCCGAAGGCGATGGTGGCGACCATCACGATGCCGTCCTCGCGCAGGAAACGGTCCTGGTGGCGCTTGCGCACGTCGGCATCGAGCCCGGCGTGGTACGGCAACGCGGTGAGGCCCTCGTCGTTCAGCCAGGCGGCGGTCTCCTCGACCTTCTTGCGGCTCTGGCAGTAGACGATGCCGGCGTCGCCCTCGTGCTCGTCGCGCAGGAAGCGCAGCAGCTGCTTGCGGGCCTCGTCCTTCTCGACGATCGAGTAGCGGATGTTCGGCCGGTCGAAACTGCTGATGAAGACGCGCGCCGTCTGCAGCTGCAGCCGCGTGATGATGTCGGCGCGCGTCAGGTCGTCGGCGGTGGCGGTGAGCGCGATGCGCGGCACGTCGGGCCAGCGCTCGTGCAGCACGTTCAGGCCCAGATAGTCTTCGCGGAAGTCGTGGCCCCACTGGCTCACGCAATGCGCCTCGTCGATGGCGAACAGGCTGAGCAGGCCGCGCTCGTGCAGCGAATCGAGCTGCGCCAGCATGCGCGGCGTGGTGATGCGCTCCGGCGCGGCGTACAGCAGCACGAGCCGGCCGGACATCATCTCGCGTTCGATCTTCTGCGTGTCGTCCAGCGTCAGCGTGGAGTTGAGGAAGGCGGCGTGCACGCCGGCTTCCTCCAGCGCGCCGACCTGATCGTGCATCAGCGCGATCAGCGGGCTGACGACGATCGCCACGCCCTGCTCGCGCCGGTGCCGCACGATCGCCGGCACCTGGTAGCACAGGCTCTTGCCGCCGCCGGTGGGCATGAGCACCAGCGCGTCGCCGCCGGCGCTGACGTGCTGGATGATGTCCTGCTGCTGGCCGCGGAAGGCGGGGTAGCCGAACACCTGCTGCAGGATCGCCAGCGGCGCGCCGCCGGTGGTGCTGGCAGTGGGGGCAGTCGGGGTGGCTTCGGAGACGGGCACGGCAGGCGGCGGGAGTGAGCCGCGATTGTCGCAGCCCGCTCCCGGGCCTGGATCGATCAGCCCGCCTCGGCGCCGATCGTCGCGCTGGTGAAGGTGTAGGTGCGGTCGATCGAGCCGTCGGCGCCGAAGTCCACCGTCACGGTCAGCGTGCCGGGCACCACGCTCACGCCAATGCGGTTGTTCGGCAGGGTGATCGTCCAGGCGCCCTGCGTCGGCACGCCGTTGGCGTCGAAGCTCACCGTGCCGTTGGTGGCGGTGGTGACGGTCCAGTTGCCATTGGGCAGCACCGCATTCATCGTGTGCGTACCGCTGCTGCTGCGCGCGCTGATCACGCCGTTGGTGGTGGTGATGCTGCGGGTGATGTCGATGCCGGTCAGCGTGAAGGTGCTGTTGCGCGCATTGCGCTGGCTGGTCACCACGATTTGCGGCGAGGTCCAGTGGTTGGTCGTCGTGGTGCTGGCGCCGCTGGTCACCACCGTCTGCGACAGCGTGGAGGTGCCGTTGAGCGTCAGCACGCGCTGCGGCAGCGTGATGACGATGCCGCTGGTGCTCGTGGTCACTTCCACCGCGCCGGCCGCGGCCGACACCACCGTCAGCGTCGCGCTGCCGTTCAGGCTGGCCGCGCCCGCGCTGCCGACGCAGTTGGTGTAGGTCACGCTGTAGATCTCGCCGGCGTCGAGCTGCCCGTTGGTCAGGCTGCCCAGGCTGCCGCCGGTGGCGGTGAACATCGCCGTGCCGCCGCCGACGCAGTTGTAGGTCTGGCTCGCCGTGCCGCCGGCCACCACCGCTTGCGTGGTGCTGAGCAGCGTCGTCGCAGCATCGGTGGTCTCGCTGGGCACGACGGCACTGTTGGCGCTCATCGCCTGCGCCTGCGATTCGGTCACGCCGGTGACGGGCGTGCCGGCGTCGTCGCCGCCGCCACCGCAGGCAGCCAGCAGCGCCAGCAAGGCGGCGGCAGGGATCAGGGCGAGGCGGGCGTTTGCGTTCTTCTTCATATCGGACTCCTGAGAAAAGAGGGGTGGGATGAACCGGGGCCTCAGCGCTGGGGCGCGAGGCTGCGGCATTCGGGGCTGATCTTGTCGGACTGGCTGCGCAGGCATTCGCGCATGCCGCGCTTGCCGGACGTGCCGCAGGCGGACTTCACTTCCTGCGCGCAGCGCTCCATCACCGGCAGCGCCGCCTGGCAGGCGGAGGACAACTCGGACTGCTTGTCCTTCAGGCAAGTCATCAGACGTCCGCCGCCCGGCTGCACCGAGGCGCAATGCTTCTTCGCGTCGTCGCGGCAGGTGCCGGCGGGTGCATCGGCGGCAAACACGGCCGATGCGCCGATCAGCAGTCCCAGCGCGGCCAGCAGTTGGGGTGGCAATCGCATGTTTGGTTCCTCGTGCAGTGGCAGGTGTCCATTGAACGCGCCACGTGACACGATGGAAGCACATGCGGCGCGACGAATTGCGACAGTTCTGCAATGCAAGGGAACAGGATGTTTCCGCGCCCTACACTGCCGCCGCATGAGTGCCAAACCGCTGGTCCTGATCGTCGACGACGACGCCGAGCTGTCGGCGATGGTCGCCGAGCTGCTGGGCCGCGAGGGCTGGGCGGTGCATGCGGTGCTGACCGGCGGCGACGGCGAACGGGCACTGGCCGAGCAGCGCCCCGACGCGGTGCTGCTCGACGTCATGCTGCCCGACGCCAACGGTTACGACCTGTGCCGCCGCTGGCGCGCTGCGCAGCCCGGCCTGGGGCTGGTGATGTTCACCGCGCGCGGCGATCCGATGGACCGCGTGCTCGGCCTGGAGATCGGTGCCGACGACTATCTCTCCAAGCCCTTCGAGCCGCGTGAGCTGGTGGCGCGCGTGCGCGCCTTGCTGCGCCGCCAGGCGCCGGGCCGCAGCGACGGCGCGCTGCTGCGCTTCGAGGGCCTTCGCATCGACATGCTCCGGCGCGAGGTGCTGGCCGATGAACGCGCGGTGGCGCTGACCAGTGTCGAATACAAGCTGCTCGCTGCACTGGCGCGCGCGCCGGGGCAGGCGCTGTCGCGCGAGGCGCTCAGCGAGGCGGTGCAGGCCGGCAGCTACAAGCCGCTGGACCGCACTGTCGACGTGCAGGTGGCGCGGCTGCGCCGCAAGCTCCGTGAGGCCAGCCCCGGCAAGGACTGGATCGACACCGTGCGCGGCGAGGGTTATGTCTTCGTGCCCCGCTGAGCGGGCACCGGGCGCATCGTGAAGCTGCCGCGTTTCGACAGCCTGTTCGCGCGCCTGCTGCTGCTGCAGGTCTTGGTGGCCATCGCGTTGCTGGTCGTGTTCGGCGTGCTGGTCTACGTGGAGCGCAACGTTGCGGTGGCACGGCTGGTGGCCGAGCGCTGGGCCCCGGCGCTGCGCCAGGCGGTGGGTGCCGACGGGCCGATGCCTGCCGTGCCTCGCGAGCTGCTGCGAAGCGACAAACGGCCTTCGCCGGCCTGGCGCGCACCGGTGGGCGCGCCGCGCATGGCCGCGCTGGACGACGAACTCGCACGCCGGGGCCTCAAGGTGCAGGACGCGGTGATCGCCCGCGGTGCCGGCGGTGCCGTGCTGTGGCTGCAGCTGCGCACGGCCGACGGCGCCCTGCGCTGGTTCGGCCTGACCGACATCGCGCTGCTGCCGCGGATCCCCGGCCGCCTGCTGCTGGCGGTGCTGATCAGCGCGCTGCTGCTGGTGGCGGTGAGCTGGTACTTCACGCGCCGGCTGACCCGGCCGCTGGAGGAGCTGCGCGCTCGCATGCAGTCGCAGCGGCCCGGCGAACCCACGCGCACTGCCGCACCCATCGATGGCGCCTCGCCCGAGCTCGCCGCCATCGAGTCCGCCTATGACGAACTGCTGCAGCGCTTCGAGCGCCACGAACGCGAGCGCGCACTCCTGCTGGCTGGCGTGTCGCACGACCTGCGCAGCCCGCTGGCGCGCATCCGCATGGCCGCCGGGCTGCTGCCCGAGGAGCCCGACTCGGCGCACTGGCGCGAGGCGATCGTGCGCAACACCCAGGTGGCCGACCGGTTGATCGAGAGCTTTCTCGATCATGTGCGCGCCGGCGAACTCTCGCTCGACCAGAACGCCGACCTGGCCGCGCTGGCCCGCGCCGCCGCCGGGGCCACCGGCCACGGCGCGGCCGAACTGCAGGTCGACGCCCCGCCCACGCTGATGCTGGTGCGCAGCCACCCGCTGCTGGTCGAGCGGCTCGTCGCCAACCTGCTCGACAACGCCTTCAAGCACGGCAAGCCGCCGGTGCAACTGCTGGTGCGCGAGGAAGGCGACTCGGCGCTGATCGAGGTCAGCGACGCCGGCGCTGGCGTGCCGCAGGCGCAGCGCGAGGGCCTGCTGCAGGCTTTCGCCCGCGGCGACGCGGCGCGCGGTACGCCGGGCACCGGCCTGGGCCTGGCGATCGTGGCGCGGGTGGTCGCGCGAATGGGCGGCAAGCTGGATTTCGCGCGGCGCGACGGCCGCCACGTCGTCAGCGTGCGGCTGCCGCGGCACCCCTGATCGGGGGAAGCTGGCGACTCCCCCGCGGAGCCCCGTGCCGGGGGAGGGTGCGGCGGGGCACGCAGGGCGATAATCGCGGCACACCAGCCCCGAACACCCTATTTCCCCAGCGGAGAGCGCAGCATGGCCTCGTTGAACAAAGTCCAGATCATCGGCAACCTCGGCCGCGACCCCGAGGTGCGCTACACGCCCAACGGCAACGCGGTATGCAATGTCAGCGTGGCCACCACGCGGCAGTGGAAGAACAAGGAATCCGGCGACAAGCAGGAAGAGACCGAATGGCACCGGGTGGTCTTCTAACGACCGCTGGCCGAGATCGCCGGCGAGTACCTGAAGAAGGGCCGCTCGGTCTACGTCGAGGGCCGCCTGAAGACGCGCAAGTGGACCGACAAGGAAGGCAAGGAGCAGTACACCACCGAAGTCATCGCCACCGAGATGCAGATGCTCGGCGGCCGTGAAGGCATGGGCGGCGGCGGTGGCGGCGGCGACGACCGCGGTGAAGAGCACGGCGGCGGCGGTGGTGGTGGCGGGCAACGCCAGGCGCCGGCCGCGCGACCTGCCGCCAGCAAGCCCGCATCGAAGCCGGCCACCGGCTTCGACAACATGGACGACGACATCCCGTTCTAGAACGTACTTCCGACAGCGTCGAATAAGGGCTCGCGGCCTTGGCGCCACGAGCCCTTCTTTCTGCTCCCGCCCCTATCGCGCGCGATACCGTCCTGGCGAGAGGCTTTCCGACGTGAGCGCTTCCAGGAATTCGACCAGGCAGGCGCGGTCGTCCGCACTGAGTGCGAGCGGCTTGATGCGCGCGTCCTGGCGTGGATCATCCGGTGAGCCGCCCTGGGCATAGAAGTCGATGACCTCGTGGAGCGTCGCCAGGGAGCCGTCGTGCATGTAGGGCGCTGTGAGCGCGACGTTGCGCAGGCTCGGTGTGCGGAAGGCTCGCCGATCGGCTTCGCGCCGCGTCACCTCGTAGCGGCCGTCGTCGGGCAGGTCGGGCACGCCGATGCGCCGCAGCGCGTCCGCATCGAGGTGGGCCTGCAGCCCGGGGGTCAGCGTGAAGCTCGCGGCGCTGTCGCGCCGCGCGTCACTGCGCGCCTGCACCCCTGTGTTGTGGAACAGGCCGTCGCTGAAGAGCGCATCGCGCGCGCCGATCGGGTGGCACTGCGCGCAGCCCTGCGCCATGAAGAGGGCGTAGCCGCGACGCGCGCGCTCATCGATCGCTTTCGTCTTGCCGGCGTAGTGCCAGCGGTCGAATGGCGAGTCCCCGGCAAGCAAGGTTCGCTCGAACGCCGCCAGCGCGGCCGACACCCGCTGCGGCGTGGGGGTCGTGGAGCCGAAGGCGCGCAGGAAGGTCTTCCTGTACTCCGCCATCGACGCGATGCGGCGCATCACCGATCGCAGGTCCGGATTGGCCATCTCGTCCGGATGGACGACCGGCATGAGCGCCTGGGCCTCGAGGCTGGCAGAGCGGCCGTCGACGAAGAGCTCGCGCACGTAGGCGACATTCAGCAGGGTCGGTGCGTTGCGCCGCAGGCTGATGCCTTCCATGCCGACCGAGGTGCGCAGTTCGTTGACGGTGAAGCCCTGCTCGGGCACGTGGCACATGGCGCAAGACAGCGTGCCGTTGACCGACAGGCGACGATCGAAGAACAGCTGCCGGCCCAGCTCGGCCAGCGCTGGCGCCGGGGCCGGCCCCGGCAGGGGCGGCAGGCCGAGCGTGCCGGCGACGCAGGTCGCGGCGAGCGGCAGCAGCACCAGCCCGACGAGCAGGCCGGCCATCCCGGCGCGCTTCATCGGGGCGGCCGCCGTTCGAGGTCCAGCGTGCGGATGTCGTTCAGCAGCGCCTGCGGGTCGAGTGTCGCCACGCTGTAGATCTCGCGAACCTGGAGTTCGGCATCGACGAGAAACACCTTCAACAGGTGGTTCAAGGTGCGGGTCTGGCGGCCGGCGGCATCGGTCTCGATGCTGACGTCCTGCCCGAAGCCGCGCAGCAGCGGCAGCAGCGCGCCCACCGAGGCGGTGGTCAGGAACTGCCAGCGCACGGCCGGATCGGTGGCGCGCGAGCCGGCGAGAAGCCGCATGACTTCGGGGGTGTCGTGGCTCGGGTCGAAGCTCAGGCTGACGATCTGCGTGCGGCCGGACAGGCCGGGATCGGCACGCAAGGCCGCCTGCAGATCCTCCAGCACGGCCCAGGCCCGCGGGCACCCGAGCGGGTCGCGGCAGTAGCTGTAGATGAAGGAGACGACGCTCAGTCTCCCGCGCAGCAGCCCGTGGAACCGATGGGCGCGGCCCTTCGTGTCGAGCACGAGGCCGGTGGGCGCATCCATGATCCGCGGCAGTGAATAGGTGCCCGGCGCAGGCAGGCGCGCGGTGTCCACGCGGGCCGCGCCTTGCGGCCCGTTCGGCGCATCGCTTGCCGCGCGCACGCCCCAGGGCGCGAGCGCGGCAGCCGCCACGAACTGCCGGCGTCTCACTTCGGTGCGCGGGCCATCAGCGTACCGGCCGCTGCGAGCTCCTGGCCGGCGGGGCGTGCGGTGAACTTCATGTGGTGTGCGCGTCCCAGCTTGAGCTTGGCGAAGTCGACCTCGAAGCGCTGCTTCAGGGCCTTCCCGTCCCAGTCGTAGGCGCGCAGCACCTGCTCGTTGTCCTCGCCCTTCTTGTCCCAGTTGGCGAGCAGGGACGATGTGATGTAGAGGCGCTTGCCGTCCCAGCTCTGCGACACCATGTTGACCTGGCGGCCGGTGTTCATCGTGTACGTCTGCTTCGGCTGCTCCGGGTTGGTGAGGTCGAAGTAGCGCGTCGTGCCGTCCATGAAGGTGTTGACCCACAGGCCCTTGCCGTCGGCAGTGATGCTGATGTCCACCGGCAGAGGCACCTTGGACGGATCGCCGATCGTCGCGACGTCCTTGGCCTGCCACTCGCCCTTCGCGTCCTGCTTGATCAGCCAGAGCTTGGAGGTCAGCGCCGTCGCGGTGATGGCCCAGTTGTCGCCTTCCTTCAGCGACCAGCGGATCTCCAGCGGCGCCCCGGGAACGCTCATGACCTTCAAGGGCTTCATCGCCTTCACGTCCCACGCCACCATGGTGTTGCCGAAGCGCTTCATGGCCTCGCCGTCCTTGATGAGCTTGCCCAGATCCATCATGTAGTTGTTCCAGCCGGTGAAGCTGGACGTCAGCATCACGTTCTTGGCCGGGTTGATCGCGATGTCGTAGCCGTAGCCGTCGCCCTGGGTGCCGCCGATGTCGGTCGTGGGCATCGGGTACTTCTCGATGATGTCGCCCTTGTTGTTGAACATCACCAGCCCGGTCTGCCCGCCGTGGTCCTTGGCGTTCGACAGGGCCTGCACGAGCATGCGGCCGGGCATGGCGTAGAACGTGTGCGGGCCGACGAAGCCGGTCTTCGCGACCAGGTTGGTGATCGTCTTCGTCAGGCGAGGCTTGTCCGGGCGGCTCATGTCGAAGACGAAGATCTTGTTGTCGTCCAGGCGTCCGGCCCACAGGAAGCGCCGGTCGTCGGTGAAGCCCATGTGATGCGCCTCGCCCCGGCCCGGCAGCACGATCTTGTGGATGACCTTGCCGTACTGCTTCGACTTCGGGTTGGCATCGATCGTCACCAGCTTGTCGTTGCCGTCGCCCATGCCCTTGACGCCGAGCGTCCAGACATGGACGTAGTCCTCCTGGCCCGTCAGCAGCTTGGCCATGTAGGGCGAATTGCAGGTCTCGTCGGCCTGGGCGGGGGCGAACGCGGCGGCGATGCCCGCGACGACGATCGAGCGGGAAAGTGCAGCGATCGAACGGTGCAGTGTCATGACGGTCTCCTCGGCTTGTTGGCGCGGGCCCGTGCGACGCAGGCCCGCTGGGAAGCCGAGTGTGCCGCCGCATGGAGGCTGCAGTGTGCCGAGCTGGCGGCGCGAGCTGCATGAAGATTGCTGGATTACCCGCATGACACTGTTGATGTGTCATGACATTGTGGCTTGCATGTCAGCAAAGTCCGATGTAGCCGATCTGCGTTCGCTGATCGAGGCGCGAGCGGATCCGTTCGTGCTCATCGATGCTCGTTATCGCATCGTCGCGGCCAACAATCACTACGCCGCGCTGTACGGTCTGACGCCAAAGCAGATCGAGGGCTTCCACTGCCACCAGGTGTCGCACCACCGGTCGTCGCCCTGCCACGAGCATGGCGAGGCCTGCCCCCTGCAGGCCGTGATGTCCACCGGCGAGTCGACCGAAGTCGTGCATGTGCACTACGGTTGTGGCGCGCGGCAGGATGTCGTGCGCATCGTGGGCTATCCGGTCAGGCTGGGGGGCCAGCTGCTGCTCGGTGAGTCGATCACGCCGCTGCAGTCGCGCCCGGTCGCACCGGCGCCTTCGGAGGAGTCACTGCTCGGGAGCAGCCAGGCCTTCGTCATCGCGCTGGCCGATCTGGCGCGTGCGGCGCGCTTCACGCTTCCCGTCCTGCTGCTCGGCGAGACCGGCGTCGGCAAGGAGCTCGCGGCCAGGCATGTGCATGCCAGCTCGCCGCGCGCCGATCGGCCCTTCGTGACCGTGGACTGCGCAACCCTGCCGGCGGCGCTCGCCGAAGACGAGCTGTTCGGCCACGTGCGGGGCGCGTACTTCGGCGCGATGAGCACTCGCGCGGGGCTGTTCGAACAGGCCCACGGCGGCACCGTGCTGCTCGATCACGTCTGCGAACTGGCGCCCGAGGTTCAGGCGAAATTGCTGCGGGTGCTCGAGACGGGCGAGCTGCGCCGGCTCGGCGAGGGCAGCCCCAAGCGGGTCGACGTCCGCGTCATCTGCGCGACGCACCGGGACCTGCTCACCGAAGTCCAGGCGGGGCGCTTCCGGGCCGACCTTTACTACCGGATCGCCGGGCTCAAGGTCACGCTGCCGCCCTTGCGCGAACGTGTCGATGACATCGAACTCCTGGCCGGCCACTTTCTGAACCAGCTCCGCGAGCAGACAGGTGTCGTGCCCAGGCTGACGCCCGATGCACTGGAATGGCTGCGACTGCAACCCTGGCTGGGCAACGTGCGGGAGTTGCGCCAGCTCGTCAGCCGCGGCGCCGCGCAGGCCGCAGACGGGCTGATCGATGCGCGGATGCTGGCGCGACTTGCGGCGGAGCCCGGCGATCAGCACGCCGCATCCGCCGACCCTGAGCCAGATTCGGCGGCGGCGACGCCGCGGGGCAGCGACCGTTCACAGGTCGCGAAGGTGCTGGCGGCACATCGGGGCAATCGCAGCGCGGCGGCACGCAAGCTGGGCGTATCCGAGCGAACCTTGTACCGCTGGTTGCGCGAAGAGCGAGTCGGTGCCGCCGATTGAGTGGTCTTGAGGGTCCGCGGTTCGTCAGGCCCGCCCCGGCCGCATCACCTGCTGCGCGACCTCGGCGGCCTCGCCGCCCTCGGCCGCCAGCATGCGGGCCACGCCCTGGCGATCGGCGGTGCCGCGGTTCTGGCTGACTTTCCACTTGCCCACCAGCGCCTCGATCTCGATCTCGATGCCGACGATGGCCTTCAGCGTCGCGTCGATGTAGTCGCGCGGCGCGTCGTCCACCGCCCAGGGCTTGTTGCGCCCCGCCTCGTGCGTGGCCGTCAGCCGCGATACCAGCGCATGCAGATGCGCCGCATCGTCGATCGCGCGCAGCCTGCCGCGCGCCTGCACCATGATGTAGTTCCAGGTCGGCACCACCTTGCCGTGCTCGGCCTTGCTGGGATAGCCGCTCGGGCTCACGTAGGCCTGCGGGCCCTGGAAGACCACCAGCACCGGCGTGCCGGCCGACTCGCGCCACAGCGGGTTGGCGCGCGCCACGTGGGCGATCATCGTGCCGTTCGGCGCCGGGTTCGGGTCGACCATGAAGGGGATGCTGTTCGCCTGCAGGCCGTCGGCGCCGTTCGTCACCAGCAGGCCGAGCGGATGCGCGGCCATGAGCGCGTGCATGACCTCGACACGCGTCTCCTCGAAGTGCTTGGGCAGGTACATGCTCAGTCTTCCTCTATGACCGGTGCGCAGCGCACGTCGCTGCGAACCGAGTTGGCGATGAAACACTCCTCGTGGGCCGCGTGGTGCAGGCGGGCGATCTCGGCGGCGTCCGGGCGCTTGTCGCCGGCAAAGCGCACGGCCGGGCGCAGCGTGACGACCGTGATCGACATGCGGCCGCGCTCGTCCTTGGCCATCTGGCCGACGGCCGCATCGCGGTAGTCGTCCACCACCCAGCCGGCGCGGCAGGCCAGGTCGAGGAACCACAGCATGTGGCAGCTCGACAGCGAAGCGACGAAGGCTTCCTCGGGGTCGACCGCGCTCGCGTCCGAGTAGGGCTCGCGCACCGAATGCGGTGACGAGGAGCCGGCCACGACGGCGCCGCCGTCGAAGTGCAACTCGTGGCGCCGGCTGTAGCGGCGGTCGCTGAAGGGCTGCTCGCCGCGCTGCCAGTGCACGGTGGCGAAGTGGTCGGACATGGCGGGCTCCGGTTTGCGGAAGGCCCGATTCTGCCGCGAACCCTCAGTGCAACAGGGTCGTCGCGGCCGGGGCGCCGGGCATGCGGCGCCGCTCGACCCAGCGTGCCGACCAGGCCAGGAAATCGTTGGCCGGCATCGGCTTGCCCATGTGGTAACCCTGCGCCTGGTCGCAGCGCAGGTCACGCAGCAGGTCCCAGGCCTTGGCGTCTTCCACACCCTCGGCGACCACGGTGAGGTCCAGCGTGTGCGCCATGTCGATGATCGACTGCACGATCCTGGCCTGCTTCGGGTCGCTCTCCATGGCCATCACGAAGGACTTGTCGATCTTCAGCTCGTCGACCGGCAGGCCGCCGAGCTGCGCGAACGACGAGTGGCCGGTGCCGAAGTCGTCGATCGACAGCTTGAAGCCCATGCCCGACAGGCGCTTGAGCGTGTCCAGCGAGCGCTGCGGGTCGACCATGATCGCGCTCTCGGTGATCTCCAGGCAGAAGGCCTCGGCCGGCACGCGGTGCTTGAGCAGCAGTCGCTCGAACTTGGCCGGCAGGTCCTGGTCGAGCAGGTCGCGGGTCGACAGGTTGACCGACAGCACCAGCACCGTGCCGTCGGCGTGCAGGTCGCGCCAGGCCTGCGCGGAGGCTTCGAACACCCACATCGTGAGCGTGCGGATGAAGCCGGTCTGCTCGGCGAAGGGGATGAACTGGATCGGCGGCACCAGGCCGCGCGTCGGATGCTGCCAGCGCAGCAGCGCCTCGGCACCGACCACCGCGCCGGTGCCCAGCGCCAGCTTGGGTTGCAGGAACAGGCGCAGCTCGCCATGCTCCACCGCCTGGCGCAGCTCGCCGAGCAGCGTCAAGGTCTGCGCGCTGGCAGCGTCGAGCGCCGGGTCGTACATGAGCATGCCGCTGCCACGGTGCTTGGCGGCGTACATGGCCACCTCGGCACGGTTGATCAGTGTGTCGGCGTCGGCTGCATGCTCGGGCCAGCAGGCGATGCCGATGCCCGCGCCCATGTCGACCTTCTGCTCCTGCAGCGTGAGCGGCTGCTCGAAGGCGCGCGCGATGCGCTGCGCCACCGAGTCGGCCAGCGCCGCGTCGCCCGATCGCAGCAGCACCGCGAACTCGTCGCCCGACAGCCGCGCCACCAGGTCGCCGTCGCGCATCACCTGCTGCGTCAGGCGCTCGCCCACGGCCTGCAGCAGCAGGTCGCCGAAGTGGTAGCCGAGCACGTCGTTGACATGCTTGAAACGATCGAGGTCGAGCATCAGCACGGCCACCGGCGCGCGCGACTCGCCGGCATCGGCGATGGCCTGTGCGACCGCCTTGCCGAACTGCGCACGGTTGGGCAGCCCGGTGAGCGTGTCCCAGTAGGCCAGGCGCAGGTTCTGCGCCTGCTGCTCGGCCACGCTGACGCGCATGGCCTCGAACGACTGCGCGAGCTGGCCGATCTCGTCGCTGCGTCCCAGGCCGCGCATCGGCGTGTCGTAGTCGCCCGAGCCGAGCCGCTCGGCGGCCTGCGTCAGCTGGCGCAGCGGCGTGGTGACGCGGCGCGTGGTGTACAGGCTGCCGACGGCGAAGATGCCGAAGGCCAGCAGCGTGATCGCCAGCAGGCCGTATTGAAGGTCGCGCGGCGTGCGCGTGGCGGCGTCGATGGACAGCGACACCAGCGCCAGCACCGCGGCGCCCGGCTCCGCACCGGCGCGCGGCTCGCCCAGTGCCGTCAGCCAGCGGCCGCGGACGCCGAACTCCTCGCCGTCCACGAGCACCGGCGTCATGCCCGGCGGCTGGGCCGGCCAGTCCTGCCCGGCCAGGCGTTGCGCGGCGGCCGGAGAGAGCGTGCTGAGCATGCTGTGCCACGGCGCCTCGGCCTGCTCGCGTGCGAGCAGCGTCAGGTGCAGCGCCGAGAGCTGCCGCATGTCCTTGCCCAGCCGGTCGTCGAGCGGGAATCCCATCGCCACCCAGCCGACCTGCAACGGCGCCTTCATGGGCACCAGCACGAGCTGGTGAGGCCGGCCCTGCACGAGCACCAGGCCGCTGGTGCCACTGCTGTGCGCCGGCAGGGCGGCCAGCGCCGCAGCGGCGGGGGCGAGGTCGCTGCGTTCCATGCCGTGGCCGGCGGTGGCGATCAGCGAGAAGTCGGTGCCCAGCAGGGCCACCTCGGTGGCGCCGATGCGCTCGCCGTGGTTCTCGAGCACCGAGCCGATGGTCGGCCGGTCGCCCGACAGCACCGCTTCGCGGAAGCCGTAGTCGGCGGCGAGCACGCGGGCGGCCTCGGTCAGCGTCTGGGCGCGCTGGTCGAGCAGTGCTTTCAGCACGCGTTCGCCGACCGCCAGCTGGTCGGGCAGGGTGCTGCGCGCATGCCCGTTCAGTCCGACGCTGATGGCACTGAAGCTGGCAATCTGCACCAGCGCCAGCAGGCCGAGGAACAGTGCGACCACGCGCGCGCCCAGCGACGCGTGGAACCAGCGTGTGGCGCGATGCCGCAGGGTGGTCATGGCGCGGCGTCCACAGCGAGTTGCACCGTCTCGCGCTGCTCGCTGCTGCCGATCAGCAGGTTCTGCACGACGGGCGCGCTGTTGGCCGGCAGGCCCGGGTGCCAGGCGGCCAGGCGGTAGGCGCCCGCAGGTGCGCCATCGATGCGCGCCGTGCCGTCGGCCGCGGTGCGCGCGAACCAGGGCGTGTCAGCCACCACCACCCAGGCCGCCATGCGGTCGTGGATGTTGCAGCCGAGCACGGCCAGGCCGGGCTTGTCGAAGACGATCGGTGCGGCCGGCACTCCGGCATAGAGCTTGAGCTCGAAGGTCTTCGCCTGCGAGAACGAATAGACGTGGTGGCGCACCGTGTCGAAATTCGGGAAGGCGACCCTGGTGCCCACCGTGATCAACGTCACGCGCGGGTTGAACTGCCGCTTGGCTTGCGAGATCTCGACGTCGGGCAGTGGCTTGACCGGCGCCTTGCCTGTGGCTGGCTCGAGCATCACGACCGCATCGGCCAGCGGCTTGCCCGCCGCGTCGGTGACGGTGACGCTCAAGGGCGCCGCCTGCACGAGCGGGGCGGCGGCGGCGAGCAACAGGGCAAGGCGGACGGCAGGCATGAAGGGCACGGGATGCGGCAGGGCCGGGACGGGCGAATCGATGCCTCGTAGGGGGCACCGCATGATGACTATCGGAAGCGCAGGCAGGGACTTGAGTTCGCCCGGGTGCCGTGGTGCATGTCACGCCCGTGCAGGCTTCGAGACGGGTGCTTACCGTTCTTCACCCCTGTGCCGGGCACGGATGGCTAGCCTTGCCGCCCATGTCATCCCCCACTTCCCGTCGCCTGGCCACGCTGTGGCTCGCGGCACTCGTGTCCGCTTGCGGTGGCGGCGGCGATACCGCGGCGCCCGAGAGTAACGCCGGTGCGCCGGTGCCTGTCCCGGCTCCGGCTCCGGCACCCGCACCTGCACCCGCACCTGCACCTGCACCTGCACCTGCACCTGCACCTGCACCTGCACCTGCACCTGCGCCGTCGGCCGACACCACCTGCGCCTTGCCCGATTTCGTGGCCAGCACGCTGGCGCGCGTCAACCAGCTGCGTGCCGCGGGGGCCACCTGCGGGGCGCGGGGCAGCTTCGCGCCGGCCGGGCCGCTGACCTGGAGCACTCAGCTCACGCAGGCCGCAGCCGCGCACTCGCAGGACATGGTGACGAACAACTTCTTCTCGCACACCGGCTCGAACGGCAGCACGCTGAGCACGCGCGTCAATGCCACCGGCTACGCCTGGAGCGCCCTGGGCGAGAACATCGCCGCCGGCTACGGCACGGTGAACATCGTGATGGACGGCTGGATGGCCAGCGACGGCCACTGCGCGAACATCATGAACCCGAACTTCACGCAGATCGGCATGGCGTGCATCGTCAGGGGCAGCCAGGCCACCACCTACTCCAACTACTGGACGATGGACCTGGCGCGGCCGCGCTGAGTCAAACGAGCGCTGCGTCGATCACGCCGCCGCCCAGGCAGACCTCGCCGTCGTAGAGCACCGCCGACTGGCCCGGCGTGACGGCCCACTGCGGTTCGCCGAAACGCAGCGAGAAGGCCCTTGTGCCATCGGCCTCGAAAGCGCAGGCGGCGTCGGCCTGCCGGTAGCGTGTCTTCGCGCCGTACGTGCCCGCCGCGGGCGGCTGCCCGGCCACCCAGCTCGCATCGTCGGCATGCAGCGCCGGCGAAAGCAGCCAGGGGTGATCGTGGCCCTGCACCGCATGAAGCGTGTTCGCCGCCATGTCCTTGCGCGCCACGAACCAAGGTTCGTGCTCGCTGCCGCCCTTGGCCGCGCCGCGCTCCTTCAGCCCGCCGATGCCGATGCCCTTGCGCTGGCCGAGCGTGTAGAAGCTCAGGCCCACGTGCTCGCCGATCGTGCGGCCGCGGTCGTCCTTGATCGGCCCGGGCGTGTTGGCGAGGTAACGGTTGAGGAACTCGCGGAACGGCCGCTCGCCGATGAAGCAGATGCCGGTCGAGTCCTTCTTCTTCGCATTCGGCAGGCCGATCTCCTCGGCCAGGCGGCGAACCTCGGTCTTGGGCAGCTCGCCCACCGGGAACAGCGTCTTGGCCAGCTGCGCCTGGTTCAGCCGGTGCAGGAAGTAGCTCTGGTCCTTCAGCGGATCCAGGCCCTTGAGCAATTCGAACTGTCCCGCGCGTTCGCGCACGCGGGCGTAGTGCCCGGTGGCGATCTTCTGCGCGCCCAGCCGCATCGCATGGTCGAGGAAGGCCTTGAACTTGATCTCGGCGTTGCACAGCACGTCGGGGTTGGGCGTGCGGCCGGCCTGGTACTCGCGCAGGAACTCGGCGAAGACGCGGTCCTTGTAGTCGGCGGCGAAGTTGACGTGCTCGATCTCGATGCCGATCACGTCGGCCACCGCGGCGGCATCGACGAAGTCGACGTTGCTCGAGCAGTACTCGGAGTCGTCGTCGTCCTCCCAGTTCTTCATGAAGATGCCGACGACCTCGTGCCCTTGCTGCTTGAGCAGCCAGGCGCTGACGGCGGAGTCGACGCCGCCGGACAGCCCGACGACGACCCGTTGTTTGCCCATGGCGGGATTATCCGGCGGGGCCGCGGCACACTGTCGGCATGGACGACTTCTCCGACTGGATCGGCCGCAGCGAGACGCGCCACGACGTGTTCGGCGCTACGCCGGTGGCCGCGCTAAAGGCCACGCTGGACCACCCGGCCTGGGACGTGGCGCTGGGCACGGCGCTGCCGCCGCTGTGGCACTGGTTGTACTTCCTGCCGCTGCATCGCCAGAGCGAACTCGGCCCCGACGGCCACGCGAAGCGCGGCGGCTTCCTGCCGCCGGTGCCGCTGCCGCGGCGCATGTGGGCAGGCAGCCAGTTCGAGTTCCGCGCGCCGCTGCGCGTAGGCGACCGTGCAGAGCGCAGCTCGACGATCGCCGATGTGACGGCCAAGGAGGGACGAAGCGGCCCGCTCGTCTTCGTGAAGGTGCGCCACGAGATCCGCGTCGGCGGCGCGGAGGAGCCGGCGCTGGTCGAGTTCCACGACATCGTCTACCGCGATGCGAAGCAGCCGGGCGACATTGAGCCGCCACCTCAACCGGCGCCGCAGGGCGCCGCCTGGCAGCGCGAGATCGTGCCCGACGACGTGCTGCTGTTCCGCTACTCCGCGCTCACCTTCAACGGCCACCGCATCCACTACGACCGCCGCTACGTCACCGAGGTCGAGGGCTACCCGGGCCTGGTCGTGCATGGCCCGCTGATCGCCACGCTGCTGATGGACCTGCTGCGCCGCGAACTGCCCGACGCCGACGTGGCCGGCTTCCGCTTCAAGGCCGTGCGGCCGACCTTCGACCTGCACCCCTTGCGAGTCAACGGCCAGCGCGAGGGCGACACCGTGCGGCTGTGGGCGCAGGACCACGAAGGCTGGCTGACGATGGACGCCGTGGCCACCTTGCGCACCTGACCTGGCCGCCGATCGCGCACATCGTCACGGACAGAGGCCTTTCGCGCGACGCAAGGCTATGCAACTGTGATCTTGTTCCAGTCATTCCGCCGGCCCGGTGACTAGAGTCCCTTCACCGCCCTCCGGTGGAAGAAGGAACCGCGATGAAAGCCCTCTGGATCCCCGTCCTGGCCAGCGCCCTGGGCGCCGTCACGCTCGTTCCCGCCGGCGCCGCGCCGGCCGACACCGCCTCGGCACCCACGGTGCAGGTGCAGGGCGAGAAGCTCGACAGCGGCCTGGGCGACCTGCCCCACTACCGCGACTGGAAAGACCCGACCGGCAAGGCGCCGCTCGGCAAGTAATCCACGCTCCGCCGGCGGGCCGGGCCGCAGCGCTCAGCCGCCCGGCTTGATCTCCGGCGTGTAGACCGTCGGATCGGTCGTGATCGTGTCCAGCGGCAGCCGCCGCCCGGATGCATGGTCCTCGATGCAGCGTTGCACCAGCCCGCTGCGGTGTCGCATCCGGCTTGCGCGCACCTCGTCCAGCGTCATCCACAGCGTGCGCACGATGCCATCGTCCAGCGCGCGTGACGCATCCGCTTCTCCCACCGTGCCGCCGAAGGCGAAACGCACGTAGGTCACATCCTCCCCCGTGGCCGGCCGCCGGAAGCGCGACAGGTAGACGCCGACCAGCCGGTCGGGCGTGAAGACCCGGGCCGTTTCCTCCAGCGCCTCGCGCTCCACGCCCTGCTGCGGGCTCTCGCCCGGGTCCAGGTGGCCGGCCGGGTTGTTCAGCTTCAGCCCTTCCGGGGTGTGCTCCTCGACGAGCAGGTAGCGGCCGTCGCGCTCGATGATCGCGGCGACGGTGACACTGGGCTTCCAACGTTCAGTCATGGCTGAGATGTTAGTCAGGCACCGAATCGGGCCGGTGGGCCGTGGAGAATGCCAGAATCCGCACATAACAAGGACCGAGGAGCATCCCATGCTGATTGGAGTCCCGCTGGAGACGGCGGTTGGGGAAAAGCGCGTCGCGACCGTGCCCGACGTGGTCGAGAAGCTGGTCAAGCTGGGCTTCTCGGTGGCCGTGCAGAGCGGCGCCGGCGCCGCGGCGAACTTCGACGACGACACCTACCGCACCGCCGGGGCCGAGGTGATCGGCAGCGCCGCCGAGCTCTGGGCGAAGAGCGACATCGTCTTCAAGGTGCGCCCGCCCAGCCTCGACGAGGTGGCGCTGATGCGCGAAGGCGGTGCGCTGGTCGGCTTCGTCTGGCCGGCGCAGAACCCGGAGCTGATGCAGGCGCTCGCGGCCAGGAAAGCCACCGTGCTGGCGATCGACGCGCTGCCGCGCCAGCTGTCGCGCGCGCAGAAGATGGATGCGCTGACCTCGATGGCCGGCGTCGCCGGCTACCGCGCGGTGATCGAGGCGGCCAACGCCTTCGGCCGCTTCTTCAACGGCCAGATCACGGCCGCGGGCAAGATCCCGCCGGCCAAGGTGTTCATCGCCGGTGCCGGCGTGGCGGGCCTGGCCGCGATCGGCACGGCCGCGGGGCTGGGCGCCATCGTGCGCGCCAACGACACGCGCGCCGAGGTGGCTGACCAGGTGGTTTCGCTGGGCGGCGAGTTTGTCAAGGTCGACTACGAGGAAGAAGGCTCCGGCGGCGGCGGCTACGCCAAGGTCATGAGCGAAGGCTTCCAGCAGGCGCAGCGCGAGATGTACGCCAAGCAGGCGCGCGAGGTCGACATCATCATCACCACCGCGCTGATCCCGGGCAAGCCCGCGCCGAAACTCATCACCGCCGAGATGGTGAGGAGCATGAAACCCGGCAGCGTGATCGTCGACATGGCGGCCGAGCAGGGCGGCAACTGCGAGCTGACCGAACCCGGCCAATCGGTGGTCAAGCACGGCGTCACCATCGTCGGCTACACGGATCTGGTCAGCCGGCTGGCCAAGCAGTCCTCGACCCTCTACTCGAACAATCTGCTGCGCCTGACCGAGGAGCTGTGCAAGACCAAGGACGGCGTCGTCAACGTCAACATGGAAGACGACGCCATCCGCGGCCTCACGGTCATCAAGGACGGCGCCATCACCTGGCCGGCGCCGCCGCTCAAGCTGCCGGCGCCCGCGCCCAAACCCGCCGCGGTGGCGGCACCTGCCGCCAAGGGCCACGGCCATGGCGCCAGCGAGCCGATGTCGGCCAAGTCGCTGGCCATCACCTTCGGCGTCGGCGCGCTCGCGCTGTTCGTCGTTGGCATGTTCGCGCCGGCTTCGTTCCTGTCGCACTTCACGGTGTTCGTGCTGGCCTGCTTCATCGGCTACATGGTGATCTGGAACGTCACGCCCTCGCTGCACACGCCGCTGATGAGCGTGACCAACGCGATCTCCTCGATCATCGCCATCGGCGCGCTGATCCAGATCGCGCCGCCGCTCGAGGGCGCCGGCGCCGACCGGCCGAATGCCCTGATCCTCGGCATGGCCGTGCTCGCGCTCGTGCTGACCGCCATCAACATGTTCGGCGGCTTCGCGGTGACGCGTCGCATGCTGGCCATGTTCCGCAAGTGAGGCCACGAAGATGACCGCCAGTCTCGCCACCGTCGCCTACATCGGCGCCACCATCCTCTTCATCCTCAGCCTCGGAGGGCTCGCCAACCCGGAGACCGCCCGCCGCGGCAACCTGTTCGGCATGATCGGCATGGCGATCGCGGTGATCGCCACCGTGCTCAGCCCACGCGTCACGCCGGCCGGCTACGCCTGGATCATCGGCGCCCTCGTCATCGGCGGCAGCATCGGTCTGTACGCCGCGAAGAAGGTGCAGATGACGCAGATGCCCGAGCTCGTCGCGCTGATGCACAGCCTGGTGGGCCTGGCGGCCTGCCTGGTCGGCTTCGCGAGCTACGTCGACACCTCGATCGTCTTCGCCACGCCGGCCGAGAAGGCCATCCACGAGGGCGAGGTCTACATCGGCATCCTGATCGGCGCCATCACCTTCTCGGGCTCGGTGATCGCCTTCGGCAAGCTGTCGGGCAAGATCGGCGGCAAGCCGATGCTGCTGCCGGGCCGGCACTGGATGAACCTGGTCGCCCTGCTGCTCGTGGTCTGGTTCGGCCGTGCCTTCCTGCAGGCCGAGACCATGCAGGCGGGTTTGACGCCGCTGCTCGTGATGACGGTGATCGCGCTGCTGTTCGGCATCCACATGGTCATGGCCATCGGCGGCGCCGACATGCCGGTGGTCGTCTCGATGCTCAACAGCTACTCCGGATGGGCGGCGGCGGCCACCGGCTTCATGCTCGGCAACGACCTGCTGATCGTCATCGGCGCGCTGGTCGGCTCCTCGGGTGCGATCCTCTCGTACATCATGTGCCGCGCGATGAACCGCAACTTCATCAGCGTGATCGCCGGTGGCTTCGGCGGCGGTGCGCCCGCCCCGGCCGGAGCCGGCGGTGCCGCGCAGCCGGCCGGCGAGGTGACGCCGATCAGCGCGGTGGAGACGGCCGAGCTGCTCAAGGACGCGAAGAACGTCGTCATCGTGCCGGGCTACGGCATGGCGGTGGCACAGGCCCAGCACGTGGTGTGCGAGATCACCAAGATCCTGCGCGCCAAGGGCGTCAACGTGCGCTTCGGCATCCACCCGGTGGCCGGCCGCATGCCGGGCCACATGAACGTGCTGCTCGCCGAGGCCAAGGTGCCCTACGACATCGTGCTCGAGATGGACGAGATCAACGAGGACTTCCCGGCCACCGACGTGGCCATGGTCATCGGTGCCAACGACATCGTGAACCCGGCCGCGCAGGAAGATCCCTCCAGCCCGATCGCCGGCATGCCGGTGCTGGAAGTGTGGAAGGCCAAGACCTCGATCGTGATGAAGCGCAGCATGGCCTCGGGCTATGCCGGCGTCGACAATCCGCTGTTCTACAAGGAGAACAACCGGATGCTGTTCGGCGACGCGAAGAAGATGCTCGACGAGGTGCAGGCCGCGCTCAACAGCTGAGCGGCGCTGCGCCGCGAAGGCGGCGCATCGATCACTGCTTGGGCGTCAGCCCGTGGTCCCACTTCGAGTCGACCCACTTGTCGTTGCGCCAAAGCTCGCGGCGGCCGCCGCTGCCGTCGGTGCGGATGACGAGGCGGAACTTCTCGCAGCCGGCCAGCGAGATCTCCGGCTCGATGGTGATCTCGGCGTCGGTGCGAGTCACCTGCGCCGGCACCTCGGCGCGGCGGCAGGCATCCATGACGCCGGCGTTGGTGAAGAACGTCGCCTTGCCGTCCTTCTCCTCCAGCTTGATGGTGCCCACGACGAAGTTTTCCTTGTTGTACTGGCCGCCCAGGCTCCTCTTGTAGGACTTGTATTCCCAGGTCTGTGCCTGGGCGCTCAGCGGGGCGAGCACCATGGCAGAGAGCAGGGCGGTCAGCGCCAGTCGCGCGGCGCGTTTCAGCGGGGGGTGTGTCATCGTCGTTCCTCCTTGGGGTGATGGGCCGGGGCTCAGCGTGCTTGCAGCGGGACCCACCAGCCGTTGGCTGCCAGCACCTGGTACTGGCCGCTGGCGTCCACGCGGTAGGTCTGGCCCTGGTGCACGTGCTGCGTGTTCGGCTGCCAGGTGTGCGGCAGCACGAGGGCCGCACCGTTCGGCGCGAGGTAGGTGCTCTGGCCGGTGAGCTGGCGGCCGGCCTCCTGCTGGTTGCGTGCGTAGCTGTCGCGCTGCTGCTGCTGTGCCGCGCCGCGCTGGCGCTCGGCCTCGCGCAGCTGCTGGACCTTGGCCTGCTCGGCGCTGGCGATGCCGGCCTCGGTGGCGCGCGCATGGGCGATGCCCTGCGCGGAGTAGCCGTTCGTGTAGATCCAGTTGTAGGTGTAGGTCGGGTAGTCCATCGGTGGGCGGCCGGCGGCGCGCATCTGCGCCAGGTGCTGCCGGTAGCCGGCCTGCACCTGCGGGTCGGCCATGCGCTGGCGCACGTTGTTCTCGACCATCTGCTGACCGCGCGCGATGTTCGCGTTCATCAGCTGGATCTGCTGCCGGAGCATCGCGTCGTAGTCCTGCGCGGCGGCGGGCCCGGTCAGCACGACAAGGGCGGCGGCGATCAGAGGCAGACGGCTTGAGTTCGGGGACATGGGGCCTCCTCGGTCCGGGACGGCGGGCACCCATGGCCCGCCTGTCCTGGTAGAGGCGCAAAACCCGTTGAGAACGGATCACGCCGTGCCGATCTTTTTTGTAACGGCGGCCGCGGCTGGGCTAGAGTGAGCCGCACACCACGGCCCGCGATGAACCCTGAACCCGCCGTCACCGAGCTGCTGCGCCAGGCCGCCGACGGCGACGCGCACGCGCGCGATGCGCTGCTGGCCGCTGTCTATCAGGAGCTGCGCCGCCTGGCGCGGCGGATGCTGGCCGGCGACCGCATGCGCCACCAGCTGGCGCCGACCGAGCTCGTCCACGGCGCCGCGCTCAAGCTGATGGGGCAGGACCATGTCTCGGCACGCGACCGTGCCCACTTCCTCGCCTACTCCGGCCAGGTGATGCGGCAGGTGCTGCTCGACCACGTGCGCCACGAGGGCGCGGCGCGGCGCGACGCCGGCGTGCAGGTCACGCTGGTGTCGACGATTGCCGATGAGCCACGCTCGGATCTCGACGTCGAGGCGCTGCACGAAGCGCTGGAGCGCCTGGCCGAGGTGTCTCCGGAGCTGGCGCTGCTGGTCGAGCGTCGCTACTTCGGCGGCATGACGGTCGAGGAGATCGCGCTGCTCGACGGTAGCTCGGCCGCCACGGTCAAGCGCCGCTGGCGCGCAGCCCGCGCCTGGCTGCACGACGCGCTGGGGCCTTGAGCCGGGCGATCAGCGGCTGCAGCGCTGCCCCGCCTCGCGCTCCTTCTCGGCGTTCTGCTTGCGGTCGAGCTCCGTCAGCCCCCAGCGCTTCTCGTACTCGGCCCAGGCGGCGATCGCGCGGCGCGAGGCGGCGCAGGCGGCCGCCGCGTCGCCCTGGCGCCAGTACAGGTCGGCCAGCGCATGCAGCGGCACCACGGCATCGCGCGCCGGCTCGGAGATGTCGGGCGCGCGCATCGCGCGGGCGCGACGTTCGCGCAGCACGTCCTCGGCCAGCGCGATCGCCTCGTCGTGTCGCGACAGGCGGCCCAGCAGCATGGATCGGTCGCTGCGCAGGATCAGCATCAGGCGCTGTGCGTTGTCATTGCCGGGGTCGAGCGCGATCAGGCGGGTGACCATCGCCAGCCCGGTGTCGTTGTCGCCCAGCGCCTCGCCGTGCCGGCCGAGCTCACTCAGCGCCAGCGACGAGGCCCAGCGGCTCACCGCGGAGCCGTCGAGCAGGCGTCGGTCGTTCGGCGTGCGCTCCAGCGCCTGCGCATAAGCTTGCTGGGCACGCCGGTAGGCGGCCAGCGATTCCTCGAAGCGGTCGAGGAAGAACAGCGAGTCGCCGAGCTGCCCGGCGGCGCGGCCGGCGCGGTAGCCGAAGTCCATCTCGCCGCGCAGAGCATCGGGCAGGGCTAGCAGCCGCGCTTCCTCGGCCGTGGCCAGCGCGATGGCGGCGGGCGACTCGTCGATCCAGTCCATCGCGAAGGCCTGCGCCAGCCGCGCACTGCTGAGCAGCGTGTGCAGTTCGGCCTGGTCGCGGGCCGTGGCATTCATGGCCACGGCGGCGTCGAGCGCGCGCTGCAGGTTCGCCTCGGCCTCGCGCGACTTGGCCAGCTGCTTTCTCGCATCGTTGTCGACGCCGCCGTAGAAGTCGCCCAGCCGCTGCTGGACGCGGCCGAGGTCGCGCCGCCAGGCCCATTCGCCCGGGCGGCGCTGCACCAGCGCGGTGAGCATCGCTTCGGCGCGTTCGAAGGTGGGCCGGGCCGCGGCGCGTTCGCCCAGGTTGGGGATCGCCCAGCCGCCCTGGATCTCGGCCAGCCGCCCGAGGCCGACGGCCACCTCGCGCTGCAGCTCCGGCCGGTCGCCGGCCGTGCCGGCGAGCGTGTCGAGGTACTGCTGGCTGCGCTCCACCAGGCCGCGCCGGATGGCCGTCGTGCCGGGGGTCGATTCCAGCCGCGCGTCCAGGTCGAAGAGCATGTAGTTCGCCAGCGAACGCACCTCGCCGAAACGCTGCTCGGCGTCGCGCCGGGCGGCATCGGCACGCGCATAGAGCGTGGCGATCACGGCCAGCGCCACCACCAGGCCGCCGAGCGACAGCGCGCCGGCCGCCACGCGCCAGGGGTGCCGCTGGACCATCTTGCGCGCACGATAGCGCCAGTGGCCGGGAAGCGCGGCGACGGGCAGGAGGGCGAGCCAGCGCTGCAGGTCGGCGGCGAAGGCGTCGACGCTGGCGTAGCGCGCCTGTGCGGACTCGGCGAGCGCCTGCCGGGCGATGGCGGCGAGCTCGGTGTCGAGCGCGCCGTCGGGCCCGGCGGATGCCGCGTTGCCGGGCCGTTGCCCCGTCAGCAACTCCACCAGCAGCACGCCCAGCGCATAGACGTCGTCGGCCACCGTCGGCGGTTCGCCGGCCAGTCGCTGCGGGCTCGCGTAGTCGCGCGTGAAGCCGTGCGGCAGCGCGGGGTCGATCACATCGCGCAGCCGTGCGATGCCGAAGTCGATCAGCTTCGGCGCGCCCGATTCGTCGACGAGGATGTTGGCCGGCTTGAGGTCGCAGTGCAGCACGAGATGGCGATGGGCGTCGGCCACCGCATCGCAGACCTCGCGCAGCAGCGCGACGCGCCGGCGCGCATCGAGGTCGTGTCGCGTCGCGTGCTCGTCGATCGGCAGGCCCCGCACGAACTCCATGACGAGGTAGTGAAGGCCGTCGGCGGTGGTGCCGCCGTCGAGGATGCGCGCAATGCCCGGATGCTGCATGCGCGCGAGCAGGCGGCGTTCGGCATCGATCAAGGCCTCGACCGGAACCCGGCCGCCGAGGGGGCGCACGAACTTGATGGCCACCGTCTGCTCGAACAGGCCGTCGTTGCGGCTGGCGCGGTAGACCGCGCCCATGCCGCCGCTGCCGATCAGCTCCTCGAGGCGGTAGGGGCCGACCTGGGCGGGCGGAAGGACGGAGCCGCCACCGGCGGCGACACCCTCGACCACGCTGCCCGCGACGAGCACGCTGCCCGCAGCGTCGGCATGCAGCAGCGCACGCACCCGCGCCAGCAAGGCCTCGTCCCCCGCGCAGCGTTCGCCGAGCCAGGCCTCGCGCGCGCCGGGCGAGACATCGAGCGCGGTGTCGAACAGCGCCAGCGCATCCCGTTCGGCTTGGGCGTTCACGGGGGTGGCAGGCATGCGCCGCAGACTATCGAAAAGCGTTTGCGCGGGCCACTGGCGCCACACCCGCGAACCGGGGCCCGGCGTGCTCAGCCGCGCAGCGCGGCGGGCAGGCGGTCGCGCCGCGGCAGCCCGTCCATGTCGCCGACGACCTGGATCACCTGCGCGCCGACCCAGTTCGCGCGCGCCAGCGCCTGCGGCCAGTCCAGCCCCTCCAGCCGACCGCTGAGCGCGCCGGCGGCGAAGGCATCGCCCGCGCCGACGGTGTCGACGATGTTCGTCACCTGCACGCCCGGAACGCGGCCCGCACCCTCGCGCGTGCGCCAGTAGGCGCCCTCGGCACCGAGCTTGATCAGCACCGCGCGCGCACCCCGGTCGAGGTAGAAGGCGGCGATGTCTTCCGGCGTGTCCAGCCCGGTCAGCGTGCGGCCCTCGGCGATGCCGGGCAGCACCCAGTCGGCCAGGCCGGCCAGGCGGTTCAGGTGCGCGGCCATCGCCTCGCGGCTCGGCCACAGCTTCGGGCGCAGGTTGGGGTCGAACGACACCGTGCGGCCGGCCGCACGCATCGCCGCCATCGCGTGCTCGACCAGCTCGGCGCAGCTTGGCGACAGCGCCGGGGTGATGCCGGTGACGTGCAGGTGCCGCGCCGAGAGAAAGCGCGCTTCGTCGAAGTCGGCCACCGACAGCGCGCTGGCGGCCGACCCGCGGCGGAAGTACTCGACCACCGGGTCCTGCCCTTCGAGCGCGCGCGACTTGAGCATGAAGCCGGTGGGCCGCGTGGGGTCGGTGGCCACCGCCGTGCAGTCGATGCCCTCGGCTTCGAGCGCGCGGCGGATGTAGCGGCCGAAGGAATCGTCGCCGAGCCGGCTGACCCAGGCCACCTTCAGCCCGAGCCGCGCCAGGCCCACACCGACGTTGCTTTCGGCACCGGCGACGATCTTGGTGAAGGTAGCCGCCGCGTCCAGCGGCCCGGCCTCGTGCGCGGCGAACGAGACCATGGTCTCGCCGAGCGTGATCACGTCCAGGGGGGGCGTCGTCATAGCGGCGAGGCTACACCGAGACGCGTGCTCCACGAGCGCATCTCGGCGGCGAGGCCCGGCTCGATCGGGATGCCGTCGATGCGCCGCTTCGCTTGCGCTGCCAGCTCCGGATCGCCGGGCATCAGCGGCGCGCCCGGCTCGGCGGCCAGCGCGCGCGCCATGTGTTCGACGGTGGCCGCGAACATCGGCCCGCCGGCGAAGCGTTTCGGGTCGATGGCGACGAAGAAGGCGCCGATGCGCCGCGGCCGCTCCAGCTCGGCGTACATCGGGCCGATCTGCGGGCCGTAGGGGTTGCCGTTCAGCGGCCCGCACAGCAGCTCGACGATCAGCGCCAGGCCGTAGCCCTTGTGGCCGTAGTCGGGCCCGCCCAGCGGGCGCAGCGCGTTGGCGGTCTGCGCGTCGGTGGTATCGCGGCCTTCGGCGTCCACGGCCACGCCGGGTGCGATGGCGGTGCCTTCGCGGCGCGCGTTCATCACGCGGTTCCAGGGGATCGAGGTGGTGGCCATGTCCAGGCAGACCGGCTCGCCACCCTCGCGCGGGAAGGCCAGCGAGATCGGGTTGGTGCCGAGGAAGGGCCGGTGCCCGCCGAAGGGCGCGGCGATCTTGTCCGAATGCGTGAAGGCCATGCCGATCAGCCCCTCGCGCGCCGCGACGCGGCTGTACAGGCCGACCGCGCCGCAGTGCGACGAATCGCTCACGCCGACCGCGCCGATGCCGTTCTCTCGCGCCAGCTCGATGGCCACGCGGTTGGCGCGGTGCGCGACGACGATCCCCAGGCCACGATCGCCCGCGACTTGCGCGGTGCCCGGGCCGCTGCGCGTGACGACGATGTCGGGCCGCGCCTGGATGGAGCCGTGCGTGAGTCGGTTCAGGTAATGAGTGAGGCGCGCGATGCCATGCGAGTCGATGCCCCACAGGCTGGTCTGCACCAGGCTTTCGGCGAGGCAGCGCGCGTCGTCCTCGGGCAGCTCGAAGTGGCGCAGGCAGGCGAGGGCCCAGTCGGTGAGCGTCTCGGCGCTGGCGTGCAGGAGCGCTTCGCTCATTGCAGTGACTCCAGCGTGGAGAGCACGCCGCGTTCGCGCAGGCTCGCTGTGTGGCGCGCCACGGCCTCGATGAAGCGCCGGTCCCCGCCGAGCGCGCCGAACACCGGCGCGAAGTCGCACAACGTGGCCACACGCGCGATCTCGTCCGCCTGGGTGGCGGCGCGCGCCTGCAGCGCCGCCAGCTCTGCGGCCAGCGGGTCGTTGATCTGGTAAGGCTTCCCGGCTTCGTCGACGCCTTGCAGGAAGTGAAGCCACGCCGCCACCGCGAGCGCGAGCCGGTCGATGGGCGCGCCAGCGGCCAGCCGGTCGCGCACCGTGCCGAGCCAGCGCTGCGGGATCTTCTGCGAACCGTCCATGGCGATCTGCCGAGTCCGGTGCGCCAGCGCCGGGTTGGCGAAACGATCGAGCAGCCGGGCACGGTAGGCGGCGAGGTCCAGGTCGGCCAGGCCGTGCAGCGTCGGCTCGATCTCCTCGCGCATCATCGCGTCGACGGCCCGCCGCAGTGCCGGCTCGCGGATGGCGCAGTCCACCGTGGCCCAGCCGGCCACCACGCCGAGGTAGGCGATGGTCGAGTGGGCGCCGTTGACCATGCGCAGCTTGAGCTTCTCGAAGGGTTCGGCCTGCACGACGAAGCGGGCGCCGTAGACCGTCCAGTCGGGCCGGCCGGCGGCGAAGTCGTCCTCGATGGCCCAGTCGAAGAAGGGCTCGGCCGTCACCACCGTGAGGTCGTCGTTGCGCGGCACGATGCGGTCGACCATGTCGTTCGGGAAGCGGCAGGTGCTGGCGATCCAGTCCGCCAGCCGCGCATCCACCTGCGCCGCGAAGGCCAGCACCAGGCCGCGCAGCGTGGCGCCGTTGCTGGGCAGGTTGTCGCAGGACAGCAGGGTCACGGGGCCGAGCCCGCGCGCATGTCGCAGCGCCAGGCCGTGCACCAGGAAGCCGAGCGTCGTGCGCGGCGAATGCGGGTGCGCGAGGTCGTGGGCGAGGCCGGGGTCGTCGCGCTTCAAGGCGCCGGTGGCGGGGTCGTGGTGGTAACCCTTCTCGGTGACCGTCAGGCTGACGATGCGCGTGGCCGGTGCGGCGATGGCGTCCAGCACCGCCTGCGGGTCTTCCGGTGCGACCAGCACGCCGAGCAGCGTACGCAGCCGCTCGCGCCGCTCGCGCGGCGTGCCGTGCGCGTCGGCGTCGCGCAGCGCGAGGGTGTAGTCGAAGCGGCTCGACTCAAGCGCATCGCGCACGTCGGCATGGCGCAAAGACACGCCGAGCACGCCCCAGTCGCGCTCGCCGCTGGCGGCCATGGCCGCTTCGGTGGCGGGGATCAGGTGGGCGCGAGCGAAAGCGCCCAGCCCGAGGTGCACGATGCCGGCGCTCAGGCCGGCCTTGTCCGCCAATGCAGTCACCAGTGCCACAGCGTGCCGTCGTGCTGCTGCCGGTTCACCGGCAGGTAGGCGCGCTGGTAGGGGTACCTCGCGGCCAGCGCTTCGTCGATCTCGACGCCGTGGCCGGGTGTCTCGCCGGGGTGCAGGAAGCCGTCCTCGAAGGTGTACGCATGAGGGAACACCGCGTCCGTCTCCTCGGTGTGACGCATGTACTCCTGGATGCCGAAGTTCGGCACCCACAGGTCGAAGTGCAGCGCCGCGCCCATGCACACCGGCGACAGGTCCGTCGCGCCATGGCTGCCGGTACGCACCTGGTACATCGCTGCCAGGTCGGCGATGCGCCGCAGGTGGGTGATGCCGCCGGCGTGCACGACGGTCGTGCGGATGTAGTCGATCAGCTGGTTCTGGATCAGGTCCTTGCAGTCCCAGATGGTGTTGAACACCTCGCCCACCGCCAGCGGCGTGGTGGTGTGCTGGCGGATCAGGCGGAAGGCCTCCTGGTTCTCCGCCGGCGTGGCGTCTTCCATCCAGAACAGGCGATGGGGCTCCAGGTCCTTGCCCAGGCGCGCCGCCTCGATCGGCGTGAGGCGGTGGTGCACGTCGTGCAGCAGGTGGGTGTCGGGGCCGACGGCGGCGCGCACCGCCTCGAACAGTTGGGGCGTGTGGCGCAGGTACTTCTCGGTCGACCAGTCGTGCTCGCTCGGCAGGTCGGCATCGGCCGGCTCGTAGAACATCGTGCCGCGGCCGACGCCGTAGACCTTCTCCAGCCCCGGCACGCCGCTCTGCGCGCGGATCGCCTTGTAGCCTTCTTCCTTGTAGCGCAGCACCTCGTCGACGGTCTGTTCGATGTCGCGGCCGTTGGCATGCCCGTAGACCATCACGCCGGTGCGGCTGGCGCCGCCGAGCAACTGGTACAGCGGCATGCCGGCGGCCTTGGCCTTCAGGTCCCACAGCGCGGTGTCGACGGCGGCGATGGCGCTCATCGTCACCGGCCCGCGCCGCCAGTAGGCGCCGCGGTAGAGGTATTGCCAGATGTCCTCGATCTGGTGCGCGTCGCGGCCGATCAGGCAGGGGATGACATGGTCCGTCAGGTAGCTCACCACCGCGAGCTCGCGCCCGTTGAGCGTGGCATCGCCCAGGCCCGTCAGGCCCTGGTCGGTCTCGATCTTCAGGGTGACGAAGTTGCGCCCGGGGCAGCAGACGATGACGCGCGCGGCGGTGATCTTCATCGGAGGGCAGTGGTCAAGTGGTCAGGCCAATTTTGCGGGCCTGCCCTGCTGCCTCCCATTCGCGTTTTCCTCTAGCGCGACCTCTCAGGGAATCTGGCGGGCGGTCGCCTCGAGCTGGTCGATGGCCGGTTCCAGCCCCTCGAAGAAGCCGAGCTCCTCATGGCGCGCCCGTGTCGCCTCGTCCGGGTGCATCACGGTGGCCACGTAGCGCGTGCCGCCCAGTTCATCGGCGAGGCTGATGACGGCCGTGAAGGCCATCCAGGGCGTGGCCGGCCGCCAGCCCCCGGTCAGTTGCGACGTGAAGACGAGCCGGGCCCCGGGCACGATCTCCAGGAACGAGCCCGGGTTGTCGCTGGTGCCGCCGTCAGGCCCCTGCATGAAGGTGTGGAAATCGCCGCCGGGGCGCAGTTCGAAGGCCTTGACCTGGGTGGTCCAGGGCTTCGGGCACCACCACTCCGCCAGCAAGGCGGGTTCCGTCCAGGCCCGCCACAGTGCGGCGCGCGGCGCATTCAACAGGCGGGAGATCACGAGGTCGGTCTGCATGGCGTCTCCTCAGCGCAGCGGGATCGGCGTGCCGCGGTCCACCGGCACCGCGGTCACGCTGTTCTGCGGCGAGCCTTCGATGACGCGGTCGGAGTAGGTCAGGTAGACCAGCGTGTTGCGCGGCTTGTCGACCATGCGCACGACGCGCAGCTTCTTGAAGACCAGAGAGATGCGCTCGCTGAACATCTCGTCCTGCTGGCGCAGCGGCTTGGGGAAGCTGATCGGGCCGGTCTGGCGGCAGGCGATCGAGGCTTCGGCCTTGTCCTCGGCCAGGCCCAGACCGCCCTTGATGCCGCCGGTCTTGGCGCGCGAGACGTAGCAGGTCACGCCGGCCACGTCGGGGTCGTCGTAGGCATCGACGACGATCTTGTGGTCGGGGCCGATCCACTTGAACACCGTGTCGACCTCGCCGACCGGTTCGGCGCGCGAGCTGGCGGCGCAGGCGGCCAGCGCGAGGGCGGCAATCAAGGACTTCGTCATCTCGGGCTCCGTGGCGATGGAGCCGAGCGTACCCGAGGCCGGGTCAGGCCGCAGCGACCCGGTTCAGACGATCGAGCGCGCCAGGGCGACGAGCACGAAGGCGCTGGCGATGCACAGCACGAGCGCCCAGTTCGGCAGATAGCCCTTGGGCGTGGGCGTCGCGCGGTGACGATTCTTGTCGTTCATGTGGTTTCCGGTCACTCCGTGCGCCGCTAAACGGCACTTTGACGGGTGAAACGGCCCCGATTGGTTCGAATGAACCTCCTTGTGCGAACTTCGTGCCAGCGCTGGCGAGGGCATTCAGCGGCGAGAAGAATTCCCGTAGAACGGCTCGCGAGCAGGTTCCTCGTCGAGGTAGTGGCGGTAGAAGTTCTTCACCTGCGGGAAGACTTCGCGGCGCAGCCAGCGCCGGTGGTTCTCGGCCTCGGTGCGCGGCTTCGACAGCGCCTGGGCGAGCTTCTCCAGCGTCGCGTCGCGGTCGATGCGGGTGAAGCGGCCGTTCTCGCAGACCAGTTCGCCGCCGACCATCACGGCCGCCACGTGCTGGGTCTTGGCGCGCTGGATCAGCGCGTCCAGCGGCGGGATGTCGTCGTCCTGGTAGGGGTACATGGCGCGGTCGAAGTCGATCACCACGGCGTCGAAGTAGCGGCCCGCGTCGAGCCGGCCGATGTCGGCGCCGAAGGCGGTGGTGTGGGCGCCGTGTTCGGTGGCCATGCGAAGCACCTGCGGGCAGCTGGGCACCTCGTCGTCGTCGAGCCCGGGCACGCGGTGCACGTTCAGCGCCAGGCGCAGCTCCTGCAGCATGTCGCGGTCGTCGTTGAGGCCGGCCTCGTCCAGGCCCATGCCGACGGTGATGCCGCGCTTCTCGTATTCCATCAGCGGCAGCAGGCCGCTGCGCAGGCGGAAGTTGCTGCTGCAGTTGTGGCAGATGCAAGTGCCGGTGTGGGCGGCGAGCTCGATGTCCTCCTCGGTCAGCCAGACGCCGTGGCCGAGCGTGAGCTTCGGGCCGAGCAGGCCGAGCTTGTGCAGGTGCTTGACGGCGGTGGTGCCGGTGCGGCGCTTCGCGTACGCCTTCTGCATCGCCGTCTCGAGCAGATGCATGTGCATCGGCACGCCGGCGGCGTCGGCCTTCTCCTTCATCGCCAGCAGGCCGTCGTCGCTGACCCAGTGCAGGTTGGCCGGTGCCAGCTGCATGCGCGTGAGCTCGGAGCGGTTCTCGGCCACCAGGTCGTCGAACAGCTGCATGAAGTCGGCGAAGGGCATGGCCTGCGCCTTCAGGTGCGCGGCCATCGCCGCGCCCACCTCGGGCGGCAGGCGGGCGCAGAAGTCTTCGTCGGCCTCGTAGACGAAGCGGTTCTGCTCGCGCACCGCGAAGCAGTACGAGGCGCGCATGCCGATGTCGCGGTAGGCGTTCAGCACCGCCGACGCCGTGTCGTGCACATGGCTGTAGGGCCCGCGCATCCAGCCGTGGATGTGCTGCACCGTGGTCACGCCGGAGGCCAGCATCTCGAACGCCGAGTACAGCGTGTCGAGGTAGGGGTCGATGTCGCGTGCCGACAGCCGGCTGGCGAACCACAGCTCCAGCGCGTAGTCGGGCGAGCCCAGCTGCAGCGGGGTCATGCCGACGTGGTGGTGGCTGTTGACGAAGCCCGGCAGCATCATGTGCTGCGGGTAGCGGGTTTCGCTCGCGCCGGGGTAGGCGGCGCGCATCTGTGCCGCCGGGCCGACCGCGATGACGCGGCCGTTGTCGTGGGCGAGGGCGGCGTCCGAGTGGATCACGGGCGTGTGCCGATCGGCCACGCCGGTGACGATCCAGCGGGCCGAGACGAGGGAGACGGTCATCGGGTTTCCTGTTCGAGGAAGGCGCGGTCGACCTCGTCGGCCAGCAGCTCGGTGAGCTGGCGGTGCAGGTCGACCATTCGCAGGTCGTGGGGGTTGCGCGGGCGCGGCAGCTCGACGCTCACCTCGTGCTTCACGCGCCCCGGCCGGGCGGTGAAGACGACGATGCGGTCGGCCAGCGCGAGCGCCTCGTCGATCGAGTGCGTCACCAGCAGCACGCTGGCGCCGCTGGCGCGCCACACTTCGAGCAGGTGGCCCTGCATGCGGGCGCGCGTCTGCACGTCGAGCGCGGCGAAGGGCTCGTCCATCAGCAGCACCCTGGGCTTCATCGCCAGTGCGCGGGCCAGCGCGACACGCTGGCGCATGCCGCCGGAGAGTTCGTGCGGCCGCCGCTGGCCCATGTCGCCCAGGCCGACCTGGCGCAGCAGGGCCTGGGCGCGGGTTTCGCGCTCGGCCCGTTCCACCCCCTGCAGCCGCAGCCCGAGAGCGACGTTGTCGAGCACGGTGAGCCAGGGGTAGAGCGAGGCCTCCTGGAAGATCATGCTGCGCTCGGGCGCCGGGCCGGCGACGCGCCTGCCATCACACAGCAACTCGCCGGCGCTGGGCTGCTCCAGCCCGGCCAGCATGTACAGCAGGCTGCTCTTGCCGCAGCCCGAGGGGCCGAGCAGCACGACGAACTCGCCTTCGCCGACCTGCAGCGAGAGCGACTCGACTGCGGTGACCGCGCCGGGCTCGCCCTCGTTCCAGATCTTGGTGACGCGGTTCAGTTGAATGGCGCTGCCCATCACAGGCCTCCCGCGGCGGCGGAAGGGCCCACCCACCACAGCACGCGGCGCTGCACCCAGCGCAGTGCCTGGTCGAAGGCGAAGCCGGCCAGGCCGATCAGCGTCATCGTGAAGAACACCAGGCTGGCGTTGAAGGTGTTGCGCGCCATCATCACCACCTGGCCGAGGCCGGAGCCCACGCCCACGGCTTCGGCGATCAGCACCACCATCCAGGCGGCGAACAGGTTCAGCCGCAGCGTCACGAACAGGCCCGGCAGGATGGCCGGCAGGATGACGTGGCGGAACAGCTGCCGCTTGGTGGCGCCCATGATGCGCGCCACGCGCAGGTAGCTCGCCGGCACCGCGTCGATCTGCGACAGCGTGGACAGCACCATCACGAAGAACACCGAGATGAAGACCAGGAACACCGCCGGCGGGTTGCCGATGCCGAACATGAACACCGCCACCGGCAGCCAGGCGACCGGCGAGATCGGCGCGAGCAGCGTGATGGTCGGCAGCGTGAGCTTGCCGAACACGCCGAAGTAGCGGATGCCCACGCCCACCGCCAGCGAGAGCACGAAGCCCAGCGCCAGCCCGGCCGTCACGCGCAGCGAGGTCCAGGCGATCACGCCGAGCACCGAGCCGAGGCTGCCGCCCGAGGACAGCGCGCCGGCGCGGTCGCCGTTCGGGTCGAAGAAGCGGAACTGGTCGGCCAGGTTCGCCAGGAACAGGTGCGGCGGCGGCAGCAGCAGCGGGTCGGCCCAGCCGCGCCACCAGGAGAACTCCCACACCCCGACGAACAGCCCGACCGAGGCGCAGGCCCACAGCGCGGAGCGCAGCCGCGCGAGCAGCGCCGAGGGGCGCTGCCGCGCGGCGGCGGCCACCGGCGGGGCCAGGGGCACGGCAGGCTCCACCATGGCAGGAACGGCAGCCATGGCGCGCCTCAGGCCGCCTTCAGCCTGAGCGAGTCGTACAGCGGCTTGTTCTCCTTGATCACCTGCTCGATCAGGCTCCAGTCGAGCGCGCTGGCCGGCATGGGCTTCTTCACGTAGCCCATCTCCATCATCGACTGGCCGCGCTCGGCGAAGAACTTCGCGTTGTGCCGCTGATCGATCATCACCGGCTGCTTGCTCTGCGCCAGCGTGGCCGCCTCGAGCGAGGTCTTGTAATAGGTGCCGACGGTGTCCTTCAGCGCCGCGGCCGGGTCCTTCTCTGCCTGGCTCTGCGCGACGAACATCGCCTTGATGACGGCCTTGATCGCCTGCGGGTTCTTCTCGATCAGCGGGATGCGCGCGGCCAGCACGCAGTCGGCGTAGTTGCGGCCGTAGACGTCGCGCCCGTCGGTCAGCACCGTGGCGCCCTTGCGCGAGGTCAGGCACTGCGTGGCGTAGGGCTCGATGTGGCAGACCGCATCGATGCCGCCGTTGATGAAGGCGGCGGCCAGCTCGGGCGAGGTGTTGAAGTAGGCCATCTTCACGTCCTTGAACGACATGCCGGCCTTCTTCAGGTAGTCGTAGGGCAGTACCTCCAGCGTGTCGGCCTGGAAGGTGCCGATGGTCTTGCCCTTCAGGTCGGCGGCGGTCTTGATGCCGTCGCGGCCGATCAGGATGCAGCCCTCGACGCCGGCGCCGGCCACCATGCGCACGGGTGCGCCGGCGTCCACCAGGGTGAGGAAGTTGGAATAGGGAATCACCGAGATGTCCACCTGGCCGGAGCCGAACAGCGTGACCACGTCGGTGGTGGTCGGCGTGACGACGAAGTCGAGCTCGACGCCGTCGGCCTTGGCCAGCTCACGCTTCTTCGCGAGGAAGATGCCCAGGTTGCACAGGCCCGCGCCGTGCGTGGCCTTGAGGGTGGTGGCTGCTGCCGCGTCCGTCGCGCCCAGCGCGGCGGCCAGCCCCGCGGGCAGGGCCACCGACACCGCGGTGGCCGAAGAGGATTTGAGGAATCCCCGGCGGGACAGGGAACTCAGTTGGGAATGGGTGTTGCCATGGCGCTCGCACATCGTCTCGACTCCTGAAGCCAGGTGCCTGCGAGCCACGCAAGAAATGGGACGAACCCGTTGGCCGACTCATTCTGCGAGCACGCACGCACTGAGTTCGGCACGCCAACCGGAAAGTGACGGACGGCCGTCACTGCGCTTGCGATGAGTGATGCATAGGCCGTGCCATGTGCCCTGCCCAGGAAGGCGGGCTGATGTCCTGTCCGGCGCGGTGCGATCAGCAGCCCTGCTGGTGCATGGCCTGCCCCGAGATGGTGAGCTTGGCTGCGCGGCGGTGAATCAGATCACCTTGCCGTCGCTGGGCACCAGCTCGCAGCCGGTGATGCGCCAGGCACCCTTGTGGCGCTCGAGCTGATAGACGGCGACCCACAGCGTGCCCTCGCCATCGGCCATCTCGACGGCCTGGATGACCGTGCGACCGTTGGCTTCGGGCTTCAGGAAGCCGACCGAGGCCGGCCGGTAGACCACCGGGTAGCCCTCGCGCACCATGTCGAGAAAGCGCTGCGGCGTGCCGAACATCTGGCGGATGCCGGGCGCTGCGAACGAGAAGGCGCGCCGCGCGTCGTCGGCCGCGAAGGCAGCGAGCTGGGCCTGGATGACCGCGCGCACCTTCTGCGCGTCGGCCCGGGAGACGCCGGCGGCCTGTGCCGACAGAGACACGGCCAGGCCGAGCGCAGCGATGGCGCGAAGCAGGGAACGAAGTGCGCGCGTCATGGTGACCCCCTCCGTGGACGGCGGCCCCATCCTCGCGCAGCCGCCCAGCCCTGTCCAGCAACAGGGTGTGACGGGCGCCGACCGCTACATGACCGCGCCGAGTTGCCAGGGCACGAACTCGCTCTGGCCGTAGCCGTGCCCCTCGCTCTTGGTCTGGCGGCCGGAGGCCGTCTCCAGCATCAGGCGGAAGATGCGCTCGCCCAGTTCGTCGATGCTGGCCGTGCCGTCGACCACCTCGCCACAGTTGATGTCGATGTCGTCTTCCTGCTTGAGCCACAGGGCCGTGTTGGTGCTCAGCTTCAGCGACGGCGAGGGCGCGCAGCCGTAAGCCGAGCCTCGGCCGGTGGTGAAGCAGATCAGGTTGGCGCCGCCGGCCACCTGCCCGGTGGCCGACACCGGGTCGTAGCCGGGCGTGTCCATGAAGACGAGGCCCTTGGCCGTGACGGGTTGCGCGTACTCGTAGACCTCGACCAGGTTGGTCGTGCCGCTCTTGGCGATCGCGCCCAGGCTCTTCTCGAGGATGGTGGTCAGGCCGCCGGCCTTGTTGCCGGCCGAGGGGTTGTTGTCCATCTCGCCGCCGTTGCGCGCGCAGTAGTCTTCCCACCACTTGAGTCGGGCGACCAGCTTGTCGGCGACCTGCTGCGACACGGCGCGCCGCGTCAGCAGGTGCTCGCCGCCGTAGACCTCGGGAGATTCGGACAGGATGGCCGTGCCGCCATGGCGCACCAGGCGGTCCACCGCGGCGCCCAGCGCCGGGTTGGCGCTGATGCCGGAATAGCCGTCGGAGCCGCCGCACTGCAGGCCCACGGTGATGTGGCTGGCCGGCACCGGCTGGCGCTGGACGCGGTTGGCCTCTTCCAGCATCCACTCGATCAGCTCGATGCCCTTGGCCACCGTCTTCTTCGTGCCGCCGCTGTCCTGGATGCTGAAGGTCTGCAGCTGAGAGCCCTCCTGCAGGCCTTCCTGCTCGAGCAGGCCGGAGATCTGGTTGGTCTCGCAGCCCAGGCCCACCATCAGCACACCGGCGAAGTTGGCATGGCGTGCGTAGCCGCCCAGCGTGCGGCGCAGGATCTGCAGCGGCTCGCCGTCGCTGGCCGTCGCGCAGCCGGCGCCGTGCGTCAGCGCGACCACGCCGTCGACGTTCGGGAATCGCTCCAGCGCCCGCGGGTTGACGTCGCGGCGGAAGTGGTCGGCGATCGCGCGCGCCGCGGTGGCCGAGCAGTTCACCGAGGTCAGCACGCCGAGGTAGTTGCGCGTGGCCACGCGCCCGTCGGGGCGCACGATGCCCATGAAGCTGGCCGGCTCGGCCGCGTACTCGGTCGGCTGCACGCTGGTGCCCACTGCGTAGTCGCGCGCGAAGCTGGCGAACTCCAGGTTGTGCGTGTGCACGTGCTGGCCGGGCGCGATGTCGACGCGGGCGGTGCCGATGATCTGGTTGTAGCGCCGCACCGGCGCTCCGGCGCGGATCGACCTCACGGCCACCTTGTGGCCGGGCGGGATCAGCCCGGCCACGGTGACACCTTCACCCTCCAGCAGCGTGCCGCCGATCAACTGCTGCTTGGCGATAACGACATCGTCGGCCGGGTGGATGCGGATGAAGGCGCTCATCGAGTCAGCCGTCGATGATCGCCGGGTCCCAGGCGTAGACCTTCTGGTTCTGCTCGCCCAGCTTCTCGATGCCCAGCCTGATGGTGTCGCCGGCCTTCAGGAACACCGGGCTCGGCTTCACGCCCATGCCCACGCCCGGCGGCGTGCCGGTGGAGATCAGGTCGCCGGGGTACAGCGTCATGAAGCGGCTGACGTAGCTCACCAACTGCGCCACGCCGAAGATCATCGTCTTGGTGCTGCCGTTCTGGAAGCGGTGTCCGTTGACCTCCAGGAACATGGCCAGGTTCTGCGGGTCGCCCACTTCGTCGCTGGTGACCAACCACGGGCCCACCGGGCCGAAGGTGTCGCAGCCCTTGCCCTTGTCCCAGGTGCCGCCGCGCTCGATCTGGTACTCGCGCTCCGACACGTCGTTGATGACGCAGTAGCCGGCCACGTGGCTGAGCGCCTCGGCCTCCGACACATAGCGTGCCTTGCTGCCGATGACCACGCCGAGCTCGACCTCCCAGTCGCTCTTCACCGAGCCCTGCGGCAGCACCACCGGGTCGTTCGGGCCGACGCGGGCGCTGATCGGCTTCATGAAGAGGATCGGTTCCTTCGGGATCGGCAGGTTCGACTCCGCCGCGTGGTCGGCGTAGTTCAGGCCGATGCACAGGAACTTCTCGCAGCCGCTCCACGGCGGCGCGATGCGCCCGGGCTTCTCGACCAGCGGCAATGTGCTCGGGTCGAGCGCGCGCAGGCGGTCCAGCCCCTTGGGCGTGACGGTGTGCGCGGTGATGTCGGCGAGCACGCCGGACAGATCGCGCACATGGCCCTGCGCGTCGACGAGGGCAGGCTTCTCGGCGCCCTTGGCGCCATATCGCATCAACTTCATGTTCTTCTCTTCAGGTTAGTTGGACCAGCCGCCGTCGATGACCTGGGCGGTGCCGGTGGTGAAGGACGATTCGTCGCTCGCAAGATACACCGCCAGCGCGGCGATTTCTTCCACGCGGCCGAGCCGGCCCATCGGCTGGCGTGAGATGAACGCGGCCTCGACCTGCGCCAGCGTCTGGCCGCTCGCCTGGGCCTGCGCCGCGATGCGGTCGCGCAGCGAGGGCGACTCCACCGTGCCCGGGCAGATCGCGTTGCAGCGCACGCCCTTGGTGATGAAGTCGGCCGCCACCGCCTTGGTCAGGCCGATCACCGCCGCCTTGGTGGTGCCGTAGACGAAGCGGTTCGGCGCTCCCTTGATGCTGCCGGCCACCGAGGCCACGTTGATGATCGAGCCGCCGCCCTTGGCCAGCATGCCGGGCACGAAGGCCTTGATGGTGCGGAATTGCGAGCGCACGTTGAGGTCGAAGGCGAAGGCCCATTCCTCCTCGGTGCAGTCGAGCACCGAGCCGGCGTGCACGAAGCCGGCGCCGTTGAAGAGGATGTCGACCGCGCCGGCGCTCTTCGCTGCGGCGGTGATGGCCGCCGGGTCGAGCACGTCGAGGCGGCGCGTGGTCACGCCGGGCGTGCCTTGCAGCGTGGCGAGCAACGCCTCGTTGAGGTCGGTGGCGATCACCGCGGCGCCTTCGCGCACGAAAGCCTCGGCGACGGCGCGGCCGATGCCTTGCCCGGCGGCAGTGACGAAGGCCGTCTTGCCGGCCAGTCGTTGGGTCATGGTCTTCTCCTGGGTCGAAACGGAAAACGAGTCGGATTCACAGGCCCATCGTGCGCGGCAGCCACATCGAGATCGAGGGCACGTAGGTCAGCAGGATCAGGCTGCCCAGCAGCGGCACGAGCCAGGGCAGGATGGCCATCGTGGTGCGCTCGACGCTGAGCTTGGCCACCCGCGCCAGCACGAACAGCACCATGCCCATCGGCGGGTGCAGCAGGCCGATCATCAGGTTGAGCACCATGATCAGCCCGAAATGCACCGGGTCGACGCCGAGCTGCCGCGCGATCGGCAGCAGGATGGGCACGAGGATGGTGATCGCCGCGGTCGGCTCGAGGAAGCAGCCGACGAACAGCATCAGCAGGTTGGCCATCAGCAGGAACAGCCACGGCTCCTTGGTCACCGCCAGCACCCAGGCGGCGATCTGCGCAGTGACGCCGGTGGCGGTGAGCATCCAGCCGAAGATCGAGGCGGCGGCGACGATGAACATCACCGTGGCGGTGGTCTCCACCGTGTCGAGGCAGACCTTGACGAACATCTTCCAGCGCATCGTGCGGTACCAGGCCAGGCCCAGCACCATCGACCACACGCAGGCGGCGATGGCGCCTTCGGTGGGCGTGAACAGCCCGGTCGTCATGCCGCCGATCAGCAGCACCGGCGTCATGATCGGCAGCACCGCCTGGAAGCCGAAGTAGCGGTCGGCGGCGAACAGCACCACCAGCGCCACCGCCACGGTCAGCTGCGGCTGCATGCCTGCCTGTACCAGGCCCCACACCGCCAGCGGCCAGCCGGCCACCACCGCCATCTCGATCAGCGCCTTGCCGAAGCGCGAGCCGGAGAACTTGACGTCGCCACCCCAGCCGTTCTTGTGCGCGAAGTAGGCCACCGTGATCATCATCAGCAGCGCCATCAGCACGCCGGGCAGGATGCCGGCGAGGAACAGCGCGCCCACCGACACGTTGGCCATCATCGCGTAGATGACGAAGGGCAGCGAGGGCGGGATGATCGGGCCGAGCGTGGCCGACGCAGCCGTCACGCCGACGGCGAACTCGGTGGCGTAGCCGTGGTCCTTCATCGCCTTGATCTCGATGGTGCCCAGGCCGGCTGCGTCGGCGATGGCGGTGCCGCTCATGCCGGCGAAGATCACCGAGCCGACCACGTTGACGTGGCCCAGGCCGCCCTTGAGCCAGCCCACCAGCGCCAGCGCGAAGTTGTAGATGCGGTTGGTGATGCCGGCGTTGTTCATCAGGTTGCCGGCCAGGATGAAGAAGGGCACCGCCAGCAGCGGGAAGCTGTCGATGCCGCCGATCATGCGGTGCACCACCGTCAGCGCCGGCTGGTTGCCCGAGACCAGGATGTAGATCAATGAGGAGCCGGCCATCGCGATGGCCACCGGCAGGCCGCTGGCCATCAGCACGAGGAAGATGATCTTGAGCATGTCAGCGGTCTTCCATCGTCGTCTCGGGCCGCTCGAGCACGCTGTAGCCGCGCTGCACGTGCACCTTCATCACCCACACGGAGCGCAGCGCCATCATCGCCAGGCCGAACAGGCACACGCCGTAGACGATGTTCATCGGCAGGTCGATGATCGTCATCTGGTAGCTGCCCATCTTCTGCATCATCTGCGCCGTCAGCACCACCATGGCGGCGAAGAACGCGATGCGCAGCACGTCGACCACCAGGGACATCGCGCGGCACAACGGTGCCGGCAGGTAGCGGTACAGCAGGTCGACCTGGATGTGGTTGTTCTTCGCCACGCCGATCGACGCGCCCACGAACACGGTGCCGATCAGCAGGTAGCGGGCGATCTCCTCGGTCCAGGAGGCCGAGTTGTTGAGCGCGTAGCGGGTGAAGAACTGGTAGAACACCACCGCGCCGAGCGCCCAGAAGATCGCCAGCGAGACCCAGCCCTCGATGGTGGTGTGCGACAGGTCGACGGCTTCGTCCGTGGCGTGGAACTCGCCGTCGTCCCCCATCACCTTGGGCAGGGCATCGATATCCATGTCACTTGATCGAGACGATGCGGTCGTAGTCCTTGCGATCGTGGCCGAGCGACTCGACGGACTTGTTCTTCAGCACCGCGTCGACGAAGCTCTGGCGGTTGATCTGGTGCACGCCCAGGCCCTTCTTCTTGAACTCGTCGACCAGCTCCGACTCGCGCTTCTTGATCTGCGCGCTGGCACGCGCCGCGGCCTCCTGCGTGACCTCGGTGAACATCTTCTTCTCGGCGTCGGAGAGCGTGTTCCACACGTGCGGCGCGATCTGCGTGGTCAGGCCGTCGACGATGTGGCCGGTCAGCATGATGTGCTTCTGCACCTCGTAGAACTTCTTCGCCTCGATGGTGGTCAGCGGGTTCTCCTGCGCGTCGACGGTGCCGTTCTGCAGCGCCAGGTAGACCTCGGCGAAGGCGATCGGCGTCGGGTTGGCGCCGCAGGCCTCAGGCGTGGCGCGATAGGCGGGCACGTCGGGCACGCGGATCTTGATGCCCTTCATGCCGGCGCAGTCGGTGAACGGCTTCTGCGCCGTAGTGTGGCGCGCGCCGTAGTAGGTGTACGCGGTGATCTGGATGCCGGTCTTGGCGCGGTAGCCCTCGACCATCTCCTTGAACACGTCGCTCTTCGCGTAGGCCAGCAGGTGCTCGCCGTCGCGGAAGATGAACGGGTAGTAGGCGATGCCCAGGCGCGGGTAGCTGCGTGCGGCGAACGAGGTGCCGCTGATGATCATGTCGACCGTGCCGAGCGTCATGCCCTGGTTGATGTCGGTCTCCTTGCCCAGCGACGAGGCGGGGAAGACCTGGATGTCGAACTTGCCGTTGCTGCGCTTCTTGATCTCGGCGGCGGCCCACACCGATTCGGTGTGGTACGGCTCGCTGGTCTCGTAGACGTGCGCCCACTTGAGCTGCTTGGTCTGCGCGAAGGCACCGCCGGCGGCGGCGAGGGTGAGGGAGGCCAGCAGGCCCTTCCAAACGAGTTTCATGGTCTGTCTCCTGGGGGGTTGAACGCTCTGGCGGCGTGTTGCGGTTGAATGAGGAAGGCTCAGTCGCAGACCAGCTGCACCTTGGTGCTGCGGCTGCGGTCGGCGGCGAGTGCGAAGGCTTCGGCGGCGCGCGACAGCGGCAGCTGCGCCGACAGCAGCGGCCGCACGTCGACGCGGCGCGTGCGCAGGTACTGCACGGCCCAGTCGAAGGCGTGTGCGGCGCGGAAGGCGCCGACGTAGTCGAGCTCGCGCGCCATGATGCTGTTGGCCGGGAACTGCACACCTTCGGCGGGCAGCGTGCCCACCTGCACGATGCGCCCGCCGCGGCGCGTGGCCGAAAGGCAGGTGGCCAGCGCGGCCGGGCTGCCGGCGGCCTCGATGGCGATGTCGGCGATGTCTGCCAGCGAAGCGGCTTCGATCTGGTCGCTGCGGATGACGCGGTCGGCGCCCACCTGTTGCGCAATGGTCAGCGGCCGGTCGGCGATGTCGCAGACGATGACCTGCGCGGCACCGGCCAGCCGCGCGGCGATCACGCACATGCTGCCGATCGTGCCGCCGCCGGTGACGAGCACCGTCTTGCCGGTCAGCACGCCAGCGCGGTGCACCGCGTGCAGGCCAATCGACAGCGGCTCGGCGCAGGCCAGCTCGCCCAGCGAGATGTCCTCGTGCACCGGCGTGAGCTGGGCCTGCCCGAGCACGAAACGCTCGCGGAACAGGCCCTGCGCATGCGGGAACACGCTGGCGCTGCCGAGAAAGAACATCTTGCGGCACAGGTTGAAGCGTCCGCCGAGGCAGTAGTCGCACTGGCCGCAGGCGTGCGACGGGTTCACCGCCACCTTGTCGCCGGGCTTGACGCGCGTGACCGCGGAACCGGTGCGCAGCACGATGCCCGAGGCCTCGTGTCCCGGGATCAGCGGCTCGCGCAGCACGAAGGCGCCGACGCGGCCGTGGCCGAAGTAGTGAAGGTCGGAGCCGCAGATGCCGCCGGCGCCCAGGCGCATCTCGACCTCGTGGTCGCCGAGCGCGGCATCGGCCACCTCGTCGAGCCGCAGGTCCTTCGCGGCGTGGATCCGGCAGGCGAGTGTCATCGTGCGGCCTTTCTCTTGCGGGATGCCGGCTTGGCCGGCGCCTCGGTTTCGGCTTGCCAACCCGCCATGAAGCGGTCGTGCGAATTGGCCAGGTGGCGTGCCATCGCTTCGCGGGCGCCCTGCGGCGACTGGTGGGCGATCGCGTCGACCACGGCGCGGTGCTCTTCGATCGCGTCGGCCCAGCTGTGCGCCGTCTCGAAGTGGCTGCCGAGCTGCTCGAACAGCGGGTTGTGGCGCTCGTCGAACAGCTCGCTGACCACGCGCAGCAGCACCGAGTTCTCGCAGGCCTCGGCGATCCGCGTGTGGAACAGACGGTCGCCCTCGGTGGGGGTGTGGCTGGCGGCCGCCTCCTGCTCCATCACCTCGATGGCCTCGCGCAAGCCGGCGACCTGCGGCCGGCGCATGTGCAGCGCCGCGTAGGCGGCCAGCTCGCTCTCGATGAGCTGACGCGCGCGGATGGTCTCGAGCGGGCTCTCGGCCTCGTGCGCCGGCGCTGCGGCGCGCGCGCCCGGGTCGGCGGCGCGCACGTAGATGCCCGAGCCCATGCGCACCTCGACGCGGCCCTCGACCTCCAGCGCGATCAGCGCCTCGCGCACCGAGGGGCGCGACACGCCGAGCTGCACCGCGAGATCACGCTCGGGCGGCAGCCGGGCGCCGGCCGGAAACTCGCCGCCGTCGATCAGCACGCGCAGCTGATCGGCGATCTGGCGGTACAGGCGGCGGGGCTCGATGGTCTGCAGCGGCATCGGGAGTGGGAAACTCAGGCGGTCAAGTGGCCTGACCAATTGATGAAGGATAGGGCCGGCCGCGCCGCGCCTCAACGCCGGGATTACCCGGGTGGACCGGCGGCGAATGCATGTATCGAAACACCCTAGGGGGCCGCGGATGGGGCTCCGTCAGAATCCCCGTTGGTCCATGGAGAGCGAGAGATGGAAAAGACCTGGTTGAAGCAGTACCCCGCGGGCGTGCCGGCGAACATCGACGTCGAGCAATACCCTTCGCTGGTGGCGCTGCTCGAGGAGAGCCTGAAGAGGTACGCCTCGCTGCCGGCCTACAAGTTCATGGGCAAGGCCATCAGCTTCGCGCAGGTCGACGAGGCATCGCGCGCGCTGGCGGCCTACCTGCAGTCGCTGGGCCTGGCCAAGGGCGACCGCGTGGCGATCATGATGCCCAACGTGCCGCAGTACCCGGTGGCGGTGGCCGCCATCCTGCGCGCCGGCTACGTGGTGGTGAACGTCAACCCGCTGTACACGCCGCGCGAGCTCGAGCACCAGCTGAAGGACTCGGGCGCCAAGGTCATGCTGATGGTCGAGAACTTCGCGACCACGATGCAGCAGGTGATCAACGCGGTGCCGACCAAGAAGGTCATCCTCACCGCGCTGGGCGACATGCTGGGCTTCCCCAAGTCGCTGATCGTCAACTACGTGGTGCGCAAGGTGAAGAAGATGGTGCCGGCCTTCGATCTGCCGGGCGCCGTGAAATTCAACGATGCGCTCTCGCAGGGCCGCGGCAAGACCTTCAAGCCGGCGCAGGTGGGCCCGGACGACATCGCGGTGCTGCAGTACACCGGCGGCACCACCGGCGTGAGCAAGGGCGCGGTGCTGCTGCATCGCAACCTGGTGGCCAACATCCTGCAGGCCGAGGCCTGGTATCAGCCGGCGCTCAAGAAGATCCCGAAAGGCGAGCAGATCAACACCGTCTGTGCGCTGCCGATCTATCACATCTTCGGCTTCAACACGAACATGATGCTGTCCATGCGCATGGGCGGCTGCAACATCCTGATCGCCAACCCGCGCGACCTGCCGGGCGTCTTCAAGGACCTGGCGCGCGAGAAGTTCCACAGCTTCCCAGCCGTCAACACGCTGTTCAACGCGATGGCCAACCACGCCGACTTCGGCACGGTCGACTGGAGCAGCCTGGTGATCTCGGTGGGTGGCGGCATGGCCGTGCAGAGCGCCACCGCCAAGCTGTGGCTCGAGAAGACCGGCTGCCCGATCGTCGAGGGCTACGGCCTGTCGGAGACCTCGCCCTCGGCGACCTGCAACCCGGTGGACAGCACGTCCTACAGCGGCAACATCGGATTGCCGATGCCCAATACCGAGCTGACGCTGCTCGACGACGACGGCCGCGAAGTGCCGCTGGGCACGCCCGGCGAGATCGCGATCAAGGGCCCGCAGGTGATGGCCGGCTACTGGCAACGCCCCGACGAAACGGCCAAGGTGATGACGGCCGACGGCTTCTTCCGCACCGGCGACATCGGCGTGGTCGACGAGCGCGGCTACTTCAAGATCGTCGACCGCAAGAAGGACATGATCCTGGTCAGCGGCTTCAACGTCTACCCGAACGAGGTGGAAGACGTGGTCACGCAGATGGACGGCATCCTCGAGTGCGCTGCGATCGGCGTGCCCGATGCGAAGGCGGGCGAGGCGGTCAAGCTGGTCATCGTGAAGAAGAACCCGGCCGTCACCGAGGCCGACGTGCGCGCCTACTGCGAGGCGCACCTGACGGGCTACAAGCGGCCGAAGATCGTCGAGTTCCGCACCGAGCTGCCGAAGACGCCGGTGGGCAAGATCCTGCGCCGGGAGCTGCGGGACAAGAGCTGACCGCATGGCGGTCGGCTCTTGCGGCGCAGGGTCACATTGCGCAGCAATGTGAGCCGGAGCCACAGGGCCTGATCGCAAGGCCAGTCGAGCTCATGCGACACTGATCGCATGAGCCGTATCGCCATCGTCAGCGCGATGCACGAGGAGCTTCGTGCACTGCTTCCCGCCCTCGAGAAGCCGCAACGCGCCGAGTTCGCCGGGCGCCAGTTCCACTTCGGCCAGATGCAGGGCCAGCCGGTGGTGATGGTGCTCTCGGGCATCGGCAAGGTGGCCGCGGCCACCACCGCCGCGCTGCTGCTGCAGGAGATCGACGTGCAGCGCATCATCTTCACCGGCGCGGCCGGCGGCCTCGGCACCGGCGTGCGCGTGGGCGACGTGGTGATCGCGCGCGAGCTGCTGCAGCACGACATGGACGCCTCGCCGCTGTTCCCGCGCTTCGAGGTGCCGCTGACCGGCCGCTCGCGCTTCGGCACCGACCGCGACCTCAGCGATTCGCTGGCCGCCGCCGCGCTGCATTGCCTGAACCATGCCGCCGAGCGCATCGGCGAGACGCACCTGGCCGACTTCGGCATCGACAGCCCGCTGCTGCACGAGGGCCTGGTGATCAGCGGCGACCGCTTCGTCGCCACCGCCGCCGAGAGCGACACGCTGCGCGCCGCGCTGCCCGACGCGCTGGCGGTGGAGATGGAAGGCGCGGCGCTGGCCCAGGTGTGCGCCGATTTCGGCCGGCCCTTCGCGGTGATCCGCACCGTCTCCGACCGCGCCGACGACAGCGCGCATGTCGACTTCAACCGCTTCATCGCCGAGGTGGCGAGCGTCTACACGCGCGAGATCCTCGGCACCTGGCTGTCGGGCCGCGTCGACTGAGTGAAGACGGTGCTGCGCTGGCTCTGGCGCGCCGTGCGCAGCGCGCTGCTCGCGCTGGCCGCGGCGGTGCTGTTCATCGAGGAATGGGGCTGGCGGCCGCTGACCGCCTGGGCCGCCCGGCTGGCGTCATGGCCGCCGCTGGCGCGCCTGGAAGCCCACATCCGCACGCTGACGCCGCGCTGGGCACTGGCGGCCTTCCTCGTGCCGGCGGTGGCGCTGTTCCCCGTGAAATTGCTCGCGCTGTGGGCCATCCACGCCGGCCAGGCGGCGCTGGGAATCGCCGTCATCGTCGCCGCCAAGTTGCTCGGCACCGCGCTGGTCGGGCGGCTGTTCATCCTCACCGAGCCGCAGCTGATGCAGTTCGCCTGGTTCGCCGCTGCGCTGGGCTGGTGGCGGCGCACCAAGGAGCGTGTCAAGGCCGCGGTGCACGCCCTGCCGGTGTGGCGACAACTGCGCGCGGCCCTGCGGCGCTGGCGCCTGTGGTGGCGCCGCCGCGCCCGCGGCTGAGCACCTGCGGCACACTCTCGCCCGTGCCGCCCCGCTTCCACGTTCCCCTGTCCCTGCACGCCGGGGCCGATCTCGACCTGCCCGATGCTGTGGCTCGCCACGTGCAGGTGCTGCGCCTGCAGCCGGGCGCGCCGCTGACGCTGTTCAACGGCGAGGGCGGCGAATGGTCGGCGCAGGTGCTGCAGATGGGTCGCCGCGAGGTGAAGGTGCGCGTCGGCACGCACACGCCCGTCTCGCGCGAGCTCGGCGTCGCCGTCACGCTGGCCCTGGGCGTGCCCGCCAACGAGCGCATGGACACCCTGGTCGAGAAGGCCTGCGAGCTCGGCGTCGAGGCGATCCAGCCGCTGATGTGCGAGCGCTCGGTGCTGCGCCTGGCCGGTGAACGCGCCGACAAGAAGGTGCAGCACTGGCAGGCCGTCGCGGTGTCGGCCTGCGAGCAGAGCGGCCGCACACGCGTGCCGCGCATTGCGCCGCTGCGCACGCTGGCTGACTGGCTCGCCGCCTTGCCGGCGCGCTCCGACGGCGCGCGAGTGCTGCTCAGCCTGCGCGAGCCGGGGCCGCTGCCCGTCGCCGCCGCACTGCGCGAGCTGACGGCGCTCAGCGGCCCCGAGGGCGGCCTGAGCGACGCCGAGGAGTCGGCGGCGGCCCTGCGCGGCTTCGCCCCCGTGTCCCTCGGTCCGCGCACCCTGCGCGCCGACACCGCGCCGCTGGCGCTGCTCGCCCACCTTGCCTTGATGTCTGAAGGATCCGCTTGAACTTCCAGCTGCTGCTGCTCGCGCTGTGCCAGGGCTTCCTGCTCACCAACAACGTCACCTTCATCGCGATCAACGGCCTGGTCGGCCTGAGCCTTGCGCCGGTGCCGTGGATGGCCACGCTGCCGGTGGCCGGCTACGTGGCGGGCGGTTCGCTGTGCGCTTCGCTGGTGGCGCGGCACCAGCGCGCCTACGGCCGGCGCCGGGCCTTCCAGCTCGGTCTGCTGGTGGCGATGGCGAGCACGGCCTTGTGCGCCTACGCGGCCTCGTCGCACAACTTCTGGCTGCTCGTCGCCGCGACGATGGTCGCCGGCTACTACAACGCCAATGCCGCGCTGTACCGCTTCGCCGCCACCGAGCTGGTCGAGCCGGCCTTCAAGGAGCGCGCGATCTCCTGGGTGCTGGCCGGCGGCATCCTCGGCGCGGTGGTCGGCCCCAACCTGGCCAGTGCGACGCGCGATGCGCTGCCCGTGGCCTTTGCCGGCGCCTATGCCTCTCTGGTGGGCATCGCTGCGCTGTCGCTGCTGACGATGTCGTTCATCCGCTTCCCGCCGCTGCCGCTGCCCAATGCCGCGCACCCGGGCCGGCCTCTGCGCGAGATCGCGCGCCAGCCGGTGTTCATCGTCGCGGTGATGGCCTGCGCGCTCGGCTACGGCGTGATGAACCTGCTGATGGCGGCCACGCCGATCGCCATGGCGCAGTGCGCGCACCCGTTCTCCAGCGCGGCCCTGGTGCTCGAGTGGCATGTGCTGGGCATGTTCGTGCCGAGCTTCTTCACCGGTTCGCTGATCCGCCGCTTCGGCGCGCTGCCGGTGATGGCGGTCGGCGTGCTGCTCAATGCGCTGTGCATCGCGGTGGCGCTGTCCGGCGTCGATCTGATGCAGTTCCTGGTGGCACTGTTCGCGCTGGGGGTGGGCTGGAACTTCCTCTACATCGGCGGCACGACCCTGTTCACACAGGCCTACCGCCCCGAGGAGAAGACCACCGCGCAAGCGGCGATGGACACGGTGGTGATGGCCACGATGACGCTCACCTCGCTGGGTTCGGGCGCGCTCATCACCACGCAGGGCTGGACCTGGCTGAACCTCGGCTCGATCGTGCCGGTGCTGCTGATCGCGGCGGCGCTGGGCTGGCTGGCGTTGCGCCCGCGGGCCGGTGCGGTGGCGCCCTGATTCCGCCGACATCGCGCAGAATGCGGTCTCCAAGAACAAGTCAGCGGAGGTTCACATGGGACTGCTCGATTCCGTCATCGGCGCGCTCGGCCAGGGCCAGGGCGGTGGTGGCCAGGCCGATCTGCTCAAGGCCGTTGTCGGCATGCTGGCCCAGGGCGGGCAAGGTGGCCAGGGCGGCGGCCTTGCCGACCTGGTGGCGAGGCTGCAGCAGGGCGGCCTGGGCGACGTGGTCGGATCGTGGGTCGGCACCGGCCAGAACCTGCCCGTCTCGCCGGACCAGCTCGGCAGCGCGCTGGGCGATGACTTCCTCGCCCAGCTGACGCAACGATCCGGTGCCTCCGGCGGCGACCTGCTCGGCCAGCTCTCGCAGATGCTGCCGCAGGTGGTGGACCAGCTCACGCCGAACGGGCAGCTGCCGCAGGGCGGCGGCCTGGACGTGGGCGCGGTACTCGGTCAGTTGCTCGGCCGATGAGGGTCCCCGCGACGCGGCTGGCCCGCGGGCTGGTCGTGGCGGGGCTGGCATTCGCCGCAGCGTTCCCAGCCGCGGCCGATCCGGCGCACCCCTGGGTGACGCTGCCCGCGCCGCTGCCGCAGCCGCAGACCTACTTCACCAATCTGAAGGACGGCGACCGGATCGAGACGCCCTTCGTGCTCAAGTTCGGCCTGTCGCGTTCGGGGCTGGCGGCGATCACGAAGGACGTGCGCGACACCGGCCACCACCACCTGCTGGTCAACCGCGAGCTGCCGCTGGACTTCACCCAGCCGCTGCCCTTCAACGACCAGTACCGCCACTTCGGCAAGGGCCAGATGGAGGCGGTGCTCGACTTCAAGCCGGGTACGTACACGCTGCGCCTCCTGCTGGCCGACCACAGGCACATCCCCTTCTTCATCTACAGCAAGCCGATGACCGTCACCGTCACGGCGAAGAACGACAAGCTCGATGCGAAGGCGCTGGTGAAGCCCGGCATCGAGCTGCTCTCGCCGCGCCAGGGCGAGGCGCTGTCCGTGCCGTTCCGGGTGCAGTTCCATGCCTCGGGGCTGAACGTGAGCCACACCGACATCGCCGATGCCGGCGTGGGGCATTTCCGGCTCGTGGCGCAGACCAAGGGCGGCGCGGTCGAGCGCATCGCGTTCGCCAACGGCGCCACCGAAGGCTGGCTGAAGCCGCCGCCGGGCGACTACACGCTCAAGCTCGAACTGGTGTCGAATGCACCGGGTGGCGCGGTGATGGCCAGCGGCGCGCCGGTGACCGTCAAGGTGCTGGCGCGCTAGGCGCCGTCACGCTTCGGGGCGCGCGCCGATCCGGCGACGAGGTCGAAGCGGTACAGGCGGCACTCGATCGGCCCGTTCCACATTGGCACGCGGCGGCTTTCCTTCAGGCGCATCGCGCTGGGCAGCTTCATGTCGGGGCTGAGCACCCAGGCCGTCCAGCCCGCGCCGTGGCGCGTGTAGGCCTGCTTCCAGTGCGAGGCCAGGCGGGCGAAGAAGTCGCTGGGGGTGTCTCGATCCTGCGCCGAGGCGCGCGCCGCCTTGCCGCCGATCTCGATGCGCTCGCCGTAGGGCGGGTTGAGCATCACGGTGCCTGGCAGGCCCTCGGGCAGCGCAGGGGCCGGACGCTCCAGCGCATCGCCGCCGTTGAAGGTGATCGCCGCCTCGACACCGGCGCGCTGCGCGTTGCGGCGCGCGAAGTCGACCATGCGGAAGGACACGTCGCTGGCGAAGATGGGCACGGCGCTGGCATGGATGCGCGCCTGGGCCTCCTGCTTGAGCTGCTGCCACTGCGCGCGCTCGGCCTCGCCGGCGAAGGGCAGCAGCCGCTCGAACGCGAAGTGCCGCTGCAGGCCGGGCGCGATGCCGCAGGCGATCTGCGCGGCCTCGATGGCGATGGTGCCGGAGCCGCAGCAAGGGTCGTGCAGCGCGCCGCCGGCCTCGGGCGTGCCGCGCCAGCCGGCGGCGGCGAGCATGGCGGCCGCCAGCGTCTCCTTGAGCGGCGCGTCGCCCTTGTCCTCGCGCCAGCCGCGCTTGAACAGCGGCTCGCCGGAACTGTCGACGTACAGCGACGCGCGCTCGGGGCCGAGGTGCAGCAGCAGCGGCAGGTCCGGGTGGCGCGTGTCGACGCTGGGGCGCTCGCCGGTGGCCTCGCGCAGCTGGTCGCACACCGCGTCCTTGATGCGCAGCGCGGCGAAGTTCAGGCTTTTCAGCGGGCACTTCGTCGCCGTGGTGTCCAGGCGCAGCGTGTGCTGCGGCGTGATCCACTGCGACCAGTCGACCTCGATGGCCATCTGGTAGAGGTCCTGCTCGTCGTGGTACGGGCCCTCGGCCACCTCGATGAGCACGCGCTGGGTGAGGCGCAACTCGAGGTTGAGCAGCATCACCTCGCGCGGATTGCCCTCCAGCGCCACGCCGCCGCGCGAGACATGCAGCCGCGTGCCGGGCAGCACGCGCGCGATCTCGTCGGCGAGCAGTTCCTCGACGCCGGCCGCGCAGGGCAGGAACAGGGGCAGCGGCATCTCGTGCCCTTGCCTACATGGCTTTGCGCAGGTTCGCCGGGGCGATCTTCAGCGCTTCGCGGTACTTGGCCACCGTGCGGCGCGCCACCTGGATGCCCTGTTCCTCGAGCATCTGCGAGATCTGGCTGTCCGACAGCGGCTTGGCGTTGTCTTCCGCCGCGACGAGCTGCTTGATCAGCGCGCGCACCGCGGTGCTCGAGGCGTTGCCGCCGGCATCGGTGTTCAGCGAGGAGCCGAAGAAGTACTTCAGCTCGAAGGTGCCGAAGGGCGTGGACATGTATTTGGCCGTGGTCACCCGCGAGATGGTCGATTCGTGCAGGCCGAGCTCGTCGGCGATCTCGCGCAGCACCAGCGGCTTCATGGCGATCTCGCCGTGCGTGAAGAAGCTCTTCTGCCGCTCGACGATGGCCTGCGAGACCCGCTGGATGGTGTCGAAGCGCTGCAGGATGTTCTTCATGAACCAGCGCGCTTCCTGCAGCCGCGCGTTCAGCCCGGGGCCGGCGCCGTTCAGGCCCGCGCCGCTGCTGCCGCGGCCCTGGCGGATCGCGTTGGCGTACAGGTCGTTGATGCGCAGCTTGGGCATCACGTCGGGGTTGAGCGTGACCTTCCAGTTGCGGCCCGACTTCTGCACGATCACGTCGGGCACGATGATGTTGGCCTCCGCGCGCGCGAACGGGCGGCCTGGCTTGGGCTCGCACGAGACGATCAGCGCCTGCGCGGCCTTGAGCATCTCCTCGTCGGCGCCGGTGGCGGCCACCAGCTTCTTCAGGTCGCGCCGCGCCAGCAGGTCGAGGTGGTTCTTGCAGACGATGATGGCCACCATCTGCGCCTCGCTGCGCGGCTTGGCGCGCAGCTGCAGCGTCAGGCACTCGGCCAGGCTGGACGCGCCCACGCCGGTCGGGTCCATGCTCTGCAGGAAGCGCAGGCCGCAGCGCAGCCGGTCGACCAGGGCCTCGCGTTCCTCGTCGTCGCTGTCCGGTCCGAGCAGCTGCGCCGCGATCTCCTCGATCGGATCGGCAAGGTAGCCGTCGTCGGTGAGCGACTCGATCAGCACCAGCACCGAGGCCGCGTCCTCCTCCGACAGCCGCATGCCGCCGACCTGCTCGCGCAGGTGGTCCTGCAGCGTCATCACCGCGGCGTCGCGCTCGGCGCCGTCGAAGTCGTCGCTCTCGCCCTGGCCGGAAGACTTGCCCGGCATCTCGCCGATGCCGTCGAAGTCGTCGCGCTCGGTGCCGTTCTCCCAGTCGTCGCGCTCGGTGGTGCCGAGGTTGGCGCTGTCCAGCGCCGGCGTGTCGTCGGCGGCGTCCGAGCTCGAGTCCGTGGCGCGCTCGGTCTCGCGCTCGCCGGCGTGTTCGGCCGGGCTCAGGCGCTCGGTCAGCGGCTCGAAGGGCGCGGGCGCCTCGTCGTCGGTCTCGAGGAAGGGGTTCTGCTCCAGCATCTGCTCGACTTCCTGGTGGAGTTCGAGCGTGGACAACTGAAGCAGCCGGATCGACTGCTGCAGCTGCGGCGTCAGCGCCAGGTGCTGCGAGAGCCGGACTTGCAATGAAGGCTTCATTGCGGGATCACATTCTGAAGTGCTCGCCGAGATAGACCTTGCGGACGTCCGCGTTCTCGACGATTTCGGAGGGCGTGCCTTCGGCCAGCACGGTGCCCTCGCTGATGATGTAGGCGCGGTCGCAGATGCCCAGCGTCTCGCGCACGTTGTGGTCGGTGATCAGCACGCCGATGCCGCGTGCCTTGAGGAAACGGATGATGCGCTGGATCTCCAGCACGGCGATCGGGTCGACACCGGCAAAGGGCTCGTCGAGCAGGATGAAGCGCGGCTGCGTGGCCAGCGCGCGGGCGATCTCGACGCGCCGCCGCTCGCCGCCCGACAGCGCCGGGGCCGGCACGCTGCGTAGCTTCTCGATCGACAGGTCGTGCAGCAGGCCGTCGAGCATCTGCTCGATCTGCGCCGGGCGCAGCGCCTTGCCGTCGGCATCGACCTGCAGTTCGAGCACGGCGCGGATGTTCTCCTCCACCGTGAGCTTGCGGAAGATCGACGCCTCCTGCGGCAGGTACGACAGGCCCAGGCGCGAGCGCAGATGGATCGGCAGCCGCTCGACACGCTGGCCCTCGATGCTGATCTCGCCGGCATCGGCGCGCACCAGGCCGACGATCATGTAGAAGCTGGTCGTCTTGCCGGCGCCGTTGGGGCCGAGCAGGCCGACCACCTCGCCGCTGTCGACGGCCAGGCGAACGTCCTTCACCACCTTGCGCACGCCGTAGGACTTCTGCAGCCCGAGCGCCTCGAGGCGGTGAACGCGCGGCGAGCCGGCGACGGCCGCGGACGGGTTCACTTCGATCCCCCGAGCGACGGGCTCAGGCGCAGCGGCGCGGGCGGCTGGGAGGCGGCCTGCGCCGCCGCTTCAGCCGCCGCCGCGCTGCCTTCGCGCGGCGTCAGCACGGCGCGCACCCGGCCGCCCGGGTTGCCCGGCGTCGCGGCGGCACCGCCGGAGACGCTGAAGACCTCGGAGATGCTGTCGTAGCTGACCACGTTGCCGGCGATCTCGTCGGCCACCACGCTGCCGCGCAGGCGCCGCACTGCGGCGTTGGTGACGAAGCGGATGGTGTCGGTCTTGCCGTCGTACTCCAGCCGCTCGGCCTCGCCGTCGATGTACTCGTCCACGCCGTCGCGCTTCTGGCGGAAAGTCGCCGGCTTGTTGGGCGCGCCGAAGGCGATGGCGCTGTGGTAGCCGTCAGGGGTCTCGCGCACCTCGATCCGGGCGGCACGGATGGTCATCGTGCCTTTGCTGACGACCACGTTGCCGTTGAACACCACGTGCTGGTTGAGCAGGTCGATGCGGCCGGGCTGGTCGGCCTCGACGTTCAGCGGCTTGAAGCGGTCGCCGCGCTCGGCGTGGGCCGCCGGGGCGCCGAGCCACAGCGCGGCCAGAAGCGTGACGCCGAAGAAGCGGCGGGCGAGGTGCCGTGGCAGGGGGAGCGGAGTGCTTGTCATCGAGGGCATGAAACTTGCAGGCCATTCTAGCCCACAGGTTTGATGCGACGAGACAAGTCTGGGGTCGAGATGGTGCGACTAGTGCCGCTTTCCAGCCCGGCCGCAAGCATGCGGCCGGTCGTTCGCCAGGCGTGAAAGCGCGCGCAGGCGCGCTTTCACGTCCGGGCTCACCCCTTGCGCGAGCGCTCGATTAGGAAGTCGGTGACGCGCAGCGACTGCTCCGGTGAGCCGGCCAGGCTGCCCGAGGTGTAGAAGCGGCCCTGCACGCCCAGCGCCGGCACGCCGTCGATCTTGTAGGCCTCGGCCAGTTGTTTGGCCTGGCGCGCCTTGGTCTGCACGCCGAAGGAATTCATCACCTCGACGAACTTGGCGCCGTCGAGGCCGTTCTTCGTCATGAAGGCGGCGATGTCAGCGGGCTTGTCGAGCTTCTGGCGGTCGTTGTGGATGGCGTAGAACACCTTGCGGTGCATGGCCTCGACCTGGTTCAGCGTCTCCAGCGCGTAGTAGATGCGCTGGTGGGTACCGAAAGGCTCGTCGCGGAAGGCGACCGGCACGCGGCGGAAGGAGACATCGGCGGGGAGCTTCTTGGCCCAGGCATCGAGCATCGGCTCGAAGACATTGCAGTGCGGGCAGCCGTACCAGAAGAACTCCACCACCTCGACCTTGCCGGCCGGGGCCGTCACCGCCAGCGGCTGGCCCAGCCGCACGTAGTGCGTTCCTTCCACCGGCCCACCCTGGGCGGCTGCCGGCAGGCCGGCGGCCAGGGCGCTGGCGCCCAGCAGGGCGGCGGAAAACTCGCGACGATGCATGTTCTTCATTCTGTCCTCGGGGTCGATGGAGTGCGATTGTCTCGGCAGACTCGCGGCCGGGCGTGAAAGTTCAGTGAGCGTGCTTGATGCGGATCACTTCTGCACACGAACCAGGGCCGACTCCACGCCCACGCCGGCGAGCTTGTCCTTGGCCACGTCGGCGTCGTCCTTGCGCTGGAACGGGCCGATGCGCACGCGGTACATGGTGCGGCCAGACTGCTCTCTCTCGGTGACCTTGGCCTCGTAGCCCATCATCGCCAGCCGGGCACGCTGCTGCTCGGCGTCTTCGGGCTTGCCGAAGGCGCCGGCCTGCACGAAGTAGCTGAACGGGTCGGCTGCCGGTGTCGGCTTGACGGCGGTGGGGGTGCGCTCGCCAAGGATCGCAGCGGGGTCGCGTGCGCTGGCCGGCGCGGAGGCCTTGGGCAGCGCCGCCACCGGAGCCGTCGGCGCCGGCGCGGCGGCCGGAGCGCTGGCTGCGACCACGCCGCTGGCGCGCTGCCCCGGCTTGGCGGACAGCGGTGCGTTCGGGTCCCAGTTCTTGTTCTTCTCGGTCTCGGCCGCGTCCTGCTCGGCGGTGCGCTGCGGCACCTTGTTGACGAAGGGCACCGGCACCTTGGTGACGTACAGGGCCACGGCCAGCGCGAGCGCCAGGCCGATCAGCAGGCCGACGATCAGGCCCATGGCGAAACCGCCGCGTTGTCTGTTCATGCCGTCTCCAGGGCGGGTTGTTCGCGGTCCATGCGCTGCGGCGCCGACACGCCCAGCACCGCCAGTGCGTTGCGCAGCACCTGCCGCGTCGCCGACAACAGCGCGATGCGCGCGCGCGCCAGTTCGGCGTCGTCGACCAGGAAGCGCTCGTGGGCGTAATAGCTGTGGAAGGCGCCGGCCACGTCGCGCAGGTAGAACGCGACGTCGTGCGGCGCGAGATCCGCCGCCGCACCGGCGAGCATGGCCGGGAACTCGGCCAGCTTGAGCATCAGGGCCGCCTCGCTGGGCGCCGTGAGCAACGCCAGGTCGGCGCCGGCCAGCGCGCCCATCTCGCCGCCCTTGTCGACGTACTGCTGGATCACCGAGCAGATGCGCGCGTGCGCGTACTGCACGTAGAAGACCGGATTCTCGTCGTTGGCCTTCAGCGCCAGGTCGACGTCGAACACGAACTCGGTGTCGGCCTTGCGCGTGAGCATGAAGAAGCGCACCGCATCGCGGCCGGTCCAGTCGACCAGGTCGCGCAGCGTCACGTAGCTGCCGGCGCGCTTGGAGATCTTCACCTCCTCGCCCCCCTTCATCACCGTGACCATCTTGTGCAGCACGTAGTCGGGGTAGCCGGCGGGCACGCCCATGCCGGCCGCCTGCACGCCGGCGCGCACGCGTGCGGTGGTGCCGTGATGGTCGCCGCCCTGGATGTTGATCGCCTTGGCGAAGCCGCGTTCGAACTTGGCCAGGTGGTAGGCGACGTCGGGCACGAAGTAGGTGTAGTTGCCGTCGGACTTGCGCATCACGCGGTCCTTGTCGTCGCCGTAGTCGGTGCTGCGCAGCCACAGCGCGCCGCCTTCCTCGTAGGTCTTGCCGGCGGCGACGAGGCGGCGCACGGCATCTTCGACGCGGCCGTCCTGGTAGAGGCTGGACTCGAGGTAGTAGCGGTCGAAGTGCACGCCCAGCGCCTTCAGGTCCAGGTCCTGCTCGTGACGCAGGTAGGCCACGGCGAACTGGCGGATGCCTTCCAGGTCGTTGGGGTCGCCCGAGGCGGTGAATTCGCGGTCGTCGGCGTGCACGGTCTTCTTCGCGGCGAAGTCGGCCGCCACGTCGGCGATGTAGTCGCCGTTGTAGGCCGTCTCCGGCCAGCCGGGTTCGCCGGGCTTGCTGCCCTTCAGGCGTGCCTGCACGGATGCCGCCAGCGTGGCGATCTGCACGCCCGCGTCGTTGTAATAGAACTCGCGCGTGACGTTCCAGCCCTGCCAGTCGAGCAGGTTGCAGATCGCGTCGCCCAGGCAGGCCTGGCGCGTGTGGCCGGCGTGCAGCGGGCCGGTCGGGTTGGCGGAGACGAACTCGACAATCACGGGGCGGCCGTTGGCCGGCGCGCGGCCGAAGCTGTCGCCGCCGCGCATCACCTCGGCCACGACGGCCTGGCGCGCGCTGTCGCGCAGCCGGATGTTGACGAAGCCGGGCCCGGCGATGTCCATCGACGCCACCCAGCGCTGCACGGCCGGCTGGCGGTTCAGCGCCTCGATCAGCGCCGTGGCCACTTCGCGCGGGTTCTTCTTCAGCGGCCGCGCCAGCTGCAGGGCGGCGGTGCAGGCCAGGTCGCCATGCGCGGCCTGCTTGGGAGACTCGAACGCCGCGGCCACGCCAGCACCCGGGCTGACCTCGGCGATCGCTGCGCCCAGCGCGGCGAGCAGGTCCTGTTTGGCTTGGATCATGGGCAGATTCTACGTTTGGCCCCTCGCGGGGACGGGCGGCACGCCGAGTACACAACCGGTTGCAATCGCGTTCGGCGCCGCCACCCAGGAATGCACCGGTTTCCTGCGCCAGATCGGGTGAGCCGCTGCGGCCAAGGCGTGGAATCATGCGCATGCTGCCGGCTGCGCCCATGTCTTCGAAACCCCCTCCCCGTGCCGACGCGTCGGCACCCGACGCTGCGGAACTGCCGGCCCTGATCGGCAAGTACCGCGTGCTGAGCAAGCTGGGCGAAGGGGCCACCAGCGAAGTCTTCCTCTGCCACGACGACTTCCTCGACCTCGACGTGGCGATCAAGCGCGTGCGCCCGGTCGCCATGGCCGACGCCCAGGAGGGCCGCTACTTCGAGCGCTTCTTCGCCGCGGAGGCCGCGCTGGTGGGGCGCCTGAAGCACCCGAACGTGGTGCAGATCTTCGATGCCGTGCCCGACCCGGTAGAACCCTATCTGGTGATGGAGTACGTGGCCGGCAGCACGCTGCGCCCCTACTGCCGGGCCGACCAGTTGCTGTCGCTGGAGCTGATCGTCGAAATCGGCTTCAAGTGCGCGATGGCGCTGGGCTACGTGTACCGCCAGGGCCTGATCCACCGCGACGTGAAACCGGCCAACCTGCTGGTCACGCTGAGCAACGGCTCGATCACCGACGTGAAGATCACCGACTTCGGCAGCGTGCTCAACCTCGCCTCCGACGTGACGCAGGTGTATCGCGTCGGGTCGCTGGCCTACATGTCACCGGAGCAGCTCGACGGCGCCGCGCTCGATTGCCGTGCCGACATCTACTCGCTGGGCGCCGTGCTGTACCACCTGATCGCCGGGCGGCCGCCCTTCGATGCGCAGGTGCAGTCGGCCATGATGCATCAGATCTACCACCAGACGCCGCCGTCGCTGCACCACCTGCGCACCGGTGTGGCACCGACGGTCGATGCGGTCATCCAGCGTGCGCTGGCCAAGGACCCGGGCCACCGCTACCGCGATTGGGACGAGTTCGCGCAGGCGCTGTCGGCGCTGATCACCCACCAGCACGTGCCACGCGGCCAGCTGCAGGGCGTGCTCGACTCGGAGCGATTCAACCTGCTGCGCTCACTGGACTTCTTCTCCAACTTCGGCGACGTCGAACTGTGGGAGGTGGTGCACCGCGCCAAGTGGCAGCGCCACGACTTCGGCCACGCGCTGTACCGCAAGGGCGAGGAGGGCAACACCTTCCACATCATCGCCAAGGGCGAGCTGGAGGTGTTCCGTGACGGGCAGAAGGTCGCCCAGCTCGGCGCCGGCACCTCGGTCGGCGAGATGGCTTACCTGGCGCCCAGCCCCGACCTGCGCCGCCACAGCACCGACGTGATCGTCACCGAGACGGCCACCACCATCTCGTTCACGCCGCAGACGCTGGCGCAGCTCAGCCCGAACTGCCGGCACCTGTTCGACGAGGGCTTCATCCGCGTTCTGGTGCGGCGCCTGCACGCTGCCCACGAGGCGCTGGCTCACCCGCGGCGCATCCTCTGAACCGGGCCGCGCCACCACGCGGTGGGCGCTTTCGTGAAGGCGCCACACGGCCGTGTGCACCGCGATACACCTGCGTGCGTTGATGACCTTGCTGGGGTCAGGGGCACATGCTCCAATCCGCTCCGGCAATCACGCCCCCGAGAGAAAACCGAGGAGAAACCCCATGAAGAAACTCATCACGCTCGTCGCCCTGTGCCTGGCCGGCCTGTCCCAGGTCGCGATGGCGGCGGACGCCACCTGCGAAGCGAAGGCCGCTGAGAAGAAGCTGGCGGGCGCCGCCAAGAACAGCTTCGTCAAGAAGTGCGAGAAGGACTCCAAGGGCAGTGGCCCGGGTGCTGCGTGCGAGATGCAGGCTAAGGAGAAGAAGCTGGCCGGTGCCGCCAAGAACAGCTTCGTCAAGAAGTGCGTCAAGGACGCCGCGCCTGCCGCTCCGGCCGCCGCCGCCAGCAAGTAAGTCGATTCACCTCGACGGGAGCCGGGCCGAGGCCCGGCTTTTTATGCCCGCGGCGTGGCCGCGGCGCTGCCGCGCCAGTAGGCGGCGTCGCCGTAGGTGTGCTTGAGGAAGTCGATCCACAGGCGCACGCGCAGCGGCAGGTGCTTGGCGTGCGGAAAGACGGCATAGATGCCGTTGGGCGGCGCCGCGAAGTCGTCGAGCACGCTGACCAGCCGGCCGCTGGCCACCTCCTGCTCCACCTCCCAGGTCGAGCGCCAAGCCAGGCCCAGGCCGGCGGCACACCAGTCGTGCAAGACCTGGCCGTCGCTGCAGTCGAGCCGTCCGCTGGGACGCAAGTGGGTGACCGCTCCGTCGACAACAAAGGCCCAGCCACGTGTCTGGCTGGCGTCGGAGCTCAGGGTCAGGCACTGGTGGCGCAGCAGATCGTTGGGGTGCCTGGGCGTGCCGGCCCGCTTCAGATAGGCCGGCGTGGCCACGCACAGGCGGCGGTTGTCGGCCATGCGCACGCTGATCAGGCTGCTGTCGGGCAGGTCGCCCACGCGCACGGCGCAGTCGTAGCTCTCGTTGACGATGTCCACCACGCGGTCGCTGAGGTTGAGCGACACGTTCACGTCGGGATGCTGTTCGATGAAACGCGGCACCAGGGGCGCCACGTGGCGCCGGCCGAAGCCGGCAGGCGCCGTCACGCGCAAGTAGCCACTCGCTTTCACGCCGCCGGCGCTGACGCTGGCCTCGGCATTCGCCAGGTCGGCCAGCAGGCGCTGGCAATCCTCGAGGAAGGCGCTGCCTTCGTGGGTGAGGGTGATCTTGCGCGTGGTGCGCACCAGCAGCTTGACGCCCAGTCGCTCCTCGAGCGCATCAATGCGCCGGCCGATCACCGCCGGGGCCACGCCCTCGGCATGGGCCGCGGCGGTCAGGCTGCCGCGGGCGGCCACCGACACGAACGATTCAATCTGCTTGAGCCGATCCATGCTGCTGGATTATGCGCACGCGCGATCGATTACGTCGCTGGCGTCACAAATCCAAGACTTTTGGCGTTATTAATGTCGCTGCTGGCATGAAATAGATTCTGGTCATGGAAACCAGATCCGGGGCCAGCCTGCCCGCGCCGCGCGCGGTGCTCTTCGACGCCTACGGCACGCTGTTCGACGTCTACAGCGTCGGGCTGCTCGCCGAGCAGTTGTTTCCCGGCCTGGGCGACAAGCTCGCCGTGCTTTGGCGCGACAAGCAGATCGAGTACACGCGGCTGACCTCGATGAGCGGGCAGTACCGGCCGTTCTGGGACCTGACACGGGCCGGGCTGCGCTTTGCGGCGCAGCGGCTGGGCATCGAACTGGAGCGCAGCGCCGAAGACCGGCTGATGAACCAGTACCGCCACCTCAGCGCCTTCCCGGAGAACCGCGAGGTGCTGCAGGCGCTCAAGGAGCGCGGTATCCCTGCCGGCATCCTGTCCAACGGCGACCCCGAGATGCTCGGCGTGGCCGTCAAGAGCGCCGGCTTCTCCGGCCTGCTCGCGCACGTCATCAGCGTGCATTCGCTGCGCAAGTACAAGACCGACCCGGCCGCCTATGCGCTGGGGCCGCAGGCGCTGGGCCTGCCGGCGCGCGAGATCCTGTTCGTCTCCAGCAACGGCTGGGACGCCATCGGCGCCACCTGGTACGGCTACACCACGCTGTGGGTGAACCGCGCCGGGCTGCCCATCGACCAGCTCGACACCGCGCCGACGCGCATCGGCAGCACGCTGCGCGACGTGCTCGACTTCTTCCCGAAACCCTGACGCTCCGAGGACCGACATGACCGATCGCACCACCTGCCACCGCCTGCACGTGGCCACGCCGCTGTTCCGCTTCGTCGAAGATCGCGTGCTGCCCGGCACGGGCATCGCCAGCGCCGACTTCTGGCGCGGCTTCGACGCCATCGTCGCCGACCTCGCGCCGAAGAACGCCGCGCTGCTGGCCGAGCGCGACCGCCTGCAGGCCGAGATCGATGCCTGGCACCGCGCCAACCCCGGCCCGATCAGCGCGCCGAAGAAGTACCGCGCCTTCCTCGAGAAGATCGGCTATCTGGTGCCGCACCCGGCGCGCGTGAAGGTGACGACGAAGAAGGTCGATGCCGAGCTCGCGCTGCAGGCCGGCCCGCAGCTGGTGGTGCCGATCACCAACGCGCGCTATGCGCTGAATGCCGCCAATGCGCGCTGGGGCTCGCTGTACGACGCGCTGTACGGCACCGACGCGCTGGCCGAGACCGGCGGCGCCGAGCGCGGCAAGGGCTACAACCCCGTGCGTGGCGCCAAGGTGATCGAGTACGCGCGCTACGTGCTCGACCGCTGCGTGCCGTTGACCAAGGGCTCGCACATCGACTCGACGGCCTACCGCGTGGTCGACAACAACCTGGCCGTGACGCTGAAGAACGGCAGCACCGTGGCCCTGAAGAACCCGGCCCAGTTCGTCGGCTTCCAGGGCGAGATGGACGCGCCTTCATCGGTGCTGCTGTCGCATCACGGGCTGCACCTGGACATCCGCATCGACGCGCAGCACGCGATCGGCAAGACCGATCCGGCCGGCGTGAGCGACCTGGTGCTCGAGTCGGCGCTGTCGACGATCCTCGACCTCGAGGACTCGGTGGCCGTGGTCGACGCGGCCGACAAGGTGCAGGCCTACGGCAACTGGCTGGGCATCGTCGAGGGCACGCTGACCGAGGAGGTCAGCAAGGGTGGGCAGATGTTCACACGCGGCCTCAACCCCGATCGCCGCTACACCGGCCCGCGCGGCGAAGACGTGATGCTGCACGGCCGCTCTCTGCTGTTCGTGCGCAACGTCGGCCACCTGATGACCAATCCGGCGATCCTCTGGGGCGATGACCTGCGCGAGATCCCCGAAGGCATCATGGACGCCGTCATCACGACGACGATCGCGCTGCACGACCTGCAGCGCCATGGCAAGAACGGCATCGTCAACTCGCGCGCCGGCTCGGTCTACATCGTCAAGCCGAAGATGCATGGCCCGGCCGAAGTGGGTTTCGCCAGCGAGCTGTTCGGCCGCGTCGAGAAGATGCTCGGCCTGCCCGACAGCACCGTCAAGCTGGGCATCATGGACGAGGAGCGCCGCACCAGCGTCAACCTGAAGGCCTGCATCGCGGCCGCGGCGTCGCGCGTGGCCTTCATCAACACCGGCTTCCTCGACCGCACCGGCGACGAGATGCACACCGCCATGCTGGCCGGTCCGATGATGCGCAAGGGCGACATGAAGGCGAGCGCCTGGATCCAGGCCTACGAGCGCAACAACGTGCTGGTCGGGCTGAGCTGTGGGCTGCGCGGCAAGGCGCAGATCGGCAAGGGCATGTGGGCGATGCCCGACCTGATGGCGGCGATGCTGCAGCAGAAGATCGCCCACCCGAAGGCCGGCGCCAACACCGCCTGGGTGCCCAGCCCGACGGCGGCCACGCTGCACGCGCTGCACTACCACCAGGTCGACGTGTTCAAGGTGCAGAAGGAACTCGAGAAGGTCGATGCCGAGGCCGAGCGCGAGACGCTGCTGGCCGGCCTGCTGACCATTCCGGTGGTGAAGAAGGCCGACTGGAACGACGAGCAGAAGCAGCAGGAGCTGGACAACAACGCCCAGGGCATCCTCGGCTACGTGGTGCGCTGGGTCGACCAGGGCGTGGGCTGCTCGAAGGTGCCCGACATCCACGACGTCGGCCTGATGGAAGACCGTGCCACGCTGCGCATCAGCAGCCAGCACATCGCCAACTGGCTGCAGCACGGCGTGGTGACGAAGTCGCAGGTCAACGCCACCTTCCGCCGCATGGCGAAGGTCGTCGACAAGCAGAACGCCGGCGATCCGCTGTACCAGCCGATGGCCGGAAACTGGGACACCAGCCGCGCCTACCGCGCTGCGCTGGACCTGGTGTTCAAGGGCAAGGCGCAGCCCAGCGGGTACACCGAGCCGCTGCTGCACGAAGCGCGGCTGGAGGTGAAGTCGGCCACCGTGCAGACGACGGCGGCGGTAGCTTGAGATCCCGTCCCGGCCTGCGGGTCAGGTCGGGGTCGGCGTCGGTGTGCCGGCCATGCGGTCGTACTTGAGGAAGTACTGTCGCGCGTGGGCCACCAGCTGGTTCTCGCTCGGATGGTCCACCGTCTCGTAGCCGACGATGCGCTTGGCTGTCTCGGCACGGTGCTTCTCGGCGTAGTGCTTGAAGTCGGCCGTGCCGACGCGCGGCCCCGTCACCAGGATTTCCGAGATACCGGCCAGCGCGTCGCAGACTTCGCCGAAGAACTCGTGCTCGGTGCGCACTGCGCTGCCGTGCTGGGCGGTGTGGTGGCTGTGCGCCTTCACCTTCTGCGCCTGCACATGCTCGGCGTCGAACTGCAGGATCTGCGCGGTCTTGTGATCGAGCCAGACCACGGCGTGGAGGAATGTCATGGGGGGTTCCCTTCGTCGATGGGTGCTGCCGCCGCAATGTGGGCGGCGAGTCGAAGTCCATCGTCGCAGCTCGCGCCGCCGCGTCGATTGACGGTGGTCAACCGGGCACGAGGGCGGTGCACAATGCCCTGTCACGACCGCCACGTCCGCGCATGCCCACTGTCGCCGTCGCCCTGTTCGACACGCCGATCGGCGCGTGCGGGCTGGCCTGGGGGCCGGCTGGCATCACCGGATTGCTGCTGCCGGCCGCCACCCCGCAGCGAACGCTCGCCAGCCTGCGCCGCCGCCATCCCGAGGCGATCGAGGGTGCGCCGCCGCCAGGCGTGCAACAGGCCATCGGGCGCATCGTCGCACTCTTGAACGGGAAGCCCGACGACCTGATCGATCTGCAGCTCGACATGGCCGGCGTTCCCGGTTTCCATCGCCGCGTCTACGAGGCCGCGCGCCGCATCGGTCCCGGCCACACCCGCACCTATGGTGAACTGGCCGACGCGCTCGGCGAGCCGGGCGCCGCTCGCGCGGTCGGCCAGGCGCTGGGCGCCAACCCCTTCGCCGTCATCGTCCCCTGCCACCGTGTGCTCGCATCCGGCGGTCGCGGCGGCGGCTTCTCGGCGCCGGGTGGCGTCGACACCAAGCTGCGCCTGCTCGAGATCGAGCGCGCGCGCATCGGCAGCCAACCCTCGCTCTTCGATGCCGCCTCCTAGAATCCGCGGCCAAGGCGCAACGCCTGCCCCATGAACCTCGGCATCGACCTCCTCCCACCGCAGTGCGACGTACTCGTCGTCGGTGCCGGCCCGGCCGGCAGCGCCGCCGCCATCATGCTGGCGCGCTCCGGCGCGGACGTGGTGCTGGTCGACCACCACGCCTTCCCGCGCGAAAAGGTCTGCGGCGACGGCCTCATCCCCGATGCGCACCGCGCGCTGCGCCGCCTCGGCGTGCTCGACGAGGTGATGGCGCAGGCGCAACCTGTCACGCATGCCTGCCTCGTCGCGTCGCGCGGGGGCCGGGTCGATCTGCCCGGCACGCTGGCGGTGCTGCCACGCCGCGAACTCGACGACATCGTCTGCCGCGCCGCGGTGCGCGCCGGTGCGCGCATGCACGCGCCGGTGCGCTTTGTCGCGCCGCTGGAGGCGCAGGGCGTGGTGGTCGGTGCGCGCCTGGCGCACGGCGAATCCACCCGCGAGATCCGCTGCCGCTGGCTGCTGCTGGCCACCGGCGCGGTGCCGCAGGCGCTGATGGCCGCCGGCATGGCCTTGCGCCAGTCACCCAGTGGCGTCGCGCTGCGCGGCTACCTGAAGAACGAGTCGATGCAGGGGCGCATCGACAAGATCGAGGTCGTCTGGCACCGCGCCGTGGCGCCGGGCTACGGCTGGATCTTCCCGTGCCGCGACGGCGTCTTCAACATCGGCGTGGGCGTGTTCGACGGCCGGGACACCAACCTGCGCACGCTGTTCGATGCCTTCACGCGTGCCTACCCGAATGCGCGCGACCTGATGGCCGGCGGCCGCTGGGTCGGGCCGCTCAAGGGCGCGCCGCTGCGCACCTCGCTCGAAGGCGCGCGCTTCTCGCGCCCCGGCCTGCTGGTGACCGGCGAGGCCGCCGGCAGCACCTATGCCTTCACCGGTGAAGGCATAGGCAAGGCGATGGAGACCGGCATGCTCGCCGCCGAGGCCGTGCTGGCTGGGCGCGGCAGCGACGACGCTGCGGTGCGCGCCGACTACGAGGCGCGCCTGGCGGCGCTCAAGCCGCGCTTCGCGCTGTACGAGCGTGCCAACAGCATCAACCGCCATCCCTGGCTGGTCGACATGGTGATCTGGCGGGGCCGGCGCAGCCCGCGCCTGCTGCGGCGCATGAGCGGCGTGCTCGACGAGACCAGCAATCCGGGACAGCTGTTCACGGCCAAGGGTGTCTACCGGCTCTTTACAGAGTAGGGCGCCGCCATGTGCCAGCTGCTCGGACTGAACGCCAACACGCCGACCGACGTGGTGTTCAGCTTCACCGGCTTCGCCACGCGCGCGCAGGAACACAAGGACGGCTTCGGCATCGCCTTCTTCGAGGGCAACGGCGCGCGGCTGTTCGTCGATGCGCAGAGCGCACGCCTGTCGCCAGTGGCCGAGATGGTGCGGCGCTATCCGATCCGCAGCGAGAACGTCATCGCCCACATCCGCAAGGCCACGCAGGGACGCGTGGCGCTGGAGAACACGCACCCGTTCCAGCGCGAGCTGTGGGGACGCTACTGGGTGTTCGCGCACAACGGCGACCTGAAAGGCTACGCGCCGCGGCTGCACGGCAGCTTCCGCCCGGTGGGCGACACCGACAGCGAGCGGGCCTTCTGCTGGCTGATGCAGGAGCTCGCCAAGGCGCATGCGTCGGTGCCGACGGTCGAAGAACTCAGCGCCACGCTGCGCGAGCTGGTGCCGTCCGTGGCCGCCTTCGGAACCTTCAACTTCATGCTCAGCAACGGGCAGGCGCTGTGGGCGCACTGCTCGACCCAGCTTCACTACCTGCAACGCGAGCACCCGTTTCGCGCCGCGCGGCTGGCCGACGAGGACCTGAGCGTCGACTTCGCCGACCTCACCACGCCGAGCGACCGCGTCGCGGTCATCGTCACCGAGCCGCTGACGCGCGACGAACCCTGGACGGCGCTCGCGCCCGGCGAACTCGCCGTGTTCCGCGACGGCCGCCGCACCGACCTTCCCCGATCGACAACCCCGCCCACGCCATGACCCTGCCTGCCACGCCCACCCCGAGTTTCGACGTCTTCCTGAAGTACGACGCGCTGACCCGGCTGCTCTTCGACTATGCCGACGCCCACCCGACGCTGGTGTCGGTGGACTCCATCGGCAAGAGCCACGAGGGCCGCGACATATGGGTCGCCACCGTCACCAACATCGCCACCGGCGTGGCCGCCGACAAGCCGGCCTTCTGGGCCGACGGCAACATCCACGCCGCCGAGCTCACGGCGAGCACCGCGGTGCTGTACTTCCTGCACCAGCTGTGCAGCGGCTACGGCACCGCGACGGAAGAGGGCCGGCAGATCACCCAGCTGCTCGATACCCGCACGATCTACCTGTGCCCGCGGCTGAATCCCGACGGTGCCGAGCTCGCACTGGCCGACCGCCCGCGGCACATCCGTTCGTCGACCCGCCGCTATCCCTTCGACGAGGAGCCGGTCGAGGGCCTGACGATGGAAGACGTCGACGGCGACGGGCGCATCCTGTCCATGCGCATCCCCGACCCGCACGGCGCCTACAAGAAGTGCGAGCAGGACCCGCGCCTGATGGTGGCGCGCGAGCCCGGCGAGTTCGGCGGCGAGTATTACCGGCTCATGCCCGAGGGCACGCTGAAGAACTGGGATGGCCTGACCGTGAAGGTCAACAAGGACGTCGAGGGCCTGGACCTGAACCGCAATTTCCCGGCCTTCTGGCGGCAGGAGTTCGAGCAGGTCGGCGCCGGCCCCTACCCGACGAGCGAGCCCGAGGTGCGCGCGATGGTCGACTTCGTCGTCGCGCACCCAAACATCGGCGCGGGCATCAGCTATCACACGCACAGCGGCGTGATCCTGCGGCCCATGGGCACGCACAGCGACGACGACATGATCCCGGAGGACCTGTGGTCCTACAAGCGCTTCAGCGCCATGGGCGAGAAGCTCACCGGCTACCCGGCCATCAGCATCTGGCACGACTTCAAGTACCACCCGAAGGAGACCATCGGCGGCACGCAGGACTGGCTCTACGAGCATCTCGGTGCGTTGTTCTGGGTGGTGGAGATCTGGTCGCCCAACCAGGCCGCGGACATCAAGGACTACAAGTGGATCGACTGGTTCCGCGAGCACCCGGTGGAAGACGACCTCAAGCTGCTGAAGTGGAGCGACGAACAGTGCGGTGGCCAGGCGCACGTCGACTGGCAGCCGTTCCAGCACCCGCAGCTCGGCGCGGTCGAGATCGGCGGCTGGGACAAGATGAACTACTGGCGCAACCCGCCGCCGCACCTGCGCGAGCGCGAGGCGGCCCGTTTCCCGAAGTGGATGATGCAGGTCGCGCTGAGCCTGCCGAAACTCGAACTGCTGCGCACCGAAGTGCGCGCGCTCGGCCCCGACACCTGGCGCGTGCGTTTGGCCGTGGCCAACAGCGGCTGGCTGCCGGCCTACGTCAGCCAGCGCGCGCTGCAACGCAAGATCGTGCGCGGCGTGATGTTCGAGATCGTGCTGCCTCCCAACGATCCGAGCATCACGCTGGTCAGCGGCAAGGAGCGCATGGAGGGCCCGCAGCTCGAGGGCCATGCGCCGAAGAACTCGCTGATCGCCTTCCTGCCCAGCCGCGAGGTGACGGCCGATCGTGCCGTGGCCGAGTGGGTGGTGCGCGCCCCGAAGGGCACACGCCTCGCATTGACCGCACGCGCCGATCGCGCAGGGGCTGTACGCACTGAAGTCAGTCTTGACTGACCATTAAATGGGTAGAAGTTACGGATGTGATTTCGTCGGGCCACGAAGACCGCGAATTACTTCCGACACCGCTCACTTCATGCTCCCTAGGATGACGACACGGAAACAGATGGATACGTCCAGTGCCATCTGACCGCCAAATCAACGAGGGCAGGCCCACGTCGCCTGCGGGAGCTGAAGATGTCCAAGATCATGCCGTTCATCGTGATCATCGAGCGACGGGCGCGCGATGTGAAAACCTGGCTGGCCCTGATGTGGCTTCTGCTCCTGGCTTTCGTGCTGGCGCTGCCCGTGAATGCCCAGCCGGTGTCCGAGCGCTCGCGCAACAAGGTGGCGCGCGACATGGACAGCGAGTTGAGCACGACCCGCGCGCCGCGCGAGAAGTGGGCCCGCGACGTGCGCGGCGTGCGCCACGTGCAAGCCATCGTCGTCAGTGACTCGGCCGACCCGGAAATGCGCGACCTGCGCGCCCAGGTGCTTCGCCTGGGCGGCTCGGTGCATGCGGTGCATGCCGCGATGCACGCGATCACCATCCAGATCCCGGCGCAGCGACTGAACGCGCTGTCGCAGCGCGACGACGTCGTGAGCATCACGCCGAACCGCACGCTGCATCGCACGCTGAGCACGCTCGAGAGCATCTCCGGCGCGCTCACGACGCGCGGCCGCAGCTATTCGGGCCCGACCAGCTACACCGGTGTCGACGGCAGCGGCGTGGGCATCGCCGTTCTCGACTCCGGCATCATGAAGTCGCACCGTGCGTTCGACGGCACCTGGGGCACCCGGGTCAAGCGCAACGTCACGATGCTCAACACCAACCTGGCCAACTGGACGACGGGTGTGGACGCGAGCACCTCGCTGGCGCCGGGCAGTCTGGCGCTGAACAGCTACGAGGCGGCCGTCAACAACGACTACGCCGCGACGCTGGACGGCTACGGCCACGGCACGCACGTGGCGTCGGTGGCCGCCGGCCGCGGCTTCGGCTTCTACGCCGCGCCCGACCACACCGGCATCGCGCCGGGCGCCGACATCTACGACGTCAAGGTGCTCAACGACGCCGGCATCGGCACGCTCAGCGACGCGCTCGAAGGCATGCAGTGGGTGATCTACCACGCCCGCGAATACAACATTCGCGTCATCAACCTGAGCCTCGCGGCGCAGTCGACGCAGAGCTGGTTCTACGACCCGCTGTGCGTGGCCGCGCGCAGCGCCACGGCCGCCGGCATCACCGTGGTGGTGGCGGCGGGCAACTTCGGCAAGGCCGCCACTGGCAAGGAAGTGTTCGGTGCCGTCAGCTCGCCGGGCAACGACCCGTCGGTGATCACCGTGGGCGCGGTCAACTACAAGGGAACGGTCGCGCGCCAGGACGACAGCGTGGCCATGTTCAGCTCGCGCGGCCCGACGCGCGGCGGTTACGTCGATGCCGCCGGCGTGCGCCGCGTCGACAACCTGATCAAGCCCGACCTGGTGGCACCCGGCAACAAGGTCCTCGGTGCCGCGTCGACCACCGGCGCCGGCTCCTGGAACAACCTGGCTTCGTGGTTCTACAACGACCTGATCGCGCCGACCAACTCAGGTCAGTACTACTACGAGACGGTCATGATGATGAGCGGCACCTCGATTGCCGCCCCCGCCGTCGCCGGTGCCGCAGCGCTGCTGCTGCAGGCCAACCCGGGGCTGACGCCGCCGATGGTCAAGGCCATCCTGCAGTACACCGCGCAGCCGCTGCCGGGCGCCAGCCTGGCGCACCAGGGCGCTGGCCTCTTGAACATCGACGGCGCGCTGGCCCTGGCCCGCGCCATCCGCCCGGACGTGTCCAGCGCCATCGCCGCCGGCACCTTGTCCGCGGGCGCCAACCTGCTCGCCGCCGGCCAGGTGATGCCGGCGCGCACGTCGAGCGTCAACGGCAGCGCGTTCAACTGGTCGCGCATCGTCTTCCTGGGCGGCAACCGCGTGCTCAGCGGCGACGCCCTGTTCACCAAGTACCAGCCGATCTGGGACCCGCGCATCACCTGGGCCAGTGGCCGCGTGCGCCTGCGACAGCCGGCTTACTGGGGCGCCACGCTGCTGACTCCGGGCAATACCTTCGTCAAGTCGTTCAGTGACACGGTGCCGGCCAACCAGAGCCTGGTGACCGCGGGCGTGGTCAACGCCACGTCGCTGACCGGCGCCACGTCGCTGACCGGCAAGACCGGCCTGTTCATCCCGACGCCGACGCTGTCGAGCTGGCTGGTCAGCGGCAGCGGCACGGTGCTCGGCAGCGGTGTGGTGATCAGCGAAGGCATCGTGATCAGCGAGGGCGTGGTGATCAGCGAGGGCCTGGTGATCAGCGAAGGCCTGGTGATCAGCGAGGGCCTGGTGATCAGCGAAGGCCTGGTGATCAGCGAGGGGGTCGTGATCAGCGAATCCGGCGTGCCGCTGATCAACTACGACACCAGCAAGGCCACCACGGGCGAGAACTGACATGAACAGCAGCGCCGTCGCCCAGACCAGCAACCCGTGGTCGCGCCTGCACGGCGCGCTGATGCCCGACTACAACCGAAAGGCCACCGCGTACTGGTGGACGATGGTGGCGATCGGCCTGGTGACGCTGCTGCACTGCGCGGGTCAGGTGGCGCAGCTTCCGCGTGTGGCGCTGCTGCAGGTGCTCGCCGGCGCGGCCATCGCGACGTTCGCGGGCTTCTTCCCGGTGCGCATCCCGCGCTCCAAGAACTCCTTCGCCGCCGGCGAGATCTTCATCTTTCTCGTGCTGCTGCTGCACGGCCCGGCGGCCGCGTCGCTGGCCGCCGTCGGCAGGCCTGGTCACCCCAAGCGCTGGACCAGCCGCAACCAGCCGGCGGCGGTGTCGTCGATTCCTGGCCGGCTCGCTGCTACAGATGGGCGTGGACATGCTTCGCTCGCGCGGCTGGTACAACGACGGCCTGCTGATGACGGCGGCGATGCTGTTCTCCATCGCCTACTTCGTGCTCAACACGCTGCTGGCCACGCTGGTCATCCACCTCAAGCGCAACCAGCCGATGGTGCTGCGCGAGGTGGTCAGCAACTTCGGCTGGGTGGCGATGGCCTATGCGGGCAGCGCCTCGGTGGCCGGACTGCTGTTCCTCACCGTGGGCCAGTCCGGCCCCGGCGTGCTGATGGCGGTGGTGCCGATCGTCGGCATGCTGCTGACCACGCTGCACTTCTTCTTCCGCCAGCAGGAGGCCGACGAGGCCATGCGCCGCGGACGCGTCGAGGCCGCCGAGCGCGAGGCCGCACAGTCGGCGCTGCACGTGCAGGCACTCGAAGTCAGCGAGCAGCGCTTCCACAGCGCCTTCACGCATGCGTCGATCGGCATGGCGCTGGTTTCCACCGACGGCCAGGTCCGCCAGGTCAACCGTGCGCTGATCGGCCTGCTCGGCGCGGACGAGAGCGCGATGGTCGGCCAGCCTCTCGAGGCGCTGTTCCACGAGGGCGACGCCGAGACCTTTGCCTCGTTGCTCGCCCGCGTGCAGCGACGCGAGGTCGATGCCATCAACGTCGAGCTGCGTTGCCGACACAGCGACGGCAGCGACGTGTGGGTGGCGCTGGACGGCAGCTTCTTCGACAACCCGAGCGCCGAAGCCTCCAACCTGATCGTGCAGATGCAGGACATCACCGCCCGGCGCAGCGCCGAAGCCCGCCTGCAGCACATCGCCTTCCACGACAGCCTGACCGGCCTGCCCAACCGCTCGCGCTTCCACGAGCACATGGCCCGCGCGATCGAGCGCGTCAAGGCCGAGCCGCAGCGTCGCTTCGCGGTCATGTTCCTGGACTTCGACCGCTTCAAGCTGATCAACGACAGCATGGGCCACAGCGCCGGCGATGCCTTCCTGATCCAGGTGGCGCGGCGCATCCGCGACAACGTGCGCCCCGGCGACGTGGTCGCGCGCCTGGGCGGCGACGAGTTCGCCGTGCTCTGCGAGGACCTGGAGCGCGAGGCGCACGCGGTGACGCTGGCCGAGCGCCTGCAGCTCGTGCTCGGCGAGCCGCTGCAGATCTCCGGCACCGAGATCTCCACCAGCGCGAGCATCGGCATCACCTTCAGCACCATCGGCTACCAGCTGCCCGAAGAGGTGCTGCGCGATGCCGACATCGCGATGTACCGCGCCAAGGCCGCCGGCAAGGCTCGCCATGCCCTGTTCGACGCAGGCCTGCATCAGCAGGTGACCGACCGCGTGCGCCTGGAGGGCGAACTGCGCCGTGCCGTCGAGGCCGGCCACCTGTCGGTCGCCTACCAGCCGCTGTTCAACCTGGCCTCCGGCAAGCTGACCGGCTTCGAGGCGCTGGCTCGCTGGCAGCACCCGGTGCAGGGCCTCATCAGCCCGGCGGTGTTCATCCCGATCGCGGAAGAGACCGCGCTGATCGGCCCGCTCACCGACTTCATCCTCGACTCCGCCTGCCGCCAGCTCAAGCTGTGGCAATCGCGCAGCGCCGCCTTCGCCGAACTGTCGATACAAGTCAACGTCTCGGGCAACGACATCGCACACAGCGCCTTCGCGCAGCGCGTGACGCGGGCCATCGTCTCGGCGCGCCTGCAGCCGAACCATCTGACGCTGGAACTGACCGAGAACGTGCTGATGGATCGCGTCGACGGCGCCGTCGACACCTTGACGCGCCTGCGCGACCTGGGCGTGGGCCTGTCGATCGACGACTTCGGCACCGGCTACTCGTCGCTGAGCTACCTGTCCACGCTGCCGATCGACAGCCTGAAGATCGACGCCTCGTTCGTGCGCGGCATGCGCAACGGCTCGAAGGAGGCGGAGGTGGTTCGCGCCATCGTCACGCTCGGCGCGTCGCTGGGCAAGTCGGTGATCGCCGAGGGCATCGAGACTGAGTCTCAGTTCGACCAGCTGCGCGGCATGGGCTGCGAATCCGGCCAGGGTTACCACCTCTCGCGGCCGCTGGCGGTCGAGAACGTCGAGCTGCTGCTCGACCGCATCGAGACCGAGCGCTGGACGGTGCAGCACGGGCAGGCACCTCGCCCGGTGCTGCACCACTGACGACGCGTCTCAGCCGCCCAGTTCGCGGCTGGACGCCACGCGCGAGACCACCGGCGCGTCGCCGAACGCCTCGCGCCAGGCGCGCCTGGGTAGAAACGTGCGCAGCTGATCGATGGCGCGCTCCAGCAGCCGCGGGTCCAGCGTGTGGCCGATGTCGGGCAGCACGTCGGCTGTCACGTCGCCGCCGAGTGCGACCAGGCGCCGCGCAGCCTCGATCGCCGGCCCCGGCGGCACCACCTGATCGGCCATGCCGTGCAGCAGGTGCACGCAGGTGTCCTGCGGCGCATGAGCGGGCAGGGTCGCATGGCGGCCCGAAAACGCGAGCACGCGCCCGGCCAGTGCCGGCTCGGCCTGTACCGCCTCCAGCGCCATGATCGCGCCCTGCGAGAAGCCGATCAGCGCGGTGCGCGGCCAGTCGATCGCGAAGCGCAGCTGCAGCGCGCGCACCGTGGCCACGAACTGAGGCAGCGCCGCGGCGACGCGTGCCGGCCGGGTCTCCTCGTCGATGCCGCCGATCGAGAACCACTGGCGCCCGCCGCCACCCGGCGCGGCATCGAAGTCATCGGGCGCGTCGATGCACAGCACCGCGGCCTGCGGGTACTCCTGCGCCAGGCGCATCGCCAGCGGCGCCATGGCGTCGGCGTTCGCGCCCACGCCGTGGAAGAGGAGAAACAGCAATTCGGGCTCGCCGTTCTCGGGCAGGCGGGCCAGGACAGAGGTGCTCATGACGACTTCCTTTCGAAGCCGACAGTGTCTCGCGCCAGCGGCCCGCGGCCATGCGCCTTGCGTGAACGCTGTGCCCGAAGCGGCTGAACGCAGTGGCGCGGGTAGAATCGCCACGCGCTCTCGTCATTGGGGAGTAGCCGCCCCGCAGCCGCGCTGCGGGGGCTGCCGTCAACACACTTGGCCCGCAGGCCATGGCGTCAGCAACCTCCGGTTTGGCAAGACCTTTGACCACACAGCTTCCGCCAGCGGCCGGGGAGGCCGTGCGGTCATGTGGTTTGTCCTCCGGCCCGGAGCATCATCTTGGAAGCATTCCTCGTCTCGACCGGCATCGTCGCCCTGGGTGAAATGGGCGACAAGACGCAGTTGCTCGCGCTGCTGCTGGCCGCGAAGTTCCGCCGCCCCGTCCCGATCGTGCTGGGCATCCTCGTGGCCACGCTGATCAACCATGCGCTGGCCGGTGCCGTGGGCGACTGGATCGCCCGCGCGCTCGGCCCCGACGTTCTGCGCTGGGTGATCGGCGGCTCGTTCATCGCCATGGCGGCGTGGATGCTGATCCCCGACAAGATCGACGAGGCCGAAGGCGGCCACCAGCGCTTCGGCGTGTTCGGCACCACGGTGATCGCGTTTTTCATCGCCGAGATGGGCGACAAGACGCAGATCGCCACCGTGGCGCTCGCCGCGCGCTACACCGATCTCGTGGCCGTGGTGGCCGGCACCACGCTGGGCATGATGATCGCCAACGTGCCGGCGGTGCTGCTCGGCGACGTGGTGGCCAAGAAGGTGTCGATGACGCTGGTGCACGGCATCGCTGCAGCGATCTTCGCGGTGCTGGGCGTGCTCACGCTGCTGAACGTCGGCAAGTTGTTCTGATGCCGATCCGGGCTTGAAGACTCGGTAAGTCACGCGAGCAACCGGCGGCTTGCGGCCCTTTGCGGTCTTCGGGGGTCTGCTTTGCGTGCGACGGGCATGGTCGCAGGTCGACGGCGGTACCCGCGTTCTCCGGCCCACGCTCGCGCTCGGCCACTGCGAGCCGCAACCGCGGCCGCATCAACACCTGGTTTGCCATGCCCTCGCCAGGGCGACCGCGAATGGGGCCTGCGCCCGCGGGCACCACCGCCGCCCTGCCGGCATCAGCGGTGGCCTGCCGTCATGAGGGCCTCAGTGCTTGTGGGGCAGGTGGTTCGGGTGTGCGATCGCAGGCCCCATTCGCGGTCGCCCAGGCGGTGGCAGGACGAAGTTGGTGTTGAGGAGGCATGCGAGGCGAGTCTCGGTGGTCGCCCGCGAGCGTGGGCCGGAGAGCGCATACCCGGACCGCCTGCCCGCGCGCCCATCATTGCGGACCTTCGTGAATGTCTGCAACGGGCCGGGAGCGGTTGCTCGCGCGGCTGTTTCGCACCGTCACCGAGTCCTGCGCAGGCTGCCGCACAATGGTCCGCAACCGCTTCCGTGCCGCCCATGCAGCTGACCATCAACGGCACCCGCCGCGATCTCCCCGACGACGCGGTCGATCCCGACATGCCGTTGCTGTGGGCTCTGCGCGACGTGCTCGGACTTACCGGCACGAAGTTCGGCTGCGGCGTCTCGGCCTGCGGCGCATGCACCGTGCATGTGGATGGCCAAGCACGGCGATCGTGCGTTACGCCACTGTCGGCGGTGGCCGGCAAGTCGGTGCGCACGATCGAGGGGCTCGCACCCGCGGGCGGCCTGCACGCGCTGCAGAAGGCCTGGCTCGAGCATCAGGCGCCGCAGTGCGGCTATTGCCAGAGCGGCATGCTGATGGCCGCCGCGGCACTGCTCGAGCACATGCCGAAGCCGAGCGATGCCGACATCGACGCGGCCATCACCAACCTGTGCCGTTGTGGCAGCTACCCCCGCGTGCGCGCCGCCATCCACGCGGCCGCGGCCGAGATGCGCGGCGCGAAGTGATGAAGCGGCGCAGCCTGCTGCTGGCCGGCGCGGGAACCGCCGGCGCGCTCATCGTTGGCTGGGGCCTCCTGCCGCCGCGCAGCCGCCTCGGCCGCGCCGACAGCCGGGCCGACGCCGACGGCCGCATCGCGCTCAACGGCTGGATCCGCATCGCGCCCGACGGCCATGTCGTGCTGGCGATGAACCGCAGCGAGATGGGCCAGGGTGTGCACACCGCATTGGCCATGCTGGCAGCCGAGGAGCTCGACCTTCCGCTCGCGCGCATCGAACTCGTCGATGCCGGCGCCGATGCCCTCTACGGCAACGTCGCGGCGCTGGTGGGCGGCCTGCCCTTCCACCCCAGCGACAGCGAGCCCGGGCAGGAGACGCGCAGCGTGCGCACCGGCCGCTGGGTGGTGGGCAAGCTGGCGCGCGAACTGGGCCTGAGCCTGACCGGCGGCTCGTCGAGCGTGGCCGATGCATGGGAGCCGGTGCGCCTCGCGGCGGCCACGGCGCGGGCGCAGCTGCTGGGCGCCGCCTCGCTTCGCTGGAAGCTCCCGGCCGACGAACTGAGCGTGGCCGATGGCGTCATCTCGCACACCGGCGACAGCCGGCGCGCGCACTACGGCGAGCTGGTGGGTACGGCCGTGGCCACGCCGCCGGGGCCGGTGCAGCTCAAGCCGCGCGAGCAGTGGAAGCTGATCGGCCGCGCCGCGCCGCGCATCGACCTGCCGGCCAAGGTGGACGGCACGGCGCGGTTCGGCCTCGACGTTCGCCTGCCCGGCCTCGTCTACGCCGTGGTTCGCCATGCGCCGGCACTGGGCGGCAGCCCGGGCCGCGTCGATGTCGAGCCGGCGATGAAGCTTGCCGGCGTCGAGCGTGTCGTGCGGCTCGGCCCCTATGCGGGCTCGACCGCGGCGCTCGCCGTGATCGGCCGCAGCAGCTGGCATGCGCGGCGAGGCGCCGCCGCGCTGGCAGTCGACTGGCAGCCGCCGCCCGCGGGCACGCTGGACAGCAACAGCATTGCCGCCTCGCTCGATGCCGCCGCGCGTGCGGCCGCGGCGAGCGACGAAGGCCTGGCCTTCTACCGCCGTGGCGATGCCAACCTCACTCTGGCCGGCGCCGCGCGGCGCGTCGAGGCGCTGTACCGCGCGCCCTACCTGGCGCATGCGGCGATGGAGCCGATCAATTGCACCGCCCGCGTGGCCGACGGTCGGGTCGAGCTGTGGGCTCCCACGCAGGTGCCGAGCTTCGCGCGCGCCATCGCCGCGCGCGTGGCCGGCGTGCCGGAGTCGAACGTCACGCTGCACGTCACCTACCTGGGCGGCGGCTTCGGCCGGCGCCTCGAGGTGGACGTGATCGGCCAGGCGGTGCGCGTGGCGCTGGAGACCGGCGGCCGGCCGGTGCAACTGCTGTGGACGCGCGAGGAAGACATGACCCACGACTTCTACCGCCCGGCCGGCGCCGCGCTGATGCAGGCCGGGCTGGATGCGCAGGGCCGCGTGCAGGCGCTGAAGATCACCAGCGCCGGCGACGCCATCACGCCGCGCTTCATGGAGCGCAATGCGCCGGGGCTGGCCGGGCCGCTGGACCTGCCCGACAAGACCGCCAGCGAAGGCCTGTTCGACCTGCCCTACGACGTGCCGCACCAGCGCATCGCCCATGTCGCCACGCGCAGCGGCGTACCGGTGGGCAACTGGCGTTCAGTGGGCCACTCGCACAACGCCTTCTTCAGCGAGTCCTTCGTCGACGAGCTGGCGCACGCCGCGGGGCGCGACCCGGTGGCCTTTCGGCTGTCGATGCTCGAGGGCTTGCCGCGCCATGCCGCGGTGCTGAAGCTCGTGGCGGAGAAGGCCGGCTGGGGCGCACCGCTGCCCGCCGGCACGGCGCGCGGCGTGGCGCTGCACGAGAGCTTCGGCAGCATGGTCGCACAGGTGGTCGAGGCCTCGCTGGCCGACGGCCGGCCGATCGTGCGGCGCGTCGTCTGCGCCGCCGACGTGGGCACGGTGGTGCACCCCGGCATCGTCGTGCAGCAGATGGAAAGCGCCATCGTGTTCGGCCTGTCGGCAGCGCTGTTCGGCCGCGTCGACATCGTCGCCAGCGTCGTGCAGCAGAACAACTTTCCGAACCACCCGATCCTCACGATGGCGCAGACGCCGCGCATCGAGACGCACCTGGTGGCCAGCACGAACGCGCCGGGCGGCGTGGGTGAGCCCGGCACACCGCCGGTAGCGCCGGCGCTGGCCAATGCGCTGTTCGCACTGACCGGCCGGCGGCTGCGCGAACTGCCGCTGCTGTAATCGTCAGGCCGCGGCGGTGCGCCGCAGGTGGCGGGCCAGCGTCTCGCGCAGTCGCGCCACGTCGATCGGCTTGGTGAGGAAGTCGTTCATGCCGGCAGCCAGCGCCTCGTCGCGCTCGGAGGTCAACGCGGCGGCCGTCAGCGCGACGATGGGCAGGGCCTCGGCGTCGAAGCGCTCGCGCAGCTGCCGTACGGCGGCGTGGCCGCTGAGCACCGGCATGTGCACGTCCATCAGCACCAGGTCGAAGGGCCGGCCGGCGGCGGCCGCCGCGTTCACCGCATCGACGGCGGCCGCGCCGTCGCCCGCCTGCGCGACATCCAGGCCCCATTGCTCGAGCATGGCCACGGCGATCAGCATGTTCACCGGGTTGTCCTCGGCGATGAGCACGCGGCCGCCTTGCAGCGGCGCGAGCAGATCGTTGCCGGTGTGCGGCGCCGGCGTGGCGGCGGCCGCAGGCAGCGGCAGGTCGGCCCAGAAGGCGCTGCCGTAGCCGGGCGCGCTGTTGATGCCGACGCTGCCGCCCATCAGCTGCGCGAGCTCGCGGCAGATCGACAGGCCCAGGCCCGTGCCGCCATAACGCCGGGTGGTCGAATCGTCGGCCTGCGAGAACGGCTCGAACAGGCGCTGCTGCGTGTCCGCGTCGATGCCCGGCCCGGTGTCGTGCACGGCCAGGCGGATCCGGTCGCCGCGCACGCTCGCTTCGATGCGCACGCTGCCGCGTTCGGTGAACTTGATCGCGTTGGCCACCAGATTGGTGAGAATCTGCCGCACGCGCAGCGGGTCGCCGCGCACGGTCTCGGGCACCTCGTCGGCGATCGACAGCACCAGCGCCAGGTCCTTGCCCTCGGCCAGCGACAGGTAGGCATGGTGCACCGAGGCGACGGTGTCGCGCAGGCCGAAGGGCACGTCCTCCAGCGTGATGCGTCCGGCCTCGACTTTCGACAGGTCGAGGATGTCGCTGATGATGCCCGCCAGGCTCTGCGTGCTGTCGACGATCTGCGCCAGGTACTGCTGGCGGCGTTGCTCGGTCTGCCCCGGCTGCATCGCCAGCCGCGCCAGGCCGAGCAGGCCGTTCAGCGGCGTGCGGATCTCGTGGCTGGTGTTGGCCAGGAAAGCGCTCTTCGCGCGGCTGGCGGCTTCGGCCGCGTCGCGCGCGTCGGCCAGCGCCTGCTGGGTCTGGCGCCGCTCGGTGATGTCCTCGGCCGACCAGATCGTGCCGCCGCCGATCGGGTTGGACGGGTCGACCGACTGTGCCTGAAGCCGGCACCAGAACAGGCTGCCGTCGCGGCGCTTGAGCTGCGTCTCGCACTCGTAGCCATGCTTCTGGCGCAGCTTGGTGATGGCCTGCCGGCGCATGCCCTGGAAGCCGGATGGGTCCGGCCACAGCACGCTGAGCGTGGCGCTGCGCAGCTCGTCCTCGCTCCAGCCGAACATCTCGCGGTGCCGCGCGTTGATGCGCACGATGCGCTGCTCGCGCACGAAGGCAATGGCCAGCGTCACAGTGTTGAGGATGGCCTCGACCTCCAGCCGCGTCTGCTCGCTGGTGCTGACGTCGCGTGCGGCGAGCACGAGGAAACGCTGGCCGTCGAAGTCGAAGCGTGCCCCGGAGATCAGCATCGGGATGCGCTTGCCGTCGCGGCGACGGAAGGTCACCGGCAGCCCCTGCACGCTGCCCTGGCGGCGGATCGTCTCGGAAAAGGCGTCGCGGTCGCCGGGCTGCTGCCAGATGCCGAGCTCCAGCGCGGTGCGGCCGATCACCTCGTCGCGGCGGTAGCCGGCCACCTGCAGGAAGCAGTCGTTGACCAGCGCGTAGCGGCCGCTGTCGAACTCCGACAGCGTCAGGCAGTCGGGGCTGGTGGCGAACAGGTGCGAGAGCAGCGCCTCCGAGCGGCGCAGCGCGGCCTCGGCGGCCTTGCGCGCGGTGATGTCGACGTAGATGGTCAGCAGGGCCGGGCCGGCGGCGCTGTCCACGCACACCGCGGTGGCCTGCACGGCGAACGGCCGGCCATCGAGCGCATTCATCTGGTAGTCGACCACCGGCAGCGCCTGGCCGACGGCGAGCTGCTCGGACAGCGCGATGCGCTCGCGCACCGTGTGCCGCTGCTCGACGGCGGTGAAGTGGTCGAGCACGTTGCTGCCCTTCATGGCCTGCGCATCGCGGTAGCCGAACAGCCGGGCGGCGGCCTCGTTGGCGTCGAGCACCGTGCCACGGCGATGCAGCACCAGCGGCGACGGCGAGCGTGCGAACAGCGTGCGGTAGCGCATCTCGCTGGCCGCCACCGCCTGCTGCGCGCGCACCTGCGCCGTCACGTCGCGGCCCACGCCCCAGTAACCCTGGAAAACGCCGTCGGCGTCGAACTTCGGCTCGCCGCTGAGCGCGAGATGGCGCAGCCGCCCCTGCGCATCGTGGCTCGAGGTGACGAGGTTGCTGAACGGGCGGTGTGCCTCGAGGTCGGCGCGGTGGGCATCGAGCTGTTCGTCGTCCAGACCCAGGCCGGTGTGCTCCCAGGGCGTACGGCCGATTGCTCGCTGCGGCGACAGCGTGGCGACGCCGGCGCGGCTCTCGGTGACGCGGCTGAAGCGGAACTCCTCGTCCTGCTCCCAGTACCAGTCGACCGCGATGCCCAGCAGTTCGCGGAAGCGCCGCTCGCGCTGCGCGCTCTCGGCAAGGTAGTGATCGAGCACGCGCGAGATCAGCGCGCCCCCGGCCACGCCACAGCCGATCAGCAGCCAGTGGATGGCGCACAGCACCTGCACCGACACCGCGCCCGGCGGCGCCGGCAGGCGGCCGCTGAGGTGGCCCCAGCCGAGGGCGCCGACCGACAGCGCATTCAGGATCGCCAGCCCGATGCCATGGCGAACGCCTCCGACGGCCCCGAGCATGCACACCACCAGCGCGCCGAAGGCGATCGCCGGGTTGCGCAGGCCGTCGCCGAGCGCCACGCTGGCTGACACCGCGAGCACCACGGCGATCGCCGAGACGGCCAGCAAGGCCGCGTTCATCGGGAAGCTGCTGCGCCGGCTGGCGCGCAGTGCCCAGGCGGCGAACATCGCGTAGGCGACGAAGGCGGCGCACAGTGCGGCACGCGTGGGCGCCGATACCGGCGTGGGCAGCAGCAGAAAGATGGCCGCGCCGGCCAGCGCGGCGCCGATGGCCGTGCCGAAATACAGCGGGCCGACCAGGCGTCGCACGGCATCGGGCGTTTCGACCGCGTTCACGCGGGGGCGAAGGCTCATCGGTCTCGTCCCCGCTCGGGGGCTCGGCGTCGTTCGAAGGGGCACCCGCGTGCCGGGCGGGTTCGCGCGGCGCAGGGCGACGTGATGTTACGACGAGCGTCCGAGGGCGGTCACCAGGGAATCGTGCAGTTGTTGCGCGTCGATCGGCTTGGTCAGGAAGCCGTTCATGCCGCTGGCCAGCGCCTGCTCGCGCTCGGAGCTCAGCGCCGCGGCGGTCAGCGCGATGATCGGCAGCCGGTCTCCGGCGGGCCGTTCGCGCAGCAATCGCGTGGCCTCGTAGCCGCTCATCACCGGCATCTGCACATCCATCAGCACCAGGTCGAACGGCCGGCCCTGCGCCGCCGCGCGCTCGACGGCCTGCACGGCCTGCGCGCCGTCGAGGGCCTGGTCGACCGACACGCCCCACTGCTCGAGCATGGCCACCGCGATGGTCATGTTGACCGCGTTGTCCTCGACCATCAGCACGCGCGCGTCCGCCAAGGGCGAAGGATCGAGCACGCCGAAACCCGAGTCGTGTGCCGGTGCCTCGGTGGCGGGCAGCGGCAACGCGGCCCAGAAGCGGCTGCCGCGGCCCGGCTCGCTTTCGACGCCGACCGTGCCGTGCATCAGCGTCGCCAGTTCGCGGCAGATCGACAGGCCCAGGCCGCTGCCGCCGAAGCGGCGCGTGGTCGACTGGTCGGCCTGCGTGAAGGGCTGGAACAGCCGGGCGCGCACCTCGTGCGTGATGCCCGGGCCAGTGTCCTCGACCTCGAATCGCAGCGTGTCGCCGCCATCGACCACGGCCCGCAACTGCACGCTGCCCTTGGCGGTGAACTTCAATGCGTTGTTGAGGAAGTTGCCGAGCACCTGGCGCACGCGCACCGGGTCGCCCCACACCCATTGCGGCACGCCGGCGCCCCGCGTGAAGCCGAACTCCAGGCCGCGCGCATCGGCCAGCGTGCCGTACACCTGGCGCAGCGACTCGAGCAGCGCATGAAGATCGAAGGCGAGCTGCTCGACGTCGAGCTTGCCGGCCTCGATCTTCGACAGGTCGAGCACGTCTGAGATCACCGCCGACAGCGTCTCGGCGCTGTCGGCGATCTGGTCCAGGTACTGCCGGCGGCGAGCCTCGTCGACGTCGGGCCGCCGCGCCAGCCGCGCCAGGCCGACCAGGCCGTTCAGCGGCGTGCGGATCTCGTGGCTGGTGTTGGCGAGGAAGGCGCTCTTCGCGCGGTTGGCCGCCTCGGCATCGTCGCGGGCCTTGGCCAGCGCCTGCTCGACGCGGCGGCGCTCGGTGATGTCCTCGACGATCCAGATCGTGCCGCCGGCCATCGGGTGGCGCGGGTCCACCGCCTTGGCCAGCATGCGACACCAGAACTTCACGCCGTCGCGGCGCGTGAGCTCGCGCACGATCTCGACCGACTCGCCGCGCGCCAGCGCGGAGCCGATCAAGGTGCCGACTTCCAGGTACTCGTCATCGCTGGCCCAGACCGCGCGCCCGGGCTGGCCGAGCAGGCCGCCCGGCGGCCAGCCGAGCATCTTCTCGAGCGCCGGGTTGGCCTGCACGAAGACCTGTGCGCGCGTGAAGGCGATGCCCAGCGAGGCGTTCTGCAGCACCGCCTCGTGCGCCAGGCGGGCCGTCTCGGCGGCGGTCACGTCGCGGCCATTGAGCACGAGGTAGCGGCCGCCTTCCATCTCGAAGCTGGCCGCCGAGATCAGCAGCGAGTAGCGCAGCCCCGACTTCGAGACGAACACGATGGGCAGGTCCTTCACCGAGCCCTGCTCGCGCAGACGTTGCAGGAAGTCCTCGCGCGCCTGCGGGCTGACCCACACGCCCAGCTCGAGCGCGGTGCGGCCCAGCGCCTCGGCGGCGCTGTGGCCGGAGAAGCGTGTGAAGGCCTCGTTGACCATCACGTAGCGTCCGGTGGACAGGTCGGTCAAGGTGATCAGGTCGGGGCTGGTCGTCACCAGGTGCGACAGCATCGCCTCGGAACGGCGCAGTGCCTCCGCCGCGGCAACACGATCGCTGATGTCGCGCGACACGCCCCAGTAGCCGAGGAAGCGGCCGCCGTCGTCGAAGCGCGGCTCGCCGCTGACCAGTTCGTGGCGCAGGCTGCCGTCGGGCCGGCGCCAGCGCACGTGCAGGTCGCGGAACGGCCTGCGTGCCTGCAGGTCGGCCTGGTGGGCCGCGAGCGCGCCTTCGTCGTACAGCATGCCCTCCTGATCCCAGGGCCGCGTCATCGGCTGCGGGGTCGGCAGGAAGCGCTGATCGCTCTGGCGGCGCCACACTGCCGTGACGATGTACTGCTCGTTCATCTCCCAGTACGAATCCGCGGCGATGCCCAGCAAGCCGCGAAAGCGCATCTCGCGATCACGACTGGCGCCGAGATAGTGGTCGAAGACGCGGCTCACCAGGTGTCCGGCCGCCAAGCCCACTCCCACCAGCACGAGCAGGGTCACGAGACGGCGCGGCAGTGGCAGCGAGGCCACGGCATTGCCGCCGGGCAGCCAGCCGCCTTGTTCGGCCCAAGCCAGCGCCATCAGCAGCACCGCGCCAGCCGCGGCGACCAGCAGGCCCAGCCGGCTGTTCACGGTGGCGCTCATCACGAACGGTGCCACGCACAGGAAACCGATCACCGGAGCGTTCAGGCCGGCGCCACTGAGCACCGAGGTACCGCCGATCAGCAGCAGGCCGGCGATGCAGGTGACCAGCATGCCGATGTCGCTGCGAAGCCCCGTCCAGCGCCAGGCGATCAGGCTGAAGGCGGTGGAAGACAGGAAGCCGATGAACATCCACAGCCGGCCGGGCATCGGCATGGCCCCATTCGTGGCCATCAGCAGCGCACCGATGCCGCTGAGCACGGCGGAGGTGCCGAAGATGTAGCGGCGCACGAACGCACGAGCGTCGTGGCGCGGATCGGTGAGCAAGGTCGGATTCAAGGTGACGGCGATGGCCCGCGGGGCCTGTGGTCAGTCTGCCCCGAAAAGCCTGGGCTCAGGCCGGGTTTAACCCGCTGAGTCGCGGCCCGCCGCCAAGGATGCACGCGTGGCCAGTGCGGCCGAGCGTGCCGCGGCGGCGAATTCGTTGCCGCGGCTGGCGTACAGGATGGCGCGCGAGGAGTTCACCACCACCGGCGCGGTGGTGCGTTCGGCGCTGCCGCGCCAGCCGGCTCGCACGGTGGCCAGTGCATCGCCGCCCTGCGCGCCCACGCCGGGGATCAGCAGCGGCAGCGTCGGCGCCAGCTCGCGCACGCGCTCGATCTCGGCCGGGAAGGTGGCGCCCACCACCAGGCCGAGCTGGCCGCTGCGGTTCCAGGGGCCGGCGGCGAGCCGGGCGATGTGCTCATAGAGCAGGTCGCCGGTGACCAGGCGCTGCGACTGCAGGTCCGAGCCGCCGGGGTTGGAGGTGCGGCACAGCAGGAACAGGCCCTTGTTCTCGTACTTGAGCCAGGGCTCGACCGAGTCGAAGCCCATGAAGGGCGACAGCGTCACCGCGTCGGCGCGGTAGCGCTCGAAGGCCTCCAGCGCGTACTGCTCGGCGGTGCTGCCGATGTCGCCGCGCTTGGCGTCGAGAATCACCGGCACGCCGGGTGCCACGTGGCGGATGTGGGCCATCAGCCGCTCGAGCTGGTCTTCGGCGCGCTGCGCGGCAAAGTAGGCCACCTGCGGCTTGAAGGCGATGACCAGGTCTTTCGTCGCGTCGACGATGGTCGCGCAGAAGTCGAAGATGCGCGAGGCATCGTGCTGCCAGGCGCCGGGGAACTTGGAGGGCTCGGGGTCCAGCCCGACACACAGTAGCGACTCGTTGGCGCGCTCGGCGGCGGCCAGCTTCTCGGTGAAGGTCTGCGCCATCAGGCCGCTCCCGCGTCCAGTCGCCTGGCCAGCGCCGCTGCCACGCCGGTGTAGTTGCCCGGGGTCAGTGCCTGCAGCCGTGCCTTCTCGGCGGCGGGCAGTTCGAGCGTGTCGATGAAGGCGGCGATCGCTTCGCGCGTGATCGCCTTGCCGCGTGTCAATTCCTTCAGCCGCTCGTAGGGATTCGGCAGGCCGTAGCGGCGCATCACCGTCTGGATCGGCTCGGCCAGCACTTCCCAGGCCGCGTCGAGATCGCCGGCCAGCGCTTCGTGGTTGATCTCCAGCTTGTCCAGCCCGCGCAGCAGCGAGTCGTAGCCGAGCACCGCGTAGCCCAGCGCCACGCCCATGTTGCGCAGCACGGTGCTGTCGGTCAGGTCGCGCTGCCAGCGGCTGATCGGCAGCTTCTGGCTCAGGTGCGTGAGCAGCGCGTTGGCCAGGCCGAAGTTGCCCTCGGCGTTCTCGAAGTCGATCGGGTTGACCTTGTGAGGCATCGTCGACGAGCCGATCTCGCCGGCCTTCAGCCGCTGCTTGAAGTAGCCCAGGCTGACGTAACCCCAGACGTCGCGTGACCAGTCGATCAGGATGGTGTTCGTGCGCGTGACGGCGTCGAACAGCTCGGCCATCCAGTCATGCGGCTCGATCTGGATGGTGTACGGGTTGAACGTCAGGCCGAGCTGGTCTTCGACCACCTTGCGACTGAACGACTCCCAGTCGAACGCCGGCCAGGCGGCCAGGTGCGCGTTGTAGTTGCCCACCGCGCCGTTCATCTTGGCCAGCATCTTCACGTCGGCGATGCGGCTTCGCGCGTGCGCGAGGCGCGCCACCACGTTGGCGATCTCCTTGCCCACCGTGGTCGGGCTCGCGGTCTGGCCGTGCGTGCGGCTGAGCATGGGCACGTCGGCCAGCGTGTGCGCCATCTCCTGCAACTTCGCGACGATGCGGTCCAGTGCCGGCAGCAGCACCTCGGCGCGCGCCGCCTTCAGCATCAGTCCGTGGCTGGTGTTGTTGATGTCTTCGCTGGTGCAGGCGAAGTGCACGAACTCGGATGCTGCCTTCAGCTCGGCGCTGTTCTCGAAGCGGCTCTTCAGCCAGTACTCGACCGCCTTGACGTCGTGGTTGGTGGTGCGCTCGATGTCCTTGATGGCCTGCGCGTCGGCCTCGCCGAAGCGCAGCACCAGCCCGCGCAGCAGCCCGCGCGAAGCCTCGGACAGCGGCTTGAACTCCGCGAAGCCGGCATCCGACAGCGCGATGAACCACTCCACCTCGACCTGCACGCGGCGGTGCATCAGTCCGAATTCCGAGAGCAGCGGGCGCAGCGGCGCGACCTTGGCGGCGTAGCGGCCGTCGAGCGGCGACAGGGCGGTGAGGGCAGACAGGGTCATCGCGAGAGGCGCCGCAAGGCGCCGGCAGGGGCGGGCAAACCCGGATTCTAGGTGCCGCGCCTGACGGCGCCGCGGCGCCAAGATCATTGCGATGCGCGAGCACTGGCGGCTCTTTGAAGGCGCTTGCCCCGGCAGGCAAAGTTCGGGAATCGGCCCTCTGCTGAAGTTCGACGTCTGCTATGGGTCGTCAGGTGGGCGCGGCAAAGGCACGCCCGGGCAGGCTGCGGCGCTTCGCCTCGGCGGTCGGCGCGTTGCGCCGACTCCCCTGCGATGCTCGGTCTCGCGGCCCCGTCGCCGAACTCACTTCGCTCCCTGCGGTCGCTGCGTTCGGACAGCGTCGACGAGTCAGAAGACGATGCGCGCTGCGCGCGCGGCCACGAGCCCTGCGCTTCTCGGCACCTCAGAGGCGCGCCTCCACCTGCCCGGGCGAGCCTTTGCTGAACCGGTGGTGGCGCGCCGATGGAGGAGAACCAGCGCCTGCCGCGATGCACGAACCTGGCACGAAAGCAGACTCCCGCGAACTTCAGTAAAGGGCCGATTGCTGGCTACCAGCGCAGCTCGAAGCGGCAGGCGTCGTCGCCGCGCGCCTCGCAGCTCAGCTCGTTGCAGCGTGTATCGCGGTGCACGAGCTGGCGGAACAGGTGCTCGAAGGTGGCGGCGTAGTAGTCGCACACCGGCACCTCGCTAGTCTGGCCGCGGCACAGCGGGTTGTCGCGGATCGTCAGCAGCGTGGGCCGCCCCGCCACGGCCTCGAATGTCCCACTGCCGGCGAAGGTCCAGGCATGGCGGCGGATCGCGGCGAGCAGCACGCGGCACGCCATCGCCGCGGGCAGCACGCGCAGCACCGCCTGCACCGGCTTCGGGATGCGGTGGGCGAGCAGGTACCCGGCGGTGGCCACGCCGGCCTCGCGCGACACCTCGGCGGCCACGCGCGGCCCGAGTTCGCTGCGCAGCACCGTGTGCAGCCGCCGCGCCTCGCCCTCGTCGACCATCTGCTGCGGAGGCGCCGCCAGGTAGGGCGACAGGCCGGCGAGCGCGAACAGCTCGGCCGTGATCGAAGCGCCGAGCTGGTGCTGCAAGGCCTCGGCCACGCGAATGATCGCGTTCGGGCCGATGCGGCCGACGGTCGCCGTGCTCACACCTTGGCCGCCTCTTCCTCGCTCATCTGCTCGCTGCCGCCGCCGCAGGCCGAGATGGCCATCGCAGCATTCAGCTCACCCTGGCGACGCTTGTGCTCGATCTTCGGGCCGTGCATGGTCACCCAGCCGGCATCGGCCTCGGCGATGGCCGCCTGCGAGGGCCGCTCGAAGGTGCGCCCGGCATCGAAGGCGAAGTCGACCTTCTTCTTGCTCTGCGGGCCGGTGTAGCCGACGCGGCCAAGGTCGTAGAAGGTGCGCTCGAAGCCGCTCTTGAGAAACGCCTTCAGGCAACCCATCAGGTACTTGCGCCGCGTCTTGTCCCGCGTCCAGGGGTACTGGAAGAAGGTCTTGTTCATGAAGAAGCGGCGGTAGTTGTGCATCACGCGGTCGAGCAGCTCCGCCCGGTCCATCGCCTCGGGCTTCATGATCGGCGTCACGAAGTTGTACTTCTCGAAGTCGAACACCTCGACCTTGTCGCCGAGCTCCTGGAACAGGTCGCTGAACGGCCACGGCGTGTACATCGCCCAGTTGGCCATGTCGGGGTTCCAGTCGCGCGCCATCTGGTAGGTCTCTTCCAGCGTCTCGCGGGTCTCGTTCTCCAGACCGACGATGAACTGCGCCTCGGTGACGATGCCGGCCTCGCGCAGCAGGCGGATGGCCTTCTTGTTCTGCTCGATCGTGGTTTCCTTGTTGAAGCGGTCGAGCTTGAGCTGCGCCGCCGCCTCGGTGCCGAGCGAGACGTGGATCAGCCCGGCCTCGCGGAACATCGGCAGCAGCTTCTCGTCGCGCAGGATGTCGGTCACGCGGGTGTTGATGCCCCACAGCACCGGCAGCTTGCGCTTGATGAGCTCTTCGCAGAAGGCGATGAACTTCTTGCGGTGGATGGTCGGCTCCTCGTCGGCGAGGATGAAGAAGCCGACCTGGTGGTCGCGCACCAGGGTCTCGATCTCGTCGACCACCTTGATGGGATCGCGCACGCGGTAGTCGCGCCAGAACTTCCACTGGCTGCAGAAGGTGCAGGTAAAGGGGCAGCCGCGCGCGAAGTTCGGGATCGCCACGCGCACGCCCATCGGGATGTAGATGTACTGGCCCCAGTCGAGGATGCCCCAGTCCGGCGCGATGCGGTCCAGGTCCTGGATGGTCGGCTCGGCGGGCGTGGCCACCACCTTGCCGGCCTCGGTGCTGCGGTCGAGGTAGGCGATGCCGCGCACGCAGTTGCGGTCGCGTGCCCAGTCGCCGGTGTCGACGGCGGTGACGAGGTTGAGGAACACCTGCTCGCCCTCGCCACGCACCACGGCGTCGATCCACGGCGCTTCCTTCAGCACCTGCGGGTACATGAAGGTGCCGTGGATGCCGCCCAGCACGGTGACGACGTCGGGCTTCACTTCCTTGGCGATCTGCAGCAGCCGCTCGGCCTTGTAGATCGCCGGCGTGATGGCGGTGCAGCCGATCACGTCGGGCTGCAGGTCGGCGATGCGCTGGCGCACCTGATCGTCGGTCAGGTGGTTGGTCATCGCGTCGACGAAGATGACGTCGGTGTAGCCGCCGGCCTTCAGGTAGCCGGTCAGGTAGGCCACCCAGGCGGGCGGCCAGTTGCCGGCGATCTCGGCGCCGCCGGAATGGTAGTTGGGGTGCATCAGCAGGACACGCATGACAACTCCGGGTCGTTGGCTGGAGTTGCCAAATTAAGCCCGGAGTCGCTGCCCAGACTTGCGTTGTGTCAACAAGAATTGACACATGACATGTCGGGCAAACCCGACAGTGCGCCGACATTGCGGGCTACTGCAGCACCAGCTCCACGCGGCGGTTGCGCGCGCGGCCTGCCTCGTCGGCATTGGCCGCCAGCGGCGCGTAGCTCGCCACGCCCGCCGCTGACAGCCTGCGGGCGTCGACCTTGTAGGCCTTGACCAGCGCATCGACGACGGCCTGTGCACGCTGCCGCGACAGCGCGAGGTTGCCCTCCAGCGTGCCCTGGTTGTCGGTGTGGCCGACCACGTGCACCTTGAACGACGGGTTGGCCTGCAGCAGCTTGCCCATCTCGTCGAGCTGCGCCTTGGAGTCCGGCTTCAGCTCAGCCTTGCCGGTGTCGAAGAACACGCCGTACAGCGCGATGCGGCCCTGCGCCTGCAGGCCCTTGGCCAGCGCGCTCGCGTCCACCGCCACCTGACCGCTGTCCATGGCCTTCGGCTCGATCACCTGCACCAGCGTGGCGACATGCTTGTCGCGCAGCGCCTGGATGTCGCTGCGCGCCGACAGCACGACGAGGTGCAGCGTGCGGCCGCCGGCCTCGAGCGTGCCGTACCAGTAGCGCGGTTCGGCGCGGTCCTGGAACTGGTCGGTGAGGGTCTTGGCGTCCCAGCCGGCCAGGCTGCCGCTGGCCAGTTGCTTCGGGGGCCCGAGCAGCGGGCTGAAATCGCGGCTGCCGCAATCGTTCGCGCAGGCATCGATCTTCTTCGCGCCGGCCTTGCCCAGGGCGTCCTCGTAGTTGCGCTGCACCTCGGCCAGGCCGCGGCCCGCCGGGCCGAGGTAGAAGAAGCGGCCGACCTTGCCGTCGATGCGGGCTGTGGCGGCCGGCCCTGCGGGCAGGGTGATCTCGTCGTAGCCGCGCTGCTCCTGGCCGACGAGCCACGAGCCGGCGTAGCGGCTGATCACCGGATGGTCCTTGGCGCCGGGGGCATCCGGCGGCATCTGCGCGGCGACAGGGCAGGCGCAAGCGGCCATGGCCCATGTCGCCAGCCATCGACGGATCGTCATGTCCGTTCTCTCCCTGAGGATGCGACGGTCGCGAGTGTAGGGCCGGATTGACGGCTGCGGAACGGCTCTTGCTTAATCGGCGACTGCACCGCCCAAGAACTTTCAAGGAGCTCTCATGCCGCTGAACCGTCGCCACACCTTGGCCGCCACCCTGTCCGCCTTCGCCCTGGCCGCAGCCAGCGGCAGTGCCTTCGCCCAGGCCAAGCTGAAAGTGGCTGCCATCTACACCGTGCCGGTCGAGCAGCAGTGGGTCAGCCGCATCGACAAGGCGCTGAAGTCGGCCGTCGCGCGCGGCGAGATCGAGTACGTGTTCAGCGAGAACGTCACCAATGCCGACTACGAGCGTGTCATGCGCGGCTATGCCGAGAAGGGCCACACGCTGATCGTCGGCGAGTCGTTCGCCGTCGAGGCGGCTGCGCGCAAGGTCGCCAAGGACTACCCGAAGGTGAGCTTCCTGATGGGCAGCTCGGGCAAGCCGCAGGAGCCCAACTTCGGCGTGTTCGACAACTACATCCAGGAGCCGGCCTACCTCACCGGCATGATCGCCGGCGGCATGACCAAGTCGAACAAGATCGGCATGGTCGGCGGCTACCCGATCCCCGAGGTGAACCGGCTGATGAACGCCTTCATGGCCGGCGCCAAGGAGGTGAACCCGAAGGTCGAGTTCACCGTCAGCTTCATCAACAGCTGGTTCGACCCGCCCAAGGCCAAGGAAGCCGCCTTCGCGATGATCGACAAGGGCGCCGACGTGATGTACGCCGAGCGCTTCGGGGTGTCCGACGCGGCCAAGGAGCGCAAGGTGCTGGCCATCGGCAACGTCATCAACACGCAGGACAAGTACCCCGAAACGGTGGTCGCCTCGGCGCTGTGGAACATGGAGCCGACCATCGATCTGGCCATCAAGGCGGTGAAGGATGGCAAGTTCAAGGCCGACGACTACGGCATCTACTCGACCATGAAGCACAAGGGCAGCGAGCTCGCACCGCTGGGCACGTTCGAAGGCAAGGTGCCCGCCGACCTGGCCGCCAAGGTGAAGGCCAAGGAAGCCGCCATCCGCGACGGCAAGTTCGCCGTTAAGGTAGACGACGGCCAGCCCAAGGGTTCGGCCAAGTGATTGACTGCTCCTGATCGTTTGAGCGAGACCGCTCTCCGGCTGCGCGGCATCACCAAGCGCTTCGGCAGCCTCGTCGCCAACGACGGCATCTCGCTGGACCTCGGCCGCGGCGAGGTGCTGGCGCTGCTCGGCGAGAACGGCGCCGGCAAGAGCACCCTGGTGTCCATCCTGTTCGGCCACTACCTGGCCGACGCGGGCAGCATCGAGGTCTTCGGCGCGCCGCTGCCGCCCGGCCAGCCGAAGGCGGCGCTGGCCGCGGGCATCGGCATGGTGCACCAGCACTTCACGCTGGCCGACAACCTGTCGGTGCTCGACAACGTCATGCTCGGTACCGAGCCGCTGTGGTGGCCGTTCTCGCGCCGCGCCGAGGCGCGTGCGCGGCTGCTCGACGCGGCGCAGCGTTTCGGGCTGCAGGTCGACCCGGATGCGCAGGTCGGCACGCTGTCGGTGGGCGAGCGCCAGCGGGTCGAGATCCTCAAGGCGCTCACGCGCGGGGCGAAGATCCTCATCCTCGACGAGCCCACTGCGGTGCTCACGCCGCAGGAGAGCGAGTCGCTGTTCGCCACGCTCGGGCAACTGGTTGCCGCCGGCCTGTCGGTGATCTTCATCAGCCACAAGCTCGACGAGGTGCTGCGCGTCTCGCACCGCATCGCCGTGCTGCGTGGCGGCAAGCTGGTGGCCGACCTGCCCGCTGCCGGCGCCGACAAGGCGATGCTCGCCGAGGCGATGGTCGGCCGCGAGGTGGCGCCGGCCATCAAGCGTGCGCAGGCCCCGGGCGCACCGGTGGTCGAATTGCACGGCGGCACGGTGTGCGGCCCCGGCGCGCGGCCCTTGCTCGACGGCATCCAGCTCGAGTTGCGCGCCGGCGAGGTGTTTGCCGTGGCCGGTGTGGCGGGCAACGGGCAGGACGTGCTGGCCGAACTGCTGTGCGGTCTGCATGCGCTCGACGCCGGCACGCTGACGGTCGCCGGGCGCACGCTGCCGGCCCGTCCGCGTGCCTTCGTCGAGGCTGGCGTGGCGCGCATCCCGGAAGACCGCCATGCGGTCGGCGTGGTCGGCGACCTGCCGCTGTGGGAGAACGCGGTGCTCGAGCGCTACGCTTCGCCGGCCTTCTCGCGCCACGGCATCGTGCGGCGCGAGCGGGCCATGGCGTTTGCGCAGTCGCTGGTCGAGCGCTTCGACGTGCGCGGCACCGAATCGGCGGGCCTGGCGACGACGACACGTTCGCTGTCCGGCGGCAACATGCAGAAGCTGATCCTGGGTCGCGCCCTGGCCGGCGACCCCGAGAAGACGACCGCGCCGCCCTTGATCGTCGCCAACCAGCCCACCTGGGGCCTGGACATCGGCGCCGTGGCCTACGTGCACCAGCAGCTGCTCGATGCCTGCGCACAGGGCAGCGCGGTGCTGCTGATCAGCGAGGACCTCGACGAGGTCTTCGCGCTGGCCGACCGCATCGCGGTGATGCACCACGGCCGCCTCGGCGCGGCGCGGCCGGCGCGCGAGTGGACGCTGGCCGCCATCGGCCTGGCGATGGCGGGCGGCGGCGCCAACCCAGAGGCTGCGCATGCAGCTTGAACGCCGCGGCACGACGCCACGCTGGCTGCTGCTCGCCGCGCCGGTGGGTGCGATCGCCTTCACGTTGCTGATCACCTCATTGCTCGTCGCCTGGGCCGGCGCTCCGGTGACGCGCGCCTATGCCTTGCTGCTCGAAGGCGGCTTCGGCTCGCGCTTCGCCTGGACCGAGACGCTCACCCGCGCCACGCCGCTGATCCTCACCGGCCTGGCGGCAGCGGTGGCCTTCCGCGCGCGCCTGTTCAACATCGGCGGCGAGGGCCAGCTCTATGCCGGCGCGCTGGCGGCGGTGGCGGTCGGCGGGCTGCACGGGGGCAGCGGCTTCGACGCGTCGCCCTGGCTGCTGTTCCCGCTGATGATGCTGGCCGCCGCGCTGGCCGGCGCGCTGCTGCTGATCGGCCCGGCGCTGGCCAAGAGCCGGCTCGGCGTCGACGAGGTGGTGACCACGCTGCTGCTGAACTTCATCGTGCTGCTGTTCGTCTCGGCCATGCTCGACGGGCCGATGAAGGACGCCTCCGCGATGGGCTGGCCGCAGAGCGTGGCAATCCAGGACGCGCTGCAGCTGGGCAAGCTGATCGAGCGCAGCCGCGTGCACACCGGGCTGCTGTGGTCGCTGGCGGCCGCCGCCGCGCTGTGGGCGCTGCTCAAGCACACCACCACCGGCTTCGAGATCCGCGCCGTCGGCGCGAACGCACGCGCCGCAGCCTTCGCCGGCATGCCGGTGGCGGCGGTGCAGGTGAAGGTGGCGCTGCTCTCGGGCGCGCTCGCCGGCCTGGCCGGCGCCATCGAGGTGGCCGGCCGCGCCGGCTACGTCACGCTCGACATGTCGCCCGGCTACGGCTACAGCGGCATCGTCATCGCCATGCTCGCCGCGCTGAACCCGCTGGGCGTGGTGGCGGCGGCCGTCTTCGTGGCCGGCATCCTGGTTGGCGCGGACAGCATGAGCCGCGCCGTCAACGTGCCGACCTACATCGCCGACGTGATCGTGTCCGTGTCGCTGATCGCGGTGCTGGTGGCCACGATGTTCACGCAGTACCGCATCCGTCTGCGCTGACCATGCTGAGCGAAACCCTCGACCTGCTCTTCGCGGCGCCGTTCTGGATCGCGGTGCTGCGCATTGCCACGCCGCTGATCCTTGGCACGCTGGGCGTGCTGCTGTGCGAGCGTGCCGGCGTGCTCAACCTGGGCATCGAGGGCATCATGGTGGCGGGCGCCTTCGCCGGGTGGCTGGCGGTCTACCAGGGCGCCTCGCTTTGGACCGGCGTGCTGGCGGCCGCTGCCATCGGCGCGCTGTTCGGGCTGTTGCATGCGCTGCTCACCGTGACGCTGGCGCTATCGCAGCACGTGGCGGGGCTGGGCATCACGCTGCTGGCCACGAGCCTGGCGAGCTACGCCTACCGCGTGAGCTTTCCCAAGGTCGACAGCCCGCCGACCATCCAGCCCTTCGCGGCGATGGAGGGGCTGCCGATCCCCGTGCTCAACGCGCAGACGCCGCTCACGCTGCTCGCGCTGCTGCTCGTGCCGGCGATCGCCTGGGGCCTGTACCGCACGCCGGCCGGGCTGGCGCTGCGCATGGTCGGCGAGAATCCGGCGGCGGCCGAAGGGCAGGGCCTGAGTGTGGCCGGCGTGCGCACCGCGGCCCTCGTCGCCGGCTCGGCGCTGATGGGCGTGGCCGGCGCCTTCCTCACGCTGTCGGCCTTCAACGCGTTCTACTTCAACATGGTCAACGGCCGCGGCTGGGTGTGCGTCGCGCTGGTCGTGTTCGCCTCGTGGCGGCCGGGCAAGGCGCTGCTCGGCGCGCTGCTGTTCGCCTTCTTCGACGCGCTGCAACTGCGCCTGCAGCAGGCTGGTGGCGGCGTGTTCGGCATCGAGCTGCCCTACCAGGCCTACCTGATGCTGCCCTACGCGATGGCGATCGTCGCGCTGGTGGTGGTGGCACGCCGCGCCGCCTACCCGCAGGCGCTGATGAAGCCCTATCGCAAGGGCGAACGCTGAGCTGACTCAGTTGCTCCACCGCCGCCCTGCCGGCATCTGCGGTGGCCTGCCGTCACGAAGTCCTTGGTGCTTGTGGGGCAGGTGGTTCGGATGTGCGATCGCAGGCCCCATTCGCGGTCGCCCTGGCGGGTGCAGGCCGCAGGCGTCGTTGATGAGGCAGCCGCCGCGTCCCTCGGTGGTCGCCCGCGAGCGTGGGCCGGAGAGCGCATACCCGGACCGCCTGCCCGCGCGCCGAACGAGGCAGTCACGCGTGAACGTCGCTCAAGGGCCGCAAGCAGCGACTCACAAGTCAGCGCCTGTCGGCAGGCTGTCCGGCCTCACTTCAGCCGCTTCGGTCGGGCCGGCCGACCACGCTGCGAACCACCGGCGGGTCGGGCAGCGCCGGTCCGTCGCTGATCGCCAGCGCCTGGGCGAGCGTCTGCAGCGCCGCATCGGCGTCGGCCGCGTTGGCGGCATGCACGCGCAACAGCGGGTCGCCGGCGCGCACCTTGCTGCCCACCGGCAGCACCCGCGTCAGGCCGACGCGCGGATCGACGGAATCCGTCGCGCGCCGCCGCCCGCCGCCCAGCGCCACGACCACCAGGCCGAGCAGCCGCGTGTCCATCGACGCCAGCACGCCGGCGCGCGGCGCGGCCAGAACACGCTGCACCGGCGCCGCCGGCAACTGCGCGCCGCCGCGCGCGAGCACGCGCGAGGGGCCGCCGAGCCCAGCGACCATGCGTTCGAAACGCTCCGCCGCACGGCCGTCGTCGAGCGCCTGCAGGGCCTGCAGTTCGCCGCGCGCCGGCGAACTGGCCAAGCCGCCGAGCCACAGCATGCGGCCGGCCAGCGCGAGCGTCAGCGCCAGCAGCCTCGGATCGCGCGCCGTGCCGGTGAGGAAGTCGATCGCCTCGCGCACCTCGACGGCATTGCCGGCGGTGCTACCGAGCACCTGGTTCATGTCGGTCACCAGCGCCTGCGTGGGCAGGCCGGCGCCCACCGCCACCTCGACCAGGCTGCGCGCCAGGGTGTCGGCGGTCGCGGACTCGGTACAGAACGCGCCGTTGCCGAGCTTCACGTCCATCACCAGCGCGTCCAGCCCCGCGGCCAGCTTCTTCGACAGGATGCTCGCGGTGATCAGCGGCACCGACTCCACCGTGGCCGTGACGTCGCGGATCGCGTAGAGGCGCCGATCGGCTGGCGCGATGCGCGAACTCGCGCCGACGATCGCGCAGCCGGCCTCGCGCAGCACGCGCACGAGCTGTGTGCGCCGCGGCGTCACCATGTAGCCGGGCAGCGCCTGCAGCTTGTCGAGCGTGCCGCCGGTGTGGCCCAGGCCGCGGCCCGACACCATCGGCACCACCCCGCCGCAGGCCGCCACGATGGGTGCCAGCACCAGGCTCACCTTGTCACCCACGCCGCCGGTCGAGTGCTTGTCGAGCAGCGGGCCGTTCAATCGTGCACGCGACCAGTCGAGGCGGTCGCCCGAGTCCGTCATCGCCTGGGTGAGGGCCACGCATTCGTCACGGTTCATGCCGCGCAGGCACACGGCCATCGCGAAGGCGGCCACCTGCCCTTCGGTCCATGACCGGTCGACGAGACCGCGCACGAAGGCCTGGATCTCGGCCGCCTCCAGCGCTTGCGCGCGGCCCTTGCGGCGAATGATCTCCTGCGGAAGCATCTCGGTGCGGCTCGTCAGTTCAGGCGCTGGATGCGCCCGTCGGTGGTGGGCGACACGGTGCCGGCCCGCCGGAAGTACTGCTCGAGTGCTTCGATGTCCATCATGCCCGTGTGTGCGTCCGACCCATTTTCAGCGAGCGCCTTGAAGTTGTCGCCCCCTGAAGCGAGGTAGGCGTTGACGGTGACACGCAGGCGTTGTTCCGGCGCAATCGTGTGGCCGTCCAGCTGCAGGCTGCCGGGCACGATGCGCTGGCCGACCGGCCGGGCGGCGTCCCAGGCATACGACAGGCCGCGCGACACCTGCAGCAGGCGCGGCCGCGCCTGTCCAGCCCATTGCTGCTCCAGCACTTGAAGCAACTGCGCGCCAGTGAGCGTGATCGTGACCAGGGCATTGGAGAAGGGCTGCGCAGCGAACAGGTCCTCGTAGCGCACCGTGCCTTGCGCGTCACCCGTCAGCGCGGCGCGCAGGCCGCCCGGGTTCATCAGCGCGAGCTGCGCGCCGGCATCGGCCGTAGCGGCGAGCTGCGCATCGGCGACCAGCTGGCCGAGCGGTGATTCGCCGGCCGGGCCTTCGTCACGCGCCAGCGGCGCGGCAAGCCGGCCGACCACGCGGCGCGCCAGCGGCGCCGACAGGCGCTCGTAGGCTTCGATGAGCCGCGTCTGTGCCTCGTCCTTCGCGAAAAGGTCCGTGCGCACGACGACGTTGCGGGCGTTCGCCTCGCGCACGTCGCCGCTGGCGCGGTCGAGCAGCAGGTCGATCTCGCCGAGCAGGGTGCCGTACCTGTCGGCGCTGGTGACGAGCCGGCCGTCGATGCGGCACACGTAGGCACGGTGCGTGTGGCCGCTGATCACCAGATCGACCGCCGGGTCGAGCTGCCGCACGATGGGCACGATCGGGCCCGACAGTCCCGGGCAATCGCCGTGGCCGCTGGCCGGGAAGCCGCCCTCGTGGATCAGCACGACGATCGCCTCGATGCCCTGGCGGCGCAGCTCGGGCACCAGCGCATTGACGGTGGCGGCCTCGTCGCGAAACTCCAGCCCGGCCACGCCGGCGGGCATGACGATCTGCGGCGTGGTCTTGAGCGTGAGGCCGATGAAGGCCACCGGGATGCCCTCGAAGCGCTTGACCACGTAGGCAGGCAGGATCGGCTGGCCGGTGCGCGTGTCGATCGTGCTGGCCGCCAGGTACTGGAAGCGCGCGCCGGCGAACGGCGTCGGCCCCTTGCAGCCCTTGTCCGGGTGGCAGCCACCGCGCTGCAGGCGCAGCAGTTCGGCGGCGCCGCGGTCGAACTCGTGGTTGCCCACGGCGCTGATCGCCAGGCCCATCAGGCCGAGCGACTCGACCGTCGGCTCGTCGTCGAACAGCGCCGACAACAGCGGGCTGGCGCCGACCAGGTCGCCGGCGGCGACGAACACGTGGTTCGGGTTGCGCGCACGCAGCTCGCGCACGGCGCTGGCCAGGTGCTCGGCGCCACCGGCGGCGATGTCGATCGACTTCTCCGGGTCCTGCGGGTCGCGCATTCGAAACCCGCCGGCAGGGGGGCGCAGGTTGCCGTGGAAGTCGTTGATCGCCAGCACCTTCACCGCCACCGTGTCGGCGGGGCGCGGCGCCATCGCTGCGCAGCCCGCCAGGGTGGCGAGCAGGGCAATGAAAAAGGGCAGGCGGCGCACGAGGCGCAGCCTACCCGATGGACGAGACGGCCCCGAGGGGCCGGGAGGATCAGGCGCCGCCGTTGGCGACGAGCTCGTACAGGCCGCGGGTCCACCAGTTGAACTTGCGCGGGGGGTTGATGCGGTACTTGGGCAGGTACAGCGTGGTGCGCGTGGACTCGGCGAAGGCGACGACGGCGGTGGCCTTCATGTCGGCCAGGCGCTGCTGTGCGGCGGCGGTGGGCAGGCCCAGGGCGGTCTTGGCCTTGATGGCGAAGGCCACGAAGCCGGCCACGTCCAGCGCGTGGTCCATGTTGCCCACGTCCGGGCCGGCGTCACCGATCAGCGAGCCCCCGGCCAGGTAGGACGGGAACACCAGGCCGGCGTACTCGGAGCCGACCTCCGAGCCCGAGTAGAAGCCGCGCGTGCCGGGGGTGTTCATCCAGTCGAAGTAGTCGCTGGCCTGGCGGTAGACCTGGTTGGCCGCGGAGGGCACCTTCTCGATGTACAGGCGAGCTGCCTGGAAGTACAGGGCGCTCATCCACGGGCTGCTGATCAGGTCCGAGGGCGTGGTGCCGCCGGGGCCACCGCCCTCATGCTGCGTGTAGCTCACCAGCGGAGCCTTGCGGCCGGCACAGACCTGGTCCCACTGGTCCACCATGGCCTGCGCCCGCGACAGCGCGGCGGTGCTGTTGGAGACGGTGTGGTACTTCACCGCGGCGTTCAGCGCGACCCACAGCTCACGCTCGGTCCACAGGCCGGCGCCGGTGCTGTAGGTGTTGGGGAAGCCGGCCACGGTGGCGTTGTAGGCGGCGGTCTGCTTGGCGGTGTTCGTGCTCCAGGGGTGCACGTAGCTGTACTTGGTGTCCTGCTCGCCGGTCTTGTTGAGGAAGAAGCCCTCGGCGCTCAGGCGCGACTCGTAGTAGGCCAGGTCGCTGTTGGCCTGGGTCTGCCACTTCGTGTTGCGGGTGAGCTCGAACATCATGCGCCAGACGTCGGCGCGGTCGAACAGCCACGGCTCGTAGGTGGTGTCGGTGTAGTCCCAGCGGCCCTGGGCGGAGGTGAACTGGTCGGTGACGGAGTGGCCGGCGAAGTTCCAGTTGCGCGCAGCCGTCTCGGCGAAGTTCTGCAGCGTGACCAGCAGCGCGCTGGAGGTCACTGGCGCGGGTGCGGGTGCCGGTGCAGGCGCCGGAGCAGGTGCAGGTGCAGGTGCGGGAGCAGGCGCCGGAGCAGGTGCCGGTGCCGGTGCGGGAGCAGGCGCAGGCGCAGGCGCCGGTGCGGGAGCAGGTGCGGGTGCGGGTGCCGGTGCGGGTGCCGGTGCCGGTGCGGGTGCCGGTGCGGGTGCCGGTGCGGGTGCCGGTGCGGGCGCCGGAGCAGGTGCCGGAGCAGGTGCCGGCGCCGGAGCAGGTGCCGGCGCCGGAGCAGGTGCCGGTGCGGGAGCAGGTGCCGGTGCGGGAGCAGGTGCCGGTGCGGGAGCAGGTGCCGGTGCGGGAGCGGGTGCGGGTGCCGGTGCCGGCGCTGCGTCGGGAAGTGTCACCGTCGTCGCGGTCGTGGTCCGGTTGCCTGCCGCGTCCTCGGCGGTCACGGTGATCGTGTTCGCGCCGGTCTGCAGCTGGATGGGGGAGGCCGACCAGGTGGCCAGCAGGTAGTTGCCCGAAAGCGATGCCCTGCCGCTGCCGCCGCGGTCGTTGGACCAGCGCACGCGGTACAGCCGCAGGTTGTCGCTGGCCTGGCCCGACAGACTGATCTGCCCTGTGCCGCCCACGTCGCCACTTTGCTGGTCGATGGATACGCTCGGTGCCGATTTGTCCATCGAGCGCCAGCGCAGGCGCTCGGCCTGTGCCATCTCGCTGTCGTCGAGCAACACGTCGGTGCTCGACGCGTCGTTGCCGCCGCAGCCGGCCATGCCCAGGACCGTGAGCGCTTGCGCGACGACCAAGGCTGTCTTGTTCAGTGTGAGTTTCATTCCCAACGATTCCTCTGGATTCGGTTCATCGTGTGCGCGTCTAGGGCGCGCAACGCACAGTTCGGGTCTGCTGACCGCACCATATCGATCGCCGACCACCCCCCGGTAACGGGGGGGTGGTCATGTAACGGGTGCTCCAGAGACCGAAAGCGCCTGAATCGACCCATGCGCGCGGTGATGCGCCGATCCCGGCCGCCTGGCCGAGCCTTCGGCGCATGCAGTTGTTACATCGACGCACCGATACGGGGATCCTGTTGCATGGCGCCCGACAAATGAGAACGGGCGGGCGACGCGCTCTGCGTCGGCCCGCCCGTTGGGGACGAGACGGCCCCGGAGGGCCGGTAGAAGTGGAGTCAGGCGCCGCCGTTGGCGACGAGCTCGTACAGGCCGCGGGTCCACCAGTTGAACTTGCGCGGGGGGTTGATGCGGTACTTGGGCAGGTACAGCGTGGTGCGCGTGGACTCGGCGAAGGCGACGACGGCGGTGGCCTTCATGTCGGCCAGGCGCTGCTGTGCGGCGGCGGTGGGCAGGCCCAGGGCGGTCTTGGCCTTGATGGCGAAGGCCACGAAGCCGGCCACGTCCAGCGCGTGGTCCATGTTGCCCACGTCCGGGCCCGCGTCGCCGATCAGCGAGCCCCCGGCCAGGTAGGACGGGAACACCAGGCCGGCGTACTCGGAGCCGACCTCCGAGCCCGAGTAGAAGCCGCGCGTGCCGGGGGTGTTCATCCAGTCGAAGTAGTCGCTGGCCTGGCGGTAGACCTGGTTGGCCGCGGAGGGCACCTTCTCGATGTACAGGCGAGCTGCCTGGAAGTACAGGGCGCTCATCCACGGGCTGCTGATCAGGTCCGAGGGCGTGGTGCCGCCGGGGCCACCGCCCTCATGCTGCGTGTAGCTCACCAGCGGAGCCTTGCGGCCGGCACAGACCTGGTCCCACTGGTCCACCATGGCCTGCGCCCGCGACAGCGCGGCGGTGCTGTTGGAGACGGTGTGGTACTTCACCGCGGCGTTCAGCGCGACCCACAGCTCACGCTCGGTCCACAGGCCGGCGCCGGTGCTGTAGGTGTTGGGGAAGCCGGCCACGGTGGCGTTGTAGGCGGCGGTCTGCTTGGCGGTGTTCGTGCTCCAGGGGTGCACGTAGCTGTACTTGGTGTCCTGCTCGCCGGTCTTGTTGAGGAAGAAGCCCTCGGCGCTCAGGCGCGACTCGTAGTAGGCCAGGTCGCTGTTGGCCTGGGTCTGCCACTTCGTGTTGCGGGTGAGCTCGAACATCATGCGCCAGACGTCGGCGCGGTCGAACAGCCACGGCTCGTAGGTGGTGTCGGTGTAGTCCCAGCGGCCCTGGGCGGAGGTGAACTGGTCGGTGACGGAGTGGCCGGCGAAGTTCCAGTTGCGCGCGGCCGTCTCGGCGAAGTTCTGCAGCGTGACCAGCAGCGCGCTGGAGGTCACTGGCGCGGGTGCGGGTGCCGGTGCGGGAGCCGGCGCCGGTGCGGGAGCAGGCGCCGGTGCCGGTGCCGGTGCCGGAGCAGGTGCAGGTGCAGGTGCAGGCGCGGGAGCAGGTGCCGGCGCGGGAGCAGGTGCAGGCGATCCAGAGGCCTGCTGCAGGGCGTCTGGCTCGGAGCCGCCGCAAGCAGCCAGCGCAGCGGCGAAGAGCAGGGTCCAGGCGGTCTGGTGGGTGCGGCGCAGGGTGCCGCCCGCAGCGGGCCGGGCGAGTGCCTGGAGGGATCCAGCCTGCCCGTGGCGCTTGATATTCGTCATTGAGTCAACTCTCTCGGTCATGAACGCGAGGCGGCCGTGGTCGGATCGCGCACTCGTCGTACTCTCCACCATGGGCGGAGGCGAGCCCGGACTGTGGCAGCGGCGGCCGGCGCGATGCTGCGAGTTGTGAGCGAGGCGGCCTTCAGGTTACAAATGCCTACCAGGAGGCACCCCGCAACACAAAGTAGCGGTGGCTTTGCATGCCGGCGAGTCCCGTGGGCTCGGCAGGCGCGGCCTTCGAGAGGCGGGGCGCTACGATGTGCCGGGGCGAGCTCTCAGGGAAGGAAAGAAGAACATGCAGGAACCCGCGCGCAGGCCGGGTGCGCAGCCCGCCGGCTTCCGGCTGATGCGCTATTTCACGCTGACCACGCTCGTCGCATTCGCCGCGGTGGCGGTGAGCCTGTTCTTCCTGCAGCGCATGGAGGAGGACTTCTTCGCCCAGGTGCAGAAGGAGCAGGCCGCCTTCTTCGCGCAGGCGCAGGACGAACTCGCCCGCCAGCATCAGGAGGCGGCGCGAAGCAGCCTGCTCGCCGTGCACGAGGCCAACCACGTCAACCTGTCGCGCATGGTGGCCAACATGATGTGGACGAGCGACTTCGGGCCCTTCCTGGCCTCGGCGCAGCGCATACCGATCGACGGATGCAAGGCGCTGCAGGGCCAGCCCCTGGACGTGAGGCGCGCCTGCTGGGGCGAGATCGGTCGGCGGATCGTCGCGCTGCCGGCATTCAAGGCGCTGGACGCCAAGGCCTACGCGGCGATGCACAACACCACCGTGTTCAAGATCAAGGTGTTCGACCTGCGTGGCGTGACCTTCTACTCGTCGGAACACGGGCAGATCGGCGAGTACGCGGGCGAGAATGCCGGCTGGCGCAACGCGTCGCAGGGCCGCGCCGCCAGCGAGCTGACGCACCGGGACCGCTTCAGCGCCTTCGAGCGCGTGGTCGAGAACCGCGACCTCATCTCCACCTACGTGCCGGTGCGCGCCGGCGGGAGCGACGTGGTGATCGGCGTCGTCGAGCTGTACTCCGACGTCACGCCCTTCCTCGAGCAGAGCAAGGCGGCATCGCGCAAGTTCGCCCAGATCAGCACCGCCAACCAGGCGCGCATCGAGAGCGCCGCGCGCGCCAACCAGCAGAAGGTCGAGCGCAGTTCGCACGAGTTCCTCGCCATCGTCGGCGGCCTGCTGGTGCTGCTCTACGCCACCTCGCTGCTGATCGTTCGCATCGGCCAGCGCATCATCGACCGGCAGGCGCGCGAGCAGGCGGAGGCGGCCGAGCGCGAGCAGCGCTGGCACCGCGAGAAGATGTCCACGCTGGCCACCATGGCGGCCAACGTCGCGCACGAGGTCGGCAACCCGCTGGCGGTGATCCACCTGCTGGCCGCGGAGCTGCCTGAATCGCAGCGCGACGTGTCGCGCGAGATGCAGGCGCAGAGCCTGCGCATCGCCCGCATGATGCGGCAGATCGCCGACTTCGCGACCGCGCGCAGCGAGTCGGCCGAGTGGGTGGATGTCAGCGCGATGGTCAAGGCCGTGTGCGAGTTCCTCTCCTTCGACTGGCGCTTCCGCGGCCGGCCCATCGAGTTCCGCGCCGGGCAGGACGTGCCGGCCTGCGAGCTGGTGCCCGACCACCTCAACGAAGTGACAATGAACCTGCTGCAGGCCTGCGCAGAAGAGGGCTCGCCGATGCAACGCTGCGACAGGTTCGAGGTGGGAACCTTTCTGCGACAGGGCCGCGTGGTGGTGAGCATCGGCGCACATGCTGCCGAAGGGGGCGAGATGCCCGCGGCCTTGCCGGCCTGGCTGGCCCAGTCGCGTTTCGAGCCGGTGCGCCGGCGCGTGGCCGAGATGGGGGCCCGCCTGGGCAGCAACGGCCCCGCCATCGAGATCGAACTCGCGCAGGCCGGGCCGCCGAAGGGGCCGTGAGACGCGGAGAATCGCCTGCTCACCCGCTCACTCGCAGACCGAGAACCGAATGACCGACCTCTCTGACCTGTCCCGCTTTCCCGTCACCCGCAAGTGGCCCGCGCAGCATCCCGAGCGGCTGCAGCTGTATTCGCTGCCCACGCCCAACGGCGTGAAGGTGTCGATCATGCTCGAGGAAACCGGCCTGCCCTACGAGCCGCACCTGGTGAGCTTCGACACGAACGACCAGCTGTCGCCGGAGTTCATCTCGCTCAATCCGAACAACAAGATCCCCGCCATCCTCGACCCCGACGGGCCCGGCGGCCGGCCGCTGGCACTGTTCGAATCCGGCGCGATCCTCGTCTACCTGGCCGAGAAGACCGGCCGGCTGCTCGCCACCGACCCGGCCGCGCGCTACGAGACCCTGCAGTGGCTGATGTTCCAGATGGGCGGCGTGGGCCCGATGTTCGGCCAGCTCGGCTTCTTCCACAAGTTCGCCGGCAAGGACTACGAAGACAAGCGCCCGCGCGACCGCTACGTCGCCGAGTCGCGCCGCCTGCTCGGCGTGCTCGACAAGCACCTCGAAGGGCGGCTGTGGATCATGGGCGACGAGTACGGCATCGCCGACATCGCCACCTTCCCGTGGGTCAACAACCTGGTGGGCTTCTACGGCGCGGGCGAACTGGTCGGCTTTGCCGATTTCGCCAACGTGCAGCGGGTGTTGAAGTCGTTCATGGCGCGTCCGGCGGTGGCGCGCGGGCTGGCCATCCCGCAGCGCGTGAAGCCGGCTCAGTAGCCGGCGGCTGCGGGCGCGTTGCTGCGGCCGGCCAGCACCGCCTCGATGTCGGCGAGCAGCCCGCTCGCGCCGATGCGAAAGCGCGCCGGCACCAGCGCGTCGGCGCCGAGCGCGCGCTCGACGAGGTCGATGTAGACCGACGCATCGGCCACGCTGCGCACGCCGCCCGAGGCCTTGAAGCCGGCGCGGCCCGCCACACGCACATCGGCGGCGATGGCCTGCAGCATGACCCGTGCCGCTTCCGGCGTGGCGCCGCGAGGCGTCTTGCCGGTGCTGGTCTTGAGGAAGTCGGCGCCTTCGGCCAGCGCGATGCGCGAGGCCTGCACCACCAGTGCGGGTGTGGCCAGCTCGCCGCTCTCCAGGATCACCTTCAGGCGAAGGCCCTCGCTGGCGCGGCGCACCGCGCGCAGCAGCGCGGCGCAGCCCTTGTCGTCGCCCGTCGTCAACGCGCGCCAGGGCAGCACCAGGTCGAGCTCCTGCGCGCCGGCCTGCACGATCTCGCCGGTGTCGCGCAGCGCGCGCTCGATGTCGTTGCCGCCCTCGGGGAAATTGGCCACCGCAGCCACGGCCACACCGGTCGGCGCATGGGACCGGGCCACGCGCACGAAACGTGGCCACACGCACAGGGCTGCCACGCGGCCCGGCGCGGCAGCGGCCCGTTCGGCCAGGCGCACGATGTCGGCCTCGCTGTCGCTGTCATTCAGGCTGGTCAGGTCCAGGCAGGCCAGCGCGATGCGTGCGGTTTCGTCGACCGTGCGTGCCACTCAGACCTCCAGGTCGGCGATCATCGCCTCGAGCAGCGGTACCGCCGTCACCGAGGCGGCCTGCGCCACCCCCAGCGTGTTGGCGTGGCTGAGCGTTTCGGCCTGCAGCCCGCAGCCCATGTTGGTGAACATCGAGATCGCCAGCACGCGCAGCCCGGCATGCCGCGCGAGGATGGTCTCGGGCACCGTGCTCATGCCCACGGCCTGTGCGCCCAGGCGCTGCAACATGCGGATCTCGGCCGGCGTCTCGAACTGCGGACCCATCACCCAGGCGTAAACGCCTTCGTGCAGCGTCGCGCCCAGGCGCGCGGCAGTGGTGCGTGCCTGCGCGCGCAGCGACGGGTCGTAGGCATGTCGCATGTCGACGAATCGTTTCGTGCCGGTCTCGCCGACCAGCGGCGAGTGCTGCACGAGGTTCAGGTGGTCGGCCACCATCATCAGTTCGCCGGGGCGCATGGCGGCGTCCAGGCTGCCGGCCGCGTTGGTCTGCACCAGCACCTCGACGCCGCAGGCGGCCAGGGCGGCGATGGCGCCCTTCATCGCCGCCGAGTCGCCGTCCTCGTAGGCGTGGCGGCGCCCGGCCAGCACGGCGACTTCGTGCGTGCCGATGCGCCCGATCACCATCTGGCCCGCGTGGCCTTCGACGCCGGCCTCCGGGAAGCCGGGCAGGTGGGCATAGGGCAGGCGCAGCGGGTCCTGCACCCTTTCGGCCAGCGGGCCCCAGCCCGAACCTAGCAGCACGGCGATCTTCGGGCGCCGGCCTTCGGCCAGGAGCAATGCCGCGCAGCGGTCGACGACTTCGTGGCTCTGCGTGCTCATGCCTTACCCAGATGATCGGGCCCGAAACTGGCCGGCAGCAGCGCCCCCAGCGTGTGGCGCGCAGTGATGTCCTGCAGATCGGCCGACCACACCGGCGTGTCGTCCGCGGCGAACTCGCGCAACTTCTGGCGGCAGCCGCCGCACGGCGTGACCGGCTGTGCAGCTTCGCCCACCACCAGCGCGGCGAGCACGCGCGTGCCGCCGGAGAGCACCAGCTGGCCCAGCGCCACCGCCTCGGCGCACAGGCCCTGCGGATAGGCCGCGTTCTCGACGTTGCAGCCGGCGTGGATGCGGCCCTGCTCGTCGAGCAGCGCGGCGCCGACAGCGAAATCCGAATAAGGGGCGTAGGCGCGTTCGCGGGCAGCGCGCGCCGCCTGAGCGAGCTGGTCCCACGGCAAGGGGGGAAGGGAAGATGTCACGTCGAGGTTCCGTTTCGGTGCCGGCGCATTCTGCGCCCGCAGTGTGCCGCGCGGTCGGCGCGGCGCTATGCTGCACATCACGCACTGGAGTCACGCACGCATGGCCACCGAACCCGCTGCCACCGGCACGCGCCACATCCGCCTGACCTCGCACCCCGGCCAGGGTACGGCCGGCGCGCCGGCCATCCACTGGGGTGCCGCCGACGCGCTGGAGCGAGGCCCCGTCGTCGGCACCACCACCAGCCGCAGCCAGCGCAACGTGGTGGGCACGCACAGCGGCAGCTACGGCGTGTATCGCGCACTCGCGGTGGCCGCCGGCAACCTGACCAAGGGCCACCGCGCCGACCTCACCAACACCGCGCCCACCGACCTGATCGGCCCCTACGAGCAGTGGGGCGATGCGTCGAAGATCGTCTCCATCGACCCCTGGGGCGCCTCGGTGCAGTCGGTGTTCGCCGACTACCTCGAGCAGGGCTACGACATCCGCCCGACGATCGCCGTCACCAAGGCGCACATCCACCTGCCGGAGATCCGCCAGGCGCTGGCCTTCCAGCGCCTGCAGGTCGACGGCAAGGTGCTGCTGGAAGACAGTTCGGCCACCGTGACCAAGATCGCCATCGAGCCAGTGTGGTGGCTGCCCGGCGTCGCCAAGCGCTTCAAGGTCTCGGAGGCCGACCTGCGCCGCGCGCTCTTCGAGGAGACCGGCGGCATGTACCCCGAGCTCGTCACGCGCAGCGACATCGAGGTCTTCCTGCCGCCCATCGGCGGGCAGACGCTGTACATCTTCGGCGAGCCGCGCGACCTGGCCAACCCCGAGGTCACGCTGACCGCGCGCGTGCACGACGAGTGCAATGGCTCCGACGTGTTCGGCTCCGACATCTGCACCTGCCGGCCCTACCTCACGCACGCGATCGAGGAGTGCATCCAGGGCGCGCAGAAGGGTGGCGTCGGCCTGATCGCCTACAGCCGCAAGGAAGGCCGCGCGCTCGGCGAAGTGACCAAGTTCCTCGTCTACAACGCGCGCAAGCGCCAGGAAGGCGGCGACCGCGCCGACAAGTACTTCCTGCGCACCGAGTGCGTGGCCGGCGTGCAGGACATGCGCTTCCAGGAGCTGATGCCCGACGTGCTGCACTGGCTGGGCATCCGCAGGATCCACCGCCTCGTGTCGATGAGCAACGACAAGTACGACGCCATCACCGGCAGCGGCATCGAGGTCGGCGAGCGCGTGAAGATTCCTGACGAACTGGTGCCGGCCGATGCCAAGGTGGAGATCGAGGCGAAGATCGCCGCGGGCTACTTCACCGACGGCGCGGTGCCCGACGAGGCGCAGCTCGCGAATGTGAAGGGCCGCAGCCTTGAGTGAGGTGGATGCCGCCGTCCGCACGCTGCGCGATCCGGCGACCATCCGCGCGCGCTGCAGGGCCATCGCCGACTTCGTGGCCGCGGGCGGCTCGGAACACTTTACGCTCGACCGCTCGAAGCTCGAGGCCGTCGCGCAGCGCATCGCCGCGCTGACCCGCTCGCGCTTCCCCGAGCTGAAGATCCCGTACCACAGCCGCTGGCGGCATTTCGAGGCCGGCGGCGTCGATCGCAAGGGCGAGCTCGACGCGAAGCTCGCCGGCCGCAGCCACATCGCGGTGGCGCGCGCACGCATCGACCTCACGCTGGTCAGCGTGCTGCTCGACGCCGGTGCCGGCGCCGACTGGCGCTACCGCGAGGCCGAAAGTGGCCAGTCCTTCAGCCGCAGCGAGGGCCTGGGCGTGGCGAGTTTCCGCGCCTTCCTGGCCGGGCGCTTCTCGTCGGACCTGGGAGACCCGTACCGCGTCGATGCGGCGGCGCTTCTCAAGCAGGACGCGGCGGCGCTGGCCGAGATCTTCCAGGTGCGCGCCGACAACCCGCTGGTCGGGCTGGAGGGCCGCGCCGCGCTGATGCGCAGGCTCGGCGAGGCGCTGCGCGCGCAGCCGCAGACCTTCACCTCGATCGGCCAGCCCGGCCACCTGTTCGACACGCTCACCCACCACCCGCACGCGCCGCGGCTGAACCACCACCACCCGCAGCCCGCGCCGCTGCACCACCATGTGCAGGCCTCGCGCATCCTCGGCGCGCTGCTCGACGCCTTCAGCGGCATCTGGCCGAGCGGCCAGGTGTTCGAAGGCGTTCCGGTGGGCGACGCCTGGCCGCATCCGGCGGCCGGTGGCGAAGGTGCGAGCGCCGGCTGGGTACCCTTCCACAAGCTCAGCCAGTGGCTGAGCTACTCGCTGCTCGAGCCCTTTGAATGGGCCGGCGTGCAGGTCGGCGGGCTCGACGAGCTGACCGGCCTGCCCGAGTACCGCAACGGCGGCCTGCTCATCGACGCCGGCGTGATCGTGCCGCGCGACGCCACCTTCGCCGCGCGGCCGCGGCTGCCTTCGGAGCCCTGGGTGATCGAATGGCGCGCGCTGACGGTGACGCTGCTCGACGAGCTGGCGCCGCGGGTGCGCGAGGCGCTGGGCGCGCCGGCGCTGCCGCTGGCCTGCATCCTGGAGGGCGGCAGCTGGGCGGCGGGCCGGCAGATCGCCGCCGAGCGCCGGCCCGGCGGCGCGCCGCCGGTGGCCATCGAGAGCGACGGCACGGTGTTCTGAGCCGGCGCGGTGCGCCGCGCCTCGCGGTGGTGCGCGCGCACGGGCATGGCGCTTGCACCACTGTGGTCACCATGACCCCCTTGCATGCCTCCGAACAGGGCCGCGTTGCCGACGTCTGGCGCGACCGCCTCGCGCTGCTGCTCGAATCCACCGGCGAAGGCATCTTCGGCATCGACATGGCCGGCTGCTGCGTCTTCGTCAACCGCAGCGCAGCGCGGCAGCTGGGCTGGCCGGCCGAGCAGATCATCGGCCGCAACATGCATGTGCTGATCCACCACACGCATGCCGACGGGCGCCACTACCCCGAGTGCGACTGTCCGATCTTCAATGCCTTCCGCCAGGGCCTGCCCTGCCGCATCGACGACGAGGTGCTGTGGCGCGCCGACGGCTCGGCCTTCTACGCCGAGTACTCCAGCCATCCGATCGTCGAGCACGGCCAGGTGCAGGGCGCGGTGGTCACCTTCCTCGACATCAGCGAGCGGCGTCGCGCACAGGAGCTGCAGCGCGTGCGCGAGCTGGCGCAGCACCAGGAGTCGGTGCGCGAGGCCGAGCGAACGCGCATCGCGCGCGAGATCCACGACGAGCTCGGCTCGCTGCTGGTCGCGCTGAAAATGGACGTGCACTGGCTCGCCCGGCGCGTGGCCGAACGCGAGGAGCTGGCCGGCAAGTGCCTGGGCATGGGCCGCATGATCGACACCGCGGTCGACAACGTCGGCCGCATCATCACCGACCTGCGCCCGAGCATCCTCGACCACCAGGGCCTGTGGGCGGCGCTGGAGTGGCAGGCGCAGGAGTTCATCGACAGCGCCGAACTCGACAGCGAGCTGCAGCTGCACGTCGCCGCCGGCGTGCAGCCGCCCGACGGGGCGCTGGCGATCGCCGTGTTCCGCATCTTCCAGGAGGTGCTCTCCAACGTGGCCCGGCACGCCCAGGCGAAGCGCGTGCAGATCCGCATCGCGGTGGACGACCCGCCGCAGCCGGTGCTCTATCTCGACGTGCGCGACGACGGTGTGGGCGCCGAGCCGCAGGCGCTGAACGCTGCGCGCAGCTACGGCGTGATGGGCATGCGCGAACGTGCAGCGCAGTTCGGCGGCAAGCTGACGATCGACAGCTCGCCCGGGCTCGGCACGCGCGTGCGGCTGGTGATGCCGCTTCCGGAAGCATTCGCATGATTCGCGTGCTGATCTGCGACGACCACCAGATCGTCCGCCAGGGCATCAAGCAGATCCTCGCCGACGCGAGCGACCTGGCGCTGGCGGGCGAGGCGGCCAGCGGCCCGGAGGCGATCGCGCGCGTGCGCGCCGGCGGCATCGACGTGGTGCTGATGGACATCGCCATGCCGCAACGCGACGGGCTGGACGTGCTCAAGCAGCTCAAGGCCGAGTTCCCGAAGCTGCCGGTGCTGATGCTGTCCACCTACCCCGACCGCCAGTACGCGGTGCGCAGCCTCAAGCTCGGCGCCGCCGGCTACCTGAACAAGAGCGCCGATGCCGAGCAGATGACCGAGGCGATCCGCCGCGTGGCGGGCGGGCGCCTGTTCATCACGCCGAACGTGGCCGAGCAACTCGCCGGCGCGGTGGGCGGCGGCGCGCACGACGACACGCCGCTGCACGAGCGACTGTCGCACCGCGAGTACCAGGTGTTCCGCCTGCTCGCCGCCGGCCGCAGCGTCGGCGAGATCGCCGAGCAGCTGGTGCTGGCCGCCAACACGGTGAGCACCTACCGCGCGCGCATCCTCGAGAAGACCGGCGTGCGCAACGACGTCGAGCTGGCGCTCTACGCGGTGAGGCAGGAGATCGTCTGAGCCGCCGGAGCGAGCGCAGCGTTTGAGGCAGCTCAACGGGCGGTCTGCCCCCGCACTTGAAGGCCCGGCCAATGCCCTGAAGATGGAGGCCTGACCTCTTCACTCCAGGAGCATTGCATGAGCTTCCGCCGAATTGCCGTCGCTGCCGCCGTCGCGGCCTTCGGTTTGGCTGCGCAGGCCGCCCACGCCGCCGAGATGGCCTGGACGGCCACCAGCTACGTCACCCGCATGGACCAGAGCACCGGCGAGTTCGCGCGGCGCGGCCTGGCGATGTTCAAGGACGGCGAGGTCGTGCCCTTCCGCATCGAGGGCAAGGTCACCTCGATCGAAGGCAATGTGCAGACCTACCGCACGAAGATCGTCTACACCTTCCAGGATGGATCCACGCTGGTGCAGGAAGGCGAGGGCCGCACCGAGCGCCAGTCGGCCGAGCGCAACACGCAGTCCGGCACCGGCCGCTTCACTGCCGGCACCGGGCGGTGGGAAGGTGTGAGCGGCACCACCAGTTCGGTGGGCAAGGGCCTGACGAGCTTCGGCGATAACTTCACCGAGTTCAAGGCCGAGTACAGCCTGCCTGCGAAGTGAGCGTCTGAGCCGCCGAAGCGGGCCGCCCGGGTCACCCTGCCCCGGGGTCGGCGAGCAGTTCGCGCACGGCGGCCAGGCGAAACGGCTTGGGCAGCACGCCGGCCGTTGACAGCCCGAGCGAACGTGCCTCGCGCAGCGCGGCGTCCAGTTCGGCCGGTCCGACTCCGCTGCAGATGATGATGCGAGCCTGGCACGCGGCGGCGACTTGGCGCAGCACCTCGATGCCGGTCGTTCCCGGCAGGGTGAGGTCGATGGCCAGGTGGGTCGGCGCCCACGGGCCCAGGGCATCCAGGAAGGGCTGCACTTCGAGGCACAGCCTGGCCTCGAAGCCCGACGCCTGCGCGCTCATCAGCAGGATCTGCCCGACCGTGGGATCGTCGTCGAGGATGAGTAGCCTCCCGCCTGGCATGCCTTTTCTCCCGATGGGCCGCGCACTTCGGACCTTATGATGGTTGCGGAAGGGGGCACCGTTCAGCATAGCAGTCCGCTGCGCGACGAGCGGTGTCCACAGGGGGCCCACCATGAGCATCCGTGCCAGGCTGCTGTTGATCGCGTTGCTCGCGACAGCCATTCCGGCCCTGCTCGTTCTGGCCAACTTCATCAAGGACCGCGAGGTCGTCATCGCCAGCGATGCGCGGCGCCTGGCCGAACTGGCCCAGGACAAGGCCGAGGACCTGCACCAGCGCATCCGCGGTACCGCCCAGCTGCAGTTCGGCCTGGCACGAGCCGGCGACCTGGACACCGACGACCGTGCCGCCTGCTCCGCCTTTCTGTCCGAGGTGCGAGAGGCCTATCCGCAGTACACCGGCATCCTGACGATCCGCCCCGACGGCCGCCTGTTCTGCGACTCGCTGCGCAGTGGCCGCGAGCTCGACCTCAACAACCGCGACTACTTCCGCCGCGCGCTCGCGACACGCGGGGACGTGGTGCTCGAGCCCACCTTCGGCCGGCTCACCGGCCTGGCGGTCATGCAGGTGGCCTACCCCGCGCGCACGGCGAAAGGCGAGTTGCGCTTCGTGCTGCTGGCTTCGCTGGATCTCGCCAAGGCCGCGGCCGTCGGTGCCCCGGTGGTGCCGGGCGCGCAGTTGCTGATCGTCGACGACAAGGGCCAGGTGCTGGTGACGTCCCCGGCGGCGCAGGCTGGCTTCAAGCCGGGCGAATCGATCGCCGGCACGCCGCTGTGGCGGTTCGCCGAGCAGTCCAAGGGAGCGGCACAGGCCGATGTCGCCATGCTCGACGGCGGTGTCTTCAAGTGGGCACGTGCCGACACCTCGGGCATCGCCGGCACGCGCGTGCATGTGCTGGCTGGTGCGCCGCGTGACGCCATCGTGGCGGGGGCGAACGCCCGCTATGCGCGCGACACGGCGCTGCTTGCCGCCGTGGCCTTCGGCCTGTTCCTGTCGGCCTGGCTGCTGACCGAACGCGCCATCCGCCGGCCGATCATGCGCATGACCGCGATGGCGCGCCAGCTCGCCGCCGGCGACCTGGCCGCACGCATCGAGCCGCCCTTGCCCAGCGGCGAGCTGGGCAGCCTGATGACCGTGATGAACCAGACCGCGCAGTCGCTGCAGACACAGCGCCAGGACATCGCCGACCTCAACGCGCGACTCCTGCAGTCGCAGCGCATGGAGGCCATCGGCCAGCTCACCGGCGGCGTGGCGCACGATTTCAACAACCTGCTCACCGTGGTGCTCGGCAATGCCGACCTGCTCGCGGAGATGAGCGCCGACGATCCGGTCAGGCGTCAGCTGGCCGAGATGATCGGCGCGGCCGCGCAGCGGGGCGCGTCGCTGACGCAGCAGCTGCTCGCCTTCGCGCGAAAGCAGCCGCTGGATCCGAGCGTGATCGACGTCAACCAGCGGGTCGCCGCACTGGATCCGATGCTGCGGCGCACGTTGGGCGAACACATCGAGATCGAGCTCGTGCGCGCCGCCGGGCTGTGGGCGGCGATGGTCGATCCGGCGCAACTCGAGAACGCGTTGCTCAACCTGTGCCTGAATGCCCGCGACGCCATGCCCACCGGCGGCAAGCTCACGCTGGAGACGGCCAATGCGTCACTGGACCTGCGCTACGCGGAGCAGCATCCGGACGTTGCGCCCGGCCAGTACGTGATGCTGGCCGTCTCGGACACCGGCGTCGGCATCCCGCCGGAACACCTGGCGCGGGTGTTCGAGCCCTTCTTCACGACCAAGGAGAAGGGGCGAGGCACCGGCCTGGGGCTGGCGATGGTCTACGGGTTCGCCAGGCAGTCGGCCGGCCACGTCAGCGTCTACTCCGAGCGCGGCCACGGCACCACCATCAAGCTGTACCTGCCGCGCGCCCACGGTGAGCAGCAGGCCCACGTGGATTCGAAAGCCGAGGAACCGGCGGTTCGCGGCGGTTCGGAGACGGTGCTGGTGGTGGAAGACGACGAACCGGTGCGGCAGCTGGCCTGCCTCGAACTGCGGGCGCTGGGCTACCGCGTGCTGGAAGCGCCTTGCGGGGCGGATGCCCTGGGCATCATCGAGAACGACGACGGCATCGACCTGCTGTTCACCGACGTGGTGATGCCCGGCGGCATGTCCGGCCGCCAGCTCGCCGACGCCGCGCGCGTGCTGCGACCGGGGCTGCGCGTGCTCTACACCTCCGGCTACACCGAGAACGCCATCGTGCACCACGGCCGGCTGGATCCGGGCGTCATGCTGCTGCCCAAACCCTATCGCCGTGTGGATCTCGCGCGTGCCATCCGCACGGCGCTCAGCCCGTAGCGTGGCCTGACCGGTCGGCCACTTGTAGGGCCAGCCCTACAGCCGAATCCCGCTGGCCTCGATGTTGCAGAAGGCCTCTCGTTCCTAGCATTCCCCCATGCCACGACGAGAGGTTGCACCATGAGCGAGCACTTCGATCCCTACGACGCCGACCGGCCCCTGATGATGGGCTGCAGCTGCGGCCGCCACCGCTCGGGCGCCGAGCATGCCGCCGCGGAATTGCGCGCGCGCAGCGAGACGGCCGACTTCGAGCTGTACTCCAACGAGTTCATCGAGGCCTCGCTGGTCAAGGCGCTGTTCCCGCAGGACGCGGTGCGCCGCCGCTTCCTGCGTGCGGTCGGCAAGGGCTCGGCAATGGCCGCCATCGCCAGCGTGCTGCCGGTGGCCAGCCTGCAGGCGATGGCGCAGGAGAAGGGCGGCGCGATCGAGAAGAAGGACCTGAAGATCGGCTTCATCCCGATCACCTGCGCCACGCCGCTGATCATGGCGCACCCGCTGGGCTTCTATTCGAAGCAGGGCTTGAACGTCGAGGTGGTGAAGACCGCCGGCTGGGCGCTGATCCGCGACAAGATGCTCAACAAGGAGTACGACGCCACGCACTTCCTCAGCCCCATGCCGCTGGCCATCTCGATGGGCGCGGGCAGCAATGCCACGCCGATGAACGTGGCCACCATCCAGAACACCAACGGCCAGGCGATCACGCTCTCGGTCAAGCACAAGGACAAGCGCGATCCGAAGGACTGGAAGGGCTTCAAGTTCGCTGTGCCCTTCGAGTACTCGATGCACAACTTCCTGCTGCGCTACTACGTGGCGGAAGCCGGGCTCGACCCGGACCGCGACATCCAGATCCGCGTCGTGCCGCCGCCGGAGATGGTGGCCAACCTACGCGCCGGCAACATCGACGGCTTCCTAGGCCCCGACCCGTTCAACCAGCGCGCCGTGTTCGAGGAGGTCGGCTTCATCCACCTGCTCACCAAGGAGCTGTGGAATGGCCACCCCTGCTGCGCCTTCGGCACCAGCACCGAGTTCATCCAGAAGAACCCGAACACCTTCGCGGCGCTGTACCGCGCGGTGCTGACCTCCGCGGCAATGGCGCGCGAGGCGAAGAACCGCGAGCTGATCGCCAAGGTGATCGCGCCGCAGGCCTACCTGAACCAGCCGGAGACGGTGATCGCGCAGGTGCTCACCGGCAAGTTCGCCGACGGGCTGGGCAACGTCAAGAACGTGCCCGACCGCGCCGACTTCGACCCGATGCCCTGGCAGAGCATGGCGGTGTGGATGCTCACGCAGATGAAGCGCTGGGGCTACGTGAAGGGCGACGTCAACTACAAGCAGATCGCCGAGAAGGTGTTCCTGCTCACCGACGCGAAGAAGGTCATGAAGTCGCTGGACATGAAGGTGCCCGACGGTGCTTACCCGAAGTTCACGATCATGGGCAAGGTCTTCGACCCCGAGAAGCCCGACGCCTACCTGGCGGGCTTCGCGATCAAGCGCGCCTGAGCGGGAGGCCATCATGGGTTTCACGCGCAGCCTGGGGTTCCGGGCGGGCTTGCTGTCGGCGCTGATCCTGCTCGTCGTGCTGGCGATCTGGCACGTGGCGACGCTGTCGTCGGCGCCGGTGGCCGCGGCAGCGCCGGCGCTCACGCCGGAGCAGATCGAGTACGCCAAGCTGATGGGCAAGGACCCGGCCTCAATGGCCTCGCCCGCCGCGGCAACGGCCAAGTCGGGCTTTCCGACGCTGGCGCAGATGGGCGCGGTGGTCGCGAAGAACCTCGCCAGCCCGTTCTACGACAACGGCCCGAACGACAAGGGCGTGGGCCTGCAGCTCGCCTACTCGCTCGGCCGCGTCGGCCTGGGCTACCTGCTCGCCGCGCTGGTGGCGATTCCGCTGGGCTTCGTGATCGGCATGAGCCCGCTGGTCTACCGCGCGCTCGACCCGTTCATCCAGGTGCTCAAGCCGATCTCGCCGCTGGCCTGGATGCCGCTGGCGCTCTACACGATCAAGGACAGCAGCATCTCCGGCCTCTTCGTGATCTTCATCTGCTCGGTGTGGCCGATGCTGATCAACACCGCCTTCGGCGTGGCCAGCGTGAGGCGCGAGTGGCTCAACGTGGCGAAGACGCTGGAGGTGACGGCGCTGCGCCGCGCCTTCGAGGTGATCCTGCCCGCCGCGGCGCCGACCATCCTCACCGGCATGCGCATCAGCATGGGCATCGCCTGGCTGGTGATCGTGGCGGCCGAGATGCTGGTGGGCGGCACCGGCATCGGCTACTTCGTCTGGAATGAGTGGAACAACCTCTCGCTGCCGAACGTGATCTTCGCGATCCTCGTCATCGGCGTGGTCGGCATGCTGCTCGACCTGATGTTCGCGAAGCTGCAGAAGGCGGTCACCTATGTCGACTGAGCACTTCCTCAAGGTCGAGGGCCTCACCAAGCGCTACGGCAACAGCATCGTCTTCGACAGCGTCAACTTCGGCATCCGCCCGGGCGAGTTCGTCTGCATCATCGGCCACAGCGGCTGCGGCAAGACGACCATCCTCAATGTGCTCGCCGGGCTGGAGAGCGCCAGCGACGGCCACGTGTTCATGGACAACCGCGAGATCGCCGGGCCCAGCCTGGACCGCGGCGTGGTGTTCCAGGGCCATGCGCTGATGCCGTGGCTGACGGTGCGCAGGAACATCGCCTTCGCGGTGCGCAGCAAGTGGCCGCTGTGGACCCGCGCCCAGGTCGACGAGCATGTGCAGAAGTACGTCGCCCTGGTCGGCCTGGACGGCGCGATCGACAAGAAGCCCTCGCAGCTCTCGGGCGGCATGAAGCAGCGCGTGGGCATCGCGCGCGCTTTCGCGATCCAGCCGCGCATGCTGCTGCTCGACGAGCCCTTCGGCGCGCTCGACGCGCTGACGCGCGGCACCATCCAGGACGAGCTGCTGCGCATCTGCGGTCAGACGCACCAGACGGTGTTCATGATCACGCACGACGTGGACGAGGCGATCCTGCTCGCCGACCGCATCCTGCTGATGAGCAACGGCCCGCAGGCGCGCGTGGCCGAGATCGTGAAGAACACGATGCCGCGTGACAGGCAGCGCGCCACGCTGCATCACGACCCGCAGTACTACCGCATCCGCAACCACCTGGTCGACTTCCTCGTCGCGCGCAGCAAGGAGCTGTCGCATGGCCGTGCGCCGGCGCAGCCTGCGGAAGTCAGCCCGGGGCTCGACCCCGAGCCCCAGCCCGACATGCAACACCACACCCACAACGGCACCACCCTGAGGAGAATCGCATGAGCCGACTGGACGTCACCGAGAAGATCATCGCCACCAAGGTGGCCAAGGGCATCACCTGGTCCGACGTGGCCAAGAAGGTCGGCCTGAGCAAGGAGTGGGTCACCGCGGCCTGCCTCGGCCAGATGACGCTCGACAAGAAGCAGGCCGATGCCGTCGGCAAGATCTTCGGCCTGTCGGCCGACGAGAAGAAGTGGCTGATGGCCGTGCCCTACAAGGGCTCGCTGCCGACTTCGGTGCCCACCGACCCTCTGATCTACCGCTTCTACGAACTGGTCAGCGTGTACGGCACCACCTTCAAGGAACTCATCCACGAGGAGTTCGGCGACGGGATCATGTCGGCCATCGATTTCAAGATGGACCTGCAGCGCGAGCCCGACCCGAAGGGCGACCGCGTCTCGATCACGATGAGCGGCAAGTTCCTCCCGTACAAGACCTACTGAGCACCACGCGTGCCATTGGCACGCCCCTCGCTAGGCAGAGTCATCCCCACCATCCACTGGAGTTCGCATGAATGCAGTCTCTCGTCGCTCCGCACTGAAGGCGGGCCTGGCTGGCGCCGCGCTCGCCGCACCCGCCGTCGCCTCGGCCCAGCAGACCTTCAACTGGAAGATGACCTCCGCCTACGGCAAGGGGGCGCCCTTCTACATGGACGGCCCCGGCTCGGCCACCGACCTGGCCAAGCGCATCGCCGACATGTCCGGCGGGCGGCTGAAGATCCAGGTGTTCGGCGCCGGCGAACTGGTGCCGGCGTTCGAGGGCTTCGACGCGGTGCGCGCCGGCACCGTCGAGATGAACCACGCCAACTCGTACTTCTGGACCGGCAAGACCGCGGCTGCGCAGTACTTCACCGCGGTGCCCTTCGGCATGAACTTCCAGGGCATGAACGGCTGGTTCTACGACGGCGGCGGCCTCGAACTGTGGAACGAGGTCTACGCCCCCTTCGGCATGATCGCGATGCCCTGCGGCAACACCGGCGTGCAGATGACGGGCTGGTTCAAGAAGGAGATCACTTCGGTGGCCGACCTCAAGGGCCTGAAGATGCGCATCCCGGGCCTCGCGGGCAAGGTCTACGCGAGCCTGGGGGTCGACGTGAAGGTGCTGCCCGGCGGCGAGATCTTCCCGGCGCTGGAGCGCGGCGTGATCGACGCGGCCGAGTTCGTCGGCCCCTTCCAGGACCGGCGCCTGGGTCTGCAAAAGGCTGCCAAGTTCTATCACACGACCGGCTGGCACGAGCCGGCGACCGTCTCCGAGTTGCTGATCAACAAGGCCGCGTGGGACAAGCTGCCTGCTGACCTGAAGGCCATCGTGCAGAACGCCTCGGCGGCCTGCAACGTCATCAGCGAAGCCTGGTGCCAGAAGCACAACTCCGAGGCGATGGAAGACCTGATCAAGAACCAGGGCGTGATCGCCAAGCCGCTGCCCGATGCGGTGATCAAGGCGCTGCGCGCCGAGACCGACAAGGTGCTCGCCGACGCGGTGGCCAAGGACCCGATGACGAAGAAGGTGCACGAGTCCTACATGGCCTTCAAGGCCAAGTACGACCGCTGGTCCGAGGTCAGCGAAGAGGCGTACCACCTCAAGGTCCGCGGCTGAGCGGCGATTCCCCCATGTCCGACGCGACCCTGGTCGCGGTCCGTCGCATCGAGGCACTGATCGATGCGGTGGGCCGCGCCACCCTCTACATGACGCTGGCGATGATCGGCCTGGTGGCCGTCAACGTGCTGCTGCGCTACACGCTGAGCTTCGGCTCGGTGTGGTCGCAGGAGCTCGAATGGCACCTGCTGGCCGCCGTCATCCTGTTCGGCATGAGCTACGCGCTGCAGCGCGGCGACAACGTGCGCGTCGACGTGTTCTACGCCAACTTCACGCCGCGCGCGAAGTTCGTCGTCAACCTCGTCTCGGGCGTGCTGACGCTGGCGATCGCGCTGCTGTTCATCAAGCTGTCGTGGAGCTATGTCCTGCAGTCCTGGGCCATCGGCGAGACCTCGGCCGACCCGGGCGGCATCCCCTGGCGCTGGGCGGTCAAGGGGCTGATCCCGCTGGGCTTCGGCCTGCTGGCACTGCAGACGGTGGGCGCGTTGATGCGCCTGGTTCTGATCGAGCGGCAACGCGTGGAGAGCCACCGTGTTTGAGCCGCAGACCTATGCGGTGCTGATGCTGGTCGGCTTCTTCGTGATGCTGATGCTGGGCGTGCCGGTGGCCGTGACGCTGGCCACGGTGGGCTTCCTGTTCGGCTGGCTCGGCTTCGGCGACGTGCTGTTCAACCTGCTGCCGGCGCGCATCTACGGCGTGGTGGCGGGTTACCAGTGGATGGCGATCCCGCTGTTCGTCTTCATGGGCGTGATGCTGGAGAAGTCGCGCCTGGCCGACGACCTGCTCGACGTGATGGGCCACATTGCAGGTGGCGTGCGCGGCGGCATGGGCGTGGGCATCATCCTGTTCGGCGTGCTGATGGGCGCGACCACCGGCATCGTCGGCGCCACCATCATCACGCTGGGCCTGCTGACGCTGCCCACGCTGATCCGCCGTGGCTACGACAAGTCCATCGCCTGCGGCGCCATCTGCGCCTCGGGCACGCTCGGCCAGATCATCCCGCCCAGCCTGATCCTGATCCTGCTGTCGGACATCATGCAGCTGTCGGTGGGCACGCTGTTCGCCGCGGCGGTCGGCCCCGGCATGCTGCTGGCGGGCGTGTACATCGTGTTCCTGCTGGTGCTGGGCATGGTCAAGCCCGATCTGATGCCGCCCATCCCGCAGGCCGAGCGCGATGGGGTGAGCCGCCGCGAGCTGTGGATCCGCTTCTGGAAGGTGGTGGTGCCGCCGATCATGCTGGTGGTTTCGGTGCTCGGCTCCATCGTCGGCGGCATCGCGGCGCCGACCGAAGCCGCGTCGATGGGGGCGGTCGGCGCGATCCTGATCACCGTGGGCGCCGGGCGCTTCAAGTGGCAGGTGCTGAAGGACGTGGCGCTGGAGACCGCCAAGATCACCGCCATCATGATGTTCATCCTGATGATGGCGCAGGTGTTCGCGCTGGCCTTCCGCGGCCTGCACGGCGAAGACCTGATCGTGCGCATGTTCGAACTGCTGCCCGGCGGCGTGAACAGCGACATCTGGTTCATGATGGCGCTGATCTTCGTGCTCGGCTTTTTCATCGAGTGGATCGAGATCAGCTACATCGCCGTGCCGCTGTTCCTGCCGGTGCTGCTCGCGCAGGGTGTCGACCCGGTGTGGCTGGCGATGCTGATCACCGTGAACCTGCAGTCCTCGTTCCTCACGCCGCCCTTCGGCTGGGCGCTGTTCTACCTGAAGGGCGTCGCGCCGCCCGAGGTGAGCATCAAGGACATCTACAAGGGCGTGGTGCCCTTCATCGCCATGCAGGCGGTGACGCTGGCGCTGGTGTTCTTCTACCCGCAGATCGCGCTGTGGCTGCCCAAGGCGATCGGCTGGTGATTGGAGATCGATGATGGAAACACGCCAGCCCCTGCCGCCCTTCACCGAAGAGACCGCGACCAAGAAGGTGCGCGGCGCCGAGGACGCCTGGAACACGCGTGACCCCGAAGTCTGCGCGCGTGTCTACACGGAAGACACACGCTGGCGCAACCGGGCCGAGTTCCCGGTCGGCCGCGAGGCGGTCAAGGCCTTCCTGCGCCGCAAGTGGGCGAAGGAGCTCGACTACCGGCTCATCAAGGAGCTGTGGGCCTTCACCGGAAACCGCATCGCCGTGCGCTTCGCCTACGAGTGGCATGACGAATCCGGCCACTGGTACCGCAGCTACGGCAACGAGAACTGGGAATTCAACGAGCAGGGCTTCATGACGCGGCGCTTCGCCAGCATCAACGACCTGCCGATAGCCGAAGCGGATCGCCAATTCCATTGGCCGCTCGGTCGGCGGCCCGACGATCACCCGGGGCTGTCCGATCTCGGCCTGTGAACCGCTATGCTGTGCCGGCCAAGGAGTGATCGCCCATGACCGCGCAAGTCCACCACATCACGCACCCGCTGATCCAGCACAAGCTCACGCTGATGCGGCAGAAGGACCGCAGCACCAGCATGTTCCGCCGGCTGCTCAATGAGATCAGCATGCTGATGGCCTACGAGGTCACGCGCGACATGCCCACGCAGCTGATCGAGATCGAGACGCCGCTGGAGACCATGCGCTCGCCGGTGATCGACGGCAAGAAGACGGTGTTCGTGTCCATCATGCGCGCCGGCGCCGGCTTCCTCGACGGCATGCTCAACGTGGTGCCCGGCGCGCGCATCGGCCACGTCGGCCTGTACCGCGACCCGAAGACGCTGGTGGCCGTCGAGTACTACTTCAAGATGCCGCACGACATGCACGAGCGCGACGTCATCGTGCTCGACCCGATGCTGGCCACCGGCAACTCGGCGGTTGCGGCGGTGGACCGGCTGAAGGAGACGAAGCCGAAGTCGATCCGCTTCGTCTGCCTGCTCGCCGCGCCGGAAGGGCTGGCGAACTTCCACGCCAACCATCCGGACGTGCCCGTCTACACCGCGGCCATCGACCGCCAGCTCGACGAGCACGGCTACATCGTGCCGGGTCTGGGCGACGCCGGCGACCGGCTATTCGGCACCAAGTAGCGCCTGGGCCGCGGGCCCATTTCACGGTTGTGCTCGAAGAAGCTGCATCGGGCTGAGCGCGCGCAATATATTCGTGCATTGGCATGTGTGGAATCAAGGAGTTCTCCACCGCAAGGCGGGCTCCAGCCCGCCGCTCGCCATGACGCCTGCCGCCCGCCTCTTCACCGCCATCGCCAGCCTGTTCATCGTTGCCGCCCAGGCGGCGCCAGCCGAGTTGACGCTCGGTGTCAGCGAGGGCAGCTCGGGCGGCCTGGACCATGGCCGCGTCATCGCCAAGTACGGCCCTCTGGCCGACACCCTCGGCAAGGTGTTGGGCCGCAAGGTGCAGGTGGTTTTCGCGAGAGAGTTTTCGGCGCTGGAGGACGGGCTGCGCAGCGGGCGATTCGACCTGGCGCTGGCGCGGCCCAGCGACTACCCGGCCCGCGCCATCCGAGACCACGGCTACCAGTTCGTGGCAAGTGCGCGGCCGGACGGGCAGTGCCTCATCGTCGTCCGCGCGGAGTCAACGATGAAGACGCTGGCCGATGCGAAGGGCAAGCGCTGGGTGATGCCTGAAACGGTGTCGTACATGTCGAAGTTCTGCCGAGCCGAGCTCCGCGATCGCGGCATCCTCCTGAGCGAGGAGAAGGTCAACTACGTGCGCGAGCAAGGCGCAGTCGGCTTCTACCTGGAACAGAGCTTCGGGGACGTCGGTGGCATTGCCTCGTATTCGAGTGTCGCCAAGGGTCTGGACAAGGCGAAGCTGCGCGTGCTGCATCGCAGTGTCGCTCAACCCTACTTCCCGTTGATCGCGCATTCACGCCTCAATGCGGATCAGGTGCGCGCCGTGCAGGCCGAACTCAGCGCATTGACACAGAGCGACGCTGGACGGGCCGTGCTTCGAACCGTGGGCATCGAATCGTTCGACACGTCGACCGGACCGCGCCTTCGCGCGCTCCTCGGCTGGCTGGAATCCTGATCGGCCGTTGCGGGTCAGGCGCAAGGCCTCAAGTTTGGCGAGCCGGGGCCGAAGACGGGAAGCGGTTGCGTTCCTGCGGCCCTGTCTTGAGACAACCATGAGATTCAGCACTCGACTGCTCCTGTGCAGCGTCATCCCCGCCGCCTTGTTCGTGACCGCGCTGACGGCGAGCCTGTGGGGCCTGTTTCGAACCCAGCACGAGTTCGATCGTTATCTGGGCACGGAGCAGGCCAGGGCCAATGGCATGAACGAGATGTATGCCCAGGGCCTGCAGATGGGCCAGGCGCTGCGCAACATCGTGCTCGATCCCAAGAACGGCAAGGCCTACGACAACTTCGCCGGCGCCGCAGAGGCCTATGCGAAGGCGCAACGCGACACCGCGGCCCTGGCCGGCGGCACGGCGCTCGCCACCTCCCTCGAACAGCTGGCGACTCTGCGTGAAGTGCAGTCCGCCAAACAGGCTCGTGTGATCGAACTGGTCAAGACGGACCCCGCGGCCGCCGCACAAGCGTTGACGGCCGAGGAGACACCGGCGTGGCGCAATCTGCGGGCCAGGTTGCTCGAAGAGATCGCCAAGGGGCGCCAAGAGGCACAGGTCGCCCATCAGAACACCCAGCAGCGAGCGCAGCAGCTCACGTTGTTGTCCCTGGCGCTGGCCGGGTTCGCCGTGATCGTCGCCGGCGCGCTGACGGCCTTGCTGGCGAAGACGGTCCAGCGCGAACTGGGTGTCGATCCGGCGCAGGCCCGTGAGGCTCTGCGGCACATCGCAGACGGCGATTTGACGGCGCCGACGACCGCACCCCACGAGATGCGCGGCCTGATGGCGGAGCTCGAGCGAACCCGCGACCGGCTGAACTCGCTGGTCGACGGCGTGCGCCGGAGCACCGACAGCATCACCACCGCCAGCGTGGAGATCGCCACGGGCAACCAGGACCTCTCCGCACGAACGGAACAGACGGCGAGCAATCTTCAGCAGACTGCGAGTGCCATGGAGGAACTCACCGCCACCGTGCGGCAAAGCGCCGACTCGGCCCGCCAGGCCAACCAGCTCGCGGCGTCCGCTGCCGAGGTGGCCCAGCGCGGTGGCACCGTGGTCTCGCAGGTGGTCTTCACCATGGACGAGATCAACACCAGCTCCAAGAAGATCTCCGACATCATCGGCGTCATCGACGGCATCGCCTTCCAGACCAACATCCTCGCGCTGAACGCCGCGGTGGAAGCCGCCCGTGCCGGCGAGCAGGGCCGCGGCTTCGCCGTCGTCGCCTCCGAGGTGCGCAGCCTGGCCCAGCGCTCGGCCGAAGCCGCCAAGGAGATCAAGGGCCTGATCGGCGCCAGCGTCGAGCGCGTCGAGGCCGGCTCCCGGCTCGTCGCCGACGCCGGACAGACCATGGGCGAGATCGTCGGCTCGGTGCAGCGTGTCTCCGACATCATCGGCGAGATCACCGCCGCCGCCGCCGAGCAGAGCGACGGCATCGGCCAGGTCAACACCGCCGTCACCCAGCTCGACCAGATGACGCAGCAGAACGCCGCGCTCGTCGAACAGTCGGCTGCTGCGGCCGAGAGCCTGAAGGATCAGACCCTTCAGCTGGCCAGGGTGGTGAGCGTCTTCCGCACGGTCGGCTGATCGCAGCGCAGGCGTTGCGGGCGAGAGTGGCCCGCTCAGCCCAGCCCGAGGGCCGCGCACAGGTGGCAGCCGCTGCCTGCCATCACGAACAGGTGCCACACGAAGTGGCCGAAGCGCAGCGACGAGTCGAACACGAAGAAGGCCGTGCCCACCAGGTAGGCCGCGCCGCCGGCGGCCAGCCAGAGCAGCGCCGACGAGTCAAGCAACTGCAGCCCCGGCCAGGCCGCGAGCAGCGCGCCCCAGCCGAGCAGCACGTACAGGCCGGTCGACAGGCGCCGGTTGGTGAGCCGGCGCCGCAGCTTCAGCGAGGCGCCCCACAAGGCCAGCGACCACACGAGCAGGCAGGTGGCCACGCCCGCCGTGCCCGGCATCGCGCCGAGCGTGAAGGGCGTGCTGCTGCCGGCGATGAAGACGTAGATCGCCGCGTGGTCGACGGAGCGTGCCCACAGCTTGGCGCGCCCTGGCGGCAGCGCATGGAACACCGCCGAGGCGACGAACTGCAGCACCATCGTGAGGCAGAACACCGCCACCGACAGCACGCCCAGCGTGCCCGACTGCCGCCGGGCTGCCTCGGACAGCAGCGGCCAGGCCAGCACGGGCAGCGCGCAGGCCAGCGCGTGGCTGGCGGCGTTGGCGATCTCCTCGCCGCGCGTCTGCACCCGCGGCGGGGCCGCGGGGCGGGAAGCGAGGGCGATGCGAAGCGACATGTCGCCAGTGAACGCCCGCCGCTGCCCCGGCGCACCCCCTCAAAGAAGGCAGTTCCCCCGCGTTCGCGCGCCTTCGAACTTGGGAGAGGGTCAACCCGCGCTTCAGCGGAACGGGTTGGCCGTGGCGAACCACAGCCCGATGCCAGTGGCGATGATGAAGGCGCCGTCGAGCACGCCCACCAGCAGGAAGACCTTGGTCTGCAGGCTGTCCATCAGCTCGGGCTGGCGCGCCGAGGCTTCGAGGAATTTGCTGCCGAGCAGCCCCACGCCCAGGCAGGAGCCGATGGCGCCCAGGCCGATCATGTGGCCCACGGCGAGCGGAAGGAGGTCGATGCCGTTCATGCGGTGCAGTCCTTGCTAGGGTTGGCTTGCACGTATGCTGCGGGAACCCGATTCCACCGTCGATGACCTCGGAGGTCATGCCGAACCATGCTGATCCGCAACGTCACGCTCCCCGATGGCCGCACTGGCCTCGACGTGCTGGTGCACGCTGGCCGCATCGCCGCCATCGCGCCGAACCTGCCGGCTCCCGAGGGCGCGTCGGTGATCGACGGCCAGGGCCAGCTGCTCAGCCCGCCCTTCGTCGATGCCCACTTCCACATGGACGCGACGCTGAGTTTCGGTCTGCCGCGCGTGAACGCCAGCGGCACGCTGCTCGAAGGCATCGCGCTGTGGGGCGAGCTCAAGCCGCAGCTCACGCAGGAGGCGCTGGTCGAGCGCGCGCTGCAGTACTGCGACTGGGCGGTGGCCAAGGGTCTGCTGGCGATCCGCTCGCACGTCGATGTCTGCGACGACCGGTTGCTCGCCGTCGAGGCGCTGCTTCACGTGCGCGAGAAGGTGCGGCCCTACCTCGACCTGCAGCTCGTCGCATTCCCGCAGGACGGCGTGCTGCGCTCGCCCACCGCATTGGCCAACCTGAAACGCGCACTCGACAAGGGCGTCGACGTGGTCGGCGGCATCCCGCACTTCGAGCGCACGATGGCCGACGGGGCGGACAGCGTGAAGATCCTGTGCGAGCTCGCCGCCGAGCGCGGCCTGCGCGTCGACATGCACTGCGACGAGAGCGACGACCCGCTGAGCCGCCACATCGAGACGCTGGCCTTCCACACGCAGCGACTCGGCCTGCACGGCCGCGTCACCGGCTCGCACCTCACGTCCATGCACTCGATGGACAATTACTACGTGTCCAAGCTGCTGCCGCTGATGCGCGAGGCCGGCGTGCACGCGATCGCCAACCCGCTGATCAACATCACGCTGCAGGGCCGCCACGACACCTACCCGAAGCGGCGCGGCATGACGCGCGTGCCCGAGCTGTTGGCCGCGGGAATCAACGTCGGCTTCGGCCACGACTGCGTGATGGACCCCTGGTACTCGCTGGGCAGTGCCGACATGCTGGAGGTCGCGGCGATGGGCCTGCACGTGGCGCAGATGACCTCGCAGGCGCAGATGCGCGCCTGCTTCGACGCGGTGACGGTGAACAGCGCGAAGATCCTCGGCCTGGACGATCACGGCATCGAGGTCGGCAAGCCGGCCGACTTCGTGCTGCTGCAGGCACGCGACCCCATCGAGGCCATCCGCCTGCGCGCCACGCGGCTGCTGGTGGTGCGCCGCGGCCAGGTGATCGCACGCACGCCGCCGGCCACGGCGTCACTGGCGCTGCCCGGCCGGCCGGCGCAGGTCGATTGGCGTTTGCGCCGGGCCGGCGAACAGCCCCCTTCGCTAGAATGAATCGAACACAGGGACGGAAGAATCACAGCATGATGAAACTCATCGGCGCTCTCACCAGCCCCTACGTGCGCAAGGTGCGCATCGTGATGGCCGAGAAGAAGCTCGACTACCAGTTCGAACTCGAGGATGTCTGGAACGCCGAGGCCATCCTGAAGGCCAACCCGCTGGGCAAGGTGCCCTGCCTGGTGCTCGAAGGCGGCGAGGCGGTGTTCGATTCTCGCGTGATCGTCGAATACGTCGACACGCGCTCGCCGGTCAGCCGGCTGATCCCGGAAGGCAGCCGCGAGCGTACCGAGGTGCGCACCTGGGAGGCGCTGGCCGATGGCGTGCTGGACGCCGCCATCCTCGCGCGCCTGGAGGCCACCTGGGCCGGGCGCAGCGCCGAACAGCGCAGCCAGGCCTGGATCGACCGCCAGATGAGCCGCGTGCACGGTGCGCTGGCGGCCATGAGCACCGGCCTGGGCGACAAGCCCTGGTGCTCGGGCATCCACCTGTCGCTGGCCGACATCGCGGTCGGTTGTGCGCTGGGCTACCTCGACTTCCGCTTCCCGCACATCGCGTGGCGCGACCAGCACGCCAATCTGGCGAAGCTGGCCGAGAAGCTCAACGCGAGGCAGAGCTTCATCGACACGAGGCCGCCGACGGCCTGAGCCGCCGTTCGTTCAAGCCATCTGCAGCGTGAGGGTCGCCGTGCGGCGATCGAGCTGCATCTTGCGGTAGAGGGTTCGCACGCGCAGCGCCACTTCTCGCGTCGAGATGCGCAGGTCGCGGGCGATTTCGTGCGGCAGGAAGCCGTCACAGATCCACTGCAGCACCTGGCGCTCGACGCGGTCCGGGTGCAGCGGGTTCTCGTCGTCGAGGCGGTCGCTGCGCTTCCAGGCGGCGGCATCGAAATGCGCCTTCACCTGCCGCGCGATGCCCGGTGCCATCTCGGCGCCGCCGGACAGCGTCTGCTCAACGGCCGCGATCAGCGACTGCGGCGACTGGCCCTGCACGAAGTAGCCATCGGCACCGCGCACCAGCGCGTCGATCAGCTGCGAATCGTCCAGCGACATCGTCACCAACAGCGTCTTCGGCCGGCCGTAGCGCACGCTGGTCGAGATCTCGTCGACGAAGCCGGCCACCCAGCCGTCGGCGAGCTGCAGGTCTGACAGCACCAGATCGGCCTGCAGGGCGGGCAACTGGGTGCGTGCCTGGTCCATCGTGGCGACCCAGCCCACCGTCTGCAGCCCCGGCGTGGCATCGATGAGGCCGCGCATGCGCCCCGCTACCAGCGGGTCATTGATGAGCAGGAAGATGCGGGACATGGTGGCGGGAACTTGTTTCGGAATGTAGCCATTGTCGATGGCGCACGTTCGTGTCGCATCCCCGCAACCCGGTGGTGAGATCCCCCCGCTCTCGTGAAGCCCGCTTAAGTCCGCAGCACCCCGAAACTGCCCGCCTGGGCCATCGGCCAGTAGGTGCGAAACACCTGGTGCGGCATCTCGCCCGTCAGCAGCGCGCCGGGCTCGACGTAGGGCAGCAGGTTGGCCAGCAGCTTCACGCCGTGCTCGGAGTTGCGCCGCACGATGTGCGACGCGCTGATCTCGCCGGGGTGCTTCAGGCCGGCGGCCTGCACGAGTTCCTTCAGTGCATGCAGGGTCTGCTGATGGAAGTTGTAGACGCGCTCGCTCTTGGCCGGAACGACCAGCGCCTTCTGGCGCTGCGGGTCCTGCGTGGCCACGCCGGTCGGGCAGTGCCCCGTGTGGCAGTGCTGGGCCTGGATGCAGCCCAGCGCGAACATGAAGCCGCGCGCCGCGTTGCACCAGTCGGCACCGAGCGCCATCATGCGCGCGATGTCGAAGGCGCTGACCACCTTGCCGGCGCAGCCCAGCTTGACGCGCGAGCGCAGGTTGAGCCCGACCAGCGTGTTGTGCACCAGCAGCAGGCCTTCCTGCAGCGGCGCGCCGACGTGGTCGGTGAACTCCAGCGGCGCCGCGCCGGTGCCGCCCTCGGCGCCGTCGACGACGATGAAGTCCGGCACGATGCCGGTCTCGAGCATCGCCTTGGCGATGGCGAACCATTCCCAGGGGTGGCCGATGCACAGCTTGAAGCCGGTGGGCTTGCCGCCCGAGAGCTCGCGCAGCCGCTCGATGAAATGCATCATCTCCACCGGTGTGGAGAAGGCGCCGTGGCTGGCCGGCGAGACGCAGTCCACGCCCACCGCCACGCCGCGCGCCTCGGCGATCTCGGGCGTCACCTTCGGGCCGGGCAGCACGCCGCCATGGCCCGGCTTGGCGCCCTGGCTGAGCTTCAGCTCGATCATCTTCACCTGCTCGAGCCGTGCGTTCTCGGTGAAGCGCTCCTCGCTGAAGCGGCCGTCGGCGTGGCGGCAGCCGAAGTAGCCCGAGCCGATCTCCCAGATCAGGTCACCGCCGTTCTCGCGGTGGTAGCGGCTGATCGAGCCCTCGCCGGTGTCGTGCGCGAAGCCGCCGCGCCGTGCGCCTTCGTTGAGTGCCAGGATGGCGTTGGCCGACAGCGCGCCGAAGCTCATCGCTGAGATGTTGAAGACACTGGCACTGTAGGGCTGGGCGCGGCCTTCGCCGATGGTGACGCGGAAGTCGTGCGTGGCGATGGTCGTGGGTTGCAGCGAGTGGTTGATCCACTCGTAGCCGATCGCGGCGACGTCGAGTTGCGTGCCGAACGGCCGCTTGTCGGGCTGGCCCTTGGCGCGCTGGTAGACCAGCGAACGCTGCTGGCGCGAGAACGGCACCGTCTCGCGGTCGCTCTCGAAGAAGTACTGGCGGATCTCGGGCCGGATGAACTCGAGCATGAAGCGCAGGTGCCCCATCACCGGGTAGTTGCGCAGGATCGAGTGGTGCGCCTGCTGCGTGTCGCGCGCGCCCAGCAAGGTCAGGAAGAGGAACAGCAGCGCGAGCCAGCCGCCCGTGCCGAAGGCCACCCACGAGAAGGTGGACAGCATCAGCGCCACGGCGCAGAAGAGCCAGGCGCTGTAGCGCACCGGGAAATGCTGGTCGAGCCGTTTCAGCCAGGCGAACATGCGCACTCCTCACGACGGATCGCGGCGATGGTAGCCGCCGCGCGCGTGGCCCGTGCCGAGGAAAGCCCGGCTTTCCCGGCGCAGTTCAGGCGATGATCAAGCGACGGTCAGACGAAGAAGTCGCGCAGTTCGCGCGCCGTTTCGTCGGGCAGCTCTTCGGCGATGTAGTGGCCCGCCGGCATCACGTGGCCGCTGACCGCCGCGCTGCATTGCGCCTGCCACAGCGCCAGCGGATCGAACAGCGCGTGCACCACGCCGCGCTCGCCCCACAGCACCAGCGTGTCGCAGGCGATGCGCTGGCCGGCCGCGCGCGAGGCACGATCGTGCTCGAGGTCGATCGTGGCGGAGGCGCGGTAATCCTCGCAGACCGCGTGGATCGCTTCGGGGCGGCAGAAGCAGCGCTCGTATTCGGCCAGCGCTTCATCTTCCATGTAGCCGGTGCCCTTGGAACCCCAGCCGCCGAGCTTGGCGCGCTGGTAGAAGCGCGGGTCGGCGCCGATCATGCGTTCGGGCAGCGGGTGCGGCTGGATCAGGTGGAACCAGTGGTAGTAGGCGCTGGCGAAGCGCATGTCGGTGGCCTCGTACATGTCCAGCGTCGGCGCGATGTCCAGCAGCGCGAGCCTGCGCACCGCGCCGGCGTGGTCGAGCGCGAGACGGTGCGCCACTCGGGCGCCGCGGTCGTGGCCGGCGACGAAGTAGCGCTCGTGGCCGAGCGAGCGCATCAGCGCCGCCAGGTCGGCGGCCATCGCGCGCTTGCTGTAGTTGGCGTGGCCGGCCTCGCCGCGCGGCTTGTCGGAGTCGCCGTAGCCGCGCAGGTCGGGCAGCACGATGCGGAAGTGCGGCGCCAGTTGCTGCGCGACGCGGTGCCACATCGCATGCGTCTGCGGGAAGCCGTGCAGCATCAGCAGCGCCGGCGCATCGGCGCGGCCGCCGATGCGCGCATGCAGCTGCAGGCCGCCGACCTCGTGGAAGCCGGCCGTGAATCCGTCGAACCAGGGGCTGCTCATCGCGCAAGCATAGCGGCGGCAGGCGCGGCGATCACGCTCAGTCGGCGGCTGGGCGCTCCGAGCGCAGCCAGGTCCAGGCCACGCCGAGGCCCACGCTGCCGCCGGTGGTGCGGCGCACCAGAGGACTCTCGCGGTTGGCGGCGCCGGCCACGCTGTCCAGCCGCGCGAAACCGAACAGGCGCCAGTCGGGCGAGAGAGAGCGCGAGACCGTCAGCCCCAGCCGCGTGGCCAGCAAGCCGGAACGAGCCTCGTACGCCGGCCGTTCTGCGGTGGCATAGACCGGGTCGACCGCATAGAAGGTGCGCGACAGTCGCCGATCGGCGAACACCAGGCCGGCGCTGGCGCTGTAGGCCCAGCCGCCGGAACTGCGCCGCGCGTACTGCAGCTCGGGCTCGAAGCTCATGCCGCGGTGCCGAAAGTCGTCGCTGAGGTCGAACACGCCGCGCAGCGGCAGCTCGACGCGCCAGCGGCCGGCGCCAGGCGTCGGCGTGCCGCCGTCCAGCCGCCAGACCAGACGCGGGCCGAACTCGATCAGCGTGCCCAGGTCGGGCATGCCGCGCCGTGCCTCGATGTCGTCGGAGCGTGCGCCGAAGGCGCCTGAAACGCCGATGTCCACTTCGAACGCCGGCTGCTTCACCGCGCGCAGCCCGGCGCCGCCGCGGTCCACGCGCAGGAACTCGCCGCGGTACAGCGCATAGGGCAGGGCGATGCCGCGGTTGACCTGCTCGTCCGCGCCGGGGTAGGCCTGCTGGCTCACGGCAAAGGCGCCGGCGCCGATCTCCCACAGCGGCTCGGCGGGCTGGGCGAGGGCGGCCGGGGCGGCGAGGGCCGCGGCCAGCGCGGCGAACGTCGAACGCATAGGGGTACTCCTGTGATTCCAGCGCGCGACGGTAACCCAGGCGCGCAAGTCCCCTCGCGGCGACCCGGAATCCGGCCGCTGCGCGATCAGCCCAGCAGCCGCCGCAGCGCGACCGGCAGGGCCTCGAGGCGCTCGACCACGGCCACCTGTGCCGCGCCGAAGACGGCGCGTGCCGCGGCCGCCTGGGCACGGTCGGGGGCGATACAGGCCAGGCGCAGGCCCTGGCGCTGCGCATGGCGTGCGGCATGGCGCGCGTCCTCGGCGAGGTAGCGCGGGTCATGCACGTCGATGTCGTGGGCGATCGCATCGCTGAACACCAGCACCAGCTGCTCGCCGCCGCGCTGGCACGCCAGCCGGCGCGTCGCGTGGCGAAGCGCCGCGCCCAGGCGCGTCGAGCCGCTGCTGCGCAGGGCCGCCAGCCGCGCGCCCGCCTGCGGGTCCAGCGGCTCGCCGAAGGCATGCACCGATTGCCAGTGCACCGCGTGCCGCCCGTTCGAGGCGAAGCCGGCGATGGCCGTGCGCAGGCCCGCCGAAGCGAGGGCCCGCGCAGCTTGCCAGGCCATCGCGCAGGCGGCGCGCAGCTGGTCGCTGTCGCCCTCGGTCCAGGGCGTCGAGGTCGAGGCCGACTGATCGATCAGCAGGAGTGCATGGCCGAAGCGCCGGCCGCGCGAGCGGCCACGGTGCAGCCGCGCCTCCAGCGGCAGCCGTGCGCGCCGTGCGATGCGTGCGCGCAGCAGCGCATCGAGGTCGAGGCGCTCGCCTTCGTGCTCGGTGCGCCAAGGCCCGCGGGCCGGCCCCGCGGCCACGGCGCGCCGCAGCGCGGCGGGCGAGGGCGCCTGCGGGAGCGTGATCGCAGCGTTGACGCTGGCTTCGTCGCGCTGTTCGCGCACGCGGCACCACGCGGGGCGCAGCCGTGCGATCAGGCGGTCCCACTCCGGATGCGGTTCGCCGTCCGGGGCCGCTGGGGGCTCGTCGGCGCTGCGGCCCGGCGGCGGCGTCGCCGGTGCAGCGTCGGACCTCTCGTCGGCACCGGACGGCCACATCCAGCGGTGATCGTCGCGGTAACCCGGCCCCGGCAGGTAGCCCTTCGCATTGAACTGCAGCCGCATCTGGCCGAGGTCGTGGCCCAGCCGCGAGGCGATCTCGCGCAGGCCCTCGGCGCGCGGCTCGGCCAGCACCTCGCCGCGCGCGTCGAGGAAGAACAGCGCGCGACCCTTGCGCACCCAGGGGTGCGGATCGTCGTAGCCGGGGTCGGCGAGCGCGCGCGCCAGGCGCAGCAGCAGCGTTTCGACACCGTCGCCATCGGTGGGCAGCGCGGTGTGGAGCGGGCGCCACCAGCGTTGCAGGCCGGGCAGCTCGCGGCCGGCCAGCGTCTCGACGCGGGCGTCTTCGAGCACGCCGATGATCGCGCGCACGATGGGTCGCAACCCGCGCCCATCGAACACCTGCGGCGAGTAGACGAGGTGGGCGGCCGCATGCGCCGCCGCCGCGCGCTGCCAGGGCGAGTCGGCGCAGCCGGTGGGGGCGCTGCGCGGCAGATGGATGCTGCCGGCGGCCAGGTGCGGCACCTCGCCGTCGGCGATCACCGAGGCCTCCAGCCCCCACAGCGCGCGCAGCGTCTGCTGCAGTGACAGCAGCGCCGGTGCGGCCGACGGCGCGTCGACGTGCAGCCAATGCAGGGGCAGTGCCGAGCCCATGTCAGGCCTGCCCCTGGCCCAGAAGCCGCCTGATGTCAGAACGACGCATCCAGCGCCCCCAGCAACGCGTCGTGCACGCCGGGCTCGTCGCTCAGAGCGTCGACTACCGCCATGCGGCAGGCCCGCCGCGGCGCCACGCCCTGCACCGCCAGCACGGCGGCGTGCACCAGCATGCGTGTGGACGCGCCCTCGTCCAGGCCATGGCCCTGCAGGCGCCGCGTGCGCACGCCAAAGGCGACGATCGTGGCTGCCGTGTCAAGACCGAGCCCGGATTCGCGCGCCACGATCGTGGCCTCGGCCTCCGGTGCGGGATGGCGGAACTCGAGCGCGCAGAAGCGCTGCCGCGTCGAGGCCTTCATCTCGCGCGCCATCGGGCCGGGGTTGTAGGACACGACCAGCGAGAAGTCCGGGTGTGCGGCGAGCAGCTCGTTGCAGGCGGCGATCGGAAGCACGCGCCGCGTGTCGGCCAGCGGGTGGATCACCACCGTGGTGTCGGCACGCGCCTCGACCAGTTCGTCGAGATAGCACAGCGCGCCGTGCCGCGCGGCCAGCGCCAGCGGCCCGTCCTGCCAGCGCGTGCCGTCGGCGTCGAGCAGCCAGCGGCCCACCAGATCGGCGGCGCTCAGGTCCTCGTGGCAGGCCACGGTGACCAGCGGCTTGCCGAGCCGCCAGGCCATGTGCTCGACGAAGCGCGTCTTGCCGCAGCCCGTGGGGCCCTTGAGCAGCAGCGGCAGGCGCTTCGCGTAGGCCGCCTCGAACAGCGCGACTTCGTCGGCGACGCTCTGGTAGTACGGCTCGCTGCGGATGCGGTGGGCATCCATCGCGGCGCTCCTAACGATGCGCCAGCGTGGCCGGGTTCGGGATGCCCTCGATCGGCGCCTCTTCGGTGCCCACGGTGTCGCGCGTGATCGCCTCGACACGCTTGCGTGTGCCTTCGGGGTCGTTCACCCACTGGCTGTAGAACTCGTAGGGGCAGGCGGCCACGCCCTGGTCGCCCTCGCGCGAGTTGATCAGGCCGGTGTAGCCGCGGTGCAGCAGCTTGAAGAGGTGGTTCTCGCTCTGGCCGTTCTTGCGGAAGTCGCGGATCAGGCTCTTGGACAGGGCCGCGTACTGGATGCCCATGTCCTCCTCGCCGCATTCGCCGAGCGTGCGGCCGTCGAAACCGATGATCGCGCTGTGGCCGAAGTACGAGTACACGCCGTCGAAGCCGGCCGCGTTGGCCACCGCCACGTAGGTGTTGTTGGCGAAGGCCATGGCCTTGGAGATCATGATCTGCTGCTCCTTGGCCGGGTACATGTAGCCCTGGCAGCGCACGATCAGCTCGGCGCCCTTCATCGCGCAGTCGCGCCAGATCTCCGGGTAGTTGCCGTCGTCGCAGATGATGAGGCTGACCTTCAGGCCCTTGGGGCCCTCGCTGACATAGGTGCAGTTGCCCGGGTACCAGCCCTCGATGGGCACCCAGGGCATGATCTTGCGGTACTTCTGGATGATCTCGCCCTGGTCGTTCATCAGGATCAGCGTGTTGTAGGGCGCCTTGTTCGGGTGCTCCTCGTGGCGCTCGCCGGTCAGCGAGAACACGCCCCAGACCTTGGCCTTCCTGCAGGCCGCCGCGAAGATCGCCGTCTCCTCGCCGGGCACGGTGCTGGCGGTGTCGTACATCTCCTTCGAGTCGTACATGATCCCGTGCGTGCTGTACTCGGGGAAGATGACCAGGTCCATGCCCGGCAGGCCGAGCTTCATGCCGACGATCATGTCGGCGATCTGGCGCGCATTGGCCAGCACCTCCGCCTTGCTGTGCAGTCGCGGCATCTTGTAGTTGACGACGGCGACGCCGACGGTGTCCTTGCTGCTCGAGATGTCGCCGTGGTGCATGGCCCGCTCCGGTGGTCTGGGATGGGGCCATTGCAGCGAAGCGGCGCGCCCGGGCCAATACGTCGATTGACGTAGCATCGTGCGCATGAGGCTGCGTTGGATGCTCGTTGCCGTGGGGGCCATCGCGCTGAGCGCCGGCGCGTGCGCCTTCGACCTGCAAGGCCACCGCGGAGCGCGCGGCCTGGCGCCGGAAAACACGCTGGCCGCCTTCGAGCGCGCACTGGAGATCGGCGTCACCACGCTCGAGACCGACGTGCACCTGAGTGCCGACGGCATCCTGGTGATCAGCCACGACCCGCGCATCAATCCCGACCTGGCGCGCGATGCACAGGGCGCGTGGGTGAAGGCGCCGGGCCCGCTGCTGCGAGATCTCACGCTGGCGCAGATCCAGGCCTTCGACGTCGGCCGGCTGCAGCCCGGCACGGCCTATGCGCGCGGCTTTCCCTCGCAGCAACCGGTGGATGGGCAACGCATCCCGACGCTGGCTGCGCTGTTCCAGAAGGTGCGCGAGCTCGGTGCCGACGGCGTGCGGTTCAACATCGAGATCAAGATGAATCCGCACCGGCCCGAGGAAACGCCGGCTTTCGAACAGATCGTCGATGCGCTGCTGGCCTTGGTGAAACAGGCCGGCATGGAAGGGCGCGTCACGGTCCAGGGTTTCGACTGGCGGGCGCTGCAGCGTGTGCAGCAACGCGCGCCGGGCCTGCCCACCGCCTACCTGTCGGCGCAGACGCCGCGCTTCAATACGATCGCCGACGGCGCGTGGACCGCCGGCTTCGGCCTCGCCGAGCACGGCACGCTGCCGAAGATGGTGAAGGCGGCCGGCGGCACGATCTGGTCGCCGAACTTCGATGACCTGAACGCGCGCCTCGTCGACGAGGCACACGCGCTCGGCCTGCAGGTGATCCCGTGGACCGTCAACGAAAGTGCCGACATGGAGCGCCTGATCGGCTGGGGCGTCGATGGCCTGATCACCGACTACCCCGATCGCGCCCGCGCGGTGCTGCGCGCGCGCGGCCTGCCGCTGCCCGCGGCTCAGAAGAACTGATCAGGCCGGGCGCAGCGGCACGCACAGAAGGCAGCTGAATCGCCCCGTCTTCGGCTCGATGTCGCTGCCCCGGTCGTAGAGTTCGGCGCAAGGCCGGTCGTCGGGCTGGTAACCGCTGCCCGGCAGCCACTGCGCGAATACACGCTGCCAGGCGGCGTGGATCTCCCTGCCCGTGCCGTCGAAGCGGAGGCAGGCGTAGCGGCCACCGGCAATGGTCTGCACGCCGATCTCTCCCTCGGGCCGAAAGTGCTCGTCGACCTGCACGCAGGCGTCGTAGCGGCACCGCTCGGGCGCGGTGATGTCGGGGCTGTCCTGGCTCACGCCGAGCAGCAGGATGTCGGCGCGCTGCAGGCCACGCTGCCGCCGCCACGCGTCGAAGCGGAACCACATCTGTCCGATGGCCGGGCTTCCGTAGGGCCCCACGTGGCGCATGTAGGCCACGCGCAGGTCGGGCAGGGTTCGCAGTTCGATGTCCATCGCTTCTTCTCCGTCGGCATGGCGGTCTTGCCATGGGGACGCATCGTGCTGCAGCGCTTCGATGACGGCTTGATGTTGCTTGCCATGCGCTTGATGAATCTTGCGGAGTCGATCGCGATGCACCTGTGCCCACTCGCGCCAGGCGCCGCGCCGCCATGCGCTGGGCGTGACGCCGAAGCGGGCCTTGAACGCCCGCGTGAAGACCTCGGCCGAGGCGAAGCCGACGTCCAGTGCGATCGTCAGTGCGGCCTGCGACGGCAGGCACAGCAGCCGGCCCGCGGCCACTTCCAGCCGGCGTCGGCGCACCCGATCGGCGAGCGTCTCGCCGGTGACCGACTGGAAGACGCGGTGGAAGTGCCAGGGCGAGAAGTTCGCCACCGCCGCCAGCGTGCCCAGGTCGAGCACGTCGGCGAGGTGGGTGTCGATGTGGTCGAGCACCCGGTTGATGCGGGCGATGTAGGCGACGCGGTGCGACACGGCTCGCCCGCCAACCCGCGGCCGCGCCCGGTCAGGCGGCGGCGCGCTGCCCGGCGCCGGCGATGCGGTCGAGCGCCGCTTCGAGGTTCTGCACCGTGCGGTCGACGTGCTGCAGCTTCTCCAGGCCGAACAGGCCGAGGCGGAAGGTCTTGAAGTCGGGGCCTTCGTCGCACTGCAGCGGCACGCCCGAGGCCGATTGCAGGCCTTCGGCGAGGAAGCTCTTGCCGCTTTGCAGGCCGTCGTCGGTGGTGTAGCTGACCACCACGCCCGCGGCCTGGAAGCCCTCGGCCGCCACGCTCGGGAAGCCGCGGCGCACCAGCGTCGCGCGCACCTTGCGGCCGAGCTCGAGCTGCGCCGCGCGCAGCTTCTCGAAGCCGAGCGCCTTCGTCTCCAGCATCACGTCGCGCGTGCGCGTCAGCGCATCGGTCGGCATGGTGGTGTGGTACATGTGCGCGCCGCTCTCGTAGGTCTCCATGATCTGCAGCCACTTGCGCAGGTCGATGGCGAAGCTGCTGCTGGTGGTGGAGTCGATCGCGGTGCGGGCGCGCTCGCCGAGCATCACGAAGGCGCAGCAGGGCGAGCCGGTCCAGCCCTTCTGCGGCGCGCTGATGACCACGTCGACGCCGGTGGCCTTCATGTCCACCCACAACGCGCCGGAGGCGATGCAGTCGAGCACGAACAGGCCACCCACCTCGTGCGCGGCATCGGCCACGGCCTTCAGGTAGTCGTCGGGCAGCACCAGGCCGGCGGAGGTCTCGACGTGCGGTGCGAACACCACGGCCGGCTTTTCGCGGCGGATGGTCGCCACCACCTCGTCGATCGGCGCCGGCGCGAAGGGCATCTGCCGGCCCGCACCGGCGGTGCGCGCCTTCAGCACGGTGCTCGACGAAGGGATGCGTCCCATGTCGAAGATCTGCGTCCAGCGGTAGCTGAACCAGCCGTTGCGGATCACCAGCACCGGGCGGTCGGTGGCGAACTGGCGCGCCACCGCTTCCATGCCGTAGGTGCCGCTGCCCGGCACGACGACGGCCGAGCGGGCGTTGTAGACCTCCTTGAGCACGCCGGAGATGTCGCGCATCACACCCTGGAACTTGCGCGACATGTGGTTGACCGCGCGGTCGGTGTAGACCACCGAGTATTCGAGCAGGCCATCGGGGTCGACGTCGGGCAGCAATCCGGGCATGAGGGTCTCCGTGCGCAGGGCGCTTTTCGCTTTTGGGGCGGAAAGCTTAGCACCCTGCGCCCGGCGGCGCCCGCCGCCGGGTTTGCGGCCGATCAGGACCCGTTCAGTGGCTGATCATCCACGGCCGCTTGCTCGGGAAGGCCTTGGCACCGTTTGCCGCAGTGACCGTGGCGCCGCGCTTGCCGGTGGAACAGCAGCCGCAGCCGGCCGGGTGGCGCATAAGCGGGTAGCTGCCCGAGCTCTTCGGCTCGTGGCGGGCGCGCTCGTTGGTCTCCATCGCCCGGCGCGTCGAGCCTTCCATCAGCGCCAGCCGCGGCATCGCGGCGAACACCCGCGGCGAGGGCGTCGCGCAATCGGGGCAGGCGGCGGGCTCGTCGCGCTGCGTGAACGAGCGCAGCGCGTCGAAGCTGCCGCAGGCCGGGCAGGCGTAGTCGTAGGTCGGCATGCGGCAGCTCCTGCGCAGGTCAGAGGTCGGGGGACAGCGGCATCTGGATGCTGCCGTCGATGAACTTCGTCGGCCCGGCCGCGCTCGGGTTGATGTCGAAGTCGAAGATCGCGGTCGGCAGCCACAGCGTCGCGCAGGCGTTGGGCACGTCGACCACGCCGCTGATGTGCCCCTGCACCGGCGCCGTGCCGAGGATCGAATACGCCTGCGCCCCCGAGTAGCCGAACTTCTTCAGGTACTCGATCGCATTCAGGCAGGCCTGGCGGTACGCGACGTTCACGTCCAGGTAGTACTGCTTGCCGGATTCGTCGACGCTGATGCCCTCGAAGATCACGTAGTCGTCGTAGACCGGCTTGATCGGGCTGGGCTTGAAGATCGGGTTCTTGATGCCGTACTTGGCCATGCCGCCCTTGATCAGGCTGACCTTCATGTGCACCCAGCCGGCCATCTCGATCGCGCCGCAGAAGGTGATCTCGCCGTCGCCCTGGCTGAAGTGCAGGTCGCCCACCGACAGGCCCGCGCCATCGACGTAGACCGGGAAGAAGATCTTCGAGCCGCGCGACAGGTCCTTGATGTCGCAGTTGCCGCCGTGTTCGCGCGGCGGCACGGTGCGCGCGCCGGTGGCGGCGGCCTTCGCCTTCGCGTCACCGGTCAGCTTGCCCATGTGCGCGGTGCCGGCGAACGGCGGGTTGGCCAGGCCGCTGGTGGCCGGGTCGGAGTCGATCAGCGCCTGCTCGCGGGCGTTCCACATCTCCAGCATCTTCGGGTCCGGCAGGCAGCCGATCAGCCCGGGGTGGATCAGGCCGGCGTACTTCACGCCCGGCACGTGGCGCGAAGTGGTGAACATGCCGTGGAAGTCCCAGATCGACTTCTGCGCCTGCGGGAAGTGCTCGGTCAGGAAGCCGCCGCCGTTCTTCTTGCTGAAGAAGCCGTTGAAGCCCCACAGGCTGTCGTCCTTGGCGCCGATGTCCAGCAGGTCGACCACCAGCAGGTCGCCCGGCTCGGCACCCTTCACGCCCACCGGGCCGGAGAGGTAGTGCACCGTCGACAGGTCGATGTCGCGCACGTCGTCGGCGCTGTTGTTGTTCTTGATGAAGCCGCCGGTCCAGTCGTAGGTCTCGAGCACGAACTCGTCGCCCGGCTTGACCCAGCAGGCCATCGGGATGTCCGGGTGCCAGCGGTTGTGCACCATCTCGTTGGACGGTGCGGGCTTGGAAAGGTCGACCTTGATCAGGGTTTCGGGCATGGCTGTGCTCCTTGGCTGGGTGGTAATCGAAGTGGCGGACCGGGCGCCGAGCCGCCTCAAGCCCGGGCCGCGCCCCCGCGGGGGGCGGACGCCGTACTCGGCGGCCGGGGGCTGTCATTCATACGGACAGGTACTGCTTGATGTGGGCGGCGTCGGTGTCGGCGCGGCTGGTCTCGTGCACGAGCCGGCCGCCCTCGATGACGAACAGGCGATCCGCCACGTCCATCGCAAAGCTCAGCACCTGCTCGCTCACGACGATGGTGATCTCGCGCAGCTTGCGGATCTCGTTGAGCGCCTTCGCGATGTCCTTGATGATCGAGGGCTGGATGCCTTCGGTCGGCTCGTCGAGCAGCAGCACCTTCGGGTTGGTGACGAGCGCGCGGGCGATCGCCAGCTGCTGCTGCTGGCCGCCGGAGAGGTTGCCGCCCTTGCGGCGCTTCATGTCCCACAGCACTGGGAACAGCGCGTAGATCTCCTCGGGGATGCGCTTGTCCTTCGCGTTCTCCAGGCCGGTCTGGATGTTCTCCTCGACGGTCAGCGTCGGGAAGATCATGCGGCCCTGCGGCACGTAGGCGATGCCCTTGGCGACGCGGCGGTAGCTCTCGTCGTGGCTGATCTCGCTGCCGGCCACGGTGACCGAGCCGCTCTTCGTGGGCAGCACGCCCATCAGGCTCTTGAACAGCGTGGTCTTGCCCATGCCGTTGCGGCCCATGATGGCCACGGTCTCCTTCGAGGCCGCCTCGAACGAGATGCCGTGCAGCGCCTCGCTTTGCCCGTAGGCGACGAACAGGTCCTTCACGCTCAGCATCGGGGTCTCCTCAATGGCCCAGGTACACGTCGATGACCTTCGGGTCGTTCTGCACCTTCTCCATGGAGCCCTCGGCGAGGATCTTTCCCTGGTGCATCACGGTGACCTTGTGGGCGATCTGCTTGACGAAATCCATGTCGTGCTCGATCACGATCACCGAGCGGTTCTTGCAGATGCGCTGCAGCAGCGCGGCGGTGAGCTCGCGCTCGCGCGCGCTCATGCCGGCGATCGGCTCGTCGAGCATCAGCAGCTCGGGCTCCTGCATCAGCAGCATGCCGATCTCCAGCCACTGCTTCTGCCCGTGGCTGAGCAGCCCGGCTTCGGTGGGCAGCAACTCGGCCAGGCCCACTTCCTCGGCCACCACCTGCACGCGCGCCTTCACCTCGTCGTCGCACTTGAAGAAGAGGGCCCCCATCACCGAGCGGCCCTTCGGGAACGACACCTCGAGGTTCTGGAAGACCGTGAGGTTCTCGTAGATCGAGGGCGTCTGGAACTTGCGGCCGATGCCGCGGCGCACGCGGGTGTGCTCGGGCAGCTTCGTCAGCTCCTCGTTCTTGAACTTGATGCTGCCGGCGCTGGCCTTGGTCTTGCCGCAGATCAGGTCGAGCAGCGTGGTCTTGCCCGCGCCGTTCGGGCCGATGATCACGCGCAGCTCGTTCTTGTCGATGTACAGCGTCAGCGCGTCGATGGCCTTGAAGCCGTCGAAGGAGACGGTCAGGTCTTCCACGGCGAGGGCGAAGTCGGTGTTGCTCATGGGGCTCTCCTCAGGCCTGCTGGCTGCTCACGCCCGGGGGCAGGGTGGGCGGCGCGGCGGGCGCGGGTCTGGGGGCGTCGGGGTAGGCGGCCTGCGCGGCGGCCAGGGCCTGCTTCTGGCCGGCGCGCTGTGCCTGGCGCTTCGTCCACCACGGCTTGATGTGGCTCTCGAACAGCCCGGCCAGCCCGTTCGGGAAGGCCATGGTCACGCCGATGAACAGCGCCGCCATCAGGAACAGCCAGAGATCCGGAAAGGTCTCGGAGAACAGCGTCTTGCCGGCATTGACCAGCAGTGCGCCGACCACCGCGCCGACCAGGCTCATGCGGCCTCCGACAGCGGCGTAGATGACCATCTCGATCGACGGGACGATGCCGACGAACGAGGGCGACATGAAGCCGACCTGCAAGGCGAACATGGCGCCGCCGATGCCGGACAGCGCCGCGCCCAGGCAAAACACGGCGACCTTGAACATCGCCACGTCGTAGCCGGAGAAGCGCACCCGGTCTTCCTTGTCGCGCATGGCCAGCAGCAGCGTGCCGAGCTTGCTCCTCTGGATCCAGGCGCACAGCACGATGCTGGCGAGCAGGAGCCCCGAGCAGACGTAGTAGAGGATCAGGCGCGCCGAGTCGGTGCGGATGTCCCAGCCCAGCAGCGTCTTCAGGTCGGTCATGCCGTTGACGCCGCCGGTGTAGCCCTGCTGGCCGATGATCAGCACGGTGACGATCAGCGCCACCGCCTGCGTGATGATCGCGAAGTACACGCCGCCCACGCGCCGCTTGAACATCGCGTAGCTGATGATGAAGGCCAGCAGCGTGGGCACCGCGATCACCATGATCAGCGTCAGCGGCAGGCTCTTGAACGGCAGCCAGAACAGCGGCAGCTCGGTGAGCTGGTTCCAGTCCATGAAGTCGGGGATGCCCGGCGTCGACTGGATCTTCGTGCTGATCGGGTCGGACGCCTCGAGCTTGAGGAACATCGCCATCGCGTAGCCGCCCAGGCCGAAGAACACGCCCTGGCCGAGGCTGAGCACGCCGCCGTAGCCCCACACCATCACCAGGCCGACGGCGACGAAGGCATAGGTGAGGTACTTGCCCACCAGGTTGAGGCGGAAGGCATCGAGCGACAGCGGCAGGATCGCCAGCAGCAGCACCGCCAGCAGCATCGTGCTGCCCACGCCGGGGCGCGCGAGCCAGGTCTTGAGGGAATTCATGCAGGGTCTCCGGGAAGGTTGCGCATTCGGCTCAGCGGCGAACCCTCGATGCGAACAGGCCCTGCGGCCGCATCATCAGGATCAGCACGATCATCGACAGCGTCAGCACCTTGGCCATCGAGCCGCTCATGAAGAACTCGCTGATCGACTGCGTCTGCGCGATGCCGAAGGCCGAGGCCACGGTGCCCAGCAGGCTGGCCGCGCCGCCGAAGGTGACGACGAGGAAGGCGTCGACGATGTACAGCGACCCCGAGGTCGGGCCGGTCGAGCCGATGGTGGTGAAGGCCGCGCCCGCCACGCCGGCGATGCCGCAGCCGATGGCGAAGGTCAGGCGGTCCGTCTTGCTGGTGTTGATGCCCACCGCGTTGGCCATCTGCCGGTTCGCCACGGTGGCGCGAACGCGCAATCCCCAGCGGCTGCGGTACAGCGCGAGCATCACGGCGCCGGTGACGAAGGCGGTGAGCGCGAGAACGAACAGGCCGTTGATCGGGATGTCCAGGCCGGGGTGCGGGGCCCAGGAGCCGAGCAGCCAGTCGGGCAGCGTCGGGCTGACTTCCTTCGGGCCGATGCCGGTGCGGAACATCTGCTGGATCCCGAGGCTCAGGCCCCAGGTGGCCAGCAGCGTGTCCAGCGGGCGCTTGTAGAGGTGGCGGATCAGCGCCCACTCCACCAGCCAGCCGGCGATGAAGGCGAGCACGAAGGCCACGCCGATCGCCACCGGGAAGTAGTACGGAATGAAGCTCGGCGCGAACTTCTCGGAGAGCGTGGAGCCGAGGAAGATGGTGTAGGCGCCGATGGTCATGAACTCGCCATGCGCCATGTTGATCACGCCCATCTGGCCGAAGATGATCGCCAGGCCCAGGCCCATCAGCAGCAGCACCGAGAACAGACTCAGGCCTGCAAAACCCTGCATCAGGCCGATGTTGAGCATTTCCGAGAAGTTCACGATGCTGCTCCTGAAGTGGCTGCCGGGTTACTGGTATCCCTTGGGGAACGGATCGGGTTTGATCAATTCGGCCGACTCGGCCACCACCTTGAAGGTGGCGTCGGGCTGGCCCTGGCCGATGCGCGCCTTGCTCCACAGGTGGTGGTTGGCATCGAGCTTCACGTAGCCCTCGGGCGCCGTCTTCAGCTCGATGCCGGGCGAGGCCGCGACGACCTTGTCGACGTCGAAGCTGCCGGCCTTCTCGACCGCCGCCTTCCACAGCCAGGGGCCGAGGTAGCCGGCCTGCGTCACGTCGCCGATCACCGCGTCCTTGCCGTACTTGGCCTTGAAGGCGGCGACGAACTTCTTGTTGTTTTCGTTGTCCAGCGACTGGAAGTACTTCATCGACGAGTAGAAGCCGGTGAAGTTCTCGCCGCCCACGCCCGTCATCTCGTCCTCGGTGACCGACAGCGTCAGCAGGAACTGCTTGTCGCCGGTGATGCCCGCGGCCTTGAGCTGCTTGTAGAAGGCGACGTTGGAGCCGCCCACCACCGCGCAGAAGATGCAGTCGGGCTTGGCGACCTTGATCTTGTTGATCAGCGAGTTGAAGTTGGTGTTGCCCAGCGGGTAGTACTCCTCGCCGACCACCTTGCCGAGCTTGCCCACCGTCTCGATGTGCTTGCGCGCGATCTTCATCGAGGTGCGCGGCCAGATGTAGTCGGAGCCGACCAGGAAGTAGGTCTTGGCCTTCTTCTCCTTGGCGCCCCAGTCGAGGCTCCAGATGATCTGCTGGGTGGCTTCCTGGCCGGTGTAGATGACGTTCTTGCTCTGCTCCAGGCCTTCGTAGAAGGTCGGGTAGTACAGCAGGCCGTTCTCCTTCTCGAACACCGGCAGCACGGCCTTGCGCGAGGCGCTGGTCCAGCAGCCGAACACGGCGGCGACCTTGTCGTTGACGAGCAGCTTCTTGCTCTTCTCGGCGAAGGTCGGCCAGTCGGAGGCGCCGTCTTCCTTGATGACCTTGATCTTGCGGCCGAGGATGCCGCCCATCGCGTTGATCTGGTCGATGGCGAGCTGCTCGGCCTGGATCGAGCCGGTCTCGCTGATCGCCATCGTGCCGGTGGCCGAGTGCAGCTGGCCGACCGTCACCTCGGTGTCGGTGATGGCGAGCTTGGTGGTGTTCACCTTCGCGGTGGGGAACTGCTGCGCGAGCGCCCAGGCCGGGATGCCGGCGAGCGGCAGCGCGGCGGCGCCTTGCAGCAGGCGGCGGCGCTGCAGCGATTTCAGATCGGGGTCTTGGTCATGGGACATGCGGCTCTCCTGGAGGGGTGGGGACAAATCCGTGCGCGGGGCACCATCGCTGTGCAAGCTCTGGAGGCCTGGCCGCTTCCGGCATGTCGCCAAGGTACGAGAAGGGCTGCGCAGGCCGAATACGTCATTCGACGTAGCGGGCCGCGCAGCGCGGCGCGGCAGACTCGCGCGGCCGCCGGGACTGCTTCTTGCAAGACGGCATGGGCCGTCTTGGCCATCGAGGACCCGCATTGGCGCTCGCCCCGCAGAAGATCTTCCGCATCCGTCGCGACTACAACAGCTGGGTCGCCGACGAGACGCTGGAGGACTACGCCCTTCGCTACACGCCGCGGCACTTCCGCAAGTGGAGCGAGGCGCGCGTGGCCAACACCGCGTTCGGCGCCACGTCGTTCCTCGCGCTCGAGGCCATCGGCGGCGCCATCGCGCTGAGCTACGGCTTCACCAATGCGCTGTGGGCGATCCTGGTGGTCGGGCTGATCACCTTCCTCACCGGGCTGCCGATCAGCTACTACGCCGCCAAGTACGGGCTGGACATGGACCTGCTCACGCGCGGCGCGGGCTTCGGCTACCTCGGCTCCACGCTGACCTCGCTGGTCTACGCGAGCTTCACCTTCATCTTCTTCGCGCTCGAGGCGGCCATCCTCGCGCTGGCGCTGCAGATGTACACCGACTGGCCGCTGTCGATCTGCTACCTGATCGCCTCGCTCGGCGTGGTGCCGCTGGTGATGCACGGCATCACGCTGATCTCGCGCCTGCAGCTGTGGACGCAGCCGGTGTGGATCTTGCTGTTCCTGCTGCCCTACGCCGCGGTGCTGGCCAAGGACCCGGGCAAGTTCGCCGAGTTCGGCACGCTGGCCGGGCGCGTGTCGGGCAGTTCGGGATTCGACGCGCTGATGTTCGGCTCCGCGGCCACGGTGGCCTTCTCGCTCGTCGTGCAGATCGGCGAGCAGGTCGACTACCTGCGCTTCCTGCCGGAAAAGACGAAGAAGAATCGCGTGCGCTGGTGGACGGCGGTGCTGGTGGCCGGACCGGGCTGGATCGTGCCGGGCATGGTGAAGATGCTCGGCGGCGCCTTCCTCGCCTTCCTGGCGCTGCAGCAGCAGCTGCCGCCGGACAAGGCCGTCGAGCCCACGCACATGTACCTGGCGGGCTACGCCTACCTGTTCGACGACGCGCGCTGGGTGCTCGCCGCCACGGTGCTGTTCGTCATCGTCTCGCAGGTGAAGATCAACCTCACCAACGCCTACGCCGGCTCGCTGGCCTGGTCGAACTTCTTCGCGCGGCTCACGCATAGCCACCCGGGGCGCGTGGTCTGGCTGGTCTTCAACGTGCTCATCGCCGTGCTGTTGATGACGCTGGGCGTGTTCGAGGCGCTGGAGCGCGTGCTCGGCCTGTACAGCAACGTGGCGATCGCCTGGGTCGGCGCGCTGGTGGCCGACCTCGTCATCAACAAGCCGCTCGGCTGGAGCCCGAAGCACATCGAATTCAAGCGCGCGCACCTGTACGACATCAACCCGGTCGGCCTGGGCGCGATGCTCACCGCTGCCGTGCTCGCGGTGGTGGCCTACGCCGGCGCGATGGGCGAGGTGGCGCAGGCCTACGCGCCCTTCATCGCGTTGTTCGCCTCGATGGCGATCTCGCCGCTGCTGGCATGGTGGACGCGCGGCCGCTACTACCAGGCGCGGCCGGCGCCGACGCTGTGGAAGCCCGGCGAGTCGGTGCGCTGCTCGGTGTGCGAGAACCACTTCGAGTCGGAGGACATGGCGCAATGCCCGGCCTACGGCGCGCCGATCTGCTCGCTGTGCTGCACGCTCGAGTCGCGCTGCCACGATCGCTGCAAGACCGACTCGCGCGCGGCCGACCAGGTGCGCGCGGCGCTGGCGGCGGTGCTGCCGCAGCGCCTGAGCGCGCGCATCAACTTCCGCGTCGCGCACTACCTCGTCGTCGCCGTCTCGCTGATCACGTTGCTCGGCGTGATCCTCGGCGTCGTCTACGACCAGCAGACCGCGCTGCACGTGGCCGACGAGGCGGCCCTGGCCGGGCCCTTCCTGAAGGCCTTCGCGCTGCTCTCGCTGGTGGTGGCGGTGGGCGCCTGGTGGATGGTGCTGGGCAGCGAGAGCCGCCACATGGCCGAGGACGAATCGAACCGGCAGAACCTGCTGCTCACGCAGGAGATCGAGGCGCACCGCCGCACCGACGCCGCGCTGCAGGCCGCCAAGGAGCTGGCCGAGGCGGCCAACTCGGCGAAGACGCGCTACGTGACCGGCATGACGCACGAGTTACGCACGCCACTGAACAGCATCCTCGGCTACGCGCAGATCCTGCTCAAGGATGAGCAGGTGCGCGGCGAGCGGCGCGCCGCGGTCGACACCATCCGCCACAGCGGCGAGCACCTGCACGGCCTGATCGACGGGCTGCTCGATCTGGCGCGCATCGAGGCGGGAAAGCTGCGCCTGGATCCGGCGCCGCTGTCGACGCAGGAGTTCCTCGACGACCTGGCGCGCATGGTGGCGCCGCAGGCGGCGGCCAAGGGCCTGCACTTCGAGCTGCGCACCGAAGGCCGCGTGCCGCCCTTCGTGCGCGCCGACGCGCGGCGGCTGCGCCAGATCCTCATCAACCTGCTGGGCAACGCGGTGCGCTTCACCGACCGCGGCAGCATCACGCTGCTGCTCGACCACACCCGCGAGGTGGCGCGCTTCCAGGTCATCGACACCGGCATCGGCATCGCCGAACCCGACCTGGAGCGCATCTTCCTGCCTTTCGAGCGCGGCAGCGCCGGCCGGCGCACCGGCGACTCGGGCACGGGCCTGGGCCTGACGATCACCCACCTGCTGACGCAGCTGATGGGCGGCGAACTGACGGTGAAGAGCTCGCCCGGCCACGGCAGCACCTTCACCGTGCGCCTGTACCTGAGCGAGACCACCGAGCCGGCCGCGCCGCGCGGCGTGCCGCACCGGCCGGTGACCGGCTACATCGGCACGCGGCGCAACCTGCTGGTGGTCGACGACCAGCCGACGCAGCGCCAGATGCTCGCCGGCATGCTGCTGCCGTTGGGCTTTCGCATCCGCGAGGCCGCCACCGGCAACGAGTGCCTGGAAAGCGTGCTCGAGCAGCCGCCCGACGCCGTGCTGCTCGACATCTCGATGGACGACATGGACGGCTGGGAGACAGCGCGCCGCATCCGCGCCGCCGGCGTGGCCGATGTGCCGATCATCATGGTCTCGGCGAATGCCTTCGAGAACCAGAACGACAAGCTGGTCGCGGCCGGCTGCCAGGGTTTCGTCGACAAGCCGGTGATCGAGTCGGAGCTGCTCGCCGCGCTGCAGCGCCACCTGCAGCTCGAGTGGGTGGCCGAGCTCGCGGTGCCGAGCTGGGCGCCGGCGGCGTTGCCGCGCCCGGTGCGCCTGCCCGACGAGCATGCGCGCACGCTGGTGCGGCTGGCGCGCCTGGGCCACCGGCAGGGCCTGCTGCAGGCGCTCGAGGCGCTGGGGCAGCAGCACCCGGAATGCAGCGCGCAGGCGGCGATGCTGCGCGTGCTGGTCGATCGGTTCGCCTGGAACGAGCTGATCGACCAGCTCACCCGCGCGCTCGACGTCACCGACGCGGAGGCGCTGTGACGCGCGACGTGGTGCTCGTCGTCGACGACGTGCCGCAGTCAGTGGGCGCGCTGTGCAGCGAGCTCGAGGCCGAGGGCTACACCGTGCTGGTGGCGCCCGACGGGGCCTCGGCGCTCGAGCGGCTCGACCTCGTCACGCCCGACGCCATCCTCATGGACGCGCGCATGCCGGGGCTCGACGGCTTCGAGACCTGCCGCCGCATCAAGGCGCAGCCGGCCTGGGCGCATATCCCGGTGATCTTCATGACCGGCCTGTCGGAGACCTCGCACATCGTCGCCGGCTTCGATGCCGGCGGCGTCGACTACGTCGTCAAGCCGGTGCGTGCGCAGGAGGTGCTGGCGCGCCTGGCCACGCACGTGCGCAATGCGCGTGCGGCGCGGCTGGCGCGCGAGGCGGTCGACGTCGGCGGCATGGGCGTGCTGGTGGTCGACACGCGCGGCCGCCTGGCCTGGCGTTCGCCGCAGGCGCAGCGCTGGCTGGCCGAGTTCTTCCAGGATTCCAACGACGCGGCCTGCACCGAGTGGCTGCAGCTTGAAGGTGATGCCGACGCGGCGGCCGAGCTGGAGCGTGTGGCGCCCGACGGCCGCGCGCTGCTGGCCCGGCGCCTCGGCGCCGTGGGCCTGGGCGAGACGATGTGGCTGCTGCGCCTTCGCGGCGCCGGCGAGACGGCGCCCTCGAGGCTGGCCACCGCCTCGCTCACGCCGCGCGAGACCGAGGTGCTGTCGTGGATCGCCAAGGGCAAGACCAACCGCGACGTCGCCGAGATCCTCGGCATGAGCCCGCGCACGGTGAACAAGCACCTCGAGCATGTGTTCGAGAAGCTCGGCGTCGAGACGCGTGCGGCGGCCGCGGCGCTGGCCAGCCGTGAGCTCGGCTAGTTCGCGCTCAGTCGGCGCGCGCCGCCAGCCCGAAGGCCGGGCTGCGCATCAGCTTGTCGATGTCGATGAGCAACAGCATCCGGTCCTTCAAGGTGACGATGGCCAGCAGCAGGTCGGCGGCGATGCCGCGGCCGATGCCGGGCACCGGTCGCAGTTGCTCCGGCGCGAGGCCGATCACGTCGCTCACGGCATCGACGACCAGGCCGAAAGCGCGGCCGGCGACCTTCAGCACGATCACCACCGTGCTGTCGTCGAAGTTGGCCTGCGCCATGCCGAGCTGCAGCCGCATGTCGATGACCGGCACGATCTCGCCGCGCAGGTTGAGCACGCCCAGCACGTGCGGCTGGGTCTGTGCGATGCGCGTCGGGGCTTCGTAGGAGCGCACCTCCTGCACCTGCAGGATGTCGATGCCGTAGTCCTCGGCACCGATGCGGAAGCTCAGGCACTCGCGGGGTCCGCAGACCTGGGCGACGGCCTGCATTTCATTCGGGGTGGTGGCGGACATGATGGTGCTTTCGTGCGCTGCGGGCCGCTCAGAAGGTTTCCCAGTCGCCGGTCGTGCCGTTGCGCGCGGCGGCCGTGGCAGGTGCAGCGGGTGCCGCGGCCGGCGCCTTGGCGCCGAAGGCCGGGCGCACGACGTTGCGGGCGCGGTTCGGGCCGCGGCGCTCGACGAAGGCGGTCGGTGCGGGCGCGGGCGAGATCGCTGCCGCCGCCGGGGCGGCCTGGCTCGCGGACGTGGGCGCGGAGGCCTCGCCGGCGGCTAGCCTGAATACCGCGACGGCCTGCACCAGGCGGTCGGCCTGGGTCCGCAGGCTCTCGGCCGCGGCGGCGCTTTCCTCGACGAGCGCAGCGTTCTGCTGAGTGGTCTGGTCGAGCTGGCCGACGGCTTCGCCGATCTGCGCCACGCCGGCGCTCTGCTCGCTGCTGGCGCTGCTGATCTCGCCCATGATCACCGAGACGCGCTGGATCGCCTGCACGATCTCGGTCATCGTCGAGCCGGCCTCGTCGACCAGCTGGGTGCCCTGCTCGACGCGTTGCACGCTGTCCTGGATCAGCGTCTTGATCTGCTTGGCCGCCTCGGCGCTGCGCTGGGCGAGCGTGCGCACCTCGCTGGCCACGACAGCGAAGCCTCGGCCCTGGTCGCCGGCACGGGCCGCTTCCACCGCGGCGTTCAGCGCCAGGATGTTGGTCTGGAAGGCGATGCCGTCGATCACCGAGATGATGTCGGAGATCTTCTTCGAGCTGTCGTTGATGCCCTTCATCGTGTCGACCACGCGGCCGACCACGGCGCCGCCTCGGGTGGCGACGCCGGCCGCGGTGGCCGAGAGCTCGTTGGCCTGGCGGGCGTTGTCGGCGTTCTGGCGCACCGTCGAGGAGAGCTCCTCCATCGACGCGGCGGTTTCTTCCAGCGCGCTGGCCTGTTCTTCGGTGCGCTGGCTCAGGTCGAGGTTGCCCTGCGCGATCTGCGTCGAGGCGCTGGCCACGCCGTCGGCGTTCTGGCGCACGTCGGACACCACCTGCAGCAGGCTGTCGCGCATGGCGGCCAGCGAGGCCATCAGGCTGTTCGTGTCGCCCGGCTTCAGGGCGATGTGCACGCTCAGGTCACCGCGGGCCACGCTGTCCACCAGGGCGGCCGCCTCGCCGGGCTCGGCGCCGAGCTGGCGGCTGATGCCGCGCACGATGAAGAAGGCGAAGGTGATGCCGAACAGCAGGCCGCCGGCGATGGCCGCGATGCTGATCGCGCGCAGCGTCGCGAAGCGCGCCTCGGCGGTCTCGTATTCCTGCTTGGCCACCTGCACCTGCAGGGTCATCAGCGCTTCGATGTGCTTGTCGACCTCGGCATACAGGGGGCGGATGGCGGCAGCTTCGAGGCGCTTGGCTTCGGCCAGATCACCCTGGCGCAGCGCAGCCAGCGTCGGGCGCAGAGCCTGATCCCCGTAGCGGGCCCGGGCCTCGGTGAAGCGCTGCGCGAGCTCCTTCTCTTCGGGCGTCAGGAAGGTCGCCGTGTAGGCGGTCCACTCCTTGCTGATCTTGGCGCTGTTGCTCTCGACCTCGCCGGCGACCTGGGCCAGATGGGCCGGGCTCGGGTCGATCAGGGCCAGCTCGATGGCGATCTGCGAGAGCAACTGGTGGTGCTGGATGTCGCCGAGCTGGGCGAGTGGCACGGTGCGGTCCTCGTAGACCGACTTCAAAGAATCGTTCGATTGCTGGGTGCCCCACAGGCCGAGCGCGCCGATGGAGGCCAGCAAGGTGCACAGCAACCCAGCGAGGACGGCCAATCGGGTCGAGATCTTCAGGTGGTTCATGGTCTCTCCAAGAGGGGCAACTCAGGCGGGTCGCCGAATCGATGGAGAAATGATAACTCTTAAAATGATATAAGTATCATATTGTAAGCGCATCTCGCGTGTGTTTTGTCACTTCTCCGCCGCTTCCCGTGCCGATTCAGCGCTCGAGCGCGAGATGGGCGCGCAGTTGCTGCCAAAGCGGCTTTGCCGCAGACCAGTCGGCTTCGGCGGCAGCGTCTTCGAGTGCGCGCGCCGCGGCGCTTGGCTCGGCGTGGCCGAGTGTGGAGAGCACGCTCTTCAGGCTGTGCGCCAGGCGGCGCAATGCGGGCGCGTCGCTGCCCTCCAAGGCGGCGTCGCCGGCGCGCAGGTCGGCGGCGAACTGCGCCCGGCAGCTGGCGCGAAAGGCGATGAAGAGGGCCTGTTCCCCGCCGAAGTGGCGTCCGATGGCCTCCTGCTCGTCGGCGCTCAGGCTGTCGTCGCCGGCCACCGCGCGCGCGGCCGATGTCGCAGCGGCGGGCGAGGCCGCACCCACGGCATCGCGCACGCAGTCCTCCAGCGCGGTCAGCGAGATCGGCTTGGACAGCTGCCGCCACACGTCGAACGTGTTCAGCCGCTGCTGCATGGCAGCAGTGAGCCCGGCGCTGAACACCGCAATGCGCGCCGCGCCGCGCTGCGCCGGGTGATCGGCCAGGTGCTGCAACAGGTCGAGCCCGGTTTCGCCGGGCATCATCAGGTCGGTGATGATCAGCGCGAACGGGCCCCGGCGCAGGGCCTCGCGGGCGGCCGCCACGCCGGGCACCTCGACCAACTCGACATCCAGTTCTTCCAGGGCCAGCGCAACGAAGCGGCGGATCGACGTGTCGTCGTCGACCAGCAGCACCCGCGGCCGGGTCATGGTGCGGGCGGCACCGCGCCGGCCTGGGGGCCCAGCGCGTGGGCCAGCAGGTCCGGCAGTTCGGCCACCAGCTGTGGCTTGTGCACCACCGGCACGCCGGCCAGCGCAAAGCTGTAGGGCTCGCGCTGGCTCTCGTCCAGCGAAGTGATGACGATCAGCCGGCTCTGCTTGAACTGCGCATGTGAGCGCAGGCTGGTGATCAGCGTGGCGCCATCGATGCCGGGCAGCAGGATGTCGACCAGCAGCACGTCGGGCTGCAGTGCACCGGCCATGGCCAGCCCGGCGAAGCCTTCATCGGCGATGTGCAGCTCGACCTGCGGAAACTTCTGCCCGAGCAGCAGGCGAACGAGGTTCTGGTAGTGCACCGAGTCCTCGATCAGCAGCACGCGGGGCGCGCGGCGCGACGAGCCGCGCTGCGCCGTCGCGCCGATCGCAGCGCCCGGCCGGATGCCGGATTGGCGCGAGGCCAGCCAACGCTCGACCGAAGCCCGCGAGATGCGCCGGTGCCCGCCGGGGGTCTTCCAGGCCTCGAGCTCGCCGCGATCGACCATCAACTGCACCGAGCGAACGGCCATGCCGAGCAGGCCGGCCACCTCGATGGTCGTGTACGGATCGGTGCTACCGGTCGAATCAGCGGTGGTCATTGTGTAATTTTGCCGGATTTCGCGCCCCGAAGCGAATCAGAGGTAAATGCTAAATATGGTTTCGATGATAATTCCGAGCAACGACACCTGAACGAGCCGGCCTCACCATGAAGAAGATCCTGATCGTCGACGACCACGCGGACATCCGCCGCCTCATCCGCATGACGCTGGAGTTCGAGGACTGCGAGATCCGCGAGGCCGCCGATGCGGTTGCCGGCTGGCAGGTGGCGTTGCAGTTCAAGCCCGACCTGGTGCTGCTGGACGTGATGATGCCCGGCGAGACCCACGGCCTGGACCTGTGCCTGGCGCTGAAGCTCGAGCCGATGCTGACCGCCACGCGGGTGATCATGCTGTCCGCGCGCGGCACCCATGCCGACCGCGAGGCCGGCATGCGCGCAGGTGCCGACGCCTACCTGGTCAAGCCCTTCAGCCCGATGCAGCTGCTCGCGCTGGTCGACGAAGAAGCGGTGGCGGCATGAACCGCGACACGCTCCCTGCCTTGTTCGACACGGGCCCGGTGCCCGAGGCGAACTGCTTCGGCGACGCCGCCGCGGCGCAGATGGAGCGCATGGTGCTCGACTTCGGCCGCATGTACCAGGAGCGCAACGAGGCGCTGCAGGAGGTGGCACGCGCCCACCACGACGCGCTGCTGCGCCTGTCGCGCGCCGCCGAGTACCGCGACGACGACACCGGCGTGCACATCGTGCGCATCGGCTACCTCGCCTGGGCCCTGGCCCTGCGCCTGGGCCAGCGCAGCACCTTCGCCGCACTGCTTCGCAAGGCCGCGCCGATGCACGACATCGGCAAGATCGGCATGCCCGACGGCGTGCTGAAGAAGCCCGGCGGCTTCACGCCCGAGGAGCGGGCGGTGATGAACCAGCATCCGGCGATCGGCGCAGAGATCCTCGGCCGCTCGCGCATCCCCTTGTTCCAGCTCGCCGCCGAGGTGGCGCTGTCGCACCACGAGCGCTGGGACGGCAACGGCTATCCGAGCCGTCTGGCCGGCGAGGCGATTCCGCTGTCGGGCCGCATCGTCGCGGTGGTCGACTTCTTCGACGCGCTGACCATGGACCGCTGCTACCGCCCGGCCTTCAGCGATGCCAAGGCCACCGAGATGCTCCGTGCGGAACGCGGCCGGGCATTCGACCCGCGCGTGGTCGACTGCTTCCTGGAGCACATCGGCGACATGATCGAGCTGCGCGACAGCGTGACCCGCAACCGCCTCGATTTCGAGGACCTCACGCAGGATGTGCCGCTGCGCATCGTGCCGCGTGACGCACACTGAGAAGACACGACATGAACACCCTCCCCCTGATCAGAACCTCCCTGGCGTCGATCGGCCTGGCGCTGGGCGCCGCCGCAGCCCATGCCGGCCCCGTGCTCGATCGCGTCAAGGCGGCGCAGTCGGTGCGCGTCTGCATCTGGCCCGACTACTACGGCGTGACCTTCCGCAACCCGCGCACCCAGCAGCTGGGTGGCATCGACGTCGATCTCTCGGCCGAGTTCGGGCGCGACCTGAAGGCGAAGATCGAGTACGTCGAGACCTCCTTCCCCAAGCTGGTCGACGACCTGAAGGCTGACCGCTGCGACATCGCCATGTTCGCCGTCGCCGTGCTGCCCGCGCGTGCCGCGCAGCTGGCGTTCAGCAAGCCCTACCTGCAAAGCGACATCTACGGCATCACGACGAAGAGCAACCGCGTGGTCCGCGAATGGGCCGACATCGACAAGCCCGGCGTGCAGGTGGCCGTGCAGGCCGGCACCTTCATGGAGCCGGTGATGGCCGCCGCGCTCAAGCAGGCCACGATGGTGGTGGTCAAGCCGCCGGCCACGCGCGAGCGCGAGCTCGAATCCGGTCGCGTCGACGTGTTCATGACCGACTTCCCCTACAGCCGGCGCCTGCTCGACAACGCCGACTGGGCGACGCTGGTGTCGCCGCCCAGGCCCTTCCACGTGCTGCCCTACGCCTACGCCGTGAAGCAGGGCGACGATGCCTGGCTGGCGCAGGTCGACGAGTTCGTCGCGCGCATCAAGCGCGATGGGCGCCTGGAGGCCGCCGCGAAGCGGCACGGCCTGGCGCCGATCGCCGTGCTGCAGCCCTGAACAAGCGCGTGCCGTGAACCCACGCGCCAGCGGCGTCCGCCCGCCCGCCGCCTTCTGGCAGCCCAGCCGCGCCGTGCCGTGGGTGGGCGTGCTGCTGGCGCTGCTGGTCGTCGGCGCGACCGCCTGGCTCGGCTGGGCCGAGCACCACGAGAAGGTCGAGACCCGGCGCTCGCGCGTCGAGCTGCTGGCGCGTGTGCTGGAGGACCATGCCACCCGCACGGTCGAGACCACTGCGATCGCGCTGGGCTCGCTGTCGGAGCTGCTGGCCACGCAGTCTGCCGGTGCCGTCGGCGAGGTGGGCCCGTTGCTCGGCCAGGCACTGGTCGGCCTGCCCTTCCTGCGCAGCCTGGCGGTCGTCGACGCGCAGGGGCAGGTGCTCACCACCACGGCGGCGCGCGATTTCGGCCGTGTCGTCGACGTGCGGGTGCTCGGCCCGTGGCCGACGGCCGATCGCGAACGGCTCGGCGGCTTCGTCGCCGGGCGCAGCCTGGCCGACCTGGCTTCCGGCAGCTCGGCCGCGCCCGACGGCGTGGGCTTCATCCCACTGCTGCGCGGCATCCAGCTGCGCGACGGCGCGGTCGTGTCGCTGGTGGCGCTGATCAACCCCGATGCCTTCTCCAACCAGCAGCAGCTGACGCTGGACGACGAACTCAGCGGCGCATTGCTCACCAGCTTCGACGGCACGGTGCTGTCGACCACCCCGTCGGTGCGCCTGGCGCCGGGCTCGCGCCTGAGAGACCACCCGGTGTTCCGCGACTACCTGCCCGCGCACGAGCACGGCAGCTACGTCGGCCGCGGCGCGCGTGACGAACCGCAGCTCGTTGCCTTCCGCGTGTCGAGATCGCGCCCGCTGGTGGTGCTGGTCGAGCACCCGATGGCGGACGTGCACGCCGCCTGGTGGGCCAGCATGCGCAGCTTCGTGGCGCTGGCGGCCGTGCTGCTCGTCTTCGTGGCCGGGATGACGCTCACCGCATGGCGCAGCCTGCGCGCGCGCGAGGCAACCCGGCAACTGCTCGACCTGGCGCAGGCCGAGGTGGCCCTGCGCGAACGCGAGCTGAGCGTGACGATCAAGAGCGTGCAGGACCTGATCTTCCGCACCGATGAGCGCGGCGCCATCACCTTCGTCAACGAGCGCTGGATGGCCATCGGCGGCGACACCGCGCAATCCGCCCTCGGCCGCCAGTTGCACGAGCTGGTGCTTCCGGAACAGCGCGACGCGGTGCGCGCGCTGTTTTCCGCCGACACGCGGCTGGCGGTGCGCCATGCGCAGGCCACCGTGCCGGGCGAGGGTGCCCTCCGCACGCGGCACTTCGACGTGGCCGTGGTGCCGCTGATGCGCAAGGATCGCATCGTCGGCTTCGCCGGCAGCGCGGCCGACGTCACCGGCCGCGTCGTCGCGCAGCAGAAGCTGCAGACGCAACTCACCATCTCGGCGCTGATGCTGGAGATCAGCCCGCTGCCCTTGTCGATGCTCGACACGCTGGGCCGCTACCTGAGCGTCAACCAGGCCTGGGAAGACTTCACCGGCCGGCGCCGCGAAGACGTCATCGGCCAGGCTGCGGCGAGCTATCTGCCGCCCGAGGAGGCGGAGATGCATGCCGCACGCGACCGCGAGCTGCTGGCCAGCGGCGGGCGCATCAGCTACGAGGCCAGCGTGATGCATCGCGACGGCTCGCGCCGCGACGTCATGCTGATCAAGGTCGCTGTGCCCGGCGACGACGGCGGCCCGTCCGGCATCCTGACCGTGCTGATGGACGTGAGCGAGTTCCGCGCCGCCGAGCGCGCCACCCGCGACGCGCGCGACGTGGCCGAGGAGGCCTCGCGCGCCAAGACCGAGTTCATCGCCAACATCAGCCACGAACTGCGCACGCCGCTGCAGTCCATCCTCGGCTTCTCGGAGCTGGGCATGGTGCGCGGGCGCCAGCACGAGAAGCTGGCCTCGATGTTCACCGACATCCACAGCTCCGGCCAACGCATGCTGGCGCTGGTCAACGACCTGCTCGACGTGTCGAAGATCGAGAGCACCGTGGGCACCTTCCACCTCGAGCGCACCGACCTGCGCACGCTGGTGCGCGAAGTGGCGCGCGAGATCGACCCGCTGCTGGCCGGCCGCCAGCTCACGCTGGCGCTGGCGCTGTCGGAGCTGCCGCTGGTGGCCAAGGTCGACCCGATGCGCTTCCAGCAGGTGCTGCGCAACGTGATCGCCAACGCGATCAAGTTCTCGCCCTTCCACGGGCGCATCGACGTGAGCGGCGAGACCACGGCCGCCGGCGAGATCCACCTCGCGGTTCGCGACCAGGGCCCGGGCATCCCGCCCGAAGAGATCGAGCGCGTGTTCGAGGCCTTCGTGCAGTCCAGCCAGACCAAGGACGGCTCGGGCGGCACCGGCCTGGGCCTGGCGATCTGCCGCAAGATCCTCGAAGCGCACGGCGGCCGCATCCATGCCGAGAACCTGGCCGGCGGTGGTGCGGCCTTCCACATTCACGTGCCCGCGCGCGCGAGTGCCGAGACGGCGCCGGTGCCGCTGTAGGCGGCCGCTGATTCCGAGTTCACGCGGACTTCACGGCGGCTTCGTCGCGCCATCGCGTGGACTGGCCACAGTGCGGGGCATGCCCACGCACATCGATCGCCTCTCCTTCGAACTGCGCGCCAACGTGCTGCGCCTGCGCCGCGCTGCGGCCGACTGGCTGGCGGAGCGCCGCGAAGATTCGCCGCCGCGTCTGCCGGATATCCAGCCGGTCGATGCGCCGCAGTATCGTTTCGCCTTCGTGCTCGCCGAGAACGAGACGCCGCTGTGGACGCAGCGCAGTGCCGACGAATGGCCGCTGACCGCCGGCAAGGTGCACAACCTGCGACTGGCCGCCGCGCGGCTGGATGGCCTCGTGGTGCGCGCTGGCCAGGTCTTCAGCTTCTGGCACGCGGTGGGCCGCGCGACGCGCCGGCGCGGCTTCGTCGCCGGGCGCGAACTGCGCGAGGGCTGCATCGTGGCGCGCACCGGCGGTGGTCTGTGCCAGCTCTCCAACGCGCTGTATGCGGCAGCGCTCGATGCGGGCGCGGGCATCGTCGAGCGCCATGGGCATTCGCAGGTCGTGCCCGGCTCGGCGGCCGAGCAGGGCCGCGACGCCACGGTGTTCTGGAACTACCTCGACTTGCGCTTTCGCCTGCCGGTGCCCTTCGAGATCGAGTCGCGGCTCGACGCACAGCGCCTGGTGGTGCGGCTGCGCGGCCTGTCGCCCCTGCACCGCAGCCGCGCGATGCTGCCCTTGCTGCCGCTGCGCGGCGGGCCCTGCCACGGGGAGCCGCACGACTGCCTGGCCTGCGTGCAGCGCCGCTGCGTCGAGCGCATCGAGCCGGTGGCGGGCGGGGGACGCACGGCCACGCTGGCGGCGCATGCTCCGTCCGGCCTGGCACGCTGGATCGGCGAGCGCGGCGATGCCGATGCCCGCGCCCGGAAGTGGGCAGCGACCCTTGGCCCGCAGGTCGATGCCCTGGTCGTGCCCATCGATCGCCTGGCCGCGCTGCAGCGTTGCGGCGCGCTCGGCGGGCGGCGCATCACGGTCGTGGTGACGCGGCTGCCGCTGGCTCTGCAGCGCCGCCGCGGCGAGCCGATTGCGCCGCGTGCCGCGGCCGAGCAGGTGGCGCTGCACGGTGCGCAGCGGCTGCTCGCGGCCTGCCCCGAAGTGGCCGCGAAGCTGCGCCGCCACTTCAGCGCGCCGGTCGAACTGCAGTCCGATGGCACCGCTATACTGGCAACACAGCGCTGATTTGTTCCGGCTTGCGAGCGCTTTATAAGTACAGCTAAAGACAGGACGCCCACCCGGTGTTCCGCTTTGGCGGCGCCGGGTGTTTTCTTTGGGGCGTCATGGGATCGCTGGGCCACGTCCAACCGCAATCGATGACTTTCGACGAGCCGCTGCCGCTGCAAAGCGGCGCGCAGCTCGCGAACTACACGATCGTCTACGAGACCTACGGCAGGCTGAACGCGCAGCGCAGCAACGCCGTGCTGGTGTGCCATGCGCTGAACGCCTCGCACCACGTCGCCGGCACCTACTCCGACCAGCCGAAGAGCGAAGGTTGGTGGGACAACCTCGTCGGCCCCGGCAAGCCGCTGGACACCGACCGGTTCTTCGTCATCGGCGTCAACAACCCCGGTTCGTGCTTCGGCTCCACCGGGCCGATGCACGTGAACCCGGCCACCGGCCGCATCTATGGCGCCGACTTCCCGGTGGTCACGGTGGAGGACTGGGTCGACGCGCAGGCGCGCCTGCTCGACCGCATGGGCATCCGCCAACTCGCCGCGGTGCTCGGCGGCAGCCTGGGCGGCATGCAGGCGCTGAGCTGGTCGCTGCGCTTCCCCGACCGGCTGCGCCAGTGCATCGCGGTGGCCACCGCGCCCAACCTGTCGGCGCAGAACATCGCCTTCAACGAGGTCGCAAGGCGCGCCATCATCACCGACCCCGAGTTCCACGGCGGCCACTTCTACCAGCACGGCGTGGTGCCCAAGCGCGGCCTGCGCGTGGCCCGCATGATCGGCCACATCACCTACCTCTCCGACGACGCGATGGAGCAGAAGTTCGGCCGCAACCTGCGCGCCGCCGAGCTGGGCTACTCGACGCAGGAGATCGAGTTCGAGATCGAGAGCTACCTGCGCCACCAGGGCGACAAGTTCAGCGAGTACTTCGACGCCAACACCTACCTGCTGATCACCCGCGCGCTCGACTACTTCGACCCGGCGCGGGCCTTCGGCGGCGACCTCACGCGCGCCTTCGCCGGCGCCACCTGCCGCTTCCAGCTGGTCAGCTTCACCACCGACTGGCGCTTCTCGCCGGCGCGCTCGCGCGAGATCGTCAAGGCGCTGCTCGACAACCGGCACCGCGTCAGCTACGCCGAGATCGCCGCGCCGCACGGCCACGATGCCTTCCTGCTCGAGGACCCGCGCTACCACGGCGTGCTGCGCGCCTGCTTCGACAACCTCGCGAAGGAGGTGCAGGCATGAGCGAGCGCAAGGACATGGAGTTGATTGCGGAACTGGTGCCGAAGGGCTCGCGCGTGCTCGACCTCGGCTGCGGCCGCGGCGAGCTGCTGGCCTACCTGCAGGATCAGCGCGGCTGCACGGGCTACGGCATCGAGATCGACGACGGCAACGTGCTCGCCTGCACGCAGCGCGGCGTCAACGTCATCCAGCTCAACCTCGAGGAAGGCCTGGCGATCTTCGGGGACAAGAGCTTCGACGTCGTGCTGCAGCTCGACACCCTGCAGCACCTGCGCAACACCGAGAAGATGCTGCGCGAGACGGCGCGCGTGGGCCGCATCGGCGTGGTCAGCTTCCCGAACTTCGCGCACTGGCCGAACCGCCTGCGCGTGGCCGGCGGCCGCATGCCGGTGACCAAGGCGCTGCCCTACGAGTGGTACGACACGCCGAACATCCGCGTGGGCACCTACGCCGACTTCGAGGTGCTGGCACGCAAGGACGGCCTGACCATCCTCGATTCCTTCGGCATCCAGGCCGGCGAGATCGTGCGCGCCTGGCCCAACCTGCTGGCGAGCGTGGCCGTGTTCAAGTTCGAGCGAGGCTGATCGAAAAAACGTATCCTGCGCGCTCCCCGAAGAACACCCAGGAGAAGCGCATGAAGATCCGTTCGATCGCGTTGGCTGCCGCCGTGCTGATGGCACCGCTTGCGCAGGCCGGCGCACCGCAGGTGCAGACCCAGGCCCCCGGCTACTACCGCATGATGCTCGGCGACTTCGAGGTCACCGCGCTGTCCGACGGTACCGTCGGCCTGCACGTCGAGAAGCTGCTGCAGGGCACGACGCCGAAGAAGGTCGAGTCGGCGCTGGCCAAGTGGCGCCTCGGCCTGCCACTGGAGACCTCGGTGAACGGCTACCTCGTCAACACCGGATCGAAGCTGGTGCTGATCGACGCCGGCGCCGGAGGCCTGTTCGGCCCGACGCTGGGCAACCTGGTCGCCAACCTGAAGGCCTCGGGCTACACGCCGGAGCAGGTCGACGAGATCTACATCACGCACATGCACCCGGACCATGTCGGCGGCCTCGCTGCCGACGGCAAGATCGTCTTCCCGAACGCCGTGGTGCGTGCCGACCAGGCCGATGCCGACTTCTGGCTCAGCGCCGCCAACCTCGAGGCCGCGCCGAAGGAATCGAAGGGCTTCTTCCAGGGTGCGCAGGCCTCGCTCAAGCCCTACGTCGATGCCGGAAGGTTCAAGGCCATCAGCGCCGACGAGGAACTGGCGCCCGGCATCAAGGCGGTCGCCACGCATGGCCACACCAAGGGCCACCGCAACTATGTGGTCCAGAGCAAGGGCCAGAAGCTGGTGCTGTGGGGTGACCTGATGCACGTGGCCGCGGTGCAGTTCGCCACGCCGGCGGTGACGATCGCCTTCGACACCGACCAGAAGGCCGCGCTCGCGCAACGCCGCAAGGCCTTCGCCGAGGCGGCGAAGCAAGGCTACTTCATCGGCGCCTCGCACCTGTCCTTCCCCGGCATCGGGCACCTCAGCGCGCAGGGCGCGGGCTACAGCTTCCAGCCGACCAACTACACCACGTCGCTGAAGAAGTGAGCCCGCGGCAGCGGCAGGGCGCTCTCAGGACGTGGCCCAGCCGCCGCCCAGCGCGCGATACACCGACACCAGCGCCGACAGGCTGCCCTGCTGCGCCTGCACCAGCGCGTCGCGCGCCGCCAGCAGCGTGCGCTCGGCGTCGAGCACGGTGAGGAAGTCCGACGCGCCGGCCTCGTAGCGCACGCGCGCCAGCCGCGCCGCCTCGGCCGCCTCGCGAGCCGCGTTCTCCAGCCGCGCCGCCTGCTGCACGCTGCGCGTGTACGAAGACAGCGCGCCTTCGGTCTCTTCGAGCGCCAGCTGCACGGTCTGCTCCCACTGCACCAGCGCCTGCTGGGCACGCGCCTCGCTCGCGCCGATGCGATTGCGCAGCCGGCCGAAGTCCAGCGCCGTCCAGCTCAGGCTCGCGCCGAGGTTGGTGTTGCGCCCGGCGGCGTCGAACAGATCGGCCATGCGCGTGCTGGTGAAGCCCAGCAGCCCGACCAGGCTGACGCGCGGATAGAGGTCGGCGCGCGCGACGCCCACGTTGGCCGTGGCCGCGGCGAGCTGCCGTTCGGCGAGGCGGATGTCGGGCCGGCGTTCGAGCAGGCCTTGCGGCGTGCCGGCGGCCAGCGCCTCGGCGTTCGCGGTCGGCAGGCTGGGCATTGGTTTGGTGTCCGCAAGCAGCGCCAGCGTCGCGCGCGGGTTGCGGCCGGCCAGCGTGGCGATGCGCAGCGCGCTGCGCTCGATCGCACCCTGCAGTGCCGGGATGGTCGCCTCGGTGCTCTCGACCAGCGCATTCGCGCGCGCCACGTCCAGCGGCGTGCCGCGGCCGAGGTCGGCGCGCGAATGCACGATGCGCTGCGACTCGCGCTGGTTGACGAGCGACTCCTGCGCCACCACGAGCCGCTGCTGCAAGGCGCGCAAGGCGACGTACTGCGTGGCCAGCTCGGCGCCGACGAGTCGCTGGGCGGCGGCCACGCCGGCCTCGCCGGCCTGCACCTGGGCTGCTGCTGATTCGCTGGCGCGGCGCGTGCGGCCGAAGAAGTCCAGTTCCCAGTTGAAGCTGGCCGACACGGTGGCGTAGTTGTCGATCGGGAAACCGATCTGATTGCCGCGGCCGGCGCCGGCACCCAGGCCCAGCGTCGGCAGCCGGCCGGCATCGGTCTCGCCGGCCAGCGCGCGTGCTTCGCGCAGGCGCGCCTGCGCGAGCCGCACGTCGGCATTGGCGGTCACGGCATCGGCGAGCAGCGTGTCGAGGACCGGGTCGCCGAAGCCGCGCCAGAACGCGGCGGCCGGTTCGGCGTTGGCCGCGGGCATCACGAACGCGGGTTCGACCGGGGCGGCCGGCGCGCGGTAGTCCGGCCCGGCGGCGCAGCCGGCGAGCAGGGCCGCGGCGGCCAGCGTGGTCAGGGTCAGGCGCTCACGCATGGTCGCCTCCGTGCAGCAGGGCCACCGCCTTGGCGTGCGCCGCGGCGGCGCGCCGCTTCTCGGTGAGCCGGCGCAGCACCACGTAGAACACCGGCGTGAGGAACAGGCCGAAGAAGGTCACGCCCAGCATGCCGGAGAACACCGCGATGCCCATTGCGCGGCGCATCTCGGCGCCCGCGCCGGTGGACAGCACCAGCGGGATCACGCCGGCAATGAACGCGATCGAGGTCATCAGGATCGGCCGCAGCCGCATGCGCGTGGCATGCACGATGGCGTGCATCAGCTTCTCGCCTTTTTCTTCCAGGTCCTTGGCGAACTCGACGATCAGGATGGCGTTCTTGCAAGCCAGTCCGACCAGCACGACCAGCGCCACCTTGGTGAAGATGTTGTTGTCGCCGGGCGCGCCGAGCAGGCCGCTGATCCACACCCCGGCCATCGCCGAGAGGATGCACATCGGCACGATCAGGATGATGGCCAGCGGCAGCGTCCAGCTCTCGTAGGTGGCTGCAAGCACGAGGAACACCAGCAGCACGCACAGCGGGAAGATCAGCGCCATGGTGTTGCCGGCGATCTTCTCCTGGTAGACCAGCTCGGTCCATTCGTAGCCCAGGCCGCGCGGCAGCGTCTCGGCGAGGATCTTCTCCATCTCCGCCTGCGCCTGGCCCGAGCTCACGCCGGGCTTGGGCGCGCCGTTGATGTCGGCCGAGAAGAAGCCGTTGTAGCGCGTCACCGCGCCGGGACCGAAGGCGGGTTGCACCGTCATGATCGCCGCCAGCGGCACCATCTGGCCCTTGTTATTGCGGATCTTCAAGCGGCCGATGTCCTCGGCCTTGGCGCGGAAGTCGGCGTCAGCCTGCACGATGACCTGGAAGGTGCGGCCGAAGCGGTTGAAGTCGTTGACGTACAGCGAGCCCAGGTAGGTCTGCATGGTCTCGTAGACGTCGGTCAGGCTCACGCCCATCTGCTTGGCCTTGGTGCGGTCGACGTCGGCGAACAGCTGCGGCACGTTGATCTGGTAGTTGCTGAAGAACTGCGTGATGCCGCCGTCCGGGTTGCCGTAGACGCGCCCCATCAGCTGCTGCACCACGCCCTGCAGCGCGCCTTCGCCGAGACCGGCGCGGTCCTGGATCTGCAGCTTGAAGCCGCTGGCGTTGCCCAGCCCGTTGACCGGCGGCGGCGAGAGCACGAACAGGAAGGCGTCCTGGATCGCGCCCAGGCGCATGTTCACCTGGCCGACGATGGCGTCGGCACTGAGCTCGGGCGTCTGGCGCTTCTCGAACTCGTCGAGGCCGAAGAACACGATGCCGGCGTTCGGCGCGGCGGTGAAGCCGTTGATCGACAGGCCGGGGAAGGCCACCGAGTCCTTGATTCCGGGCACGCCGGTGGCGATGTCGGACAGGCGCCGCATCACCTCGGTCGTGCGCTGCAGGCTCGCACCCTCGGGCAGCTGCGCGATGCCGATCAGGTACTGCTTGTCCTGCTGCGGCACGAAGCCCGGCGGCACGCGCAGGAACAGCAGCACGGCCGCGCCGAGCAGCACCGCGTAGATGACCAGCGAGAGCACCTTTCGCTTGGCCACCACCGTGGTCACGCCCTGCGAGTAGCGTTCGCTGCTGCGCTTGAAGACGCGGTTGAACCAGCGGAAGAAACCGCCGAACAGCGCGTTCATCGCGCGCGTCAGCCGGTCCTTGGGCATGTCGTTCGGCTGCAGCAGGATGGCGGCCATCGCCGGCGACAGCGTCAGCGAGTTGAAGGCCGAGATGACCGTCGAGATGGCGATCGTCACCGCGAACTGCCGGTAGAACTGGCCTTCCAGGCCGCTGACGAAGGCCAGCGGCACGAACACCGCGCACAGCACCAGGCCGATGGCGACGATCGGGCCCGAGACCTCCTGCATCGCGTGCACCGCGGCGTCGCGCGGCGACAGGCCCGCCTCGATGTTGCGCTCGACGTTCTCGACCACCACGATGGCGTCGTCGACGACGATGCCGATCGACAGCACCAGGCCGAAGAGCGTGAGCGTGTTGATCGAGAAGCCGAGGGCCAGCAGTACGGCGAAGGTACCGACGATGGACACCGGCACCGCCAGCAGCGGGATCACCGAGGCGCGCCAGGTCTGCAGGAACACCACCACCACCAGCACGACGAGCAGGATCGCCTCGACCAGCGTGGAGACGACCTTCTCGATCGAGGTGCGCACGAAGCGCGTCGGGTCGTAGACGATCTGGTAGTCCACGCCGGGCGGGAAGTTCGCCTTCAGCTCCTCCATGGTCGCGCGCACCGCGCTCGACAGCGCCAGCGCGTTCGAGTTCGGCGCCTGGAAGATGCCGATCGCCGCCGCTTCCTTGTTGTTCAGAAGCGAGCCCAGCGCATAGGTGTTCGGGCCGAGCTCGACGCGGCCGATGTCCTTGATGCGCACGAGCGAGCCGTCGGCGGTGTCGGCGCTGACGATCACGTCGGCGAACTCCGCCTCGCTGGTCAGCCGGCCCTGCGTGTTCACGGCAAGCTGGAAGTCGGTGTGGCCGGGCGAGGGCGGCGCGCCGACCACGCCGGCGGCGACCTGCGCGTTCTGCTCGCGCAGCGCCTTCACCACGTCGGCCGAGGTGAGGTTGCGTGCGGCGAGCTTGCCCGGGTCGAGCCAGATGCGCATCGCGTAGTCGCCCGAGCCGAAAGTCAGCACGGTGCCGATGCCGGGGATGCGCAGCATCCGGTCGCGCACGTTCAGCGCCGCGTAGTTGCGCAGGTACAGCGCGTCGTAGCGCTGGTCCGGCGAGACCATGTGCACCACCATGATGAAGTTCGGCGAACTCTTCTCGGTGGTCACGCCGATCTGCCGCACGACCTCGGGCAGACGCGGCAGCGCGCGGTTGACGCGGTTCTGCACCTCGGTGGCGGCGACCTCGGGGTTGGTGCCGATCTTGAAGCTGATCGACAGCGTCATCGAACCGTCGGCCGAGGCCTGACTGTTCATGTACAGCATGTTCTCGACGCCGTTGATCTGCTCTTCCAGCGGCGTGGCCACCGTCTCGGCGATCACGCGCGGGTTGGCGCCGGGGAACTGCGCACGCACCACCACCTGCGGCGGCGTGACCTCGGGGTACTCGGAGATCGGCAGCCGCTGCAGCGCGATCAGGCCGACCAGGAAAATGAGGATGGACAGCACCGCCGCGAAACGCGGCCGGTCGATGAAGAAGCGTGAGATGTTCATGTGCTGCGCCTCACGCCTTCTTCGGCGAGGCGCCCTTGGCATCGCTGGCCGGCGGCGTGGGCGCGGGGGCCGAGCCGGGAGGCGGCGGGGGCGGCGGCTCGACCGGCATGCCCTGCGCATCGACGGCCAGCACCTGCGCGTTCAGCGGCGCGCCGGGGCGCACGCGCTGCAGGCCGTTGACCACCACCAGCTCGCCGGCCTTCAGGCCGCTCGTGACGACGCGCATGCCGCCGTCCAGCGGACCGAGCTGCACCTCGCGGAACTGCGCCGTCTTGTCGGGGCCGACGACGAACACGTAGCGCTTGGTCTGGTCGGTGCCGATGGCGCGCTCGGGCGTGAGCACCGCGCCGGTGGCGGTGCCGCCGCCCAGGCGCAGCTTGGCGAACAGCCCCGGGGTGAAGCGCCGGTCGCGGTTGTCGAACACCGCGCGCATGCGGATCGCGCCGGTGGCCGGGTTGAGCCGGTTGTCGACGAAGTCGACGGCGCCGGCATGCGGGAACCCGCTCTCGTCGGCCAGGGCCATTTCGACCTTCGGCGTGGCGTTGAGCTTCATCTGCGCGCGCGTGCGCAGGAAAGCCTGCTCGCTGACGTCGAACCAGGCATGCACCTTGTCCTGTGCGACCAGCGTGGTCAGCACCGGCTCACCCACGCCGACCAGGTTGCCGGCGGTGACGTTGGCGCGCGACGCGCGGCCGGCGATCGGCGCGCGGATCTGCGTGTACTCGACGTTCAGCTTCGCGGCCGACACCGCAGCTTCGGCGGCGCGCACCACGGCAGCGGCGTTGCGCACGGCGGCCTCGGCCTGGTCGGCTTCCTGCTGCGAGACGGCCTTCTGCTCGAGCAGCTTCTTCGAGCGCGCGAGCTCGCTGGCGGCCAGGCCCTCGGCACTGCGCGCCGCGGCGAGCTGCGCTTCCAGCCGGCTCAGTTCGGCAGCAAAGGGCCGCGCGTCGATGCTGAACATCAGCTCGCCGCGCTTGAGCTCCTGGCCGTCACGGAAGTGCACGCGCTGCAGCGTGCCGGCGACGCGCGAACGCAGCTCGACCGTCTCGACCGCCTCGAGGCGGCCGCTGAACTCGTCGTACAGGGGCACGTTCTTGCTCACGGCCGGCGCGGCGGACACCGGCGGGGCCATCGGCGGCCCGCCCTGGGCCTGGCTCGGGCCACAGCCGCTGAACAGGGTGGGGGCGGCAAGGGACAGCGTCAACGCGAGTGCGCGGGCACCAGGGTTCATGGCCTGACCTCGAATGGCATGTCCAGCGCGGCCTCATGGGCCGCGGGACGGGTTTCACAGGGGGTGCACGGGGGGCGAGCCGGTGGGCTCGGCGTGCTCGAGACTTCTTGACGAATGCTAACCAAACGCCCGCAAGTCTGCAGGCGAGCGCTCGGTCCGAGCTGCCGTCAGATCTTCGCGATCGGTGTCAAAGAGGCGAATTCGCCGTCGCGCTTGGCCTTCCAGGCGGCGATCGCCTCGGCCATCTCGGCGGTGTCGAAGATCGCGCTCTGCAGCACGGCCATCTGCGCCAGCGCTGCGGCGGTGCCGTGGTCGCGGGCGTGGTTCAGCGCCATCTTGCTGCCGGTCACGGCGAGCGGCGACTTGGCAGCAATCTGCTTCGCCAGCGCCATGGCATGGTCGAGCAGCGCACCGGCATCGGGCAGCACGGCGTTGACCAGCCCGACCTCGAGCGCGCGCTTCGCATCGATGCGCTCGCCGGTGTAGGCCATCTGTCGCGCCACGCCGGGTGGCACGATCTTGGCCAGTCGCTGCAGCACGCCCAGGTCGGCCATCATGCCGATGTGGATCTCCTGCACGGTGAAGAAGGCATCGGCCGAGCAGACGCGGATGTCGCAGGCGGTCGCGAGGTCGAGCGCGCCGCCGATGCAGCCGCCCTGTACGGCGCAGATCACCGGGAAGCGCGCTTCGTCGAGTGCGCTGAAGCAGTCGATCAGGCGGCGCAGAGACTCCTGGAAACTCAGCCGCGCGCGCGGCGTGCTGGTGTCGAGCATGCTCATCAACGCGCCGATGGCTTCGCGCTGGGCCTCGCCGTTCGGGTCGCGCCGATCCGTCGCCGGGGCAGCCGCGGGCTGGGGAGAGCCGGCGAACACATCCAGCGCCATGCCGGCGCTGAAATGCTTGCCGCTCGACGACACCACCAGCACGCGCGTGCTGCCTTCGTCATGCAGCGCGCGGACCGCGTCTCGCAGCGCGGGGAAGAAGTCCGGCGCCATGGTGTTCAATCGCTCGGGCCGGCACAGCTGCAGGTGGGCGATGCTGCCGTCGCGCTGCAGCTGGAAGTACTCGTTCATGGGAACTCCGGGGACAGCCCATCAGGCTAACGCGGCACCGCCACTTGTCAACCCCGATGGTCAGCCTCGGCTGCCTACACTGGTGCCATGAGACCCAACCTTTTCACCGCCGACGGCCTGCCCCTGCACCTGCACGAATGGCCGCATCCCGCCCCGCGCGGCACCGTGCTGCTCGTGCACGGGCTGGGCGAGCATGGCGGGCGCTACGCCCATGTCGCCGCGCACCTGAATGCTTGGGGCTGGCGCGTGCTGGCGCACGACCACCGCGGCCACGGCCGCAGCGGCGGCGAGCGTGGCCGCATCGCCAGCGACGACGCGCTGCTGCGCGACCTGGCGCTGGTGATCGACGCAGCCCGCGCCGGTTCGCCCGGGCCGCTGCTGCTGCTCGGCCACAGCATGGGCGGCTTGATCGCGGCGCGCTTTGTTGCCGAGGGACTGCAGGCCGCGCCGGCGGCCTGGTTTCGCGAGGTCGATGGACTGGTGCTGTCGTCCCCCGCCCTGCGCATCGGCATGAATGCATTCCAGAAGCTGCTGCTCGCCACGCTCGGCCCGCTGGCACCGAACCTCGCCGTGGCCAACGGGCTGGATCCCGCCTGGGTGTCGCGCGACCCGGCCGTCGTGCGAGCCTACGTGGCCGACCCACTGGTGCACGACCGCATCACGCCGCGCCTGACGCGCTTCATCGTCGACGGTGGCGACTTCGTGCGCGGCCTCGCGCCGCGCTGGCGCGTGCCGACCTTGCTGATGTGGGCCGGCAGCGATCGTTGCGTGGCGCCGAGTGGCAGTGCCGAGTTCGCTGCGGCGGCGCCGAAGGCGGTGCTGCAATCTCAGGTGTTCGAACCGCTGTTCCACGAGATCTTCAACGAGCCTGAGCAGGCGCAGGTGTTCGCGCGCCTGCAGGCCTGGCTGCAGCAACATCCTTGAGCCAGTTCTACACTCGCTGCTCCGCCCCCGCCTGGAGCCCGCCATGAACGCCCGCGACCCGCTGCTGCCCTTGCAACCCGACGAAGCCACCGCGATCGCCGCCTTCGCCGCGCAGGCCTGGGACGAGGAGATCGTCCCGGCGCTGACCGACTACATCGCCATTCCGGCGAAGAGTCCGATGTTCGATGCCGACTGGCAGGCCAACGGGCACATCGAACGCGTGGTGCGCGATGCGGCGAGCTGGGTCGAGGGCCAGAAGATCGCCGGGCTGAAGCTCGAGGTGGTGCGCCTGCCCGGGCGCACGCCGGTGATCTTCTTCGAGGTGCCGGCCACGCGGGCGGGCAGCACCGACACCATCTGCCTGTACGGCCACCTCGACAAGCAGCCCGAGTTCAACGGCTGGCGCAACGACCTCGGCCCGTGGACGCCGAAGTACGAGAACGGCCTTCTCTATGGCCGTGGCGGCGCCGACGACGGCTACGCGGTCTATGCCTCGATCACCGCCATCGCCGCGCTCGACAAGCAAGGCATCCCGCGGCCGCGCTGCGTCGGCGTGATCGAGAGCTGCGAAGAGAGCGGCTCGTTCGACCTGCCCGCCTACATCGACCTGCTGCGCCCACGACTGGGCAACGTGGCGCTGGTCGTGTGCCTTGACAGCGGCGCCGGCAACTACGACCAGCTCTGGCTGACCACCAGCCTGCGCGGCAACGTCACCGGCACCTTGCGCGTGGAAATCCTCACCGAGGGCGTGCACTCGGGCGACTCGAGCGGCCTGGTGCCGTCGAGTTTCCGCATCCTGCGCCAGGTGCTCGATCGCCTGGAGGATTCGAAGACCGGCAACCTGCTGCCGCAGGCCTTCCACTGCGAGATCCCGGCCGATCGGCTGGAGCAGGCGCGTGCCACCGCTGCCATCCTCGGCGACGAAGTGTGGAAGCGCTTCCCCTGGGCCTGCGGCGCCGATGGCGGCCCGACCCTGCCCACCACCACCGATCCCACGCAGGCGCTGCTCAACCGGACCTGGAAGCCGACCCTGAGCGTGACCGGCGCCGACGGCTTCCCGGAGCTGAAGAACGCCGGCAACGTGCTGCGCCCCCATACCGCGTTCAAGCTCTCGCTGCGCCTGCCGCCGCTGGTCGACGGCAATCGCGCCGCCGCCGAACTCAAGGCGCTGCTCGAAGACAACGCCCCGTACAACGCCCGTGTGACCTTCGCCGCCGATGGCCGCGTCGGCGCACAGGGTGCCAGCGGCTGGAATGCGCCGAGCCTCGCACCCTGGCTCGACGACGCGCTGAACGCGGCATCGGGCGCTCACTTCGGTGCACCCTGCGGCTACATCGGCCAGGGCGGCACGATCCCGCTGATGAGCATGCTGCAGCAGGGCTTCCCGAAGGCGCAGATGATGGTCTGCGGCGTGCTCGGCCCGAAGAGCAACGCGCACGGGCCGAACGAGTTCCTGCATGTGCCGTACGGCAAGAAGCTGACCGCAGCGGTCGCACAAGTGATGGCGGCCTGCCCGTAGTCGCGGGTTTCGTGGCGCTCGACACATCAGCGGTGTTTTCGCTGCGTTGATCGGGGTGCTGTGGCGGTGTCGGTGCGGCTCTAATCGAGCCTGATCTTCCAGACACCTCCGATGGCCGCGACCCCGCCCCCCATCCTCGCCGAGCCGGGCACCGACAACCGGCGCCTCGTGCTGATCGCTGTCGCAGTGACGGCACTGCTTGCCGTGCCGATCGGCATCTCGGTGGGCATGTCCTGGGTCGACCTGCCGTGGTCGAACGTCGAGCCGGTGAAGGCCGCGCCGGACTGGGTCAATCTGCCGCAGGTGCGCGCCACCACGGTCGACGGCACGGTGGTCAAGGCGCGCGTGGCGCTGGACGTGCCGGGCGCCGTGGCCAAGAACACCATCCAGCGCAACACGCAGCAGGTCGGCTTGCTGCTGGAAGTCAGCATCGCGCAGCAGACGCGCGAACAGATCGGCTCGCCCAAGGGCATCACGCGCCTGTCGGACGACATGCGCGAGCGGCTCAACGCCTACCTCGGCGGCGAGGGCGACGAGGCCGCGGTGAAGTCGGTGGCGATCCAGGACCTGCTGGTCAAGCCCCAGTGAACGTCGGCCGGCGGCCCGCCGCGGCGCCACCGTCTGCCGGCGACAGTCCGAGCATCGAACGGCCTACCGCCTCGGCCACCTCGATGCCGTCCACCCCCGCGGACATGATGCCGCCGGCATAGCCCGCGCCCTCGCCCGCCGGGTACAGCCCCTTCACATTCAGGCTCTGCCAGTCGCGACCGCGCGTGATGCGCAGCGGCGACGAGGTGCGCGTCTCCACGCCGGTGAGCACGGCGTCGGGCATCGAGAAGCCCTTGATCTGCCTCTCGAAGGCGGGCAGCGCCTCGCGGATCGCCTCGATCGCGTAGACCGGCAGGCTCTCGCGGCCGCGCTCGCCGAGGTCGGTCGGCCGCACGCCGGGCGTGTAGGAGGGCAGCACGGATCCGAATGCGCTCGAGGCCCGGCGGGCGATGAAGTCGCCGACGCGCTGGCCCGGCGCGTCGTAGTTCTCGCCGCCGAGTTCGTAGGCCCGTGACTCCAGCGCCCGCTGGAAGGCGATGCCGTCCAGCGGATTCACCGGCCCGTCGGAGCGGCTGTCCTGGCGATAGTCTTGTGCCGAGATACCCACCACGATGCCGGCATTGGCGTTGCGCTCGTTGCGCGAGTACTGGCTCATGCCGTTCGTGACCACGCGGCCCGGCTCCGAGGTGGCGGCCACCACCGTGCCGCCGGGGCACATGCAGAAGCTGTAGACCGAGCGGCCGTTCTTCGCGTGGTGCACGAGCTTGTAGTCGGCCGCGCCGAGCAGTGGGTGGCCGGCGTTCGGGCCGAAGCGCGCGCGGTCGATCAGCGACTGGGGGTGCTCGACGCGAAAGCCCACCGAGAACGGCTTGGGCTCCATGAACACGCCGCGCTCGTGCAGCATCGCGAAGGTGTCTCGCGCACTGTGGCCGAGCGCGAGCACGACATGATCGGCGTCGATCTGCGTGCCGTCCGCCAGCGCGACGCCGCGCACCTGGCCGGCCTCGATGCGCAGGTCGGTGACGCGCTGCTTGAAGCGCACCTCGCCGCCCAGCGACTCGATCTCGGCGCGCATCTTCTCGATCATGCCGACCAGGCGGAAGGTGCCGATGTGTGGCTTGCTCACGTAGAGGATCTCGTCGGGCGCGCCGGCCTTGACGAACTCGTTGAGCACCTTGCGCGTGAGGTGGCGCGGGTCGGTGATCTGGCTCCACAGCTTGCCGTCGGAGAAGGTGCCGGCACCACCCTCGCCGAACTGCACGTTCGACTCGGGGTTCAGTTCGCGCCGGCGCCACAGGCCCCAGGTGTCCTTGGTGCGCTCACGCACGGCCTTGCCGCGCTCGAGCACGATCGGGCGCAGGCCCATCTGCGCCAGGATCAGCGCGGCGAACAGGCCGCAGGGGCCGAAGCCCACGACGATCGGCCGCAGCGGCTGGCGCGCGGCGAAGTCCGCCGGCGCGTGGCCGGCGAAGCGGTAGCGTGTGTCGGGCGCTGCGCGCACGTGCGGGTCGCCCGCGTGGCGTGCCAGCACGGCGGCCTCGTCGTCGACCTCGCAGTCCAGCGTGTAGACGAGCACGATGTCGCTCTTGCGGCGCGCGTCGTAGCCGCGGCGGAACAGGGTGAATCCTCGCAGCGCGGCGTCGGCAATGCCCAGCCGTTCGAGCACGGAATGGCGCAGCGCGGGCTCGGGGTGGTTCAGCGGCAGTCGCAGTTCGGTGATTCGCAGCATGTCGGTGGTTTCGGCAGGCGGCGTATTGTCGGCCCGCCAACGACAAAGGCCGCCCGAAGGCGGCCTTGTCGCGCGAAGCGCAGGGGTAGGCTGGCTCAGCCGCCCACGTAGTTCTGGTTGAACGTCGACGTGCGGCCGGCGGCGCGGGCTTCCTCGCGCACTTCATCGCGGCTGCGGCTGGCGGCGTGGTCCAGCGGCGACTTGCGGGCCGCCCAGGTCACGGCCTTGAAGCCGCCGTAGCTGTCGCTGGCGAAGGTCAGTTCGCCGGCGGTGCGGGCACGCACCACCTCGGCTTGCACCTCGGCGCGGGTCAGCTGGCCGGATTGCGTCGGGATCTGCTCGGCCTCGACGGCGAAGGCGGAGGTGCCGATCACGGCAAAGGCGGCGGCGGCGAAGAGTTGCTTGCTGTTCATGATGAATTCCTTCAGTACAGGTTGTTTGACGGTTCCGGGCAGGGCGGCCTTGTTGTTGTTTGCCGTCGTGTCCAGCCTCGGTGAGTCACTGCGTCGTGGCGTTGGGCTCATCGATGAAGTGGACTGTAGGCATTGCCGATCAATCAATAAAGGGCATAACATCGAACACGGCATTGCGAACTTAGAAACAATCAAGGGGTTGAAATGGACCGGCTGCATTCGATGAGGGTGTTCTCGCGGGTCATCGATGCCGGCAGCTTTGCCGGCGCGGCACGCGAGCTCAACCTCTCGCCGGCGGTCGTCACGCGCCTGGTGGCCGATCTCGAAGATCACCTGGGTGCGCGGCTCATCAACCGCACCACGAGGCGCCTGGCGCTGACCGACATCGGCGAGCTCTACCTGGAACGCGTGCGACTCGTGCTCACCGAAGTGGAGGAGGCGGAGGCGCTGGCCAGTGCCGCGACCAGCGAGCCGCGCGGCCATCTGCGCGTGCTGTCGCCGCCGGCCTTCGCCGTCCACCAGCTTGCCAAGCATCTGCCCACGTTCCACGAGCAGTACCCGAAGGTGACGATCGAGCTCTCGGCGCCGGGGCCGGTGGAGACGGTCGACGAGAATTTCGACGTCACCATCCTGTCGGTGGCCAGGCGGCCACTCGACGGCGACTTCGTCGCGCGTCGCCTGGCGCGCAGCGAGGTGATCGCCTGCGCATCGCCACAGTACCTCGACAGCCGGGGCCGGCCGCAGCACCCGAGCGAACTGGAGCACCACGACGCGATGCTGCCCAGTGCGATGCGCGAGGTGCCGTTCATGCGCGGCGCGTTCGGAGACGACGAGCCCGGCGGCGAATCCGTCACGCTGACGCCCAGGCGGCCGCTGCTGGCCACCACGCACATCGACATGCTCTATGCCGCGGCGCTGCATGGCTTGGGCATCGCCGGGCTGCCGTCGTTCGTCGCCGAGGATGCGCTGCTCGAACACGCTCTCGAACGCGTGCTGCCCGAGTGGCGCCTGTTCAACACGACGATCTACGCGGCGATGCCCACCCGCAAGCACGTGCCGGCGCGCACGCGTGCCTTCGTCGACTTCCTGGTGGGCGTGTTCGGCGGCGAAGACCGCGACCCCTGGCTCAGCGCCGCCGGCTGCGAAACGCGGCGAGCCACGCCCGCTCAGTAGAACGCGTCGACGCGGCTGGTGCCCATCAGCGGCTCGAGCAGCCGCGCCAGCGGCCCCAGGCCGTTGTAGCGCGTCGCCACCTTGTGCGCGTAGGCGAAGAAGCGCGGCAGGTCCTGGCTGTACTTCGGTTTGCCGTCGCGGTGCTTGAGCCGGCAGAAGATGCCCAGCACCTTCAGGTGGCGCTGCAGGCCCATCCATTCGAGCTGGCGCCAGAACTCGCCGAAGTCGTCGGGCACCGGCAGCGCCGCCCGCCGCGCGGACTCCCAGTAGCGCACCGCCCAGTCGATCTCCTGGGCTTCGTCCCAGGAGATGAAGGCATCGCGAAGCAGCGAGGCGACGTCGTAGCTGATCGGGCCGCGCACTGCGTCCTGGAAATCGAGGATGCCCGGGTTGGGCTGCGCCAGCATCAGGTTGCGCGGCATGTAGTCGCGGTGCACCGCCACGGTGGGCTGCGCCAGCGCGCTGGCGACGAGCAGGTCGCACGTGGCCTGCCACTGCCGCTGCTGCTCGGCCGACCACTCGACGCCGTACTCTCGCGTCACGCACCAGTCGGGAAACAGTGCCAGCTCGCGGCGAAGCAGCGCGTCGTCGTAGGGCGCCATGCCGCGCGCATCGGCGCGCGATTGCCACTGCACCAGAGCGGCGATGGCGTCGCGCATCAGCGAGTCGGCGAGTTTCGTGTCACGGCGTGCAACGGCAGCGTGAAGCTCGTCGAGGTACAACCGCGAGCCCAGGTCGGTGAGCAGCAGAAAGCCCTGCGCGGCGTCCTGTTCGAGCACCTCGGGCGCGTGCAGGCCGGCACCCTGCAGCATGGCGGCCACGGCGACGAAGGGGCGCACGTCCTCCTGCGGCGGCGGAGCATCCATGACGATGTAGCTGGCGCCGTCGGCAGCGTCGATGCGCAGGTAGCGGCGAAAGCTCGCGTCGCTGGAGGCGCTGCGCAGTGTCGCCGGGGCCAGGGCATGCCGCGCGGCGATGCCGGCCAGCCACTGTTCGAAGGCCGTTCGGCGTGCCGGGTCGGCCCAGGCGATGGCAGTGGAGTCGGGAGATGGGGTCAAGGCGTTGCGGGGCAGGGCCCTCGTGGATAATCGATTCTACAAACCACCCCGCCGTCCCGCGGACGCGCGCAGCTTCCGATGCGCGCGCCGACGAAGCCGCACGGTGCTCCGCTCTCACTGCCGCACGTGCCTCGCTCGACTCGCTCGTCCCTGCCTCGCGCCCTGCGCCGAACGCCGCTGTTGCTGGCGCTCGCAGCCTGCGGCATCGTGCGCGCTCAGGGGGCGGCGCCCGCCGAGGCCATCGAGTTGCGCACGGCCACCGACCTTCAGCCGCTGCCCCGCGGCGAAGGCACGCGGGCGCTGCCGATCATCCTGCGCGCGCGCGAACTGCGTGGCCGGCCCGACCTGGAGACGCTGGCCGAGGGCGACGCCGAATTCCGCCGCGGCGGCCTGGTGATCCGCGCCGACCGCCTGAGCTACGACCATCCCGACGACCTGGCGCTGGCGCGCGGCCAGGTGCGCATCAGCCGCGACGGCAACGTCTACAGCGGCCCCGAGTTGCAGCTGCACGTGCAGCGCTTCGAAGGCTTCTTCCTCGAGCCGACCTACTACTTCGGGCGCACCGGTGCGGGCGGCACGGCACGGCGCATCGACTTCCTCGACGAGCAGCGCGCGGTGGCCACCGGCGCCACCTACACCAGCTGCCCGAGCGACGGCTCCGGCGGGCCGGCCTGGCTGCTGACGACCGACCGCGTGAAGATGGACTTCGAGGCCAACGAAGGCATCGCCGAGCACGCCGTGCTGCGCTTCTATGGCGTGCCGATCCTTGGCGCGCCGGTGCTGAGCTTCCCGCTGACCGACGCGCGCAAGTCGGGCTGGCTGCCGCCGAGCGTGAACCTGGACAGCAAGAGCGGCCTGCAGTTCTCGATGCCGTACTACTGGAACATCGCGCCGAACCGCGATGCCACGCTGACGCCACTGCTGTCGGCCAAGCGCGGGATCGGTGCCGAGACCGAGTTCCGCTACCTCGAGCCGCGCTATCAGGGCACGGCCAACCTGCACCTGCTGCCCAACGACCGCCTCACCGGCCGGTCGCGCTACGCGCTCAACCTCGCCCACGAGAGCGAGCTGCCGCTGGGAGCGACGATGCAGTTCACCGGCCTGCGCGTCTCTGACGATGCCTACTGGAAGGACTTCCCGCGCGCTGTTGCCAGCGTCACGCCGCGCCTGCTGGCCACCGACCTGCAGGCCAAGCGACCCTTCGGCGACTGGACAAGCTATGCCAGGGTGCAGCGCTGGCAGGTGCTCCAGGACGACGCGAGCCGCATCGAGTCGCCCTACGACCGCGCGCCGCAGGTCGGTCTGCGCGGTATTCATCGTGCGGGCCAGGGGTTCGAGTTCGCCTTCGAGACCGAGCTGAACCGATTTGCCGAGCCGACCGACGGCCGCGGCGACCTGCTCGCCGAGGCACGGCCGGTGGGCGTTCGCTGGCACGCGCTGGGCAGCGTCGCGCGGCCTTTCGTCGCGCCGGGCTGGACGTTGACGCCGCGGCTGTCGCTCAATGCGGCGGCCTATTCGCTGGACGAGCCGCTGGGCGGCCGGCGTGGCCTGTCGCGCGCCATCCCGACCTTCAGCGTCGACAGCCAGTGGCAGCTCGAGCGCGAGGCCAACTGGTTCGGCCGCGACGTGCTGCAGACGCTGGAGCCTCGGTTGATGTACGTGAACACGCCGTACCGCACGCAGGACGCGCGGCTGGCGTTCGATGCGGCACCCAAGGACTTCAACTTCGAATCGCTGTACGCCGAGAACTCGTTCTCGGGCGTCGATCGCGTTTCCGATGCCCACCAGCTCACCGCCGGCGTGACGACCCGATTCCTCGACCCGGCCAGCGGCGCCGAGGCCCTGCGGCTCGGCGTGGTGCAGCGCTATCTGTTCCGCGACCAGAAGATCACCTCGGAGTGCACCCCCTCCGCCGACCCGCTGCTCGCGCCCGAGTGCACCCCGCTCACGCAGCGTTTCTCCGACGTGCTGCTGCTCGGCTCGACCAATCTCTACAAGCGCTGGACGCTGGACGGCTCGGTCCAGTACAGCCCCGACTTGAAGCGCACGGTGCGCTCGATCATCGGCGCGCGCTACTCGCCGGGCCCGTACCGAACCTTCGGCGCCACCTATCGCCTGGCACGTGGCCTGAGCGAGCAGGTCGAGCTGGGCTGGCAGTGGCCGCTGTACGGCCGCACGCCGCTCGAGTCCGCAGCCGAGGGCTCGGCAGGGGGCGCCTGCCAGGGCAGCTGGTACAGCGTCGGGCGCATCAACTACAGCGTGCGCGACAGCCGCATCACCGATTCGGTGCTCGGCCTCGAGTACGACGCCGGCTGCTGGATCGGGCGCGTGGTGGCCGAACGGCTGTCCACCGGCCGAAGCGAGGCGACCACGCGCTTGCTGCTGCAACTGGAGCTGGTCGGCCTGTCCCGGCTCGGTTCCAACCCCTTGCAGGTCTTGAAGGACAATATCCCTGGCTACCGGCTGCTGCGCGATGAGCGCAGCACGCCTGCCGTGCTGAGTACCTATGACTGATGCCCTGTTCGTCCTGAGGCCCGTGCTGCTGGCCCTCCTGCTGTCTGCCGCCGCGCCGCTGCTGCACGCGCAAGGCAAGGCTGCGCCATTGCGCAACGGCGACTACATCGTCGCCATCGTCAACCAGGAGCTCGTCACGGCCTCCGAGGTGCAGACGCGAATCAGCCGCGTGCGCGCCGACGCGGCGCGGCAGCGCGCCACGCTTCCGCCCGACGATCAGCTGTACCGCGACGTGCTGGACGCGCTGATCGACGAGCGCGTGCAGCTCACCCATGCGCGAGAGAGCGGCCAGCGCGTCGACGACGTCGACCTCGACCGCGCGGTCGGCAACGTGGCCGTGCAGAACCAGATCACCATGGCGCAGTTGCGCGAGCGGCTGCGCAAGGAAGGCATCGACTACGCGCGTTTTCGCACCAACGTGCGCGACCAGTTGCTCACCGAACGCGTGCGCGAGCGCGAGGTGCAGGCGCGCATCCGTGTCACCGACGCCGACGTCGACGCGTACCTCGACAAGCGCCGTGAAGCCGCCAGCGCCGTGGCCGAGTACAACATCGCGCAGATCCTGGTGACGGTGCCCGAAGGTGCCAGCGCCGCCGACACGGCGCGTCGCCGCGAACGGGCCGAAGCCGCACAGAAGCGCGTGCAGGCGGGCGAAGCCTTCGAGGTGGTGGCGCGTGAACTCTCCGAAGACAGCAACCGCGCCGCCGGCGGGGTCATCGGCATGCGCACCGCCGAGCGCCTGCCCGATGTGTTCGTGTCCACGGTGCGCTCGCTCAAGCCCGGCGAGGTGGCGCCGGAGCTGCTGCGCACCGGCGCCGGCTTCCACCTGCTCAAGCTGGTCGACAAGCGCGAGGGCGAGGCATTCCGCATGCAGCAGACGCGCGCGCGCCATATCCTGCTGCGCCCGTCGGCGCAGCTGTCTGCCGAGGCAGCGCAAAAGCGTCTGGCCGGCTTCAAGCAGCAGATCGAGGGCGGCAAGGCGAGCTTCGACCAACTGGCCCGCGAGAACTCCGAAGACGGCAGTGCTGCGCTCGGTGGCGACCTCGGCTGGGCCGGGGCCGGCACCTTCGTGCCCGAGTTCGAGGAAACCATGAACCGGCTGGCGATCAACGGCATCTCCGAACCGGTGGTGTCGCGTTTCGGCGTGCACCTGATCCAGGTGACCGACCGCCGGGCCGTGTCGCTGGACATCAAGCAGCAGCGCGAACAGGCGCGCAACGTGCTGCGCGAGCAGAAGTTCGACGACGCCTACACGGAGTGGCTGCGCGAACTGCGCGCACGTGCCTACGTGGAGATGCGCGAAGCGCCGCTCTGAGGCCATGGGCCACATCGCCCGCAAGCGCTTCGGGCAGCACTTCCTCGCCGATGCCGGGGTGATCGACGCGATCGTCGCGGCGATCGACCCGCGGCCCGGGCAGGCGCTGGTCGAGATCGGCCCCGGCCTTGGCGCGATGACCGGGCCGCTGCTCGAGCGCTGCGAGCGGCTGACGGTGATCGAGCTCGACCGCGACCTGGCGGCGCGGTTGCGCCGCAACACGCGGCTCGACGTGGTCGAGTCCGACGTGTTGAAGGTCGATTTCGCGGCGCTGGCCGATCGGCTCGGCCAGCCGCTGCGCGTGGTTGGCAACCTGCCGTACAACATCTCGACGCCGATCCTCTTCCACCTGCTCTCGGTGGCCTCGCGCGTGGTCGACCAGACCTTCATGCTGCAGAAGGAGGTGGTCGAGCGCATGGCCGCCAGCCCCGGCAACAAGGACTACGGGCGCCTGAGCGTGATGCTGCAGTGGCGCTACGACATCGAGTCGCTGCTCGACGTACCGCCCGAGGCGTTCGAGCCGCCGCCGCGGGTGGATTCGGCCGTGGTGCGCATGCAGCCGTTGCCGGGCACGCAGGCGGTGGACCCGGTGCTGCTCGGCGAACTCGTCACGGTCGCCTTCTCGCAGCGCCGCAAGCTGCTGCGCCACACGCTGGGCCGCTGGCTCGAGGCGCGTGGCTGCGATGCGCCGTTTGACCTGCAGCGGCGCGCAGAAGAGGTGCCGGTGGCCGAATACCTGGCGCTGGTCGCCGCCTGCCGGGTGCTCCAATGACAACGGCGGCCCGCAGGCCGCCGTCGAAGTTCAGCGTCGAGGCGGTCTCAAGCCGCGTTCAGCCACATCGCGGTGTCGAACGCACTGCTCATCATCGGCATGTTCATGCCGAAGCTGGCGTTGGCGGCGCTCTTGGCCGCCGGCTTGGCCGGCTTCTCGGCGACGCTCTGGGTCGTTTCCGTCGCCCGCTCCCATGACCCTTGTTCCTGGGAGCGGGCTACTGAAAAGAATAGAAGCACCTGAACGGTATTCGTCGTTCCCCCCAGTAGTCGGCCGCGTCGCGGAAGACGTCGAGCAATTGCTCGCGGGCTTCGCGGTCGAAGCGGGGGTTGTCGGGCAACTGCTCGAGCACCACCACGAAACCCGGCTGCGAGCCGGACTTGTGCACCAGGTCGGTCATGCAGTCGTACAGCGCGTCCAGGTTCTTGCCGAAGTGGGCAGGGAACATGAACGACTGGGCGATGCTCTCCAGCACCTCCTGCTTCGACTGCGCAGCGGTCAGGTTCGCATAGAGGAAGTGCTGGCCGGCGCCTTCGGCGGCGGCCATCAGATCCTCGACGCGGTACGCGCGTATGGCCTGAACAATGTTTGGACGGACGGTCTGCAAGAGCATGGTCTCGTTCCTCCTCGTGTCACGTGATTCCGCTGGCGCCGCTCACTCCACGATGCGGCGGAAGCTCGCATAGTGATCGGCGGTGTAGTAACAGGCTTCCGGTGCGGTGGGCGTCTTCCCGCCGCAGACGATCCGTCGGGCTCCCCGGTTGGATGCGCCCGGTGTCTTGACGGTGTATTCGCGATAGAAGCCGCGCGTTTGTGCGGGAAGCTGCCGTTCACGGTTACCGAACACCGAGCCATCCTTCGAATACGGGAAGGGCCCGCCGGACAGGATCAACCGATGTGTCTTCACGGCCTCGGGTGGCAGCTCGGCGAGCGACACCCGGGACGAGACCGATTCCCTGGCCTGCAGCGCTTCGTTCGGAAGCATTGCACCTGCCAGACTCGCTCCGGCCACCACGGCGGCGAGCCCCACCTTGCGAAGCACCTGCCACCGCAGCGACCGACCGGAGGAAGACACGGGTAATCCCTGAATCCAGAAACCGTGATGGTACAGAAACGGGCGCAAAACCTCAAGCCGCTGCCTCAAATTGGGGCAGAGAGCAGGTTACGCTAGTGGCTGCTCACTGTTGGATATCGCTTTGATGAGTCGAGCTTCCGAGGCGGTAGGCAGCGCAGTCCAGGGGTGCGCCACATCGTGTGCGGCGCAGCAAACCCCCAGGAATACGCCGGGCTTGGCGAGGCATTCAATCGCTCTGCATGACCGATTCGTGTCAGCGTGCCGCGTTGGCGTCAGCGACCGTCAGAGCCGTCATGTTCACGATGCGCCTGACCGTGGCTGACGGCGTCAGCACATGCACCGGCTTGGCCGCGCCGAGCAGCACCGGCCCGATCGCGATGCCGCCGCCGGCCGCGGTCTTCAGCAGGTTGTAGGAGATGTTGGCGGCATCGATGTTCGGCAGCACCAGCAGGTTGGCGTCGCCCTTGAGCGTGCTGCGCGGCATCAAGGCGTGGCGCAGTTCGCCGTCGAGCGCCACGTCGCCGTGCATCTCGCCGTCGACTTCCAGCCAGGGTGCCTGCTCGCGCAGCAGCGCCAGCGTGCGGCGCATCTTGGCCGCGCTCGGGTGGTCGCTGGTGCCGAAGTTGGAGTGCGAGAGCAGCGCGGCCTTGGGCTGCACGCCGAACCGCAGCATCTCCTCGGCGGCCATCACGGTGATCTCGGACAGCTCCTCGGCGCTCGGGTCGGCGTTCACATGGGTGTCGACGAGAAACACCTGGCGACCCGGCAGCATCAGCCCGTTCATGCAGGCGTAGACCCGCACGTCCTGCTGCGTGCTCGGGCTGCCACCATGGCGCTTGCCGATCACCTGGTCGATGTAGAACAGGTGCGAGGCCGTGGTGCCCCAGGTGCCGCAGAGCATGCCGTCGACCTCGCCCTTGTGCAGCAGCATCGAGCCGATCAGCGTCAGGCGCCGGCGCATCTCGATCTTCGCGACCTGCGTCGTCACGCCGCGGCGCTCGGTCATCTGGTGATAGGTCTGCCAGAAATCGCGGTAGCGGTGGTCGTTCTCGACGTTGACCACGTCGTAGTCGAGCTCCTCCTTCAGGCGAAGGCCGAAGCGTTCGATGCGCTGCGCGATCACCGCCGGCCGGCCGATCAGCGTGGGCCGCGCGAGACCCTCGTCGACCACCACCTGCACGGCGCGCAGCACGCGTTCCTCCTCGCCCTCGGCGTAGGCCACGCGCTTGGTCGCGGCGCGCTTGGCCAGCGCGAAGATCGGCTTCATCGTCTGCCCGGAGGCGTAGACGAAGGTCTGCAGCTTCTCGCGGTAGGCGTCGAAGTCCTTCACCGGCCGCAAGGCCACGCCGGAATCGGCGGCCGCTTTCGCCACCGCCGGCGCGATCTTCATCATCAGCCGCGGATCGAAGGGCTTGGGGATCAGATATTCCGGTCCGAAGCTCAGCGTGGCGCCGGCATAGGCCGCGGCCACCACCTCGCTTTGCTCGGCCTGCGCGAGCTCGGCGATCGCGTGCACCGCGGCGATCTCCATCTCGTCGGTGATCGTCGTCGCGCCGCAGTCGAGCGCACCGCGGAAGATGTACGGGAAGCACAGGACGTTGTTGACCTGGTTCGGGTAGTCGGTGCGGCCGGTGGCGATGATCGCGTCGTCGCGCACCGCCTTCACGTCTTCGGGCAGGATCTCCGGGTTCGGGTTGGCCAGCGCGAAGATCAACGGGCTCGCGGCCATCGTCGCGACCATCTCCTTCTTCAGCACACCGCCGGCCGACAGGCCGAGGAAGATGTCCGCGCCGACGATGGCCTGGGCGAGCGTGCGGTGCGGGGTGTTCTGCGCGAACTGCGCCTTGTCCTCGTCCATCAACTCCTTGCGGCCTTCGTAGACCACGCCGGCCAGGTCAGTCACCCAGATGTTCTCGCGCGGCAGGCCGAGCTTGAGCAGCAGGCCCAGGCAAGCCAGCGCGGCTGCACCCGCGCCCGATGCGACCAGCTTGACCTTCTTGATGTCCTTGCCCGAGACCTTCAGCGCGTTGAGCATCGCCGCGCCGACGACGATGGCCGTGCCGTGCTGGTCGTCGTGGAAGACCGGGATCTTCATGCGTGCGCGCAGCGCGCGCTCGACGTAGAAGCAGTCCGGCGCCTTGATGTCCTCGAGGTTGATGCCGCCGAAGGTGGGCTCGAGCGCCGCGATCATGTCGATCAGCTTGTCGAGGTTCTTCTCCGCGACCTCGATGTCGAACACGTCGATTCCGGCGAACTTCTTGAACAGCACCGCCTTGCCTTCCATCACCGGCTTGGCCGCCAGCGGGCCGATGTCGCCCAGGCCCAGCACCGCGGTGCCGTTGGTGATGACGGCCACCAGGTTGCCGCGCGAGGTGTACCGGAAGGCGTTCGCCGGGTCGGCGACGATCTCCTCGCAGGCCGCCGCCACGCCGGGCGAGTAGGCCAGCGCCAGATCGCGCTGGTTGACGAGTTGCTTGGTGGCCGCGATCGCCACCTTCCCCGGCGTCGGGAACTCGTGGTACTCGAGGGCTGCGCGGCGCAGTTCGGCGCGCTTGTCGTCGGCGTTGGACATGTCGTTGTCTCGCTGTGTCTGGTGGCTCGCCCCGCTGGCGCAGGGAAGCGGATTGTAGGAGTGGGCCCCGACGTTCCAGGGCGAAGTGTGGCTGCAGCTTCGGCATGAACCCATGCGCGAAACTGCGTATCTGCTTTGACCCATCCGCGTGAATACTCGCGGCTGAGCCGCGCCATGAACGAACCCCTGTCGATCGACGCACCCCCATCGCGCCCGCGTGGGCGGCGGCTCGTGCTGTGGGGCGCATTGGTGGCGCTGCTCGTGGTGGCGCAGTCGTTGCTCGTGTTCCTGACCGCCAACTACGAGCGCGTGCGCGCGCAGGACATGGTCGAAGCCGCTGCCACGGCGGCGGCGGCCGATGTGCGCCAGGCCCTGTCGCGACATCAGCAGAGCCTGCAGGCCCTGCAATGGAACGACCCCGGCGCGGCACGCTGGCGCAGCGAGGCCGCGACGCTGCTTCATTCACGACGCGACCTGATGCGCATCGAGCGGCGCGACCCGCGCATGGACATCACCGACGCGGTCGACTCGCCCTACCAAGGGCCGGTGTTCACCCGCATCGCACGGGGGGACATCGAGCTCGAGGCGCAGCTCGCCTGCGCCGGCGCGCTGCGGCTGGCCGCACCGGCCTTCTCGCGCAGTTATTTCGTTCCCCTGAGCGATGGCCTGGGCCTGGAGGTGATGGACCTGTGCGTGCCCTTGCAACGCGCCGGCCGGCCCGACGGCGTGGTGATCGCCACGCTCGCGCTCGGCCGCCTGCTCGAGGAATCGGTCGGCGCGGAAATGTCGCGCGGCCATGAGTTCTCGTTCATCGAGGGCGACGGCACGCGCCTGGCGCGCGCCGGTGCGCGGCGCGGCGCCGGCGTATTCGTTGCCGAGCGTGTCATCGACCTGCCGGGCCAGGGGCTGCAGCTGCGCGTGGACAGTGCCGTCGGCAGCCCGAGCCTGATCCCGAACCTGGCCGTGGCACTGGTGTTCGGCTTGTCGCTGGCGCTCGCCGTGGTGGTGGGCCTGCTGGTGCGCGACGTGCGCCGCCGTGCCGGCGCGGAAGCGCGCCTGGCCGAGGCGCTGTCGTTCCGCAAGGCGATGGAAGACTCGCTCGTCACCGGGCTGCGCGCGCGCGACCTGAGCGGACGCATCACCCACGTCAACCCAGCGTTCTGCGAGATGGTCGGCTTCAGCGAGGCCGAGCTGATGGGCCCGAGCACGCCACCCTACTGGCCGCCCGAGCTGGCCGCGGACTACGCGCGCCGACAGAGCGTGCGCCTGGGCGGGCCGCCGGCCGTTCCCGGGCGCTCGACGCAGGAAGCGCGCGCCGGCTTCGAGACCATCTTCATGCGCCGAAACGGCGAGCGCTTCCCGGTGCTGATCTTCGAGGCCCCGCTGGTCGATGGCCAGGGCCGCCACACCGGCTGGATGAGCAGCGTGCTCGATGTCAGCGCACAGCGCCGCGTCGAGGAGCTCTCGCGCCAGCAGCAGGAGCGCCTGCAGGCCACCGCGCGGCTGGCCACGGTGGGCGAGATGGCCTCGCTGCTCAGCCACGAACTGAACCAGCCGCTGGCGGCGATCGCCAGCTACGCGGCGGGGTCGCTGAACCTGCTCGAGTCGGGCGGGCCTGCCGACCCCGAGGCACCGGCCATGCTGCGCCAGGCTGCGCAGCGCATTGCCGAGCAGGCCGAGCGCGCCGGCCGTGTCATCAAGAGCGTGCACGACTTCGTGCGCCGCCGCGAGCAGGCGCGCGAGGCGGTGCGTGCCGATGTGCTGTTCGACGCGGTGATGCCTCTGGTGCGCCTGCAGGCACGCAAGAGCGGCACGCGCATCGAACTCGATCTGCCCGACCCGCCGCCGCGCGTCGTGTGCGATCGCACGATGGTCGAGCAGGTGCTGCTCAACCTGACGCGCAACGGCATCCAGGCGATGGAGACGAATACCGAGCTGGCCGACCGCGTTCTCACGCTGCGCGCGCGGCAGACGCACGAACGCTGGGTCACCTTCAGCGTCGTCGACCGCGGGCCGGGCATCGCAGCCGATGTGGCCAATCGGCTGTTCACGCCGTTCTTCACCACGCGCAGCGAAGGCATGGGCCTGGGCCTGAGCCTGTGCCGCACGGTGATCGAGCAGCACGGCGGTGCGCTGGATTTCGTCAACCTCGGCAGCGTCGGCACTGGCCGGGGTACCGAGTTTCGGTTTACCCTGCCGGCCGAGGCCAGGGAGCGTGCCGCTGCGGCGGCGCCCGTGGCCGAGACTCCGGACTCCGCTGCCGAACTGCCCTGATGAACTCCGCCGCTGCCCTCGGCCTGCCCATCGTCTATCTGGTCGACGACGAAGACGTGGTGCGCGACGCCCTGGGATGGCTGCTGCGCTCGCGCCGGCTGCTCTCCGAAGGGTTTGCCAGTGCCGAGGCCTTCGAGGCCATGCTCGCCGGCAAGTCGCCGCAGGCGCTGGCCGACTGGCCCGGCGCGCCGAGTTGCCTGCTGCTGGACGTGCGCATGCCCGGCATGAGCGGCCTGTCGCTGTTCGAGCGGCTGGCCGATCGCGGCGTGCTCGGCGCGCTGCCGGTGATCTTCCTCACCGGCCATGGCGACGTGCCCACCGCGGTGGCTGCCGTCAAGCGCGGCGCCTTCGACTTCGTCGAGAAGCCGTTCTCCGACAACGCGCTGGTCGACCGCATCGAACAGGCGCTCCAGCGCAGCGAGGCGGCGATCCGCGCCCGGCTCGGCCGCGAGTCGGTGAAGAAGCGGCTGGCCGAGCTCACCGAGCGCGAGCGCGACGTGATGCGGCTGGTCATCGAGGGCCGGCCGAACAAGCTGATCGCCGACGCGCTGGACATCAGCGTGCGCACGGTGGAGGTTCACCGCGCACGGGTGTTCGAGAAGATGGACGTGCGCTCCGCCGTCGAGCTCGCGAATCTCCTGCGCGAGGTCGGCCCGGAGGCGTGACGCCGCGCGGCGACAATCGCGGCATGTCCCTCGGCGAATTCGACCTGATCGGCAAGTACTTCACCCGCGAGGTGCGGCGCGCGACGCTGGGCATCGGCGACGACTGCGCGCTGCTCGCGCCCTTGGCCGGCATGCAGATCGCGGTGTCCAGCGACATGCTGGTGGAGGGCCGCCATTTCCTGTCCACGGTGGCGCCGGAGCGGCTCGGCCACAAGGCGCTGGCCGTTAACCTCAGCGACCTGGCCGCCTGCGGCGCGCAGCCGCTGGGATTCACGCTGGCGCTGGCGCTGCCGCGTGCCGACGAGGTGTTTCTCGAGGGATTTGCGCGTGGCCTGTTCGCGCTGGCCGAGGCGCAGGGCATCGAGCTGGTCGGCGGCGACACCACGCAGGGCCCGCTGAACATCTGCATCACCGCGATGGGCGAGGTGCCGCCCGGGCAGGCGCTGCTGCGTTCGGGGGCCCGCGCGGGCGACGACCTCTACGTCAGCGGCACGGTCGGCGATGCGCGCCTGGCGCTCGAAGTGTTCCGCGGCCAGCTCGCGCTGGACGCGGCGGCCTTCGAGTCGGTGCGCGCCGCGATGGAGCAGCCGCAGCCGCGGGTGGCGCTCGGCCTGGCGCTGCGTGGAATCGCCACGAGCGCGATCGACGTGTCCGACGGGCTGCTCGGCGACCTCGGCCATGTGCTGCGCCGCTCCGGCGTGGGTGCGATCGTGGACGTCGATGCCGTGCCGCGCAGCGTCGTGCTGGCCGTGCAGAGCCTGGCCTGGCAACGCGAGTGCACGCTGGCCGGCGGCGACGACTACGAGCTGATCTTCACCGCCGCACCCGCCTCGGCCGATGCGGTGCAGGCTGCGGCGCGCCTCGCTGGCGTGGCCGCCACGCGCATCGGCCGCATCGAGGCCGGTGCGGCGCTGCGGCTGGTCGATGCCGCCGGTCGACCGGTGCCGCACACCTTCGGCTCCTTCGACCATTTCCGCTCGTGAACGCCCTCCCGCCGACCCCGCCGCCGGTGAACCCGCCGCTGAATCCGCCCATGACGCCGGCGCGCCGCGCCAGCTGGCGATTCATGTTCAGCCACCCGGCGCATCCGATCGCGCTCGGTTTCGGCGCCGGCCTGGCGCCGTTCGCGCCCGGCACGGTCGGCACGTTGTGGGCCTGGGCGGCCTACCTGCTGCTGCGCCCCGGCCTGGGCGACCTGCACTGGGCCGCGGTGCTGCTCGGCTCGCTGGCCGTCGGCTGGTGGGCCTGCACCGCCACCGCACGCCACATGGGCACGGCGGACCCGGGCGCCATCGTCTGGGACGAGGTGGTCGCCTTCTGGCTGATCCTGTGGCTGATCACTCCGGCCAGCTTCTGGGCGCAGGCAGGGGCCTTCGTGCTGTTCCGTTTCTTCGACGCCGCCAAGCCGGGGCCGGTGGCCTGGGCCGACAAGCTGTTCAAGATCCGCCGCAGCCAGCCGATCGGCTGGGCGCAGGGCTTCGGCATCCTGTTCGACGACCTCGTCGCGGCGCTGTGCACGCTGCTGGTGATCGCGCTGTGGAGGGCCTGGTGAAGCGCTTCGAGGCCGAGGTGCTCGCGCTGGGCGAAGCCTTGCGCGCACGCGGCGAGAAGCTCGTCGCGGCCGAGTCCTGCACCGGTGGCCTGTTCGCCGCCGCCTGCACTTCGGTGGCCGGCTCGAGCGACTGGTTCGAGCGCGGTTTCGTGACCTACTCGAACGAGGCGAAGAACGAATGCCTGGGCGTGCCGGCCACGCTCATCGATCTGCATGGCGCCGTCAGCGAGCCGGTGGTGCGTGCGATGGCCAGCGGTGCACTGCGCGCTTCCTACGCGCAATGGGCCGTGGCCGTCACCGGCATCGCCGGGCCGGGCGGCGCGGTGCCGGGCAAGCCGGTGGGCACGGTGTGGCTGGCCATCGCCCATCGCGATGAGGTGCTGCTGGCCGAAAGGCTTCAACTGGACGGCGACCGCACGGCGGTGCGCGAGCAGACGGTGCAACGCGCGCTGACGCAGCTGCGCGCGGCGACGGCGGCGGCATGAGCATCCTGCTGGCCGGCGAGTTCGATGCGGCCGAGCGCGCGCAATGGTTCGATCTGCTGCGCGCCGCGCTGCCTGAAGAGACCCTCGTGACCGAGCCGACCGATGCGGCCGCGATCGACATCGCCATCGTCGCCAACCCGCCCGCTGGCGCGCTGCGCGGCCTGCCGAAGCTGCGCCTGATCCAGTCGCTGTGGGCCGGCGTCGACCGCCTGCTTGCCGACGACAGCGTGCCGCCCGAGGTGCCGTTGGCGCGAATGGTCGACCCGGCGATGAACGAGGCCATGGCCGAGACGGCGCTGTGGGCCGTGCTTTCCTTGCAGCGCGACTTCGTCGACTACGCGGTGCAGCAGCGGGATGGCCGCTGGCTGCCGCATCCGCAGCGCCGTGCCGACGAAGTGCGCGTGGCCGTGCTCGGCCTCGGCCAGATGGGCCGGGCCGTGGTGCGGCGGCTCGACGCGAACGGCTACCGCGTCGCCGGCTGGAGCACACGCGAGGGCCAGCTCGACAATCTGCTGGCCGCCAGCGACATCGTCCTCAACCTGCTGCCGCTGACGCCGGCCACGCGCGGCTTGTTCGATGCGCGCCGCCTTGCCGCGATGCGCCGCGGTGCGAGCCTGGTCAACCTGGCGCGCGGTGCGCACGTGGTCGATGCCGACCTGCTCGCCGCGCTCGATGCCGGCCAGCTGCGCCATGCCGTGCTCGACGTGTTCCACCGCGAGCCGCTGTCGGCCGATCACCCGTTCTGGGCGCACCCGCGCGTGACCGTGCTGCCGCACGTGGCGGCGCAGACCGATGCGCGAAGCGCGGCGGCCATCGCCGCGGCGAACGTGAGGCGGTGGCGAGCCGGCGAGCCGGTCGCGAATCTCGTCGACCGCTCGCGCGGCTATTGAAGCGCTGCGCCGCTCAGGCGCCGAGCGCCAGCCGCGTGCTGACGACGCGGGCACGTCCACCGGCCGGTGCCGCGCTGCCGATCTGCTCGATCAGCATCAGCACGAGGCGGCGCAGCGACTCCCAGGCGTCGAGCGGCCAATCGGGGTGGCGCAGGCCCTTGACCAGGCCATCGCAGACCTGCGCGGCCTCGAGCAGCGCGGCCAGGCCGTTGTCGGTGAGCAGCGGCACGGCGCGTTCGAACAGGCGCTCGCGCACGCCCCAGACGCGGTTCTCGCGCAGCGCCATCGGCAGCGGCTTGCCGCCGCTGACGGCATCGCGCACGCGCTTGAGCGCGCGGATGTCCTCGGCCAGCGTCCAGTGCACCAGCACCGCCGCCTCACCCTCGGCCTGCAGGCCTTCGAGCATGCGCAGCGCGCGGGCCACCTGGCCGGCCAGCACCGCTTCGCCGAGCTTGAAGACGTCGTAGCGCGCGACGTTGAGCACCGCCGCCTCGATCTGCTCGAAGCCCAGCTCGCCGGGCGGGTAGAGCAGGCCGAGCTTCTGGATCTCCTGGTGTGCTGCGAGCAGGTTGCCCTCGACCCGGTCGGCGAAGAACGCCAGCGTGCGCTGGCCCTCGTCGCCGCCCTGCACGCGCTGGCCCTGCTGCGCCAGGCGCTGCGCGATCCACTGCGGCAGCGCCTTGCGCTCCACCGGGTCGACGCGCACCGTCACGCCGGCGGCGTCGAGCGCGCTGAACCAGCCACTGCTCTGCTGCGTGCGGTCAAGCTTGGGCAGCTGGATCAGCGTGACGACCTCGTCGCCGAGCTGCTCGCAGTAGCGCTGCAATGCCTCCGAGCCGTCCTTGCCGGGCTTGCCGCCGGGGATGCGGATCTCGATCAGCTGGCGGTCGGCGAACAGGCTCATCGCCTGCGAGGCGCCGAGCAGGCTGCTCCAGTCGAAGTGCGCGCCGCTGACGGTGTGCACCTGGCGCTCGGTGCAACCCGCCGCGCGCGCTGCCGCGCGGATCGCGTCGCCGGCCTCCTGCGCGAGCAGCGGCTCGTCGCCCCACACGGTGTACAGCGGCCTCACGCCCTTGGCGAGGTGCTGGGGGAGCTGGTCGGCACGGACTTGCATGACGGTCGGTTCAGGGGGCGGGCACGGAGGCCAGTCGGCGCAGCACCTGCGCCACGATGTCGCTCTGCATCGAGCGGTACAGCGCGGCCTCTTCCTGCTCCTTGGCCAGCGCCGCAGACTCGCGGTAGCTCATGTCGCGCGTCAACAGGATCTCGGTGGCCGGGATCAATTCGCGGCCCTGCGGCGTGCGCAGCCGGAAGTGGAAGCGCGAACGCAGCTGCAGTTCGCGCACCTCGCCGAAGGCGGTGCTGGCGACGACGCTCTTCTCGCGCGCATCCGCCAGCGCCTCGAGCACCACCTGCGCCTTGGGCGCCGAATCGACGACCACGGTGGTCTGGCTCGCGTCGATGCTGGTGCGCAGCTCCTCGGCCAGTGGCGACTTCGGCCCGAACCCGGCCAGCGCGAGCGTGCGAAAGCGCAGCTCCGGCGCGCGGCGCAGCTCGAAGCCGCAGCCGGCCAGCGCGGCGGCGCCGATCAGGCCGAGCGCCTGCCGACGGATCATCCGACGACGACGTTGACGAGCCGGCCGGCGATCACGATGACCTTCTTGATCGCCATGCCCTGCGAGAACTTGTGGAAGTCCGGGCTGGCCAGCGCCGTGGCCTCGATGCTGGACTTGTCGGCATCGGCCGCAACCTGGATCGAGCCGCGCAGCTTGCCGTTGACCTGCAGCATCAGCTCGATGCGGTCCTGCACCAGCGCGGCCTCGTCGACCTGCGGCCACGGCGCGTCGAGCAGGTCGCCGAACTGCCGGGCGTAGCCCAGCTCCTGCCAGAGCACCCAGGTGGTGTGCGGGCAGGCCGGGTAGAGGCCGCGCAGCAGGATGCCGAAGCCTTCTCGCAGCACCGAGGGCGCGCTGCCCTTGAAGCCTTCGAGCGCATTGAGCAGCTTCATCGCACCGGAGACCACGGTGTTGTACTGCATGCGCTCGTAGTCGTAGCTCACCTGGCGCAGCACCGCATGCACCTCGCGGCGCAGCGCCTTGGCGGCGTCGTCCAGCGCCGCGCCGGGCATATCGGCGGCGCGGATCGCGTCGCCCTGCTTGACGCCGAAGTTCCACAGCCGGCGCAGGAAGCGGTTCGCGCCCTCGACGCCGGCGTCGTTCCATTCCAGCGTCTGCTCCGGCGGCGAGGCGAACATGACGAACAGGCGCGCGGTGTCGGCGCCGTACTTGTCGATCAGCTCCTGCGGGTCGACGCCGTTGTTCTTCGACTTCGACATCGTGCCCACGCCTTCGTAGGTCACGGACGAGCCGTCGCTCTTCAGTTTCGCGCCGGTGACGCGGCCCTCGGCGTCGAAGGTGTTGTCCACCTCGTGCGGCCAGAAGTACTCGACGCCGCCCTTGTCGCCCTTGCGCGAGTAGATGTGGTTGAGCACCATGCCCTGCGTGAGCAGCCGCGTGAAGGGCTCATCGACCTTCACCAGGTGCAGGTCGCGCATCACCTTGGTCCAGAAGCGCGCGTACAGCAGGTGCAGGATGGCGTGCTCGATGCCACCGATGTACTGGTCCATCGGCATCCAGTACTGCGTGCCGGCGCCGACCATGGCCAGGTCGTTCTTCGGGTCGCAGTAGCGCATGAAGTACCACGACGAGTCCACGAAGGTGTCCATCGTGTCCGTCTCGCGCCGCGACGGCTTGCCGCATTTCGGGCAGGCCACCTTCAGGAAGGCCTCGCACTTGTTCAGCGGGTTGCCGGAGCCGTCGGGGATCAGGTCCTCGGGCAGCACCACCGGCAGGTCCTTCTCCGGCACCGGCACCGCGCCGTGCTCGTCGCAGTGGATGATCGGGATCGGCGTGCCCCAGTAGCGCTGGCGGCTCACGCCCCAGTCACGCAGCCGCCAGGTGGTCTTCTTCTCGCCCAGGCCCTTGTGGGCGAGCGCCTGGGCCACCGCGTCGACGGCCTGCTGGTAAGGCAGGCCGCTGTACAGGTCGGAGTTGACCGTCACGCCGCGCGACTTGTCGGCATACCACTCCTGCCAGTGGTCGTAGCTGAAGTGCGGCTCGCCGTCGACGTGCACGACCTGCAGGATGTCGATACCGTACTTCTTCGCGAAGGCGAAATCGCGCTCGTCGTGGCCCGGCACGCCCATCACCGCGCCGTCGCCGTAGCCCATCAGCACGTAGTTGCCCACCCACACCGGGATCTTCTCGTGCGTCAGCGGGTGCTCGACCACCAGCCCGGTGGGCACGCCCTTCTTGTCCTGCGTGGCGAGCTCGGCCTCGGTGGTGCCGCCCGCCTTGCACTCCTCGAGGAAGGCGGCTACCGACGGGTTCGAGTGCGCGGCGTGCAGCGCCAGCGGATGCTCCGGCGCCACGGCGCAGAAGGTCACGCCCATGATGGTGTCAGCGCGCGTCGTGAAGACGTACAGCCGCCCGGCGCCGATCAGCGTGCCGTCGCCGCCGTGGATGTCGTGGGTGAAGGCGAAGCGCACGCCTTCGCTCTTGCCGATCCAGTTCTCCTGCATCAGCTTGACGCGTTCGGGCCAGCCCGGCAGGTGCTTCTGCACGTGCTCGAGCAGTTCTTCGGCGTACTGCGTGATCTTCAGGTAGTAGCCGGGGATCTCGCGCTTCTCGACCGGCGCGCCGCTGCGCCAGCCGCGGCCGTCGATGACCTGCTCGTTGGCGAGCACGGTCTGGTCGACAGGATCCCAGTTGACGACCTGCGTGCGGCGCTCGGCGATGCCGGCCTCCAGCATCTTCAGGAAAAGCCACTGGTTCCACTTGTAGTACTCGGGCGAGCAGGTGGCGACCTCGCGGCTCCAGTCGATGGCCAGGCCCATGGCCTGCATCTGGCCCTTCATGTGAGCGATGTTCTCGTAGGTCCACTTCGCGGGCGGGACCTTGTTCTTCATCGCCGCGTTCTCGGCGGGCAGGCCGAAGGCGTCCCAACCCATCGGCATCAGCACGTTCATGCCCTTCATGCGCAGCTGGCGCGTGAGCATGTCGTTGATGGTGTAGTTGCGCACGTGCCCCATGTGCAGCTTGCCGCTGGGGTAGGGCAGCATCGAGCAGGCATAGAACTTCGGCTTGCGCGGATCCTCGGTCACGCGGTAGGCGTCGGCGGCCTTCCAGGCGGCGTGCGCGGCACGCTCGATCTCGCTGGGCTTGAAGTCGGGGCTCATGGGGTGGCGCTGCGCGCTTCTGGAGTGGCGGTCGATTATAGGAAGGGGCCTTCTCGGCCCGCCGCCGGGCCGTTCGGCCCCCGATTCCGGGGACTGCAGCACGGACTTGGGCGCCGGCTCATGCTGCGATGCAACATAGGGTTTACACTGATCCCGGATCGACTGCATCCGCCCGGCGCTACCCGCATCGGGCCCATTGGGGACTCCATACCATGAACCGCAAGAACATCGTCATCGGAGCCGTGATGCTCCTGGCCGCGCTGGCCGCCGCCAGCAACGTCGAAGCCCAGACCGTGGGCGCCCACCCGGCCCTGCGGGGCAGCGCGCCTGTGGCTGCCGTGGGCATCGACCCGAATACCTTCATCGTGGGGCATCCGGCCGGGCTCGCGCTCGTGCGCGGACACGCCAACCACGAGCATCCCGCCGTGGCCGCCAAGCGCGACGCTCCGGGCCAGCCGGTCGACCCGAACCAGTTCATCGTGCAGCCTCCGGCGGCGGTGCACTGGGCACTGGCGTCGGAGCCGGCCGCTCAACTCGCGGCGCTGCGCTGAACGCTCAGGGCTTGGCCGGCTCGGCGACGAAGCCGATGCGGCTCAGGCCGCCCGTCTGTACCAGGCCGATGAGTTCGGCGACGCGACCGTAGGGCACGCTGCGGTCGGCGCGCAACTGCACCTCGGTCATCGGATTCAGGCGCGCGGCCTGTGCCACGCGGGCGCGCAGCGTGGGCTCGTCGACCTTCTCGTCGCCGACGAACATCTGTCCCTGCGCATCCAGCGACAGCGAGATCGACTGCGGCGCGTCGCTGGGCTGGGCGCCTTCGGCCTTCGGCAGGTCGAGCTTGAGCGCCGAGGTCATCAGCGGCGCGGTGATCATGAAGATCACCAGCAGCACCAGCATCACGTCGATCAGCGGCGTCATGTTGATGTCGCTCATCGGCTGCGGGCCGGTGGTGCGTTCGAGGCGACCGAAGGCCATCTCAGCGTGCCCTTGCCGCGTCGGTGACCATCTCGCGCAGGTCGTGCGCAAAGCCTTCGAGCTCGGCCTCGCAGGCGCCCACCAGCTTGCCGAAGACGTTGTAGGCCAGCACGGCCGGGATGGCCACCGCCAGGCCGGCGGCCGTCATCACCAGCGCCTCGCCCACCGGGCCCGAGACCTTCTCGATGCTGATCGCGCCGGCCATCGAGATGGCCACGAGCGCGTGATAGATGCCCCACACCGTGCCGAAAAGACCAATGAAAGGGGCAGTGCTGCCGATCGAGGCGAGCAGCACCTGGCCGAACTGCAACTGCGCGAGCACTGCGTGCAGCGCGTCGCGCAGCCGGCGCGTCAGCTGCGACTCGGCGTGGCCGCGCGACTCGAGCGTGTCGCCGCGCGGCGCGGCCAGGGCCGCGGCGAGAAGGGGGCGCAGCGCGGCTTCGCGGTCGAAGGCTTGCAGTTGCTTGGCGCCGGCGTCCAGCGTGGGCGCAGCCCAGAAGGCCGGCACCGCGCGCGCGATGTCGCTGCGCACGCGGCGCAACAGCCACCCCTTCCAGAGGATCACCACCCAGGCGCTGACCGACATCAGCAGCAACAGCAGGGCCACGCCGCGCGTGATGGCGTCACCCTGCGACCAGAAATGCGCCAGGCCGCTCATGAGGCGAGGCCGAGTACGGCGTCCATGCCGAACAGGCCGGTGGCACGGTCGGCCAGGAAGCGCGCCGCGCGCAGGCTGCCCTGCGCGAAGTTGGCCCGGCTGGTGGCCTGGTGGCGGATCTCCACGCGCTCGCCGGTGCCGGCGAACAGCACGGTGTGGTCGCCGACGATATCGCCACCGCGGACGGTGGCGAATCCGATCGACGACGGGTCGCGCTCACCGGTCACGCCTTCGCGCGCATAGACCGCGCAGTCCTTCAGGTCGCGGCCCACCGCGGCGGCCACCACCTCGCCCATCTTCAGCGCCGTGCCGCTGGGCGCATCGACCTTGTGGCGGTGATGCGCCTCGATGATCTCGATGTCGTAGCCTTCCTTCAGCGCACGCGCGGCGACATCGAGCAGCTTGAGCACCACGTTCACGCCCACGCTCATGTTGGGCGCCAGCACGATGGCGTTGTGCTTAGCGAACTCGGCGATCTGCGCCTTCTGCTCGTCATTGAGCCCGGTGGTGCCGATCACTGCCTTCACGCCGAGCTCTCGGCATGCCGCCAGATGCGCCAGCGTGCCTTCCGGCCGCGTGAAGTCGATCAGCACCTGCGCATGGGCCAGGCCGGCGTGCAGATCGCTGGTGATACTCACGCCGCTGGCGGCGCCGAGGAAGGCGCTCGCGTCCTGCCCGATCGCCGGGCTGGAGGGGATGTCGAGTGCGCCGCAGAGCTGCAGGTCGCTGCTGGCACGCACGGCCTCGATCAGCATGTGGCCCATGCGGCCCGACGCGCCGGCCACGGCGATGCGCAGCGCGCTCATCGGGCCGGCTCCAGCGGCGGGAAGCTGCGTGTCGGGCCGACCGGCTCGGCCGCGGGCGCCGGCGGCTTGGGCGGCACCGGCAGGGCCTTGACCTGCTCGTCGGTCAGCGCCAGCGGCGGCGACTGGCGCGAGGTCTTGAAGGTGTCGATCGAGGCGACGAAGTCGCGCTCGGCGGGCAGCTCGCTGCTGGTGTCCAGGCTCTTCAGGGTCTCGCCGTCGAAGCGTGCCACGATGCGGCGCAGCTGCGGCTCGGCGCCCTGGCGGCGGATGGTGAAGACATAGTCCCAGCGGTCGGCGTGGAACGCGTCGGTGAGCAGCGGCGAGCCGAGGATGTCGCGGACCTGCGTGCGCGACATGCCCGGCTTGACGGCCTCGGCCTGTTCCTTGGTGACCACATTGCCCTGCACGACCTCGACGCGGTAGGGTGTCACCACGCCGAGGAAGTTGTCGGAAGACTGCAGCGAAGCGCAGCCCGTGGCGGCGATCGCGGCGACCAGGGAGCACGCAGCGAGGCGGGAGCGAGAGGGCATGGTGGCTTTGGGGGCGCGAGCCGGTGGCGACTGCAACCTCGATATGATCGCCGGATTCTAGCGTTCGGCACCATCCGGGCCGAACCCTCCGCGAGCTGCCATGACCCATGCCGACGAGCTCAAGAACAGCGGGCTGAAAGCCACCCTGCCGCGCATCAAGGTGCTCGAGGTGTTCCAGAAGAGCACCCAACGCCACATGAGCGCCGAGGATGTCTACAAGCACCTGCTGGCCGAAGGGTCGGACGTGGGCTTGGCCACGGTGTACCGCGTGCTGATGCAATTCGAACAGGCCGGAATCCTGTCGCGCAACCATTTCGAGGCCGGCAAGGCGGTGTTCGAGCTGAACGAGGGCAAGCACCACGACCATCTGGTGTGCCTGGACTGCGGCCGGGTCGAGGAGTTCTTCGACGCCGAGATCGAGAAGCGCCAGAAGGCCGTGGCAGGCTCCCGCGGCTTCGAGCTGCAGGATCACGCGCTGGCGCTGTACGCCGTCTGCACCAAGAAGAACTGCCCGCACCGGGGCCGCTGACGTCGCTTCTGGCGATCAATCCGGCTTGAGCATCGCCTTCTGGTGGCGCTCGATGAATTCCTGGTAGGTGTCGATGCCGCGCAGCTGCAGGATGGTGTTGCGCACCGCGGCCTCGACCAGCACGGCCAGGTTGCGGCCCGCATCCACCGCGATCACCGCCTTGCGCACCGGCACGCCGAGGATGTCTTCGTACAGCGGTTCGTAGGGCAGGCGCTCGAACTCGCGGTCCATCGTTTCCTTGCGCACCAGGTGGACGATCAGCTTCAGGCGCATCTTCCGCCGCACCGCGGTCTCGCCGAAGATGGCCTTGATGTCCAGCAGTCCGATGCCGCGCACCTCGAGCAGGTTCATCAGCAGCTCGGGGCAGCGGCCTTCGAGCGCGGTCTGCGAGACGCGGTACAGATCCACCGCGTCGTCGGCCACCAGGCCATGGCCGCGCGAGATCAGCTCCAGACCGAGTTCGCTCTTGCCCAGGCCCGACTCGCCGGTGAGCAGCACGCCCAGGCCGAGGATGTCCATGAACACGCCGTGGCGCGTGGTGCGCTCGGCGAAGTGCTGGCTGAGGTAGCCGCGCACCACGTCGATCACATGGCCGGCGGACTCGGCGGTGGCGAACAGCGGGATCTCGGCGCGGTCGCACATCGCCACCAGCTTGTCCGGCGGCACCTGGGCGTCGGCGACGATCAGCACCGGTGGCTCCAGCGTCACGATGCGCGAGATGCGGCGCTCGGCCACGTCGGCCGTCGATTCGTTCAGGTAGGCGACTTCGCGGCGGCCGACGATCTGCACCCGGTATGGGTGGATGTAGTTGAGGTAGCCCACCAGGTCGGCGGCCGACTGTGCGTTGCGCACCGCGGCCTCGTCGAAGCGGCGCTCCGGATGCGCGTGCCCGGCGATCCACTCCCACTGCAGCGCGGGCCGGTGTTCCTCGAACAGCGCCTCGGCGCTGATGACGGTGGGTTTCACTGGGGGCTGGCGCGCTTGCTTGTCAGGCCACCGACTTCAGCGGTTCCCAGTTGGCGATCAATTCGTGGACCTTGGCCGCCTCCGGCTCGGTCTTCAGGCGCTCGCGCAGTTCGCGGTCCGACAGCATCTCTGCGATCTCCGAGAGGATCTCCAGGTGGCGCTGCGTGGCCGCTTCCGGTACGAGCAGGAAGATCAGCAGCAGCACAGGCTCGTCGTCGGGCGCATCGAACGGGATCGGTTGCTGCACCCGCAGCACCGCGGCCAGCGGATTCTTCAGGCCCTTGATGCGGCCATGCGGGATGGCCACGCCGTGGCCGAGCCCGGTGGAGCCCAGCCGCTCGCGGGCGAACAGGTTGTCGGCCACGATGGCGCGGGCGATGGCGTGCTGGTTCTCGAACAACAGCCCGGCCTGCTCGAAAGCGCGTTTCTTGCTGGTGGCGTCCACGTCGACGAGCACATTGCTGGCGGGCAGGATGGCGGCAAGGCGGTTCATCGGCGGTTCGTGGGGACTCCCGGGCTCGTGGCCGCGGCAGCCGCATGACAAGTGACAGGTGACGGAATTATGAAGTCGACCCCCTGGGAAGGGCGTCGACCACAACGCTTGGATGGGCACATTGTGCGCTGCCTGCTGCGTCGCAGCAACGTAGGGTGCCCCCGGGTTCACGGGCCGAGGCCATGAAAAAGCGGCCCCGCAGGGCCGCCGATTCAGGGTGGTGCCGCTCAGGATGCGGCCGACTCGATGCGCTTGGCCGCCACGTGGTGATGGTCCTGCAACTTGTCCTTGTGGCGGCAAACCTGGCGGTCCAGCTTGTCCATCAGCTGGTCGATCGCCGCGTAAAGATCCTCGTGAGACTGCTCGACGAAGATGTCCTTGCCCTTCACGTGCACAGTGACTTCCGCCTTCTGCCTTCGCTCCTTCTCCTTCAGCTTCTCGACTGACAACAGCACGGTGATGTCCACCACTTGGTCGAAATGACGTGTGACACGGTCCAACTTCGTGAGCACGTACTCTCGCAAAGCGGGCGTCACTTCAAGGTGGTGACCGCTGATCGTCAGGTTCATGGGTACTCCTTTCGCACGGGTGAGGGAGGCTGGAAAGGCGGGAGATGGGGGGCGGGCGGGAGGGGGCCGGAAGGGCGGTCGACGCGAGGTCGTCAAACCCAGTGTGCCGCCGTTCCTCGGCCCTGACAAGCGGCCGACACCAACGCTCACAGGGCCTGCTTGTTCCCTGGCAAGTCCCAGGGGAGCCACGCGCCGGCAGGCCGTTGGCCCGGGCCCGAACGATCCGCCTCGAGCGTGACGGGCAGCACGAAAGTCGGCTCGGCGAAGATTGCAGCAAATGCTATCAATGATTAAAGTGCAACCACGGAGCCACCAAAATGCACGCAACACTATCGGAATTGCTGGAAAATCTGCAACCTGGGATGCTTTGGGTCTCTCGAGACGGTCTCGTGAGGTTCTCCAACGCCCAGGCGGCCGCCAAGATGCGGCTGAACTCCGGCTCGCGGTTGCAGGAGCCGACGCTGATCAACGCCGTGAACGGCACGGTGATCGAGCAGACGTCGCGCACGGTCACCATCTGCGGCCAGCCGACCGGCCCGGGCGAGCCGGTGCCGGAGTTGCGCTGCAAGGTGCTGCCCGGCCTGTCGCGCGACGACGCGATGGTGCTGGTCACCGACAGTGCCGACGAACACGCCGTGGTCGGCTTCGACAACCTGATGATGGTGATCCGCTCGGATCTGCGCGATCCGCTGAGCGCACTGACCCAGTCGCTCGTGATGGCGCGCAACGACCGCGATGTGCATGCGCTGGACGCGCTGTGCGACCAGGTCGACGAGGTCACGCAGGTGCTCAGCAAGCTGATCGATCTGGCCTCGGTGTGGGGCAGCGAATCCCTGGTCGGAAACGACCGCATCGAACTGTGGCCGCTGCTGCAGCAGGCCTGGGCGAAGGTCGAGCCGCTGGCGCGTGCACGCAACCTGAAGGCGCGCTTCACGGCGCAGGGCCCGAAGACACAGCTCGCGGCGATCTACGGCAGCGAGCACTGGTTGAAGCGCGTGTTCGTCGAGTGCCTCGAGGCAGCCGTGCGCGCGGCGCGCCCGGGCGGCTCGCTGGAGATCGAGCACCGCCAGATGGGCCCGCGCGCCCTGATCGTGCTGCGCGACAGCGGCGCTTTCGTGGCGGCGCGCGAAGAATCCACGCCGATGGAGACGGTCTCGTCCTCCAAGGGGCGCGGCACGTCCGAAGCGGGCGCCAGGCTGGCCTCGCGCGACCTGATCGGGCTGAAGCTGTGCCAGCAGATCGTTGCCCAGCACGGCGGGCAACTGCGCGAGGAGCACGACGACGGCCAGCGCAACTTCCTCATCGACCTGCCCACCGGTGCACCGTTCCGCAACGAGGCGGTCGACATGGACATCGCGCAGGCGCAGGTCTACGCCCGCGACCTGGCCGCGCTGATGGCGCGGCGCCGAGACAACCGCGCGGCCAAACCCTGAATCCAACCGAGAGGCAAGCACCATGAAGAAGATCCTGATCGTCGAAGACCAGCCCGACATCCGCAAGCTGATCCGCATGACGCTGGAGTTCGAGGACTACGAGATCCACGAGGCCGCCGATGGCGCCTTCGGCCTGCGCATGGCATCGGCCGTCGGCCCCGACCTGGTACTGCTGGACGTGATGATGCCTGGCGAACTCGACGGACTGCAGGTCTGCCAGCGCATCAAGTCCGACCCCAAGCTGTCGGGCCTCAAGGTCGTGTTGCTGACGGCACGTGGCCAGGCCCGCGACCGCGAGGCGGGCCAGCAGGCCGGCGCCGACGACTACCTCGTCAAGCCGTTCAGCCCGCTGCAGCTGATCGAGACGATCGACCGCCTCGTCGCAGCCGCGTGAGCTTCGACGCAAACGCCTGCGAGGCAGCGATGGGCAAGCTTCCCTACGCGCTCCAAGCCGAGAGCGCCCAGGCCGCGCTCGGACTGGCCGATCCGGCCATGGCACAGGCGCAGCTCGAGCGCGTGATCGCCGACCTCGGGCGCGTGTACCGCGAGCGCAACGACGCGCTGCGCGCATTGGCACGGGCGCACCACGAAGCGCTGCTGCGGCTGTCGATCGCGGCGGAGTTCCGCGACGACGACACCGGCGTGCACATCGTGCGCATGGGCTTCCTCGCCGAGGCGCTCGCGCTGGCTCTGGGCCAGAACGCGGCATGGTCCAAGCTGCTGCGCATGGCTGCGCCGATGCACGACATCGGCAAGATCGGCGTGCCCGACAACGTGCTGAAGAAGCCCGGCCCGCTGACGCGCGAGGAGCGCGATGTGATGAACCGGCACGCGCAGATGGGCGCCGACATCCTGGGCGCTTCGGAGGTGCCGCTGTTCAAGCTGGCCAGCGAGGTGGCGCTGTCGCACCACGAGCGCTTCGACGGCAGCGGCTATCCGCGCGGCCTGGCGGGCGCGGCCATCCCGCTGTCCGGGCGCATCGTCGCCGCGGTCGACTACTTCGACGCGCTGACGATGGACCGCTGCTACCGGCCTGCCATTCAGGACAAGCAGGCGCTGGAGATGATGGTCGGCGAACGCGGCCGCCTCTTCGACCCGCTGGTGGTGGACACCTTCCTCGATCGCGCGGAAGACATGGTCGCGCTGCGCGAGCGCATCAACAGCCATCGCCCCCAGTTCTCGGCCCTGCTCGACGACGAGCCCCTGGGCGCCTTGGCGTCCTGAACGAAGTCCGACCCCGCGGAGCCCATGACATGACCTACTCCCTCAGCCGCACGCCCCTCGCCGCTCTGTGGCCCCGCAGGCTGCGGCACCAGATGCTGGTGCTGCTCGTCGCCGTGATGGTGGTGGCGATGTGCGCGCTCTACGTGGTGTCGAGCCAGCGTGCGGCGGATGCCGCCTTCCAGACCTCCTCGCAATGGGCCGGCGCGCTCGCGCGCACCGCCGCCAGCGCGGCCGCACCCTTGCTGGTGAAGGCCGACGAGTCGGGCCTCGAGAGATCCCTGCGCGACATCGCCCGGCTGCCGGGTGTGCTGCGCATCGACGTGCGCGACAGCGGTGGCGTGGCACTGTTGAGCCTGCGCGCGCTGGCCGACGGCAGCATCATCGCGCGAAGCCTGCCGCCCGACATGCCGCAGCCGCCGGCCGGTGCCCACGGCAGCGTGCGCGCCGTGCAGGTGGCCGGAATCGACGCGCTGCAGGTCTGGGCGCCGGTCGACCCGATCATGCCCCTGGGCCACATCGGCGTGCTGTTCAGCCAGCACGGCGAGCGCGAGCAGCTCATGAAGATGCAGCGGGAACTCGTTGGAGCGATCGCGCTGGTGGGGCTGCTCACCATTGCTGCGGTATACACCTTCCTGTTGCGCTCGCTGGCGCCCCTGCAGCGCGTGGTGCGCTTCTCGCGCAGCCTGGGCGAGCAGGTCGGCCTCACGCTGCAGCAGCAGGGCAACAGCCGTGAAGTGGCCGAACTCACCGACGCGCTCAACCACGCCTCGCTGACGCTGCGCAAGCAGCTCGTCTCGATCCGCGACAACGAGGCGCGCGTGCATTCGCTGCTCGACGCCACGCCCGACGCCATCCTCGGCCTGGATGCGCAGGCGCGCATCGTCATGCTCAACCCAGCGGCCAGCAGCATCTTCGGTGTCGAACCCGATCAGGTGGTCGGGCAGCCGCTCGCGAGCCTGCTGCCCGCTCTCGTCTTCGACGAAGTCGAGCGCATCACCCGGGAGGGCATGCTGATCCGCTCGAGCCGCATGGCCAGGCTCGACTCGAGCGCGCTGCGCCGCGACGGCACCGAATTTCCGGTCGAGGTGGCCATCTCGCGCGTCGAGGACGAGCACGGCACGCGCTTCACCTGCGTCGTGCGCGACGTCACCGACCAGCGCTGGGTCGATTCGATGCTGCGCCTGTACAACCGGGCGCTCGAGTGCGCCACCAACGGCGTGGTCATCAGCGACGTGCGCGTGCCGGGCCAGCCGATCTTCTACGCCAACCCGGCCTTCGAGAAGATCACCGGCTACAGCGTGGGCGAGGCGATCGGCCGCAACTGCGGTTTCCTGCAGGGCGAAGACCGCGAGCAGCCCGAGATCGCCGTGCTGCGCGAGGCGGTCCGTCAGGGCGAACCTGCCACCGTGGTGCTGCGCAACTACCGCAAGGATGGCACGCTGTTCTTCAACGAGTTGTCCATCGCCCCGGTGGCCACGCCCGACGGCGAGGTCACGCACTATGTGGGCGTGCAGTCCGACGTGACCGAGCGTGAACGCGCCCGCTTCGCGCTGGCCGAACGCAGCGCGCGCCTGAACGCGGTGTTCGACCTCAGCCCGGACGGCTTCGTCGTGTTCGACAGCGAGGGCCAGATGGTCTACTGCAACCAGGCCTTCGTGCAGATGACCGGATGGGATGCTAGCCAGGGCTGCGACATCGTCGGCTTCGACCGCCAGTTCGTCGCGCTGTGCAACCCGGCGCAGGCCTATGTGCCGGTGGCGGCGTCGGTCGGTGTCGCCGGAACGCATGCCGACACGCTGGAGCTGCTGCGACCCGAGCGGCGCACTCTGGCGCGTCTGGCACGCCTGAACCTGGGCGGCCACGGCGAGTCGATCCTCTACTTCCGCGACGTCACGCACGAAACGGAAGTCGACCGCATGAAGAGCGAGTTCCTGACCACCGCCGCGCACGAACTGCGCACGCCGATGGCCAGCATCTTCGGTTTCGCCGAGCTGATGCTCAAGCGCCCGGTGCCGCCGGACCGCCAGCGCGACGTGATGGAGACCATCCACCGCCAGGCCTCGCTGCTCATCAACATGGTCAACGAACTGCTCGACCTGGCGCGCATCGAGGCTCGCCAGGGCAAGGACTTCCGCATCACCGAGCATGCGCTCGGCCCGCTGATCGTGGAGACCGTCGACGCACTGATGATCCATGGCGACCCGCGCAAGGTGGAGGTGCGCGCCGAGCACGGCGAGGTGCGCCTGATGGTCGACCACGACAAGACGCGCCAGGCCATCACCAACGTGCTGTCCAACGCCTACAAGTACTCGCCGGGCGGCGGTTCGATCAGGCTGCACACGCAGCTGCGCGAGGTCGACGGGCAACAACAGGTGGGCGTGTCGGTCACCGACTCGGGCATCGGCATGACGCCCGCGCAGAAGGCGCGCCTGTTCGAGCGCTTCTACCGGGCCGACCCGTCCGGCAACATCCCCGGCACCGGCCTGGGCATGTGCCTGGTGCAGGAAATCATGGAGCTGCAGGGCGGCCAGATCGAGGTCGACAGCGAGCCGGGCATCGGCACCCGCGTCACCTTGTGGTTCCCGGCCGTTGCGCAGCCTGCCGCCATGCCGGCCTGATGCCATAATTTCGCATCGCATCACTGCGGAGTTCGACTTGGACGTCCCCCCTTCTCGGTGACCGTCCGCTCCATGCAGGCCCGGCGCTGACCGTCGGGCCGAGACCCGGGGCGAGGCGGTCGCGAGTTCACCGTTGACGCTTCACCCAGGCCCCGGCTGCGCGCCACGCGCAGCCGCCACGCTGGAGCCCCCATGCTGAATGTCTTCACGCTGGCCAACGGCCGGCTGTTCCAGGAAGAGATCGAGAGCCTCGACGCGCTGGCCCACGTCAAGCCGGTGTGGGTGGACCTCGACGCGCCCACGCCAGAGGAGAAGGGCTGGATCGCGCAGCATTTCGGCCTGACGATCCCGCAGGACGCCGTCGACGACGACCTCGAGGAGTCGGCCCGCTTCTACGAGGAAGACAACGGCGAACTGCACATCCGCTCCGACTTCCTGATCGACGACGACCAGCAGGCGCGCAACGTGCGCGTGGCCTTCATCCTCTACAAGAACGTGCTGTTCTCGGTGCACGGCGAGGACCTGCCGGTGTTCCGCCTGCTGCGCCTGCGTGCCCGGCGCATCCCCGCGCTGATCGAAGACGCCAAGGACGTGCTGCTCAAGCTCTACGACGCCGACGCCGAGTACAGCGCCGACGCGCTGGAAGGCATCTACGACAGCCTGGAGGCGGTGAGCGCGCGCGTGCTCAAGGAGAACGTCAACGACCAGGCGGCCGGCGAGGCGCTGGCCGCCATTGCCAAGGAAGAGGACTTGAACGGCCGCATCCGCCGCAACGTGATGGACACGCGCCGCGCGGTGAGCTTCATGATGCGAAGCCGGCTGCTCAACGCCGAGCAGTTCGAGGAGGCGCGGCAGATCCTGCGCGACATCGATTCGCTCGACTCGCACACCACTTTCCTGTTCGACAAGATCAACTTCCTGATGAACGCCACGGTCGGCTTCATCAACATCAACCAGAACAAGATCATCAAGATCTTCTCGGTGGCCAGCGTGGCGCTGCTGCCGCCGACGCTGATCGCCAGCATCTACGGCATGAACTTCAAGGCCATGCCCGAGCTCGACTGGGCGCTGGGCTACCCCTACGCGATCGGCCTGATGGTGGCTTCGGTGGCGGCGCCGTTCATCTACTTCCGGCGCAAGGGCTGGCTGCGCTGAACGCCTGAGTCAGCTGTTGGCGCGGCGCTTCAGAAAGCGCATGAACGCGCCGACCCCGGGCAGCTTCTCGTACAGCTCCTCGGCCGCGTCCCAGTAGTCGCGGTGCAGCACCACGCGGCCCTGCGCGTCGAAGCGCAGGTGCGAACCGCCGTGCACCACCTGCTCGCCGCGCGAGAAGCGCTTGAAGCGGAACAGGAAGTCCCAGGTGAGGAAGCACTGGTCGCCCTCGACGACGATGTCGCGCACCACGAAGCGCGGCGCGTCGAGCGCGACGAACATGTGCGCGAACACCTTCTCGATCGCGGGCACGCCCTGCACGTCGTTGAACGGGTCCTTGAAGCGTGCGTCGGCCGCGTAGAACTCGCCCAGGTGCGACACGTCGGCCAGCGTGATCGACTCGAACATCGTCACCACGCGCGCCACCCGCGCATCCGCATGCCGCGCACTCATAGCCCGGTGGCGCGGCGGATCGCCTTGAAGTACAGCGCGTCGCCGAGGTGGCTGAGCGCCTTCAGCCACAGCGTGAAGCGCTTCGGGAAGTGGATCTCGAACTGGCCGGCCTCCCAACCCTGCACGATTTCCGAGGCCGCCTGCGCCGGGCTGATCAGCGCCGGCATGGCGAACTCGTTGCTCGAAGTCAGCGGCGTCTCCACGAATCCCGGGTTGACCACCGACACGCCCAGCCCCTGCGGCTGCAGGTCGAGGTAGAGCGTCTGCGCCAGGTTGATCAGCGCCGCCTTCGTCGGCCCGTAGGCCAGCGAGTTGGGCAGGCCGCGGTAGCCGGCCACGCTGGCCAGCAGGCTGATGTGGCCCGCCTTCTGCCGCAGCAGCGCCGGCAGCACGGCGTCGAGCATGTGCAGCGCGCCGACGTAGTTGACCTGCTGGTGGCGCAGCATCTCGTCGAGGTCGAACTGCGTGGCACGCATCGCCTTGTAGTAGCCGGCGCAGTAGACGGCCAAGTCGAGGCGGCCGCAGCGGTCGCTCACCTGCTGCCCCGCGGCATGCATCGCCGCGCGGTCGGTCACGTCCAGCGGCAGCGCGATGCTGCCCGGGTGCTGCTGCGCGAAGGCCTCGATGGTTGCCGCGCTGCGCGCGGACACCACCACGGTCGCGCCCCGCGCATGCAGCAGCTCGGCCGTGGCGCGGCCGATGCCGGTGGACGCGCCGACCAGCCAGACCACCTGGCCTTGCCAGTTCGGGATGCGGGGATTCAGGGCCATGCGGGCCACCTCAAGGTTTCTTCGTGAAGGCGAGCGTGACCTCGCCGAGGCGGATGCCGAACTTGCTCATCACCGCCTTGTTCAGCATCACGCGCTCGTCGACCAGGTACATCCAGTCGTCGAACTGCACCTCGTAGACCGAGCCGTCCACCGGCAGGCGAAGCGTGTAGGCCCACCGGAAGGCGTTGCCGGAGGCCTGGCCCTGGGCGGTGCCGACCACGTCGTCGGCAGTGCCGGTGTAGCGGCCTTCGTTGCCGGGGCCACGGAGCTTCTTGAGGCGCCAGATGCGGCGCTCCTTCTTGCCGTCGCTGTAGGTGAAGTCTTCGTCGAGCACGCCGTCGTCACCGGTCCAGCTGCACTTCATCAGCACGGTGAAGCGGCGCACGACCTTGCCGCCGCGGTCGGTGAAGAGGCCGTGCGCGACCAGCTCGCCGTCGAAGTATTTCTCCAGCGCGAGCACCGGCTTCTCGGCGGCATAGTCGGTCGGCACGGGTGCGGAGGCGCAGCCCAAGGCGAGCACGCCGGCGGCCAGCGCGGCAACGAGGGAACGTCGGTTCATGCGAGTCTTTCCGCGGGGCGGATCCAGGTCAGGTACAACAAGGCCACGGCGGCGAGCTTGAGGATGCAGGGCAGCACGCAGTAGGCGAGGGTGAGTGCGGTCAGCGCGTCGTCGCCGCGCCCACCCGGCGCGTAGCCGAACCATTGCAGTGCCGGCAAGGCCAGGCCGGCAGCCAGCGCGAGGTTGAGCTTGGTGGCGAAGTTCCACCAGCCGAAATAGGAGCCTTCGCCGCGCCCTGCGTGCCCGGCACGCTGGATCACGCCGGCCAGCATCGCGCCGGGCAGGGTGAGGTCGGCCCCCAGCGCGATGCCGCTGAGCACGCACACCACGGTGTAGGCGGCCACGTCGCCGCTGCCGAGCAGCGCGGCCCAGGCGAACACCGCGATGGCCAGCAGCATGCCGGCGAGCCAGCAGCGCGCCAGGCCGAAGCGCGCCACCGCGCGCACCCACAGCGGAATCGACAGCGCGCCGGCCGCGAAGTAGCTGGCCAGGAACAGCGGCTCGAAGGCCGGTGCCTCGAGCCGGTCGCGGATGAAGAACAGCACCAGCGTGGCGGGCACCGCGCTGGCGATGCCGTTGACGAGGTAGATGGCCAGCAGGCGGCGGAAGTCTGGCGTGGCCAGCGGCATCGTCATCGGCACCGGTTGCGCATCCGCGGCTGCGGCCATGGGCTGCGGTGCGCGCCACAGCCAGGCCACGCCGGCCAGCAGCAGCGCGGCGAACACCAGCGTGCTCACGCCCAGCCCGGCCACCGAGGGCAGCACGCTGGCCATCAGCACGCCGACCAGCGCCAGGCCTTCACGCCAGGCGACGATGCGCGCACGCTGCGGCTCGTCGCCGCCCAGGCGCGCGCCCCAGGCCTGGTGGATGACGCTGACCACGCTGTAGCCGAGGTAGGTGACGGCCAGCAAGGCAGCGCACCAGGCCAGCAGCGCGGCGGTGCCCTGCACGGCCGGGAAGAACAGGCCGCGAAAGCCCAACGCCAGCAGCACCGCGGCGCCGGCGACGGCCAGCCAGGCGCTGCGCGACGAGCGGGCGAAGAGGCGGTCGGCCCAGCGGCCGATCAGCGGGTCGGCCACGGCATCGAACAGCCGCGCGCCCAGCAGCACCGCGCCCAGCCAGGCCAGCGGCACGCCGAACTCGCTGGCGTAGTGGTTGGGCAGCACCACGTAGAGCGGCAGCGCGACGAACGCCAGCGGCATGCCGAGCGCGCCGTACGACAGGCCCTCTGCCACGCGCGTGGCGCTGGCTTCGCGGGGCGCCACGGGGCAGGCCGCGGCGCTCATGAGCGCGGCAGCGCGATGCCCAGCAGCGACTGGCGCAGCTTGGGCTCCGAGGTCTGCGGCGAAAGCCAGATGCCGAAGAATCTTCGGGTGAAGTCGGTGTCGAGCAGTTCGCTGCGCAGCGTGCCGTTGTGGAAGAAGCGGACGCCCTCCTCGGGGCGCTGCACACCGGTGATGCGGTCGCCCTTGACGACGTCGGGGAAGGCACGCTTCATCTCGGCGAGCCAGCGTTCGCCCTGCGCGTCGCTGACGCCGCCGCTGCGTTTCATCTCCTCGAGGCTGCGCTCGGCGATGAGCCGGCCGTACAGGGTGCGTGCGTACTGCAACTCGAGCGCCAGGGCATGGCGATCGAAGCGGTCGGCGCTGAAGCGCTCATCGATCCACAACCGCGCGTCGTAGACATGCAGGCCGAGGAAGGTCAGGCGGCCGCTGCCGAGCAACTGCGCGCCCGGCAGTTCGGCCACTACCTCGGGCGGCGCGGCGATGTTGGCCCGTGCCGCGAGCGGCGAAAGCGCCAGGCCCAGCAGCAGGCTGCGGCGGTGCGTGTCCATGGGGTTCAGTCGCGCTGCAGGGTGAACTGCATGACGCTGGTGTTGCCGGTGGCGAAGGCGGCCTCGCAATAGGCGAGGTAGAACTCCCAGATGTGCATGAAGCGCGCGTCGAAGCCCAGCCGCCGCACGCGCTGCTCCTGGCCCAGGAAGCTTTCGCGCCAGCGGCGCAGCGTCTCGGCGTAATCGAGGCCGAAGTCGAGTTCGTTGACCACCCGCAGCCCGGCCTGCGCTGCGGCCTCGCGAAAGGCCGAAGGGCTGGGCAGCAGCCCGCCGGGGAAGATGTACTGCTGGATGAAGTCGGTCGACTTCACGTAGCGCTCGAAGTAGCGGTCGGCGATCGTGATGCTCTGGATGCAGGCCTTGCCGCCGGGCTTGAGCTGGCTGCGCACGGTGGCGAAGAAGCTCGGCCAGTACTCGCGGCCCACGGCCTCGAACATCTCGATGGAGGCGATGGCGTCGAAAGGGCCGTCGGCGATGTCGCGATAGTCCTGGAAGCGCAGGTCACCGGGCAGGCCGGCATCGCTCAGGCGCTTCTTCGCCCACTCGAGCTGCTCGCTGGACAGCGTCACGCCGGTCACCTTCGCGTCGAAATCGCGCGCCGCGCATTCGGCCAGCGCACCCCAGCCGCAGCCGATCTCTAGCACGCGGTCGCCCGGTTTCACACCGGCCTCGCGCAGTGCGCGGCGCACCTTGGCGTGCTGCGCGTCGGGCATGGGCCGATTGAGGTCGCCCTCGAACCATGCGCTGCTGTAGTTCATTGTCGGGTCGAGCCACAGGCGATAGAACTCGTTGCCCAGGTCGTAGTGGGCGTGGATGTTCTTCTTGCTGCCCTGGCGCGAATTGCGGTTGAACAGGTGCTTGAGTCGATACAGCGCCGAACCCCACCAGCTGCCGTAGACGATCGACTCGACCTCGTCGCGGTTGGCGATGAACAGCGTGAGCAGCGTGGTGAGGTCGGGCGTGGTCCAGTCGCCGGCGATGTAGCTTTCGGCGAAACCGATGTCGCCCGAGCGCAGCACGGCGCCGCAGACGTTCCAGTTGCGCAGGCGCAGCGCGGCACGCGGACCGTCATCGGACTTGTTGCCGAAATGCGCGCTGCTGCCGTCGGGCATCTGCAGGTCCAGCGAGCCGTGCCGCAGTCGTTGCAGAAGTCGGAACACTGCGCGTGCGGCGGCGGGCGCCGAATCGGGCAGGCTGGATGGAGCGAAGGTGGTGGTGCTGGTCATGACTTCGGCTCAGCGGGTGACGAAATCCCCGGGCGGGGCGGGCTTGTGGAAGAAGGGCACGCGCTTGGTCCAGAGCTTCAGCGCCTGCCAGTGGATGCGCACGATCACGCCCAGCGTCATCATCGGCATGCCGAAGAAGGCGCGGCGCGTGCTCGCGGCGGTCAGCGGTTCAAGATGGCCGGACACGCTGGTCTGCAGCAGCGGGCCGTCGGCGTCGTCGTGGTCGATGCGGGCCACCGTGCGCTCCGCCGTGCGCATGAAGCGGAAGCGGTAGTCGCCCTCGATGGCGCAGAACGGCGAGACGTGGAACACCTTGGTGGCGCGCAGTTCGTTGCCGAAGGCCAGGCCCGCGCCGCGCAGCAGATAGCAGTGCCGCTCGCCGAAGGTGTTGTTGACCTCCACGACGATGGCGGCAAGCGTGCCGTCGGTGCGATGGCAGTACCAGAAGCTCACCGGCTTGAAGGTCACGCCGAGCACGCGCGGGTAGCAGTGCAGCCAGACCTCGCCGTCGGCATCGGCCACGTCTTCGCTGGCGAGCAGTTCGTCGAGCCAGGCCAGGCTGTCGGCGCGGCCGTCGCCATGGTCGCGGTCGTGGAAGCTGATCAGGCCGAAGCGGTTGCGCGCAAGTTCCTTCGACGGCTGCGCCCGCAGGCCGCGCATCGGCAGCATCAGGAAGTAGGTGCTGTAGGTGAAGCTGTTGCGCGCGGGGCGTAGGCGCGCATGGCGCACCTGGCCGAGGCCGATCAGCGGGGTGGCGGCTTGTTCGATCACGCGGCCTCCGCGTCCGGGCGCTGGGCGGCCCAGGCCGCGCGCAGTCCCTCGACCACCGCCTCGCCGGACATCAGCCCGTCTTCGTGGAAGCCGTATCGAGTCCAGGCGCCGCAGAACCAGGTGTGCGAGAGACCTTGCAACTGCGGCACGCGCCGCTGCGCGGCGATCGCTTCCAGGTCGAAGATCGGGTGGTCGTACTCGTACTCGCCGACCACCGTGTCGGCGCGGGGCTCGGTGACCGGATTCAGCGAGACCACCACCGGCGTCGTGAAGGGCAGCGGCTGCAGCCGGTTGAGCAGGTAGTGAAGGCACACGCGGGCCTGTTCGCGGTCGCCGTCGGCGGAGCGCTCGTAGTTCCACGAGGCCCAGGCGCGCTCGCGTTGCGGCAGCACGCTGCGGTCGGTGTGCAGCACCGCGCGGTTGGGCTGGTAGCGGATCGCGCCGAGCACGCTGCGCTCGGTCTCGCCCGCATCGCCGAGCAGCGCGAGCGCCTGGTCGCTGTGGCAGGCGAAGACGACCTCGTCGAAGCGTTCGCTGCCGCGATCGGTGGCCACCCAGGCACCGGCCGCGCCATTGCCGGCAGGCACCCGCTTCACGCTGCGCACCGGGCTGTTCAGTCGCGCGTCGGGCACGCCGGCGACGATCTTCTGCACGTACTGTCGCGCACCGCCGCGCACGGTGTACCACTGCGGCCGGTTCGCCACCTGGATCAAGCCGTGGTTGTGGCAAAAGCGGATCAGCGTGGCCACAGGGAAATGCAGCATCTGGTCGGTCGGGCAGGACCAGATGCAGCCGATCATCGGCAGGAAGTACCAATCGCGGAACTCGTCGCTGAAGCCGTGGTGGGCCAGGAAATCGGCGATCGGCTGCACCATCTGCGCTTCGCTGCCGCTGCTGGCGATCGCAGTGGTCAGCTTGTTGAAGCGAAGGATGTCTCGCAGCATGCGCCAGAAGCGCGGTTTGAACAGGTTGCTGCGCTGGGCGAATACGCTGGACAGGTCCGAGCCGCTCCACTCCAGCCCGATGTCGGGCACCTGCACCGAGAACGACATGTCCGACGGCGCGATCTCGACACCCAGCCGCTCGAACAGGTTCAGCAGTCGGGGATAGGTGCGTTCGTTGAGGACGAGGAAGCCGGTGTCCACGCCATGCGTGTGGCCGTCGAGCGTGACGTCGACGGTGTGCGTATGGCCGCCGAAGTAGTTGCCGGCCTCGAACAGGGTCACATTCGCCTGGCCTTGCAGGCCATGGGCCACGGCGAGGCCCGAGATGCCCGAACCGATGATCGCGACGCGCCGCATCGATCAGGCCGCGCAGCGGGTGCCGCGTCGTGCGGCACCCGTGCTGGAGAAGATTGTTGCGAAGCGCCCCCGGGCGAAGGAGGGAGGAGGGAGGGAGGAGGAGAACCGCCCGGGGATTTCATCCAGACTGGCTGGAAGACTCCGCAACACAAACCAGTGGAGCGCCAACAAATCTTGCTGGCGTCCGGCGGGTTCGACGCGGGTGCGCGGCCTGAGTTCCGTCAGAGCGAGCATCGATGTGACGGCGCATGTCGAAACTGCGGCGGCCTGGCGATTCACGATGTTTGCAGTCTTCAAGTTGAACTGTACGGTATGAAATATAACTCAGTAGTCACGCTTTTGCGTCGAGCAGGCGCTCGACCTGCCGGATGAAGGCCTTGTCGAGGGGGTCGACGTCACTGACGTGGCTGGTCACCATGCCGCCGTCGCGGGCGATCAGGTACTTGTGGAAATTCCAGCGCGGCCACTGCCCGGTGCGTTGCGCCAGGTCGGCGATCAGGGGGTTCGCCGCCGCCCCGGCGGAAGCCGCGACGCGCGACTTGGCGAACATCGGGAACTTGACGCCGAAGGTGTTCTCGCAGAAAGCCGCGATCTCGGCGCCGCTGCCAGGCTCCTGCGCGCCGAAGTCGTTCGACGGGAAGCCGAGAACGACCAGGCCGCGATCCTTGTAGCGCGCGTACAGGGCCTCGAGAGACTTGTACTGCGGCGTGAAGCCGCAGAAGCTGGCGGTGTTGACCACCACGATCACACGGCCCGCGTACTGGCACAGGTTCTGTGTCTTCTCGTCCTGCAAGCGCGCGAACTCGCGTGTGAGCAGCGGTGTACAGGCGGGCGCCGCGGCCCTGACCGGGTGCGTCCCCGCCGCGGCGAGGGCGGCCAGCGCGAGCAATCGCCGACGCGTCGGGTTCATCGAAAGGCTGACGAGGTCGGCTCTGTCGGGATGATCGGGAGGGGTGATTCGCATGGCGTCGATACTAAGCGGTACAATTTCGTACTGCAAGGTTTAGTCCTGGACAACAATGTCGGTCTGCTGGCTTTGTCCAATCCGAGCGCACTGCCATGAACCCTTTCGCCACTCGTTCCGCTCTCGAGTTCAACATTGCGGCGGCTGAACGAGATACCGGCCTGAGCAAGGACACACTTCGTGTTTGGGAGCGGCGCTACGGTTTTCCCAGTCCCAAGCGAGATGGCAGGGGCGAGCGGCTCTACTCCTCGCAGGAGATCGAGCAGTTGCGCCTCCTGAAACGGCTGGTCGATGCGGGAGAGCGCCCGGGCCGGCTGATGAGTTTGTCCATGGCCGAACTGGTGGAGCGCCTGCAACGGCACGCCCCGATGGCGGTGTCCGACACCGCGCGCGAGGTGGGCGACTTCCTGGAGATTCTCAAGTCGCATGATGTGCAGGGATTGCGGCGGCAACTCGTCCAGGCCCGTGAACGCCTTGGACTGGCGAGATTCATCATCGATGTGGTCGGACCGCTGAATACGCGCGTCGGCGACGCCTGGATGCGCGGGCAACTGCAGATCTTCGAGGAGCACCTCTACACCGAGTCGATCCAGGTCGTGCTGCGCGATGCCATCGCGCGCCTGCAGCCGGTGCGTGCCCGCCCGGGTGTGCTGCTCACCACGCTTCCCCATGAGCCGCACGGGCTGGGCCTGCTGATGGCCGAGGCCCTGCTGGCGCTGGACAGTGCGCGCTGCGTCTCGCTGGGAGTCTGCACGCCGATATGGGACATCGTGCTGGCCAGTCGCGCGCAGCGCATCGACATCGTCGCACTGAGCTTCAGCGGCTGCATGAACCCGAACCAGATCGTCGAAGGCCTGACCGAACTGCGCGCGAAGTTGCCGGCCGGCATCGATCTGTGGGCTGGAGGCGCCGCGCCGGTCCTGCATCGCCGCCCGGTCGACGGCGTGCGCGCGATCGCCGCGATCGGACAGATCCACGACGAGTTGCAGGCTTGGCGCGCGCGTGAAGCGAAGTCCTGACGGGCTAAGGCCATGCCGCACCCACGACATGGGCGCAGAACTAGAATCGCTGATCCACGAGGCGCTGCCATGGCCATGATCTATCCGGAACTCTTCAAGCAGCTCGAAGCCGTGCGCTGGAACATGGACAAGGACATTCCTTGGGACCAGTTCGATGCCAGCAAGCTCAGCGACGAGCAGGCGCAGACCATCAAGATGAACGCCATCACCGAGTGGGCGGCATTGCCGGCCACCGAGATGTTCCTGCGCGACAACCGCGATGACAGCGACTTCTCGGCGTTCATGAGCGTGTGGTTCTTCGAGGAGCAGAAGCACTCGCTGGTGCTGATGGAGTACCTGCGCCGTTTCCGGCCCGACCTGGTGCCCACCGAAGAGGAACTGCACGAGGTGCGTTTCGAGTTCGATCCGGCGCCCGCGCTGGAGACGCTGATGCTGCACTTCTGCGGGGAGATCCGGTTGAACCACTGGTATCGCCGCGCCGCGGAATGGCACAACGAGCCGGTCATCAAGGCGATCTACGAGACGCTGGCGCGCGACGAGGCTCGCCACGGCGGCGCCTACCTGCGCTACATGAAGCGTGCGCTGCAGAAGTTCGGCGACGAAGCGAAGGCTGCGTTCGCCAAGGTGGGCGTGCTGATGGCCAGCGCCCGCCGCACGGCGCAGGCGCTGCACCCGACCAACCTGCACGTGAACGTGAAGCTGTTCCCGCGCGACACGGTGCAAAGCCGCCTGCCCAATCCCGAGTGGCTGGAGCAGTGGCTCGACCGCCAGATCCAGTTCGACGCCGTCTGGGAGACCAAGGTCGTCGAGCGCATCCTGCACAACATGAGCCTGCTCATGGAGCGCAGCTTCGCCAGCGTGCAGGAGCTCAACCGCTTCCGCAAGGAAGTGACGGCCGCGGTGGCCGCCGCCGCCAAGCCGGCGGCGGGCGCGACGCCGGCCTGAGGAGAAAGGGCCTCAGCCCTTCTTCGCCGCGGCGGCGTCCTGCTCGGCCTTGCGGTCGGCCGTGACCCGCTGGGCGCTGGCGCGCTCGCCGACCAGCTTGCCGTAGACCTTCCAGTCGATGCCGGCGGCAGCGAGCAGGTCCTCACCGTAGACGATGCGCGTGGCCATGGCCACCAGCGGCAGGCTGACCCAGGCCGAGCAGTCCGCCTGCGTGAACTGATCGCCAGCCACGTAGGGCGCGAACTTCGCCAGCCGTTTGAAGGCGGCGATGTTCTTCTCCAGCTGCTTGCGTACGCGGGCGGCATTCGCCTCGCTGATGTCGCCGCCGAAGAAGGCCTTGCCGTACAGCTCGCGCGTGACGAGTTCCAGGTGCAGATCGATGAAGGTCGTGAGCTCGCGCACCTTGGCTGCGGCCCAGGGGTCGACGGGCAACAGGCGCGGCTCGGGTTGCAGCGCCTCGAGGTAGTCCAGGATCGCCTGGCTCTCGCACAGCGCACCCTGCTCGGTGCGGATGAAGGGCACCTTGCCCAGTGGCGAGCAGGACAGCACGGCCTCGTCCTTGCTGCCGGTGGCCACGTACTGCTCCTGGAAGGGAATGCCCTTTTCCAGCAGGGCCAGCTTGACCTTGTTGTAGTAGTTCGAGATGCAGATGCCGCACAGCGTGATCATCGATGTCTCCTGCAATGACTGGCGCGCAGTCTATGCGCGCTGCGGCCCGCCCCGCTGCCTCGCAGGCGACAATCGCGGCCATGGCCGACTTCCTCGACAAGCTGTGCCCGCGCAGCGAGCTCGCCGCCCGAGTGGCAGCGCTGCAGCGCCCGGTGGTGTTCACCAATGGCGTGTTCGACATCCTGCACCGCGGCCACGTGAGCTACCTCGCGCAGGCACGTGCGCTGGGCGCCAGCCTGGTCATCGGGCTGAACAGCGACGCTTCGGCGCGCGGCCTGGGCAAGGGCCCCGACCGGCCACTGAACAACGAGACCGACCGCGCCTGCGTGCTGGCGGCGCTGGAGAGCGTCAGCCTCGTGACGCTGTTCGAAGAGGCCACGCCGGTCGAACTGCTCAAGCTCGTGCGTCCGCAGCTGTACGTGAAGGGCGGCGACTACGACATCGAGACGCTCGAGGAGACGAAGTGGGTGCGCAGCTGGGGCGGCGAGGCTCGTGCGCTGGCCTTCGTCGACGGCTACTCCACCACCTCGCTGGTCCGACGCATCCGCGGCTGAACTACGACCGATTCACCAGCACGATGCCGCTGGCCACGGCCAGCAGTGCGATCACCAGCCGCGGCGTGATCGGCTCGCCGAGCAGCCAGCCACCCAGCAGCAGGCCGAACACCGGCGTGAGCAGCGTGAAGGCGGCCAGCCGCGTGGCGGGGTAGTGGCGGATCAGCCAGAACCACAGCAGGTAGCTGGCGAAGGTGACGATCACCACCTGGAAGAACAGCGAGGCCCAGGTCAGGGCCGACAGTGTGGGCGCCCAGGCCGTGCCCGTCACGGCGGCCGCCAGCGCCAGTGCCGCGCCCGAGATGGCCAGCTGGTACAGCAGCGTCTTCTCGGCCGAGGTCGAGCTCAGCTTGCTGCCGCGGATGGCCAGCGTCGTCGCACCCCACAGCACGCCGGCCAGCACACCCAGGCCGTCGCCAAGCCACTGCCGATCGCCCGCCGCCGGGCGCGTGAAGCCCTCGGCGAAGCCCCAGGCTACTCCCGCGAAGGCGATCACCAGCCCGGCCATCTGTGTGCGCTTGAGCTTCTCGGACTTCGAGATGAAGGGCATGCCCAGCGCCACGATGAACGGCGAGATGTAGATGAACACCGCCATGCGCGAGGCGGTGGTGAACTGCAGTCCGAGGAAGATGCAGCCGAACTCGGCGGCGAAAAGCAGCCCGGCGAGCAGCCCGCCGGGCAGCGAACCGTCGTGGCCGAACAGCGTGATGCCGCGCAGCCGCGCCCAGATGAACACCAGCACGGCGCCGCCCAGCGAGCGCACGGCGGCCTGCGCGAGCGGTGGCACCTCGGTGATCGCCACCTTGGCGGCCACCTGGTTCAGGCCCCACAGGAAGCAGCACGCCACCAGCGAGGTGACGGCCAGGGTGTCGAGTCGAGACTTGCGTTCAATCGTCATGGGTAGCCGGAAAGGGAAAGAGCAGCGACACGCCCGCGCACACCAGGCCACAGACGGCGCCGCTCGCATGGGCGAAAGGGGCGACCGCGATGTCCCAGCCTTCGCGGGTCTGTGCGGCCGGACCCCAGGGGGACTCGCCGAGGATCTTGAGGGTCACCACGGCAAGGATCGCAGCACCGATGAGGCGCCGTCGGCCGCGATCGTGCACCAGCAGCCACAACGACGCCGCGCACACGCCGGCATGCAGCATGCCGGAGAGGCCGCCGTAATGCAGCAGGTCGGGGCGCAGCAGCAGCCCGAGCTGGGTGAGCGGCCAGGCGGCCAGCCAGGCCAGCACGACGCGGCCCGGCACGCGCGCCACCACGCCCAGCGCGCCCACTAGCGCGGCGCCGGCGAGGTTGGCGCCCAGGTGCAGCGGGCTGTAGTGCACCGCAGCCGAAGTGAAAGCACGCCACGGCTCGCGGGCTGCCAGCGCGGGCTGCCAGTCCAGGCGCAGGGCATCCGCCGGCCAAGCCGCCAGCGCGGCCAGGGCCATCAGCAGGGCGAGTGCAGCCCAGGCGCGCGGCGCCGCCGGAGCGTTCAACCGAACACCGTGCGCCACAGGGCGAGGATGGCGTCGCGGTGTTCGACCAGGGTCTCGGGCGGTACCTGCGTGGGCTGCTCGTCCAGCCGGGCGCGGTGCTGCGCGCGGCGCAGCTCGCGGTAGGCATCGGCAGCGTGCGTGCCGATGTGGTCGGGCAGCAGGCCGCATGCCTGGGCGCGCTGAAGCAGGGCGATGTTGCCCTTGTTGTCGAGCAGCTCGGGGTGCGCGCCGCTGTGTGCGAGCACGAGGTACTGCACCGCGAACTCGGCGTCGACCATGCCGCCCGGGCTGTGCTTGACGTCGAAGCTGCCGGCCTTGACCGGCCGCGCTGCGCGCAGCTTGTCGCGCATCGCGCGCACTTCTTCGCGCAGTGCTGCATGGTCGCGCGGGGCCGCCAGCACGGCGCGGCGCACCGCCTCGAAGCGGCCCTCGAGCGCGCCCAGCCCGGCGCACCAGCGCGCCCGCGTCAGCGCCTGGTGCTCCCAGGTCCATGCGGTGTTGCTGCCTCGGCCGCTCTGGTACTTCTCGAACGAGTCCATCGAGGTGACGAGCATCCCCGAGTTACCGTTCGGCCGCAGCGCGGTGTCGATGTCGAACAGCTCGCCCGCGGCGGTGCGCAAGGTCAGCCAGCCGATCAGCTTGCGCGTGAAGGCGCCATAGACCTCGGGGGCGCGCTCGTCGTCATCGTCGTAGAGGAACACGACGTCGAGGTCGCTGCCGTAGCCGAGCTCCTTGCCGCCGAGCTTGCCGTAGGCGATGACGGCGAAGCGCGGCTCCGGCCGGTGCGCCTGCTTGAGGTGTTTCCAGGCCCAGGCGAGTGTGCGGGCCAGCGTGGCGTCGGCCAGCGCCGACAGCTCGTCGGCCACCTCTTCGGTGGTGATGTGCGCCTCGACGTCGCGCACCAGCGTGCGGAACACCTCGGCATGGTGGGCGCGGCGCAGCGTGTCGAGCAGCGATTCGGGGTCGGCCTGGCCGGAGCGTTCCCAGGCCTCGTGGCGCGCTTCCAGCTCGGCGCTGAACACGGCGGGGTCGAAGCGGTTGTGCAGCAGGCGCTCGTCGGCCAGCTCGTCGATCACGCCCGGGTGGCGCATCAGGTAGCGCATCGGCCAGCGGGCCAGGCCGAGCAGGCGCAGCAGCCGGTTCTGCACCTCGGGCCGCTCGACCAGCAGCGCGAGATAGCTCTCGCGGCGCAGCAGCGGCTCGACCCAGTCGACGAAGCGCGTCGCCGCCTCCATCGTGCACTGGCCGCTGCGCGCGGCCTGCGCGGCGCGCGAGATCAGGCGCGCCAGGCGCACCTTGCTCTCCTCGCGCAGCGCCTTGATCTTCGGCTGCTCACACAGCGGGCGCAGGCGGGCCGCCAGTTCCTCGGGCAGCTTCTCGATGAAGCTCTCGCTGTCCAGCGGCGCCGGCGGCGTGCCGCAGCTGCGGCAGCCGCCGTTGCCGTTGGTGGCCGGTGCGGGCTCGCGGCCGTCGTGCAGCAGCGCGTCGAACTCGAGCGCGACGAACTCGCGGATCTCGCCCAAACGATCGAGCAGCTCGCAGGCGTCGGCGCTGCACGTCAGGGCCAGGCTGCGCGCGATCCAGTTCAAGTCGCCGTCGACGGTGGGCAGCAGGTGGGTCTGCTGGTCGTCGAGGTACTGGATGCGGTGTTCGACGCGGCGCAGGAAGGTGTAGGCCTCGGCCAGCCGGCGCGCGCTGTCGACCTTCATCAGCCCGCCGGCCGCCAGCTTGCTCAGCGCTCTCAGCGTCGAGCGCGTGCGAATCTCCGGGAACTGCCCGCCGCGCACCACCAGCAGCAGCTGCACGATGAACTCGATCTCGCGGATGCCGCCGCGCGAGAGCTTGACGTCGTTGGCGCGCTCGGGCCGGCCGGCGGCGCGGCGCTGGGCCTCGTCGCGCACCTTCCGGTGCAGCTGGCGCAGGCCCTCGAACACGCCGTAGTCGAGGTACTTCCGGTAGACGAAGGAGACGATGATCGAACGCAGCGCACGCGCGCGGCCGCTGTCCACTGCGGCGCGCGGCGCAACGACGCGGCTCTTCAGCCAGGCGAAGCGCTCCCACTCGCGGCCCTGCACCTGCAGGTATTCCTCGAGCATGGACAGGCTCACCGCCGCCGGCCCGGAGTTGCCGTTCGGGCGCAGCGCCAGGTCGACGCGGAACACGAAGCCGTCTTCGGTGGTGTCGCCGATCAGGGTCCGACGGCCGCGCGCCACCTGGGCGAAGAACTCGTGCGCGGTGATCGGCTGCGGCCCGTCGGTGTGGCCGTCTTCTTCGTAGACGTAGACGAGGTCGATGTCGGACGAGACGTTGAGCTCGCGCGCGCCGAGCTTGCCCATGCCGACGACCCAGAATTCGATCGGTGCGCCGGCGTCGGTGCGCGGCAGTCCATGCCGCACCGACTGGTCGGCCACGGCCTGCGCCAAGGCCAGCTCGAGCGTGGCCTCTGCCAGCTCGCTCATGGCCAGCGTGACGTCTTCCATCGCCGCACCCTGCTCGATGTCGAGCACGGCCAGCCGCTCCAGCACGAGCTGCCGTGCCACCCGCAAGGCACTGGCGATCGCGCGGCCTTGCTCCTGCAACGTGGCCACCAGGGCGGTGATCGTCTCGCGCCGCGGCAGGCCGGGGGGCAGCAGCGGCAGCTCGGCCGCGTAACGTCGCCGGATGCGTTGCACGAAACGGCTGTGCGATGCGTCCGCCGGCGGCGTCACAGGGGGTTGCGATTCGATGTCGGTGAGCGGTGCGGAACCCATCGTGTCGGCAGGGGTCTGTGCTAGATTGAACTCAGCGGTGCGGCCACGGCCCCACAAGACATACAACAGTGCCGCGCCGGCCTGCCGTGCAGGCGCAGCGTCCGTGCTTCTGCCCTCGCTGGCGTTGCGTCGATTTCATGCCCCTGATCCAGCCCGTCGTTGGCGCTGCTCCCTCGCAGCCCGCCTTGCCCGCCGCGCCCCGGCGCCCGCTGCGCAGCCTGCTGCGCTTCGTGCTGGGGCTGCTGTTCGTGGTGTCGAGCTTAGTGCTGACGGCCTGGTTGACTCTTCACTGGGGGATTCTGCCCCGAATCGAGCAATGGCGCCCGCAGATCGAGGCGCAGGCCAGCAAGGCACTGGGCGTGCCGGTGCGCATCGGGCGCATTTCGGCCGGCAGCAGCGGCTGGGTGCCGAGTTTCGAGTTCAACGACGTGACCCTGCTCGATGCGCAGCAGCGCCCCGCCCTGCAGCTGCCGCGGGTGCTGGCATCGATCTCACCGCAGTCGGTGCTGGCCTTCGAGCTGCGCTTCGAACAGTTGCTCATCGAGGGCGCGCAACTCGAGATCCGGCGCAACGCGGCGGGCCGGGTGTTCGTCGCCGGGCTGGACATCGGCGCCGGCAACGCCGACAAGAGCGACGACACCACGCTGCGCGACTGGTTCTTCCGCCAGCATGAATTCATCATCCGCGACGGCAGCCTGTACTGGACCGACGAGCTGCGCGACGCGCCCACGCTGGCGCTGACCAACGTGCAGTTCGCCCTGCGCAACAGCCTGTTGCATCATGAGTTGCGCCTGGATGCCACGCCCGACGATCCCTGGGGCGAGCGTTTCAACCTGCGCGGCCGCTTCTCGCAGCCGCTGCTGGCACGCGCGGGCGACATCAAGCGCTGGAGCGGCACCGCCTTCGTCGACATGCCGCGCATGGATGTTCACGAGCTGCGCCGCTACGTCGACCTGCCCTTCGAGCTGACGCAGGGCGACGGCGCGCTGCGCGCCTGGATCGAGCTCGCCGAAGGCCGCCCGAGCAGCGGCACGGTGGATCTGGCGTTGCGCGCGGTGGCGCTGCGCCTGGCGAAGAACGTCGAGCCGCTGGTGTTCGAGCAGGTCGAGGGCCGGCTGGTCGCCAAGCAGGACGACGAAGGCGTGTCGATCGCGCTGCAGCGCTTCGGTTTCCTCACCGGCGACGGCGTGCGCTGGCCACAGGGCGATCTCGCGCTGTCGTGGCGGCAACGCGAGGGCCAGCCGGTCAGCGCCGGCCAGTTCAGCGCCCAGCGGCTCGACCTCGACGTGATGGCGCAGGTGGCCACCCGCGTGCCGCTGGGCGAGGCGCTGCGGCAACTGCTCGCCGAGCTCAACCCGCAGGGCGTGGTGACCGGGTTGGACGCGAGCTGGACCGGCCCGCTGGACGCTCCGGTGCGCTACCAGGCCAAGGCCTTGTTCAGCGGGTTGTCGCTGGCCGCGAAGCCCGCGCCGGAGCCGAACGCCGTGGGCCGACCCGGTCTGCGCAATGCCTCGCTGCAGGTCAGTGCCACCGAGACGGGCGGCCAGGCGCAGCTCAACCTCACTTCCGGCGCGCTGGAGTTTCCGGGCGTGTTCGACCAAGCCTTGGTGCCGTTCGACACCCTGGCCGCGCAGCTCGGCTGGAAGATCGAGCACGGCGCGGCCGGAGCGCCGCCCCGGGTCAGCGTGCAGGTCAAGGACGGCCGCTTCGCCAATCCCGATGCGCAAGGCGAGCTGAGCGGCAGCTGGTCCACCGGTCCCGGCCAAGGGGCTCGCCAGGGCGGGCGCCTGCCGGGCCAGATCGAGCTCAACGGGCGCATCGTGCGCGGCGATGCCGCCAAGATCGCGCGCTACCTGCCCTTGCACATGGCGCAAACGCGCCAGTACCTCGGCCGCGCGCTGCGCAGCGGCGCCGTGCAGGAGGCGAGCTTCCGCGTCAAGGGCGACCTGTGGGACTTTCCCTTCTTCACGGCCAAGTCGCCCAAGGACGGCGAATTCCGCATCGCCGGCCGCGTCAAGGACGCGACCTTCGACTACGTGCCCAGCGAGCCGGCTGTCAACGAGAAGCCGGCCTGGGTGTCGCCGTGGCCGGCCCTCACGCGCGTGGCGGCCGAGGTGATCATCGACCGCGCCAGCCTGGAGATCCGTGACGGCAGTGCGCAGCTCGGCAACGTCGTGCTCAGCGGCGTGCAGGGCGGCGTGCGCAACCTGGCCGATCGCTCGGTGCTTGCGCTGGATGGCAGCGTGCGCGGGCCGCTGACCGAGATGCTGCGCTTCGTGAACGTCACGCCGGTCGGCCAATGGACCGGACAGGCACTCGCACGCGCCACTGCCACTGGCACGGCCGAGCTCAAGCTGGGCCTGTCGCTGCCGCTGTACGACCTGTCGGCGTCCACCGTGAAGGGTGGCATCGCGCTGGCCGGCAACGACGTGCGCATCACGCCCGACACGCCGCTGCTCGGTGGTGCCCGCGCCCGCATCGACTTCACGCACAAGGGCCTGACCGTCAGCGGCGCCAGCGCCAGACTGCTCGGTGGCGACGCCAGCTTCGACGGTTCGATGCAGCCCGACGGCACGCTGCGCTTCAGTGGCCAGGGCACGGCCAGCGCCGAGGGCCTGCGCCGCGCCGGCGAACTCGGGCCACTGTCCCGGCTGGCGAGTTCCTTCACCGGGCAGACACCCTACCGCGCCAGCCTGGCCTTCGTGCACGGTCTGCCCGAGATCAGCATCACCAGCAACCTCGTCGGGCTGGCCTCCGAACTGCCCGCGCCGCTGCGCAAGGCGGCCGAGGTGCCGCTGCCGCTGCGCTACCAGAGCACGCTGGTGCCCGAGTCGCTGCAGGCCGGACAGTCGGCACGCGACACGCTGCGCTTCGAACTCGGCAGCGTGCTGCAGGCGCAGTACGTCCGCGATCTGTCGGGCGACACCCCGCGCGTGCTGCGCGGCGGCATCGGCATCAACGAGCCGGCGCCCACGCCGGCCACTGGCGTGCATGCCAACGCCACGCTCGCCGCGCTGAGCGCCGATGCCTGGGAAGCGGTGTCCGGCCGCATGTTCAATGGGTCTGCGCCGGGCGGCGTCGGCGCTGCAGCCGGCGGCGAAGTGTCCGGCTACCTGCCCGGGCAGATCGCGCTGCGCGCGCAGTCGCTGCAAAGCGGCGCGCGCCAGTTCAACCGCGTCGTCATCGGCGCATCGCAGGGCGACGGCGTCTGGCGCGCCAACGTCGAGGCCGAGCAGTTCGGCGGCTACGTCGAGTACCGGCCGGCCCGGCCCGGCGCAGCGCAGGCGGCCGGGCGGGTCTACGCGCGGCTGGCCAGGCTGTCCTTGCCCAAGAGCGATGCCGATCAGGTCGAGCACCTGCTCGACCAGCAGCAGCCCACCGCCGTGCCCTCGCTGGACATCGTCATCGACGACTTCGAGCTGCGCGGCAAGCGGCTCGGCCGTCTCGAGATCGATGCAGTGAACCGGGTCGTCGGCGAGGGCCGCGACGCGGTACGCGAATGGCGGCTCAACCGCCTCGGCCTGGTCATGCCCGAGGCACAGCTCAGCGGCAGCGGCAACTGGTCCGAGACCGGCGGCACCTTCATGACGGTGCCGGGCGCAGCGGCCAGCGCCCGGCGCCGCTCGGTGCTCAACTTCAAGCTCGACGTGGCCGACGGCGGCGCGCTGCTCGAGCGCCTGGGCACGGGCAAGGCGATGCGCGGCGGCAAGGGCCAGCTCTCGGGCCAGCTGTCGTGGCTCGGCTCGCCGTTGGCGCTGGACTACCCGACGCTGTCGGGCAACGTCGCCGTGGCGCTCGATGCGGGCCAGTTTCTCAAGGCCGAACCGGGCGCGGCGCGGCTGCTCGGCGTGCTCAGCCTGCAGGCGCTGCCGCGGCGGCTGCTGCTGGACTTCCGCGACGTCTTCCAGGAAGGATTCGCCTTCGACAACATCACCGGCGACCTGAAGATCGCCCAGGGCGTGGCGAACACCAACAACCTGCGCATGCGCGGCGTGCAGGCCGTGGTGCTGATGGAGGGGCAGGCCGACATCGCGCGCGAGACGCAGGACCTGCGCGTCATCGTGGTGCCGGAGATCAACGCCGGTACCGCCTCGCTGGCCTATGCGGCGATCAACCCGGCGGTGGGCCTGGGCACCTTCCTCGCGCAGGTGTTCCTGCGCCGCCCGCTCATCCAGGCCGGCACGCGCGAGTTCCACGTCAGCGGCCCGTGGGCTGACCCGAAGGTCGAGAAGGTCGAACGCAAGTTCGGCGACGCCGTGCCCGACGTCGATGCGCCCCTGCCGGCCGCTTCATCGCCCCGTGTCGTGCAATGAAGGAGCCGAAGACCATGAAGATCGCCGCCGTGCAGATGGTCTCGGGCACCGAGGTCGATGCCAACCTCGAGTCGGCGCGGCGCCTGATCGCCACGGCGGCGGCCGAGGGCGCGACGCTGGTCGCGCTGCCGGAGTACTTCTGCTTCATGGGCCGCGCCGACACCGACAAGCTCGCGATCGCCGAGACGCCGGGGCAGGGTCCGATCCAGCGCATGCTGTCCGAGGCGGCGCAGGAGCACGGCGTGTGGCTGATCGGCGGCACGCTGCCGATGAAGAGCCCCGACCCGCAGCGCGTGCTCAACAGCTGCTGCGTCTTCGCGCCCGGCGGCAGCCTGGCTGCGCGCTACGACAAGATCCACCTGTTCCGCTTCGAGCGCGACAGCGGCGGCGTGCGAGAGAGCTACGACGAGGGCCGCGCGATCCTCGCCGGCAGCGAACCAACGGCCTGCGAGGCGGCCGCTCTGCCTGGCAGCGAGCTGCTGCGCGTCGGGCTCAGCGTCTGCTACGACCTGCGCTTCCCCGAGCTGTACCGCGCGCTGATGGCGCCGCCCTGCGACCTGCTGAGCGTGCCCTCGGCCTTCACCTACACCACCGGCCAGGCGCACTGGGAGCTGCTGCTGCGCGCCCGCGCGATCGAGAACCAGTGCTACGTGATCGCGCCGGCGCAGGGTGGCCGCCACGAGAACGGCCGGCGCACCTGGGGCCACAGCATGATCGTCGACCCCTGGGGCGAGGTGCTCGCGGTGCGGCCTGAAGGCGAGGGCGTGGTGCTCGCCGAGCTGGACATGGCGCGCATCGCCGAAGTGCGCGGGCAGTTGCCCGCATTGACGCACCGCCGCTTCTGACGGCGAACCGGTCGGCGCCGGGCTGCCCCAAGCCGACCGGTCACCCGCATGGCGGGTGGCGCCGGTACCCGGCGCCGGGTGCGCCATCTAGTCGGGGCTGATCTCGGCGTACTGCCGTGCCAGGTCGGGCGGCATCGGTGAATCGAGCAGCAGCGAGCTCAGCCGCAGCGCGTCGGCCGCGCCGGGGGCCAGGCCGCCATAGTGGCCGGCCATGGCGGCCGCGACCCAGGTGCGCACCACCTGAGGCCGCTGCATCCACGACATCGCCTGCAGCCCGTTGAGCGCATGCACCAGGGCATCGACGTCGGGGCGCTGCCAGGGCGGCGTCTCGGCCGGCTTGAGCCAGCGCGCCATCACGGCGAAGTACCAGCGCTGGCCTTCGGCCGGGTCGTCGCCGGGCACCATGCGAGCCAGGTGCGCCGTGAAGTGCGCGACGTGCAGCAGTTCGGCGATCGACAGCCGCGACAGTTCGGGGTCGTTGGCCCCGTGCGCAGGGGTCAGCGGGTGTTCGCCGAAGTGGCGTCGCATGGCCAGCCAGAGCAGGCGGTCGATCGGCAGGCCGGGCGGGCCGAGCACGCGCCGGGCCGAACGCAGCAGGGCCTGGCGATCCGCCAGCGGCGCGGCGCCCATGCGCGCCAGAAGCAGCTCGAACCAGGGCAGCCGGGTGCTGGGGCCAAGCTTGCCGATGTCGACACGGATGACCTCGGCCTCGGGGACCAGCACGGTCTCTTCGCGCCAGGTGCGCAGGCGCCCCGGCACCGCAGGCGAAGCCAGCAGCGCGAGCAGCGCCGATTTCAGCCCGCCGACGCCGCGCACCCGGTCGAGCCGCTCGATCGCGGCCAACTCGTCCTCGGTCAGCGGCGGACCGGCCGGTGCAGGCGTGACCTTGCTGTTCATGGAAGCCAACTCACCATGGTCAGAGTGTGCTCGCCTTGCGAAAGCCGAACATCCCGGCAATCACCCAGGTGGGGAACTGGCCGACCGCATGGTTGTAGCCCTGTACCGCCTCGTTGAACTGCCGCCGCGCGAAGGCCAGTGTGGTGTCGCCCTCGGCCAGTGCGGCGGCCAGCGCCGCCTGCGCGTCGTCGGCGCCCTCGGGCGCCGGCAGCCGGGCGCGGGCCTGCGACAGGATCTCCTCGGCCAGCCGCAGGCTGGTCAGCGCCCCGGCGTTGGACGCGCGGCTGCGTGCATGGGTACAGGCGGCTTCGGCCTGCAGGCAGGCCGCGCGCAGCGAATCCAGCAGGGCCGCATCGGCGCCGATCAGCGTATCGGCCCATTGCAGCAGCAGCGCGTGGCGGCCACGGAACTGCTCGTCGACCGCCGCGAAATGGCGCAGCAGCGTGTTGCGCAGGCTGACCATGCGGTTGTAGGCGCCCACCGCCCAGAACAGCAGCACGGCGGCCAGGAGGCCCAGGACGATCGCGTGGCTGCTCATCCGGTGCGCGGCCCAGGGCGAGGCCCTCAGGAATGGACCCAGGCGTTGTAGCCGGCTCGGCGCAGGTCGCAGGCCGGGCACAGCCCGCAGCCGTAGCCCCACTCGTGGCGGCGCGAGCGGTCGCCGACATAGCAGGTGTGGGTGTGTTCGGCCACCAGGTCGATCAGCGCCTCGCCGCCCAGCCGCTCGGTGAGCGACCAGGTCTGCGCCTTGTCGAACCACATCAGCGGCGTCTCGATCGTCATCGGCGTATCCAGGCCGAGGCTGATCGCCACCTGCAGGGCCTTGAGCGTGTTGTCGCGGCAATCAGGGTAGCCGGAGAAATCGGTCTCGCACATGCCGCCGACCAGCGCGTTCAGGCCGCGACGATAGGCCACCGTGCCGGCGAAGGTGAGGAACAGCAGATTGCGGCCCGGCACGAAGGTGTTGGGCAGGCCGTCCTCGTTCATCTCGATCTCGCGCTGGGCGGTCAGCGCCGTCTCGGAGATCTGGCCGAGCAGGGCCAGGTCGAGCATGTGGTCTTCGCCGAGCCGCTTGCCCCACTTCGGGAACTGCGCGCGAAGTTCCGCGATCACCTTCTGGCGGCAGGTCAGCTCGACTGCGTGGCGCTGCCCGTAGCTGAAGCCGATCGTCTCGACCTGCGAAAAGCGCTGCAGGGCCCAGGCCAGGCAGACGGTGGAGTCCTGACCGCCGGAGAACAGCACGAGGGCCTTGCGCGTGTCATCCATCAGCTGCGCACCTCGCCCTGGCCGAGCACCACCCATTTCATCGAGGTGAGCCCCTCCAGGCCGACCGGGCCGCGGGCGTGGAACTTGTCGGTGCTGATGCCGATCTCGGCGCCCAGGCCGTACTCGAAGCCGTCTGCAAAGCGCGTGCTGGCGTTGACCATCACGCTGGCCGAGTCGACCTCGCGCAGGAAGCGCATCGCGTTCGCGTGGCTGTCGGTGAGGATGGCGTCGGTGTGGTGCGAGCCGTAGCGGTTGATGTGGGCGATGGCTTCGTCCAGCGAGACGACCACCTTCACGCTGATGATCGGCGCGAGGTACTCCTCGCTCCAGTCGGCCTCGGTGGCGTCGGCGAGCTTGGCGTTCGCCACCGCCGACAGGATCGCGCGGCCTTTCGCGTCGGTGCGCATCTCCACGCCCTTGGCAGCGAAGATCGCGCCGATGCGCGGCAGGAACGCGCTTGCGACGGCCTCGTGCACCAGCAGCGATTCGGCCGCATTGCAGGGGCTGTACTTCTGCGTCTTGGCGTTGTCGGTGACCTTCAGCGCCAGCTCGAGGTCGGCGCTGGCGTCGACATAGACATGGCAGTTGCCGTCCAGGTGCTTGATCACCGGCACCTTCGCCTCGCGGCTGATGCGCTCGATCAGGCCCTTGCCGCCGCGCGGGATGATCACATCCACCGCCTCGGGCGAGGCGATCAGGTGGCCGACGGCAGCGCGGTCGGTCGTCTGCACCAGCTGCACCGCGTCGGGCGGCAGGCCGGCATCGGCCAGCGCCGACTGCACGATGCGCCACAGCGCCAGGTTGGAATGGATGGCCTCCGAGCCGCCGCGCAGGATGCAGGCATTGCCGCTCTTGATGGCCAGCGAGGCGGCCTCGATGGTCACGTTCGGTCGGCTCTCGTAGATCATGCCGAACACACCCAAAGGCACGCGCATCTGGCCGACGCTGATGCCGCTCGGGCGGCGCCGCAGGTTCGTGATCTCGCCGATCGGGTCGGGCATGGAGGCGATCTGCTCGCAGCCTTCGGCGACGGTGGCGATCACCTTCTCGGTGAGCTTGAGGCGGTCGACCATCGGCTCGGCCAGACCGGCGGCGCGTGCGGCGTGCAGATCCTTCTCGTTGGCGGCCTGCAGTTCGGACACGCCATCGCGCAGTCGGCGCGCGAGCAGCAGCAGCGCGGCGTTCTTGGAGGCGGTCGAGGCGGCGGCCATCGTCGTGGCCGCGGCACGCGCAGCCACGCCCATGTGGGCGATGGTGGCCTGCAGGTCGTCGGAGCTCATGGCTCGATTATCCCGGAACAGGTCAGCCCAGCCAGGCCAGCACAGCCAGCCAGACCGAGGCCGTCATCACGAAACCCAGCGTGGAGAACACGATGGCGGCCGTGGCCTCGGCCTCCAGCGTCTCGTAGCGCTGCGAGAAGATCAGCGCGTTGCTGCCCACCGGCAGCGCCGCCATCATCACCACCACGGCCAGCGGCAGGCCGCTCAGTCCGAAGCCCCAGTGCGCCATCGCCAGCACCATGGCCGGCAGCACCATCAGCTTGAGCACGCTGATGACCACTGCGCCGCGCGCTGCACCCTTGACGCCGTAGTAGGCCAGCGACATGCCGATCAGCACCAGGCACAGCGGCACGACGGCCTGCGCCAGCGTGGCGAGGATCTCGTCGGCCACGGTGGGCAGCGGCAGGCCGGCCAGGTTCCACGCCAGCCCGGCGATCACTGGCAGCACCACCGGATGGACGATGGTGTTGCGCAGCGTCCGGCCGAGCGTCTTGAGCAGGTGCGCATTCGAGTGGCCGGCCGTGCGCCGCGCCCGCGCCAGGTCGAGCTCGACCAGCGCGGTAAGCACGGTCAGAAGCGTCATCGCGTGCAGGCTCACCAGGGCCACGTGGATGGCCAGGCCGGCCTCGCCGAACAGCGCCGCCGCGAACGGGATGCCCACCTGCACCGAGTTGCCGAAGGTGGCCGAGATGGCGCGCACGCTGGGAGCGGCGGCGGGCAGCGAACCATGGCGGTTGGCGCGCCGCTCCCACAGGTAGACGCCGATCAGCAGCGTGAGCACGGGCACGAAGAAGGCGATCACCGTGCCCCAGGGCATGGCCTGCAGGTCGATGCGCGCGGTGGTGCGGAACAGCAGCGCCGGCACGAAGATGTAGTAGGCGGCGTTGGCCAGGGTGCGCGCCGGATCGTTCTGGCCCAGCCAGCCCGCCTTGCCAACGACCCAGCCCAGCGCCACCACCACGAAGATGGCCACCAGCTTGAAGAAGACGAGCGTCGACATGCGCGGCGAGTATGGGCCAGCCGGCGCCGGAGATGACGCTCGGTCGAGTCGCTACAGCTCTGCGCGGCGCGGCATGTCGGCGCCGCGGCGCGAACAGGTGATGGCGGCGGCGCGCGCCGCGAAGCCCAGCGCTTCCCCGAGCGCATCCTTCGACAGCGCCGTCAGGGCCGGCGCGGACAGCGCGTCGCGCTCGGCCAGCCAGGTCAGCAGCGCGGCCTGGAAGGTGTCGCCGGCGCCGACGGTGTCGATCACCTGCACCGCCACCGGCGGCACGTCGACGCGCCCTGCGGCCGTCCAGCCGCTGGCGCCTTCGCCGCCGCGCGTCACGACGACGAGCTTCGCGCCCTGCGCCAGCGCGCGCGCCGCGAAGTCCGCCGGCTCGACGCCGGGCCAGACCAGGCGCAGGTCCTCGTCGCTCACCTTGAGAAGCTGCGTGCGCGGCAGCATCCAGTCGATCTGCGTGCGCCACACGTCGAGCGAAGGCTCGACGTTCAGGCGGATGTTCGGATCGTAGGCAATCAGGGCACGGCCCTGCTCGCGTTCGACCAGCATGCGCTGCGTGGCCGCCGTCTCGCCCACGACAGTGGCATAGGAGCCGAAGTTGATGGCCCGGATGCCCGCGGGCAGGGCGACCAGCGCGTCGCTGCTCAGCAACCGGTCGGCGCAGCCCTCGCCGTAGAAGGAATACGAGGGCACGCCCTTCGGGTCGAGGCCGATCAGGCTCAGCGTGGTCGGCGCATCGGAGCGCTGCACCGTGGCGGTCTGCACACCCTCGGTGGCCAGTGCGCGCATCAGCCGCTCGCCGAGGAAGCCGCGCGACACCTGCGACAGGAAGCACACCGGCTGTGCCAGCCGCGCCAGGCCCACGGCCACGTTGAAGGGCGAGCCGCCGACGCGGGCGTCCATCGCCATGCCGGTGGGCGTGTCGCCGGTGGCGAACACGTCGAAGAGGGCTTCTCCACAGACCACGAACATCGTCTTCTCCTGGGGCGGTCGGGACCGGCGCGCCGCCGGACTGGAGCGCGAGCATCCCGCAAGGCGCCGCCGCGAGCATCCGGGTTTTCCATTAATCAATCAACTTGATTTATTAATCGACGTCGCCGAGAATTCACTCAACCCGGAACCCCGGGCCGCGCGGCGCCACAGAGTGCCGACTGCCGAACCCAAACCCACGCAGACGAACTGCCCAGGAGACTCTCGATGCAACTCAAGCACGCCACCCTGCTCGCCGCCCTGATGGCCGCCGGCCTCGCCCAGGCCCAGTCGCAACCCGTCATCGGCCTGATCACCAAGACCGAGACCAACCCCTTCTTCGTGAAGATGAAGGAAGGCGCGACCGAGGCCGCCAAGGCCAAGGGCGCCAAGCTGCTGTCGGGCGCGGGCAAGGCCGACGGAGACAACGCCGGGCAGGTGACCGCGATGGAGAACATGATCGCCGCCGGCGCCAAGACCATCCTGATCACCCCGAGCGACTCGAAGGCCATCATCCCGGCCATCAAGAAGGCGCAGGAAAAGGGCGTGCAGGTCATCGCGCTGGACAGCCCGACCGACCCGGCCGAGGCCACCGATGCCCTCTTCGCCACCGACAACTACAAGGCCGGCGTGCTGATCGGCCAGTACGCCAAGGCGGCGATGGGCGGCAAGCCGGTGAAGATCGCCACGCTCGACCTTTTCCCCGGCCACCCGGTCGGCGCGCAGCGCCACAACGGTTTCCTGCAGGGCTTCGGCCTGCAGAGCTTCGACGCCAAGAACAACGAGCTCGCCAAGCCGGCCGAGGTGGTCTGCATGGCCGACAGCTTCGGTGACCGCGCCAAGGGCCAGACGGCGATGGAGAACTGCCTGCAGAAGAACCCGGACATCAACCTCGTCTACACGATCAACGAGCCGGCCGCCGCCGGTGCCTTCAACGCACTGCAGAAGGCCGGCAAGGACAAGGGCGTGATGATCGTGTCGGTGGACGGCGGCTGCGATGGCGTGAAGGACGTGGCCGCGGGCAAGATCGCCGCGACTTCCCAGCAGTACCCGCTGAAGATGGCGTCGATGGGCGTCGAGGCCGGCGTCGAGTACGCCAAGAGCGGCAAGAAGGTCAAGGCCGGCTACACCGACACCGGTGTCACGCTGATCGCCAGCAAGCCGGTGGCCGGTGTCGACAGCAAGGACACCAAGGTCGGCATGGACCTGTGCTGGGGCAAGAAGTAATCTCCCCACGATCCTGAAGTCTCCGGGTGGCGGCGCCCGGCGCGTCGACCGCGCCGGGGCCGGGCCGCCGCATCCCTCACCCAGGAAGGACCCACGTGGACACCCTGAAGAGCAAACTGCCGCCGATCGGCCAGCTCGGCCCGTTCATCGCGCTGCTCATCGCCTGCGTCATCTTCGGCCTGACCACCGACCGGTTCTTCAGCGGCGAGAACTTCTCTCTGATCCTGCAGCAGGTGATGGTCGTCGGCGTGATCGCGATCGGCCAGACCCTGATCATCCTGACTGCGGGCATCGACCTGTCGTGCGGGATGATCATGGCGCTGGGCAGCATCGTCATGACCAAGATCGCTGCGGACCTCGGACTGCCGGCGCCGGTGGCCATCCTGGCCGGCATCGGCGTCACGACGCTGTTCGGACTGCTCAACGGCCTGCTGGTCACGCGCGTCAAGCTGCCGCCGTTCATCGTCACGCTGGGCGTGTTCAACATCGCCTTCGCGATCACCCAGCTCTACTCCGGCTCGCAGACCGTCACCGAGGTGCCGGCCCTGATGACCTGGCTGGGCGGTACCTTTCCGCTGGGCGGCGCCAACGTCGCCTACGGCACCGTGCTGATGATCCTGCTCTACCTCGGCGTGTGGTTCTGGCTGCGCGAGACGCCGTCGGGCCGCCACGTCTACGCGGTGGGCAACAACCCCGAGGCGACAAGGCTGGTGGGCATCCCGCCCGAGCGCGTGATCCTCGGCGTGTACGCGCTGTCGGGCGTCTTCTACGGCATCGCCTCGCTGCTGGCGGTGGCCCGCACCGGCGTGGGCGACCCGAACGCCGGGCAGACCGAGGCGCTCGACGCCATCACCGCGGTCGTGCTCGGCGGCACAAGCCTGTTCGGCGGCCGCGGTGTGGTGCTCGGCTCGCTGATCGGTGCGGTGGTCGTCGGCGTGCTGCGCAACGGACTCACGCTGATGGGCGTCTCCTCCGTCTACCAGGTGCTGATCACCGGCATCCTCGTGATCCTGGCGGTCACCGTCGATCAACTCTCGCGCAAGGGAGGCCGCTGATGGCATCCGCACCGATCGTCATGCAGGCCAGGGGCCTGGTGAAGCGCTACGGCCAGGTCACCGCGCTGGACGGCGCCGACTTCGAGTTGCGTGCCGGCGAGATCCTCGCCGTCATCGGCGACAACGGCGCCGGCAAGTCCTCGCTGATCAAGTGCCTGTCGGGAGCCACCATCCCCGACGAAGGCGAGATCCAGCTCGACGGCAAGACCATCCACTTCAAGGGCCCGATCGACGCGCGCCGCGAAGGCATCGAGACGGTCTACCAGGATCTGGCCGTGGCCCCGGCGATGACCATCGCCGAGAACCTCTTCCTCGGCCGCGAGATCCGCCGCGAGGGCTTCGCCGGCAACGTGCTGCGCATGCTCGACAAGAAGAAGATGCTCGAGATCAGCATCGCCCGCATGAACGATCTCAAAGTCGGTATCCGCTCGATGACGCAGGCGGTCGAGACGCTGTCCGGCGGCCAGCGCCAGTGCGTGGCCGTGGCTCGTGCCGCGGCCTTCGCCGAGCACGTGGTCATCCTCGACGAGCCGACCGCGGCACTGGGCGTCAAGGAGGGCAACATGGTGCTCGAGCTGATCCGCCGTGTGCGCGACAAGGGCCTGCCGGTGATCCTGATCTCGCACAACATGCCCCATGTGTTCGAGATCGCCGACCGCATCCACGTGGCCCGCCTGGGCCGCCGCGCCGCGGTGCTGAACCCGAAGAAGATCAGCATGAGCGACACTGTGGCGGTGATGACCGGCGCGATGCCGCCCGAACAGATTCCCGCCGAGTGCCTGGCTCACTGATGCCGTTGCCATGCTGAAGAACATCGACCCGCTGCTGAGCCCCGAACTGCTGAAGGTGCTCGCCGAGATGGGCCATGGCGACGAGATCGTGCTGGCCGACGCCAACTTCACCGCGGCCTCGCTGGCCGCTGGCAAGACGCTGATCCGCCTGCCCGGCGTGGGGGTGCAGCGCACGGCCGAGGCGGTGCTCTCGCTGCTGCCGCTGGACGACATGGTGCGTTGCCCGGTCGCCTTCATGCAGGTGGGCGGCGAGCCGGACGGCTACCGCTCGGCCGTGCAGCGCGAGGTGATCGTGAGCATCGGCACGACGAGCGGCGCACGGCCCGATCAGTGCGAGGCGATGGAGCGCTTCGCGTTCTACGAGCGCGTGCGCAGCGCCTTCGCGGTGGTGCAGACCGGCGAGTTGCAGGGCTGGGCGAACTTCATCTTCAAGAAGGGCGTGATCGCCGAGGCGTTGAGGGCCTGACATGCAACGCAGTACGCCCGGCCATGACACGAAGCTGAGGCCGCGCGGCTCGAACCACGTCGGCATGCGCCAGTTCAACGAGCGCGTGGTGCTGCAGGCGATCCGCCTGCACGGCAGCCTGCCCAAGGCGGAGATCGCGCGGCTCACGCACCTTACCGCGCAGACGGTGCAGATCATCATCGCGCGGCTCGAGGCCGATGGCCTGGTGCGCAAGCTCGAGCCGGTGCGCGGCAAGGTCGGCCAGCCCTCGGTCCCGATGGCGCTGAACCCCGAGGGTGCCTTCTCCATCGGCATCAAGATCGGACGGCGCAGCATGGACATGCTGCTCGTGGACTTCGGCGGGCAGGTGCGCGAGCGTCTGAGCCTGAGCTACGACTTCCCCGACCCCGATACGCTGTTCGACGCCATCGACGAGCGGCTGCGCCAGCTGCGCCAGACGCTGCCCGCCGCGCTGCGCGAGCGGCTGCACGGCGTGGGCATTGCAGCGCCGCTGTCGCTGGGCGGCTGGCAGGAGCTGCTGGGCATCGCGCCGGGCAAGGCGGCCAAGTGGGCGGCCATCGACATCCGCGAGCGCGTGATGTCGATGACCGAGCTGCCGGTGGTGTTCGTCAAGGACACCGCCGCCGCCTGCGTGGCGGAGCTCGTGGCCGGGCGCGGCCGCAGCATCCGGAGTTTTCTCTACGTCTTCGTCGACACCTTCATCGGCGGTGGCCTGGTGCTCGACAGCCACCTGCGCGGCGGCGTCAGCGGCAACGCCGGAGCGGTGGGCTCGATGCCTCTGGGCCTGGCGCACGGCGATGCGAGCAGCCGCCCGGCGCAGCTGCTCAGCGTGGCCTCGCTGTTCAACCTTGAATCGCTCTACCTTGCCAAGGGTCTGGAGGCCGCCGCCGCGGTCGACGGGCGTGCGCTGCAGCCGCCCTGGCTCGCGCAGACCGAGACCTGGCTGCGCGAAGCGGCGCCGGCCATCGCGCTGACGATCAACAGCGCGGCCTGCCTGCTCGACCTCGAGGGCGTGATCATCGACGGCTCCTTCGACCCCACCTTGCGTGCGCGGCTGATCGCCGCCGTCGAGCCGGCGCTGGACCGCCACAGCTGGGAGGGCGTGGCGCGGCCCGCGCTGCTGGCCGGCACGATCGGCTCCGACGCCCGCGCCATCGGTGGCGCACTGCTACCGCTGTACGCCAACTTCGCGCCCGACCGCGACCTCTTCCTGAAGCTCGAGGCCTGATTGGTACGACGAGTCGGCCCCTCAGCGCCGGCCGAACATCATCTGCCGCGCCAGGGCCGACTTGACCGGCCCGAGCGCCTGCAGCGCCGCCAGGCCCAGCCCGCGTGCCGCGCCCGCCCCCGGCAGCCGCCAGGTGAAGCTGCGCGCCAGAAAGTCGGTGGTCGCGATCAGCGTCCAGCGGTCTGGGGCGCGCTGCCACTCGAGCTTGCGCAGCGCCGTGTCGATGTCGCCGTCGCGCTGCAGCAGCTGCACCAGCTCTGCGGCATCGCGAAGCCCGAGGTTCAGACCCTGGCCGGCCACCGGATGCAGGGTCTGGGCTGCATTGCCGATGCGCACGATGCGTCCGTCGGTGAGCGTGCGTTCGGCATTCAGGCCGAGGGGGAAGCGCTTCAGCGGTGAGACAGAACGCAAGCTGCCCACCGCCGCCGGGAAGATGGTGTTGAGCACGGCCAGGCGCTGGGCATCGTCGAGGCCGGCCACGGGATCGTCGTCGGTGCCCACGCACCAGACGAGCGACGCCCGCTGGCCCGTCAACGGCAGCAGCGCGGCCGGGCCGTTGCGCGTGAAACGCTCGTAGGCCACGCCGACGGGTGCATCGGGCGACAGCTCCACCGTGCCGACCCACGCGCACTGGTGATAGTCGCGGCTCACCGCCTTGCGCGCCTGGTCTGCGAAGACACCGCCTTCCGCCACCACGACGAGGTCGAAACGATCGACGAAGCCGGCGTCCAGCTCGACGCCCCCGGCGATGTTCTTCAAACCGGCGACGGGCGTGCCGAACCGCGAGTGCAGCCGACCGGGCTCCCGGCGCTGCTGCTCGAGCCACGCGGCCTGCAGCGTGCCGACGATGCGCCCGTAGCTCAGCACCGCACCGAGCATCGGCACCGCCTGTTCGCGCGCCGAGATGCGCACCTCGGGCTCGCCGAACACCCCCGCGAACAGGGGGGGTGCCGAAGGTGGCTGCTGCGAAACACTGACTTCGAGAATGGGCTGAACGCCCTCTGCCGGCCAGGCACCCAGGCGCTCGAGCCACTGGACGCTGCCCAGCGACATCGCCAAGGTTCGCGGGTCTGGCGTGACATCCTTCTCGATCGCGCGGCTGTCGAACAACGTGATGTGGGCGTCCGGCACGCGCCGCGAGGCGTCGATGGCGAGTGCCAGGCCCACGGGGCCCGCGCCAACCACGGCGAGGTGTCGTGTTCCCGGCACCGGCAGAGCTGTCGAGGAGTTGATGGATGTCATCGCTTTGTGCGCATTCGGTGCCCTGGATCCCCCCGTGCACGGGGTAGCGCGGCGAGGGGTGCGCCCGCATGATGGCACCGTTCTCAAAGAGTTGGCGGGTGCGAGCAGGGCCCACCGATCAGTCACTACGTCAGGGAGTCCTATGAATCTGAAATCGATCGCCGCTGCCGTCGCACTGGTGCTTTCCGCACCGGCGATGGCCGCCACCTGCACCGGGGGCAGCCCCCTCGGCAACCTCGGGCCGCCGGGATCCGCCCTTTTCGGCCAGTCCTTTTCCCGGGCCGGCAGCTACCTGGACTGCTACAGCTTCGCGCTGTCGTCCGCTGCCAATTCGTTCGGCGGCGTGATTGAGCTGGATGCCTGGCTAAACAAGCTGGACATCGACGTGACCGGAGTGTCGCTGTTCTCGGGCGCGTCGTACGCCGGGCAGTCCACTGGCAGCCTGGTCGGTGCCGACTACTCCGCCGGTTACTTCAGCTTCGGTTCGCTCGCGGCCGGGGCCTACACGCTCGCCGTCGCGTCCACCGTGAGCCGCGATCCGGGCCTGTGGAACGCGCCCGTCGGCTACCTCGGGCTGCTGTCGACCTCGCGTGCTACCGTGGCCTCGCCGGCTCCGGAGCCCGAGACCTACGCAATGATGCTGATCGGATTGGTCGGTATCGGCGCCATGGTCCGTCGCCGCAAGCAAAGCTGAACGAGCCCCTCGTCAGCCAGCACAGCGGGCCCTCGGGCCCGCTGTTTCATTGGGGCGTCGCGTCGCCCGATGTCGACGCCGCTGCGCAGCGCGTCACGGAATCGAACCCTGACCCGGCGCTCGGAATTCCGCCTCGACGGCCACGCTGGGTTAGCCTCTTCGGCCTGTGCTTCCATTCTCAAGTCCTGCGGGTATCGCTCCCATGTCCACCCTGTTTCGTTTCTCGCCACGCCGCGCCGCGCTCTGTTCGCTGGGCGCCAGTGCCGTGCTGCTCGCCGGTTGTGGCGGGGGCGAGCGCAAGTCCGACACCCAGATTGCCGCCACCGTGAACAAGGGCGAGATCTCGGTTCATCAGGTCCAGTCGGTGCTGCAGCGCCAGCCCCGGCTGATGGCCGCCGACGCCGGCGGGACCGCCACGGCACGCGTGCTGGAGGGCCTCATCGACCAGGAACTGGCCGCGCAGGCGGCGCGCGATGTCTCTCTCGAGAAGGATCCCCGCGTCGTGCAAAGCCTCGAGGCGGCGCGCCGCGAGTTGCTTGCCCTGGCGTGGCAGGAGTCGATCGCGGCGAAGGTGTCCAACCCCTCGACCGAAGAGATCGACCGCTACTACGAGGCGCACCCCGAGCTGTTCGCGCAGCGCCGCCTCTACATCCTTCAGGAAACCAGCCTGGAGGGCACGCCGGACCAGCTCGGCGGCCTGCCCGCGAAGGTGTCGCTGGCGCAGTCGGCCGACGACGTCGCCTCGCTGCTGCAGCAGGCGGGCGTGCGCAGCAGCTCGCGCGCCATCGCGATGGCCGCCGAAGACCTGCCGCAGAAACTTCTCGAGCCCCTGTCGCGCCTCGAGCCGGGGCGCTCGGGCTACTTCGCGCAAGGCAGCACCGTGCGCATCTATACCGTGCTGGAGGCCCACAAGGCTCCCGTCGAACGCCGCCTGGCGCTCAATGCCATCGGCGCCTACCTCGCCAAGGATCGCAGGAGCGAAGCCGTTTCGCAGGCCATGAAGGAGCTGCGCGGCAAGGCCAAGATCGAGTACCTGGGCGGTTTCGCCAAGGGCGGCGAGAACGCCGCGTCGGCACCTCCCGCGCGATGAGCGAGTGGGCCGCGCCGCGCCGAGCCGTGTGGCTGGGCATCGACCCGGCCGTGATGCTGGTGCTGCTCGCCGGCATGCTGGCGATGGCCGTGCCACTGGTCTGGGACTGGTCACACGGCACCTGGGACATGCAGACCCAGGGCCACGAACCGCTGATCCTGGCGATTTCGGCCTGGCTGGTGGTCCGCCAGCGCGAGGCCCTCGCCGCGCTGCAGTCGCCGGCGGCGCCGCGCGCCGGCGCCGCCCTGTTCGTGCTGGCACTGCTGGCCTACGTCTCGGGCAGGCTGCTCGGCGTTTTCCGGCTCGAGCTGGTGTCGATGATGATGCTGCCGGCCGCCCTGCTGCTGTACTTCCGGGGCTTCGCGGCGCTGCGCCTCGTGTGGTTCGCGTTCTTCTTCCTGATCTTCGCGATCCCGCTCCCGTTTGCGCTGGTGCTTGCGGTCACCGGCCCGATGAAGGCTGCGGTGTCGGCGTTGGCGGCGCAGCTGCTGTCGCTGGTGGGCTACCCGATCGGATTGTCGGGCGTGGTGATCACGATCGGCCAGTACCAGCTGCTCGTCAACGAGGCCTGCGCCGGCCTGCAGACGATGTTCACGCTGGAGGCCATGGGCCTGCTCTACGCCAGCCTGATGAACCACAGTTCGGCACTGCGCAACACGCTGCTGGCGGTGCTGGTGGTGCCGATCGCCTTCTGCGCCAACGTGGTCCGGGTGATGGTGCTGGCGCTCGTCACCTACCACCTCGGCGACGCCGCGGGGCAGGGCTTCCTGCATGGCTTCGCCGGCATGGTGCTGTTCGTCGTGGCGCTCGTGCTGGTGATGGGCGCCGACGCGCTGCTCGGCCGCCTGCTCGCCGCCAGGAAGGTGGCGCGATGAATGCCGGCCGCCGCCAGGCAGTGGTGCTGGCCGCCGGCATGGGCGCCAGCGCGCTGCTCGCCACCTGGCTTCGCCCGGCGCAGCGCGGCGCGCCGGCGCACACCGGCCCGGCGCTGGACGACCTGGTACCGGCAGGTTTTGGCGTCTGGACCCTCGACCGCGACGCCGCCTCGTTCGTGCGTGCCGCCGACCGCCGCGGCCGCCAGACCGCCATCTACGACCAGGTGCTCGAACGCACCTTCCTGCACCCGAGCGGCCAGCGCATCATGCTGTCGCTCGCCTACCTCGGCGCGCAGTCTTCCGACATGCAGCTGCACCGGCCGGAGGTCTGCTACCGCGCCGGCGGGTTCCGTGTCGGCGAGCTCAGCGCGGCTCGTCTTCAGGTCGGCGAACGCACGCTGCCGGTGACGAGGCTGGTCGCCGAGATGCCCGGCCGGCCCGAACCCATCACCTACTGGACGGTGGTCGGCGGCCAGGCCGGCGAGGCCACCGTGCTGCCCTGGGGCGAACGCCTGCGCCGCGCACTGCAGCGGCAGGATGCCGAGGGCGTGCTGGTGAGGATCTCCTCGATCGACCCGCAGGCCGAGCGTGCCTACGCGCTGCACGGCGAGTTCGCCGCCGACCTGGCGCGCGCGCTGGCGCCCGACCGGCGTGATTTCGTGCTGGGGTTGCGCCATCCCGCCTGATCGTTCGGCACGTGCCGGACCTCACACTATGATGCGCGCACCCGCGTGGAGCCGCGTCGGGCGATCGGTCAATGTCCTACCTGGGAGGGAAGCATGGCGCTGATGGATTTCATCAAGAAACAGTTCATCGACATCATCGAGTGGACGGAGGCGGGCGACGGGACGCTGGCCTGGCGCTACCCGATGCAGGACCTCGAGATTCAGAACGGCGCCTCGCTGACGGTGCGCGAGTCGCAGATGGCGGTGTTCGTCAACGAAGGCAAGGTGGCCGATGTCTTCGGCCCTGGCCGCTACACGCTGACCACCGCCACGCTGCCGGTGCTGACCTACCTGCAGAACTGGGACAAGCTCTTCAAGAGCCCGTTCAAGAGCGACGTGTACTTCTTCAGCACGCGCCAGCAGGTCGATCAGCGCTGGGGCACGACGCAGCCGGTGACCATCCGCGACAAGGACTTCGGTGCCGTGCGCCTGCGCGCCTTCGGCAACTACGCCTACCGTATCGCCGACCCGAAGCTGTTCCACACCGAGATCTCGGGCACGCGCGACGCCTACACGGTCGCCGAGCTCGACGGCCAGCTGCGCGCGACGATGCTGCAGCACATCTCCGACGCAGTGGCCAGCAGCGGCATCGCCTTCCTCGACCTGGCGGCCAACCAGATCGAATTCGCCAACCAGTTGCAGCAGGCCACCTCGCCGGCCTTCGAGAAACTCGGCCTCAAGCTCGAGGCGGTGACGGTGCAGAACGTCTCGCTGCCCGAGGAACTGCAGAAGATCCTCGACCAGAAGATCGGCATGGGCATGGTCGGCGGCGACATGGGCAAATTCATGCAGTACCAGACCGCGCAGGCGATCCCGAAGTTCGCGGAAGGCGCGGCAGGTGCCGGCGGCGGTGGCGGCGTGGTCGGCGATGCCATGGGCCTGGGTGCTGGCGTAGCGCTCGGCCAGGTGATGGCGCAGCAGCTTTCGCAGGGCCTGCAGGGCGGGGCGGCGCAGGCCGCCTCAGCGGCCGCGGCCCCGGCGGGCGTGAAGCCCGACGAGGTGATGGCCACGCTGGAGAAGCTGGCCGAGCTGAAGTCCAAGGGCATCGTCACCCAGGAAGAGTTCGAAGCCAAGAAGGCCGAGCTGCTGAAGAAGCTCGTCTAGGCGCGACGCCGCTCCGTCGCCTTGGCCTCCGAAGCCAGCCCCCAGCGCGGCTACCGTGCCGCGTGCCCGAACTGCGGCGCGCCCGTCGAGTTCCGCTCGGCGGCGTCCGCGTTCGCGGTCTGCAGCTTCTGCCGCAGCACCATCGTCCGTGACGGCGAGGCGCTGCGGCGCATCGGCCAGAGCGCCGAGCTGTTCGACGACCACTCGCCGCTGCAGCTCGGCGCCGCCGGCCGCCACCAGGGCGCGCCGTTCACGCTGGTCGGCCGGCTGCAGTACCGCTACGCTGAGGGCACCTGGAACGAGTGGCATGCCCTGTTCGACAACGGCCGCTCCGGCTGGCTGAGCGAGGACAACGGCCGCTACGTTTTCTCGTTCGACGCGCCGCTGGACGGTGCGGCGCCGGCCGCCGAGACTCTCCGCGTCGGGCAGTCGCTGCGGGTGGCCGGCATGGCCTGGTCGGTTGCCTCGGTGGCAGCCGCCAAGCTGATCGCCGCGCAGGGCGAGCTGCCCTTCAAGCCCAACCTGGAGCGCGGCTTCGTCGTCGCCGACCTGCGCAACACGCGCGACGAAGTGGCCACGCTCGACTACGGCGACCCGGCGGTGCCGAAGTGGTCGGTCGGCCGCTCGGTGGCGATCAGCGAGCTGGCGATGACCGGGCTGGCCGAGGCCAGCGAGAAGACGCTGAAGGCGCGCGGCGTCGAATGCCCGAGCTGCGGCACCGCGCTGGAGGTGAAGCTCTCGACCACGCAGTCGATCGTCTGCTTCAACTGCCACGCGGTGGTCGACGTGTCGCAGGGCGTTGGCGGCGATCTCAAGCACTACGCTCAGGACAACGGCAGCGAACCTCAGATCCCGCTGGGCAGCACCGGCACGCTGGCGCTGTCGACGAAGCCGGGCGACAAGAAGGCGCTGCCCTGGCAGGTGGTGGGTTATGCCGAGCGCTGCGAGATCGCCTCGGGCGACGACGACGAACAGAGCTTCTGGCGCGAGTACCTGCTGTACCACCGCAGCGAGGGCTTCGCCTTCCTCGTCGATGCCGAAGACGGCTGGAGCTGGTCGGCGCCGATCACCGGCGTGCCCGAGCGTGCCGGCGACGGCGTCAAATACCAGGGCGTGCTGTACCGCAAGCTGTACGACTACGCCGGCAAGGCCACCTATGTGCTCGGCGAGTTCTACTGGAAGCTCGAGCGCGACGCGAAGACCTCCAATACCGACTACATGGGCACCGGTGCCTTCGGCACGCGGCGGCTCAATCGCGAGCAGACGGGCCAGGGCGGCGACCAGGAAGTGATCTGGTCCGCAGGCGAAACGCTGACCGCCGACGCGGTGCTGAAAGCCTTCAAGCTCGCGCCGGAAAAGAGCGCGTCGTTCCAGCGCGATGCCCTGCCGACCTCGGGCAACGCCTCGTCGCTGCTGGCCAAGGCGTTCTTCTGGGTGTTCGTGGTGGTGATCCTGCTGATGCTGTTCCGCTGCGACGACAGCCGCGACTGCAGCCAGGTCCGCGCCACCTACGGCGAAGCCTCGGCGGAGTACCAGAATTGCGTGCGCAGCTCGAGCAGCGGCGGGCGCACGGGCGGCGGCTCGTTCGGCGGCTGGTCCAGCGGCGGCAGCCACAAGTGAACGCGTCACACTGACAGACAACGAGGAGCAACGACATGATGGGCATCGAGTGGCTGAAGCCGGGCATCTTCTTCGGGTCCATGCTCTACGCCGTGATCGGCGTGGCGATCTTCTGGATCTGCTTCGTCATCGTCGACAAGTTCACGCCCTACAAGCTGTGGGAAGAGATCGTCGAGAAGAAGAACGTCGCGCTGGCCATCGTCGTCGGCGCCACGGCGCTGGCCATCGGGCAGATCGTCGCCGCGGCCATCCATGGCTGACGGCGAGGGCGCGACGCCGGCGGCCTCGATCCGCCCGGCCGAAGTCGCGCTGCTCGCCTCGGTCTTCGTCGTCGCGGCCTGCGGGCTGCTCTACGAGCTGGCCGCCGGTGCGCTGGCCAGCTACCTGCTGGGCGACTCCGTCCTGCAGTTCTCCACCGTCATCGGCACCTATCTGTTCGCCATGGGCGTGGGCTCGTACCTGTCGCGCTTCCTCGAGCGGCAGCTGGTGGGCCACTTCCTGCGCATCGAACTGCTCGTCGGGCTGATCGGCGGGCTGCTGCCGGCCTCGCTGTTCGCTCTGCACAGCGTGGCGGCGGGCTCGTTCCGCTTCGCGCTGTACGGGCTGGTGCTGGTCGTCGGCACGCTGGTCGGGCTGGAGATCCCGCTGGTCATGCGCATCCTCAAGCGGCACTTCCGCGACCGCTACGCGCTCAAGGACCTGGTCTCGCAGGTTCTCACCTTCGATTACCTCGGCGCGCTGGCGGTGGCCATCGCCTTCCCGCTGCTGCTGGTGCCTCAGCTCGGGCTGATCCGCACGGGCCTGTTCTTCGGCCTGCTCAACGCCGCGGTGGCGCTGTGGACGCTGTGGCTGTTCCGCGGCGAGCTGCGCGCGCCGCGCCTGCACGCGCTGGCCTGCGTGTTCACCGTGGCGGCGCTGGGCCTGGCATTCGCCGGTGCCGACCGCATCACCCGCTGGGCCGAGGATCGCTTCTACGGCGACGCCATCGTCTACGCCGAGAACAGCGCCTACCAGCGTGTCGTCGTCACATCGGGCGGGGCCGGTGTGCGGCTGTTCCTCAACGGCAATCTGCAATTCCACTCGCGCGACGAGTACCGCTACCACGAGGCGCTGGTGCATCCGGCGATGGCCGCGCACGGCGCGCCCAAGCAGGTGCTGGTGCTCGGTGGCGGCGACGGCATGGCGGTGCGCGAGGTGCTCAGGTACGACAGCGTCGAGGCGGTCACGCTGGTCGAGCTCGACCCGCACATGACCGAGCTGTTCTCGACCGCGCCGATGCTGCGCGCGCTCAACGGCGACGCGCTGCGTTCGCCGAAGCTGCGCATCGTGAACGCCGATGCGTTCGCGTGGCTGGAGGCGAACCCCGGCCACTTCGACGTGATCGTGGTCGACTTTCCCGACCCGACCAACTTCTCCATCGGCAAGCTCTACACCACCACCTTCTACCAGCGGCTGGACGAGCACCTGGCGGCCGGCGGTTATGCGGTGGTGCAGACCACCTCGCCGCTGATCGCGCGGCGCAGCTTCTGGACCGTCGCCGCGACGATCGAGGCCACCGGCCTCGCCGCCACCGGCTACCACGCCCATGTGCCGAGCTTCGGCGAATGGGGCTTCATCGTCGCGAGCCGAAGGCCCTGGCGCTTGCCGACCGCGCTGCCCGCGGGGCTGCGTTTCCTGAGTCTCGACGGGCTGCCGGCGCTGTTCAACTTCCCGCCCGACATGGCGCGCGTGCCGGCCGAGCCGAACCGCTTGTCGAACCAGCTGCTCGTGCACCTGTTCGAGCAGGAGTGGGGCAAGGTGCACCAATGAGCGGGCTGAGCCGCCGTGGCTGGCTGGCCGGCGCGGCCGGGCTGGCCGGCGCGGCGATCGTCGGCTGCGCGCGCCGCGACGAGGCTGCGGCCACCGCGCGCTGGGTCGGCGCCGGCCACGAGCGTGGCCATCGGCTGCGCGAGGCCAAGAGCGGGCGCCTGCCCGCGCCGGCCGTGACCCGCCGCGCGGGCGTGCTGGTGGTCGGTGCCGGCATCGCCGGGCTCACTGCCGCGCGCGGACTCGTGCGTGCCGGCATCGACGACGTGCAGCTCTTCGAGCTGGAAGACACTGCCGGCGGCAACAGCCGCGGCCACACGATGGCTGGCATGGGCTGCCCGCTTGGCGCGCACTACCTGCCACTGCCGGGCGAGCACGACACGGCGCTGATCGAACTGCTCGAGGACCTGGGGCTGCGCCGCAGCGTGATGGGCCGCCCCGTCTACGACGAGCGCCACCTGTGCCACAGCCCGCAGGAGCGCCTGTTCATCGATGGCACCTGGCACGAAGGCCTGCTGCCGCCGGTGGAGGCACTCCCGGCCGCCGAGCGCGAGCGCACGCTGGCGCAGTACCGGCGTTTTGCCGAAGCGGTCGACCGCGCCGCGCAGGGCGGCGCCTTCCGCATGCCCACCGCCCACGCGGCGTGGACGCCGGCCCTCGCCGCGCTCGATGCGATCCCGTTCGCGCAGTGGCTCGGCCGGGAGGGCTTCGACGCCCCCGCGCTGCGCTGGTACCTCGACTACTGCTGCCGCGACGACTACGGCGCCGGCGCCGCGCAGGTGTCAGCCTGGGCCGGCATCCACTACTTCGCCAGCCGCCACGGCTTCCATGCCCCCGGCAGCGGCGAGGCCGAACGCGAGGGCGTGCTCACCTGGCCCGAAGGCAACGGCTGGCTGGCCGAGCGGCTGGCAGCGCCACATCGCGAGCGGCTGCACATGGGCTGCGTGGCGATGCGCGTCGAGGAGCGCCGCGACGAGGTCGTGCTCGATCTGTGGAACGAGCGCGAGCAGCGCGTCGAGCGCTGGAGCGCGCCGCAGCTCGTGCTCGCTCTGCCGCTGTTCGTCGCGCTGCGCCTCTTCGAGAGCCCGCCGCCGGCGCTGCCGGCAGCCGTGGCAGCGATGCGCCAGGCGCCCTGGCTGGTCGCCAACCTGCAATGCGACCGGCCGCCGCTGGATCGCGGCGGCGCGCCGCCGTCATGGGACAACGTGCTCTACGGCAGCGCGGCGCTCGGGTATGTCGATGCGATGCACCAGAGCCTGCGCGCGCATCCCGGGCCGACGGTGTACAGCGCCTACTGGGCGCTCGGTGGCAACGACGAAGCGCAGCTGCGCGATGCCCGGCAGCGCCTGCTCGGCGAGTCGGCGCCGGTCTGGGCCGAGCGCGTGATCGCCGACCTGGCGCAGGCGCATCCCGACCTGCCGCAGCGCGTGACCCAGATCGACCTGATGCGTTACGGCCACGCGATGAGCATCCCGGTGCCGGGCCTGCGCGGCCACGCGGCGCTGCAGGCGCTGCAGGCACCGCCCCGCGGCGCACGCGTGCACTTTGCGCATGCCGATCTGTCGGCCTACTCGGTGTTCGAGGAAGCCTTCTTCCAAGGCACCCGGGCGGCGGCTCAGACGCTCAGCGCGATGGCGGCGGCGAGGAAGCAGGTGCTGGCCAGCGCGATGCCGATCAGCGGCGTGCGGAACCAGTAGCGCACGGCCAGCGCCAGGTAGGCCAGCGCGCCCACCGCGGCCAGCCAGACCAGCGTCGGGGCTTCGCGCAGCCAGTCCATGTGCGCCAGCGCGAGCAGCAGGTACACCGCCGCGAACAGCATCGCCCCCAGGCTGTGGCTGGCGTTGAAGCCGACCCAGGCCTTCCACAGCGTGGTGCGCCGGGTGAGCCGCGGATGGGTGAGCTTCATGGACGCCTCGGTGGCGGCGTCACGCGGCGAGAACAGGCCGGTGAAGAAGGTGTAGGCCAGGTGCATGGTGCCGAGCAGCCCGAAGATCAGGGCGCCGGCGACGATGAGGGTCTGGGGCAGCATGGCGGGTCTCCGTTTCTGGCCTACCAGGCCGCGTTCATCACGCCGTGTTCGGCCGCCAGCCAGTGGCGCACCGGCTCGGGCACGGTGCTGTCGGGCACGGCCAGGCCGATCGCCGCGTATGACAAGGCGTTGGGGACCAGCCCGTCGCGCGCCACCGCGGCGCCCTTCATGTAGCCGGCGGCGCAGACACGGCCGTGGCGCATGAACTCGAAGCGCATGTAGTTCCAGTGCGCGTCGCCGCCGTCCAGGCGAAAGCGCAGCGTGTAGGTCTGCAGCGGCTTCAGGCCGCGCCGGTAGGTGATGAAGGAGCCGCCGGCCATCGGCCGCCAGCCGCGCCGAAGCATCGCCCGCGCGAAGCCGGTGCGCACGAAGTACTCCACCAGCATCAGGTCGATCAATGTCAGGTAGCGGCCGTTGTTCATGTGGCCGTTCACGTCCAGGTCGTTGGGCAGCACGCGCAGCGTGCGCTCCAGCGTCTGGCCGAGCACCAGGCGTGGCGAGCGCCAGGCGCGCAGCAGGGTCCAGAGGAGCCGCAGGTAGAGGTTCATGGTCACGGTAGAATTGGTTCAATGTTGAACAGTATAGTTCAAGACTGAACGAATTGCATGGCGACTGCAAAGACCACTGCGAAGAAGCGCTCCTCCCCGCACGGCACCCAGTCCTGGCTGGCCGTGGTGCGTGCCTACAACCTGTGCGACGCGGTGATGACGGCGCGCCTGGCGGCACTGGGCGTGCGCGTCGCGGAGCACGAGGTGCTGGCCAATCTGGCCACCGCGCCGGGCATCACGCAGCAGGCGCTGGCGGCGCGCTGCTTCGTCGCCAAGAGCGGCGTCAGCATGCTGCTCACCCAGATGGAGGCGCGCGGCTGGGTGCGCCGCGAGGCCGACGCGGCCGATGCGCGCGTCAAGCGCCTGCAGCTCACGCCGGCCGGGCAGGCACTGGCCGCACAGACGCTGCAGCTGCAGTCGCAGGTGGTGGCGGCGATGGTGGCCGGCGCCAGCGAGGCCGAGCTCGAACTCGTCACCGCGGTGATGCAGCGCGTCTCGGCGCAGCTCGAGGCGCTGCGCGACGCGCCGACGCTCACGCCCGCATCAGTGCCTCGATCTCGCGCGCGTCCACCGGCACGTCGCGGCTGATCAGCTCGCAGCCGCTCGCGGTGACGACGGCGTCGTCCTCGATGCGGATGCCGATGTTCCAGTAGCGCTCGGGCACGCCCTCGGCCGGCCGCACGTACAGGCCCGGCTCGATCGTCACCACCATGCCGGGCTGCAGCACGCGCGAGGGGCGCTTGACGACGCGCCCGCCCAGGCCGTCGGGCTGCTCCACCGGGTCTTCGTCGGCGGCCAGGTAGTCGCCAACGTCGTGCACGTCGCGACCCAGCCAGTGACCGGTGCCGTGCATGTAGAAGGCGCGGTAGGCGGCGCTGTCGATCACCGCGTCGACATCGCCGACCTTGCGGCGGTCGAGCAGGCCGCAGTCGAGCATGCCCTGCGAGAGCACGCGCACTGCGGCCCAGTGGGCGTCCTGCTTGCGCGCGCCGGGGCGCGTGGCGGCCACGGCGGCCTGCTGCGCGGCCAGCACCAGCTCGTAGAGTTCACGCTGCGCGGCGCTGAAGCGGCCGTCGGCGGGGAAGGTGCGGGTGATGTCGCTGGCGTAGCCGTCGAGCTCGCAGCCGGCGTCGATCAGGCACAGCTCGCCGGGGCGCAATTCGGCGTCGCCCGCGGCGTAGTGCAGCACGCAGGCGTTCGCGCCTGCCGCGACGATGGAGCCGTAGGCCGGCGCCTGCGCGCCATGGCGGCGGAACTCGTGCAGCAGCTCGGCCTCGATGCGGTATTCCGGCAGGCCGGCGCTGCCGCCGCGAAAGTGCTCGGCGCAGTAGCGCATCGCCCGCGCATGCGCACCGGCGGAGATGCGCGCGGCGCGGCGCATCGTGCCCAGCTCGGACTCGTCCTTGACGAGCCGCATCTCCGACAGCAGCGGCGACAGGTCGCGCTGCATGGCCGGCGGCTGCACGCCGCTGCGCTCGCGCGTGCGCAACTCGGCGAGCCAGCCGTCCACGCGTGCCTGCAGCCCGTCGTGCAGCCCGAACGGGAACCACACGGCGCTGGCGTTGGCCAGGCGCTCCGCGGCCAGCTTGTCGAGTGCCTCGACGGGATGCGCATCGTGCACGCCCAGCGTGGCCGGAGCCGCTTCGGGGCCGACGCGGTGGCCGTCCCAGATCTCTCGCTCGGTGTTCTTCTCGCGGCACAGCAGCGTGCTGCGGCCACTGGCGTCCAGCAGCAGCCAGGCCTGTGGCTCGTCGAAGCCGGTCAGGTAGTGGAAGTGGCTGTCGTGGCGATAGGGGTGGTCGCTGTCGCCGCTGCGCGGCCGCTCGGGTGCAGTGGGCAGCACGGCGACGCCGCCGCCGTGCCGGGCCAGTTGCTCGGCCAGGCGGGTACGGCGCAGGGCACAGACCTCCGGGCTCGCGGCGGCGCCGCGCTTCATGACTCGTTCGGCAACTTCACCGCCTTCGGCACGTCGGGCGCGAGCGCGCCGGCGCGCAGCCGCCGCAAGGCGCGCCGGATGTCGTCGTCGCCGGCCGCAGGGGCCTGCGCCACCGCCTGCGCGGCTTGGTGGCCGGAGGCCTCGGCGCGCTTCACCGATTCGCGGTCTTCCAGGTTGCGCAGCCGCTGGCGCAGCTGGTTGGCGACCGATTCCACGTCGGCCAGGCCGCTGTGCGCGTCGGTCTTGGGCAGTGCCACGACGCGCTTGTCCTTCATGCGCACCTGCAGCCGGCAGACGCGGTTGCGGGTGCCGTGGCGCAGCGTGAAGCCTCGCGCATCGCGCTCCTCCACGTGGACGTCGCGGATGTTCTCGAAGGCCACCTGGTGAACCTTCTGCCCGAGGCCGCGCTGGAACCACAGGTTGTTCGCGCTCACCGCCACGCGTTCCCAGCGGCGCAGGTCGAACGCGAACGCTCCGGCCCAGGCCAGCACGCCCAGCGCGCTCAGCCAGGTCCAGCCCGTCACACCGCCCAGCCACACCACCACGCCGGCGGCCAGCACGGCGCCGACGATCTGCATCGCGCCGGCGTCGGCGGTGAAGTAGACGTTGCGTTCGTAGGTGAAGGCCTGCGGTTCGCCGGTGGACAAGGGCGAGACCGACCACATCACCGCTTTCACGGCGCGCGAGGCCAGGTAATGCGTGGCCGCGCAAGCAGCCATCGCCATCGGCAGGGTGAGCACGGCGGAGAGCAGGTTCACAGCACGCACCTTAGCCAGTTCGGCTCGCAAATCAAAGCCTTGCGGCGGCGCCACGTGAAAAATGCACGGCCGGCCGGGGCGAACGGTCGATCGTGCCGAACGAACGGTCGGGCCGGCGAATGACTACCATGCGCCCTCCCGTCCCTTGGAAGCCACCATGCAATACCGACGCCTCGGCCGCTCCGGCCTGCAAGTCAGCCTGCTGTCGCTGGGCTCCTGGGTCACGTACCACAACCAGGTCGACACCAAGGCGGCGCAGGAGATGCTCGCCGCTGCGATGGATGCCGGCGTCAACTTCTTCGACAACGCCGAAGCCTATGCGCGCGGCCACAGCGAGGTCGTGATGGGCGAGGCGATCCGAGCGCTGAACTGGCCGCGGCTGAACTACGTCGTCTCGACCAAGTTCTTCTGGGGCCTTGACCGCGAGGGCAACGCCGTCAACCGCCGCGACACGCTGAACCGCAAGTACTTGATGCAAGCCATCGACGGTTCGCTCGGCCGCATGAAGCTCGACTTCATCGACCTGGTGTTCTGCCACCGGCCCGACCCGAACACGCCGATCGAGGAGACGGTCCGGGCGATGAGCGACATGATCACGCAGGGCAAGGCGCTCTACTGGGGGACCAGCGAGTGGAGCGCGGCCGACATCCGCAGCGCCTGGGACATCGCCGAGCGCCACCACCTTCACAAGCCGGTAATGGAGCAGCCGCAGTACCACCTGTTCCACCGCCAGCGCGTGGAGCAGGAGTACGCGCCGCTGTACGAATCCATCGGCCTGGGCCTGACCACCTGGAGCCCGCTGGCCTCGGGCCTGCTCACCGGCAAGTACCGAGGCGGCGTGCCGGCGGGCAGCCGCGGCGCGCTGCAGGGGATGGATTTCCTCGTCGCCGGCCTCACCGACGGGGCGAAGAACGCCGCCGTGGGCCAGCTCGAGGGCGTGGCCGCCGACCTGGGCTGCAGCGTGGCGCAGCTGGCCATCGCCTGGGTGGCGCGAAACCCGCACGTCAGCACGGTGATCACCGGCGCCTCGCGGCTCGATCAGCTGCGCGGCAACCTGGGTGCGCTGGAGGTGGTCGACAAGCTGACGCCCGACTGGCTGGCGCGCATCGACGCGATCACCCGGCCGCTGGCGCAGTAGTTCAGCCGGTGCCTTCGTCGAGCGCGCGCAGTCGCTCGGGTGTGCCGACGTCGGCCCAGCCGCCCTCCCAGCGCCGCGCGCCCAGGCGCCGCTGAGCGATCGACGCATCGAGATAAGGCCGCAGCCGGGCTTTCTCGCCCAGTGGCAGCTCTGCCATCAGCTCGGTGACGAAGGTCGGCCGGAACAGGCCGATGCCCGACCAGGTGAAGCTCGGGCCGCCGTCCGCTGCCGTGGCCAGGCCGTCGGCAAGGCCGAAGTCGCCGCCAGGGTGCTGCGGCGGGTTGGGCACCATCCACAAGTGGCCGAGCTGGCCGGCCTGGATTGCCGAGGCTGCTGCGGGGCCGAAGTCGAAGGCCGGGGCGAAGACGTCGGCGGCGACGTACCAGAAGGGCTGGTCACCCGAGACGCCCAGCAGCGGCAATGCCTTCTTCAGGCCGCCGGCGGTTTCGAGCGCGCCGCCGTGGTCGCGGCCTTCGAGCGAGTAGCGGATGGCCATGCCGAAGCGTTGGCCGTCGCCGAGCGAGGCGACGATCTGCTCCTCCAGCCAGGCCGTGTTGACCACCACCTCACGCACGCCGCCGCGCGCCAGGCCTTCGAGGTGCCACTCGATCAGCGGCTTGCCGCGCACGCGCAGCAGCGGCTTCGGGGTGTGGTCGGTCAGCGGCCGCATGCGTTCGCCGCGGCCGGCGGCCAGGATGATGGCTTTCATGGCCGGGCAGTCTATCGGCTGCCGGCCGGCGCGCTCAGGTCAGCGCGGGCCCCAGGCCGATCGGCGCCGGCGTGTTCTGCACGATCTTCGTGAACAGCGGGCGGTACTGGTCGGTCGGCTCGTGGCCGGTGAGCGGGTCGCGGTTGGCGAGGAAGGCGGTGTCGAGCTCGGCCCAGTCCTGCGCGGTGAGGTTCTTGACGGCCAGCGGAATCACCTCTTCTTCCTCGATGCGCATGTGGCTCAGGTAGAACTCGATGTAGCGCTCCACCGCCTGCTCGAAAGCCGCGCGGCGCGGCTCGCCGAGCACCTCGAAGGCGAGCAGGTCGTGCTCGAGGTCGCGGATGGCCTTCTCGCCACGCGCGTGGTCGCGGTCGAGCTTGTCGAGCACCGGGGCGACTTCCGGGCAGCGCGCGCGCAGCTTCGGGAACAGCAGTTCGCTTTCCTTGGTGTGGTGCAGCTGCTCGGGGAATTCGTCGACATAGAACAGCATTGCGCGCAGCACGCTGAAGTCGGGCAGCGAGCCGTGGCGGCGGTGCTCGGCCAGCAGCATGGACAGCGAGCGCAGCATCGCCGACAGCGCGCCGTGTTCGTCGCGGATGATGGTCAGGGCAGGGTGGGACATGACGGGGCTCCAGGCCATTTCGGCAGGGCTCCAGCGTCGCACCCGCGGCCGCGCGCCGGCTTGAGCCCGGTCAAGTCGGTGCCATTGCAGTGCGCGCGCCGCGCACGAGTTCGTGACGCTCCACCCGCGCGGGCGCGAAAGCGTCGATCAAGGCGCCGAGCAGGCTGTGGGCGCGCGCCGAGTTGTCGGCGCCGAAGTTGCACACGTAGACGTCCAGCGTCACGGCGCCGAGTTCAGGCCAGGTGTGCACCGCCAGGTGCGACTCGGCCAGCAGCACCACGCCGGTGATGCCGGCCGGCTCCGCGCTGCCCGGCGCCTGCGCGAAACGGTGGAACAGTTCATTCACCGGAGTCAGCCCGCTGCCGTGCACCGCCGCCCGGCAGAGCTCGCGCAGGGCCGACGGATCGGTCATCTCGGCCCGCGCCACGGCGCAGCGGTGCAGATCGGCGGTGAGGTGCAAACCATGCATGCGCTGGATCATACGGAGCCTGCCGCGCCCGGGCCCTAAAATGGCCGACTCCCCCCGCAACCCGCTCGCAGCGACCAGCATGGCCGATCTCGCACCCACCATCGCCCCTTCCTCGACGGCCGTGATGGCCAACGCGATCCGCGCCCTGGCGATGGATGCCGTGCAGCAGGCCAATTCCGGCCACCCCGGCGCGCCGATGGGCATGGCCGAGGTGGCGGTGGCCCTGTGGGGGACGCAGAACGGCCACCTGCGCCACAACCCGGCCAACCCGCACTGGGCCGATCGCGACCGCTTCGTCCTCTCGAACGGCCACGGCTCGATGCTCGTCTACGCGCTGCTGCACCTGTCCGGCTACGACCTGCCGATGAGCGAGCTGCGCAACTTCCGCCAGATGCACAGCAAGACGCCGGGCCACCCCGAGGTCGGCGTGACGCCGGGCATCGAAACCACCACCGGCCCGCTCGGCCAGGGCATCACCAACGCGGTGGGCATGGCGCTGGCCGAGAAGCTGCTGGCCGGCGAGTTCAACCGCCCGGGCCACACGGTGGTCGACCACCGCACCTACGTGTTCCTCGGCGACGGCTGCCTGATGGAGGGCATCAGCCACGAGGCCTGCGCGCTGGCCGGCGCCTGGAAGCTGTCCAAGCTGGTCGCGCTGTACGACGACAACGGCATCTCGATCGACGGCAACGTGGCGCCCTGGTTCATCGACGACACGCCCAAGCGCTTCGAGGCCTATGGCTGGAACGTGATCCGCGCGGTCGACGGCCACGATGCCGCTGCCGTGAGCGCCGCCCTCGACAAGGCCAAGGGCTCCGACAAGCCGACGCTGATCTGCTGCAAGACGACCATCGGCAAGGGCTCGCCGAACCGCGCCGGCACCGCCAAGGCGCACGGCGAGGCGCTCGGCGCCGACGAGATCAAGCTTACGCGCGTCGCGCTGGGCTGGGGCCACGAGCCGTTCGTGATCCCGGAGGGTGCCTACGCGCAGTGGGACGCCAAGGCGCGTGGTGCGAAGCTCGAGGGTGACTGGAATGCACGCTTCGACGCCTACCGCGCCGCCTTCCCCGAGCAGGCGGCCGAGTTCACCCGCCGCATGCGCGGCGAGCTGCCGGCGAACTGGGCGCAGACGGTCGCCGACACGCTGGCCGCCGCCAATGCCAAGGCCGAGACGGTGGCCAGCCGCAAGGCCAGCCAGATCGCGCTGGAGGCCTTCACCAAGGCGCTGCCCGAGTTGCTCGGCGGCAGCGCCGACCTGACCGGCTCCAACCTCACCAACACCAGCTCGACGCCTGCGCTGCGCTTCGGCGCCGATGGCGCGAGCAACGGTGGCCGCCACATCAACTACGGCGTGCGCGAGTTCGGCATGGCCGCGGTGATGAACGGCATCGCGCTGCACGGCGGCTTCATTCCCTACGGTGGCACCTTCCTGACCTTCAGCGACTACAGCCGCAATGCCATCCGCATGGCCGCTCTGATGAAGCAGCGCGTCGTGCACGTGTTCACGCACGACTCCATCGGCCTGGGCGAAGACGGCCCGACGCACCAGAGCGTCGAGCACGCCGCCGCGCTGCGCGTCATCCCGGGCCTGGACGTCTGGCGCCCGGCCGACACCGCCGAGACCGCCGCCGCCTGGGCCGCCGCGATAGTCAACGCACACCGCCCGAGCGCGCTGCTGCTGTCGAGGCAGAACCTGCCCTACGCGCCGAAGGCGAACCTGGCCGACATGGCCAAGGGCGGCTACGTGCTCGCCGAACCCGGCGAGGTGGGACTGAAGAAGAAGGCACAGGCGGTGATCATCGCCACCGGCTCCGAGGTGCAGCTCGCGCTGCACGCGCAGCAGCAGCTGGCCGCGATTGGCATCGCGGTGCGTGTGGTCTCGCTGCCGTCGACCAGTGTGTTCGACCGCCAGAGCGTGGCCTACAAGAGCTCGGTGCTGCCCGCCGGTCTGCCGCGCGTGGCCGTCGAAGCCGGCGTCACCGACGGCTGGTGGAAGTACGGCTGCGCCGCGGTGGTCGGCATCGACACGTATGGCGAGTCGGCCCCGGCCGGCGTGCTCTTCAAACATTTCGGCTTCACCGCCGAGAACGTCGCCACCACCGTGCGGGCCGTCCTGGCGTCGCGCTGAACCCGCAGAGGAACCATTCCATGAAGAACATCCGCCTCCTCATCGCCGCTGCCATCGTCGTCGCTTCGGCCCCGCTGGCCGCGCAGACGCTGCAGTCCGTCAAGGTCGACCCGGCCACGGCCGAACCGGGCAAGCCGGTCACCATCACTGCCGCCTTCGACATCAGCAACGGCCTGAACTGCAACGTGCGCATCCACTTCGGCGACGGCGCGTCGCAGGACCAGAAGATCAACCAGGAGAAGGACGCCAACCTCGCGGTGCAGCACAGCTACGCCAAGGCCGGCAGCTACACGGTGAAGGTCGAGCCCAAGACCAAGTTGCCGGCGCTCAAGTGCCTGGGCAAGAACCAGGAGGCCGTGGTCAAGGTCGTGGCGCCCGCGCCCGCCGTCGCCGCGGCCGCGGCGGCCCCGAGCTGCCCCGAGGGCTGGAAGCTCGACAAGAAGAGCGTGAACAAGAAGAGCGGCGCCTACACCTGCACGGCCAAGGCCGGCACGGCCGCGCCGGCCAGCCATGCGGCCTGCCCGGGCTCGCTGAGCTACTTCGAGAACAGCAAGAAGGGCCAGCTCGGCTGCAAGCCCTGATCCGGATTCGAACCTGCCAGTCACCCAACGGAGATCCCACATGACCATCAAGATCGGCATCAACGGCTTCGGCCGCATCGGGCGCATGGTGTTCCGCGCCGCCGTCCAGAACTTCAAGGACATCGAGGTGGTCGGCATCAACGACCTGCTCGAGCCCGACTACCTGGCCTACATGCTCAAGTACGACTCGGTGCACGGCCGCTTCAAGGGCGACGTGGCGGTCGACGGCCACACGCTGATCGTCAACGGCAAGAAGATCCGCCTGACCGCGGTGAAGGACCCGGCGGAGCTCAAATGGGGCGAAGTCGGCGCCGACATCGTCGTCGAGTCGACCGGCCTGTTCCTGACCAAGGAAACCTGCCAGAAGCACATCGACGCCGGCGCCAAGAAGGTCATCCAGAGCGCGCCGTCGAAGGACGATACGCCGATGTTCGTGTTCGGCGTGAACGACAAGAGCTACAAGGGCGAGACGATCATCTCCAACGCCTCGTGCACGACCAACTGCCTGGCCCCGGTGGCCAAGGTGCTCAACGACGCCTTCGGCATCAAGCGCGGCCTGATGACCACGGTGCACGCCGCCACCGCCACGCAGAAGACCGTCGACGGCCCGAGCAACAAGGACTGGCGCGGCGGCCGCGGCATCCTCGAGAACATCATCCCGAGCAGTACCGGCGCGGCCAAGGCGGTGGGCGTGGTGATCCCCGAGCTGAACAAGAAGCTCACGGGCATGTCCTTCCGCGTGCCCACCAGCGACGTCAGCGTGATCGACCTCACCGCCGAGCTGGTGAAGGAAGCCAGCTGGGACGACATCTGCAACGCGATGAAGGCCGCTGCCGCCGGACCGATGAAGGGCGTGCTCGGCTACACCGAAGACAAGGTGGTCTCGACCGACTTCCGCGGCGAGCCCATGACCTCGGTGTTCGACGCCGACGCCGGCATCGCGTTGGACAAGACCTTCGTGAAGGTCGTGGCCTGGTACGACAACGAGTGGGGCTACTCGAACAAGGTGCTCGAGATGGTGCGCGTGATCGCGCGCTGAAGTGCCTCGCACTCCGAGGGCCCCTTCGCCGGGGCCCTCGGTGTTTCCACTGCACACGCCTTGCCACAGGCTGGCTACAAACCTTTACTGCACGCCGCCGAATCCGCACGGGGGCCGGTTTGGCGCCCCCCCTACACTTTCAGCATGACGTCGTCGTTGCCTGCTGCCGCCTCCTGCCTGATCCTTCTGGGCCTGGGTGCGTGCGCGTCGGAGCCGCCGGCGCCCTCGGTCGGCATGGGCGTGATGGTCAAGCTGGCACAGCCCTCGGTCGATCCGACCGCGATCGCCACCCTGGTGAGCGACACCACGGCGCGCCCGGCGCGTTACGTGTCGGCCACCAGCGCGGCCTGGCATGCGGTGACCGTGGCCTGCCGCGGGCCGGCCGACTGCGAGCTGGCGCTGCGGCGGTTGCGCGAGGACACGACACATTTCGAAGCCGTGCAGCGCGATGAGCGCAAGCGCATCGTCAGCCCCTGAGCCTGCAGCCGCGTTGCAGAGCAGAACCAAGAATCGGAGATCGCCTTGAGCACCACCCCCCTGAAGATCCTGGCCTCGCTCGCACTGGCCCTGCTGGCGCCGCCGGTGCTGCAGGCGCAGACCTCCCAGGCGCCCGCGGGGGCGATGACGGCGCGCGTGATCGTCAAGTTCAAGTCGGATTCGGCGCTGCTGCGCCAGCAGCCGGCTGACATCCTGCAGATGCACGCCGGCCGTGCGCAGGCGCTGGGCGCCCGCGTCGGGCTGCCGCTGCAGGCCGGGCACGGCGTGGCCGAGCGCACGCAGGTGGTGTTCGCCAGCGGGCTGACGTCGGCGGCGCTGGCGCAGCGCCTGTCGAGCGAGAAGGACGTCGAGTACGCCGTGCCCGACCGTCGCAAGTCGCGCCGGGTGGCGCCCAACGACCCGCTGTACACGACGGCGGGAACGCCGGGCACGTCCAGCGGCGGCCCGGTGGCCGGCCAGTGGTACCTGCGTGCGCCCAACAGCGTCACGGTCTCGGCCATCAATGCCGAAGGAGCCTGGGACGTGACCTCGGGCAGCGCCAGCATGGTGGTGGCGGTGCTGGATACCGGCGTTCGCTTCGATCACCCCGACCTCGCGGTCAAGCTGCTGGACGGCTACGACTTCGTCGGTGCGGATCGCAACGACAACGGCGTGACGCTCGTTCCGAACACGTTCCTGAGCTCGAAGGACGGCAACGGGGTGGATGCAAATGCCAGTGACGAAGGCGACGGCATCACCCTGACCGAAACCAACGACCCGGCCGGCCTCTTCTACCACTGCACCTCGCAGGACGACACGGGGCAGTATCTGGAAGAGCGGAGTTCGTGGCACGGCACGCAGGTCAGCGGCCTGATCGGCGCGCTCACCAACAACGGCACCGGCATGGCCAGCGTGGGCCGCAACGTGCGCGTTCTGCCGGTACGCGTGCTGTCGAAGTGCGGCGGCTGGGACTCGGACATCACCGCCGGCATGCTCTGGGCCGCCGGTATCGCGGTGCCCGGCGCTGCCGCCAATCCCACCCCGGCGAAGGTGCTGAACCTGAGCCTGGGCGGCTCGGGCACCTGCTCGGCCCTGTACACCGACATCGTCGGGCAGGTGAACGCGCGCGGCGCGGTGATCGTGGCCTCGGCCGGCAACGGCGCAGGCCTTGCCGTGTCGGAGCCGGCCAATTGCGAGGGCGTGATCGGCGTGGCCGGCCTGCGCCACGCCGGCAGCAAGGTGGGCTACTCCGACATCGGGCCCGAGGTCAGCATCAGCGCGCCGGCCGGGAACTGCGTGAACACCGGTTCCACCGAACCCTGCCTGTACCCCATCCTGACCACCTCCAACAGCGGTGACTTCAACCCCGTGGCGGGTGCCGGCGGCGCGATCTACACCGACGCCTTCAACGCGACGCTGGGCACCAGCTTCTCGGCCCCGCTGGTCGCCGGCACCGCGGCGCTGATGCTGTCGGTGCGGCCCGACCTGTCGCCGGCCGAAGTGCGGCGATTCCTGCGCTCGTCGGCCCGTGCCTTCCCGTCGCTGCCCGGCGTGCCGGCCTGCCGCGCCCCGAACAGCACGCCCCAGGATGAGTGCAACTGCACCACCACCACCTGCGGCGCCGGCATGCTCGACGCGGCGACGGCCGTGGCGGCCGCAGCGAACGATCCGATCGTGCGCATCGACGTGACGCCCTCCCAGCCGGCGGCCGGCACGGCGTTCACGCTCACCTCGGCGCAGACGGCGGTGGTGGCCGGGCGCAGCATCGCCAGCTACAACTGGACGCTGGTCAGTGGCGGCGGCATCGTCTCGTCGCTGAGCGGGGCGAACACGGCCTCGGCCTCGGCCACGCCGACGGCCGGCGGCAGCTTCATCGTCACGCTGACCGTGACCGACTCTCTCGGCGAGACCGGCTCGCAGACCGTCGAGGTCAGCGTGACCGGCGCGCCGCCCAGCAGCGGTGGTGGCGGCGGCGCGCTCGGCCTGGGCTGGCTGGCGGCATTGCTGCTGGCGGTCTTCGCGCTGTGGCGGGCCCGGCCCGCGGCGCGGGTCGGCTGAGCGTGCTTCGGCGACATCGGCTTGCGCAGCGGATCGCAGGCGCTCTCCTGATCGGGCTGGCCGCGGCGCTTCCGGCGTGGGGCCAGGGTGCGCGGGCGGCGCACGGGCTCATCATCAAGCTTCGCGACAACCCCGACGGAACGCCCGCCACGGCCGGGCAGATGAAGAAGGTCCTGGCCGCCGCGGGCCTGTCGGCGCAGGAGCGTGGCGTGGGCAAGCGCTCGCGGCACCTGGACTTCGGCCGCATGCTGCCCGCCGACGAGGCCGGCCGCATCGTGCATCGCCTGGCGAGGCTGAGCGAGGTGGAGTGGGTGGTGCCCAACGAGCGCGAGCGGCGCCTGAACGCGCCGACCGACCCGCTGTACCCGGCCACCTTCTCCAGCAGCGGCCAGTGGTGGATGTTCCAGGCCGGCGGCAGCAACCGCAACGACCTGGAGGATCGGCGCCGCGGCGTGCCCGATCTGCTCGGTGCCTGGCAGGCCAGCACCGGCAGCTCGGTCCCCGTGGTGGCAGTGCTGGACACCGGGATCACGCCGCACGCCGACCTCGGCTCGGGCGTGCTCACCGGCCGCGATTTCGTCTCGACCGTCGAATACGCCAACGACGGCGACGGCTGGGATGCCGATGCGAGCGACCCCGGCGACTGGGTCAGCCAGGCCGACCGCGATGGCAGCCCGTCGCTGTTCGGCGACTGCGAGATCGACGACAGCTCATGGCACGGCACCACCATCATCGGCATGCTCGCTGCCGAGACGGGCAACGGGCGCGGTGTCGCCGGCATCAACTGGAGTGCGCGCGTGCTGCCGGTGCGCGTGGCCGGCAAGTGCGGCGCCGAAGTGGCCGACATCGTGGTGGGCATGCGCTGGGCCGCCGGCCTGCAGGTGTTCGACCATGGCGGCCGGCCGCTGCCCCTGAACCCGAACCCGGCGCGTGTACTGAACATCAGCTTCGGCGGCAGTGCCGCCTGCAATGCCGCCTACCAGGACGTGATCGACGAGCTGGCCCGGCTCGGCGTGGTCGTCGTCGCGGCGGCCGGCAACCAGAACGGCGCGGTGTCGCGGCCGGCCAACTGCCGCGGCGTGGTCGGCGTGGCCGCGCTCAACCGCGACGGCTTCAAGGCCAGCTACTCGAACTTCGGCGCGGCACTGGCCATCGCCACCGTCGGCGGCGATCCGCGCATGGTCGGCAACTGGGGCCTCGAAGTGGGCGACGACGGCCTGCTGACCCTGGGCAACGACGGTGTGCGCGGCGTGGGCAACTCCATCTACGTGCGCCAAGCCGGCACCAGCTTCGCCGCGCCGGTGGTGGCCGGCGTGGCCGGCCTGATGCTCGGCGTGAACCCGTCGCTGACGGCCGCGCAGATCATCGACGGTCTTCAGCGCAGCGCGCGGCCGCACGTGGTGTCGCCGACGATCGCCGAGTGTTCGGAGCAGAACCCGGGCCGCTGCATCTGCACCACGGCAACCTGCGGCGTCGGCATCCTGGATGCGGTGGCGGCCTTGCAGTACGCCACCGATCCGGTGTCGTACGTGAGCACGGCGCGCGTGCCCGAGGTGATCGACAACCCCGAGGTGGATGCGGCCGTGGCGCTGGGCGCCGACCGGCCTTCGAACATCGCCGAGCCGCCGGCCGCAGTGCCTGCCGGCGGTGGCGGCGGGGGTGCGCTCGGCTGGCCCTGGCTGCTCGCGCTGGCCGTGGCCGTGGGGTCGCTCAGTTGCCGCAGGGAACGAAGCCGCGGCCCAGCACGGGCGACCTGAGCGCCGCAAGCTGCGCTGCCACGGCAGGATCTGCCCTTTCGGCTCGCAGCATGTGCTGGGTTGCCGGGGCCGACAGTTCGACCACCCGCGCGCTGCGCACCCCGCGCTGGCTGAGCTGTTCGAGGGCGCGATCGGCCGCGGCGCGATCATGGTGGCGGCCGAACGAGAAGCCGGGCACCAGATCAGCCGGCGCCGTCAGCGACTCGTAGCTCACGCGGGTGCGCTTGAGCTCCTCGTCCTTCTTCGCCAGTGCGTCGCGGTTCGGGAAGCGACCCATGTAGACCATCCAGCTGCCGGGCCGTTCGGTCTTCACCTCCACCCAGCTGCCCGGCGGCAGCGCAGGCTGCAGGGCCTCCATGGCCGCCACCGCAGACACGGCGGCGCCGGTGGCAAAGGGCCCGGCCTCGAGACAGGTGCCGGCGGCGGAGACGCTGCTCGCCGCAGCGGCAGACACCGCCGGCGGCGCCGCAGCGCCTGGCCCGGCACCAGAGGCCGGGGCTGCACTTGGCGGGAGGATCACCACCAGCCCCGGGTTGACCTGGCGCGAGAGGCGCTCGGGCTCACGCTCGGGGTGCACGCGCGAGCCGGTGATCTGTTCCAGCCAGCCGCGCGACCAGGCGAAGAACAGCAGGTTGGCGAGGATCAGCAGGATGACCAGGCGCTGCAGCATGCCTACCCCGCGCCGCCGTCTGCGCCCAGGCGCACGCTGACTTCACCGCTGGTCACCGCCACCACGCCGGTGGACGTGCGCACCTGCAGCGCGCCGCTCGCGTCGACGCCTTGCGCGACACCCTCGGCCAAGCCCTGCTGCGTCGTGCGAACCGGCTGGCCGAGCAGCAGGTCGCGCCGCGAATACGCGGCCGCGCAGCCGGCAAACCCTTCGGCCTCGAAGCGGCGGATCGCCTGCACCAGCGGCAACGCCAGCCGGTGCAGCGCGGCAGGCGCTTCGACCTGCGGATCGATCTCCTGCAGGCAGGCGAAGCCGGTGCCGACCTCGGCGGCTTGCATCGGCCGCACGTTCAGGCCGACGCCGATCACGGCCAGCCGCTTGGCCCCGGCCGCGACGGTCTCGATCAGCACGCCGCCGAGCTTGCGCCCGGCATGGGGCGCGTCGAGCAGCCACAGGTCGTTGGGCCACTTCAGGCCCACGCGCGGCGCGGCGGTTCCCTGCACCGGGTCGAGCGCCTCGGCCAGCGCCAGGCCGACCGCCAGCGACAAGCCCGACCAGTCGTCACGCTCGACGGGCATGGACAGCGAGAAGGTCAGCGATGCCCCCGGCGACGACTGCCAGCCGCGCCCCAGCCGGCCGCGGCCGCCGGTCTGGTGCTCGGCGACCAGCAGGCAAGGTTGCACGTCGGCGGCACGGCGCCCGAAAGCGGCGCTCTCGACGCTGCGCTGCACCAGCACCTCGCTGCTGTCCGCCTCGGGTCGCATGACGACGCGGGCGCGCTCGAGCAGTGCGGTGTTGGTCGAGGAGCAACGCTCGACCACCTCCACGCTCAGGCCGGGCAGCAGTGTGCGCAGCTGCTGCCACAGCGCCTCGGCTCCCCAGTGAAGCGGAGTCTCTGTCATCGTGGATTCAGCGCTTGGGCGCCAGCATGGTGCCGCGGCACTTCTTCGAGCCGCAGCGGCACTCGAACTGCTTCTTCAGCTTGGGCGTGTACTTCTCGTCGATGATCAGGCCGTAGTCGTAGAACAGCTCTTCGCCCGGCTTGATGCTGCGCAGCGCCTTGATGAAGACGCGGCCGTCGATCTCGTCGGCCTCGCAGTTGGGCTGGCAGGCGTGGTTGATCCAGCGCGCCGCGTTGCCGCCGTGCTTGGCGTCGATGACGTTGCCGTCGTCGATGTGGAAATAGAAGGTATGGTCCGGGTCTTTCGGATCGTGGGGGTGGCGGCGAAGGGCCTCGGGCCAGTCGATCACCTCGCCCTTGTACTCGATGACCACCTCGCCCTTGGACAGCGGCTTGAGCGCGAAGACGCCCTTGCCATGCACGCCGGATCGGCGGACCTGGATGCGTCGTCCGCCCGGGGCCGCTTCGGCGGCCGGGTGCTGCTTGCCGTTGGTTGCTTGCGCCTTCATCGTCTTTGGGTACATTGAAATCATGGGCGCGCGCGTGTACGTGCGTGCGCGCGAGAAGCCCGGATTGTATTGATGCGGCACGTTCCGCTTGCCAGAGCCTTTCCCGAGACACCATGACCAAGTCACTCATCATTGCCGAGAAGCCCTCTGTCGCACAGGACATCGTGCGCGCGCTCACCCCGAGCGCGGGCAAGTTCGACAAGCACGACGAGTACTTCGAGAGCGACAAGTACATCGTCACTTCGGCCGTCGGCCACCTGCTGGAGATCAAGGCGCCGGAGGAGTTCGACGTCAAGCGCGGCAAGTGGAGCTTCGCCAACCTGCCGGTGATCCCGCCGCACTTCGACCTCAACCCGATCGACAAGAGCAAGGGGCGACTGAACGCGATCGTCAAGCTCGTCAAGCGCAAGGACGTCAGCGAGCTGATCAATGCCTGCGACGCGGGCCGCGAGGGCGAACTGATCTTTCGCCTGATCCAGCAGCACAGCAAGAGCAAGCACCCGGTCAAGCGGCTGTGGCTGCAGAGCATGACGCCGGCGGCCATCCGCGACGGCTTCGAGCACCTGCGCAGCGACGCGCAGATGTTGCCGCTGGCCAGCGCCGCGCGCTGCCGCTCCGAGGCCGACTGGCTGGTGGGCATCAACGGCACGCGCGCGATGACGGCCTTCAACTCGCGCGACGGCGGCTTCTTCCTCACCACCGTGGGCCGCGTGCAGACGCCCACGCTGTCGATCGTGGTCGAGCGCGAGGAGAAGATCCGCAAGCACGTCTCGCGCGACTACTGGGAGATCAAGGCGACCTTCGCCGCGCAGGCCGGCGAGTACGACGGCAAGTGGTTCGACCCGAAGTGGAAGAAGAACGCCGAGGACCCCGAGGCGCGCGCCGACCGCGTCTGGAACGAGGCCGACGCGCAGGCCATCGCGCAGGCCTGCCGCGGCGAGCCGGCCAGCGTGAGCGAGGAATCCAAGCCCAGCTCGCAGAGCGCGCCGGGCCTTTACGACCTGACCACGCTGCAGCGCGAGGCCAATTCGCGGCTGGGCTTCTCGGCGAAGACGACGCTGTCGATCGCGCAGGCGCTGTACGAGAAGCACAAGGTGCTGACCTACCCGCGGACGGACAGCAAGGCGCTGCCTGAAGACTATGTGGACGTGGTCAAGCAGACCATGCAGATGATCTCGACCGAAGACATGCCGGGCCCGCTGCGTGCGCTCGCCCAGCATGCAAAGACTGCTATCAAGGAAGGCTACGTCAAGCCCAACAAGCGCATCTTCGACAACGCCAAGGTGTCGGACCACTTCGCCATCATCCCGACACTGCAGGCGCCCAAGAGCCTGTCGGAGATCGAGGCCAAGCTGTACGACATGGTGGTCAAGCGTTTCCTGGCGGTGTTCTTCCCGCCGGCGGAGTTCATGGTCACCACGCGCATCTCTACGGTGAAGGCCGGCGCGCAGGAGCACAAGTTCCAGACCAACGGCAAGGTGATGGTCAAGCCGGGCTGGCTGGCGGTGTACGGCAAGGAAGTTCAGGAAGACGACGCCAACCTGGTGGCCGTGGGCCCGGGCGAGATGGTGCGCACCGAGAACGTGGCGGTGAATCCGTTGAAGACCAAGCCGCCGGCGCGCTACACCGAGGCGACGCTGCTGTCGGCGATGGAAGGCGCGGGCAAGCTGATCGACGACGACGAATTGCGCGAGGCCATGGCCGAGAAGGGCCTGGGCACGCCGGCCACGCGCGCGGCCATCATCGAAGGCCTGATCCTCGAGAAGTACATGCACCGCGAGGGTCGCGAGCTGGTGCCCAGCGCCAAGGCCTTTCAGCTGATGACGCTGCTGCGCGGCCTGGGCGTGGAAGACCTGACCAAGCCCGAGCTCACCGGCAACTGGGAGCACCAACTCGCCGAGATGGAAAAGGGCCGCCTGGAGCGCGAGGCCTTCATGGCCGAGATCGCGGCGATGGCCGAGCGCATCGTGCGCAAGGCCAAGGAGTACGACCGCGACACCATCCCCGGCGACTACGCGACGCTGGCCGTGCCCTGCCCGAACTGCGGCGGCGTGATCAAGGAGAACTACCGCCGCTTCGCCTGCACCGGCAAGACGGGCGCGGAGGAGGGCTGCGGCTTCTCGATCAGCAAGATCCCGGGCGGGCGCAGCTTCGAGCTCGACGAGGTGACGCAGTTCATCGCCAACAAGAAGATCGGGCCGCTCGAGGGCTTCCGCTCCAAGGCAGGCTGGCCGTTCACCGCCGAGCTCAAGCTCGCCTTCGACGACGAGATCAAGAACTGGAAGCTCGAGTTCGACTTCGGCGAGGATGCCAAGGGCGAGGGCGACGGCGAGCCGGTGGACTTCTCGGCGCAGGAGTCGCTCGGGGCCTGCCCGAAGTGCCAGGGCCATGTCTACGAACACGGCACCAGCTACGTGTGCCAGCACGCGGTGGGTGCGCCCATCACCTGCGACTTCAAGAGTGGCAAGATCATCCTGCAGCAGCCGGTGGCGCGCGAGCAGATGAGCAAGCTGCTGGCCACCGGCAAGACCGACCTGCTGGAGAACTTCGTCTCCAACAAGACGCGGCGCAAGTTCAAGGCACGCCTGGCCTTCGACAAGAAGGAGGGCAAGGTGATCTTCGAGTTCGAGCCGCGCGCAGCCAAGGCCCCGGCGAAGAAGGCCGCGGCCAAGAAGGCGGCCTGAGGGGTGTGGCCGACGAACTGCCGAGCTGCCTGACGCGCCACGGCGAGCGCCTGTGGCTGGCCGTCAGCGTGGTGCCCAACGCCAAGCGCACGGGCGCCGATGCTCTGCACGACGGGGCCTTGCGTGTTCGACTGGCTGCGCCGCCGGTGGACGGCAAGGCCAACGATGTACTCGTGCACTGGGTGGCCGACGAACTCGACTTGCCACGCCGTGCGGTGACGCTGGTGCGCGGGCAGACCGCCCGTCGCAAGTGGCTCGAGATTGACGGGTCGCAAGAAGAAGTGATGCGCGCCTGGCTCGAACGTTTGCTCGGCCCCACATCTCATCCGTGAAGCTGCCAACTACGTCACGCCACCCTGAGCGGGTTTGCCTCTAGTCTGCGGGCATGACGCTTGCCCCCACTTTCCTGGCCCGCGGCCTGTGCGCCGCGTTGATGCTGCTCGCTTCGCCGTGGGCGAATGCCCTCGTGTTCGCGGTCAACGAGGGCGTGACCTACCGCGTGCCTCTGGAGGAGGTGCGTGGCCGCTACGCCGTCATCGCCGCCGACCTCTCCAAGCTGCTCAAGCAGCCGGTCACCATCGAGCCGGTGGGCGACTACAACCTGCTGCGCCGCGGCCTGCAGTCCAAAGCCTACGACTTCGCGATGATCCACCCGGCGCACGTGTCGATCCAGGCCATCAAGGGCAGCGGCTACAAGCTCGTCGCGGTGACCAAGGGCTACCAGAAATACACGGCCAGCTTCTTGGTACCGGCCGATTCCGCGATGACCTCGCTGACCGACCTGAAGGGGCGCAAGCTCGGCGCGCCTGACGAGGATTCGATCACTTCGTGGATGGTGCGCGCCACGCTGCGCGACGCGAAGATCGAGCCGGGCCAGATCGCCATCACCTACACGCGCTACCAGGACGCGGTGCCGTTCTTCGTCGAGAACAACCTGACGCAGTCCGGCGCGACGGCGGCCAATGCGCTGGTGAAGGCCTGGCAGGCCAAGGGCGGCAAGATCCTTGCCCAGTCGAAAGCGGTGCCGATCAAGCACATCGTGGCCAGCCCGAACCTCAGCGCCGACCAGGTCGAGAAGCTGCGCGACTACCTGATCGGGCTGGACAGCAGCGACGAGGGCAAGAAGAAGCTCGAGCCGACCAAGTACACCGGCTTCGAGAAGTACGACGAAGCGAAGATGCTGGAGCTCGGCGCCTGGCTCGGCTTGTGATGCTGCACTAGCCCTGGCCGACGATCGAGGCGGTGGCGACCAGTTCCTCGAACAGTGCCATCGACACCTTGCCCGACACCGCATAAGGATCGAGCACCGCGGTCTCGGAGTACTTCAGCAGCAGCGACGGGTTCAGCCGGGACAGGTTGACCTGCCCCATCGACCAGCCCGCGAAGCGGCGCTCGCCGATCTCCTCGTAGCTCAGCAACACCACGTCGAGGTGGCGTTTGTCCGCGGCGATTCGGTTGTACAGCGTGTTCACCTGCTGGCGCCCGCCTTCGAGCAGCTGAAGGAAGATGCCGCCCGAGAAGCACAGCACCCCGGTGATGCCGTTGGCCGTGTTCTCGGCCTTGGACTTGCGCAGGATGGCCAGCAGCGCCTCCTGGTCGACCGAGTCGGCGGCGCGGCTGGCGTACATCAGTCGGACGAGCATGTCAGTTTCCGTTCTTCTTCGAGAGCAGGGAGAGGAATTCGCGGCGAAGGTTGGCGTCCTTCAGGAAGGCGCCACGCATCACCGAGTTGGTCATCATCGACTCGTCGTCCTTCACGCCGCGCCAGTGCATGCAGAAATGGTCGGCCTCCATCACGATGGCCAGCCCGTCGGGCTTCACGCGCTCCTGCAGTTCGTTGGCCAGCATGGTGACCGCCTCTTCCTGGATCTGCGGCCGGCTCATGATCCAGTCGCAGATGCGAGCGTACTTCGACAAGCCGATCAGGTTCGAGAATTCGTTGGGCAACACGCCGATCCACACCTTGCCGAGAATGGGGCACAGGTGGTGCGAGCAGGCGCTGCGCACCTTGATCGGCCCGACGATCATCAGCTCGTTCAGGCGCGAGAAGTTCGGGAACTCGGTCACCGCGGGCATCGGCGTGTAGCGGCCGACGAAGACCTCGTTGATGAACATCTTCGCCACGCGCTTGGCGGTTTCCTGCGTGTTGTGGTCGCTGTCGGTGTCGATCACCAGCGCGCGCAGCACCTCCTGCATCTTGGCGGTGACCTCGGCCTTGAGCTCGTCGATCTCGCCGTCCTCGATGAAGCCGGCGATGTTGTCGTTGGCGTGATAGCGGCATTGCGCGCCGATCAGCCGGTAGCGGATGCGGTCCGAGGCGGGCAGTCGCGCCAGCTCTTCCTCGGTGCGGAAGATCGGGGTGGCTTGGTCGGCAGGCATGGTGAAGTCGTGAATCGTCAAGCGCCACAGGGTAGCGCAGCCCGGCCACCCGCGCAGCGCGGGCCGGCCCTGCCCGTAGACTGGGCACGGTGAATGCCCCCGCCCCGACCGCCCACGCCTCGCTGCCGCTCGCGCAATTGCTGATCCACGCCGCGGCCGCGGTGCAGGCCGTGCGCGGAGGGCAGAGCCTCACCGACGCGCTGGAGCGTTGCCCGGGCCCCGCGCGGCCCGGCGCGCAGGCGCTGAGTTTCCACACGCTGCGCTGGATGGGCGGGGCCCAGGCCGTGCGCGAGCAGCTCGTGCCGAAGGCGCCGCCACCGGCGCTCGATTCCCTGCTGCTCACCGCGCTGGCCCTGATGTGGCCCGGCTCGGGGCCGCCCTATGCGGAGCACACGCTGGTCGACCAGGCTGTGGTGGCGGCAAAGCAGCGCGGCGGTTTCGTCAACGCGGTGCTGCGGCGCTTCCTGCGCGAGCGCGATGCGCTGCTGGCCGGCCTGCACGGCAACCTGGTGGCCGCCTTCAACCACCCGCGCTGGTGGATCGAGCGCCTGCAGCGCGACTGGCCCGACGATTGGCAGGCCGTGCTCGCCGCCGACCAGCAGCGGGCGCCGATGACGCTGCGCGTCAACGCCCGGCGCGGCAGCGTGGCCGCCTACCTGGCGCGGCTGGCCGACGCCGGCATGGCAGCCACGGCCGGCCCCGGCGAGCAGGCCATCGTGCTGGCGCAGCCCTGCCCGGTCAACCAGTTACCGGGTTTCGCTGACGGCGACGTGTCGGTGCAGGACGCCGCCGCGCAGCGCGCCGCGCCCCTGCTCATCGGCCATGGCCTGCCGGCGGGAGCACGCGTGCTCGACGCCTGCGCCGCGCCCGGGGGCAAGACGGCCCACCTGCTCGAACGCGCCGAACTCGACGTGCTGGCGCTGGACAGCGACCCGCAGCGCCTGGCCCGCGTGCACGAGACGCTTGCGCGTCTGCATCTTCAGGCCCGCACCCTCGCCGCCGACGCCGGCAACACCACCGCCTGGTGGGACGGGAAACCCTTCGACGCCATCCTGCTCGACGCCCCGTGCAGTGCCTCGGGCATCGTTCGCCGCCACCCCGACGTGCGCTGGCTGCGCCGCCCCAGCGACATCGACGCGCTGGCGCGCACCCAGGCCCGCCTGCTCGACACCCTGTGGCCGACGCTGCGCCCGGGCGGGCGGCTGCTGTACTGCACCTGTTCGGTCTTCAAGGCCGAGGGCCTGGACCAGATCGACGCTTTTTTGCAACGCCACGGTGACGCCGCCGTCCCCGCCGAGCCCGCCTCCCCGGGCCATCTGCTCCCGCTGCCCGACAATGAACCCGATCGTCCGCCGCCCCCTTCGGGTGCATCGGCGGACGGGTTCTTCTACAGCCTGCTCGAAAAGACCTGAATCCCGCCCACCCCATGCTCAGCGCGGCACGCTCGAACGGCAGTCCAGGCCCCCGCGCAGTTGGCAGCGCGCCCGGGGTCGGCTGGCTGCTGGGCGTGCTCCTCGCGCTCTGGCTGGGCTGGCTCGCCCCCGCGCAGGCGCAAGGCGGCGGCGCCGAACTGGCGAGTTTCGGCGTGCAGCGCAGCGAAGACGGCCTGCTGCTCAACTACGCCGTCAACTTCGAGCTGCCGCGCGGCGCCGAGGAGGCGCTGAACAAGGCCGTGCCGCTGTACTTCGTGGCCGAGGCCGAGGTGTTCCGCGACCGCTGGTACTGGCGCGACAAGCGCATCGCCAGCGCGGCGCGTGTCTGGCGCATCGTCTTCCAGCCGCTGACCTTCAACTACCGCGTCACTTTCGCCGGCATCAGCCAGAGCTTCGCGACGCGGGCGGAGGCCTTCGCCTCGATCCGACGCGGCGCCAACTGGAAGGTCGCCGAACCCTCGCAGCTGGAGGAGGGCGCGCGGCATTACGTCGAGTTCAGCTTCCGCCTCGACACCTCGCTGCTGCCACGGCCGATGCAGATCGGCATTGCCTCGCAGGCCGACTGGGCGCTTTCGGTCGAGCGTACGCAGCGCTTCGATTGAACGCTGAACCTGCGCGCCCCGCGCCGATCCGATACCGATCATGACCAAGGCGACACGCTGGGCCTGGATCGTCTCGCTGGTGGCAGTGACGGGGGCCGGCCTCGTGCTGGCCTTCCTGCTCTCGGTGGCCACCAACAGCCCCGCGCTGTACGAGCGCCACTACGTCTGGCTGTTCTGGGTCAACGTGACGGTGGCGGCGCTGCTCGCGCTGGTGATCGGCATCGCCTCGGTGCGGCTGATCGTGCGCGTGCGGCGACGCAAGTTCGGCAGCCGGCTGCTGCTCAAGCTGGCGGCGATCTTTGCGCTCGTCGGCGTGGTGCCGGGGGTGCTGATCTACCTGGTGAGCTACCAGTTCGTCTCGCGCAGCATCGAAAGCTGGTTCGACGTGAAGGTGGAAAGCGCGCTCGACGCCGGCCTGAACCTCGGCCGCGGCACGCTCGACGCGCTCGTCAACGAACTCGCCGGCCGCACACGGCTGGCGGCCGAGAAGCTGGGCGAGACCGCGGCGGCGCCGCTGCTCGATGGCCGCGGCGGCACAGCGCAGATGTTCGCGCTCGAGCGGTTGCGCGAGCAGCTCGCGGCGCAGGAAGTGGCCATCGTCGGCGCGTCGGGGCAGACGCTGCTGTCGGCCAGCAGCAGCGCCGCGGGCTTGCTGCCCGACCGGCCCGCCGCCACCATGCTGCGCCAGGCGAGGCTGTCGCGCGTGATCGGCCAGCTCGAGGGCCTGGACGAAGACACGGGCAGCGCGCCGAACGCGCGCATCCGTGTGCTCGCGCTGATCCCCAGCGCGAACTTCGCGCTCACCGAGCAGGAGCGTTACCTGATGGTGCGGCAGTTGCTGCCGTCCACCCTGACCGCCAATGCGCTGGCCGTGCAGACCGCCTACCGCGAGTACCAGCAGCGCGCCTTGGCGCGCGACGGCCTGCGCCGCATGTACATCGGCACTCTGACGCTCGCACTCGTGCTGGCGGTGTTCGGTGCCGTGCTGCTCGCTGCCCTGCTGGGCAATCAGCTGGCCAAGCCGCTGCTGGTGCTCGCAGAAGGCGTGGACCAAGTGGCTCGCGGCGACCTCAGTGCCAGGCCGGTGTTCGCCTCGCGCGACGAGCTGGGCGGCCTGACCCGCTCGTTCGCCGACATGACCGAGCAGCTCTCGGAGGCCCGCTCGCTGGTGCAACGCAGCGTGCGCCAGGTGGAAGGGGCGCGCGCCAACCTGCAGACCATCCTCGACAACCTGACGGCCGGCGTGATCGTGTTCGACCGCGACGGCCGCATCGACACCGTCAACCCCGGCGCCACGCGGATCGTCAAGCTGCCGCTGTCGGCCTACCGCGGCCGCCGGCTCGACGAGGTGCCCGGCCTGGAGGTGTTCGCCAAGGGCGTGTGGCAGCGCTTCGAACTGCATGCCAGCAGCCCCGAGGCCGGCGAGCGCGACCACTGGCAGGATTCCTTCGAGCTGCAGACGCAGGACTCGCAGGGCCGCGACCGCGACACGCTGACGCTGCTGGTTCGCGGCGCGGCCATGCCTCAGGGCGCACGGCTGATGGTGTTCGACGACATCACCGAGGTCGTCTCGGCGCAGCGCACCGAAGCCTGGAGCGAGGTGGCGCGCCGGCTCGCGCACGAGATCAAGAACCCGCTGACGCCCATCCAGCTCTCGGCGGAGCGGTTGCAGCACAAGCTCGAATCCAAGCTCGAAGGGCCCGACCAGGCCATGCTCGCGCGCTCGGTCGCCACCATCGTCAACCAGGTGCAGGCGATGAAGACGCTGGTCAACGAATTCCGCGACTACGCGCGGCTGCCCGCCGCGCAGCTCAAGCCGCTGGACCTGAATGCGCTGGTCGGCGAGGTGCTGGGCCTGTACGTCACCGCGCAGGAGTCCGGCCAGCTGTATGCCGAGCTCGGGCAGGGCCTGCCGATGATCATCGGCGACAGCACGCAGTTGCGACAGGTGATCCACAACCTCGTGCAGAACGCGCTCGATTCGGTGGCCGACAAGACCGATGGCCGCGTGCTCGTGCGCACGGAGGTGGCGCGCACCGAGCAAGGCGACCTGCGTGCCGTGCGCCTGCAGGTGATCGACAACGGCCACGGATTCCCGGACAAGGTGCTCAAGCGGGCCTTCGAGCCGTACGTCACCACCAAGAGCAAGGGCACCGGCCTGGGCTTGGCCGTCGTCAAGAAGATCGCCGACGAACATGGCGCGCGTGTGCGCATCGCGAACCTGGGGGTGGCGCGCGACGTCGCGACAGGCGACACTCCACCGCCGGCGGGCACCGCCGGCGCGACAGGGGCCCAAGTTTCGCTATCATTTTCCAAGTTCGCTCCGGCCGACGGCACCCCAGCCGTCGCGGTGGCCACCGTGAGCCGGACGCACTGACCATCCATGGCGATCATTCTTGTTGTAGACGACGAACTCGGCATCCGCGCGCTGCTGTCGGAAATCCTGACCGACGAGGGCCACACCGTCGAGGTGGCCGAGAACGCTGCCGAGGCGCGCTCCTGCCGCGAGCGGCTGCGCCCCGACCTTGTTCTGCTGGACATCTGGATGCCCGACGTTGACGGCATCACGCTGCTCAAGGAATGGGGCGCCACGGGGCTGCTGACCATGCCGGTGATCATGATGAGCGGCCACGGCACCATCGACACCGCCGTCGAGGCCACCAAGTTCGGCGCCATGGCCTTCCTCGAGAAGCCGGTGACGCTGCAGAAGCTGCTGCGTGCCGTCGAGCAGGGCTTGGCCAAGCCGGTGGGCAACCACCGCACCGCGGCCTCGCCATCGGTCCATCACAACCACCATCTGCCGGACACCACGCTGACTGTCGAGGCGGCGATGACCGGCGGGGCCATGCTGCCCACCACGCCGCTGATGCTCGGCCCGCAATCCGAGCAGAGCTTCGACCTGGACCGGCCGCTGCGCGAGGCGCGCGACGCGTTCGAGAAGAGCTACTTCGAGTTCCACCTGGCGCAAGAGAACGGCAGCATGACCCGCGTGGCCGAGAAGACCGGCCTGGAGCGCACCCACCTGTACCGCAAGCTCAAGCAGCTGGGCGTGGACCTCTCGCGCAACAAGCGGGGCGGGGTGCTCTGAACCCGGGCGCCGCCCGGCGCTCGGCTATAATCTTCGGTTCTTGGCCAAGTAGCTCAGTTGGTAGAGCAGCGGATTGAAAATCCGCGTGTCGGTGGTTCGATTCCGCCCTTGGCCACCAGACAAGGCCCGACGCAGACGAGCTTCTGACGTCGGACGATAAAGAAGGCGACCCTCACCGGGTCGCTTTTTTTTCGCCGGACGGTGGTGAACCTCCTCGCTGCTTCCAAGTTACCGCTAGGTCATTTTCGCTTGACCCGCAGTGTTCCAGCAGGGAAAATGACCGATAGGTAACTTTTGGAGTGCACAATGCCCTCAGTCACCTCGACATTACCGAGCGGTAATTCTCAAGGCCAAGAGGCCACCATCCGCTCATCGGTGGAGCTGGGTGCTGTCGTCCGCGAGCAGCGCAAGCGCCTGGCCCTCAAGCAACTCGACATCGCCGGGATGGGCAACACGGGCAACCGGTTCATCGTCGACCTCGAAAACGGCAAGCCCACCGTGCAGCTCCAGAAGGTGCTCGATGTCATGGACCTGCTCGGGCTGGAACTGGTGGTGCGAGCCAAGGCCGCGCGGGTGCTGTGATGCAGCGCCCCGACCGCCTCGACGTCTACTACGGCAGCGAACTCGTCGGCACGATCCACGACGCTTCGCCCGTCGCGTTCGAGTACGCGGCAAGCTGGCTCGAACGTGCGGAGCGCATGACGGTGGCGGCCATCGCGCTGCAGCCGGGCCGCAACGACTCGGCCGCAGTGCAGGCCTTCTTCGAGAACCTGTTGCCGGAAGGCGAGTTGCGCCACTACCTCGCGGAGCAACGCAAGGCATCGACCCTGTTCTCACTGCTGCTCGAAGTGGCCGGAGACACCGCGGGAGGGTTCGTGATCGTGCCGGGCGGCCAGCGCCCCCAGCCGGCCACCTACGAGGCGACGACCTGGGAGGCCATGGCCGCCATCCTCGGCAAGAAGTCCGCCTCGGCCATCGACCTGCAAGGTGGCGACGCACGGATCTCGCTGGCCGGCGCCCAGGACAAGACCAGCATCGCCATCTTCGACGACGGCCTGCCGCGCCTGCCCAAGGGCACATCGCCCTCGACCCACATCCTCAAGCCGAACATCAAGCGACTGGCCAAGGTGTGGCACTCGGCCGCCAACGAGACGATCGTGATGCGGGCCGCGGCCCATTGCGGCCTGCCGACCGCCGAGGTGTTCTACGAGCCGCACACCGAGTCCTGCGTGGTCCGGCGCTTCGATCGGCTCGCCCGTCCGGATGGGACCCTGGCGCGGCTGGTCCAGTACGACCTGTGCCAGCTGGCCGGTACGCTCTCGGAGCGCAAGTACGAGAAGGAGGGAGGGCCCGGCCTGGCCACCTGCGCCGAACTGATCCGCCGCTATAGCACGCAGCCTGCGGTGGACCTGCGCCACTTCATCGGATGGATCTTCTTCAACCTCTACGCCGGCAACAACGACAGCCACGCGAAGAACCTGTCGATCTACAACCTGCCAGGCAAGGGCGTGACGCTGACGCCGTTCTACGACTTGATGTGCACGCGCCTGTATCCAGGGCTCTCGCAGGACTTCGCGTTCGAGATCGGCGGCGAGTACAAGCCGGCAGCGATGACCTCGTCGAACCTGGTGCCGCTGGCCCGGCAACTCGGCATGCGGCCACAGTTCCTTGCGCAACAGGCGGCAGACCTGGCGCGCAGAGTGCCAGACGCATTCGAACGTGCCGTGAAGGACGTCAAACCCGCCTTACCTCATTCGGCCAGGATCCTTGCGGAACGACTGCAGCAGTTCGTGCTGTCTACAACGAAGAAGGTGGCCGAGCACCTGGCCGCCTGACCACTGCAGGATCAACCCGTTCCTGCTCGAGTCAGGAGGCGCTTGCGACGATCGTCTTCAGATGCTCCCGCAGCGCCTTGCGCCCCGCGCTGTTGGTCGAACGCCATGCCGCCAGCGCGAGTTCGATGAAGGCCGTCTCGGCGGCCGGCGGCGCCGCATCCTTGCGAAGCTCGTCGAGCCAACCCGAGGGCTTGCCGCAGGCCGATTCGATCTGCCGCGCGAGCTTGTCGCCGATCGGCCGCGACGACTTGATCTGGCTCCACATGCTCGGCGAGATCTGCAGCGTCGCCGCGAAGGACTGCTCGAGCCCCTTGGGCGACGTGCCCGACGCCAGCGCCTTCTCGGCGTAGTCCTGGAACAGCGCCAGCGCGTTCTGTCGTCTCGTGAGGGTGATGTTGGACACAGGTGTGTGCGCGATGCAACGAAGTCAGACGCCATTCTCGCAGGGGCTTGACGAGTTGGGTAAAGAGTCTTTACAGTCCGCTCCCATCGAGAAACCGGCTCGCAAGAGCCACAGCCAGAACCACAGGAACTCACCGTGAAATCGCACAACGTCATTCGAACCCACCGACCCCTGCAGGGGCTGGTCGCGTTCGCTCCGTTGTTCGCAGCGGTGGCGATGCGCAGGGCCATTCCGTCGGGCTATTGCCTTGATCGGAGCGAGGGTCCGTTGAATCCGGGAGAGGGGAGCGCCTAGCCGCGCGCCTTCCAAGCTCTGTTCGCAGAGGCCCGGAGACCGAAAGGTTCCGGGCCTTTTTCTTTGTCTCTTCACCCGGCTTGCGCGTTGGCGCAGGCCCGGCGATCGATGGATCGCCAACACCGGCAACGGTGGATGCTCTTTAACAAGTTGCCGCAAGACAACCTCGGTACTGGCCGAAGGTCCGTCTTGCACCTTTGCGGATGTAGCTCAGCAGGCAGAGCGCGGCCACGCCATGGCCGAGGCCACGAGTTCGAGACTCGTCATCCGCTCCACTTCGGGTGTGTCCATGCACTCCGAGGCCACACGACATGGTGTTGGTGGCCCGGGATGTGCGCGGTCCTTGGCCAGGCCACGTGCAGCGAGACACCACATCCGACGGGATGCTCGCGTTTGGGCACAGCCGAAGTGGAAGTTCAAGAAGCCCCTGTCGAGCTCACGCTTCAGGGGTGGAAATCGGCCGCAACGATTGGGCGGCGCCGGAACCCGTCACCGGATGGAATGTTCGCTTCGTTAACTCAGCGGCCAGAGTGCCGGCCTGTCTAGCCGGAAGCCGCGGGTTCGACTCCCGCACGAGGCGCCAGATCAGTTTGCCGAGATAGCTCAGCAGGTAGAGCGGCGCGTTGAAAGCGCGTGCGTCGGGGGATCGAAGCCCTCTCTTGGCACCAGCAACCCAAACCTCGTTAGCTCAGTTGGATTCAGAGCGCCGGCCTACGAAGCCGGAGGTCGCACGTTCGAGTCGTGCACGAGGTGCCACCTTGTTTGATCTCGCGTAGCTCAGTGGCAGAGCGCCGTCTTGATAAGGCGGAGGTCGATGCTCGCGGGCTAAGCCCGCGATCCTCATTCGGACGGAACGTGCAACGCGCGGAGCGCGTTGCGGGTTCCCATCCGCGGGTACCAATCTCTTCTCGGTGTGGCGCAGCAGGCAGCGCGCGTGTTTCGGGAACACGAGGCCGCAGGTTCGAAACCTGCCACCGAGACCATGTTCACTCTTCACTTCAACCCACTCCATTCATCATGAAACGCTCGATGATCCAGCGCAGGCAGGACGCCGAGCGCGAACGAATAGAACTCTGCAACGCCGCGCTTCGCCGCGTGGCGCGACGCGCTCGGCTCACGCCGGACTTCAGCAAGGCGATCGAAGAAGCTGAACGCGGCTTCTCCGGTGAAGTCGTGCGCGATCCCCAGTCCTGGCATCCGCAAATGAAGACGCGCGATGCCGCGCGCCTGCGCCTGGCTGCGGCGCGGCATCTCTTCGCGCTGTATCCGGTGCACGCGATGCTCGAGCGCATCTGGATCGACGACACCGGTCTCGGCGCGGACGAAGTGCGGCTGCGCCGGCAGTGGTACGTCACGGCGGCGCGCGGTGGTTCGCTCTACAAGGCGGGCGCCAGCACCTGGCTGACGCGCAAGGAAGTCCACGCGTTCCTCCATCCGACCGCCGGCCTGAGCTTCGTCGAAGCCTTCTGGGAAGCCATCGCTCGTTCGTACACCGACGATCCCGCGTTGGCCCTGCGCATTGCTCGTTCGAAGATCGGCAGGACGCCGCGCGAGGAGATTCACTTCTGGCGCGAGGTGGCCCGGTTCTTCTGCGTCAACCCGGCATCGTTGGAAACGATCGACGATCTGTGCGACTACCTTGCCGAATGCCGGCGAGGCGACCCTGGCTACAAGCTCGAGGGCCGCACCCTGCCGGCGCTCATCCGCAGGATGCACGAGTGGCACCACGACATCGCGGCCATCGAGCGCATCGAGGCGATGCGACGCCGGGTTCACGGGCGCGCTGCCAGTGCGTCGACCGCCAATGCCGTCTGGGCCGGGTCTCCGCTCGCCGATTGGGAGTGGGTGCCGTCATCGAAGGAAGCCAAGGCCAAGGGCGAGCGCTTCGTGGTCCGGCAGTTGAAGCAGGCCGAAGACCTGGTGATGGAAAGCCGGGCGATGCGGCACTGCGTGTCGACCTATGCGGGCAAATGCATCGCCGGCCGCGCGTCGATCTGGTCGCTGCGGCGGTGCACGAAGGAGCGCATCGACCGCCTGCTGACCATCGAAGTCGATCAGCAGGCTCGAGCAGTCCAGGTGCGCGGGCTCGCCAATCGGCTGGCGCACGCGGAAGAGCGCAACGTGGTCGAGCGCTGGGCCAAGGCGCGCGGCATCACGCTGCGGTGAGTTGCCGCGTGCGCTTGGGTGTGGCCGTAGCTCAATGGCAGAGCTGCGGGATGTGGCCCCGCCTGTGCCGGTTCGACTCCGGCCGGTCACCCCCAAGCGCATGCAACTTCAATCAACCCCTCGTGGCGGAATAGGCAGACGCACCGGTCTCAGAAACCGGAGCCCGCAGGGCATGTCCGTTCGATTCGGACCGAGGGGACCATTCAATCCACGGCCATGAAAGGAGGCCGACCATGCACACCCAACACCACAGCCACGTGCTGCAACTCGACATCCAGGGCACGCCGCAGGCGTGGATCTCGCTCGAGCATGCGGCCGTTCACGTGGCCACGGGCTCGGTGGCGTGGGTCGATGGCAGCGGGCCGCTGGCCACGCTGCGCGGCGGCTTCAACGTCGTGCGCGGGCGGCAATCGGTCATCGATGTGTTCCCGATCATGGCGCTGCGCGGCGCGTCGAAGGTCAACCTGTTCGACGTGGTGCCGGCGTTCAGCAAGCTCAAGCTGTTCCGCCGCGACCGCATGACGTGCGCCTACTGCGGCCAGCGCTTTCACGAGCGCGAGCTGCAGTGCGAGCACATCCTGCCGGAATCGCGCGGCGGACGCTGGGCCTGGATGAACCTGGTCACCGCCTGCGGTGTGTGCAACGGCCGCAAGGCCGACCGCACGCCGGAGGAGGCGGGCATGCCGCTCGTGTACCTGCCGTATGTGCCGAGCCGATTCGAGGACTTTCTGCTCGAAGGCCGGCACATCCGCGCCGATGTGCACGAGTGGCTGGCCGCGCGCCTGCCGAAGGGATCGCGCCTGAGCTGACGAGGCTCGGGTGCCAACGAATCTGTCGTGGAAGGCAAACGCTCACAGGCCCGGGGTTCGTGAACCCCGCCGGTGGGCGGCGCCCGGGCGAAAGCCTGTCGGTGCCGTCCATGCCGCGCTGCTGGAATCGACGGATGCCAGGTGATGCATTGGTTGGCCCGCAAGGGCCTGGGTTCGACTCCCGGCATCACCACCACTGGATAGCTCAGTCGGGTAGAGCAACGACCTGATAAGTCGTCTGTCGCGGGTTCGACTCCCGCTCCATCCAAGAACGGTCGAAAGACCACCGCCGAACGTGCACCGAGGGCGCCTGCCCGAACGTGCATCAGCGGCGGCCGCTCGTGCGCCGAGCACGCGGGGCTTCGCATCCACGGCCAGCCGAGGTCGCCTTCAGGGAGGAGGCGGCCGACGCGCACCGTGCGATCCGGGCCCAGGCATTCGACGTCCGCGGCCGTTGCTGTAACGGCACCCATCCCCAACACGCAAGAGAACAAGGAGAACTCACATGAAGATCAAGCGTGTCACCGTGAAGAAGAACGAGCGCGGCCTGCTGCTGCGCAATGGCGATTTCGAGCGCGTGCTGCAACCCGGCACGCACTGGCTGTTCGCCGGCCTCGACACCCTGCGCGTGGAACTCTTCGCACTCGAAGCCCCGGCGTTCACGCACGGCCTGGCCGACTACCTGATGGCCAAGGAGCCCGAGGTGGTCGCAGCCGAATTCGTGCGCGTCGAGCTCAGCGAGAACCAGGTCGGCTTGCGCACCGAGAACGGCGTGCTGGCCGAGGTGCTCGCGCCGGCCACCCGGCGCCTGTACTGGAAGGGCCTGGTCGACGTGCAGGTCGAGGTGGCTGACATCGGCGCCTCGGCCGAAGTGCCGGCTGCGCTGGTGGCGCGGCTCGTGCAGACGCAGCTGCGCCAGCGTGCCGTGCAAGGCCTGGCCGGCGTGCTGCAGGTGCAGGTGCCCGAACACGGCGCCGGCATCCTGTGGATCGACGGCAAGGTCGAGCGGCTGCTCGCGGCAGGCTCGTACGCGTTCTGGAAGTTCAACCGCAACGTGTCGGTGGAACTCGTGGACCTGCGGCTGCAGGCCCTCGAGGTCACGGGCCAGGAGATCCTGACCCGCGACAAGGTGTCGCTGCGGCTGAACCTCTCGGCCACCTGGCGATTCACCGATGTGCTGAAGGCCTACACGCAACTGGCCAAGCCCGCGGAACACCTGTACCGCGAGCTGCAGTTCGGCCTGCGCGCCGCCGTGGGCACCCGCTCGCTCGACGAGCTGCTCGAGAACAAGACGGTGATCGACGAGGTCGTCACCGCCCAGGTCAAGGCGAAGCTCGCGGACTACGGTCTGCAGCTCGACGGCGTGGGCGTGAAGGACATCGTGCTGCCGGGCGAGATGAAGACCATCCTCGCCCAGGTGGTCGAGGCCGGGAAGTCGGCCGAGGCCAACGTGATCCGTCGGCGTGAAGAGACGGCAGCGACCCGCTCGCTGCTGAACACCGCCAAGGTGATGGAGGACAACCCCGTCGCCCTGCGGCTGAAGGAGCTCGAGACGCTGGAACGCGTGGCCGAGCGCATCGACAAGATCTCCGTGTTCGGAGGTCTGGACCAGGTGCTCAACGGGCTCGTGAAGCTCCGTTGAGCGCCCGCCCCGGCAGTGCCACAAGCGCTGCCGGGGCACTCACAATGGAGAACAACATCATGGAAACCAACCACATCCACGAAGACGTGCCCGGCGGCGTGCCGCTGAAGATGTGGACGCGCGGCGTGCCCGTCGAAGACGAGGCCAAGCGCCAGCTGCGCAACGCCGCGCGCCTGCCCATCGTCTTCAAGCACATCGCGGCCATGCCCGACGTGCACTTCGGCATCGGCGCCACCGTGGGCTCGGTGATCCCCACCATCAAGGCCATCATCCCGGCCGCGGTGGGCGTGGACATCGGCTGCGGCATGATCGCCTGCAAGACCACGCTGACGGCGGAAGACCTGCCCGACAACCTGGGCCCGCTGCGCTCGGCCATCGAGCGCGCGGTGCCGCACGGCCGCCAGCCCGGCAGCCGCGACCCGGGTGCCTGGCAGAAGGCGCCGGGCTCGGTGAACACCGCGTGGGCGCAGCTGGAGCCCGAGTTCACCGAGCTGTGCCGCGACTACCCCAAGCTGGCGAAGACCAACCACATCCAGCACCTGGGCACGCTGGGCACGGGCAACCACTTCATCGAGGTGTGCCTGGACGAAGCGGGGGCCGTGTGGTTCATGCTGCACTCGGGCTCGCGAGGCGTGGGCAACTTCATCGGCACGATGTTCATCGAGCTGGCCAGGCAGGACGCGATGCGCCACCAGGCGAATCTGCCGGACCGTGACCTGGCCTACTTCGAGGAAGGCAGCCGCTACTTCGGCGACTACGTGCGCGCCGTGGGCTGGGCGCAGAAGTTCGCCGCCATCAACCGCGAGGTGATGATGAAGCGCGTGATCGAAGCCGCGAAGACGGTGATCCGAAAGAACTTCCAGAGCCACATCGAGGCGGTGAACTGCCACCACAACTACGTGAGCAAGGAGCAGCACTTCGGCGAAGAGGTGTACGTCACCCGCAAGGGCGCGGTGAGCGCGAAGGCCGGGCAGCTGGGCATCATCCCCGGCAGCATGGGCGCGCGCAGCTACATCGTGCGCGGCAAGGGCCATGCGGACAGCTTCGAGAGCTGCTCGCACGGCGCGGGCCGCGTGATGAGCCGCGGCGAAGCCAAGCGCCGCTTCACGCTGGCCGACCACCGCGCCGCGACCGAAGGCGTCGAGTGCCGCAAGGACAAGGACGTGATCGACGAAACGCCCGCGGCCTACAAGGACATCGACGCCGTGATGGAAGCGCAGCGCGACCTGGTCGACGTGGTGCACACGCTGAAGCAGGTGGTGTGCGTGAAGGGGTGAGCCAGCTCGACCCGAAGGGGGCGCTTGCCGTGAGGCGGGCGCCCCTTCTTTCGTTGCCTGACAGGTTGCAGTCGCTGCCTGCAGATCAGGCGTGGCGCTATGACCGAGTGGGCTTCGCCGCGAAGTCTGCCTCCGTGCGCAATCGCGCGCCCAGCGCATACCAGTCGAAGCGCCGCGTCACCCCCATCACCGCCGCCAGCACGGCGAACAGCAGCACCGAGCCCAGCACCAGTGACGACTGCTCGCTGAGCAGCAGCAGGTACAGCAGCCCGTACAGCCCGCCGATGCCGCCGGCAAAGGCCAGGCCTGCGCGCCAGCCCTTCAGAACGTGGGCGCCGTAGTAGCCCAGCAGCAGCGTGCACGCCGTCGCCGCCGTCGCGTAGGCCACACCGAAGTCGACATGCTCTCCCAGGCTCACCAGCAGCAGGAAGAACAGCGCCAATGCACAGCCGACGAGCGCGTACTGCACCGGGTGCACGCGCAGGCGCCGCATCACCTCCACCAGCCCCACGGCCACGAAGGTGAGCACGATGAAGAGCAGGCCGTACTTGGTGGCGCGGTCGCTCAGCACGTAGGTGCTCACCGGGTCGATGAAGGCGACGCCGAATCTCTCGATGCACAGGGGCACGGGCTGGCCCGCAGCCGCCATCGTGGGCGCTGGCTCACCGGGTGCGCACAGGCCATATCCGCCGAGCAGTTCGGTGCCGCTGCGGCTGGCCAGCGCGCTGAGCTGCCACTCGGCCTGGAAGCCCTGGCCGGTGATGCTGCGCTGCGCCGGCAGGAAGCGGCCGTTGAACGAGGGGTGCGGCCAGTCCGACGAGAGCTTGAAGTTCGACTGCTCGCCGATGGGCACGAACGACAGGTCTTCGGTGCCGACCAGCTCCAGCGCCACGACGGTGTTCAGCGTCGCCTTGCCGTCCAGCGCCTTGCCGGCCGCCCAGCGGGCGTGGAAACCGCGCGGCACGTTCGGCGCCGGCGTGCCAGGCTGCACCGCCACCTCGTTGCCAGCGAGCGTGACCGTCGCGCTGCGGATGCCGCGCGGGTCGGCCACCGCCACCCACAGCACCGGGTCGCTGCAGGTCTGCTGCACGCCGGCCTTCGGCGCGGCGGGCTGCAGCGCCTGCAGGTCGGTCCAGTCGGCCTGCAGGCTGGCCTTCACCACATAGCCGTTGATGCGGAAGATGCCGCGCGTGCGCGGCTCGATGCGTGTCGATGCGTCCATCGCGAGCCGGTGCGGCACGGCGGCCAGGGTGTAGTCCTTGCGCTGGTCGACCCACTTGCGGTCCTTGCCCTCGCCCTGCTCGACCTTCCACTGTTCGCTGCACTGGCGCTGCAGCACCGGGCCTGCCAGCGTCTGGCTGCCTGCCAGGCTGTCGGCGATGCCGCGCTGCGCCTCTCGCAGGCGGCCTTCGCGCTCGGCGACCACGCCGCTCACCATGCCCAGCGCCCACAGCAACGCGAGCATCACGCCGGCCAGCGCCAGCAGCTTTCCAACGATGGGGAATTTCATGTCTTCGACCTCGCTCCCTGGTTTCGGAAGCAGCGGACTGTGGCGGCGCGCCGTGAACGCGGCATGAAGTTCGTGAACTCCGCGTGAAGTGGCGCGACGGTGCGGATCGGCCCCGAGCAGGGCGTCGATATAGTCAGGCCTGCCACGAGAGCGGAACGACATTCGGGGAGGAATGCGATGCTGAAATGGATGGCCAAGCTGCTCGGCGACAGCGCGTTCGAGCTGCCGCCCGGAGTCCCGGAGGCCTGGGCCCGGCGCCTGGAGAAGTTGCTCGAGCCGCTGGACCAGGTCGATGGCGGCAAGGGCCGCAAGGGCCTGGCTCGCGACATCCTCGGTTTCGTGCTGCAGGGCGAGCCGATGGCGGTGCTCCACGAGGTGGGGCAGCGGCCGGAGGTCGGCGAGCGCTTCCGGCTCACGGGCTACCACTACGGCCGCGGTGAGCGCGAATTGCCCGATGTCTTCGAGCATTTCGGTGCCGTGCCGCCGGTCGTGGCCATGCGCTGGGCGCGCGTGCTCGAGGCCAGCGTGAAGGGCCAGGTGTCGTCGTGGCGGCTGCAGCTGCCGCGCGGCACCCACTGGCCCGAAGTGATGCTGATGGCCAGCGCCGAGAGCAGCCTGACGGGCTGGTCGAGCCAGCGGCCCCAGGCCCAGGGCCTGGCGTGCGCGCAGATCGAGGCGATGCTGCAGGAGGATGGGCTGGAGCCGGCCTCGCTGGTCGTCGCCTGCTTTGCCTCGCCGGTCGATTCCGGCTACGGCGCCGAGCAGCGCCTGTTGATGCTGACCGATCTGCCGGACTATCCGCAGGCGCTGGAGCGCCACCTCGAGGCGGTGCGGCCGCATCTGCTCGCCGCGTCGGTGGCGCAGCGCGTGCATGTGCTGGCGATGCTGGCGCGCGCCACCGCGGCCACGCTCGAGCAGCTCGCGCCGCAGCTGTGCGAGCTGGGTGTGGCCAGCAGCAAGCAGGTGCGCATCCCGGCGGAGGGCGCGCTGCGCCGATGCGGCGCCGCCGTGTCGGCCCCGCTGCGCGAACTGGCCTTGAACGGCAAGCCCGAGCAGCGCCTGCATGCGCTGCGGCTGCTGCACCAGCTCGGCACGGAACGGGGCGATGGCGGCGATGCGGCCTTCGCCCGCGAGACCGCGGCGGCGGACAAGGCGCCGTCGGTGCAGGCGCTGCTCGCCGAGTGGGATGCGGGCGAGCAGGCGGCCGAGCAGGAAGAGCAGGCCTATGAGGTCGTGCTGCCGAGCATCGACTGGTCGGCCGCCAACTGCCGGGTGCCCCAAGAAGCGCTGGCGCGCCTGTGGAAGGACATCGACGAATCGATCACGCGCTCGAACGCCAGCATGCGCGAGCACCATGCGCGCATGGCGGCCCAGGGGCACAAGTTCCCGCTGCGCCAGGACGAGCCCTTCACCGGTGCCGATGCGCTTGCCCTGCAGGCCTACCTCGAATCGGGGAAGCCCCGGCCGCCGGATCGCACCCCGCAGCGCGGGCGCGGCTGGAACCACGTGGCCCAGCCCACGCTGAAGCTGGCCGAGACCGATGGCGTGGGGCCGGCGGCGATGCTCAAGGTGCTGCTGTTCTTCGACATCGCGACCTCGCACGACGGCATGCTCATGCATCCGGCCATCCAGGCCTTCAACGCGATGCACCGGCGCATCGGGCAGCCGAGCCTGATCGAGCTGTCGTGCATGCTCGACGAGGCCGGGCAGTCGGGCCAGGCGCTGCTGCGCAACTACTGCCACGCGTGGGGCGCTCAGTTCGCGGGCGACTGGCCCAACGAGCAGGTGTGGCCCTTCTTCGCGCACCACCTCGAAGCCGTGCTGCAGGCCCTGTTGCACGACACCATCAAGGACTACTCGTTCGGCCGCGCCGGGCTGTTCCGCGCCATCGCCACGCTGCCCAAGCCGCCGGCAGCGGCCATCAATGCGCTGTTCACGCTGGCGCTGGGCTCGGGCAAGACCGATCGCGGGCCGGCCCAGGAGGCCTTGCAGAACCACCCGGGCAAGGAGGAGCGCATCATCTCGGCCCTGGCCGACGGCAAGGCGGAGACGCGCACTGTCGCGGCCCTGTGGCTGGCCCGGCTTCGCCACGGGGCGTCCGTGCCCGCGCTGGAGAAGGCGGTCGCCAAGGAGAAGCACGACGTCGCCAAGGGCGCGATGCTCGATGCGCTGCAGGCCCTCGGCCAGCCGGTCGAGAAGTACCTGGACCGCAAGGCACTGGCGGCCGAGGCGGCCAAGTCGCTCGCCAAGGGCTTGCCGAAGGACCTGGAATTCTTCCCGTGGAGCGCGCTGCCCGAAGTCCGCTGGGCCGACAGCGGCGCGGCCGTGCCGCCCGACGTGCTGCGCTGGATGATCATGCAGGCGGTCAAGCAGAAGACGCCCGAGCCGAATGCGGTGCTGCGCAAGTACTGCGAGATGTTCGATGCGCGCGACCGCGAGGCGTTCGGCCAGTTCGTGCTGGAGACCTGGCTGCGCGAGGACGTGCGGCCGATCCCGCCCGACGAGGCGATGCGCCGCGCGCAAAGCTCCGCGCAGGGGACCTTCTCCTCGATGGCGAGCTACCCGCAGTACTACAAGGACAGCCCGAACCTCGGCAAGTCCGTGGAGGAGCTGACCGCCGCCTTCCTGCCCGGCCAGCTGCGCCAGCCCGCCGGCTCGGCCATCGGCGCCAAGGGCTTGCTGGCCGTGGCGGCGGCCTGCGCGCGCGAGCGCGCAGCCGGGCCCACGCAGCGTTACCTCAAGGAGTGGTACGGCTCGCGCGCCTCGCAGGGCAAGGCGCTGATCGCGATGCTGGCCTGGATCGACCACCCGAGCGCCACGCAGCTGATGCTGGCCATCGGCAGCCGCTTCCGTACCAAGAGCTTCCAGGAGGAGGCCACGCGGCAGGCCGAGGCGCTGGCCGAACGCAAGGGCTGGACGCTCGCCGAGCTGGCCGACCGCACCGTGCCCTCTGCCGGCTTCGACGAGACCGGCACGCTCGAACTGAGCTTCGGGCCGCGCAACTTCACGGCGCGCCTGCTGCCCGACTTCAAGGTCGAGCTGTTCAACCCGGACGGCAAGAAGATCGCGGCCCTGCCGGAGCCGCGGCAGGACGACGATGCCGAGCAGGCCAAGGAGGCGAAGAAGGCCTTCGGCGCGGCGAAGAAGGAACTCAAGAGCATCGTCGACCTGCAGACCGACCGCCTCTACGAGGCGCTGTGCACCGAGCGCGAGTGGCCCGCCGCCGACTGGGCTGCCTACCTGCAGCAGCACCCCGTGCTGCGCCACCTCGTGCAGCGGCTGGTGTGGGTGGAGCTCATCGACGGCAAGGCGGCGCGGACCTTCCGGCCGCTCGACGACGGCACGCTCACCGACCACGAAGACAACGCGGTCGAACTGACCGAGGGGGCGCGCGTGCGCCTCGCGCACGACTCGCTGATCGGCGCCGATGCCGTGTCGGCCTGGCAGCAGCACCTGGTGGACTACGAGATCAAGCCGCTCTTCCAGCAGCTCGGCAAGGGCCACTACGCGCTGCCCGAAGCGAAGGCCGGCAACGACGCGATCAAGGACTTCGAGGGACACCTGATCGAGGCCTTCGCGCTGCGCGGCCGTGCGCTGAAGCTGGGTTACACACGCGGGCCGGCGGAAGACGGCGGCTGGTTCCACGTCTACGAGAAGCGCTTCCCGACGCTCGGGCTGCAGGCGGTGCTCGAGTTCACCGGCAACCCGTTGCCCGAAGAGAACCGCACCGTGGCGCTGCTGAACCTGTCGTTCGCCAGCAGTGCCGACAAGTCGAGCGGGCAGCGAGGCAAGCTGACGCTGGCGAAGGTGCCGAAGGTGCTGCTGTCGGAGTGCTACAACGACCTGCGCCTGATCGCCGCCGAGGGCACGGGCTACCACGCCGACTGGCAGAAGAAGAGCGAGTACTGAAATGCCACACACCGAATCCGCCGCCGTGCTGCGCGCACCTGCCGAGCAGGTGCACGCCGAGGAACTGGCCCGTCTGCGCGAGAAGGACGCCGGCCCGCGACCACAGGGCTGGCGGCTGTCGCCACGCGCCGTGCGCAGCTTCATCCTCGGCGACGACAAGCTCGGCGTGCGGCGCAAGTTCTACGGCGACGACGCGCTGATCGACCGCTGCATCGTCACGCTGATGAGCGACCGCGGGCTGCTGCTGGTGGGCGAGCCCGGCACGGCGAAGTCGATGCTCTCCGAGTTGCTGGCCGCGGCGATCAGCGGCAACTCGATCTGCATCATCCAGGGCACCGCCGGCACCACCGAGGACCAGATCAAGTACTCGTGGAACTACGCGTTGCTGCTGGCCGAAGGGCCGACGCCGCGCGCGCTGGTGGGCGGGCCGATGCACGAGGCGATGCGCGGCGGCATGCTGTGCCGCTTCGAGGAGGTGACGCGGGTGCAGCCCGAAATCCAGGACAGCCTGATCAGCCTGCTGTCGGAGAAGGTGCTGCACGTGCCCGAGCTCGACGGCGAGGGCGCCACGGTGTTCGCGCAGCGCGGCTTCAACGTGCTGGCCACCGCCAACATCCGCGACCGCGGCGTGCATGAGATGTCGAGCGCGCTCAAGCGCCGCTTCAACTTCGAGACGGTGCGGCCGATCGCCGACCGCAAGCTCGAGACCCAGCTGGTGCGCGAGCAGACCGAGGCGCTGCTGGCGCGCGCACAGGTGGAGGTCGACTTCGACGCCGACGTGGTGGACCTGCTCGTGACCGCGTTCAACGACCTGCGCCAGGGCGTGACGAGCGAGGGCGTGGTGATCGAGAAGCCCACGGCGGTGATGTCTTCCGCCGAGGCGGTGTCGGTGGGGTATGCGGCCTGCCTGGATGCGCACTACTTCGGCGACGGCTCGGTCGGCGGCGACCATGTGGCGCGCCAGCTGATCGGCACCGTGCTCAAGGACAACCCGGAGGACGGCAAGAAGCTGCGCCACTACTTCGACGTGGTGGTCAAGCAGCGTGCGCAGCGCCACGCGCAATGGAAGCGCGTGCTCGATGCGCGCCGCGAGCTCGATCGCTGAGCCGCCCGGCACGATGCTGCCCACGTCGGACGCGGTGCGCGCGCTGGGGGCCCGGCTGATCGGGCCCGAGCTGGTGCTGTTTCCGGTGCGGCACCACAGCCCGGCCTGCGCGTGGCAGCTGCGCCGCTGGCTGGCCACGGTGCGACCCAGCACGGTGCTGGTCGAAGGGCCGCGCTGCTTCGACCCGCTCATCCCGATGCTCGTGCATCCCGAGGCGCGCATGCCGCTGGCGGTCTACACCTACGCCGTGTTCAAGCCGCAGGGCGAGCAGGCGGCTCGGCGGCGCGCCGCCTACTACCCGTTCTGCGATCACTCGCCCGAGCTGGTGGCGTTGCGCGCCGCGCAGGAGCAGGGCATCCCGGCCCGCTTCATCGACCTCGACCATGCCGAGCAGTGCCAGATCGAGCCCGACGAGGACGACGGCGAAGCGCAGTCGCTGCTCGACGAACGCCACTTCCGCCGCAGCCGCTACCTCGGCGCGCTGGCCTCGCGGCTGGGCTGCCGCGACCACGAGGAGCTCTGGGAGCACCTGTTCGAGGCGCCGGCGACGGCGCGCACGCTGCACGAGCATGTGCTGGACATGGCCGCCTACTGCCACCTGGCCCGCGTGGAGTGCAGCGACGAGGAACTGCGCGCCGACGGCACGCTGGCGCGCGAGGACGAGATGGCCTGGCACATCCGGCAGGCGCTTGATCGCCGCCAGCCGGGCGACGGGCCGGTGCTCGCGGTGGTCGGCGGCTTCCATGCGGTTGCGCTGCCCGGCCTGCTGGAGGGCGGCCGCACCGCGCGGCCGGCGATCTCGCGCAGCACCGTCAGCGACGAGGCGGCCGCACTGATCCGCTACGGCCAGGATCGCCTGGACCGCCTGAACGGCTACTCCGCCGGGATGACTTCGCCGGCCTGGCAGCAGCACCTGTGGGAGCGCATGCTGCGGCACGACAAGGCCGGCCTGCCGGCCGGTGCGCGCGTACGCCAGGAGCTCGCGCTGACCATGCTGTTCGACATCGCCATCGAGCTGCGCGGCCGCCACGGCCTGCCGCTGCCGATGCCGGCCCTCGGCGCGGCCTACGAGCACGCGCTGCAGCTCGCCGCGCTGCGCCAGCGCCCGGCGCCCGTGCGCGACGACGTGCTCGATGCGGTGACCAGCTGCTTCGTCAAGGGCGATGCCGATGCCGATGGCGCGCTGGTGCTTGCCGTGGCCCGGCGCATGCTCAGCGGCCAGGCCATGGGCAAGGTGCCGCCGGGTGCGAGCACGCCGCCGCTGGTGCGCGACTTCGAGTACCGGGCGCGCCGACAGCGCCTGAAGATCGACGACTCCCAGCCGCGCCGCGCCGTGCTCGACATCTACCGCCGCCCCGAGCACCGCGTCACCAGCCGGCTGTTCCACGGCCTGGGCCTGCTCGGCGTGCCGCTGGCCCACCGCAGCGCCGGCCCCGACTTCGTCAACGGATTCGGTCTCGACCGGCTGCAGGAACATTGGGACTACACGCACTCGGCGGCCACGGAGGCCGCGCTGGTGGAGGCCTCGGTGTACGGCACCACCGTGCCGCTGGCGGTGTCGGCGCGCTTCGCCGAGCGGCTGGAGCGCTTCGAGGCCGGCGCCGAGCCGCGCCATGCCAAGGCCGCCGCGGCGCTGCTCGTGCAGGCCTGCGTGCTCGGCCTGCACGACCATGTGCCGAAGGTGGCGAGCACGCTGGCCACGGTGATCGGGGCCGATGCGCAGTTCGAGTCGGTCGCGCACGCCACCGGCACGCTGGGGCTGTTGTGGGAGTCGCGCGAGCCGCTGGAGGCACGCGGCATCGAGCAGCTGCCCGTGCTGCTGAAGGCGGGCTACGAGCGTGCCATCTACCTCGGCCGCGGGCTGCAGGGCGCCGCGGGCGACGGCAGCGAAGTCGTCGCAGGGCTGTCGCGCCTGCGCGAGCTGCTGGCCAGCGAGGCCGGCCAGCGCCTCGATGCGGCGCTCTACTGGGCGCTGGTCGACGAGCTGCACGCCGGCAATGAGTCGGCCTTCGTCCGCGGTGCGGCGGCCGGACTGGCCTACGGCGCCGGGCGCCTGGCCGAGGCCGAGCTCGGCGTGGCGCTGGACGGCCACCTCAACGGCCTGATCGCGCCGCGCGATGCGGTGTCGTTCCTGCGCGGGCTGCTGCAGACCGCGCGCGAGGCGGCCTGGCAGCAGCCCGCGCTGCTGTCGGTGCTCGATCGCCTGCTCGCGGACTGGAACGACGCCGACTTCATCGCCAACCTGCCCGAGCTGCGCCTGGCCTTTGCCGAGATGACGCCAAAGGAGACCGACCGCATCGCGCAGTCGGTGGCCGAGCTGCACGGCGAGGCCGACCTCGGCCGCCTGGTGCGCTACGACATCTCCGCCGGTCAGGTGCAGGCCCACCTGGCCACCACGCAGCGCCTGCTCGACGTGCTGCGGGCCGACGGCCTGGCCAGCTGGGTGGACGCATGAAGAACGTCGCCCGCTGGCGCCTCGTGCTCGGCAAGTACGCCGAGCAGCGGCTGCCCGGGCAGGGCGGCGGCCTGCAGGCCGAGTACGGCCGCATGGACCGCGCGCTCGAATACCTCTACGGCCGCGAGTACAAGGGCCGCGGCCTGCGCGACGACCCCGCGCCGGGATCGCTCGACCCGTCTCAGCTGACGCTGGTGACCTGGCTGGGCGAGGTGCGCGAGCTGTTCCCGCAGGAGACCGTCGAGCTCATCGAGAAGCACGCCCTCGACCGCTACGGCCTGACCGAGCTCGTCACCGACCCGAAGACGCTGGAGCGGCTCGAGCCCAACCAGCAGCTGCTGCGCACCTTGCTCTCGCTGCGTGGCCACTTGAAGGGGGACGTGCTGCACCTGGCGCGCCGCATCATCCGCCAGGTGGTCGAGGAGATTCGCCGCCAGCTCGAGCCCGAGGTGCGGCAGGCCCTGTCGGGCCGGCTCAACCGCTTCCGCCATTCGCCGATGGCGATCGCCCAGAACTTCGATGCCAAGGGCACGATCCGCAAGAACCTCAAGCACTTCGACCGCGAGCGCGGGCAGCTCGTCATCGAGCAGCTGCGCTTCTTCGAGCGCAACACGCGCCGCCTGCCCTGGGACATCATCCTGTGCGTGGACCAGAGCGGCAGCATGGCCGACTCGGTGATCCACAGCGCGGTGATGGCCGGGATCCTCGCGGCGCTGCCGGCCTTCCGGGTGCGCATCGTCGTGTTCGACACCAGCGTCGTCGATCTCAGCGATCATGCCGACGACCCGGTCGAGACGCTGATGCGCGTGCAGCTCGGCGGCGGTACCGACATCGCGCAGGCCGTGCGCTACTGCACCCAGCTGGTGGAGAACCCGCACCGCACCGTGCTCGTGCTGGTGACCGACTTCTGCGAAGGCGCGCCAGCCGGCGAGCTGGTGCGCGCCGTCAAGAAGCTCGCCGAAGCGCGAGTGAAGCTGCTCGGCCTGGCCTCGCTCGACAGTCAGGCCCACCCGGTCTACGACCGCCAGATGGCGGAACGCCTGGCCGCCTGCGGCATGGAGATCGCCGCGCTCACGCCGCAGAAGCTGGCGCACTGGCTGGTGAAGGTGATCTCGTGAGCGGCGTGCTCGATCAGCTCGCCGCGCTGCTGGCGCGCTTCGACGAGGAGTCCTACGTGGCGCTGGCCAACCGCGGCCTGGTGCGCCGGGCCCGCAAGGACCTGGAGCAGCAGCGCGCCGAGCTGATCGAGCAGTCCGCCACCCAGGTGGTGGTGGGCTTCGGCGCACAGCGCATCCGCTTCGACCATCGCGGCCCGGCCCACGCGCAGTGCGACTGCCCGGCCAGCGGCATGTGCCAGCACATCCTCGCGGCGGCGATGGGGCTGCAGCAGACGCTGCAAGCCACGGCCCCTGCCGCCGAGGCCGCCGTTGCGGCCGAGGCCGACCCGCTGGCGCCGTTGCAGGCCGCCCTGCTGGCGCTGACGGCGCCCGAGCTCGTGCGCCACGCCGGCAAGGCTGGCTACCGCTGGGCCTGGCAGTATGTGCAGGACCTCGAACCCGAGCACGCTCTGCTGATCTCCGGCACGCAGCACCTCGTGCTCGGCCTGCAGCGCCCGCGCGTCACGCTGCGCTACATGGGCGGTGGCCTCGACGCACTGATCGCCGATGCCGAACTGGCGCAGATCGAGAAGTACCGCGTGGCCGCGGTGCTGGCCTTCCAGCGGGCCCATGGCCGCGAACTCACGCCGCCCGAGCCCACCGCCCGGCAGCGCAACCAGGCGCTGGACCTCGGCATGGACCACGCGCTGGCCGAGCCGCGCGACGCGAGCCTCGATGAGTCGCGCGCGCGCCTGCGCGGCGCCTTGCGCAAGATCCTGGCCGAGTCGGTGGAGCTGGGCCTGGCGCACCTCTCGCGCGGCATCCAGGAGCGCTACGCGACCCTGGCCGTGTGGGCGCAGGGCGCGGAGTACCACCGCCTCGCCTTGCTGACGCGCCGCATCGCCGACCACGTGGAACTGCTGCTCGAGCGTGCCGGGGGTGCCGACGAACTGCGATTGCTCGACGAGCTGAGCATCGCCCACGGGTTGGTGTGCGCGCTGGAGGCTGCCGCCGCGAAAGGCGCGGCGCCGCGGCACCTGGTGGGGCGCGCTCGCTCGCGCTACGAGTCGGCGGCCTCGCTGGAGTTGCTGGGCCTGGGCGCGCAGGCGTGGCGCTCGCCGGCGGGTTACGTGGGCCTCACGATGATCTTCTGGTCGCCGGCCGAGCAGGCGTTCATGTCCTGCACCGATGCGCGCCCGCAAGCGCAGCGCGGCTTCAACCCGATCGCCCGCTACAAGGCCGCCGGCCCTTGGGCTGGGTTGGGTGCGCCGGCGCAGACCACGGGACAGCGTGTCGTGCTGCAAGGGGCGCAAGTCAACGACGCAGGCCGGCTGTCGGCAGCCGACAGCGCCAGTGCCACCGTGCTGCCGCTCGATGGCGCGTCGCTCGTGCAGATGCTGAAGCCCTGGGACTCCTGGGCAGCGCTGTGCAGCGCACGCGGTGAACAGCGTGCCAGCCTGCTCGCCGAGCCCGAACCGATGAAGGACTGGGTGGCGTTGCGGCCCACGCAGTTCGGCGAAGCCCGGTTCGACGACGCGCGTCAAACCCTGGTCTGGCCGCTGCTGGATGGGCAGGGGCAAACGCTGGCCGCGGAGACGCCGTTCGACGAGTACAGCCAGCACGCCATCGGGCGCGTCGAAAGCCTGGGGCCGGCCGCGTTGGTGCCGGGAACTCTGGTGATTGCCCGGCTGCGTGCGTCCACGCAGGGCGGCGTGGTGGCAGAGCCCCTGAGCCTGGTGCGCCCCGATGGCAAGGACGTTTGCGTCGATGCGCTGTACTTCGACGACGCACCGCAGCTGGGTATGGCCTCGGCGCTTCTGGAGCGGTTGAAGCGCATGGTTCCTTCGCGCGATGCACCGATGCCGGCGATGAATGCGCCAGTGGCACCAGGTGCGTTGCAGCACCTGCGGCATGAACTGCAGCGACAGGCGGAGCGCGGCAGTCCACCGGACCATGCCGAACAAGCGCGCGCCGGACTGGCGAGCCACGCGGAGCGTTTGGCAGACGCCGGCTTCACGATCTTTCGCGCCGTGCTGACTCAGGATGTCGGCGCAGGCGAGCGACTGCTGCGCGCGAACTATCTTTGCCTGCAGTGCGAGCGACTGATGCTTGGAGAGAGTGCAGGCGAAGTCTGAGAAGGCGGTCAGGCATCGCAGCTTCGATCCTCAGTGCGCGGGACAGCTTGCCTGAGGTTGAGTGCTGGGTCGGCCGCGAGAGACTGGATTCGGGAATTCGCATTCCGCGCCCGAACGACCGCCCACGCCCGACGCGGCCGGGTCATCGGCGCATTCCCGGGTCACGCTTCGTCGGTCGTCTGCTCGGACTCCTCGTCTGCGACAGGCGCGGCCGCCTTCTTCGACTTCGACGCGACCACCGGTGGCGCGAGAGAAAGTGCCAGTGCATCGCGCGCCGAGGCGGCCTGCGCCTTGACCAACGCCTGCTCCGCATGGCCTGCGCCGAACTCGATGCGCGGCCGCCAGGTTGCCGCCAAGGCTTTGCTCCCCAGCGCAGATCGCGCTGAAGCGATGTAGTTCTGGAGTGAGGCCACCGACAGCGTGTCGAGCTTGTCTACAAGCGCCCTCTCTTCTTCGAGAGTGAAGGGCTCCATGGGTTTCGGTGTGGTGTCTTTTTGCATACCCGGAGGGTAGTCCGATTCGGATCGAGTTCCCGCATTGGGGCGCACCGCAAGAAAAGAATTCGGTGCGACCCCTGTCGCCGGAGCCTGGCGCCCCGGCCGCGTGCCGGCACTTCGTCTGACCACAGGGCACGCCGCCTGTCGACCGGTGAGCATGTTCGATACCGCACAGACACGGCGCCGGCGGCATGCGATCTTGCCGGAATCTTGCCCTACGAAACCCAACCCAGCTGCCGGAGGACGCTCGCGCCGGCGTCCGAGCGTGTGTGCCTGCGCTGTCTCTCCTGCGGCACCACCCCAGGGCACGCCGCACGATGAACTCGCGAGCCACTGCTGACCCGCCCCTGCCCTGGGGAACGGGCCCCTACAGCATCAAGCGCCACGGCACGACACTGACCAGCTGCGACAGCGAACCGGTGCAGACGCCGGGCTGCATCCAGGCCCATGGCGCGCTGCTGGTGCTGCGCCTGAGCGACCTGCGGATCCTGCAGGCCAGCGAAAACACCTTGCAGCACCTGGGCGAAGCCGCGGAGCAGTTGCTCGGCCAGCCGGTGGGTCACGTGGTGGGTTCCACGGGAGAGGCTCGCCTGCGCGAGATGCTGGCGCACGAGGCGCTGGAGCGCGGTCCGGCCTACGCGTTCACGCTGCCGGCGCGCTCCGGCGCGTTGCCGCTCGACGTCAGCCTGCACACCAGCGGCGGTGTGGCCGTGCTGGAGTTCGAGTCCACCGTGCGCGCCGGCCAGCACAGCGGCAGCGACTTCTTCCTGCTGGTGAAGTCGGCGGTCGGTCGCCTGCAGGCCGCTGCCAGCGTGCGCGGCTTCTGCCAGCAAGTGACCGAGGAAGTGCGCGCCATCACGGGCCTGGACCGCGTGATGGTCTACCGCTTCCACCCCGACCATCACGGCGAGGTCATCGCCGAAAGCAGGCGCGACACGCTGGCGCCCTGGCTCGGGCTGCACTACCCGGCTGCCGACATCCCGCAGCCGGCGCGCGAGATCTTCAAGCGCATCTGGATCCGCCCGTTGCCCGATGCCGCCGGCCCGCTGGTGGAAATGCTTCCACTGGCCAATCCCGACAACGGCCACGCGCTCGACATGACGCACTGCGCGCTGCGCGGCGCGTCGGTGATGTACACCGAGTACCTGGCCAACATGGGCGTGGCGGCGTCGCTCACGATGCCCATCATGCTCGACGGTGAACTCTGGGGCCTGATCGCCTGCCACCACTACGCCGCCACGCAGTTTCCCTACCAGGTACGCGCGGCCTGCGAACTGCTGGCCCAGGTGGCGTCGCTGCAACTGAAGTCGGCCGAACAGGCAGAACAGCTGTCCTACCGGCTGAGGCTGGAAGAAGTGCACCAGCAACTGGTGGCCCGCTCGGCACGCGAAGGCGACCTGCTCGCCCTCACCGCGCACCAGCCCTCGCTGCTCGATGCCATCGATGCCGGCGGCGCCGCGCTGTACCACCTGGATCGCTGGTGGTGCGTGGGCCGCGTGCCCGACGTGACTCAGCTCGACGAGCTGGCCGCGTGGCTGTACGGGCGGCCCGAACTGGAATCTGCGACACGGCCGGTCTTTGTCACGGATGCGCTGGCGCGTGCTTGCCCCGCCGCCGAGGGGTTGGAAGACATCGCCAGCGGCGTGCTCGCGGTGGCGCTGTCTCGCCAGCGGCGCGGGCTGATGATCTGGTTCCGGCCCCAGACCCTGCAGACGGTGAAGTGGGCGGGCAATCCGCACGACGAGCCGGCCGTTCCCGGCCCGCAGGGCCTGCGCCTGAGCCCGCGCGCATCGTTCGAGATCTTCGTCGAATCGGTGCGCGGGCAGTCGCCGCCCTGGGCGGGCATCGAGATCGATGCGGCGCTGCGCTTGCGCCTGCTGGTGCTGGAGCTCGTCATCACCCGTGCCGAACGCCTGGCCGACCTGAACGCCGACCTGACGCGCAGCAACGACGAGCTCGACGCCTTTGCGTACGTGGCCTCGCACGACCTGAAGGAGCCGCTGCGCGGCATCCACCGCTACGCGCACCAGTTGCTGGAAAGCGCAGAGGCCGTGGACGGCGACAACCGCAGGCGCATCGAGAACATGATGCGCCTGACCGTGCGCATGGACAGCCTCCTCGACTCGCTGCTGCACTTCTCGCGCGTGGGCCGGATGGAGCTGGAGCTGGAAGATGCCGACCTCAATGCGGTGCTCGAGGAGGCACTGGAGATGATCGGAGCGCAGCGGCCCGAAAGCCGCTGCAGCATCGAGATTCCGCGGCCGCTGCCGAACGCGCGATGCGACCCGGTTCGGGTTCGAGAGATCTACAGCAACCTGCTGGCCAACTCGATCAAGTACAAGCAGCAGGCCGACGTGCGCATCGAAGTGGGTTACCTCGCCGCAGATGAAGCGGCAGCGCGTCCCAACGCCCCGCCCGAAACCGCCGGGCAAGCCATCTTCTACGTCAAGGACGACGGCATCGGCATTGCCCAGCGGCACCACGAACAGGTGTTTCGCATGTTCAAGCGGATGCACGGCCGCGACGACTACGGCGGCGGCGTCGGCGCCGGTCTGACCATCGTTCAGAAGCTGGTGCAGCGCCACGGCGGGCGTGTCTGGCTGGATTCGAGCCTGGGCGTGGGCACCACGTTCTTTTTCACCTTGCCCGGCATGCCGGGGGAGGCGCGCTGATGCCTGGGCGACCCATCCTCGTGGTGGAGGACTCCGACGAAGACTTCCAGACCGTGCAGGATGCCGCCCGGCGCGCGCAGCTGCCCCATCCGATCGTGCGCGCCAGCTCCGGGAGCGATTGCCTGCGCCAATTGCACGGCGACCTGCGCGGCCGCCTGGGGCTGGTGCTGCTCGACCTGAACACGCCCGGTGACGATGGCCGCGAAGCATTGCGAGAGATCCGAAGCGACGACAGGTTCAAGGCCTTGCCGCTCGTGGTGCTCACCGCCTCGGCCAACCCACGCGACCTGCAGTTCTGCTACGCGCACGGCGCCAATGCGTACCACGTCAAACCGGTGGACCACGCCCTGCATCTGCAGGTTCTGCAGCAGATCTTCGCCTACTGGCTGGGCAGCGTCGTGCTGCCCGCCTGAACCTCCCCCTACCCAATGGCCAAACCGCCCTGGCACATTCTGCTGATCGAAGACAACGCGGAAGACTGCGCCGAGCTGCGACAGATGCTGTTGCTCGGTGGCAGCCGCCGCTACCGCTTCAGCGAGGCCCGGCTGGGCGCCGAGGGCATCTGCATGCTGCTCGACCCGCACAGCGGGCCGGTGGACTGCGTGCTGCTCGACTACGACCTGCCCGACATGAACGCCCATGCGGTGCTGGCGGCGCTGTGCCGCGACACCGGAATGCCGCCGTGCCCGGTGGTCGTGATCACCGGCATGGCGATGGAAGAAGGGCCGAATCTGCTCGGCGCCGGTGCCCAGGATTTCATCGGCAAGCGCTGGACCAGCGCCGACAGCCTGACGCGCGCTGTCGAGAACGCCATCGGACGCTTCGCGCTGCTGACCGAACGCCGGGGTGCGCAAGAAGCCCTGCGCACATCGGAAGAGCGCTACCGAGCCCTGTTCAACTCGATCGACGCGGGCTATGCCGTCATAGAGCTGAGCTTCGACTCAGCCGGCGACGCCATCGATGCCCACTACATCCAGGTCAACCCGGCGTTCGAGCAACAAACCGGCTTGCATGCGGCCGTGGGCCGGACTCTGCATGGCCTGGTGCCGGACATCGAGGACCTGTGGCTCAAGGCCTATGGACGCGTCGCCTCGACGGGCACGCCTGTGCGCATGGAGCGGCACTCCGAGGCCCTGCAACGCTGGTTCGATGTCTACGCCTTTCGTCTGGGGGATCCGCAAGCGCGCCAAGTGGCGGTGCTGTTCTACGACACCACGGAACGCAAGCGCGTCGAACTGGCGCTGATTGCCGCCAAGGCCGAGGCAGAGGCGGCGAACCGGGCGAAATCGGATTTCCTGCTCAGCATGAGCCATGAGCTCCGCTCGCCGCTGAGCGCCATGCTCGGCTTCACGCAGCTCCTCGAGGCCGGCACGCCCCCGCCCACGCCGGCACAGCAGGACAGCGTCCAGCAGATCCTCAGCGCCGGCTGGTACCTGCTGGGCCTGATCAACGAGATCCTCGACTTGACGTCGATCGAGTCCGGCAAGACCGTGCTGTCGTCGCAGTCGATGTCGCTGCAGGATGTGCTCGATGACTGCCGGGCCATGATCGAGCCGCAGGCGCAGGGTGGTGGCATCCGGCTGGTCTTCCCGCACTTCGAGCAGCCCTGCTTCGTGCAGGCCGACCCGACGAGGACGAAGCAGGTGCTCATCAACCTGCTGTCCAACGCCATCAAGTACAACCGCAGCGCCGGGCAGGTCACGGTGCGCTGCACCGTGACACCCGAGCAGCGCGTGCGCGTGAGTGTCGAGGACACAGGCCGGGGACTGGCGGCAGCGCAGATCGCGCAACTCTTCCAGCCCTTCAATCGGCTCGGAAAGGAGTCCGGCACCGAGCCTGGCACGGGCATCGGCCTGGTGATCTGCAAGCGGCTGGTCGAGCTGATGGGCGGTTGCATCGGTGTCGACAGCACGCCAGGCGTCGGCAGCTGCTTCTGGTTCGAGCTTGATGCGGCACCGCCGCCCGTTGACGACAGACGTGTGCCGGAGCACACCGTGCTGTACGTCGAGGAAGACGCTGGCCGACTGCTGCGCCTCGAAAGAATCCTTGCCCGACGGCCGCGTACTTGCCTGCTGCGCGCACGCGACATCGACGCCGGCATCAAGATGGCACGGTCGGCGCGGCCCGACGTGATCCTGATCGGCGTCCGCCCGTCGGACCCAGGCGGCCTGCAGGCCATGCAGTTGCTGGCCAGAGACCCGAGCACATCGCACATCCCTGTCATCGCACTGGGTGAAGACGCCATGCCGCGCGATGCCGAGGCCGCGCTGGCGGCGGGCTGCTTCAGATTCCTTGCGCAGCCCATGGAGAGCGACGCCTTCGTGGACGCGCTGGACCTGGCGCTTCAGCGAACCCACGCCATCGGCCGCAGCGCCACCACCCTGGAGAATGCCTGATGTTGACCGAAGCCGATCTTCTGAATGCCAAGATCCTGATCGTCGACGATCAGCAGGCCCATGTGCAGATGCTGGAACGCCTGCTGCACGAAGCCGGGTACACCCACGTGCAGTCGACGCTCGACCCGCTGCAGGTCGGCTCGATGCACCGCGAAAACCGCTACGACCTGATCCTGCTCGACCTGCTGATGCCCGGGCTGGATGGATTCGGCGTCATGGAAGGTCTGAGATCGGACACCGATGATGTCTGTTTGCCTGTGATCGTGCTCACCGCCCAACCCGGACACAAGCTGCGTGCACTGCAGGCGGGTGCCATGGACTTCATCAACAAGCCCTTCGACATTGTGGAAGTCAAGATCCGCATCCGGCACATGCTCGAGTTGCGCCTGCTCTACAAGATGGTGGCAGCGCACAACAAGCATCTGGAAATGACCGTGCTGGCGCGGACTGCCGAACTGCGGGAAAGCGAAGCCCGTTTCCGCAACCTGACCGCACTGGCGGCAGACTGGTACTGGGAACTGAACGAGGCGGGCGACTTCACGAAAGTGTCCGGCCCCGTCGCGCAGATCCTGGGCATGGTCGACGCCGCATCGGCCGGCGCAGCGGGGGCCGACGTCGGCGGCGCCTGGGACGCTGTCGGCTGCCAGGCGTTGAAGGACAACATCGCAGCGCGCCGGCCCTTCCTGGACTTCGTTCTCCACCGCCAGCGCGCCGACGGTTCGCGCGAGCAGTTCAGGATCAGCGGTGAGCCCATGCTCGACGAAACCTGCCGGTTCATCGGCTACCGTGGCGTCGGCGCGCAGGTTCTGCCGGAGCACTTGCCGTGATTCACGCGCATGCCGGCTGAGGTGAACACTCTGCTGCTGGAGCTCAACTCTCACTACAGCGAGATGGTCCAGCAGGCGACCACCGGTTTCGACGAGGTGCGCGCCCACGGCAACGAGATCGTCAACATCCGGGAAGCCGCCGGCACGCAGGTGTTCTTCCAGCAGGACAAGGACTGGTTCTATCGCGCCGAAGAGCGGCGCTGGATCACGATGAACGACAACAGCGGCGGCTACAAGAGTGGCCGCCGTGGTGGCAGGTCCGGGCCATGGTCGACTCCGCGTGAGCGAATCGTTGCTCCCGATCCCCGGCGATCGTGGACCTGCGGCGACGCCCAGCGGCAGAAGGCGGGACAGGCGTGCGACCATTCCCGCGTGACAGATGCGCCCACCCCTCGCCGCGCGGTCTGCGCGCGCTGCCTGCGCCCGCAGACGGCCTGCCTGTGCGCGCTGGCGCGGCCGACCGCCCATCGCACCGAGGTGCTCGTGCTGCAACACCCGCAGGAACAGCGCCAGGCGAAGAACAGCGTGGCGATGCTGCGCCTGTCTCTGGCGCACTGCGAGGTGGTCGTCGGCGAGCGCTTCGCGCCTGAGGTGCTGGAGGCTCTGCTGCAGCGCCCCGGCCGGCAGACGTGGCTGCTCTATCCGGACGTGCCAGCCGCGCCCGCGCCGGCGGCCCCGGGGACGAATGAAGGCGCGCCCGTGAGGCTGGTGGTCCTCGACGCGACGTGGCGCAAGAGCCTGCGGATGCTCCTCGAGCACCCGGCCCTGGCCGCGCTGCCCCGGCTGTCGCTGGACGCGCCCGCGCCGACCCGCTACCGCGAGATCCGCGCGGCGCGGCGGGCCGACCAGGTCTCGACGCTCGAAGCCACCGTTGCGGCGCTGGCGATGCTGGAGGGCCCGTCCTTCGATGCCGCGCCGCTGCTCGACGCCTTCGGCGAGTTCGTCGCAGGCGTGGCGGCCCGGCAGCGCCGGCCACGGCGTTTGGCGGCATGATGAGGCCATGCTCAAGACCCTGAACGATCTGCTCGACCGCCTGCTGCCGCCGCCGGCGCAGGCCAGCCCCGAAGCGACCGAGCACCTGCTGCAGCTCGCCACGGCCGTCATGCTCGTGGAGGTGATGCGCGCCGATGCCAGCTTCCATGCCGGTGAGCGCGAGGCGGTGCGAGCGGCCCTGCGCGACAAGTTCGCGCTGAGTGACGACGAGGCGCAGCGCCTGGCCGAGCTGGCCGAGGTGGCGGCGCGTGACGCCACCGATCTGTTCAGCTTCACCTCGCGCATCAACGAGCGCTTCGACATGCCGCAGAAGCTGCGCATGGTCGAACACATGTGGCACGTCGCCTATGCCGACGGGCACCTCGGCGACCACGAGCGCCACGTGCTGTGGCGCGTGGCCGACCTGCTGCACGTGCCGCAGGGCGCGTACGCCCACGCGCGCATGCGCGCCCAGCAAGCTGCGTCCGCAAAGGGATGAGCGGACGCGCCGGCGCGGCGACTAGAACTCACGAACAACGCTGACGGCCGCGGTCGCGAAACTTCGCCGGGCCACGATGGGGCTGTCTGCCGCCGCGTCGCTCAGCCGCGTGCCTGTCAGTGAAGCCCGCGCGCTCCAAGGCGTCGCGAGCCTGTATTCGGCGGCGACGCTCAAGGTGGTGCGATGCCAGCCTGCCCCCGGCGAGTAGACGCGAAAGCCGCTGGCTGCGGCCTGGGCCGACGTCACGCCGAAATGGGACTGCATGAAACCCCGGCCCGCCCATGCAGCCGCGGCCTCCACCTGAACTCCGAGCCGGTCGCTCAGTGCCACGCCGTGCCGCAAGGCGATGTCCACCCGGGAGGCTGCATGAGGCTCGTCACGCAGGGAGCGACGCGCCGTGACCAGCAGCGGGCCGAAGCCGACGAATGCACCGGCCTCGACGCTGCTGTCGATGTCGCCCATGCCCGCCAGGCGGCTGTCGCCGGGCGTGGGGTTCAGGCGCCCGGGCCGGCGATCGAGTCGCCCCGGGTCGCTGGTGAGCACCAGCCCGCAATGAAGCTCGTCGTCCCCGGGCGGCGCCCAGGTCAAGCCCTGTGGCCCCAGATCGAAGGTTCCAAGGGCCTGCGTTCGATACGACATCGAGACGTCCGGGAAGACGAGCGTCCGACGATGCGGGCTGCCTTCGTAGCTGCTGCTGGAAACGACGCCCAGCCCGAGTGTCGCGCTGAAGCCTTCGCGAGGCGGCGTGCTCTGGGCCTGTGCCACGAGTGGCGCCGCGACGATGACGAGCAACGCGCAAAGCGGCCGGGCGTTGGGTCGGTGGAAGTGGTCGAAGGGCAGGTTCAGGAGTCGGCGTCGAGGAGACTTCAGGTTCATGGAGTGCACGGGCTGTTCTGGAAGCGGCGCACTCTAGTGACCCGAGGCTTTGCAAATGCAAAGGGCCGGTGCCGCACATTCGTGGCAAAGGGGGCGGTCGATCTAACATGTCGGCCGGTACCGCGCAGGCGCCGCGGCCCAGCCCAGCCCAGCCCAGCCCAGCCATCGCACATGATTCGCTTCACGACCGACAAGTCGGAACTCGACCTGGCCCTGATTCATGGCTTTCTCAGCCAGCACTCCACCTGGGCCCGAGGCATCTCCCGGCCGCTCGTCGAGCGTGCCATCGAGCACTCGCTGTGCTTCGGCGGCTTTGTCGAACAGTCCCAGGTCGCGTTTGCCAGGGTCGTCTCCGATCACGCCACGTTCGCCTACCTCGCCGATGTCTTCGTGCTGCCGGCCTATCGAGGGCGCGGGTTTGGCAAGCTCATCACGCAGGCGGCCTTGTCGCACCCGGAGTTGCAGGGTCTGCGCCGATTCATGCTGGCCACGAGCAGCGCCCACGGCCTGTATGCGCAGTTCGGCTTCGCGTCTCCGGCGCGTCCCGAGTCGATCATGGAGCGGTACTTTCCGACCCTCTATCAAGACAGCCCCCCAGCTTGAGAGCGTGCCCCAGTGAAGAACCGAAAAAGCTTCATGGACTACCTCGCCGCCTATGCGCGCAAGGACCTCGGTGCCATCGACGGACTGTTCGCCGACGACATCCGCCTGCGTGACTGGAAGCTCTTCGTGCAAGGGCGGCGTGCCGCGCTCGCGGAGACCGCGAAGAACTTCGACGCGGCCCGTTCCATCGAGATCGACGTGCTGTCCACCCACGAGTCCGAGCGGGCGGTCGCCGGCGAACTGCGCATCCTGATCGACGGCGAGCTCGAACTCTTCGTGGTCGACGTCGTGGAGTTCAACGACAGCGGCCGCATCTGCGCGATCAGGGCCTACCTGGGTCGCCCGAGCGAGTAGCCGGTGACTCGCCTGCCCTTTGGTGCTATTCCGCGCGAGTCGGGCAGCGCCTAGATTCTCGACGCGCGACCGGAGGTGAAGCGCGATCCGACGGGTCGCTTGCCCAACCGGGCGCCCCTGGTGCACCGAGCGGCCCAGGGCCCTGTCAGGCAGCCCCGTCAACTCGCACGCGCATGGATCCCACCGAGCTCTACATCGACCTGCTCAAGAAGACACTCGAATTCGACCTGTGGGACGAACCGGGCATGCCGGTGACGCTGTTGCCGGCCCGGCGACCCGGCCACAAGCTGCTTCACGGCCTGTCGCACGGGCTTCAGCGGCTGGGCTACCAGGTCACGAAGCTGCCGCGCGCGGACCGTTCGAGGCGCGCGGTCGGCGCCACCTGGCCCACGCTGGCCCACTCGATGATCGGTTCGAGACGGCTGGACAACCTCCGTGACTGCGTCCAGACCGTGATCCGCGAGGACATTCCTGGCGACTTCATCGAGACCGGCGTCTGGCGCGGCGGTGCGGTGATCCTCATGAAGGGCATCCTCAAGGCCTGCGGCAGTGTCGACCGGCGGGTGTTTGCGGCGGATTCCTTTCAGGGCCTGCCGCCCCCGGACCAGGGCAGGTACCCCGCCGATGCCGGCGACGACCACCACCGCTTTCGCGACTACCTGGGCGTGTCGCGGCAGCAGGTCGAAGAGTCCTTCAGGCGCTACGGCCTGCTCGACGACCAGGTCGTCTTCCTGGAGGGTTGGTTCAAGGACACGCTGGCGAGCGCGCCGATCGAACGCCTCGCGATCCTGCGGTTGGACGGCGACATGTACGAGTCCACGCACGATGCCTTGCAGGCGCTCTATCCGAAGCTGCAGCCAGGCGGCTTCTGCATCGTCGACGACTACTCGCATCCGGCCTGCCGCCAGGCCGTCGACGACTACTTCCGTGCGCATGACATGCAGCCATCGCTGACCCGGATCGACTGGAGCGGCGCCTTCTGGCGCAAGCCTTTCGCCTGACGCGGCAGGGCGTCTCACTGGGCAAACGCAAAGGTGACCCGGTTTAGCCTGTCACCCCGACAGTCTTCTGTCGCTCGAAGAGGGTGTCTCCTGTGCTTGCCGGAAGAATGCCATGCGCCTGGTGCTGATCGATCGCGAACCCTTGTTCGGCGTCGGCCTGGCGCATGTCTTGTCGAGAAGTTCGCCTGCCGACGAACTGCGCGTCTACACCTCGACGAGTGCCTGGCTGCAAGACCCTCAGCACGGCTGCGCGAAGACCGATGTGGTGATGGTCGATGCCCATGCGCTCGACGCCGGCGGTCCAGCGGTGCTGGCATCGATCGCGCAGCGATTTCCGACGGCCGTGCGTGTGGTGATCGTCCGAAATCATGGCGATTGGAGCCAGAGGATGCTCGTGCACGCGGGTGTTGCCGGCGTGATCCATCGTGCGCTGCCGGCGGACGTCTTCGTGGCCCGGCTCCGAGAGCTGGTCAGGGCCCATGGCGGACCGCATGGCGCGATGCACGAGGATGCTGGCCGGCTCCTGTCGATCACGCCCAGGCAGCACGAGGTGCTGTCGCTGATCGCGCTTGGCGAACCGAACAAGCGCATCGCCGATGCGCTGAGCATCGCCGAGCGCACCGTCAAGCTGCACGTGACGGCGCTGTTCGACAATCTGGGCGCCCGCAACCGCACGCAGGCGGTGATCAAGGCTCACCAGCGAGGCTTGCTCCTCCAGAATACGGATGAGAGCGGGGCGCCTGAAACGCGCCATCTCCATCTGTCGACGAACCACAACGCAGGACCTGTTTCATGAACCGAATCGCAATGCTTGTTCTGTTCATCGTCAACCTCGCCGGTTGCCAGACCCCCCCCGCCGAGCAGGGAGCCGATGCATCGCCGAGCTACCGTCGCGAAGACGTCACCGGCAGCAACATCGGCCGGCGCGTGGTGCGCAGGGCTCCCACCGACGAGGAGCTCCAGGAGGCGCGCGAAACCCTCGAAGGCATGCGCGACGATCAGACGCGACGCAACCTTCCCCGCCCGAAGTAGGCCGGCGGCCATCTTCTCGAGACAGGACCGACATGAACTTCATCCCGCCGGTGCCAGGCTCCGCGCTCGCCCTGGCGATGCTGGCGCTGTGCGGCTGTGCCGCCACGAGCAGCACGCAGTTCAGGCCCTCGCCGCAGCCGCCCGTGTGCCGGGCTTCCGCTGCAGCCGTCGTCGTCTGGGCTCCGCAGTGGCGCCCTGATCAGAAGGATGTGCCGGCGCGGGAAGCTGCAGCGGCCGAGGGCATCGACCGATTCTTCAAGGACTCGGGCTGCTTCGCCTCCGTCTCGGTGAGGCGCGTTGCGCAGCTGTCTGCATCGGCCATCCAGTCCGCGGCTTCCGACGCTGCGCCGCGGCACGACAGGCTTGTCGCCATTGCAGTGCGTGAGCTCGGGCCGGTCGTCAGGATCGGCACGTCGTTGGCGCTCGTCGAAGGCGGGACGGAGGTCGTGCTCGACATCGAGGAGTACCGACTCCCGAGCTCTGCGCCGCGCTCGTTCTCTGTGCACTGGGCCCATGGCGGCCCGGGGGTCATCAAGGGCGTGGCCACGTTGCCGCAAGACATCCAGGCTGCGCTGAAGGCAGGTTTGCAGCCGGGCTCGCGTTGATCCCGGCTTCAATCGATGACTTCGCCAGCCGGGGCCGGCGGCTTTCTCCACGGTTCAGCCGGCTGTTTGAAGTAGCGGGCCCAGACATAGGGCCAGGGGATCACGAAGAACAGGATCACCACCCCGACGCAATCGAAGAAGAGCGCTTCGATGTCGGCTGTCATCCGGTTCGAGGCCCACGCCGGGAAGGCGATCAGGGCCATCCAGATGGTCTTCCAGGCCAGTTCGTAGAGCATCAGCGGCAGCATTTGCAAGGGATAGCGCACGCCCAGGAGGCTCATCAATGCCAGGGCCGCCAGCATCGATTTGGCAAGACCTTTCGTCCACGGCCAATCGGCTGAATCGAAGAGGATCTGCTTCCAGACAAAGCCGCCCATGACGCAGGCCATGAGCAGGAAGAAGAAGCGCAGTGAATTGAGTTGCCACAGGGGAACGGATGGCAAGGCGCCGCTGGATCGACTTTCCACGATGAAATTCCCTTCTCGCTGTGTCTTGGCGTGTGCTGTACCGAACGGGGCGCCGGTACATCAACCTCGGCCCATCTCCACCACCACGCTGCCGGCCTTGTGCCCGCGGTCGACATGCTCGTGCGCGGCGCGGATCTCATCGAACGGATACGTCCGGTCGATGACCGGCAGGAAGTGCCTGGCACACGCCAGGTCGCGCAGCCGATGCACGTACTCGGCGCGCTCCGCGGCAGGGCCGGCGATGACGCGCTTGCCGCTGCGCAGGGTGTTCCAGGGGCTGCGCAGCATCTCCGCGAGGCTGGCCAGCACGAGCAGCAGCCGGCCGCGAGGCGCGAGCACGGGCGCACAGCGCGAGAACGGGGCGGTCCCCGCGGTATCGACGATGACGTCGTAAGCGGTGCTGCCTGCTGCGAAGTCCTGCGACGAGCGGTCGATCACCCGACGCGCACCGAGCGACGAGACGAGATCGGCGCGTTCCTGGCGGCACACCGCAGTCACGTGGGCGCCGAAGTGCCTGGCCAGTTGCACTGCCGCCGTGCCGACGGTGCCGGTGGCACCGTTGACCAGCACCCGTTCTCCGGCCCTGAGTGCAGCGCGGCCATAGAAGTCCAGCATGGTGGCGCCGCCGAAGCACAGCGCGGCGGCTTGCGCATAGCTGAGATCCGGCGGCTTCAGCGCCACGCCACCGTGGGCAGGCAGACACCTGTATTCGGCGTGACAGCCCAGGCCCGAGCCGGTGAAGGCGAAGACCGGGTCGCCCGGCTTGAACGCGGACACGCGCGACCCGACGGCCACGACGTCGCCAGCGAGCTCCGAGCCGAGCACCGGATTCCTCGGCCGCGTGAACCCGAACGCGAGCCGGCCGAGCGGCCCGAATCCGGGCGGCAGGCTCATGGAGCGAAGGCGCCAGTCCGCCGAGTTGACCGTCGTGGCGCGGACCTTCACCAGGATCTCGTCGGCTTGCGGCTGCGGAATCGGCCGTTCGCAGAAGTCCAGCACCTCGGGCCCACCGAACTCCCTGCAGACCACGGCCCTCATCGCGGCAGGCTTACTTGCACCGCAGCTCGAACTGCCGGCTGCGTGCCGAGCGGCGTCGTTCCGCGAGCTTGTCCTGCACGGCCGCCGACTGCGGCTGACGCGCCATCGCATCCAGGCGCGCGATGTGCGCTTCGAGCCGCGCGCATTCGTCTTCGGCACGCTGGCGTGCCGATCGCTGGACGGGCTGAGGCGGTTGAGCGGGGGGCGGTGCCGCCAGCCGCGCGCCTTCCGCCGCGGCCTGGTTGCCGAGCATCACCTGCTGCTCGAACGGCATGCCCTCGGGAACCTCGACGATGCGGTCGATCGTCGCCTGCCGCGTGCTGCAGTGCGCGGACGACCAGAACAGGCCGCCGCTGTAGGCCTTGCACAGGTACAAGGGCTCCGCTGCGGCCGCCTGGCACCACAGGATGCCGCAGGCCAGGGCTAGGCGAGCGTGCATTCCGCGATCCTCACGTTGCCCTCCACACGGCGAATCAGCCACGGCCCGTACAACGTGGCGCCCTTGGCGTCGAGCATCTCCAGCCGGCCCACCGCACCCGGCTCGTCGGGCGCCGGCAGCACGCGCACGATGGCGGCGCGGGCCTCGGTGGCCTCGGCGTCGGAAAAGCTGCCAAGGAAGGCCAGCGTTCCGTCGGCGAACTCGAACCAGGTGCCGAGGAAGGCCACCTGGCTGCAGGGCACCTGCAGGCTCATGGTGTTGCCTTCGAGAATGGCGAGCACCGTGGCACCGTCGTCGACCCCGTCGATGTCGGCCCAGAACACGGCAGACGTGCCGCGCCAGGGGTCGTCCGACCCCGCCGCGCAGGCCAGACTGGCGCTGGCGAACTCCGCTGCGCACAACCCGGCAGGCGTGCCCGGGATATCCCCGGGGCCGTCGCCCGCGCCGGTGCCGGTGCCCACCACGCCACCGCCGCAACCGCCCAGTGCGATCAACAGGCTCCACGCAACCACGGCGCGCGGGGTCGCGCGCCAGGCCGGACTGAACAACTTCATTCTGGCTCCTTGTCCTTGCCATCCTCGGCGTAGAAATACACGCCGAACCGAACGCGTGCTTGCCGCCGCGCCTCGACTTCCTTGGCCGCGTCGTGTGCGACGCGCTTGTCCGCCAGCCGCAGAACGCGGGCGAGCACCGGGCGCCAGGCGCGGCTGGCCGCCTCGTGCAGCAGGTGTGCGGACTCGGGCGATATCTCGTCCACGTACATGGCCTGCTCCAGCAGGTTCCGCCCGTCGATCAGGTTGGCGCAGGCCGCGGCGGCGTGATCGTGAAGGTTCAGCCCCAGCGCCTCGGACATGGCCGCGAAATCGCCTCGCGGCACCATGCCCAGGGTGTCCAGCACGATGTGCTCGTCCTCCACGCGCACGACGTCCAGGCGCAGCATCTCCTCGAGCACGGCGCGCGGCCCGACATCGGTGCTGACGCCCTGAACGAGCTCGTCGAAACTTCCCGGCTCGCTGCCTCGCTGCAGCATGCGCGGCGTCGCGCCGTCCAGGAACTTCGGATCGCTCATCCAGCGCCCGACGACTTGCCCGATCAGCCCGAGCGAGGCGGGGGCGGCATGCTCTGCGGCCGGCGAGTGCGCAGCCTTCGCCCCGCCGGGTTCTCGCGCGCGCAGGTCCTTGCGGTGCACGCCGCTGAGGAGCGACACCGCACTGCTCGTGGGCTTGCCGCCGCGGCGCTGGATCTCGGCGACCGCTTCCTCCACGAACAGCTGGCGCAGTTGCTCGGCGACCACCGGGAAGGTGGCCCCGCGGCCGATGAGCAGCCGCACCAGCGGCCTGTTCGCCGCAACGAATGCCTTGAGCACGAGTTCGACCTTCGACGCCATGACCGAAGTATCGGTCAAAGCCCTTGACGTGGACCCCATGTTTGGGGAAACTTCCCAAAGATTCATGTTTTGGGTAGTTTACCCAAACACAGGATTCCTGTCAGCACCGTGCTGCGGCCCTTCGTCGCGATCACGCCTTCCAACCCACTGTCAATCAACGCCATGTCGCCACATCGAATTCGCAGCTTCCTTCGATCTGCCTGCCTCGTCACCCTGGCTGCCCTGGGCCTCACGGCTTGCGGCGGCGGGGGGGGAGGCTCCTCCGCACCGCCGGCCACCACCATCCTGCTCTCGGTCTCGGCCAGCGGTGGAGGTCGCGTGGTGTCGGTGCCGGCCGGCATCGACTGCGGGTCGGCCTGTGCCAGCCGCTTTGCGCCGACTGCCTCCGTCACCCTGACCGCGACGGCGGACACTGGGCGCATCTTCAGCGGATGGGGCGGCGATTGCGCCGGTACGGCGGCGACATGCACCGTGTCCATGCAAGCGGCACGCACGGTGACGGCGAGCTTCAATGCGCCTCCTGCGCAGACCTTCACCCTGAACGTGGGCGTGACCGGAAGCGGCACGCTGCGATCGCAACCCGCCGGCATCGACTGCGGCGCCACCTGCAGCGCAGCGTTCCCGTCCGGAGCCACGGTGTCGCTCAGCGCCACGCCCGCCACGGGCCAGGTGCTCAGCGGCTGGGGCGGCGCCTGCACCGGCGCGGGCACCACCTGCACCGTGACGATGAACCAGGCGCGCAGCGTGAGCGTGGTGTTCGCGGCCGCACCGCCGGTCCTGCGCACGCTGAGCGTGAGCCTGACCGGCGACGGCTCGGTGCGCTCGCAACCGGTGGGCGTGGATTGCGGCACCGCCTGCAGCGCCAGTTTCGGCGACGGCACCAGCGTCGTCCTGACCGCAACGCCCGCCACTGGGCAGCGGTTCTCGGGTTGGTCCGGCGCCTGTGCCGGCGCCGTGGCGACCTGCACGGTGGCCATGTCGCAGGACCGCAGCGTCGGTGCCGCGTTTGCGGTGGCGTCTGCAGCACCGGCCTGGCAGACCCCGCTGCTGCTCGAGGCGAGCGAAGACTTCGACGTGATGACCCGCGTGCTGACGGCGGTCTCGCCCATCGGCGATGCAATGGTCATGTGGGAGCAGTCCGACGGTGTGCCCAACGGCAGCACCCGCAAGGTCTTCTCCCGCCGCTACGCAGCAGGCCAGGGCTGGGACGCGGCAGTCGTGGTGCCCAACCTCAGCGGCACGAGTACGCAGCGGCTGGTCGAAGGGCAGCTGTTGATGGACGCCGCGGGCACGGCCACCTGGCTGCGCCCGAACCTGGAGACTCGCCGCTTCACGGCTGCGGGCGGCTGGGGTGCTCCCTTCGTGCCGCCGCCCCGCAGCGGTGGCTTGCTCACGTCCGCCGTCATGGACGCGACGGGAGCGATCGGCGTGCTGATCTCGGGCTCGGACGTCTACAACATCTCGCTGCCGGCCAACGCCAACAGCTGGCTCGCGTGGGCGCGGGTCGACACCGCCGGAAACCTGGTCACGGACAACGCTGAGGTGGCGATCAGTGCCGACGGCACGGCCATGGCGATCTGGCGCGAGAGCAATCCGGGCGATGCCAACTACAGCGTCAAGGCCGCACGCTACGTGCCGACGGCCGGCGGCTGGCAAGCACCGCAGTCGATCGACAACAGCTTCGACAACGTCAATCCGGACAGCCCCATGCGCGTCGCCATGGATGCCGCTGGAAACGCGATCGCGGTCTGGCACCAGGGCAACTCGATCTACACCAACGTCTTCAGCGCGACGAGCGGTTGGGGTGCAGCTACTTCGGTCGATGTCAACGCGGTGAGCTCGGTCTTCTCGGCGAGGATCCGACTCGTCATGACGCCCACAGGCCGGGCCGTCGTGACGTGGAACAGCGGGATCTTCGCGATCAAGTCGATGCAGTACACGCCGGGTTCCGGCTTCTCGGCTCCGGTCCTGGTGAATTCCTACGGCATCGACTCCGGGCTGGGCCTGGACGCCGACGGCAACGCCGTGATCGTCTACGTCGCCCCCGACCGATGGCCGTCTCCGACCACCGGCTCGGACGTCTATTCGCGGCGTTTGACCTGGGGTGGCGCCTGGAGCGACGCGGTGGCGATCGAACCGCTCGACGGTCGAGGCGCCGATGCCTTCTCGGCGTTCAACCAGGACGGCAAGGGCGTCGCTGCATGGGTTCGCGGCGACGTGCCCGGCAGCAGCAGCCGCAAGAGTCTCTGGGTGAACGTGCTGCGCTGAGCTGGCCGAACCCTGCCCACGCCGGCGGCTGCTGAACGAGCCGCCGGCGCCTCCTTCATTCACTCATTCACTCACTCACTCAGGATCAACATGAAAGCCACTCATCTCATCGCCCTGCTGGTCATGGCAGGCACTGCTTCCGGCTGCGCATCGCTCGCCGTGACGGACGAAGCCCTTGTCGACAGGACGGCGTTTGCGCTGGGCCTGGACAAAGGGGCGTTCACCATCAGCAGCCGCGTCGACGAAGGAACGACGACCCGCTACGCGGTCCGGACCCGCGCGGGCCAGGACTACAACTGCTTCGTCGGCGGTTCGTTCAGCGTGATCGGACGAAGCGTGTCGGAGGCCATCTGCACGAAGAAGGGCGAAGTGGCACGCAACCCCTTGCTGCGTTGAGGCTGCCGTCTGCCTGCATGAAAACCTATCCCTTCATCTCGTTGCCCGCGTCGCTCGTCGTGATGCGCGTGGCCGTCGCGGCCTTGTTCATGGCCCATGCCGTGGTGCGGATTGTCAATGGCTCGATCCCCGGCTTCGGGGCGTTTCTCGAGAAGCTCGGCTTCCCGTCCGGCGTCGTGGTGGTGTGGGCCATCACGGCCGTCGAGATCGCCGCTGGCACCTTGATGGCGATCGGCTGGCGGGCTCGCTGGATGGCCAGCGCCCTGTTCGTCATCGTCGCCGTGGGCATCGTGCTGATCCACCGCCACTTCGGGTGGTTCGTGGGCGAGCACGGCACCGGTGGCAGCGAATACAGCGTGTCGCTGATGGTGTCCTTGCTGGTGATCGCCGCGGCAGACAGGCCTGCGGCCTCACCCCACTCGGAGCGAACAAACCATGCATCTGTTGTTGGTGGAAGATGACCTGGAACTCGGCGCGGAGCTCCAGCGGGCCCTGTCGGGCTGCGGGCTCACGAGCGAGTGGGTGCGAGGCACGAAGCATGCTCGGGCGTTGACCGAGGGCGAATGCGGTGACGACACGCCGCACTTCGCCTGCGTCCTGCTCGACTCGCGGCTGCCCGACGGCGATGGCATCGACCTGCTCCTGCACTGGCGCCGGCGCAGCATCTCGATGCCGGTCATCGTGATGTCGGCCCGCGACGCGCTGGAACTGCGCGTCGCAGCGCTGGACGCCGGTGCGGACGACTACGTCACCAAGCCTTGCGCGCCCGTGGAGATCGTCTCCCGCGTGCGCGCGGTGGTCCGCCGCACGGCGGGGCAGGCCTCGCAGCTCTGGAACGTGGGCGCGTTGCGGATCGCCACCGGCAGGCGAGAAGTCCGCGTCGATGGTGAAGTCCTGGCCCTGTCGCCCAAGGAGTACCAGATCGTGGTGGAACTGGCCAGGCTGCCGGGCGAGACGGTGTCGAAGCATCGCCTGGCGCGGGCCGTGGCTCCGCTGTCCGAGCCGCTCGAGTTCAGTGCGCTCGAGTGGCACATCCACAATCTGCGACGCAAGATCGGCACCGAGCTCATTCGCACCGTGCGTGGCGTCGGCTACTGCCTGGTGAATGACTGACCGTCAAGCAGCCCAGGCGGCAGCCGTGCGGTCCGGGACCGGCCTGCCGTTGAGCAGAATGCGACCGTGTCCGGCATGCCGGTATCCACCGGAAGCCGGCTCTGCCAGGGGCGCATCGGCTAGCTTGTCGTAGGCTGACCGGACCACGGCGTAGCACTCGCAACTCTGGCCTTCGAGCCCGTTGCGGTCCAGGATGGCGATGTGCCCGCGGGAGTAGCGGATCAAACCTGACTTCTGCAGCTTCACTGCGCCGGCAGTGACGGTCTCACGCCGCACCCCGAGCAGTTCGGCAATGCGCTCTTGCGTCACCCGCAGGTCCTTGCCCGGGTGGTGGTCCTGTTGCAGCAAGAGCCAGCAGCACAGCTGCTGGTGGAAGGTATGGCGGCGGTGGCACGCCGAGGCCTGGGCCAGTTGGACGAACAGGGCCTGCGCATAGCGCAGCAAGGGCAGCATCACCGCTTCGTGGCGCGCCGCGTGGCTCGCCAAGGCCGGCGCAGGCATCCGCCAGGCATGCCCGGAGGTCTGCACGACGCCGTCGCTCAGTGCGGTGCCGCCGCCCATGAAGGCGCAGACGCCGACCATGCCCTCGTTGCTGACCACGGCCACCTCGGTCGAGCCGCCGTCCCGCATGGCCGACACCAGCGATACGACGGCGCTGGTGGGAAAGTACACGTACTGCAGTCTTGCACCGGCCTCCTGCAGCGTGCGGCCTTGCGTCAGCTCGACAGGCTCGAGATCCGGTTCGAACTGGTGCCAGGCCTCGTCGCGCAACTGAGCGAGCAACTGATTTCCGGTGTCGATGGCTGCCAGGTGGCAAGTTGTATTGATCATGTCGGGCCTCCGATAGGGCGTGCCGAAGCGCACGTGCTGGTGGCACTTTGCCCGCCGTGGCCCGCAGGGGAAATCGGCCGTGCCGGCATGCGGCCGTCGGCCGCGCTCCAGTGCTGCGGTCGGACTTGGCCTACATGGCGCGCGAATGCTCGATGAACCCGGCGCTTGCCGTGTGGAGGCAGTGTTGCCGGATACCGCTTGACTTGCTTCTACTTGGGCGTGTCAATTGTTGCAGGCGCAACGGGCGGCTCCGCGACGGGCACCGGGCCCACCTCGCGCGTCACCAGTTCGCGGTAGATGCCGCCGGCGGCCACGCTGCCGCTCGTGGTGCCTTGCCCCTGGATGCGCGCCACACAATCAAGGCGATCGAGTTCGGGCAGTGGTGCGCAGCGCTGCAGGGCGTTGCGCGCCAGTTGCTCCGGGTTCTCTTCGGGGCGTGACGGCCGGGTGCTGGCGGCCAGGGTGCTGGCTTCGCTCAGGCAGTTGTCGCGTGCGTCGCCGCGGACGGGCGTGCAAGCGGTGCGAGCGCGTTGAGGCTGAGGCTTGGCGCCTGCCTGTGTGGCGGGACTGGCGGCGAGCACGGGAGCCGCCGCCATCGCGAGCGCGACGAGCCAGAGCCCACGGGGCGCAAACGTGCGGGGTGCAAATCGGGCGTTCATGTTGATTCCTCGGGGTTGACTCTGCAGGCGCCGCGCGGGCGGCGCCCGGCGGCCGGCACGTCACAGTGCGCGTCTTGCTGTCAACCGTCGGTGCGCCAGTACACCAACGCCGATGCGCTCAACCGCCGCTGAGCGCGAGCACGATGGCCACGAAGTCGTCCGGCCGCAGCGCGTGGCCGAGATCGCGCACGCACAGGCCGTTGACGAAGATGCGCATGTTCGGCCGCAGCAGCAACTGCTCGTCGACCACGCGGAAGCGCAGGCCCGGGTAGCGGCGGTCGAGGTCGGCGAACAGCGCGAGCAGCGTGTCGCCGGTGGCCTCGACATTCGTCTCGCCCGTATAGGAGCGCAGCGCGCCCGGCACCAGCACCTTCATGCGAGCGCCGCGACTTCGACCGCGTAGATCTCCGGCAGGTGGCGGGCGATGTTGACCCAGCGCGCGCCGCCCTCGTGCCCGATCCACAGCTCGCCGCTGGTGGTGCCCAGGTACAGCGCCGGCTCCGGCAGCGCATCGGCCGTCATCGCCTGGCGCTTGACGGTCCACCAGGCCTGCTCCTTCGGCAGGCCCTGGTCGAGCCGATGCCAGGTCTGGCCTGCGTCGCGCGTCACGTAGGCGGCCGGGCGGCCGGCCGGGCTGGTGCGCGGCCAGACGTCGGTGCCGTCCATCGGGAACACCCACGCCGTGTCGGGATCGCGCGGGTGCACGACCATCGGGAAGCCGATGTCGCCCACCTCGGCGGGCATGCTGCGGCCGATGCGCTGCCAGGACTTGCCGGGCCGGTCGAGCCTGTAGATGCCGCAGTGGTTCTGCTGGTACAGGCGGTCGGGGTTGCCGGGGCAGATGCGCACGCAGTGCGGGTCGTGGAAGGTCACGGTGGTGGCGTCGAAGCCGCCGACCACCTCCATGCCCTCGATCAGCGTCGTCCAGCTGCGGCCTGCGTCGCGCGACTCGTGCACGCCGCCGCCCGACATGCCGAACAGAAGGTGCGCCGGGTCGCGCGGGTCGATGGTGATGGAATGCAGCTTCGGGCCGTCGGGCGTGCCGTCCTGCACCGTGCCCATCCACTCGCGGAACTGCGCGTTGTCGTTGACGGCGGGCAGCGGCACCCAGCTGACGCCACCGTCCTCGGAGCGGAACAAACCTTGCGGCGAGGTGCCGGCGTACCAGCTGTCGCGCTCGCTGGCGTGGCCGGGCGTCAGCCAGAAGGTGTGGTCGACGGAGCGTGCCGGCAGGCCGTTCGTGGGCTGGGCAAATGCGGGCGGCTGGCGCGCCTCTTTCCAGGTGGCACCCAGGTCGGTGGAGCGGAACACCGTCGGCCCGAGGTGGCCTGTCTTCGCCGCCGCCAGCAGGGTGCGGCCGTCGCGTGGGTCGAGCTTGACGTGGCTGATCGTGTGGCCGAGGAAGTGCGGGCCGTCGACCGTCCAGGCGCCGCGCTGCGTGTCGCCGTGCAATAGCCAGGCGCCCTTGCGCGTGGCCACCAGCAGTACCAGGCGGGTTGGCGATGCGTTCATGAAAATCCCTCCCTGAAAGCTGCCTCCGTGCAGCGCGGTGAAGCGGCAGTCTGCGCTTCACCGTCACGACGAACAAGCCTGCGGTCGATCGACACGCGTTGCCGGCGCGTCGTGTCCGGGTCTGCTGCATGATTGCGTGGAACAAGGCGCGTGAGCCGCCTGGCGAGGCCAGGTCCATTCGAGATCGCGCGGGGAGTCCATCGTGCACAAGATGCTGATCGCGGTGTGGGCAGTGGCCGCTGCCGTGCAATGTGCGCCGGCCTGGCCCGCGGACGCCGCGTCGGCGCCGGCGGGTGTGGCGCCTCGCGGCTGCGAGGCCTGCCCCGAGATGGTGTCGATTCCCGGTGGCGAGTTCATCATGGGCAGCGCGGCCGGCGAGCGTGAGCGAGACGACGATGAATTGCCGCAGCGGCAGGTGCGGATCAAGCCTTTCGCGCTCGGCAGGACCGAAGTGACCGTGGCCCAGTGGCGGCAGTTCGTGCTCGCCAGCGGCTACCTGACCGAGGCCGAACGCAACCTCTACGAACCTGGTTGCTTCACCTGGGAGCCGCAGAACATCGAGTGGGCGTGGCGCGCCGGCCGCAGTTGGCGCGATCCCGGCTGGAGCCAGAAGGACGACGAACCCGTGGTCTGCATCAGCTGGACGGACGCGCAGGTCTACGTGCGCTGGCTCGACCAGCACAGCGGCGTCAAGGGATGGCGGCTGCCTTCAGAGGCCGAATGGGAATACGCCGCCCGCGCCGGCAGCACGACCCGCTGGCCCTGGGGAGACGACTTCGACTTCGCCTGTGAGCACTCCAACGGCACCGACAGGACGAAGGGACCGCAGGGCCGCGCCTGGACAGAGGCTCGCGCCTGCAGGGACGGCCACTGGTATGCCGCCCCGGTGGGCCGCTACCGGCCCAGCGCCTGGGGCCTGCACGACATGCTGGGCAACGTGTGGGAATGGGTGCAGGACTGCTACCTGCCCTACGCCGCTGCGCCGGGCGACGGCAGTGCCCACGAAACAGCCGCTTGCCGGGGCCGCGTGGTGCGCGGCGGCGCCTGGGACGACCCGCCCGCGGTGTTGCGCCCGGCCGAGCGCTTCTGGCTGGGCGCGGGGAACCGCAACAACAACATCGGGCTGCGGGTGGCCAGGACCTTGCCGCCCTAGCGACTCAGGCTGCGTGTCAGACGCGGCGCGCCAGCGGCCCGAGCGTGGCGCGCTCGAGAGCGACCACGACCTGCTCGAAATCGCGCGATTCGAGCATCGAGTTCGGAATGAGCCCGGCCTTGACCGCGCTGGCGTGGCTTGCACGCAAGACATCGAAGGGCATCGCGGCCACCTGCTTGCCGGCCGTCCAGGCCGACGCGAAGCTGTCGACCAGCCAGGGTTGCGCGGAAGACGAGGTCCGGTCCGCGAAGGCTTGCCTCATCGGGAGTGTCCGGGTCATGCGCATGGCAGGCTCCTTCAGCGGGCGTACAGCCCGTGAACGATCGGCGACCAGTTCTTGCGGCCGCGTTCGTCGATTTCACGCATGCGGCGTTCGAGGTCGTAGATGTCGACAGACGCCGCCATGTAGGCCTCGTCGCGATCCTTTTGGGATTCGATCGAGGGGAGCAGGGACTTCAGAAGTTTCAGCAGGTTCGTCATGTTCGTTGTGGGTCCCACGCGGGAGCGAGGGTAACCTAGGGTTTCTACTTAGTCCATTGTCCACCTGGATGGTTCCGGTGATCGATGGAAGTAGCCCTCTAATTGCGGACTCACGGGATTTCGGTGTGAGTGACCGCTGACAACGAACGCCATGACAGCCCACGTTTCGCGCCGTGCCGGCGCCCGGTTCAGTGGAGGGCGCTGCGATCGCCCTCGTCTGTGCAGGCGCACGTGACGACCAGGGCGTCGAAGGTCACCTCGTTGCCGCAGCCTGGGCAACGGCATGACATCGTGCGCGCGCGCGGCGAGGCCGAGGCCGCCTCGGGCAGGCCGACGAACGAGGCCACGGTCGTGGCGTTCGATTCCGGTGCAAGCGTCTGCAGTTCCATGGCGGCTCTCCCTGTCTGTGTGAAACCCAGTGTGCGCGTCGGCGCGCTCTGCGCCATCCCCGCGTCTGCGGGCCGGCAGCCCCCTAGAAGCGCTCAACCGGCGAGCAATTCACGGGCGCGTGCCGTATCCGGGCTCGTGGCGCCGGTCGTTGCCTGCAGGTGCTGTACAGCCTGCTCGAACGCAGCGCGTGCCTCGGTCCTGCGGCCGGCGGCCTGCTCGGCGCGGCCCAATGCCAGCCAGGCCTGACCTGCGTGGTCCGAATGCGGCTTGCCGCCATGCAGGCGCTGGGCGATGGCGAGCGCCTCGCGAGCATCGCCGATTGCCTCGTCGTGGCGGCCGAGCGCCAAGGCCGCGTCGACACGCAGCCGCCGCGTGCTGCCGATATAGGCCTCGCCATGGCCGATCGACTTCAGGAAGTCGATCGAGCGCGTCAGCATCGCGTGCGCGTCGACAGCGCGACCGGCGTGCAGCGCGAGGCGCGCGCGCACCCACTCGGCGCGGATGTTCGCCGGCTCGCGCGGGTTGGTGCCGGCGGCCAGCGCATCGGCGCGGGCGAGCTCGGCGGCGGCCTCGTCGGCGCGCCCCATCGACAAATGCACCCCGGCCATGCCGACCAGGCCGTAGCGGACGCCCTGCGCATGCCCGGCTTCGTCGCTGACGCGCTGCGTCTCGCTGTAGCTGGCCAGGGCCTCGTCGAGCCGCCCCACGCGCTCCAGCGCCACCGCGTGATTGCCGAGCACCCAGCTCGGCGGCGCGCGCCAAGCCATCAGCCGCCGATGGCTGGCGAGCAGTTCGTCGTAGCGCTGCAGTGCGCGCTGCACGTCGCCGGTGGCGAGCTCCATCACGCCCCAGTTGCTCAGCATGACGCGGGCATGCAGGCCGTCCAGCCGGTTGAGCGCGCGATAACGCTGCAGCGCATCCTCGAAGTAGGCCTCGGCCTCGCTGCTGCGCCCACTCACGTGCAGCGCGTAGCCGATGTCGCCGAGCAGGTCGGCTTCGGTCTCGCCACCGCCGAGCCCCGCCGCGCGCAGCCGCTGCAACGCAGCCTGCGTCGAACGCAGCGCCAGCTGGCCATCCAGGGTGTTGGCGGCCATCGCGCCGCGCATCTGCAGGCAGTGGACCGCGGCCACGGCGGGCGTGCCGGGCGCGTCGATCCACCGCTCGAGCATCTTCGCCGCCTCGGCACCGCGGCCCAGAGCTTCCTGCATCTGTCCGCGGTCGCAATCGATCTGCGCGCGCAGCGTCAGGTCGCCCGAGCCGCGCGTGATCTCGGCGGCGCGAGCCAGCAGCGCTTCGCTGCGATCGGGCTCGTCGAAGAATTCCGAGAGGATGCGCAGGATCGCGGCCTCGTGCTCCGGCACCGCGCCGAACGCAGGCGCCACCATCTGCGTGCCGCGCTCCAGCATCTGCCGCACCGCGCCGGCATGTTCGGGGGCCACGGCCTCGGTGAACAGCATCGTGTAGAAACTGTTCACCGCCTCGTTGCGTGCCAGCAGGGCGTTGGCCTGATCGCGCTCGCTCGAGGCCACGCGAGCCTGCCAAGTGGCCAGCGCCGTGCCGGCCAGAAGTGCCAGCGCAATGGCCAGGGCGGCCCGGTGCCGAGCGATCGCCTTGCGCATCCGGTACCAGCGGCTGTAGGGCCGCGCGAGCACCGCTTCGCCGGCCAGATGGCGCTCGATGTCGGCGGCCATGGCCTCGACGCTGCGGTAGCGGCGCGCGGGCTCCTTGCGCATGGCCTTGGCGATGATGGTGTCGAGGTCGCCGCGCAGCGCACGCGCGACGCGGTGGTCGGCGGCCTGGGCGCTGGCCAGCGGCACGTCGGCCGTGAGGATGGCTTCTTCGAGCGCGGCGGCGGTGTCGCGCTTGAGCCGATAGGGCCGCACGCCGGACAGCAACTCGTACAGCACCACGCCGAGCGAATACACGTCGGTGGCCACGCCCACCGGCCGGCCGCTGACCTGCTCGGGCGACGCATAGTCGGGCGTCACGGCGCGGCCCATCACCTGCGTGATCTGGCTGCCGGGCGCCGAGTCGTCCGCCAGCAGCTTGGCCACGCCGAAGTCGAGCAGCCGCACCTCGCCCTCGGCCGTGACGAGGATGTTGCCGGGTTTCAGGTCGCGGTGCACGACCAGGCGCGCATGCGCATGCGAGACGGCGTCGGCCACCTGCAGAAACAGCTTCAGCCGTGCGCGAATGTCCAGCCGCAACTCCCTGCAATGGATGTCGATCGGTGCGCCGACGACATGTTCCATCGCCAGCCAGGGCCGGCCCTCGGCCGTGACGCCGGCGTCGTAGAGGCGCGCGATGCGCGGGTGTTCGAGGCTGGCCAGGATGTCGCGCTCGCGGGCCATGCGCTGCGCCAGGCCGATGGCCCAGCCGCTGCGCGGCAGCTTCAGCGCCTCCTGCCGCTGCAGGCTGCCGTCGATGCGCTCGGCCAGCCACACCGTGGCCATGCCGCCGGCCCCCAGCTCGCGCACGAGCCGGTACGGGCCGATCACGTCACCGGGCTGGTCTTCGATGCCGTCGGGCTCGGCCAGATCGACGGTGCCCACGGCCAGCGGTTGCCGCATGAAGGTGTCGGATTCGGCCGACTCGGCGCGCGCGAGCAGTCGGTGCAGCATCGGCAGCAGGTCGCGATGCTCGGGAGGCAGCGTGTTCAGCCAGTCGTCGCGTTCGTCCGGCGGCAAGGCCAGCGCGGCCTCGAGCAGCGCGTTGACGCGGCGCAGCAGATCGGGGTCGGGCGGGGCAGGCACGTTCATGGCCACAAGCAGGTACCACGCAGTCGCCGGCGTGTTCCGGACAGGCGGGTGCCGCCGCGATCAGCGGCCGAGCATCTGCGCCAGCAGCAGCCGGGCGCGTTCCCAGTCGCGACGCACGGTTCGGTCGGTGACGCCGAGCGCGCTGGCGATCTCCAGGTCGGTGAGGCCTGCGAAGTAGCGCATCTCCACCACGCGGACCAGCCGCGGGTCGACCTGTGCCAGTGTCTGCAGCGCCTCGTGCACCTCGAGGATCTCGTCGTCGCTGGCGCCGAGCTCCTCCGAGGCGCGCGTGTCCAGCGTCACGTGCTCGATGCCACCGCCGCGGCGCTCGGCGCTGCGCCGACGCACGAAGTCGATGACCACCGAACGCATGGTGGTGGCGGCATAGGCGAGGAAGTGCTCGCGGTCCTTCAGCTCGACGAGGCCGCCGCGCTGCATGCGCATGAAGGCCTCGTGCACCAGCGCCGAGGTGTCCAGCAGCGTGTGGCGGCCGCCGGAAGCCAGGCGCGAGCGCGCCAGGCGGCGCAGCTCGTGGTACAGCTTGGCGAAGAGCTCATCGGCAGCCACCGGTGCGCCGACGGTCGGGTTCGAGGTCTCGGATTCGACTGGGAACATGGCTCGAAGGGCTCGCTGCGTCGTGGCCCATCGGCGACGGGCGGGCCACGATGATGGAGCGCCTTCGCAGCCATCGCAATCCCTCCAAGGAGCGAGTGCTCAGCGGGAGGAACTCGGCGGGCGCGGCATGTTTCGGCGCATCTGGTCTTCGCGCATTCCTTGGGCGGCCTCGCGCGCGGCGGCGCGCTCTTCTTCGGTCGCCGGTCGTGCCTCGCGGCGGGCGATGTTGGTGCCGGTGGGTGCCTCGCGGCGATAGCTTGGGTCGTCGTCGCTCGCTGAGTTCACCGGCGCGGTCTCGCACCCGGTCAGCACCGTGCCTGCTGTCAGCAGCGCAAGAATGGCTTTCATGTTCGGGCTCCCTGCGTTCATGTCACGGTTGATGGTTCAGCCGGCCAGCGGCGCCAGCGCTGCTTCGATGCGTCGCAGCTGTGCGGTGTCGACCATGCGCCCCAGGGTGGCAGCGAACCGTGCGTCCTGAGCCCCCGACACGATGTACTGCCAGCGGTACGCCTGCAGCAGCTCGGCCATCAGCGTACTCACCTCGCCGGCCGACAGCTCGCGGCCGCAGATGCGCAGGAAGTAGTGTCCATCGGCCTTCGCCTGCGCCTGCAGCAGGCCGTCGACTGCGCCGACCAGGCCGATGAAGTCGGTCACGGCCGCATCGCGGGCCGGCGCGTCGAGTGCGGCGTTCTCGCGCACCCACTCGAGCTCGTCGATGATGGCGTGCTGCGACTCCTCTTTCCAGTGGAAGAGGAACACGTCCTTGTAGAGCGCGGAGAGCTCTTCGTCGGGCGCGATGCTGTGGCGGTAGTGCACCTGCGTGAACAGCTCGATGTGGCAGGTCAGCGCCAGCACGGCCCAGGTCGACGCGCCCATCACCGCCTGTGCCACGCCGTTGGCCTGCGGCACGAACTCGTAGCCCGGCGGCATGCCGTCGGCGATCAGGCGTTCGATGCGGCGGAACAGCTCCTGGTGCTTGAGCTCCTCGTCGCTGAATCGCACCAGCGCTTCCAGCGCCACCTGGTCGCCGAACCAGTGGTGGCGGGTGATCTCGAGCATCTTCGCGCCGATGAATCGCTCCACCAGGCCGAACATGTTCGCGTAGGTGCGGCCCTGGATCTGCCCGAGCAGGCGCCGCTCGGCGCTGCGCAGGAAGCCGAGCCGGCCCACGCGCGTCAGCCCGTCGGGCAGGAAGGACTGGCTGAAGTCGAAGCTGCGGCCGCGGATGACGTCGGCGTCGATGTCCCAGCGAACGCGGCGCGAGGCCTCGATGCAGCGGGCGTAGCGCTGGGTCGTGCTGGTGTCGGTGGCGAAGGTCTCGGTGAAGGGCACTGAAAGGTCTCCTCGGGGTGGTGGGTGCTCAGGCGGCGGCGCGGCGCGGCGCACCGTCGAGCAGGGCGTGGATCTCGCCGAGCCGCTCTTCGGCGGCGCGCTGGCCGGCCTCGAACAGCTCCGGCAGTGCATCGGTCTCCCACAGCCCGATGCGGCGCTTGAGCGTGAGCGTCAGGGGGAGCAGGCGCTGGCCGCGCGCTTCGGCGGTCTCGATCCGCGCGCGCATCAGGTTGTTCATCAGCGAGGTGCTGTGTTGCGCGACCAGCCGCGAAGGCCGGTCGATGCGGCGTGGCATCGCACCCTCGAAGCCGAGCGTGATGACGGCCTGCGCCCCTGCGGCGGCCGACACCGGCAGCGGGTCGGACACGACGCCATCGACCAGCCGGCGGCCGTCGATGCGCACCGGCGGGAACAGGAAGGGCAGCGCCATGCTGGCGCGCAGCGCCGGCGCGAGCGGGCCGCGCTCGATCACCACCGGCTGGCCGGTGACGGCGTCGGTGGCAGTCACGCGCAGCGGGATCGGCAGCTCCTCGATGCGCACGTCGCCGAAGGCCTGCTCGATGCGCTGCGCGATCAGCGTGCTGTCGCGCAAAGCGAAGTCGGCGCTGAAGCCGGCCAGGCGCGGCGCTACCAACTGTGCGTAGGCACGCCAGCGGCGTTGCGTGGTGAGTTCCTGCGACCACAGCCGGCGCGCCATCTCCAACGCCTCGCGCGGTTCGGTGGCCGAGGCGACGAGCGCGCCGAACAGCGCGCCGGAACTGCAGCCCACCACCAGCTGCGGCCGGATGCCGTGGCGCCACAGCACCTCGGCGATGCCGACCGCGGCGATGCTGCGTACGCCGCCGCTGCCGAGCACGAGGGCCAGCTGGGTCGCATCGGGGATGCGAGAAATCGATGTGGCCATGGGGTCAGCGTGCAAGGGTGTTGAGGGCGATCCGAGTCGGCCAGAGCAGCCACCAAGGCGTGCGTTCGCCGGGGTCGGCCGTGAGCTCGCAGCGCGATTCGGCCACCACGATCTGGTCGTCGCGGCGGTGCGGCGTCAAGCTGAAGCCGCAGCGCCGCATGAGGGCCAGCATCGGTGCGTTGTCGGCCAGCACGTGGCCGTACAGCCAGTGCAGGCCTTCGCCCGCGGCGGCAAGGCGCAGGGCGGCCACGGCCCGCCGGGCCACGCCGCGGCCGCGCCAGGCCTCGGCGACCACCAGCGCGAACTCCGCTGCGCTGTCGCTCAGGTCGGTGACGCAGCGCACATCGGCGATCAGCGTCTCGCGGCCGGCGCGCTCGGCGAGCACCACCAGTGCGATGTGCCGATGGCCATCGACATTGGCCATGTCGTCCAGGCGCTGGCCCGACACGTTGTTCAACGCGCCGTGGAAGCGCCTTCGCCGGTCCAGCGCCGACAGGCCGCCGATCAGCGCCTGCAGTGCGGCGGCGTCCTGCGGTCGCACTGCGCGGATGCGCAGGCGGCTGCCGTCGGGGCCGGTCCAGTCATCGAGACAAGGGGTGTGCAGCAGGTCCATGCCCGGTACCACGCAGCACGCTGCGTGATCCGGACATCGCCGCGCCGGAGCCCGCTCAGGGCGCTTCCCAGCGCCCGCTGTGCTCCGAGCGCAACAGCGCATCGATGATGCGCATGTTCATCACCGCATCATCGAGACCGTAGGGCAGCGAGATCTCACCGCGCACCGCACGCGAGAAGGCCTCGCCCTGCAGCGTGTACTGGTCGCACTTGGGCAGCGTCTCGCGCTCGACGCCGCTGCCATCGAGCGCGCCGGTCGAGTCGACCAGGATCGTCGTGGCCTCGCCCTGCGGCGCGTTGAAGGGGATCAGCACCTCGATGCGCCCGCTCGTGCCGACGATGTTCAGCCGCTGGTAACGCTGCGCCTGCGTCGAGACGGTGAAGCCGAGCTGGCGGCCGCCGCCGAAGTCGGCCAGCGCGCTGGTCGTGCGGTCGGTGCCCAGCGCCGGGTCGCGGTCGACCAGCGCGACCACACGAGCCGGGTCGGCCTCGAACAGAAAGCGCCCGGCCACGATCGCGTAGCAACCGATGTCGTACAGCGCGCCGCCGCCGATGTCGGCCTGGTTGCGGATGTTGCCCGGGTCGTCGTTGAAGTACGAGAAGAACACCTGCACCGCGCGTGGCGTGCCGATGCGCCCGGCGCGCACGAGCTCGCGCACGCGCTGCCACTGCGGGTGGAAGCGCACCATGAACGCTTCCATGATGTGCACCCGGCCGGCCACTTCCCGCAGCTGCCCCGCTTCGGCCGCAGTCAGCGAGAACGGCTTCTCGCACAGCACGTGCTTGCCCGCGCGCGCCGCCTGCAGCGTCAGAGGGATGTGCAGGTGATTCGGCAGCGGGTTGTAGATCGCCTCGATCTCGGGGTCGGCGATCAGTTCCTCGTAGCTGCCGTAGGCCTGGGCCATGCCCAGCGCGCCGGCCGCGGCACGCGCCGCCGGCAGCGAGCGCGAGGCGATGGCACGCATGTCGCACCATGGGCTGATCTGCATCGCCGGGATCACCTGCTTGACGCCGATCTTCGCCGTGCTGAGCACGCCCCACACCACCTTTTTCATCGCCGTTCTCCAGGGAATCCGCGGGGCCGCAGTATGCCCCCGGCCGTTCGGGACTACGATGGCGGCCGCAGTTTCCCGACTCCCCGAAGACTCCCCGAGAAGGCCCGACATGACGAGCTTGCGCATCCAGGTCAACGGCCAGTCCGTCGACACCGACGTGGCGCCCACCACTTTGCTGATCGACCTGCTGCGCGGGCCGCTCGGCCTGACCGGCACGCACCAGGGTTGCGACACCGCGCAGTGCGGCGCCTGCACCGTGCTGATCGACGGCCAGGCGGTGAAGAGTTGCAGCCTGCTGGCACTGCAGGCGCAGGGCCGCGCAGTGACGACCGTCGAGGGCCTGGCGCGCGGCGACACGCTGCATCCGCTGCAGGAAGCCTTCATCGCCTGCCACGGCCTGCAGTGCGGCTTCTGCACGCCGGGCATGATGATGTCGGCCTGCGGCCTGCTCAGGCAGGTGCCGCAGCCCAGCGACGCTCAGATCGCCGATGCGCTCGAAGGCAACCTGTGCCGCTGCACCGGCTACGTCAACATCGTCGCCGCCGTGCAGCAGGCCGCGCAGGCGATGGCCGCCACCGGAGAGAAGGCATGAGCACGACCGTGGAAGCAGCCCGCTACGGCAGCGGCAAGGCGGTGCGCCGCATCGAGGACCCGGCGCTGGTGCGCGGGGCTGGGCAGTTCACCGACGACCTGAAGCGCGTGGGGCAGACGCACCTCGTCTTCCTGCGCTCGCCGCATGCGCATGCGGTGATCAAGAGCATGGACAAGAGCGCCGCGCTGGCGCTGCCGGGCGTGCTCGCCATCTACAGCGGCGCCGACCTGGTGGCCGCGGGCGTGAAGCCGATGGGCAACGCGGTGCCCTTCCCGCGGCCCGACGGCAAGCCGGGTGCGTCGGCGACGCGCTACCCCATCGCCGTCGACCGCGTGCGATTCGTCGGCGAGGCCGTCGCCGCGGTGATCGCCGAATCGCGCGAGGCGGCGATGAACGGCGCCGAGGCGGTGATGGTCGACTTCGAGGACCTGCCCTCGGTGACCGATGCGCTGCAGGCGATCCGCCCCGGCGCGCCGGTGCTGTGCGAGCAGGCGCCGGACAACATCGCCTCGGAAATGAAGCACGGCGATGCCGCGGCGGCCGATGCGGCCTTCAAGCGCGCTGCGCACGTGGTGTCGCTGGACATCGTCAACCAGCGCCTCGCGCCGGCCTCGATGGAGCCGCGTGTCGTGCTCGCCGAGCCCGACGCGGCCAGCGGGCGGCTCACCGTCACGCTGTCCAGCCAGATGCCCACGGCGGTGCGCGACGGCATCGCCGCGGCCTTGCCCGGCCTGAGCAAGGAGCAGGTGCGCCTGCGCGTCGGCGACGTCGGCGGCGGCTTCGGCATGAAGACCGGCCTGTACCCGGAAGACATCGTCGTCGCGCACGCCGCACGCACGCTCGGCCTGCCGGTCAAGTGGTGCGCGCAGCGGTTGGAGGAGTTCAGCGCCTCGTCGCACGGCCGCGACCTGGTCACCAAGGCCGAACTCGCGCTCGACGCGAACGGCAAGGTGCTCGCGCTGCGCACGCGCTCCTATGCCAACGTCGGCGGTTACGCGATGACGGTGGGCGTGGTCATCCAGCTGCTCATCGGGCCGTGGGTGTCGACCAGCGTCTACGACATCCCGGCGATCTCGCTGCACCTGACCGCGGTGATGACCAACACCACGCCCACCGGCGCTTACCGCGGTGCCGGGCGGCCCGAGGCGATCTACGTCATCGAGCGCCTGATGGACGCTGCCGCGCGCGAGATGAAGATCGACGGCGCCGAGCTGCGCCGCCGCAACATGATCCGCCCCGATCAGATGCCCTACAAAAACCCGATGGGGCAGACCTACGACGTCGGCCAGTTCGAGAAGATGCTCGACCAGGGCCTGGCGCTGGCCGACTGGAAGGGTTTCGAAGCGCGCCGAGCGGCATCGAAGGCTGCGGGCCGGCTGCGCGGCCGTGGCATCGCCACCTTCCTGGAGTGGACGGGCGGCAACGCGCTGTCCGAGGTGGTGACGGTGAACGTGCTGCCCGAAGGCATCGTCGAGCTGACGGTGGCCACCATGCCGATGGGGCAGGGCATCAACACCAGCCTGGCGCAGCTCGCGGTCGACGTGTTCGGCGTGCCCCTCGATCAGATCCGCGTTGTGCATGGCGACACCGACCGCGCCAACGGCTTCGGCAGCGCCGGTTCGCGCTCGCTGTTCACCGGCGGCGCGGCGGTGCAGGTGGCCTCGGAGCGCACCATCGAGCAGGCGAAGAACCTGGCCGGCGAGGCGCTCGAGGCCTCCTCGCGCGACATCGAGTACCGCGCCGGCCGCTTCACGATCGCCGGCACCGACCGCGGCATCGGCCTGTTCGAGCTGGCCGCGAAGCAGCCTGCCGCGCGCATCACTGCCGAGGGAGATGCGACGGCTGGCGCGCCGAGCTGGCCGAACGCCTGCCACGTCTGCGAAGTCGAGGTCGACCCCGACACCGGCGCGGTGGAGATCGCTGCCTACGCGTCGGTCAACGACATCGGCCGTGTCGTGAGCCCGACCATCGTGCGCGGGCAGATCGAAGGCGGCGCGGTGCAAGGCATCGGCCAGGCGCTGTGCGAGGCGGTGGCCTACGACGGCGACAGCGGCCAGTTGCTCACCGCCAGCTTCATGGACTACGCGCTGCCGCATGCCGACGGCTTCCGCGGCTTCAAGACCGTGTTCGACACCTCGGTGCCCTGCACCACCAACCTGCTGGGCGTGAAGGGCGTGGGCGAGCTCGGCACCATCGGCGCCACGCCGGCTGTGGTCAATGCGGTGGTCGATGCGCTGGCCGCTGCGGGCCTCGGGCGCGATGCCGAGAAGGTGCAGATGCCGCTGACCGCTTCGACGGTGTGGCGGGCGCTGCAGCGCGACTTCGATCGGCCGGACTGGGTTTGAGGCGGTGCGCGCGGCGCTTCAGCGCCGCGCGACCATGTCGATCTCGATCAGCGCGCCCTTGGCCAGGGCGGTGACGCCCACGCAGGTGCGCGCCGGGCGCTGGCCGGCCGGGAACCAGCTCGCGTAGGCGGTGTTCATCGCGGCGTAGTCCTGCTCGAAGCGCGTCAGGTAGATGCGCACCTGCAGCACGTTGGCCAGCGTGAGGTCACAGCCCGTCAGTACCGCCTGCAGGTTCTTCATGACCTGGTGCGTCTGCGCCTCGATGCCCTCGGGGTAGGGCTCGTCGACCGAGGTGCCGGCGAACGGCATCTGCCCGGTCAAGAACACCCAGCCGTCGGCCTCGACCGCATGGCTGAAGGGCGCCACGGGGTCGGGGGCGCCGGCGATCATGTGGAAGATGGGACTCATGGGGCGCTCCGACCTCGCTACTTCAGGGTGGCCAGTTCGAGGCCGGCCGCAACGTGCTCGATGTACATCGTGATGCCGAGCGCGCGGCACTTTTCGTAAGCCTGTTTGGCCTTCTCGATGTCCTGCCGGCCACGGTGGTGCTGGCCGACATAGAACCAGGCTTCGGCCAAGGTCAGCTCGCGTTCGTCGCCCTGCTTGCGCTCGACCTCGGCGATCAATTGCTCGGGCGTCAGCGCGCCCACCGCCATGGCCAGAGCGGCACGCGGCCACGCGCCTGTCGCACCCTTGCGCGCGGCGTCGACGATTTCAGGCGGCAAGCCGGCGCCGGCACGCTGCAGTGCCCATATCTGCCATAGCCGGGCATAGAGACCATCGGATTCGTCATTGCCCTGCTTGGACTCGATGGCCTTGGCGAAGTCGCCGGCAGCCGCCTCGTACTGACCGGCGTAGTAGCGCGCGAGGCCGCGCTTGTAGTAACTCATGAAGGCGTCATGGCCCAGCCCGAGGGCCTTGGTGTAGTCAGGGACGGCCTTCGTGTATTCGCCGGTACCGAAGAGCAGGTTGCCGCGGCACTGCCAGGCGCGTCCGAAGGCTGGCGCCACGCGCACGGCCTCCTGCGCGTCGGGCAGGCCCTGCGCTGCCTTGCCGCTGTCGGCCAGCGTCTCGGCGCGGCTGCACAGTGCCTCAGCCAGGTCTTCACCAGACAGCTTGGCTTCGGCAATCGTCGTCGACAGGCGGCGCAACTCGGTTTCCTGTCGGGCCTGCAAGTTCTGCTGCAGCGTGGTCTTGCCCAGGCCGAACAGGCCGCCGCTCTTGATGGCGCCGCGGTTCACCACGATGACGCCGCCCAAGGTCCGTTCCAGCTTCTGCACGTCCTGCGCCAGCTGAGCCAGATCCTTGGCGGGCACGGTGTCCACCAGCGACGTGTACTGCAGGTTCAGCGTGGCCACGTTGCCGCGGAAACTGCGCTGGACCTGCGCGCGGAAGAGCGCGCTGTCAACGCGCTGGGTGGCTGGGTCGTGCACCATGCTCACGTTGTCCGGCCAATTGACGATCAACTGGTACTGCGCCTGGTAGGGGCTCGTCGTCACTGTGGCAGGGAACTTGCGCGCCATCTTCTGTGGCAGGTTGATCGCGCCTGCCAGGTTGGTCGGGAAGAAGCGCACTGCCCAGTCGCCGTTCAGCTCCTTGGCCGGCTTGGGCAACTTGTATTTCGCCTCCAGCGTGAACGTATTGCGCGCCAGGTCGTCCACGATGCGCGGCTCGCCGTCGAGGGTGATGCCGGGATAGCGCCGTTCGTAATCCGCCGTTGCCTGAGAGCGTTGCTGCTCGATGGTGAGGCGGCCGAACGCCACGCGCAGCACCTCGGCGATCGCGCCGTTCCACGAGCGCCGCACGTCCAGGCGTCCGTCGCCGTCGAGCGCCTCGAGTGTGAGGACTTCGTGCACCTCGGTCGTGGCCAGCTCCAGCGCATTCGGCGCCGAGACGGTGATCAGGTCCGTCGTGTCGGCGCGCACCGGCAGCCCCTTGGCGCCCTCCAGGGGCAGGCCCATGCGTGAAAGCGGGCCGCGCTGGCCCAGGCGTGTCGGGTCCAGGTAGTAGCTGCGGCCAGCGAGCTCGACGCGTGCGATGACGTGGTCAAACACGTCAGGGCTGGGCAGCAGGCGCGCCGGGACCTTCGGGCTTCGCAAGGCCACGAGCACCGGCGTGGCCTCGATGCCCAGTTCGCGCAGCATGGTGACCAGCAGGTAGGTCTTGTCCTTGCAGTCGCCGTAGCGCCGCTGGACCACCTGCGCCGGCGGGTAGGGGCGGTGCGAACTTTCTCCCAGCGACACGCTGAAGTAACGGATCTCTTCCTGGACCCACTGCAGCGCGCCGGCCGCCCGCGCCTGCGGGTCAGGCAGGGCACGCAGCCGCTCCATCACCGGCGCGAGCTCGGGGGGCAGCTGGGTGACACCCGGGAACAGCGTGGTTGCCCAGCGCGCCACTTCGCCCCAGTCGCCATAGCCGGTGAACTGGATGAAACGCAGCGGCACGTAGTCGGACGGGATGTGCGATTCGGGTTCGACTGTCTCCAGCCCGCGCTCCTCGAACTGGAGCACGCGCAGCGCGCCCCGAGTCGATTCGGTCGGGCGAATGCGGCTGGTGCGATGGTCGCCATGCATGCGCCAGTCGAGCCGGCGGTCGGCCGGCGCCAGCACCGACACGCGGCGCAACTCGGTGGGTTCCACCTGGTCCCAGCTTGCCGTGTCGGAGTAGGCGGCACCGAACACCGGGTTCTCGCCGGCAATGCTGTAGACGATGTGCAGCGTATCGCCCACGCGCACGTCAGCCAGCAGCATCACGGCGGTGATGGCGCCGCTGTAGACGCCGCCTTCCAGCCCCGATTCGCGCTCGAGGAAGCGCAACTGCACCTGCTCCATGCGATCCAGCACCTCGCTGCCACGCAGCAGGCGCACGGTGTGCAGGCGCAGACGGTGGTACTGCGGAACGAACTGGATGGTGAACTGGCCGATCGACGCCAATGAACTCGTGTCGTTGACCTGGATGGCCCGGTTGATCAGCACGCCGCGCCCATCCGAAGCGAGCAACTGCGTTTCGGCCAGACGAAGCACCACCGGCTCGCGGCGCGTGGTGGCCGGGATCTCGGCCAGCGGCAGCGCCCATGCAGGCAGCGGTGCGGCACGGGCGAAGGTCTCGGCGCCGAGTTGAACCTCCTTGACCGGTATGTCGCCCGGCGCCGCCGCAGCTGATTGCGCGTGCGTGGTGTCGAGGGCCGACAGTGCGATGAGCAGTGCCGCCGCCGAGATTGCAAACCTCATGTTCTCTCCCTGCCAGCGCCGACGGATCTCAGTCCGACTTGCCCACGAGCTCGAAATGTTCCACCACCGGCGGCTGCGCGAAGAAGGGGCCGACGATGGCGCGCCACTGCGGGAACAGCGGGCCGCCGCGGAAGTCCACCGTGTGGTTCTCCAGCGTGTCCCAGAAGATCTGCAGGATGTAGCGCTCGGGCGACTCGATGCCCTTGTTGACCTTGTAGCCGCGGAACCCCTTGGCCTGGCTGATCACGGTGGTGACGCCGCGCACGATGGCGGCGTCGAACTCGGCCTGCTTGCCGGGCGGGATGCGGATGTCGGCGAGTTCCAGGATCATGGAGCTTCCTTCTTCAAGTGGCGTGTCACACGCCGAGGGTTTGCGACAGGGCCTCTGTGTCGGCGGCGAGCGTGTCGCTCGCGCCGGCCAACACGATGCGGCCCTTTTCCATCACCGCCGCGCGGTCGGTGTGGGCCAGGACCTTGCGGTAGTCGCGGTCGACGATCAGCGTGCTGATGCCGGTGGCGCGGATCTGCCCGATGACGCGCCAGATCTCCGTCACGATCAGCGGCGCCAGGCCTTCGGTGGCCTCGTCGAGGATCATCAGCGTCGGGTTGGTCATCAGCGCGCGGCCGATCGACAGCATCTGCTGCTCGCCGCCGGAGAGCTGCTGCCCGCCGTGGCCCAGCCGCTCGGCCAGGCGCGGGAAGGTGGCGAGCACGCGCTCCTCGGTCCACTCGCGCTTTCCGTCGACGCCGGCGCGCGCGCTCATCAGCAGGTTCTCGCGCACCGACAGGTTCGGGAAGATGCCGCGCCCTTCGGGCACGTAGCCGATGCCCAGCCGCGCCATGCGTTCCGGCGCCCAGCCGGTCACCTCGCGGTTCTCCCAGCGCACGCTGCCGGAGGCCGGCCGCACGTAGCCCATCAGCGTGCGGATCAGCGTGGTCTTGCCCATGCCGTTGCGGCCGAGCAGGCCGAGCGCCGTGCCGGCCGGCAGATCGAGGCCGGCACCGCGCAGGATGTGCGCCTGGCCGTAGTAGGTATTCAGGTCAGCGATGGAGAGCATCTCAATGCCCCTCGCCGAGATACGCCGTCTGCACGTCTCGGTTGCTGCGGATCGCCGCCGGCGCGTCGCTGGCGATCACCTCGCCGTTGACCATCACGGTGATGCGGTCGGCGATGCGGAACACCGCGTCCATGTCGTGCTCGACCAGCAGCACGGCATGCGTCTGCTTCAGCGCCGCCAGCAGTGCCAGCATTCGGTCGGTCTCTTCCGCGCCCATGCCGGCCAGCGGCTCGTCGAGCAGCAGCACGCGCGGCTTCGTCGCCAGGCACATGGCGATTTCCAGCTGCCGCTTGCCGCCGTGGCTGAGCGTGCCGGCGCTGCGCTGCGCGTCGTCCGACAAGCCCGCGCTGGCCAGGGCCTCGCGCGCGGTCGACAGGCTCGCCTCGCAGCCTTGCGCCGCTTCCCACACCGCCCAGGCGCGCGGCAGCGCGGCCTGCGCGCACAGGCGGCAGTTCTCCAGCGCGCTGAACTCCGGGAAGATCGTCGTGCGCTGGTAGCTGCGCCCGATGCCGGCGCGTGCGCGCTGCGGCTGCGGCCAGTCGGTGATGTCGTGGCCGTCGAAGTGGATGCTGCCGCTCGTGGCCGGCATCTCGCCCGAGAGCATGTTGATCAGCGTGGATTTGCCTGCGCCGTTGGTGCCGATCACCGCATGCACTTCGCCGACGTGGAAACCGAGCGTCACGCCGTTCACGGCCGTCAGCCCGCCGAAGCGGCGCGTCAGCAGGTTGGAGCGCAGCAACGGCTCGGTCGCATCGGTCTTCGGATCACGCATGCGCGCCTCCGGCCAGCCGCGCCTTCAGGCCGATCAGCCCCTTGGGCAGCAGCGCGACGAAGGCGATGATGGTCAGGCCCAGCGTCAGCTGCCAATGCCCGGCCAGCGGGCCGAGCAGCGCCTCGCTCTGGAAGAGCTCCTTGAGCAGCGTGAAGGCCATCGCGCCGATCACCGCGCCGCGCAGGCTGCCGATGCCGCCGAGGATGATCATCAGCAGCACCGCGCCCGATTCGTGCCAGGAGAGCAGCTCGGGGTTCACCGCGCCGTCCTTCACCGCGAGCAGGAAGCCGGCCAGGCCCGCCAGCGCGCCGGCGATCACGAAGGCGGCGAGCTTGTAGCCGTAGGTGGTGTAGCCCGCGGCGCGCATGCGCTGCTCGTTGACGCGGATGCCGGCCAGCGCGTGGCCGAAGCGCGATCGGTTGATGAGCCCGAGCAGCGCGTAGGTGAAGACCAGCGCAGCGAGCACGGTGTAGTAGAGGTCGGGCTTGCGGTCCAGGTCGAGCAGCACGGTCTGGCCGAACTGGATGACCGGCTTGCTGTAGAGAAAGATGCCGTCGCTGCCGCCACCGAGCTTGGTGTCGTGGAAGACGAAGTAGGCCATCTGCGCGAAGGCCAGCGTCACCATGATGAAGTACACGCCCTTGGTGCGCAGGCTCAGCGCGCCGACGAAGGCGGCGTAGAGCGCCGCGGCGCCCATCGCGGCCGGCAGCAGCCACAGCGCCGAGGCGCCGCCACCGTCGCCCGTGGCCATCACGGTGACGTAGGCGCCGATGCCGAGGAACGCGGCATGGCCCAGGCTGACCAGGCCGGCTGCACCCACCAGCAACTCGAGGCTGAGCGCGAAGACGGCGTAGATGGCGATCTTCACCACCAGGTCCTGCGTGTACGGTGTCAGCACGGCAGGCAGCGCGGCGAGCAGCAGCGCAGCGGCGACGGGCACGATCCAGGGCCTCATTCAGAAGCTCCGCCTCATCAGGCCCTCGGGGCGCCAGACGAGGATCACCGCCATCAGCAGGTACACGCCGATGCCGCTGTACTCGGCAAAGAACACCTTGCCGAAGGTGTCGACGAAGCCCACCAGCAGCGAGGCCACCAGTGCGCCGGTGATCGAGCCGATGCCGCCGATCACCACCACCACGAAGCAGATGATCAGCACGCTGCCGCCCATGCCCGGGTACACCGACGACAGCGGCGCGGCGATCATGCCGGCCAGCGCCGCCAGCGCCACGCCGCCGGCGAAGACGATGCGATACAGGCGCTGGATGTCGATGCCCAGGCCACGCACCATGTCGCGGTTGCTCGCCCCGGCACGGATCATCATGCCCAGCCGCGTGCGGTTGACCACGCCGTACAGGGCCAGCGCCAGCACGATGCAGGCGACCGACGCGAACACGCGGTACCAGGGGTAGCTCATCAGCTCGCCGAGCTTGAAGCCGCCGGCAAGCCACGAAGGCGCCTGCACGCCGTGCACGTCGTTGCCCACCAGCATCGAGCGCAGCTCCTCGAAGACGAGGATCAGCGCATAGGTCATCAGCACCTGCTGCAGGTGCTCGCGCTGGTAGAGGAAGCTGAAGAAGGCCCACTCCAGCAGGTAGCCGAACACCGCCGCGAGCACCACGCCCGCCAGCAGCTTGGTCAGGTACCAGTCGCCGAAGTAGGGCGCCAGCACGAAGGCCAGGTAGGCCCCGATCATGTAGAAGCTGCCGTGCGCCAGGTTGATGACGCCCATGATCCCGAAGATCAGCGTCAGGCCGCTGGCCACGAGGAACAGCAGCAGGCCGTACTGGACGGCATTCAGGCACTGGACGAGGAAGGTGGCGAAGTCCACGGAGCAGGGCACATGAAAAAAGGGCGGCTCGTTGCCGCCCTCGGGATCGGGACGCGGGCCCGACTTTACAGCTTGCAGCCGCGCGCCGGGTCGGCCAGCGCCTTCACCGCCACCGCGCGGTACTCGTTGTTCGGCCCCTTGGCCTCGCGCAGGTACATGTCCTGAACCGGGTTGCCGCCGGCCGAGAGAGTGAACTTGCCGCGCGGGCTGTCCACCGTCGCCTTGCGCATGGCGGCGAGCATCGCGTCTCGCTTGCCCATGTCGCCCTTCACGGCGTTCAGGCCGGCGGCGAGCAGCTGCGCTGCGTCGTAGCCCTGCACGGCGTAGACGTCGGCGTTCTGCTTGTAGGTCAGAGCGAAGCTCTTGCGGAAGGCGTTGTTCTTCGGGATGTCCAGGCTGTCGGCGTAGTGCAGCGTGGTGAACAGGCCCTGCGCCGAGGCGCCCTGCGCCTCCAGCGTGCCGTCGGTCAGGAAGCCCGAGCCGAACAGCGGCACGGCCTTCTTCAGGCCCGCGGCGTCGTAGTCCTTGACGAACTTGACGGCGCCACCGCCGGCGAAGAAGGCGAACACCACGTCGGGCTTCTGCGCCGCGATCTCGGTGAGCAGGGCCTGGAACTCCACGCCGGGGAAGGGCAGGCTCAGGTCCTTGATGACCTTGCCGCCGCCCTTCTCGAAGGCTTCGGTGAAGCCCTTGACCGTCTCCAGCCCGGCGGCGTAGTTCCAGGTGATGGTCATGGCGCGCTTGTAGCCCTTCTGGGCTGCCACCACGCCGGTGGAGTAACCCGGCTGCCAGTTGCTGAAGCTGCTGCGCACGATGTTCGGGCCGCACATCGGCCCGGTGATCGCATCGGCGCCGGCGTTGGGCACGATCAGCAGCGTGTTGCTTTCCTTGGCGGCCTTGGCCATGGCCAGCGCCACGCCCGAGTGCACCGTGCCCACGAGCACGTCGACCTGGTCGCGCTTGATCAGCTTGTTGACGTTGTCTGTGGCCTTGGAAGGATCGCTCTCGTCGTCGACGCGGAAGTACTGGATCTCGCGGCCGGCGAGCTTGCCGCCCTGCTCCTGCACGTGCAGCTTGAAGCCCTTCTCGATCATGTCGCCCAGGGCGGCGAAGGTGCCGGTGGCCGGCAGCATCAGGCCGACCTTGATCGGGCCGGCCGTCTGGGCGGCGGCCGGGAGGGCGAGGCTGGCGACGCACGCGGCGACCAGGGCAAGGTGGGTCGGGAATTTCATTCTCGGGCTCCGGATCGTGAGTGCGGGCATGCTATCGGCCCCCCGCGGCACGGCCATCGGGGTTTGACACAGGGCGTCATGCGCCAGGCCGGACAGCACGGCGGGGAAAGTTCATGTTTGACCGCGAATCGTCCCTGAACCGCGCAGTTGTGCACGCAGAGTGCGGGCCAGGACGTGATTTGTGCATCACCGCCTTGGGGCTGTCATGTATACATTCCCGCTCATCTGTGACGAGACAACGCCATCCGGCGACACGGAGGTTCATCAGATGACGCACACCCTTACTGCCCGCGCCTGCATTGGCGGCCTCACGCTGGCGGCCACCCTGCCGGCCTGGGCCCAGGCCCCTGCTGCCGCGGCGGCGGCAGCCCCCGTGTTCAACGGCGGCGACATCGCCTGGATGCTGATCTCCACCGTGCTGGTGCTGCTGATGACGATGCCCGGCATCATTCTCTTCTACAGCGGCATGCTGCGCACCAAGAACGCCCTGTCGATCGTGGCGCACACGGTGGCGGCGGCCGCGGTCATCACGCTGTGCTGGGCGATGATCGGCTACTCGCTGGCCTTCAGCCATGGCTCGCCCTTCTTCGGCGGCCTGGACCGTGTCTTCGGCGAAGGCCTGATCGGCAAGAAGGTCGGCGCGCACATCGTGGCGCCGACGATTCCCGAGTCGGTCTTCTTCCTGTTCCAGCTGTCCTTCGCGATCATCACCTTCGCGCTGGTGCTCGGCGCGACTGCCGAGCGCATGCGCCTGGGGGTGACGATCGTCTTCGCCGCGCTGTGGTCGACCCTGATCTACGCGCCGATCGCCCACTGGATCTGGCACCCCGAAGGCTGGCTCGCCCAGCAAGGCCACATGGACTTCGCCGGCGGCACGGTCGTGCACATCGCCGCAGGTGCCAGCGGCCTGGTGGCGGCCTGGGTGCTCGGGCCGCGGCGCGGTTTCGGCAAGGAGCCGATGGTGCCGCACAACCTGCTCATCACCGTGCTCGGCGCAGGCCTGCTGTGGGCCGGCTGGTTCGGCTTCAACGCCGGCTCGGCCTTCGAGGCCAGCGCCCGTGCCGGTGGCGCGCTGCTGGCCACGCAGGTGGCCGCCTGTGCCGGCGCCATGCTGTGGGGCTTCTGCGAATTCATGCGCCGCGGCCAGTGGAGCGTGCTGGGCACGATGACCGGCGCCATCGCCGGCCTGATCGCCGTCACGCCCGCGTCGGGCTACGTCGGCTTCAACGGCGCCATGATCATCGGCGCGGTCGCCGGCGTGATCTGCTTCTTCTCGGTGGTGGGCTTCAAGGCGCTCACCGGCATCGATGATTCGCTGGACGTGTTCGCGCTGCACGGCGTGGGCGGCATCGTCGGCACGGTGCTGACGCCGGTGTTCGCCACTGCCGCCATCGCGCCGGTCACCGCCACGGTGCTCACCAACACCATCGGCGCCGCCGCTGTGATGGCGTTTGCCGGCGTGGGCACCTGGGTCATCCTGCGCGTCATCGGCCTGGTCGTGCCGCTGCGTGTCGACGCCGAACAGGAGAAGGTCGGCCTGGACATCGCGCAGCACGGAGAGATGCTCGCCCCCAACGCCTGATCCCGCGCGACTGACCCACACATCGGAGGGCGCCGGACATGGGAGCCGAAGAACAAGACGGCCAGTTGATGAACTACCTCGTGCGCATGGTCGTGCCATTGCGCCGGGAGTTCGGCCGCAACCTGAACGTCGGGCAGTTCCTGCACGACCTCAGCTATGCGCGCGAGGTGCTCGACGAAGCCAAGAAGAGCCAGGACCCGCGCCTGCTGGAGTACGCCCAGTACGTCGAGAAGCGGCTGCACGGCCCGCGCATCGCCGACACACCGGCGCCGCCACCGGCCCGGGACAGGGCCGGTCCGGACACGAAGCTCGACGCGCCCGCGGCAGCCGCGCCGGCTTCGCCGACCGAAGAAGAGCTTCGGGCGCGCGTGCTCAAGAAGTACACCGGCGGGCTGCGGTAGTCTCGGGGCTTGCGCGCCGTCTGCGCCGCGCCGCCCCAGGAGCCCTGCCATGAAGATCCTCGTCCCCGTCGACGGCTCGACCGAGTCGCTTGACGCCGTGCGCCATGCACTCGCGCTCGTGAGCGACGGGCTGCGCGCCAGTCTGGTGCTGGCCAATGTCCAGGCGCCGGCCAGCCTGTACGAACTGCTGCGCGTGCACGATGCGGAAGCGATCGAGGCGATCGCCCGCGGCGCCGGTGAACACCTGCTGCAGGAAGCCAGCGCGCTGTGCAGCGCGGCCGGCGTCGAGTACGACCTGGAGATCGCCAGCGGCGAGCCGGCGCACAAGCTGCTCGACATCGCCGAAGAAGAAGGCTGCGGCCTGATCGTCATGGGCGCGCGCGGCAAGGGCGACGCCTCGGGCACGCGCCTCGGATCGGTGGCCCACGCGCTGCTGCACGACGCGCAGCTGCCGGTGACCATCGTGCGACATGACTGAGCCGCCGCTGCGGGGGCCCCGCTCGGTGCCGCTCAGTGCGACATCAGCACCGGCAGCGTCATCGACTCGATGACCGTTCGCGACACGCCGCCCAGCGCCCATTCGCGCGCGCGGCCGTGGCCGTAGCAGCCCATCACCAGCAGATCCGACTGCTCGTCAGCCGCCAGCGAGAGCAGTTGCGCGCCGACATCGTGCGCCAGCGCCACCTCGCGGCGGAAGTCCGCCTGCACGCCGTGCAGTTTCAGGTAGCCGATGATGCCGGCTTCGGTGGCCGCAACGTCGCCTTCGTCGAAGGACACCACCGTGACCTTGCTGGCCTGCAGCAGCAGCGGCAGCGCACCCGTCACCGCCCGCGCGGATTCCGGTGTCGGCTTCCAGGCGACGAGAACGCGGTCGAGCTTCGTCGGCGCCGTGGTGATGTGCGGCACCACCAGCGTCGGCCGGCCGCTGCCGATGATCACCGAGGAAACGAAATCCGGTGGCACGTCGACGTCGCGCGTGTCGTCGACCGCGCGCTGGCCGAGCACCACCAGATCGGCGTACAGGGCCTGCACCGCCACGTCGATCAGCGGCTGGCCGCTGACCTCGCGCCAGCCCACGCGCTGGCGATCCACGCTGCGCGCGAACAGGGCGCGTGCCGCCTCCACGCGCTGGGTGTCGACATGCGCGAGCATCGGCGCCATGTCGGCGCCGGCGGACATCGCCATCGGGTAGCGAAGCAGTGCCGTGGTCACGGCGTACATCGCCGCGGCCTGCGCGCCGTGGGCCAGCGCCAGCTGCTCCGCCAGGCGCAGGCGCACCGCGGATTGCGCCGACGAATCGACGTGGACGAGGATGGACTTGAGCGTGCTCATGGCGTGCCTCCGGGGCGGATCGGGCCATCACGCTAAGTCGCCGACACCCCTGCTGCGTTGACGCTGCTCAAGCGCGGCGCCCGGGGCCGCCCGCTCAGGCCGGCTCCAGCCGGGCCTGCACCAGCCGCTGCAGGAGCGCGCTGCGCTCGCGCTTCTGCGCCGCCGTGCCCTGAGTGGACAGCAGCGATTCTGCTACCTCGTAGGCATAGAGGATGAAGGCGCGCGCGCGCGCCTCGGCGATCGGGAAGCCCAGCGCCGAGAAGCACTGCGAGATGTAGGACAGGCGCCGCGCATCGACCTCGTCGACCGCCTGGCGAGCCAACGCGTCGCGGCGGGCCCAGGCGCGGATCGCCAGTTCGACGCGCGCGGCACGCTCCGCGGCGCGGCCCCGAAAGGGCAGCGAGATCAGCTCGCCGATCAGTACCGACGGGTCGGCCTGCTGGCCCTCGAAGCGGCCGATGACCTGCTCGGTCGCGGCATCCCGCCAGGCCTTGAGCACCGCGGTAAGCAGCGCCTCGCGGTCCTTGAAGTGCCAGTAGAAGCTGCCGCGCGTGACTTCGAGTGCCTTGGCCAGCACGTCCACGCGCACCGCATCGATGCCGCGGTCGATCAGCACCTCGGTGGCAGCGGCGATCCAGGCCTCGGGGGTCAGCGTGCTTCGCGCGGTCATGCAGGGATGATGCCATACAGCACTGTACGGAAAGAACTCCGCACCTAGGGCATTCCCCATGTGAATTATCCTGCAGCTTGCCTACCATGTCACCATACAGAACTGTATGGAGGCGGACATGGCCCGCAGCTTCTTCGACGACCCCGCGATGCTGGCGCCGCCGCGCACGGTGCAGGTGCGCTTCGATGGCGGCGCCTACGTGCTGCGCTCGCCGGAGCCTCTCAAGCCCTACGCACGCTGCATCGGCGAGTGGCTGGAGCACTGGGCCGCGGCCACGCCCGACAGCGTGGCGCTGGCCGAGCGCGACTCCGACGGCGGCTGGCGCAAGCTGAGCTATGCGCAGCTGCGCCAGGCGGTGGGCCGCATCGCGCAGAGCCTGATCGGCCTGCATCTGCCGCCGGGACGGCCGATGGTCGTGCTGTCCGACAACTCGGTGGACCATGCGCTGCTGATGCTCGCGTCCATGCACGTGGGCCGGCCGGTGTGCACCGTCTCCAGCGCCTACTGCCGGCTGACCAAGGACTACACCAAGATCCAGGGCATCCTGCACACGCTGGGGCCGGCGCTGGTCTATGCGTCCGATGCCGCGGTCTACGGCCCGCCGCTGGCCAGCGCCGCGCTGGGTGTGGTCACGGTGTTCAGCCAGGGCGCCGATGCGCACCCCGGCGCGCTGAGCTTCGACAGCCTGACGCGCACCGCCGAGAGCCCGGCCGTGATGCAGGCCTTCGAGGCGATCCAGCCCGACGACCATGCCAAGTACCTGCTGACCTCCGGCTCCACCGGCCACCCCAAGGTGGTGATCAACACGCACCGCATGCTGTGCGCCAACCAGCAGATGGTCGCGCAGGCCTGGCGCTTCCTCGAACACGAGAAGCCGGTCGTGCTCGACTGGCTGCCTTGGAGCCACACCTTCGGCGGCAACCACAACCTCAACCTGGTGCTGCGCAACGGCGGCACGCTCTACATCGACGAGGGCCGGCCGGCGCCGGGGCTGGTCGAGAAGTCGGTGAAGAACCTGCTGGAAGTGAAGCCGACGCTGTACTTCAACGTGCCGCGCGGCTTCGACATGCTGCTGCCCTTCCTCGAACAGGACGAGGCGCTGGCACGCGAGTTCTTCGCCCGGCTGCGCATGGTGTTCTACGCGGGTGCGGCGCTGGCGCAGTCGAGCTGGGAGCGGCTCGAAGCGGTGGCACGCAAGGTGCGCGACGAGCCGGTGTGGTTCACCACCTCCTGGGGTTCGACCGAGACCTCGCCGGCCATCACCAGCGCGCACTGGAAGCTCGAGCGCGCAGGTTGCATCGGCCTGCCGCTGCCCGGCATGGAACTGAAGTTCATCCCCAACGGCGAGAAGCTGGAACTGCGCGTGCGCGGCGTTTCCGTGTTTCCCGGCTACCGCAATGCGCCGGCGCTGACCACGCAGGCCTTCGACGAAGAGGGCTACTACCGCATCGGCGACGCCGGTTTCCTGGTCGACGAGGCCCGGCCCGAGCGCGGCGTGGCCTTCAACGGCCGCGTGGCGGAGGACTTCAAGCTCTCGTCGGGCACCTGGGTGTCTGTGGGCACGTTGCGCCTGCGCGTGGTGTCGGCGCTGGCGCCGCTGGTGCAGGACGCGGTGATCGCCGGCCACGACCGCGGCGAGGTCGGCGTGCTGCTGTTCGCGAGCCCCGCGGCGAAGGATGTGCCGCCGGCCGAACTCGCGCAGCGCACCCGTGCCGCGCTCACCGCCCTGCGCAGCGAAGGCGGCGGCTCCTCGCAGACGCCGACGCGCGCGCTCTGGCTGGCCGAGCCGCCCAGCGCCGACGCCGGCGAGATCACCGACAAGGGCTACATCAACCAGGGCGCCGTGCTGCGCCGCCGCGCGGCCGAGGTCGAGGCGCTGTATGCCGCCACGCCCGAGGCCCGCGTGATCCGCGCCTGAAGCGCCACCGAACCGGAGCAACCCCATGGCCCGCGGCCTCTTCCAATCCTTCGACGACACCTGGATCCTCGGCGGCGTGCGCACGCCGATGGTCGACTACTGCGGCGCCTTCGCCGACGCCAACCCGATCGACCTGGGCATCAAGGTGGCGCGCGAGATCCTGCAGCGCACGGGCGTGAAAGCCGATGCCGTCGACTCGGTTCTGGCCGGCAACATGGCGCCGGGCGGCTTCGACCAGTTCTACGTGCCGCGCCACATCGGCCTGTACGCCGGCGTGCCCTGCGAGATCCCGGCGATCATGGTGCAGCGCATCTGCGGCACCGGCTTCGAGCTGTTCCGCCAGGCCGGCGAGCAGATCGCCACGGGCGCGGCGAGCCTGGCGCTCGTCGTCGGCACCGAGTCGATGACGCGCAACCCGATCGCCGCCTTCGAGCACCGCCAGGGTTTCAAGCTCGGCATGACGCCGGCCTTCAAGGATTACATGTGGGAGGCGCTGACCGATCCCGCGCCGGCGATCTCGATGATCCAGACCGCCGAGAACCTCGCCAAGCAATACGGCATCACGCGCGAGCAGGTCGATGCCTTCGCTTCCGAGTCCTTCGCGCGCGCCGTGGCGGCGCAATCGGCCGGCTTCTTCGACGGCGAGATCGTGCCGGTGGGCAACGAGGCTTTCGAGCTCGCCGGCTACAAGCCGCGCGGCATCCGTCTGGCCGGCAAGGCGCCGCTGGCCGATCGCGACACCCACCCGCGAATCTCACCGCCCGAGGTGCTGGGCAAGCTGCGCGCGGTGTTCAAGGACGGCGTGCAGACCGGCGGAAACAGCTCGGCGCTGACCGATGCGGCGGCGTCCGCACTCGTGGCCTCGGGCGCCGTGAAGCGCGACTGGGGCGGCCAGCCGCTGGCTCGGCTCGTGGCCGCGGCGGCGGTGGGCGTGCCGCCGGAGATCATGGGCATTGGCCCGGCGCCGGCGATCCGCCTGCTGCTCGAGCGCGCCGGGCTCAAGCTCGACGACATCGCGCGCTTCGAGATCAACGAGGCGCAGGGCGCGCAGACGCTGGCAGTGCAGCGCGAGCTCGGCCTCGACCCGGCGAAACTCAACGCCAAGGGCGGTGCCATTGCGCTCGGCCACCCGCTGGCCGCCACCGGCGTGCGCCTGACGATCACCGTCGCGCGGCAGTTGCAGGAGATCGGCGCCCGCTGGGGCGTGGCCTCTGCCTGCGTCGGCGGAGGCCAGGGCATTGCCCTGCTCGTCGAGAACCCTCAAGCCGCAGCCTGAGCCTCGCCCAGGCCGAGCAAGCGCATCGCGTTCGTCTTCAGGATCTTCTCGTGCACCGCCGGCTTGAACCCCGCCTCGCCGAAGTCCTTCATCCAGCGTTCCGGCGTGATCAGCGGGTAGTCGCTGCCGAACAGCATGCGGTCCTTCAGCAGCGTGTTGGCGTACTGCACCAGCTGGGGCGGAAAGTACTTCGGGCTCCAGCCCGACAGGTCGATCCACACGTTCGGCTTGTGCAGCGCGAGCGACAGCGCTTCGTCCTGCCACGGCCAGCTCGGGTGCGCGATGACGATCTGGATATCGGGGAAGTCGATCGCCACGTCCTCGAGCAGCATCGGGTTGCTGTTCTGCAGGCGCAGGCCGCCGCCGCAGCGCATGCCCGAGCCGATGCCCGAGTGGCCGCTGTGGAAGATCGCCGGCAGCTTGTACTCGGCGATCACCTCGTAGATGGGCCAGGCCATCCTGTCGTACGGCAGGAAGCCCTGCACCGTCGGGTGGAACTTGAAGCCCTTGACGCCGTGCTCCTCGATCAGCTTGCGCGCCTCGCGGGCGCCCATCTTTCCCTTGTGCGGGTCGATGCTGCCGAAGCAGATCATCATGTCGGCGTTCTTCTTCGCGGCCTCCGCGATCTCCTCGTTCGGGATGCGGCGCCGGCCGAGCTGCGACTCGCTGTCGACGGTGAACATCACCAGGCCGATCTTCTTCTCGCGGTAGTGCGCGACGGTCTCCTCGATGGTCGGCCGGCGGTTGCTGCCGAAGTACTTGTCGGCGGCGCGGTCGTACTCCTCGCCGTAGTTGTCGAAGGGGTTCCAGCACGACACCTCGGCATGGGTGTGCACGTCGATGGCGATCAGCTCGGCAGTGTTCATCGCGTCTCCGGTCGGCGATCCATTTGGTTCCGAACAATAACTAAAAGAGCCCCCACGCACAAGGCGTGTATCGGGTTTTCCCGGTGGTCTGGCAGGGTCAACTAGTTAAAACTTCTAACTAAATCCACGAGGCCAGACCATGTCCCTGAACTTCACCCCGGCCACCGGCGCGCTCGCCGCGCTGGACCTGCTGCGCGTCGAGATCGCCGGCGCCGTCGCGCACATCCGCCTGAACCGCCCGGCCAAGCGCAACGCCGTCAACGACACGCTGATCGCGCAGCTGCACAGTGCGTTCGTGTCGTTGCCCGAGGCGGTGAAGGCGGCCGTGCTGACGGGCGAGGGCGATCACTTCTGCGCCGGGCTGGACCTGTCGGAACTCTCCGAGCGCAGCGTCGCCGAGGGCGTGCTGCACTCGCGCACCTGGCATGCGGCGATGGATGCCATCCAGTTCGGCCGCGTGCCGGTGGTCGCCGTGCTGCATGGCGCGGTGGTCGGCGGCGGCCTCGAGCTGGCCAGCAGCTGCCACATCCGCGTCGCCGAGGAGAGCGCCTACTACGGCCTGCCCGAAGGCCAGCGCGGCATCTTCGTCGGCGGCGGCGGCTCGGCCCGCGTACCGCGCCTGGCCGGCGTGCAGACCATGACCGACATGATGCTCACCGGCCGCGTGCTCGACGCCCACGAAGGCGAGCGCCGCGGCCTCTCGCAATACGTCGTCGCCAACGGCGCCGGTTTCGCCAAGGGCTGCGAGCTGGCCGCCAAGATCGCCGGCAACGCGCCGCTGTCGAACTTCGCGGTGATGCAGGCGCTGCCGCGCATCGCCGATCTGTCCCAACCCGACGGCCTGTTCGTCGAATCGCTGATGGCCGCCATCGCGCAGGGCGACGACGCCGCCAAGGAACGCGTGCGCGCCTTTCTCGAGAAGCGCGCCGGCAAGGTCGGCAAGGCGTCATGAAGGCCGGCGCAAAGTACCGGCACCTGCCGGTGGGCGGCTCGCTGGCCGCGCACTTCGACAGGCGCGCCGACGGCACGACGATCGTCACTTCGGCCGAGCCGCTGGGCGCGCACCCGCCGCGCCTGACCGATCGCCTGCTGCACTGGGCGTCGGTGTCGCCCGACCACACGCTGGCCGCGAAGCGCCACCACGGCGGCGACTGGCGCCGCATCAGTTACGCCGAAGCCGTCGACAGCGCGAAACGCATCGCGCAAGTCTTCCTCGACATGGGCCTGTCGGCGAACAAGCCGGTGGCGATCCTGTCGGAAAACGACCTCGAGCACCTGCTCATCGGTCTGGGCGCCATGTTTGCCGGGGTGCCCTTTGCGCCGATCTCTCCGGCCTATTCCACCGTGTCGCAGGATTTCGGCAAGCTGCGCCACATCCTCGGCGTGCTCACGCCGGGCCTGGTGTTCGCCTCCAGCGCGAGCGGCTACGAACGCGCCATCGACGCCACGGTCGACGGCGACACACCGGTGGTGCTGGCCCACGGCGAACTGGAAAGCCGCCCGTCGATGCGCTTCGAGCAGCTGCTGGCCCAGCCGGCCACCGCCGCCGTCGACGCGGCGCATGCGCAGGTCGGGCCGGACACGATCGCCAAGTTCCTCTTCACCTCGGGCTCGACCAAGCTGCCCAAGGGCGTGATCAACACGCAGCGCATGATCTGCGCGAACCAGCAGCAGATCCTGCAGTGCTTTCCGGGCTTGGGCCAGGTGCGGCCGGTGCTGGTCGACTGGCTGCCCTGGAACCACACCTTCGGCGGCAACCACAACGTCGGCCTGACCATCTACAACGGCGGCACGCTCTACATCGACGAGGGCAAGCCCACGCCCACGCTGATCGGCGAGACGCTGCGCAACCTGCGCGAGATCGCGCCCACGGTGTACTTCAACGTGCCCAAGGGCTTCGAGGAGATCGCCAACGCGATGGAGGACGACGCGCCGCTGCGCGACTCGCTGTTCAGCCGCGTCAACATGTTCTTCTTCGCCGGCGCGGGCCTGTCCCAGCCGGTGTGGGACAAGCTCGACCGCATCGCCGAGCAGACCTGCGGCGAGCGCATCCGCATGCTCACCGGCCTGGGCATGACCGAGACCGCGCCCTTCGCGATGTGCGCGAATGCCGAAGAGGTGAAGTCCGGCCACATCGGGCTGCCGGCGCCGGGCATGGAGCTCAAGCTGGTGCCCGCCGGCGACAAGACCGAGGTGCGCTACCGCGGCCCGAACGTCACGCCAGGCTTCTGGCGCGCGCCGCAGCAGAACGCCGAGTCCTTCGATGCCGAGGGCTTCTACTGCAGCGGCGACGCGGTCAAGCCGATCGATGCGGCCAACCCGGGCCGCGGCTTCCTGTTCGACGGCCGCACCGCGGAGGACTTCAAGCTGTCCACCGGCACCTTCGTCTCGGTGGGGCCGCTGCGCGCGCGCGTCATCGCCGCCGGCGACCCCTGCGTGCAGGACGTGGTCGTGGCCGGCATCAACCGCGACGAACTCGGCCTGCTGATCTTCCCGCGCCTGGACGCCTGCCGTGCCTATGCCGGCCTGTCGCCGAGTGCGCCGGTGCTGGACGTGCTGAATTCGCCGGCCGTGCACGGATTCTTCCAGCGCCTGGTCGATGCGCAGTGGGCAGCCGGCACCGGCAGCGCCACGCGCGTCGCCCGCGCACTGATCCTGGTCGAGCCGCCGAGCATCGACCGCGGCGAGGTCACCGACAAGGGCTCGATCAACCAGCGCGCCGTGCTGACGCACCGCGACGCCCTGGTCGAGCACCTGTACGCCGGCGGCGACGGCGTGCTCATTCCGCATCGTTGAAGGACGGGACAGCCATGAACATCCAAGGGCAAGCTGCCCTCGTCACCGGTGGCGCCTCGGGCCTGGGGGCCGCCACCGCGCGCGAACTCGCGCGGCTGGGCGCGCGTGTCGCCGTGCTGGACCGCAATGCCGAGGGCGCGGCCGTGATCGCTGCCGAGATCGGCGGCATCGGCATCGAGTGCGACATCACCAGCACGGACAGCGTGCTTGCCGCGCTCGACGCGGCGCGTGCGGTGCACGGCCCGGCGCGGCTGCTGATGAACGTGGCCGGCATCGGCAGCGCCAAACGCATTGTCGGCAAGGACGGTGCGCCGGCGCCGCTGGAAGACTTCGAGCGGGTGGTGCGCGTCAACCTGATCGGCACCTACAACATCACCCGGCTCGCGGTGGCCGAGATGGTGAAGCTCGAGCCGCTGGCGGACGGAGAACGCGGCGTGATCGTCAACACCGCCTCGGTGGCGGCCTTCGACGGCCAGGTCGGCCAGGAGGCCTATTCGGCCAGCAAGGGTGGCATCGTCGGCATGACGCTGCCGCTGGCGCGCGACCTGGCGCAGTTCGGTGTGCGCGTGTGCACCATCGCGCCGGGCCTGTTTCTCACGCCGCTGATGGCCGAGCTGCCGCAGGCGGTGCAGGACTCGCTGGCGGCGAGCATCCCCTTCCCCAAGCGTCTGGGCAAACCCGAAGAGTTCGCGCAGCTCGCCGCGGGCATCATCCACAACCTTTCGCTCAACGGCGAAGTGATCCGTCTCGACGGCGCGCTGCGCATGGCGCCGCGCTGAAGCCCACTCAACCGGCCATGGCCAAGACCACCCTCCACACTGTCGACGTGCACTTCGGCGATTGCGATCCGGCAGGCATCGTGTTCTTCCCGAACTTCTCGCGCTGGATGGACGCCGCCTCGCTGAAGTTCTTCATGGAATGCGGCGTGCCGCCCTGGCGCGAGCTGGTGAAGACGCGCGGCATCGTCGGCACGCCGTTGCTGGAGATCAACACCAGGTTCATCAAGGCCGTGACCTACGGCGAGACGATCACCATCGCCACCTGGATCGAGGAGTGGCGCGACAAGGTGTTCGTGCAGATGCACCGCGTGACGCGCGGCGACGATCTCATCTGCGAAGGCCGCGAGGTGCGAGCCTTCGTCAAGCGCGACGCCGACAACGCCGACCGGCTGCGTGCGATCCCCGTTCCCGACGACATCAGGCAACTGTGTTCCTGATCCACCCGCTCAACCCCTGGAGACAGACCATGAAAGCACTCAAGACCCTGGTGGCCGTTGCAGTCACGCTGCTGGCCAACGCCGCGCAGGCCGACATCACCATCGGCATCAGCCTGCCGCTGACCGGCCCGGCCTCGGGCCTGGGCATCCCGATGAACAACTACATCAAGCTCTGGCCGACCGAGATCGCCGGCGAGAAGCTCAAGGTCATCGTGCTCGACGACGCCACCGACCCGACCAAGGGCGTGAGCAACGCCAAGAAGTTCGTCACCGAGGACAAGGTCGACATCATCATGGGCTCGGCCGCCACGCCGGTGGCCATCGCCATGGCCGACACCGCTGCCGAGTCGGGCACGCCGCAGTTCATGTTCTCGCCGGCCGTGCTGCCCGCGGGCAAGGACTTCTGGGCCTTCCGCCTGCCGCAGGGCAACGCGGTGATGGCCCACGCGATGATCGAGCACATGAAGAAGAACGGCGTGAAGACCGTCGGCTTCCTCGGCTACACCGATGCCTACGGCGAGAGCTGGCTGAACGACTTCAAGGCGCAGTCGCAGCTGCTGGGCGGGCCGCAGATCGTCGCCGTCGAGCGTTTCGCGCGCGCCGACACCAGCGTCACCGGCCAGGCTCTGAAGCTGGTCGCCGCCAACCCGGACGCGATGCTGGTCGTCGCCTCGGGTTCCGGCGCCGCGATGCCGCACAAAGGCATCATCGAGCGCGGCTACAAGGGCAAGATGTACCAGACCCACGCCGCGGCTTCGCGTGACCTGGTGCGCGTGGGCGGCAAGGACGTCGAAGGTGCCTTCGTCAGCTCCGGCCCGGCGGTGATCCCCGAGCAGCTGCCGGCCAACCACCCCTCCAGGGCGCTGGCAGCCGACTTCGTCGCCAAGTACGAGAAGGCCTACGGTGCAGGCAATCGCAATCAGTTCGCCGGCCATGCCTACGACGCCATCGTCGTGCTCGAGAAGGTGGTGCCGGTGGCGCTGAAGAAAGGCAAGCCGGGCAGCAAGGAGTTCCGCGCCGGCATCCGCGATGCGGTGGAGACGATGGGCCGCACGGTGGTCTCGCACGGCGTGCTGAACTACACCAAGGACAACCACTGGGGCTTCACCACGGAAACGGGTGTCATCCTCAAGGTCGTCAACGGCGACTGGAAGGTCGAGTAACCCATGGACTTCACGATCGCCAGCATCCTGACGCTGGACGGCGTCACCAACGGCGCGATCTACGCGCTGCTGGCCCTGGCCACGGTGCTGGTGTTCGCCGTCACGCGGGTGATCTTCATCCCGCAGGGCGAGTTCGTGGCCTACGGCGCGCTCACGCTCGCGCTGTTGCAGCTCGGGCAGGTGCCGGGCACGGTGTGGCTGCTGCTGGTGATGGCGGTGGTCGCTTCCGTGCTCGACGCCGTGGCCGGGCTGCGGCGCGGGCTGCCCGCCGCCGCGGTGGCCACGGGCGCGCTGAAGTCGCTGGCCTTCCCGGTGGCGGTGTGCGCCGTCGCCTGGTGGGCCGCGCCGCAGAAACTGCCGCTGCTGTTCCAGAGCCTGCTGACGCTGGCGATCGTCACGCCGCTGGGGCCGCTGGTCTACCGGCTGGCCTACGAGAAGCTGGCCGACGCCACCGTGCTGGTGCTGCTGATCGTCTCGGTGGGCACGCATTTCGCGCTCACCGGCCTGGGCCTGGTGTTCTTCGGCGCCGAGGGCTTCCGCAACCCGAGCTTCTGGGATGCGCGCTTCTCCGCCGGGCCGCTCACGCTGACCGGGCAGACGCTGATCATCTTCATGGTGTCGATCGCGCTGATCGTCGCGCTGTACCTGTTCTTCGAGCGCACGCTGCGCGGCAAGGCGCTGCGCGCCACCGCGGTGAACCGTCTCGGTGCGCGGCTGATGGGCATCTCCACCTCGGGTGCGGGGCAGCTGAGCTTCGGCCTGGCCGCCTTCATGGGCGCGCTGTCGGGCCTGCTGATCGGCCCGACCACGACGATGTTCTACGACTCCGGCTTCCTGATCGGCCTGAAGGGCTTCGTCGCCGCGATCTTCGGCGCGCTGGCCAGCTACCCGGCCGCCGCGCTCGGTGCGGTGTTCGTCGGCCTGATCGAGAGCTTCGGCTCTTTCTGGGCCAGCGCCTTCAAGGAAGTCATCGTCTTCACGCTGATCATCCCCGTGCTGCTGTGGCGCTCGTTCCAGCACGGCCACCACGACGAAGAAGAATGAAGATGATGCGTCGAAACGTCCTGATCGCCTTCGTGCTGCTGGTGGCGGCTCTGCCGCTGCTGCCGGTGCCGGAGTTCTGGATCACCCAGGCCAACTACATCGGCCTGTACTCGCTGGTGGCCATCGGCCTGGTGCTGCTCACCGGCGTGGCCGGCCTGACCTCCTTCGGCCAGGCCGCCTTCGTCGGCATGGGCGCCTACACGGCCGCCTATCTCACGCTGACGCACGGCGTGTCGCCCTGGCTCACGGTGTGGGTGGGCCTGGCCTTCACCTTCGCCGCGGCGCTGCTGCTGGGCTGGGTGACGCTGCGCATGTCGGGCCACTTCCTGCCGCTGGCCACCATCGCCTGGGGCCTGAGCCTGTATTACCTGCTCGGCAACATCGATGCGTTGGGCAAGTACGACGGCCTGCTGGGCATCCCGGCGATCGAGTTCTTCGGCATCTCGCTGAACACCGGCCGCAGCTTCTACTTCCTGCTCTGGCTGCTGGTGCTGCTGGCAGCGTTCGGCGCCATCCGACTGCTCGATTCGCGCACCGGCCGCGCGCTGCGCGCAGTGAAGGGCGGCACCACCATGGCCGAGGCGATGGGCGTCAACACCTTCCGCCTGAAGGTCACCGCCTTCGTGCTCGCCGCACTGCTGGCCTGCGTGTCGGGCTGGCTGTTCGCGCACTTCCAGCGCACCGTGAACCCCTCGCCGTTCGGCCTGAACAAGGGCATCGAGTACCTGTTCATGGCCGTGATCGGCGGTGTCGGCCATGTGTGGGGCGCAATCGTCGGCGCCACCGTCGTCAAGGTGCTTGAAGAGCAACTGCAGGACTGGCTGCCGCGCCTGATGGGCACCAGCGGCAACTACGAGATCATCGTCTTCGGCATCCTGCTCGTGCTGGTGCTGCAGTACGCCCGCGACGGCATCTGGGCCTTTGTCGAGGCGCGGTTCCCGAAGCCGCAGCGCGCGGTCGACTGGGGCGATGCGCAGGCGCTGCCGCACCGCGAGCAGCCGCCGCAGGGCGAGGTGGTGCTCGACGTCGACCAGGCGCGCAAGGAGTTCGGTGGACTGGTGGCGGTCAACGACGTCAGCTTCCAGGTGCGTGCCGGTCAGATCCTCGGCCTGATCGGGCCGAACGGCGCTGGCAAGTCGACCACCTTCAACCTCGTCACCGGCGTGCTGCCGGCCACGCGCGGCAAGGTTCTGCTGTGCGGCCAGCCGATCCAGAGCCTGCCTTCGCGCGAGATCGCCGCACGCGGCGTGGCGCGCACCTTCCAGCACGTGAAGATGATCCCGACCATGACGGTGCTCGAGAACGTCGCGCTCGGCGCCCACCTGCGCGGCTCGTCGGGCGTGGCCTCGGCGGTGCTGCGCCTCGATCGCGCGGAAGAGAAGCGGCTGCTGCGCGAGGCGCAGCGCCAGCTCGAGCGCATCGGCATGGCCGATCGCATGCACGAGCTTGCCGGCAACCTGGCGCTGGGCCCGCAGCGGCTGATGGAGATCGCCCGTGCGCTGGCCGCCGACCCGATGCTGCTGTTGCTCGACGAGCCGGCCGCCGGCCTGCGCCTGAAGGAGAAGCAGGCGCTGGCTGACGTGCTGCGCCAGCTGCGCAGCGAAGGCATGGCGATCCTGCTGGTCGAGCACGACATGGATCTGGTGATGGGCCTGGTCGACCGCGTGGTGGTGATGGAGTTCGGCACCAAGCTGATCGAAGGCACGCCGGACGAAGTGCAGGCCAGCCCCGCGGTGCGCGCCGCCTACCTCGGAACCGAGCACTGAACATGAGTGATCTGATCCTCGACGTGAAGGACCTGCACGCCGGCTACGGCCGCGCGGAGGTGCTGCATGGCCTGAACCTGCGGGCCAAGAAGGGCAGCGTGGTGACGGTGATCGGCCCCAACGGCGCCGGCAAGTCGACGCTGCTCAATGCGCTGATGGGCGTGTTGCCCTCGCGCGGCACGATCGCCTACCGCGGCCAGGCGATGGGCCTGCGCACGCTGGAAGAGCGTGTCATGCAGGGCATCGCTCTGGTGCCCGAGACACGCGCGCTGTTCGGCACCATGCCGGTGGAAGACAACCTGCTGCTCGGCGGCTACCGCCAGGTGCGGCTGGGCAGCAAGAAGGGCGGCGAGGTGCTGGAGCAGGTCTACACGCTGTTCCCGCGCCTGAAGGAGCGCCGTGCGCAGCTCGCCGGCACGCTCTCGGGCGGCGAGCGGCAGATGCTCGCGGTGGGCCGCGCGCTGATGGGCCAGCCCGACCTGCTGATGCTCGACGAGCCCAGCCTCGGCCTGGCGCCGCTGGTGGTCAAGGAGATCTTCCGCACCATCGAGGGCCTGCGCGCCACCGGCGTGACCATCCTGCTCGTGGAGCAGAACGCGCGTGCCGCCCTCGAGGTGGCCGATCACGGCTACGTGCTCGAGATGGGCGAGATCGCGCTGGAGGGGCCGGCCGACCAGCTGGCCAACGACTCGCGCGTGATCGACACCTACCTCGGTGCGGCGCGCCAGAAGTCCACTGCCTGAGGGCACACGACGATGTGGCAGTACGAAGCGCCGCTGCGCGACATGCGCTATGTGATCGAGGACGTGCTTGGCCTGCCCGCGGCCTGGGCGGCACTGCCGGCCTTCGCCGACCTGGACGCCGACACCGCGCGCCAGGTGCTCGACGAGGCGGCGCGCTTCGCCACCGAGGTGCTGGCGCCGACCAATGCGAACGGCGACCTCGAAGGCTGCATGCTGACCGACGGCGAGGTGCGCACGCCGCGCGGCTTCAAGGAGACCTACCGCGCCTTCGTCGACGCCGGCTGGCCGGCGCTGGCCTGCGCGCCCGACGCCGGCGGCCAGGGTCTGCCGCAGGTACTCAACGCCGCGCTCTACGAGATGCTCGCCGCGGCCAACCACGCCTGGACCATGTACCCCGGCCTGCTGCACGGCGCCTACGAATGCCTGCACGCACATGCCTCGCCCGAGCTGAAGGACCGCTACCTCGGCAAGGTGGTCAGCGGCGAATGGCTGTCGACCATGTGCCTGACCGAGGCGCATGCCGGCTCCGACCTCGGGCTGCTGTCCACCCGCGCGACACCGGCGGCCGACGGCTCGTACCGCCTCAAGGGGACGAAGATCTTCATCTCCGGCGGCGAGCAGGACCTGACCGACAACATCGTGCACCTGGTGCTCGCGCGATTGCCCGATGCGCCCGCAGGCACCAAGGGCATCTCGCTGTTCCTGGCGCCGAAGTTCCTGCCCGACGGATCCCGCAACGCGGTGCGCTGCGACGGTGTCGAGAAGAAGATGGGCATCAAGGGCAGCGCCACCTGCGTGATGGCCTTCGAGGGCGCCACCGGCTGGCTGGTCGGCGAGCCGAACCGCGGCCTGGCGGCGATGTTCGCGATGATGAATGCGGCGCGCCTGCACGTGGCGCTGCAGGGCCTGGCGCATGCGCAGAACGCGCACCGCAATGCCCTGGTCTATGCGCACGAGCGGCTGCAGTCGCGGGCGCCGGTGCGGGGTGATGCCAAGGGTGCGGCCGACGCCATCGTGCTGCATCCCGCGATGCGCCGCACCCTGCTGCGCCAGCGTGTGCTGGTCGAGGGCTCGCGGCTGATCGCCTACGAGGCGGCGCACCTGATCGACCTGGCCGAGCAGTCGCCCGACGCCGCTGTGCGCGATCGCGCGCACGACCAGGCCGCGCTGCTCACGCCGGTGCTCAAGGCCTTCCTCACCGACAACGGCTTCGCGCTGGCCAGCGAGGCACTGCAGGTCTTCGGCGGCCACGGCTACACGCACGATTGGGGTGTGGAGCAGTGCGTGCGCGACGCCCGCATCGCGATGATCTACGAGGGCACCAACCAGATCCAGGCGATCGATCTCGTGGTGCGCAAGCTGGTCGCCGACGGCGGGCGCAAGTTCGCGGCCTGGCTGGAGGTGCTGGCAGCCGGGCTGCCGGCGGAAGCTCGCCATGGACCGGCTGCCTTCGAGCAGCTGAGGCTTCTCGGCGAGCTTGCGGCTGACGTGGTGGCCGCCTCGCGCGAAGACGCCGAACTGCCGTTCCGCGTCGCCGACGACCTGCTGCGCGCCACCGGCCTGGCGCTGGTCGCCCATGCCTGGGCGCGCGCAGAAGCCCTGTCGAGCCGGCCGCAGCATGCAGGCGACGACTTCCATCGTGCCAAGTGCGAGAGTGCCGCGCACTGCTTCACCCATCTGCGGCCCGAGTTCGACCATGCGCTGGCTCAGGCGCGTGCGGGCTGGTTGCCGCTGGCCCGCCTGGCCGCGCCCGAGGCGGCATGACGCACGCCGGCATGGCCGACAGCCACGGGCTCGACCACTCGCGCCTGACCACGCTGGTGGGTTATGCCGCCAGCCGCGCCGCGATCGAGTTGCGCAAGGACTTCGCCCGAAGCCTCGGGCCGCTCGGGCTGAAGGTGGTCGACTACTCGATCCTGATGCTGGTGGCCTCGAACTCCGAGGTCAACCAGAAGCAGCTCGGCGAGGCGCTCGACATCTCCGCGCCGAACATGGCGATCACGCTGGACCGGCTGGTCGAGAGCGGCTGGGTCGAGCGCGTGCGCAGCACGCAGGATCGCCGCGCCATGCTGATCCACCTGACCGCGGCCGGGCGTGCGCTGGTCAAGCGCGCCGAGGCGATCGCCGCAACGATGGAAGAGGGCACGCTCGCCGGCCTCTCGCCGGCCGAGCGGGCACTGCTCGTCGAGCTGCTGCTCAAGGTCGGCCTGAAGCAGGCCGCACGCCGGCGCGGTGTGCGCGCCGAGGTCACGTCAGGCTGACCCTTCGATCCGCAAGTGCGCGGCCACCGCCTCGGCGACCGCCGCGTCGTCGAGGATGCGCCGGTGCCCCAGGCCCGCGTGCGATGCGAGCCGCAGTGAGGGCATGGCTTTCGCGAGGCGGCGGCTGGCACCGAACGGAGCCACACGGTCGGCCTCGTCGTGCAGCACCAGGCTGGGCTGCATCACCCGCGGGCCGAGCCAGCCGGGCTCGTACTCGCCGAGGTTCACCTGTTCGCGCAGCTCGATCTGTGAACGCATGCGTGCGCTGATGCCTGCTGGCAGGCCAAAGCTGCCGGCGAACCAGTCGAGGAACTGCGCCGGCGGTGCCGACGGCGCGATCAACGCGAGGTGCTGCACCGGCAGGCCGCGCGCCGCCGCATGCAGCGCCGCCAGCGCACCCAGCGAATGCGCGACCACGCCGTGCAGCGGGCCCAGGCGCGCCGTGGCGGCGAACAGCGCGCGGCCGAACTGCGGCAGCGTCGAGCGCCAGCCGCCGCTGCGGCCGTGCGCGGGCAGGTCGAGCAGCACCGGGTCGAAACCCGCGTCTGCGAGCCGGTCGCCCAACCGCAGCATCTGCCCCGCGCTGCCGGCCCAGCCGTGCACGAGCAGCACGACGGGCCGGCCCGGCGGCGCGTCGGCGCGCCGATGGCTGGCCAACTGCACACCTTCGAAAGGCCAAAGCGTCAGCTGCCAGGGCGAGGGCAACGGCCGCCTCGCCGCGAGCTTCCAGGGCAAGGGCGTGAAGAACAGCCGCAGCGCGCCGCGCGTGCCCCAGGCCGGCACGAGCCGGTCGGCCAGTCGCAGCGTGGCGCCCAGGGCGCGGGCCGCCGGGCTGGCGGCATAGAAGGCGGCGGCCGGGTTGTTCGCCGAAGAGGTGGGCGCTGCCATGTCAGAACAGCACCAGGTCGGCGTTGCGGCGCGGCAGACCTTGCCACAGGCGAAGCAGGGCCCAGGTGGCGGAGCCGATGCCGGCCAGCAGGGCGGCACCGAGAACGATGATCAGCATGGTGTGGATTCTTTCTTCGCACGAGCGTGCGAAATAGGGGCGCGGCTTGTGGCCACGGGGTGGAACGCGTCGTTCATGGCGGGATGGGCTCAGTGGCGCGTGCGGCGCTCGGGCGCGGCCAGCTGCGAGGCGATCAGGCGCTCGTAGGCGCACCAGGCGCGGTCGGCCGCACGGGGGTCGCGCAGGAAGCGCGCCTCGCGCATCAGCGCGACGAACAGGCCGTCGAGCTCGTAGACGAGCTGCTCGGCATCGGTGTCGGGTTTCAGGTGGCCGGCCTCGATGGCCTGGATCGCGGTGCGCTTGAGCGCGGTGCGCCAGCGCCGCGTGCCGTCGAGCAGCAGCTCGCGCAGCGGGCCTTCTCGGTCGTCGTACTCGAAGGCGCCGGCGCAGTAGAGGCAGCCGGTGCGGATCTCGACGTCGCGGGCGCGCTGCAGCCACAGCCGCATGATCGCGTTCAGGCGCGGCAGGCCGCGCGGCTCGCGCATCGCGGGCACGAACACGTCCTGCAGGAAACGGCGGTCGTATTCCTCGACCACCGCCTTCTGCAGCGCCTCGCGCGAGCCGATGCGCGAGAACACGCCGCTCTTGGACAGGCCCAGACGCTTGGCCACCTCGCCGACGGTCAGGCTCTCCAGCCCGTCGGCGGCGGCCATCTCGAGCGCGGTGTCGAGGATGGCCGCGAGCGTCAGCCCGCTGCGCTGCGTCTTCGCCTCGACCGTGATGGAACTGTCCGTGACCATGACGGCCACTTTAGCACGGTCGTGCGAAAGTGCAAGTCGCGGCTCAACCCCAGACTTCTCTCGCGGTCTCCACCACGAGCTTCAGCTTGGCGCGCTGCGCCTCCACCGCGATGTTGTTGCCGTGCACGGTGCTGGAGAAGCCGCACTGCGGGCTCAGGCACAGCTGGTCCAGAGGCGCGTACTTGGATGCCTCCTCGATGCGGCGCTTAAGCGCGTCCTTGCTCTCCATCTCGCCGAACTTGGTGGTCACCAGGCCGAGCACGACGATCTTGCCTTTGGGCAGGTAGCGCAGCGGGCGGAAGTCGCCCGAGCGATCGTCGTCGTACTCGAGGAAGAAGGCGTCGAGGTTCATCTCGGCGAGCAGCGCCTCGGCCACCGGCTCGTAGTTGCCGGCCGCCGCATGCGTGCTCTTGAAGTTGCCGCGGCACAGGTGCATGGCCAGCGTCATGCCGGCCGGTTTGTGCGCCACCACCTTGTTGATGAACTTCGCGTAGCGGTGCGGCAGCTCGTTGGGGTCGTCGCCGCGCTGGCGGGCCGCCTCGCGCATCTTCTCGTCGCAGAGATACGCCATGTTGGTGTCGTCCATCTGCACGTAGCGGCAGCCGGCGTCGAACAGGCTCTTCAGCTCGTCGCCGTAGGCCTTGGCCACGTCGTCGTAGAAGAAGGGGTCGAGCTCCGGGTAGTGCTCCTTGCTGATGCCGGCGCGCCCGCCGCGGAAATGCAGCATGGTGGGCGAGGGGATCGTCACCTTGGGCGTCAGGCCCGCGGCGACCTGGCTCTTCAGATACTCGAAGTCGGCGCGCTGGATGTCCTTCACGTGCTCGACCTTGCCGATCACGCGCATCACCGGCGGCGCCAGCTCCTCGGTGCCGTCGGGCTTGCGGATGGTGACCGGGATGTCGGTCTTCACGCCGCCGAGCTGCTCGAGGAAGTCGATGTGGAAGTAGGTGCGGCGGAACTCGCCGTCGGTGATCGACTGCAGCCCCACGTCCTGCTGGAACTTCACGATCTCGGTGATCGCCTTGTCTTCCACCGCGCGAAGCTGCGCGGCGGTGATCTCCTTCTTCACGAAGAACTGCTCGCGCGCATCGAGCAGGTACTTCGGTCGCAGGAAGCTGCCGACATGGTCGGCGCGGAACGGGGGCGTGGTGCGGGCGGTCATCGTATGTCTCCGTGAGGCGGGGTGGGTGAAATCATGACAGTGACGGCGCAGTGGCTGGAGCCGGATCGAACAGCTGCCCATAGCGGAAGCCGACCCAGGCGTGTTCGCGCATCAGCATCTCGACGCGCGCCGACTCGCGCTGGGTGAGCGCGTCGAAGACGAGCTGGTGCTGCAGCTGGGCGATGCGCAGCTTCTGGTATTCCGAAGGCAGGGCGGCACGGTCGAGCGCCAGCGAGTCGGCCGAGGCAAAGGGCAGGTGGTTGTTGCGCGCGATGGCGTCGGCGATGACGCGGCTGTCCTGCGCGTCGACGAGCGCGTCGTGGAAACGCTTGTTCAGGCGGCCCCAGCGGCCGATGTCCTCGTCGACGAGGAATCCCTTGGCCAGCACGGCGGCGCCTTCGGCGATGCAGCCGGCCAGCGTCTCGCGCACCGCATCGGTCATGCCGCGCTCGGCCAGATGCCGGGCCGCCAGGCCTTCCAGCGTGCCGCGCACTTCGATGGCCGAACGCACGTCGGCCTCCGAGAAGCGGCGAACGACGTAGCCGCGCTTGCCGGCCTTCTCCAGCAGGCCTTCCTGCTCCAGCGCGCGGAAGGCCAGCCGTACCGGCGTGCGCGAGACGCCCAGCGACTCGGCCACCGGGATCTCCACCAGTCGTTCGCCAGCCGGCAGCCGGCCGTTGACGATGAGTTGCCGCAAGGTCGCGACGACGCTGCTCGAATCAGGGCTGGAGGCTTCAATTGGATCCATAAATGGCTTTCTGTTGCGCCATGGAGTCGGTTTGTCGCACAATTGGATCCAATCTGCAAGTGCCTCAGGATCAGGAGACGACGATGTATCCCAAGAACACATGGTATGTGGCCTGTACCCCGGCCGACATCGACGAGAAGCCGCTGGGCCGCACGGTCTGCGGCGAGCGCATCGTCTTCTTCCGCGGCCCCGAGGGCCAGGCAGTCGGTCTGGACGACTGGTGCCCGCACCGCGGCGCGCCGCTGTCGCTGGGCCGCGTGATCGAGGGCAAGCTGGTCTGCGGCTACCACGGCCTGGAGATGGGCTGCGAGGGCAAGGCCGTCGCCATGCCCGGGCAGCGTGTGCGCGGTTTCCCTCCGGTGGCCCGCTACCCGGTGATCGAGCGCTACGGCTTCGTCTGGGTGTGGCCGGGCGAGGCCGCCAAAGCCGACCCGGCGCTGCTGCCGAACCTCGCCTGGGCCGAGGACCCGGCCTGGGCCTTCGGCGGCGGCATGTTCCATGTGAAGTGCGACTACCGCCTGATGATCGACAACCTGATGGACCTGACGCACGAGAAGTACGTGCACTCCACCAGCATCGGCCAGCAGGAACTCGACGAGGTGCCGGCGCAGACGACGGCAGAAGGCGACGTCGTCATCACCCGCCGCGAGATGCCCGGCGTGAAGGCGCCGCCCTTCTGGCAGGCCGCGATGCGCGGCAACGGCCACGACGACCAGGCCACGGTGGACCGCTGGCAGCGCTGCCGCTTCGTGCCGCCGTCGTCCGTGCTCATCGACGTGGGCGTGGCGCTGGCGGGCCAGGGCGGCTTCGATGCGCCGGCCACGGCCAAGACCTCGGGCATCGTGGTCGACCTGATTACGCCCGAGACCGAGACCTCGATCTGGTACTTCTGGGGCCTGGCGCGCAACTTCCGTCCCGAGGACAAGGCGCTCACCGCGTCGATCCGCGAGTCGCAGGGCAAGGTCTTCATGGAAGACCTGGAGATGCTCGAATCTCAGCAGCGCAACCTGCTCGCCCGGCCGGAGCGCAAGCTGCTGTCACTGAACACCGATCTCGGCGGAGTGCAGGCGCGGCGCATCATCGATCGGTTGGTCGATCAAGAGAAGTCAGCGGCATGAGCGGCGCGACCCTCTCGGTGCGCGTCGCGCGCAAGACGGTCGAGGCCGAAGGCATCTGCAGCTTCGAGCTGGTCAGCGCCGACGGCAAGCCGCTGCCGGCGTTCTCGGCGGGATCCCATGTCGACGTGCAGTTGCCCGGCGGCCTGACGCGCCAGTACTCGCTGTGCAACGACCCGACCGAGACGCACCGCTACCTGATCGCCGTGCTGCGCGATCCAGCCTCGCGCGGCGGCTCGAAAGCCATGCACGATGCGGTGAAGGAAGGCGAGGCGCTGACCATCAGCACGCCGAAGAACCACTTCGCGCTCGCCCACGAGGCCGGCAGCCACCTGCTGCTGGCCGGCGGCATCGGCATCACCCCGCTCCTGTGCATGGCCGAGCGGCTGGGCAACGTCGGCGCGGCCTTCGAGATGCACTACTGCACGCGCTCGCGGCCACGCACGGCCTTCGTGGAGCGCATCGCGCGCTCGGCGTTCGCGCCGCGCGTGCAGTTCCACCACGACGACGGCGCGCCGGAGCAGCGCCTGGACATCGCCGCGCTGCTGGCGGAGCGGCCCGCCGGGCGGCACCTCTACGTGTGCGGGCCCAAGGGCTTCATGGACGCGGTGCTCGGCGCCGCGCGCGCGCAGGGCTGGCCCGAATCGCAGCTGCATTGCGAGTACTTCGCCGCCGAAGTCGCGCCGGTCGCGGGCGACGCGTCCTTCGAGGTGCAGCTGGCCAGCTCCGGACGCATCGTCGTCGTGCCGGCCGATCGCAGCATCGTGCAGGCGCTGGCCGAGGCCGGCGTGACGGTGGCCACGTCCTGCGAACAAGGGGTGTGCGGCACCTGCCTGACGCGCGTCATCGAAGGCGAGCCCGAGCACCGAGACCTCTACCTCACGCCCGAGGAGCAGGCCGCCGGCGATCAGCTCCTGCCCTGCTGCTCGCGTGCTCGTTCGGCGCGATTGGTGCTCGACCTGTAGCGCGTCCGGCCCGCGAATGCGGGCATGCCGGTTTGCGATAGCTGCTAGTGGATGATCCTCGTTGTCCGTGGATCGGCCATGCCGCAACATCGCGCCGCACAATGGCAGGCTGCGCCGTGCGGGCCCTCAGGGTTCTCCCGCGGTCGGCGATGATCATGGTTCGACTCGTCCGGCCCGGCAGCTTGCACGGGCCCTTCTCTGGAGACAGCTTCATGCACAAGCGCACCACCCTGCGTGCCCTGGCGGCCGCCACGATGACCCTGGGCCTCGGCCTGGCCGCGCAGACGGCCTCGGCGGCCGACACCGGCCCGATCAAGATCGGCCTCGTCCTGCCCATGACCGGCCAGCAGGCCTCGACCGGCCGGCAGATCGATGCCGCGGTCAAGCTCTACATGGCGCAGAACAATCCGGTGATCGGTGGCCGCAAGGTCGAGGTGATAGTCAAGGACGACGCCAGCACGCCGGACCAGACGCGCCGACTCGCGCAAGAGCTGGTGGTCAACGACAAGGTCGTCGCACTGGCCGGCTTCGGCATCACGCCCTCGGCGATGGCCACCGCGCCGATCGCCACGCAGAGCAAGACGCCGATGGTCGTGATGGCCGCCGCCACCTCGGCCATCACCGAGGCCTCGCCCTACGTGGTGCGCACCAGCTTCACGCTGCCGCAGGCGGCGGTGGCGATCGCCGAGTGGGCGAACAAGAACGGCATCAAGAAGGTCGTCTCCCTGGTCAGCGACTACGGCCCGGGCATCGACGCCGAGAAGTACTTCGCCGACCGCATCACGCTCAACAGCGGCCAGGTGGTCGACAAGCTTCGCACGCCGCTGCGCGCACCGGACTTCGCGCCGGTGCTGCAGAAGGTGCGCGACGCCAGCCCGCAGGCGCTGTTCGTGTTCCTGCCCTCGGGCCAGGGCGCGGCCTTCATGAAGCAGTTCGCCGAGCGCGGCCTCGACAAGGCCGGCATCCGCCTGATCGGCACCGGCGACATCACCGACGACGACCAGCTCAACGACATGGGCGACGTGGCGCTCGGCGTGGTCACCTCGCACCACTACGCGGCCAACCACAAGTCGGCGGTCAACCAGAAGTTCGTAGAGGCCTTCAAGAAGGCCAACAACGGCATGCGGCCGAACTTCATGGCTGTGGGTGGCTACGACGGCATGCGTGTCATCGTCGAAGGCCTGAAGGCGAGCAAAGGCGTCGGCGGCGACGCGCTGCTGGCCGGCATGAAGGGCCAGATCTTCGAGAGCCCGCGCGGCCCGGTGCTGATCGACGCGCAGACGCGCGACATCGTGCACGACATGTACGTGCGCAAGGTCGAGAAGGTCGGCGGCGAACTGCACAACGTCGAGTTCGACGCCATCAAGGCGATGAAAGATCCCGGGAAGTCCAAGTAACCGAGAAGAAGCCCTCCCCAGAGGGCCTCTGAACATGCTCACTCTGCTGTTCGACGGCATCGCCTACGGCATGCTGCTGTTCGTGCTCGCCGTCGGGCTGGCGGTGACGCTCGGGTTGATGAACTTCGTCAACCTCGCGCACGGCGCCTTCGCGATGGCTGGCGGCTACGTCACCGTGCTGCTGATGGACCGCGCCGGCGTGCCCTTCCTGGCCACGCTGCCGCTGGCCTTCCTGCTGCCGGCGCTGGTGGGCGCGGTGGCCGAGCGGCTGCTCTACCGGCCGATGTACAAGCGGCCGCATCTGGACCACGTGCTGTTCTCGATCGGCCTGGTGTTCATGACCGTTGCGGCGGTCGACTGGCTGGTCGGCTCGCAGCAGCAGATCGTCAAGCTGCCGCAGTGGCTGCAGGGCCGCTTCGAGATCGCCGATGTGGGCATCGGCAAGTACCGCCTGTTCATCATCGTCGTGTGCCTGCTGCTCACGCTGATGCTGCAGTGGGTGCTCGGCCGCACGCGCTTCGGCAGCCGGCTGCGTGCCGCGGTCGATGACCCGCGCGTGGCCGCCGGCCTGGGCATCAATGTCAATCAAGTGTTCAGCATCACCTTCGCCGTCGGCTCGGGCCTGGCCGGCCTGGGCGGCGCCCTGGGCGCCGAGGTGCTCGGCCTGGACCCGAGCTTCCCGCTCAAGTTCATGATCTATTTCCTGATCGTCGTCTCGGTCGGCGGCACCACGACGATCACCGGGCCGCTGCTGGCGGCGCTGCTGCTGGGCATCGCCGACGTGATGGGCAAGTACTACGTGCCGCAGCTCGGTGCCTTCGTCGTCTACCTGCTGATGGTGGTCATCCTGTTCTGGCGCCCGCAGGGCCTGTTCGGCCGGGGGGCCACGCGATGAGCGCCGCACAGTCGATCGCCGCCGACCGTCGCTGGCGGCCCTGGGAACTGGTGCTCGTCGCGGCGCTCGTGATCTCGTGGTTCGCCGCCGGCAACGAGCACTCGCTGCTGGGCAACGAGATCGCCATCTTCGCGCTGTTCGCGCTCTCGCTCGACCTGATCCTCGGCTACGCCGGCATCATCTCGCTGGGCCACGCGGCGTTCTTCGGCGTCGGGGCCTACACGGCGGCGCTGTTCGCCAAGCACGTGATGCCCGATCCGCTGGTCGGCCTGGTCGTGGCCACTGCCGCCGCAGCGCTGCTCGGTGCGCTGTCCAGCGTGCTGGTGATGCGCGGCTCCGACCTGGCGCGGCTGATGATCACGCTGGGCGTGGCGGCCATCCTCTACGAACTGGCGAACAAGCTCGAGTTCACCGGCGGTGCCGACGGCCTGCAAGGCGTGAGCATGGGTTCGCTGCTCGGCCGCTTCGAGTTCGACCTCTACGGCCGCACCGCCTTCGCCTACTCGCTGGTGCTGCTGGTGATCTGCCTGCTGATCGCGCGGCGCATCGTGGCCTCGCCCTTCGGCTGGTCGCTGCGCGCGATCCGCGACAACCGGCTGCGTGCCGCCGCGATCGGCCTGAATGTCGACCTGCGCCTGGGCGCCGTCTACACCCTCGCTGCCGCGATGGCCGGCACGGCCGGGGCGCTGCTGGCGCAGACCACCGGCTTTGCGTCGCTCGACGTGCTCGACTTCCACCGCAGCGCCGACGTGATGCTGATGCTGATCATCGGTGGCACCGGCTGGTTGTGGGGCGGCGTGCTCGGCGCCATCGGCTTCAAGCTGATGCACAGCGTGCTGTCGGCCTGGACGCCGCAGTACTGGACCTTCTGGCTCGGCTTGTTCCTGGTCGTGCTGGTGATGGTCGGGCGCGATCGCTTCTTCAAGCCCTGGACGTGGTTCAGGAAGTCATGAGCATCGTCCTCGAAACCCGCAACCTGGTGAAGCGTTTCGGCGGCTTCGCGGCCACCAACGACGTGTCGCTGAAGGTCGAGAAGGGTGCGCGCCAGGCGCTGATCGGCCCGAATGGCGCGGGCAAGACCACGCTGATCAACCTGCTCACCGGCGTGCTGGAGCCGAGCGCGGGCACGGTGATGCTCGAGGGCGAGGACATCACGAAGCTGCCCTCGCACCAGCGGGTGCGTCGCGGCATCGTGCGCACCTTCCAGATCAATCAGCTGTTCAACGAGCTGACGCCGCTGCAGTCGCTGGCGCTCACGGTCTCGAACCAGCTCGGCATCAGCGCGCGCTTCTGGCAGCCGCTGGGCCGCGACGAGCGTGTCGCGGCGCGCTGCGAGCAGCTGCTTGCGCAGTTCCACCTCGACGACGTGCAGGACCAGAAGGTCGCGCTGCTGGCCTACGGCAAACGCCGCCAGCTCGAGATCGCCACGGCGCTGGCCTGCGCGCCGCGCGTGCTGCTGCTCGACGAACCGGTGGCCGGTGTGCCTGAGGGCGAGCGGCAGGAGATCTTCGACATCGTCAACGCGCTGCCTGCCGAGGTGACGGTGCTGCTCATCGAGCACGACATGGACCTGGTCTTCAACTTCGCGCGCACGGTGTCGGTGCTGGTCAACGGCGCGCTGTTCGCCGAGGGCGACGTGAAGAGCATCGCCAACGATCCGCGGGTGAAGTCGGTCTACCTCGGGGAGGGCACGCCGCATGGCTGATCTGCTGCGGGTCGAAGGCCTCAAGTCGGGCTATGGCGAGGCCGTGGTGGTGCAGGGCGTCGACCTGGTGCTGGAGAAAGGCCGTTCGCTCGCACTGCTTGGCCGCAACGGCACCGGCAAGACGACGCTGCTGAACACGCTGGTCGGCGCGACGCGCCGCCACGCCGGGCGCATCATGCTCGACGGCGAAGACATCAGCACGCTGCCCTCGTTCAAGCGCGCCGCCGCCGGCATCGGCTGGGTGCCGCAGGAGCGCAACATCTTCAAGTCGCTGACCGTCGACGAGAACCTCACCGCCGTGGCACGCCCCGGGCCATGGACGGTGGCGCGGGCCTACGAGATGTTCCCGCGCCTGGCTGAGCGCCGCACGAACATGGGCAACGAGCTCTCCGGCGGCGAGCAGCAGATGCTCGCCGTGGCGCGCGCGCTGGTGCTCAACCCCAAGCTGCTGCTGCTCGACGAGCCGCTCGAAGGCCTGGCGCCGATCATCGTCGAGGAGCTGCTGCGCTCGATCGCGCGCGTCGTGCGCGACGAAGGCATGTCGGCCATCATCGTCGAGCAGAACCCGCGCCTGATCCTGCCGATCACGCACACGGCCGTGGTGCTCGACCGCGGCGCCGTGGTGCACCGCGGCGAGAGCGAGGCCTTGCTGGCCGAGCCGGCGACGCTGGACAAGTGGCTCGCGGTGGCGAGCCATTGAGCCGGCGACGAGCCCCCTGATGCCGCGCCAGCGGCCGTAACGCCCGCATAACGGCCGTCCGACCAGACTGCGGCTGCGTGATCTGCGCGGCTGATCGGTGGGAGAGGGCGATGGATCGAATCGACGAGAGACGCCGGCGTTTCCTGGCTCTGGCCGGACCCGGCATGGTGCTGCTCTCGACAGGCGGGTTGGCTGCCTGCGGTGGGGGCGGCGACTCGGCTGCCGGCGACGGCAGTGCTGGGGGTGGTGGCAGTGGCGGCGGTTCCGGTGGAGGCGGTGCACCCGGCAGCGGGACGCCCGGCGCCGCGGTCAGCCCGGCATTGAGGCTGGCCACGCTGGAGTCGACTCGCGCGGCGGTGGCCGGGCTGGCAGCGGGTGCAGCTCGGTTCGACAGTGCGGCCCTCGCACTCGCGCTGCAGGCGCTGCCCGGGCTGGAGAGCGTGGGCATCTCCTCCCGCGTCGGCAACGTCTGGGCGCGATTCACCGACGGGCAGTACCTGGTCGTGCCGAACAATCTGGAGCCGGCACCGGCCACGGGTACCGCTCCCGCGGCGCCGCTGCGTGCCGGTGGCCCGCGCAAGCGGGCCGCTGCCGCTGGGGAGTTCGACACGCCCGCCATCCTCACGGGCCAGCAGTACCGCCAGGTGGACACGTTCGGCGAGGTGCCCCTGAGCTCGGGCGTGGATGCCGCGCACCTGTGCAGTGACTGGGTCGACGCCAACACGTTGCCGCAACTGCGCACCATGGCGCTGGGCCGAGGTTTCGTGCTGCCGGGTGCCGTCAGCGGCGAGACGATCGATCCGTCGTTGATGAACGGCATCGAGGGCCTGCGAACGGTGCAGGGCGACGGCGTGTTCTTCCTCACCGCCCAGGCGGCGCAGGCCGGGCCGGACGCCAGCCCGCGCACGCTGATCTGTCTCGACACGCTGGCCAGCGAGGCCAACCTGGCCCGCTATGAAACCGACCTGAAGGCCGGGATCGTGGCCCACGCCGTGCGGCTGCGCGGCGTGAATGGCGCCTGGGAAGCCATCTCAGGGCTGGCCATCGGCCCGGACTGGGCGAGGCTGAACTTCTGGAACTTCCCAGTCGAGAGCGTCGGCATCTTCAACCTGACCGGTGCGCCGGACATGTCCGACTGGGTGCAGGTGCTGACCTCGGCGCACCTGCGCCACATCCTCGTCTGGCGCAGCGCCGTGCCCTGGCAGCGCATGCTGGCCTTCGCCGACGACCTGATCCAGCTGAATCTGGCCACCAACAAGCTCGACGGGCGAAACGTGCCCCAGAAGGCCGAGCCGCGGCTGCGCGCATACGGCATGGGCGAGACGCTCTCCCACCTGATGTCGCGAGGCCTGGCCGGTGAAGGCAATGCGTCGATCGACTACCTCCAGGAGCGCGAGCCGGCCCTCTTCGTGAACACGCTGCTGCCGACGATCGACTACGTGTTGATCAAGGAAAACACGCTCGAGATCGAACTCGTCGGGCAGTTCGGGCACGCTGCGGCCGGTGCGCCGGTGAGTCGGCAGCCGTCACAGCCCGAGACGGTGACGATGGGGCCGCAGCTGCTGGCCGCCAGCAGTGATTCAGGCCGATTTCCGGAGCCGCTGCTCGCGCGTGCCGCCGACCCGCTGCTGGCCGGAGCCCAGCCCCTGACCACCCCGACCTGGGAAGGCGGGCTGCTGCAAGGCCCGCTGCGCCCGAACGAACTGGAGCGTGGGGGCTACGTGCAAGTGGTCAACGGCGGGCGCTGCAGCAACGTCGTTCCGGTCACGCACTGGGAGATCCCGATCCAGGCGGTGCTGACCATCGACGAGCTCACGCTCACGACGACGATCACCGTGCGCCTGCGTGCGGATGTGCATGGCTGGCGCCTGGAGCCCGACGCCTACGCACGCAACGGCATTCCGCAAGGTTTCCTGACAGCTTCGGTGCACAGCCGCGCCGACTTCACCGCCAGCGGCACCATCAGCCGCTACGACGCCAGCACCCGCACGCGCACCACGATCACCTGGAGCGGCAGCAGCGGCATGGTCAATCAGATAGGCGCCTTCCTCGTCAACTTCAGCGGCACTGTCCTTTGGGACTCACGGGAGGTGACGCAGGTGCAGGTCGCGCTGGGCGGTGCCGGGGGTGCCACCTACAACCAGCAGAAGGTGACTGAGCAGTTCGACGTCAACGGCGACCTGCTGAGGCGCACGGAGGAAAACGGGGCGCTGCCGGTGAGCCTGTCGGCCTTCGGCCCCGGGGCGAGCGGCGGGCTGCTGGAGATGCGCTTCGACGACCAGTGGAACCTGCTCGCCGGCTCGTTCGACATGCTGCCGGTGAACAGCGACATCCTTCCCGCGCCGCCGCAGCGCGTGATGCGCACGCGGCTGAGCTGGCCTCAGGTGGTGCCCGACTTCGCGCCGCGCAACGACTTCGGCGGGACCTGAGCCGCCGGCTAGAGCGGCAGGCCGACGTAGTTCTCGGCCATGGTGGTCGAGGCGGCCACCGAGTTGACAAGGTAGTCGAGCTCGGCGGCCTGCATCTTCTGGCCGAACTCGCCGGTCTCCGGGAACTTGTGCATCAGGTTGGTGAACCACCACGAGAAGCGCTCGGCACGCCAGATGCGGCGCAGGCAGCGCTGCGAATAGGTGTCGATGCCGGCGCTGGATCGGTCCTTGTAGTACTCGGTGATCGCCGCGCCCAGGTAGCTCACGTCGGTGGCGGCGAGGTTCAGGCCCTTGGCGCCGGTGGGCGGCACGATGTGCGCGGCGTCGCCGGCGAGGAACAGGCGGCCGAAGCGCATCGGCTCGGCGACGAAACTGCGCAGCGGTGCGATGCTCTTCTCGATCGACGGCCCGGTGACCAGCGCTTCGGCGGCGGCCGGGTCGAGTCGGCGGCGCAGCTCGTCCCAGAAGGCTTCGTCGCTCCACTGCTCGACCTTGTCGTCCAGCGAGCACTGCACATAGTGCCGGCTGCGCGTCATCGAGCGCATGCTGCACAGCGCGAAGCCGCGCTCGTGGTTCGAGTAGATCAGCTCGTGCGCGACCGGCGGCGTGTCCGACAGCACGCCCAGCCAGCCGAACGGATAGACACGCTCGAAGTTGCGGATCGCACCGGCCGGCACGCTCGCGCGGCTCACGCCGTGAAAGCCGTCGCAGCCTGCAATGAAGTCGCACTCGATCTCGTGCGTCGCGCCGTCCTTGCGGTAGCGCACGCGCGGCTTCGGGCCGTCGAAGTCGTGCAGGCTCACGTCGGCGGCCTCGTAGATCGTCGTCAGGCCGGCGGCGCGGCGCGCGTCCATCAGGTCTCGCGTGACCTCGGTCTGGCCGTAGACCATCACCTGCTTGCCGCCGGTGAGCGTCTTCATGTCGATGCGGTGCCGGGCCCCGCCGAAACACAGCTCGAAGCCGCCGTGCACCAGGCCCTCGCGGTGCATGCGCTCGCCGACGCCGACTTCGTCGAGCAGGTCGACGCAGACCTGCTCGAGCACGCCGGCGCGGATGCGGCCGAGCACGTACTCGGGGGTCTTCGCCTCGAGGATCACGGCGTCGATGCCGGCCTTGTGCAGCAAGGCGCCGAGCAGCAGGCCCGAGGGGCCGGCGCCGATGATGGCGACCTGGACTTTCATGGGGTGTCTCCTGGTGATGATCTTCGGAATCAGAGCAGCCGGCGGAGCGTGGCCTGGGTCTGGCGCAGCGCGGGCAGGCATTCGTCGATGAGCTGTTCAGCCGAGCGGCGCGCGGCGTGCGCGCTGACGTTGATGGCGGCGAGCACCGCGCCGTCGGCGCTGAGCAGCGGCACGGAGATCGTGCGCAGGCCGATCTCCAGTTCCTGGTCGACCAGCGCGTAACCCTGGCTGCGCACTCGTGCGAGCTCGGCGCGCAGCCGCTCGGGGTCGGTGAGGGTGTGCGGCGTCAGCGCGCCGAAGGCGCGGCCGCCCAGCCAGGCGTCGCTTTGCGCCTGCGGCAGCGCGGCCAGCAGCACGCGGCCATTGGCGGTGCAGAAGGCCGGTACGCGCGTGCCCGGCTGCAGCGTGCTCGACACCAGATGGCCGGCGGTGAGCGCAGCGATGCAGATGACGTCGTCGCCGTCGAGCACACCGGCCGACGAGGCCTCTTTCAGCGCCGCGACGAGCCGGTGCAACTCGGGCTGCACGAGGCGCGGCAGCCGGCCGGAGTGCATGTAGCTCTGCGCCAGCCGCAACACCTTCGCGCTGAGCGACCAGCGCCCGCGCTCGCTGCGCACGAAGCCCAGGTGCTCCAGCGTGATCAGGTAGCGGCGCGCGGCAGCGCGGGTCAGCTGGCAGCGCTCGGCGACCTCGGTGACGCTGAGCAGCGGGCGATCCTGGTCGAAGGCGCAGATCACCGCCAGGCCCTTCTCCAGGCCGGCGATCAGGTCGCGGCGCTGTGGCATGGCGCTGTCGGTCGGGTCGGCGGGGGAAACGGGGGCGAACATGCGGTCTGTCTCGTGAGCCAAGTCAATCTAGCGGCAAACGGCCCGCAGATGTTCAGAAAGCAAACTTCTGCGCGGTATTCGCGCAATTTGCCTACACTGGCTCAGGGTTCAACCGGCAGCGGCGCGGGCGCCTTGATCTCCTCCAGGCAGATCATCGACCGTACATCGTCGACGCCAGGCACCTGCATCAGCCGGTCGGTGAGGAACTGCGACAGGCTCTTCAGGTCGCGAGCCACCACCTTGAGCAAGTAGTCACTGTCGCCAGAGACCGTGTGGCATTCGAGAATCTGCGGAAAGGTGCGGATGCTCGCCTCGATCTCGCGCACGCGCCCGAACTGCTCGCCGGCGATGTTCAGGCTGACATAGGCCATCACGCCCAGGCCGATCGCCCCGGGCTGCACCTGCGCGGCGTAGCTGCGAATGACGCCGCGCTCCTCCAGCGCGCGCACGCGGCGAAAACACTGCGGCGCCGAGAGGTGCACGCGCGCGGAGAGCTCGACGTTGGTGGCGCGGCCGTCGGCCTGCAAGGCCTCGAGAATCTTGCGGTCGATGGCGTCGAGAGGGGTGGCTTCCATGTCGGAGTCGTCCTACTGTGCAAGAAGCATGCGCCGATCGGCGGATCGATGCAACTCTTGGAAAGCACATTTCGCTCAGTGGCGCCTAGAGTGGCGAGATTCAGGATCCATTGCAGGAAACCGCCATGAGCACCACTGCCCGCGCCGCCGCGCTCCGTTCGCGCACCGCCACGGCCGACCCGATCGAGCTCGAAGCCCGCCATGGCGCGCACAACTACCACCCGCTGCCGGTGGTGATCTCGCGCGGCGAGGGCGTCTGGCTGTTCGACACCGAGGGCCGCCGATATCTCGACATGATGTCGGCCTACTCCGCGGTGAGCTTCGGCCACGGCCACCCGGTGCTGGTGAAGGCGCTCACCGAGCAGGCGCAGCGCTTGGCGATCACCTCGCGCGCCTTCCACACCGACCGGCTGGGCGCCTTCCTGGAGGCGCTGACACGCGCCACCGGCATGGACCGCGCGCTGCCGATGAATTCGGGCGCCGAGGCGGTCGAGACGGCGATCAAGGCGGCGCGCAAGTGGGCCTACAAGGTCAAGAGTGTGCCCGAGGGGCGAGCGCGCATCCTGGTGGCGGAGGGCAACTTCGCCGGGCGCACCACCACCATCGTCGGCTTCTCCAGCGAAGCGCAATACCGCGACGGCTTCGGACCTTTCGCGCCCGGCTTCGCCAGCGTGCCCTTCGGCGATGCCGCCGCGCTGGAAGCGGCGATCACGCCTGAGACTGCCGCCTTCATCGTCGAGCCCATCCAGGGCGAGGCCGGCATCGTGGTGCCGCCGGCGGGTTACCTGCGCGCCGTGCGCGAGATCTGCACGCGCCACAACGTGCTGATGATCTGCGACGAGGTGCAGACCGGCCTGGGCCGCACCGGCGCCATGCTCGCCTGCGACCACGAAGGCGTGAAGCCCGATGGCCTGACGCTCGGCAAGGCGCTGGGCGGCGGTTTGCTGCCGGTGAGCGCGTTCCTGGCCCGAGCCGACGTGATGGCCCAGTTCACACCCGGAGACCATGGCAGCACCTTCGGTGGCAACCCGCTGGCCGCAGCGGTCGGGCTGGCCGCGTTGCAGACCTTGGAGAATGAACATCTCGCCGAGCGGGCACAGCGCGAAGGCGCACACCTGGTGGCCAGCCTGCGCGCCTTGCGCCACCCGGCCATCACCGACATCCGCGGCAAGGGGCTGCTGGTCGGCGTGCAGATCGATCCGGCCTTCGCCAGCGCCCGCGCGGTGTGCGAGGCACTGATGGCCGAGGGCGTGCTGACCAAGGACACCCACCACACGGTGGTGCGCCTGGCGCCGCCCCTGGTGATCGAGCGGGCGCAGGTGGATCAGGCGGTGGCGGCGCTCGGGCGCGTGCTTGAGCGGCTGAGCCAGCGCACGATCACACCGGAGCCGGCACTGCACTGACGGTCGACGTCAGTTCAGCGTGGCCGGGTCGACGTTCGCGCCACAGACGATCAGGCAGACCCGCTGAGCTTCGAGCGGCCGCCACGCGCCGCTGCGCAACGCGGCCAGCGGCAGGGCCGCCGCCGGCTCGACAGCCAGCTTGAACGATTGCCACAGCAGGCGCTGCGCTTCGCGGATGGCCGCGTCGTCGAGCAGCAGCGAAGTCACCGGGTGGCGCTGCACCACCTCCCAGGCCAGCGCGCCGATGCGCCGCGCGCCCAGCGCGTCGGCGGCGAGGCCGCTCACCTCCACGTCCACCGGCGTGCCGGCGGCCAGCGCGCGGTGCAGCGTCGGCGCGCCTTGCGGCTCGAGCGCGACGACCTGCGTGCGCCCGGCGAACCACGAGGCGATGCCGCCGATCAGCCCGCCGCCGCCCACGCTGACCAGCAGCGCGTCGGGCACGCCGCGCTGCTGCTCGATCTCGCGCGCCAGCGTGCCGGCACCGGCCAGCACTTCCGGCTGGTCGTAGGCGTGGGTCATCAGCGCGCCTGTCTCGCGCTGGCGCTTCTCGCAAGCGGCCAGGGCTTCGGCGTAGACCGCGCCAGTGACGACGACGCGCGCGCCCAGCCCTTCCAGCCGCTCGCGCTTGGCCGGCGAAATGACCGTGGGCACGAAGATCTCGGCCGGCACGCCGAGCGCTCGCGCGGCGGTGGCAGTGGCGATGCCGGCGTTGCCGCCCGACGCGGCTATCACGCCGGCGGCCGGGATGGGGTTGTCCAGCAGCCGGTTGAACATGCCGCGCGCCTTGAAGCTGCCCGAGACCTGCAACTGCTCCAGCTTGAGCCAGACCTCGAAGGGTGGCCCGTCGATCTGCAGCGCGCTGCTGGGCAGCACCCAGCTTGGCGTGCGCCGCACGTGCGGCGCGATGCGTGCCGCCGCCGCCTCGATGTCGGCGAGGCTGTTCACACGCGCTCCACGATCAGCGCGATGCCCTGGCCCACGCCGATGCACATGGTGCACAGCGCGTAACGGCCGCCGATCCGGTGCAGCTGATTGATCGCGGTGGTCACGAGCCGCGCGCCGCTGGCGCCCAGCGGGTGGCCGAGCGCGATCGCGCCGCCGTTCGGGTTGACGCGAGCGTCGTCGTCGGCGATGCCCAGCTCGCGCAGCACCGCCAGGCCCTGGGCCGCGAAGGCTTCGTTGAGCTCGATCACGTCCATCTGCGCCAGCGTCAGGCCGGTCTGCGCTAGCACCTTGCGCGTGGCCGGCGCCGGGCCGATGCCCATGATGCGCGGCGGCACGCCGGCGGTGGCCATGCCGACGACGCGGGCGCGTGGCGTCAGGCCGTGGCGAGACAGCGCGCGCTCGCCGGCCAGCAGCAGCGCGCAGGCGCCGTCGTTCACGCCCGAGGCGTTGCCGGCCGTCACCGTGCCGTCGGGCCTCACCACGCCCTTGAGCCTGGCCAGCGATTCCAGGCTGGTCTCGCGCGGGTGCTCGTCCTTCGTCACGACGATGGCGTCGCCCTTCTTCTGCGCGATCGTCACCGGCGTGATCTCGGCGTCGAAGAAGCCGGCCTTCTGCGCCGCCACCGCCTTGAGCTGCGAGGCCAGCGCCATGCGGTCCTGCGCGGCGCGTTCGATCCCGTGGTCGGTGGCCACGTTCTCGGCCGTCTCGGGCATCGAGTCGACGCCATGCATCTCCTTCATGAGCCTGTTGACGAAGCGCCAGCCGATGGTGGTGTCGTAGACGGCGTTGGCGCGGCTGAAGGCGCTCTCGGCCTTGGGCATCACGAAGGGCGCGCGGCTCATGCTCTCCACGCCGCCCGCGATCATCAGCTCGGCCTCGCCGGACTTGATGGCGCGTGCGGCGGTGCCCACCGCGTCCATGCCCGAGCCGCACAGGCGGTTGATGGTGGCGCCGGGAAGTTCGATCGGCAGCCCGGCGAGCAGGCTGGACATGTGGGCGACGTTGCGGTTGTCTTCGCCGGCCTGGTTGGCACAGCCGAAGATCACGTCGGTCACTGCCTGCCAGTCGAGTGTCGGATGGCGCGCCATCAGCGCCTTCAGCGGGATCGCGCCGAGGTCGTCGGTGCGCACGGAAGACAGGGCACCGCCGTAGCGGCCGATGGGTGTGCGCAATGCGTCGCAAATGAAGGCGTGGGTCATGGGATGTCTCCGTTTCGATGAATCAGGCGATGTCAGTGGCTTAGCGGGACGCCGGTCAGGCGTTGCAGCTCGGCCAGGCTCAGACCGTCGATGATGTCGAGCACCTTCAGCCCCTGCGGCGTCACGTCGATCACGGCGAGGTCGGTATAGATGCGGCTCACGCAGGCGATGGCGGTGAGCGGGTAGCTGCACTGCGCGACGATCTTGCTTTCGCCGGACTTGGTCAGGTGTTCCATCATCACATACGTCTTCTTCGCGCCGAGGGCCAGATCCATCGCGCCGCCGACCGCGGGGATCGCATCCGGCGCGCCGGTGTGCCAGTTGGCCAGGTCGCCGGTGGCCGACACCTGGAAGGCGCCGAGCACGCAGATGTCGAGGTGGCCGCCGCGCATCATCGCGAACGAGTCGGCGTGGTGGAAGAAGGCGCCACCGGGCAAAAGCGTCACCGGCTGCTTGCCGGCGTTGATCAGGTCGGGATCTTCCTCGCCCAGCGCAGGCGCCGGGCCCATGCCGAGCACGCCGTTCTCGCTGTGCAGGACAACCTCGCGCTCCTTCGGCAGGTGGTTGCCCACGAGGGTCGGCAGGCCGATGCCCAGGTTCACGTACGCGCCTTCGGGGATGTCGCGCGCCACGCGGGCGGCCATCTGGTCGCGGGTCCATCGCTTCATCGCGGCACCTGAACCATCCGTTGCACGAAGATCCCCGGCGTGACGATGTGCTCCGGGTCGAGCCCGCCCAGCGGCACGATCTCGTGCACCGAGGCGATGGTCAGCGTCGCGGCCGTGGCCATGATCGGCCCGAAGTTGCGCGCCGTCTTGCGGTAGACCAGGTTGCCCCAGCGATCGCCGCGCTCGGCCCGGATCAGCGCCACGTCGGCGTGGATCGGCGACTCGAACACGTGCATGCGCCCGCCGATCTCGCGCGTCTCCTTGCCTTTCGCGAGCTCGGTGCCGTACCCGGTGGGTGCGAAGAAGCCGCCGATGCCGGCCCCGGCCGCGCGGATGCGCTCGGCCAGGTTGCCCTGCGGCACCAACTCCAGCTCGATCTTGCCTGCGCGGTACAGGCCGTCGAACACCTGTGAATCGGTCTGGCGTGGGAAGGAGCAGATGATCTTGCGCACCCGCCTGGCCTTCAGCAGCGCGGCGAGGCCGGTCTCGCCGTTGCCGGCGTTGTTATTGACGACGACAAGGTCTCGCGCGCCCTGCGCGATGAGCGCGTCGATCAGCTCGGCGGGCTGCCCGGCGCCGCCGAAGCCGCCGATCATCACCGTCGCGCCGTCGCGCACGCCCTGCAACGCGGCGGCCGTGTCGGCGACGCATTTGTCGATCATGGAGGCTGTCTCGAAGGGGGTAGAGTGTGTTCGTATATAGAACCTAGGTTCTAATAATGAACAGTGTAGGGGAGGCCGGGCATGCTGCGCAAGACCGCCGCTCAAGTGGCTCCCTGGCGTGCCGAAACAACACGCAAGCCCCGCGGGGGGCTGCCGTTCCGGTCACGCCATGTCCACTGCCACCGCCCAAGAAACCATCGACGTCGCCGCGCTGCGCGTGGGCATGTTCGTCCACCTGGACCTGGGATGGCTCGCGCATCCGTTTCCTCTGAGCAGCTTCCGAATTGCCTCCGAAGACCAGATCAGCACGATCCGCGCACTCGGGCTGAAGCACGTGCGCTGGAGCAGCCAGCAGAGCGAGCTCGGCGACACTGCAACGGGCGCGGCGGAATCCGTTCCCGCGGCGAGCGCCCCCGCGGCGCCACAGGAGTCGCCCGAAGCCAAGGCGCGCAATGAACTGCGTCGCCAGCTGGCCGAACAGCGCGCCGGCCTGCTGCAATGCGAGCGCCAGTTCGCCGAGGCCGCACGCGAGCTCAAGCATGCCGTCGACCTCGTCGTCACGAAACCGGCCGAAGCCGCGGCGCATGCCACCGCGCTGGCCCGGGCACTGGTCGACAAGATGCTCGGCGAGCAGGACCTGTGCATCCGGCTGCTCTCCGATGCGGCCAGCGACAAGCCGTCGGCGCATGCGCTGAACGTCACGCTGATCTCCATGCTGATGGGCCGCACCTTCGGCCTGGCCGAAGCGGACATGATCGACCTGGGCGTCGGCTCGCTGATGCACGACATCGGCAAGCTCGACCTGCCTGACCGCGTGCGCCACCGCGAAGAGCACTTCACGGCGGCAGAACAGCGGCTGTACGAGGAGCACGTGGCCATGGGCATCGTGCAGGCGCGCAAGATGGGCCTGAGCCCCGGCGCCTCGCTGGTCATCGCACAGCACCACGAACACGCCGACGGCAGCGGCTTCCCGCTGAAGCTGAACACCGATCGCATGTCGGCGCTGTCGCGCATCGTCGCGCTGGTCAATCGCTACGACAACCTGTGCAATCCGAACATCACCGCGAAGGCGATGACGCCGCACGAGTCGCTGTCGATGCTGTTCGCGCAGTCCAAGAGCAAGTTCGACACGGCCATCCTCGGCGCCTTCATCAAGATGATGGGCGTCTACCCGCCCGGCTCGACCGTGCAACTCACCGACGACAGATACGCGCTGGTGGTCTCCGTCAACTCCAGCCGCCCCCTCAAGCCCCGCGTGCTGGTCCACGAGCCCAAGGTGCCGCGCGACGAGGCGCTGATCCTGGACCTGGAGCGAACCGAGGGCCTGGGCATCCGCCGCAGCCTGCGCCCGCAGCAGCTGCCGCCGAATACGCTGGCCTACCTGTCACCGCGCCCGCGCGTGGCCTACTTCTTCGAGCCGGCGCGCGAGAGCGACCACGAGCAATGACCTTGCGCGCCGACTGGCACACGCTGATCGACGCCATGCCGCATGCGGTGTGGATGGTCGATGCCGCCACGCTGCGGGTCGTATCGGCCAATGGCCCGGCCGCGCAACTGCTGGGCTGCGAGCGCGCGCAGCTGATCGGCAACGCGGCGCTGACGCTGGCCGCCACGCCCGAAGACCTGTGCTTCTGGGAAGAGGCGGCTGCAGGACACCATGAGCGGCTGTCGTCCGACACCTTCGTGCGCCGCTTCGACGGCACAGCGGTGCCGGTGAGCCGCCGCATCGAGCGCATCGAACTCGGCGGCGCCGACTACTACCTCGTCGCGCTGAACGACCGCAGCGCGCAGGTGCGCGTCGAGCGGGAACTCGAACTCGCCGCCGCCGAGCTCTCGGCCACGCTCGAATCGACGGCCGACGGCATCCTCGTTACCGACCTGGCCGGCCGCATCCGCCACTGCAACCGCCGCTTTGCCGACCTGTGGGGCGTGCCGCAGGACCTGCTGACGAACCGCGATGACGACGCCGTGCTCGACTGGATGCGCCGCAGCGTCACCGACCCGGCTGCCTACATGCGTCGTCTGGCCGCCGTGGAAGAGGCGACCATGCTGCAGGCCAGCGACGTGCTGGAGCTGCACTCGGGCAAGGTGATCGAGCGCATCACCTTGCCCCAGTGCAGCGGCGGCCGGCCGATCGGCCGCGTGTTCTCGTACCGTGACATCACCGACCGAATCGCCGCCTCGCTGCGCATCGAGAAGCTCTCGCACACCGACACGCTGACCGGCCTGCCCAACCGAGGGCTGCTGGGCGAACGCATCGAGCGGGCGCTGGCGCTCGCTCAGCGCGAGGGGGCGCCCTTCGCCCTGCTGCTGCTGAACCTCGACCACTTCAAGCACATCAATGACACGCTCGGCCACGCCTTCGGCGACCGCGTGCTCGTCGAGGTGGCAGAGCGCCTGACGGCAGGCGTGCGGCAGATCGACACCGTGGCACGCCTGGGCGCCGATGAGTTCGTGCTGCTTGCGCAACGCTCCGACGCCGCCGGCGCCGAAGCCGCTGCGCGCCGCGTGATGGAGGCGCTGCAGCGCCCGTTCACGCTCGACGGCCTGAGCTTCACCGTCACGGCCAGCGTCGGGATCGCGCTGCACCCGGCCGACGGGTCGGACATGGACGGCCTGCTCGGCCGCGCCGACGCAGCGATGCGCGAGGTCAAGCAGGCCGGCCGCGCCGGCTTCCGTTTCCACACCGTGCGCAGCCACGCCGGCGATGCCGACCTGCGCACGCGCATGCAACTCGACCACGCGATGCGGCAGGCGCTGACGCAGCAGCGCTTCCGGCTGCACTACCAGCCGCAGATCGATCTGGCCACCGGCACAGTGATCGGCGCCGAGGCGCTGATCCGCTGGCGCGATCCCGAACTCGGCGAAGTGCCGCCCGGGCGTTTCATTCCGGTGGCCGAAGAGAGCGGCTTCATCGTCGCGATCGGTGACTGGGTGCTGCGCCAGGCCGTCGCCCAGGCCGCGCAGTGGCACGCCGGCGGCATGCCGATGCGCATGTCGGTGAACGTGTCGGCGCTGCAGTTCCGCCAGCCTGGCTTCGTCGACGGCGTGGCCAGCACGCTGCGTGCCGCCGGCCTGCCCGGCCGGCTGCTCGAACTCGAGCTCACCGAGTCCATCCTGATCCAGGACGTGGAGGACACGCTGGCGCGCTTGCACGCGCTGGCCGAAATCGGCGTGCTGCTGGCCATCGACGACTTTGGCACCGGATACTCCAGCCTGGGCTACCTCAAGCGGCTGCCGATCGGGCGGCTGAAGATCGATCGCAGCTTCGTGATGGACCTGCCCGGTGACACGAGTGACGCCAGCATCGTCAACGCCATCATCAATCTCGGCCGCGCGCTGGACATCCAGGTCATCGCCGAGGGCGTGGAGACAGAAGCGCAGCGCCAGTTCCTGCGCCAGGCGGGCTGCCACGAGTTCCAGGGCTATCTGTTCGCGCCCGCGCTGGACGTGAAGAGTTTCGAGGCGCTGCTGGCACCCGCCGCCGATCGCCGCGTCGTGCCGCTGCCGCGCCGTCGTGCCTCCCGCGTCCAGCCCGGCGCCGCAGTGCGGGATTGAGCCGGCTCCTCGCCAAGCGCCCCGCGAGTTTGTAGAGTCCCGGCGCAAGGAGCTTGCGCATGGGTACCCTGGATGCCGCCGTCGAACGCCGGCTTGCCGGTCTCGATCTGCCCCTGGCCGTGGCCTTGCCCGGCGGGCGCCGCTTCGGGCCGGCGCGCGCCGCGGTCACGTTGCGTCTCGAACGCCTGTCATCCCTGGTACACCTGGCCACCGGGCAGGTGGGGCGTGTCGGCGAAGACTACGTCGAGGGCCGGCTCGACATCGACGGCGCGTTGCGCGACATCGTGGCCATCGCCGCACAGATGATCGGCGAGGACCCGACCCAGGTCGACGCCCGCGCCGCACCGCTGGTCTGGTGGCGGGAGCTGATGCGAGGCCTGCGATCACGCCGCCGCCACCTGCCGCAGGCGGACGCCCAGCAGGTGCAGTTCCACTACGACGTGTCGGACGACTTCTACGCGCTGTGGCTGGACCCGCGGCGCGTCTATTCCTGCGCCTACTACCGCGACGCGGGCATGGCGCTCGCGCAGGCGCAGGAGGCCAAGCTCGACCACATCTGCCGCAAGCTGATGCTGCGCGAGGGCGATCGTTTCCTCGACATCGGCGCCGGCTGGGGCGGGCTGCTGCTGTGGGCGGCCGAGCACTACGGCGTGCGCGCGCACGGCATCACGCTCAGCCGGCACCAGCACGCGCATGTGAACGGCCTGATCGAAGCGCGCGGCCTGCGCGGCCGCGTCAGCATGCGGCTGCTCGACTACCGCGATCTGCCCGAGGACGAGCCCTTCGACAAGATCGCATCGGTGGGCATGTTCGAGCACGTCGGTCTGGCGCGGCTGCCGCAGTACTTCGCCAAGATCCAACGCCTGCTGCGCCCGGGCGGGTTGCTGATGAACCACGGCATCACCGCCGGCGGCACACGCAATGACCGGCTCGGCGCGGGCCTGGGCGACTTCATCGACCGCTACATCTTCCCCGGAGGCGAGTTGCTGCACGTGTCGCAGGTGCTGCGCTCTATGTCCGAGCAGGGCCTGGAGCCGCTGGACGTGGAAAACCTGCGCCCGCACTACGCGCGCACGCTGTGGGCCTGGAGCGATGCGCTCGAGGCCCAGCTCGACACGGCGCGCAGCATCGCCGGCGAACGCGTGGTGCGCGCCTTCCGGCTCTACCTGGCCGGCAGCGCGATGTGTTTCGAGCAGGGCTGGATCGCTTTGTTCCAGATGCTCGCATCGCGACCCGGCGGCGACCCGGCCGGCGGCCCGTTGCGCGGAGCACAATCGGACTACCCCTTCAACCGCGCGTACATGTACGAACCCCACCCATGATCTACAAGTTCAAATCCAAGGCAGCGGGCGACCTGATCATGATGGGTCCGTCCGGCGATCAGGTGCTGCGCATCATCGGCAAGGAGCCGGCGGCCCAGGGGATCATCGAGCCCGCGGCCATGCCGGCGGCGATGGCGGCGATCGAGCGGGCGGTGGCCGAGGACGACGAAGCGCGTGCACGCGCCGAACGCGAGGCGCAGGCGGAAGGCCGCACGCTGCCCCCGCGCGAGGGCGTTTCGCTTCGCCAGCGCGCCTGGCCGCTGATCGAGATGATGAAGCGGGCCCATGCCGACGGCAAGGACATCGTCTGGGGCATCTGAGGACAAGCACATGCGACTGTGGAGCAACAGCTGGGTCGATGGTGAACGCATTCCGGCACGCTACGCGGCGGGCCGTCTGCTGGACAGCGGGGTGGGCTTCTCCGACAACCTGAACCCGCATTTCGCCTGGAGCGAGGTGCCGGCCGGCACGCGCTCCTTCGCGCTGATCTGCCATGACTTCGACGTGCCCAGCCGCGGCGACGATGTCAACCGGACCGACCGCGAGGTGCCCGAGGACCTGCCGCGCGTGGATTTCTTCCACTGGGTGATGGTCGACCTGCCCGCCAGCCTGTCGACGATCACTGAAGGCGAGTTCAGCCGCGGCTTCACACCGCGCGGCAAGGGCGGGCCGGCGACGCTGCATGGCGCGCGCCACGGCCTGAACGACTACACCGGCTGGTTTGCCGGCGACGCCGAGCGGGGCGGCGACTACTTCGGTTACGACGGGCCGTTCCCACCTTTCAACGATTCGCTGGTGCATCACTACGTCTTCACGCTCTATGCGCTGGACGTGGCGCGCGCGCCGATCGAGGGCGCGTTCACCGGCGCGCAGGCGCGCGCGGCGATCTACCCGCACGTGCTGGCCGAGGCGATGCACTCGGGCACCTACACGCTGAACCGTCGTCTGGCCGGCTGATCATGCACGCCATGACCGATTCCGCCGCCGGCCAGCTCACCCGAATCGTGGCCATCCGGCATGGCGAGACGGCGTGGAACGTCGACACGCGCATCCAGGGCCAGCTCGATGTGCCGCTCAACGACAAGGGCCTGTGGCAGGCGCGGCGCCTCGGCCAGGCGCTGGCCGACGAAGGCATCAGCGTGGTCTACAGCAGCGACCTGCAGCGTGCGCTGCAGACCGCGCAGGCGGTGGCCGCGGCCTGCGCGCTCGACGTGGTCACCGACACCGGGCTGCGCGAGCGCGCCTTCGGCGTCTTCGAAGGGCTGACCTGGGCCGAGATCGAGCGCGATCACCCGGTCGAGAGCGAACGCTGGCGCCGCCGCGACCCCGACTTCGGCCCGGTGGGCGGCGAGGTGCTTTCCGATTTCTACGAACGTTGCGTGGGCTGCATCACCGCGCTGGCGGAACGCCACCCGGGCGAGGTGGTGGCCATGGTCGCCCACGGCGGCGTGCTCGACTGCCTGTACCGCGCCGCCACCCGGGTGGACCTGCGCGCGCCGCGCTCCTGGCAGCTCGGCAACGCGAGCATCAACCGCCTGCTGCACACGCCGCAAGGCCTCACGCTGGTCGGCTGGGCCGATACCGGCCACCTCGACGGCGCGGTGCACGACGAATTCAGCGACGCCGGCGCGAACCGCGCCGCACTCGGGAGTACCGCATGAATCTCGGGCAGGCCGCGCGGGTCGGCGATGCGGTGCCGGCCATCGACACCCCGGCCCTGGTGATCGATCTCGACGCGATGGAGCGCAACATCCAGCGCATGGCCGAGTTCGCGCGCACGCACGGCATGCGACTGCGGCCGCACGCCAAGACGCACAAGAGCGCGGCCATCGCCCGGCTGCAGATGGCCGCCGGCGCCGTCGGCGTGTGCGTGCAGAAGCTCTCGGAAGCGCAGGCGCTGGCCGAGGCCGGCGTGAGCGACATCTACATCAGCAACGAGGTCATCGACGCGGCCAAGCTCACGGCCCTGGCCGCGCTGGCCGGCCGCGTGCGGCTCGCGTTGGCGGTCGACTCGGCCCTTGGCGTCGACCGTCTCGCGCTGGCGCTGAAGGCGGCCTGCACGATGCTCGACGTGTTCGTCGAGGTCGACGTGGGCCACGGCCGCTGTGGCGTCGCGCCGACGGCCGCAGTGGGCATCGCGCACCAGGTGGTGTCGCACGGCCTGCGCTTCGCCGGGTTGCAGGCCTATCACGGCCGCGCGCAGCACCTGCGCACGCCGGCCGAGCGCGAAACGGCGATCCGCCATGCCGTCGGGCTGGCGCGTGCGGCGCAGGCGGCCATCACCTCCGCCGGCATCGCGTGCCCGCTGGTCACCGGCGCGGGCACCGGCACTTTCATGCTGGAAGCCGCCAGCGGCCTGTACGGCGAATTGCAGTCGGGCAGCTACGTCTTCATGGACCGCGACTATGCCGACAACCACGGTGCGCCGCACGCGCCGGCCTTCGAGCACGCGCTCTTCGTCAAGAGCCAGGTGATGAGCGCGGGCACCTCGCACGTGGTGGTCGACGCTGGCCACAAGTCGCACGCGATCGACTCCGGGCTGCCGCGCGTTCTAGGCCTCGACGTGGAGTTCGTCAACGGCGGCGACGAGCACGGCATCCTGCGCCGGCGCGGCGCGGACGCATTGCCGGCGCTCGGCGATACCGTCTGGCTGATTCCCGGCCACTGCGACCCGACCGTCAACCTGCACGACCACTACGTCTGCGTGCGCGGCGGGCTCGAGGCCGGCCGTGTCGAGGCGCTGTGGCCGGTGGACGCGCGCGGCTGCATCAGGTGAAGGCCACATGGGTTTGACCGGCCCGCAGGTCATCGTGCTGGCCACGCCGGTGTTCCTGTCGCTGATCGCCCTCGAGTTCGCCGTCGGCCGTGCGCGCGGTCGCGACACCTACCGCCTGAACGACGCGCTGAACAGCATCGGCCTGGGCATCATGAGCCAGATCACCGGCCTGTTCGTCGCGTTGTTCACGCTGGGCATCTACACGGCGGTGTATGAGCACCTGGCGATCTGGTCGCTGCCGAAGGACTCGGCGGCGGTGTGGTTCGGTGCGCTGATCGCCTACGACTTCTTCTACTACTGGCACCACCGCGCCGGACACCGCATCGCGCTGTTCTGGGCCTCGCATGCGGTGCACCACCAGAGCGAGGACTACAACCTCTCGACCGCGCTGCGCCAGACCAGCGGCGGCTGGGTGGCCGGCTGGCTGTTCTACCTGCCGATGGCGCTGGCCGGCGTGCCGCCGCTGGTGTTCGCCGTCGTCGCGCTGATCGACCTGCTCTACCAGTACTGGGTGCACACGCAGCAGATCGGCCGGCTCGGCTGGTTCGACCGCTGGTTCTGCGCGCCGAGCAACCACCGCGTGCACCACGCCGTGAACGACCGCTATCTCGACCGCAACTACGGCGGCATCCTGATCGTCTGGGATCGCCTGTTCGGCACCTTCATCGGGGAAGACGACGCCGAGGCCTGCGTCTATGGCACCCGCTCGCCGCTGCGCAACTGGAACCCGCTGTGGGCCAACCTGCAGGTCTATCGCGAGCTCGCGCTGGACAGCTGGCATGCCGCATCGTGGGGCGACAAACTTCGCGTGTGGCTCAAGCCGCCCGGCTGGCGGCCCGCGGATGTGGCGGCGCGCTGGCCCAAGCCGGCCTTCGACATCCGGGCCGTGCAGCGCTTCGACCCGCCGTTGCCGCCGCGTGCTGCTCTGGCGGCAGCTTTGTTGTTCGTGCTGCTGCTGGGCGCCACGGCGCTGTTGCTGTGGCATGCGCACCTGATCTCCAGCGCCCTGTTGTGGGGCGGTGCAGCCGCCATCGTGGCCGGCCTCTGGGGTGTGGGGGCGCTGTGCACGCCACGCTCGGCGGCAGTCGCGGGCAATCCCTGAGAGCGCTAACCCGCGAGTGGTGTGGCGCGCGGGCACTTGCTGCCTACACTGCGCCGTTCGATGGGCTGAATGTGCTTCAGCCCATCGAACTCAAACCACACCCTCCCGCATGCAACTTCGCCCCCTCGATCCCCGATCGCGCCCGAGCGCCGGCTTGTCGCCGGCCCTGGTGCCCGCGGTGTCGCGGGCGCTGACGCTGCTCGAGCGCCTCGCCCAGCAACGCGAGCCGATGAGCCTGGCGCGGCTGGCCAGCGAGCTCGAGCTGCCCAAGAGCAGCGTGCACGGCCTGTGCAACACGCTGCTGCGTTTCGGCTACCTGCACCGGCAGGACGACGGCGCCTTCCGCATCGGCCCGGGCGTGATGCCGCTGGCCGAGGCCTTCGTCGCCGGCACCGGCATCACGCAGGAGTTCAACGCACTGTGGCTCGACGCCGAGCCCGACGAGACCATCATCCTGTCGGTGCTCAACGGCCCCGACGTGGTCTACATTGCCGCGCGCAATGGCCGCCGGCCACTGGGGCTGGCCTTCAACGTCGGCATGCGGCTGCCAGCCCACCTCGCCGCCACCGGCAAGGCGATGCTCGCATTTCAGCCGGCCGACGCGGTGCGCAGCCGCTTCGGCAGCGCGGCGCTGGCGCCGATGAACGGGCGCGGGCCGAAGCATGTGGCGGATCTGCTGGCCGAACTGAAGCAGATCCACGAGCGCGGCTACAGCATCGACGACGAAAGCGTGCGCGCCGGCGTGTACTGCTTCGGCGCGCCGGTGTTCGATGCCGCCGCGCAACCGGTGGCCGGCCTGGGCGTGTGCCTGAACAAGGCGATGCTCGGCGACGACGCCGGCGCACGACACCGCGACGCCGTGCTGTGCGCGGCGCGCACGCTGACGCAGCGCCTGGGCGGCCGCCAGCCGCACTCGGAACGGGGCTGAGCCATGGCCGACGATTTCATCCTGCAGACGCACGACCTGACGAAGGAATTCAAGGGCTTCGTCGCCGTCAACCAGGTCAACCTGAACGTGCGGCGCGGAAGCATCCACGCGCTGATCGGCCCGAACGGCGCCGGCAAGACCACCTGCTTCAACCTGCTGACCAAGTTCCTCACGCCGACCACCGGTCGCATCGTCTTCGACGGCACCGACATCACCGGCGAGAGCTCGGCGCACATCGCGCGGCGCGGCGTGATCCGCTCGTTCCAGATCTCGGCGGTGTTCCCGCACCTGACGGTGCTCGAGAACGTGCGCGTGGCGCTGCAGCGCCAGCTCGGCACCTCGTTCCACTTCTGGCGTAGCGAGAAGATCCTCGACTCGCTCAACGGCCGCGCGACGGAGCTGCTCGAGGCGGTGGACCTCGGCAAGTACGCCGGCCTGACGGCGGTGGAGCTGAGCTACGGCCGCAAGCGCGCGCTGGAGATCGCCACCACGCTGGCGATGGAGCCCAAGCTGATGCTGCTGGACGAGCCCACGCAGGGCATGGGCCTGGAAGACGTCGACCGCATCAAGCAGCTGATCAAGAAGGTCGCCGCCGACCGCACCGTGCTGATGGTCGAGCACAACATGAGCGTGGTTGCCAGCCTGGCCGACACCATCACCGTGCTGGCGCGTGGCGCCACGCTGGCTGAGGGGCCCTACGAGCAGGTGTCGAAGAACCCGGCCGTGATCGAGGCCTACATGGGCAGCGCCAACGTCGAGTTGAAGGGCGCGCACTGACATGAGCAAGCGCTTCCTGGAAGTGAACGACCTGCACGCCTGGTACGGCGAATCGCACGTGCTGCACGGCGTGAACTTCCACGTCGACGAGGGCGAGGTGGTCACGCTGCTCGGCCGCAACGGCGCCGGCCGCACCAGCACGCTGCGCGCGATCATGGGCCTGACCGGCAGCCGCAAGGGCTCGATCAAGGTGCACGGCACCGAAGTCATCGACCTCGCCACCCACCGCATCGCGCGGCTGGGCATCGGCTACTGCCCCGAGGAGCGCGGCATCTTCTCCAGCCTGTCGGCGCAGGAGAACCTGCTGCTGCCGCCCAAGCTGGCCGAGGGCGGCATGAGCATCGAGCAGATCTATGCGATGTTCCCCAACCTGCAGGAGCGCGCGGGCAGCCAGGGCACGCGGCTGTCCGGCGGTGAGCAGCAGATGCTGGCGGTGGCGCGCATCCTGCGCACCGGCGCACGGCTGCTGCTTCTCGACGAGATCTCCGAGGGCCTGGCCCCGGTGATCGTGCAGAAGCTGGCCGAGATGGTCGTCGCGCTGCGCAAGCAGGGCTACACCATCGTGATGGTGGAGCAGAACTTCCGCTTCGCCGCGCCGCTGGCTGATCGATTCCTGGTCATGGAGCATGGCCAGGTCATCCAGGAATTCACCCAGTCCGAACTGCCGGCGCGCATGGAGCGCCTTCACGAGTACCTCGGCGTCTGACGCCAAGAGGTCGAACACCCGCCCGCTCAACCCACGGAGAGAACACCATGAAGCTCAACAAACTCGCTGCCGCCTGCGGACTCTCGCTCGCAGCTCTCACCGGCGCCCAGGCCCAGGTATCGGGCGACGTGATCAAGATCGGCCTGATCACCGACATGTCCAGCGTCTACGCCGACATCGACGGCCAGGGCGGCGTGGAGGCCATCAAGATGGCCATCGCCGACATGGGCGGCGCGATCGCCGGCAAGAAGATCGAGGTGCTGTTCGCCGACCACCAGAACAAGGCCGACATCGCCGCCGCCAAGGCGCGCGAGTGGTTCGACACCCAGGGCGTGGACATGCTGATCGGCGGCACCAACTCCGGCACCGCACTGGCCATGTCCAAGGTGGCGGCGGAGAAGAAGAAGCCCTTCCTCGTCGTCGGTGCGGCCACCTCGGCGCTGACCAACGACCAGTGCACGCCCTACACCGTGCATTGGGCCTACGACACCGTGGCGCTGTCCAAGGGCACCGGCAACGCGGTCGTCAAGGCTGGCGGCAAGAGCTGGTACTTCCTGACCGCCGACTACGCCTTCGGCGCGGCGCTGCAGAACGACACCAGCAAGGTCGTCACCGCGGCCGGCGGCACCATCGTCGGCTCGGTCAAGCACCCGCTGAACGCGAGCGACTTCTCCTCCTTCCTGCTGCAGGCACAGTCGAGCAAGGCGCAGATCCTCGGCATGGCCAACGCCGGCGGCGACACCATCAACACGATCAAGGCGGCCAACGAGTTCGGCGTCACCAAGACGATGAAGCTGGCCGGCCTGCTCATCTTCATCAACGACATCCACTCGCTCGGCCTGAAGACCACGCAGGGCATGTACCTGACCGACAGCTGGTACTGGAACCGCGACCCCGAGGCGCGGGCCTGGAGCCGCAAGTTCTTCGACAAGATGAAGCGCATGCCCTCGTCGATCCAGGCGGGTGACTACTCGGCCACGCTGCAGTACCTCAATGCGGTGAAGGCCACCGGCAGCGACGACGGCGACAAGGTGCTGGCGCAGATGCGCAAGACCAAGATCAACGACGTGTTCGCCAAGGGCGGCTACATCCGCGAGGACGGCCGCATGGTGCACGACATGTACCTGATGCAGGTGAAGTCGCCGGACAAGTCGACCGAGCCCTGGGACTACTACAACGTGGCCGAGACGATCAAGGGCGAGGCGGCCTGGACGGCCAAGGCCGACACCAAGTGCCCGCTGTGGAAGTGATCGGCTGAACTGACGACGCCCCGCACGCCATGGAGATCTTCGGCATCCCGCTGCAGGCCTTCCTCGGGCAGCTTCTGCTCGGGCTGGTCAACGGCTCGTTCTATGCGCTGCTCAGCCTCGGGCTGGCGGTGATCTTCGGGTTGCTGGGCATCGTCAACTTCGCACACGGCGCCCTGTACATGATGGGTGCCTACGTGGCCTGGATCGGCCTCGAGTACTTCGGCATGAATTACTGGTTCGCGCTGGTGGTCTCGCCGATCGTGGTCGGTGCGCTCGGTCTGGTGATCGAGCGCACGTTGCTCAAGCAGCTGTACAAGATCGACCCGATCTACGGCCTGCTGCTGACCTTCGGCCTGTCGCTGATTGCCGAGGGCATCTTCCGCGACCAGTTCGGCGTGTCGGGCCAGCAGTACGCCGTGCCCGAGCTGCTGCAGGGCGCCACCAACCTCGGCTTCATGATCCTGCCGAACTACCGTGCCTGGGTGGTGGTGGCCTCGCTGGTGGTCTGCTTCGGCACCTGGTTCCTGATCGAGCGCACACGGCTGGGCTCGTATCTGCGCGCCGGCACCGAGAACCCGGCGCTGGTGCAGGCCTTCGGCGTCAACGTGCCGCTGATGGTGATGCTCACCTACGCGGCCGGCGCCGGGCTGGCGGCGATTGCCGGCGTGCTCGCCGCACCGGTCATCCAGATCACGCCGCTGATGGGCAGCAACCTGATCATCGTCGTCTTCGCCGTGGTGGTGATCGGCGGCATGGGCTCCATCCTCGGCTCCATCCTGACCGGGCTGATGCTGGGCATCATCGAAGGACTGACCAAGGTGTTCTACCCGGAGGCCTCGAACATCGTGGTGTTCGTGATCATGGCGATCGTGCTGATCATCCGGCCCGCCGGGCTGTTCGGGAAGGAGAAGTGATGACGTCCGAGCGACTCGGCCGCATCGCCTGGCTGGCCGGTCTGGCGATCCTGATCGCCGCGCCCTTCGTCGGCCTGTACCCGATCTTCATGATGAAGGCGCTGTGCTTCGCGATCTTCGCCTGCGCCTTCAACCTGCTGCTCGGCTACACCGGGCTGCTGTCCTTCGGCCACGCGGCCTATCTCGGCGCGGCAGCCTACGGCACGGGCTGGTTGGTCAAGAGTGCCGGCTGGTCACCCGAACTGGGCGTGCTCGGCGGCACGCTGTTCGCCGCCGCGATCGGGCTGGTGGTGGGGCTGATCGCGATCCGCCGGCAGGGCATCTACTTCGCGATGATCACGCTGGCGATGGCGCAGATGGTGTACTTCGTCTGGCTGCAGGCGCCGTTCACCGGCGGCGAAGACGGCCTGCAGGGCGTGCCGCGCGGAAAGCTGTTCGGCCTGATCGACCTGGCCAACGACACCGTGCTGTACTTCGTCGTGCTGGCGGTGTTCGTCGCGGTGTTCCTGTTCATCGTGCGCATCGTGCACTCGCCCTACGGCCAGGTGCTCAAGGCGATCCGCGAGAACGAGCCGCGCGCCGTCTCGCTGGGCTACGACGTCGACCGATACAAGCTGCTCGCCTTCGTGCTGTCCACCGGCCTGGCGGGGCTGGCCGGCTCGATGAAGACGCTGATCCTCGGCTTTGCGACGCTGTCGGACGCACACTGGTCGCTGTCCGGCGAGGTGGTGCTGATGACGCTGCTCGGCGGCATGGGCACCTTCGCCGGGCCGGTGATCGGCGCCTTCACGATCATCGGGCTGCAGAACTTCCTCGCCGACCGGGTCGGCTCCTGGGTGACGGTGATCATCGGCGCGATCTTCGTGGTCTGCGTGGTCGCCTTCCGCCGCGGTTTCGTCGGCGAACTTCTGGCCTGGCAGAAGCGGCGGCAAGCCGACAAGTCCTAGTCGGCCGGCTATTCGTCGAAGAGTTCGGGCGCGCCAGGTGTCCGTGGCGGCGTGACGCCCAGGTGCCGGTAGGCTGCCAGCGTGGCGATGCGCCCGCGCGGCGTGCGCTGCAGGAAGCCCTGCTGGATCAGGTAGGGCTCGATCACGTCCTCGATGGTGTCGCGCTCCTCGCCGATGGCGGCCGCGACGTTGTCCAGCCCCACCGGCCCGCCGTCGAAGCGGTGGATCACCGCCTCGAGCAGCTTGCGGTCCATCAGGTCGAAGCCGAGCGGGTCGACGTCGAGCATCTTCAGCGCGAGCTCGGCCTGCGCCTTGACGATGCGGCCGTCGCCCTTGACCTCGACGTAGTCGCGCACGCGGCGCAACAGCCGGTTGGCGATGCGCGGCGTGCCGCGCGAGCGGCGCGCGATCTCGGCGGCGCCTTCGTCGTCGGTGGACACGTTCAGCAGCCCGGCCGAGCGGCGCACGATGCGCGCGAGCTCCTCCGCGGTGTAGAACTCCAGCCGCGCGACGATGCCGAAGCGGTCACGCAGCGGGTTGGTCAGCATGCCCGCACGTGTGGTGGCGCCCACCAGTGTGAAGGGCTGCAGGTCGAGCTTGATCGAGCGCGCAGCCGGGCCCTCGCCGATCATGATGTCGATCTGGTAGTCCTCCAGCGCGGGGTAGAGGATCTCCTCGACGACCGGGCTGAGCCGGTGGATCTCGTCGATGAAGAGCACGTCGTTGCGCTCGAGGTTGGTGAGGATCGCCGCCAGGTCCTTCGGTTTCTCGAGCACCGGGCCGGAAGTCGAGCGCAGGTTCACGCCGAGTTCGTTGGCGATGATGTGGCTCAGCGTCGTCTTGCCCAGCCCCGGCGGGCCGAACAGCAGCACGTGGTCCATCGCCTCGCTGCGCTTCTTCGCCGCGCCGATGAAGATCTCCAGCTGCTCGCGCACCTTGGCCTGGCCGACGTAGTCGCCCAATCCCTTGGGACGCAAGGCACGCTCGATCGCTTCCTCGTTCGGCGAGGCCGGCGCGGCGCTGACCACCCGGCGCGAGGGCGCGAAATCGTCGGTCTGGATGCTCATGCGCGATTATGGGCACGCCGGCTGCGGGTGCTTCCTACCCGCGGTTGCGGGAAACGGCCTCGACTTGCCTGTTGTTAAGATCGCGTCGTGCAGTCCATCCGTCGCCTGTTCCGCCACGCCACCTGGTTCGCGATATTCGCGATGCTGGGCCTGGCGCTCGCGCCGACGGTGTCGCATGCGCTGGCGGCGTCCGGCCCCGGCAACCCATGGGCCGAGATCTGCTCGGTCGCCGGCGGCAAGGTGGTCGTGGCCGATGCGGCCGGCCTCACCGGCACGCAAGCCGAGCCCGGCACGCATCTCGGGCATTGCCCGCTGTGCGGCCAGCTCGGCAGCGCACCGGCCTTGCCGGTGGCCGAGTCGGCTGGAAGTTTCGCCGTCGACGGCGCGGGCTTCCTGCCGGCGCTCTTCGCCCAATCCCCATCCCCGCTGTTCGCCTGGGCCGCCGCCCAGCCGCGCGCTCCACCCGCTTCCTGCTGAACTGCTGACAGGCGCCGCTTTGCCGGCACGCCTGCGGCACCAACGCGGTGGCCGTGCGCTCGCGCTGGCCATCGATGCGCGCCGCCACTGGCGCGGTCTTCATCGACAGCAGGACCATGACAACACATCGCCTTTCCACGAGCCCGTGGAGGCTCGGCGCCATCGCGCTGGCCACCGCCGCCCTTTCGCTGCCCGCCCGGGCCCAGGGCGTCGCCACTGACCAGCAGCTCGCGCCCGTGCTCGTCACCGGCAGCGGCGTGCGCAACGGTCTGGCCGCCGACGTGCCCAGCAACAGCGCCAGCAAGACTGCCGAAGACCTGCGCGAGCAGAACCTCTTCAATCCGGAGGACGCGCTCAAGTACGTGCCCAACACCAGCATCCGCAAGCGCTACATCGGCGACCGCAATTCGATGATCGGCGGGCGCAGCTTCGGCACACTGCAGCCCTCGCGCGGCCTGGCCTACGTGGACGGCTATCTGATCTCGAATTTTCTCGGCCGCTTCGACGGGCCACGCTGGAACATGATCACGCCCGAGGCGATCGCGCGGGTCGACGTGCTCTACGGCCCGTTCTCGGCCATCTACCCCGGCAACTCGATCGGCACCACGGTGGTCACCACGGAGCGCGAGCCGCGGGCCTTCGAGGCCTCCGCACGCATCACCGGCTACCGGCAGCGCTTCGAGCTGTACGGCGATGCGAACGACTACGACGGCCACCAGCTCTCGGCCTTCGTCGGCAGCCGGCTCGACTCGGGGCTCTGGTACTCGCTGAGCGCGAACCGGCAGAACTCGACCTCGCAGCCGATGAACTACCAGACCGTGACCGCCAACGCCGCCGGTGTATTCCCTGCGGTCACCGGCGCGGCCGTGCCGGTGACGGGCATCCAGTACGACGAAGACCCGAAGGGCCTGAAGCGCGCGGTGTTCGGCGCCAGCGGCGGCGCCATCGACCACACCGTGCAGGACACGCTCAAGCTCAAGCTGGGCTTCGAGTTCACGCCGGAGATCGTCGCCAGCGCGATGCTCGGCGGCTGGACCAACGACACGCGCAACTCGAACCGCTCGTTCCTGCGCGACGCGGCCGGCGCCACCGTGTGGTCGGGCCGGGTCACCGACGGCACCCACACCTTCAACGTCCCGCTCAGCGCCTTCGCCCCGTCCAACCGGGACGAGACGCATCGCCACGGCGGCATCACGCTGAAGACGAAGTACGCGACCGGCTGGAACGGCTCGATCGTCTACTCGAACTACCGCATCGTGAGCGACATTGCGCGCCAGGCCAACCTGCCCGAGGACCAGGCGGCCAACGGCGGCGCCGGCAGCTGGACGCGGCGCGACGGCACGGGCTGGAACACGTTCGAGATGCAGGCCGCGTACCGGCCCAGCGAGGGCGACTTCACTGGCGGCCGCCACGCGCTGACCTTCGGCGTGCACCGCAACGCCTACCTGCTGGACAGCCCGACCACCAATGCCACCGACTGGCGCGTCACCGAGACCACGCTCTCGCAGCGCTACCACGGCCGCAGCGAGGTGACGGCGCTGTACGCGCAGGACGCCTGGAAGCTGCAGGAGGACCTGACGCTCACGCTCGGGCTGCGCCACGAGCGCTACGTCACGCGCGATGGCGAGCAGTTGCTGCGCGTGGCCAGCTGCACGGCTGCTGCCGGCGTGAGCTGCATGGACAACGGCGACGGCAGCTTCAACCGCGTGCTCGCCTACCCCGAGCGGCGCCTGTCCGGCAGCTCGCCGAAGGCCTCGATCTCCTGGCGCGCCGACGAGGACCTGCTGCTCAAGGCCAGCCTCGGCCGCGGCGTACGCTTCCCGAACGTCGAGGAGCTCTACAACGGCACCTTCACGGCGAGTTCGCAGACGCAGAGCGACCCGAACCTGCGCGCCGAACGCTCCAACGCCCTGGAGCTCAGCGCCGAGAAGGACTGGGAGATGCACCGGCTGCGCGTGTCGATCTTCCACGACGACGTGCGCGACGCCATCCTTCGCCAGAGCGACAACACGGTGACGCCGAGCGTGACGCGCGTCTCCAACGTCGACCGGGTGAAGACCCGCGGCCTGGAGATCGTCTGGCAGACGCAGGACTGGCTGCTGCGCGGGCTGAGCCTGGACGCCAACGCGGCCTTCGCCAACTCGAAGGTGACGGCCAACGCCGCCGACCCGGCCTCGGTGGGCAAGTACTGGTTGCGCGTGCCGAAGGTGCGCGCCAACCTGCTGGCGGCCTACCGGCCGAGCCGCGACTGGATGGGCAGCCTGGGCATCCGCCACTCGGGCCGCGCCTACAACGACACCTACAACCTGGACATCCACCCCGATGTCTATGGCGGCGTGTCGTCGTTCACCTTCGTCGACCTGCGTGGCAGCGTCAAGATCACGCCCCAGCTCGAACTCGCGCTCGGCGTGGACAATGTGGCCGACAGCCGCGGCTACCAGGCGCACCCGTACCCGGGGCGGACGTTCTTCACCGAACTGCGCGCCAGCTACTGAGGATGGCCATGAAGACCCGAATCGTTCCAGCACGAGGCCGATCGTTGGCCCTCGCGCTGATCGGCGCGCTGTTCGCGTCGATCGCGCTGGCCCAGCATGCCGAACACGCTCCGGCCAAGCCGAAGAAGCGCGCGCCGGCGCTGGCCCTGGGTGCGGCCTTCGCGCCCTCGGGCGAACTGTGGGTGGTGGCACTGGACGAGCAGCTGCGGCTGACCGTGCAGACCAGCGCCGACGAGGGCAAGACCTGGGCGGCGCCGCGCGTGCTGGCGCGCGGCGACGATGCGATCTCGGCCGACGGCGAGAACCGTCCGAAGATCGCCTTCGGCCCGAACGGCCAGGTGGTGATCAGCTACACCCAGCCACTGGCCAAGCCCTACACCGGCGCCATCCGCATGCTGCGCTCGGCCGATGGAGGCCGGAGTTTCTCGCCGCCGTTCACCGTACACGCGGACCGGCAGGTGATCACGCACCGCTTCGAGTCGATCGCCTTCGATTCGCAGGGAACCCTGCACACGTTGTGGGTGGACAAGCGCGACCTGGAGGCGACCGCGTCGAAGAAGGACTACCGCGGCGCGGCGATCTACCGCAACGAGTCGCGCGACGGCGGCGCGAGTTTCGGGCCGGACATCAAGCTCGCCGACCACTCCTGCGAATGCTGCCGCATCGCCCTGGCGCCTTCGCCCGACGGCCGCCTGGCCACGATGTGGCGCCACGTGTTCGCGCCGAACCAGCGCGACCATGGCTTCGCGCTGCTCGGTGCGCCGGCGAAGGCCGAGCCGGTGCGTGCCAGTCTGGACCGCTGGGCGGTCGACGCCTGCCCGCACCACGGGCCGGGCCTGACGCCGGCCGCGCAGGGCGGCTACCACGCCGTCTGGTTCGGCGAGCGTGCCGGCGTGGCGGCAGCGCGTTACGGCCGGCTCGCGGCCGACGGCTCGCCTCAGGGCGAGGCCAGGCTCCTGCCCGACGAAGCCGCCGAACACGCCGACCTGATCAGCGCTGGCGCGAAGCTCGCCATCGTCTGGCGCAGCTACGACGGCCAGGCCACGCGGCTGCGCGCCTGGCTGTCGCGCGACGACGGCCACAGCTTCACGCTGCAGGAGCTCGATGCGAGCCCCGATGACAACGACCACCCCAGACTCGTCCGACGGGGCGAGCGACTGTTCGCGCTGTGGCGCACCACGAAAGGCATCCATGTCCACGCCCTGCTTCCCTAGGCTGGCCGTTGCGGCGGGCCTGATCGCGCTGGCCGCCGGCTGGCATGTGGCGGCCGCACCGCGCGGCATCGAACCGTTCGCCGCCGGCACATGGGGCGCGCTGCAGTCCTCGCTGAAAAAGCCGGCGCTGGTGGTGTTCTCCTCCACCAGCTGCGGCAACTGCCCGGCGGTGATGGAGCAACTGTCCGCCGAGCTGCGCCGGCGCCGCGTCGACGCCACGCTGATGGCCGTGGTCACGGACATGGCGCCCGGCGAAGACGATGCCCACCTGCTGAAGCAGCCGCACTACCGCGTCGCCGAGCGGCTGTTCGCCTTCGACGGCCAGGCCCCGGCACTGCGCCACGTCGTCAACCCCGCATGGCGAGGCGCCACGCCCTACGTCGGCCTGCTCGTCCCGGGCCAGCCGGTGCGCTGGGTGACCGGCGCACCGGCTGCCGCCGACCTGGACGCCTGGGCCGCCGCCCGCCGCTGATTCCCCTTTCGTTTCAACCCCTGGAGAACGCCCGATGAAGACCCTTCGAATCACCCTCCTGGCCGCCATGGCCTTCGCTTCGGCTGCCGCGTCGGCCCAGACCACCGTCAAGGACGCCTGGGTGCGCGGCACCGTGGCGCCGCAGAAAGCCACCGGCGCCTTCATGCAGATCACCTCGGCGCAGGGCGGCAAGCTCGTCTCGGCGCAGTCGCCGCTGGCCGGCGTGACCGAAGTGCATGAGATGGCGATGGACGGCAACGTGATGAAGATGCGCGCGGTCCCGGCGCTGGAACTGCCGGCCGGCAAGGCCGTCGAGCTCAAGCCCGGCGGCTATCACGTGATGCTGATGGACCTGAAGCAGCCGCTGAAGGACGGCGAGAGCGTGCCGCTCACGCTGGTCGTCGAGGGCAAGGACGGCAAGCGCGAGACGCTGGAGCTGAAGGTGCCGGTGAAGGCCATGTCGGCGGCCATGCCCATGACCGAGCACAAGCACTGAGTCTCAGCGGGCGAGGGCCTTCAACGCGAGCTTGATGCCTTCGCTCACGCCGACCTCCTTGGGCAGGGCCTTCAGCGCGGCTGCGGCCTCGCGGTCGCTGTAGCCGAGTGCCACCAACGCCTGCAGGATGTCGGCCTGCGCATCGCCCTGCACCGCGGCGGGGGCGGTCAAGGCGTCGCCGAGCTTGCCCTTGAGTTCGAGCAGCAGTCGCTCGGCGGTCTTCTTGCCGATGCCCGGCACCTTCACCAGGCGGCCGGTCTCCTGCAGGCTGACCGCCTGCGCGAGTTCGGCGACGCTCAGGCCCGACAGGATCGACAGCGCGGTGCGCGGCCCCACGCCGGAGATCTTGACGAGCTGGCGGAAGGTGCTGCGCTCCTCGTGCGTAAGGAAGCCGAACAGCACCTGCGCGTCCTCGCGCACCACGAAGTGCGTCAGCAGCGTGACGCGCTCGCCGAGGGCCGGCAGGTTGTAGAAGCTGCTCATCGGCACGTCGACTTCGTAGCCGACGCCGTTGACATCGACGAGCAGTTGCGGCGGGTTCTTCTCCGCGAGGGTTCCGGTCAGGCGTCCGATCATGGGCGAGGATTATCCCGCCCGAAACGCGCTCAGCGGCTGCTGCGGCCGAACAGGCCGAGCCGCTGCGCTTCCAGTGCCGCCTCGGCACGCGAGCTCACGTTGAGCTTGCGGTAGATCTGCTTCACGTAGTCGGCGATGGTGTGGCGGGACAGGTTGAGCTGCACGCCGATCTCGGGCAGCGTGAAGCCCTTGGCCACGCGCAGCAGCACCTCGTTCTCGCGGTCGGTGAGCTGCACGTGCGGGATCGTGTCCTTGGCCTGCGGCCGGGCCTGCGCCGCGAAGTAGGCGATGACGCGGCGCGCGATCGACGGCGACAGCGGCGGCTCGCCCTGGCTCATGCGGTTGAGCTGCTCGGCGATCAGCTCGCGTGCCTGCTCCTTGAGCACGTAGCCGAAGGCGCCGGCCTGCAGCGCGGGGAACAGGTGCTCGTCGTCGTCGTGGATGGTGACCACCACCGACTGCGCTTCGGGCTGCTGCTCGCGCAGCGCTGCGACCACGTCGACGCCCGAGCCGTCGGGCAGGCCGAGGTCGACCAGGGCCAGATCGAACTTGACCGCGCTGACGAGCTCGAGCGCATCGTGGACACGCGCCGCCTCGGAAATCTGCGCCTGCGGGAACACCTGGTGGACCAGCACCTTCAGCCAGGCGCGGATCTCGGGCAGGTCTTCGAGCAGAAGAATGTTGCTCATGGTGAGTCCTCACTCGGGGCGCAAAGGCACCCGCTCGAGGATCCTATCAGCGCGCGGGCGCGGCAGGGGCCTCGGGCCCGAGGGGCAACGTGAGCCTTATCACGGTGCCATAGCCCGGCCCGGACTCGACGAGGCACTGGCCCTGCATCTGCTTGGCGCGGTGCTTCATGCTCGACATGCCGTGGCCGCGGTCGAGCTTGCCGTCGAGCTCCATCGGGATGCCCTTGCCGTTGTCCTGGATGTTCAGCCCGAACTGCAGGCCCGAGATCGCGCAGCGCACCTTCACGTGCGAGGCGCCGCTGTGCTTGATGATGTTGCTCACCGCCTCGCGCAGGATGCGCGTGGTCTGCACGAAGCCGCGCGCGGGCAGCACCTGATCGGTGTCCTCCGCCAGGCTCTTCCAGTCGATCTCGACGTTGGCCTGTCCCAGTCGCATCACCGTCTCGGCGCGCCAATCGGCCAGCGCATCGGACAGCCGCACCGGCCGGCCGGTGAGGCCGCGCACCGACAGGCGCATCTCCTCGAGCGCCTCGCGCGCCAGCGTGGAGATGCGCTCGCTCTCGCTGGTGTGCACGATGGTCAGCAACTTGGCGCCGAGGTCGTCGTGCAGGTCGGCGGCGATGCGCTTGCGCTCCTTCTCGGTGACCTGCTCGATGCGCATCTCGGCGAGCTGGGCGTGATTGCGCTCGATCTCTGCGGTGATCTCGCGCACGCGCGCATCCATGTTGAAACGCGAGGCGTCGGGGGCCACTGCGGCGCCTGCTCGCCGGACCACGAGACGCACACCGAAGGCGATCAGGATCAGCGGCAGCAGGATCTGCATGCGCGGGGCCGGCGGCAGGGCGAGCCAGCCGCGCTGCACGGCCATCTCCACGGCCAGCGCGATGGCTGCCGCACCGAGCGTGATCGCCATCGGCCAGAACTCGCTGCGCTGATCACGCCAGCTGATGTGCAGGTGCAGCAGCATGGCACCGAGCGTCTCGGCGGCCAGCACGACATACCAGGCGCCTGTCATGCCGAACAGCCGGCCCGGCCCGGCCAGCAGCAGGCTCATCGGCAGCACCACGCATTGCGCCAACAGGGCAGCCTCGATCATGCGCGAGCGCACCCCGGCATAGCTGAGCAGGAACTGGACGGCGAGCGCCAGGATCGGCGTGAACGACAGGCAGATCAGGAACTCGACGGTCGCGTTGTCCAGCGGCACCTCGCGCCACCACAGCCGTGCCGAGACGAGGGCCCAGCCGATGGCCATCAGGCCGTAGTAGCCCATCGGTGCATCGCGCCGGTTCACCCAGGCCAGCCCCGTCATCACGATGCCGAGCATGCCCAGGGCGAGACTGGCGATCTGTACGGCGGTCACGTTCCAGAACAGGGTGTCGGCGTGCAAGGCGGCCAGTTCGTCGTAGGCGCCCACACGAAGTTCCGACAGACCGCCGGCACGCTCGCGCGCGGCCACCCGCTGGAGGGCGTGGCCGCGGACATGCAGGTCGAGCACGTTGCCCTGGGACAGCACCAGCCCACCCGGCAGCGACACCAGCTGCGGGTAGTGGCAATTGCGTGCCACCGGATCGGCCATCCGGCCGCCGCTGTGGATGCGCCGGCCGTTCAGGAACACGTCGAGATTGCTGCAGGAGCGAGGAACGTACAGGGCGAGCAGGTCGGTGCGGTCCAGCGACGGCCCGGGATTGAAGTTGACGCGGTACCAGACGCCGCCATCGTGCCGGGGCTGCGAGTCCGACCAGTCGTCGGGCAGCGAGACGGTGGTCGCCGACGGGTCGCCCTCCGGAAAGCGGTCGGCATTGCTCGCCACCGACAACGCCTGCGTGATCAATTGCGTCGGCGGCGGTGCGGCCGACGCTGGCCAGACCGTGGCCAGCACGGCCGCGCACAGCAGGCGCGCGGCGAGCCGGAGCAGGGCGACAGCGTTCATCGGCGGCGATTGTGCAGGATGCTCGCCCGCCCGGCGCGGTCGGATGGCACGCTCGCACGCCGGTTGGGGCGACAATCGCCGCTTTGCCGCAGCGTCGCTTGCACGTGATCCTTCGCCACGCCTTCATCCCGCCCGACAACGCCCGTTTGTCGCACCTGTGTGGCAGTCTCGACGAGCATCTGCGCAGTATCGAGGGCGCGCTGGACGTGACGATCACGCGCCGCAACGAATCCTTCCGCATCGAGGGCGGCAAGAGACAGGCCGAGCGGGCGGTGCTGCTGCTGCAGACGCTGTACGACCGGGCTCGCCGCGCCATCCCCGCCGAGCAGGTCCAACTGGCGCTGGTCGAAGCCATGGCCGACCTGCGGCCAGCCACCGCGCTGCGTGCCGCCACCGCCGCCGACGCTACGGCGCCGGACGACGAGATCGTGCTGCACACGCGCCGCACCGACCTGGCCGGCCGCACGCCGAACCAGATCACCTACCTGCGCAACATCCTCGCGCACGACATCACCTTCGGCATCGGGCCGGCCGGCACCGGCAAGACCTTCCTGGCCGTGGCTTGCGCCGTCGATGCGCTGGAGCGCAGCCAGGTGCAGCGCATCATCCTGACGCGCCCTGCGGTCGAGGCCGGCGAGCGCCTGGGCTTCCTGCCCGGCGACCTGGCGCAGAAGGTCGACCCGTACCTGCGCCCGCTGTACGACGCGCTGTACGACCTGATGGGCTTCGATCGCGTCACCAAGGCCTTCGAGAAAGGCACGCTGGAGATCGCCCCGCTGGCCTTCATGCGCGGGCGCACGCTGAACCACGCCTTCGTCATCCTCGACGAGGCGCAGAACACGACGCCGGAGCAGATGAAGATGTTCCTCACGCGAATCGGCTTCGGCGCGAAGGCGGTGGTCACCGGCGACGTCAGCCAGATCGACCTGCCGCGCGGCAGCGCCAGCGGCCTGATCGACGCCGAGCGCGTGCTGCGGCGCGTGCGCGGCATCGCCACGACGCGCTTCACCTCGGCCGATGTGGTGCGCCACCCGCTGGTGGCGCGCATCGTCGAGGCCTACGACGCGGCCCGATCGGACGATGCGTGAGATGCCAGCCCGGCCCGACCTGACCCTGTCGCTGCAGTTCGCCGATTCGACGCACCGCGCAGAGCTGCCGCGGCACAAGGTGATTCGCTGGATCCGCGCCGCGCTGCAGGCGCCGGCCGAGATCACCGTGCGCATCGTCGATGCGGAGGAAGGCCAGGCGCTGAACCGCGACTTCCGCGGCAAGGACTACGCGACCAACGTGCTGACCTTCGACTACAGCCGGGAGCCGGTGGTGTCGGCCGACCTGGTGTTGTGCGCGCCTGTGGTGGCGCGCGAGGCCACCGAGCAGGGCAAGCCGATCCAGGCGCACTACGCCCATCTGCTGGTGCACGGCACGCTGCACGCCCAGGGCTTCGACCACGAGAAGGCGCGCGATGCCAAGGTGATGGAAGCGCGCGAGACGCAGATCCTCGCCGCGCTGGGCTTCGAGGACCCTTACGCGGCCTGACTGGCTTGCAGCGGCCGCGCCGGCCAGAGCACCGAGGCGATCGCCACCAGCATCAGCGCGATGGCGGCGAAGTCCTGCCAGTGCAGCTGCTCGTCGAGCCACCAGGCGCCCGACAGCGTGCCCAGCACCGGGATCATCATCACCGACAGCGTCGAGGCCACCGGAGCGAGGCTGCGCGCCAGGTACAGCCACACCGGCTGCGCGAAGCCGAAGATCAGCACCGCGTTGAAGACGATCGTCGCCCACACCACGGGGCTCGGCTCGTGCCAGCGGTCGTGCTCCAGCGCCGTGGCCAGCACCGTCATCACCAGCGTCGTGATCACCGTCATCCAGAACACGATGGCCAGCGTGGGCGCCGTCATGCGCGTGCGGCGCAGTTGCTGCGTGCCCAGCGCCCAGACGGCGGCCGACACGAGCATGCCCGCTGCTGCCCAGGGGCGACCCGTCATGCGGCCGAGTTCGTGCCACAGCAGCAGCGCCACGCCGACCGCCGCAGCGGCCACGCCCAGAAGCTGCCGCGGCGACAGGCGCTGGCCGAACAGCGCCACGCCCCACAGGGCCGAGAACACCGGCATCGTGTAGCCGAGGATGGCCGCGCGGCCGGACGACAGCGCCTGCACCGATAACACCGCCAGCACGTGCCAGACGATCATGTTGGTGAAGGTCAGCGAGCCCAGTTCGCGCCATTGCGAGCGCTCGATGCGCAGCGGCACCTTCATCGCGCGCACCGCGATGAACAGTACCGGCAGGCCCAGCCACATCGACATGGCGCGGAACGACAGCGGCGGGAAATGCGTGACCCCCAGCTTCATCACCGGCCAGTTCAGGCCCCAGACGAGCGTGAGGAGCACCAGCAGCACGATCTGTCTCGTGCTGAACTGCGCGCCGCTCAATGCGAGCTGCCCAGGTAGTTCTTGCGCCAGAAGTAGATGCTCAGGCCGACTCCGACGGCCAGCATGATGGCCGCAGCGATCCAGAATCCGGTGGCGGTGTGGATGAGCGGCAATGCATCGAAGTTCATGCCGAAGAAACCGGTCACCAGATTGAGCGGCAGGAAGATGGCAGTGAGCACCGTGAGAGTCCGCATGATGTTGCTGGTGCGGTGGCTCTGTGCCGAGAAGTGCATCTGCACCGCCGTCTCGGCGGACGACTCGAGTCGGCGCACGTGCGTCAGCACGCGCTCGATGTGCTCGAGCACGTCGCGCGAGCGCAGCCGCAGCATCTCACGCTCTCGGCCGGTGCCGGCGTCGGGAGCCTGCGGCCACTCCTCCAGCGCGTCGATCCATTCGATCAGCGCGCTGCGCTGGTCCTCGCAGGTGTCTTCGAGCAGGTGCAGTGCGTTGCGCGATTCCAGCAACAGCTGCCAGTTGCGAAAATTGCCGTGCGGGCGGAACAACTCCTGCTGCAGGTGGGTGAACTGCCGCGTCAGCAGGCGGCGCAGCTCGAGGTAGCTGTCCACCATGTGGTTGACCATGCGCAGCATCAGGTCGGCCGGGCTGCTCGGCAGGCGCGGGCCGGCGCGCGTCTCGGTCGGCTGGCCCTGCAGCGCCAGGCGACCGGCGAAGTAGTCGCGCACCTGGCAGTCGGTGGGATGCACGGTCAACAGCACGCGGTCGAACACCGCGAAGCCGACCGGGCTGGTGTCGATCGCCTCGATCGCCGAGCGACCGCTGGCCAGCGTGCCCTGGGTATCGTCGACGAACATGCCCGCGGTGCCCGTTCCCGCGGCCAGGCGGCGGAACACCAGCATGTCGTACACGGACGTGTAGTCGAAGTGCGAGGGCAACTGGTTGTTGAGCAGGTCCGACACGTGCAGGTCGACCAGCGTGCCGCCGGTCCAGGCCTGCAGCGCAGTCTGCAGCGCTGCCACGTTGACCTCGAATTCGCGCCGCGCCGCGCCCACCCAAAGGTAGCCGGTGGCCGGCAGCGTGGCGGGCAGCGCGTCGAGTTCGACGAACTGGTCGCCGTTGACGTGGAAGACGCGCATCGCGCCCCGGCCTCAGGCTGCCTTCAGCAGCCGGGCCGCGTCGCGGGCGAAGTAGGTCAGCACGCCATCGGCGCCGGCGCGCTTGAAGCCGAGCAGGCTCTCCATCATCACCGCGTCGTGGTCGAGCCAGCCGTTCTGAGCGGCGGCCTTGAGCATGGCGTACTCGCCGCTGACCTGGTAGGCGAAGGTCGGCACGTGGAACTCGTCCTTCACCCGGCGCACGATGTCGAGATAGGGCATGCCGGGCTTGACCATCACCATGTCGGCGCCTTCGGCGATGTCGAGCCCGACTTCGCGCAGTGCCTCGTCGGTGTTGCCCGGGTCCATCTGGTAGACCTTCTTGTTGCTCTTGCCGAGATTGGCCGACGAGCCCACGGCGTCGCGGAAGGGCCCGTAGAAGGCACTCGCGTACTTGGCGCTGTAGGCCATGATGCGGGTGTGGATCAAGCCCTTCGCCTCGAGAGCCGTGCGGATCGCGCCGATGCGGCCGTCCATCATGTCGCTCGGAGCCACGATGTCGACGCCGGCCTGCGCTTGCACCAGTGCCTGCTGGCGCAGCACCGCGACGGTCTCGTCGTTGAGGATGTAGCCGGTCGCATCGAGCAGGCCGTCCTGGCCGTGCGAGGTGAACGGGTCGAGCGCCACGTCGGTCATCACGCCGAGTTCGGGAAAGCGCTTCTTCAGCTCGCGCACCACCGTGGGAACCAGTCCCTCGGGGTTGAGTGCCTCGCGGCCGTCCTCGGTCTTGAGCGACTGCTCGATCACCGGGAACAGCGCCATCACGGGGATGCCCAACTTCACGCAGTCCTCGGCCACCGGCAGCAGCCGGTCCAGGCTCAGGCGCTGGACCCCGGGCATCGAGCCCACGTCCTGCACCACACCCTGGCCAGCCAGCACGAACACCGGCAGGATCAGGTCGCTGGGATGTAGTCGGTGCTCACGCACCAGCTCGCGCGTGAAAACATCGCGGCGCAGGCGGCGCGGGCGGCTGGCGGGGTAGGGTGGTGGCGTCTGCATGGGCGGTTCCGGAGACTGGCCTACCGCACAAATGGGCGCGTTCGCAATTTGCGCGGCTTCTGCTAAAGTTACAACTGAATGATAGCCGCAAGGTTGTCATTCCCTGCTTTTCCTCCCTGAGCAGGAGCCTGAACGTGTGACAGCGCAAAGGCTTTTCAGCCCTGGCCTCGTGCCGGGGCTTTTCTTTGTGGAGCGCCGCGGGCGCGCCGACCCGACGGCGGTTCTGGCCATAATCGGCCGATGCTCTGGGTCAAAGCCTTCCACATCGTCTTCGTCGCCAGCTGGTTCGCCGGTTTGTTCTACCTGCCGCGGATCTTCGTGAACCTCGCGGCGGTGCCGGCCGACAGCCATGCCGAGCGCGAGCGGCTGCTGCTGATGGCGCGCCGCCTGTACCGCTTCGCGGGCCTGCTGATGATTCCGGCGCTCGGCCTGGGCTTCGTGCTCTGGCTCTACTACGGCATCGGCCGCGGCCCGGGCAACGGCTGGATGCACGCCAAGCTGCTGCTGGTGGTCGGCGCGGTCGGTTATCACCATGTCTGCCGATCACTGCTGCGCCAGTTCGAGCAGTTCACGAACCGCCGCAGCGAACGCTGGTTCCGCGTCTTCAACGAAGTCACCGTGATCCTTTTCGCCGCCACCGTGGTGCTGGTGGTGGTCAAGCCCTTCTGAGCGGGCGGGCACGCCGGTGGCCCGCCATCGCAGCTCCGCCGTCCCGCTGGCCTGGCTCTACGCCGGGCTGATCCTCTACGCGAGCCTGTACCCGTTCGGCGAATGGCGCGTGCCGGGCAGTTCGCCGCTGCACTTCCTCGGCCTCGCCTGGCCCCGCTACTGGACGGGCTTCGATCTCGTCTCCAACCTGCTGGGCTATCTGCCGCTGGGTGTGCTGGTGTTCGGCGCGCGGGTGCGCGCCGGGCAGGCGCCCGGCAGCAGTGTGCTCGCGGCCGTTGCGACGGGTGCAGTGCTGTCGTTCACGATGGAACTGCTGCAGAACTACCTGCCGGATCGTGTCGCCTCCAACCTCGACCTCGCGCTGAACGTCGCTGGCGCGCCTTGCGGCGCCGCGCTCGGGCTGGTGGTGCACCTGCTGGGCGGCGTGGAGCGTTGGCAGGCGGTGCGCGAGCGCTGGTTCATCGGCGGCAGTGCCGGCGGGCTGGCCTTGTTGCTGCTTTGGCCGCTGGGCCTGCTGTTCCCGGCGCCGGTACCGCTCGGGCTCGGACAGGTCTGGGTGCGCCTGCAGGAGACCTTGCGATCGGAGCTCGAGGGCAGCGTGATGCTCGACTGGGCCGGGCCCTGGCTGCACGCGCAGCCGACGCTCGAAAGGCTTTCAGCGGGCCAGGAACTCGCCATCGTCGCACTCGGCCTGATGGCGCCGTGCATGATCGCACTGGCCATCGCGCCGCAGGGATGGCGCCGCTTCGTGCTGCTGGCCGGCGCGGTGACGTTTGGCGCTGCGGCCACGACCTTGTCCACCGCCATGAATTTTGGCCCGGACCACGCACTCGCATGGCGCACGCCCAATGCCGCGGCCGGCTTCGCTGTCGGCGCGATGCTGGCGGCGCTCGTCGCGCTGTTGCCGCGGCGGGCCGCCGCGGGCCTCGGGCTGGTGGTGCTGTCGGCGCTGGTGGCGCTGGTGTTGCAGGCGCCGGCAGATCCGTACTTCGCCGTCAGCCTGCAAGCCTGGGAACAGGGGCGCTTCATCCGCTTCCATGGCGCGGCGCAATGGGTCGGCTGGTTGTGGCCCTACGCAGCGCTGCTGTATCTGCTGGTGCGCGTGGGTGCGCGGTCCGACGACTGAGCGCGTCGCCGGGGGCTCGCCTCCTAGAATCGGGCCATGAGCTATTACGAGCGACACATCTTCTTCTGCCTGAACCAGCGCGACAGCGGCGAGAACGCCTGCGCACAGCATGGGGCACAGGCGGGCTTCGACCACTGCAAGTCGCGCGTGAAGGGCGAGGGGCTGGCCCGCCCCGGCGGCGTGCGTGTCAACAAGGCCGGCTGCCTGGACCGCTGCGCCGGCGGCCCGGTGGCAGTGGTCTACCCCGAAGCCGTCTGGTACACCTACGTGGACCAGCAAGACATCGACGAGATCGTCGACTCGCACCTGAAGAAGGGCCAGGTGGTGGAGCGCCTGCTGCTGCCGCCGAACGTCGGCCGGTGAACAGCCATACCCTCCGCCAGCTCGTGCCCGGCCCGGCCGGCGCGATCGAGTGCGCCATCGACGCGCCCGCCGGCGCGGCGCACGGCGTCGCCGTGATCTGCCACCCGCACCCGCAGCACGGCGGCACGATGGACAACAAGGTGGCGCAGACGCTGGCCCGGGCCGCGGTCACGCTCGGCTGGCGCAGCGTGCGCTTCAACTTCCGCGGCGTCGGCGCATCCGAAGGCACGTGGGACGAGGGCCGCGGCGAGGTCGACGATGCGCTGGCGGTGATCGCCGCGATGCGCCGCCCCGGCGAGGCGCTGCTGCTGGCCGGTTTCTCCTTCGGTGCTTACGTCGCGTCACAGGCCGCGGCGCTGTTGCCCGATGATGCGAAGCCGCAGCGGCTGGCGCTGGTCGGCCCGTCGACGCAGAAGCAGCAGATGCCCGTGGTGCCGTCCGACACGGTGGTGATCCACGGCGAGGCCGACGACGTGGTGCCGCTGTCGGCCACGCTCGACTGGGCGCGGCCGCAGGCGTTGCCGGTGATCGTGTTCCCCGGTGTCGGACACTTCTTCCACGGGCAGCTCGGGCTGCTCAAGCACACGCTGGTGCAGCAGTTGCGCACCCCGGCCGACTGAGCCCGAATCGTCGACCGCAGTGAACCTTTCGGGCCCGGGCCTGCTCGGACCCCTGAACCTCTCGAACGAAACCTTCCGATGAAGCGACTGACTACCTGGCTGGCCGTATGGGCCCTTGCCCTCCCCCTGACCGTGCATGCGCAGGCGCCTCAGCCGCCCGAGGTCGCCGCGAAGAGCTACCTGCTGCTCGACGTGACCAGCAACCAGGTGCTCGCCGAGCGCAATGCCGACGCGCCGGCCGATCCGGCCTCGCTGACCAAGCTCATGACCGCCTATGTGGTCTTCAGTGCCATCCGCGACAAGAAGATCTCTGAAGAACAGATCCTCCCGGTCTCGCTGCGAGCCTGGGAAGAGCGCAAGGGCGGCGGCTCGCTGATGTTCATCGAGCCGCGCAGCACGCCCAAGGTGTCGGACCTGCTGCGCGGCATGATCGTCAACTCGGGCAACGACGCGTCGGTGGCGCTGGCCGAGGGCGTGGGCGGCACGCTGCCGACCTTCATCGAGATGATGAACCGCCAGGCTCAGGCCTTCGGGCTGAAGAACACGGTGTTCAAGAACGTCACCGGCCTGACCGAGCCGGGCCACCACAGCTCGGCGCGAGACCTCGCGGTGATCGCCTCGCGCATCATCAAGGACTTCCCGGAGTTCTACCCGATCTACTCGACGCGCAAGTACCGCTTCGAGGGTGCGCCGGCGAGCAACGAGAACAACCGCAACGTGCTGCTGCAGCGCGACCCGACGGTCGACGGCATGAAGACCGGCTACACCGAGGCCGCAGGCTATTGCCTGATCGCCAGCGCGCAGCGCGACTTCCCGAATGGCAAGCGCCGGCTGATCAGCGTGGTGCTCAACACGACGTCGATGGACGCGCGCGCCAACGAGAGCCAGAAGCTGCTGAACTGGGGCTACGCGGCCTGGGATGCCGTGCGCCTGTTCGAGCCGGGCAAGGCCATCGCCACGCCGCAGGTCTGGAAGGGCAAGCTCAACGAGGCCAAGCTCGGCGTCGAGGCCGGCGTGTTCGTCACCGTGCCCAAGGGCGAGGGCAGCAAACTGGTCACGAAGATCGAGCGCACCGACCCGTTGGTCGCGCCGCTGTCCAAGGGCCAGAAGGTGGGTGTGCTGAAGGTGGCCACCCCCGCCGGGCTGGCTGTGGCCGAGGTGCCGCTGGTGGTGCTGGAGGCCGTCGACGAGGCAGGCATCTTCGGCCGCGCCTGGGACGCCATCCGGCTGTGGATCAAGTAAGCTGAAAGCCTTTCCAGGAGTGGCCATGCAGACCCTGCCCGACACGCTGTGCTACCTCAACGGCGAGTACAGCTCGCTGCGCGACGCCAAGGTGTCGGTGCTCGACCGCGGCTTCATCTTCGGCGACGGCATCTACGAGGTCGTGCCGGTCTACGGCCGGCGGCTGTTCCGCTTCGACGAGCACCTGGCGCGGCTGGGCCGCAGCCTCTCGAAGCTGCGCATCGCCGACCCGCATTCGCCGGAGCAGTGGCTGGAGCGCAGCCGCAAGCTGGTCGCCGCGCTGGCCGAGAAGGCCGGGGCCGAAGATCAGTTGATCTACATCCAGGTGACGCGCGGCGTGGCGCTGCGCGACCACGTGATGCCCACCGACATCGCGCCCACCGTGTTCATGATGGCCAGCCCGATGAAGCACGCCACGGCCGATCAGCGCCATCACGGCGTGGCCTGCGTGACGGCGCGCGACTTCCGCTGGGAGCGCGGCGACATCAAGAGCACCTCGCTGCTGGGCAACGTGCTGGCGCGGCAGATGTCGGCCGACCACGGCGCGGTGGAGACCGTCATGTTCCGCGACGGCTACCTCACCGAGGCCTCGGCGAGCAACGTCTGGGTGGTGCACGAGGGCGCGGTGCTCGGGCCGCCGAAGAGCGAGCATGTGCTCGAGGGCATCCGCTACGACCTGATCCGCGAGCTGTGCGAGGAAACCGGCATCGCCTACAACCTGCGCCCCATCCCCGAAGGCGAGGTGCTGGCAGCCGACGAACTACTGCTCAGCTCGGCGACCAAGGAGGTGCTGCCGGTCACCAAGCTCGACGGCCAGCCCGTCGGCCACGGCGCACTGCGCGGCAAGCCCGGACCGGTGTACGCGCGCCTGTACGAGGCGTATCAGCGTGCCAAGCAGTCGCAGTCGATCTGATTGATTTGCCGGCGCCCGGCCCCACCTTCGGGCGCATGAACACCGCCATGAGAGAGATCCCGCCCGAGCAGTCGCTGATCCAGTACCCGTCGCAGTTCCCGATCAAGGTGATGGGCGCGAACGTGGACGGCTTCGCGCAGGCCGTCGTGAAGATCGCGCAGCAGTTCGATCCGGACCTGGATGCCGCGACCGTCGAGACACGCCCGAGCAAGGCCGGCAACTACCTCGGCGTGACGATCACCATCACCGCGACCAGCCGCGAGCAGCTCGACGAGCTGTACCGCACGCTGTCGACGCACCCGATGGTGAAGGTGGTGCTCTGAACGCACCGATGGTCCGCGTGCTCGGCCGCGTCGACTACGCGGCGACGATGGACGCGATGCGCGGTTTCACCGAACAGCGTGACGAGAGCACGCCCGACGAGATCTGGCTGTGCGAGCACGCGCCGGTCTACACGCAGGGCCTGGCCGGCCAGGCCGGCCACGTGCTGAATCCGCGCGGCATCCCGGTGCTGCAGACCAACCGCGGCGGCCAGGTCACGTACCACGGGCCGGGGCAGGTGGTGGCCTATCCGCTCATCGACCTCAGGCGCCTGGGCATCTACGTCAAGGAGTACGTCTACCGGCTGGAGCACTGCGTGATCAAGACGCTCGAGGGCTTCGGCATCACCGGCCACCGCGTCGCTGGTGCGCCGGGCATCTACGTCGAGCTCGCCGATCCCTCCGGACATGCGGCGCGCACCGGCCCACGCAGCGATCCGTTCGAGGGCTTGGGCAAGATCGCCGCGCTGGGCATCAAGGTCACTCGGCACTGCACCTACCACGGCGTGGCGCTGAACGTGGCGATGGACCTGAGCCCCTTCGACGGCATCAACCCGTGCGGCTATGCCGGCCTGCAGACGGTGGACCTCGCTAAAATCGGGGTTTCCACCGACTGGGACACCGTGGCGGGGCGGCTTGGAGACAAGCTGGCATCGCACCTGAGCCCCTGAGACCATGGCGACCGAAAACGTCACCCACGAAGCGAAGAGCGCAGCCGACTACGACGCGACGGCCAAGCAGAAATCGCAGGCCAAGACGTCGCGCATCCCCATCAAGGTGGTGGCGGCCGAGACGCTGAAGAAGCCCGACTGGATCCGCGTCAAGGCGGGCTCGCCAAGCACGCGCTTCTACGAGATCAAGCAGATCCTGCGCGAGCACAAGCTGCACACGGTGTGCGAGGAAGCCTCCTGCCCGAACATCGGCGAGTGCTTCGGCCACGGCACGGCCACCTTCATGATCATGGGCGACAAGTGCACGCGGCGCTGCCCGTTCTGCGACGTCGGCCACGGCCGGCCCGACCCGCTCGATGCGGACGAGCCGCTGAACATGGCCAAGACGATCGCGGCGCTCAAGCTCAAGTATGTGGTCATCACCAGCGTCGACCGCGACGACCTCCGTGACGGTGGCGCAGGCCACTTCGTCGAGTGCATTCGCCAGGTTCGCGAGTTGTCGCCGGCCACGCGCATCGAGATCCTCACGCCCGACTTTCGTGGCCGCATGGACCGCGCGCTCGACATCCTGAAGGCCGCGCCTCCCGACGTGATGAACCACAACCTCGAGACCGTGCCGCGCCTGTACAAGGAAGCGCGTCCCGGCTCCGACTACGCCTTCTCGCTGAACCTGCTCAAGCGATTCAAGGAGTTCGCACCCGGCGTGTCCACCAAGAGCGGGCTGATGGTCGGCCTGGGTGAGACCGACGACGAGATCCTGCAGGTGATGCGTGACATGCGCGAGCACGGCATCGACATGCTCACCATCGGCCAGTATCTGGCACCCAGCGGCCACCACCTGCCGGTGCGCCGCTACGTGCACCCGGACACCTTCAGGATGTTCGAGGCCGAGGCGGCGAAGATGGGCTTCAGCCACGCGGCTGTCGGCGCACTCGTGCGTTCGAGCTATCACGCCGACCAGCAGGCTGCGTCCGCCGGCGTCGCCTGAGCCCGCAGCGGCGATGCCACCGAGCGCCGCGTCTGCTGCAGCCGAACCCGCGCTCGTCTGCGGCAACTGTCGCGCGCCGATGCAGCGGCTCATGCTGCCGGGCCACTATGGCCGCACGGTCGAGATCGATCTGTGCGGTGGCTGCCACCTGGTCTGGTTCGATCTCTCCGAGACGGCGCGGCTGGCCGGTCCGGCGCTGCTCGATCTGATCGGGGCGATGGCACGCACCCAGGACCTGCCTCACCTGACGCTGCGCCCGGACGCCGGCTGCGCACGTTGCGGCGCGACGCTGAAGACGGTCCACAACCAATCGCGCTGGGGCCGTTCGCTGCACCTCGAGTGCCGGGCCGGCCACGGTGCCTACCAGTCGTTCGCGCAGTTTCTGCAGGAAAAGGGCCTGCTTCGGCCCTTGTCGCTGGTCGATCGGGCACGGCTGCTGGAACGCCACGGACGCATCGACTGCGTCAACTGCGGCGCGGCCCTGGGCAAGGGCGATGAGCAGTGCCGCTACTGCGGCTCGGTGCCCAGCTTGCTGGACGTGGCGCGGCTGGCGCGAGCACTCGATCCCGAGGGCGTGCTGGAGCCGCAGGCCGTGCACCAGGATCCCGCCCGCCAGCAGGCGATGCAATGCGGCGCCTGCGGTGCCTCGCTGCCTCCCGGGCTGTCGGTCGACTGTGCCCAGTGCGGCGCGACGCTGGCCGTCAGCCGGCTTGGCGATGCCCACGAGCGCGTGGCCACGCTCGGCCCCGCGCTGCGCGCACATGCGCACAAGCCGGCGCCCGAGGTGGTCAAGCGCCGGCTCGAGGCGCTCGATGCCGACCTGCCGCGCCGACGCGAGTTCGCCGCCAAGATGCAGGCCGAGGCCGATCAGCGCCAGGGCCGTGGCGATGTCGGCGACTGGGGCGATCTGTTCTCGTCAGGCACCAATCCGCTGCGTGCGGTGCTGCTGGCACTGGCGATCTGGTTCGTCTGGTATTTCTGGGGCTGAGCCCGAGCCGGGTGGCCACGCCGCGAGCAATGGCAAGATGGCGGATCGATTCAATGGGAGTGCACGATGCGGCGTAGGCAATTCACGGCAGGGATCATCACGGCGCCGGCGCTGTTCGGCCTGGCCTCGCCGGCCCAAGCCCTCGGCCTGAGCGAGACCGATGCGGCCGCCGGTGTGCGCGCCGCGCTCGAGCGTGGCGCGGTGAGTGCCGTCGGCCTGCTGGGCAAGACCGATGGTTTCCTGGGCAATCCGAAGGTGCGCATCCCGCTGCCCGGCTTCCTGGCGGATGCGGCCAAGCTGCTCAAGGCGACCGGCCAGCAAAAGCGCGTCGACGAACTCGTCACGGCGATGAACCGTGCGGCCGAGGCGGCCATGCCCGAGGCGAAGTCCTTGCTCATCGGTGCGGTCAAGTCGATGAGCGTGGAAGACGCCCGCCAGGTCATCACCGGCGGCGACAACTCGGTGACGCAGTTCTTCGCCGGCAAGACCCGTGAGCCGCTGGGCGTGAAGTTCCTGCCCATCGTGACCAAGGCGACCGAGAAGGTGTCGCTGGCATCGAAGTACAACGCCGTGGCCGGCAAGGCCATGGGCCTGGGCCTGGTGAAGAAGGAAGACGCGAACGTCCAGCAGTACGTCACCGGCAAGGCACTCGACGGCCTGTACCTGATGATCGGCGAGGAAGAGCGAAAGATCCGCCAGAACCCGGTCGCCACCGGCAGCGCGATCCTGAAGAAGGTCTTCGGCTCGTTGAAGTAGGGCGGGCAGGGCGCGAAGGCGCCCGGTCGCCTAGAGGCCTTTCGACAGCTCGAACATCAGCGCCGACGGCAGCGAACTGTCGATCACGTCGCGGCCGACACGGGCCACGTTCGAGCCGCTGAAGCCCGACATCTCGAAGGTGTTGCCTTCCTCGATGATCTCGATGAAGACGAAGTCGGGCACCTCGGCACTGATCTCCTCGCGCAGATGAGCGAACTTCTCGCCCCGCTGGATCGACTCGATGACGATCGCGTGCGGCAGGCCTTCGCGGCAGAACTCGCTGGCCTCGTCCACCGAGTTCACGAAGTCGATGATCAGTCCCATGTTGCGCAGCGCATCGCGAATCTGCACGCGCACTTCGCGGCGCGAGGCAACCACCAGTACGTGGCTGCCGGCCAGCGGCTTTGAATTGGACGAGGGCGCAAAACCTTCATCGATCTCCATCGTGCTGACACCGGAGATCTCGTCGTTGGCGGTCCGCGGGAACTCGATCGTCAGCGTGGTCTGGGTGGCGTCGTCCTGGCGGTGGATCGGCAGACCCATGGTCCAGGCCGTCTGCTCGAGAAGTCGCCAGCTCAGCGACTCCAGCGTCGACGGGTCTGGTGCCGCGTCCGCCGTGGGGGCCAGGTCCGCCGGACGATGGGCAAAGCGGCACACGAGTTGCGCGTGCGCTGGCCAGGCCTTCATCTCGATGCGGAATTCGATGTTCGAGCGTGCATGGCCCAGCGCCCAGTCGAGCACGGCGTTGAGCAGGCTGAACAGCAGCGACGCATCGACGATGACCTCCGCCGGCTTGAGCGTCGGCTTGAGCACGATACCGCGCGCCTGTGTCTCGCGATGCCGGTGCGAGAGCACGCCCTTGAGCGTATCGGCGAGCTGCAGCCGTTCGTGCGACTGGCGCAAGCGCCCCGAGGCGAAGCGTGAGATCTGCTGGCCGATCATGCCGGCCTGGCGTGCCATCTCGACCTCGTCGCGCAGGGCGCGCAGCCCGGCACGATCGATCTTGCCGCTGGTGATCAGTGCATGGATGCGCTCCAGCGCGGCCGACAGAGGGGCGGCCGTGGCCGCACCGATCTCCAGCACCAGCTGTTGCCAGCGCTGCGTGGATTCGGAATCGTCGGCCGGAGGCGCCGGATGCGAACGGCCCTGCCCGCCGTTCTTTCGTTCGAGGTCTGACATGTCCATGCCGTGTTGTCCTTGCTCATCGGCGCGGCGAGGTGCGGCTACTGTGCCCTCTGCTGGAGCCTGCGTGCCGGAGAAGCGATCACTCACGCGCCGTGATGTGGATCACAGTGTCGCGCCGGGGATGGCAGGGCGCCAGATGTGCCCGGCGTTTTCCATCTGTCCCAGGGGGTGCAGATGTCACAAACTGTGACTCTCGGGTGGAGCCGGGCTCGTTCAGACCACGTCCGAGGATCGCAAGGCAGCGACTTCGCCTGCGTTGAGCCCCAACTCCCGCAGCACTTCGTCGGTGTGTTCGCCCAGCAGCGGCGGCGGGCGCCGGTACTGCACAGGGGTCTTCGAGAACTTCATCGGGCTGGCCACGAGCCGAAGGTCGTCGGCCAGAGGGTGGGGAGAGGACACCGTCATGCCGCGGGCCTGCACCTGGGGATCGGCGAACACTTCGGCCAGGTCGTTGATCGGGCCGCACGGCACCTTCGCTGCCTCGAGCGACTCGAGCCAGTCCGACTTGCGCCGCCGGCGCATGATCTCTGCGAGCATCGGGACCAGCACGGCGCGGTTTCGCACCCGGTCGGCGTTTCGGCAGAAGCGCGGGTCGCCTGCAAGTTCGGGCCGGCCGGCCACCTCGCAGAACCTGGCGAACTGCCCGTCGTTGCCCACTGCCAGGATCATGTGGCCATCGGACACTTCGAACACCTGGTAGGGCACGATGTTCTGGTGGGCGTTGCCGGCACGTTGCGGCGCCACGCCGGTGGCCAGGTAGTTGGCGCCAAGATTGGCCAGCATGGCCACCTGCGTGTCGAGCAGCGCCATGTCGATCGCCTGGCCCAGGCCGGTGGCATCTCGATGGCGCAGCGCGGCCAGGATCGCCGTGGTGGCGTACATGCCCGTGAAGAGATCGGCCACTGCCACGCCCACCTTCTGCGGCCCGCCGCCCGGCGCATCGTCGGCGATCTCCTGGCGCGACGGCCCGGTCACGCTCATCAGCCCACCCATGCCCTGAACGGCGTAGTCGTAGCCGGCGCGGTCGCGGTAGGGGCCTGTCTGGCCGAAGCCGGTGATCGAGCAGTAGACCAGGCGCGGGTTGAGCGCGAGCAGGCTGGCACTGTCCAGGCCATAGCGTGCCATGTCGCCGACCTTGAAGTTCTCGACGAAGACATCGCTGCGCTCGACTAGCCGACGGATCAGTGCCTGGCCGGCAGGCTGGGCGATGTCGACGGTCACCGAGCGCTTGTTGCGGTTGGCGCCGAGGTAGTAGGCGGATTCGGCGGTGTCGTGGCCGTGCCGGTCGCGCAGGAAGGGCGGGCCCCAGCCGCGTGTGTCGTCGCCGCCGGCGCCGTCGCGCATCGGCCGCTCGATCTTGACGACGTCGGCGCCCAGATCGGCGAGTGTCTGCGTGCACCAGGGGCCGGCGAGTACGCGGGACAAGTCCAGCACACGCACGCCGGCCAAGGGCGCGCTGGGCAAAGAGGCGTCGTTCATGCGCGAATTGTGGCTGCAGGCAGCCCGGGATAATGCCTTCCGATGGACAGATTCCGCCTTCCGCTGGCCACCGCGCTGGCCGCCACCCTGTGGGCCTGCGCGCCATCGCTCGACTGGCGCGAGTTCCAGGCCGAGGGCAGCGGTATCGTCGCCACCTTCCCGTGCAAGCCTGATCGCCATTCGCGCAGCGTCGCCCTGGCGGGACAGACGGTTCGGATGGAGATGCTCGTGTGCAGCGCGGGCGACGTGAACTTCGCGCTGAGCTTCGCCGACCTGGCGGACCCAGGGCAGGTCAGCGCGACGCTGGCGGAGCTGCGAGCCCTGGCCACGTCGAACCTTGGCGCGGCGCGCCCCGACCGAGTCGAGTTGGCCGTGCCCGGCATGACTCCGAACCCGAACGCGGCGCGCCTGCGGCTGGAAGCGACTCAAGCGAACGGCACAAACCTGCAGGAGCAGGCGGCCTTCTTCGCCAAGGGCCTGCGTGTCTACCAGGCCACCGTGCTGGGCAAGAAGGTGCCCGCCGAGGCGGCCGACACCTTCTTCGCTGGATTGCGCCTGCCTTCATGATGCCGCTGCGTTCGGCGGTACCTGTCTTCCTCAGTTTCGCCCTCGCCTACTTCTTCTCGACTCTGGTGAGGGCCGTCACGGCGACGCTGGCGCCGGCATTGAGCACCGAACTGGGCTTGAGTTCGGGCGATCTGGGCCTGCTGGCGGGGGCCTATTTCCTGGGTTTCGCCGCGATGCAATTGCCGCTGGGCAGCGCGCTGGACCGCCATGGCCCGCGCCGCGTGCTGCTCGCGCTGCTCGGTGTGGCGGTGCTGGGTTGCGCTGCCTTCGCGATGGCTCAGCACTTCGTGGCCCTGACTCTGGCCCGGGCGCTGATCGGCGTCGGTGTGAGCGCCTGCCTGATGGCGCCCTTGACGGCCTTTCGGCGCAGCTTCGGGCCGCAGGAACAATTGCGGGCGAATTCGTGGATGCTGATGAGCGGGTCTCTCGGCATGGTGGCGTCGACCTTGCCCGTGCAATGGATGCTGCCCGTCCTGGGCTGGCGCGGGCTCTTCTGGCTGATCGGCTTCCTGCTGGCTCTGTCGATGGCCGCGATCTTCGTCTGTGTCCCCGCGGACGACAGCCGCCGCTTCCCGGCTTCGCGAACCACGGGCTACGCCGCCATCTGGCGGCAGCGAACCTTTCTGCGCTTCGCGCCGCTGGCCTTCTTCCACTACGGCGGGATGATCGCCGTGCAGTCGCTGTGGGCCGGGCCCTGGTTGGTGCAAGTCTGCGGATGGACGCCTGCGCAGGCGGCTGCGGGGCTGTTCGCCATCAACCTTTCGATGCTCCTGGCCTTCCTCGCCTGGGGGCTGTTCGTTCCCAGGCTCTACCGGGCGGGCTGGAGTGCCCAGCGCCTGGTGACCTGGGGCGTTCCCGTGAGCCTCATATTCCTGTTGCTCACCATCGGCCTGGGCGAACGTGCGACGGCCTGGGCCTGGACGCTGTTCTGCGTGAGCAGTTCGGTGCTGTCGCTGTCTCAACCGGCCGTGGGGCAGGCGTCACCGGCGGAGCAGGCCGGTCGGGCGCTGTCGGCTTACAACTTGGTGATCTTCGGGGGAATCTTCACGCTGCAGTGGGGGCTCGGGATCGCCATCGACACCTTCATGCGCCTGGGAGGATCGACCCTGTCGGCCTTTCGGGTGGCAATGGCGTTGTTCGCAGCATGTTCAATCTGCGCCTACCTGTGGTTTTTGCGGTACGACGACGCATCGGTGGGCGCCTTGCCCGTCGAACAGGCTTGAGTTGCCGATAATTTCCGACCTATGCCCGGATTGCTGATCATTGCCCACGCGCCGCTGGCCTCCTCGCTGAAGGCGGTGGCCACACATGCGTTCCCGGATTGTGCGCATCGCCTCGAGGCCTTCGACGTTCTTCCCGACATGACGGTGGAGCAGATCGAGCAGCAGGCGCGCGAAATGCTGGCGAAGATCCGGCGACCGGAGGCGCTCATCTTCACCGACGTGTTCGGGGCGACGCCCTGCAATGTCGCGCAGCGCCTGGCCGATGGTGTGCAAGTCAAGGTGATCGCTGGCGTCAACGTGCCCATGCTCTGGCGCTCGCTGTGCTATGCCGATGAATCGCTGGACGCCTTGGTGGCGCGAGCCGTCGCCGGCGCGGCCCAGGGCATCATGCAGGTGGCTACTTCCAGGCCGCAGAACCAGACATTCAAACCCGGCGGAAATGATCAAGACCACCGTCACCATCAGCAATAAGCTGGGCCTTCACGCCCGCGCCTCGGCCAAGCTGACGAAGCTTGCCGGCAGCTTCAAGAGCGATGTCTTCATGAGCCGCAGTGGCCGGCGCGTCAATGCCAAGAGCATCATGGGCGTGATGATGCTGGCCGCCGGCATGGGCAGCGATGTCGAGATCGAAACGACGGGCGCCGACGAGCAGGAAGCTGCCGACGCGCTCACGGCGTTGATCAACGACAAGTTCGGCGAAGGGCAGTAGGGACTCTCGGTCGATCGCCTGTAAGAAGTACCGATGGGCGACGACTTCGCGAGCCGCTAGGATGCTCGCATGAGCTTCCAGGTGTTCGGACTTCCCGTTTCCCGCGGGGTGGCCATCGGCCGCGCAGTGCTGGTCGCCTCCAGTCGCATCGACGTTGCACACTACTTCGTCGACGAAGCCCGGGTCGACGGCGAAGTGGCGAGGCTGCGCGTCGCACGCGACGCCGTGGCCGGCGAACTCAGCCTGCTCAAGCGCGACCTGCCAGCCGAGGCGCCCGGCGAACTGGCGGCGCTGCTGGACGTGCACCTCATGCTGCTGCACGACGATTCACTGACCGGCGCCACGAAACAGTGGATCCACGAACGGCACTACAACGCCGAGTGGGCCTTGTCGGCACAACTGGAAGTTCTGGCCCGGCAGTTCGACGAGATGGAGGACGATTACCTGCGCGAGCGCAAGGCGGACCTCGAACAGGTCGTCGAGCGCTTGCTGCGAGCCCTCGCACGGGGACCGGAGGCGTCGTTCGCGGCGGCTCCGGCGGTGGGGGCGCGAGACTTCGGCGGCGAGGAGCCGCTGGTGCTGGTCGCCAACGACATTGCCCCCGCCGACATGCTGCAGTTCAAGGGCAGCGTCTTCACTGGCTTCGTCACCGACGTGGGTGGCAAGACTTCGCACACCGCCATCGTCGCTCGCAGCATGGACATTCCGGCGGTGGTCGGGGCGCGTGAGGCAAGCCGCATCATCCGCCAGGACGACTGGGTGATCATCGATGGCGACAACGGCATCGTCATCGTCAATCCGTCGCCGATCGTGCTGGAGGAGTACCGATTCCGCCAGCGGCAAAGTGAACTGGAACGCGAGCGGCTGTCCAGGCTGCGTCACACGCCGGCCGTCACCCTGGACGGCGAACGGATCGAACTCCTTGCGAACATCGAGTTGCCCGTCGATGCGAAGTCGGCGCTGGAGTCAGGCGCGCTCGGGGTCGGACTGTTCCGCAGCGAGTTCCTGTTCATGAACCGTGGGGGCGAGCTCCCTGGGGAAGACGAGCAGTTCGAAGCCTACCGGGCCGCGGTCGAAGCGATGAACGGCTTGCCCGTGACGATACGCACCGTCGACATCGGCGCGGACAAGCCGCTTGAGCGGATGTCTGTGAACGAACTGCGGCACGAGCACGCGCTGAACCCCGCCCTCGGCCTGCGTGCGATTCGCTGGAGCCTTTCGGAGCCGGGTATGTTCCGGCAGCAGCTCAGGGCCATTCTGAGAGCCAGTGCCTATGGCAAGGTGCGGATGCTGTTCCCGATGGTGGCTCATCTCGGCGAGGTCAAGCTGACACTGGAGGCGCTGGCCAAGGCGAAGCAGCAGTTGACCGATGCAGGGCGCCCCTTCGTCGACGTGGAGATCGGCGCCATGATCGAGGTGCCTGCAGCCGCACTGGTCCTGCCGATCTTCCTTCGCCACTTCGATTTCGTATCGATCGGCACGAACGATCTGATCCAGTACACCTTGGCGATCGATCGTGCCGACGAGGCTGTCTCGCATCTGTACGACCCATGGCACCCCGCGGTTCTCGGGCTGATTGCCAGCACGATCCAGCAGGCGCGCAACGCGGGAAAGCATGTGAGCGTGTGTGGCGAGATGGCGGGGGATCCCGCGTTCACCGAACTCCTGCTCGGCATGGGGTTGCGCAGCTTCTCGATGCATCCGGCGCAGATCGCCTCCATCAAGCAGCGCATCCTGCGAACGGACGCTCGCCGATGCGCTGCCGTCTTGCCGGAGCTCTTGGCAGCGGACGACCCTGAGCTGCGTTCACGTTCCGCAGAGATGGGCGGAGCCAGTCGTGTCACCGCAGCCGGTCGTTGACGGCCGCGAAAAGAATGCTATAGTCGCGGTCTTCGCTGAGAACAGCGCCGCGATTGATTCGCGACACCGACGAGGCGAAGACAAGAAAGTTGAGTGCTTGACAGGGTTTAGAAAAACATGTCAGAATCGCTTTCTTCGCTGAGAACGGAAACGAAATCAGCAAGCGCCGCAAGGCAAGCTCTTTAAAAACTAACAGCCGATAAGTGTGGGCGTTTGAAGGCGAGTGCCAAGAGTCGCAAGACTCGAGGTCTCTTGGACCTTAAACGCTCACTGAAGTGAAGTTCACTTCAATTCTTTGAGCAAACATTCAAGATCGAACTGAAGAGTTTGATCCTGGCTCAGATTGAACGCTGGCGGCATGCCTTACACATGCAAGTCGAACGGTAACGCGGGGCAACCTGGCGACGAGTGGCGAACGGGTGAGTAATACATCGGAACGTGCCCAGTAGTGGGGGATAGCCCGGCGAAAGCCGGATTAATACCGCATACGACCTACGGGTGAAAGCGGGGGATCGCAAGACCTCGCGCTATTGGAGCGGCCGATGTCAGATTAGCTAGTTGGTGGGGTAAAAGCCTACCAAGGCGACGATCTGTAGCTGGTCTGAGAGGACGACCAGCCACACGGGACTGAGACACGGCCCAGACTCCTACGGAGGCAGCAGTGGGGAATTTTGGACAATGGGGGCAACCCTGATCCAGCCATGCCGCGTGCGGGAAGAAGGCCTTCGGGTTGTAAACCGCTTTTGTCAGGGAAGAAACGGTCTGCGCTAATACCGCGGACTAATGACGGTACCTGAAGAATAAGCACCGGCTAACTACGTGCCAGCAGCCGCGGTAATACGTAGGGTGCAAGCGTTAATCGGAATTACTGGGCGTAAAGCGTGCGCAGGCGGCTTTGCAAGACAGATGTGAAATCCCCGGGCTCAACCTGGGAACTGCATTTGTGACTGCATGGCTAGAGTGCGGCAGAGGGGGATGGAATTCCGCGTGTAGCAGTGAAATGCGTAGATATGCGGAGGAACACCGATGGCGAAGGCAATCCCCTGGGCCTGCACTGACGCTCATGCACGAAAGCGTGGGGAGCAAACAGGATTAGATACCCTGGTAGTCCACGCCCTAAACGATGTCAACTGGTTGTTGGACGGCTTGCTGTTCAGTAACGAAGCTAACGCGTGAAGTTGACCGCCTGGGGAGTACGGCCGCAAGGTTGAAACTCAAAGGAATTGACGGGGACCCGCACAAGCGGTGGATGATGTGGTTTAATTCGATGCAACGCGAAAAACCTTACCTACCCTTGACATGCCAGGAACTTGCCAGAGATGGCTTGGTGCTCGAAAGAGAACCTGGACACAGGTGCTGCATGGCCGTCGTCAGCTCGTGTCGTGAGATGTTGGGTTAAGTCCCGCAACGAGCGCAACCCTTATCATTAGTTGCTACGCAAGGGCACTCTAATGAGACTGCCGGTGACAAACCGGAGGAAGGTGGGGATGACGTCAGGTCATCATGGCCCTTATGGGTAGGGCTACACACGTCATACAATGGCCGGTACAGAGGGCTGCCAACCCGCGAGGGGGAGCTAATCTCAGAAAACCGGTCGTAGTCCGGATCGCAGTCTGCAACTCGACTGCGTGAAGTCGGAATCGCTAGTAATCGCGGATCAGCTTGCCGCGGTGAATACGTTCCCGGGTCTTGTACACACCGCCCGTCACACCATGGGAGCGGGTTCTGCCAGAAGTAGTTAGCCTAACCGCAAGGAGGGCGATTACCACGGCAGGGTTCGTGACTGGGGTGAAGTCGTAACAAGGTAGCCGTATCGGAAGGTGCGGCTGGATCACCTCCTTTCTGGAAAATAGCACTCAATTTCTTTCGCCCACACTTATCGGCTGTAGTTAACAACAGTGTGTGAGCGTGAGCCGGCTGAGCCAGACCAGCTGCGTGCTTCGGCACCTGGTTGACGCGACGTAGACCCCACGCTTCGCAATGAACGTGAAGGGTCTGTAGCTCAGTTGGTTAGAGCACCGTCTTGATAAGGCGGGGGTCGTTGGTTCGAGACCAACCAGACCCACCATCTTCATGGGGGGATTAGCTCAGCTGGGAGAGCACCTGCTTTGCAAGCAGGGGGTCGACGGTTCGATCCCGTCATCCTCCACCACATCACCAACGATCTAGTCGCTGCCGCGAGTGGCCACTCTCTGAGTGGGCTGCTCGCGACAGCGTCTCGAAAGAGTCGGCTGTTGTTCTTTAACAATTCGTAGAGTCGAATCAGAGTTGTCGACGGAAACCGCTTCATGGCGGACCGTGCCGTCGGCAACATTTTGATTGCGTCACCAAGAATCAACTCGCAAGAGTTTGAAGAACGGCGAAACGCGTAATACTCAAAACAGTCCTTGACGATGCTTCTACAGCGAGGCGTCAAAGTTATAGGGTCAAGTGACTAAGTGCATGTGGTGGATGCCTTGGCGATTACAGGCGACGAAGGACGTGATAGCCTGCGATAAGCTTCGGGGAGCTGGCAAATTAGCTTTGATCCGGAGATTTCCGAATGGGGAAACCCACCCGCAAGGGTATCGCATACTGAATTCATAGGTATGCGAGGCGAACCGGGTGAACTGAAACATCTCAGTAGCTCGAGGAATAGACATCAACCGAGATTCCGAAAGTAGTGGCGAGCGAAATCGGAACAGCCAGCACGTTTTAGCTATTGGCATATCAGAACGGAATGGAAAGTCCGGCCATAGCGGGTGATAGCCCCGTATGAAAAATGTCGGTAGTGGAACTAGGCGTGCGATAAGTAGGGCGGGACACGTGAAATCCTGTCTGAAGATGGGGGGACCATCCTCCAAGGCTAAATACTCGTAATCGACCGATAGTGAACTAGTACCGTGAGGGAAAGGCGAAAAGAACCCCGGGAGGGGAGTGAAATAGATCCTGAAACCGCATGCATACAAACAGTCGGAGCCCGCAAGGGTGACGGCGTACCTTTTGTATAATGGGTCAGCGACTTACATTCAGTGGCAAGGTTAACCGAATAGGGAAGCCGTAGAGAAATCGAGTCCGAATAGGGCGATCAGTCGCTGGGTGTAGACCCGAAACCAAGTGATCTATCCATGGCCAGGATGAAGGTAGGGTAACACCTGCTGGAGGTCCGAACCGACTAGTGTTGCAAAACTAGCGGATGAGCTGTGGATAGGGGTGAAAGGCTAAACAAACTTGGAAATAGCTGGTTCTCTCCGAAAACTATTTAGGTAGTGCCTCGTGTATTACCGTCGGGGGTAGAGCACTGTTATGGCTAGGGGGTCATGGCGACTTACCAAACCATTGCAAACTCCGAATACCGATGAGTACAGCACGGGAGACAGAGCACCGGGTGCTAACGTCCGGACTCAAGAGGGAAACAACCCAGACCGCCAGCTAAGGTCCCTAAAATTGGCTAAGTGGGAAACGAAGTGGGAAGGCTAAAACAGTCAGGATGTTGGCTTAGAAGCAGCCATCATTTAAAGAAAGCGTAATAGCTCACTGATCGAGTCGTCCTGCGCGGAAGATGTAACGGGGCTAAGCCAGTTACCGAAGCTGCGGATTTGCACGCAAGTGCAAGTGGTAGGAGAGCGTTCTGTAAGCCTGTGAAGGTGGACCGTGAGGTCTGCTGGAGGTATCAGAAGTGCGAATGCTGACATGAGTAGCGTTAAAGGGGGTGAAAAGCCCCCTCGCCGAAAGCGCAAGGTTTCCTACGCAACGTTCATCGGCGTAGGGTGAGTCGGCCCCTAAGGCGAGGCAGAGATGCGTAGCTGATGGGAAACAGGTCAATATTCCTGTACCGATGTGTAGTGCGATGTGGGGACGGAGAAGGTTAACTCAGCCGGGTGTTGGATGTCCCGGTTCAAGCATGTAGGCGTGCCTCCTAGGCAAATCCGGGAGGCTTAGCTGAGGTGTGATAACGAGGCGGCTTGCCGCTGAAGTGAGTGATACCCTGCTTCCAGGAAAAGCCACTAAGCTCCAGCTGCACACGACCGTACCGCAAACCGACACTGGTGCGCGAGATGAGTATTCTAAGGCGCTTGAGAGAACTCTGGAGAAGGAACTCGGCAAATTGACACCGTAACTTCGGAAGAAGGTGTGCCTTTAGTAGGTGATCCATTTACTTGGTGAGCCCAATGAGGCCGCAGAGAATCGGTGGCTGCAACTGTTTATTAAAAACACAGCACTCTGCAAAGACGAAAGTCGACGTATAGGGTGTGACGCCTGCCCGGTGCTGGAAGATTAAATGATGGGGTGCAAGCTCTTGACTGAAGTCCCAGTAAACGGCGGCCGTAACTATAACGGTCCTAAGGTAGCGAAATTCCTTGTCGGGTAAGTTCCGACCTGCACGAATGGCGTAATGATGGCCACACTGTCTCCTCCAGAGACTCAGCGAAGTTGAAATGTTTGTGATGATGCAATCTCCCCGCGGAAAGACGGAAAGACCCCATGAACCTTTACTGTAGCTTTACATTGGACTTTGAACAGATCTGTGTAGGATAGGTGGGAGGCTTTGAAGCGGTGCCGCTAGGTGTCGTGGAGCCAACGTTGAAATACCACCCTGGTGTGTTTGAGGTTCTAACCTTGGCCCGTTATCCGGGTTGGGGACAGTGTATGGTGGGCAGTTTGACTGGGGCGGTCTCCTCCCAAAGCGTAACGGAGGAGTTCGAAGGTACGCTAGGCACGGTCGGAAATCGTGCTAATAGTGCATTGGCATAAGCGTGCTTGACTGCGAGACTGACAAGTCGAGCAGGTACGAAAGTAGGACAAAGTGATCCGGTGGTTCTGTATGGAAGGGCCATCGCTCAACGGATAAAAGGTACTCTGGGGATAACAGGCTGATACCGCCCAAGAGTTCATATCGACGGCGGTGTTTGGCACCTCGATGTCGGCTCATCTCATCCTGGGGCTGTAGCCGGTCCCAAGGGTATGGCTGTTCGCCATTTAAAGAGGTACGTGAGCTGGGTTTAAAACGTCGTGAGACAGTTTGGTCCCTATCTTCCGTGGGCGCTGCAAGATTGAGAGAGCCTGCTCCTAGTACGAGAGGACCGGAGTGGACGCACCTCTGGTGTATCGGTTGTCACGCCAGTGGCATTGCCGAGTAGCTATGTGCGGAAGAGATAACCGCTGAAAGCATCTAAGCGGGAAACTCGTCTCAAGATGAGTCTTGCCGGGGCCTTGAGCCCCCTGAAGAGTCGTTCGAGACCAGGACGTTGATAGGTCGGGTGTGGAAGCGTAGTAATACGTTAAGCTAACCGATACTAATTGCTCGTGAGGCTTGACCCTATAACTTTGACTTGACGGTCAAGGTGAGTACAAGCTGTTTTGCCGATCTTCAAGTGACGATCGGTACGCAATCAAACTGATTCAGACTCTGCGAATTGGCTTCCTTGTCTTATTGACAAGGCGGCAACCGGTTAAGCCTGATGACCATAGCGAGGTGGTCCCACTCCTTCCCATCCCGAACAGGACAGTGAAACGCCTCAGCGCCGATGATAGTGCGGATTCCCGTGTGAAAGTAGGACATTGTCAGGCTAATACAAGCAGAAGGGCCCCCGTCAATCGACGGGGGCCTTTTCTCATTGGCGCGCCGAATATGGCGAGCGTCATCTCAGAGATTTCTGACCACTCCGTGTGAAACCTCGATTGCCCTGCTCTTGTGCAGGCTCTCGAGGAGTTCTGCGCGCCAGGATTCCACGGAGGCACTTGCGAAATGCGTGCGATGGACTGCCGCCAAGTACTGCGTCGCATCCAGCCAGGCGTGAAGGTCCGCCAAAGACTGGGTCTGAACTTCAAGCAGATGGAACTTGATCAGCACCTTCGCAGCATGCGCGGCATGTCGCCGCGGATCCGCCTCGAAACGAACAAGTCGAGCGCGAGCCCGATCGATCGCTGCAGCAACACCAGTGAACGGCCGCCCGTGGCCGGGAATGACCCATTCCACCGGCAGAGAAGCGATCAGGTCCAACGTTGAGCGCACGTCGGAAAACGCGTCCTGCCCTTCCAACTCTGGAAAGACGACACCGAACCCGTCCTCCCAGAGTGCGTCAGCGGAGATGAGCAGTCGAAGATCAGGCTCGTAGAGCATGACGGATTCAGGGTCATGGCCAGGCGAAGCGATCACATTCCAGGAGCGACCTGCCAGCAAGATCACGTCACCAGGTGCGAGAACACCATCGCAGCTGAACCGCGGGCAATGTTGTCCGGTCGGGCGGTAGGTAAGCGCCGACTCGTCCCAGTCATGCACCTTCTTGTACTCCCCTGAGGGAACGGAGATGCGGCATCCGAATGCCTGAACGAGCGCCTCATTGCCTCCGCAATGATCCGAATGCAGGTGCGTGTTCAACAATGCCTCGAGCCGAACCTCACCCAGCGCCCGACGAGTGAGTTCAAGCGTTTGGGATTGATGAGTCCAATACCCGCTATCGACCAGTGTGGCGCCCGCCCCGGAAGCTGGAAGAAAGAGAACGTTGTTCGAGGACAGCCATCCACGCTCGAACACGGTGGCCCCTGCGGCCTCAAGGCGATCCGCCAGTTCGGGAACGGACGAACGAAGAACCTTCGATGCCATCAGCCGCGCAACTCGCGACGAAGGATCTTGCCCACATTCGACTTGGGAAGCTCGTCGCGGAACTCGATGTGACGCGGGCGCTTGTAGGCAGTGAAGTTCTCCCTGCAATAGTCCATCAGGTCGCTCTCTGAAAGCGACGGATCTCGACGAACCACGTACAGCTTCACTGCCTCGCCAGAGCGATCGTCCGGCACACCGACCGCAGCGCACTCGAGTACGCCAGGCAACAAGCTCACCACCTGCTCGATCTCGTTCGGATAGACGTTGAACCCGGAGACCAGGATCATGTCCTTCTTGCGATCGACGATGCGAATGTAGCCGGAGGCATCCATGACACCGACATCTCCGGATCGGAAGAAGCCGTCATCTGTCATGACCTTTGCCGTTTCGTCCGGCCGGTTCCAGTAGCCAGCCATGACCTGTGGCCCCTTGATGCAGATCTCACCCGGGGTGCCACTGTCGACATCCTTCCCGTCATCGTCACGGATCACCACTTGTGTGGAGGGAACAGGCAAGCCGATGCTCCCCGTGAACGCTTCCAGGTCGAACCGATTCACCGTCACGACGGGAGACGTCTCCGAAAGGCCATAGCCCTCCACCACCGGGCAGCCGGTAACCGCGAGCCACTTCTCTGCGGTGGCGCGCTGTACGGCCATGCCCCCGCCGTTGGAAATCACAAGCTCGGAAAAATCCAGACGAGTGAACTCCGGATCGTTGGCCAACGCATTGAACAGCGTGTTTACCGCGGGGAACATATTCACCTTGTGCGCCGAGAGCGTCTTCACGAGCCCAGGAATGTCCCGCGGATTCGGGATCAGCAGCAGCTTCATGCCGAGCTGTGCACCGAGCATGAAACACGCGGTCAAGGCAAAGATGTGATACAGCGGCAGCGCGCAGACGACTGTGAGCTGGCGTCCTGCAGCAAGCGTGTCGAGCTTGGGCTGGAACCAAGCCACCGACTGCAGTACGTTGGCAACGACGTTGCGATGCAGCAGCGTGGCACCCTTGGACACGCCGGTCGTCCCGCCCGTGTACTGGAGGAACGCGATGTCGTCCGGGGACACATCGACACGCCGAAGGCTCATCTTCGTGCCCTCGGCGATCGCCATGTTGAAGCGCGTGACAGTCCGGCCGCCATCGAGCGGCAAACTGAACTCCGGCACCAGCTTGCGAACGTGCCGCACCGCGAGATTCACCAGCTGGCCCTTCCAGAAGCCCAGGAGATCCCCCATGGAAGCCAGCACGACGTGACGCACCGGCGTGCGGTCGAGCACGTCCGCAAGGGTGCTGGCAAAGTTCTCCAGAATCACGATCGCCTCGGCGCCGGAGTCCTTCAGCTGGTGCTCAAGCTCGCGCGGCGTGTACAGCGGATTGACGTTCACCACCACGTAGCCGGCTCGAAGAACCGCCGCGATGGCCACCGGATACTGCAGCACGTTGGGCATCATCAGCGCCACGCGCGCACCCTTTGCCAACTGGCGGTTCTGCAGCCACGCGCCGAGGGCCGAAGACAGCTCGTCCAGCTGGGCAAACGACAACTCACTGTCCATGCAAACGGCCGCGCAAGAACGGGCATGGCTGCGGAAGGCTTCTTCGAGCAGATGGGTGAGCGACCGGTACGCGCCGGGGTCGATCTCGGCAGGAACTCCGGGCGGATAGCTCGAGAGCCAGGGGCAATCAACAGAATGAGTCAAGGGTTCCTCTGCGTTCTGGGCGAGCTCAGCATGCTCGCGGGCCACAGGCAGCGCGCCTATGGTAGTTGTCCTAACGCGGCCTCGACAGAGGCGCTGTCGACACTCGTCGAGAACAATGCCCGAGCCACAGCACGCTCGCGCCCGCCAACAGTCGACAGGAACTCCGCCGCACCGCCCATCGCCTTGAAGGTGTCGAACCCCACCTCCAGGAAGGCCTGCAGCGCTGGCAGTCCGGCAGCCCTGGCTGGCCCGCGCATCATGTGCAGCGCGCCACGCAGCAGGGGCTTGCGCGTCAAACGGTCCAGATCCGAGCCCACCTTGAGCGTGAGGGCGATCTGCCTCTCGCGCTGCGCCATGTCGCCAGCATGCTGCCAAGCATCCACGTACGCACGGCGATCGATGGTGCGCCCCTGCAGCCAGCGAGCCATGAGCGTGTCGAGCGTTTCGGACAAGGCATGCAGGTCGGCGAGAGTCTGCACCGTGCTCACGATCTCTGCGGGGAAAAGACGCACCATCGCGGGGACCACGCGAGCGAACTGTGCATCCCGCGAGCTGAAGTCCCGCGGGCCATACAACTCGTCCAGGAAGAATCGGGCCGCTGGCGCATACCGCGGGCTCAGCAGCAGGTCGCCATAGGTGGCGGCAAACCGCCGCTGCTGATAGGCCTTCAAGGCCACGACCGTGTCGCCAAGTGCCGGGTCCATGCTCCGGGCGGCGCGCTCGCGTTCGACGACCTCGAGTTGGGCAAGGATGGACCTGGCGTCGGCTGTCATCGCGTGTGAGGGTCCCTGTGCCAGTGACTGTAGCCGCGCCTTGCGGGTTTCTCACGAGCCCGGTTAGTCGGTCTTCTCTAAGGCGCTCCGCTGGAATGATGCAACACTCGTCGGCAGTCCCGGCAAACGGTGCCGAACTCGAACCAGATGCAAAGACGAACCCTGCTCAAGCTTGGCATCGGCGCGACGGTGATTCTCGTCGCGGCGGGTGGCGGAATTTCCATGCTGCAGCCGGCGCTGTCCAACGGTCACCTGAGCACAAATGCCCGGGCCGTCATGCACGCCGTGGCGCGAGCCGTCCTCGACGGAGCGCTGCCGTCCGCCCCGGACGAGCGCGACAGGGCGATCGAGGCCCATCTGCAGCGCCTTGACGCAGCGATCTCCGCCTTTCCATCTGCCACACAGGCCGAGCTGTCGCAGTTGCTGGCCCTGTTGGCGGCGGCGCCCGGCCGTGTCGCGCTGGCAGGGCTGACGAGCGGGTGGACGCAGGCGAGCGTGACGCAAGTGCAGGCTTCGCTGCAAGGCATGCGCTTGTCGTCGCTGGCGCTGAAGCAGCAGGCTTACCATGCCCTTCGCGACCTCACCAACGCGGCGTACTTCTCCGACCCTTCCGCGTGGCAGCGCATGGGCTATCCAGGGCCGTCGGACATCTGATGGAGATGGCACCATGAGCCGCCAACCCGATCCCGTTCGCGAAGGCCTGGCACGCGGCTGGCGTGTGCTCGGCGGGCCGCATGGCGCCTTGCCCGGGCGTATCGACTGCGACGTGGCCATCGTCGGCAGTGGTGCCGGAGCCGGCATCACCGCAGAACTGCTGACGCAGGCCGGGTTGCGCGTCGTGCTGGTCGAAGAGGGCCCGCTGCGCAGCAGCACCGACTTCCATCAGCGCGAGAGCGAGGCGTATCCGACGCTCTACCAGGAGAGCGCTGCACGCAAGACCGCCGACAAGGCCATCAACATCCTGCAAGGCCGCTGCGTGGGCGGCTCCACCACGGTCAACTGGACGAGTTCGTTCCGAACGCCGCAGTCGACGCTGGACCACTGGCGCGACCGGTTCGGCCTGTCCGATTTCAGTTCGGACGCGCTCGCCCCATGGTTCCAGCAGGCCGAGCGACGCCTGAACGTCGGCACCTGGCTGATGCCGCCGAACGAGAACAACGAGTTGCTGCGGCGCGGCGCCGCCCGGCTCGGCATCGCCGCGCCGATGATCCAGCGCAACGTGAAAGGCTGCTGGGACCTCGGTTCCTGTGGCATGGGCTGCCCGACCAACGCAAAGCAGTCGATGCTCGTCACGACCATCCCTGCAGCGCTCGAGCGCGGCGCGAGCCTGCTGGTGCAGACGCGCGTGCAGGAGCTCGTGATGAAGGGGGGCCGCATCGAGGCGCTGCGCTGCGTGCCCGTGCAACTCGACGGCAGCCTTGCCAGCGGTGCCGAGGTAAGGATCGTCGCCAAGCACTACCTCGTCTGCGGAGGCGCCATCAACTCGCCGGCGCTGCTGATGCGCTCGGGCCTGCCCGACCCGCATTCACTCCTCGGCCGGCGTACCTTCCTGCACCCGGTGGTGATCTCGGCGGCCTTGTTCGAGCAGGCCGTCGCAGGCTGGAAAGGTGCGCCGCAGACGATCTACACCGACCACTTTCTCGAGACGCAGCCGATCGACGGCGCCATCGGCTACAAGCTGGAGGCGCCGCCGATCCATCCAGTGATCTTCGCGTCGACGTTGCCGGGCTATGGGCAGGCCCAGGCCGATCTGCTGGCCGAGTTCCCGAAGACGCACAGCCTGCTAGCGCTGCTGCGCGACGGCTTCCACGAGCAATCGGCTGGCGGCCGGGTCACCTTGCGATCGGACGGCTCTCCCGTGCTCGACTACCCGTTGACAGACTTCGTGATGGATGGCGCCCGGCGTGCCTTCCTCAGCATGGCCGAGATCCAGTTCTCGGCCGGCGCGAAGGTCGTGCTGCCTGTGCACGAGATGGCGCAACGCTACACGTCGTGGGCGCAGGCGCGCGAGGCCATCGCCGCGCTGCCGATGAAGCCGCTGCTCACGCGCGTGGTCAGTGCCCACGTGATGGGCGGCTGCGGCATGGCCGGCGATGACAAGCGCGGCGTCGTGCGGCCCGACGGCGTGCATTGGCAGGTGGCCAATCTCTCCGTGCATGATGGTTCGATCTTCCCGACCAGCATCGGCGCGAATCCGCAACTGTCGATCTACGGCATCGTGAACCGCCTGGCCACGGGGCTCGCCAAACGGCTCAGCGGCCGTGACGTGACGCTCGCCTGAGGGCGGGTAGCATCCCCCGCATGCTTGCTCGCCTGCAACAGGCCATCACCGTCTCGCTGATTCTTCTGGCCACCGGCTGGGCGGCGTGGTTCGGCCATCAGGGCCGGTGGGGCTGGGCTCTCGCCGGCGCCTTGTCGATCCTGTTCGGCTATGCCTTGTTCCTCGGGCTCGAGTTCGTGATGCTTGCCCTCACGCGGGGCGACGATCCGGCCCCCCGCGCAACGCCCTCCCAGTTGCTGCAGGCCTGGTGGGGCGAGGTGCTGTCGGCGCCGCGTGTGTTCTGCTGGCGGCAACCCTTTCGCGCCAACGCCGAGCCGGACTGGCTCGAGCCCGCGCATGCGGGCCGCCTGGGTGTCGTGTTCGTGCACGGTTTCGTCTGCAATCGCGGCTTCTGGAACCCTTGGTTGCGGCGCCTGCGCACAGCCGATGTTCCGCATGTCGCCGTCAACCTGGAGCCTGTTTTCGGTGGCATCGACGAGTACGTGCAGATCGTCGACGCCGCGGTGCGTCGCATGCGCGACGTGACAGGACGCCCGCCACTCGTCGTGGCGCACAGCATGGGCGGGCTGGCCGTTCGTGCGTGGCTGTCGCGCTGCCCGCCTGGCGATGCGGTCGAGCATGTCGTCACCATCGGCTCGCCGCACGGCGGCACCTGGTTGGCGAGATTCGGCATCTCGCCCAATGGCCTGCAGATGCGGCGCGCCAACGACTGGCTGCAGGAACTCTCAGACGCCGAACGGCGTCGCGAACCGCAGCCCTACGCCGGATTCACCTGCCTCTACAGCCACTGCGACAACATCGTCTTCCCGCCGTCGACCGCCACCCTGCCCGGCGCCGACAACCGGCATGTGCCAGGCAGCGCCCATGTGCACCTGGCGTTTCAGCCGGAGGTGTTCAGCGAGGTCTGGCGCCGGGTGTCCGGCGCCTCGGCTCCCGAGCGCGCACTCGCCGCGCAGTAGGCGAGCCATCCGGCCACGGCGGCCAGGCACAGGTGCATGAGCCCGTGGCCGCTGATCCAGCCGGTGGCGCTGAGCACGGCCGAATCGGCCGCGTCGAAACCCTTGGCAACCCCGTAGGCCACCAGCATGATGATCCAGTCGGTGGCCCGGGTGTGAGCGCCGGGCAGCCACAGCGCACCCGCCGGAATCAGCAGCACCGGCAGCAACTCCAGCAGCATGAGCGGGCGCATGTCGATGCCGCGTCCCAGCGCTGCGCCTGCGAGCACCATGGCGCAGGCGAGCGCCGCCAGCAGGCCGGCACCGAGCAGCGCCCGGGTCGAGCCGAACGCCGGATGCACCCGCTCGGCCAGCACGCCCTGGGCGAGAAACACGAATCCGGCGGCGCTCAGGGCATGGGCCAGTACGAAAGATGCATCGCCGGGCGCCGCGTGATAGGCCGCAGCCACGCTGGCGGCGGCACCGGCGCAGAGGTGAAACGCCACCCATGGCCGGCGCAGTTCATCACTCCAGCCACTCGCCCGCGTGGCGACGATGCCCCAGAGGGCAGCGGCCAGCAACGGCAGGCTGGCCAGAACGTTGGCGGCGTTGCTCAGGCCGCCCCAGGCGCGATCGTCCGCGTAGACATGCGCATCGGGGGAGAGCAGCACGGGGCCCCAGGCGAGCAGACCGGCCATGCTCGCCACCGCCATGGCCAGGAGCAGGGTCAGTGCACAGCGGCGGCTCAGCGGCTCGCTCACGGCGTGAACTCAGCAGGGGGGAAGGGAAGAGACGTCACGCCGAGCAGTGTCGGCGCGGGTCACGGCACGGGCAATCGCCCCGAAGGGGGCCTCGGCGAGTGCCGGGTCAGAACATGCGGTCGGTCGGCAGGCGCTGGTCGGCGTCGAGTTCGCCGGCCGTGGCCACGCGGCGGTAGATCGGCGTGAAGTCGGGCGCCGTCGCATCGAACAGCTGGGAGAAGCTGTCGATCACGAAGTAGGTGGACTGGTACGAGTCGATCCGGTAGCGGGTGCGCATGATGCGTTCGAGATCGAAACCGATGCGCTGCGGTTCGCCGCGCGTCACGCTGTGGCGCAGTTCGCCGGCCGACGACAGGATGCCCGCCCCGTAGGCGCGCAGGCCCGCCGGCGTGGCGATCAATCCGAACTCCACCGTGTACCAGTACAGGCGCGCGAGCGACTCGCAGGCCTCGAGCCGGCTTGCCTTCAGGCCGCCGGCGCCGTAGGCCTGCATGTAGTCGGCGAACATCGGGTTGAACAGCAGCGGCACATGCCCGAAAAGGTCGTGGAAGACGTCGGGCTCGACCACGTAGTCGAATTCCTCGGGCTTGCGGATCCAGCCCGTCACCGGGAAGCGGCGTTGCGCGAGCAGCGCGAAGAAGGCTTCTTCCGGGATCAGCCCGGGTACGGCCACCACTTCCCAGCCCGTTGTCCGCTGCAGCCGCTCGCTCAGCTGATCGAAGCGCGGAATGCGATCGGGCGCGCCCAGATGTGCCACGGCGGCGATGAACTCCTCGCAGGCCAGGCCCGGCAACTGCGCAGCCTGGCGCTCGTAGAGGCGCCGGTACAGGTCATGGTCGGCCGCGCTGTAGCGCTCCCACTGCTGATCGCAGGTGTAGTCGGCCTTGGCCTGCGCGTAGTCGCCGCGTGGCGGCCGATCGCCCTGGCCGTAGGTGACCGGGGCCACGCCCTGGTTGATGCCGGAATGGAAATCGGGCTGGGCGTTCATTGCTCGCGCTCCTTCAGGCCGCCGACTTGTCCTGCAGCACGCCGCGGCGGATCTGGTCGAGTTCGATGCTCTCGAACAGCGCGCGGAAGTTGCCCTCGCCGAAACCCTGTTGCCGCGGCGCTGAATGATCTCGAAGAAGATCGGGCCGATCACGGTCTGGGTGAAGATCTGCAGCAATAGGCCACCGCCCTTGGTCGGCGCGCCGTCGATAAGGATGCGATCGGCGGACATCCGTTGAACGTTCTCGCCATGGCCCGGCAGGCGCTGTATCGACCTGTTCGTAATAGGTGTCGATGGCACATCCTGGAAGCGGCACGCCCTTGAGCTTGAGTGCCTCGACCGACTCGTAGATGTCGCCGGTGCCGAGCGCGATGTGCTGGATGCCCTCGCCGTGATAGGCGGAAAGGTATTCTTGGATCTGCGACTTGTCGTCGGAGCTTTCGTTGATCGGGATGCAGATCTTGCCGCAGGGGCTGGTCATCGCCTTGGACTTGAGGCCGGTCAGCTTGCCCTCGATGTCGAAGTAGCGGATCTCGCGGAAATTGAAGAGCCGCTCGTAGAACTCGGCCCATTCCTTCATCCGGCCGCGGTGCACGTTGTGCGTGAGGTGGTCGATGTAGGTCAAGCCATGGCCCGCCACCGAAGCTTCCGAGCCGTCCATCGGCACGAAGTCCACGTCCCAGATGCTGATGTTGCCGATCGCGCCGGGTTTCGCGCCGTCCTTGCCGTGCCAGCGGTCGACGAAGTAGATCAGGCTGTCGCCGATGCCCTTGATGGCCGGCACGTTCAGCTCCATCGGTCCGGTCTTGTTGTCGAAGCCCCAGGCGCCCAGCGAGAGCGCGCGTTCGTAGGCGAGCTTCGCGTCCTTCACGCGGAAAGCCATCGCGCAGACGCTCGGCCCGTGCAGGCGCGCGAAGCGCTGCGCGAAGGAATCCGGCTCGGCGTTGATGACGAAGTTCACCTCGCCCTGGCGGTAGAGGAACACGTTCTTCGTGCGGTGCCTTGCGATCGCGCGAAAGCCCAGTGTCTCGAAGAGCTTGCCCAGCGCCGCCGGGTCCGGCGCCGCGTACTCGATGAACTCGAATCCGTCGGTGCCCATCGGGTTGTCCCAGGGGGTGAATTGCATGCGGCGCTCCTGTGGTCGGGTGCGTTTGATCTGTCTCAACGCTGGATCGCACTGTAGAGGCCTAGCCGCGCAGGATTTGTGCAACTTTCAGCGCGCAGGTGGGCGCTAGCACAGGAAAGCTGCAAAATCGCGCTAATGGAAAACGCAATCCCGCTCGATGCGATCGATCGGCGCATCCTTCGCGCGCTGCAGGCCGACGGCCGCGTCACCTACGACGTGCTGGCCACGCAGGTCAGCCTGTCGCCGTCGGCGGCGCTGCGCCGCGTCAAGCGGCTCGAGGAAGCGGGCGTGATCTCGTCCTACGTGGCGCTGGTTGCGCCCGAGCGCGTCGGGCTCGGCCTCACGGCCTACCTGAACGTGCGCCTGGAAAAGCACGCCGAGGTGCACAAGCGCAATCCGATGGACCTGTTCCGCGCCGCAGTGCAGACCTGGCCCGAAGTGGTGGAGTGCGCCGCGCTGACCGGCGAGATGGACTACCTGCTGCGCGTGGTCGTGGAAGACATGGCGCACTACTCGCGCTTCGTGATGGACACGCTGCTGCGCCACCCGAGCGTGGAGGACTGCAAGACGAGCTTCGTACTCGACCGCGTCAAGAACACCACTGCGCTGCCTGTATGAAGCCCCTCGGCCGGCGGTTACGCCGGCCGATCCCCCAAGGGGATGCGGGCCGGCTTGGGAGCGGCCCGGCGCTCGGCCCGCCTCAGTCGTCTGTGCCGATGACCCGGTAGGCCAGCGCGCCGAGCACGGCGCCGACGATCGGCGCGACCCAGAACAACCACAACTGCGCAATCGCCCAGTCGCCGACGAACACCGCCACGCCGGTGCTGCGCGCCGGGTTCACCGAGGTGTTGGTGACGGGGATGCTGATCAGGTGGATCAGCGTGAGGCACAGGCCGATGGCCAGCGGCGCGAAGCCGGCCGGCGCGCGCTTGTCGGTAGAGCCCAGGATGACGAGCAGGAACATCATCGTCATCACGACCTCGGTGACCAGTGCCGACAGCAGCGAGTACTTGCCCGGCGAGTGCTCGCCGAAGCCGTTGGAGGCGAAACCCGCCGACACGTCGAAGCCGGCCTTGCCGCTGGCGATGAGATACAGCACGCCGCCGGCGACGATGGCGCCCAGCACCTGCGCAGCGATGTAGGGCAGCAGCTTGTTCGCCTCGAAGCGGCCGCCGGCCCACAGGCCGATCGACACCGCCGGGTTGAGGTGGCAGCCCGAGATGTGGCCGATGCCGTAGGCCATGGTCACCACGGTCAGGCCGAAGGCCAGCGAGACACCGGTCAGGCCGATGCCCACCTCGGGGAAGGCCGCGGCCAGCACGGCGCTGCCGCACCCACCGAGCACCAGCCAGAACGTGCCGAAAAACTCTGCGATCGTTGCCTTCATCTTCATCTCTCCTCGTGAGTGACGGCCGCTGTGCATCGAGGCTGCGGCTCATGTTCGTGAACGAGGGTGGACTGTGACCAGAGGGTCGAAGCGGCGCCAGCGGCATCGGTGCGCTGGCGTGACAACTTCACGCTGCCGGCGCCGCAGCGCGACAGCCTGCGGAAGGATTCAGGTCTCGATGCTGCGCACGAGTTGCAGTGCGGCGCCCGCCGAGAGATTCAGCAGCGCGGCGATGTCGGCCACGTCGTCGGGGATCGCGGCGTTGTCCCAGCCGCCGGCGGTGTGGCGCGCCAGGCGCACCGCGAGCAGGACGTTGCGCACGCTCGCTCGTTCGGCATGGTGATCGTCGCTGATGCGGATCAGCAACTCCGGCAGCCTCCAGGCCTTCATCAGCGCCTGCTGCAGATCGGCGAGGTGGATGCCGAGCACTTCCTGCTGGATGGCGGCCGAGCGCAGCGTCGGGTCGGCACGCTGCGCCTGCCGGATCCGCAGGGCCAGCGAGGGGGCGTGGCACCACAGCAGCATTTCGGCGAAGTCGTGCAGCAGCGCGGCCTCGTGGATCACCGGAGCGTCCGGGTCCATGCGGTGCACGGCGAAGCCGAGGGCGAAGTTGGCGCCACGGTGCGCGCGGCGGATCACTTCTTCCAACCCGTCCATCGCTTCCGGGTGGGCGGCCAGCCGCTGCGCCGTGGTGGGCTGCGGGCCGAAGACGCGGAAGAACGGCGAGATGCCCATCATCACCAGCGTGGCGGTGACGGTCTCGGTGTCGGTCACCACGCGCGCCGGCCGGTGCGTGGCGGCGTAGGCCAGCACCTTCAGCGTCATCAACGGGTCGTTGGACACCATTTCGCCGATCGCGTTGGCGTCGACGGCATCCTCGTTCTCGCGCATGGCCTCGATGGCCTCGGCGGTCTGCGCGAGCACCGGGATCTCGGCACGGCGGAAGTGCTCGGTCCAGGCGGACAGGTCGCGCAGTGGCTTCGTCAGTTCGGCATTCAGGTCCGGCATGGCGAACCCCGAGTTCAGTGATCGTGCTTCGTTATCGGCCGGGCCGCGCGAGGCTTGAGAGCGCTCACTTGCCGCCCAGTTTCGCCTTCACGTCCAGGCCGACCTTCCTGTTGACGAACTGGAAGGTCGCCACCTTGGACAAGTCCACCTCGCCGGGCTTGTACAGGCCGGCCTTGACCATCTGCGCGTGGAAGTCCTTGATGCGGCCTTCGCTCATCGCGCCGATGCCGCCGGCCAGCGACTCGCCCGAATCGACGATGCCTTGCTGCTTCATCAGCGCGGTGGAAGCCTCGAGTTCGGCCTCGGTCATCTCGGGGTTGTCCTTGATCATCAGCGCGTTGGCGGCCCGGCGGTTGCCGTAAAGATAGTTCACCCAGCCGAGGATGGAAGCGTCGACGAAGCGCTGCACCAGTTCGGGCTTGTTCTTCACGGTGTCGGTGCGCGTCTCGATCACGGTCGAGTAGGTCGAGAAGCCGTGGTCGGCCAACAGGTGCACCACCGGCTTGAACTGGCCCTGGTTCTCGACGTAGATCGGCTCGGCCACCGAGTAGCCCTGCTGGATCGCCTTCGGGTTGGCCAGGAAGGGCCCGAGGTTGTAGTTGTACGGCTTGAGCGCCTCGTCCTTGAAGCCGTGCGTCACCTTCAGCCATTGCCACCAGCTGAACTGGCCGTCCTTGGCGATCAGCGCCACCGGCGCGTTCTTCATCGCCTCGAAGTTCTCGTAGCCCTGGCCGGGATGCGCGATCAGCGCCTGCGGGTCCTTCTGGAACATCGCCGCGACGACGACCGTGGGCACGCCGTTCTTCACGTTGTCGAAGTTGTGCAGCAGGTTGCCGGTCATCAGGAAGTCGATGCGGCCCGCGGGCAGCAGCGGCCGGTTGTTGACCTGCGGCCCGCCGGGCTGGATGGTCACGTCCAGGCCGTACTTCTTGTACGTGCCATCGGCCACTGCCTGGTAGAAGCCGCCGTGCGCGGCCTGCGCCTTCCAGTTGGTGGCGAAGGTCACCTTGTCCTGCGCCAGCGCAGGCGCCGCGGCAAGTGCGGTGAGCATGGCGACGAGCATCGTCGATGAGCGATTGGTCATGGCCCGTTCCTCAGTCATGTTGCTCGCTAGCATGCCATCGACCGAGCAGTGCGCGCGAGAGTGCCTCGAATGACCAGAAGATCAGCACGCCGGTGAGCACGAGCAGCAGCAGCGCGGCGAACATCTTCGGCGTCTCCGTGCGAAAGCTCGCCTCGAGGATGCGCGAGGCCAGGCCCGTCTCGCGCCCCGCCGCGCCGGCCACCATCTCGGCGGTGACGGCGCCGATCAGGCTCAGCCCGCCCGATACCTTCAGCCCGGCCACGAAGTAGGGCAGTGCGCTGGGCACGAGCAGCAGGCGCAGGCGCTGCCACGGCGTGGCGCGGTACAGGCGGTACAGGTCGCGCAGGTTCGGGTCGGCGGCGCGCAACCCGATCACCGTGTTCGACAGGATCGGGAAGAAGGCCACGATCCAGGCGCACAGCAGCAGCGCGGCGGTGGTGCTCTCCACGTAGATCAGGATCAGCGGCGCGATCGCGACGATCGGCGTGACCTGCAGCACCACCGCGATCGGGAACAGTGCGGCCTCGGCGGTGCGCGACAGCGCGAACACCGAGGCGATCAGCACGCCGCCGGCACAGGCCAGCGCCAGCGCGCCGAAGGTGATCTTCAGCGTGAACCACCAGCTGCCGGCCAGCGAGCCGAAGTTCGCCGCCAGCGTCTGCAGCACCAGCGAGGGCGCGGGCAGCGTGTAGTGCGGGATCTGCGCGATGCGCACCAGCGCCTCCCAGCCCAGCAGCAGGGCGACGAGCGTCAGCAGCGGCAGCGCTCGGCGATTCATGCCGCCGGTGCGTGCGACGCTTCCAGCGCCTGCGTCAGCGCAGCGCAGGCCTGCAGGTAGGCCTGCGAGGTGCGGAATGCCGGCAGCCGTGGGTAAGGCGCATCGATGGCCACCTCGGCGACCACGCGCCCCGGCCGGCCGCTCATCACCAGCACGCGCTGGCTGAGGAAAACGGCCTCGTAGATGCTGTGGGTGACGAACATCACCGCCAGCGACTGCGCCTGCCACGCCTCGAGCAGGTCGCTGTTGAGTTTCTGCCGCGTGAACTCGTCGAGTGCGGCGAAGGGCTCGTCCATCAGCAGCAGTTGCGGCCGAGTGATCAGCGCGCGCGCGATCGACACGCGCATCTTCATGCCACCCGACAGTTCGTTCGGGAACGCGGCGGCGAACTCGCCCAGCCCCACGGCGGCCAGCACCGCCTCGACGCGCGCCCGCGCGGCCGCGCGGCTCGCGCCGGCCAGACGCAACGGCAGCCAGACGTTGTCGAACACGCTGGCCCAGGGCATCAATGTCGGTTCCTGGAAGACGAAGGCCGTCTGCGCCGCTTCGCTTGTCAGCGCCGGTGCATCGATGCGGCCGGCGCTCGGCACATCGAGCCCGGCGGCCAGGCGCAGCACCGTGCTCTTGCCGCAACCGGAGGGGCCGATCAGCGTGACGAACTCGCCCGGCGCCACCTGCAGGCTGGTGCCTGACAAGGCCAGCAGCCCGCTGGCAAAACGCTTGTCGACTCCCTCGAGCGAGACGATCGCGTCGATCATGCCGCGAGAGACAGCACGTGGCCGTCCTGCGGTGCGGTGCGGCCGTCGAGCAGCTCGCGGTAGACCGCCTCCACCGCCTGCCGGCCCTGGCCTGACACGACCTTCAGCCAGGGCGTCTGCGCGCTCGTGACGGGCTGCATGAAGGCGACCCAGGCCGCGGCCAGGCGTTGCTGCAGGCCGGCCGCGCCCCATTGTTCGATGCGCTTGCTCGCCTGCGCCGGCGCGAAGAACAGCGTCGGCCGCGGCCCGGGCAGGTCGCGGTTGGCGCCCTTGGCACCGAGCTCGTCCCAGTGCGTGCCGCCCACCGAGCAGCTGTGCATCAGCGCCGTGTCGAAGGCCTCGTGGATCTGCCGGCGCAAGCCGGCGCTGCCGCTGAAGTCGATGTAGACCGCTGGCGAGCCGCGGTCGAGCTTGGCCAGCTCGTCGTAGGTGAGTACCTCGTCGTAGCAGCCCAGCGAGCGCGTGAACGCGAGGTTGGCCGGCGACGTCAGGCCGACAACGCGCAGCGCACCGCTCTGGCCGCGCCGCTGCGCGAGGCAGAAGGCGGTGCCGTAGGCCGTCTTGCTCGAGGCGCTGGACAGCAGCACCTGCTGCGCGCCGAAGCCGGCGTTGTCGGCCACGAAGTCGTCGATCAGGAACGAGGTGGTGAACAGCGGCCGCAGCAGCGCCTGCTCGGCCTCGCGCTCGGCGCGGTAGCCGGGGTCGGCGGCGCAACGCACGTAGTGGTTGTAGATGGTGTGCAGTGCGCGGCGGTGCTCGGCGCCGTCGAGGAACCCCGCCGCATTGGCGCGTGCCGGCTGCACGATCAGCTCGTCGGCGATCGGCCAGTAGCCGTAGACGTGTTCACCGACCGCCACGTCCGGGTGGCGCGATTCGGTCGCCGTGCCGAAGCCCCAAACCGGCAGGCAGCCGGTGGCCGGGTCGCCGCTGGGGAAGAAGTCCCAGTAGTGCATCGCGTCGCCGAAGGCCGCGTAGGTGATGTTGTTCGCGGTGAGTGCGAAGTGGTCGACGCGAAAGCGCACTTCGCCGTCGGCAAGCGCGCGCGCCGGGGTGTCGTCCCAGCGCGTGCTGCGCAGGTCATGGCGGTCGATCAGCATGCGAAGCGTCATGTCGGTTCCTCCGGGCGGGCTCGTCGTCAGTGGGGGCGGCGCAGGGCGCCTACCATGCAGTATCGCGTCAGAAGCCTCGACCCATGCAGCACCTCAGCTTTCCCGATGGCAGCACCTGCCCCGCGCTCGGCCTGGGCACTTGGCGAATGGGCGAATCGAAGCGTGAGCGTGCGGCCGAGGTGGCCGCCGTGCGCCTCGCGCTGGAGATCGGCTACCGCGTCATCGACACCGCCGAGATGTACGGCGAGGGTGGCGCGGAAGAGGTCGTCGGCCAGGCGCTCGCCGAGGCGATGCGCGCCGGCGTGGTGACGCGGGACGAGGTCTTCGTCGTCAGCAAGGTCTATCCGCACAACGCCAGCCGGCAGGGCGTGCGCGACGCCTGCGATCGCAGCCGGCGCCGCATGGGGCTGGATCGCATCGACTTGTACCTGCTGCACTGGCGCGGCGCACACCGGCTGGCCGACACCGTGGCCGGATTCGAGACGATCATCGAGCACGGCCACATCGCGCGCTGGGGCGTGAGTAACTTCGATGTCGACGACATGCAGGAGCTGCTGGGCGTGCCGGGCGGTGCGGCCTGTGCGGCCAACCAGGTCTACTACTCGCTCGGCGAGCGCGGCGCCGGCTTCGACCTGCTGCCCTGGCTGCAGCGGCATTCGATGCCGCTGATGGCCTACTGCCCGCTCGACCGCGGCCGCATCGCCGGCGATGCGGCGCTGAAGAAGGTGGCCGAGCGGCATGGCGCCACCGCTACGCAGGTGGCGCTGGCCTGGGTGATGCAGCAGCGCGGCGTGATGGCGATCCCGAAGGCGGTGCGCGAGGCGCACCTGCGCGAGAACTTCGCGTCGGCGGCGCTGCAGTTGTCCGCCGAGGACCTGGCGGCGATCGACCGGCGCTTCCCTCCGCCGCGCGCGAAGACGGCGCTGGCGATGAGCTGAATCGACGTGCCAAAGGGCACGCCCCGGGCAGCCGGGCTGCCGGGGCGTACGGTTGCGGTCACAGGCGCTTCACGCCGCTCAGCCAGCCGACCAGCTGGCCGTCGAGGTAGAGCGCGCCTTCCGGGGCGCCGGCCTCGGCGTAGAACTCCAGCCGAGGGTCGGTGCGCTGCCGCGTGCGGCTCATGGCCAGGCGGCGGGCCAGCCGGGCCAGCACGGCACTGGCACTGCGCAGGGCGCCGGCCGCGGCGTGGCGGGCGACAGTGGAGGCGGGTTCCCGTTCGGGGGCCAGGCTCCAGCGGGGGGCTTTCGGACTCATCGGTCTCTCCTTGGCGCGGCGCTCACCGCGCGTCTTTCAGGGGGGGCTGTGTTTCATCTGGTTCAGTTCGCGCTGCAGCGCGCGCCGGCCTTCCTGCCGCATGAAGCGGGTGCCGGGCCGGTGCGTGCCGGCACGGCGGAAGTGGGCGGGCGCCACCAGCGGATTGCGGGGCTTGAGGGTCTTCAGGGCGATCTTCATGAGCGGGTCTCCTTCGGTCGGGGCCTCTCACGGCCCGGAAAGCACAACGGCCCGGGTGCTTGCGCATCCCGGGCCGTGAGGGCTGGTGTTGCCGGTGAGGCAGCTCAGCCCGGAGCGGGTCCGGAACGCACCATGCACGAACCGAGGGTTCGACGCGACGACGGCTGCGCATCGCCAAGGCGGCGCGGGCACATCGAGCTGAGGAACATCGGACGGGTCATCGGGCGCGGAATGGGTGGATCGGAGGGTGTCGCTGCGCAGCGGCCTTCGGCGCGGCTTGCGCAGATGATAAAGGATTGATTATCTTTGGCAAGCCCTTTTGCGCAAGCATCTAGCGCTTGCGTTTGAGCGGCGCCACACCGGTCTGGGTGCGCATCCACAAGTCGGTGCCGTCGTCGCCCGGCCGTGCCGGTGGCTTGCCCGGGGTTGGCGCCGCCGGCGGCGTCGGTGCCGCGGCGGACAGCACCTCGCCGAGCAGGTCGAGCAGGCGTGTGCGGGCGCGCTGAGGGTGGCGCCGGTAGTAGGTCAGCACCAGGCCGACGATGAAACGTTCGTCGTCGTCCTGTGGCACGTTGTGCGGCGGTTCCTCGGGGTCGGGGCCGCCCTTCGATGCCGCTTCGCCGTGCGGTTGGTCCATCCAGCCCGGCGGCTTGTGGCACAGCACCTCGAACTGCCGGGCCAGCCGCTCGCCGATCTGCCGCGAGCGGCTCTTGATCTGGCTCCAGTAGCTGGGCTGGATCTGCAGCCGCTCGGCGAAGCGCCGTTCCAGGCCGCGCAGCGTGGCCGCATCCGGGTGCTTGACGGTGGCGTGGACGAACTCGTCGAACAGCAGCAGGGCGTTGTCGAGGCGGATCTGGGCGACGTCGCGCACACCAGGGGTCATGCCCGGATGATAAAGGCTGCTTGAGCAGGTCAGCGGGGGACAATCCTCGCCGCACCGCAACGGCACCACTTCGAAGGCTCACGATGACCACGCTCGGCACCCCGCTCTCGCCCACCGCCACCAAAGTCATGCTGCTGGGCAGCGGCGAGCTGGGCAAGGAAGTGCTGATCGCGCTGCAGCGCCTGGGCGTCGAGACGATCGCGGTGGATCGCTACGAGAACGCGCCCGGCCAGCAGGTGGCGCACCACGCGCGCACCATCGTGATGAGCGACCCGGCGCAGTTGAAGGCGCTGATCGAGGCCGAGCGGCCGATGCTGGTGGTGCCCGAGATCGAGGCCATCGCCACGCCGATGCTCGAGCAGCTCGAGGCCAGCGGTCTCGTGCGCGTCATTCCGACGGCGCGGGCTGCTCGCCTGACCATGGACCGCGAAGGCATCCGCCGCCTGGCCGCCGAAACGCTGCGCCTGCCGACCAGCCCGTACCGCTTCTGCGACTCGCTGGAGGAACTCCAGACGGCCATCGACGAAGGCATCGGCTACCCCTGCATCGTCAAGCCGGTGATGAGCAGCTCGGGCAAGGGCCAGAGCAAGATCGACGGCCCGGCCGACGTGAAGAAGGCCTGGGACTACGCGATGGCCGGCGGCCGCGTCGCCAAGGGGCGGGTCATCGTCGAGGGCTTCATCGACTTCGACTACGAGATCACGCTGCTGACCGTGCGCGCGATGGACGAGCGCGGCGGCGTGCAGACGCAGTTCTGCGAACCGATCGGGCACGTGCAGGTCAGCGGCGACTACGTCGAGAGCTGGCAGCCGCAGCCGATGAACGAGGCGGCGCTGGAGCGCGCACGCCTGATCGCCGAAGCGGTGACCGACGACCTCGGCGGCCTGGGCCTCTTCGGCGTCGAACTGTTCGTCAAGGGCGACAAGGTCTGGTTCAGCGAGGTCTCGCCGCGACCGCACGACACCGGCATGGTGACGATGGCCACCCAGTGGCAGAACGAGTTCGAGCTGCACGCTCGCGCCATCCTGGGCCTGCCGGTGGACACCACGCTGAAGAGCCCGGGCGCGAGCGCGGTGATCTATGGCGGTGTCGACGCTCAGGGCATCGTGTTCGACGGCGTCGACGCGGCGTTGCGCGTGCCGGGAACGGAACTGCGCCTGTTCGGTAAGCCGGAGAGCTTCGTCAAGCGTCGCATGGGCGTGGCGCTGGCGCGGCATGACGATGTCGAGGTGGCGCGCCAGCGTGCCAAACAGGCGGCGGCCTGCGTGCGGCCCCGGGCCGTTCAGGGCAGCTGACGCTCCGGGTCTGTCGCTTTCGGTGCTAGCCGGCAGAATTTCGTCACGTTCGAGACGGGTGGCGTCAGAAATGGGCGGGCATTTGGTTAACCTGTCGTCAGAACGAGAGGGACATGCAAGTGAACGCCACACTCTGGATCGGCTTGGCCACCATCGCGCTGATGCTCGGCGTTGCGATCGGCTGGGGATTGGCGCGCTCGCGTGGCGCCGCTGAGCAACTCGCACGCGCCGAAAAGGCCGAGCGGGTGCTCAAGGAGGAGGCTGCACGTGCCCAGGCGGCCATCGCCGCCGCAGCAGCCCAAGCCAGTCGCGATGTCGCGGCGTTGCAGGCCGAGATGGCCAGTCGCGTCGAGCGACTCACCGCCGAACACCGCGCCGAAACCGAGAAGCTCGCCAAGCACCTTGGCGATGCCTATGACGAACTCGACAAGCTGCGTGTGAAGACCAGCGCAGCCGCCGGGCAGCCGCACACCGATACCGGCTACGGCTTCCCGGCGACGATGCCGCTGGGCGACCTCTGAATATTCAGCGCACCGACAGGCGAGTCGTCTTCGGCGCGTCCTTCTTCGGCAAGGTCAGCGTCAGCACGCCGTCCTCGAACTTTGCGTCGGCCGAGCCGGAATCCACCGCCTGCGGCAGCTCGAAGGAGCGTGCATAGGACTCGTAGCTGCGCTCGGTATAGAGCACGCGCTCGCCGGACTTGCGTTCGACCTGATTGTTGACCTTGGCCGAGATGGACACGTAGGCGCCGTCGATGTCGATGGCGATGTCTTCTTTCTTCGCGCCGGGCAGTTCGGCGCGCACTTCGTAGTTGCCGTTGCGCTCGGTCACCTCGAGCCGGGCGCGCGACACCAGGGACTGCGCGGCGCGGTTGCCGACCCAGTCGGAAAACATCGCGTCGACCAGGCTGAACGGGTCGCGCGAAGCGGGCGTGACTTGCGAAGTGGGACGTTGCAGGACAGAGAACATGGTGAACCTCCTTGGCTGAACGAGGCGGCCTGTTGCCACCGACATTCACAACATGGGGCACCGCCAGCGCCGCTTCAAGGGGGTTGTCGCGATCCTCTGAGCCGCGTCAAAACGACCCGCGCACTCACTCGTCGTCCTTCAGCTTGTACTGGCTGGCCAGCTGCGCCTGCAGGGTCGGCGGCACCGGCTCGTAGTGGCTCAGCGCCAGCGCGTAGCGGCCCTGGCCGCCGGTCATGCCGTTCAGCCGCGCCTGGTAGCCGTTCAACTCCGACAGCGGCACCTGTCCGTTGACGACGATCGAGCCCCCCGTCAGCGACTGCGTGCCGCTGACCTGCCCGCGCTTGGCCGACAGGTCGCCGGTGATGTCGCCCATCGCATGCTCGGGCGCGGAGATCTCCACCTTGACGATGGGCTCCAGCACGATCGGCCGGGCTTTCAGCACGGCGTCGATGAAGGCTTTGCGGCCGGCGGTGGCGAAGGCGATGTCCTTCGAGTCGACGCTGTGCGACTTGCCGTCGTAGACGATCACGCGCACGTCCTTGACCGGGTAGCCGGCCACCACGCCGGCGTCGAGCGCGTGGCGTACGCCCTTCTCGACCGCGGGGATGAATTGCGTGGGGATGGTGCCGCCTTTGACCTGGTCGACGAACTCGAATCCGGCGCCGCGCGGCAGCGGCTCGATCTTCAGGAAGACTTCACCGAACTGCCCGGCGCCGCCGCTCTGCTTCTTGTGCCGGTGGTGCCCTTCGGCTGGCGCGGTGATGGTCTCGCGGTAGGCGATGCGCGGCGGCCGCGTGTTGACCTCGCACTTGTAGACCTCGGTCATGCGCTCGAGCAGGGTGCGCAGGTGCAACTCGCCCAGGCCGTAGACCACCGTCTCGTTGGTCACCGCCACATGCTCGACCTTCAGGCACGGATCCTCGTCGACCAGTTTCTGCAGGATTTCCCACATGCGCTGCTCGTCGCCGCGGCGCTTGGGCTCGATCGCCAGGCCGTGCACCGGCACCGGGAAAGGCAGGGCTTTCAGGTGCAGGTGGTCGTCTTCGGCAGCATCGTGCAGCACCGCGTCGAAGTGCATCTCGTCGATCTTGGCCACCGCGCAGATGTCGCCCGGCAGGCCGCAGGGCACTTCGACATGCTCCTTGCCTTGCAGCATGAACAGGTGGCCCACCTTGAAGGGCTTGCGGCCGTCGCCGATGTACAGCTGGCTGTCCTTCGTCACCGTGCCCTGGTGGATGCGGAAGATGCCCATGCGGCCCACGTACGGGTCCACCGTCACCTTGAACACGTGGGCGATGACGTGCTTGGCCGGGTCGGGGTCGGCATGCAGTTCGGCGGCGGTTTCGCCTTCGCCTCTGTAGAACTGCGGCGGGTTGCCCTCGCCGGGGTGGGGCAGCAGGCGCTCGATCACGTCGAGCAGTTCGGCCACGCCGGCGCCGTTGCGCGCCGACACGAAGCACACCGGGATCAGGTGCCCTTCGCGCAGCGCCTGCTCCAGTGGCGCGTGCAGTTCGCGCGGGTCGACATCGCCGTCGTTGAGGTAGCGGTCGACGAAGGCCGGATCGACCTCGACGACCTGCTCCACCAGCGCGCGGTGCGCGGCGGCCACCGATCCGAAGTCGCTCTGCCCTTCGGTGTTGAAGAAGCAGTCCACCACCTTCGTGCCGCCGCCGGCCGGCAGGTTCAGCGGCAGGCATTCCTTGCCGAAGGCAGCGCGGATCTGCTCCAGCAGGCCCGGCAGGTCGACGCCCTGCGCATCGATCTTGTTGACGATCACCATGCGGTCCAGGCCACGGCCCTGCGCCCATTCCATCATGCGTGCGCTCATCATCTCGATGCCCGAGGTGGCATTGATGACCACGGCGGCGGTTTCCACCGCCTCCAGCGCCGTCATCGACTGGCCGACGAAGTCAGGGTACCCCGGCGTGTCGATCAAGTGGATGCGCGTGTTGTGGTGCTCCAGGTGCATCACAGCCGAGTTCAGCGAGTGCTGCGCACGCCGCTCCATCGGGTCGAAATCGCTGACCGTGGTGCCGCGCTCCAGGCTGCCCGGCGCGCCGAGGGCGCCCGCGCGGTGCAGCAGGGCTTCGGCCAGGCTGGTCTTGCCCGACGCTGTCTGGCCGACCAGCGCCAGGGTGCGGATGCGCTCGATGGCGCCGGTGTCGGGGGTGGGGGTCGTGGCGGGCATGACGCGCTCCTTGTTGAGGCGCGTCTCCTGCGCCAGGGGTGGGCGGGAAGGTTCAGACCAGCGTAAATCAATGCGGCGTGCCCGGCAAGCCTTGCCGTCAAGTGCGGGCCGGATCAGGCTGCCGTGACATGTGCCACGGCCGGGCAACGCCTGTGAACTGCGCCGCAAGATACCGATAGCGGCCGCTTTCGCCGGCAAGTGATCTCCGCACGCAGCGCACCCCCGCGTTCAAGGGGTTCGTGCGGCGGCGCCTTGCTGCGTGTGAAGGATGCCCCACAGAGGCCGCCTCAGAACTCGTTCAATGCCGTCACGGATTCGAATCCGCCCCCGGCCCGACGAGGCCAAGATCACATAAGGAACGTCGCCATGGATCACACCGCCACCACCGCCCAGTCTTCTCCCGCCCGCGCCGCGCGCGTCTGGATCGCCGTCGGCTTCGCCAGCGTGGCGATCGCCGCCGTGATGTCGAACGCCGGCGCCGTCACGCGCACCGCCGAGCAGTCGGCTGCCGGCGCCGTCATCGCGCTGCCGTCGCAGGCGATCGTGTCGTCGGAGCAGGTCGACTGGAGCAAGGTCCAGACCGCGAACATCACGCCGGCCGAATCCGTCGCCGCGTACGACCGCTGAACTCCCGCTCGGGACTTCGCTACTGGAACGCCACCTCGGCGAAGCTGCGCAGCTTGCGGCTGTGCAACTGGTCGACGCCCTGATCGCGCAGCTTCTCGATGGCACGGATGCCAATGCGCAGGTGCTGGTCGACCCGCTCGCGGTAGAAGGTGTTGGCCATGCCCGGCAGCTTGATCTCGCCGTGCAGCGGCTTGTCGCTCACGCACAGCAGCGTGCCGTAGGGCACGCGGAAGCGGAAGCCGTTGGCGGCGATGGTCGCGCTTTCCATGTCGAGCGCGATCGCGCGTGACTGCGAGAAGCGTCGCTCCGGCGTCGTCGGCACGTTGCGCGAGGGCAGCAGTTCCCAGTTGCGGTTGTCGGTGCTGGCCACCGTGCCGGTGCGCATCAGCCGCTTGAGCTCGTAGCCCTTCAACTGCGTGATCTCGGCCACCGCCGATTCGATCGCCACCTGCACCTCAGCCAGCGGCGGGATCGGCACCCACAGCGGCAGCTCCTCGTCGAGCACGTGGTCCTCGCGCACATAGCCGTGGGCGAGCACGTAGTCGCCGAGCTGCTGCGTGTTGCGCAGGCCGGCGCAGTGGCCGAGCATGATCCACGCATGCGGGCGCAGCACCGCGATGTGGTCGGTGATCGTCTTGGCGTTGGCGGGGCCCACGCCGATGTTGACCATGGTGATGCCGGCGTTGTCGGGCCGCACCAGGTGGTAGGCCGGCATCTGGGGCAGCCGCGGCGGCGCGGTGCCGAGCTCGTCGCCCGGCCGCGCGGGCAGGCCGGCGCGCCGCGTCACCACGTTGCCCGGTTCGACGAAGGCCACGTAGTCCTGCGCGTGCGCGCTGCTGGCCATGGTCTCGTGGCCCAGGCGCACGAACTCGTCGATGTAGAACTGGTAGTTCGTGAACAGCACGAAGTTCTGGAAATGCTCCGGCGCCGTGCCGGTGTAGTGGCGCAGGCGGTGCAGCGAATAGTCGACGCGCGGCGCCGTGAACAGCGACAGCGGGTGCGCCTCGCCGCGCCGCGGCTCGTGCGTGCCGTTGGCGATGCCGTCGTCCATCGCACCGAGGTCGGGCAGGTCGAACACGTCGCGCATGCGCTGGCGGCGCTCCGCGCTCAGGCTGCCTTCGACGTGGTCGCCCTCGGCAAACGAGAAGTGCACCGGGATGGGCTGCGTGCCGGTGCCGATCTCCAGCGACACATGGTGGTTCTTCAGCAGCAGGCGGAACTGCTCGAGGTAGTAGTTCGAGAACAGGTCCGGCCGTGTCAGCGTGGTCTCGTAGGTGCCCGGGCCGGAGACGAAGCCGTAACTCAGCCGCGAGTCGGCGCGCGCCACGGTATCGGTGTGCACGCGCACGAAGGGGTAGCAGGCGCGAACCTTGCTGCCCACCTCTTCGCCGGCGACGAAGCGGTGCAGCGTGTCGCGCAGGTGGGCGATACCGGCTTCATAAATGGCGCGCACCTGGGCCAGGGCGCGCTCGGGGTCGTCGAAGCGGCTGGGGGCGACGAAGGCGGGTTCGGAGCTCATGGGTGGCGGCGTTCAGGCTGGTTCACGGACCGATTGTGGCGGCGAATGGCATTGCGGCGATCTTGTTGGATGTTCGTCGGCTGACATATCTGGCGGCAGAAGAAGATTCGGCCGATTTCGCGCCTCGTCGAGATTTGTAGCGAGTTATTCCACGCTGCCCTCGATAAGCTCACGCATCGATTTTGCAAGGAGTGGCGGGCATGAAGGTCATCGTTCTGGGCAGCGGCGTCATCGGTGTGACGAGCGCGTGGTTTCTGGCGCAGGCCGGCCACGAGGTCACGGTGATCGACCGCCAGGACGCGGCCGGCAAGGAGACCAGCTACGCCAATGCCGGCGAGGTGTCGCCGGGCTATTCGGCGCCCTGGGCCGGGCCCGGTGTGCCGCTGAAGGCGATCAAGTGGCTGCTCATGCAGCACCGCCCGCTGGTGATCCGCCCGCACCTGGACATGGGCCTGGTGCGCTGGGGCCTGTCGATGCTGCGCAACTGCACCGCGGCGCGCTACGAGATCAACAAGGGCCGCATGGTGCGACTGGCCGAATACAGCCGCGACGTGCTGCGCGAGATGCGCTCGAGCACCGGCATCGGCTACGACGAGCGTTCGCAAGGCACGCTGCAGCTGTTCCGCACCCAGAAGCAGCTCGACGGCACCGGCGCTGACATCGAGGTGCTCAAGCGCTACGGCGTGCGCTACGAACTGCTCGACCGTGCCGGCTTCATCCGCCACGAGCCCGCGCTGGCGCGCGTACAGGACAAGTTCGTCGGTGGGCTGCTGCTGCCCGGCGACGAGACCGGCGACTGCTTCAAGTTCACGCAGAACCTGGCCGCGATGGCCGCGCAACGCGGCGTGCAGTTCCGCCACGGCACCTCGATCGAGCGGCTCGAAACCTCGGGCGGCCGCATCAGCGGCGTGGTCACTGCGGCGGGCACGCTGAAGGCCGATGCCTATCTGCTCGCGCTGGGCAGCTACTCGCCGCTGCTGCTCGCGCCACTGGGCATCCGCATCCCTGTGTACCCCGTCAAGGGCTACTCGATCACCGTGCCGATCACCGACGCGAGCGGCGCGCCCGAATCCACCGTGATGGACGAGACCCACAAGGTCGCCGTCACGCGCCTGGGCGATCGCATCCGCGTCGGCGGCACGGCCGAGCTGGCCGGCTACACCCTCGCGCTGCACGAGCCGCGCCGGCGCACGCTGGAGCATGTGGTGACCGACCTGTTCCCGGCCGGTGGCGACGTGTCGCGTGCCGAATTCTGGTGCGGCCTGCGGCCGATGACGCCCGACGGCACGCCCGTGGTCGGCGGCACGAAGCTGCCCAACCTCTACCTGGCCACCGGCCACGGCACGCTGGGCTGGACGATGGCGGCCGGCACGGGCCGCGTGATGGCCGACCTGATCTCCGGCCGCACACCGGCGATCGACATGTCCGGCCTGACGCTCGACCGCTACCCGAACGCCTACGCCTGATCTTCCTCGGCGTTGGCAGGGAACTGCTTGCGCTGCGCCTTGGTGGTGACGACGCTGACGGCGGCGACGCGCACGCGCACCTCGAAGCGCCGCATGGGCTCCAGCGGCTCGCCGTCCGCGGCCAGCGGCAGTTCGTCGTCGCTCTCGATCTGCAGGTCCTGGAACTTCCAGGTCTGCACCTTCGTGTTCGACAGATGGGTGCCCTTGAGCAGCCTCGGCAACATCGCCAGCGTGCCGATGCGGCCGAAGTGGCCCGCCAGGAGCAGGTCGAGCTTGCCATCGGCCACCCTGGCACCCGGCACCGCGGGCATGCCGCTGCCGTAGCTGCGCGTATTGAGCACCGATGCGAAGATCACCTCGCCTTCGTGGGCCGGCGCACCGTCGAGCGCGATGCGCACGCGGTGGGTTCGAAGCGAACCCAGTTCGCCCATCGTCGCCCACACATAGCGCGACGTGCCGCTGAGCCAGCGCGGGCTCTCGATGGCGCGGCGGCCGACGGCGGCATCGAATCCGGCGGCCAGGCTGGAGAAGAACGGCACGCGCTGGCGCGGCGTGACGAGTTCGCCCACATCCATGCGCCGTGTCGGGCCGCGCAAGGCCAGGTCGAGTGCCTTGGCCCACGGCAATTCGGCGACGCCGAGCGCGCGGGCCGTGTCGTTGCCGCTGCCCAGCGGCACCACGCCGAGCGCAAGCCGGTGCGTGAGCAGCACGGGCAGCATGTGGTGCAGCGTGCCGTCACCGCCGATCAGCACCACGCGGCTGCTGCGCGGCAGGCACTGGAGCGTGGCGCGCGAGCGCTCGATGCTGTCGGATTCCACCAGTGCCACACCAGGGGCATGGGCCGCGAGCCAGCTGCGCACCGGCTGCGCGAGCGCTGCCGCCTGCCCGCCCGCGGCGCGCGGGTTCAGCAGAACCATCGTCGGCCGATCGGGACGAAGGATCTCGGGCTCGGGCTCTTGGGCGGTCCGGGTCGAGGGAGTGGCCAGCATCGGCTGGGAAGCCTATCGCAATTTGTGATGCGCTCCACGGCTGGCTGGCTGCTCCGCGCAAAATCGCACGCTTGTTCCACCCCGAGCGAACCATGCTGGTCGTCCACAACCCCGAGCACGCCCGCCACGCCGGCCGCCACGAGATGTTCCGCGGCCGACTGGTGGCTTGCCACGAGGTGCCGCAGCGGCTTGACCACGTGCTGGCCGAACTGCGGCGCCGCGGCATCGGGCCGCAGCTCACGCCACTCGACATGCATGCGGGCGAGGATGCCGCCTTCGAGGCGCTGCTGCGGCGTGTGCACGCGCCGCGCTACCTCGACTTCCTCGCGCGAGCCTGGAGTGATTGGGTAGCGCTGGACCCGGCGAATGCCGGACTCGACGCATTGCCTTCCGTGTGGCCGGTGCGCGGTTTCCGTTCCGACGTGGAGCCCGACAACTTCGCGGCGCGACTGGGCCTGTATTCCTTCGACGCCGGCACGCCGCTGACCGCCGGTACGTGGCTCGCCGCACGCACCGGTGCGCACGGCGCGGTGTTGGCCGCGCGGGCAGTGGCCTCGGGCTCGGTGCTTTCGGCCTTCGCGCTGAGCCGCCCGCCCGGCCACCATGCCGGCGCCGACTTCTTCGGCGGCTACTGCTTCCTCAACAACGCGGCGCTGGCGGCGCAGACGCTGCGCGACAGCGGCTTCGCGCGTGTCGCGGTGCTCGACATCGACTACCACCACGGCAACGGCACGCAAAGCCTCTTCTACGAGCGCGCCGACGTGTTCACCGTCTCGGTCCACGGCGACCCGCGCACCGAGTACCCGTTCTACCTCGGCCATGCCGACGAGCGCGGCGCCGCTGACGGCGAGGGCTTCAACCTCAACTTGCCGCTGCCGCGCGGTACCGGTTTCGCCCGCTGGCACGATGCGCTGGTACAGGGCGTCGACGCGGTGCGTGCCTTCGGCGCCCAGGCCCTGGTGGTGGCGCTCGGCGTCGACACTTTCGAGGGCGACCCGATCTCCGGCTTCCAGCTGCACAGTGCCGACTACCTGCAGGTCGGCGCGAGCCTCGCCACGCTCGGCCTGCCCACGGTGTTCACCTTCGAGGGCGGCTATGCGGTGGCCGAGGTCGGCGTGAACGTGGCCAACGTGCTGGAGGGTTTCGGCCGCTGAGCCCGCTCAGTCGACCCGCTCGGCGCCAGTGAGCAGCGCCACGAAGCGGTCGATGCCGATATTGCCGCCCGACAGCGTGACGCCCACCCTCCGGCCGCGGAAGCGTTCGCGGTGGTGCATCAGCGCCGCCAGTCCACAGGCGCCCGACGGTTCCAGCACCAGCTTCATCCGTTCGAAGACGAAGCGCATCGCCTCCACCACCACCGGGTCGGGCACGGTGAGCACGTCGGTGACCAGGGCCTGGATCACCTCGAACGGGTGCTTACCTGGCGACTGCGTCTGCTGCCCGTCGCAGATCGTTCGCGGCACGTCGATGTGCACGAGTTGGCCGCTGCGCAGCGATTGCTGCATGTCGTTGCCGCGCTCCGGCTCGGCGCCGAACACATCGATGCCGGGCAGCAGGTGTTTGGCGGCCACCGCGCAGCCCGACAGGAAGCCGCCGCCGCCGGCGCAGACGATCAGCGCATCGAGCGGCCCCGCATCCTCGATCAGCTCCAGCGCCGCGGTGCCCTGGCCGGCCATCACCGGCAGGTGGTCGTAGGGCGGGATCAGCGAGGCGCCACGCTCCTTCGTCAGCCGCGCGGCGATCTCGGCGCGGTCTTCCTTGTAGCGGTCGTAGACGATCACCTCGGCGCCGTAGCCGCGCGTGGCGGCGAGCTTGAGCGCCGGCGCGTCTTGCGGCATCACGATGGTGGCGGCGCAGCTGTGCAGCCGCGCGGCCAGCGCCACCGCCTGCGCATGGTTGCCCGACGAGAAGGCGACCACGCCGCGAGAGCGTTCGTCGTCGCTGAGCACGTTGACCGAGTTGTAGCCGCCGCGGAACTTGAAGGCGCCCATGCGCTGAAGGTTCTCGGCCTTCATCAGCACCTGCATGCCGAGCAGCTCGTCGAGCGTGCGCGAGCTGACGACGGGGGTGCGGTGGGCCACGCCCTTCAGGCGGGCGGCGGCGGCTTCGATCTCGGCGAACTGGAGCATGGCGGTGTGGGCCTCGGCGGGTTGTCCCGGGCGCGACCACTGTAGCGCGTGCGCCGGCGCTACAGTGGCCGCCGGAGGATTGCATGACCCAGGAGATCCGTTCGCCGATGGCCGCCACGGTGGTCGAGATGGCAGTGAGCGCCGGGCAGGCGGTGCGTGCCGGCGATCTGCTGGCCATCGTCGAGGCGATGAAGATGGAGCACGAGGTGCGCGCGCCGCACGATGCGCGCGTGCTGGCGCTGCTCGCGCGGCCCGGCGAACTGGTCGGCGAGGGCGACGGCCTGCTGCGCCTGGGGCCGGTTGAGTTGCGCGACGCGAATACAGTGGCCGAAGCGCCGGTGGCCCCCGCGGCCACTCTGCGCGCCGACCTGCGCGAATACTTCGAACGTGAGGCGCTGCTCCACGATGCGGCCCGCCCCGAGGCCGTGGCGCGCCGCCATGCCAACGGACAACGCACGGCGCGCGAGAACGTGGCGGACCTGTGCGACCCCGGCAGCTTCGTCGAATATGGCGGCTTCGCCTACGCCGCGCAGACGAAGCGCCGCAGCGTCGACGAACTGATCCGCCAGACGCCGGCCGACGGCATGGTCACCGGCGTCGGCAACGTGGGCGGCCGTCGTTGCGCCGTGCTCGCCTACGACGCCACCGTGCTGGCCGGCACACAGGGCCTGCGCAACCACCAGAAGACCGACCGGCTGCTCGCGCTCGCGCTCGACCAGCGCCTGCCCGTGGTGCTCTTCGCCGAAGGCGGCGGCGGCCGGCCGGGCGACACCGACATGCCCATCGTCGCCGGGCTGCACGTCACCACCTTCGCGAGTTTCGCGAAGCTCTCCGGGCAGGTGCCGGTGGTTGGCATCGCGGCGGGCCGCTGCTTCGCCGGCAACGCGGCGCTGCTGGGTTGCTGCGACCTGATCATTGCCACGCGCGACAGCAACATCGGCATGGGCGGGCCGGCGATGATCGATGGCGGCGGGCTCGGCCGCTTCCGGCCCGAAGACATCGGCCCGGCCGCGCAGCAGTCGGCCAACGGCGTGATCGACGTGCTGGTCGACGACGAGGCCGCGGCCGTGGCGGCGGCCAAGCGATACCTCGGCTACTTCGACGCCGAGCCGCGCCACGGCGAGGCGCCCGATGCGCTCGCGCTGCGCGGGCTGCTGCCCGAGAACCGCGTGCGCAGCCACGACATGCGCGCCGTGATCGCGGGCCTGGTCGACCGCGACACCGCGCTCGAGCTGCGTGCCGGTTTCGGCATCGGCATCCACACCGTGCTGGCGCGGCTGCACGGCCGGCCGGTCGGGCTGATCGCCAGCAACCCGCTGCACCTGGGCGGCGCGATCGATGCCGACGCGGCCGACAAGGCGGCGCGCTTCATGCAGCTGTGCAACGCGCACGGGCTGCCGATGGTCTCGCTGATCGACACGCCAGGCTTCATGGTCGGCCCCGACACCGAAGCGCGAGCGCAGGTGCGGCATGTCAGCCGAATGTTCGTTGCCGCGGCGCACCTGCGCGTGCCCTTCTTCGCCGTGGTGATCCGCAAGGCCTACGGGCTGGGTGCGATGGCGATGGCGGCCGGCGGCTTCCATGCGCCTCTGGGCATGGCGGCGTGGCCCAGCGGCGAGTTCGGCGCGATGGGACTGGAAGGCGCGGTGCGCCTGGGCTATCGCAAGGAGCTCGAGGCATTGCCCGAGGGCGAGGCTCGCGAGGCACGTTTTCGCGAGCTGCTTGAGCGCCAGGTCGCCGACGGCCGCGCGCTGAACATGGCGGCCACGCTGGAGATCGATACCGTCATCGACCCGTCACGCACGCGTGACTGGCTGCTTCAGGGGCTGTCCGGCGCGAGCCTGCGGGAGCGCATGGCTCCCGGCATCGACCCCTGGTAGGCGCCGGTTCACACGCGCGAGGGCAAGACGTAGCATCGACAGCCCCCACCCACAATCACAGGAGACACGACATGGCCGCCAACGACACCTGCTGCACCCTGGTTCCGTATTTCAAGGTCGCGCCCGGCAAGATGGCCGAGTTCAAGGCCCTGTGCGACACCTTCGTCGCACGCACGCGCACCGAGCCCGGCTGCGTGCACTACGCCTTCTCGTTCAGCGGCGACGAGGCGCATTGCCGTGAAGGCTACGACGATGCGGCTGCTGTGCTGGCGCACCTGGACAACGTCGGTGCCACGCTGCAAGAAGCGCTGAAGATCGCGCAGATCACCAAGCTCGAAGTGCATGCGCCGGCAGCACAGATCGAGAAACTCAAGGCGCCGCTGGCCGCGCTGAACCCGCAGTGGTTCACCGTGGAGCTGGGCTTCCGCCGCTGATGTCGATCGCCGACAAGCCCCCGCGGCCCTCCGCCACCGTGGTGGTGGTGCGCGACGGCCCGGTCGGCATCGAGGTGCTGCTGCTGCGCCGCGCCGAGCGTGGCGACCACAACAGCGGCGCCTGGGTGTTCCCGGGCGGGCTGGTGGATGCGGCGGACCGTGCAGCGCAGCCGTTCTGCCGCGGCGTGGAACCGGCTGAGGCCGATGTGCGCCTGGGCGTGGCCGCGCATGCGCTGGACTACTGGGTGGCAGCGGTGCGCGAATGCTTCGAGGAGGCGGGCCTGCTCTTCGCGCGCGACCCCGCTGGCCGGCCGCTCGCGCCCGATGCGGCGCGCGACACCCGCCTGCAGGCCTGGCGCGGCCCGCTGCAGCGCGGCGAGCAGTCGCTGGCCGCGCTGTGCCACGAAGAAGCGCTCACGCTGGACGTCGACCAGCTCGTCTACTTCAGCCACTGGGTCACGCCGGTCGGCCGCCCCAAGCGCTTCGACACGCGCTTCTTCATTGCCCGCGCGCCGCAGGGCCAGACGGCGGCGCACGACGACGGCGAACTCGTCGAGCAACTCTGGCTCGCCCCGACCGCGGCGCTGACGCGCACCGAGCCCCTCAAGCTGCTCACGCCGACGCAGAAGACGCTGGAGGCCATCGCCCGCTTCGACAGCGTCGATGCCTTGCTGGCCTGGGCGCGCGCGCCGCGCGAGGTGCCGCTGATCCAGCCGCAGATCGGCACCGGCCGCGACGGCACCCGGCCGGTGACGCCGGACGAACCGGCCTTCGCGGAGCTGCGCCGCATCGACCCCGGCTGCCAGGGCTTCGCCTCCTACGACATCAACCCGGGCGTGGCGGTGCGGCTGTCGGCGCACCTGATCCGCGTCACCGCTCACAACGGCAGCGTGATGACCGGCCCGGGCACCAATACCTATCTCGTCGGCGGTGGGCCGAGCAACGAATGGGCGGCCATCGATCCGGGGCCGGCCGACCCGCAGCATGTGCAGGCGATCCTCGCTGCGGCGCCGGGGCCGATCCGCTGGATCTTCGCGACGCACACGCACCTCGATCATTCGCCGGCCTGCGCGCTGCTGCAGCAGCACACGGGCGCCACCGTGCACGGCCGCATCGCCGACCACCCCGAGTGGCAGGACGCCAGCTTCGCGCCTGAGCGGCTTCTGGTCGGAGGCGAGCGCTTCGAGCTGGACGCGGGCGTGACGCTGAGCGCGATCCACACCCCTGGCCATGCCTCCAACCACCTGTGCTACCGGTTCGACGAGGAGAAGACGCTCTTCACCGGCGACCATGTCATGCAGCTCAGCACCGTGGTCATCAACCCGCCGGACGGCGACATGGCCGCCTACCTCGCCTCGCTGCGCGCGCTCTGTGACGAAGACCTGGACTGGCTCGCGCCCGGCCACGGGTTCCTGATGGCGCGGCCGCGCGCGGCCTTCGAGAAGATCATCGCCCACCGGCTGCAGCGCGAGGCCAAGGTGCTGGCGGCGATCCGCGAGCTGGGCTCGACGGACGAGCCCGCGCTGCTCGCGCGCGTCTATGACGATGTGCCCGAACGCATGCATCCGATGGCGCTGCGCTCGCTGCGGGCGCACCTGATCAAGCTGCGCGGCGAGGGCCGCGCCCAGCCCGCCTGATCAGACGCGCTCGAAGATCGCGGCGATGCCCTGGCCGCCGCCGATGCACATCGTCACCAGGGCGTAGCGGCCCTTCACGCGCTGCAGCTCGTACAGCGCCTTGGTGGTGATGATGGCGCCGGTCGCGCCGATCGGGTGGCCGAGCGAGATGCCCGAGCCGTTCGGGTTCACCTTGGCCGGGTCGAGGGCGAGTTCCTTGACCACCGCGCAGGCCTGCGCGGCAAAAGCTTCGTTCGACTCGATGACGTCGAGGTCGCTGACCTTCAGGCCGGCGCGGGCCAGGGCCAGCTTCGTTGCCGGCACCGGGCCGATGCCCATGATGGTGGGCTCCACGCCGGCGTGGGCGTAGGCCACCAGGCGCGCGATCGGCTTGAGGCCCTGCGCCTTCACCGCGTCAGCGCTGGCCAGCACCACGGCGCCCGCGCCGTCGTTGATGCCCGAGGCGTTGCCGGCGGTCACCGAGCCGTCCTTCTTGAACGCGGCGCGCATCTTGGCCAGGGTCTCCATCGTCGTGCTGGCCTTGACGTGCTCGTCGGTGTCGAAGGAGATGTCGCCCTTCTTGCTGGCGATCACCACCGGCACGATCTGCTCCTTGAAGCGGCCGGCGGCGATGGCGGCGGCCGCGCGCCGGTGGCTCTCCACCGACAGCTCGTCCATCATCGTGCGGCTGATGCCGTACTGCTCGGCCACGTTCTCGGCCGTCATGCCCATGTGGATCTTGTGGAACGGGTCGTGCAGCGCGCCGACCACGAAGTCGAGCATCGGGCTGTCGCCCATGCGAGCGCCCCAGCGCGCCTGCGGCAGCAGGTAGGCGCCGCGGCTCATGGATTCGGCGCCGGCGCCGACCGCCACTTCGCAGTCGCCCAGCGTGATCGCCTGCGAGGCCGAGATGATCGCCTGCAGGCCCGAGCCGCACAGGCGGTTGACGTTGAAGGCCGGTGTCTCCTTGGGCAGGCCGGCGTTCATGGCGGCCACGCGGCTGAGGTAGGCATCGCGCGGTTCGGTCGGGATCACCGTGCCCATGGCCAGATGGCCGACGCTCGCCGCGCCGGCGCCGCTGCGCTCCAGGGCCGTCTTGACAGCCAGCGTGGCCAGGTCGGACAGCGGAACGTCCTTGAGCGCACCGCCGAAGGTGCCGATGGCGGTGCGGGCTGCGCCGACCACGAAAACGTCGCGGGGAAGGGCCATGGTGATGTCTCCTGCTATGGGTTTGGAATGGGCGCAAGTTACGCCGCAATCGATACAGCCGGCTTACAGGCGAGGCGGCTCGTGGGCTGCTCGCTGCCTCAGCCGCCGGACAGGGCGAGCGGATCGTCGGCGCGGTCGCTGCTCAGGTGCGCGGTGCAGTCGATCCGCAGGGCTCGCGGTGCCGTGTCCGGGCCGGCGGGGGCGACGATCTCCGTGACCGATGCATTGGCGATGCGCGCCGGCAGCGTGGTGCCGGGAGGCAGCCTCACGCGGCGGGCCAGCAGGCTGTGGATCACGAGACCGTGCGTGACGAGCACGAACGTGCCGCCGGTCGCCTGCGCGGCGATCAGCGCCGCGTCGAACGCCCGGTCGATGCGAGCCTCGAAGTCGGGTACGGATTCGCCGCCGGTCGGCGCTTCCTGCATTGCCAGAGGGTCGAAGCCGAGGCTGTCATAGGGACGGCCGCGCAGATCGCCGAAGTTGCGTTCGTGAAGCAAGGGTTGCGGCAGTACTGCGAGGCCGCAGGCTCCGGCGATCGCATCGGCGGTCTGCCAGGCGCGCGGCAGATCGCTGGACCAGAGCGCGCTCAGCGCTTCGGCACGGAGCCGTTCGGCCACGGCACGAGCCTGTAACAGGCCTCGCGGGCTCAGGGGGGTGTCTGGCGGCTGCATGACACGAGCCGCATTCAACGGCGTTTCACCGTGCCGGACCAGCAGCAGCCGCATCGGCCGCCCGGCGGCCGCAACCCGCTCAGCGATGGCGGCGGATCGGCAAGGGCTGGGGAGCGTTGGCTACGAGCCGGCGCAGGCGCTCGGCGCCGGTGAAGGCCAGCAGAACCGGCAGCAACACCATCGCGGCGAGTCCGGCGGTCAGGAACACAGGCAGGGTGATGAGCAACAGCATCACCGTGGCGACGTGGCGCCAGTTCAGGCCAGCCTGCGGACCCCCTTGAAACCTGGCGGTCCGGGCGGTCTGGCCGATGGCGACGACTTCTTGGCGCATGGGCTGGCTTTCAGGTTTTTGCTGGTTTCAACCTTAGTGGCATGTGCCCCCCCCGAACAAGGGGGGCATCCACCTTCATTTGTTACGAAGTGTGAGCCATTCACATCGTTGTCATTCGTGGCAACTTCCGCACGGGGGGGCAGAAATGGCGGCCCCAAGGCGTGCTGTTGTGCCGAACGGACGGCGGTCGGGCTGTCGACAATGGCTCGGCCCGCGCGCGCAAATGTGCTTCGGGCGAGCCTTGACTGCCATGACCGTCGACATCCGAACCCTGCTGATTGCCTTGATGATCAATCTGGTCACCATCGCGCTGGCCCTGCCCGCCGTGATGGGCCGGGTGAATGTGCCTGCGCGGCGCGCGCAGTGGTCCGCCGCATTGCAGGCGGGCGGCTGGGTGCTGATCCTGCTGTCCGGGCTGGTCGAGCGAGGCAGCGCCGTCGACTGGGCGCTGTCTTCCGCGTCGATGACTTGCATGGCCGTCAGCCTGGCCTTGCTGGGCGCCGCCTTCGATCTGTGGTGCGGCCGGCGCACGCACGACCGCTGGCTGGGTGCCCTGGCCGTGCTGATGCCGCTGGGCTATGCGCTGGGTTTCTCGAATTACGCCTTCCGTGTCGGCTGGGCCAACGGGCTGCTGGCGATGCAGATGATCCTGGTGGCCGTTGCCGTGGGCCGGTTACCGGCGCTGCCGGTGGGGCGCTGGCGCTGGCTGGTCGTCGCCAGCATGCTGGCCCAGGCCGTGGTGACGCTGTGGCGCGGCGTGCTCGGCGCCTTCTTCACCGACGCCTACCCGCGTTTCCTGACGCCGCATCCGGTGAACCATGCCTCGGCGGTGGTGGCGCTGGCGACATCCATGCTGACGCTGGTGGGCATTCTGCTGGCACACCGCGACGAAGCTGCCCGCGAACTCGAGCGCCTGGCCACCCTGGACGGCCTGACCGGCGTGTTCAACCGCCGCGCCTGGCTCGATCTCGCCCGGGCGCGCTTTTCCGCCAGCCTTCGCTACGGGCACACGATGGCGGTTCTGATGATCGACCTCGACCACTTCAAGCAGATCAACGATGCCCACGGCCATGATGCCGGTGACCGGGCGCTCGCGCTGGTCGCGCGCGAGATGCAGGCCGCAGCACGTGCGGGCGACATCGTCGGCCGCTACGGCGGCGAGGAGTTCTGCGTGCTGATGGCACAGGCCGACGACGAGGCGGCGCGCCGCTTCGACCAGCGCCTGCGCCGGCGCCTTTCCGAGGTGGCCATGGCCGAACTCGGCTTCGAGATCGGCTACAGCGCCGGCGTGTCGCACTGCCGCGACGCCGGCGACAGCCTGGACGCAATGGTCAAGCGCGCCGATGCCGCGCTCTATCGTGCCAAGGACGCCGGCCGCGCGCGCACGCTCGACACCTCGTTCGGCGTGCTGCAGGCGGCCTGAGCGCCTGCCTCACATGCTGCGCCGGTACTGCCCGCCCACCTCGAAAAGCGCGGTGGTGATCTGCCCGAGCGAGCAGCATCGCACCGCGTCCATCAGCACCTCGAACACGTTGCCGTTGTCGATCACCGCCCTCTGAAGGCGTTGCAGCGTGGCCGGGGCCTCGCCGGCGTGGCGGGCATGAAAGTCCTGCAGGCGCTTGAGCTGGCTCTGCTTCTCGTCCTCGGTGGAGCGCGCCAGTTCCAGCGTGGTCGGCGTCGGGTCGCCGTGCGGGTTGCGGAAGGTGTTCACGCCGATGATGGGGTACTCGCCGGTGTGCTTGCGCATCTCGTAGTGCATCGACTCTTCCTGGATCTTGCTGCGCTGGTAGCCGGTCTCCATCGCGCCGAGCACGCCGCCGCGCTCGGCAATCTTCTCGAATTCTGCGAGCACCGCCTCCTCCACCAGCTCGGTCAGCTCGTCGATCACGAAGGCGCCCTGGTTCGGGTTCTCGTTCTTCGCCAGGCCCCACTCGCGATTGATGATCAGCTGGATGGCCATCGCGCGGCGCACGCTCTCCTCGGTGGGCGTGGTGATCGCCTCGTCGTAGGCGTTGGTGTGCAGCGAGTTGCAGTTGTCGTAGATCGCGATCAGCGCCTGCAGCGTGGTGCGGATGTCGTTGAAGGCGATCTCCTGCGCGTGCAGTGAGCGGCCGCTGGTCTGCACGTGGTACTTCAGCTTCTGGCTGCGCTCGTTGGCGCCATAGCGCTCGCGCATCGCCACCGCCCAGATGCGCCGCGCCACGCGCCCGAGCACGGTGTACTCCGGGTCCATGCCGTTGCTGAAGAAGAAGCTCAGGTTCGGTGCGAAGTCGTCGATGTGCATGCCGCGCGCCAGGTACGCCTCCACGAAGGTGAAGCCGTTGGACAGCGTGAAGGCCAGCTGCGAGATCGGGTTCGCGCCCGCCTCGGCGATGTGATAGCCCGAGATCGACACCGAGTAGAAGTTGCGCACCTGGTGGTGCACGAAGTACTCGGCGATGTCGCCCATCACCTTGAGGCTGAACTCGGTGGAGAAGATGCAGGTGTTCTGGCCTTGGTCTTCCTTCAGGATGTCGGCCTGCACGGTGCCGCGCACGTTGGCCAGCGTCCAGGCGCGGATCTTCTGCGCCTCGTCGTCGGTGGGCTCGCGCCGGTTGTCGGTGCGGAACTTCTCCAGTTGCTGGTCGATGGCCGCGTTCATGAACATCGCCAGGATGCTCGGCGCCGGGCCGTTGATGGTCATCGAGACCGAGGTGGCCGGGTCGCACAGGTCGAAGCCCGAGTACAGCACCTTCAGGTCGTCCAGCGTGGCAATGCTCACACCCGAATTGCCGACCTTGCCGTAGATGTCGGGCCGCGGGTCGGGGTCGTTGCCGTACAGCGTGACCGAGTCGAAGGCAGTGGACAGCCGCTTGGCCGGCATGCCCTCGCTGACCAGCTTGAAACGCCGGTTGGTGCGGAAGGCGTCGCCCTCGCCGGCGAACATGCGCGTCGGGTCTTCGCCCTCGCGCTTGAAGGCGAAGGTGCCGGCGGTGTACGGGAAGCTGCCCGGCACGTTGTCGAGCATCAGCCACTTGAGGATCTCGCCGTGGTCCTCGTACTGCGGCAGCGCCACCTTGCGGATCTTGCTGCCCGACAGCGTGGTGTGGGTCAGTTCGGTGCGGATCTCCTTGTCGCGGATCTTCACCACGTACTCGTCGCCGGCATAGGCGCGCTGCATGTCGGGCCACATCGCCAGCAGCTTCTTCGCACGCGGGTCGAGCCGCGCCTCGCGGATCTGCGCCTGCTCGGTGAGCGCGTCGCGCGCCTTGTGCTTGTCCGGAATGGCCTCGTACAGCATGCGCGCGCTCTCGCGCAGCTGCTGGATCTCGCGCGCCAGCCTCGCCTGCATGCGGGCATGCTGCTTGTAGCCGCGCACGGTGTCGGCGATGTCGGCCAGGTAGCGCACGCGTGCCCCCGGCACGATGGGTACCTGATGCGTGCTGTGGCGCGTCGCCGCCAGCGGCAGACGGCCGGTCTTCACGGCCATGCCGAGCTCGCCCAGGCGCGGCAGCAGCGCCTGGTAGAGCGCCGTCACGCCGTCGTCGTTGAAGCGGCTGGCCATGGTGCCGAACACCGGCATCTCCTCCGGCCTCGCTTTCCAGGCTTCCTTGTTGCGCTGCACCTGCTTGGCGACGTCGCGCAGCGCATCGAGCGAGCCCTTGCGGTCGAACTTGTTGATGGCCACGAACTCGGCGAAGTCGAGCATGTCGATCTTCTCGAGCTGGCTGGCGGCGCCGAACTCCGGCGTCATCACGTACATGGGAACGTCGACCAGCGGCACGATGGCGGCGTCGCCCTGGCCGATGCCCGAGGTCTCGACGACGATCAGGTCGAAGCCCGCCACCTTGCAGGCGGCGATCACGTCGGGCAGCGCCTGGCTGATCTCGCTGCCGTAGTCGCGCGTGGCCAGGCTGCGCATGAACACGCGCTGGCCCACCCGCCACGGCCCGATGGCGTTCATGCGGATGCGGTCGCCCAGCAGCGCGCCGCCGCTCTTGCGCCGCGAAGGGTCGATGCTGATCACGGCCACGCGAAGCGCGTCGTCCTGGTCCAGCCGCAGCCGGCGGATCAGCTCGTCGGTGAGGCTGGACTTGCCGGCGCCGCCGGTGCCGGTGATGCCCAGCACGGGCACCTTGGCGGCCTTCGCCGCGGCGTGCAGTTGCGTCTTCAGCGACTCGCTCGCGCGGCCGTTGTCGAGCGCGGTGATCAACTGGGCGAGGGCGCGCCAGGCGGCTTCCGAGTGGCCGCGCAGCGCGGCGATGTCGGTGGGAGCATGGGGCGACAGATCCTGATCGCTCCGCATGACCATTTCGCCGATCATCCCGGCCAGGCCCATGCGCTGGCCGTCTTCCGGGCTGTAGATGCGCGCCACACCGTAGCCCTGCAGCTCGGCGATCTCGGCCGGCACGATCACGCCGCCGCCGCCGCCGAACACCTGGATGTGCGCGCCGCCACGCTGGCGCAGCAGGTCGACCATGTACTTGAAGTACTCGACGTGGCCGCCCTGGTAGCTGCTCAGCGCGATGCCCTGCACGTCTTCCTGCAGTGCCGCAGTGACGACCTCGTCGACCGAGCGGTTGTGTCCGAGGTGGATGACCTCCGCACCCATGCCCTGCAGGATGCGCCGCATGATGTTGATCGCGGCATCGTGGCCGTCGAACAGGCTCGCCGCGGTGACGAAGCGCACCTTGTTCGTCGGGCGGTAGTCGGCCAGGGCCTTGTATTCGGCGGAAAGGTCGGTCACGGCTTGTCTCCGTTGGAGGTCTCTATTCGACGCGGATGTGGGCGAGTTCCGGGCTGCCCGGCGGGTAGCGCAGCTTCAGGCCCTGCAGCGTCTGCACGATCGCCTGGGCGATCATCAGGTTGCGGTGCGTCTTCGAATCGGCAGGCACGACAGTCCACGGCGCCCACGATGTGCCGGTGGCGGCGATGGCGTCCTGGTACGCCTGCTGGTACAGGTCCCACTGCTTGCGCACGTCGAGGTCGCCGGCGGCGAACTTCCAGTGTTTGGTCGGGTCGTCCAGCCGTTCCTGCAGCCGCGCGCGCTGCTCGTCCTTCGAGATGTGCAGCATGAACTTGCAGATCACCGTGCCGGTTTCGACGAGCAGCTTCTCGAAGGCGTTGATCTGCGCGTAGCGCTGCTGCGTCTGCTCGGGCGTGATCCAGCCGTTGACCACCGGCACCAGCACGTCCTCGTAGTGGCTTCGGTTGAAGATGACGATCTCGCCCTCGGCCGGCACGCGCTGATGGATGCGCCAGAGGTAGTCGTGGGCGCGCTCGTCGGTGGTGGGCGCCTTCCAGGGCACGGCGTGGACGCCCAGGGCGCTGGTTTGTCCGAACACGCCGCGGATGGTGCCGTCCTTGCCGCTGGTGTCGGTGCCCTGAAGCACCACAAGCAGCTTGAAGCGGCGGTCGGCATAGAACAGGTCCTGCAGCCGGTCGACCTCGAGCGCCAGTTCGGCCGTGCGCGCCTTGTCGCGCGCCTTGTTGCCGCTGGAGAAGGGCTTGGCCTGCGGATCGATGCGGGCGAGTTCGAAGCGCCGGCCCGACGGCTTGCCGTTGCCGGCGCTGCGATGCTGGAAGTCGGACAACGAGACTCTGCTGCGGGCCATGCGGGCTCCCTGGAATGATCGGAGGCATTTGACGTATACGTCAATTGGCAGTGTAGCGCCTGGGGCCCTGCAGGAGGCTGACGCGGCCGCGCGCCGGCCCCGGGGTTTACGCGGGCGGACGCGACCGAAAACACTGGCGCCCCCGGGCCGGTTTGGCGGCACAATCGCGCCCGTTGGGAGTCGGCGCACGACGCCGTCATCTGGAGAGAAGCCCTTGGGCATTGGCAACGCACCGATCAAGACGCCAGACGGCCAGGCCGAACTGGCGACGCGGGCGCGCCAGCTCAGCCAGCGCCATCGCACCCTGCTGCTGCTGGTGGACGGCCGCCGCAGCGAAGCGCAGCTGCGCCTGCTGGCCGAGCGTGCCGGTGTGCCGCCCAGCGTCTACGACGAACTGCTCGACATGGGCCTGATCACCGTGCCGCTGCCCACGCTGCCGATCGAACTGGCGCCGCACCCGACGCTGCCTCCGCTGCCGGTGGACGTGACGCTGCCGGATGTCGCCCCCGAATCGGAGCTGCCTGCAGCGCGCACGCTGCAGCCGGAGTCGACGCTGAACGGCGACATCGGCAACTACGAGCCCTGGACCATGGTCGAGACCGACTACTCGGACCTCGGCGACCTCGATGCGCCGCTCGAGCAGGCGCGCGACCTGCTGATTCGCGCCGTTCGCGCCGAAGCCCCCGTGGCCGGCTCGCTGACGCTGATGCGGCTGCGTCGCGCGCACACGCGCGACGAACTCGATGCGCTGATCGACGAAGTGGAGGCCCGGCTGAGTCGGCCGCACCGCACGCTGGCGACGACCCAGCTCATGCGGCGCGTACGCCGCCTGATCGACGCGCCCGTCGACTCATCGCTCTCCAACTTCTGACTCCGGCCCGCCGCATGACGTTTCTTGCCATCGACGTGGGCAACACACGCCTGAAGTGGGCGCAGTACGCCTCGCCCCAGCCCGGCGCCGTGCTGCTCGCGCAGGGCGCGGTGTTCCTGGAGACCATCGACTCGCTGGCCGAGACCGACTGGAAGGCGTTGCCGCCGCCGTCCAGCATGCTCGGCTGCGTGGTGGCTGGCGAGGGCGTCAAGCGCCGCGTCGAGGAACAGCTCGAAATCTGGGACCTCGAGCCCCGCTGGGTGGTCTCGTCGCGCGAGGCCTGCGGCGTGAGCAACGGCTACGACCATCCCAACCGGCTGGGCGTCGACCGCTGGGTGGCCATGATCGGTGCACGCCACCGCGTGCTGGCTCAGGGCGGGCCACGGCCGGCACTGGTCGTCATGGTGGGTACCGCCGTCACCGTGGACGCGCTCGATGTGCAGGGCAACTTTCTCGGCGGGTTGATCCTGCCGGGCTTCGGCCTGATGCTGCGGGCGCTGGAGATGGGCACCGCCGGCCTGAAGGCCCCGACCGGCGAGGCGGTGGACTTCCCGACCAACACCAGCGATGCGCTGATGAGCGGCGGTGCCGATGCCCTGGCCGGCGCGGTCGAGCGCATGCATCGCAAGCTGCGCGAGCGCACGGGTCAGGAGCCGGCGTTGATCATGACCGGCGGCGCCGCCGTCAAGCTCGCTCCGATCACGCAACTGCCGTTCGAGACGGTCGACACGCTGATCTTCGAAGGGCTGCTGCAGTTGCAGGCGCACCGCCTGGCGCTTTGACGCGAGCGGCCGGGGCGTTGCCGCCTACAGGATGTAGCGCGACAAGTCCTCGTTCTTCACCAGTGCGGCCAGTTTCGCGTCGACCGCCGCGGCATCGATGGTGATGGTGCGGCCTGACAGGTTGGGCGCGTCGAAGCTGATCTCGTCGAGCAGCCGCTCCATCACCGTGGCCAGGCGCCGCGCGCCGATGTTCTCGGTGCGGTCGTTGACGTCGAACGCGATCTGCGCCAGCCGCCGGATGGCATCCGGCGCGAGCTCCAGCGTCACGCCCTCGGTGGCCAGCAGCAGCTGGTATTGCTTGACCAGGCTGGCGTGCGTCTGCGTGAGGATCGCCTCGAAGTCATCGACGCCGAGCGCGCCCAGCTCGACGCGGATCGGGAAGCGCCCCTGCAGCTCCGGGATCAGGTCGCTGGGCTTGCTCAGGTGGAAAGCCCCCGAGGCGATGAACAGGATGTGATCCGTCCGCAACATGCCGTACTTGGTGTTCACCGTCGTGCCCTCCACCAGCGGCAGCAGGTCGCGCTGCACGCCCTGGCGCGACACATCGGCGCCCTGCGTGCTGCCGCGCGAGGCCACCTTGTCGATCTCGTCGATGAAGACGATGCCGTTCTGCTCGGCGTTGGCCAGCGCAGCGGTCTTCACGTCCTCGTCGTTGACGAGCTTGGCGGCCTCTTCGTCGGCGAGCAGCTTGAGCGCCTCGGCGATCTTCAGCTTTCGCGTCTTGCGCGGCGTGGTGCCGAGGTTGGCGAACATGCCCTTGAGCTGCTCGGCCATGTCTTCCATGCCGGCCGGGCTCATGATCTCCAGCGGCGCACGTGCCTCCGCCAGGTCGACCTCGATTTCCTTGTCACCCAGCGCGCCTTCGCGAAGCCGCTTGCGCATCACCTGCCGCGCGGTGTTGTCGGCCGACGAGCCGGGCACCAGCACGTCGAGGACGCGGTCCTCGGCGGCGTCTTCGGCGCGCACGCGCTGGCGCTTCATCGCTGCCTCGCGCTCCTGCTTGACGGCCATGTCGGCGAGGTCGCGGATGATCGAGTCGACGTCCTTGCCGACGTAGCCCACCTCGGTGAACTTGGTCGCCTCGACCTTGATGAAGGGCGCGTCGGCGAGCTTCGCCAGGCGCCGCGCGATCTCGGTTTTGCCCACGCCGGTGGGCCCGATCATCAGGATGTTCTTCGGCGTGATCTCGGCGCGCATCTTCTCGTCGACCTGCTGGCGCCGCCAGCGGTTGCGCAGTGCGATGGCCACCGAGCGCTTGGCGTCGCGCTGGCCGACGATGTGGCGGTCGAGTTCGGAGACGATCTCCTGGGGTGTCATCGACGACTTCATTCGATCGTCTCGATCGTGTGGTGCTGATTGGTGTAGATGCACAGGTCGCCGGCGATCTCGAGCGACTTCTTGACGATGTCCTTCGGCGCCATCTGGGTGTGCTCGAGCAACGCGCGGGCGGCGGCATTGGCATAGGCGCCGCCGGAGCCGATGGCGATGATGCCGTGCTCGGGCTCGAGCACGTCGCCGTTGCCGGTGATGATCAGCGAGGCCTCCTTGTCGGCCACCGCGAGCATGGCCTCGAGCCGGCGCAGAACGCGGTCGGTGCGCCAGTCCTTCGTCAGCTCGATGGCGGCGCGCACGAGGTGGCCCTGGTGTTTCTCGAGCTTGGCCTCGAAGCGCTCGAACAGCGTGAAGGCGTCGGCCGTCGCGCCGGCGAAGCCGGCGAGCACCTGGTCGTGGTGCAGCTTTCGCACCTTGCGCGCCGAAGCCTTGACGACGATGGTGCCGAGCGTGACCTGACCGTCGCCGCCGAGCGCGACGACAGGCCCGCGCCGCACGCTGACGATGGTCGTGCCGTGGTAGGTTTCCATGGAGATCCCAGATGGCGCCGCCGGGCGGCGCTTCAAGTCAGTCGCTCAGACCGAGCGAACTTTCACGCGGGCATGCTCGTTGATGCCCATCGCGCCGAAGAACAGCGCCACCAGGCGATGTGATTCGACGAAGACGACGCTGCGGTTCTCGTTGCGCCGCGCCAGCACCCAGTTCAGCAGGTCACCGGCGGCGATGAAGTCGACGCGGATGAGCCTGGAGCAGCTGACGTTGACGATGGTCGAGCCGCCGAGCTCCCCTTCGAGGCGCTTGAGCGTCGGGCCGATGTCGCCGACCAGCTGGCCGGACAGCTCGACGCTGGCCACCTGCACCGTCGCGGTCGGGTCTTCGTTGAAGCGGGATTCGATGAAGCTGGTCGACACGTCGCTGACCATCGACAGCGGCGGCGAAGTGGTGCTCGACTGCGAGCCGCTCACGCGCACCTCGCACTGTGCCGGCTCCCAGGACGGCGGCGACACCTCGTAGGTGACGCAGTAGTCGATCGCCGCCTCGTCGAACTGGTCGGGCCGGTTCGTCATGCGCAGCGCATCCAGGCGCAGCTGCCAGTAGGCCGGGTCGGCATCGCGCACGCCGGTCGGCGCGGCTTCGGCCAGCACGGCGAACAGCCGCTCGCCGCCCAGCCAGCGCATGTCCAGCTTCTGGCGGATCCAGTTGCGGAACAGCTCCGACAGCTTGGCTGCCGCCTCGGCGTCCATGTTCTTCAGGGCGCTCCAGTCGAACACCCAGGGCAGCGGCATCTGCAGGCTCTGCGAGGACAACCTGGCCACTGCGTCCGCGTCGAGGTAGTCCGGGCACACCCAGCCCACATTGCCTTCGATGCGGCTGTTGCGCGCCGGCCGGTCTTCGCTGGCAGCTTCGGCCACCATGCGCGGCATCGAGAACCACTGCGGCGCCGACCAGCCGAACTGCTGTGCATAGTCGAGCGCCAGGCTCTCGAACTTGTGCTGCTGGCCGATCGCACGGTACAGGTCGAACAGCACCAGCCAGGTCTCGGCATGCGCATGGCGCTGGCCCCCCTGCCCAGTCAGGTCGGACAGCGACTGCTCGCATTGCTCGAAATCGGCATTCGCGAAGGCGATCACCGCCTCGTCGAGCTCCGGGTCGTGGGCGACTTCGCTGACCTCGACGGCGAACGGGTGCGCGAAGTCGCCTGCGCCGCTGTCCAACGTCAGCGGAGACAGGGGCGACAGGCCGGCGCCCATCACGGCCGCAGCGGGCGGCGTCGCGGGTGCCGGGGATGGCCGGGCCAGCGGCTCTTCCGCCCTGGCGCCATTCAGCGGCATGCGCGAGCTCGGCGCAGGCGCGTTGCCGCCCATCGGGATCGGCTGCGTCGGGGCGTTGTAGAAGTCGGGGCCGCGCCGCGGCGGCGAGGCGCCGTATCCGTCGCCCACCATCTGCTGCTCGATCTCGTCGATCTTGGCCTTGACGCCGGCGTCCTGCTTGGCGCCGCTCTCGGCCACCAGCAGGCGGCCTTCGGAATCGTCGAGCCGGGACGAACCACCCAGGGCCGCCAGCTGCTCGGGCGACAGGCCCTCGCGGCGCACCTTGCGCAGCATGTCGAACTCGCGCTTGCGGACGAAGTCGTTGCGCCGTTTGCGCTCGATCATCGCCTTCAGCTCGGACTTGGCGAACTCAGTCTCGCGTGCTTCGTCCGCAGGCAGGCCGATCTCGGCCCATTCCGTGGTCGGATTGGCCACGAACTTGACGACCTTGCGAAAAAAGCTCGTGGTGTCTTTGGGTTCCGACATGACGGTAGGGCGCGACTGGGCTGAACCAGCCTCAGTCGCCGAACATCTTCTGTTTCAGCTCGCGCCGCTGCTGGGCCTCGAGGGACAGTGTAGCGGTGGGGCGTGCAATCAGGCGCCCCAGGCCGATCGGCTCGCCGGTTTCGTCACAGAAACCGTAGTCACCGGCTTCGATGCGGCCCAGCGACTGTGAAATCTTCTTGAGCAGCTTGCGCTCGCGGTCACGGGTTCGCAGCTCCAGCGCATGCTCTTCCTCGATGGTGGCGCGGTCCGCCGGGTCCGGCACGATGGAGGTGTCCTCGCGCAGGTGCTCGGTGGTCTCGCCGGCATTGGACAGCAGGTCGTCCTTGAGCGTCTGCAGCTTGTGGCGGAAGAAGTCCAGCTGCTTGTCATTCATGTACTCCGAGTCGGGCATGGCCATCAACTCGGCTTCGCTGAGGTCGCGGCCGGCCTTGGTCTTCCAGGCGTTGGCCAGCTTCGGGTCGGCCTTGTGGGAGGGTTTGGGGGAATCGAGTCCGAGGTTGTTCATCTGACGGGTCGGGGGCCGCGGCGGTGCAAACCGGTCGGCGAATCGGGAAGTTGCCGGCGGCAGCGGGGCGCTGACCGGTGGCGGAGGCGGGTTGCGGCCGGACCGCGATGACCGCACCACCGGCGCAGGCGCGGCAGTCGGCGGCGTTGGTTGGGGAGCCGGTGCCGCCACGGCGACGGGCTTGGGCGCCGGCGCCTTGACGGCCGGTGCCTTGGCCGGAACGGTCTTGGCCGGCAGCGCCTTGGCGGGCGTCGCAGCCTTGATCGGGGCGGACTTGGCCGGGGCCGCCTTCACGGGGGCCTTGGCCGCAGCCTTCTTGGCGGGGGCGGCGGGCTTGGCTGCCGTCTTGGCCTTGGCCGCGGGCTTGCCCTTGGCGACGGGGGCGGCTGACTTGGCGGCGGCCTTCTTGGTACTAGCTTTGGTGGCCGGTGTCTTGCTCACGGATGTCTCCTCGCAATGACGGTTATACCCCGTCCGCAAGGCGCGGGCGACGGCTGGGCCCGGTTTCAGGCGCCGCGGATTGTAGCCACGTCACGGTCAGGCCAAACACTGCTCCAGCCCTTGCAGGAAAACATCGCGCGGCAGGTCCAGGCCGATGAACACCATCTTGCTGGTCTTCTTCTCGCCCGCGGCCCATTTCGGACCCAGGTCGCTGCCCATGAGCTGGTGCACGCCCTGGAAGATCACCTTGCGGTCGCTGCCCTTCATGTTCAGCACGCCCTTGTAGCGCAGCATCTTCGGTCCGTAGACCTGCACGATGGCGCCGAGGAAGTCCTCCAGCTTGGCCGGGTTGAAGGCCTTGTCGGAGCGGAAGACGAAGGACTTCACGTCGTCATCATGGTGATGATGGTGCGGGTGGTCGCAGTGTTCGCCATGCTCGTGATCATGGTCATGGTCATGGTCGTGATCGTGGCCATGCCCGTCGCCGGACAGGAACTCCGGGTCGATGTCCAGCTTGGCGTTCAGGTTGAAGCCGCGCAGGTCGAACACCTCGGCAATGGGCACCTCGCCGAAGTTGACCTTGCGCTGCGGCGCGCGCGGGTTCATGTGCTTGACGCGGTGGATCAGCGCATCGACCGTGGCGTCGTCGACCAGGTCGGTCTTGCTGATGAAGATCTGGTCGGCGAAACCGATCTGGCGGCGCGCCTCCTGGCGGGTGTCGAGCTGGCCGTCGGCGTGCTTGGCGTCCACCAGCGTCAGGATCGAGTCGAGCAGGTAGCTCTCGGCGATCTCGTCGTCCATGAAGAAGGTCTGTGCCACCGGGCCGGGGTCGGCCAGGCCGGTGGTCTCGATGACCACCCGGTCGAACTGGAGTTCGCCCTTGCGCTTTTTCGCCGCCAGGTCCGACAGGGTGGTGCGCAGATCCTCGCGGATCGTGCAGCACACGCAGCCGTTGTTGAGCTGGATGATCTGTTCTTTCGTGTCCTGAACGAGGATCTCGTTGTCGATGTTCTCGTCGCCGAACTCGTTCTCGATCACCGCGATCTTCTGGCCGTGCGCCTCGGTGAGCACCCGCTTGAGCAGGGTCGTCTTGCCCGAGCCAAGGAAGCCGGTGAGGATGGTGGCGGGGATGAGAGCCATGGGATCTGCCTTGAAATGCGTTTGGGGAATCGGTGAAAGTGGGGGGCGACGACTTTGGTTCAAGGTACCAGATGTGTCAAGCGAAGGCCGTGCCAGGGCGCGCGAGCGTTCGGGTAAGCTTCGCGCTCCGGCACTTTCTCTCCCACCTGGGCGATGTCCGACCCTCATCCAGCAAGGCCGCTGCGCTCCGGCGAGCGGCCTGCGCCCCCTGCCGCAGAGCGGCGAACCCTGTTCCGCAAGCTGGTCGAATTCGTCTCGCCCGGCCCCGACTCGCGTGACGAGCTCATCTCCACGCTGGCCGATGCCGAGCACCGCGAGCTGATCGCCCCTGAATCCCGCCTCATGCTCGAGGGCGTGCTGCGCATGGCCGACCTCACCGCCGGCGACGTGATGGTCGCCGCGCCGCGCATGGACCTGCTGGACATCGACGCCGCCTACGACGACCTGCTGCACGCCGTCATCGGCACCGGCCACTCGCGCTTCCCGGTCTACGAGGGCGCGCGCGAGAACGTCATCGGCATCCTGATGGCCAAGGACCTGCTCAAGCTGCAGCGATCGCCCGACCTGAACCTGCGCACGCTGCTGCGCCCGGCGGTGTTCGTGCCCGAGTCCAAGGGCCTGAACGACCTGCTGCGCGACTTCCGCTCCAACCGCAACCACCTGGCCATCGTGATCGACGAGTTCGGCAGCACCGCCGGCCTGATCACCATCGAGGACGTGCTGGAAGAGATCGTCGGCGAGATCGAGGACGAGTTCGACGACAAGGACGGCGAGTCCGGCGTGTACACGCTGGCCGACGGCAGCCAGCGGGTTGCCGGCGACGCCGCCATCGAGGCGGTCAACGACGTGTTCGGCGTGCAGCTGCCGGTGGGCGACTTCGACACCATCGGCGGCCTGGTCGCGCACGAGCTCGGCCACGTGCCGCGGCGCGGCGAGGCGACGCAGGTCGGGCCGTTGATGTTCTCTGTGATGCTCACGCGCGGCGGTGCGGTGCGCTGGTTCAAGGTGACCCGCGCGCCGGAAGAGGCGCTCGGCTCCGACGGCGCCTGATGGATCGCCGGCCCTGGCCCTGGCCGCTGGACCTTCTGGCGGCGGCAGCGCTGGGCGCGCTGCAGACGCTGTCCTACGTCCACACCCAAGCCTGGTGGCTGCAACTGGCCTGCATCGCTGCGCTCGCCTGGCGCATCCGCCACGCCACGCCGGGTCGGGCCGCGTTGATGGGCGCGCTGTATGGCACGGCCTGGGTGGCCGCCGGCACCTGGTGGCTGTTCATCAGCATGCACCGCTACGGCGGCCTGCCGGCCTGGATGGCGGTGCTGGCCGTGCTGGCACTGGCGGCGGTGCTGTCGCTGTACCTGGCGGCGGCGCTTGCCGGCTTTGCCCGCTGGCACCGCGGCCGGCCGCTGGGCGACGCGCTGCTCTTTGCCGCGCTCTGGCTGCTGGCCGAACTCGCGCGCGGCGTGCTCTTCACCGGCTTCCCCTGGGTGGCGACCGGTTATGCCCATGTCGACGGACCGCTGGCTGCCTGGGCGCCCTGGGTCGGGGTGTACGGCATGGGTGCGTTGGCGGCCTTCGTCGCCGCGCTGCCGGCATTGCAGGCAGATCGTTCGACGGCCTCGCTGTTGCGCGGCGCCGCGCTGCCGCTGGTCCTGCTCATCGGCCCCGCGGCGGTGGGCACGCCCGAATTCACCCGGCCGACCGGCACGCTCGTGGTCACGCTGCTGCAGGGCAACATTCCGCAGGACGAGAAGTTCGACATCGAGCATCAGCAGGCGGCGCTGGATTGGCACATCGGCATGCTCGGCACGGCCCGCAGCGATCTCGTCGTGGCCCCCGAGACGGCCATCCCCTTCCTGCCGCAGCAGATTCCCGAAGGCATGTGGGAGCGCCTGCAGGCGCACTTCGCGCATGGCGCGACCGCGGCCCTGATCGGCGTGCCCCTGGGCAGCGACGCCGAGGGCTACACCAACTCGGCCGTCGGCTTCTCGCCGTCGCAGGCGCCGTACCGCTACGACAAGCAGCACCTGGTGCCCTTCGGCGAGTTCATTCCCCGCTACTTCCGCTGGTTCACCGATCTGATGCACATCCCCCTGGGTGACTTCAAGCGCGGGCCGCTGGTGGCGCCCTCGTTCGTGGTCAAGGGCGAGCGCGTCGCACCCAACATCTGCTACGAGGACCTGTTCGGCGAGGAACTCGCCGCCCGCTTCGCTGACTCGGCCGGCGCCCCGACCATCCTGGCCAACCTGAGCAACATCGGCTGGTTCGGCCAGACCATCGCTGTCGGCCAGCACCTGCAGATCTCGCGCCTGCGCAGCCTGGAACTGCAGCGGCCGATGCTGCGCGCCACCAACACCGGCGCCACGGTGGTGATCGACCACCGCGGCGTGGTCAGCCACCGTCTGGAGCCGCACACCCGCGGCGTGCTCGATGGCCTGGTCCAGGGCCGCGAAGGCAACACGCCCTTCGCGACCTGGGCGGCACACTTCGGCCTGTGGCCGCTGTGGGCTCTGGCGCTGGTCACCGCACTGCTTCTGATGCGCCGCAGGGCCGCCCCCTAAAATCGGCGGTCGATCTCCGCGGCCCGCCATGCTCACCTTCCAGCAAATCATCCTTCGCCTGCAAGACTACTGGGACGCCCAGGGCTGCGCGCTGCTGCAACCGTATGACATGGAAGTCGGCGCCGGGACGAGCCACACGGCGACCTTCCTGCGCGCCATCGGCCCGGAGCCCTGGAAGGCCGCCTATGTGCAGCCCAGCCGCCGGCCCAAGGACGGCCGCTACGGCCAGAACCCGAACCGACTGCAGCACTACTACCAGTACCAGGTGGTGCTCAAGCCCGCGCCGGCGAACATCCTCGAGCTTTACCTCGGCTCGCTCGAGGCGCTGGGCTTCGACCTCAAGGTCAACGACATCCGCTTCGTCGAGGACGACTGGGAGAACCCGACGCTCGGCTGCTGGGGCCTGGGCTGGGAGGTCTGGCTCAACGGCATGGAGGTGACGCAGTTCACGTACTTCCAGCAGGTCGGCGGCATCGACTGCAAGCCGATCACCGGCGAGATCACCTACGGCCTGGAGCGCCTGGCGATGTACCTGCAGGGCGTCGACAACGTCTACGACCTGCAGTGGACCGCGTCGATGAAGTACGGCGACGTCTACCACCAGAACGAGGTCGAGCAGAGCACCTACAACTTCGAGCACAGCGACGTCGACTTCCTGCTCGTCGCCTTCGGCGCGCACGAGAAGCAGAGCAAGTACCTGATGGAGCAGCAGCTCGCGCTGCCCGCCTACGAGCAGCTGCTCAAGGCCGGCCACACGTTCAACCTTCTCGATGCGCGCGGCGCGATCAGCGTCACCGAGCGCGCCGCCTACATCGGCCGCATCCGCAACCTGGCGCGTGCCGTGGCGCAGAGTTACCTCGACAGCCGCGCGCGGCTGGGTTTCCCGATGGCGCCGAAGGCCTGGGCCGACGAAGTGATCGCCCAGATCGAGCAGAAGAAGGCCGCCTGAGCACCATGTCGAACCACAAGAACCTGCTCGTCGAACTTTTCGTCGAGGAACTCCCGCCCAAGTCGCTGAAGAAGCTCGGCGAGGCCTTCGCCGCCGACCTCGCCAAGGGCCTGCGCGCCCAGGGCCTGGCCAGCGAACAGTCGGCCGTCACGCCCTTCGCTTCGCCGCGCCGCCTGGCCGTGCACGTCTCTGGCGTGCTCGCCCGCGCAGCCGACCGCGCCGTATCGGTCAAGCTGATGCCCGTGTCGGTCGGTCTCGCGGCCGACGGCAAGCCCACGCCGGCGCTGCTGAAGAAGCTGGCGGCTGTCGGCGCCGACGAATCGGCGCTGCCGCGTGTGACGCGGCGGATGGATGGCAAGGCCGAGCTGCTGTTTCTCGAAGGCACGGCCGAGGGCGTCCCGCTCGCGCAGGGCCTTCAGCAAGCGCTCGACGAGGCACTGGCCAGCCTGCCGATCCCGAAGGTGATGCAGTACCAGCTCGCCGACGGCTGGACCAGCGTGCACTTCGTGCGCCCGGCGCATGGCCTGGTCGCGCTGCACGGCGCCGAGGTGGTGCCGGTGACGGCGCTGGGCCTGGAGGCGGGCCGCCAGACGCGAGGCCACCGCTTCGAGGCGCAGATGGACCCGGTGGTGCTGCTCGACGCCGACCACTATGCCCGCCAGCTCGAGGAGCAGGGCGGCGTGATCGCCGGCTTCGCGGCACGGCACGGCGAGCTGCTGCGCCAGCTGCAGGTGGCCGCGGCCAAGGAAGGCCTCACGCCGATCGACGACGCGGAGCTGCTCGACGAGGTCACCGCGCTGGTCGAGCGGCCGAACGTGCTGCTGTGCCAGTTCGAGCCCGACTTCCTGGCCGTGCCGCAGGAGTGCCTCATCCTGACGATGAAGGCGAACCAGAAGTACTTCCCGCTGCTCGATGCGGAAGGCCGGCTGACGAACAAGTTCCTGGTGGTGAGCAACATCCGCCCGGCCGACGCCAGCCGGGTGATCGGCGGCAACGAGCGCGTGGTGCGCCCGCGTCTGGCCGACGCCAAGTTCTTTTTCGACCAGGATCGTCGCAAGACGCTCGCCTCTCGCGTCGACGGCCTGGCCAAGGTGGTCTACCACGCGAAGCTGGGCACGATGGGTGAGCGCGTCGAGCGCGTGCGCAAGATCGCCACCGAGATCGCTCGCGCGATCGGCGGCGACGTGCTCGCCAAGCAGGCCGACCAGGCCGCGTTGCTCGCCAAGGCCGACCTGCTCACCGACATGGTCGGCGAGTTCCCCGAACTGCAGGGCATCATGGGCGGCTACTACGCGCGCCACGATGGCCTCGCCGAAGACATCGCCTTCGCGATCGAGGATCACTACAAGCCGCGCTTCGCCGGCGACGCGCTGCCGCGCAACGCGACCGGCCTGGCCGTGGCGCTGGCCGACAAGCTGGAGACGCTGGCCGGCCTGTTCGGCATCGGCCAGGTGCCCACCGGCGACAAGGACCCCTTCGCGCTGCGCCGCCATGCGCTGGGCCTGATCCGCATGCTGATCGAGCGCGAGATGCCGCTGGAGCTGGCGCACCTGGTGTCGATCGCCTTCGCCGCCTTCCCGGCCGGCCACGGCCAGGCCCAGGCCGAGCTGAGCTACTTCCTGCGCGAGCGCCTGGTCGGCTACCTGCGCGAGGCGGGCTACCAGACACAGGACGTCGAGGCCGTGGTCGAGGCGCGCCCGGCGCGCTGGGCCGAGTTCCCCAAGCGGCTCGATGCCGTGCGCGCCTTCAAGGCGCTGCCCGAGGCGCAGCCGCTGGCCGCCGCCAACAAGCGCGTGGGCAACATCCTGAAGAAGAGCGAGGACAAGGTCGCTGCAGTGACCGACGCCACGCTGTTCGTCGAGCCCGCCGAGCGGGCACTGGCCGACGCGCTGGAGTCGGTGGCGCTGCGCAGCGAGGCCGCCTTCGCAGCCGGCGACTACACCGGCTCCCTTCAGGCGCTGGCGGCGCTGAAGGCGCCGGTCGATGCCTTCTTCGACACCGTGATGGTGAATGCCGAGGACCCGCGGCTGCGTGCCAATCGCCTGGGCCTGCTGGCCCGGCTGCATGCGTTGATGAACCGCGTGGCCGATCTGTCGCGGCTGGCGGCCTGACATGCACCACAACACCATGAAGCTCGTCATCCTCGACCGCGACGGCACCATCAACGAGGATCGCGACGACTACGTCAAGTCGCCCGAGGAGTGGATTCCCGTGCCCGGCGCGCTGGAGGCGATCGCGCGGCTGAACCACGCAGGCTGGCACACCGTGGTGGCGAGCAACCAGTCAGGCATCGGCCGCGGCCTGTTCGACATGGCCACACTCAATGCGATGCACCTGAAGATGCACCAGATGCTGGCCAAGCATGGTGGCCGCATCGACGCGGTGTTCTTCTGCCCGCACACGCCGGCCGACAACTGCGATTGCCGCAAACCGATGCCTGGCCTGTTCAAGCAGATCGGCGAGCGCTACGGCGTGGACCTGAGCCTGGTGCCGGTGGTCGGCGACGTGCTGCGCGACCTGCAGGCCGGCACGCTGGCCGGCTGCGAGCCCCACCTCGTGCGCACCGGCAAGGCCGCGCGCATGGGCGAGGCGGAGATCGCCGAGCTGTGCGCGAAGGTACCCGGCACCACGGTGCACGACGACCTCGGTGCCTTCGCCGAGTGGCTGATCGAGCGCGAACGCGCCGTGCGCGTGGCCGCCGGCGAACCGCCCTCGGGCTACGGAACGCCCGACACATGAACGTGCTGCGTTCCGCGCTCTACGTGCTGTGGCTGTCGGTCACGGTGGTGCCCTATGCGATCGCGGTGCTGACGCTGTCGATCTTCGTGCGCGGCGACCGCCTGTACTGGTTCACCGCCGGCTGGCTGCGCCTGGCCACCTGGGGTTCGAAGGTGATCTGCGGGGTGCGCCACCGCATCCACGGCTGGGAGAACCTGCCCGACAGCGCCGTCATCCTGTGCCCCAAGCACCAGTCGACCTGGGAGACCTTCGCCTTCCCGACCTTGATGCCCAGGCCGCTGTGCTATGTGTTCAAGCGCGAGCTGCTCTTGATCCCGTTCTTCGGCTGGGCGATGGGCCGGCTCGACATGATCCACATCGACCGCAGCCGGCGCACCGAGGCCTGGAACAAGGTCGCCGAGCAGGGCCGCCGCTTCATGGCCGACGGCCACTGGGTCATCATGTTCCCCGAGGGCACGCGCACGCCGCGCGGCAGCCAGGGCGCCTACAAGAGCGGCGCGACGCGGCTGGCGGTGACCACCGGCGTGCCGGTGGTACCGATCGCGGTGACCTCGGCGCGCTGCTGGCCGCGCAAGAGCTTCGTGCTGCGCCCCGGCGTGGTCGACATCTCCATCGGCCGGCCGATCCCCGCCGTGGGCCGTGAGCCCGACGAACTGATGCGCGAGGTCGAAGGCTGGATCGAGTCCGAGATGCGCCGGCTCGATCCCGAGGCCTACCAGCCGGCCGGCGCGCCCGCCGCGCAGCCCACGTAAACTCCGCGCCCATGCCGCGCCGCGCCGCAACCGCCGAAGCCCTGCAGCTCTCGCTGTTCGATGTGGCGGCGCCGGCGGCGGCGCCCGAGGCCGTCAGCGCCGTGCCGCGCGCACCGACAGCGATCCCCGCCCCGACGCCCGAGTCCGCCAACCCGCCGCGCGAGTCCGTCGTGGCGGTGTTCCGCCACCCGCAGGCCGATCGCGAGATCCGGCTGCGCGAGCACCTGGTCGCCTACGCGCTGCGGCGGGTGAGGCGGCGCACCATCGGCTTCATCGTCGGCGCCGAGGGCCTGGCGGTGAATGCGCCGCGCTGGGTCGGCGTCGGCGACATCGAGGCGGCGCTGCGCGAGAAGGCCGACTGGATCCTGCGCAAGCTGGCCGAGCAGCAGGACCGTGCCCAGCGCCAGCTGCAGGCCAAGGTCGACTGGCGCGACGGTGCGGCCGTGCCCTTCCTCGGTGAGACGGTGATCGTGGTGCTGGATGCTCGTGCCACCGGCGCGATGCTCAACACCGATGCGCAGTCGCTGCCGGGCGTTCCGCGCCTGACGCTGCACGTCGGCCTGCCGCACACCGCGACGCCTGAGCAGATCCGCGATGCGGTGCAGAGCTGGCTGCAGCGGCAGGCCAAGCGCGTCTTCGAGGAGCGGGTGAAGCACTTCGCCGATAAGCTCGGCGTGCGCTGCACGCGGTTGTCGCTGTCGTCGGCGCAGACGCGCTGGGGCAGCGCGTCGGCCGACGGGTCGATCCGGCTCAACTGGCGCTTGGTGCACTTTGCGTTGACGACGATCGACTACGTGGTGACGCACGAGCTGGCGCATCTGCGGGAGATGAATCACAGCCCGAGGTTCTGGGATGTGGTGCGGTCGGTGTTGCCGGACTACGAACGGGTTCGGGGCAGCCTCAAGGACGATTCGTTGCCGGTGTTCGACTGAGCTTCTGCGGGGCAGCCCGCCGGTCGCGCCCGGCCGGCGGTAACTTTCATTTGCTGGCCCAAGTGAAAGTCACCAAAGCAAAGGGCCCGAACACGATTCGATTGGTTCAATTGGCCGCAGACCAGAGGCGGCCGTTGACTCGATCTGCAGGCTCGCACCACCCAGCACGTGTTGGGCGATCCAGCGGGTCGATGGGCTCTGGCGTTCAACAACCGAATGTTCTAGCCAGCGGCAGCAGCCAGATCGTATTCAGGCCCTCTTCTTTGGATCCTTTCTTCTGGGCCAGCAGAAGAAAGGATCTCGCCGGCCGGGCGAGACCGGCGGGCTGCTGCGCGCAGAACAAGCGCAAAAGTCATTTAGGAGAGTAGGGAGCCGCTAGCCCGGCGTAGGTCTTCGCCAGCGGCAAGGCATAGTCGCCGCGCTTGCTCGTCCCGAGCCCCAGCGACACCAGCCCCTCGGCCAGCTTCACCGCGGCCGCCACGCCGTCCACCACCGGCACGCCCAGCCGCTGCTGCAGCGTGTGGCACAGGTCCGCCATGCCGGCGCAGCCGAGCACGATGGCACCGCTGCGGTCGTTCACCAGCGCCTGCTCGGCGCAGGCCAGGATGCGCGCGAAGGCGTTGCTCGCCGGGTCCTCCAGCTCGAGCACGGCGATGTCGGTGCCGTGGATGCCGCGGCAGCGGCGCTCGAAGCCGTACTGCACCACCAGGTGCTCGGCGATCACGCAGGTGCGCGTCAGCGTCGTCACCACCGAGAAGCCGGTGGCCAGCAGCGAGGCGGCATGGAAGGCCGCCTCGGCGATGCCGATGACCGGCCCGCGGGCCAGTTCGCGCGCACCGTGCAGGCCGGGGTCGCCGAAGCAGGCAATGATGTGGGCGTCGGCGCCGGCGGCTTCGCCCAGGCGCACTTGCTCGGCCACGCCGGCCGCGGCCCACACGTCGTCGTGGTGGCCCTCGATCGAAGGCGCGCCGAAAGTCGGCTGAACCGCCTCGATCAGCGTGCCGGGCGCGGCCACGGCGCGGGCCGCCTCACCGATCAGCGCGGTCATCGACGCAGTCGTGTTGGGGTTGATCACGCGCAGCTTCATCGGCCCATCCTGTATACAAAGCGTCGAACGAAGTCCTCACCTTACCGCAAGAGCCGAGCCCGTGCGCCGGCGGCTGCGTCGCCCCAATTCCGGGCGAATCGCCTGCGGAGATGCCCGTGCTGGTGCAGATCGTGGTGCGCCACGGTGCGTTTTCGGCGTCCTGCCATCCGGGGCGGCCCGGGGGTGCGGTGGCACATGCTTTGCATACACTGGCCCCATGGCCGCCGATGCGAAGCTCGAGCTCATCCACGTCACCAAACGGTACGGCGAGACCACGGCCGTCGACCGCATCGCGCTGAAGATCGCCGCCGGCAGCTACTGCTGCCTGCTCGGTCCCTCGGGCTGTGGCAAGACCACGACCCTGCGCATGATCGCCGGCCACGAGGAGGCGCCAGCGAGGGCGACGTCATCCTCGGTTCGGAGAACATCACCTACCTGCCGCCGGCGGCGCGGCACGGCGATGATGTTCCAAAGTTACGCATTGTTTCCGCACCTCGACTGCACCGACAACGTCGCCTTCAGCCTCAAAATGCGCGGCGTCGACAAGGATACCCGCCGGGCCCGCGCCCGCGAGGTGCTGGGGCGGGTCCAGATGGAACCGTATGCCAGCCGCTTGCCGGCCCAACTCTCGGGCGGCCAGCAGCAGCGCGTGGCCCTGGCGCGCGCGCGCTGATCACCGATCCGCAGGTCCTGCTACTCGACGAGCCATTGTCGGCGCTCGATCCGTTCCTGCGCATCCGGATGCGCGAAGAGCTGAAGACCCTGCAGACCCGGCTCGGCATCAGCTTCATCCATGTGACGCACAGCCAGGATGAGGCGATGGCGCTTACCGACCTCGTCGTGGTGATGAACGGCGGCAAGATCGAACAGGCCGATACTGCCCGCCAGGTCTTCAACCGGCCGGCCTCGTCCTTCGTCGCCAAGTTCATTGGCGGACACAATGTTGCCGACCGCGGTGGCACGCGGCACCGGCAGTTCGCCTCTCGTGGCCATCCCGTGCCGACCGCATGACCGTGCAGGCAGGCGGCGTCGCCGACGTGGGCGCATCGTCGCTCCAGGGCGTGGCGCGCTCCGTCGAATATCTCGGATCGACTGTCCAGGTTGGTATCGACGTCGCAGGACTGGAGACCTTGTCGGCCGTGGTGTCGACAGCGCCAGCGCGCACTGGGACGCCGCCGAAGTTCACGTCCGTTTTGTCGGCCTGAGGACGCATTTGCCCTGCGGACATCCAATTGAAGGAGAGAACCGAAATGGCACGGAAATCAAATGCGACTGCGTAGGCCGTCGCAGGATGCTGCAAGGGTGCGGCCGGTATTGCAAGGCGCGGCGCTGGGCAGCCTGCGCGATCACCGGCTGTTCCCGGTGATGCATGGGCGCAGAACAACAAGAACATCGTGCTGCGCCAGTGCGGCACCGCGGTGAACGGCGATCAACGAGATCGCCGAGAAGTGCAAGGCCGACACTCGGCATCACGCTGCAGATGACGTCGCCGTCAACACCGACGCGGTGACCAAGCAGCGTGTAGTGACCTCAGCCCAACAGCGTTCGACATCGATCGACACCGAGTACTTCTCGCTGAAGAAGATCGTGCCCACCGGCAACCTCAAGGGCATCGACGTCAAGAAGATCAAGAACGCCGACAAGATCACCACGCTGTTCACCACCGGCAAGCTCGAAGCCTGCACAGGCGGTCAGGCGCCCAGGGCACGGCGCCGAACACGGTGAGCTTCGTCGAGGGCCCGAGCTCGACCAAGGTGTTCGCCAAGTCGCCAGACCGGCTGGTTCATGAGCCATGATCCCCACGATCTACAATGCTGACACGCTGGGCATCCGGCCCGACCTGGTCGGTCGCAAGATCGAGAACTGGAAGGACATCCTCGACCCGAAGTTCAAGGGCAAGACGTCGATCCTGAACATCCCGTCGATCGGCATCATGGACGCCGCCATGATCTGCGAGTCGGCCGGCATCGTGAAGTACGGCGACAAGGGCAACATGACCAAGGCGGAAATCGACAAGACCATCGATTTCCTGATCAAGACCAAGAAGGAAGGACAGTTCCGCGCCTTCTGGAAGACCTTCGACGAGTCGGTGAACCTCATGACCTCGGGCGAGGTCGTGATCCAGTCGATGTGGTCGCCGGCGGTGACTCGGCGGTGCGCTGCCAAGGGCGTCGCCCTGCGTCTACCAGCCGCTCAAGGAAGGTTATCGCGCCTGGGCCGCCGGCTTCGGCCTGCCGGCCACGCTGTCGGGCAAGAAGCTCGACGGCGCCTACGAGTTCATCAACTGGTTCCTCGACGGCTGGGCCGGTGCCTACCTGAACCGCCAGGGCTACTACAGCGCCGTGCTCGAGACCGCCAAAGCCAAGATGGAGCCCTACGAGTGGGCCTACTGGATGGAAGGCAAGCCCGCCGAGAAGGACATCAAGTCGCCCAACGGCGACCTGCTGCACAAGGCCGGCGGCGTGCGCGACGGGGGTTCGTACGAGCAGCGCATGGGCGGCATCGCCTGCTGGAACGCGCTGATGGACGAGAACACCTACATGGTCCAGAAGTGGAATGAGTTCGTCGCCGCCTAAGTCGACGAGCCTTCGCGCCGGTCCGCCGGCGTGGCTGCAGGCACTGCCCTTCGGGGCGGTGTTCCTGTTCTTCTTCATCGCGCCGCTGTTGCTGATCGGCGCGGTGAGCTTCTGGCCGACCAGCGACTACGACGCAGATCATCCCGGCCTTCACTGGCTGCAGAACTATGAGGAACTGCTGCTGTCGCCGGTCACCTGGCGGACCTACCAGCAGACCATCCAGTTCGCTCTCATCACCTGGGCGCTGACCCTCGTCATCGGCTTCGCCGTCGCTTACTTCGTAGCGTTCTACGTGCGCTCGCCGACGATGCAGACGGTGTTGTTCCTGATCTGCACCATCCGTTCTGGACCTCCAACGTCATCCGCATGATCTCGTGGATCCCGTTCCTCGGGCGCAACGGCCTCGCCAACACCACGCTGATGAACATGGGCCTGATCCAGCAGCCGCTGGAGTTCCTGCTCTATTCGGATTTCGCGGTCGTGCTGGCCTATGTCCACCTCTACACGCTGTTCATGGTGGTGCCGATCTTCAACTCGATGATGCGCATCGACCGCAGCCTGCTCGAGGCAGCGCGCGACGCCGGCGCCTCGGGGTGGCAGACGCTTTGGAACGTCATCCTGCCGCTGTGCAAGCCCGGCATCGCCATCGGTTCGATCTTCATCGTCACCATCGTCATGGGCGACTTCGTCACCGTGCGCATGATGAGTGGCGGGCTGAGTGCGTCGGTCGGGCTGATGATGGCCAACGCCATGTCGCTGCTGCAGTACCCTGCCGCCGCGGCAAATGCAGTGATCCTGCTGTTGGTCGTCTTGCTCATCGTCGCGGCCATGATGCGCCTCGTCGACATCCGCAAGGAGCTGTGACGTGCAGCACGGCAAGCGCGGTCCCGCCTTCTGGATCCTCGGCGCCTTCTTCTGCCTGTTCGTGCTGTTCCTCTACGGGCCGACGCTGACCATCCTCATCCTGTCGTTCCAGGGTCCGTCCGGCGGGCTCACCTTCCCGATGAACGGCGTGTCGCTGCACTGGTTCAAGAACCTGTTCGAGAAGCAGATGGTCGGCGACTTTGCGGGCTCCTTCCAGCGCTCGATGGCGCTGGGTGCCGCGACCATGGTCGTGACGGTGATCGCGTCGTTTTCCGCCGGGCTTGCGTTTCGCTTCTCGCGCTTCCGCGGATCCGGCATCATCTTCTACCTCGCCATTGCCAGCCTGATCGTTCCTTCGATCTTGATCAGCCTGGGCATCGGACTGTTGTTCCGCGTCCTGGGCTGGGATCCGGCCTGGTACAGCTCCGCTTTTGGCGCCCACCTCACCTGGACGCTGCCGTTCGGTCTGCTGATCATGTTCGCCGTCTTCAATCGCTTCGACCGGCGCTACGAGGAAGCGGCGCGCGACCTCGGCGCCACCTCCTGGCAGACGATCAGGCACGTGGTGGTGCCCATTCTGCTGCCCAGCCTGATCGGCGTCGGCTTGTTCGGGTTCACGCTGTCCTACGACGAGTTCGCCCGCAGCCTCTACACTGCCGGCACCTTCAACACGCTGCCACTCGAAATCTACGGCATGACGACCAACGTGACGACGCCGGTGCTCTATGCGCTGGGCACCGTGACCACGATGATCTCGCTGGTCGTCATCGCGCTGGCGCTGGGCGCCGCCGCGTGGCTGGGCCGGCGCAACCGCCGCCGCCTCGGCGGCTGAGCGCGTGCCACGCCGCACGCTGAACGCTCCGGCCCCTGCGATGGCGGCCGACCGGGTCTACGACGCCATCTACGCCGCGGTGATCGACCACCGCCTGCCGCCCGGCGCGCGGCTGCGCGAGGAAGAGCTGGCGCAAACCTTCGCCGTCTCGCGCACCCTGGTGCGCCAGGCGCTGCACCGGCTGGCCCAGGACGGCGTGGTGGTGCTGCGGCCCAATCGCGGAGCGCAGGTGCCCGAGCCGACGCGCGCCGAAGGCGCGCATGTGTTCGACGCGCGCCGCGTGGTCGAGTGCGAGGTGGTGCGCCGCCTGGCCGGCTCGCTGGAGAAGGCGCAGGTGGCCGGCCTGAAACGCCTCGTCGATGCCGAGGAGCGGGCTACCAAGGCGGGCGACCACAGGGAGGCGATCCGCCTGTCCGGCGCCTTCCATGTGGAGCTGGCGCGGCTGAGCGGCAACCCGCTGTTCGTGCGCATGCTCGAGGAGCTGTTGCCCACCACCTCGCTGCTGATGGCGCTGTACAAGCCGCCGGGCGAACCGATGTGCGTGGCGCACAGCCACCGCGTGCTGCTGGGCAAGCTCGAGGCCGACAGCGCTGCCGCCGCGGCCACCGAGATGCGCCGCCACCTCAACGAGATCGAGCGTTCGCTGGACGCGCCGGCCGCCCGTGCTACACCTGCGCTGCGCGATGTCTTCGCGCCCTACCGGGAGGATGCATGAGCGAACCCTACGGTGCGCTGCCGGGCCACGACCGCTTCGACTACTCGGGCATCGGTGAGCGCATGCGCTTCGTCTGGCCCGGCGGCGCGAAGCTGGCCTTCTACATCGGCTTCAACATCGAGCACTTCGCCTTCGGCGAGGGCCTGGGCGCGACGCTGGCGCCTTCCGCGCCGGTCGACGTGCTGAACTACGGCTGGCGCGAGTACGGCAACCGCGTCGGCGTGTGGCGCTGCCTCGACCTGTTCGACGACCTGTCGCTGCCGGTGGGCGCGCTGGTCAACACCGCGCTGTACGACCACTGCCCGCAGGTCGTGATGGCCTTCGCCGAACGCGGCGACGAACTGATCGCCCACGGCCACACCAATGCCGAGCGGCAGGGCGGCTGGCCCGAGGCTCAGGAGCGCGCGCTGCTGCAGCAGTGCCGCAACCGCATGACGCAGGCGCATGGCCGTGCGCCGCAGGGCTGGCTGTCGCCGTGGATCTCGGAGAGCGCGCACACGCCCGACCTGCTGCGCGAGACCGGCTACCGCTACACGCTGAACTGGTGCCACGACGACCAGCCGGTGCCGATGCGCACGCGTGGCGGGGGCACGCTGTGGTCGGTGCCCTATCCGCAGGAGCTCAATGACATCCCGATGATCGTGGCACGCCAGTTGGACGGCAAGGATTTCGCGCAGATGATCGTCGACCAGTTCGACGAGATGCTCGAGCAGACGCAGCGCAACGACGACGCGCCCTCGCTGGTGATGGGCCTGGCGCTGCACCCCTACCTGGTCGGCCAGCCCTACCGGCTGCGCCACCTGCGGCGCGCTCTTCAGCACGTGGCTCGGCACGCCGATCACGAGGTGTGGATCACCACGCCGGGGGCCATCGTCGACGCGGTGGCCGGCCCGGCCGCTTGAATCGCGGCGACGCGCCACCATCTTCGCGACCTCGGGCACGTTTGCCCGGCTGGAGTGTGGCGATGCTGGAAACGGTCACGGTGGTCGCGGCCAACCCCTGGTGGTGGTTGCTGGCCCTCTCGCTGATGGCGGTGGGCGTGGCGGGGGCGATCCTGCCGGTGCTGCCCGGCGCCATCCTCGTGCTCGCCGGCGTGGGGCTGGGCGCCTGGATCGACGGCTTCGCCAAGGTGTCGGGCTGGACGGTCGGCTTCATCGCGCTGCTCGCCGTGCTGGCCTGGGCCACCGACTACGTGGCGGCGCTGCTCGGCGCGAAGAAGGCCGGCGCGAGCCCGGCGGCGGTGGCGGGTGCGGCCCTCGGCACGCTGCTGGGCATCTTCACCGGCTTCGTCGGCCTGCTGTTCATGCCGCTGGCGGGTGCGATGGCGGGCGAGTACTGGAGCCAGCATCGCAAGCTCGGCGGCTTCGCCAGCCCGGCCGACCATGCGCTGGCCGGCCGCCAAGCCACCCGCGTGGGCGTGGCCACCTGGGTCGGCCAGTTGCTCGGCACCGTTGTCAAGCTGGTGCTCGTGTTCCTGATGATCGGCGTGTTCGCCGTCGCCTACATCGTCTAGGCGCTCAGGCCGGCGCGAAGCGCAGCACGCCGTCAGCGCCGAGTTCGCGCTTCAGTTCGCCGCGCAGCCACAGCGCGTTCAGGTGGGCGATCGACTCGCCCATCGCGAAGGTGGTCTGGTGCAGGTCCAGCGGCCGGCGGAAGAGCACCGGCAGCAGGCTCGCCGCAGTCTGCGGCGCCTGCGCGCAGGCGGCCATCAGGTCGGCGAATCGTTCGTCGTGGTGCGCCACCAGCTGCCCGACGCGGGTGTGCAGGCCGCGGAAGGGCTTGCCGTGCGAGGGCAGCACCAGCGTCTCGGCGGGCAAGGCCAGCATGCGGCCGATCGAGGACAGGTACAGCGGCAACGGGTTGGCCTCGGGTTCCAGGTCGATCACGCTGACGTTGGTGGAGATGCGCGGCAGCACCATGTCGCCGCTGATCAGCACGCCCAAAGCGGCGCAGTGCAGCGAGATGTGCTCCGGCGCGTGGCCATAGCCGGCGTGGCAGGCCCAGTCGTGCTCTCCGATGCGCAGGGTGTCGCCTCCCATCAGGCGGCGAAAGCGTGCCGGCACCTGCGGCACCATGCTCGCGTAGTAGTTGCTGCGCTTGCGCACCTTGTCCACCGCGTCGGGGTCGGTCAGGCCGTGGCTGGCCATGAAGGCCGCCGCGCTCTCGCCGCCGAAGCCGGTGGTCGACTGGCTGGCCAGGCGTGCGGCGTTGAAGTCGGTGGCGCTGATCCACAGCCGCACGCCCCAGCGCTCGGTGAGCCAGTGCGCCAGGCCGATGTGGTCGGGGTGCATGTGCGTGACGATCACGCGCAGCACCGGCAGGCCCTGCAGCTCGCTCTGGAAGACTTGCTCCCAGGCGGCGCGCGTGATGTCGTTGGCGATGCCGCAATCGACGATCGCCCAGCCCTCGCGGCCGGCTTCGTCGCGATCGCGCAGCAGCCACAGGTTGATGTGGTCCAGCGCGAAGGGCAGCGGCATGCGCAGCCAGCGGACGCCGGTCGCCACCTCCAGTGTGGTGCCGGTGGACGGCAGGGTGTCGCCGAAGGTGTACTGCAGGTGGCGCTCGTCGGGATTCATGGGGGGCAGGCTTCGCTACACTTGACGTAAACGTCAATCGAGCCAGTGTAAGCCGCCATGTCCGTAGCCGCTGTCGCCCAAGCGTCGCCCTCGTCCGGTGGGGCCACCTACACCATCGGTGAACTGGCGCGCGAGTTCGATCTCACCACCCGCGCCATCCGCTTCTACGAGGATTGCGGCCTCATCACGCCGCAGCGCAGCGGCCGCAACCGCGTCTACACCGCGCGCGACCGCACCCGGCTCAAGCTGACGCTGCGCGGCAAGCGCCTCGGCCTCACGCTGGCGGAGGTGAAGGAACTCGTCGACATGTACGAGTCGCCGCGCGACACGCAGCCGCAGCTGAAGAAGTTCCTAGTCGTGCTGGCCGCGCATCGCGCCCAGCTCGAGCAGCAGATGGCCGACCTCGACGCCACGCTCGACGAGGTGCGCGCCCACGAGAAGGAAGCGCGACGCCTGCTCGCCGAGGGCGAGCGGCGCAAGGGCGGCTGAGCCGCTTTCAGAGCCGGCGGCGCCGCCGCCAGGCCAGCCAGCCCAGTGCGGCCGCGATGGCCGTGTAGTTCAGCGCCAGCGCGGCCGGTGTGTTCCAGGCCCAGCCGTCGAAGCCGCGCTGCGTGAACGGGTACAGCACGGGCACCGCGTAGTAGTCGGCCGAATGGGTGGGCACATCGATGACGATGTGCGACCACCAGCCCAGCAGTGGCAGCAGCATCGCGCGACGAAAGCGCCAGGCCAACGCCGTCACGACGCCTGCGACCACGGCGCTGTGCATGATGCAGTGCAGGTGGTGGGTCAGCAGGGCGACGATCTCCGGCAAACCCGGTTCCTGGCCTGGGAGCGCGAGCCCGAAGGTGGTCAGGTCGCTCAGGTGACCGCCGCCGACGGCGGCCCAGCCCAGCAACGGCAGCCACTGCAGCAAGTCCGGCGCCACGGCGAGCGAGACAGCCGCCACGGCCTGGGTGCGCGTGACGGCGAAACGCGGCTGCATCGCCGCGATGCCGATGGCGGCCCACAGGCCGTGCGCGAGGGTGTCCATGACGCCCCGAGTGTCGCGCGATGGCCGGGCTAGCTCACGGCTATTTCGGCGGTGCGTTGCCGCCCGGGCCCATCATCTCGGCACATTGCCCGGGCATGTCCTTCATGTGCTGGGCCATCAGCGCCTGGCGCTCTTCAGTCGTCTTCGCATTCATGATGCGCTCGTGCATGGCCTGCATTCCGTGCATTCCGTGCATGCCGCCCATCGGCCCGGCAGTGGCCGCGTCACCAGCCGGGTGGCGGTGACTCATGCCGGCGCAGCCTGACAAGGCCAGCAGCGAGGCGGACAGGGCAAGAATGGCGAGCTGACGTGATCGGTTCATGGTGATCTCCGGGGGACTCCGCGGCGGGGGCCCATGAGAACAATCTAGGCCGCCGGTACCGCGCTGCATTGCGATTCATCAGGGCAGACCCCGGCAGTCGCCGAACGCCGGCTCCGCTATCATTGACGTTTACGTAAACGTCAATTGCGCATCCGCTGCGCATGGAGGCCTTGCATGCACCCCCACGACGCCGGCTACGCCCAGCGCACGCGCGATTCCTTCGCGCGCCAGGCCGCCATGGTCACACTGGGCGCGACGCTGGAGTCGGTGGATCCGGGGCGCGTGGTGCTGGCGATGGCGCACCGGGATTCGCTGACGCAGCAGCACGGCTTCATTCATGCCGGCATCGTCTCGGCGGCGCTGGACTCGGCCTGCGGCTATGCGGCGTTTTCACTGATGCCCGAGGACGCCGCGGTGCTCACCATCGAGTTCAAGATCAACCTGCTCGCGCCGGCGCGCGGCCCGCGCTTCCGATTCGAGGGCGTGGTCATCAAGCCGGGGCGCACCATCAGCGTGGTCGACGGCCGTGCGACGCAGCACGACGAAGACGGCGGCAACGAGAAGCTGATCGCCACCATGACCGCCACCGTGATGACGGTGCGCGGCCGCGAGGCACTGAAACACTGAGGAGACCCCGCCATGAACGACCTGCCCGGACTCAACTTCCAGCTCGGCGAAGACATCGATGCGTTGCGCGACGCGGTGCGCGACTTCGCGCAGGCCGAGATCGCGCCGCGCGCCGGCGAGATCGACCAGTCGGACCAGTTCCCGATGGACCTGTGGCGCAAGATGGGCGAGCTCGGCGTGCTCGGCATCACCGTGCCCGAGGAATACGGCGGCGCCGGCATGGGCTACCTGGCGCACATGATCGCCATGGAGGAGATCAGCCGCGCCAGCGCCTCGGTGGGCCTGAGCTACGGCGCGCACAGCAACCTGTGCGTCAACCAGCTCAAACGCAACGGCAGCGAGGCGCAGAAGAAGAAGTACCTGCCCAAGCTGATCAGCGGCGAGCATGTCGGCGCGCTGGCCATGAGCGAGCCGGGCGCCGGCTCCGACGTCATCTCGATGAAGCTCAAGGCGGTCGAGAAGGGCGGCGTCTACGTGCTCAACGGCACCAAGATGTGGATCACCAACGGCCCGGACGCCGACACCATGGTCGTCTACGCGAAGACCGAGCCGGAGCTCGGTGCGCGCGGCGTCACCGCCTTCATCGTCGAGAAGGGCATGAAGGGCTTTTCCACGGCGCAGAAGCTCGACAAGCTGGGCATGCGCGGCAGCCACACCGGTGAGATGGTGTTCAACAACGTCGAAGTGCCGGCCGAGAACGTGCTGGGCACGCTCAACGGCGGCGCCAAGGTGCTGATGTCGGGCCTCGACTACGAGCGCGCGGTGCTTGCCGCCGGGCCGATCGGCATCATGCAGGCGGTGATGGACAACGTGGTGCCCTACATCCACGACCGCAAGCAGTTCGGCCAGAGCATCGGCGAGTTCCAGCTCGTGCAGGGCAAGGTGGCCGACATGTACACCGTGCTGCAGGCCGGCCGCGCCTTCTGCTACACAGTGGGCAAGAACCTCGACATGCTCGGCGCCGAGCACGTGCGCCAAGTGCGAAAGGACTGCGCCAGCGTGATCCTGTGGTGTGCCGAGAAGGCGACCTGGATGGCGGGCGAAGGCATCCAGCTGTTCGGCGGCAACGGCTACATCAACGAGTACCCGCTCGGGCGCCTGTGGCGCGACGCCAAGCTGTACGAGATCGGCGCGGGCACGAGCGAGATCCGGCGGATGCTGATCGGTCGGGAATTGTTCGCCGAGACGATGTGAGCGGGGCGGCTGCGTAAACTGCCGTGCCATGAGCACCTCCCTCGAAGAACTGTTCGAAAGCAACCGGCGCTGGGCCGCCGACACCGAGCGGCGCACGCCGGGTTTCTTCACCAGCCTGCTGGCGCAGCAGGCGCCGCAGTACCTGTGGATCGGCTGCGCCGACAGCCGCGTGCCAGCCAACGAGATCCTCGGCCTGTTGCCGGGCGATGTGTTCGTGCACCGCAACGTGGCCAACGTGGTGGTTCACTCCGACCTCAACGCGTTGTCGGTGATGCAGTTCGCCATCGACATGCTGCAGGTGCGCCACATCATGGTGGTGGGCCACTACGGCTGCGGCGGCGTGGCCGCGGCGCTGCACAACCGCCGCGTCGGCCTGGCCGACAACTGGATCCGCCACGTGCAGGACGTGCGCAACAAGCACCGCACCTGGATCGACGGCATGGAAGACGACACGCTCCGGCTCAAGGCGCTGTGCGAGCTGAACGTGCTCGAGCAGTCGCTCAACGTCTGCGAGACCACCGTGGTGCAGGACGCCTGGGAGCGCGGCCAGTCGGTGGTGGTGCACGGCTGGGTCTACGGCCTGCACAACGGCCTGCTGGAAGACCTGAAGATCACCGTGGCGAACGCCGGCGAGGTGGCGGCCGCCTACGGCCTGGCCTTGGGCGCGCTGAAGACGCGCTACGACGCCATCCGCAAGAACGGCAAGCCCTGAAGGACGGCGCGCGATGTTCCCGACCCGCCTCACCGACTCACGCGGCTTCGACATCGCGCAGGCGCTGCTCGACGGCTTCAACCGCCATTACCGGCTGTTCCGCGAGACCAGCGCGCAGGCCAAGCGCCGCTTCGAGCAGGCCGACTGGCACGGCCAGCAGCGCGCCCAGCGCGAGCGCATCGAGTTCTACGACAAGCGCGTCGACGAGGCGGCCGAGCGGCTGCAGAAGGAATTCCAGGCATCGACCCTGCCGATGGACGTGTGGCAGCAGGTCAAGCTGCACTACATCGGCCTGCTCACCAACCACCACCAGCCCGAGCTCGCCGAGACCTTCTTCAACTCGGTGACGACGAAGATCCTGCACCGCAGCTACTTCCGCAACGACTTCATCTTCGTGCGCCCGGCGGTGAGCACCGAGTACATCGAGAACGACGAGCCGGCCTCGTTGCCGACCTACCGCGCCTACTACCCGACCAAGGACACGCTGCGCGACACGCTGCTGCGCGTGATCGACAACTTCCAGCTCGCGCGCGAGTTCGAGGATCTCGGCCGCGACGTCGACCATGTGCTCGCGGCGGTGATCTCGCGGCTGGGCGAGTTCCGCATGCGGGCGAACTTCCAGCTGCAGGTGCTGTCGTCGCTGTTCTACCGGAACAAGGGCGCCTACGCGGTCGGCAAGATCATCAACGGCTTCAACGAGGTGCCGTTCGCGCTGCCCATCCTGCACACGCCGCACGGGCAGCTGGCCATCGACGCCGCGCTGTTCGGCGAGGACGACCTGCTGATGCTGTTCAGCTTCGCGCGCGCCTACTTCATGGTCGACATGGAAGTGCCCTCGGCCTGCGTGCAGTTCCTGCGCTCGATGATGCCGCGCAAGCCCAAGAGCGAGCTGTACAACGCCATCGGCCTGCAGAAGCAGGGCAAGAACATCTTCTACCGCGACCTGCTCTACCACCAGCGCCACAGCAGCGACAAGTTCCGCATCGCGCCGGGCATCAAGGGCATGGTGATGCTGGTGTTCGACCTGCCGAGCTACCCCTACGTGTTCAAGGTCATCAAGGATTTCTACCCGCCGCCGAAGGAGACCTCGCGCGAGCTCATCAAGAGCAAGTACCTGCTGGTGAAGACGCACGATCGCGTGGGCCGCATGGCCGACACGCTGGAGTACAGCAACGTCGCCTTCCCGCGCTCGCGCTTCGAAGAGGAACTGATCGCCGAGCTCCAGCACTACTGCCCCAGCCTGCTCGAGGAAGACGGCGAGACGCTGGTGATCCGCCACGTCTACATCGAGCGGCGCATGATCCCGCTGAACATCTACCTGCAGGAGGCCAGCCCGCGGCAGATGGAGCACGCCGTCATCGAGTACGGCAACGCCATCAAGGACCTGGTGCGCGCCAACATCTTCCCCGGCGACATGCTCTGGAAGAACTTCGGCGTCACGCGCCACGGCAAGGTGGTGTTCTATGACTACGACGAGATCGAGTACCTGACCGACTGCAACTTCCGCCGCGTGCCCGAGCCGCGCAATGAGGAGGAAGAGATGTCCGGCGAGATCTGGTACCACGTCGGCCCGCGCGACGTCTTCCCGGAGACCTTCGGCCCCTTCCTGCTCGGCAACACGGCCGTGCGCGAGGTGTTCCTGAAGCACCACGCCGACCTGCTCGACGTCGCCTTCTGGCAAGGCCACAAGGAGCGCATCCTCGCCGGCCACGTGCACGACGTGTTTCCCTACGAGCAGCGCAAGCGCTTCCGCCACCAGGCGCACACCGAGGCCGAGGCGCTCGAGGCCGGCATCTGAGGCGCTGATGAACTGGCGCGACGCCTTCGAATTCGCCAGCTTCGTCGTGACGGTGGTGGCGCTGCCGTTCGCGGTGTGGGTGTTCCTGGCCGAGCAGCGCAAGGAGCGCGAGAACGAGGAGGAAGAGGCCTACCAGCACCTCTCCGACGCGTACAACGAGTTCCTGAAGATCGTGCTGGCCAACTCCGACCTGCAGCTGCGCACGACCAGCGCGCTGCCCAGCCCCACACCCGAGCAGAACGACCGCATGCTGGTGATCTTCGACATGCTGATCTCGCTGTTCGAGCGCGCCTACCTGGTCGCGTTCAAGGAGACCATGTCGCCCACCGAGCAGCGGCGCTGGAACTCGTGGGACGACTACATGCGCGAATGGTGTCGCCGAGACGACTTCCACAACGCGCTGCCCCTGCTGCTGCGCGGCGAAGACCCGCAGTTCCAGAGCTACATCAAGCGTGTCGCGCAGGAGGAGCGCGCCACATCCCTCATCCCCTCTTGAAGGAGCCTCTCATGCCTGATTCCATCGTCATCGTCTCCGCCGCCCGCACGCCCATCGGTGGCCTGCTCGGCGACTTCTCCAACCTCGCTGCCTGGGAACTGGGCGCGGTGGCCATCAAGGCCGCGGTCGAGCGCGCCGGCGTGCCCGGCGACGCCGTCGACGAGGTGCTGTTCGGCAACTGCCTGATGGCCGGCCAGGGCCAGGCACCGGCGCGCCAGGCGATGCGCAAGGCCGGCCTGCCCGACAGCACCGGTGCCGTCACGATGAGCAAGATGTGCGGCTCGGGCATGCGCGCGATGATGTTCGCCAACGACATGCTGGCCGCCGGTTCGGCCAACGTGGTGCTGGCGGGTGGCATGGAGAGCATGACCAACGCGCCGCACCTGATGTTCGCGCGCAAGGGCATCAAGTACGGCGCCAGCGCCGTCTACGACCACATGGCCCTGGACGGCCTGGAAGACGCCTACGAGCGCGGCAAGGCGATGGGCGTGTTCGCCGAGCAGTGCGTGGGCAAGTACAACTTCACCCGCGAGGCGATGGACCAGTTCGCCATCGCCTCCACCCAGCGCAGCAAGAAGGCCAACGAGGACGGCAGCTTCGACTGGGAGATGGCCCCTGTCACGCTGCCGGGCAAGGCCGGCGACACCGTGATCAAGTGGGACGAGCAGCCTTTCAAGGCCAAGCTCGACAAGATCCCGGGCCTGAAGCCCGCGTTCAAGAAGGACGGCGCGATCACTGCCGCCACCTCGTCGAGCATCTCCGACGGCGCCGCCGCGCTGGTGCTGATGCGCGAGTCGACCGCCAAGGCGATGGGGCTCAAGCCGATCGCGCGCATCGCCGCCCATGCCGTGCACGCGCAGGCACCGGACTGGTTCACCACCGCGCCGGTGGGTGCGATCGAGAAGGTGCTGAAGAAGACCGGCTGGGCCGTGAAGGACATCGACCTGTGGGAGGTCAACGAGGCCTTTGCCGCGGTGACGATGGCGGCCATGGCCGAGTTCAAGCTGCCGCACGAGATCGTCAACGTGCACGGCGGCGCCTGCGCGCTCGGCCACCCGATCGGCGCCTCCGGCGCGCGCATCGTCGTCACGCTGCTCGGCGCCTTGCGCAAGCAGGGGAAGAAGAAGGGCGTGGCCGCGCTTTGCATCGGCGGCGGCGAGGCGACGGCGCTGGCCGTGGAGATGCTTTGAGCCACGCCTTGATCATCGGCGCGTCGCGGGGCATCGGCGCGGAGTTCGTGCGCCAGTACCTCGCCGACGGCTGGAAGGTCACGGCCACGGCACGCAGAGAGGAAGCGCTCGCCGCGCTCCACGCGCAAGGCGCCACGGCGATCACACTCGACGTCACCAGCGCCGAGAGCACCTCGCGCCTGGCCTGGCAGCTCGATGGCGCGGCCTTCGATGTGATCGTGCATGGGGCCGGCGTGCTGCAGCGCCAGACCGGCCTGGCGCCGCCCACCGACGCGGACTTCGACCACACCATGCATGCCAACGTGCTGGCACCGATGCGCGTGCTGCCGCAGCTGGCCGACATGCTCGCGCCGGGCGCGAAGCTGGCATTGCTGTCGTCGAAGATGGGTTCGATCGGCATGCGTGCGGCCACCGGCAGCTGGCTGTACCGCGCCTCGAAGGCGGCGGCGAACTCGGTGCTCAAGGACATCTCGCTCGAGTGGGCCGGCAAGGCCTGCTGCGTGAGCTTCCACCCCGGCTGGGTGCGCACCGACATGGGCGGCTCGGGCGCCGACATCACGGCCGAGCAGAGCGTGGCCGGCATGCGCGGCGTGATCGCCGCGCTGGCGCCCAAGGACAACGGACGCTTCCTCAACTACGACGGCAGCGCGATCGACTGGTGAGGGGGAACCGATGCTCTTGAGCGACGATCATCTCGCGGTGCAGGACGCCGTGCGCAGCTACGTGCAGGACCAGATCGCGCCGCACGCCGCGCGCTGGGACAAGGAGCACCACTTCCCGGCCGAGGAGCTCAAGGGCCTGGCGGCGCTCGGCTGCTACGGTGTGGCCGTGCCCACCGAATGGGACGGCGCCGGGCTCGACTACCTGGCCCTGGCCATCATCCTGGAGGAGATCGCCGCCGGCGACGGCGGCACCTCCACCGTGGTGAGCGTGAACAACTGCCCCGTGTGCTCGATCCTGATGGCCTGGGCGAACGACGCGCAGAAGGAGCGCTGGCTCAAGCCGCTGGCGCGCGGCGAGATGCTCGGCGCCTTCTGCCTGACCGAGCCGCATGTCGGCTCGCAGGCCGACGGGCTGAAGACCACCGCGGTGCGGGATGGTGCTGACTACGTGCTCAACGGCGTCAAGCAGTTCATCACCAGTGGCAAGCACGGCGACGTGGCCATCGTCATGGCCGTCACCGACAAGGCAGCGGGCAAGCGTGGCATCAGCGCCTTCATCGTGCCCACCACCGCGCCCGGCTACACCGTGGCGCGGCTGGAAGACAAGATGGGCCAGCACAGCAGCGACACCGCGCAGATCCTGTTCGAGAACTGCCGCGTGCCGGCCGCGAACCTGATTGCTGACGAAGGCATGGGCCTGAAGATCGCCTTGTCGGGCCTGGAGGGCGGACGCATCGGCATCGCCGCGCAGAGCGTGGGCATGGCGCGCGCCGCCTTCGAGGTGGCGCTGGCCTACTCGAAGGAGCGCGTCGCCTTCGGCCAGCCGATCTTCGAGCACCAGGCGGTGCAGTTCCGCCTCGGCGAGATGGCCACGCAGATCGAGGCGGCGCGCCAGCTGATACACCATGCCGCGAGCCTGAAGGACGCCGGCCGGCCCTGCCTGAAGGAGGCGGCGATGGCCAAGCTGTTCGCCAGCGAGATGGCCGAGCGCGTGTGCAGCGCGGCGATCCAGACGCTGGGCGGCTACGGCTACGTGAGCGACTTTCCGGTCGAACGGATCTACCGTGACGTGCGCGTGTGCCAGATCTACGAGGGCACCTCGGACGTGCAGAAGATCCTCATCGGCCGCGCGCTGGCATAGTTCGCACCGCAGACGGTGCGAACAACATGAACATCATCATTCTCGGGGCAGGCCGCGTCGGCGAAAGCGTGGCCGAGAGCCTGGTGTCGGAGCAGAACGACATCACGGTGATCGACACCAACCCGCAGCGCCTGCGCGAACTGCAGGATCGACTGGACCTGCGCGGCGTGACCGGCAACGGCATCCAGCCCTCGGTGCTGCAGGCCGCCGGCGCGGCCGACGCCGACATGCTGATCGCCTGCGCGCCGCTGGACGAGACCAACCTGGTCGTCTGCAAGGTGGCGCACGACGTGTTCAACATTCCCACCACGATTGCTCGCCTGCGCTCGCCGGAGTTCGTCCACGGCAGCGAGCTGATGGCCAAGACCGGTTTCGCCGTCGACCAGGTGATCTGCCCCGAGGAGTCGCTCACCACCTACATCCGCAAGCTGATCGAGTACCCGGAGGCGCTGCAGGTGCTGGAGTTCGCCGACGGCGCTGTCAGCCTGATCGCGGTGCGTGCCGTCAGCGGCGGGCCGATGGTGCGGCACGTGATCAGCGAACTGCCCCAGCTCGTGCCCCATGTCGAGATGCGATTCGTCGCCATCTACCGCAGTGACGAAGTGGGCGTGGACCGCCAGGTGGTCTGCGACGGCACCACGCGCATCGAGCCCGGCGACGAGGTGTTCGTGCTCGCGGCCACGCGCGACATCCGCCGCGTGCTCGATGCGCTGCGCCGGCGCGACGAGCCGGTGCGCCGCGTGATGATCGCCGGCGGCGGCCGCGTCGGCTTGCGGCTGGCGCGCGAGATCGAGTCGGACTGCCGGGTGAAGATCATCGAAACCAACGCCATTCGCTGCGAGTACCTCAGCACGCAGCTGAGCAGCGAGACGCTGGTTCTGCAGGGAGACAGCACCGACGAGGATCTTCTCGAGGACGAGAACGTGCAGGATACGGACCTCTTCCTCGCGCTGACCAGCGACGACGAGGACAACATCATGGCCTGCCTGCTGGCCAAGCGCATGGGCGCGCGACGCGTGCTCTCGCTGATCAATCGCCGCGCCTACGCCGACCTGGTGCAGGGCACGCAGATCGACATCGCCCTGTCGCCGGCGCAGACCGTCATCGGCGAACTGCTCGCGCACGTGCGGCGCGGCGACGTCGAGGCCGTGTACAGCCTGCGCCGCGGCTCGGCCGAGGCGCTGGAGGCGGTGGCGCACGGCGACCGCCGTTCCTCCAAGGTGGTCGGCCGGCGCATCGACGAACTCCCGCTGCCGCCGGGCACGCAGATCGGCGCGATCGTGCGAGGGGATGCTGCCGATGGAGGTACACGTCAGGTCATCATCCCGCACCACGACACGGTGATCGAGAGCGACGACCACGTCATCGTGTTCGTGCCGCGCAAGCGCATGGTCCGCGACATCGAGAAGCTCTTCCAGGTCGGCGCGACCTTCATGTTCTGAGCCATGGCGAGCCTGCTGCGCGTCCTGCCGGTCCTCGCGGCCGTATTGATGGTCTTCGGCGTCACGATGGCCGTGCCGCTGTCTTTCGCACTGTTCGGCCAGGATGGCGCGCTGGCCGCACATGCTCAGGCGATGGCCATCACCTTCGGCGCCGGGCTGGCGCTGTTCATCACCACGAGAAGGCGTCGCCGCGAGCTGCAGCCGCGCGACGGCTTCCTGCTCGTGACGCTGGTGTGGTCGGTGCTGCCGGCCTTCGGCACGCTGCCCTTGATGCTGCACCTTCCGGAACTGAGCTTCACCGACGCCTACTTCGAAGCCGTCAGCGGCCTGACCACCACCGGCGCCACGGTGCTCACCGGATTGGAGAGACTGCCGACCTCGATCAACGTGTGGCGTTGTTTCATGGTGCTGATCGGCGGCATGGGCATCATCGTGCTGGTCGTGGCCATCCTGCCGCTTCTCGGGGTGGGCGGCGCGCAGCTGTTCAAGGCCGAGTCGGCAGGGCCGATGAAGGACCAGAAGCTCACACCGCGCATTGCGGAAACGGCGCGCGGTCTGTGGACCGTCTACTTCGCGCTGGCGTCCGTGTGCTTCTTCGCCTTCCATCTCGCGGGGATGGGCTGGGCCGATGCCTTCATGCACATGTGCAGCACCATGGGTCTGGGCGGCTTCTCGTCCTATGACGCGAGCTTCGGTGCGTTCGACTCTGCGGCCATCGAAGCGGTAGCGATCTTCTTCATGTTGCTGTCGGGCGTGAACTTCGCGCTGTACTTCGTGGTCTGGCGCAGGCGCTCGCTGCTGCCGTTGTGGCTAGACATCGAGGCGCGCGCCTTTCTCGCGCTGATGGTTGGCTCGGTCCTGCTGGTCACGCTGTTCCTGCTTGCGCATGGTGTCTACCCGGACTTCGCCGTGGCCTTGCGGCACGCCGCCTTCAGCGTCGTGTCGGTGGCCACGACCACCGGCTTCGCCACCGTGGACTACGGCCAGTGGCCGCTGTTCGCGCCAGTGCTGATGCTGTTCCTGTGCGGCTTCGCCACCTGTGCCGGATCCACAGGCGGCGGTATCAAGCTGATCCGATCGCTGGTCATGCTCAAGGCGGCCAAGCGGGAGCTCACGCGCATCGTTCACCCCCGCGCTGTCGTGCCTGTGACGCTGGGCGGCGCGCTGGTGTCCAACCAGGTGATCTTCTCCGTGCTGGCCTTCATGCTGATCTACGGAGGCGTGATGGTGGCGGCGACGCTGCTGCTGCTGTTCACCGGGCTGGATATCGTCAGCGCCTTCACCGCGGTGGTGGCCTGCATCAACAACACCGGCCCCGGACTCGGGCAGGTCGGGCCCGCCGGCAACTACCAGGGGCTGAGCGATCTGCAGACCTGGGTGTGCAGCGTGGTCATGCTGCTCGGCCGGCTGGAACTGCTGTCGGTGCTGGTGCTCTTCACGCCGCAGTTCTGGCGCGGCTGAGCCTCAGTCCTTCGGCAGGTAGCGCGCGTCCGACCACGTGGCCAGCCATTCCGGCTTGAAGGCCACGAAAATCGCCACCAGCATGCCGGTGGAAAAGGCCTCGCCCCAGGCCATCAGCCAGTGGCCGAGCAGCACCGAGCCGAGTTCGGTGCTTTCGGGCGGCGGCTGCACGTAGGCCGACATCGTGCCGGCGGCCATCATCGCCAGGGCGGTGACGATGAAGCCGCGTCCGAGGATGAACACGAACGGGTGGTGGGGAAGCCAGCGTCGCGTTGCCAGGCCGATGAACAGGGCCAGCGTGGCGGCCACCATGCCATTCCAGGCCAGATGGTCGAGGGCTTGCGGCCAGGCGATGCCTCCCAGCCAAGCGCCGATCGCGGCAATCGGCAACAGGCTCAGCACGGCCAGCGGCCAGCCGACCATCAGCACCAGCAGGCAGGCCCCGGACAGCTGCACCGACACGCCGCCGGGCATGACGCGCTGCGCCGCCCACACCCAGGGCAGCAGCACCAGGCAGGCCAACCACGGCTGCAACACGCCATCGGCGCGCAAGGCCCGCCACGGCCGCAGCGCGAGCGCAACGGCCAGCGCGAAGATCACCAACGCAAGCGACAAACCCATCGAGTGCATGCTAGCCGCCATGTCCGGCGGCGGCATGACGCGGCGCAAGCAGGCCGGCCCTGTTCCCGGGTGAGGGAAATCGACCACGCGAGCCTCATCGGCAGGCGCTACGCTGTCACCCATGACGACCCTGCCGCGCCCGATCGACTTCTACTTCGACTTCTCGTCGCCGTACTCGTACATCGCCTCCGAATGGATCGATGCGCTGGCGGCTCGCCACGGCCGCACGGTGAACTGGAAGGCCATCCTGCTGGGCGCCACCTTCCAGGCCGCCGAGCTGAAGAGCCCGGTGTCGTACCCGATCAAGCGCGAGTACTCGCTGCACGACTTCGAGCGCTCGGCGCGGTTCGCCGGCGTGCCGCTGAAGAACCCGGACGCCTTCCCGATCCCGACGCAGAACGCGGCGCGCGTGTTCTGGTGGCTCGCCGACCAGGGCGGGGACCGCGCCACCCAATGGGCGCGCAACTGCCTGCGCGCCTACTTCGCGCGCGGCGTCGACCTGAGTGACCCGCAGCAGCTGCGCCAGCTCGCCGAAGACTTCGGCATCGGCGCCGATGCGGCCGAAGCCGTATGGAACGACACCACCTGGAAGCTGCGCCTGAAACAGGAGAACGAGGCGGCCATCGCCGCCGGCGTGTTCGGCGCGCCGTTCTTCATGGTCGATGGCGAGCCCTTCTGGGGCAACGACCGACGGCCGCAGATCGAGCGCTGGCTCGAGAAGGGACCCTTCTGACATGAAGAAGACAGCGGCCTCCCTCGTCGAGGAGGCGATGGCCCAGGTCACCACCTACACGGTGGAGCAGGCGCGCGCGCTGCACGGCCACCCTGGCGTGGTGTTCGTCGACATCCGCGACGTGCGCGAGCTCGAGCGCGAGGGCGTGATTCCCGGCTCGGTGCATGCGCCGCGCGGCATGCTGGAGTTCTGGGTCGACCCGGCCTCGCCCTACCACCGCGACGTGTTCGCGCAGGACAAGGAGTACGTGCTGTTCTGCGCCGCCGGCTGGCGCTCGGCGCTGGCGACGAAGACGCTGATGGACATGGGCATGGAGCGTGTCGCCCATGTCGACGGCGGCTTCGGCGCCTGGAAGACCTCCGGCGCGCCCACTGAGGCCAAGCCCGTCCACGCGGCGAAGAAGGGCTGAGCCATCGTGCTGTCGCTGGCCGGCCAACTGCGCATCCAGGCGCGCGCCAACCGCCTGGCCAATCACCGCCTGCACCGCGCCATGGCGGCCATGAGCGATGCCGAGTTCCAGGCGCCGCGCGTGAGCTTCTTCGGCAGCCTGGCCGCCACGCTGAACCACATCCTGGCGGTCGACCAGTACTACATCGGCGCTCTGCACGGCGAGCCCGGGTTGCCGCAGCAGTACGCCGCCTTCGTGCCCGCCGCCACGCTCGCCGAGCTGGCGCCGCGCCAGCGAGCCAGCGACGAGCGGCTGATCGCCTGGTGCGACGCACTCGATGACGCCGGCTGCGATGCGATCGTCGACATGGACCGCGGCCGCGAGGTTCAGCGCGACCGTGCCGCCCACGTGCTGGCGCACCTGTTCATGCACCAGACCCACCACCGCGGCCAGCTGCATGGGATGCTCTCGACGATGGGCCTGGCGCCGCCGCAGCTCGACGAGTTCCTCATGCCCAGTGATGCGTCGCTGCGCAGCGCCGACATGGCCGAACTCGGCTGGCGCGAGCCCGACATCTACGGGTAAGCCGCAGGGGCCGACGCGGGCCGGCCAGCCGATAGAATCCGCGGTTGACGTTTACGTAAACGTCAAGTGCCGATCCGGTGCCACAGTCGGCCGATCCGTGGAGACTCCATGCCCGTTCTTGCCTCGAATCTCAGCCCCCGTTCGGAGGACTTCAAGGCCAACGCTGCCGCGATGCGCGCGCTGGTCGAGGACCTGAACTCGAAGCTCGCGCAGATTGCCCAGGGCGGCGGGGACGCCGCGCGCGCCAAGCACACCGCGCGCGGCAAGCTGCTGCCGCGCGATCGCGTCGAGATGCTGCTCGACCCGGACACGCCCTTCCTCGAAGTGGCGCCGCTGGCCGCGCTCGACATGTACAAGGAAAAGGGCGGCAACGACGCCGCGCCGGGCGCGGGGCTGATCGCCGGCATCGGCCGCGTCAGCGGCGTCGAGTGCATGATCGTCTGCAACGACGCCACGGTGAAGGGCGGCACCTACTTCCCGATGACGGTGAAGAAGCACCTGCGCGCGCAGGAGATCGCCATCCAGAACCGGCTGCCTTGCATCTACCTGGTCGACAGCGGCGGCGCCAACCTTCCCAACCAGGACGACGTCTTCCCTGACCGCGACCACTTCGGCCGCATCTTCTTCAACCAGGCGAACATGAGCGCCCAGGGCATCCCGCAGATCGCGGTGGTGATGGGCTCGTGCACCGCCGGCGGCGCCTACATGCCGGCGATGAGCGACGAGTCGATCATCGTGAAGAACCAGGGCACCATCTTCCTCGCCGGCCCGCCGCTGGTGAAGGCGGCGATCGGTGAGATCGTCAGCGCCGAAGACCTCGGTGGCGGCGACGTGCACACCCGCCTGTCGGGCGTGGCCGACCACCTGGCCAACAACGACACGCATGCGCTGGCGATCGCGCGCGCCGCCGTGGCCAACCTCAACTGGCGCAAGGCCCACGAGCAACGCCTGGCCGCACCGCGCGCGCCGCTGTTCGATGCGGCCGAGCTGCACGGCATCATCCCCACCGACGCGCGCAAGCCCTACGACGTGCACGAGATCATCGCGCGCATCGTCGACGGCAGCGAGTTCGACGAGTTCAAGGCGCGCTACGGCACCACGCTGGTCACCGGATTCGCGCATATCGAGGGGTTGCCTGTGGGCATCGTCGCCAACAACGGCGTGCTGTTCAGCGAGAGCGCGCAGAAGGGCGCGCACTTCATCGAGCTGTGCGGCCAGCGCAAGATCCCGCTGGTCTTCCTGCAGAACATCACCGGCTTCATGGTCGGTCGCAAGTACGAGGCCGAGGGCATCGCCAAGCACGGCGCGAAGATGGTCACGGCGGTGTCCACCGTCAACGTGCCGAAGTTCACCGTCATCATCGGCGGCAGCTTCGGCGCCGGCAACTACGGCATGTGCGGCCGCGCCTTCAGCCCGCGCTTCCTGTGGATGTGGCCGAACGCGCGCATCTCGGTGATGGGCGGCGAGCAGGCGGCCAGCGTGCTGGCCACGGTGCGCCGCGACGGCATCGAGGCCAAGGGCGGCGCCTGGTCGGCCGAGGAGGAGAAGGCGTTCAAGCAGCCCATCCTCGACCAGTTCGGACACCAGGCGCATCCGTACTACGCGAGTGCGCGACTGTGGGACGACGGCGTCATCGACCCGGCCGACACGCGCCGCGTGCTCGCGCTGGCGATCAGCGCCAGCCTGAACGCGCCGATTCCCGAGGCGAAGTTCGGCGTGTTCCGCATGTGAGCCTGGTGGCCATGGACAACATCTACCTCAGCCACGAACACGAACAGCTCCGCGATCAGATCGCGCGCTTCATCGCCCGCGAGGTCGAGCCCTTTGCCGAACAGTGGGAGCGCGACGGCTTCACGCCGCGCGAGGTGCTGCGCAAGATGGGTGACGCCGGTTTGCTCGGGCTGATGTATGCCAGCGAACACGGCGGCGCCGAAGCCGATGCGCTGACCAACCTGGTATTCGCCGAAGCGCTGTCGCAGTCGACCTTCGGCGGATTCATCATCACCGTGCTCGTGCACACCGACATGGCCAGCCCGCACCTGCACCACGCGGGCAGCGCCGAGCAGCAGGCGAAGTACATGCCGGGCGTGACGGCGGGGCGGACGATCACCGCGGTGGGCATCACCGAGCCGGGCGCCGGCTCCGACGTGGCCGGGCTGAAGACCACCGCCAGGCGGGACGGCGATCACTGGGTGCTCAACGGCACCAAGCTGTTCATCACCAACGGCGTGCACGCCGACCTGTATTTCATCGCCGCGCGCACCGGCACGGCCCGGCACGCGATCTCGATGCTCATCGTCGAGAAAGGCACGCCGGGCTTCAGCGTCGGGCGCTCGCTCGAGAAGACCGGCTGGCTGTCGTCGGATACCGCCGAGCTGGTGTTCGAAGACTGCCGCATCCCGGCCGCGAACCTGCTGGGCGAGGTCGACAAGGGCTTCTACTCGGTGATGAAGAACTTCCAGACCGAGCGCATCGCGCTGGCCGCGATGGCGGTGGGCCACTGCACGCAGGCGCTGAAGATGACGCTGGAGTACGTGCGCGACCGCCGCGCCTTCGGCGCCACGCTGTTCGACAAGCAGGTGGTGCGCCAGCGCTTGGCCATGCTCGACGCCAAGGTGCGCGCGGCGCGGCAATACATGTACCACTGCGCCTGGATGGTCACGCAGGGGCGCGACGTGGTGCAGGACGTGTCGATGCTCAAGTCGCTGACGGGCGAGCTGGTCAACGAGGTGGTGCAGGCCTGCCAGCAGTTCCACGGCGGCATGGGCTACATGCGCGGCACAGCCATCGAACGGCTGTGGCGCGACGCGCGCATCCTCGCCATCGGTGGTGGCGCCACCGAGGTGATGCTCGACGAAGCCGCCAAGCGCTACTGAGGTCGACCATGAGCACCACCACCCTCGATGTGCGCCGAGACGGCCACGTGGCCAGCGTCTACCTGAATCGCCCGGACGTGCGCAACGCCTTCAACGAGGGCGTGATCGCCGAGCTCATGCAGACCTTCGCGGGCCTCGGCGCCGACGCCTCGCTGCGCTGCATCGTGCTCGGTGGCCACGGCAAGGCCTTCTGCGCCGGCGCCGACCTGAACTGGATGCGCGCGATGGCCGGCTACAGCTGGGACGAGAACCGCGCCGACGCGCAGGCGCTGGCCGACATGCTGTGGACGATCTACAGCTGCCCGGTGCCGGTGGTCGGGCGCATCCACGGCGACTGCTATGCGGGCGGCCTCGGGCTGGCGGCGGTGTGCGACGTGCTCATCGCCGCCGAGGGCGTGAACTTCTGCCTCAGCGAAGCGAAGCTCGGCCTGCTGCCGGCGACCATCGGCCCGTATGTCGTGCGCGCGATGGGCGAGCAGGCGGCGCGTCGCTGGTTCATCACCGCCGAGCGATTCGACGCCGCACAGGCGAAGGCGATGGGCTTCGTGCACGAGCTCTGCGCGAGCGAGGCACTCGATGCGAAGGTCGACGAACTCGTCGCCACGCTGGTGGCCAACGGGCCGATGGCGGTGCGTGCCTGCAAGCAGCTGGTGCAGGACGTCGGCGGCCGCCCGATCGATGCCGATCTGCGCGCCGACACCGCGCGCCGCATCGCCGACATCCGTGCCAGTGCCGAGGGACGCGAGGGCATCCAGTCCTTCCTCGGCAAGCGCGCGCCGTCCTGGCAGGGCTGAACGATGCCGGCCACGCTGGACACCGCCCAACTTCTCGCCATCGCTGCGGCGCTCGGCTGGGCGAGTGGCCTGCGCCTGTACCTCGTCGTGTTCCTTACCGGCGCAGCCGGCTACTTCGGCTGGGTCGAGCTGCCGCAAGGCCTGCATGTGCTGAAGCATCCGGCGATGCTCGGTGCCAGCGGCTTCATGCTCTTCGTCGAGTTCTTCGCCGACAAGATCCCCGGGGTCGACACGCTGTGGGACCTGGTGCACACGCTGGTGCGCATCCCGGCGGGCGCGGCGTTGGCGGCCGCGGTGTTCGGCGCCGACCAGGCCACCTGGGCCACGCTGGCTGCGCTGCTTGGCGGCACGCTCGCCGCCACCAGCCATGTGGCGAAAGCAACCACGCGCGCGGCGGTGAATACCTCGCCCGAGCCCTTTTCCAACATCGGCATGTCGCTGGCCGGCGATGCCTTCGTTCCCACCGTGCTGTGGCTGTCGTGGACACATCCGGTGGTGCTGGCGGCAGTGCTCGTTCTGTCGATCCTGGTGGCGATCGGCCTGATCGTCGTGCTCGGCAAGTTCCTGCGCGCGCTGATAGGCCGCGCTTCGGGTTGGCTGCGTGGCAGCCAACCGTCCGTGTGAGGTCCGCATGTTCTCCAAGATCCTGATTGCCAACCGCGGCGAGATCGCCTGCCGAGTGGCCGCCACCGCACGCCGCCTCGGCGTACGCACCGTCGCCGTCTACTCGGACGCCGATGCAAACGCGAAACACGTGCTGGCCTGCGACGAGGCGGTGCACATCGGCGGCAACGCGCCGCGCGACAGTTACCTGCGCGCCGAACGCATCGTCGAGGCGGCACGGGCCACCGGCGCCCAGGCGATCCATCCCGGCTACGGCTTCCTGAGCGAGAACGAGGACTTCGCGCAGGCCTGTGCCGATGCCGGCCTCGTGTTCATCGGCCCGCCGCCCGCGGCGATCAAGGCGATGGGGCTGAAGGCGGAATCGAAGCAGTTGATGGAGAAAGCCGGCGTGCCGCTGGTACCCGGCTACCACGGGGCTGACCAGGACCCGGTGCTGCTGCAGCGCGAGGCCGACCGCATCGGCTACCCGGTGCTCATCAAGGCCAGCGCCGGCGGCGGCGGCAAGGGCATGCGCATCGTCACGAAGGCCGAGGAGTTCGCGGCCGCGCTCGCCTCGTGCCAGCGCGAGGCGCGCAACAGCTTCGGCGACGACGCCGTGCTCATCGAGCGTTACGTCACGCGGCCGCGGCACATCGAGATCCAGGTGTTCGGCGACAGCCACGGCGACTGCATCTACCTGTTCGAGCGCGACTGCTCGGTGCAGCGCCGCCACCAGAAGGTGCTCGAGGAGGCGCCCGCGCCCGGCATGAGCGAGGCCCGCCGGCGTGAGATGGGCGCGGCCGCGGTGGCGGCGGCCAAGGCGGTGGGCTATGTCGGCGCCGGCACGGTGGAGTTCATCGCCGAGCCCACGGCCGACGGCGATCTGCGCTTCTTCTTCATGGAGATGAACACACGCCTGCAGGTCGAGCACCCGGTCACCGAGGCGATCACCGGACTGGACCTGGTCGAGTGGCAGCTGCGCGTGGCCAGTGGCGAGCCGCTGCCGCTCAAGCAGGATCAACTGCGCATCCATGGCCACGCGATCGAGGCGCGCATCTGCGCCGAGAACCCCGATGCCAACTTCCTGCCGGCCACCGGCACGCTCGATGTCTACCGCACGCCGCCGTGCACGAACTTCGAGCGAGGCGAGGTGCGGGTGGATGCCGGCGTTCGTGAAGGTGACGCGATCTCGCCGCACTACGACTCGATGGTTGCCAAGCTGATCGTCTGGGGCGCGGACCGCGCCCAGGCGCTGGCGCGGCTGGACGTGGCGCTGGCGCAGACGCACATCGTCGGCCTGCACACCAACGTGGCCTTCCTGCGCCGCGTGGTGGCCAGCCGCTCTTTCGCGCAAGCCGATCTCGACACCGCGCTGATCGATCGCGAGCGCAGCGCGCTGTTCGGCACGCCGCCGCTGGCGCTGGAGGTGGCCGCCGCCGGCGTCGTCGCGCACGCGCTCGCCCACGAGCGCGCGGGCGAGGATGCCGACCCCTGGTCACGCCGCGATGCCTGGCGCATGCACGGCGCCGCGGTGCGCCGCTTCGATCTCGAGGTCGACGGCGCGCACCACGTGGCCACGCTGTCGCGCACGCACGATGGCGAGCAGGTGCTGGCGCTGGGCGGCCAGCAGTGGCCATTCGCCGCCAGCACGCGCGGCGGCACGCTGCACGACGTCACGCTCGACCGGCGGCGCTGGCCGCTGTCGGTCTACGCGGTGGGCGAGCGTGTCAGCGTGTTCGCGCCCGAGGGTGCGGCTACGCTGCACGAGATCGACCCCATCGCGCATGCCGCCGACGGCGCCGGCGAAGCCGGCCGCCTGACTGCGCCGATGCCGGGCAAGGTGATCGCGCTTCTGGCGCGCGCCGGCGAGTCGGTCAAGAAGGGCCAGGCCCTGGCGGTGATGGAGGCGATGAAGATGGAGCACACCATCACCGCGCCGTGCGACGGCACCGTGGCCGAACTGCTCTACACGGTCGGCGACCAGGTGCTGGAAGGCGAGGAGTTGCTGCGGCTGGATGCGGCCGCGGCGTGAACGCTCAGCTGTTGCGCGCGGGCGCAGCGCGGCGCACCCAGGTGGCCGGCTTCAGCCAGTTGGCGGTCGATTCGGCCTTGGCCACGTCCAGGCCGATCGGGCGCGAGACGCCGAAGCCGGAGGTGTTGCCGGACCAGGGGGTTTCCTGCGGCGTGGCGGCCACGGGAGCCGTCACGGCAGGAGCGGCCGCAGCAGACTCTTCATCGTTGGCCAGGCGCAACTGCCGGGCCATGGTGGCCAGTTCGGCGTCGCCGGAAGCCTCGCAGACCCAGATGGCCTCGCGCACATCACCCTCGGCTTTCATGAGGGCTCCGATCTCCACCTTCGCGCCGTAATGGCGAAGCAGCGCAAAATGAATGCGGGTGGCAATGCGAAGGCGGGTGCTGGTGTCCACTGCGGGTCCTGATCGATGTTTGTATCTTCCTGTATCCGATCCGTTACGACCATCCCTAAGTGAGTGGAAGCCACAGGCGCCGCCGCCCTCAGCGAGACATTTGTCATGATTCCTTCGAGCGTGAAAATCGTCGATGTCGGTCCGCGTGACGGGCTGCAGAACGAGAAGCAGTCCGTCGATACCGCGCACAAGGTCGAACTCGTGCATCGGCTGCAGGCCGCCGGCCTGCGCGAAATCGAGGTCACCAGCTTCGTCAGCCCGAAGTGGGTGCCGCAGATGGCCGACAACGCGGCCGTGATGGCCGCCATCTCCCGCCAGCCGGGTGTGCGCTACTCAGTGCTCACTCCCAACCTGAAGGGCCTGGAAGCGGCACTGCCGACACGGCCCGACGAGGTGGTGGTGTTCGGCGCGGCCAGCGAGGCCTTCAGCCAGCGCAACATCAACTGCTCGATCGCCGAGTCGGTCGAGCGTTTCGCGCCGGTGGTGGCGATGGCGCATGAGCACGGCCTGAAGGTGCGCGCCGCCGTCTCCTGCGCGCTGGGCTGCCCCTACCAGGGCGAGGTCAGCCCTGATGAGGTCGAGCATGTCGTGCGGCTGATGAAGGCCATCGGCGTCGACCACTGCGGCATCGCCGACACCATCGGCACGGGCACGCCCAAGCGTGTTCAGGCGGCGATGGAGCGCGCACTGAGGCATTTCCCGCTCGCCGAGGTCAGCGGCCACTTCCACGACACCTACGGTCAGGCGCTGGCCAACATCTACGCCTGCCTGGAGATGGGCATCCACCATTTCGACACCAGCGTGGCCGGCCTCGGTGGCTGCCCGTATGCCAAGGGCGCCACCGGCAATGTCGCGACCGAAGACGTCGTCTTCATGCTGAACGGCCTGGGCATCGCCACCGGCATCGATCTCGATGCGCTGGTCGATGCCGGCGCCTTCATTTCCGGCGTGCTCGGCCGCCCGCCGGTCTCGCGCGCCGGCAAGGCTCTGCTGGCCAAACGCGAGAAGGTGGCGGCATGACTGCAGAGCCGAACGATCGGCCCGAGGGCTTTCGCCGCGTCGCTCAGGCGCTGGCCGATCGTGGCCATCCGCATGCGCCGCTGTGGCTGGAAGTTTCGGCGCGCACCTCGCAGGAGGCGGCCGACGCGCTGGGCGTGCAGGTCGGCCAGATCGCCAAGAGCGTGATCTTCCGGCGCAAGCTCGACGAGGTGGCGGTGCTCGTCGTCACCTCGGGCGACAAGCGGGTCGACGAGAAGAAGGTGGCCGCGCAGGTGGGCGCGCTCGGCCGCGCCGATGCCGATTTCGTCAAAGCGCGCACCGGCTTCACCATCGGCGGCGTGTCGCCGCTCGCGCACGCCACACCGGCGGTGACGCTGATCGACCGCGAGCTGTTCCGCTTCGACGAGATCTGGGCCGCCGCCGGCCACCCCAACGGGGTGTTCCGCCTCAGCCCGGCGCAGCTCGAGTCGCTGACCGGCGCGCCGGTGGCCGACGTGGTGCAGGCATGAAGGCCGACGTGTCCGCCATCCCGTCGCCTTGCATCAGCGTGTGCCGCATGCACGCCGGCTCCGGATGGTGCGAGGGCTGCCTGCGCACGATCGACGAGATCGCCGCCTGGTCGGTGCTCGACGACCAGCACAAGCGTGCCGTGTGGAAGCTGCTGCCGCAGCGCCGCGAGGTGCTCGCCGCGATGAAGGGCCAGGCCTCGTGAAGCACCTGCGCTTCTGGTTCGACCCGATCTCGCCCTACGCCTATCTCGCCTTCGAGCAACTGCCGCAGGCGCTCGAAGGGCTGTCGTACAGCGTCGAGTACCGGCCCATCCTGTTCGCCGGGCTGCTCAGGCAGTGGGGCCAGAAGGGCCCGGCCGAGATCGAACCCAAGCGGGCCTGGACCTTCCGCCAGATCGCCTGGGCCGCGCACCGTCTGGGCATTCCCATCGACACGCCGGCGCAGCACCCCTTCAACCCGCTGGCCCTGCTGCGCCTGCTGCACGCCAGTGCGCCCGAGGGCGGCGCGCCGAATCGATGGCAGTGCGAGCAGGTGTTCCACCATGTATGGCGCGGCGGTGCCGACGCCAACGACGCGCAGCGCCTGGCCGAATTGCAGGCCCGGCTGGCACCCCCGCGCGCGGCGGACGACGAGTCCGTCAAGCAGTCGCTCAAGGACCTGACAGGCCAGGCCCTGGCGGCCGGCATCTTCGGCGTGCCGACCATCGAGGTGGACGGCAGATATTTCTGGGGCCTCGACGCCCTGGACATGCTGGCCGCCTGCCTGCGCGGCGACCCGTGGTTCGCCGGTCCCGACTGGGACGCGGCCGGCACCGCCCCGCCGGGCGTGCGGCGCACCTGAAGCCCCGCGGCCCGCGACTTGATCCGGCTCAAGCCGGTTCGGCCCCGCGGCGCGCACTGTCAGTTCCGCATCAGTTCCACGTCAGCCCCCGTTGGCTCAGCGTCAGAGGGGGGTCAGTCCACGCGTGGAGTATTCACGCAGGGCTCGCGGGAGCCATTCACACGAACAGGAGACAACGATGGAAGACGATCTGGTCCGAAAGATCTCGACCCACCCCAAGTACCTGGAACTCAAGGCCAAGCGCTCGAGTTTCGGCTGGTGGCTCACGCTGGCGATGATGGTCGTGTACTACGGCTTCATCCTGCTGGTGGCGTTCAACAAGCCCTTCCTGTCGCAGCGCCTGGGCGACGGCGTGATGACGATGGGCATTCCCATCGGCTTCGGCGTCATCGTCTTCACCATCGTCATCACCGCGTTCTACGTGCAGCGCGCCAACAGCCAGTACGACGACCTGACCGAAGCCATCCGCAAGGGAGTGCTGAAATGAGCCGCTTCTCCGATTCCACCCGCCGCGTGCTGACGTTGGCCGCGCTGAGCGTGCCCGCGCTGGCCATCGCCGCCGGCGCCGACCTCGGCCAGGCGCAGAAGCAGGCGACCAACTGGACCGCCATCGGCATGTTCGGCATCTTCGTGATCGCCACGCTGTTCATCACCAAGTGGGCCGCGGCGCGCACCAAGAGCGCGGCCGACTTCTACACCGCCGGCGGCGGCATCACCGGCTTCCAGAACGGCCTGGCGATCGCCGGCGACTACATGTCGGCGGCCTCGTTCCTGGGCATCTCCGCTGCGGTGATGGCTTCCGGCTTCGACGGCCTGATCTACTCGATCGGCTTCCTGGTCGGCTGGCCGGTCATCACCTTCCTGATGGCCGAACGCCTGCGCAACCTCGGCAAGTTCACCTTCGCCGACGTGGCCGCATTCCGCTTCGAGCAGAAGCCGGTGCGCATCTTCGCAGCCTCGGGCACGCTGGTCGTCGTCGCGTTCTACCTGATCGCGCAGATGGTCGGCGCGGGCCAGCTCATCAAGCTGCTGTTCGGCCTGGAGTACTGGATCGCCGTGGTCATCGTTGGCGCGCTGATGATGGTCTACGTGCTGTTCGGCGGCATGACGGCCACCACCTGGGTGCAGATCATCAAGGCCTGCCTGCTGCTCGGCGGCGCCTCGTTCATGGCCTTCATGGTGATGTGGAACTTCGGCTTCAGCCCGGAGGCGATGTTCGCCAAGGCAGTCGAGATCAAGGCCGCCCTGGCCACCGGCAAGACCGCCGAGGAAGCCGCCAAGATCGGCCAGTCGATCATGGGCCCGGGCAACTTCGTGAAGGACCCGATCTCCGCGATCAGCTTCGGCATGGCGCTGATGTTCGGCACGGCCGGCCTGCCGCACATCCTGATGCGCTTCTTCACGGTCCCGAGCGCCAAGGAAGCGCGCAAGTCGGTGATGTGGGCGACCGGCTGGATCGGCTACTTCTACCTGCTGACCTTCATCATCGGCTTCGGCGCGATCACCTTCGTGCTGACCAACCCGCAGTTCCTCGACGCCAAGGGCGGCCTGCTGGGCGGCGGCAACATGGCCGCCATCCACCTGGCCAACGCGGTGGGCGGCAACGTGTTCCTCGGCTTCATCTCTGCGGTGGCCTTCGCGACCATCCTCGCGGTGGTGGCGGGCCTGACGCTGTCGGGTGCCTCGGCGGTGTCGCACGACATCTATGCCACGGTGATCAAGCAGGGCAAGGCCGACAGCGCCTCCGAACTGCGCGTCTCGAAGATGACCACCATCGCGCTGGGCATCGTCGCCGTCGCGCTGGGCATCGCCTTCGAGAAGCAGAACATCGCCTTCATGGTGTCTCTGGCCTTCGCGATCGCGGCCTCGGCCAACTTCCCGGTGCTCTTCATGAGCGTGCTGTGGAAGGACTGCACCACCAAGGGCGCGGTGATCGGCGGCTTCCTCGGCCTGATCTCGTCGGTGGTGCTGACCGTGGTGTCGCCGTCGGTGTGGGAAGCCACGCTGGGCAACCCCAAGGGCTCGGCGCTGTTCCCGTACACCTCGCCGGCGCTGTTCTCGATGACCATCGGCTTCGTCGGCATCTGGCTGTTCTCGGTGCTCGACCGCGGCGCACGCGCCCAGCAGGACCGCGCGGGCTTCCTCGCCCAGCAGGTGCGTTCGGAAACCGGCATCGGTGCCTCGGGCGCCAGCGGCCATTGATCGCCTAGACAGGCATCAAGCCCCCTGAGCGGGACTGCAGGCACACTGCCTGCAGTCCCGCTCTCACATCCGCCTCTCGATCGCCCCCGCCCATGCCGACAAGCCGCGGACCTGAATCGCAACGCGAGATGCTCTCGCTGGTCACCGCGCGCGTGCGCGACGCCTACGTGCGAAAGCCCTTCTACGTCAATGGCGGGCTCGACCTGGTGTCGGTGTGCCGGCTGCTCTCGCAGCAGGGCCTGACCGTTGCCCTGGTGAAGGACGCCACGGCGGACGGCGAGCGCCTGGGCATCTTCACCACCACCGACCTGCGCGATGCGTTGCTGCGCGACGTGCCGCCGGCCGCGCTGGCGGTGCGCGAGGTGTCGCGCTTCGGCCTGATCGAGATCGACGCCGACGCCGAGCTGTTCGAGGCGCTGTGGCTGATGGTGCGCCACCGCGTGCACCGGCTGCTGGTGCGTGACGGCGAGCAGGTGCTGGGCGTGCTCGGCCAGCTCGACCTGGTGAGCTTCGTCGCCAACCATTCGCACATCGTCGCGGTGCAGATCGACGAGGCCGAATCGGTGGACGACCTGAAGGCCGCGGCGTTGCGCATCGACGCGATGGTCGGCCTGCTGCACGACGGCGGCATCAAGATCGAGCGCATCGCGCGGCTGGTCGGCGAGATGAACCACCGCCTCTTCGCGCGGCTGTGGAGCCTGCTCGCGCCGCCGGAGCTGGTGGCCAACAGCTGCCTGCTGGTGATGGGCAGCGAAGGCCGCGGCGAGCAGATCCTCAAGACCGACCAGGACAACGCGCTGCTGCTGCGCGACGGCTTCGATCATCCGCGCCTGGCCGAGATCGCGGCGAACTTCAACGCCGCGCTGGCCGAGTTCGGCTACCCGCCTTGCCCCGGGCAGATCATGCTGACCAATCCGATGTGGCGCGCGTCGGTGTCGAGCTTCCGCGAGACGCTGCGCGAATGGATTTACGGGGCTGGCCCGGACGGGCCGATGCACCTGGCGATCTTCTACGACGCCGCCGCGGTGGCCGGCGATGCCACCCTGCTGCGCGAGGTGCGCGAGCACCTCGACCGCATCCTCGCCGGCGGCGATGCGTTCCTCGCGCGCTTCGCGGCGGCGGCCGATCAGTTCGACGAGCCGCAGCGCTGGTGGCAGCGCCTGACCGCGCGCAACGACGAGCAGCCGCTGGACCTGAAGAAGCTCGGCACCTTCCCGATCGTGCACGGCGTGCGTGCGCTCAGCCTGCAGCACGGCGTGCACGAGAGCGGCACGGCCGCGCGGCTGCGCCGCCTCGTCGAGCGTGGCATCGTCGAGCCCGAGCTCGGCCGCGACCTGCTCGAGGCGCTGCACTACCTGATGGCGCTGAAGCTGCGCCACCAGCTGCGCCAGCGCGAACAAGGCGAGACGCCGGGCAATCTGGTGCGCCCGTCGGAGCTCAGCACGATGGATGGCGACCAGCTCAAGGACGCGCTAGCGATCAACAAGCGCTTTCGCGCGCTGCTGCGCCAGCGCTTCCGGCTCGATGCGCTGTGACGGCGCCGTGAAGGGAGCACGACGATGTCCGAACGCCTGCGCAACCAGCGGCTGCTCGCACTCTTCGCCGCCGGCTGGGGGCTGCTGAACTTCCCGCTGCTCACGCTGTGGGACCGCGCCGGCACGATCGCCGGCATCCCGCTGCTGCCGCTGGCCCTGTTCGGCGGCTGGGCGCTGCTGATCGGCCTGGCGGCCTGGGTCGCCGAAGCGCCCGGCGACGACTAGCGAGCGCACCGACATGCTGTCCGCCCCGCTGGTCCTCGCCGCCTCGTTCGCCTACCTGCTGATGCTGTTCGGCGTGGCGCACTGGGCCGACCGGCGTGCGCGCGCGGGCCGCTCGGTGATCGGCAATGCCTGGGTCTACACGCTGTCGATGGGCGTGTACTGCACCGCCTGGACGTACTTCGGCAGCATCGGCCGCGCCGCCTCGTCGGGCCTGTGGTTCCTGCCCATCTACCTCGGCCCGACGCTGGCGATGCTGCTGGCCGGCTCGCTGCTGCGCAAGATGATCCGCATCGCGCGCAGCTACCGCATCACCTCGATCGCCGACTTCATCGCCAGCCGCTATGGCAAGAGCCGCACGCTGGCCGCGCTGGTCACGCTGATCGCTCTGGTGGGCATCCTGCCCTACGTGGCGCTGCAGCTCAAAGCCATCGCCAGCGGCCTGACGGTGCTCACCGGCACGCACGGCGGCAGCGGGCCCTGGTGGAGCGACAGCACGCTGTACATCGCGCTCGCGCTGGCCGGCTTCACCGTCGCCTTCGGCACGCGCCACCTCGACACCAGCGAGCGCCACGAAGGCATGGTCGCGGCGATCGCCTTCGAGTCGGTGGTCAAGCTGCTCGCCTTCCTGGCCATCGGCATCTTCGTCTGCTGGGGCCTGTTCGATGGCCCCGGCGACATCTTCGCGCGCGCCGCGGCGCAGCCCGCGCTGAGCGGCCTGTCCGGGCTCGGCGGCGAGTCGAAGTTCGCCGGCGGGCAGTGGTTCGCGCTCACGCTGCTGGCCATGCTGTCGGTGATCTTCCTGCCGCGCCAGTTCCAGGTGATGGTGGTGGAGAACGTCGACGAGCGCCACGTCCAGCGCGCCACCTGGGCCTTCCCGGCCTATCTGCTGCTGATCAACCTGTTCGTGCTGCCGATCGCGCTGGGCGGGCTGCTGCACTTCGGCGTGGGCGGCGCCGACCCCGAGACCTTCGTGCTCTCGCTGCCGCTGTCCAACGGCCAGTCGTGGCTGGCGCTGGTGGCCTTCATCGGCGGGCTGTCGGCGGCCACCGGCATGGTGATCGTCGAGGCCATCGCGGTGTCGACCATGGTCAGCAACGACCTGGTGATGCCGCTGCTGCTGCGCCTGCGGCACCGCGCCTCGAGCGACCTCAGCGGTGTGCCGCTGGCGGTGCGGCGCGTGGTCATCGTCGTGCTGCTGCTGCTGGGTTACCTGTACTTCCGCGTCGCCGGCGAGGCCTATGCGCTGGTCAGCATCGGGCTGATCAGCTTCGCCGCGGTGGCGCAATTCGCGCCCGCGCTGCTCGGCGGCATGTACTGGAAGGGCGGCACCCGCGCCGGCGCGCTGGCCGGGCTGCTGGCCGGCTTCGCGCTGTGGAGCTGGACGCTGCTGCTGCCGTCGATCGCCAAGTCGGGCTGGCTGGCCACCGGCTTCCTGACCGACGGGCCGTTCGGCATCGCGCTGCTGCGGCCCGAGCAACTGCTCGGCCTCACCGGGCTGGACAGCCTCACCCATGCGCTGCTGTGGAGCCTGCTGGCCAATGCCGGGCTATATGTGGCGGTGTCGCTGGCCCGTGCGCCGTCGGCACGCGAGGCGACGCAGGCATTGCTGTTCGTCGACGTGTTCCAGCGCTCGGCCGGCGCGCCGGTGTTCTGGCGCGGCCGCGCGCGGCTGGCCGAACTGCAGCAGCTGGCCACGCGCTTCCTCGGCGCCGAGCCGGCGCAGCGCCTGTTCGCCGACTATGCTCGGCGTGCCGGCGTGGCGGACGTCGAGCGCATCGCCCCCGACGCGCAGCTCGTGCAGCATGTCGAGACGCAGCTGGCCGGCGCGATCGGCAGCGCCTCGGCCCGCGCGGTGATGGCCTCGGTGGTCGAGGAGGAGCCGCTGGCGCCGGAAGACATCCTGCGCATGCTCGACGAAGCCTCGCAGGTGCGTGCGCTGAATCGCCAGCTGGAAAGCCTGGACCGCCTGAAGGACGACTTCATGTCCTCGGTGACGCACGAGCTGCGCACGCCGCTGACCTCGATCCGCGCCTTCGCCGAGCTGATGCGCGACGACCCCGACATGGCTGGCGAGCAGCGCCAGCAGTTCCTCGGCCTGGTGGTCGGCGAGGCCGAGCGCCTGAGCCGCCTTGTGAACCAGGTGCTGGACATGGCGAAGATCGAGTCCGGCCACGCCGAATGGCGCAACGACGAAATCGACCTGCGCGAGCTGATCGCCCATGCGGTGCAGACGACGGCCGAGGTGTTCCGCGAGCGCGGTGCCCTGGTGAGCGTGCAGCAGCCCGAGGCGGTGCCGACGCTGCACGCCGACCGCGACCGGCTGCTGCAGGTGCTGCTCAACCTGCTGAGCAACGCGGCCAAGTTCGTGCCGGCGGGCAGCGGCCGGGTCGAGGTGAGGCTGACAATCGATGCGCGTGCCGCGCAGGTCGAGGTGGTCGACAACGGCCCGGGCGTGCCCCTTGATCAGCAGCAACTCGTGTTCGAGAAATTCCGCCAAGGTGGCGACGCGGCGAATCGACCGCAGGGCACCGGCCTGGGCTTGCCGATCAGCCGCCAGATCGTCGAGCATTTCGGCGGGCGGATGTGGCTCCGGTCCGAGCCGGGACGGGGCGCCTGCTTCGCCTTCGAGCTGCCGTGGACAAGACAACAAGAGGAGACAGGCGCATGAACAAGCGCGTGCTGATTGCCGATGACGAGCCGAACATCGTCATCTCGCTGGAGTTCCTGATGAAGCGCGAAGGCCACGCGGTGAGCATCGCGCGCGACGGCCCGGCCGCGCTCGAGGCGATCCGCAGCACGCGGCCCGACCTGGTGCTGCTGGACGTGATGATGCCGGGCATGAGCGGTTTCGAGGTCTGCCAGGCCGTGCGTGCCGACGAGGCGCTGGCCGGCGTGAAGATCCTCATGCTCAGCGCCAAGGGCCGTGACACCGACATCGCCAAGGGCAGTGCCATGGGTGCCGATGCCTACATGACCAAGCCCTTCTCGACCAAGGAACTGGCCGAGAAGGTGCGCGAGATGCTGTCGGCGGCATGAAGGTCGACAAGCGCGAAGTTGCCGCAACGCTGGCGCCGGGCGCCGTGCTGGCGCTGTGGGCGCTGGGCGGCTGGGGCCTGTTCACGGCCACGCTGGAGCCGGCCGAGCGCACCGCGCTGGGCGCGATGCTCGAGCCGCGCGGCGCACTGCTGCTGCTGGGCTGGCTGGTCCTGTCGGGCGTGCTCGGCTGGCTGGCGCGCGCCGCCTACCTGCGCTGGGTGGCCGCTTCGGCGCGGCTGGCGGAAGAAGCGCGCGTGCTGCTTGCCGCCGACGTGCAGCGCGAGATCGCGCCCGAAGGCAGCGCCGAAACGAAGGCGCTGGCCGAGGTGATCAACCAGCTCGCGCGCCAGCGCGACGGCCTGCGTGCCGACGTCGCCGAGCAGGTGCGCGAGGCCAGCCGAAGTGTCGAGCAGGAGCGCAACCGCCTGGCCGCGCTGATGGCCGAGCTGACGCAGAGCGTCGTCGTCTGCAACCTCGACGGCCGCATCCTGCTCTACAACAGCCGCGCGCGCACGCAGTTCCGCGCGCTCTCCACCGCGCCCGCGGTGGGCGGCGGCGCCGAGCTGATCGGCCTGGGCCGCTCGATCTACACCGTGTTCGACCGCGCGCTGATCGCCCATGCGCTGGAGAGCGTCCAGCAGCGCCTGCAGCGCGGCGCGGCGCACCCGTCGGCGCAGTTCGTCACCGGCACGCGCGCCGGGCAGCTGCTGCGGGTGCAGATGGCCCCTGTTCGTGCCATCGATGCCTCTAACGACGAAGCCGCGCTGAACGGCTTCGTGCTGATGCTGGAGAACATCACCCGCGACTTCGCCGACGAGTCCGAGCGCGACAAGCTCCTGCACGGCCTGACCGAAGGCAGCCGCGCCTCGCTGGGCAACCTGCAGGCGGCGGTGGAGATGCTCGACTACGAGGACGTCGATGCCGCCACGCGCGAGCGTTTCCACGGCGTCATCCGCGACGAGGTCGGGGCGATGAGCCAGCGCATCCAGCAGCTCGCCAGCCACACCGCGCAGACCATGAAGACCCGCTGGCCGCTCGAGGAGATGCTCGGCGCCGACCTGGTGGCCGCCGCGGCGCGGCGCATCGAGGCGCAGTGTGGCTGCCGCGTGGCCACCGACGGCGTCGATGCCGCGCTGTGGCTGAAGGTCGACAGCTTCTCCGTGCTGCAGGCGCTGGTCTACCTGGCCGGGCGGCTCGTCGACGAGTACGAGATCAAGCTGGTGCAGCTGCGGCTGGCCGTGGCCGCGGGCCGCGCGCGGCTCGACCTGGCCTGGATCGGCCAGGCGATGAGCACCGAGACGGTGATGGGCTGGGAGACCGACACCATGCGCATCGGCACCGAGAGCCTGGCGCTGACGGTGCGCGACGTCGTCGAGCGCCACGATGGCGCCTTCTGGTTCGAGCGCGAGCGGGTGCGCCACGAGTCCTTCTTCCGTCTGCTGCTGCCACTGGCGGCGAGCAGCGAGCAGCTCGATGCGGCGCAGTTCGTGCGCAGCGAGAGCCGGCCCGAGGTCTACGACTTCGACCTGTTCCGCGCCAGCGAGCAGTCCCGCGAACTGGCCGACCACCCGCTGGCCGAGCTCAGCTACACCGTGTTCGACACCGAGACCACCGGCCTCGCGCCTTCCGAGGGCGACGAGATCATCCAGATCGGCGCCACACGCATCGTCGCCGGCAAGCTGCGCCGCGAGGACTGCTTCGAGCAGCTCGTCGACCCGCGGCGCGACATCCCCGAGGCTTCGATCCCGATCCACGGCATCACGCCCGCCATGGTGGCCGGCGCGCCGGCCATCGACACCGTGCTGCCCGCCTTCCACGCCTTCGCGCAGGACACCGTGCTGGTGGCCCACAACGCCGCCTTCGACATGCGCTTCCTCGAGCTCAAGCAGGCTGCCACGGGCGTGGTGTTCGACCAGCCAGTGCTCGACACGCTGCTGCTGTCGGCCGTGGTGCACCCGCAGCAGGAGTCGCACCGCCTGGAGGCGATCGCCGAGCGCCTGGGCGTGCCGATCCTGGGCCGGCACACCGCCGTGGGCGATGCGATGGTCACGGCCGAGATCTTCCTCAAGCTGATCCCGCTGCTGGCCGAACGTGGCATCCACACGCTGGGCCAGGCGCGCGAGGCCGCGCAGAAGACCTACTTCGCCCGCGTGAGCTACTGAGTTTCCCTGAGAAGTCCGCTGAATCTCACATCGAGAAATGCGGGCTCCGGGTTATGCCTGAGTTTGTCAGCCTGTGTTGGGCCAGCGTCAGAAGCCGGTCAGAGCCTGCGTCGACAGTGCGCTCCGTGCCGCCAGGGGGCGGCTTCGCACTTTCAGGAGCAATACATGGCAACCAGCACGATGGGCGGCAAGGCCGCCACGGCGACGCCGATGACCGCAGAGGAAAAGAAGGTCATCTTCGCGTCCTCGCTCGGCACCGTCTTCGAGTGGTACGACTTCTATCTCTACGGTTCGCTGGCGGCCATCATCGCCAAGCAGTTCTTCTCGGGGCTGGATGCCGGCTCGGCCTTCATCTTCGCGCTGCTGGCCTTCGCTGCCGGCTTCATCGTGCGTCCGTTCGGGGCCATCTTCTTCGGCCGCCTGGGCGACATGATCGGCCGCAAGTACACCTTCCTGGTCACCATCCTGATCATGGGCCTGTCGACCTTCATCGTCGGCATCCTGCCCACCTACGCCAGCATCGGCGTGGCCGCGCCGGTCATCCTGATCGGCCTGCGCCTGCTGCAGGGCCTGGCCCTGGGCGGCGAGTACGGCGGTGCCGCGACCTATGTCGCCGAGCATGCGCCGCACGGCAAGCGCGGCGCCTACACGTCGTGGATCCAGACCACCGCGACGCTGGGCCTGTTCCTGTCGCTGATGGTGATTCTCGGCACCCGCACGCTGATCGGCGAGCAGGCCTTCGCCGAGTGGGGCTGGCGTGTCCCGTTCATCGTCTCGATCGCCCTGCTGGCCATCAGCGTGTGGATCCGCCTGTCAATGAACGAGTCGCCCGCCTTCAAGAAGATGAAGGAAGAGGGCAAGACCTCGAAGGCGCCGCTAACCGAGTCCTTCGGCCAGTGGAAGAACCTGAAGATCGTCATCCTGGCGCTGATCGGCCTGACCGCCGGCCAGGCCGTGGTCTGGTACACGGGCCAGTTCTACGCGCTGTTCTTCCTGACGCAGGCGCTGAAGGTCGACGGCGCGACGGCGAACATCATGATCGCCATCTCGCTGCTGATCGGCACGCCGTTCTTCATCATCTTCGGCTCGCTGTCCGACAAGATCGGCCGCAAGCCCATCATCATGGCCGGCTGCCTGATCGCCGCGCTGACCTACTTCCCGCTGTTCAAGGCGCTGACCGAGGCGGCCAACCCCGACCTCGCCGCCGCGCAGGCGAAGAACAAGGTCGTCGTCACCGCCGACCCGGCCGAGTGCTCGTTCCAGTTCAACCCGACCGGCACCGCCAAGTTCACCAGCTCGTGCGACATCGCCAAGCAGGTGCTGGCCGCCAGCTCGGTGAGCTACGACAACGAAGCGGCCGCCGCCGGCACGCCCGCCACCATCAAGATCGGCGAGACCGTGATCGCCAGCTACACGTCCAAGGGCATCGCCGCCGACGAAGCGAAGAAGAAGGACGGCGAGTTCAAGAAGAGCGTGGCCGACACGCTCAAGGCAGCCGGCTACCCGGCCAAGGCAGACCCGGCGAAGATGAACAAGCCGCTGATCATCGGCATCCTGGTCATCCTGGTGATCCTGGTGACCATGGTGTACGGCCCGATCGCCGCAATGCTGGTGGAGATGTTCCCCACGCGCATCCGCTACACCTCGATGAGCCTGCCGTACCACATCGGCAACGGCTGGTTCGGCGGCCTGCTGCCCACCACCGCCTTCGCCATCGTGGCGCAGACCGGCAACATGTACAACGGCCTGTGGTACCCGATCATCATCGCCGGCGCGACCTTCGTCATCGGCATGCTGTTCGTGCGCGAGACCAAGGACGTCGACATCTACGCCCAGGACTGAGCGCAGGAGACCCGGACCATGTGGAAGATCCTTCTGGGCTTCGCGGTGTTCTCCGCCCTCGCCATCTTCGTGCTGATGAAGGGCGGTGACATCGACATGGGTGGCGAGAAGCACGGTGCCGAGGCGACCCACGCCCCGGCCGCCGCGCCGGCCTCCGCACCGAAGTAGTCTGCCGCGGGCGTTTGCCCGTCTCGGCCGGCCGGTCTCGCGACCGCGCCGGCCGTTTTCATGGCCGGCTCATTCGCAGCTTCTCAGAGCCCGATCTCGAAACGCTGGCCGCCGATGTTCAGCACCGCGGCCTTGGGCTTGATCTGCTCCAGAGTGACGCCGGGGCCGAGCGCATCGCCCTCGTGCATCAGCTGGCCGTTGACGATCAGCAGGCGGTTGGCCGGCGTGTTCGAGTAGATCGAGCCGCCGAAGGCCAGAGGCGGCAGGCCGCGGCGCGCCTCCACCGGCAGATCGGCCAGCGAGGCCACGCGTGTCGGTGCGGCGGCCGGGGCGACCGGCGCGGGCGCGGCCGCGCTGGCGGTTGCGGGAGCAGGCTTGGGTGTCGCACGCATCGGCGCGATCTCCACCGGCGTGGCCGGTGGCGCCGCCACGGGAGCCGGCGCAGGACGCGGCGTGACGACCGGCACCGGTGCCGGCGCAGACTCCAGGGCCGGCGCGGCCGCCATCGGCACCGGCGGCGTTGGCAGCGGCGCCGTCGGCACCTCGCTGCCCGGCCACTGCCAGGCCACCGCCGCGGCCAGCCCGCCGGCCAGGCCGAGCACGACCCAGTGCCAGGGCCGCAGGCCGCGCGCGGGCGCGCTGGCCTCGTCGTCGTCGCCGGCGCTCGGTGTCGGCTGCGTGTGGAGGCCCGGCACGCCGCCACGCTCACGCTCCGCATCGGCGCGTCGCAGGGCATCGAGGATGTAGGACATCGGCTTACCTTTCGTCCTGCAACTGCGGCTCGTCCACGCCGGTGGCGCGGTTGATCTGCATGAGCGTCAGCGGGCCCGCCAGGCCGTCGGGCTTGAGGCCCTGCGCCACCTGGAAGGCATTGAGCCGGCTGCGCAGCGCGGCGTCGAAGCGCGTCGGCGCGCTCGGCGCCGGCATGCCTTGCGCGGCGGCGAGCTGCGTCGACAGCCAGTCCACGGGCGCACCGTCGGCATAACCGGGCGGCGAGCGCCAGAGCGTCGCGAATTCGCCGCGCCACACCTCGGCCAGAGAGGCCAGCGGCAGCGCTTGCAGCCCGACCTCGGTGCGCAGCGTCGCCTGGCGCATCGACAGGCCGGTGAGCAGCGCGTAGGCCGGCTTGCCGCCGCCGGGCTGCAGCGTCAGCAGCACCGGCCGGTCGAGCAGGCGGATCAGCGCCAGCGTGCTGCTGCTGCGAAAGCACTGCAGCTGTTGTTTCGCAGCGGCGGCGCAGGGCTCGCCGTCGTCGAGCGTCAGCTTCCACTGCGTGGCCAGCGCGCGCCAGGCGTCCTTCTCGCTGCGGAAGGCCGAGGCGAGCACGGCCTTCGGGTCGGCCGGCACCGCCGCGGCGGCGGCCGAGGCTGCGGATGCAGCTGCGGTCGCCGCTGACGCGGCCGCTGCCACCGCCGAGGCGGGCGCTGACGCCGCCAGGGCCACGGCGCTGGCCGGTGCGGCGGCGGCGGTCGCGCCCGCCGCGGCGCGGCGCTCGTAGGCTACGCCGGCCCACACCGCCAGCGCCAAGCCGCCTACCGCCGCAGCCGCCATCGCGGCGCGTTGCCAGCCCGGCCGGGCTGGCGTCGTCTCGGGTGGCAGCGTGCCGTCGAACACCTCGGCCGCGGCCTTGTCGACGATCGCGGCGTCCACCGCCGGCCGGTTGCCCGCATAGGCGCCGAGCAGCGCGCGGTCGCACAGCAGGTTGATGCGCCGCGGCACGCCGCGCGAGAGCTGGTGGATGCGCTTGAGCGCGTCGCGCTCGAAGGGCAGCGGGCGGTTCATGCCGGCCACCGCGAGGCGGTGGCGGATGTACTGCACGGTCTCCTTCGGTGTCAGCGCCTGCAGGTGGAAGCGAGCGATGACGCGTTGCGCGAGCTGCTCCAGCTCCGGCCGCGCGAGCATGGTGCGCAGCTCGGGCTGGCCGATCAGCACGATCTGCAGCAGCTTGCGCTCGTTGGTCTCGAGGTTGGTCAGCAGGCGCAGCTGCTCGAGCACGTCGGCCGACAGGTTCTGCGCCTCGTCGATGATCAGCACGCTGGTCTGGCCGACCGAGTGCGTGTGCAGCAGGAACTCGTTGAGCGCGTCGACGTAGTCCTTCACCGTCGCGCCCTCGGGCCGGCGCGGGATGCGGAACTCGTCGCACACCGAGCGCAGCAGCTCGGTGACGGTCTGCTTCGGGTTGAAGATGTAGGCGACGTTGCAGCGCTTGGGGATCTGCTCGAGGAAGCAGCGGCACACCGTGGTCTTGCCCGCGCCGATCTCGCCGGTCAGCAGCACGAAGCCGCCGCCGCCGCGCACGCCGTACAGCAGGTGCGCCAACGCCTCGCGGTGGCGCTCGCTCATGTAGAGGTAGCGCGGATCGGGAGCGATCGAGAAAGGCTGTTGCCTCAGGCCGAAGAATCGGGCGTACATGGAGTGCAGGATACCCGGGACGGCTCGGCCGAGAGTTCGCGCAGGCAGGCCAGGCACAGGCAGCCCTGGAATCGGGCGCCGAGTTCGGCGCGCAGTGCGGGCGTCAGCGTCAGGGTCGTGCAGGCGCAGGGCCCGGCGTCCGAGACACCGCAATGGAACTCGCCGCCGCAGCGCGGGCAGCGCGATTCCGGTGCCGCGGCCTCAGGCACCGAACAGTCCCTTGTGCTTGTCGCGCAGCAGGTTCTTCTGCACCTTGCCCATGGTGTTGCGCGGCAGGTCGTCGACGACGAACAGGTGCTTGGGCACCTTGAAGTTGGCGATGCGCGACTTCAATGCGGCGATCAGCGCCGCCGCGTCGGGCTTCGCGCCGGGGCGCGCCACCACCACCGCCACCACGCCCTCGCCGAAGTCGGGGTGCGGCGCGCCGACCACTGCGCTCTCGGCCACGCCCTCCATCTCGTTGAGGTAGCCCTCGATCTCGGCCGGGTAGACGTTGTAGCCGCCGGTGATGATCAGGTCCTTGCTGCGCCCGACGATGCTCACGTAGCCGCGCTCGTCGATCTTGCCGACGTCGCCGGTCTTGAACCAGCCGTCGGCGGTGAACTCTTCCTTCGTCTTCTCCGGCATGCGCCAGTAGCCGTGGAAGACGTTCGGGCCTTTGACCTCGATGCCGCCGATCTCGCCGGCGGGGCAGGGCTGGCCGTTCTCGCCGCTGACGCGCACGCCCACGCCGGGCAGCGGGAAGCCCACCGTGCCGCCGCGGCGCTCGCCGTCCTTCGGGGCGTAGGGGTTGGAGGTGAGCATCACCGTCTCGCTCATGCCGTAGCGCTCGAGGATGGTGTGGCCGGTGCGCTCGCGGAACTCGTTGAAGGTCTCGATCAGCAGCGGCGCCGAGCCGGCCACGAACAGGCGCATGCGGCGGCAGGCCTCGCGCCCGAAGCCAGGCTCGGCGAGCAGGCGCACGTACAGCGTGGGCACGCCCATGAAGACGGTCGCCTCCGGCAGGCGCCTGACCACCGTGGCGGGGTCGAACTTCGCCAGCCAGATCATCTTGCTGCCGTTGAGCAGCGCGCCGTGCGAGGCGACGAAGAGTCCGTGCACATGGAAGATCGGCAGCGCGTGGATCAGCACGTCGCCGTCGGTCCAGCCCCAGTAGCTCTTCAGCACCCGCGCGTTGGACAGCAGGTTGCCGTGGGTCAGCATCGCGCCCTTGCTGCGCCCGGTGGTGCCGCTGGTGTAGAGGATGGCGGCCAGGTCGTCGGCGTGCTTCTGCGCCGGCTCGTGGCGGTCGGCATGCCAGGCCGCGCGCTCGAGCAGCGTGCCGCTGCGGTCTTCGTTGAGCGTGAAGACATGGCGGGTGCCGGCCTTGAAGGCGATCTTCGACACCCAGCCGAAGTTCTTGCCCGAACACACCACCACGCTGGGCTCGGCGTTGCCGATGAAGTACTCGATCTCGGCGGCCTGGTAGGCGGTGTTCAGCGGCAGGAACACGTAGCCGGCGCGCAGCACCGCGAGGTAGAGCAGCAGCGCCTCGACCGACTTCTCGGTCTGCACCGCCACGCGCGCGCCCGAAGGCAGCTCCAGCGAGGCGAGCAGGTTGGCGATCATCGCCGTCGCGCGGTCGAGGTCGTCCCAGGTGTAGAAGAGCGGCGCGCCGGGGCCGTCGGCCGTCTCGATCGCGGTGCGGCCGCGTTCGGCCGGGAAGGCGTCGCGCAGCGCGACGAACAGGTTGTCGTTGTGGCTCATGGTCTCTCCGTGCCGCCGGCCGCCTTGGGTCGGTCAGCCCCTCTGGAATTTCGGCGTTCTCTTCTCGATGAAGGCGGTCACGCCTTCGCGGTGCTCGTGGCTGTCGGCGTAGGCGTAGTGGGCCTCGCGCTGCGCGTCCGTCGGGCCGCCGGTGCTGAACTGGCGCAGCGTGCGCTTGTTGATGCGCGCGGCTTGCGGCGACAGCACGGCCAGCGCCTGCGCGCGGCGCAGCGTCAGCACGGCCACCTCGGCGTCGGGCACCACGGCATGCACCAGGCCGTGCTGCAGCGCCGCCGCGGCGGTCAGCAGCCGGGCCTCGAGCAGCATCTCGCGCAGCAGCGGCTCGCTGGCCAGGCGCGCCACCACGTCGATCTCCAGCGGCGCCATCGGGAAGCCGAGCCGGGCGATCGGCGCGCCGAAGCGGCTGCCTTCGCCGCAGATGCGGATGTCGCAGCAGGCGGCGATCTCCAGCCCGCCGCCGATGCAGGCGCCCTCGATCTGCGCATACAGTGGGATGTCGCAGTCGAGCAGCGCGTGCAGCGCTGGCGCGACGACGTTCTCGTGGAAGTCGCGCAGCGAGTGCTCCTCGAAGCGAAAGCTGGCGAACTCGACGATGTCGCCGCCGGAGGCGAACTGGCCCGCGGCGCCGCGCACGATCACCGCATGCGGCGCATCTTCGGGCGGCAGCGCCTGCAGGTGCAGCATCAGCGCATGCAGCTCGCGCCACATCGCGATATCGATCGCGTTGAGCTTGCCCGGGTTCGACAGCGTCAGGAAGGCGACGCCGTCGCCTTCGCTGCGCTCCAGCGTGATCGAGCCGGCCATCTCAGCAGGACTCCATGTTCAGTCCAGCTTCGCGCCCGAGGCCTTGACCACTTCGGCCCAGCGCTTCACCTCGCTGCCGACGAACTTGCCGAAGGCGTCGCCGTAGAGGTTCGGCGTCTCGGCACCCAGGCCGTTCCAGGCGGTCTTCAGTTCGTCGGAGTTCAACGCCTTGCGCATCTCCGCCTGCATGGCGTCGATGGCCTCCTTGGGCGTTCCCTTGGGAGCCCACAGCCCGTACCAGGTGGCGACCTGGTAGGTCGGCACGCCGCCTTCCTTGGAGGTCGGCACGTTGGGGAAGCCCGGCGCGTGCTTCTCGCTGGCCACTGCGATGGCCTTGATGCGCCCGCCCTTGATGTGATTGGCCGACGAGCCGAGGCCGTCGAACATCATGTCCACCTGGCCGGCGATCAGGTCCTGCAGCGCCGGGCCCGCGCCGCGGTACGGGATGTGCGTGATGAAGGTCTTGGTCTGCAGCTTGAACAGCTCGCCGGCCAGGTGGTGCGAGGTGCCGTTGCCCGCGGAGGCGTAGTTCAGCTTGCCCGGGTTCTTGCGGATGAAGTCCAGCAGGCCCGGCAGGTCGGTGGCGGCCACACGCTGCGGGTTCACCACGATCACCTGCGGTACGCTGGAGATCAGGCCCACGGGTGCGAAGTCGGACTCGATGTTGTAGTCGAGCTTGGGGTACATCGACGGCGCGATCGTGTGGTGCACGGCGCCCATGAAGAAGGTGTAGCCGTCGGGCGCCGCCTTGGCCGCGATGCCCGCGCCCAGCGTGCCGCCGGCGCCGCCGCGGTTGTCGATGACGAACTGCTTGCCCAGGTTCTTCGTCATCACCGCGAACAGCGGCCGCGCGAAGGCGTCGGTCCCCCCACCGGGCGGGAAGGGCACGACGATGGTCACCGGCTTGGCAGGCCAGGCCTGGGCGGCGGCCCAGGGGGCCGCGGCGGCAAGCGCGAGCCCCAGCGTGGCACGGCGCAGGCGGGACGGGCGGGTTCGGTTCATGGTGTCTCCGTGGTTGGGGAATGGTCAGAGCAGCGACGACAGGAGGCGTGACTGTGCCACTTCTCCCTGGACGAACTTCTCATGGTGTGTCTCTACCTTGTCGAGGTCGTAGAGGTAGTTGACCATCAGGCCGAACGACTGGCGCAGGCCCTTGGCCGACAGGTCGGCGAGAGGGTCGAGCCGTTCGAGACGGGCGCCGTTGTCGAGGTGGAAGCGTGCCACCGGGTCGCCGCCCTCGGCGGTGGCGTGCCAGCCGAGGTAGTAGGCGCCCAGGCGCAGCAGCGCCTGCGAGGCCTCGGCCGGCAGGGCGCGCAGGCCGGCGGCATGGGTGAGCCGGTCGAGATCGCCGCCGCAGGCGTGCGTGAGCGTGGCCAGTGCTTCCGCCAGCCGCTGCGCCCGCGTCTTCGTCAGGCCCGCGCAGGGCGCGCCGGCGCGCACCCAGCGCGCGAAGCCGGGGATCGGCGAGAGCGTGCAGAAGGTCCTGAGCTGCGGCAGCTCGCGCTTGAGCTCCTCGGCCACGCGCTTGATCAGGAAGTTGCCCAGCGACACGCCCTTGAGCCCCGGCTGGCAGTTGCTGATCGAGTAGAACGCCGCCACCTTGAACTGGGCCGGCGGCAGCGGCTCGGAGGCCTTGTCGATCAGCGGCGCAATGGCCTCGGGCATCGCCGGCAGCAGCGCCACCTCGACGAAGATGAGTGGCTCGTCGGGCAGCTGCGGGTGGAAGAAGGCAAAGCAGCGGCGATCCGGCTGCAGGCGCCGGCGCAGGTCGTCCCAGCCGTCGATGGTGTGCACCGCCTCGTGGCGGATGATCTGCTCGAGCAGCTGCGCTGGCGAGTTCCAGTCCACGCGTTGCAGCCGCAGGAAGCCCGGGTTGAACCAGCTCGAGAGCAGGTGCAGGAAGTCGGCCTCCACCGCCTGCAGCTCGGGCTGCTTGTTCACGCGGGCGAGCAGGGCGCGGCGCATCGCGACGATGCTGCCGGTGCCGCCGGGCGAGCGGTTGATGCGGCGCAACAGTTCCTGGCGCAGTGGCTCGGCGCTGCGCGTCAGGCTCAGCAGCGTCTGCGCATTCGGCGACTCGGCATAGGCCTGCGCATGGCGCAACACCAGCTTCGGGTCGGGGCTGAAGTCGCGCGACAGGCGCTCGAAGAAGCTGGCTTGCTCATCCTCCGGCAGCTCGCGAAAGCGCGCCACCACGTTGCGCGCAATGGCCACGCTGTTGGCCTCGCCGCGCTCGGAGAGCAGCCGGCGGCAGTCGATCAGCAGGCCGCGCAGGTGGCGTGCGCTGTTGACCTTGCGTGCGGCGCTCTTGATCTCATCCAGCATGGGGTGCTCCCTGCGTGGTCTCGTGCAGGCGCAGCGCCTTCAGCGCGGCGAGCTGGGCGAGCAGGTGGTCGTGCATGACACGCTCGGCGCGCGCCGCGTCGCGCTGCACGATGGCGTCGAGCAGCACGCGATGCTCGTTGATCGACGCCTCCATGCGGCCCGGCCAGTGCAGCTGCCGGCCGCGCAGCAGGCGCACGAAACGGCGCAGGTCGCCGGTGGCGCGGTCGAGCCAGCGGTTGCCGGCCATCGCCTGCACGGCGCTGTGGAACTCGTGGTTGGCGCGGTAGTAGCCGTCGATGTTCTTCGCGGCGGCATGTTTCTCGAGCTGCTCGTGCAGCACCTGCAGCCGCCGGATGTCGGCCTCGCCGGCACGGCGCACCGCCTCGTAGGCGCAACGGCCCTCGAGCAGTGCCATCACCGGCAGCAACTGGTCGGCATCGTCCTCGGACATCTCGGCCACCTTGCAGCCCTGCCGCGGCACCGACACCACCAGGCCCTCGGAAGCCAGCACCTTCAGCGCCTCGCGCAGCGGCGTGCGGCTGATCTGCCACTCGCGCGCCAGCGCCAGCTCGTCGACCCACTGGCCCGGTGCCAGCTGGCGCTCGAACACCATGTTTCGAAGGCGAGTGGCCACTTCTTCGTGAAGCGATGAAGGGCGGAGCGGTATTGGATCGGCCATGCGCGTTCTGACGATGAGTTCACGGCCACTCTACAATTACTAATTCATAATTACAAGAACAGGGTGATCGGTCAGCCATGCCCGTCCCCAGCCCGAGGGGGTGGTGTTTCCGCATCGGTCGACTACAGTGTCCGACTTTCCGACACAGCGCCCCATGACCGTGATTCCTGCCGACCTGCCTGTCGACGCCGACAGCCTGCTGATGATGGCCACGCAGTCGATGTTCGACACCTTCGCGCAGTCGGCGATGGGCATGATGGTGGTCGACCGGCAGCACCGCATCGTCTGGATCAGCGAGGGCTACAAGCGCTTCCTGCCTGCGCTGGGCCATGCGGAGGACGACTTCGTCGGCCGCCTTGTCGAGGAGGTTGTGCCCAACACGCTGATGGCGCAGGTGATCGAGAGCGGCCAGCCGATCCTGGTCGACCTGCTGACCAACCAGGCCGGCACCTTCCTGGTCAGCCGGCTGCCGCTGCGCGACCCGAACGGCACGGTGATCGGTGCGATGGGCATGGTGCTGCTCGACCATCCGGAGACAACGATGCAGCCGCTGATCGGCAAGTTCAGCCGCCTGCAGCGCGAGCTCGACAGCGCGCGTCAGCAACTCGCCGAGCACCTGACCCGCGAGCGCCGGCCCAAGCACACGGTGGCGAGTTTCATTGGCGCGAGCGCGCCGGCGATGGAGGTCAAGCGCCAGGCGCGGCGCGTGGCGCAGACCGACAGCACGGTGCTGCTGCTGGGCGAGACGGGCACCGGCAAGGAGCTGCTCGCCCACGCCATTCACGCCGCCAGCGCGCGGGCCGCCCGGCCTTTCGTCGGCGTCAACATCGCGGCCGTGCCCGACACCCTGCTCGAGGCCGAGTTCTTCGGCGTCGCGGCCGGTGCCTACACCGGCGCCGACCGCAAGGGCCGCGACGGCAAGTTCAAGCTCGCGCATGGCGGCACCTTGTTCCTCGACGAGATCGGCGACATGCCGCTGGCGCTGCAGGCCAAGTTGCTGCGCGTCCTGCAGGAGCAGGAGGTCGAGCCGCTGGGCAGCAACCAGGTGCAGCATGTCGACGTGCGCGTCATCGCCGCCACCAGCCGCGATCTCGCCGCGATGGTCCGCGCCGGCAGTTTCCGCGCCGACCTCTACTACCGGCTCAACGTGCTGCCGATCCGGCTGCCTCCGCTGCGCGACCGCCTGTCCGATCTCGAATCGCTGGTCGAAGCGCTGGCCGACGACATCGCCCGGCGCAGCGGCATGGCGCACAAGAGCCTGTCGCCCGATGCGCTGGCACTGCTGGCGCACCAGCCCTGGCCCGGCAACATCCGCGAGCTGCGCAACGCGCTGGAACAGGCCAGCCTGATGACCGACGACGGCCTGCTCACGGCCAGCCATTTCGACGCGGTGCTCGATGCTGCGCAAACGCCGACGCGGCTCCAGGCGCCGGCGCCTGCGACCGCCGACGAAGCGGTACCGAAGATCGCCGGCGTGAAGTCACTGCCCCAGGCCGTTGCCGAGCTGGAAGCGCAGGCGATCCGCGAGGCGCTCACCGCCACCGGCGGCAACAAGCTCGCCGCTTCGCGCCTGCTCGGCATCTCGCGGGCGACGCTCTACGAGAAGCTCTCGGCGTGAGCCAGATGTGTCCGATATCCGGGCAGTGCATGAAACTCGTACGGCTCATTGGCGGAAGTTGTACGCGAAACATGCAATGCCTGTCCTTCCTGGGACTGGTCTGCCTGCTGCTGGCGGCGCCGGCGCGGGCCACCGTGTCGCCCGCGGAGGGCGAGGCCGAACGCAGCCTGCGCACGCTGCTGCGCAGCGAGGCGCTGGGCTACGAGAACGGCGAGGGCGTGGAGCGCGATGCCGAGAAGGCCGCGCAGCTGTACTGCAAGGCTGCCCGCCTGGGTGATGCCGAATCGCAGTTCAACCTCGGCTGGATGTACGCCAACGGCCGCGGCGTGGAGCGCAGCGATGCGACGGCCGCCTTCTTCTTCCACGCGGCGGCCGAGCAGGGCCTGGAGCAGGCGGTGCGCATGCTGGCCAATGTGGGTGGCCCGCCCAACTACGTGCCCGAATGCATGATCGACCGCGCGCCACCGCAGATGACCGAGCGGCCGCCGGCGCGCCCCCCGGTGCGCGCACCCGAGGTGCTGCCGCCCGATGCGCCGAGCCACATCGTGGAGATCGTCAAGCGGCTCGCGCCGACCTACAAGCTGTCGCCGCGCCTGGTGCTCGCCTTCATCAAGGTCGAGTCCAACTACGACACGGCCGCGCTGTCGCCGAAGAACGCCAAGGGCCTGATGCAGCTGATCCCCGACACCGCGGCGCGCTTCGGCGTCTTCAGGCCCTACGACGCCGAGCAGAACATCCGCGGCGGCATGGCCTACCTGCACTGGCTGATGGCCTACTTCGAAGGCAACGTGCCGCTGGTCGCCGCCGCCTACAACGCCGGCGAAGGCACCGTGAACCGCTACCGCGGCGTGCCGCCCTATGCCGAGACGCGCGCCTACGTGATGCGCATCATCGGTGGCTACGGGCGACTGGACCACCCTTTCGATGCCGGCGCCGCGCAAGCGTCGCCGCAGTTGCGCACCATGCGGTCGTTCTCGTTCATGCAGTGAATGCGGCCGCCCCGGGCGGAGATCAGGGTTTGCACGGTGCCGAGTGGCACAGCGTTTGCGTTTTTGATCGGCACGGGCCGACAAGTGCCCACCCTGTTGCCATCTCACGGAGACACACCGCATGCCCCACGCCCACCGCCGCCTCTGGCTCGGCACCCTGGCCGTCGCCGCCCTGGAGCGCCTCCCCTTCGCCTTCGCGCAGTCCAAGGGCGAGATCAAGATCGCCCACGTCTACAGCAAGACCGGCCCGCTCGAGGCCTACGGCAAGCAGACCGCCACCGGCTTCATGATGGGCCTGGACTACGCTACCGGCGGCACCATGACGGTGGCGGGCAAGAAGCTCGTCGTCATCGAGAAGGACGACCAGGGCAAGCCCGACGTGGGCAAGAGCCTGCTCGCCGCCGCCTACGGCGACGACAAGGCCGACATCGCCGTCGGCCCCACCTCCAGCGGCGTGGCGCTCGCGCTGCTGCCGGTCGCCGAGGAGTACAAGAAGATCCTGCTCGTCGAGCCGGCCGTGGCCGACTCGATCACCGGCGACAAGTGGAACAAGTACATCTTCCGCACCGGCCGCAACAGCAGCCAGGACGCGATCAGCAACGCCGTCGCGCTCGACAAGGCCGGCACCAGCATCGCCACGCTGGCGCAGGACTACGCCTTCGGCCGCGATGGCGTGAAGGCCTTCAAGGACGCGGTGAAGAGCGCCAAGATCGTCCACGAGGAATACCTGCCGACCAACACCACCGACTTCACCGCCGGTGCGCAGCGCCTGATCGACAAGCTGAAGGACCAGCCCGGCCGCAAGGTGATCTTCATCATCTGGGCCGGCGCCGGCAACCCGTTCAAGATCGCCGATCTCGACCTCAAGCGCTACAACATCGAAATCGCCACCGGCGGCAACATCCTGCCGGCGATGGCCTCGTACAAGAACTTCCCCGGCATGGAAGGCGCGACCTACTACTACTTCGGCATCCCGAAGAACCCGGTCAACGAGTGGCTGGTGGCCAACCACTACAAGCAGTTCAAGAACCCGCCGGATTTCTTCACCGCGGGCGGCATGAGCGCGGCGATCGCGGTGGTCGAGGCGCTGAAGAAGACCGCCGGCGACGCGAACACCGAGAAGCTCATCAAGACCATGGAGGGCATGAGCTTCGAGACGCCCAAGGGCAAGATGAGCTTCCGCAAGGAAGACCACCAGGCCATGCAGTCGATGTACCACTTCAAGATCAAGGTGGACCCGGCCTTCGCCTGGGGCGTGCCCGAGCTGGTGCGCGAGATCAAGGCCGAAGAGATGGCCGTGCCGATCCGCAACAAGCGTTGAGCCACACGAGTGCGGCGACAGCCGCCTGAGGAGGCAAGCATGAAGTCGGTTTTCCTGCGAGGACTCGCGGGCGTCGCGGCGTTCGTGTCATCGACGGCCTTTGCCGCCGTGGCGCTGCCGCAGCTCGTCATCGACAAGGCCCAGATCACCGTCTCGGGCCTGTCGTCGGGCGGCTTCATGGCCAACCAGCTCGGCGTGGCGCACTCGGCCACCTTCAAGGGCGTGGGCGTGTTCGCCGGCGGGCCGTACATGTGCGCGGGGCACGCCAGCTACACCGCGTGCATGTACAACGCGAGCATCTCCAGCTCGGCGCTGAGCACGATGCAGGCCGACATCAACAACTGGAGCGGCACGGCGATCGACGCGAAGAGCAACATCGCCGCGCAGAAGATCTTCCTGTTCGTCGGCAACAGCGACTTCACCGTCGGGCCCAACCCGATGCTGGCGCTGCAGACGCAGTACCAGAACAACGGCGTGGCCGCGGCCAACCTGGAGTTCGTGCGCCGCAACAGCACGGCGCATGTGTTCCCGACCGACTTCGACGCCACCGGCAACAACGCCTGCAGCAGCAGCGTCTCGCCCTACATCAGCAACTGCGGCTACGACGGCGCCAAGGCCGTGCTGTCGAAGTTCTACGGCACGCTCAACGCACGCAACAACACGCCGGCGGCCGCCAACTACATCGAGTTCGACCAGACCGCGTTCACCACCAACGCGGGCGTGGCGCCCACCGGTTGGGTCTACGTGCCGGCCGAGTGCGCTGCCGGCGCGAGCTGCCGGCTGCACGTGGCGCTGCACGGCTGCCAGCAGAACGTCGCGACCATCGGCGACAGGTTCCTCAAGAGCACCGGCTACACACGCTGGGCCGACACCAACCGCATCGTCGTGCTGTTCCCGCAGACGCGTGTGGACAGCAGCAGCCGCGCCACCGCCGCCAGCGGCTCGCTGGCCAACCCCAACGGCTGCTGGGACTGGATCGGCTGGTACGGTGGCAACTTCGCGCAGCGAGCCGGCACGCAGGTGGCGGCGATCAAGGCGATGGTCGACCGGCTTGCGTCCGGCACGGGCTCCGGCGGCGGTGGTGGCGGTACCGCGCTGGCCGCGCCGACCGGCGTGGCGACCTCGGGCGCCACCGCCAGCAGCATGGTGGTGGCCTGGGCCGGCGTCAGCGGCGCGGCGGGCTACCACGTCTATCGCAACGGTGGCCGTGTCACCGCCGCGCCGGTCGCGGCCACGAGCTACACCGACAGCGGCCTGGCTGCCGCCACCACCTACAGCTGGACGGTGACCGCGGTCGACGCCAACGGCGCCGAGAGCACCGCGTCCGCGCCGGCCACCGGCACGACCACCGGCAGCGTGGCGGCGACCTGCTTCACCGCGTCGAACTACGCGCACACCACGGCCGGCCGCGCCCATGTGTCCGGCGGCTTCGCATTGGCCAACGGCTCGAACCAGAACATGGGCCTGTGGAACGTGTTCGTCACCACCACGCTGAAGCAGACCGCGCCGAACTTCTACGTGATCGGCACCTGCCCCTGACCTGCCCCATGCTCGAGACGAAGGACCTCACCATCCGCTTCGGTGGCCACGTGGCCGTCGACCATGTGTCGTGCCGCTTCGAGCCCGGCACGCTGACGGCCATCGTCGGGCCCAACGGCGCGGGCAAGACGACCTACTTCAACCTGATCTCCGGCCAGCTGCGCGCCAGCGAAGGCTCGGTGCACCTGAACGGCGCCGACATCACGAACGAGGCCACGCCGCAGCGCACGCACCGCGGCATCGGCCGAGCCTTCCAGCTGACGCAGCTGTTCCCCAACCTGTCGGTGCTGGAGAACGTGCGCCTGGCCGTGCAATCGCGCCGCCGCGAGGGCCTGAACCTGTGGTCGGTGTGGAGCGACCACCGCAACACCCTGGAGCGGGCGCACCTGCTCGTCGACCGCGTCAAGCTGGCCGACCGCGCCGACGCGCCCGCCGCCAGCCTGCCGCACGGCGACCAGCGCAAGCTCGAGGTGGCGATGCTGATGGCGCTGGAGCCGAGCGTCTACATGTTCGACGAGCCCACGGCCGGCATGAGCGTCGACGACGTGCCGGTGGTGCTGGACCTGATCCGCGCGCTCAAGCAGCAGCGCAACAAGACCATCCTGCTCGTCGAGCACAAGATGGACGTCGTGCGCGAGCTGGCCGACCGCATCATCGTGCTGCACAACGGCCAGCTCGTCGCCGACGGCGAGCCCGAGGCGGTGATCGCCTCGCCGGTGGTGCAGAGCGCCTACCTCGGCACCAGCACGGTGGAGGAGCCGGCATGAGCACGCTCCTCAAGCTCGAAGGCGTGCACACCCACATCGGCAGTTACCACATCCTGCATGGCGTGGACTTCGAGGTGCCGCTGGGCCAGGTGACCATGCTGCTCGGTCGCAACGGCGCCGGCAAGACGACCACGCTGCGCACGATCATGGGCTTGTGGGCCGCGTCGGCGGGGACGGTGAGTTTCGAAGGCGCGACCATCCATCGCCGCCCCACGCCCGACATCGCGCAGCTCGGCATCGCCTACGTGCCCGAGAGCATGGGCATCTTCGGCGACCTGACGGTTCGCGAGAACCTGCTGCTCGCCGCGCGTGGTGCACGCCGCATCGACGACATCGACACGCAGCGCCTGGACTGGATCTTCGGCCTGTTCCCGGCGCTGAAGAAGTTCTGGCTGTATCCGGCCGGCAAGCTGTCGGGCGGGCAGAAGCAGATGCTGGCCATCGCGCGCGCCATCGTCGAGCCGCGGCGGCTGCTGCTGATCGACGAGCCGAGCAAGGGCCTGGCACCGGCCATCGTCGGCAACCTGATCGCCGCGCTGCGCGAGTTGAAGACAACGCAGACCACCGTGCTGCTGGTCGAGCAGAACTTCGCGATGGCCCGGGCGCTGGGCGACACCGTCGCGGTGATGGACGACGGCCGCGTCGTGCACCGCGGCGCCATGGCCGAGCTGGCGGAGAACGACGCGCTTCAGCAGCGCCTGCTCGGTCTGTCGCTGGGAGCGCACCAATGAGCACCGCCGCCATCCCGAAGGCCAGCTTCGACTGGCTGCCGCTGGCCCTGGTGCCGCTGCTCGCGCTGCTGGCGCTGCCGCTGATCGGTTCGCCCTCGACCTGGCTGACGCTGACCATCGCCGGCCTGGCCATGGGCATGATCGTCTTCGTCACCGCCTCGGGCCTCACGCTCGTCTTCGGCCTGATGGACGTGCTGAACTTCGGCCACGGCGTGTTCATCGCCTTCGGCGCCTACGTGGCGACCACGGTGTTCGCCGGCATGGCCGACTGGACGTCGGTGGACAGCCTCGTGCGCAACCTGGTGGCAGTGTTCACCGCGATGGTGGCGGCGATGGCGCTGGCCGGTGCCATCGGCTGGGCCTTCGAGCGCGTGATGGTGCGGCCGGTGTACGGCCAGCACCTCAAGCAGATCCTCATCACCATGGGCGGCATGATCATCGGCGAGGAGCTGATCAAGGTGATCTGGGGCCCCGAGCAGCGCCCGCTCGCGTTGCCCGAGGCGCTGCGCGGCTCCATCCTGATCGGCGACGCCGCGATCGGCAAGTACCGCGTGCTCGCGGTGGCCATCGGCGCCTTCGTGCTCGCCGCCATGCTCCACGTGCTGGTGCGCACGAAGATCGGCCTGCTGGTGCGCGCGGGCGTGCAGGACCGCGAGATGGTCGAGGCGCTCGGCTACCGCATCCGCCGCCTGTTCGTCGGCGTGTTCGTCGTCGGCTCGGCCCTGGCCGGCCTGGGTGGCGTGATGTGGGGGCTGTTCCAGCAGAACGTCATTCCGCAGCTCGGCGCGCAGGTCAACGTGCTGATCTTCATCGTCATCATCATCGGCGGCCTCGGCTCGACGCTGGGCTGCTTCGTCGGTGCGCTGCTGGTCGGCCTGCTGGTCAACTACACCGGCTTCGTCGCGCCGGTGTTCACCGCCTTCGCGAGCATCGCGCTGATGGTGGCGGTGCTGCTGTGGCGGCCGCAGGGCCTGTACCCCGTGGCAAACCGGTGAGCACGATGATTCGACGCCTGCTCTCCGACGACCTCCCGCGCAGCCGCTGGCTGGCGATCCTGCTCGTGGCCATCGTGCTCGGTCTGGCGCTCACGCCCTTCCTGTTCCCCGGCACGAAGGCGCTGAACGTGGCGGCCAAGATCATCGTCTTCATCGTGCTGGTGGCCAGCTTCGACCTGCTGCTCGGCTACACCGGCATCGTCAGCTTCGCGCACACGATGTTCTTCGGCATCGGCGCCTACGGCATCGCCATCGCCAGCACGCGTCTGGGCCCGGGCTGGGGCGCGGTGGCACTGGGCACGGGCGCGGCGCTGCTCGTGTCGCTGGCGCTGGCGCTGCTCATCGGCCTGGCCTCGCTGCGCGTGAAGGCGATCTTCTTCGCGATGATCACGCTGGCTGTGGCCTCGGCCTTCCTGACGCTGGCCTCGCAGCTGTCGGACTTCACCGGCGGCGAGGACGGCCTGAACTTCAAGGTGCCCGAGGCGCTGCAGCCCGGCACGTTGTACCTCGACGCGCCGCTGCTGGGCGCATCGGTCGATGGGCGCTTCGTCACCTACTACCTGCTGTTCGGTGTCGCGGCGCTGCTCGTTCTGGCGCTGCTGCGCATCGTCAACTCGCCCTTCGGCCGCGTGCTGCAGGCGATCCGCGAGAACGACTTCCGCGCCGAGGCGATCGGCTACCGCACGGTGGTGTGGCGCACGCTGGCCTCGGTGCTGTCGGCGCTGTTCGCCACGCTGGCTGGCTGCCTGCTCGCGCTGTGGCTGCGCTACCAGGGGCCGGACACCTCGCTGTCCTTCGAGATCATGCTCGACATCCTGCTCGTCGTCGTCATCGGCGGCATGGGCACGGTGTATGGCGCGGTGATCGGCTCGGTGCTGTTCGTCATCGCGCAGAACTACCTGCAGGACCTGCTCAAGCTCGGCGCATCGGCGCTGGAGGGTGTGCCCGTGCTCGCGGCGCTCGTCTCGCCCGACCGCTGGCTGCTCTGGCTGGGCCTGCTGTTCGTGTTGTCGGTTTATCACTTCCCCACCGGCGTGGTGGGGCGACTGCGCGCGATGAGACGCGCACCACCCGGAGGAGACAAGGCATGAAGACGAAGAACCTGTTCGCACCGCTGGCGGCGGCGGCCCTCACCGCGGCCTGCGGGGGCGGCGGCGAAGCGGCCACGGCCGACGCGCGCGCCACGGCGCAGACCGCCTCGACCGACCGCGATCGCGGCGCCGATGAGCGGGCCGACCGCGGCCCGCGTGGCCTGTTCAACCGCCTCCCGCGATTCATCGCCGGCGAGGTGCGCAAGACAGCCTATGACGGCACGACCGATGACCTGCTGACTGCCGGCCTGGGCAAGACCGGCCTGGCCAGCGTCGTGGCGCCGGGCTACGCCAATGCGCTGGCGCCCAGCGCAGCCGAGCTGCGCCGCGCGGCGATCTACAACAACTACCGCGCCATCGTCGACATGACGGCGGCCGGCGGCTACGGCACGCTCTACGGCCCGAACGTGGCGGCCGACGGTACGGTGACCGCCGGCGAAGGCCGGATCGCCGGCACCGAGTACATCGCCTACAGCCGCGGTGCCGATGGCAGTGCCGTGTCGCAGAACGTCGTGCTGATGGTGCAGGTTCCGGCCCACTTCGACCCGCGCAAGCCCTGCATCGTCACCGCCACCTCGTCGGGTTCGCGCGGCGTGTACGGCGGCATCAGCACCGGCGAGTGGGGCCTCAAGCGCGGCTGCGCGGTGGCCTACACCGACAAGGGCACCGGCGCCGCCGCGCACGACCTGGTGGCCGACACCGTGCCGCTGATCGACGGCACGCGTGCCACGGCCGCCGCGGCCGGCGACTCGGCGCAGTTCCGCGCGCCGCTGGACGCGGCGCAGCTTGCCGCCTTCAACGCCGCCACGCCGAACCGCTTCGCCTTCAAGCATGCGCACTCGCAGCGCAACCCCGAGAAGGACTGGGGTCGCTTCACGCTGCAGGCGATCGAGTTCGCCTACTGGGCGCTGAACGAGCGCTACGGCATCGCGCTGCCGAAGGGCGAGACGCTGCGCACGATCCGCCCGGCCAACACCCTGGTGATCGCCTCGAGCGTCAGCAACGGCGGCGCCTCGGCGCTGTCGGCCGCCGAGCTCGACCGCGAGCGCCTGATCGACGGCGTGGCCGTGTCCGAACCGGCCGTCGAGCTGCCGCAGGACGCCGGCATCGCCGTGCAACGCGGTGGCGTGCTGCAGGCCACCGCCGGCAAGGTGCTGTACGACTACACCACGCAGGCCAACCTGTTCCAGAGCTGCGCGGCGCTGTCGCCGCAGGTGGCCGGCGCGCCGGGCATCGGCTTCGTGGTGGCGGCGTTTGCCGCCAACCGCTGCGCCTCGCTCAAGGCCAAGGGCCTGCTGACGGCCGACACCACCACCGGCCAGGCCGACGAAGCGCTCGCCAAGCTGGCGGCCTACGGCTGGGAGCCGGAGTCGGCGGTGCTGCATGCGTCGCTCGCCGCCTTCGAGGTGGCGCCGGCGGTGGCGGTGACCTTCGGCAATGCGCTGTCGCGCTCCAGCGTGGCCGATTCGCTGTGCGGCTACAGCTATGCGGCCACGACGGCCTCGTTCGAAGTCGACACGCTGCTGCCAGCGTCTCTCGCGGCGATGGCCGCCACCGGCAACGGCGTGCCGCCGTCTTCGGGCGTGCAGCTCATCAACAACCTGAGCCCGGGCCGGGTGCTGCGCGACCTGGTGTCCTTGTCGCCCTCGACCTTCAAGCAGGACTTCAACCTCGACGGCGCGCTGTGCCTGCGCAACCTGCTCACCGGCAGCGACGCGAAGGCACTGGCGCTGCAGCAGGGGATTGGCGAGACGCTGCGCAGCGGCAACCTTCAGCGCAAGCCGGCGATCATCGTGCACGGCCGCGCCGACGCGCTGATCCCGGTGAACCACAGCTCGCGGCCCTACACGGCGCTGAACAAGCGCGTCGAGGGGCGGCACAGCCGGCTGTCGTACATCGAGGTCACCAACGCGCAGCACTTCGACACCTTCATCGGCCTGCCGACGCTGCTGGGCGGCTACGACACGCGCTACATCCCGCTGCACGTCTACCTGAACCGCGCGCTCGACGCGATGTATGCGCACCTGCGCCACGGCCAGCCGCTGCCCGACAGCCAGGTGGTGCGCACCGTGCCGCGCGGCGGGGTGGCCGGTGCCGCGCCGGCGATCACCGCCGACAACGTGCCGCCGATCGTTCGCCGCCCGGCGCAGGCCGACGCGATCCGCATGCAGGGCAACACGCTGGTGGTTCCCGACTGAGAGCCGAGGCGGCATGAGTTTCACGTCGAACTACATCGCCTGCGAAGGCCGCGAACTCCACTACACCGAGTGGGGCTCGCGGCATGCCGAGACGGTGATCGCCTGGCACGGCCTGGCGCGCACTGGCCGCGACATGGACGACATCGCACGGCACCTCTCGCAGCGCTACCGGGTGATCTGCCCCGACACGATCGGCCGCGGACTCAGCCAATGGAGCCCGGCGCCCGAGCAGGAGTACTGCCTGGCGTTCTACGTGAAGCTGGCCGCCGCGCTGGTCGACGGGCTGGGCATCGAGCGTTTCCATTGGCTCGGCACCTCGATGGGCGGGGCCATCGGCATCGTCGCCGCAGCGACCGCGCTGCAGGGCCGCATCCGCCGGCTGGTGCTCAACGACAACGGCCCGCAGCTCGCCGACGCGGCGATCCAGCGCATCCGCAGCTACGCCGGCAGCCCGGCGGCCTTCGCGACCGTGAGCGAGCTGGAGCAGTACTTCCGCACCGTCTACAAGCCCTACGGCTGGCTGAGCGCTGCGCAGTGGCGGCGCCTGACCGAGACCTCGGTGCGGCGCCTGCCCGACGGCCGCGTCACGCCGCACTACGACCCGGCGATGGTGATGCAGTTCACCCACCACGACGACGACTACCTGCGGTGGGACGAGTGGGACACGCTGGACATCCCGGTGCTGTGCCTGCGCGGCGAGGACTCCGACCTGCTGCTGGCCGACACCGCCGAGCAGATGCGCAATCGCGGGCCGCGCGCGGTGGTGGTCGAGATCGCCGGCTGCGGCCACGCACCGGCGCTGAACACGCCGGCGCAGTTCGCCCTGGTGGAGCGTTTCCTGGCGGGGTGATGTCCGGATTCCGGCCGAGGCTGCGTGGTACCGGACACCATGCTTGCCCTTCTTCGCCTGCTCAAGACCTTCGTCCGCGCCGCCCGCCTGCCCACGCTCGACCCGCACGCCACCTGCGTGACGCGCTGGCGCGTGCTGCCCGGCGACATCGACGCCTTCGGCCACATGAACAACGGCCGCTACCAGTCGCTGATGGACATCGCGCGCATCGACTTCCTGCTGCGCTGCGACCTGTTCCGTGGCGTGGTGCGCAACCGCTGGGTCGCGCCGGTGGGCCAGGCCCACATCCACTACCGGCGTTCGCTCAAGCCCTTCGAGCGCTTCGAGCTGCACACGCGCATCGTGCACTGGGACGAGCGCTGGTTCTATTTCCAGCATGAGTTCTACCGGTCCAGCGACCCCGGTCGCCCGGTGTGCACCGCCTACGTGACGACGCTGTTCATGGGCCGCAAGGGCGTGGTGGGTACGGACGAGGTGGTGCCCGCCCTGGCCGGCCGGCCACTCGCGCCGCCGCCCCTCGGCCCGGACGTCCGGGCGATCTTCCGCCTGGACGCTGCGGCCTGAGCAGGGCGGTGCGATTCAGCGACTGCCGCAGGCGGCCGTCGGCGGTGCGGGCTTGAGCTCGATGAGCACCACCTCGGTCGGCGTGTTGCCGACGTTCTCGCCGATGTGCGTCTGCGCGTCGGACCACATCACCTCGCCGGCGCGGAACTCGCGGCGCATGCGCTTGCCGTCGGGCAGGTGCAGCACGCGCTGGAATGGTGCCAGCGCCACTGCCACGAAGGCCGGGTGGCGGTGTTCGTGCGTGCGCTGCCCCGGCAGGTCCCGGTAGGACAGCACTCGCACCTGCGCGTTTTCCAGAACGAGCGTGTACTTGTCGCCGTCGGTGGTGACGGCGTCCTGGGCGAGCGCGGCCAGCGGGGCGAGCAGCAGTGCGAGGGCCAAGCGATGGGGGGTCATGGGCGTCTCCTTCGCGCGCAGCTTAGGGCGCCGCTGCACGTCGCGGGAGCCGCAAGTCTGCAGCGGGGGGCCGCAGAACTGCCGCATGATGCGGCCATGTTCGACTGGAACGACCTGCGCTACCTGCTGGCGCTCGCGCAGCATGGCAGCACCCTGGCGGCCGGCCGCGCGCTGGGCGTCGATCCGTCGACCGTGCAGCGCCGCGTGGCGGAACTGGAGCGCCGCATCGGCCAGTCGCTCGTCAAGCGCGAGGCCGCGGGATACCGTCTCACCGAGTTTGGCCGGGAGATCCTGCCGCACGCCCGCCAGGTGGCACAGGCAGTGGAAGCGCTCGAACAGCACCTGGAGTCGGCCCGGCGCGAAGCCATCGGTGTCGTTCGTGTCACCTGCCCGGAGCCGCTGGTCTCGCGACTCACCGCCTCGGGCCTGCTGGACCGATTCCATGCCCGGTACCCGGGCCTGCGCGTCGAGTTCGTGATGAGCGACCGCTACCTCGATCTGGCCAAGGGCGAGATCGACGTGGCGCTGCGCTCCGGCGACACCGTCGATGGCGCGCTGATTGGCCGCAAGATCGGCGATTCGCTGTGGGCCGTCTATGCCAGCCGGGGCTACGTGGCCCGCCGGGGCCAGCCGCAGGCCGTCGACGATCTCGCGCAGCATGCGCTGGTCGGGTTCGACGAGGCGATGTCCGGCCACCGGGCGGCAGTCTGGCTGCGCAGCGTCGCGCCGGCCGCGCGCATGGCGGCGCGCAACGACAGCGTGCTGGGCGTGCTGCAGTCGGTGAAGGCCGGTGTCGGCATCGCGCCCTTGCCGACGGCGATCGCCGACGCCGAGCCGGAACTCGTGCGCGTGCTCGGCCCGGTGCCCGAACTGGCGCGCATCTGGCGCATCCTCACCACGGCCGAGCTGCGGCGCACTCCGCGTGTCGCCGCCTTCTTCGATTTCGTCGTGGAAGAGATCGACGCGCTGCGCCCGGTGCTCACCGGCTGAGCTGGCGGCCTGCCTCGCGCAGGACCTCGATCGCACTGGATCCCAGCAGCGGGCCGTCGACCTGCACCGCCGGCGACGCACCAGCGTAGACCTGGGCGCTGCGGATCGGCAGCTGGTCGCCGCCCAGCGCGTCGATGATGTCCTGCTGCGAGGCGGCGAACACCACGCGGCGGATGCCGGCCCAGAACATCGCGCCGCTGCACATCGCGCAGGGCTCGCCGCTGGCGTACACCGTGCCGCCGCGCAATGCCTCGGCGCCCAGCTTCGCGGTGGCCTCGCGCACCAGCACGAGCTCGGCGTGGCCGGTGCAGTCGCCGCGGGTGACCTGGTTGTTCCTCGCCGTCCACAGCAGGGCGCCTTCGGGCGACACCAGCGTGGCGCCGAAGGGCATGTTGCCCTCGGCGACGGCCTCGCGCGAGGCCTCGATGGCCAGGCGCATCGGTTCGTGGTCGGCGTCGGTGATGGGCATGCGGGGCTCCTTGTTCAGATCTCGTCGATCGGCGTACTGGCGCGGCTTTCGCGGTCCTGCCCGTCGATCGCGAAGCGGTCGCGCGTGGTGATGTAGAAGCTCGCGCCGAAGCGGCCCACCGGGTGGTAGTCCTGCAGGCGCACGCGCCAGGTCTGCGCATCGACCAGGCCATCGCGCGCATGCAGCCACAGCACGCGGCCGATGAAGACGTAGCGGCTCTCGGTCTCGAGCTTCTCGTGCAGCACGCACTCGAAGGCCACCGGCGCCTCGGCGATGCGCGGTGGCTTGACGGTCTGCGAGGGCAGGGCGTGCAGGCCGAACCGCTCCAGCTCGCTGACCTCGGGCGGCAGCGACTCGCCGCAGGCATGCATCTTCGCGGCGATCGCCTCGTCGCTGATGTGCACGACGAACTCGCCATTGGCCAGGATGTTCGCCGCCGTGTCCTTCAACCGGCCGTCCTTGAGCCGGTTGATGGAGAGCATCACGATCGGCGGGTCCTCGCCGAGCATGTTGAACATGGAGAAGGGCGCGGCATTGGCCACGCCACTGGCGCCCAGCGTGGTGACGAGGGCGATCGGACGGGGCACGATCAGGCTGGCCATCAGCTTGTAGCGCTGATAGGCGGTGAGCTGCGCGAAGTCGATCTCCATCGTCAACGGTCCCGGGTCAGGGTTGTTTGCCGAGCACGCCGTCGGCGTACCACTTCATCTTCCACAGCTCGTCCTCGGCCAGCGTCTGGCCGGCGGGCACGCGCACGGCGCCGGTGGTGTCCTTGATCGGGCCGGTGAAGGGGTGGAACTTGCCAGCCAGGATCTCGGCCTTCTTCGCCTCGAACAGCGCCGCCACGTCCTTGGGCACCTCGGCATTGGGCGGCACCACCTGCACGATGCCTTCCTTCATGCCCCACTTGGTGTCCTCGGACTTCCACTTGCCCTCGAGCATCTGGCGCACCTTGTGCACGTAGTAGACACCCCAGTTCAGCGTGTTGCCCGACAGGTGGGCTTTCGGGCCGAAGCGCGTCATGTCGGAGTCCTGCCCGAACGCGTACAGGCCCTTGCTCTGCGCGAGCGAAACCACGGCCGAGGAATCGGTGTTCTGGTAGAGCACGTCGGCACCCTGGTCGATCAGCGCCTGCGCGGCTTCGCGCTCGCGGCCCGGGTCGTACCAGGAGTTGATCCACACCACCTTCACGCCCACCTTCGGATTGACGGCGCGTGCGCCGAGCGTCCAGGCCGACAGGTTGCGGATCACCTCGGGGATCGGGAAGGGCGCCACGTAGCCGAAGGTATTGGTCTTCGTCATCTTGCCGCCGAGCAGGCCGATGAGATAGGCGCCCTCGTAGAAGCGCGTCTGGTAGATGCCCACGTTCTTGGCAGTCTTGTAGCCCGAGCAATGCTCGAAGGCCACGTCGGGGAAATCGGCGGCCACGCGGATCGTCGGGTCCATGAAGCCGAACGAGGTGGTGAAGATCATCTTGCAGCCGTCGTTGACGAGCTGGCGGATCACACGGTCGGCGTCGGCCGACTCGGGCACCTTCTCGACGTAGACCGTCTGCACCTTGTTGCCGAACTCCTTCTCGACCATCAGGCGGCCGAGGTCGTGCTGGTAGGTCCAGCCGATGTCGGCGATCGGGCCGGAGTAGATGAAGCCGATCTTCAGTGGCGCGGCCGCGCGGGCCGCCACCGGCCAGAGGGCGGGTGCGGTGGCAGCAATGCCGGAGGCGAGCAGCAGACGACGACGTTGCATGGGTGGGCTCCTGTGGGGTGAAGGGGTGCCGGAGCCGGGCCGGCTGATTGTATACAGGCACAATCAGTGCCAGCCGTTGATGCGAATTAAGTCATTGATTTAATTGAGATAAGTTGAGCAATACGGGAATGTATACATTCACCAAATGAGGGCGTCTCGCGCCCAACTTGGGTCATCCCGACCCAAGCCCGTGCTGTGCCGGCGAACTCAGCTCGCCGTGCGCGGCAGGGCCAGGCGCGACTCGAGCGCGCGCAGGTGCTGGTCCATCAGCGCGGCCGCGCCGTCGCCGTCGCGCAGCCCGAGCAGCTCGACGATGCGCTGGTGCTCGTCGTGTTCGCACGCGGCCTCGCCCGGCGCCTCGTAGAGCGCGACGATCAGCGAGCAGCGTGTCATCAGCTCGGTGAGCAGGCGCTGCAGCACGCGGTTGCCGCACAACTGCGCCAATGCGAGATGGAAGCCGCCGGCCAGCGAGACCCAGCGGCCGTGGTCGCCTTCGTGCAGCGCGGCATGCTCCGCATCCAGGCGCGCCTGCAGCCTCTGCAGGTCGAGCGCACCGATGCGTGCCGCCACGGCGCGCATGATGGCGCCTTCGATGGCGCGCCGCGCCTCGAACACCTCGCGTGTCTCTTCGGGACCGGGAGCCGCCACGGTGGCGCCCTTGTTCGGCACGATCTCGACGATCTGCGATTCGGCCAGCCGGCGAAGGGCCTGGCGCACCACGGTGCGGCTGACCTGGAACTGCTCGCACAACCCCGCCTCGCCGAGCCGCTGGCCGGGCTTCAGGCGACCCTGCATGACGGCGTCGAACAGCGCGTCGTAGACGGTCTGGTCCAGCGTGCCGCTGACGCGAAGCACCGGCGCGACGCGGCGCTGCGGGCTGCTGCGAGCGCGGGGCCGCGGCAGGCTCATCAGCGGCGGAACTTCCCGTCGGTGCCGATGATGGACAGGTCGACGAAGTCCAGGCCGGTGTGGTCGGTCGCGCTGTAGCTCACTTCGAGCCCGCCGATGTCGACCTTGCTCATGCCCTCCAGCGCCTGCTGGATCTTTGCGCGCGTCGGATTCGGTCCGGCCCGCTTGAGCGCGGCCACCAGCACCTTGGCCGCGGCGAATCCTTCCAGCATCGCCGGCGACACGCCTTCCAGCCCCTTGGCCACGGCAAGGTCGTGCGCTTCCTTCACCATCGGCGCCGACAGCGAACGCTCGTAGGGGAACACCTGCGTGACGATGACGCCGCGGGCGTTCTCCTTGAGCGATTTGACGAAGCCGCCCGAGGCGTTGTTCGAGAAGGTGACGATCTGCGCGCGCGAGCCGGCCTTGCGGATCGCCTCGATGCCGTCGGCCACCGCGTTGCCCGAACCGATGAACAGCACCGCCTGCACGCCGGAGCTGGCCACCAGGGGCGCGATCTTCGAGAAGTCCCACTTGGCGCGATCGTATTTCTCGATGAAGACGGCGTTCTTGCCCACGCCCGAGAAGCCCCGTTTCGCGCCTTCGAGCAGGTCGGCGCCGAAAGTGTCTTCGACGTGGATCACGCCGATGTGGTCCATGCCGATCAGGCTGAGGTGCTGCACCGCGCGCTCGGCCTCGCGCTGGTAGGTGGCGCGCACGTTGAACACCCAGGGGTTGACCGGCTTGTGCAGCACCATGGCGCCGGTGGAGGGCGCGATCAGCGGCACCTTGTACTGCTCGAGCAGCGGCACGATAGCCTGCGTGTGCGGCGTGCCGCGGCTGAGGAACAGCGCCGCGACGTTCTTTTCGGTGATCAGCGCCTTGGCGTTCTCGCCGGCGAGCTTGGGGTCGAACTTGTCGTCCATGGCGACGATCTCGATCGACTGGCCGTTGACGCCGCCCTTGGCGTTGGTGGCGTCGATGTACAGCTTGGCGCCGTCGGAGACTTCCTTGACGCCGGCGGCCACTGGGCCGGAGAAGCCCGATGTCTGCCCGATGACGATCTGTGCCCCCGCGGAGGCGGCGATGCACAGGCCCAGGACAGCGGCCAGCCAGTGCACGATTCGTTTCATCTTGAATCTCCGTGAATGCGCCAGGCGGCGCCACAACCAGCGAGTGTGGCGAGTCTACGGGGCCGACGATAGCCGGTGCCGGAGGCGCGATCGTGAACATCTGCACGATCGCCGGCACGTCCCTAGAATGCTTTCCCTTCGCCCTGGAGGCCCATGGACAGCAGCAGCGAGACCGGCAAGAACGGTGGCATCGGCACGATTCGCATCCGCGGGGCCCGCCAGCACAACCTGAAGAACCTCGACCTCGACATCCGCACCGGAGAAATGACGGTCGTGACCGGGCCCAGCGGCTCGGGCAAGTCCAGCCTGGTGTTCGACACGCTCTATGCCGAAGGCCAGCGGCGCTATGTCGAAACCTTCAGCGCCTATGCACGCCAGTTCCTCGACCGCATGGACCGCCCGGCGGTCGACCGTGTCGACGGCGTGCCGCCGGCCATCGCCATCGACCAGACCAACCCGGTGCGCAGCTCGCGCTCGACGGTCGGCACGATGACCGAGCTGAACGACCACCTGAAGCTGCTGTTCGCGCGCGCCGCCGAGTTGTTCGACAAGCAGACCGCGCAGCGCGTGCGTCACGATTCGCCGGAGACGATCTACGCCGAGTTGATGGCGCGCACGAAGGAGGCCGATCCGCGACTGGTCGTCACCTTCCCGGTCGAACTGCCCGCGGGCACCAGCGAAGCCGACATCGAGCAATGGCTTGCGGCCAGTGGCTTCACCCGCGTGCAGGCGCAGCGCGAGGTGGCCTCGCCAACCGGCCCGCGCACGCTGCTCGACGTGGTGGCCGACCGCTTCCGCCTGCAGGGCACCGAGAAGGTCCGCGCCGTCGAGGCCATCGAGATGGCGCTCAAGCGCGGCAGCGGGCGTGTCAACGTCTACGCCTTGAAAGAGGAGGGTGAGCCGGATCTGTGGCGCTTCAGCACCGGCCTGCACTGCCCCGACAGCGACCTGCGCTACGCCGATCCGCAGCCTGCGATGTTCAGCTTCAACTCGGCCTACGGCGCCTGCGACACCTGCCGTGGCTTCGGCCGCGTGATCGGTGTCGACTACGGCCTGGTCATTCCCGACCACCGCAAGACGCTGCGCTCCGGCGCCATCAAGCCGATGCAGACGCCGGCCTGGAAAGAATGCCAGGACGACCTGCTCAAGTACGGCGGCGAGGCGGGCATCCCCCGTGACACGCCGTGGTCGGCGCTCACCGAAGGCCAGCGCGACTGGGTGATCAACGGCTCGCCGAACTGGAACGGCAACTGGAACAAGCAGTGGTACGGCGTCAAGCGCTTCTTCGAGTACCTCGAATCGAAGTCCTACAAGATGCACATCCGCGTGCTGCTGTCCAAGTACCGCAGCTACACGCCCTGCCATGTGTGCGGCGGTGCGCGGCTGAAGACCGAGGCGCTGCTGTGGCGCCTGGGCACCAAGGAAGATGCCGACTCGGTGTTCGAGCCGGCGCGGCGCTTCATGCCGCAGGGTGTGAACTGGTCGCGCGCGCAGCTCGAGGCACTGCCCGGCCTGACGGTGCACGACCTGATGCTGCTGCCGATCGACCGCATCCGCCGTTTCTTCGACCGCATCAGCCTGCCCAGCAGCATGCTCGACGAGGCGCTCAAGCTGTTGCTCGGCGAGATCCAGACGCGGCTCAAGTACCTGTGCGACGTCGGCATCGGCTACCTCACGCTCGACCGGCAGAGCCGCACGCTGTCCGGCGGCGAGGTGCAGCGCATCAACCTGACGACGGCGCTGGGCACCTCGCTGGTCAACACCATGTTCGTGCTCGACGAACCGAGCATCGGCCTGCACCCGCGCGACATGAACCGCATCGTCGAGGCCATGCACCGGCTGCGCGACGCGGGCAACACGCTGGTCGTCGTCGAGCACGACCCGGCGGTGATGCTCGCCGCCGACCGCCTCATCGACATGGGCCCCGGCCCCGGCGAGCGCGGCGGCACCATCGTCTTCGACGGCACGCCCGAGGCGATCCGCTCCGCCGACACGCTCACCGGCGCCTACCTCGGCGGGCGCAAGCACGTCAGCATGGGCATCAAGCGGCTGGTGTCGGAGGCCACGCCGAAGCTGATCGTCGAGGGTGCGCGCGAGCACAACCTGAAGAATGTGACGGTGGCCTTCCCGCTGCATCACCTGGTCTGCGTGACCGGCGTGTCGGGCTCGGGCAAGAGCACGCTGATTCAGGACGTGCTCTACCCGGCGCTGCAACGCCACTTCGGCAAGGCCACCGAGACGCCCGGCGAGCACGACCGCCTGCTCGGCGCGGACTGGCTCACCGACGCCGTCTTCGTCGACCAGTCGCCGATCGGCAAGACGGCGCGCTCCAACCCGGCGAGCTATGTCGGCGCCTTCGACGAGATCCGCAAGCTGTTCGCGCAGGCGCCGCTGGCGCTGCAGCGCGGCTACGGCGCCGGCATGTTCAGCTTCAACGCCGGCGACGGCCGCTGCCCGACCTGCGGCGGCTCGGGCTTCGAGCATGTCGAGATGCAGTTCCTCAGCGACGTCTACCTGCGCTGCCAGGATTGCGACGGCCGCCGCTACCGCGCCGAGATGCTCGACGTGAAGATCGACCGCCGCCTGCCCGGCGACGTGATCCGCGACCTGTCGGTGGCCGACGTGCTCGAGCTCACCGTCAGCGAGGCGGTGCAGTTGTTCCGCGACGATCGCGAGGTGCTGCGCGTGCTGCAGCCGATCGTCGATGTCGGCCTCGAGTACGTGAAGCTCGGCCAGCCGGTGCCCACGCTGTCGGGCGGCGAGGCCCAGCGCCTCAAGCTCGCGGGCTTCCTCGCCGAGGCCTCGCAGAACGGCGCGGCAAGCCGCCAGCCGTTGGCGCGCAAGGGCACGCTGTACCTGTTCGACGAGCCGACCACCGGGCTGCACTTCGACGACATCGCCAAGCTGATGCGCGCCTTCCGCAAGCTGCTGGAGGCGGGCCACTCGATCATCGTCATCGAGCACAACCTCGATGTGATCCGCGCCAGCGACTGGCTGGTCGACCTCGGCCCCGAGGGCGGCGACGCCGGCGGGCAGGTGGTCTGCGTCGGTACGCCGGAGGAAGTGAAGCGCCACCCGGCCTCGCACACCGGCAAGGCGCTGGCCGACTACGAGCGCGCCATCGGCATCGGCGTGCCGGTGGCCGAGGAGGGCGTGCCGCTGCAGTTCCTCGTCAAGGCAGCGCGAGACGAGCGCCGTGTCAGCGAGCAGGTGATCCGCATCGTCAACGCGCGCGAGCACAACCTGAAGTCGCTCGACGTCGACATCCCGCGCGGCAAGTTCAACGTCGTCACCGGCGTGTCGGGCTCGGGCAAGAGCACGCTGGCCTTCGACATTCTCTTCAACGAGGGGCAGCGGCGCTACCTCGAATCGCTGAACGCCTATGCGCGCAGCATCGTGCAGCCGGCGGGTCGGCCCGAGGTGGATGCGGTGTACGGCATCCCGCCGACGGTCGCAATCGAGCAGCGCCTCTCGCGCGGCGGGCGCAAGAGCACGGTGGCCACCACCACCGAGGTGTGGCACTTCCTGCGCCTGCTCTACGTGAAGCTCGGCCTGCAGCACTGCAGCAAGGACGGCGCACCGGTGAAGCCGCAGAGTGCGGAGAGCATCGCGGCACAGCTGCTGCGCGACCACAAGGGCCAGCACGTCGGCCTGCTCGCGCCGCTGGTCGTCAACCGCAAGGGCGTCTACACCGATCTCGCCAAGTGGGCCAAGGCGCGCGGCCACTCGCACCTGCGCGTCGACGGCGAGTTCCTCAAGGTGGACCCGTGGCCGCGCCTGGACCGGTTCAAGGAGCACACGCTGGAGCTGCCGGTGGGCGACCTCATCGTGTCGCCCGACAACGAGGCCGAGTTGCGCGAACTGCTGGCCAAGGCGCTGGAGCTCGGCAAGGGCGTGATGCACCTGCTCGCGCCGCTGGATGGCCTGAAGGGCGCGATGCTCGCCGGCACGCCGACCGTGCGCATCGGCACGGTGAAGGTGTTCTCGACCAAGCGCGCCTGCCCGGTCTGCGGCACCAGCTACCCCGAGCTGGACCCGCGCATGTTCAGCTACAACAGCAAGCACGGCTGGTGCACCACCTGCGTCGGCACCGGCCTCGCGCTGACGCGCGAGCAGCGCAAGGCCTACGACGACTCGAAACGCGACGATGACGACAACAAGGGCCGCGAGCAGAGTTTCCCGTCGGAGGAGCCCGAGGTCGACGGCCTGGTCGACGCGCCGTGCCCCGACTGCGGCGGCACGCGGTTGAACCTCGCCTCGCGCGGCGTGACCTTCGAGAACGAGGCGATCACTGCGGTGGCACGCATGAGCGTGTCGGACTGCCGCCGGTGGATCGAGGCGCTGCGCCTGGTCGGCCGCGATGCCGACATCGCCCGCGACGTGGTCACGGAGATCCAGAGCCGCCTCGAGTTCCTCGAGGAGGTCGGCCTGGGCTACCTCACGCTCGACCGTGCAGCGCCCACGCTCTCGGGCGGCGAGGCGCAGCGCATCCGCCTGGCGGCGCAGCTCGGCAGCAACCTGCAGGGCGTCTGCTACGTGCTCGACGAGCCGACCATCGGCCTGCACCCGCGCGACAACCAGATCCTGCTCGACGCGCTGCACAAGCTCGGCGACAAGGGCAACACGCTGGTGGTCGTCGAACACGACGAGGACACCATCCGCCGCGCCGACCACATCATCGACATCGGCCCGGGCGCCGGCAAGCGCGGCGGCCGGCTGGTCGCCGAGGGCAGTGCGGCGACGCTGTCGGCGAATGCCGAGTCCGTCACCGGGCGCTTCCTCGCGCACCCGATGCGGCACCCGCTGAAGCCGCGCCGCGCGGTGGTGGCCACGGAGCCCAGGCTGATGCTGCGCGGTGCCGCGCTGCACAACCTGAAGAACCTCGATGTGCCGGTGCCGCTGGGCCGGCTGGTGGCGGTGACGGGCGTCAGCGGCTCCGGCAAGTCGACACTGGCGCGCGACGTGCTGCTGGCCAACCTGCAGTTCATCAACGTGCGTGGCTCGAAGCCGAACTGGCAGGGCTGCGCGTCGATCGAGGGCTGGCAGCAGATCGATCGCGTGCTCGAGGTCGACCAGACGCCGATCGGCAAGACGCCGCGCTCCTGCCCTGCCACCTACATCGGCTTCTGGGACGTGATCCGGCGCCTGTTCGCCGACACGCTGGAGGCCAAGGCCCGTGGCTACGCGCCGGCGCGTTTTTCCTTCAACACCGGCGACGGCCGCTGCCCGGCCTGCGAAGGCCAGGGCCTGCGCACCATCGAGATGAGCTTCCTGCCCGACGTGAAGGTGCCCTGCGACGTCTGCCACGGCCAGCGCTTCAACGCCGAGACCTTGGCCGTCACCTGGCGCGGCAAGAACATCGGCGAGGTGCTGACGATGGAGATCGACGAGGCGGTGGATTTCTTCGCCTCGATGCCCGCGATCAGCCACCCGCTGCAGCTGCTCAAGGACGTGGGCCTGGGCTACCTCACGCTCGGCCAGCCCTCGCCGACGCTGTCGGGCGGCGAGGCGCAGCGCATCAAGCTCGTCACCGAGCTGACCAAGGTGCGCGACGACGTCACGCGGCGCGGCAACAAGGCGCCGCACACGCTGTACGTGCTCGACGAGCCGACGGTGGGCCTGCACATGGCTGACGTGGAGAAGCTGATTCGCGTGCTGCACCGCCTGGTCGATGGCGGCCACAGCGTGGTGGTGATCGAGCACGACCTCGATGTGGTCGCCGAGGCCGACTGGATCATCGACCTCGGGCCCGAAGGCGGCGACCGCGGTGGCGGCATCGTCGCGCAGTGCCCGCCCGAAGCGCTGGTGCGCGTGGCGGCCAGCCACACCGGAGTCGCCCTGCGCCCGGTGCTGGCGCGCGGTGCGGCGGCGAAGGCGGTGGTGCCGGCCTGATCAGGCGCGGCGGCGCCGGGCCAGCGCGGCCACCGCCCCGCCGAGCGCGGCCAGCCAGCCCAGGCCGAGGGCGCCACCGCCGCTCTCGTCGGCCGGCGGCGTGGTGGAGGCGATGCTGCCATTGAGGAACAGCACGCGCTCGAAGGTGGTCGTCGAGGCGCCCTGCTTCATCGTGAACACGAGGTCGGGGGTGGACACGACGCTGGTGCTGGGTGCGTAGGTCACCGTGATCGAGCAGCTGTTGGCCGGCGTCAGCGTCACACCTTCGCAGCCCGCCTTGCCGAGCACGAAGTTGGCCGCGCCGGTACCCACCGCTGCCACGCTGGTCACCTGCAGGTTTTCGTTCACTGCGGTCGAGTGCCTGAGGGTCACCGTCTGTGCTGCCGAGTTGCCGGTCAGCGCCGCGCTGAAGTTCAGCTGGGTCTCGCTGGTGGGCGTGGTCTTCGGCGTGTCGGCCATGTAGGCGGCGATGTTGCGCACCTGTTGCAGATCGAGGGCCTGGAAAGGCCGCATGTCGGGCTGGTTGGTCAGCGCCTGCGTGAAGCGGGTCATCGCCGCGTCGAAGCTGATGTCGGCATTGCTGTCGGCGGCGCCGCCGGTGGCCGAGCTGATCGCGATGCGTCGATCCTGCACGCTGCCATGGCAGGCCGGGCAGCTCATCGTGATGCCGGCCTTGCCGGAGGTGCCGGGCGTGTTCTCGAACAGCGCCTTGCCCGTCACCGGGTTGTCGGCCGTCTGCGCGTGGGCGGCAAAGGCGAGCGAGGAAAGTGCAAAGGCAAGGGGTGCAAGGGTCGGGCGCATGGGGTGGTGAGGAACTGCAATGCCCGCGATTCCAGCCTGCGCCGCCTCGCGCAGGGGTTATGAAAGGTTACCGGCGGTGGACTGTTGCACGCCCAAGACGTTAGCGTGGGCCACATGAGCCGTCCCTGCCGCTCCCGGCGTGGCCGCATCGTGCGCTGGGTCCTCGCCGTTGCTGCGGGTGCGCTCGCGCTCGTCGGGCCGGTCCGTGCCGACGACGACGCGATAGGACATCGCACGCAGCGCGAGCGCGTGACCTTGGCGGGGCTCGACGCCGAGCCTGTGTCGACGGCGGAACTCACCCTGGCCGCCGGCCCGCTGCATCCCGTGGGGCCGGACTTCCTGGCACGGCCGCTGCGTGGCGGCACGGGGGCGCAATGGCGCCTCGCCGGGGGTGACGCGGCCGGCTGGCGCTGGCAGCTCGGCGGTTTCGCGCTCGATCGCCGCGATGGCCGCTTCGATCTCGACGGCAGCTCGTTGAGCGTGCCGGTCGGCCCCGGGCGGGCCTATGTCTCGGTGCAGCGCCGCCACTGGGGGCCGTCGCGCATCGGCAGCCTGATCCTCGATGGTGGTGCGCGCGCCGTGCCCGCCATCGGCTGGCGCAAGACCTCGACCGTGCCGTTCGGGCTGCCAGCCCTGTCGTGGCTGGGCTCGTGGCGGGCCGACGTGTTCGCCGGCCAGCTCTCCAACGCGACCGGGCCGGGCCAGGTCAAGCTGCTCGGCGCTCGCCTGGAGGTCCAGCCGCTGGATGGCCTGGAGATCGGTGCCTCGCGCGTCATGCAGTGGGGCGGTGCCGGTCGTTCGGAGTCGCTGCCCAGCCTGCTGCGCAGCATCGCAGGCGCGGACAACTTCGGCAGCGGCAGCGGCATCGAACCCGGCAACCAGCTGGGCGGCTTCGACCTGCGCTACACGCTGCAGCTGGACGAACGGCAGGCCATTGCGCTGCATGGCCAGGCCATCGGCGAGGACGAGGCCCACCAACTGCCCAGCCGCTACCTTGGCTCCGTGGGTGCCGAACTGAGCGCTGCGCTCGATGGCGTCGCGTCGCTGAACCTGTTCGCCGAAGCGGCGAACACCACGGCCGGCGGCGCCTTCGGGCACCCGTCGACGGGCACGGCCTACCGCCACCCGCTCTATGCGGCTGGCTATGTGCAGCGCGGCGATCCGCTGGGTCACCCTGCCGGTGGCGACGTGAAGCTGCTGACTGCGGGGATGCAGCTGGATCGGGGCCCGCTGCGCGTGCTGCTCATGGCGCATGGCGGCAGCGCTCTGTCGCCGACGCCGACCCTGCGTGTCGCAGGCTCGGTGCGCGGCCTCGATGCCGATCTGCAGGTGCTGCTGCCACAGGGTTTCCGCCTCGGCCTGACGCTGTCGCACTGGCGCGATGCGCTGGGCCGTCGCAGTGCAGCGCAGCTGCGCTGGCAGGTACCGCTCGAGCGGCTCGTGCCTACTCCGGCCGCGCGTAGCGCTTGGCGCGCAGGTTCTTCTTGATCTCCTGCAGCATCGGCCGCAGCTCGCCGGGCAGGCGCAGCGCCACCGCGGTGGTCAGGATGTCGATCACCATCAGGTGCAGCAGGCGCGACACCATCGGGCTGTAGCGGTCGTAGTCTTCCGGGTGGTCGACTGCGAGCAGGATCTGGTTCGCGCCGCCCTGCGCCATCTGCGCCAGCGGGCTGCCGCTGGCGGTCACGACGATCAGCGTGGCGCCCTTGCGGCGGGCAATCTCGGCCACGTCGACGAGGTCGCGGCTGCGTCCGGAGTTGCTGATGATCACCGCGCAGTCGCCCGGCGCCAGCATCGTGGCGCTCATCACCTGCACATGGCTGTCGCTCACCGCAGCCGCGTTCACGCCAAGGCGGAAGAACTTGTGCTGCGCGTCCTGCGCGACGATGCCCGAGTTGCCCACGCCGTAGAACTCGATGCGCCGGCCGCCCTTGCCGGCCTCGGTGAGCGCCACGATGGCGCGCTCGAAGGCATGGCTGGCAGCGTCGTTGCGGTACTTGAGCAGCGCGCTCACCGCGTTGTCGATCACCTTGACGACGATGTCGGAGGTCTTGTCGTCTTCGTCCACCGCACGGTGCACGAAGGGCACGCCTTCGTTGACGCTGCCGGCCAGCTTGCGCTTGAAGTCGGCCAGACCGTCGTAACCGACGCTGCGGCAAAAGCGCACCACCGTCGGCTTGCTGACGTGCGAACGCTCGGCGAGCTCGACCACCGGCAGTGTCGCGAAGGCACGCGGGTCCGCCAGCAGCAGCTTGGCCACGCGCTGCTCGGCGGGCGGCAGGGCGGGGATGGAGGCCTTGATGCGGTCGAGCATGCCGCTCACTGCTCTTCGGCCCAGGCGAAGCCGTCGCGGGCGACGAGTGCGCTGGCGGCGGCCGGGCCCCAGGTGCCGGCGGCGTAGGGCCGCGGGCCGGTGCTGTCGCGTGTCCAGGCATTCAGGATGGGCTCCACCCAGCGCCAGGCCTGCTCCTGCTCGTCGCTGCGCACGAACAGGTTGAGCTTGCCGGCGATGGCGTCGAGCAGCAGGCGTTCGTAGCCGCCGACGCGGTTCTCGGCGAAGGCCTTGTCGAAGTCGAGGTCGAGGAACACCGGCGCCAGCGCGTCGCTCTGCCCCGAGCCCTTGGCGGCCAGCAGGTGCAGTTCCAGGCCGTCTTCCGGCTGCAGCTTGATGACCAGCTTGTTCGGCTGGTTCAGGCCCGGGAAGATGCTGTGCGGCGTGGGCCGGAAGTTGACGACGATCTGCGCATCGCGCGCCGCCAGCCGCTTGCCGGTGCGCAGGTAGAAGGGCACGCCGGCCCAGCGCCAGTTCTGGATCTCGGTGCGCAGCGCGACGAAGGTCTCGGTCTGGCTGCCCGGCGGCACCTTCACCTCCTCGAGGTAGGCCAGTGCCGGGCTGCCGTCGCAATTGCCGGCGCGGTACTGGCCGCGCACCACGTCGCGCGCCACGCTCTCGTCGGTGAAGGGCTTGAGCGAGCGCAGCACCTTGAGCTTCTCGTCGCGGATCGCGTCGGCGTCGTTGCGGCTGGGTGGCTCCATCGCCACCATCGTCAGCAGCTGCAGCGCGTGGTTCTGGATCATGTCGCGCAGCGCGCCGGTGCGGTCGTAGAAGTCGCCGCGCGTGCCCACGCCGATGCTCTCGGCCAGCGTGATCTGGATGTTGGCGATGCTCTCGCGGCGCCACAGCGGCTCGAACAGGGCGTTGCCGAAGCGCAGCGCCATCAGGTTCTGCACCGCCGCCTTGCCCAGGTAGTGGTCGATGCGCAGCGCCTGCGTCTCGGTGAAGGCGCCGCGCACCACGCGGTTGATCTCCTGCGCGCTGGCCAAGTCGTGGCCGAGCGGCTTCTCGAGCACCACGCGCACGTTCGGCCCGTTCAGGCCGACCTTGCCGAGCTGCTCGCAGATCTGCGGGAAGAGGTGCGGGCTGGTGGCCAGGAACAGCACCACCGTGTCGGCCTGGCGCTCGTCGACCCAGGCCTTCAGGCCAGCATAGTGCTCGGGCAGCGAGAGGTCCATGCGCCGGTAATGCAGCATGTCGGCGAAGCGGGCGAACTCCTCGTCGCTCGGGCGCTTGGCGCTCTCCACCTCGACGAAGCGCTCCTTGATGAACGCACGGTAGTCGTCGTCGCTGCGTTCGTCGCGGGCGACCGAGAGGATGCGGCCGCCCGTGGGCAGCTTGCCGTGGCGCCATGCCTGGAACAGTGCCGGCATCAGCTTTCGCCAGGTGAGGTCGCCGGTGCCGCCGAAGAAGACGAGGTCGAAGGACATATCGATGAACCCGGCGCCGAACCGGGCGACGTAACTAAGTTTCAGTTCTCATGATGCATGAGTTTCTTGGGTCGGTCAATGCGAGCCCAGTGGCGGCCGGCCGTGCGGCCTGGAGTTACGGCGAGGCTCGCGCGCCTTGGCTTTCAACGACGCTGGTTGCAGGAACCGCGGGAAAACACTAGGGATTGGTGCAAAGAAGTACAGAGCACGGCCCGCAGAGTATCAACAGGCGGATGGTCCGGCCACTAAATTTCCGCTGCCGTCGTGACCATCGTCACCGGGACTCGAACCACACAAGGAGACAAGACCATGAAGCTGAAGGCTTCCCTTTCGCTGATCTTCGGCCTGGGCGCCGCGTTCGCGGTGTCCGCTGGCGAGCTCGTCATCGCCACCGTCAACAACGGCCACATGATCGAGATGCAGAAGCTCACGCCGCACTTCGAGAAGGCCAACCCCGGCATCAAGCTGAAGTGGGTGACGCTCGAAGAGGGCACGCTGCGCTCGCGCGTCACCACCGACATCGCCACCAAGGGCGGCCAGTTCGACGTCATGACCATCGGCATGTACGAGACGCCGATCTGGGGCAAGAAGGGCTGGCTCAACGAACTCAAGACCGACGCCGCCTACGACGTCGACGACCTGCTGCCGGCCATGCGCAACGGCCTGTCGGTGGACGGCAAGCTCTACGCCGCGCCCTTCTACGGCGAGAGTTCGATGCTCATGTACCGCAAGGACCTGACCGACAAAGCCGGCATCACCTTCGCCGAGCGCCCGACCTGGGAGGACGTGCGCAGCGCCGCCGCCAAGATCCACGACCCGAAGGCCGGCGTGTACGGCATCTGCCTGCGCGGCAAGCCGGGCTGGGGCGACAACATGGCCTTCCTGACGACCATGGCCAACAGCTTCGGCGCGCAGTGGTTCGACATGTCGTGGAAACCGCAGCTCGAGAGCAAGCCCTGGAAGGACGCGGTCACCTTCTACGTCGACCTGCTGAAGAAGTACGGCCCGCCCGGCTCGAGCGCGAACAGCTTCAACGAGATCCTGGCGCTGTACAACGAAGGCAAGTGCGGCATGTGGATCGACGCCACCATCGCAGCCTCGTTCATCACCGATCCGAAGCAGAGCAAGGTGGCCGACAAGGTGGCCTTCGCGCAGGGCCCGCAGGCCGTCACCGCCAAGGGCGCCAACTGGCTGTGGGCCTGGGCGCTGGCGATCCCGGCGAGCACCAAGAATGCGGCCGACGCGCAGAAGTTCGTCTCGTGGGCGACCTCGAAGGACTACATCAACCTGGTCGCCAAGGAGAAGGGCTGGGCGGCGGTGCCCACCGGCACGCGCAAGTCGACCTACGCGAACCCGGAGTTCCTGAAGGCCGCCAAGTTCGCCGAGGCCGAGAAGAAGGCCATCGACAGCGCCAACCCGAACGACAGCACGTTGCCCAAGAGCCCGTACGTGGGCGTGCAGTTCGCGGCCATCCCGGAGTTCCAGGCGATTGGCATTGCGGTGGGGCAGCAGATGAGCGCGGCCCTGTCCGGCAAGGTGACGGTCGACGCGGCGCTCAAGGCCTCTCAGGCCGCGGCGGACCGGGAGATGCGCAAGGGCGGCTACTACAAGTAGCCCCCCCGAAGCGCCTGCGGCGCTCCCCCCCAGGGGGGCGCCGCCAGCGGCCCGGCAGAGCCGGTTCCGCGGCGACTGCTTGGCTTTCTGAGGGCCCACGCCATGAACAGATTGCTTCCCCGCGCGCTGATGGCGCCTGCGGTGGTCACGCTCTTCCTGTGGATGATCGTGCCGCTGGCGATGACGCTGTACTTCTCGGTCGTGCGCTACAACCTGATGCAGCCCGGGCCGAAGGACTTCATCGGCCTGGCGAACTTCGAGTACTTCGTCACCGACCCCGACTTCGGCCCGTCGGTGCTGAACACGCTGATGCTGCTCGGCTCGGTGATCGCCATCACGGTGATCCTGGGCGTGGCGCTGGCGCTGCTGGTCAACGAGTCGTTTCCCGGCCGCGGCATCGTGCGCGTGCTGCTGATCTCGCCCTTCTTCGTCATGCCCACGGCCAACGCGCTGCTGTGGAAACACATGATGATGAACCCGGTGTACGGCGTGCTCGCGCAGGTGGCGATCTTCTTCGGCGCCACGCCGGTGGACTGGCTCACCGACCACCCGCTGTTCTCGGTGATCCTGATGGTGGCCTGGCAGTGGCTGCCCTTCGCCTGCCTGATCTTCATCACCTCGCTGCAGAGCCTGGACCGCGATCAGATGGAGGCCGCCGGCATGGACGGCGCCAACGCGCTGCAGAAGTTCTGGTTCCTCACGCTGCCGCACCTGGGCCGGCCGATCGCCGTGGTCGTGATGATCGAGATGATCTTCCTCATGAGCGTGTTCGCCGAGATCTTCACCACCACCGGCGGCGGGCCCGGTAACGAGAGCACCAACGTCGCCTTCCTGATCTTCAAGCAGGCGCTGATGAACTTCGACGTCGGCGTGGCCTCGGCCGGCGCGCTGTTCGCCGTCGTGCTCGCCAACATCGCCGCGGTGTTCCTGATCCGCATGATCGGCAAGAACCTCGACTGACGCCTGGAGTGATCACCATGAAGCACCTTGCACTGATCGTTCGCACGCTGGCGGCCTGGAGCATCACCCTGCTGATCGTCTTCCCGCTCATCTGGCTGGTGATCACCGCCTTCAAGACCGAGCAGCAGGCCATCGCGATCCCGCCGCAACTCTTCTTCACGCCGACGATGGAGAGCTTCCACGAGGTCGACGAACGCAGCGACTACTTCCTGTTCGCGAAGAACTCCGTCATCACCAGCGTCGTGTCGACCCTGCTGGGCCTGCTGATCGCCGCGCCGGCGGCGTACTCGATGGCCTTCTTCCGCACGAAGAAGACGCGCGACATCCTGATGTGGATGCTGTCGACCAAGATGATGCCGGCGGTGGGCGCGCTCGTGCCGATCTACGTGATGGCGCAGACCGCGGGCCTGCTGGACTCGCTGACGGCACTCATCATCGTCTTCACGCTGTCCAACCTGCCGATCATGGTGTGGATGCTGTACTCGGGCTTCAAGGATATTCCGCCGGACATCCTGGAGGCCGCACGCATGGATGGCGCCAACGTCTGGCTCGAGTTCCTGCACGTGATCCGGCCGCTGGCGATGGGCACGCTCTCCTCCACCGGCCTGCTGTGCCTGGTGCTGAGCTGGAACGAGGCCTTCTGGTCGCTCAACCTCAGCTCGGCCAAGGCCGGCACGCTGGCCACGCTGATCGCCTCGTACTCCAGCCCCGAGGGCCTGTTCTGGGCCAAGTTGTCGGCCGCCTCGCTGATGGCCATCGCGCCCATCGTCGTGGTCGGCTGGTTCAGCCAGAAGCAGCTCGTCCAGGGCCTGACCTTCGGCGCCGTCAAGTAAGCACACCGGGAGACACCACCATGGCCTACCTCGAACTCCAGGGCGTCGAGAAGTTCTTCGGCAGTCTGCGCGCCATCAAGGGCGTGAACCTGCAGATCCAGAAGGGCGAGTTCGTCGTCTTCGTCGGGCCTTCGGGCTGCGGCAAGTCGACGCTGCTGCGCATGATCGCCGGCCTCACCGAGATCGACGGCGGCACGATCGAGCTCGACGGCCGCGACATCACCAAGCTGCCCTCGTCCAAGCGCGACCTGGCGATGGTGTTCCAGAGCTACGCGCTGTACCCGCACATGAGCGTGTACGACAACATGTCCTTCGCGCTGCGGCTGGCCAACGTCGAGAAGAAGGTGATCCAGGAGAAGGTGGGCCGCGCCGCCGAGATCCTCAACCTCACGCAGTACCTGCAGCGCACGCCGAAGGAGCTCTCCGGCGGCCAGCGCCAGCGCGTGGCGATCGGCCGCGCCATCGTTCGCGCACCGAAGGTCTTCCTGTTCGACGAGCCGCTGTCCAACCTCGACGCCGCGCTGCGCGGCCAGACGCGCGTTGAGATCGCCAAGCTGCACCGCGACCTCGGCGCGACGACGATCTACGTGACGCACGACCAGGTCGAGGCGATGACGCTGGCCGACCGCGTGGTCGTGCTGCGCGACGGCGCCATCGAGCAGGTCGGCTCGCCGCTGGAGCTGTACGACCGGCCGGCCAACCAGTTCGTCGCGCAGTTCATCGGCACACCGCAGATGAACGTGGTCGACACCGCCAAGCTGCCGGCGCTGCGCGAGGTGGTCGGCGCCGCGAACGCGCCCGACGGCTTCATCGGCGTGCGGCCGGAGAACGTGCTGGTGCGCGCCGCCGGCAGCGGCAAGCTCAGCGGCCGCGTCGAGCTGGTCGAGTCGCTGGGCGCCGACACGCTGATCTACGCCCACGTGGGCAACGGTGACGGCCACGGCGTGCAGATCGTCGCCCGCCAGGCCGAGCGCACGACGCTGCACCCGGGCGACCCAGTCGGGCTGGACATCGCGCCAGCCTCCTTCCACCTGTTCGACCGCCAGGGCCACACCGTGACCGCCGCGGCCGGGAGGGCGTGAACGTGGCCACGCAGCTGCAAGGCCAGGTCGCTGCCATCACCGGCGCGGCCTCAGGCATCGGCCTGGCGAGCGCCGAGGCGATGCTCGCCGCCGGCGCGCGCGTCGTGCTGATCGATCGCGACGCGCAGCGGCTGGCCGCCCTGCGCGAGCGCCTGGGCGAGAACGCGCTGCCGCTGGTGCTGGACCTGCTCGACGCGGCCGCCTGCAAGACGCTGATGCCCAGGGTGCTCGAACTCGCCGGCCGGCTCGACGTCTTCCACGCCAATGCGGGCCTGTACGTCGGCGGCGACCTCGTCGATGCCGACGTGGATGCCATCGACCGCATGCTGAACCTGAACGTCAACGTCGTGATGAAGAACGTGCACGACGTGCTGCCGCACATGATCGCCCGCGGATCAGGCGACATCATCGTCACCAGCTCGCTGGCGGCGCACTTCCCCACGCCCTGGGAGCCGGTCTACGCCGCCTCCAAGTGGGCGATCGACTGCTTCGTGCAGACGGTGCGGCGCCAGGTCTTCAAGCACGGCATCCGTGTCGGCGCGATCTCGCCCGGCCCGGTCATCACGGCGCTGCTGGCCGACTGGCCGCCCGAGAAGCTGAAGGAGGCCCGCGAGTCCGGCAGCCTGATCGAGGCCAGCGAAGTGGCCGAGGTCGTGATCTTCATGCTCACCCGCCCGCGCGGCATGACCATCCGCGACGTGGTCATGCTGCCCACCCATTTCGATCTGTAGGCCACCGCGATGAACACCATGCTGCACCTGGGCCTGGGCTCCTTCCACCGTGCCCACCAGGCCGTCTACCTGCACGAGCTGATCCAGGCCGGCGATGCGTCCTGGACGCTCGCCGGCGGCAACACCCGCCCCGACATGGCCGAGACGATGGCTGCCCTGGCGGCGCAAGGCGGCGCCTACACGCTCGAGACCATCTCGCCGGCCGGCGAGCACCGCTACGAGCGCATCACCTCGATCCGCAAGGTGATTCCGTACACGCCCGACCTGGCCGGGCTGATCGCCGAGGGCGCGAACCCGGCGACGAAGATCATCTCATTCACCGTCACCGAGGCAGGCTATTACCTCGACGCGAAGAACCGGCTCGACCTGAACTTCGCCGACCTCGCCGCCGACCTGCAGGCGGCGAAGGCCGGCCGTCCCGGTAGCACGATCTACGCGGCGCTCACCGCCATCCTGCGCGCGCGCAGCGCTGCCGGCGCCGGCCCGGTGACGCTGCTGAACTGCGACAACCTGCGCCACAACGGCGATCGTTCGCGCAGCGGCCTGCTGCAGTTCGTCGACCTGCTCGGCGACACCGCGCTGCGCGCGTGGATCGAAGCGAACACGACCAGCCCGAACGCGATGGTCGACCGCATCACACCGCGGCCCACGCCCGACGTGCGCGAGCGCGTCAAGGCTGCCACCGGCGTCGACGACCCGGCTGCACTGATGGGCGAGAGCTTCATCCAGTGGGTCATCGAGGACCGTTTTGCCGCCGGTCGCCCGGCCTGGGAGAAGGTCGGCGTGGAGATGGTGGCCTCCGTCGACCCCTACGAGGAGGCGAAGATCCGCCTGCTCAACGCCACGCACAGCTGCATCGCGTGGGCCGGCACGCTGGCCGGCTTCCTGTACATCCACGAGGGCACGCACGACGCGGAGATCCGCCAGCTGGCGTTCGACTACGTCACCGACGACACGATCCCCTGCCTGCATTCGCCAGAGAAGCCGAGCCCGATCGACCTGGCCGCCTACCGCGACATCGTGCTCGACCGCTTCGGCAACCCGGCCATCCGCGACACCAACCAGCGCGTGGCCATGGACGGCTACAGCAAGATCCCGGGCTTCATCGTGCCGACGATCCGCGAGCGGCTGGCGGTGAACGCCCCGATCGCCAGCGTGGCGATGCTGCCGGCACTGTTCCTCGCCTACCTGCAGCGCTGGCATCGCGGGCAGATCCCCTACGCCTACCAGGACCAGGCGATGGACACGGCGCAGGCGCATGCGATCTGCGAGGCGGCCGACCCGGTGGCCGCGTTCGCCGCGGACAGGGTATTGTTCGGACCGCTGGCCGGCGACGAGCGCCTGGTCGACGCGCTGCGCGCCGCAAGCGCGCGCGTGGCCGATTTCGTGCAGCGCCGCAGCCCTTGATCACGACGACACCGCGACGATTCCGGAGACCCGCCATGGCCCTGCAACGCGTCCGCAGCCCGGAGCTGGAGCACGATGTCGGCCGCACGCCCAGCCTGGGCTACGAGCCGGCGGGCACCTACGGCTTCGTGCGCTTCCTCGAGCATGGTTTCCCGAATCCGCTGGTGCGCTGGCACTACCACGAGGAGTACGAGCTGCACCTGATCGTCGCCACGCGCGGCAAGGTGTTCGTGGGCGACTACATCGGCCAGTTCGAACCCGGCCATCTGGTGTTGACCGGCCCGCGACTGCCGCACAACTGGATCTCCACCGAGGTGCCCGAGGGCGGCGTGGCGCTGCGCGACATGGTGCTGCAGTTCGCCGATGCGCCGCTGCGCCAGGCCGCCGCGCAGATCCCGGAGCTGGCCGAGGCGCTTCCGCTGCTCGAGCGGGCGCGCTACGGCATCGAGTTCTTCGGCCTGTCGGAGCGGATGCGCGAGCGCATCACGCGCATCAAGCAGCTGCACGGGCTGCAGCGTTTCGCGGAGTTCACCGAGTTGCTCGGCGAGCTGGCCGGCAGCAACGACTACCGGCTGCTGTCCACCGTGCAGCTGCAGAGCTTCGACGACGACGCGGCGCTGGCGCGCATCAGCGGCATCGTCGACTTCCTCACCGAGCACTACAGCGAGAACTTCTCGATGGCCGACCTGTGCGCGCGGCTGGACATGACGGAGAGCAGCTTCTCGCGCTACTTCCGCCGCGCGACGGGCAACAGCTACACCGACTTCGTCAACCGGCTGCGCATCAACAAGGCCTGCCAGCTGTTGATGGAGACCGACCGCTACATCACCAACGTCTGCTACGACGTCGGCTTCAACAACGTGGCCAACTTCAACCGGCGCTTCCTGCAGATCAAGGGCATGACACCGAAGGAATTCCGCCGCCAGTCCGAGGCCCGCTTCGGGCAGGTTACCAACGGATAACAAGCCGGCCGAACGGTGGCGGCATGTGTCGCCGCCCGGGTTCTAATGGAGGGCGTGATCCCGACGCTCCCACCGTGTGCCCCATGAACCAGCTCGACCAGCTCAAGCAGTACACCACCGTCGTCGCCGACACCGGCAACTTCAAGCAGCTTGCTGCCTTCGCGCCGCGCGACGCCACCACCAACCCCTCGCTGATCCTCAAGGCGGTGCAGCAGCCCGAGTACGCGCCGCTGCTGGCCGAGACAGTGGCTGCCCACAAGGGCCAGCCGCTGGACGAGATCGTCGACCACGTGCTGGTGCGCTTCGGCCGCGAGATCCTCAAGGTGGTGCCGGGGCGCGTGTCCACCGAGGTCGATGCGCGGCTGAGCTTCGACACCGCCGCCACCGTGGCGCGGGCGCGTCGCATCATGGCGCTGTACGAGGATTCGGGGATCGAGCGCGAACGCGTGCTGATCAAGGTGGCATCGACCTGGGAGGGCATTCAGGCCGCGCGCATCCTGCAGCACCAGGGCATCCAGTGCAACCTGACGCTGCTGTTCGCGTTCTGCCAGGCGGTGGCCTGCGGCGACGCCGGCGTGCGGCTGATCTCGCCCTTCGTCGGGCGCATCTACGACTGGCACAAGAAGGCCGCCGGTGCTGCCTGGGACGAAGCTGCGAGCAGCGGCGCCAACGATCCCGGCGTGAAGTCGGTGGCGCAGATCTACACCTACTACAAGCGCTTCGGCATCGACACCGAGGTGATGGGCGCGAGTTTCCGCAACACCGGGCAGATCCTCGCGCTGGCCGGCTGCGACCTGCTGACCATCAGCCCCGAGCTGCTCGCCCAGCTGCAATCGGCCAGCGCCCCGGTGGTGCGCGCGCTCGACCCGGCGGTGTGCACCCACGCTGCGGTGCATGCGCTGAGCTTCAACGAGGCCACGTTCCGCTGGGCGCTCAACGAGGATGCGATGGCCACCGACAAGCTGGCCGAGGGCATCCGCGCCTTCGCTGCCGACGCCGCCAAGCTCGACAAGATGATCGGAGCCCTGTGATGAATGCCCCCCGCTGCGACCGCACCGAGGCCTGGGCCGCGCTGGCCGGCCACTACGAGGCGCACGGCCGCGACCTCGATCTGCGCGAGGCTTTCGCTCGCGACGCCGGGCGCTTCGCGGCGCTGTCGTTCGAGGCGCCGGAGGTCTTCGCCGACCTGTCGAAGAACCTCGTCGACACCGCCACGCTGAAGTTCCTGCTCGACCTGGCGCGCGAGTGCCAACTCGAGGCAAGGCGCCACGCGATGCTCGCCGGCGAGCCGATCAACACCACCGAGGGCCGCGCCGTGCTGCACACCGCGCTGCGCGCGCCGAAGGGGCAGGGCGCCCACAGCGCCGAGGTGCACGGCGTGCTCGACGCCATGCTCGCCTATGCCGAGACGGTGCGCGACACGGCCGCGAGCGGCATCAGGCACGTCGTCAACATCGGCATCGGCGGCAGCGACCTCGGGCCGCAGATGGTGGTGCCCGCGCTCGACGCCTTCGTGCACCCGGGCATCCAGTTCCACTTCGTCGCCAACGTCGACGGCCACGACATCACGCCGGTGCTGCGCCGCCTGAAGCCGGCCGAGACGCTGTTCATCATCGCCAGCAAGACCTTCACGACGCAGGAGACGATGGCCAACGCGATGGCGGCCAAGGCCTGGTTCACGGCGAACGGCGGCACCGACACGGCGAAGCACTTCGTCGCCACCACCACCAACGTGAAGGCGGCCGCCGAGTTCGGCATCACCACCACCTTCGGCTTTTGGGACTGGGTGGGCGGGCGCTACTCGCTGTGGAGCGCCATCGGCCTGCCGATCGCGCTGGCCATCGGCGCCGAGCACTTCCGTTCGTTGCTGGCCGGCGCGCATGCGATGGACCGGCACTTCGCCGACACGCCGCTGGCGAAGAACCTGCCGGTGCTGCTCGGTCTGCTCGACGTCTGGTACCGCAACTTCCACGGCTTCACGAGCCGCAGCGTGGCGCCCTACCACCAGGGCCTGAAGCGCCTGCCGGCCTACCTGCAGCAGCTGGAGATGGAAAGCAACGGCAAGCGCGTCGACCTGTACGGCGAGCCGCTGCCCTTCGGCACCAGCCCGGTGGTGTGGGGCGAGCCGGGCACCAACGGCCAGCACGCCTACTTCCAGATGCTGCACCAGGGCACCGACGTGATCCCGGTGGAGTTCATCCTGGTGAAGAAGCCGACACACGCGCTGGCCGACCTGCACACCAAGCTGCTGGCGAACGGCCTGGCGCAGGCGCAGGCGCTGATGCTGGGCAAGAGCACCGCGCAGGCGCTGGGCGAGAAGGCGCCCACCGCCTCGAAGGCGCTCGATGCGCTGACGGTCGCCAAGCACCGCACCTTCCCCGGCAATCGGCCGAGCACCACGCTGATGCTGGAGCAGCTCACGCCGCGCTCGCTGGGCGCGCTGATCGCGATGTACGAGCACCGCGTGTTCACCAGCGGCGCGCTGTGGGGCATCAACAGCTTCGACCAGTGGGGCGTGGAGCTCGGCAAGGCGCTGTGCAGCGAGCTGCTGCCGCGGCTGGCTTCGGGCGACTCGGCCGGGCTCGATGGTTCCACGGCGGGGTTGATGAAGCGCCTGCTCGCGTGAACGTCGTCTTCGACTTCGCGGGCGTGCTGTTCCACTGGCAGCCGCCCGAGCTGCTCTCGCGCCTGCTGCCGCACCGCACACCCGACGAGGCCGCGGCGCTGCGCCTGGTCGATGACATCTTCCAGGGCTACAGCGGCGACTGGGGCGACTTCGACCGCGGCACTGTCGAGCCCGGCCCGCTGGCCGAGCGCATCGCAAGGCGCACCGGGCTGCCGGTGGACGAGGTGCGCCGCGTCATCGACGGCGTGCCCGACGAGCTCACGCCGATCGCCGGCACAGTGGCGCTGCTGCGCGAGTTGCACGCAGCGGGCCGGCCGCTGTACTTCCTGTCCAACATGCCCGAGCCCTACGCATTGCACCTGGAGGCGACGCATGACTTCCTCGGCCTGTTCCGCGACGGCGTGTTCTCGGCGCGCGCCGGGCTGTGCAAGCCGGAGCCGGAGATCTTCGCGCACTGCGAGCGCCGTTTCAGGCTCGACCCGGCGCACACGATCTTCATCGACGATGTGGCGCACAACGTGGCTGCGGCTCGCGCCGCGGGCTGGCGTGCGCTGCAGTTCATCGACCCGGGGCAGTGTGCTGCGGCGCTGCGCGCCGAGGGCCTGCTCTGAGCGGGCGGCTCAGCCCAGGCCCGCCACCGCCTGCCGCGCCGCGTCGAAAGCCTGCGCGAGCACGGCCTGCTTCCAGGCCTCGGTGTCGGTGTAGAAGGCCTCGCGCATGCGCTTCTTGATGGCGCGTGCCTGTGCTTCGTCGGCTTCGGGGTGGTTTTCCAGCCACTGGTCGGCACGCAGCGCCTCGACGACCTCGATGATCGGCACGGTGCCGTACTCCATGGCGATGCCGGTGTACTCGGCCTGCGGGCATTCCTCGTAGACGGACATCCACATCATCCCCGTCAGGCGCGCCGAGGCCGAACTGCCGTCGTAGATCGAGGTGACGCCGCTGCCCCACCAGGCTCGGGCGCGAGCCAGCGCGGCGGCGTCATCGCGGCAGGCGAATATGCGCTCACCCACGCCGCTGGGCCCCAGGCCGGTGTGCAGGTCGATCCAGGCCAGGCGCTCGCAGCGGCTGCCATGGTCCTGCAGCACATGGCGCAGCGTGACCTGGCTCCAGGTCGGGTTGTGGCCGCCGTAGAAGAGGCCCTGCGGATGGGCGTGCTGACCGCTCGTCACGGCCTGCTGCAGCGCCTGCAGGCCATGGGTGGCCACGTAGCGCTGCATCGCGGCATTCACCTCGGCCGAGGGCGGCCAGCTCGGCGGCACCAGCAGCGTCGCGATCTCGTCGTAGGCCGGGTTGGCCGGCAGCGGCTGGCTGAAGTCGTGGAAGTTGCGGTTCAGGTCGACGTTCTCGTGCGTCGTGCGCCGCCACCACGAGAAGCCGTAGGGATTCAGCGCATGCACGTAGAGCACGGCGACCTGGCGCTCGCGCAGCAGCTGGTGCCAGGCGGCATCGCAGAGCAACGCATGCTGAACGCCCGAGCCGCAGTAGCCCTCGATGCCGTGGCACGCGCTGCTGACGATGAGCAGCGACTTCGCGTCGCGTGCGCCTTCGCGCACCACGTCCATCGCCAGCATCTCGCCGTCGCGGCCGAGCATCGGGTGCGGGTGGCTCTCCACGTCCAGGCCGGCCGCGTCGGCCGCGGCGAGGAACATCCGCCGCGCCTGTAGGTAGCTGGGCGCAAAGTGCGCCGATGCGTCCATGCTCAGCGGGGCTGCGCCAGCCAGGCTTCGGCCAGGCGCACCCACATCGTCGCGCCCAGCGGGATCAGCTCGTCGTTGAAGTCGTAGCTGGGGTTGTGCAGCATGCAGGGCCCCAGGCCGTGCCCGCCTTCGCGGTGGCTGCCGTCGCCGTTGCCGATCAGGAAATAGCAGCCGGGCTTGTCGAGCAGGTAGTAGCTGAAGTCCTCGGCGCCCATGGTCGGCTCGAACTCGAGCACGTTGTCGGCTCCGACCATCTCGCCGAGCACGCGGCGGGCGAACTCGGACTCGGCCGGGTGGTTGATGGTCGGCGGGTAGTTGCGCACGAACTCGAACTCGCACCCGGTGCCGAAGGCCGCGCAGGTGTGCTCGGCGACCTCCTTCATGCGGCTCTCGATCAGGTCGAGCACCTCGAGCGTGAAGGTGCGCACCGTGCCCTGGATCTCGCAGCTGTCGGGCACCACGTTGGTGGCCTCGCCGGTGTGGATCATGGTCACCGAGATCACGCCGGCGTCGATGGGCCGCTTGTTGCGCGTGATGATGGTCTGGAAGGCCTGCACCATCTGGCAGGCCACCGGCACCGGGTCGATGCCGTTGTGCGGCATCGCCGCGTGCGCGCCCTTGCCGCGGATGGTGATCCTGAACTCGTTGCTCGACGCGAAGCAGGGCCCGGGCTTGAGCGCGAACTGCCCGGCCGCCATGCCCGGCCAGTTGTGCGCGCCGAACACCGCCTCCATCGGGAACTTCTCGAACAGCCCGTCGCGGATCATCTCGCGCGCACCGCCGCCGCCTTCTTCGGCGGGCTGGAAGATCAGGTAGACGGTGCCGTCGTAGTGGCGGTGCTTCGCCAGGTGCTTGGCCGCGCCGAGCAGCATCGCGGTGTGGCCGTCGTGGCCGCAGGCGTGCATCTTGCCGGGGTGCCGGCTGGCGTGCGCGAAGCTGTTGTGCTCGGTCATCGGCAGCGCGTCGATGTCGGCGCGCAGGCCGACGGCACGGTCGCTCGTGCCGTTCTTCAGGATCGCCACCACGCCCGTCTTGCCCAGCCCGCGGTGGATGGGGATGCCCCAGTCGGTGAGCTGCTTCGCGATCACGTCCGACGTGCGCACCTCCTCGAAGCAAAGCTCGGGGTGGGCATGGATGTCGCGGCGGACGGCCGCGATGCTCGCCGCGTCGGCGAGGATGGATTCGATCAGCTTCATCAGGCGCTCCGGCGCTAGGGCGGCGGCCATCTTACCGCCGGGCCCGCAGCCCTTGCGGCGGCGCGGTCAGTGGATGATGCGGCCGTCGCGGGCGACCATCGACAGGTCGACGAAGCGGGAGCCTTCATGCTCGGTGGGGGCATGGCGCACCTTCACGCCGCCCAGGTCGAAGCTCGTGCTCTCCAGCGTGCGCACGAGGCCGGCTCGGCTGAGCTCGCGCCCGGCCGCCTTGAGCGCCAGGGCCAGCGCCTTGGCGGTCATGTAGCCCTCCAGGCCGCCGTAGCTGAAGTCGCCTTCGAGCTTGGCCAGGCGCATCGCGTCCTGGTACTCACGGGCGATCTCGCGCTTGCGCTCCCAGGGGCTGGGCACCACCTGCGCGAACACCATGCCCTGGCTGAGCGGGCCGAGGTTCTTCACGATCTGCGAGGAGCCCGAGTTCACGCCCATGAAGCTCGCCTTCGAACCTGCTGCCTTGGCCCTGGAGATCAGCTTCTCGTACGGCCCGGGCGAGCCGTGGTTGAAGACCATGTCGGGCTTCTTGTCCAGCAGGGCACGCACCATCGCCTCGTAGTCGCTGTCGCCGAGTTCGGATTTCGCCGGCAGCGGCAGCACCAGTTCCATGCCCAGTTCGGTGGCGAGCAGCCGTACGTTCTGCGCGTGGGTGCGCCCGCCGTCGGAATCGGCGTGGAAGAACGCCACGGTCTTCAGCCCGGTGCTCTTGCCCCAGCCCATCAGGGCGCGGAACTCGTCGCGGTGCTCCGCCCGCACCGGGAACACCATCGGCTGCAGCGGCCTGCGCAGGCCCGGCGGCCCGGCCATCGGCCCGAACAGCGGCACCTTCAGCTCCGACGCCACCTTGGCCACTGCCGCGGACGGGCCGCCCTCGATCGGGCCGAACAGGATGAAGGCGCCCTCCTGCACGAGCTTGCGCGCGTTCGATTCGGCCGTCGCCGTCTTGTTGTCGTCGTCCAGGGTGCGCAGCACGATCTTGCGGCCGTTCACGCCTCCCGCCGCGTTCAACGCGTCGAAGTAGAGCTTCATCCCGGTGTGCGCCGCCGTGCCGTAGGCGTTCTTGCCACCCTGCAGGGTGAGGGTGTTGCCGATGACGATCTCGGTGTTGCTCAGGCCGGGATCGGCGGCGAACGCGGTACCAGCCATCGCCAGCGTGGCGACCGTGGTGGCCAGCCTGCGCCGAAACCGGACCGCAGATGAAATCCTCTGCATCGAAAGCTCCCCCTGGAACTGCATGGCCGGTGGACCGGTCTTGCGCCGATTCTGTCGCTCTGCCAGGCGACGGCAGGGGGGGGAACAAACAGTTACGCTCGTGCCCGAGGTGGCACGGCAGTCTTTGGCAAGCGTGTCGCGTCAGCGACGCACGCGTCCGTCGGCAGCCAGGATCGTCAGGTCGACGTACTTGGACCCGGTGTGCTTGGTCGGCGAGAAGTCGACGAAGAAGCCGCCCAGGTTGAGGTCGCGCAGCGACTCCAGGCCGGTGATCAGGCCGTCGGTGCCGGCATTGGCGCCGGCGCGCTTGAGGCCCTCGGCGAAGGTGCGCGCGGCCACGAAGCCTTCCATGCTGGAGTAGTTGGGCTCGAACTTGTCGCCCTGCGCGGCCTTGCCCGCGGCCAGGTACTCGCCGGCCAGCTGCGACGCCGGCGTGAACGGGAACGGCACGACCTGGCTCACGACCACGCCGCGCGCGTCGGCGCCGAGTTCGTCGGACAGCGCCTTGGTGCCGACGAAGGAGACGTTGTAGAACGTGCCGCCGAAGCCGGCCTTGCGCGCAGCGCGGATGAAGGCGGCGCAGGACTTGTAGGCGCTGATCTGCACGATCGCGTCGGGCTTGCCGGCCATGATGGCCTTCACGGCGGCGTCCACGTCGACGGTATTGCGCTCGACCGTGCCCAGGCCGGCGGGCTCCAGGCCCAGCGGCTTGAGCGCGCGCGTCACGCCCTCGAGGCCGGCCTTGCCGTAGCTGTCGTTCTGGTAGAAGACGCCGATGCGCTTGATGCCGATGGCTGTGGTCTGGCGCACGATCTCGGCGGTCTCGTCGTAGTACGAGGCGCGCACGTGGAAGGCGTAGCGGTTGAACGGTGCGCGCAGCGCCTCGGCGCCGGTGAACGGCGCGAAGAACGGCGTCTTGGCCTGGGTGGCCAGCGGCAGCGCGGCCAGGCTGGTGGGCGTGCCGATGTAGCCGAACAGCGCGAACGCGCCGCCTTCGATCAGCTTGCGGGTGTTCTCGGCGCAGCGATCGGGTTCGTAGCCGTCGTCCAGGCTCTGCAGCTCGATCTGCCGGCCGTTGACGCCGCCCTTGGCGTTCAGGCGCTCGAAATGCAGCATCGCGCCTTCACGGAAGCGCAACCCGAGGGCCGCGGCCGGGCCGCTCAGCGCGGCCGATTGCCCCAGCACGATGCGGCCGGCTGATTGGGCCCACAGGGGAGTTGCGATGCTGGCGGCCGCAAGGCCGGTGGCGCGACGCAGGATCTGGCGACGGTTCATGACGACTCTCCCGTGGGCCACGGCGGGCCGTGATGATCAGCGGCGGACTTTCCCGTCCTCGGTCAGCATCGACAGGTCGACGAAGTGCGAAGCGACATGATCCTTCGGGCTGAAGTCGACCCGGAAGCCGCCGAAGTTCGCGTTCTGGATCGACTCCAGCGCATTCACCAGCGAGTCGCGCGACGGGTTGCGGCCGGCGCGGCGCAGGCCCTCGGCGAATACTTTCGCCGACAGATAGCCTTCCATGCTCGAATAGTTCGGCTGCGCCTCCGGCCCGGCTTTGCCGACCGCGTCGAGGTACTCGCGAGAGATCGGCGTGGTGGTCGAGAAGGGGAACGGCATCACCTGGCTGACCATGATGCCGCGGCCCTCGCGGCCCAGCTCGTCGGCCAGCGCCTGCGTGCCGACGAACGACACGTTGAAGAAGGTGCCGCCGTAGCCCGACTTGCGCGCTTCGCGGATGAAGGCGGCGCAGGACTTGTAGGCGCTGATCTGAACGATCGCGTCGGGCAGCTTCGGCGTGATGTCGGCCACGGCCTTGGCGACGTCGACGGTATTGCGCTCGACCGTGCCCAGTGCGACGGGTTCCAGGCCCAGCGGCTTGAGCGCGCGTTTCACGCCCTCGAGGCCGGCCTTGCCGTAGGCGTCGTTCTGATAGAAGACGGCGATCTTCTTCAGCCCGAGCGAGGTGAGCTGCTTCACGATCAGGCCGGTCTCGTCGTAGTACGAGGCGCGCAGGTGGAACACCCATTTGCTGAAGGGTTCGCGCAAGGCCTCGGCGCCGGTGAAGGGGCCGAAGAAGGGGATCTTGGCGTCGTTGATCAGCGGCAGCGCCGCCACGCAGGTCGGCGTGCCGACGTAGCCGATGAGGCCGAATACCTCGTCCTTGATCAGTTTCTCGGTGTTGGCCTTGCAGCGATCGGGCTCGTAGCCGTCGTCCAGCGTGCGCAGCTCGATGGTGTGGCCGTTGATGCCGCCATTGGCGTTGAGTTGGTCGAAGTAGATCTTCGCGCCCTTGTTCATCTGGATGCCCAGCTGGGCGGCCGGTCCGCTGAACGCGGCCGACTGGCCGAGAACGATGCGGCTGGCCTGGGCCCAGGAGGGCAGGGCGAGGGTGGCGCCGACGGCGGCCACGCGACGGATTGCGTCACGACGGTTCATAGAGATGCTCCAACGATGCGGTCCGGGTTCGGCTTTGCCAGCCGCCTTGTGCGCAGCGGGTCGCTCGACCTCGGAGGAATTCTTTGCGATGGCGCGCAGAATAAGGCGATGCCCTCGCGCTGGCGCGGTGATCCTTCACTAAGTCGGCCACTTCATAGGTGCGCTGTGCAATAGTTCGCGCATGGCTTCCACTCTTGTCCGCGCAGCGTGCCCGCACGATTGCCCCGACACCTGCGCGATCCGCGTCACCGTGCACGAAGGCCGCGCCGTCAAGGTGCAGGGCGACCCCGATCACCCGCCCACGCACGGCGCGCTGTGCACCAAGGTGTCGCGCTATCCGGAGCGCAGCTACCACCCCGAGCGCGTGCTGCAGCCGCTGCGGCGCGTCGGCCCCAAGGGCAGCGGCCGCTTCGAGCCGGTGAGCTGGGACGCGGCGCTGGACGACATCGCTTCGCGCCTGAAGGCCATTGCCTCGCGCGACCCGCAGGCCATCGTGCCCTACAGCTACGCCGGCACCATGGGGCTGCTGCAGGGCGAGAGCATGGCGGCGCGCTTCTTCCACCGACTCGGCGCCTCGCTGCTGGACCGCACCATCTGCGCCAGCGCCGGCGGCGATGCGCTGACCGCCACCTACGGCGGCAAGCTCGGCATGCACCTGGCGCACTACGCCGACAGCCGGCTGATCCTGATCTGGGGCAGCAATTCGATCGCCTCGAACCTGCACTTCTGGACCTTCGCCCAGCAGGCCAAGCGCAACGGCGCCAAGCTGGTCTGCATCGATCCGCGCAAGACCGAGACGGCTGACAAGTGCCACCAGCACATCGCGCTGCTGCCCGGCACCGACGGCGCGCTGGCGCTCGGGCTGATGCGCGAACTGGTCGTCAACGACTGGCTGGACCACGACTACATCGCGCGACACACCGAGGGCTGGCCGGCGCTGCGCGAGCGCGCCATGGCCTGGACGCCCGACCGCACCGCGCAGATCTGCGGCATCAGCGCCGACGAGGTGCGCGGGCTGGCGCGCGAGTACGGCACGACGAAACCGGCGGCGATCCGCCTGAACTACGGCATGCAGCGCGTGCACGGCGGCGGCAACGCGGTGCGGCTGGTGGCCATCCTGCCCTGCCTGGTCGGCGCCTGGCGCGATGCGGCCGGCGGCATGCTGCTGTCGGCCTCGGGCTGGTTCAAGCGCTTTCGCAACGACGCCGCGCTGCAGCGGCCCGACCTGCTGGCTGGCCGCACGGTGCGCACGATCAACATGAGCACCATCGGCGACGACCTGCTGCGCGAGAGCTCGCCGGGCTTCGGGCCGAAGATCGAGGCGCTGCTCGTCTACAACAGCAACCCGGTGGCGGTGGCGCCGGAATCGCCGAAGGTGGTGCGTGGTTTCGCGCGCGAGGACCTGTTCACCGTTGTGCTCGAGCACTTCATGACCGACACCGCCGACCACGCCGACTACGTGCTGCCGGCCACCACGCAGCTCGAGCACCTGGACGTGCACACCAGCTACGGCCACACCTACGCGATGATCAACGAGCCGGCGATCGCGCCGCTCGGCCAGGCCAGGCCGAACACGCAGATCTTCCGCGAGCTGGCCGCGCGGATGGGCTTCGACGAGCCCTGTTTCCGCGACGACGACGAGACGCTGGCGCGTTGCGCCTTCAGCGCCGAGATCGACTTCGCGACGCTGCGCCGTGACGGCTGGGTGAAGCTGCCGCTGCCCGAGGCGCCGTTCGCCGAGGGCGGTTTCCACACGCCCTCGGGCAAGTGCCTGATCGACGCGCCCGGACTGGGCGTGCCCGACCACGTGGCCAACCACGAGTCGGTGCTGAGCACGCCCGAGCTCGCGCAGCGCTACCCGCTGGCGATGATCTCGCCACCGGCGCGCAACTTCCTCAACTCCACGTTCGTGAACGTGAAGAGCCTGCGCGACATCGAGGGCGAGCCGGTGCTGGAGATCCACGCCGCCGATGCGCAGCCACGCGGCATCGCCGACGGCGCCACGGTGCGTGTGTTCAACGACCGTGGCACCTACATCTGCAAGGCGCTGCTCAGCCCGCGTGCGCGGCCCGGTGTCGTCAATGGCCTGGGCGTCTGGTGGCGCAAGCTCGGCCTGGCGGGCACCAACGTCAACGAACTCACGCACCAGCGGCTCACCGACCTCGGCCGGGCGCCGTCGTTCTACGACTGCCTCGTCGAGGTGGCGCCGCTGTCGTCGTGAAGCGCTGGCTGCTGATGGGCTTTCTCGGACTGACCGGCACGCTGGCGCTGGCGGCCGCCACGCTGTGCCTGACCAGTGGCTGCAGCTCGATGGGCTACTACGCGCAGTCGGTCGGCGGTCACCTGGCCTTGCTTCGGGCGGCCCGCCCGGTGCCCGAGGTGCTGGGCGACGCGCAGTCCGATGCGGTGCTGAAGGAGCGGCTGGCGCTGAGCCAGCGCATGCGCGATTTCGCGGTCAGCGAGCTCAAGCTGCCCGACAACGCCAGCTACCGCCGCTTCGCCGACCTGAAGCGGCCGGCCGCGGTCTGGAACGTGGTGGCGGCGCCCGAGCTCGGCCTGCAACTCAAGACCTGGTGCTACCCGATCATGGGCTGCGCGGGCTACCGCGGCTACTTCGACCGCGGCGAGGCCGAGTCCTACGCCACCGCGCTGCGCGAGGAGAAGCTCGAGGTCAGCGTCTACGGCGTGCCGGCCTACTCGACGCTCGGCCGCCTGCCGGGCGACTGGATGGCCGACCCGCTGCTCAACACCTTCATCCAGTGGCCCGAGGGCGAGCTGGCGCGTCTGATCTTCCACGAGATCTCGCACCAGGTGGCCTACGCGGCCGACGACACCGAGTTCAATGAATCCTTCGCCACCGCCGTCGAGCGCATCGGCGGCGCGCGCTGGCTGGCCACGCACGCCTCGGCGCAGGCGCGCGACGAGTACGCGCGTTTCGACGGCCGCCGGCAGGATTTCCGTGCGCTGACCATGGCCTGGCGCGACAAGCTCGACGCGCTGTACCGCTCGAACGCGAGCGACGCCGACAAGCGCGAGCGCAAGGCGGCGCTGATGGCGCAGCTGCGCGCAGAGTACGAGGCGATGAAGGCGCAACGCTGGGGCGGGTTTTCCGGGTATGACGGCTGGTTCGCGCGCGCCAACAATGCTTCGTTCGGCGTGCTCGCTGCCTACAACGCCCTGGTGCCCGACTTCGAGCGGCTGTTCGAGCGCAGCGGCCGCGACTTCGAGCGCTTCTACGCCGAGGTGCGGCGCCTGGCCGGCCTGCCCAAGGCGCAGCGGCGCGCCGCACTGGCTTCCACTGGAGACTGACCGATGCCCGACATCCGCATCCACCGCAAACATGCCCTCGGCCTGAGCAAGGCGCGCGAGGTCGCCTGGAAATGGGCCGAGCAGGTGGAACAGAAGTTCGACATGGAATGCACCGTCGTCGAGGGCGAGACGAGCGACACGGTGGAGTTCACGCGCTCCGGCGTGAACGGCCGCCTGATCGTGGCGGCCGACCACTTCGACCTCGATGCCAAGCTGGGCTTCCTGCTCGGAGCCTTCAGCAAGACGATCGAGGGCGAGATCGAGAAGAACCTTGACAGCCTGCTCGCCGCCGGGAGCAAGAGCGCGGCGAAGAAGGCCGCGCCCAAGGCGCCGAAGAAGAAATAGCCGCCGCTATTCCTTCAGGCCCTCGATCAGGTCGACGTATTCCTGCATCGCCTCGTCGGCCGACTTGCCCTTCAGTTCGTTCCAGGCGTCCCACTTGGCGCGGCCGACCATGTCGGTGAAGCCGGGGCGCTTGCCGTCCACGTCACCGCCGCTGGCCTGCTTGTACAGGGCATAGATCTTCAGCAGCGTCTGGTTGTCGGGCTTCTCGGGCAGGTTCTTCGAGTCGGCCACGGCCTTCTCGAAGCGCTTCTTGAGGTCGGACATGGGAGCGTCTCCTGTGGGTGAAAATGGGCATTGACGGTGCGGATGTTACCCAGCATCTTGGCCGATTCGAAAAACGCCCCGAGGAGACCCCCGATGTCGCAATCCGCCGAGCGCATGTCGCGCGTGGACACCGCGTGGCTGCGCATGGACAACGACGTCAACCTCATGATGATCGTCGGCGTGTGGCTGCTGCAGCCCGGCATCACCCACGAGGCGCTGAGCCGGCGCATCGAAGACAAGCTGCTCAAGTACGACCGTTTCCGCCAGAAGGTGGTGCAGGATGCGATGGGCGCCAGCTGGGTCGACGACGAACACTTCGACATCGGGCGGCACGTGGTGCGCGAGTCGCTCGAGCCCCGCTCGGGGCAGTCGGCGCGCGATGCCCTGCAGGAGCGCGCCGGCGAACTCGCCACGACGCCCTTCGACCCGCGCCATCCGCTGTGGCAGTTCCACCTGATCGAGCACTACGACGGCGGCAGCGCCATGCTCGCCCGCGTGCACCACTGCATCGGCGACGGCATTGCGCTGATCTCGGTGGTGATGTCGATCACCGACGGCGGCATGGACCCGCCTCAGCGCAAGAAGCGCGAGCAGCCCGACGAGGCGCACGAGGAAGACTGGCTGTCCGACGCCGTGCTCAAACCCTTGACCGACATCACCATCAAGGCGATCGGCATGTACGGCAGCGGCGTGGCCAAGTCGATGGAGGTGCTGGCCCATCCGCAGCAGCCGCTGCTCGGCTCGCTGGACGTGGCGCGCATGGGCTACCAGGTGGTCAGCGACGCGGCGGCACTGCTGCTGATGCCGGACGATTCGCCCACCTTGCTCAAGGGCAAGCCGATCGGCAAGAAGATCGTCGCCTGGAGCGAGCCGATGCCGCTGGATCGCGTCAAGACGGTCGGCAAGGGCCTGGGCTGCTCGATCAACGACGTGCTGCTGGCCTGCGTGGCCGGCGCCATCGGCGGCTACCTGCGCGAGCAGGGCGATGATCCATCGGGCAAGGAGATCCGTGCCATGGTGCCGGTGAACCTGCGCCCGCTGGAAGAGGCCTGGAAGCTGGGCAACCGTTTCGGCCTCGCGCCGCTGGTGCTGCCCATCGGGCTCGACAACCCGGTGGAGCGGGTCTACGCCGTGCGCCGCCGCATGAACGAGCTCAAGGGCAGCTACCAGCCCCTGCTCGCCTTCGCGGTGCTTGCCGTGGCCGGGCTGACCATCAAGCCCGTGCAGGACGCGATGCTCGGCCTGTTCGCCAAGAAGACCACCGCGGTGATGACCAACGTGCCCGGCCCGGCGCAGCCGCTCAAGCTGTGCGGCGCCACGCTGAAGCAGAACATGTTCTGGGTGCCCGCTTCGGGCGAGGTGGGCCTGGGCGTGAGCATCCTGACGTACAACGGCGGCGTGCAGTTCGGCCTGATCAGCGACGCGCAGCTGTGCCCGCATCCGCAGAAGATCATCGATCGCTTCGAACCCGAGTTCGAGAAGCTGCTGCTGCTGACGCTGATGCTGCCCTGGAACTGAAGCCGACGCCGCCTCCCTCGGGCAGGGTAGTTCCGACTCGATGCAGTCTCACGCCGTTCCCCAGGCTGATACGCCGGCTGTCCGCCTCGGCCGGCCGCTGCTACTACTGAACCTGCTGCTGCTGGCACTGGTGGTCGCGCTCGTCGTGCTCTCGCAGACGGCCAGCCGACAGAATTTTGTCGAGCGCGCCTCGGTCGCCACCGAGAACCTTTCCACCACCTTGGCGCAGGCCATCGAGGCCGAGATCGATCGCGTCGACATCGGCCTGCGCAACGTGCTGTTCGATCTCGAATCCGAACCTGCCGTGGGCAAGCTGGATCCCGCTTACGTCGAATCGCTGCTCGGGCAGCAGCTTGAATTGCTGCCGCAGCTGGAGAGCCTGCGCATCGCCGATGCCCAGGGCGTGGTGCGCTATGGCCGCGGGGTCGCGTCCGCCGGGCATGTCGAGGTCGGCGACCGCGCGTACTTTGTCGGTGCCCGTGACGCCGGCCACATGGACCCCGTGGTCTCGGGCCCGGTGCTGGCGCGAGTGAGCAAGAAATGGGTGGTCGTGGTGGCTCGTGCCTGGCGACCCAAGGGAGGCGCGTTCCGCGGCGTGATCTACGCCAACCTGACGGTCGAGCGTTTCGGGCGCCTGCTCGATGGCGTGGACCTCGGCCGGCACGGGGCGATCTCGGTGCGCGGCAGCGATCTCGGCCTGGTGGCGCGGCGCAGCGCGACTTCCGGGGCAGCCGCGGAGATCGGGTCCACCGCGGTATCGGGCGAACTGGCCCGGGCGCTGGTCGAGAAGCCGAACGCGGGCAGCTACGTGGCGCGTACGGCGATGGATGGCATCGAACGCGCCAACGCCTTTCGCCGCGTCGGCCGGCACCCGCTGCTCGTCATCGTCGGTCTGTCGACCGAGGACTTCCTCGGGCCGTGGCGTGTGCAGACCATGGAGGTGACCGCGCTGGCGACGCTGGTGACGCTGGCGCTGGCCTTGGGCTCGACGCTTCTGTACCGCGCCTGGACCGCCGAAGCGCGCGCGAGCCAGGCGCTGATCCGCGAGGGCGAGCGTTACCGCGCCCTGCTGCGTTCGGCCGGCGACGGCATGCATGTCATCGACCGCGCCGGCCGACTGGTCGAGCTGAGCGAATCCTTCGCCACCATGCTGGGCTACACGCGCGATGAACTGCTGACCCAGCATGTCTCGTTCTGGTCGCCGGAGATTCCACTGGCCGAGATCGATCGGCGCATGAAGGACTTCGAGATCGGCACCACCGTTCGAATCGCCACGCGGCACCGACGCAAGGATGGCAGCGACATCGACGTCGAGATCCTGTGCCTGGGCGTGCGCATCGATGGCGAGGAACTGCTGTACTGCTCGTCGCGCGACGTCACCGAACGCAAGGCGCAGGCGCGCGAGCTCGACCAGTACCGCCACCACCTCGAAGCGCTGGTCGCCGAGCGCACCGAACAGTGGCGTGTCTCGGAGCAGCGCTTTCGCGCGCTGGTCGAACAGTCGCTGGTGGGCGTGTTCGTGCAGGTGCGCAACCAGCTGCGTTTCGTGAACCCGGGTTTCGCCGCGATGTTCGGCTACGACTCGCCCGAGGAGATGATCGGTCGCGTGCCGGCGCACACCGTGGTGGCGCCGGAGGATCGCGAGCGCGTCGGCGACATCGGCCGGCGCATCGTCTCGGGCCAGGATCGCATCACCAAGCTGTCGTTCACCGGTCTGCGGCGCGACGGCACGCGGGTCTCGATCGAGGCCTACGGCTGCCCGATCGAGGACGACGGCGGCCCGGCGGCGGTCGGCCTGCTGCTGGATGTCACCGCGCAGCGCCAGGCCGAAGCCGAGCGCGCCGAGGCGCTGTTGCGAGAGCAGGGCCTGCGCAGCGCGGCCGAGCAGCAGGCGCGCTCGCTGGGTGAACTGCTCGAGCAGCGCGAAGAGTTCGTCCGCGTGCTGGCCCACGAGGTACGCCAGCCGCTGAACAACGCGTCGGCTGCGCTGCAAAGCGCTGCGGCCGGCCTGATCTCCGATGGTGGCGGCGACCGCGGCGGCGCCGCGCAGCGCATCGCGCGTGCGCAGTCGGTGATCGGCCAGATCGTCGCCAGCCTCGACAACACGCTGGCCTCCACCGCGCTGCTGGCCAGCACGCGGCAGATCGACGCGCGAGACGCCGACGTTGGCGCACTCATCGACCTGAGCCTGGGCGACCTGGACGCGGCGCAGCGCCCGCGCGTGCGCGTCGAGCGCATCTCATCGACGCGCACCGCGAGCATGGACATCGGCCTGATGCGCCTGGCGCTGCGCAACGTGCTCGGCAACGCGCTGGCCTATTCGAACGCCGGCAGCGAGGTGATCCTGCGCGTGATCGACAGCGACGAGCCGCTGGCACTGGTGTTCCAGGTCGCGGACTTCGGTCCGGGCATCGCCGAAGAGCTGCTGCCGCGCCTGTTCCAGCGCGGCGAGCGAGGCGCGCACGGCCTGCCGGGGCACGGCATCGGGCTGGACGTGGTGCGGCGCGTCATGGAATTGCACGGCGGCAGCGTCGACGTGCTGCCCCACCAGCCGCACGGCACGGTGTTCAGGCTGTGGCTGCCGCAGGGGCAGTAGCGCTCGCTTGGGCGGATCAGGCGCTGCGCAGCGGCCCGCGGAACACGTAGCCCACGCGCGACAGCGCTTGCAGCGGCACCGGGCTGGCCGTGGCGCGCTCGATGCGACGGCGCAGCCGGTAGATGATGGCGCTGAGCGTGTTGTCGGGCTCTTCGGTGACCGGCCTGCCGAGGTGATGACACAGCGACTCGCGCGTCACCGCCTGGCCTTCGGCCTGCACGAAACGCTCCATCACCGCGAGGTCGAGGTCGCTCAGGTCGATGCGCACACCGTCCGGCGCGATCAGCCGGCCGGCCTGCCGGTCGAGCAGCCATTCGCCGGAACTGCCGCTGTACGAGGCCACGCGCCGGTGCACCGCGCGGATCGCCACGACCACCTGGTCGAAGCTGGCCGGCTTGGACAGGTGCATGTCGGCACCGGCATCGACGACCGAGGAGAACACGTCGGGCGCGAGGCGGCCGGAGACGACCAGCAGCCCGGCCTGCGTGCGCCGGCGCAGGATGCGGATCAGCTCGACGCCGTCCACGCCCGGCAGCATCAGGTCGAGGATGTAGAAGTTGAACGAGAAGGGCGAGGTGTGCGCGAGCAGCTCGTTGCTGTCGCCGAAAGTCGACACCTCGATCTCCAGGCCGCGCAGGTGGGCGGCGAGGTACTCGCGGTACTCGGGGTCGTCATCGACCAGTGCGAGCGTGCGGGGCAGTGGCGAAGCGTTGGTTTGGGGCATGTCAGGGTGTCGACGGGAGCATCAAAAAATTCTAGCGATCGAATCGCCTGAATCGAAGCGTATTGGTACCTGTTCAAGGTTGATTGAGGCGTGGGATCAGGTTCTTGGACTCACAAGTGATCGTCATGGGTTTGCGCGGGGTCACTTGTCACGCCGCCGTCAGCCGCCGAGCGCGGCTGACGCGCCGATGCGTGGCCCGCGCATGGGCCAGCCATCCGCGCCGTTGCCAGCGCGCGGCCATCAGCAGGCCGCGCAGCCACTCGTCGGCCGTGTAGGCAATCCACACGCCGACCAGACCCAGCCCGAAGTGCACGCCGAGCAGCCATGCGCCGCCGGCCATCACCAGCAGCATCGACAGGCTGCCTGCCGCCACCGGGAAGCGCGCGTCGCCGGTGGCGCGCAGGGCATTGATGACGACCAGGTTGAAGACGCGGCCCGGCTCGAGCAGAACGGCGATCCACAGGAGCTTCGAGCCCCACGCCACCACCTGTGCGTCACGGGTGAACAGCGGCAGCGTCCAGGGCGCGCTGAGCGCGGCGGCGAGCGCGCCGAGAGTGCCGACGACCAGCCCCCAGCGCATGCTCCGGTGCACCAGCCGGTCGGCCTCGTGCAGGCGGCCCGCGCCGATCAGGTGGCCGACGAGGATTTCACTGGCAAAGCCGACCGCCACGCCGAACAGCAGCACGAAGTGCTGGATCTGCAGGGTGTAGCTCTGCGCCGCCAGCTCGGGCACGCCCATGCGGGCCGCCATCGCCACGGTGACCATCATCGCCAGGCGCCAGGCGATGTTCTCCGCCGCGCCGGGCAGCCCGATGTGCAGCACCGGCGCGAGCAGTTGATGGCGGATGGCCCACCAGTCGCGACCTGTCGGCACGATGGACAGCCGGCGCTGCCACAGCCACAGGTGCAGCACCAGGCCGAGCGCGCGGCTTGCGGCCAGCGCGATCGCGAAGCCCGGCAGGCCGAGCGCAGGCAGCGGCCCGCTGCCGTCCATCAGCGGCACGCACAGCAGCAGGTGCAGCGCGTGCATCGCCAGCATCACCAGCAGCGTGTCGCGGGCGTGCAGGTGGGCACGCATCACCGCGGCCATGCTGGCGTTGAAGGCGTCCAGCGCCAGCCCGATCGCCAGGTACTGCAGGAAGGGCTGCGCCAGCGGCAGCACCTCGACAGGCGCGTTGAGCAGCCGCAGCAAGCCGCCGGCACCGGTGGCCACGCACAAGCCTGCGCCCAGCCCCAGCCAGCTGCTCGCGCCGAGTGCGGCGCGCGCCGAGGCGTCCGCCCCGGCGCGGTCGCCGGCGCCGAGCTGCTGCGTGATGACCACGCTGACGCCCATGCTGACGATGCGAAACAGCAGGAAGAAGGCCTGCTGCATGTGGTTGGACATCGCATAGGCGCCGGAGGCCGCATCGGACACGCGCGCGGCCAGCGCCAGGCCGGCCAGGCCGACCAGCGTGCCCAGTAGCAGTTCGGCGAACAGCGGCCAGGTGATCGCCACCAGCCCGGGCCGCCCGGCTGCGGCGCGTGATGCGCTCATTCAGATGCGCTCGACCTTGACGGCGGCACGCAGCCAGGCCGGCTGCGCATCGCTGACCACTAGGTCGAGCTCCTGCAGGCTGGCCACGGCGCTGGGCGCCACCACGTCGAGCTTGGTGGCGTCGGTCAGCACGATGCGGCGTGCGGCGCCTTCGACCATGGCGCGCTTGATCGCCGCCTCCTGCGCATCGTGCGCCGTCAGCCCGGCACGCGGATGCAGCGCGCACGCGCCGAGGAAGGCGATGTCGGCGCGGTGCGCGCGCACCGTGGCCAGCGCGGCCTCGCCGACGAAGATGCGCGGCGCCGGCAGCCAGTCGCCGCCGGCGAGCACCAGGCGGATCTGCGGCTCGTCGGACACGGCCAGCGCCACGTCCAGCGAATGGGTGATCACCGTCAAGGGGCGCGGTGCATCGGCGCTCTTGAGCGCCTGCACGAGCGACAGCGTGGTCGTGCCGCCGTCGATGAACAAGGTGTCGTTGGCCTGCACGTGCTGGGCACCGGCCAGCGCGATGGCGCGTTTGGCGCCGGTGAGCACGCCGGCACGTTGCGCGGTGGGCAGCACAGTGGCGTGCAGGGCCACGGCGCCGCCATGGGTCTTCTGCACGAGGCCGCGGGCGGCGAGCTGACGCAGGTCGCGCCGCACCGTGTCTTCGGAGACCGCGTATTCGGCGGCGAGCTGCGCCACCTCCACACGCCCATGCTCCCGCAACGCCTGCGCGATGCGCTGCTGGCGCTCGGCGGCGAAGCGCGGCGGCTCGGCGGGACGGGGTCGGGCGATCACTTCGAGTTTGCTGCTTTGTGCACGAACGTGCAAATTACAGCACAATGCGGCACATGCAGGCAAGCGACTGGCCCCTTCCCGCCGCCGCGCCGGGCTCCGGCGACGCGCTGCGTCCGTGGCACCGGGCGATCCGCGTGCAGTTCTTCGTGCTCGGCGGGGCCATGGGCGCCTGGGGTGCGCAGGTGCCCGCGGTGAAGCAGCAGTACGGCCTGGACGAGCAGTCGCTGTCGGTGGCCCTGCTCGCGGCGGCGGGCGGCGCCGTGCTGTGCCTGCTCACCGCCGGGGCGCTGGTGGCGCGCTTCGGCGTACGCCGCTGCGTGCTGGTGGCCGGGGTGCTGATGTGCGCGGCGCTCGTGGGCGTGCTGCTGTCGAGCCACTACGGCGTGCTGCTGTCGCTGATGCTGCTGCTAGGGGCGGCGAGCGCGTTGTTCGATGTCTCCATCAATTCCGACGGAAACCACCTCGAAGCGCAGGCGCGGCGCAAGGTGATGAGCGGGCTGCACGCCATGTTCAGCCTGGGCGGCATGACCGGGGCGCTCGCGGCCGCCGGTCTCCACCGTGCCGGGCTGCCCGCGCCGGCGCAACTCGCCGGCAGCGCGTTGGTGCTGGTGCCGTTGCTGCTGTGGGCGGCAGCGCGCATGAGTTCGATCCGCTCGGACAGCGAGGAGTCGCCCGCACCCATCGCCTGGCCGCGCGGCGTGCTGCTGTGGATGGGCCTGCTCACCGCGCTGTGCATGGTTGCCGAAGGCTCGATGTACGACTGGAGCGCCTTGTTCGTCCAGCAGGAGCGCCACACTGACGCGGCCACCGGCGCACTCGGCTTCGCCGCCTTCAGCGCCGCGATGGCGATCGGCCGGCTGTTCGGCGACCGCGTGCGCGAACGCCTCAGCTCGACGGCGCTGCTGCGCGCTTCCGGGGCACTGGCCGCGCTGGGCATGGCGCTGGCGCTGACCGTGGCCGCGCCGTGGGCGGCGCTGCTGGGCTTCATGCTCGTCGGCCTGGGCCTGGCCAACGTGGTGCCGGTGCTGTTCGCCGCCGCTGCACAGGTCCCCGGCGTGGCCGCGGCGCATGGCGTGGCCGCGGTGTCGTCGGTGGGGTACCTCGGCTTCATGGTCGGCCCGCCGCTGATCGGCGCGCTGGCGCGCTGGAGCTCGTTGACCACCGCGCTGTGGGCCGTGGCGCTGTTCGCCGTGCTGATGGCGGCGGCGGCGCGTGCGGTACTCAGCCGCACGCGTTGAACTGACTCAATCCTCGAGCTCGGCCTTGGCCATCTCGACGTCCAGCCGCTCCATCGCGTCGGCCGGGTCGAAGGCGGCCGCGTCGGCGTAGAGCTTCTCGGCTTCCTTCATCTTCTTGTCGCCTTCGAGCATGACCAGGCCGTTGGCGTACTCGACCATCGCGATCGCCGAAGCCGGATTCAGCTTGAGTGCGGTTTTGTACATCAGCAGCCCCTGGTCCTTGCTGGCACCCTGCGTGCGGCCGAGCAGCGAGCCGACCTTGTCGATCACCTCGGCGTGGAAGGCGCCCAGCGCGATGTGCGCGTCGGCATGGCGCGGCTGCAGCTTGATGGCGGTTTCCAGCGCCGTCTTCACCTTGCTGCCCAGGCCCTGCGCCAGCGCCTTGGCCACGCTGATGCCCTGGCTGTAACGGCCCAGCGCATAGGCCTGCCAGTAGTACGCGTTCGGGTTCTTCGGATCCTCCGCCTGCTGCGCCTCGGCGCGCTCGGAGACCTCCATGAACATCGCCAGCCGCGTCTTCTCGCTCTTCTCGAGGTAGTTGGCGTAGATGGACATCGCCTTGTTGGCCACCGTGATGCCGGCGCCGCCCGCTTTCAGCCCGGCGTCGTAGGCCTTCTGGAATTCACCGGCATGGAACAGCGCCCAGGCTGCCAGCACCTTGGCGTCGGCGGGCAGCGGCTCGGCGTCGCCGCCGTGCAGTCGCGTCCACTTCTTCTTGAGCGCCGCTGCGTCGTAGGTGTAGTCGGCGGCGTCGTGCGGGAAGGCGGTCCATTTGGCCATGGTCTTGTCTCCTTGGGTGGCAGCGTCAGTTCTTGTTGTAGTGGCCCACCAGCGCGTGCAGGTGCTCGCGCTGCGAAGGCTCGAGGTAGGGGATCAGCAGGCTGAGCACGTGGAAGGCGCCGCGCATCAGCGCCGCGCCGGCCGACTCGGGCTCCAGCGCACGCCGCGGGTCGCGCACGTACTCATAGCTCAGCCAGTAAGTCAGCACCACCGCCATCGCGGTGGCCACGGGTTCGATGTCGCGCGGCTCGATCTTCATCGCGCCGCCGCGCACCAGGCCGGCGATCACCGCCTGGATGGCCTGGTTCTTGTTGCGCAGCACGAACTGGAAATGCGTTTCCAGCCGGCGGTTCTTGCTCAGCAGGTCGTTCAGGTCGCGGTAGAGGAAGCGGTACTGCCAGATCAGCTCGAAGAGCATGTGGAACAGCAGCCAGGCATCCTCGACATTGCGCACCTGGTCGGCGGCCTGCAGCAGCTCGCCGAGCGACTTCTCGTAGCGGTCGAACAGGCTGTTGATCAGCTCGTCCTTGGCCGGGTAGTGGTAGTAGAGGTTGCCGGGGCTGATGTTCAGCTCGGCGGAGATCAGCGTCGTCGAGACGTTCGGCTCGCCGAAGCGGTTGAACAGCTCGAGCGTGACCTCCAGGATGCGTTCGGCCGTGCGGCGCGGTTTTTTGGCTTGCGTGGCCATGGGTGCCTGCGGTGGGTGGCGGGAATCTAGCACCCTTCGCCCGGCGGGCACACGAGCGTCGCCCCTAATGGGCTGCGCCCGGCGGGCCCGAAAGCGCGGCCGGATGGGGCTGCCTACAATCTGCCGCCCATGCCAGCCATTTCCTTCCAGAGCGTCGCCAAGACCTTCAGCGGCGCCCGTGGCGACGTCCACGCCTTGACCGACGTCAGCTTCGACATCCAGGCCGGCGAGTTCTTCGGCCTGCTCGGCCCCAACGGCGCCGGCAAGACCACGCTGATCAGCATCCTCGCCGGCCTGAGCCGCGCCACGCGCGGCCGCGTGACGGTGATGGGCCACGACGTCGTCACCGACTACGCCGCCGCGCGCCGCAGCCTCGGCATCGTGCCGCAGGAGCTGGTGTTCGACCCCTTCTTCAGCGTGCGCGAGGCGCTGCGCATCCAGAGCGGCTACTTCGGCGTGCGCCACAACGACGCCTGGATCGACGAGTTGCTCGCGCACCTGGGCCTGGCCGACAAGGCCGACGCCAACATGCGCCAGCTCTCCGGCGGCATGAAGCGCCGCGTGCTGGTGGCGCAGGCGCTGGTGCACCGCCCGCCGGTGATCGTGCTCGACGAGCCGACCGCGGGTGTGGACGTGGAACTGCGCCAGACGCTGTGGCAGTTTGTCGCGCGGCTGAACAAGGAAGGCCACACGGTGCTGTTGACCACGCACTACCTGGAGGAGGCCGAGGCGCTGTGCGGGCGCATCGCCATGCTCAAGCAGGGCCGCGTGGTGGCGCTGGACCGCACCTCGGCGCTGCTCGCCGGCCGCGCCAGCACGATGCTGCGCTTCAAGATGGACACGCCTGTGCCCGCCTCGCTGGCGGCGCAGTCGCGCGTCACCGGGCGCATCGTGCAGATCAAGGCCCACGACGCCCGTGAAGTCGAGGCCATCCTCGCCACGCTGCGTGAGGCGGGTGGCCAGCCCGAAGACCTGGAGATCGGCCGCGCCGACCTGGAGGACGTGTTCCTCGAGATCATGCAGGGCGTGCCCGAGCAGGTGGCGGCATGAACGGGATTCTCTCGGGCACGCGCACGCTGCTCTACAAGGAAGTGCTGCGCTTCTGGAAGGTCAGCTTTCAGACCGTGGCCGCGCCGGTGCTCACCGCGGTGCTGTACCTGCTGATCTTCGGGCACGTGCTCGAAGACCACGTGAAGGTGTTCGACAGCATCGGCTACACCAGCTTCCTCATCCCCGGCCTGGTGATGATGAGCGTGCTGCAGAACGCTTTCGCGAACAGCAGTTCCTCGCTCATCCAGAGCAAGATCACCGGCAATCTGGTGTTCCTGCTCGTCGCGCCGCTGTCGCACTGGGCCTGGTTCGTGGCCTACGTCGGGGCGTCGATGGTGCGCGGGCTGGTGGTCGGCTCCGGCGTGCTGCTGGTCACGCTGTGGTTCGCGCCGCTGCATGCGGTGGAGCCGTGGTGGATCGTCATCTTCGCGTTCCTGGGCGCCGGCATGCTGGGCTCGCTGGGGCTGATTGCCGGCTTGTGGGCGGAGAAGTTCGATCAGATGGCGGGGTTCCAGAACTTCATCATCATGCCGATGACGTTTCTCTCGGGCGTCTTCTATTCGGTGCATTCGCTGCCTGCCTTCTGGCAGACGGTGAGTCATCTGAATCCGTTTTTCTACATGATCGATGGGTTTCGGCGGGGGTTCTTCGGGGTGAGCGATGTGTCGCCTTGGTTCAGCCTGGCGATCGTCGGGACCAGCTTCTTGATCGTCAGTGGCATTGCGCTGCACTTGCTGCGGACTGGGTACAAGATTCGCCATTGATGCTTGGCGGGGCAGCCCGCCGGTCGCGCCCGGCCGGCGGTAACTTTCATTTGCTGGCCCAAATGAAAGTCACCAAAGCAAAGGGCCTGGAACACGATTCGATCCGTTGTGCTGGCAGCAGACCAGAGGCGGCCTGTGGCCCGATCCGCAGGCTTGCACCACCGAGCGCGTGTTGGACGAGCGATTGGTTCCTTGCGCCTGAGCCTTCAACAACCGAACCCTCTAGCCAGCGGCAGCAGCCAGATCGTATTGAGGCCCTCTTCTTTGGGTCCTTTCTTCTGGGCCAGCAGAAGAAAGGATCTCGCCGGCCGGGCGAGACCGGCGGGCTGCTGCAAGCAGAACCACCCCCCGCGCAGCTAGAATCGAACCCATCATGGCCGACCCGACCCCCGCCGAAGTCCAGCGCTTTATCGCGCAAGGGCTCGCCTGCGAGCATGTCGAGGTCGAGGGCGACGGGCGGCATTTCTTCGCCACCATCGTGTCGGCCGAGTTCGAGGGCGCCAGCCGCGTCAAGCGCCACCAGCGGGTCTACCAGGCCCTGGGCGATAGAATGCGCGAGCAGATCCACGCCCTGTCGATGAAGACGCTGACCCCGGCCGAGTGGGCTTCGCAGCCCGCCACGGCCTCCACCCACCACCACTGATCCACGCCGCAGTGTTCACTGCGGCGCTCGGGCCTGCGCCCAGCGCGGGTCCCGGGAGCCAGGTGGGCATGGGGCACAGCCAGCCATCCTCATGGACAAACTCCTCATCCGCGGCGGTCGCCGGCTCGAAGGTGAAGTCGTCATCTCCGGGGCGAAGAATGCCGCGCTGCCCGAGCTCTGCGCCGCGCTGCTGACCGCCGAGCCGGTCACGCTGACCAACGTGCCGCGCCTGCAGGACGTGAGCACCACGCTCAAGCTGCTGCGCAACATGGGTGCCAAGGCCGAGCGCAGCGAGGCACAGCCCGACACGGTGGCGCTCGACGCCGGCCCGGTCAGCTCGCCCGAGGCGCCGTACGACCTGGTGAAGACGATGCGCGCGTCGATCCTCGTGCTCGGCCCGCTGCTGGCCCGTTTCGGCGAGGCCACCGTCTCGCTGCCTGGCGGCTGCGCCATCGGCGCACGCCCCGTCGACCTGCACCTGATGGCGCTGAAGGCGCTGGGGGCCGAGATCGAACTGGAGGAAGGCTACGTCGAGGCGCGAGCGCCGGGCGGGCTCAAGGGCGCGCGAGATCACCTTCCGACTTTCGTCTCCGTGGGCGGCGACCGAGCACGCTGCTGCTGGCGGCCGTGCTGGCTGACGGCGAGACGGTGCTGAACAACGCCGCGCAGCGAGCCCGAGATCGGTGACCTGGCCGAGCTGCCTGATGGCCATGGGCGCGAAGGTCGAGGGCCTCGATACGAGCAAGACCCTGACCATCCACCGGTGTCGACCGTCGCTGCACGGTGGCGCGGACTGGCCGGTCGATCGCCGGACCGGATCGAGATGGGCACCTATGCCAATGCGCGGCGGCCATGACCGGCGGCGATGTGACCCTGCGCCGGGCAGCCGTGCATGAGCGCCTCGATGACCGCCCTGACCGCCAAGATGCGGGAGGCCGGCGCGATGTCACCGAGACCGACGCCGACTGGCGTGCGGGTCCGGCGGGATCCGGCGCTGGCTCTCAAAGCGCGGTCGAGCTGTCACGCACCAGCGAAGTCTATCCCGGCATTCGCCGACCGATCATGCAGGCGCAGTTCATGGCGCTGAACTGACCACGGCCGAGGGCGAAAGCCGCATCGGTCACCGAAAACGATTTTCGAGAACCGCTTCATGCATGCGCCAACGAGCTGGCGCGGCTGGGCGCCGAACATCGCCGTCGACGGGCGGCGACGGCTGTGGTGACCGGGGTGTGAACGGCCTGCACGGGGCGCCATCGTCATGGCGACCGACCTGCGGGCCTCCGTCAGCCTGGTGATCGCCGGCACTGGTGGCCGACCGACGAGACGACCATCGGCCGCGTGTATCATCTGGATCGCGGGTTCGAGCGGCTGGAGGAGAAGCTGCGCGGCATCGGCGCGGACATCGAGCGCATCAAATGAGCAGCAACATGATCACGCTCGCCCTGTCCAAGGGCCGCATCTTCGACGAGACGCTGCCGCTGCTGAAGGCGGCCGGCATCGAAGTCTCCGAAGACCCGGAGAAAAGCCGCAAGCTCATCATCGGCACCAGCAAGCCGAACGTGCGCATCGTGCTGGTGCGCGCCACCGACGTGCCCACCTACGTGCAGCATGGCGGCGCCGACCTCGGCGTGGTCGGCCGCGACACCCTGCTCGAGCACGGCGGCCAGGGCCTGTACCAGCCGCTGGACCTGCAGATCGCCAAGTGCCGCATGAGCGTGGCCGTGCGCGCCGATTTCGACTACGCCGGCGCGGTCAAGCAGGGCTCGCGCATCCGCGTGGCCACCAAGTACACGCAGATCGCCCGCGATCACTTCGCCAACAAGGGCGTGCATGTCGACCTGATCAAGCTGTACGGCTCGATGGAGCTCGCGCCGCTGACCGGCCTCGCCGACGCGATCGTCGACCTGGTGTCCACCGGCAGCACACTCAAGGCGAATCACCTCGTCGAGGTGGAACAGATCATGCAGATCTCGTCGCGCCTGGTGGTGAACCAGGCCGCGCTGAAGCTCAAGCGAGAGCCGATCCGCGCCATCATCGATGCGTTCGAACGCGCCGTCGGAGCGCCGAAATGACCGTAGCCATCCGCCAGCTCGCCACCACGTCCGCCGACTTCGAGGCCGAGTTCGCGCGGGTGCTGCACTGGTCGGCGGAGACCGATGCGGCGATCGAGCAGCGCGTGGCCGACATCCTGGCCGACGTCGAGAAGCGTGGCGACGCCGCGGTGCTGGAGTACACGCAGCGCTTCGATGGGCTGGCCGCGTCGTCGATGGACCGCCTGGAGATCACGCAGGACGAGTTGAAGGCCGCGCTCGGGCAGATCACGCCGGCCCAGCGCAGCGCGCTCGAAGCCGCCGCCGCCCGCGTGCGCGACTACCACCAGCGCCAGCTCGAGGCCTGCGGGCGCAGCTGGAGCTACCGCGACGCCGACGGCACGCTGCTCGGCCAGAAGGTCACTCCGCTGGACCGCGTGGGCATCTATGTGCCCGGCGGCAAGGCGGCCTACCCGTCCAGCGTGCTGATGAACGCGGTGCCGGCGCACGTGGCCGGTGTCGGCGAGATCATTATGGTCGTGCCCACACCCAAGGGCGAGCGCAATGCGCTGGTGCTCGCCGCCGCGGCGGTGGCCGGCGTGAGCCGCGCCTTCACCATCGGCGGTGCGCAGGCCGTTGCTGCGCTGGCCCACGGCACGGCCACCGTGCCGGCGGTCGACAAGATCACTGGGCCTGGCAATGCCTACGTGGCCAGTGCCAAGCGGCGCGTGTTCGGCAAGGTCGGCATCGACATGATCGCGGGGCCGAGCGAGATCCTCGTGCTGGCCGACGGCAGCACGCCGGCCGACTGGGTGGCGATGGACCTCTTCAGCCAGGCCGAGCACGACGAGCTCGCGCAGAGCATCCTGCTGTGCCCGGATGCCACCTACATTGCGCAGGTGAAGGCGGCAATCGACCGCCTGCTGCCCGGCATGCCGCGCCGGGACGTCATCCGCGCCTCGCTCGAAGGCCGCGGCGCGCTGATCCATACCCGCTCGATGGAGGAGGCCTGCGAGATCAGCAACCGCATCGCGCCGGAGCACCTGGAGGTGTCCAGCCGCGACCCGCACCGCTGGGAGCCGCTGCTCAAGCACGCCGGCGCGATCTTCCTCGGTGCCTACACCAGCGAGAGCCTGGGCGACTACTGCGCCGGGCCGAACCACGTGCTGCCCACCTCGGGGACGGCGCGCTTCAGTTCACCGCTGGGTGTGTACGACTTCCAGAAGCGCAGCAGCCTGATCGAGGTGAGCGAGGCCGGCGCGCAGGTGCTGGGCCCGATCGCTGCCGAGCTGGCCTATGGCGAAGGGCTGCAGGCGCATGCGCAGGCCGCCGAATTCCGGCTGAAGAAGGGCGGTGCGCGATGAGCCTTCAAGATCGCATGCAGCGCGTGATCCGCCAGGACGTGCAGTCGATGCACGCCTATGCGATCCAGCCCAGCGCCGGCTTCGTCAAGCTCGACGCGATGGAGAATCCGTTCCGCCTGCCGCCCGAACTGCAGCGCGAGCTCGGCGAGCGGCTCGGCCGCGTGGCGATCAACCGCTACCCGACGCAGTGCGTGGCCGACGTGATCGCCGCGCTGACCGACCATGTGAAGCCGCCGCCTGGCTGCAAGCTGATGCTGGGCAACGGCTCGGACGAGCTGATCAGCCTGCTCGCGCTGGCCTGCGACGTGCCGGGCAACACCATCCTCGCGCCACTGCCCGGTTTCGTGATGTACGAGATGTCGGCGAAGCTGCAGGGGTTGAAGTTCGTCGGCGTGCCTTTGACGGCGAACTTCGAGCTCGACGAGGCCGCGATGCTCGCCGCCATCGAGCAGCACCGCCCGGCCATCACCTACATCGCCTACCCGAACAACCCGACGGCCAACCTGTTCGACGAGCGCGTGATCGACCGCATCGTCGCGGCAGTGGGCGCGCAGCAGGGACTGGTGGTGTTCGACGAGGCCTACCAGCCGTTTTCGTCGAAGACCTGGATGCAGCGCATGGGGCAACACGAACACGTGCTGGTGATGCGTACGCTGTCCAAGTTCGGCCTGGCCGGCGTGCGCCTGGGCTACATGGCCGGCGCCGCCGCGCTGATCGACGAGATCGACAAGGTGCGGCCGCCCTACAACATCAGCGTGCTCAATGCCGAGGCGACGCTGTTCGCGCTCGAGCATGCCGACGAGTTCGCGCGCCAGGCAGCCATCCTTTGCGAGGAGCGCGCGCGGCTGCAGAGGGCGCTGGCCGCGACGCCCGGCGTGACCGCCTTCCCGAGCGAGGCGAACATGATCCTCGTGCGCGTGCCCGATGCGAAGCGTGCCTTCGAGGGCATGAAGCAGCGCGGCGTGCTCGTCAAGCACATCGCCGGGCTGCACCCGCTGCTGGCGAACTGCCTGCGCCTGACCGTGGGCACGCCGGAGGAGAACACCCTGATGATCGACGCCCTGAAAGCGAGCCTGTGATGAGCGACCGCATTGCCGACGTCACCCGCAACACCAAGGAAACGCAGATCCGCGCGCGGATCAACCTCGACGGCACGGGCGAGGCCAAGCTCGCCACCGGCATCGGCTTCTTCGACCACATGCTCGACCAGATCGCCCGCCACGGGCTGATCGACCTCGACATCGATGCGAAGGGCGACCTGCACATCGACGGCCACCACACCGTGGAAGACGTCGGCATCACGCTGGGCATGGCGGTGGCGCAGGCGGTGGGCGACAAGAAGGGCCTGACGCGCTACGGCCACGCCTACGTGCCGCTGGACGAAGCACTGTCGCGCGTGGTGGTCGATTTCTCCGGCCGCCCGGGACTGCACATGAACGTGCCCTTCAAGAGCGGCATGGTCGGCGGCTTCGACACCCAGCTCACCTACGAGTTCTTCCAGGGCTTCGCCAACCACGCGCTGGTGACGCTGCACATCGACAACCTGAAGGGCGAGAACGCCCACCACCAGGCCGAGACCGTGTTCAAGGCCTTCGGCCGTGCGCTGCGCATGGCGCTGGCGCTGGACCCGCGCTCGGCCGGCGTGATCCCGTCGACGAAGGGCAGCCTGTGATGCTCGAAGCCGCCGCGAGCCCGGCGCCCGGCCGCCCGAAGCCGGGCGAGATCCCCTCGGGGGATCGGTCGCGGTACGCCGCGGCCGAGGGGCTGTCATGAGGGTCGTTGCCGTCGTCGATTACGGCATGGGCAACCTGCGCTCGGTGTCGCAGGCGGTGATGCACGTGGCGCAGGGCGAGGGCGTGGAGGTGATCGTCACCTCCAGACCCGAGGAGGTCTACGCCGCCGAGCGCATCGTGCTGCCGGGCCAGGGCGCGATGCCCGACTGCATGCGCGAGCTGCGCGACTCCGGCCTGCAGGACGCCGTGCTCGACGCCGCCGCGCGCAAGCCGATGATGGGCGTGTGCGTGGGCATGCAGATGCTGCTGTCGCGAAGCGAGGAAGGGCCCACTGACGGGCTGGGCCTCGTTCCCGGCGAGGTCGTGCGCTTCCGGCTCGAGGGTCGGCTGCAGCCCGACGGCAGCCGCTTCAAGGTGCCGCAGATGGGCTGGAACCAGGTCATCCAGGCCCGGCCGCACCCGATCTGGGCGGGCGTGCCCGACAACTCGTACTTCTATTTCGTGCACAGCTTCTATGCGCGGCCGTCGGACCCGCGCCACAGCGTCGGCGAGACGGACTACGGTGGCCGCTTTACCTGCGCGCTGGCGCGCGATAACATTTTTGCCACCCAGTTCCACCCCGAGAAAAGCGCCGAGCACGGCCTCGCGCTGTACCGCAACTTCCTGCACTGGAATCCGTGACGGCTTTCCCCTGCTGATGCGACACCTCCTCGGGTGACCCCCTTCCTCCCCCACCAGCCCCTCGGCCATGCTGCTGATCCCCGCGATTGACCTGAAAGACGGTCGGTGTGTCCGCCTCAAGCAGGGCGACATGAGCGACTCCACCACCTTCGGCGAAGACCCGGCCGCGATGGCGCGACGATGGGTGGACGCCGGCGCGCGGCGTCTGCACCTGGTCGACCTGAACGGCGCCTTCGCCGGCAAGCCGGTCAACGAGAGCGCGATCAAGGCCATCCTGGCCGAAGTGGGCGACGAGATCCCGGTGCAGCTCGGCGGCGGCATCCGCGACCTCGACACCATCGAGCGCTACCTCGACGACGGCCTGAGCTTCATCATCATCGGCACCGCCGCGGTGAAGAACCCCGGTTTCCTGCACGACGCCTGCTCGGCCTTCGGCGGCCACATCATCGTCGGCCTGGACGCCAAGGACGGCAAGGTCGCCACCGACGGCTGGAGCAAGCTGACCGGCCACGAGGTGGTCGACCTGGCGCAGAAGTTCCAGGACTACGGCGTCGAAGGCGTGATCTACACCGACATCGGCCGCGACGGCATGCTCAGCGGCATCAACATCGAGGCCACGGTCAAGCTGGCGCGGGCGCTGACGATTCCCGTGATCGCCTCGGGCGGCCTGTCGAACCTGGCCGACATCGAGAGGCTCTGCGCGGTGGAGTCCGAAGGCATCGAAGGCGTGATCTGCGGCCGTGCCATCTACACGGGCGACCTCGACTTCGCCGCCGGGCAGGCGCGCGCCGACGAGCTGGGCGCGGCCTGATGCTCGCCAAACGCATCATTCCCTGCCTCGACGTCACCGGAGGCCGGGTCGTCAAGGGCGTCAACTTCGTCGAGCTGCGCGATGCCGGCGATCCGGTGGAGATCGCTGCGCGCTACAACGAGCAGGGCGCCGACGAGCTCACCTTCCTCGACATCACCGCCACCAGCGACGGGCGCGACCTGATCCTGCACATCATCGAGGCGGTGGCCTCGCAGGTGTTCATCCCGCTCACGGTAGGCGGCGGCGTGCGCACGGTGGAGGATGTCCGGCGCCTGCTCAACGCCGGCGCCGACAAGGTCAGCTTCAACTCGGCGGCCGTGGCCAACCCGCAGGTGATCCGCGACGCCTCGGCCAAGTACGGCGCGCAGTGCATCGTGGTGGCGATCGACGCCAAGCGGCGCCACGGCGACGACCTGGCCGCGCGCGGCCCGGGCTGGGATGTCTACACGCATGGCGGGCGCAAGAACGTCGGCCTCGACGCGGTCACCTGGGCGAAGCAGATGGCAGGCCTCGGCGCCGGCGAGATCCTGCTGACCAGCATGGACCGCGACGGCACCAAGATCGGCTTCGACCTCGAGCTGACGCGCGCCGTGAGCGACGCGGTGGACGTGCCGGTGATCGCCTCGGGCGGAGTCGGCGCTCTGGAGCACCTGTCCGAAGGCATCCGCGCCGGTGGCGCCGATGCGGTGCTGGCGGCAAGCATCTTCCACTACGGCGAGTTCACCGTCGGCCAGGCCAAGGCGCTGCTCGCGCGCGACGGCATCCCGGTGCGCCTGTGAAGCCCGCCGGTCGGGCGGCACGACCCGCGCTGCCGCGCGAGGTGCGCATCATCGGCGGGCAGTGGAAGCGCAGCAAGCTGCCGGTGGCCGACAGGCCCGGCCTGCGGCCCACGCCCGATCGTGTGCGCGAGACGCTCTTCAACTGGCTGGGCGCCGACCTGTCCGGCTGGCGCTGCCTTGACGCCTTCGCGGGCTCGGGGGCGCTGGGCTTCGAGGCGGCCTCGCGCGGAGCCGATGAGGTCGTGCTGCTGGAGCGCGACCGTCGTCTCGTGGCCAGCCTGAACCAGTCGCGCGAGCGGCTGAAGGCGCAGGCGCTGCGCATCGAGGCGGCCGATGCGCTGTCGTGGATGCCGGGCTGCGCGCCGCAGCGCTTCGAGCTGGTGTTCATCGATCCGCCCTTCGACGCCCAGCTGTTCGACAAGGCGCTCGCGGCCGCCGTGCGGCTTGTCGTGCCCGGCGGTTTCGTCTATCTCGAGGCGGATCGTGCGTTCGGCGAGGCGCAACTCGGGCCCTTGGGCCTGCGCGTTCACCGCCATCTGCACGCCGGCACAGTGCACGCGCACCTGTTACAGGCTGCAAGCGAAGGCTGAGGCGCGGCTACACTGCGGCCGCACAGCATTGCGAGGGGAATGCGCCTTGACCTCCGTCACCCGACTCACCGCGATCTACCCGGGCACCTTCGACCCGATGACGCTCGGCCATGAAGACCTCATGCGCCGGGCGAGCCGCCTGTTCGAGCGGCTCATCCTCGCGGTGGCGGCCGGCCACCACAAACGCACCATGTTCACCATCGCCGAGCGGCTGGAGATCGCCTCCGAGCTGGCGGCCAAGTACCCGAACGTGGAGGTGATGGCCTTCCGCGGCCTGCTGCGCGACTTCGTCGTTGGCCATGGCGGCAAGGTCGTGGTGCGCGGACTTCGCGCCGTCAGCGACTTCGAGTACGAGTTCCAGATGGCGGGCATGAACCGCCAGCTGATGCCCGACGTCGAGACGCTGTTCCTCACGCCCAGCGACCAGTACCAGTTCGTCTCCGGCACCTTCGTGCGCGAGATTGCCACCTTGGGCGGTGATGTCTCCAAGTTCGTGTCACCCTCGGTGCTCGACCGGCTGCGCGACCGCGTGAAGTCGACCGAGCCCTGACCGATCCCGAACCCACCCGCCATGGCCCTGCTCATCACCGACGAATGCATCAACTGCGATGTGTGCGAGCCGGAATGCCCGAACCAGGCGATCTCGATGGGCGCGGAGATCTATGAGATCGACCCGGCCCGCTGCACCGAATGCGTGGGCCACTTCGACGAGCCACAGTGCGTGCAGGTCTGCCCGGTGAGTTGCATCCCGGTGAACCCGGCGTTCGTGGAGTCGAAGGAGACCCTGTGGGCGAAGTACCGGCGGCTTCAACAGGAAGCCGCGCCCGCGGCCAAGTGAGCCCTATTTTCGGCCCGAGGACTTCTTCTTCGCGCCGGGCTCGACCGCCACGAAATCACCATCGGCCTTCGCCTTCCCCTTGACCTTGCCCGTGGCGCGGCCGCCGTCTCGCGCAGGCGCCGAGGCCGCGGTCGACGGGGCGAGCGAGGCGATGGCCGGGCGCGATTTCTGAGCGGCCAGACGCTCGCGTTCCAGGGCCTGCGCAGCCTTGCGTTCGGCCGCAGCCGCGCGTCGGGCTTCGGCCCGCTGCGCGGCGGTGCGTGGGTCGGCCGCCTCCACCAGCGTCCCGCCTGCGCAGGGCACCTGCGAGTAGGTGCCCCCGCCACAGCGGTAGATCGGGCCGGCGGCCTGCGTCATGCCGGCCGAGCTGAGCAACACGAACGCCAGGGCAAAGTGCTTCATGACGAGCTCTCCGGTGTCGGCGGTGCACCCGCCGGGCCTTCGGGGCGCGGCGGCTTCGGGCGCGGTGGCTTGGCGTGGATCTTCATCATCGCGCGCTCCATCTCGCCGGCCAGCAACAGGTCGAGCACGCCGAGAGACTGCTGGATCGACTGCTCGATCGCCTCGCGCTGGTCGGGCGCGGGCTTGCGCAGAACGTAGTTGACGACCTCGGCTTTAACGCCGGGGTGGCCGATGCCCAGGCGCAGCCGCCAGTAGTCGGGGCTGCCCAGCTGCGCGTGGATGTCCTTCAGGCCGTTGTGGCCGGCGTGGCTGCCGCCGAGTTTGAGCTTGACCTGGCCGGGCAGCAGGTCGAGCTCGTCGTGCGCGACGAGGATCTCTTCCGGCGCGATCTTGAAGAAGCGCGCCAGCGCCGCGACCGACTTGCCCGACAGGTTCATGAAGGTCATCGGCTCGAGCAGCCACAGCGGGCCGCCAGCGGTGCTGGCGCGCGCGGCCAGCCCGAAGTAGCTGCGCTCGGGCTGCAGCGACACCTTCAGCTTGCGCGCGACCTCGTCGATGAACCAGAACCCGGCGTTGTGCCGCGTCGCTTCGTATTCGGCGCCCGGGTTGCCCAGGCCGACCAGCAATCGGATCATGCGGCGGATTATCCGTGGCGTGCAGGCATAAAAAAGCCCCGGCGAGCCGGGGCGAGTGCGGCGACGGGCGGCTGCGTGCAGCCGCTCGTGCAAACCGTCACTTCTTGTTCTGCTTCTCGTCCTTCTTGGGCTTGCCGGCCGCGGCCGGCGCAGCGGCCACCACGGGAGCGGCGGCGACCTCTTCCTCGGCCGTCAGCATCGACACCGACACGATCACCGGGTCCTTCTTGCCGTGCGTGACGACCTTGATGCCGTCGGCCAGCTTCAGGTCGCTGACGTGCAGCGACTGGCCGCGGGCCAGGTTGCTCAGGTCGACCGTCAGGAACTCCGGCAGCTGCGAGGCCAGGCACTGGATCTGCACGTCGGTGACGACGTGGTTGACCAGGCACTTGTCGGTCTTCACCGCCGGCGAGTTCTCTTCGTTGACGAAGTGCAGCGGCACCTTCTTCGAGACCTTGGTGGTGGCATCGACACGCTGGAAGTCGATGTGCAGCACGATGGGGCGGAAGGCGTGCATCTGGTAGTCGCGCAGGATGACCTGCTCCGACTTGCCGGCCAGTTCCATCTCGAGCACCGTCGAGTGGAAGGCTTCCTTCTTCAGCGCGAAGAACAGCGCGTTGTGATCGAGCTCGATCATGGCGGGCGTGCCGGCACCGTAGACGATGCCGGGCACCTTTTGCGCATTGCGCAGGCGGCGGCTCGCTCCGGTCCCCTGCAGCTTGCGCTCGTAAGCGACGAATTTCATGTTGACTCCAAACGTTGAGAAGCCCCGCGACCAGGTGCTTCAAAGATTGGGGCCGCGAGGCCCCACCACCGAAAAGGGGTTGCCGACGGCAACCCCGCTCTCGTTCCTAGAAATTAGAGTTCTGCTCCGCGAACAGCGAGGTGACCGACTCGCCGTCGGAGATGCGGCGGATGGTCTCCGCGAACAGGAAGGCCACCGACAGCTGGCGCACCTTGGCGCTGTTACGGCCGGGTTCGCTCAGCGGAATGGTGTTGGTGATCACGACCTCGTCGAGCGCCGAGGACTTGATGCGTTCGATCGCCGGGCCGGAAAACACCGCGTGCGTGCAATACGCGTAGACGCTCATCGCGCCGCGCTCCTTGAGCACCTCGGCCGCCTTCACCAGCGTGCCGGCGGTGTCGATCATGTCGTCCATGATCACGCAGTTGCGGCCCTCGATGTCGCCGATGACGTGCATCACTTCGGAGACGTTGGCCTTCGGGCGGCGCTTGTCGATGATGGCCAGGTCGCAGCCGAGCTGCTTGGCCAGCGCGCGCGCGCGCACCACGCCGCCGACGTCGGGCGAGACCACCACCAGGTTGTCGTAGCGCTTGGAATGCAGGTCGGCCAGCAGCACCGGCGAGGCGTAGATGTTGTCGACCGGGATGTTGAAGAAACCCTGGATCTGGTCGGCGTGCAGGTCCATCGTCAACAGGCGCTCGACGCCCACGGCTTCGAGCATGTTGGCCACCACCTTGGCGCTGATCGGCACGCGGGTGGATCGCGGCCGACGGTCCTGCCGGGCATAACCGAAGTAGGGGATGACCGCCGTGACGCGCCGGGCCGAAGCGCGCTTGAGCGCGTCGACCATGATGCACAGCTCCATCAGGTTCTCGTTGGTCGGCGCGCAGGTGGGCTGCACCACGAAGATGTCGCGGGCGCGCACGTTCTGCTCGATCTCGATGTCGACCTCGCCATCGGAAAAGCGGCCCACCTTGGCCTTGCCGAGCTCGATGCCGAGATGGCCGGCGATCTCTTGCGCAAGCGCCGGATTGGCGTTGCCGGTGAACAGCACGGTGTTGAACAGCACGATGGCTCCGTCAGGTCTTGCCGGGCTCGTTGCGCACCGGGGTTCCGGGTTCTCTCGATCCGTCAGCAGGTTTGGCAGGGGAGGAAGGACTCGAACCCTCGCATGTCGGAATCAAAATCCGATGCCTTGACCAACTTGGCGACTCCCCTACACAGGTCCGTCGCTTTCGCGCGAACCGCAACTTGTCTCAGTCCGGGGCCCATCCGACGAGCGGATGCTGCTCCAGGCTGCGGCACATTCGCCCCACCCACCCCGGCGGAAGATCCGCCGGCATCGCCGCCGTGGGTACGGCCCCTGTGCCTGCTCTGGCAAACACCGCGCTGCCCGATCCCGTCATGCGTGCGTTGCCGAAACAACGCTCCATCAGGGCCAGGGCCCGGGTGACGTCTGCACAGTGCGCTTCGGCGGGCGGCTGCAAGTCGTTGCGGCCAAACCCTTCGAGCACACGGCGTACGCTGCCGGCCGTGTCTGCAAGAAAGCCCGCAAGTATAACAGCATCGGTATCTCTCACGAGCAGCTGGCTGCCGAAGATCGCACGTGTCTCGATGGCCGCAAGCGGCTTGAGCACGGCCAGCCACGTCGGTGGTACCGGCAATGGCGTGAGTTGCTCGCCGATGCCCTCGACGAAGGCGTTGTGGCCGCCGATGAAGAAGGGCACGTCGGCGCCGAGCGTCAGGCCGAGCGCCATCAGGCGCGGCCGGGGCCAATCCAGCCCCCATAGCCGGTTCAGTGCCAGCAATGTGCTGGCGGCGTCCGAACTGCCGCCGCCCATGCCGGCGCCCCACGGCACCTGCTTGTCGATGGAGATGTCGGCGCCGAGTGCCGTGCCGCTCGCGGATTGCAGCAGCCGGGCGGCACGCAGGCACAGGTCGTCGGCGGGCAGCGCCGGGCCGAGGTCGTGGCGGGCGAGCCGTCCGTCGGTGCGGCGCTCGAAGTGCAGCGTATCGCACCAGTCGGTCAGCACGAAGACCGACTGCAGCAGGTGGTAGCCGTCGTCTCGCCGGCCGATCACGTGCAGGAACAGGTTCAGTTTGGCCGGAGCGGCCACATCGAACAGGCTGAGCAGGGCCACCGGATTCAGCTCCGGTCGAGCTTGACGCGTACCGTCACGGCAGGCAGCTGCTCGCGCACGGCCACGATGGTGTCGTCGGCGAAGCGCGCCAGATCGACGGCCCAGCCGAGCTGGCGAAAACCAGGCGCTGCGAGCGCATGCGTGGCGCCCGGCCACGGCCGCCCGTGCAACCAATCGAACAGCGCGGCCACCGGCAGGCTCTCGCCGAGCACCTCGCGCGTGAGATCGTCCAGGCTGGCATAGGGCGTCTCGCCTTGGGGCGTGATCAGCACGACGCGGCCAGGCGACCAGCGCGCCTGCGCCAGCACCGTGCCCAGTGGCGAAGTCAGGTTCAGGCGGCCCGCTTCGGGCGCACCCTGCAGTTCGAATGCGGCCACCACCGATCGTGGCTCCTCGCCGCCGAAAGCGTCGACGCGCACGGCGAGTCGGCCGGCCAGCGTTTCGCCCGCGGGCGGCCGGGTGTCGGTGGGCACCGAGGCGCAAGCCGCCAGCAGCACCGCGAGCAGCGGCGCCAGCGTGGCTGCCCGACGCTTCACAGGTCCACCCGCAACCGGGCGAGCGTCTCCCGCAGCACGTCGTTGGCGCTGTCGCGATTGCGCGCCTCGCGCCACACGCGGCGGGCTTCGTCCTGCAGGCCCGACACCCACAGCACCTCGCCGAGGTGGGCGGCGATCTCCGGATCGGGCCGCGACTGGTAGGCACCGCGCAGCAAGCGCAAGGCCTCCGCGCGGTTGCCCAGACGGTACTCGACCCAGCCGAGGCTGTCGGTGATGAAGGGTTCGCCCGGGCTGAGCTCGAGAGCCTTCTGGATCAGCTGCTTGGCCTCGGGCAGGCGCTGATTGCGCTCGGCCAGCGAGTAGCCCAGCGCGTTGTAGGCATGGTGGTGGTCGGGCTTGAGCTCGATGACCTTGCGAAGCAGCCGCTCCATCTCTTCCAGCCGATTCAACTTCTCGGCCATCATCGACTGCTCGTAGAGCAGATCGACGTCGCCGGGGAACTGCTGATTGGCCTGGGTGAGTACGGCGTTCGCGTCCTTCCAGAGCTTCACGTCGCGCAGTACCTGCGCTTCGGCGAGCAGCTTGGCGCGCGCGTCGGAAGGTGTCTTCTCCGGCGTCAGGCGAATCAGCTCGCGGGCTTCCTTGATCTTGCCCTGGCGCGCCAGCAGCGAGGCGCGCCGGGTTTGCACTTCGAGCGCGCGTTGCGGGTTGTCGACCTTGGCGAGCCAGCCCTCGGCACCTTTGAAGTCGCGTTGCTGCTCGGCCGCCTGCGCGAGAAGCAACCAGGCCTGCGTGCGGCCCTGCTCGGCGGCCGAAGCCGGCGGCGTCGCTTCGTCGTCATCCTCGTCGTCGGCCGCGGCTGCCGCGGCGGTGGGCGACGCCTCCAGCTTCTGCAGGTAGGTCTTGAGCGCGGCGGTGGCTTCCGCAGGGTGGCGCAGTTCCACGTGCAGCGCTCCGAGCGTCAGCCAGGGTGGTGCCATGTCGGGCGCGATGCGCGTGACGCTCTCCAGCTGTGAAGTGGCGTCGCCGTAGCGCTGCGAGCTGGTCAGCACACGCACGTAACTCAGCCGCACCGCATGGCTGTCGGGCTTGGCCTTCAGGTGCGAGGCGACGATGGCCTCCGCCTGCGGCGAGGTGGGTACGAGGCCGACCGCGAGCAGTGCTGCCGATTCGCTGTTCGGGTCGTCGGCGTGGGCCCGTTGCAGCAGGGCGAGGGCCTTGGCGGTGTCGGGCACGCCCAGCCAGGCCCGGGCCAGACCCACACGCGAAGACGTGCGCGTGGCGGGTGCATCCAGCCAACCCTGCAGTGCGCGCTCGACGATTTCCGCCGATTGCACCTTGTCGGTGGCCCGCGCGAAGAAGCCGGGCATCGACTGGATCAGCGCAGGGCGGTCCGCGGCGGCCGTGAGCTGGATCAGCGAGCGCAGCGGCTCGACCGATTCGCCTGTGCGGTTCAGCGCCACGAGCAACTGGATCAGGTAGCGGTGCGCCTCCACCGAAGTCGGAATCGTGGTGCGCCAGGCCATCACGGCGGCCAGCGCCTGATCGCCCGCGCGGGCCTGCAGAGCGATGTCGGTAGCGCGCCGGAACAACTGCTCGTCGCGCGTGCGCCGGGCGGCGTCCAGCACGACCTGGTAGGCCGTGCCGGCGTCACCGTCGCGCAGTTCGATCTCGCCGATCAGCAGCTGATAGAAGAGCTGCGCATCGAGTGCGGAGTTGTCGACGGGCGACTTGGTCGCCGGCGTCTGGGCAGAAGCCGGCCCCCCGAAGCACAGCAGCGCGGCCAGCAGGGCACCGAGCAGCGGACGGCCCGGTCGGAACGAAGGGAAAGACATCGTCGAAAGCTCCTGGAGGCGCAAATTCATTCTAGTGGCGGGGCCGATACCCTGCGATCCACCTGCGCCGCGATAATTCCGCACATGCCCGAACTTCCGGAGGTCGAGACCACGCGGCGAAGCTTCGCCGAGCGCATCGAGGGGGCCACGGTGCGCCAGGTCCGGCTGGGCAAGCCGCTGCGCTGGCCGCTGGGGTGCCCTCCCGAAGCGCTGGTCGCGCAGACCGTCGGCTCGGCCAGCCGGCGCGGCAAGTACCTGTGGCTGCCGCTCGAACGGGGCGGGCTGCTGATGCACCTGGGCATGTCGGGCTCGCTGGCCTTCAGCGAGGTTCCGGTCTCGCCGCCCGGCGCGCACGATCACTTCGACCTCGTGACCAGCCGCGGCACGCTGCGCCTTACCGATCCGCGACGCTTCGGTGCGGTGGTGTGGTCTCCGGCGCTGGACGACGGGCCGGCGGCCAAGCTGCTCGCCACGCTGGGGCTGGAACCCTTCGACCCCGCCTTCGACGGCGGGCACCTGCACCGTGCGCTGCGCGGCCGGCGCGTGGCCATCAAGCAGGCGCTGCTGGCGGGCGATGTCGTCGTGGGTGCCGGCAACATCTACGCCTGCGAGGCGCTGTTCGAGGCGCGCATCCATCCGCGCACGGCCGCCGGGCGTGTCAGCCGCGCCCGCTGCGAACGGCTCGCGACGGCGATCCGGCGCATCCTCGCGCAAGCGCTGGAACTCGGCGGCAGCACGCTGCGCGACTTCCGCGATGCGCACGGCATGGCCGGTAGTTTCCAGCAGCATGCGGCGGTGTATGGCCGCCAGGGCGAGCCCTGTCTGGTCTGCGGCACACCCGTGCGCCGCATCGTGCAGGCGCAGCGCTCGACCTTCTTCTGCGCGCATTGCCAGAGGCGGTGACGAAGCGCAGTGTCGAAATCAGCCGTGACGAGACGTCACGAGACGTATCCGGGTTTCCCCCTGCAGGGGCTGGAAAGGCCATGCGACAATCCGCCCGCCCTGGACGCCACTCCGCTCGCACACCGGTGGCCGAGGCAGACAAGAACAGCACCAGCGCCATGCCGAGTGAACCCCAGACCGCGAGCGCCGATACCCTGATCGAGATCGAGCACGTCACGTTCGGGTACGACGCAAGCCGCACCATCCTCAGTGACGTGTCGCTGCGCTTCCAGCGCGGCAAGGTCACGTCCATCCTGGGCAGCTCGGGTTGCGGCAAGACGACCCTGCTGCGCCTGATCGGCGGCGTGCATGGGGCCAATTCGGGCAGCGTGAAGTTCGACGGTGAACTCGTCGACGCACAGGACCGCGAACTGCTCTTCCGGCTGCGCCGGCGCATGGGCGTTCTGTTCCAGTTCGGTGCGCTGTTCACCGACCTTTCGGTGTTCGACAACGTGGCTTTCCCGCTGCGCGAGCAGACCGACCTGAAGGAGTCGATGATCCGCGACATCGTGCTGATGAAGCTCAACGCCGTCGGCTTGCGCGGCGCCGCGGCGCTGCGCATCTCCGAGGTGTCGGGCGGCATGGCGCGGCGCGTGGCGCTGGCGCGCGCCATCGCGCTCGACCCCGAACTGATCATGTACGACGAGCCTTTCGCCGGGCTGGACCTGATCTCGATGGGCGTGGCCGCCAACCTGATCCGCACGCTCAACGACGTAACCGGCTCGACCTCGCTGGTGATCTCGCACGACGTGCCTGAATGCATGGCGATCAGCGACCACGTCGTGCTGCTGGCCAACGGCGGACGCATCGTCGCGCAAGGCACGCCGGCCGAGCTGATGGCTTCGACCGACCCCGAAGTGCGGCAGTTCGTTCGCGGCGAGCCCGACGGCCCGGTCAAGTTCCACTACCCGGCGCGGCCGCTGGCCGAGGACTTCGGCGTCAACGCGGGGAGCACGGCATGACGCTGCTGAGCACGCTGGGCGCACGCACGCTGGAGGTGTTCCGCGCGTTCGGGCACGCCGCCTTCTTCTTCCTCGACCTGCTGCGCGCGATTCCCGCTTCGCTGCGCCGCTTCGGCCTGGTGGTGGTGCAGATCCATGCGATCGGCAACCGCTCGCTGATCATCATCCTGGCCTCGGGCCTGGCCGTCGGATTCGTGCTGGCGCTGCAGATGTACTACGCGCTGGTGACCTACGGTGCGGCCGAATCGCTCGGGCTGATCGTCAACCTCGCGCTGGTGCGCGAGCTCGGGCCGGTGGTGACGGGGCTGCTGTTCGCCGGGCGTGCCGGCACCTCGCTGACTGCCGAGATCGGCCTGATGAAGGCGGGCGAACAGCTCGCTGCCATGGAGATGATGGCCATCGATCCGAAGGAGCGCGTGCTCGCACCGCGCTTCCTCGCCGGCATGGTGTCGATGCCCATCCTGGCCATCCTCTTCTCGGCCATCGGTATCCTCGGTGCCTATGTGGTGGCGGTGCTGCTCATCGGCGTCGACCAGGGCAACTTCTGGTCGATCATGCAAAGCCGCGTCGATGTCTGGCGCGACGTGGGCAACGGCATCGTCAAGAGCGCCGTGTTCGGCGTGATCTGCTCGTTCGTGGCGCTCTACCAGGGCCACGAGACCGATGCCACGCCGGAAGGGGTGGCCTATGCGACCACCCGCACGGTGGTCATGTCTTCGCTGGCCATCCTGGGCATGGACTTCATCCTCACGGCGCTGATGTTCTCGACGCCGTAGATCGAAAGGGAAACGCGGTATGGGCAAGAAAGGCATCGAAACCCTGGTCGGACTGTTCGTCCTGCTGGGCATCGTCGGGCTGGTGTTCCTCGCCCTCAAGGCGGCCAACCTGGCCAGCTTCGGCGGCGGCGACAGTTATCCGCTGGTGGCCAAGTTCGACAACATCGGCGGCCTGAAGGTGCGCGCTCCGGTGCGCAGTGCAGGCGTGACGGTGGGCCGGGTCGCCTCGATCACGCTGGACGCCAAGACCTACCAGGGTGTCGTCCGGCTCGAACTCGATCGCGGCGTGCTGTTCCCGAAGGACTCGTCGGCGCGCATCCTCACCTCCGGTTTGCTGGGCGACCAGTACGTGGGCCTGGAGCCGGGCGCCGAAGAGAAGACCCTTGCATCAGGCGACACCATCACGCAGACGCAGTCGGCTGTGGTGCTGGAAAGCCTGATCAGCCAGTTCCTGTTCAACAAGGCGGCCGATGCGGGCACGGCGGCCGCACCGGCGGGGGCCAAGAAGTGAGATCGCGGCCGGCGCTCCTGGCGCTGGTGTGCGTGGCCGCCCTGCTGGGCGGCTGCGCGACGCTGCGCGAGGCGCGCAGCAGCGCGGGTGACAAGCTCGACCCCTGGGAAAACTGGAACCGAAAGGTCTTCGCCTTCAACGAGGGCCTGGACGAGCATGTGCTCAAGCCGGTGGCGACCGTCTATTCCAACGTGGTGCCGCAGCCGGTACGGCGCGGCGTCGACAACTTCTTCGGCAACGTCGCGGACGCCTGGTCGGCGGTCAACAATTTCCTGCAGGGCAAGGGCGCGGCCGGCTTCCAGGACATCATCCGTTTCGGCACCAACACCGTGTTCGGCCTGCTCGGCGTGCTCGACGTGGCCAGCGAGATGGGCATCGACCACCAGTACGAGGACTTCGGGCAGACGCTTGGCCACTGGGGCTTCGGCACCGGCGCCTACATCGTGTGGCCGCTGCTCGGCCCGTCGTCCGTGCGCGACTCGTTCGCGCTGCCGCTGGACCGCGCGGCGTCGCCGGCCTCTCTCTTCAAGGATGGTTCGTCCGTCTACAGCCTGACTGCGCTGCAGATCATCAACACCCGATCCAATCTGCTGGGTGCGAGCCGTGTGCTCGACGACATCGCCCTCGACAAGTACAGCTTCCTTCGCGATGCCTACCTGCAACGCCGCCGCAGCCTGGTGTTCGACGGCAACGAGCCGCCGCCTGACAACCCACTGGATCCCGAACCTTCCGCTTCGTCGCCGGTGGCGAAGTGAACCGCGGGGCCTGTTTGACGTTAACGGATGGTAAGGCGCTGAACCAAGTGGCTCGTTCGATCTCTCAAGACGGGGGCCGCCAACATGGCGCCTCATGAAAGGAATCACATGTTCTCGAATCGAATCACCTCCTGGCTGGCCGCGGCGGCGCTGCTGTGGGGCGTCGGCACGGCGCAGGCCGCCGATGCTGTCAAGGCGCCGGACCAGCTGATCAAGGAAGTCTCCACCGACGTGCTCGATGCGGTGAAGGCCGACAAGTCGATCCAGGCAGGCGATGTGCAGAAGGTCATCGCGCTGGTCGATGCCAAGGTCATGCCCTACGTGAACTTCCAGCGCATGACAGCGTCAGCCGTCGGCCGCTACTGGCGCCAGGCCACGCCGGAGCAGCAGAAGCGCCTGCAGGAAGAGTTCAAGACGCTGCTGGTGCGCACCTACAGTGGCGCGCTGGCGCAGGTGAAGGACCAGACCGTGCAGCTCAAGCCGATGCGCGCAGGCCCCGACGACAAGGATGTCGTCGTCAAGACCGAGGTGCGCGGCAAAGGTGATCCGATCCAGCTCGACTACCGCCTCGAGAAGCGCGACGACGGCTGGAAGATCTACGACGTCAACGTGCTCGGCGTGTGGCTGGTGCAGAACTACACCAGCAGCTTCGCGCAGGAGATCGGCGCCAACGGCATCGACGGCCTGATCGCCAAGCTGGTCGAGCGCAACAAGGCAGCCGGCGGCAACGGCGGCACCAAGTCCTGAGGCTGGAAACCATGCTCCTGCTGCCCGCCTCGATCACGCTGCGCGAGTCGCGCGACACGCAGCGCCTGCTGTCGCAGGCGCTGCAGGGCGAGCAGCATGGCGAAGTCGTCATCGATGCCTCGCCGCTGCAGCAGTGCGATACCTCGGCGCTGGCGGTGCTGCTCGAGTGCCGGCGGCTGGCCCAGGCCTGGGGTCGCGCTTTCAGCGTGCGCAACCCGCCCGAAAAGCTCGCCTCGCTGGCCAAGCTCTACGGCGTGGCCGACCTGCTGTTCGCTGCGGCGCCTGTCGAACCGGACCCGTCAGCCAACTGAGGCACGCCGCGTGCGCCACGCGTTGCGCGCACGCCAGCCGAGCAAGGCCGCGATCACAGCGGCATACACCGCCACCTCGGCGAAGTTGTTCTTCGCCGCGCGCATCCAGAAGAAGTGCAGCAGCCCGAGCAGCACGATGACGTAGATGCTCTTGTGCAGCGCCTGCCAGCGCGATGCGCCCAGCGCCTTGATGGCCTGGTTGAATGAAGTCGCCGCCAAAGGCACGAGCAGCAGCAGCGCGAGGAAACCCACCAGCGCGAACGGGCGTTTGGGAATGTCGCGGGCGATCGCCGCCACGTCGAACCCCATGTCGAGCCAGGCGTAGGCGAGGAAATGCAGCACGGCGTAGAAGAACACGAAGAGGCCCAGCATGCGCCGGAAGCGCGCCAGGGCCGGCTGCTTCGTCCACTGCCGCAACGGCGTCACGGCCAGCACGATGCACAGGAAGCGCAGCGTCCAGTCGCCGGTGGCACGGATCAGCGCCTCGGCCGGGTTGGCGCCGAGCTGGTTCATCACAGCGGCGTTGAGCAGCCAGGCGAAGGGCAACAGGCTGGCCGCGAAAAGCAAGGGCTTGGCCGCCGGATGCAGGAGCTTCGGCCGGGCGGGGCGAAGCGGCGCAGCCGTCGGCGAGTTCATCACGGCGGACATGACCTCAGTAGTTCTTCTTCAGGTCCATGCCGGCGTACAACTGGCCCACCTGCGCTTCGTAGCCGTTGAACATCAGCGTCGGGCGCTTCTTCTGGAACAGGCCGTCTTCGCCGATGCGCCGCTCGGTCGCCTGGCTCCAGCGCGGATGGTCCACGGCCGGGTTGACGTTCGAGAAGAAGCCGTACTCCTGCGAGGCCGCTTTCACCCAGGCCGTGCGCGGCTCCTTCTCGACGAAGCGGATCTTCACGATCGACTTGCCGCTCTTGAAGCCGTACTTCCAGGGCACGACCGTGCGCACCGGCGCTCCGTTCTGGTTGGGCAGAACTTCGCCGTACAGGCCGAAGGTGAGCAGTGTCAGCGGGTGCATCGCCTCGTCCAGGCGCAGGCCTTCGACATAGGGCCAGTCGAGCACCGACGAGCGAAGGCCCGGCATCTGTGCCTTGTCTGCAAGCGTGACGAACTCGACGTACTTGGCGTTGCCGGTGGGCTCGACACGCTTGATCAGTTCGGCCAGCGAATAGCCGACCCAGGGGATCACCATCGACCAGCCCTCGACGCAACGCAGCCGGTAGATGCGCTCTTCCATCGGCGCGAGCTTGAGCAGTTCGTCGAGGTCGTACATCTTGGGCTTCTTCACTTCGCCTTCGACGGCGACCGTCCAGGGCCGCGGCTTGAGCGTCCCGGCGGCGCGCGCCGGGTCCGCCTTGTCCGTGCCGAACTCGTAGAAGTTGTTGTAGCTCGTCGCGTCGCCATAGGGCGTGAGCTTTTCCATCGTCAGCGCGCCGGCCACGGCACTGCGCGCACCGGGCAGTGCGCCGAGCTTGCCGGGGCGGGCCACTTGCGCCAGCGCGTCGCGGCCGGCCCATCCAGCCAGTGCCACGCCCGCCGCGCCCGCAGCCATATTGCGCAGCACGGCGCGCCGGCCTTCGTAGACTTCGCGCGGCGTGATGTCGCCCGCGTGGGCGTGCGTGAAGCCGCGGTCCTTCAGGTAATGCATGGTCGGATCCTGGTGAATCGGCGTGGGGGTGTGATGCTCGGTCGTCGGCGCGGCATGCGCCTTACAAGCCGCCAGCGCCGATCAGATCACGTCGCCGAAATCCGTCGGCTCGAACAGGCGAAGCGAGCTCTTGGACACCCGCTCGCGGAAGCTCTTGCGCGCGAACAGCTTGGCCTGCGCCTGTTCGGGCAGATCGGTGATGTTCAGGACGTTCTTGACGATCAGGGTGTCGATCACGTCCTCGATCACCCGCACGAAATCGGCGTCGAGACGCGAGAAGTCTTCACTCGCGCCAGGGGCATTGCCGACGAAGGCCTGCACGTCCGGATGGTCGTCGGGCAGGAACTCGGCGGACTCGGTGGCGCTGCGGTGCAGGCTGTCGACCCGTCCGTCGGCGTTACGTCGAACATAAGGCATGGCGGAACCCCGTCTGGCGTCGATGCACTATACGACGCTCACCGTCGATGCACGGCCCGAAAAGCAGAAGGCCGGCACGAAGCCGGCCTCCGGGGGCTCTCCGCGCAGTTCAGCGCAGGCCGGCGATGTAGTCGGAAACCGCCTTGATCTCGCCATCGGTCATGCCGGCGGCGACGCCGGTCATCTGGGCGCTGTTCTTGCGAACGCCGCCGCGGAAGGCGAGCAGTTGGGCCTCGGTGTAGTCGGCATGCTGGCCGGCCAGTCGCGGGTACTGCGCCGGGATGCCCGAACCGGACGGGCCGTGGCAGCCGGAGCAGGCCGGAACCTTGCGCTCGGCCACGCCGCCGCGGTAGATCTTCTCGCCCAGGGCGACCGTGGCCTTGTTCTTCGCGAACCCCGGCTTGGCGATCTTGCTGGCGTAGAAGGCGGCGACGTTCTTCATGTCGGCCTCGGTGGGCAGCGTCGCTGCCATGCCCTGCATGACCGCGTTGGCACGTTTGCCGGCTTTGAACTCGGCGAGTTGCTTCACCAGGTATTCCGGGTGCTGACCTTGAAGGATCGGATTGGCCGGGCTGCCACGCGATCCGTCGAAGGTGTGGCAGGCGCCGCACACGGCGGTGGCCGTGGCCTGGCCCTTGGCAGGATCGGCCTTGGCGGGCGCTGCAGCGTCCGCCGCCGCGGCCGGAGCGGCCAGGGTGGCGGCCAGGAGGCCGGACATCAGGCAGGACAACAAGGCAGCGGAAGCGTTCATGTCGGAAAGGTTCTCTCGTGCAAAACCCGAAGATTTTACAATGGTCAATCTGGAAGACTCATGGCCGACCCCAAAACCACTGACAACACGGCCTCGAGTGCCGCATCCGCCACGGCTTCCGACCACGCCGCGCAGGCGCGACGGGCCATGGCCTGGACCCATACTGCTCGCTTCCTCACCACGGCGAGCCGGCTCGACCAGTTGCCCCAGAGCGAACTGCCGGAGATCGCCTTCGTGGGCCGATCGAATGCAGGCAAGTCCACCGCGATCAACACGCTGACCCAGCAGAAGCGGCTCGCGTTCGCGTCCAAGACGCCGGGGCGCACCCAGCACATCAACCTGTTCGAGCTCGGCCCGCGCGACGCGGCCGATGCGCTGTTCGCCGACCTGCCGGGCTATGGCTACGCGGCCGTCTCACGCACCGACAAGCAGCGCTGGCAGAAGGTGATGGCCGACTATCTCGACGTGCGGCGAAGCCTCGCCGGCGTGGTGCTGATGGTCGATCCGCGCCTGGGTTTCACCGACCTCGACCTGCAATTGCTCGACTTCGTCGGGCCGCGGCTGGTCAACGGCTCCGTCAAGCTGCTGGTGCTGCTGACCAAGGCCGACAAGCTGAACCGGCGCGATAGCGATCGGGCCCTGCAGCAGGCACGCGACACGCTGGCGGGCATCAGCACCGAAGAATCCGACATCGGCGTGACACTGTTCTCCGCGCTGAACAAGCGGGGCGTCGACGACACGGCCGTGGTGCTGCGCTCCTGGGTGGCGTCGCTGCGCCCCGCCGCGGAGCCGGCGGCATGACGATCGAGACCTTCACCGCGACGCTGCCCGGCGGCATCGAGCTGAGCTGCCGCGCGGCCGGCCCGATTGGCGCCCCGCTGCTGATGTTCCTCCACGGATTTCCGGAGGCGGCCTTCGTCTGGGACGGGATGCTCGAACATTTCGCGCCGCGCTACCGCTGCATCGCGCCGAACCTGCGCGGATACGAGCGGTCGTCGGCGCCCGCCGATGCGCAGTCGTACCGCGCCAAGCACCTGGTCGGCGACATCCGCGCGCTGATCGAGCAGCAGGGCGGCCGCGCCGCGGCGCTGATCGCGCACGACTGGGGCGGTGCGCTGGCCTGGGGCCTGGCGGCCCAGCACCCGGAATCGATCGAGCGGCTGGTGATCGTCAACTCGCCGCACCCGGCCACCTTCCTGCGTGAACTGCGAGACAACGCTCAGCAGCAGGCGTCCAGTGCCTACATGAACTTCCTCTGCCGCCCTGACGCCGAGAAGCTGCTGGCGGAGAACGACTTCGCCCGGTTGTGGACCTTCTTCGAGCGCATGGGCGCGACCGATCCTGCCCATCCGGGCGGCGGCTGGCTCACCGAGGCGGTGCGCGAGCGCTACCGCGAAGTGTGGCGTCGGGGGCTCACCGGGGGCTGCAACTACTACCGTGCGTCGCCGCTGCGCCCGCCGCTCACAGCGGACGACACGATCATGAGCCTGCAGTTGCCGCCCGAGATGCTGACGGTGCGCGTGCCCACGCTGGTGATCTGGGCCGAGGCCGACACGGCGCTGCCGCCGGCGCTGCTCGACGGCCTGGAAGCCTACGTGCCCGACATGCGCCTGGTGCGTGTGCCCGGGGCCACGCACTGGATCGTCCACGAGCGGCCGTCGCTGGTGGCACAGGAGATCGACAGGGTGCTGTCCAGCTGACTACCGATCAGGGCCGGCCCACGAACAGGTACAGGCCGGTGGAACCGCGCGGCGCGTAGGTCAGGCCGAAGTACAGCGGACCGAGGCCGGTGTCGGCACCGAGGAACAAGCTCATGCCGCTGCGCAGGTCGGCCCAGCGCGCGTCGCCCCAGCGTGCCCAGGCATTGCCGGCCTCGAGCGTGGCGCCGACGAAGAACCCGCGTGTGAACACCGGGGCGGTCAAGGAGCGCCGGTACCAGGTCAGGCGCGAGAACACCACCGCGTTGCCATCGAGCTGCTCGCTGCGGTAGCCCGACAGCTGGTGGAAGCCACCCAGGGTGTAGCTGCCCAGCGAGGTGGCATTGTCCTGGCCCGTGCGCTGCACTCGCGCATGAACGTTCAAGGTGTGCTGGCCCCAGCTGCGTGCCGCCGTGCCGGAGGCCTCGACGCGCGTGAAGTCGGTGCGCAGGCCCGAGCCGCTGCGGCTGCGGCGGCCGGCGACGAGCTCCGACTCGAGCCGGTAGCCACGCGTCGGGAAGTTGGCGAAGTCGAGCTGGTCGATCACGGCGCCCAGGTGCACGCCGCGCTCGCGCAGCGTGACGGGGCCGTCGACGCTGCTCAAGGTGCTGGCGTCCACATCCGGCGTCGTGCGCTCGATCAGGGCAAGCGCGCCCAGGCGCAGCTCGCCGAATTCACCCCAGGGCTGCCCCAGATCGACGCCGATGCGGCCCAGCTTGCGATTGAACAGGCTGGTCACGGCGCCGCTGTCGTTGTCGTACTGCGTGATGTCGCGCCGCTGCACCTCGGCATAACCCGACACGAACCAGTCGTTGCTGATGCCCAGGGTCCAGTTCAGCGGATGGTAGAGCTCGGTGTACCAGCGCGGCACCTTGCCGATCTGCAGCTGGTTGCGCCACTCGCTGCCGTTCGCGTCGAGCCAGTGGCGGTTGTGGCTGATCTTGATATTGAAGCCGCTGCCGCCGCGGAAATCGGTCTCCATGTCCAGGCCGATGCGGAAGTAGTGCGGGCCCCAGGGCTTGTCCTCGACGTCAAAAACCAGGCCGTCGCCGTCGGGCGTGGAGACGAGCAGATAGTCTGCGCGCGTGTAGTCGCCACTGGCGGCCAGGCGGCGTGCATCGCGCTCGGCCTTCGCGGCATCGAAGGGCTGGCCCGGCCTGGACTCGAGCTGGGAGGCGAAACGCTGAGGATTGGTGAGCTCGGTTCCCTCGAATCGGATGAATGAGACCTGCGCCGCCGTGCCGCCGGGCAGCGGGCGCGACTGCCGCCAGCTCGCGTACGTCGCCTCGTCGAGTGCCAGGCCGGCGAGCCGGGCCGACAGCGGCTCGGCGCCACGCTGGCCGCGATCGATCAGTTCGCGCGTGCGCTCGAAGTCGGCCGAGCTGAGCGTGCCCAGGTCCGGCGCGATCAGCACGTCGCGCTCACCGAGAGTGGCCAGGCTGCGCTGCACGTTCTGCTCGGTCAGGATGTTGATCATCTGGGTCGTCAGCCCGGTCACCGACGACAAGGAATCACGGCCGGCGATGGGCGTGCCGATGTTGACCACGATCAGCACATCGGCACCCATGTCGCGGGCCACGCCCACCGGCACGTTGTCGACCAGGCCGCCATCGCCGAGGATGCGCTGGTTCAGCTCGGTGGGTGCGAACACGCCGGGCACGCTCATGCTGGAGCGCAGGGCCAGCGCCAGGTCGCCCTGCGAGAGCACGACCGGCTTGCCGGTCTCCATGTCGGTGGCCAGCGCGCGGAACGGGATCGGCAGCACGTCGAAGTTGCGCACGTCACGCACCGGCAGGGTGTAGCGGCGCAGCAGCGTCTCCAGCCCGCGGCCCGACAGGGCGCCCAGCGGCGCGCGCAATTCGCCGTTGCGCATGCCGATCTCGATGACCGGCGAGATCTCGAAGTCCTCTTCCTTGCGCCGCTGTGAGAGCAGCTGGCGGTCGACCCGGCTGGCGAAAACGGCATTCCAGTCGACCTTCAACAGCTCGGCCTCGAGCTGAGCAGCACTCATGCCGCTGGCGTACAGGCCACCGATGATCGCGCCCATCGAGGTGCCTGCGATCATGTCGATCGGCACCCGCTCGCGCTCGAGCACCTTGAGCACGCCCACGTGCGCCAGGCCGCGCGCGCCGCCGCCTGAGAGCACCAGGCCGATGCGCGGGCGGGTGGATCCGGCCGGCTTCGCAGCCGCTGGCTCGGCGGGGGCCGTGGTCATGTTCGCAGAAGTTTGCGCGAACGCGACCGGCCCGTGCGCCCACAACATCACCGCAGCGAGCAGCACCTTTGCTGCAACCCAGGCTCGATTCATGGCCCGCGATTGTGCCGGGCCGGGGAGGTTCACGCCGGCAGCGAGAGCTGGTTCACCAGCGCGTCGATGCTGCGCTGCACGAGCGGGCGATCCTCCAGCGGCTTCATCAGCCCGGCGGCATCCAGCCGTTCGAGCGCGCGCCGGGTGATCGAGTGAGTGATGCCGACCTGCTCGCTGGCGAACAGCAGGAAAAGGCCTTTGTCGCTGCGCCACAGCAGTTGCACCGGGGACCAGCGTCCGTGCACGAACAGGCGCAGCCGTTCGCCCGGCGCCAGGCCGTCGATGCGCGGGCCGGCGTCTTCCGGCGCACCGACGTCGGTGGTGAGAAAGTCTGCCGGCACGGTCTCCATCGAGGCCAGATCGATCACCGAGTCGCGGAATGGGCGCAGCGCAGGGGTGTCCGGAATGACTTCTTCGCGCATGCGTTGCACGATCTGCTCGGCCGTGAGGGCGGTCGGCGCCGCACGCTGGCCCGGGCGCAGGGCCTCGGCATGCACCGCCATCAACTCGTCGAGCACGCCCTGCTGCTCCGCGGCGGGCATGGCGATCAGTTCCATGCCACTGCGCAGGCGCTGCAACAGGCCCGGCAGCAATCCGATCAGGCGCTGCCGGCTCTGCGGGTGGTCGGGCGTCTGCACACTCCACAGCAGGTCGTCGACGGCTTTCAGGTAGCTCGGCGTCGGCTCGGCATGGTCGCCGAAGCGCACCATGGATTCAGCCAGCACCTTGGCCCAGGCCGAGGTGACGAAGCGCCGGATGGGCGCGGTGGTGCGCACCGTGGTCATCTGGTCGGTCAGGCGCTGCGAGAGCAACTGCTCGAGCACCTCGCGGCGCTCAGCGCGTTGCAGTGCGATCACGCTGGTGCCCGCCTCGCGCAGCTGCCATTGCATCTGTTCGGCGAGGAAGGCATCGACGCGCGCAGCGGCGCGCCGGAACGGCATCGCATCGCCGACCTGCGATCGCGAGACCTCCTCCGCTACGGCCTCGCAGAACGACAGCAGGGCGGCCCGCCGCTTGTCGCCCGGCAAGGGGTAGGAGGCGCCTGCCGAAGCAATGCGGTTCATCAGCCGCCACACCGGATGGTCTGCCGACTCGAGCATGGATGGATCCTGCAACGCCACGCGCATCGCGGCCACCTGCAGCCGGGCGAGCACCGCACGCACGGTGCTGGGCACGAGCATGTCGGCCTGGATCAGTGCGAACAGGCGCGACAACAGTTCGGCCACGCGTCCGTCGCCGCCCCCGGCAGACAGTCCCGGCAGGGCACCACCGCCCGGCAAAGCCGCCGGCATCCGGTCGATCAGTGAGGTGAGGCTACCGCTGACTCGCACGACGGCAGCGGGTTCGCTGCGGCCGGGCACCGAGCCGGGCGCCAGCAGAACGGTCTTGTAGATGCCGGGCTCCACGCCCTGTGCTTCCAGGCGTGAATTGGCAGCCGCCCAGGCGGACTTCAGCAGCCCGGCGGCGACCCCGGCCGACAGGCGCAGCAGGATGGCACGGTTCGCCTGCACCGGCGAGACGGCGCCGGAGGCCTCCCACAGCGCCGTGGCATAGACGATCGGCCGCAGCGGATTCGATTCGGCGCTGACATGTTCCAGGCCGCACAGCGTGGAAGTGAAGGTCTGCAACTCGCGCAGTTCCCACTCGGCTGTGCTGTCGATGATCTGCATGGCGCGGGAGATCTCGATGTCGACTTCCACCCGCGACTCGTCCATCAGTTCGAGGCCGCCGGCGGCGCGCGCCGTCGGGCTGGCATCAGTCTCGTCCTGCGATGCGAGTTCGCGTGCCACGCCTTCGCGCAACGCTTCGAGGAAGCGCGACTGGAACCGGGATCCCTGATGCTGAAGGGCCTCGACCAGCTCGAAGTGACGTTCGCGCTCGCTCCTGGCCAAGCCCGAGTCGCGAGGGTCCCGCAACAGGGCGAGCGTGCCGGCCAGCACGCGTTCGATCAGCGCGCTGGAGCGTTCGATTTCGTCTTCGACGAACCTGCGCAGCTTGGGCGAAGTCGGCATGCCGGCGGGCTTGGAAGTGGTGCAGCGATTATGTCGTCGTGCCCAAGAAAAAGGGCTGCCTTGCGGCAGCCCCTCGAGAGCAAGGAACCTGCTCAGGCGGACATCACATGTCCATGCCCATGCCGCCCATGCCGCCCATGCCGCCAGGCATACCACCGCCAGCGGATTCTTCCTTCGGAGCCTCGGCGACCATGCACTCGGTCGTGAGCATCAGCGAAGCCACCGACGCGGCGTTCTGCAGCGCAGTGCGGGTCACCTTGGTCGGATCCAGGATGCCCATCTCGAGCATGTCGCCGTAGGTGCCATTGGCGGCGTTGTAGCCGTAGTTGCCCTTGCCGGCCATCACCGCATTGACCACCACGCTCGGCTCGTCGCCGGCGTTGGCGACGATCTCGCGCAGCGGCTGCTCGATGGCGCGCATGACGATCTTGATGCCGGCGTCCTGGTCGTGGTTGTCGCCCTTGATGGCGCCGACCGCGGCACGGGCGCGCAGCAGCGCGACGCCGCCGCCAGCCACGATGCCTTCTTCCACCGCGGCACGCGTGGCGTGCAGGGCGTCTTCGACACGGGCCTTCTTCTCCTTCATCTCGACTTCGGTGGCGGCACCGACCTTGATGACGGCCACGCCGCCGGCCAGCTTGGCCACGCGCTCTTGCAGCTTCTCGCGGTCGTAGTCGCTGGTGGCTTCCTCGATCTGCACGCGAACCTGCTTGACGCGTGCTTCGATGTCGCCCGCCGCGCCGGCGCCGTCGATGATGGTGGTGTTTTCTTTGCCCACCTCGACGCGCTTGGCCTGGCCCAGGTCGGCCAGGGTGACCTTCTCGAGCGTCAGGCCGACTTCCTCGGCGATGACCTTGCCGCCGGTCAGGATGGCGATGTCTTCCAGCATGGCCTTGCGGCGGTCACCGAAGCCCGGCGCCTTGACGGCCACGACCTTCAGGATGCCGCGGATGGTGTTGACCACCAGGGTGGCCAGCGCTTCGCCTTCAACTTCCTCGGCGATGATCAGCAGCGGACGGCCCGACTTGGCCACCTGCTCCAGCGTGGGCAGCAGGTCGCGGATGTTGCTGATCTTCTTGTCGTAGAGCAGCACGAACGGGTTGTCGAGAACCGCGCTCTGCTTTTCCGGGTTGTTGATGAAGTAGGGCGACAGGTAGCCGCGGTCAAACTGCATGCCTTCGACGACGTCCAGCTCGTTGTTCAGGCTCTTGCCGTCTTCGACGGTGATGACGCCTTCCTTGCCGACCTTGTCCATCGCGTCGGCGATGATCTTGCCGATCGACTCGTCGCTGTTGGCCGAGATCGAGCCGACTTGCGAGATTTCCTTGCTGGTGGTCGTGGGCTTGGAGGCCTTGCGCAGCTCTTCGGTCAGGGCCAGCACGGCCTTGTCGATGCCGCGCTTGAGGTCCATCGGGTTCATGCCGGCGGCAACGAACTTCATGCCTTCGCGCACGATCGACTGGGCCAGCACCGTGGCGGTGGTGGTGCCGTCACCGGCGTTGTCGCTGGTCTTGGAAGCGACTTCCTTGACCATCTGGGCGCCCATGTTCTGGAGCTTGTCCTTGAGCTCGATCTCCTTGGCGACCGAGACACCGTCCTTGGTGACGGTCGGGGCACCGAACGAACGCTCGAGCACCACGTTGCGGCCCTTCGGGCCCAGCGTGACCTTGACCGCGTTGGCCAGGATGTTCACGCCTTCAACCATGCGATGACGCGCATCCGCGCCAAAAACTACGTCTTTTGCTGCCATGTCTTGTTCTCCGAATTCGGTTCAGGGTGTTGCGGGAGGCGGATCGAATTACTTCTTCTCGACCACGGCGAAGAGGTCTTCTTCGCGCATCACCAGGAGTTCGTCACCATCGACCTTGACGGTCTGGCCGCTGTACTTGCCGAACAGAACCCGATCGCCGACCTTGATGTTCAGGGCCACGAAGTCGCCCTTCTCGTTGCGTTTGCCCGGGCCGACGGCAAGGACTTCACCCTGGTCGGGCTTCTCGGCGGCGTTGTCGGGGATGACGATGCCCGACGCGGTCTTGGTTTCCTGTTCCAGGCGCTTGACGATCACGCGATCGTGCAACGGACGAAGTTTCATAGCATCTCCTTGATGACTCGGAACTAGCTTCCAATGGGGTTTGAGGCAATGTATGCACTCATTCACTTCGCCGCTTCGGGAGACGTGTCCCTGTCCGGCGGCGTTGGCACTCACCACAGGCGAGTGCTAGCAGAAAGCATTATAGGGTTGAGTCCCAGGCTTTCAAGGGCTGGGGCTGCCCGGCAGCACCCTCAAGGGCGAGCGGTGCAGGCGTAAGCCGAGATGGCGTAGGTGTTCACCACGGCCGCACCGGTCAGCCCGCGTTCGGCGGAAGGACAGCGCGTCGACGACCCGCGGTACAGCATGCTTTGCCGGGATCGGCCGCAATAGGCCTGGGCGGCCTTGGACACCTCTTGCAGGCCCACGGCACGCGCTGAGTGCCAGAACACGATGCTGTCTTTGGTGTGCGACAGCACGGCGACGGGCGGGACGTTCGACCCGACCGGGTCTCTGAACTCACCGGTGAGGTCGAGACCGTGCAGCCTGACATCGACCTTCATGAGGCCTTGGACCGGCGCCGCCGCTGCCGAAGTGACTGCCTGGGCAGCGGCGCCGAGCCGGGTGGGCGGGGCGGCGGAGGCGTTGGCCGCGCCGCTTGAGCTGTCCTGCGGGTCGCAGAAGCGGAACCGGCTGGTGGACCGCGACCCATAGCTGCCCTCATCGAGACTGGCGTAGGGCATGCCAGCCGGCGACACGGGTTGCGGGGTGAAGGCCGTGCTGGAGCAGGCAGCGAGCGTCGCGGCCACAGCGGGAGCCAGGAGCCAGGCAGCGTTGCGCATCAGTGATGCGGAAGAATATCGCCGTCGGCATCGTCCGGCGAAGGATCGCCGGCTTTGCCGACCCGGTAACTCTCGGTCGCCCAAGCGCCGAAGTCGTGGTTCTTGCAGCGCTCGCTGCAGAAGGGCCGGAACGTATTTCCCGGGCCGTATTCGCTGGGGCCACCACAGCCCGGACAGCGCACGATGCGCGGCTTGTTCGGCAGATTCATGCGCACAAGGTGAGTTCGAAGCTGGTGTCCTCGGCGCTGGCCTTAAGACGCCCTTCGGCGTCCTGGCGCATCAGGCGGATCGAGACCATCAAGCGATGGCCGCTGATCTCGGGGACGAAGTCGTGCGTCTGCGGCAGACGCAGGCGCAACAGGTGATAGACGCGACCCTGCGGCAGGCTCTGCTGGAACTGCCCGCCCGTCGCCACCACCTTGTGCGGGACGCCGGAATCGCGCAGCAGCCCCAGCAGCACCGACAACGCCTGTGCCAGGGGCATGAGTGAACTGGCCCAATGCAGCAGATCGGCACGGCGGCGCTGCGGATCGTGTTTCTGCCACGCGTAGTAGCCGGGCAGATCGAACTCGCAGGTCCCTCCCGGAATGCTGATTCGGCTGCGGATGCTCATCAGCCACTCGTTTCCAGTCAGCACCGCACCGGCCTTGCCCGGCAGCTGATTCAGTCCGTTGAACGCCTGGTCGACCCGGGCCAGCACGGCCTCGAGCGCGGCCTCGGAGATCGAAGGGTTGCCGCGATAACCGTTGAGCTGCACCTTCTGCCGCTCGAGATCCTTGAGCAAATCGGACTTCAGGTCGGCGCGAGAAGCGACATCCATCACCTCGAAGATGGTTGCAAGCGCATAGTGGTGGTCGACGGGCGCATCCCGCTCGATCAACTGGCCGAGCCTGTCGAACAGATGTTCGAGCCGCAACATCGTGCGGATGCTCTCGTTGAAGGGATATTCGTACAGGATCAAGGTTGGAGGTCCCGGGCCGCTTCAGTGCGTATTGCCTTGCAGGTCATTGTTTCACAGGCTCTTCACACCAATGAGTCCAGAGAGACTGCACCGCGCGGGCAAGTTCCACCGGCGTGATGCCGTCGTTGAAGATCACGGCATCGGCCGCGCTCCGACGCGCCCTGCGATCGGCCTGCTGGGTCACCACGGACTGCACAGCGTCAGCCGTCCAGCCAGATCGGGCCACCACCCGAGCCACCTGGGTGGCCTCGCTGCAGTCGATCACGAGCACCTTGTCGACCTGTTCACGCCAACGCCCGGACTCCACCAGCAAGGGAACATCGAAGACCACGGTGCCAGTATCGACAGCCGCCGCCTGCCGCGAGGTTTCATCTCGTATCAGCGGATGCAGGATGCCTTCGAGCCGTCGCCGTGCCGACGGATCTGCAAAGGCCAGTTGGCGCATGCGGCTGCGATCCAAGGCACCCGTCTGATCGATCGAATCGGGGCCGAACTCCGCGACGATCATCGGGATCGCCGATCCGGCTGCTTGCGTGAGCGCGCGCGCGATGGCGTCGGTATCGATGACGATGCAGCCGAGCCCGGCCAGCAGCTTCGCCACCGTGCTCTTGCCGCTGCCGATGCCTCCGGTCAGGCCGATGCGCAACGGTGCCCGGCGCGGCATCGCGACAACCTCGTCAGGCCCAGCCGATCAGCCCGAGCACGCGCGCCGGCCCAGCCAGCATCACGACCAGTCCTGCGCCGGCCAGAAACGGGCCGAAGGGCACATAGCGGCCCTCACGCAGTGAACCCCCGAGCTTCATCACGATCCCGATCACGGCACCGATGATCGATGCAGCCAGAACGATGGGCAGGATCATCTTCAGTCCGAGCCATGCACCGAGCGCGGCCAGCAGCTTGAAGTCGCCAAAACCCATGCCTTCCTTGCCGGTGGTGAGTTTGAACAGCCAGTAGACCGACCAGAGCGACAGGTAGCCGACCGCGGCGCCCCAGACCGCGTCAGACAGTGGGATCGTCCAGCCGGCCGCGCTGCTGACCAGACCCGCCCAGAGCAACGGCAGCGTGAGGTTGTCGGGCAGAAAGGTCGTGTCCCAGTCGATGCCCGACAGGGCGACAAGCACGGCCGCAAAGCCGCACCACAGCAGGGCTACGGGGGTGGCGCCGAAGCGCCAGCCGATCAGGCCGAAAAGGATGCCGGTCAGCAGTTCCACCAGCGGGTAGCGCGGGGAGATGCGCGTCTTGCACTCGGAACAGCGACCGCGAAGCCACAGGTAGCTGAGCACCGGGATGTTTTCGTACCAGGTGATTGCATGGCCGCACGAGGGGCAGCGGGAGCGCGGTCGGGACAGCGTCAGCGTTTCGGCCGGCTCGATCTGCACGCTCAGGAGTTCTGCGCTTTCGGCGCGCCACTCGCGTTCGAGCATGAGCGGCATCCGATGGATGACCACGTTGAGGAAGCTGCCAATGCACAGCCCGAACAAAGCCAGGGCCGGCGGCGTCAGCAGCCCCTGCAAGGATGGCGCGTCCATCGGGCGCGCGTCAGACCACCTGGCCCAGCTTGAAGATCGGCAAGTACATCGACACGACGATGCCGCCGATGAGCAAGCCGAGGATGACGATGATGAACGGTTCCATCAGGCTGGACAGGCCCTTGACCGCTTCGTCGACCTCGTCCTCATAGAACTCTGCGGCCTTGCCGAGCATCTGGTCGAGCGCCCCTGACTCTTCGCCGATGGCGCACATCTGGATCACCATCGTGGGGAACACGCCCGTCGTCTGCATCGAGGTGGTCAAGGCCGAACCGGTGGAGACGTCTTTCTGGATCTGCTCGGTGGCCTCCTGGAAGACTGCGTTGCCGGATGCGCCGCCCACGGAGTCGAGCGCTTCCACCAGCGGAACGCCAGCGGCGAACATCGTCGACAGGGTTCGCGTCCAGCGTGCGATGCAAGACTTGTTGACCAGATCACCAAAAACCGGAACTCGAAGAAGGAGGCGGTCCATGGCTTTCTGCATGCGCACCGATCGCTTCCATGACTCGAGGAAGAAGTAGGTTCCGCCACCGATGATGCCGAAGATCAGATACCAGTAGGAGACGAAGATCTCTGACACAGCGATGACGAAGAGTGTCGGCGCCGGCAGATTGGCGCCGAACGAACTGAAGACGTCCTTGAAGGCCGGGATCACGAAGATCATGATGACCGCCAGCACCACGAATGCGACCACCATCACGGCCACCGGATAGATCAGTGCCGACTTGATCTTGTTCTTCAACGCCATGGTCTTTTCCTGGTAGATCGCCAGGCGATCCAGCAGGGCCTCCAGGATGCCGCCCGCTTCGCCAGCCTCCACGAGGTTGCAGTAGAGCGCGTCAAAGTAGAGCGGATGCTTGCGGAACGAGGCGGACAGACTCGTTCCGGTCTCGACGTCCGAGCGGATATCCGTCAGAAGTCGGGTCAATTTCGGGTTGCTGCTGCCGCGAGCCACGATGTCGAAGGACTGAATCAGCGGAACGCCGGCCTTCATCATCGTCGCGAGCTGCCGAGTGAAGACCGCGATGTCCTTCTGCTTGATCGAGCGGCCGCCGCTGAGGCGGCGCTTCTTGACCTTCGTGGTGAGGATGCCCTGCCGCCGAAGGCTGGCACTGACCATCGCTTCACCGCCGGCGCGCATCTCGCCACGAACGATCTTGCCGTTCTTGTCCTTGCCTTCCCATTCGAAGACGAGGTCCTTGATGTTCTTTGCAGCTGCCGCAGTGGCCATGGTCATTCCGGGAGATTTGCCCCCCGCCCTTCGATTTGTGCGTGCTATTCGTTGGTCACCGAGATCACTTCTTCAAGCGTCGTGACCCCAGCCCGCACCTTGATGAGCCCCGACTGTCGCAGGTCCCGCACGCCTTCGCGGTGGGCTTGAGAAGCCAGATCCATGGCGGTGCCTTCGGCGAGGATCAGCCGCTGGATCTCTTCCGAGATGGGCATCACCTGGTAGATGCCGACACGACCCTTGTAGCCATTGCTGCAGGCCGAGCATCCGACTGCGCGATAGGGCTTCCAACTGCCGTCCAGGTCCGTCTCCTGGAATCCCGCCTTGAGCATGGCCTCGCGGGGGTAGTCGGCTGGTGTCTTGCAGTTCTCGCAGAGTTTGCGACCTAGGCGCTGTGCCGTGATCAGCAGCACCGCTGAGGCAATGTTGAACGGTGCGACACCCATGTTCAGCAGTCGCGTCAATGTCGTGGGCGCGTCGTTGGTGTGCAGCGTCGACATCACCATGTGGCCCGTCTGGGCCGCCTTGATCGCGATGTCTGCGGTTTCGAGGTCGCGAATCTCGCCGACCATGATCACGTCGGGATCCTGGCGTAGGAAGGACTTGAGCGCGGCCGCGAAGGTCAGGCCCGCCTTGTCGTTCACGTTGACCTGGTTGATGCCGGGCAGGTTGATTTCCGCCGGGTCCTCGACCGTGGAGATGTTCACCCCCGGCTGATTGAGGATGTTCAGGCAGGTGTAGAGCGACACGGTCTTGCCGCTGCCGGTCGGGCCGGTCACGAGCACCATGCCGTAGGGGCGCTGGATGCACTTGAGCAGCCGATCCTTCTCGATCTTCTCGTAGCCCAGGGCTTCGATTCCCAATTTGGCGCTGGACGGATCCAGGATCCGGATCACGATCTTCTCGCCGAACAGCGTCGGCAACGTGCTCACGCGGAAGTCGATCGCCTTGCTCCCAAACTTCAGCTTCATGCGACCGTCTTGCGGCACGCGCTTTTCGGCGATGTCCAGACGTGATATGACCTTGATGCGGGAGGCGAGCTTGTCTTTGATCGCGATCGGCGGCTGGGTGATCTCGCGAAGCTCGCCGTCGACGCGAAAGCGGACCCGATAGTGGTACTCGTAGGGCTCGAAGTGGAGATCGGACGCACGTGCATTGATCGCGTCGATCAACATCTTCTGCAAGAAGCGAACGACCGGTGCGTCTTCGACATCGGTTGCCGCCTCGGCTTCCTGCGGCGTCGTGACGTCGTCGGTGACGTCGAACTCGAAGTCCCCCGACGACAATGACTCAAGCGCCTCCGCTGCGCTTGCCCCTGTGGATTCGAGAATCTTGCCGAGCTTGTCGTGCTCGACGATGACCCACTCCGGCGAAAGCTGAGTAGCGAACTTGATGCGTTCGACAGCCTCCTGGTCGGTGGGGTCGGCGCCGCCGATGAACAGCCGATTGCCTCGCTTGCCCAGCACCACGATCTGGTACTGAAATGCCAGCTTCGCGTCGATGACGTTCTTGGGCAACTTCTGGACGTCGATGGAACCGAGGTCAAGAAGCGGTAGCGCAAGTGCCGCCGAAAGTGTGTGTGCGAGATCAGAGGGAGCTACGGCACCGGCAGAGATCACCGAGGAGATGAAACTGGTCTTCTTTTCTTTGGAGCTCTTGACCAGATCCTCAGCGGTCTTGGCATTCAAGCGGCCGGCGTGCACCAACACCCGTGCCACTCCGGAAAGGGCCGACTGGGGGGCTTCTGCCAATGTGTCCACGTTGGATGGATTGCCGCTAGGTTGCTTTGTAGCGGATCATGATCGCTGATCCACAAGGCACTGTAAACGACCGGGGGCGCGCGCGAAGCCAACAATTCCCGCGCGTCTGCGCCGGAAGATGCAACAAAATGAAGCGATGGCTAGATCTTGTGCAGGCAGGATTGGTCGGGGTGAGAGGATTCGAACCTCCGGCCTCTACGTCCCGAACGTAGCGCTCTACCAGGCTAAGCTACACCCCGAAATCGGTCGCTGCGCGATACGCGCCGGGAGGCCCCGTCAAAAGGAGCGATCCACAGACCGAACGCAGAATTCTAGCAGAGCTTCGCGATAGTCCGATGGCGCCAGTTGCGAGAGCTGAGACGCCGCATGATCCGCCTCGAGGCGAGCGGCGTCCCGGGTAGCCGAGATCGCGCCGGTTCGGCGGACGATCTCAACGATGTCGGCCAAGCGAGCGACTTCGCCATGCTCGATGGCTTGCCGGATGATGGCGCGCTCCTCAGTACTGCCGTTCTCCATGGCCAGAAGCAGAGGGAGGGTCGGCTTGCCCTCGCGAAGGTCGTCTCCGACATTCTTGCCGAGTTGCGCTGTCGTCCCCTCATAGTCGAGCAGGTCATCCACAAGCTGGAATGCCGTGCCGAGCGAGCGCCCGTAGGCTGCGCAAGCCTCTTCCACGGTTTTGTCTGCTTCGGCCAGCACGGCGCCCAACCGGGCGCTGGCTTCGAAGAGCTTGGCCGTCTTGAACCGAATGACCCGTAGGTATTCGGGCACGGTGATGTCCGCGTCGTGCATGTTCATCAACTGCAGCACTTCGCCTTCCGCGATGACATTCGTTGCGTCGGCCAGCACCTCCAGCACCCGCATCCGGTCCACCGACACCATCATCTGGAAGGCGCGGGAATAGACGAAATCGCCGACGAGCACGCTCGCCGCGTTGCCGAACAGTGCATTGGCCGTCTGGCGGCCGCGCCGCAACGCAGACTCGTCGACGACGTCATCGTGCAGCAGGGTCGCGGTATGGATGAACTCGACCGTTGCTGCGAGTTCGAAGCGTTCTGGCCCCTTGAATCCCAAGGCATTGGAGAAGAGCAACACGAGCATCGGACGGATGCGCTTGCCACCCGCACCGATGATGTATTCGGCGATCTGATTGACCAGCACCACGTCCGACGCCAGCCGTCTTCGGATCACGGCATCCACTTCCAGCATGTCGGCCGAGACAAGTCCAACGGCCTCTGGGGTCGTGGCGGGAGGAATGTGAGGCGTGGATTGCACTTGGGGACCGATCTGCGGCCGTGATTATAGGAAGCCTCTCGGGAGGGACCGGCCGGGCTGTCTGTCAGGCGGGCCTGTGGCTGGATGTGATCGCAGGCCGCGTGCTATACTGGAAGGCTCTGCGCCTTACGCAGGGTGTCATGGCATTGTGAAAGCCGAGACAATTCGAGAAAGGGCTGATATGTACGCGGTCATAAAAACCGGTGGCAAGCAATACCGTGTTGCTGCTGGCGAAAAGATCAAGGTAGAACAGATTGCTGCGGACGTCGGCCAAGAGATCACGATCGACCAGGTTCTTGCGATCGGCAACGGCGCGGATCTGAAAGTCGGGACTCCCTTGGTGGCGGGTGCCAGCGTGAAGGCCACTGTGGTGGCTCACGGCAAGCACGACAAGGTGCGCATCTTCAAGATGCGTCGCCGCAAGCACTATCAGAAGCATGGCGGACACCGCCAGGCCTTCACCGAGCTGGAGATCGGCGCCGTCAGCGCCTGATCACCGGTCACTCAAGTCAAGGAGTCAGAACATGGCACAGAAAAAGGGCGGCGGGTCAACCCGCAACGGCCGTGATTCGAAGCCCAAGATGCTCGGCGTCAAGGCCTTCGGCGGTCAGACGATCCAGGCGGGTTCGATCATCGTGCGTCAACGTGGGACCAAGTTCCATCCGGGCACGAACGTCGGCGTCGGCAAGGATCACACGCTGTACGCGTTGGTCGACGGCCAGGTGAAGTTCGCCGTCAAAGGCCCGCTGAACCGGCAAACGGTCAGCGTCGAAGGGGCCTGATCGAGCCGGCCGCCGCGGCGGCCCGGCGCCAAGAAGCCCCGGCTCCCCGGGGCTTCTTCGTTTGCGCCCTTGGAACTACCATCTTCGTCACGCGGACCACCATCGAGGGCCTGACCCCATGAGCAAGAGCGGCATCATCCTGATCGTGCTGGGTTGCCTGTTTCTGGCCAACAACTTCGGGTTGCTGGAGTGGGGGTGGCTGCGGCAGTGGTGGCCGTTGGCCCTGATCGCCGTCGGTGTCTGGTCGATCATCGACCACCGGCCAGGTGATCGTCGGCCTTCGCAGGACGTGGACAAGCGATCATGAAGTTCGTCGACGAAGCCACCATCGACGTCGTGGCCGGCAGCGGCGGCAACGGTTGCGCGAGTTTCCGCCGCGAGAAGTTCATTCCCTTCGGCGGGCCGGATGGCGGTGACGGCGGACGCGGAGGCAGCGTGTTCGCCGTGGGCGACCGCAATCTGAACACGCTCATCGACTTTCGCTATGCGCGCCGCCACGAGGCGCGCAACGGAGAAAACGGACGCGGCTCCGACCAGTACGGTGCGGCCGCGGACGACATCGTGCTGCGCATGCCGATGGGCACGATCATCAGCGACGCTGAGACCGGCGACGTGATCGCAGAACTGCTGGTCCCTGGCGAGAAGGTGCAGATCGCCAAGGGCGGCGACGGCGGCTTCGGCAACCTGCATTTCAAGAGCAGCACCAACCGCGCGCCGCGGCAAAAGACGAGCGGCTGGCCCGGCGAGAGCCGAAAGCTTCGACTCGAGCTGCGCGTGCTGGCCGACGTCGGCCTGCTGGGCATGCCCAACGCAGGGAAGTCCACGCTGATTGCCGCCATCTCGAACGCCAAGCCGAAGATTGCCGACTATCCCTTCACCACCTTGCACCCGAACCTGGGCGTGGTGCGGGTCGGTCCGGAGAAGAGCTTCGTCGTGGCCGACGTTCCCGGCCTGATCGAAGGTGCGGCCGAGGGCGCCGGGCTGGGGCACTACTTCCTTCGGCACCTGCAGCGCACGCACCTGCTGCTGCACATCGTCGACCTCGCGCCGTTCGACGACGCTGTCGATCCGGTGGCGCAGGCGCGTGCGATCGTGGCCGAGCTGAAGAAGTACGACCCGAAGCTCCACGCCAAGCCGCGTTGGCTTGTGCTCAATAAGCTCGACATGGTGCCTGAGGAAGAACGCCAGCGCCGCGTGAGCGAGTTCGTGCGCCGCTTTCGGTGGAAGGGCCCGGTGTTCGAAATTTCCGCCCTGACGCGTGCGGGCTGCGAGGGCCTGGTGCGGGCGGTGTACGAGCACGTGGCCAAGCTTCGCAACGTCACGCCGGAGGACCCGGACCCGCGCTTCGAAGCCGTCTCCGACGGCACGGCGACATGAGCCAGGCGCTCACTGGCGCCCGGCGCATCGTCGTCAAGGTGGGATCGAGCCTGGTCACCGACGAAGGGCGCGGCGTCGACGCCGAAGCGGTCGGGCAATGGTGCCGACAGATGGCGGCCCTGGCCCGAGAGGGCCGGGAACTGGTCATGGTCTCCAGCGGCGCGATTGCCGAGGGAATGAAGCGGCTGGGCTGGGCGGTACGCCCGAAGGAAGTCCATGAACTCCAGGCCGCTGCCGCGGTGGGCCAGATGGGGCTCGCACAGATCTACGAAACCAAGCTGCGTGAACATGGCATGCGCAGTGCGCAGGTGCTGCTCACGCATGCCGACCTGGCCGATCGTGAGCGCTACTTGAACGCACGCTCGACCCTCCTGACCCTTCTGGGCCTGAGCGTGCTTCCGGTGATCAACGAGAACGACACTGTCGTCAACGACGAGATCAAATTCGGAGACAACGACACGTTGGGCGCGTTGGTGGCGAATCTGATCGATGCCGATGCGCTGGTCATTCTGACCGATCAGAAGGGGCTATACACCGCCGATCCGCGCAAGGATCCGGCGGCCACCTTCGTCCACGAAGCACGCGCCGGCGATCCGGAGCTCGAGCGCATGGCTGGCGGCGCCGGCTCGAGCCTCGGGCGTGGCGGCATGATCACCAAGATCCTCGCCGCCAAGCGGGCAGCCGGCAGCGGCGCGAGCACGGTCATCGCCTGGGGCCGCGAGCCGGACGTGCTGTTGCGACTGGCTCGCGGCGAAGCCATCGGCACGGCACTGATCGCGGCGACGCCGAAGCTCGCCGCACGCAAGCAATGGATGGCTGACCACCTTCAGCTGCGCGGTACGCTCATCGTCGATGCAGGCGCCGCCAAGAAGGTGCGCGACGAAGGCAAGAGCTTGCTGCCGATCGGCGTGGTGGACGTTCAGGGCGAGTTCCATCGCGGCGACGTCGTCGCCGTGCACGGGCCTGAAGGTGCGGAGATCGCGCGGGGCCTGGCGAACTACAGCAGTGCCGAAGCACGCCTCATCGCCCGCAAGCCGTCGACGGACTTCGAACGATGGCTCGGCTACAGCGCCGAGCCCGAGATGATCCACCGCGACAACCTCGTTCTCGTCTAGCGGCGCCAGCCCTAGACTCAGTCCGCGGACGCGGCGGGCGGCTCGCCCTGCGCGTCGAAGTCGCCGTCGTCCTCGATGCGGTGATGGGGCCGAAGCCCGGAACGCAGGTAGCGGTTGTGATGGTGAGTGCGCGGAAGAAAACGCGCCAGCTCGGTCAGCGCCATCTGATAGACGTCGCGCTTGAAGTCGATGACCACCTCGAGCGGCACCCAGTATTCGTTCCAGCGCCACGCGTCGAACTCAGGATGGTCGCTCGCGCGCAGGTTCATGTCGCTGTCGCGGCCGGTGAGCTGGAGCAGAAACCAGATCTGCTTCTGCCCACGGTAGTGCCCTCGAGCATCACGGCGGATGTAGTGGTCGGGAACCTCGTAGCGCAACCAGTCCCGCGTGCGAGCGACGATGCGCACATGCTCGGGCATCAGCCCCACCTCTTCGTGGAGCTCGCGGAACATCGCCTGCTCAGGCGTCTCGCCGTGCTTGATGCCCCCTTGCGGGAACTGCCAGGAGTGGGTGCGTATTCTTTTGCCCCAGAAAACCTGGTTCTTGTGGTTGAGCAGGATGATGCCGACGTTGGGTCTGAACCCCTCACGGTCGAGCATAATCAACCCCGAATTTCGCTAGTTCAAATCATTATTGCATCGGTGTGACGGGAAGCAACCCCTTGGGTTTCCCGCATCCGCACACGCTGCCGCACCCATGAAAGCCACCCAGTTCTTCATCTCGACCCTGAAGGAAGCGCCCGCGGATGCCGAGGTCGCCAGCCACAAGCTGATGATGCGTGCGGGCATGATCAAGCGGCTCGGCGCGGGCATCTACAGCTACATGCCGATGGGGCTGCGCGTGATCCGCAAGGTCGAGCAGATCATCCGCGAGGAGATGAACCGCGCCGGCGCCGTCGAGCTGCTGATGCCGGTGGTGCAGCCGGCCGAGCTCTGGCAAGAGACGGGGCGCTTCGAGAAGATGGGACCGGAACTGCTGCGCGTGAAGGATCGCCACGAGCGGGACTTCATCATCCAGCCCACGTCGGAAGAGGTCATCACCGACATCGCGCGACAGGAACTGCGCAGCTACCGGGCGCTGCCGAAGAATTTCTATCACATCCAGACCAAGTTCCGCGATGAGCGGCGCCCGCGTTTCGGCGTGATGCGCGGCCGCGAATTCACGATGAAGGATGCCTATTCCTTCGACCGTGATGTCGAATCCGCGGGCCGCAGCTACGAGCAGATGTTTGCAGCCTACGTGCGCATCTTCGAGCGCCTCGGGCTGACCTTCCGTGCTGTGGCCGCCGACACCGGCGCCATCGGTGGCGATCGCTCGCACGAATTCCAGGTGATTGCCGATACCGGCGAAGACGCGATCGTCTATTGCCCGGGTTCGGACTATGCGGCCAACATCGAGCTCGCCGAGGCCCTGGCGCCGACGGCGCCTCGCGGCGCGGCCACGCAGGCGCTGCACAAGACTCCGACGCCGGGCAAGAGCACCTGCGAAGACGTCGCCGCGCTGCTGGGCCTGCCGTTGCAGCGCACCGTGAAGTCGCTGGTGCTCGCCACCGATGAACGCAGCCCGGCCGGCGATCTGCTGCGCACCACCGTGTGGCTGCTGCTCGTGCGCGGTGACCACCAGCTCAACGAAGTGAAAGCAGGCAAGGTGGCGGGGCTGAACCAGGGCTTCCGCTTCGCGACGATCGGCGAGATCGAGAGCCACTTCGGCTGCAAGCCGGGATACCTCGGCCCGATCCACATGCTGCAGCCCGTCAAGGTGGTGGCCGACCGCACCGTCGCCGCGATGAGCGATTTCATCTGCGGCGCCAATGCGGCCGACTTCCACTACACCGGCGTGAACTGGGGGCGCGACCTGCCCGAGCCCGATCTCGTGGCCGACATCCGCAACGTCGTCGAAGGCGAACCCTCGCCCGACGGCAAGGGGCCGCTGGCCATCCAGCGCGGCATCGAGGTCGGCCATGTGTTCTTCCTCGGCACGAAGTACAGCCTGGCAATGAACGCTACCTACCTTGACGAATCCGGCAAGCCGCAGCTCATGCAGATGGGCTGCTACGGCATCGGCGTCACGCGCATCCTCGGCGCGGCCATCGAGCAGGGGCACGACGATCGCGGCATCGTCTGGCCCGATGCGATGGCACCGTTCACCGTCGTGGTCTGCCCGATCGGCTACGACCGCAGCGCGGACGTGAAGGCGGCCGCCGACAAGCTTCATGCCGACCTCGACGCGCTCGGCGTCGACGTGATGCTCGACGATCGCGGCGAGCGGCCCGGTGCAATGTTCGCCGACTGGGAACTGGTAGGCATTCCGCACCGCGTCGTCATCTCGGACCGAGGCCTGAAGGAAGGCAAGGTCGAGTACCAGGGCCGGCGCGAGGCGCAGGCCACCGCGGTGCCGGCCGTCGACGTACTCACCCATCTGAAAGGCGTGCTGGGCAGATGAGCGAGACGCTCTCCCCCGTCGGGAGAGAGCGGCGTCGGCTCACGGTCGCCGGGCTGCTCTCGCCGGCTGTCTCGCTCTTACCGCAGCCGGCCCGTGCCGGAGCGCAGGTCGAAGAGCCGCTGGCGGATTCGGTTCGAGGCGCGCTGTCGGCCGCCATCGCCAACAGTGCGCCGCCCAAACCCGCGTTCGACAGCACCGAGGCACGCCTGGTCTACCTTCGATGGCTCGGCGCGATGAGCACGCGGCTTCAGCGGCGCAAGTCGGAGCACATGACGCGCGTCGAATTCCTCGAGACCCTCTGGTACGAGAGCAAGCGTGCCGGGCTCGAGCCGGCGCTGGTGCTGGGCCTGGTGCAGGTGGAAAGCGGATTCCGCAAGTACGCAATCAGCTCGGCCGGCGCACGCGGCTACATGCAGGTCATGCCGTTCTGGGCGCGTCTGATCGGCGACGGCGATCCAACGCGCCTGTTCCACATGCAGACCAACCTGCGCTTTGGCTGCGTGATCATGCGCCACTACCTGGACGTGGAGCGTGGCGACCTGTTCATGGCGCTGGGCCGCTACAACGGCAGCCGGGGTCGGGCGGAATACCCGAATGCGGTGCTCGGCGCACGCAGGGCCTGGCTGCCCGCCGAGGCCTGATTCAGGCGGCCGGCAGGCCGCCCCAGGACTTCGGCGCCGCCTGCTCGACGCCGATCAGCGACAGTACACGCTCGACGGTGTCGTCGACCAGTTCGTCGATCGTCTGCGGCCGGTGATAGAAGGCCGGCAGCGGCGGGAAGATCACGGCGCCCATCTCGGTGGCGGCGGTCATGTTGCGCAGGTGGGCGAGGTTGAACGGCGTCTCTCGGACCATCAGCACCAGACGCCGGCGTTCCTTCAAGGTGACGTCAGCGGCGCGCGTCAGAAGGTTGTCCGATAGCCCGTGGGCGATCGCCGCCAGCGATTTCATCGAGCAGGGCGCCACGACCATCGCATCGGTCGTGAAGGAGCCGCTGGCGATCGCCGCGCCGACGTCGCCCGGCGAGTAGGCCGTGTCGGCCAGCACCTCGAGCGCACGGCGGTCGAGCCCGAGTTCGTGGTGGACATTGAGCACGCCCGCCGGGCTGGCGACGAGGTGCGTTTCCAGGCGCGATTCGCGCAGGCGCTGCAGGAGCCGGACGGCATAGATGGCGCCGGTGGCGCCGGTGATGCCGACGACGACGCGGCGCGCAGGCCTCATGCGCTGAGCATGGGCTGCAGTTCGCCGGATTCGTACATCTCCATCATGATGTCCGAGCCGCCGACGAACTCGCCGTTGACGTAGAGCTGCGGGATGGTCGGCCAGTTGGCGTAGGTCTTGATGCCCTGGCGGACTTCTTCGTCCTCGAGCACGTTCACCGTCTTCAGATCATTCACGCCGCAGGCCTTGATGATCTGGATGGCGCGGCCGGAGAACCCGCACATCGGGAACTGCGCCGTGCCCTTCATGAAGAGCACCACTCGGTTGTTCTTGACGATTTCGTCGATACGGGTCTGGACGTCGCTCATGATCTGCAAGGCTCGGGTTTCGGACAGAAGCCGAGGTTATACGGCAAGCGACGCCGCCCTGGACGGGCCTGGGAAAGAGCCCCCGCAGCGAGGTCCGCCGTCAGAAGGCGTAGGACGCGCCGAACTGCAGCACCGGCGACAGGCGCAGCTCGCGCACCAGGTCGTCCAGACCCTGATTGCCGCCGAACACCCGTCCCAGGCGGACCACGTTGCCGCCGGCCAGCGCTACCAGGCCGAAGTCTGCACTGAAGCTCCAGCCGCTGCGGCCGGCCAAGCCGCTGAAGCCGATGCCCACGTAGGGCAGCGCACTGCCTTCGCCGTACAAGTCGCCGATCTGACGGCGATCGATGCTGAGCGGACCGGAGCTCGCGAGAGTCTGCCCGGCCCACAGTGCGGGCCGTGGGCCGACCACGAGGCCGCTGGTGGCGCGCAAGTAGTTGGCCGACCCATCTTCGCTGACGGAGCGGCGCAACAGATAGTCGCCCATGAGGCTGAGACTGCGTGGCTTGAGACCCTGGCTGTCGCCGGCGCCGAAGCCCGAACGCCACAGCGGCGCGGGGGTGCCGATCAGGAGCCTCGCCTGCCACCGCGACCAGGGCAGGAGATCGGTGTTCGCCACCAAGCCATCACCCTCTGCCGCATGGGTCACATGAAGGGGAACGAAGGCCATCGATAAGGTGAGTACCCACTTGGCAGTCTGCATGGCAAGCTCCTCGTGAAACCCGGTGACATGCCTGGATGCGACAGTCCGTGATCGCGCCCAGGAAAATTCATGCTACGCCGGACGGACGCCTTTGTGGCTCCCAAGACCCCCTGGGCCAGGGTAGCCGCGCCAAAAAGTGCCACGGATGCCACACCACCGACGAGGCGTTACAGGTGGCCGCCGCTGCAGCGAGGCTGTCCCGACAGATCGCGCCGCGTCTGGACGAGTTGGAAGCCGCGCGCCAGCAGGCGTTGGCGAACGGCCTCGGCCTGGTCAAATCCGTGTTCAAGCAGGAGCCAAGCTCCGGGCGACAGATGTGCGGGGGCAGCGTCGATGATCTGCTCAAGGGCTTCCAGCCCCGTTCGGCCGGGCACCAGCGCCGCGCCCGGTTCGACGTGCAACGCAGCGAGGTGGGGATCTCCCGAGGCGATATAGGGCGGGTTCGACAAGGCAAGCGCAAAGCGGCGGCCGGCCACGGCCTGCCACCACGAGCCTCCGGCGGTCTCGATCGGCAACTGCAGCCGCTGCGCGTTCGCGCGGGCCACGTCGAGCGCGTCGGCACTGGCATCGGTCGCCACCACCCTTGCGGCCGGGTGGGCATGGCGCACCGCCAGCGCGATCGCGCCGCTGCCTGTACCGAGATCGACGACAGCCGGGTTGTCGACAGTGGCCAGCGCGCCGCGCAACAGGGACACCGCCCAGTCCACCAGGACCTCCGTGTCGGGCCGCGGGACAAGCACGCGCGCGTCGACCTGCAGTTCGAGACCGTGAAACTCCTTCACACCCACCAGGTAGGCGAAGGGCTCGCCCTGCGCGCGGCGGGACACCAGGGGTTCGAAGCGTTCGAGTGCCTCGGCGCTGACGCAGGCGTCGTCGTTGGCAATCAGCCAGCTGCGATCGCGGCCCAGGACATGGGCCAGCAGCAGCTGCGCATCGAGGCGCTCCAAGCCGAGCCTGCGCGCGGCCGCCAGCGCAGTGCGCACGCTGCTCACGGGCTGCCTTCCAACACCGCCAGTTGTTCGGCGGCACGAGCCGCCTGCAGTGACTCGATCACTTCGTCGAGGTCGCCGTCGACGATGGCCTGCAGCCGATACAGCGTCAGGTTGATGCGGTGATCGGTGAGCCGGCCCTGCGGGAAGTTGTACGTGCGGATGCGGTCGCTGCGGTCGCCGCTGCCGATCAACCCCTTGCGCGTGGCAGCCTCCTTGGCGGCACGCTCGCTGCGTTCCTTGTCGCGCAGCCGCGCCTGCAGCACGGCCATCGCCTTGGCCTTGTTGCGGTGCTGCGAGCGATCGTCCTGGCACTCGGCCACCAGCCCGGTCGGCAGGTGGGTGATGCGGATCGCGCTGTCGGTCTTGTTGACGTGCTGGCCGCCGGCGCCGCTGGCGCGGAAGGTGTCGATGCGCAGGTCGGCCGGGTTGAGCGTGATCTCGTCGGCTTCGTCGGGCTCGGGCAGCACGGCGACCGTGCAGGCACTGGTGTGGATGCGCCCCTGCGCCTCGGTGGCTGGGACGCGCTGCACGCGGTGCCCGCCGGACTCGAACTTCAGCCGGCCGTAGACGCCGTCGCCCTCGATGCGGAACACGACTTCCTTGTAGCCGCCGAGCTCGCTCGTGTTCTCCGACATCACCTCGGTCCGCCAGCCGCGCCGCTCGGCGTAGCGCAGGTACATGCGTGCGACGTCGCCGGCGAAGAGCGCCGACTCGTCGCCGCCGGTGCCTGCGCGGATCTCGAGGAAGGCATTGCGTTCGTCGTCGGGGTCGCGCGGCAGCAGCGCTGTCTGCAACTCGGCGTGCAGTCGCTCCATGTCGGCTCGCGAACTGGCGATCTCCTCCTCGGCCATGGACGCCATCTCGGGGTCGGACAGCATCTCCTGTGCAGCAGCGAGATCGCGCTCGCGCTGCTCGAAGCGACGGAAGCGCCCGACCAGCGACGACAGCTCGGCGTGCTCTCGCGTCAGTTCGCGAAAGCGCTTCATGTCGCTGGCAATGGACGGCTCGGCCAGCGTGGCGTCGAGTTCATTCAGGCGCATGGCGAGGCGCTCGAACTGCTGGCGGAGTGACTCTTTCATGGCGGGCGACGGAGGCGGGAAGGGCGGCGCGCTGTGCGCCGACGGGTCGCCGGCATGGGCGCCGGCAGCATCTCGGTGCGACGCTAACGCGTCTCGTCGGCCGGGTCGCGCGGGTTCTGTCGCAGGAACAGCTTGGACACGGTGTGCACCAGCTGCGCACGCTGTGCATTGTCTGCCGAGTGCAACTCGGCCATGGTGCCGTGCAGCATCTTCTGGGTGAGGCCGCGGGTCAGTGCCTCGAACACGGTATCGACGTCGGCACCGCGCGCGAGCATCTTGCGCGCACGTGCGATCTCGGCATGGCGCCAGTCGTCGGCCTGCTGGTGCAGGGCCTTGATCAGCGGCACCGCCTCGCGCTCGCCGAGCCAGTGCTCGAAGCCTTGCACGCCGGATTCGATGATCGCTTCGGCCTGCTCCACGGCCGCCTGGCGCTTCTCGCCGGCGGTCTGCACCAGTGCCGACAGATCATCGACGGTGTACAGATAGACGTCGGACAGACGCGCCACTTCGGGCTCGATGTCGCGCGGCACGGCCAAGTCGACCATGAACATCGGGCGGCGCTTGCGAGCCTTGATGGCACGCTCCACCGCGCCCAGGCCGATGATCGGCAGCGAGCTGGCAGTGCAGGAGACGACGATGTCGAAATCGGCCAGCCGCGCCGGCAGGTCCGACAAGCGCAAGGCCTCCGCACCGAATCGACCGGCGAGCTTCTCGCCGCGCTCGAGCGTGCGGTTGGCCACGGCCAGCGCCTTGGGCGTGCGCGCGGCGAAATGGGTGGCGACCAGCTCGATCATCTCGCCGGCGCCGACGAACAGGACCTTGGTGTCGCGCAGTTCCTCGAACAACTGCGATGCCAGCCGCACCGCGGCAGCGGCCATGCTGATCGAGTGGGCGCCGATCTCCGTGGAGGTGCGCACTTCCTTGGCCACCGCGAAGCTGCGCTGGAACATCTGGTGCAGCGTGGTACCCAGCGTGCCGGCCGTGTCGGCCTCGCGCACGGCCTGCTTCATCTGGCCGAGGATCTGCGGCTCGCCCAGCACCATCGAATCCAGGCCACTGGCCACGCGGAAGGCATGGCGAGCGGCCGCCGTGCCCTCGAACACGTAGGAGTGGCTGCGCAGCGTCTGGCTGCTCACGCCGCCGATGCCAGCCAGCCAGTCCATGGCCGGCGTCAGCAGCGTCGGGTTGGCGCCGACGTACACCTCGGTGCGGTTGCAGGTGGAGACGATCGCCACCTCGCCCGGCTTTTCCAGCCGCTCGCGAAAGCCGCGCAGCGTCGGGCCGATCTGCTCCGGCGTGAACGCAAACCTGCCACGCAGGTCGACCGGCGCGGTGGTGTGATTCAGCCCGAGGGCGAAGACGCTCATGTGCAGATTATAAAATTCGGTCGCTTGCGGCAGGGGGATCTTCCCAGCTGCGCGCTTGGTGAGCTTGATGCTCGTCAAGCACCCCCCGATCTTCCCACTTTCCTGGATTCTGGCGCATGGGCCCCCTGGATGCCGCTTGGCACCTGCTGAATTTCTTCGCCCCCGCGCTGGGGGTGGGGCTGGCCACGACGGCCATGGCGCGGCTGGTATGGCGGCGCGAGCTGCGCGGCGCGAGCTTCTGGCGGCTGGCGGGCTGGGCCTGCGCTGCCTGTGCGGTCGGCTTGGTGGCGGCCCTGATCGTTTTCGGGCGCGACGGCAAGATGGCCGGCTATGGCCTGATGCTGGCGACGGGCTCGCTCGGCCTGTGGTGGGCCGGCCTGCGCGGCGCGCGTTCCTGACGCGCCACAGACCCGCTCAGGCAACCGCGCCTTCGCGCAAGAGCACCTCCGCTCGCAGCGAGTGCGGGTAGGCCTTCGTGATGCGCACATCGATCATCTGGCCAATCAGCCTCGGCGCACCCTCGAAGTTGACGATGCGATTGCACTCGGTGCGGCCCATCAGCTCGTCGGCGTCCTTGCGCGAAGGGCCTTCCACCAGGATGCGCTGCACCGTGCCAACGCGCGACTCGCCGATGCGGCGCGCGTTCGCCTCGATGGCGGCCTGCAGCTGCTGAAGGCGCCGCAGCTTGAGTGCCTGCGGCGCGTCGTCGTGCAGGTTGGCGGCCGGTGTGCCGGGGCGCGCGCTGAACACGAAGCTGAAGCTGTTGTCGAAGCCGATCTCCTCGATCAGCTTCATCGTGCGGGCGTGGTCGTCGTCCGTCTCGCCCGGGAAGCCGACGATGAAGTCGGTCGACAGGCTGATCCCCGGCCGAACTGCGCGCAGCTTGCGGATCGTGCTCTTGTATTCCATCGCGGTGTAGCCGCGCTTCATCGCCATCAGGATGCGGTCGCTGCCGTGCTGCACTGGCAGGTGCAGGTGATTCACCAGCTTGGGCACGGTGCCGTAGACGTCGATCAGCCGCTGCGTGAACTCGTTCGGGTGGCTGGTGGTGTAGCGAATGCGCTCGATGCCCGGGATCTCGGCCACGTACTCGATGAGCAGCGCAAAGTCGGCGATCTCGGCGCTCGCGCCCATGATGCCGCGGTAGGCGTTGACGTTCTGCCCGAGCAGGGTCACTTCCTTGACGCCTTGGTCGGCCAGGCCGGCGACTTCGGTCAGCACGTCGTCGAACGGGCGGGACACCTCTTCGCCGCGGGTGTAGGGCACCACGCAGTAGCTGCAGTACTTCGAGCAGCCTTCCATGATCGACACGAAGGCGCTCGCACCGTCCTTGCGCGGCGGCGGCAGGTGGTCGAACTTCTCGATCTCGGGGAAGCTGATGTCGACCTGCGGCCGGCGCTGCGCCGAGCGCCTGGCCAGCATCTCGGGCAACCGGTGCAGCGTCTGCGGGCCGAACACGACGTCGACATAGGGCGCGCGCTCGATGATCGCCGCGCCTTCCTGGCTGGCGACGCAGCCGCCCACGCCGATCATCACGCCCTTGGCCTTGAGGTGCTTGACGCGGCCAAGGTCGCTGAACACCTTCTCCTGCGCCTTCTCGCGCACCGAGCAGGTGTTGAACAGGATCAGGTCGGCTTCGTCGACATTGCCGGTCGGTTCGTAGCCTTCGGCGGCCCGGAGCACGTCGAGCATCTTGTCGGAGTCGTACTCGTTCATCTGGCAGCCGAAGGTCTTGACGTAGACCTTCTTGCTCGCGGGGGTCGTCATGGCGGCCTCCGTCAGGGCCTGGACCAGACCTGTGCCACGGGATCGAAGAGCCAGCCCTGCGCCTCCTCGACCGTGGCGGGCCAGGGCTTCTTCGCGGCTTCGTCGGCGGTCAGGATCCACACGTCCTTCAGCAGGCCTTGCGTATCGACGGTGTAGTGCACGAGGACCTTCTGGCCGGTCAACGACGCCGACAGCTTGAGCATGTTGTCCTGTCCGAAGATGCGCGCACCGGCGGCCAGGCGCGCGGCTTTGCCGTTCAGCGCGACGTCGGGTGCCTGGACGACCTCGAAGGTGCCACGCAACGCAGTCGGCGGGAACTTGCGCATCGACTGCGCGGACACTCCGCTGGCGATGAGCAGGGCGGCGAAGAAGGCGATGAAACAGCGGTACATGGTGTGGATCCAGTGGCTGTGTGAGTGAGGGGCAAAAACCGGAACGGCTCCCGGTCTGGGGCAGACGAGGAGCCGTTCGGAGAATCTTGGTGGCGCTTCAGGGATTCGAACCCCGGACCTGCGGATTATGATTCCGTCGCTCTAACCGACTGAGCTAAAGCGCCTGAGCCCACAATTATATCGTGGCTTGGATCCCCGCCCGCGCGGCGCCCGTTCCGGGACCTTGATGTTCAGCTTCTTCAAGAAAAAGGCCACGCCTGCGCCGCTTGCGCAGGCTGCCCCCGCCGAGCTTGCCCCTATCGTCCCCGCTGCGCGCGAATCCAGCGATGAGTCGCCGGTGCCACGCAGCGGCTGGCTCGACAAGCTCAAGCAGGGCCTGCGCCGCACCGGCAGCGGTATTGCACAGGTCTTCACCGGCACGCGCATCGACGATGCGCTCTACGAGGAACTCGAAGCCGCGCTGCTGATGGCAGACGCCGGTGTGCAGGCCACGCAGTTCCTGTTGGACGACCTCAAGCGCCGGGTCAAGGATGCCAAGGCCACCGATCCGGCGGGCGTGAAGGCGCTGCTTGCCGACGCGGTGACCGAATTGCTGGCGCCCCTTCAACAGCCGCTGCGGGTGGGCGAGCACGCCCCCACGGTCATCATGGTGGTCGGCGTCAACGGCGCCGGCAAGACCACCAGCATCGGCAAGCTGACGCGGCATCTGGCCGCGGCCGACCAGAAGGTGCTGCTGGCCGCGGCCGACACCTTCCGCGCGGCCGCGCGCGAGCAGCTGCTGGTGTGGGCCGACCGCAACCGGGTCGAGATCGTCAGCCAGGAAGGCGGAGACCCCGCCGCGGTGACTTACGACGCCGTGACCGCCGGCAAGGCGCGGGGCTGTGACGTGGTCATCGCCGACACGGCCGGTCGCCTGACGACGCAGTCGCACCTGATGGAGGAGCTCAAGAAGATCCGCCGCGTCATCGGCAAGGCGCAGGACGGTGCGCCTCACGAAGTGCTGCTGGTCGTCGACGGCAATACCGGGCAGAACGCGCTGTCGCAGATCCAGGCGTTCGACGCGGCGCTGGGCCTGACCGGCGTGATCATCACCAAGCTCGACGGCACGGCCAAGGGCGGCGTGCTGGCGGCCCTGGCGCTGTGGTCCCGGACGCGGCCGCAAACGCTGCCGGTGTACTTCATCGGCGTGGGCGAGAAACTCGAGGATCTGCAGACCTTCGATGCACGGGAATTCGCGCAGGCCTTGCTGGGCTGAACGCGCGCTTCAGCGCTTGTTCCGGTCGCCCGGCAAGGGCGCCGGGCCCGAATTGAACTCGTCGAACCATGTCGACGGCGGCGGCTCGCGCACTTCGATGAGTTCGTCTTGCGTGGAGTCGCGCTGCGATTCGTCGAACGGCGTGGGCCGCGACGTGCGAACGCGAGTGTCGGCCACAGGCGAGGGCGCCGCCTGCGCCGCCGGCGCGGCAGCCGTCTTGGGCAGCAGCATCTCTCGCGCGGTCTCGACCGAGGGCAAGGCGTTGTCGGTCCACACATGCATCGGGATGCCGGCGGCCTTGAGCACCCGCGCCATGCGATTGAGCCGCTTGCGCGCCCGCTCGCTCTCCGAACCGGCCGGTGCCTGGACGTTGACCACCGCCAGCACTTCGGACGCCATGTCGCAGATCACCAGGTCGGCGCACTGCGTGCCGAGCCGTCGCAGCCACTCGGAGTACGAATATCGGGTCGGCACTCTGAGAAAACGCGCCAGCGGCACCTGCGCCAGGATCATGTAGCCGGGCAAGGCATTCACGAGGGTGCCGTAGGCACTGCGTTCGGCCGTCGTGAGGATGCGCGTGGCGGTAGGCGGCCAGGCCGCCACCGTGTCGAGGCGAGCCCCATCCGCACCCTTGCTCCCCGCGGAGGAACGCTGCCGCAAGACCACCACGATCAACAGCAAGATCACTACCGCGGCCAGTGCCGCCAGTCCCCAACTGGGCATCAACGTTCCTCGTCGTGCTCTTCAAGTGCGCGCAGCATAGCGCGCACTTGAAGGGTCGTCATCGATTCCGTGGGCTCAGCGTGGCCCGCCGGGCAGTTTCATGCCGCCCATGCGCTTCATCATCTTCATCAGGCCGCCACCCTTCATCTTCTTCATCATCCCCTGCATCTGGTCGAACTGGTTGAGCAGGCGGTTGACTTCCTGCACCTGCACGCCGGCGCCTGCGGCGATGCGGCGCTTGCGCGTGGCCTTGATGAGATCGGGCTTGCGACGCTCCAGCGGGGTCATCGAGCAGATGATCCCTTCCATGCGGCGCACGTCGCGCTCGGCGCGGTCCATGTCGGCCTGGCCGAGGTTGGGCGTCTTGCCGCCGGTGAGCTGCGTCGGCAGCTTGTCCATCAGGCCCGACAGCCCGCCCATCTTCTTCATCTGCGAGATCTGCATGAGGAAGTCGTTCAGGTCGAAGTTGTCGCCCGACTTGACCTTCGCGGCCAGACGCTGGGCAGCCTCGACGTCGACGCCCTTCTGCACCTCCTCGACGAGCGCGACGATGTCGCCCATGCCGAGCACGCGGCCCGCGTGGCGCTGCGCATCGAAGACCTCGAGCCCGTCGAGCTTCTCGCTGGTGCCGGCGAACTTGATCGGCGCGCCGGTGATCTGCCGCACCGACAGCGCGGCACCGCCGCGCGCATCGCCGTCCATCTTGGTCAGCACGATGCCGGTCAGCGGCAGCGCTTCCTTGAAGGCCTTGGCCACGTTGATGGCGTCCTGGCCCTGCATCGCGTCGACGACGAACAGCGTCTCGACCGGGTTCAGCGCGGCGTGCAGCTCGGCAATCTCCTTCATGAGCACTTCGTCGATTGCCAGGCGGCCGGCAGTGTCGACGAGCAGCACGTCGAAGTAGTGGCGCCGGGCGTGGTCGAGTGCGGCGGCGGCGATGTCCAGCGGCTTGTCGGTAGCCGAGGAGGGGAACCACTCCGCGCCGGCCTGCTTCGTGACGGTCTTCAGCTGCTCGATGGCGGCCGGCCGATAGACGTCGGCCGAGACGGTCAGCACCTTCTTCTTGCGCTTCTCGATCAGGTGCTTGGCCAGCTTGGCCGTGGTGGTGGTCTTGCCCGCGCCCTGCAGGCCCGCCATCAGGATGACGGCCGGCGGTTGCGCGGCGAGGTTGATGTCGGCCACGCCTTCGCCCATGGTCGCGGCGAGCTCGCGGTTGACGATTCCCACCAGCGCCTGGCCCGGCGAGAGCGAGCCCACCACCTCTGCGCCCAGCGCCTTGTCCTTCACGCGGGTGATGAAGTCGCGTACCACCGGCAGGGCGACGTCGGCCTCGAGCAGCGCCATGCGCACCTCCCGCAACATCTCCTGGACATTGCTCTCGGTGATGCGCGCCTGCCCGCGCATCGTCTTGACGGCGCGGCTCAGGCGTTCGGTGAGGGTGGAGGCCATGGGAGAGCGCGGCCCGGAGACGGGAAGCGCGAAAGTACACTGTGGCCATGATTTTATCGTTCGGCCCCGATGCGGCCCCGAGTTCGACCATGGCGTGGGCGCTGGCACTGCCCACGCTGGCCGCCTTGGCGGGCTATCTGTTCGCTGCCTTCCTGGGCGAGACGCGCCAGGCGGCCCTGCGCGGCGCACTGCTGGCCGGATGGCTCTCGCACGCCCTGGCCATCGTGATCGACATCACCGGCGTGGGCGCCGGCTCCGGTGAGACCGGGGCGAGGTTCGGTTTCGCCCCGGCGCTCTCGGTCACCATGTGGCTGGTGCTGGCGGTGTACGCGGTCGAGAGCCGCTTCGTGCCGCTGACCGGCGTGCGTCGCACGCTCGCCTTGCTGGGTGGTGCGGTGGTGGTACTGGCCTGGTTGTTCCCGGGCGAGTTCCGGCCCAACGCGGTCTCGCGCTGGGCGCCACTGCACTGGGTTCTCGGTATTGCGTCCTACGGCCTGTTCGGCGCGGCTGTGCTGCATGGCGCGATGCTCAATCGCGCCGAGCTCCAGATGCGCCAGCGCGCCGCCACCGCGCCCCCGAGCGGCATGCCGCTGCTGAGGCTGGAGCGGCTGACGTTCCGTTTCGTCGGCGCCGGATTCGTCATGCTGTCCGCGGCACTGCTGCTGGGGGCGTGGTTCGCGAATCCGTGGCGCTGGGATCACAAGACCGTGCTCTCGATGCTCGGTTGGGTGATCTTCGCCGCACTGCTGGCGGGTCGGCGTGCGTTCGGGTGGCGAGGGCCCCAGGCCACGCGCTGGCTTTACGGGGGAGCCGCTTTGCTGCTGCTGGCCTATGTCGGCTCGCGCTTCGTGTTCGAGATCCTGCTGCAGCGCGCGCCGCCGAATTGAGCGCCCATACGCATGAAGTTCATCATCCTGATCGTGGCAGTGCTGGTGCTCGTGTGGCTGATCCGCGGAGCCCGTGGCCGCGTCGCGCCACCGTCGAGCCCGCCACCGACACCGGCGGAGCAGGGGCCGCAGCCCATGGTGGCCTGCCGGCATTGCGGCATGCACCTGCCTCGCGACGAGGCCCTGCCCGGACGCGGCGGGGTGTTCTGCGGAGACGCGCATCGTGCGGCATACGAGAAGCAGCACCCGGCGGGATGAGGCATCGAGCCTGCCTGCAGGAGCGCGGCCGTGAGCGACGTGCCCCGTGGGCGTGAACGCCGGGTGAACGACCGCCGGGGTCAGCGACGCGCACCGACGGCCGACGAGTCCTGGTTCGGCGCCTTCGGGTCGGCGGAAGACACGCAGATCTCGCCAGAGGAAGGCGCGGCGACGAAGGTGCCGAAGGATGCGGCGCCGACATCGAGCTCGACACTGGATTCGCGGCTGTTCTCGCGCCAGGCCGAGCGCATCGTCAGCGCCGGTCAGACGGCGTTCGACCGCATCTATCGGACCTTCATCGGCGCACGTGCGGCGCTCGGCGTGGCCCTGGTGCTCGCCCAGGCGGTGACCGGGCTGTTCGGCGCCCGCCCGTCGCTCGAGGCGGCGCTGGTGAGCGTGGCGTACGGCGCGCTGGCGCTGAGCCTGTGGCTGCTGCCGCGCAAGAAGCCGATCGAGCCCAAGGCGCTGGCGCGCGTCTTTGGCGGTCCTTGGCTGGCCACCATCGGTGTCGACCTGGTGGCCTTCAGCGCGCTGCACATGCTGACACCGGGCGCCAGCCTCAACTACGTCGCGCTGCTCGTGCTGCCGGTGCTGATGGCGGGCGTGCTCACGCCGCGCCCGCTGGCCCTGGCCACCTCGGCCGTGGTGGCGATGATGCTGCTGGTCACCGCCTGGCTGGGCGCCGCGGGCGGGGGCAGCATGACGCAGTTGCTGACGCAGGCGGCACTGGCGGGCAGCGGCTTCTTCGTCATCACCGTGCTGGCCGGCGAACTCGCCGGGCGGCTGGCGCGCGAGGAACTCAGCGCACGCGGCAACATGGAGATGGCTCGCCAGCAGGCCGCGTTGAATCGCCTGGTGATCGAGGAGATGCAGGATGGCATCCTTGTCGTTGACCGCCGTGGCCGCGTCCGCGCGGCCAACCCGTCGGCGCGCAGGCTGCTGGCTCCCTCGGGAATGAGCCGACCGGCGCCCTTCCAGCTGCGCGGCGTCGAAGCGTGGACGGGCCTGGTGCGCACCGTCGAGCAGGCGTTCATCGAGTCGAGCTGGCCCGAGGAAGGCCGCGACGTCACGCTCGAATTCGAGCCGGGCTCGAACCGGACGCTGCGCGTGCGCGTGCGCTTCACCCGCCACCGTGCGGCACAGGCCAGCGAAGACTTCTGCGTGCTGTTTCTCGAGGACGTGCGCAACATGCAGGCGCGCAGCCGGCAGGAGAAGCTTGCCGCCATGGGGCGTGTGTCGGCCGGCATCGCCCACGAGATCCGCAACCCGCTGGCGGCCATCGCCCAGGCCAATGCGCTGCTCGCCGAGGATGCCACCGACCCGGGCCAGCGGCAGCTGATGCAGATGGTGGCCGACAACGTGGACAGGCTCAAGCGCATCGTCGACGACGTCATGGAAGTGGCGCCGGGCCAGATGCAGGAAGTGCACGCCATCGATGCCACGGCGCAGGTGGCGGCGGTCTGCAGCGACTGGGCGCGTTCCGTCGGCCTCAAGCTCGGCGACCAGAGCGTGCTCCGCGTCGACCTGCCGCCGCAGCCCTTGGGCGTGGCCTTCGACGCTGAGCATCTGCGCCGGGTGCTCGTCAACCTGCTCGACAACGCGCGGCGCCACGCCAGCAGTGCCCCCGGGGCGATCCAGCTGCGACTGGAGTCGCGCGACGACGCCCGTGCATTCCTGAGCGTGGCCAGCGACGGAGCGCCGATCCCGCCCGAGGTGGAGCGATACCTGTTCGAACCCTTCTTCTCGACGCGCAGCCGCGGCACGGGCCTGGGCCTGTATATTTGTCGTGAGCTTTGCGAGCGCTACGGTGCGAGCATCGACTACCGGGCCCGCGCCGCCGGTGATCCGCACTGCAACGAATTTTTCGTGGTGATGCGCCGGATGCCGCTGACCGACACCGAAGCCCGACTGCAACTGACCTCATGACCTCCGCTTCGCACTTCAGCCTGCTGGTCGTCGACGACGAGCCCGACCTGCGCACGCTGTACGAACTGACGCTGTTGCGCGAGGGTTACGACATCGAGACCGCCGCCACCGTCGAGGAGGCGCTGCTGCACCTGAAGGACCGCACTTACAGCGCGGTCATCACCGACATGCGCCTGCCCGACGGCACCGGGCTGGACCTGCTTCGTCGCCTGGAGGAAACGGGTCGCCGCGAGAAGGCCATCGTCATCACGGCCTACGGCTCGGCCGAGAACGCCGTCGAGGCGCTGAAGGCCGGCGCGTACGACTACCTGACCAAGCCGGTGGACCTGAAGCAGTTCCGCGCCGTGGTGGCGTCGGCACTCGGTCGTGGCGGACCGGGCGTGCCGACCATGGACCCGTCGACGCTGCCGTCGGAGAACGGCGCGCCGGCCGTTCCGCGCGTGCCGCGACCCGTGGCGGCGCCCGCCGTTCCGGTCAGCGGCGCGTTGCGGCGCATGGCCGGGCATTCCTCGGCGATGCAGCAGGTCCGCGCGCTGGTCGACAAGGTGGCGCGCAGCATGGCGCCCGTGCTCGTGAACGGCGAGTCGGGCACCGGCAAGGAACTCGTCGCGCGGGCAATCCACGAGGTGAGCCCGCGCGCCGCGCAGCCCTTCATCGCGGTCAATTGCAGCGCGATCCCGGAGCAGCTGCTCGAGGCGGAGTTCTTCGGCTATCGCAAGGGGGCCTTCACCGGTGCTGCCGAAGACCGCGAGGGCTTCTTCCAGGCGGCCAACGGCGGCACGCTGTTCCTCGACGAGATCGGTGATCTGCCCTTGTCGATGCAGAGCAAGCTGCTGCGCGCGGTCCAGGAGCGCTCGGTGAGGCCGGTCGGGGCGGTCAGCGAGCAGGCCGTCAACGTGCGCCTGCTCAGTGCCACGCACAAGGATCTCGGCGCCGAGGTGCAAGCCGGCAAGTTCAGGCAGGACTTGTACTACCGCCTGAACGTGATCCAGATCCGCGTGCCGCCGCTGCGCGAGCGGCTCGAAGACCTGCTGGACATCAGCGAGCGCGTGCTCGAGCGCATTGCCCACGATGCGGGCGTCTCGCCGGCGCCACGGCTCACCCGCGAGGCGCTGCAACACCTGGCGCGCTATCCGTTCCCGGGCAATGTGCGCGAGATGGAGAACCTCTTGCACCGCGCCGTGGCATTGTCCGGCGGCGAGACGATCGGCGTGGCTGACCTCGGCCTGCCGGAGTCGGAGGTGGTGGATTCGTTCGCTGCCGAAGGTGACGCCTTCGACGCCATGGCGCGCGACGAGCCGCCGGCACGATTCCCGTCGGCGGCGCCGGCGATGCCGCTCGAGGAGCCGCTGCCGACCGATCTGGCGCAGTACCTCGACGAGGTGGAGCGCGACATCCTCGTGCGTGCGCTGGAGCGGCATCGCTTCAACCGCACGGCCGCGGGTGCCAGCCTGGGCCTGTCGCTGCGCCAGATGCGATATCGGATGGCGCGACTGGGTGTGAACGTGGGCAGCGATGGTGTCGGCTCCGACCGCGACTGAGTTGCCGTGACGCCGCGCTGGTACGCCGGGTGGTGGTCGGCGGCGCGCCGATGCCGTTCCCCGAACTTCGGGCTGCGTCCTGCGGGCATGCCGGTGTCGCTGCTGCTTGTTCATTCCATCAGCCTGCCGCCGGGCGAGTACGGCGGGGAATCCATCGAGCGCCTGTTCACCAATCGGCTCGACTGGGCGGCGCATCCGTACTTCGAGACGATCCGCGGCATCGAGGTGTCGGCGCATTTCCTGATCCGCCGCGATGGCGAAGTGGTGCAGTTCGTTTCCTGCGACCGCCGCGCCTGGCACGCCGGTCGATCAGGATGGCGCGGCCGCCCGGACTGCAACGACTTCTCGATCGGGGTCGAGCTCGAGGGGATGGAAGGCCAGACCTTCGAGTCGCCGCAGTACATGGCCCTGGCCTTGCTCGCGCGGGGGATCGCGCGCCGCTACCCGATCGAGGCGGTGGCCGGGCATGAGCATGTCGCACCGGGACGCAAGGCCGACCCGGGCGCTGGCTTCGAGTGGCCTCGTCTGCGCGAGCTTCTTTCCGGAGTCGGCATCGCGGATTGGGACTTTCCCGACAGTGCAACATGACGCAACCGGGGCGCCTGCCTCGGTCTGTGCGGTCAAGCGCTCGCCGCGCCAGCAACGGTGCGGCTTCGCAAGGCGAAGGCTCGCCGCAGTGACGAGCGAACAGTCTCCGGCACGCTATGGCTAGTGCTTGAAGGCCCGGCAGACCCCAGATATAGTGTCTCGTCGTGCTATGCTTGATCTCCTCCCAACGCGCTGTGCCCAACTCGTCGACCGCCGATACCCAGGCGGTTTCCTGTGCGGTCAGGCGGCACGCGCCGATCCCGTCTCCTTCGTCGATTCACGGTCTGCCGTAGTGGCCGGCCCATCTTCTTGTCGCTCTCGCTCATGACCATCGAAACACTGCCACAGACCAACACAGGGGAAGCCATGCAAGCCATCCATGTCCCGACCTCCACGCCCGCCGCCAGCGGCTCGCGGGCCCCGTCGACGGCGGCCACGGTGTCGGCTTATCAGGGCTACCAGATCATTCGCCGCAACGGCGCCGTCGTGGCCTTCGAGCCGAACAAGATCGCGGTGGCATTGATGAAGGCTTTCCTGGCGGTCCATGGCACGCAAGGTGCCGCGTCGGCCAGCGTGCGCGAGACAGTCGACGGGCTCACCGAAGCGGTGGTGCGCGCACTGCTGCGTTCGCGCCCGGGTGGCGGCACCTTCCACATCGAGGACGTGCAGGATCACGTCGAGCTCGGCCTGATGCGCGGCGGGCATCACGAGGTCGCGCGGGCCTACGTGCTGTATCGCGAGCGCCGTTCGCAGGAGCGCGCCCGCCAGGTGCAGCGCAGCGCACCGGCAGAGCCGCAGATCCACGTCACCGACAACGGCGTGCGCGTGCCGCTCGACTTCGGCCGGCTGCAGGCGCTGATCGAGTCGGCCTGCGCCGGCCTCGGCGCCGACGTGAAGGCCGATCCGGTGCTGGCCGAGACGCGCCGCAACCTGTACGACGGCGTGCCCATAGGCGAGGTGCACAAGGCGGCCATCCTGGCCGCCCGCACGCTGATCGAGAAGGACCCGGGCTACACGCGCGCCACGGCGCGGCTGCTGCTGCACACGATCCGTCGCGAGATTCTCGGCGAGGAAGTGACCCACGAGCAGATGCACACCCGCTATGCCGACTATTTCCCGGGCTTCATCAAGAAGGGCGTTCAGGCCGAGCTGCTCGACGAGAAGCTGCTGCAGTACGACCTGGCCCGGCTCGGCGCCGCGCTGAAGGTCGACCGAGACCTGCAGTTCGACTATCTCGGCCTGCAGACCCTGTTCGACCGCTACTTCCTGCACATCGACGAAGTCCGCATCGAACTGCCGCAGGCCTTCTTCATGCGCGTGGCCATGGGCCTGGCGCTGAACGAGATCGACCGCGAGGCGCGCGCGATCGAGTTCTACGAAGTGCTCTCGACTTTCGACTTCATGAGTTCTACGCCGACCCTGTTCAATTCGGGTACGCGCCGTTCGCAGCTGTCGAGCTGCTACCTGACGACGGTGGCCGACGATCTCGACGGCATCTACGAGGCGCTGAAGGAGAACGCGCTGCTGTCCAAGTTCGCCGGCGGCCTCGGCAACGACTGGACCAACGTGCGCGCGCTGGGCAGCCACATCAAGGGCACCAATGGCAAGAGCCAGGGCGTGGTGCCGTTCCTGAAGGTGGTCAACGACACCGCCGTCGCCGTGAATCAGGGGGGCAAGCGCAAGGGCGCGGTGTGCGCCTACCTCGAGTCGTGGCACCTCGACTTGGAGGAGTTTCTCGAGCTGCGCAAGAACACGGGCGACGACCGTCGGCGCACGCACGACATGAACACCGCGAACTGGATCCCGGATCTGTTCATGAAGCGGGTGATCGAGGGTGGTGACTGGACCTTGTTCTCGCCGAGCACCTGCCCGGATCTGCACGACAAGTTCGGCCAGGACTTCGAGGACGCTTACCAGCGCTACGAAGCCCGGACGGTCAGCGGCGAGATCAAGCTGTACAAGCGAGTACCCGCGCGCGACCTGTGGCGCAAGATGCTCTCGATGCTGTTCGAGACCGGCCATCCCTGGATCACCTTCAAGGATGCATGCAACGTGCGTTCGCCGCAGCAGCATGTCGGCGTGGTGCATTCGAGCAACCTGTGCACCGAGATCACGCTGAACACCAGCGACACCGAGATCGCGGTGTGCAACCTCGGCTCGGTGAACCTCGCGCACCATCTGAAGGACGGCCAGATCGACCAGGCCAAGCTGAAGAAGACGGTGGCGACGGCGATGCGCATGCTCGACAACGTCATCGACATCAACTACTACGCGGTGAAGAAGGCGCGCGATTCGAACCTGAAGCATCGTCCGGTCGGGCTGGGCATCATGGGCTTCCAGGACGCGCTGCACGAGTTGCGCGTTCCGTACGCATCGGAGGCCGCGGTCGAGTTCGCCGACCGCTCGATGGAGGCCGTGTGCTACCACGCCTACTGGGCATCGACCGAGCTGGCGGCGGAGCGCGGCCGCTACGCCAGCTACCGCGGGTCGCTGTGGGACCGCGGCATCCTGCCGCTGGACTCGCTGGGCCTGCTCGAGCAGCAACGCGGCGGCTATGTCGAGGTGGACCGCAGCGTCTCGATGGACTGGGATGCACTGCGCTCGCGTATCGCCGAGCACGGCATGCGCAATTCGAACTGCGTGGCGATCGCACCGACAGCGACCATCTCGAACATCATCGGCGTGAGTGCATCGATCGAGCCGTCGTTCGGCAACTTGTCGGTGAAGTCGAACCTGTCGGGCGAGTTCACGCTGCTCAACGAGTACCTGGTGCGTGATCTCAAGGCGCTCGGCCTGTGGGACGACGTCATGGTCATGGACCTGAAGCACTTCGACGGCTCGCTGCGCCGCATCGACCGCGTGCCCGAGGATCTGAAGGAGTTGTACGCAACGGCGTTCGAGATCGAGACGCAGTGGCTGGTGGAGGCTGCGGCGCGACGCCAGAAGTGGATCGACCAGGCGCAATCTCTGAACATCTACATGGCCGGCGCATCGGGCAAGAAGCTCGACGAGACCTACAAGCTCGCCTGGCTGCGCGGACTGAAGACGACCTACTACCTGCGCACTGTCGGCGCGACGCACGCCGAGAAGTCGACGGTGAAATCGGGCAAGCTCAACGCCGTGTCCAGCGGTGCGAGCGACGCGGGTACGGTGCAAGGTGCCGTGGCCGCGATCGCGTCGAGCAGCGAGCCTGCCAGCGACATCAAGTTCTGCGCGATCGACGATCCGACCTGCGAAGCTTGTCAGTGAGTCGAGCGGCATTTCGATGCGAGGCAGCAACAAGCACTCGGGCCAAAAGTCAAGAAGTGCTTGGTGTTCCAGCGCAACACTCGGATAATTAGAAAGATCAGGAAGCGACCATGCTTGTTTGGGACGACGAAGTAAAAACCTCCAGATTGCAAAGCGCAGCGAATGCGCTGGGTCACTCATCCTCCGCGCGGCTGCAAGAGCACGCATCCGAGTCGGCTTCGCCGATTCCCGTCGTCGCGACGGTATCGCCGGCGGCCGCCGACCGCCGCGTCAAGGCGGCCGACAAGCGCATCATCAACGGGCAGACCGACGTCAACCAGCTCGTGCCATTCAAGTACAAGTGGGCGTGGGAGAAGTACCTCGCCACTTGTGCGAACCACTGGATGCCGCAAGAGATCAACATGTCGCGCGACATCGCGACCTGGAAGGATCCGAACGGACTGACCGAAGACGAGCGGCGCATCATCAAGCGCAATCTCGGCTTCTTCGTTACTGCCGACTCGCTCGCTGCAAACAACATCGTGCTGGGCAGCTACCGCCACATCACGGCGCCGGAATGCCGCCAGTTCCTGCTACGTCAGGCCTTCGAAGAGGCGATCCACACCCACGCGTATCAGTACATCGTCGAGTCGCTGGGTCTGGACGAAAGCGAGATCTTCAACGCGTACCACGAGATCAAGTCGATCCGCGACAAGGACGAATTCCTGTTGCCGTTCATCGAGCAGATCATGGATCCGGGCTTCAAGACGGGGACGCCTGAGAACGACCAGCGATTGCTGCAGTCCTTGATCGTCTTCGCCTGCCTGATGGAAGGCCTGTTCTTCTACGTCGGCTTCACGCAGATCCTGGCGCTGGGGCGGCAGAACAAGATGACCGGTGCGGCCGAGCAATACCAGTACATCCTGCGCGACGAGTCGATGCACTGTAATTTTGGCATCGACCTCATCAACCAGATCAAGCTGGAAAATCCGCACCTGTGGACGTCCGCCTTCAAGGCCGAGGTAAAGACCTTGTTCCAGAGGGCGGTGGAACTGGAGTATCGCTACGCGGAAGACACCATGCCTCGGGGCGTGCTGGGCATGAACGCGTCGATGTTCAAGGGTTATTTGCGCTACATCGCCAACCGCCGTGCAACGCAGATCGGTCTGGAGGAACTGTTCCCCAACGAGGAGAACCCGTTCCCCTGGATGAGCGAGATGATCGACCTGAAGAAGGAACGCAACTTCTTCGAGACCCGCGTGATCGAGTACCAGTCGGGTGGAGCGTTGTCCTGGGACTGAATGTCCTTCGGATGCAGTCGCTCAGGTCAGTGCGAGAGATCAAGATTCGCGAATCAGGAATGTCTGACGCAGAAGCAGAGTTCGGATTCGCAATGCATTCATCGTATCGGGGCGTCCCTCCTGGACAGACCACGGGCGATGAATAGCCGCAGGAGCCTGGTCAAACGACAGGCAAGAGCGGTTTTTTTTCAACTTGATCAAGGAGAAATGTAATGGCAACTGCAAAGAAGGCTTCGGCCAAGAAGGCTCCGGCGAAGAAGGCCGCTGCGAAGAAGGCTCCGGCGAAGAAGGCCGCTGCGAAGAAGGCTCCGGCGAAGAAGGCCGCTGCGAAGAAGGCTCCGGCGAAGAAGGCCGCTGCGAAGAAGGCTCCGGCGAAGAAGGCCGCTGCGAAGAAGGCTCCGGCGAAGAAGGCCGCTGCGAAGAAGGCTCCGGCGAAGAAGGCCGCTGCGAAGAAGGCTCCGGCGAAGAAGGCCGCTGCGAAGAAGGCTCCGGCGAAGAAGGCCGCTGCGAAGAAGGCGCCCAAGAAGGCTGCTGCGAAGAAGGCTGCCAAGAAGCCTGCTGCGAAGAAGACGCCTGCTGCACCCGCCGCACCTGCGGTATCGACCCCCGCGAAAACGGCACTCAGCCCGCAGGCCGCTTGGCCGTTTCCCACCGGAACGAAGCCCTGATCGGTCGATCTCGTCTAAGGGGCCCCAGTGATGGGGCCCTTTTTTTTGGCTGGTTGAGCCGGCTCGGAGATGCCGATGGTGCTGCCACGCGACACGGGGTGGATGTCGGCTTTCCGGAGTGAAGTGGTGTAGCACCTCTTTGCACAGCTCCGATGACTATCTGACCTGGCCTGTTGAAGCGGCTTCGATCTCAACCCCCAACCGCACCCCGAGGCGATGGATCGCCACCTACAATCTGCATCCCTGGCAAGACCGGAGCAACCTGTGAGTACCGCACCCTGTCTCGTCGGTGTCGTGATGGGCTCGAGCAGCGACTGGGAGACCATGCGACACGCGAGTGAGATCCTCGCCGAGTTCGGCGTGTCTAGCGAGGTGCGCGTTCTCTCGGCGCACCGCATGCCCGACGACATGTTCGCCTATGCGCAATCTGCCGCCGGCCGTGGACTCAGGGCCATCATCGCCGGAGCCGGCGGTGCTGCGCACCTCCCCGGCATGCTCGCGGCAAAGACCACCGTGCCCATTCTTGGTGTGCCGGTGGCCAGCCGCCATCTGAGCGGTGTCGATTCATTGCATTCGATCGTCCAGATGCCCAAGGGCGTTCCCGTTGCCACGTTTGCCATCGGCCATGCAGGCGCGGCCAACGCGGCCTTGTTTGCGGTCGCCATGCTGGCGGGAGAAGACGCGGTACTGCGCGGCAAGCTGGAGGTCTTTCGGGCTCGACAGACCGAGATGGCACGCGCGATGACCGACGAACTGAATCAGGTCGGGCCATGACTACACCTTCGCGCTTCATCGCTCCCGGCGCCACCCTCGGCGTGATGGGCGGCGGCCAGCTCGGCCGGATGTTCGTGCATGCTGCGCAGCAGATGGGTTACTTCACCGCAGTGCTCGATCCCGATCCGGCCAGTCCTGCAGGCCTGGCGGCACACTTCCACATTCAGTCCGACTATCTCGACGAGCAAGGCCTGGCCCAGCTGATGCAGCGAAGCGAAGCCATCACGACCGAGTTCGAGAACGTTCCGGCCGCGGCGCTGATCACGCTCGGCGCCCACCGGCCGGTGGCGCCGGGCGCGGATGCCGTCGCGATCTGCCAGGACCGGTCGCTCGAGAAGGCTCACTTTGGCCGGTGCGGCGTGACCTGTGCGGCGTACTCGGTGATCGAGACGGCAGAGCAGCTCGCCGCTGTCGATGCCGGCAGGCTGCTGCCGGGCATCCTGAAGACGGCGAGATTGGGCTACGACGGCAAAGGGCAAGTGCGCGTGAAGGACGCGGTCGAACTCGCCGCCGCCTGGCAGACGCTGCGCCGCGTGCCTTGCGTGCTCGAACAGCGGCTGGACCTCGCCGATGAGATCAGCGTCATCGTCGCGCGAGCGGCTGACGGAACGGTCGTTCACCTGCCTGTGCAGCACAACCTGCACCGGGACGGCATCCTTGCGGTGACTTGCGTGCCAGCAACAGGCATCGACACGGGGTTGCAGCGCCAGGCGATCGACGCGGCCGGCCGGATCGCCGAGTCGATGGAGTACGTCGGCGTGCTGTGCGTCGAGTTCTTCGTCCTGCGCGACGGCACTCTCGTCGCCAACGAAATGGCACCGCGACCTCATAACTCGGGCCACTACAGCATCGATGCCTGCGATGTCTCGCAGTTCGATCTGCAGGTTCGGGCGCTCACCGGAGCGCCGCTGGTGGCACCTCGGCTGCATTCGCCGGCCGTGATGCTGAATCTGCTGGGCGATCTGTGGTTCCGAAGCGGCGAAACCGAGCGTGCCCCCGATTGGGCTGGCGTGCTGGCCTTGCCGGGCGCGCATCTTCACCTTTACGGGAAGGTGCAGGCGCGCCGTGGCCGCAAGATGGGCCACCTGACCATCACGGCCGAGACAACTGCCCGCGCTCGCGAGTTGGCACTGCAGGCGGCCGCGCTGCTGGGCATCGAGGCATTCTGAATCGTGCTTCTGTCTGGTGATGAACGGTCCGCGATCGAGCGTGCGGCCGACGCCCTGGCCGCCGGAGATCTGGTCGCCTTCCCGACGGAGACCGTCTATGGCCTCGGTGCCCGGGCCGACTCCGACGCCGCCGTCGCCGGCATCTTCGCGCTCAAGGGTCGCCCCAGCGATCACCCGTTGATCGTCCATGTCGCCGATCCGTCCGACGCGCCGGCCTTCGCATCGCGGTGGCCCGATGTGGCCCGGCGCCTGACCGAGTCGTTCTGGCCCGGCCCGCTGACCGTCATCGTGCCGCGTGCTCCTGGCATGGCAGCTGCTGCGGCCGGCGGCCAGGACACCATCGGCCTGCGCTGCCCCTCGCACCCGGTGGCGAAATCATTGCTCGCGGCGGCGCGAGCGCGCGGCGTGCCGGGTGTCGCAGCGCCCAGCGCCAACCGCTTCGGACGCATCAGCCCGACGCGCGCGAGCCACGTGGTCGACGAGTTCGGCGACGGCCTGCTTGTGATCGATGGCGGCGACTGCCAGGTCGGCATCGAATCCGCCATCGTCGACTGTTCAGGAACCCGTCCGGTACTGCTGCGCCCAGGGCAACTCGGCCGCGAACGGCTCGAAGCCGCTGCCGGTGTGGCGATGGGCGAGCCCGATGCCCAATCGCCGCGCGCCTCCGGTACGCTCGAAGCGCACTATGCGCCGCGCGCCAGGCTTCGCCTGATGCCGACGGCATTGCTGAATACGGCGTTGCAGATGCTCGGCGACAGTGCCCTGAAGCTGGCGGTATATTCGCGCAGCGTCCGGCTGCCGCCGGGGTCGCTGCTGCGATGGCGCGCCATGCCCGGCGACCCGGACCGTGCCGCCCACGAACTCTTTGCCACGCTGCGTGAACTCGACGCCGAAGGCCCGGATCTCATCTGGGTGGAGGAGCCCCCGCCGCTGCCGGCGTGGGATGGCGTGCGCGATCGCCTGAATCGCGCCGCAGCAGCCTGATGCGCGCCGGTCTCGACGGCGTGCCCGAACACTTTCTGGAGCCCTGATGAATCTGCTGGTGAATAGCCCCCGACGCGCCATGCTGGCGCTGCTGCTCGGCACTGCGGCCTTGCTCGCCTCCTGCGGCGGCGGCACCCAGGTCGAGCCCTTCCAGCCGACGCGCGTGCTGGCCTTCGGCGACGAGAACAGCGTCATCACCGCGCAGGGGCGCAAGTACACGGTGAACGGCCTGAAGACCGATGCCAATGGCGTCAAGACGCTTGACTGCGACATCAACGCCCTGTGGGTGCAACGCCTGGCCTCCGGCTTCGGCTTGCTGTTTCCCGACTGCAACCCGAATGCCGTGGCCGATTTGCGCAGCCGCATCTACGCGCAGGCCGGAACCAAGGTCGCCGACCTCGCCGTACAGGTCGATCAGCACCTGGCCACCGACACCTTCTCGGGCAAGGACCTCGTCACGCTCTTGACCGGGCAGAACGACGTGCTCGAACAGTATGCGCAGTACCCTGGCGTGCCGAAGGCCCAGCTGCTGTCGAACGTGTACGAGGCCGGCCTGGCGCTTGCGCGGCAGGTCAGCCGCATCGCAGACGCCGGTGGCAAGGTGCTGGTGTCCACCGTGCCCGACCTCGCCTATTCGCCGTTCGCGATTGCCGAAAACACCGATACCGGAGACAACACGCGTGGCGCGCTGCTGGGCGAACTGGTCGCCAAGTTCAACGAGGGCTTGCGCGTGGGCATCGCCCAGGAGTCGGGCGAACAGGTCGCGATCATGCTGACCGACGAACTGGTGCAGGCCATGGCCAAGTTCCCGGTCAGCTACGGTGGCATGACAAACGTCATCGCTCCGGTGTGCGACAAGACGCTGGCCGCCACTGTCGACCTGTGCACCACCGACACGCTGGTGACCGGTGGCGACGCGCTCAAGTACCTTTGGGCCGACGACAGACATCTCAGCCCGAACGGACACGTCTACCTCGGCTCCCTGGCCGCCAATCGGTCGCGCGCGAACCCGTTCTGACGGTCGTCAATGACTCTATGCGCGCGTCGGGTTTCCCCGGCAGCGTCGAGGGCGGACACGCACCTATAGTGGCTGTCACAAAATAGAACGAGCGTTCTATTTTGGTCGATTCCACAAGAGGTGTGCATGAAGCTCATTCGAAACCTGGCGCCGCTGGCGCTCTCGGCCCTGCTGCTCGCGGCCTGCGGCGGCGGCGATCCCTATGTGCCCGGGTCGGGGTCGCCCGCGGGCGCACCCACCAGCAAGGGCAATTTCACGGCCATCGTGTCCTTCGGCACGAGCCCGAGCGATCTGGGCACGTACACGCCAGCGACCGCGATTCCCAACATCGGAACCATCGGCGGCAAGTTCACGACCAACAGTGCGACCGGTACCGTGTGGGTGGAAAATTTCGCCGCTTCGATCGGCGTCATCATCACGCCGGCCGAAGTTGGCTTCAACGGCCAGTCGGTCAAGTGTCCTGCCGCCGCCAACCCGGCATTGGTCAGAACCTGCACCGGCTATGCCCAGGGGGGCGCGCGCGTGACCGACCCGAACGGCGTCGGCCACGACCCGGTCAGCGGGCTCGGCGCACTGACGGTGCCCGTGACGCAGCAGATCGACAATCACCTCGCCAACCCCACCTTCGGCGGCCGCTTCAGCGACACCGACCTGATCTTCGTCGAGGGCGGCCTGAACGACCTGTTCGTGCAGATGCAGATCTTCGGCGCGGCCGCGGGGCAGATCCAGGCCCAGGCCGGCAGTGGCGCCATCAGCGTCGACGAGGCGAATCGCCAGCTCTTCGCCGCGCAGACCGCTGCGCAAGAGGCCATGAAGACGGCCGCGCTCGAACTGGCGGCCGCCGTACGCACGAAGATCCTTGCCCACGGCGGCAAGTACGTTGCCGTGGCGACCATCCCCGATCTTGCGAACACGCCGTTCGGCAACAGCCCGGCGGTGGCGCCTGCGCGCTCGGTGCTGATCGCCCTGTCGTCCACCTTCAATGTGTGGCTGCGCGAGGGGCTGACCAACCAGCCGGTGAAGATCCTCGACCTCTACAACTTCTTCAACGCGGTCGTCGCGAGCCCCACCACCTACGGCATGGACAACGTGACGACGCCCGCCTGCGACGTCGCGAAGATCAGCACGATCACCGGGGGCCAGGCCGCGACCGGTTCCTCGCTGTTCTGCAACAGCACGCCCAACGTCATCTACAACACCTTGCTGACCACGCCCACGGCGGCAAACGACACGACCTGGCTCTTCGCGGACGACGTGCATCCGACCAAGGGCGGCCACAAGCTGCTCAGCGACATCGCCACGCAGCAGCTGCAGGCCTTTGGCTGGATCTGAGTTCAAGGCACCCCAGGAGACACAACATGAACATCAAGATCCAATTGCTCGCTGCGGCGGTGCTCGTCGCCGGTGCTGCGAGCGTGGCGCAGGCCCAGGAAAACACCTTCAAGATTGGCGCGATCCGCTACACGACGAACTCGAAGACCAACGGAATCCAGGGTGCCGGCGTGCCGCCCGGCGCCGATGCCGAAACTGGTGATGCGACCACGCTGCTGCTGACCTACGAGCGTGCGCTGACACCCAACATCGGCGTCGAACTCGTCATCGGCATCCCGCCGAAGATCACCGCCAAGGCCACCGGCACGGTGGCCTTCCTCGGCGACGACGTGCTGTCGGCGAAGAACGTTGCACCGACGGTGCTGGTCAACTACCACTTCGGCGCGCCCGGCGACGCCTGGCGGCCATATGCCGGCGCTGGCATTAACTACACCAAGTTCGTCAGTGTGAAGTCCAAGCTCGCGCCCGACGTCGAGATGAGCGACTCGACCGGTCTGGCCGTGCAACTGGGCATCGACTACTCGCCGTCCAAGGACTGGGGCCTGTTCGCCAGCATCGCCAAGGTGCAGACGAAGTCCAAGCTCGTCGCGGCCGGCGCCACGGTGTTGACCACCGAGATCGACTTTCGTCCGACGACCTACTCGTTCGGCGTGTCGTACCGCTTCTGACGGCTGCCGGTGTGAGGCGGCCGCCTCAGCGGCCGCCGCCTCGCCCGAGCACGATCTTCATCGTCAGGATGCAGGCGGCCAGCGCCAGCGTGATGAAGTTCGCCACGATCACCGGCCAGGCGCCGAGCATCACGCCGTAGACCATCCACAGCAGCACGCCCAGCGTGAAGGCGCTGTACATGCTCAGCGAGATTCCGCTCACGTCGCGCGTCTGGAAGGTGTGCCAGACCTGCGGTACGAAGGACAGGGTGGTCAGCGTCGCGGCGAGGTAGCCGAGCCAGTCCATGGCGCTCACGGAAGAGATCATGGCGTACTTCAGTTCTGTATGTCCGAATGCACCGGCGAGCTGCCGGCGTCGTTGATGGCCCATTGCACCAGCGCGTCGATCGCCGGGCGCGCGGCGCCGGCGTTCGGGTGGTTGACCACGGCCACCACCACGTAGCGCCGGCCGTTGTTCGCCAGCACGTAGCCGGCCACGCCGGACACGTCGCGCAGCGAGCCGGTCTTCAGGTGCGCGCGCCCCGGCGTGGCCTTCGAGCGAATCAGCGTGCCATCGGTGCCCGACACCGGCAGCGAGGCCATCAGCTCCGGCATCACCGGGCTCGCCCAGGCCGACTGCAGCAGCCGCGCGAGCTGCTGCGCCGACAGCCGTGTCTCGCGCGACAGGCCCGAACCGTTGTCGATCACCACGCCGTCGGACGCGCGCCCGAGGCGTTCGCTCAACCAGCGCCGCAGCACCTCGCGCGAGGCCTCGGGCGAGCCCGAGCCGCCGCGGTTCAGCCCCAGGGTGAGGAAGAGCTGCTGCGCCATCACGTTGTTGCTGAACTTGTTGATCTCCCGCACCACCTCCGACAAGGCCGGCGACACGCTGGTGAACGCCGGGGCCGTGCCGGGAGCGGTACCGTCACGGACGCTGCCGCCGAGCTTGCCGCCCATCTCGCGCCACAGCGCGCTGACCATGCGGTCGTTGTAGCTGCGCGGGTCGGCATACGCGACCGGCCACGACTTCTCGCCGCACGCGGCCGGGAAGCTGCCTGCCAGGCGCAGCCGGGTCGGGTCGCTGAAGTCGGCCTTGAGTTCGCCGCGCCAGTCGTTGCAGAGGCCTGCGCCCAGTGGCACGCTGCTGTCGGCCTGCACGCCGGCCAGCGGCGGGTCCACGCCGACCAGCGCCACACCGCGCGCGGCATCCGGCGTGAAGCTCAACAGCACCGAGCGGTAGGCGAGCAGCAGCGCGTCGGCGCGCACGTTGTACGGGCGCAGCGGTTCGCCGTCGAAGTCGGCCGGGTTCTGCTCGGGCACGCTGAAGGCGCTGCGGTCGAGCACGATGTCGCCCTTGATCTCACGCACACCCAGCTGCTGCACGCGGCGCAGCAGCAGCCACAGGCGCTCGGGCACCAGCTTCGGGTCGCCGCTGCCCTTGATGACGAGGTTGCCGTCGAGCACGCCGTCGGTGATGCTGCCCTGCAGCCACACCGGTGTCGACCAGGTCCAGGCCGGGCCGAGCAGGTCGAGCGCGGCATAGGTGGTGAGCAGCTTGGTCAGCGAGGCCGGATTGACCGGCACGTCGGCGCGCCAACCCAGCCGCATGCGCGTGCTGCCAACCTCCTGGACCACCACGACGAGCGACTCGGGCGGCAGCTTGGCACGCTCCAGCGCGGCATAGATCTCGGGCGGCAATCGGGCCGCCGCGGCGCCGGCGACCAGGACCAAGCCGGCTGCGAGCAGGGAACGCAGAAACGCTTGAAAAGGCATGCCGCGATGATCGCATGCACACCCGGGTGCCGCCGGGCCTTGGCCTAAACTCGATGGCATGACTTGCCTGCTGTCCATCGACAGTTCCACCGAGCGGATGTGCATCTCGCTGAGCCGCGGCACCGACACCGTCGTGTTCGAGGGCGAGGGTGGTGCGCAGGCTTCGGCCAGGCTGCTGCCGGAAGTGCTGTCGCTGCTGCAGCGCGCCGGCTGCACGCTGCGCGAGGTCGATGCCATCGGCTTCGGCTGCGGCCCGGGGGCCTTCACCGGCTTGCGCAGCGCGTGTTCGGTGGCGCAAGGGCTGGCGCTGGGCGCGGGCAAGCCGGTGCTGGCGCTGGACAGCCTGCTGCTGGTCGCGCAGGACGCGCTCGACGAGCTCGGATCGGCCGCCGCCGACTGCTGGGTGGCGATGGACGCGCGCATGGACGAGGTCTATGCAGCGCACTACCGCCGCGAGGGCGAGCGCTGGCATGTCGCCCACGCACCGATGCTGTGTCGCCTCGAAGAACTCCATGCGTGCTGGTCGGAGGTGCCGCCCAGCTTCATCGCCGGCAGCGCCCTCGCGGCCTTCGGCGAGCGCCTTCACACTGGCACTGCCCGCCTGCGCCCGGCCACGCGATCACGTGCCGCTGCGCTGGCGCGCCTGGCCGAAGCCGCCTGGCGCGAAGGCGCTGCGGTCGATGCCGCGCTGGCCTTGCCGGTCTACCTGCGCGACAAGGTCGCGCAGACCACGGCCGAGCGCGCTGCGGCACGCGCTGAGAGCCTCGCCGCGACCACCGCCCCATGAGCGCCCAGCCGCAAGCTCTGCAGCGCCTGCTGCTGCCGATGACGCCGCTGCAGCTCGACGCGGTGATGGCCATCGAAACCGAGGCCTATGCCTTCCCGTGGAGCCGCGGGAACTTCGTCGACTCGATCGCTTCGGGCTACGCCGCCAGCGTGCTCTACGACGGCGAGGGCCGCATCCTCGGCTACTTCGTCGCCATGGCCGGCGTCGACGAGATGCATCTGCTCAACATCACCGTGGCGCCGCAGGCTCAGCATCGCGGTCACGCGCTGTACATGCTCGATGCGCTCGTCGACTTGTGCCTGGCCCGCGGCGCCGTGCAATTGTGGCTCGAGGTGCGCGAGACCAACGCGCGCGCCCGCGCCATCTACCTGCGCCGTGGATTCGTCCATGTCGGCGTGCGCAGGGGTTACTACCCCGCGCCGCAAGGCCGGCGCGAAGACGCGGCGGTGATGAGCCTGGCCATTCCGGGAGGCGCCGATGGGCTGGACTGAACGCCAGCGCGCGATGCTCGACGAGATGGGGGTCCGTCTCTGGGCGCCTCCAGAGACGCAGACGCTGCCGGCGCCAGTGGACGCCCCGCACCCTCCCGCCGTGCGGGGGGACGGCGCGGCGGTGGCCGTGCCACGACCTGGCGGCGGCCGACCCGTCGGCGTCGAAGCCATGGACTGGCCGGCGTTGCGCGAGGCGGTGGTGAACTGCAGCGCCTGCAAGCTCTGCCAGGGGCGCCGACAGACGGTGTTCGGCGTGGGCCACCCCCACGCACACTGGATGGTCGTCGGCGAGGCGCCGGGCGAGCAGGAAGACCGGCAGGGCGAGCCCTTCGTCGGCAAGTCCGGGCAACTGCTCGACAACATGTTGCGTGCCATCGGCCTGACGCGCGCGCAGGCTGAACCGGCGCAGCAGGTCTACATTGCCAACACCATCAAGTGCCGGCCGCCGGGCAACCGCAATCCGGAGCCCGAAGAGCTGGCGCAATGCGAGCCCTTCCTGATCCGGCAGGTCGAGCTGGTGAAGCCGAAGATCATCCTCGCGATGGGGCGCTTCGCCGTGCAGAGCCTGCTGCGCAGCAATGAGCCGATCGGCCGCCTGCGCGGCCGCGTGCACCGCTACCAGGGCGTGCCCCTCATTGTCACCTACCACCCGGCCTACCTGCTGCGCAACCTCGAGGACAAGTCGCGGGCCTGGGACGACCTGTGCCTGGCCCTGCAGACGCTCAAGGCGGTCGACGCGCCATGAGCGCACGCCGGCTCGCCGCGGTCGACCGTGCGGCCTGGGATGCGCTGCCGGGCATGGTCGTTCTGCTCGATGCGGCCGGCGACGCGCTGCACGTCAACACGGCGCTGGCGGCCTTTGCGCGGCGCGAGCCTGCGCGGCTGCTCGGCCGCTCGTGGCAGGAACTGCTCGACGCAGACAGCCGTCGTCAACTGATCGAGCGTCTCGCGGGTCGGCAGGACTTCGCCGTCTTGCTGCCCTGGGCCGGCGCCGGTGGCGAGACGGCCTGGGTCGAGTGGTCGGGCCGCTGGCGCGCCGACACCCGGCAGTGTCTGTGCCTGCTGCACGACGCCAGCGCAGGCAGGCGGGCCGAGAGCGAGGCACGCGCGCAGGCCAGCCTGTTCCGGCTGCTCGCCGACAACGTGCCGGTGCTGATCGCCTACTACCGCGCCAGCGATTTCCAGTGCCAGTTCGCCAACAAGGCCTATGCGCGCACCTTCGGCACCGACGAGAACGCCATCGTCGGCAAGACCTTCGCAGACGTGATCGGCAAGGTGGCTTCCGAGCAGATCCAGCCCATGGTCGAGCTGATGATCCTGCATCAGCAGGCCGCCTCGTACGAGCGGCAGCTGCCGCAGCCCGACGGCAGCACACGCTTCATCGAGGTCCACCTGCTGCCGCACGTCGGCGAGCAGGGCCAGACCATCGGCGCCTTCGTGCTCATCTCCGACATCACCAAGCACCGCCTGGCAGAGCGCGCGGTGCGCGAGTCCGAGGAGCGGCTGGCCAAGTTCATGCAGGCTAGCGCCGAAGGCATCGTGTTCCACAAGGACGGCTTCATCACCGACGCCAACCCGCCGCTGTGCGCGCTGATCGGCTACACGTTGCCCGAGTTGCTGGGCCGCCCGACGCTGGACTTCGTCGCCCCCGAGCATGTGGCGCGCGTGGCCACGGTGATGGCCGCCGGGCAGGAGACCGCCTACGAGAGTGCGGTGATCGACAAGGCGGGCCGGCGCATCGCGGTGGAGTTCATCGTGCGCACGATGCTGCGCGGCGGCGAACGCATGCGCATGACCATCGTGCGCGACATCCGCGACCGCCAGGCGGCACAGGCACGCATCCACCACCTCGCCCACCACGACGCGCTGACCGGCCTGCCCAACCGCATGTCGTTCATGGAGCAGCTGCAGCACCACATGGCCGCCGCCGAATCGGAGGGAACGCGGCTGGCGCTGCTGTTCATCGACCTCGACCACTTCAAGCGCGTCAACGACTCGCTCGGCCATCTGGTGGGCGACACGCTGCTGCGCACGGTGTCGGCGCGCATCCAGGCCAGCCTGCGCGCCACCGACGTGGTGGCGCGCTTCGGTGGCGACGAGTTCATGGTGCTGCTGCACGGCGGGCCTTCGCAGGACCAGCAGCACGACGATGTCGACGAGGTGGCGCGCAAGCTGCTGGCTGCGATCGAGGTGCCGGTCAATGCCGAGGGCCGGCCGATCTCGGTGACGCCCTCGATCGGCGTGGCCTTCTTCCCCGGCGACGCGAGCACGCCCGACGAGCTGATCAAGAACGCCGACAGTGCGATGTACCTGGCCAAGTCGCGCGGCCGTGCCAACCACCAGTGTTTCGACCGCGGCATGGCCGACAGCGCCTATGCCGCGCTGGTGCTCGAGGGCCAGCTCGCGCACGCGCTCGATCGCGGCGAGTTCGAGCTCTACTTCCAGCCGCAGGTGCGCCTGCGCGACGACCGGCTGGTCGCCTGCGAGGCCCTGCTGCGCTGGAACCACCCCGAGCGCGGCCTGCTGCTGCCCGACCAGTTCATCCCGGTGGCCGAACGCCAGCGCCTGATGCTGCCGATCGGCCAGTGGGCGATGAAGGAGGCCGCCCGCTGCGCACTGCGCTGGCATGCGATGGGTCTGGGCATCTCGCCGGTGGCGGTGAACCTGTCCACGGTTCAGTTCCAGTCGGTCGGCTTCGTCGAGGCGGTGGCACAGGTGCTGGCCGAAGACGGCGATGCGCGCCAGGCGGCCAGCCTGCTCGAGCTCGAACTGACCGAGCGCATGCTGATGGACGATCTCGGCGAGGTGAAGCACCGCCTGCTGCGCCTGAAGGCACTGGGCCTGGGCATCGCGGTGGACGACTTCGGCACCGGCTACTCGTCACTCGGCCATCTGAAGGAACTGCCGATCGACAAGATCAAGATCGACCGCTCCTTCGTGCACGACCTGCCGGGCAACCGCGACTCGGCGGCGATCAGCCGCGCCATCGTGCAGCTGGGCCTGAGCCTGGGCCTGTCGGTCATCGCCGAGGGCGTGGAGACCGAGGCACAGCGGCAGTTCCTCGCGCAGCAGGGCTGCGAGCAGATCCAGGGCCTGCTGATCGGCGCGGCCATGCCGGCTGCTGCCTTCGAGGCCTGGGTACGGCAGCGGCGGGAGGACGAGCGCCGCAACTGACACGATTCGAGCTCAAGGACTCAGGAAGACACGAGCGCCATTGGCGGCTCGCGGCCCGTTGCGGACTTCGTGGGTCCGCTTTGCGTGCGACGGGCATGGTCGCAGGTTGACGGCGGTATCCGCGTTCTCCGGCCCACGCTCGCGGGCGGCCACTGCATGCCGCAACCGTGGCCGCATCAACACCTGATTTGCCATGCCCTCGCCAGGGCGACCGCGAATGGGGCCTGCGCCCGCGGGCACCACCGCCGCCCTGCCGGCATCAGCGGTGGCCTGCCGTCATCAGGGCCTCAGTGGTTGTGGGGCAGGCGGACCGAATGAAGCGGTCAATAGTGAATGTCGTTCAAGGCCCGCAAACGGACGCTGCAGGAAAGTGCGTTCCCGGACCTTCGGAACGCCAATGCGTTCGAGCCGCAGCGACGCTACTTCTTCGCCTTCACCGGCCGCTTCCAGCCCGCCAGCGAGACGGCCTTGGCGCGTACCACCGTGAGCTGGCCGGCCGGCGCGCTCTTCGACACTGTCGAGCCCGCGCCGATGGTCGCGCCTTCACCCACGGTGATCGGTGCCACCAGCACGCTGTTGCTGCCGATGTGCACGTCGGCGCCGATCACGGTACGGTGCTTGTTGGCGCCGTCGTAGTTGGCGGTGATGCTGCCGGCGCCGTAGTTGACGCGCTCGCCCACCGTGGCGTCGCCGAGGTACGCGAGGTGGTTGGCCTTGGCACCCTTGGCGAGCGTGGAGTTCTTCACCTCGACGAAGTTGCCGATGTGCACTTCCTCGCCCAGCTCGGCGCCGGGGCGCAGCCGCGCGAACGGGCCGACCAGCGAACCCTTGCCGACGCTGGCGCCCTGTGCCTCGCCGTCGATGTGCGTGAAGGAATGGATCACCGCGTCGTCGGCGATGCTCACGTTGCGGATCACGCAGTGCGAAGCGATGCGCACGTTGTTGCCGAGCGTGACCCGGCCCTCGAAGACGCAGCCCACGTCGATCTCGACATCCTGCCCGCAGGTGAGCTCGCCGCGGATGTCGATGCGCGCCGGGTCGGCCAGGCGCACGCCGGCTTCCATCAGCGCATCGGCCAGGCGGCGCTGGTAACGCCGCTCCAGGTCGGCGAGCTGCGCCGGGCTGTTGATGCCCAGCACCTCGGTCTCGCTGGTGGCGTGCGAGGCCACCACGTGCACATGGTCGGCCACTGCCATCGCCACCACGTCGGTCAAGTAGTACTCGCGCTGCGCGTTGTCGTTCTTCAGCGCGGCGAGCCAGCGCTTGAGCTGTGCGGTCGGCGCGGCCATCACGCCGGTGTAGATCTCCTGGATGCGGCGCTGCTGCGGCGAGGCGTCCTTGTGCTCGACGATGCCCTCGATCGTGCCGCCCACCGGGTCGCCGCTGCGGATCACGCGCCCGTAGCCGCTCGGGTCGGGCAGCACCACGGTCAGCAATGCGAGCGACTTCCCGTCGCAGGCCTGCACCAGCTTGCGCAGGGTCTCGGGCTCGATCAGCGGCACATCGCCGTTGAGGATCAGCGTGGTGCCCTCGTCGTGCAGTTGCGGCACGGCCTGCTGCACGGCGTGGCCGGTGCCCAGCTGCGGCTCCTGGCGGGCGAAGACCAGGTTCGGCGCCTGGAACGCCGCCTCGACCTGGTCGGCGCCATGGCCGGTGATCACCACGGTGCGCTGGGCATTCAGCCCCGACGCGGCCTGCAGCACGTGCTGCAGTAGACTGCGCCCGGCCAACCGGTGCAGCACCTTGGGCCGGGCCGACTTCATGCGGGTTCCCTTGCCCGCGGCCATGATCACGATGTCCAGAGCCATGTGGTTGTCTTCCCTGCGGGACGTGGTGTCGAGACTGCGCATTATCGCGGCGCTGTTCCTGCTCGCCGTGGGGTTGACGGGCTGCAGCGCGGTACGTTTTGGCTACAACCAGGCGCCCGAGCTGGTTTACTGGTGGCTCGACGGCTACGCGGACTTCGACGACGCCCAGTCGCGGCGGGTGCGCGAGACGCTCGGCCAGTGGTTCGCCTGGCACCGGCGCACCCAGCTGCCCGACTACGCCGGCCTGCTGCAGCGCGCCCAGGTCGACGTGCTCGCCGACACCACCCCCGATCGGGTCTGCCGCTGGTGGGACGAGGTGCGCCGGCGCGGCGAATCGGCGGTCGACCAGATGCTGCCCGCGGCGGCCGAGTTGATCCCGACCCTGAATGCGCAGCAGGTCAAGCACATCGAGGCCCGTTACCTGCGCAACGACGAGGAGTTCCGCCGGGACTACCTCGCCGCCGACCCGGCGCAGCGCCTGAAAGACTCTGTCAAGCGCACGATCGAGCGGGCCGAGACCCTCTACGGCCCGCTGGACGAAGATCAACGCGAGCGCGTCGCACGACTGGTGGCAGCCTCGCCTTTCGACGCCGAAGCCTGGAATGCCGAGCGGCTGCAGCGGCACAAGGAAACGCTCCAGATGCTGCGCAAGCTGAGCGCCGAGCCGGCCAACCGCGACGCCGCGCTGGCCACGCTGCGCGCCCATGTGCTGCGCCTGTCGCGCTCACCGCGCGAGGCCTACCGGCAATACCAGCAGAAGCTGGAGACATACAACTGCGCCTTCGCGGCCAGCTTGCACAACGCCACCACGCCAGCCCAGCGCCAGGCGGCGGTGGCCAAGCTCAAGGGCTGGGAGGGCGACTTCCGCGCACTGGCGGCCGCTGCGGATTGAGCCGCGGCCTCGCTGTGCCCGTCAGGGCCTGGTGATCTCGGTGGTCACCTGCCGCGGCGTGACGCTGCCGGCCGGGAAATCCTTCATCGCCGCCTCGAACATCGCCGGCAGCAGCGACTGGATCGAAGGCGAGCCGCCGTCGTTGGTGGCGCGGGTCTCGTACAGCGGCTGGCCGGACTTGCGCTCGCGGATGAGCAGCGCCACCTCGCGCTCGTAAGTGGTGGAGGGGATGCCGAAGCCGATGCCATAGTAGGGCCACGGCCGGCTGAAGCGGTGCGAGTACAGGCCGCCGCGCCACCAGAACGGGTCGTCGTAGTACTGCTCGGTGGCGTTGACGCGTGCGCCCAGTGCCACGATGTACTCGCTGCTCGCAGCGTCGGCGGCAGGCGTGAATCCGGCGGCCTCGAGCGCCGGGCGGGCACTGTCTTCCAGCGTCTGTTGCTGCTGCGGGCGCGTCTGCTGCGACGGCAGCCGCTCGAATGCATAACTGCCCGGCTTGCGATCGGCCGGCCACTGGCTGAAGCTCGACACCTCGCTGGTCAGGCTGTTCATCGAGGCGCAGCCGGCCAGCGACACGGCGGCGATCAGCAGGCTCAGGATCTTGGTCATGTCGTGCTCCCCCAGCCGAAGCTCGGCTCAGTCGTCCCGGTGGATTCGGATCGGGCTGGCGGCCGGCGGGCCGCAGTCCTCGTCGTCGTCGAAGGCACGGTCGCCCTGCGGATCGGCCACGCCTGTTTTTTGGATCGTGGTGAAGGGATAGAGTTTCCTGTCCATCATGTGCGACGGCACGATGTTGCCCATCGCGGTGAAGATGTTGTCCAGCCGCCCCGGCTGCAGCCGCTCCCAGTCGCGCAGCATCTTCTTCATCTGCACGCGCTGCAGGTTTTCCTGGCTGCCGCACAGCGTGCACGGGATGATCGGGAACTGCCGATGCGCCGCCCAGCGCTCCAGATCGGGCTCGGCCACGTAGGCCAGCGGGCGGATGACGATGTTCCTGCCGTCGTCGCTGACCAGCTTGGGCGGCATGCCTTTCAGCCGGCTGCCGAAGAACATGTTCATGAACAGCGTCTGCAGCATGTCGTCGCGGTGGTGGCCCAGCGCGATCTTGGTCGCGCCGAGTTCGCCGGCCACGCGGTAGAGGATGCCGCGGCGCAGCCGCGAGCACAGGCTGCACATCGTCTTGCCTTCGGGAATCAGCCGCTTTACGATCGAGTAGGTGTCCTGGTTCTCGATGTGGAAGGGGATGTCCAGGCTCTTCAGGTAATCGGGCAGCACGTGCTCCGGAAAGCCCGGCTGCTTCTGGTCGAGATTGACGGCGACCAGGTCGAACTTCACCGGCGCGCGCCGACGCAGGTTGATCAGCACGTCCAGCAGCGCGTAGCTGTCCTTGCCGCCGGAGACGCAGACCATCACCTTGTCGCCGTCCTCGATCATGTTGAAGTCGGTGATGGCCAGGCCCACCAGCCGGTGCAGCCGCTTCGAGAGCTTGTTGATCTCGTGCAGATGCTTCGCAGCAGCCTTGGGGTCGTCGAGCACGGCGCTCATGGGGCTTCCTTCACGGCAAACACTTCGCAGCCGACCGCATCGCAATCGGGGTAGACATCGGGCTTCTCGGTCGACACGCGCGCGGCGCGCACCTTGGGGTGGGCCAGCATCAGCGCCAGCACGTCGTCGCACAGGGTTTCCTGCAGGTGGATGTGGCCGCGCTCGAGCCGCTCCCGGATGCTGCGGCGGATGAAGTCGTAGTCGACCACCTCGTCGAGCGTGTCGTTCGCAGGTGTCGACTGCGCCAGCGGCACGTACAGGTCGACGTTGATCAGCACGCGCTGCTCGCCGCGCTTCTCGAAGTCGTGCACGCCGATGTTCATGCGGACCTCGTAGTCGCGCAGGAACAGCCGCCGGCAGTCGATCAGGCTGGCATGGTTCAGCAGGCTTTGCATCGGGTCAGGTTCCGGAAGGCTGGACGAGGAAGGCCACGTCGCGTGGCTGCGCCATCAGGTGCTGGCCGCCATCGACCAGCAGCGTGGTGCCGGTCACCGCCGTCGCCTCGATCAGGTAGCGCACGGCCTGCGCGATGTCGGCCGGCGTCGACGAGCGTTGCAGCGGCGTGAGGCGGTGCGCGGCGGCGAAGTCGGCCTCGCTCATGTCGCCGGAGAGCATCGTCACGCCCGGTGCGACGCCGCACACGCGCAGCCGCGGCGCGAGCGCCTGGGCGAGCATCACGGTGGCGCTCTGCAGCGCCGCCTTCGACAGCGTGTACGAAAGGTAGTCGGGGTTGGGGTTGGCGAGCTTCTGGTCGAGCAGGTTGACCACGCAGCCCTGCGCGTCGCGCGCCGACAAGTGCGCATGCAGCGCCTGTGCCAGCAGGATCGGCGCCGCGGTATTGATGCGCCAGTGCGCCTGCATCTCGGCATGGCCGAAGCTCGCCGCATCGTCGTAGGCGAAGCGCGAGGCGTTGTTCACGAGCGCATCGACGCGCCCGAAGGCCTGCGCCACCGCCGGCAGCAGCGCGCGGGTGGCGGCTTCGTCGGCGAGGTCCGCCGCGAAAGTCTCGGCGCGTGCACCGAGCTTGCGCAGTTCAGCCAGCGTGGCCGCCGACTCGGCCGACGCCGCGTGGCAGTGCAGCGCGATGTCGAAGCCATGCGCCGCGAGCTCGAGCGCGATGGCCCGCCCGATGCGACGGGCGGCGCCGGTGACGAGCACGACGGGGCGGGATGGCATGGCTTCCTACAATGCGGCGATGCAACACAACGAGGGCGACAGTGTATCGGCGGCCCTGCGCCGGCGCATTCACGAGGCCATCGCCGCGGCGGGCGGCTGGATCGCCTTCGACCGTTTCATGGCCATGGCCCTGTACGAGCCGGGCCTGGGCTATTACAGCCGCGACTCGCGCAAGTTCGGCACCCTGCCGTCCTCAGGCAGCGATTTCGTCACCGCACCGGAGCTGTCTCCGCTGTTCGGCCGCGCGCTGGCGCGGCAGGTGGCGCAGGCGCTGACTGCAGCGGGCAGTGGCGCGGTGTGGGAGTTCGGCGCGGGCTCCGGTGCGCTGGCGACGCAACTGCTCGAGGCGCTGGGCGAGGCCGTGCAGCGCTACACCATCGTCGAGCTGTCGGGTTCGCTGCGCGAGCGGCAGCGCGAGCGGCTGGCGGCGTTCGGTAGCAAGGTGGAGTGGATCGATGCCTTGCCGGCGGCGCTCGACGGCGTTCTGATCGGCAACGAGGTGCTCGACGCGATGCCGGTGCAACTGCTGCATTTCGACGGCCGGGCCTGGTCGGAGCGCGGCGTGGCCGCCCACGGTGACGGCTTCGCCTGGGCCGACCGCCCGACCGCATTGCGCCCGCCGGCCGATGGCCCCTTCGTGCCCGGCACCGTCACCGAGATCCACCCGCAGGCGCGTGCCTTCGTCGCCACGCTGGCCGAGCGGTTGCAGCGCGGCGCCGCCTTCTTCATCGACTACGGCTTTCCCGAGCGCGAGTACTACCTGCCGCAGCGCCACGGCGGCACGCTGATGTGCCACCGCGCCCACCGTGCGGATGCCGACCCGTTGGCCGACGTCGGGGAGAAGGACATCACCGCGCACGTCGACTTCACCGGCATCGCGCTGGCCGCGCAGGACGCCGGGCTCGACGTGATCGGCTACACCACCCAGGCGCATTTCCTGATGAACTGCGGCCTGCTCGAGATGCTGCAGGGCGCCGGCGTGCGCGCCACCGCGAACGCGCAGAAGCTGCTCACCGAGCATGAGATGGGCGAGCTCTTCAAGGTGATCGGCCTGGCGCGCGGCATCACGTTCGACCCGATCGGCTTCGCGCGCGGCGACCGCACGCACACCCTCTGAAAGGCCGCATGCGCTGGCTCATCGTGTTCCTGCTCGCGTTCCTGGTCTTCCAGGGCCTGGCCGGCTGGCTGCGCCGCATCGGGCTGGGCCGGCTGCCGGGCGACTTCAGCTTCCGCTGGCGCGGCCGCGAGTACCACCTGCCGATCGCCAGCAGCCTCGTACTCAGCCTGATCGCGATGGCGATCGGTGCATTGATCTAGCGGTCGATCAGATCGCGGCCAGCGCGTCGGCGATGGCGCGCACGCGCGACTCGCGCACCGCCTCGCCGATCGCCGGGCCGGACAGTCCGCGCGCCACGGCGGCCTCGGCCACTGGCGCGGTGTCCACCGCCAGCGCCGCGCGCATCGCGGCAGCCAGGCGTTGGCGCTGCGGGTAGGGCTCGTCTTGCTTGCCGGCGCGGCCGCGCGCGTCGCATTCGCATGCGAGAAGCGCCTCGTCGAAACGCTCCGGCCGGCGCAACGCGTCGCAGCGCTCGAGCAGGCGCAGCACGGCGGCGGCGTTCAGCTCCGCGCTGCGGTGCACGTTGCCGTGCTCGCGCGCCACCACTTCGGCCAGCTCGCGGCATTCGGTGGGCACCTTCCAGCGATCGCACAGCGCGCGCACCAGCTTCTCGCTGCGAACCTCGTGGCCGATGTGGCGCGGCAGCACGTCGGCCGGTGTCGTGCCCTTGCCGAGGTCGTGGCCGAGGCAGGCGAAACGCACTTGCAGACTGCCGCCCAGCCGCGCCGCCATGTCCAGCACCATCATCAGGTGCACGCCGGTGTCGACCTCCGGGTGGTACTCGGGCCGCTGCGGCACGCCCCACAGGCGGTCGACCTCGGGCAGCAGCCGCGCCAGCGCGCCGCATTCGCGCAGCACCTCGAACATGCGGCTCGGGCGCGATTCCATCAACCCGCGCGACAGCTCCTGCCAGACCCGTTCCGCCACCAGCGCATCGACCTCGCCCGCGCCGACCATCTCGCGCATCAGCTGCAGGGTCTGTGGCGCGATGGTGAAGTTGTCGAAGCGCGCCGCGAAGCGCGCCAGCCGCAGGATGCGCACCGGGTCCTCGGCGAAGGCGGGCGACACATGGCGCAGCACGCGCTCGGCGAGGTCGCGCTGGCCGCCGTAGGGGTCGACCAGCGTGCCGTCCTCCTCGCGCGCCATGGCGTTGATGGTGAGGTCGCGGCGCGCCAGGTCGTCTTCCAGCGTGACCTCGGGCGCGGCGTGGAAGGCGAAGCCGTGGTAGCCCGGCGCCGTCTTGCGCTCGGTGCGCGCCAGCGCATATTCCTCGTGGGTCTGCGGGTGCAGGAAGACCGGGAAGTCGCGACCCACCGGCACGAAGCCGGCGTCGAGCATCTCGATGGGCGTGGCGCCGACCACCACCCAGTCGCGATCGCCCGCGGGGCGGCCGAGCAACTCGTCGCGCACCGCGCCGCCGACCAGGTACACCTTCATGCGGCGGGAGTGTATGCGCGGCCCGCGCGCCGTCGCGCCGCGCTCAGCGGTGCTGGCGGTAGGGTTCCTCGAAATCGAGGAAGTCCTGCTCGGCCAGCGCGTCCCTCACCCAGGCCGCCACGCCGGGCAGGGCCTGCACTCGGGCCATGTAGTCGGCGATCTCGGGCGGCACCGGCACGCCGTAGCTGACCAGGCGCATCACCACCGGCGCGAAGTAGGCGTCGGCGATGCTGAAGCCGCCGAACAGGAGCGGCCCGCCGTTCTCGCGCAGCAATTCGCCCCACATCTGCACGATGCGCGCGAGGTCGGCGCGCACGCCGGCCTGCTCGGCCAGCACCCTGGCGCCGATCTCCGGCAGGCGCGCCTCGACGTTCATCGGGAAGTGGCTGCGCAGCGCGCCGAAGCCGGCGTGCATCTCGGCACACACGCTGCGTGCACGGGCGCGCGCACGGCGGTCGATGGGCCAGAGCTGCTTGTCGGGGAAACGTTCGGCCAGGTACTCGGCGATGGCCAGCGTGTCCCAGACGGCGAAGCCTTCGTCCACCAGCACCGGCACCCGCCCGGCCGGCGTGTGGCGTGCCAACTCGGTCTTGAACTGCGATTCGGGGGTGAAGGCATCGAATCGGATCTTCACTTCCTCGAACGCAATGCCGGCCTGCGTGAGCAGCACCCAGGGGCGCATGGACCACGAGGAGTAGTTCTTGTTGCCGATGTAGAGCTGCATGCCGGTCCTTCAGGAAAACAGGTCGGCCATGCTAGCCGCGGCGCCGCCCGGCGTGGGTGAGCAATGCGCATCGGTGCGATGCGCGCCGGTCATGACGCTCAGCTGCGCCGCGCGCGCGCCCGCCAGGCGTCCATGCGCGCCGGGCCCTGGCCGTGGCCGAGGTACAGCGGCGCGATCGCCGACATCGCCGTGGCGCGGATACCCAGCGCGTCCAGCCCGGGCAGCGTGCCGGTGGCGATGTTGGGCACCCGCATCGAGGCGAGGTTGTCGCGAGACATCAGCGGCTCGCCGGGCAGCAGCTCCATCACCCGGGCCTGCAGCTGGGCCAGGCCGCCGGGCAGGGCGAACACCGGCCGTTCGTGGCCGGCCCAGCGGCCCGCGGCCTGCACCAGTTCGCGCAGCGTGTAGACGTCGGGCCCGGTGCATTCGTAGGTCTTGCCGATGGTGGCCGGGTCGTCGAGGCAGCGCACGATGGCCGCGGCGACGTCTTCTACCCACACCGGCTGGTAGCGCGAGTCGGCGCCGGCCAGCGGCACGAAGGGCGCGAGGCCTTGCAACGCGGCGAACATGTTGAGCAACTTGTCGTGCGCACCGAAGATCACCGACGGGCGCAGCACGGTGAGCTCGAGCCCGGCCGCGGCCAGCGCGGCCTCGCCGGCGGCCTTGGAGCGCAGGTAGAGGCTGGGCGCGTTGGCACCGACACCCAGGGCGCTCACGTGCACCAGCCGCTTCACGCCGGCGGCCTGGCAGGCGCGCGCCAGCCGGGTCGGCAGGTCCACGTGCACATGCCGGAAGCGGCGCTCGTCGCCTTGCAGCACAGCGACCAGGTTGATCACGGCGTCGCGGCCGGCCACCAGTTGCGCGAGCTGGGCGTCATCGTGTACGTCGGCCTGCACGGGCTGCAGCGTGGGCAGCATCTGCAGGTCGCGCGCATGGGCGATGTGCCGCGTGGGCACCACGATGCTGCCGCCCGCGCCGCCGGAGCGCTCCACCAGCTTCTCGCAGACGCTGCGGCCCACGAAGCCGGTGCCGCCGAGTACCAGGATGTCGTCGATCATCGATGCAGTCTCGTTCCACGCGGGGCGCCCGGGCCTCGCCGGCACGCTCGCGATCGATTCAGGGAAGTTCCTTGTCCGGCGGCGGTGCCGTGTCGTCGCGCGGCCCGATGGGCCGGCCCAGGCGGGTCTTCAACGACGGTGACTGCCCGCTGAGCAGGATCGAATAGTAGGTGGCATTGCTCAGCACCTTCTTGACGTAATCGCGGGTTTCGTTGAACGGAATGTTCTCCGCCCAGATCGCCGCTTCCAGCGACGGCCCTTCGCGCCAGCGCCGCGGCCGGCTCGGGCCGGCGTTGTACGCCGCCGCGGCCATCGCCTGCGAGCCGTCGAAGTCGTCGAGCACCAGCTTGAGGTAGCTGGTGCCCAGGCGCAGGTTGACGTCGCGGTCGGTGATCAGGTCGGGCGTGAAATCCAGGCCGATCTTGCGCGCCGTCCAGCGGGCGGTGGCCGGCATGATCTGCATGAGCCCGGAGGCGCCCACGCCGGAGCGCGCGTCCATCACGAAGCGCGACTCCTGGCGGATCAACCCGTACACGTAGGCGGGGTCGAGGCCGATCTCCTTGGCGCGCGCCTGCACCTCGGTGCGGAAGGGCATCGGGAAACGCTGGTCGATGTCGATCTCGCCACGCGTGCGGTCGCTGGTGTTGATGCAGCGGTCCCACACTTCGCGGTCGCAGGCGAGTTGCGCGGCGGCCAGCAACTGGCGGTCGTCCATGCCGCGCAGCGAGAAATTCCATTCGCGCACGCCTTCGTTGCGCAGGCCCAGCGCGATGAGCTGCAGCGCGCGCACCAGCCCCGGGTGGCTGCGCGCCGCCTCGATCTCCTCGGCCGTCAGCGGCGCGGGCTTGGCCGGCATCACGATGCCCTGGCCGAGGTCTTCGGCGGCGAGCTTGCCGTAGAAGTGCAAGCGCCCGGCGATGCTGCCGAGCAGCTCGCGCGACAGCTCGCGCATGCCCTCGGCATCCTGCGAGTTGCCCGACATCTTCTGCAGCGCACGGGCCTTCCAGTACACCCAGGCCGGGTCGCGCTGCTGCTCCGCGCTCATCGCGTTGATGCCCTGCATCACCTGCTGCCAGCGGCCGCGACCGCCGTCGGCGCGCAAGGCAGCGCGCACCTTCCAGGCCAGCGTGTCGTCGGGCCAGTCGGGCTCGGCGCCTTCGCGGCTGGCGCGAATCGCGGCGCGCTGGAAATGTTCGGTCGCCTCGGGCAGCAGCTTCAGCGCGGCCTGCTTGCCCACTGCGGCCCAGGCCCAGGCAGCCAGGTCAGGCGGCAGGGCCCGGTCCCAGCGCTCGTTGAGCTGCAGCACGGCGGCATCGGGGTCGGTGGAGGCCAGCCGCATCAAGGCCAGCGCCGCCAGCTCGGCCCCTGGCCGCGTCGAGGCCGAGGCACTCTTGGCAAGGAAGCGCAGCGGGCTGTCGCTGAGCTCGGCCACGCTGGCGGCCGGCCAGGCGCCGATCAGCACGGCCGCCTGGCGCGCCGCCTTCGGCCGCCCCGCATCGATCGCGAAGCGCACCTTGCGCCACACGTCGGCGTTGTTGAACTTCTTCGCGTCGACCAGCGTGGCGGCCATCAGCGCGCAGCCATCGTCGGGGTCCCTCTGGGCGAGCCAGGTGGCCAGCGCCTCGTCGTGCACGTCCTTGCCGGCCTGGTGGTCGAGCATCAGCGCGTAGCAGCTGACCTCGCGGTCGTCGTTCATGCGGAATCGCGGGTACTCGACGGCGAAGTTGGCCCAGTCGCGCCGCTTGCCGAGCTCGAGCAGCCAGTCGTTGCGCAGCCGGTCTTCGACGTAGGTGGCCGGCCAGCGCGCGTAGAAGGCGTTCAGCTCGGCCTGCTGGGCCTCGGCCAGCCGGTTGCCAAGCTCGAAGTAGTCGGCCCACATCGCCAGCGGGTGCTGGGCCCCCATCGCGGCGCTGCGCGCGGCGGCCAGGCGGGTGCGGTCCTTCTTGCGCAGAGCCTCGCGGGCCTCGACGATGGCGCTGTCGGCCGGAGCGGCGCAGGCCGCATGCGGCAGCGTGACGCCCAGGGCCAGCAGGGTCAGACCCAGCATGCGCTGCCACGGGTGGGCGCGGGAGCGCTCATATACTGGTCTGGCCTGTACCGATTGATTCAACAACGTCGTTCCATTCTGTCTTGACCGATTTCGCCACCCGCCGCGCCGACTTGCGCACCCGACTGCGTGCGCAGCGGCAGCAGTTTGCGCTGTCCGAGTCGTTCGACCTTGCTCAGCAAGCCCTGGGCCGCCACCTGATCGCCGTGGTGACCCAGCTCGAACCGCAGTGCCTGGGTCTGTACGCATCCATACGATCTGAATTTAACGCAGTGGTTGCACTCGGCGCCGACCCATATTGCGACAAGTTGCCCTGGGCGCTGCCGTATTGCCTGCGCACGCCGCGCGAGATGCACTACCGCCAGTGGGACCGCAAGGCGCCGATGGTGCCCGACGAATGCAACATCGCCTCGGCCGCAGGCCCTTTGGTGGTGCCCGACGTGGTGCTGGTTCCCTGCGTCGGCCATGCGGCCGGCAACTACCGCCTCGGCTACGGCGGCGGTTATTTCGACCGCTTCCTGGCCGCGCACCCGCATGTCACGACGATCGGCGTGTCGTGGTCGTTCAGCGCGCTCGGCGAGGCCGACTTCACGCCGCAGCCGCACGACATCCCGCTCACGGTGATCGTCACCGAACTGGGCGTCAGCTAGCCGCGGCCTCGCCGGTGGCGGCGCGCGTCAGTTCGGCCTGCGCCTGCACCCATTCGCAGAACTGCCGCACCTCGGGCCGCAAGCGGCTGGCCGGTGGCGCGATCAGCCAGTAGGCGTAGGGGCTGGTGGTGCGCCCGGCCAGGCCGAAGGGCTCGACCAGTTCGCCGCGCGCCAGCGCCTCGTAGACCAGCGCCACCCGCGCCAGCGCCACGCCCTGGCCGGCCAGCGCCGCCTGCACCTGCTGGTAGGTGAAGTTCAGGTACAGCCAGCGGCGCGGCTGCAGCGCCGGCTCGCCCTGCTGGGCCAGCCAGTGGCGCCAGCTCAGGTACTCGGTGCTGGCCTTGTTGTCGTCCTCTTCGGCCAGCGTGTGCTGGGCCAGGTCGGCCGGCCGCGCCAGCGGCGGCGCCTGGCCGTCGCGGATCTGCGCCATCAGCTGCCGGCTCACCGCCGGCGTCAGCGTCTCGCCGAACAGGCGCACCGCGCCGGCCGGCGCCTGCGCCGGGCTGCAGTAGCGCAGCGCCAGGTCGAGTTCCGGGTCGTCGAGGTCGGCCAGCGAGTCGTGCGCCGAGACGCGGATGTCGATGTCCGGGTGCGCACGCTGGAAGGCCTCGATGCGCGGCAGCAGCCACAGCGAGGCGAACGAGGCGAAGGTGGTCACGCTGACACGCTGCCTGCTGTGCTTCTCGCGGATCTGCCGCACGCCGGCGTCCAGCCGCGCCAGCCAGGGCTCCACGGTACGCAGCAGAATCTGCGCGTCCTGCGTCATCTCGACGTGGCGCGTGCCGCGCACGAACAGCGGTGTGCCGAGCTCGTCTTCCAGGCTCTTGATCTGCCGGCTGATGGCCGACTGGGTGACGAACAGCTCCTCGGCCGCGTCGCTGAAGCTCAGCCGGCGCGCCACCGCCTCGAAAGCGCGCAGGTTGGACAGCGAGAGCGGGCGGCGGCGTCCGGTATTCATTTCAAATCCGCATCAATGAGGTCTGCCGAAGTCATTGGAGTTTCCTCGGCTCAAGGACGAAGATCCTACCGTGACTTCCAGGAGATTGATGATGAATTCGCAAGCCCATGCCGTTCTTTCCCTGGCCCCGGGACAGGCACGCCGCCTCGGCCTCGGGGGTGGCGAACTGACCGTGCTGCGCGGCCGTGTGTGGATCACGGGCGAGTGCGGCGATGCCGACCAGATCCTTTCACCGGGCCAGTCGCTGCGCGTGAACGACGCACAGGCGGTGGTCATCGAGGCCTGGGACCGCGGCGAGGGTGCCTCGGTGCGCTGGCAGGCGCGCCGCCCTCTGCTTCAGGGCCTGCCCTTGCGCGGCTTCGCCGGCGCCTTCTTCGCCGCCCTGGCGCGAAGTGCCGCCTCGAGTGCGAGCCGCGCCCAGGGCTGCATCAAGGCTGGTGACTCCATGGCGTCCTCGGGCGCCGTGAAGTAGCCCAGCGTCACGCTCTTGCCCTGGCCTTCGTAGACGAAGGGCTCGCAGCCGGCCGCCTCGAAGCGCGGCCGCGTCTGCGCGTCGGCCTTCAGGTACAGGCGCTCGAACGCGATGATGGCGAGGAACAGGTCGTCGACGTAGAAGCCGTGCCCGCCGAACATCCGCCGCGAGCGCACGCTGCCCAGCGGCGAGAGCAGTTCCATGCAGTGGGTGACGAACTCGCGGTCGGCGGCCATGCGGCAGTCTTGCACAATCGCGTTTTGGCCCGCCACCGGACGCACCCATGCTGCCCACCGAACGAGATGCCCTGCGCAAGCGACTGGTCGCCACGCGGCAGGCGCTGCCCGACCGCCTGGAGCGCGCCGTGGCGCTGCAAAGCGTGCTGCGCGTGTGGCTGATCGGCCGGCCGGAGAAGACGATCGGTGCCTACTGGCCAATCAAGGGTGAGTTCGATTGCCTGCCGGCCCTGTACCGCTGGACCGAGGGTGCGCCCGAGGGCGTGACGCGGCGCATCGGATTGCCGGTGGCGCACCGCGAGACCGGCTCGCTGCGCTTTCACGTCTGGTACCCGGGCTGCCCGACCGAGCTCGATGCCTACGACATCCCGAAGCCGAAGGACACCGAGGAGTTCGTCCCCGAACTGCTGGTGGTGCCTTGCCTGGGTTTCGGCCCCGGCGGCGTGCGCATGGGCTACGGCGGTGGATTCTTCGACCGCACGCTCAAGTCGATCGAGCCGCGGCCCGTCACGGTGGGGGTGAGCTACAGCCACGGCTTCCTGCCGTTGCTGTTCCCCACCGATCAGGATTTCGTGCTGGACGCCATGCTCACCGAGGATGGCGTCAGTTGGCAGAAGCCGCTCGTCTGAGCGGCTCTGCCGAAGCGGCTTCCCAGCCGGTCAGAAGCGGAAACCGACACCCACGCCAACGAGCAGCGGATCGACCTTGAAGTCGCCGATGTCCGAGCCGCCCGCGCTCACGGTCGTCTTGATCTGAACCTTCTTCACGTCGACGTTGAAGTAGACGTTCTTCTGGATCTCGTAGTCGAAGCCGGCGCCGACGGCCAAGCCGTAGCTGTTGCGCTTGATGTCCACGCCCGCGGGCAGGTTCACGCTCGAGAAGTGCGTGTAGTTCAGCCCGGCACCGACGTAGGGCTTGAAGGCGCCCATGTCCGTGAAGTGGTACTGCAGCGACAGCGTCGGCGGCAGGTGCTTGAGCGTGCCGATCTCGGTACCGCCGGCCTTGACGGTGTGCTTTTGCGGATAGGTCAGCACCAGTTCAGCGGCGACGTTGGGCGTGAAGAAGTACGAGATGTCGACTTCCGGGAACACCTTGTTGTTGACCGTGAGGTCCAGGCCCGTGCTGTCCTTGTTGGCGCTGTCGAGGTTCAACGCATGCACGCGCACCATCCACGGCGTGGCTTGGGCCTGGGCGAACATCGGAAGGGCGAGGCCGCCGGCCACGGCGAGAGCGAGGGCGGCGCGTTGGAAGGTCTTGTGGCTCATGGTGATTTTCCTGTCGTGAAGAGGTGATTTCCTCGACAGGAATTTCAGCGCCACGGGCGCCGCGGCTTGTTGCGGTGCGTCAAAGCGCCGGGAGCAGCGTGCGACTGGCGCAACGCCGCCCCCAAGGCATCCTGACCCAGGTCAAACCGGGCGGCCGAGCCGCCTGCAAATCTCCAGCGCGAGCGCCGACTGGTTGAGCGTGTAGAAGTGGATGCTCGGCGCGCCGCCAGCAATCAGCCGCTCGCACAGCTTCGTGATCACCTCCAGGCCGAAGGCGCGGATCGACGCGGTGTCATCCATGTAGCCCTCCATTTTCATTGCCACCCAGCGTGGGATCTCGATGCCATCGCGCGCCGCGAACTGCGCGATGCGCGCGAAGTTGTGGAAAGGCATGATGCCCGGCACGATCGGCACCGTGACGCCCAGCGCACGCACCTCGTCGACGAAGTGGAAATAGGCGTCGGGATTGAAGAAGAACTGCGTGATCGCCGAGTCGGCGCCCGCCTTGACCTTGTCGGCGAAGTGCTGCACGTCGCGCTTCGCGTAGCGCTGCTGCGGATGGTATTCGGGATAAGCGGCCACCTCGATGAACCAGTCCTTGCCCTGTGTCTCGCGAATGAACGACACCAGCTCGCTCGCGTAGCGGAAGTCGCCCGCCGTCGCCGTGCCGCTGGGCAGGTCGCCGCGCAGCGCCACCAGTCGGTGGATGTCCTGCGCGCGGTAGGTGGCCAGGATCTCGCTGATGCCCTCGCGCGTGGAGCCCACGCAGGACAGGTGCGGAGCCGCCTCGTGGCCCATCGCCGCGATCGCGCTGACGGTGGCCAGCGTCTTCTCGCGCGTCGAGCCGCCGGCGCCGTAGGTCACGCTGAAGAACTCGGGCTGCGCCGCGGCCAGCTCCTGCACCACGGTCTTGAGCTTCTCGCTGCCCACCGGCGTGTTCGGCGGAAAGAACTCGAAGCTCACGGGAACGGGAAGATCGATCTTGTCCATGTTCAGGCTCCTCGGGCGGCGCCGCGTCGGCGCGCCCGGATGAAGAACTCTCGGTTGCCATCGCCGCCGGCGATGGGACTCGCAAACCAGTCGAGCACGGTCAGGCCGTTGCCGGCACAGGCCTCGCGCAGCCGCGCCTGCACACGCTCGAACGCCGTCTCGTCGCGCACCAGCCCGCCCTTGCCGATGTCGGCCGGCTGCAGCTCGAACTGCGGCTTGACCAGCATCAGCAACTCGCCGCGCGGCTTGCCGATCAGCGGCGCCAGCGCCGGCAGCACCAGCGTCAGCGAGATGAACGACAGGTCGCCGACGATCAGGTCGAAGCTCGCCACCGGCAGCGCCGCCGCCGCCAGGTGACGCGCGTTGACGCCCTCCAGCGCCACGACGCGCGGGTCCGATTTCAGCCGCTCATGCAACTGGCCGTGCCCGACGTCCAGGCCCACCACTTGCTTCGCGCCGCCATGCAGCAGCGCATCGGTGAAGCCGCCGGTGCCCTGGCCGACGTCCAGGCAGGTCTTGCCCGAGACGTCGATGCCGCAGTGCGCCAGCGCGCCTTCGAGCTTCAGCCCGCCGCGCGACACGAAGCGAAGCTCCGCGTCGTCGGTGACCTGCAGCTCGCAGCCTTCTGGCAACTCCTCGCCGGCCTTGCGCGGCGCAGCCCAACCCGCGGGCCCGCGCCAGCGCACCGCACCCTGCGCGATCAGCCGTTGTGCGGCCGATCGCGAGGGGGCCAGACCGCGCTGCACCAGCAGCTGGTCGGCGCGCATGGCGGCTCCGCGGATCAGTAGCGGTAGGTGTCGGCCTTGTACGGGCCCTGCTTGGGCACGCCGATGTACTCGGCCTGCTCGTCCGTCAGCTCGGTCAGCATGGCGCCGACCTTCTTCAGGTGCAGGCGCGCCACCTTCTCGTCCAGGTGCTTGGGCAGCACGTAGACCTTGCCGTTCTCGTAGTAGTCGCTGTGCGTGAACAGCTCGATCTGCGCGATCGTCTGGTTCGCGAACGACGACGACATCACGAAGCTCGGGTGGCCGGTGGCGCAGCCCAGGTTCACCAGGCGGCCCTTGGCCAGCAGGATGATCTTCTTGCCGTCCGGGAAGACGACGTGATCGACCTGCGGCTTGATCTCGTCCCACTGGCACTTCTCGAGGGCCGCGACGTCGATCTCGTTGTCGAAGTGGCCGATGTTGCAGACGATGGCTTCGTCCTTCATCGCCGCCATGTGCTCGTAGCGGATCACGTTCTTGTTGCCGGTGGCCGAGACGAAGATGTCGGCCTTGTCGGCGGCGTATTCCATCGTCACGACCTTGTAGCCTTCCATCGCCGCCTGCAGGGCGTTGATGGGGTCGATCTCGGTGACCCAGACCTGGGCCGACAGGGCGCGCAGCGCCTGCGCCGAGCCCTTGCCCACGTCGCCGTAGCCGGCCACGCAGGCGACCTTGCCGGCGATCATGACGTCGGTGGCGCGCTTGATCGAGTCGACCAGCGACTCGCGGCAGCCGTACAGGTTGTCGAACTTGCTCTTGGTGACGCTGTCGTTCACGTTGATGGCACGGAACATCAGCGTGCCCTTGGCCGACATTTCCTTCAGGCGGTGCACGCCGGTGGTCGTCTCTTCGGTCACGCCGATGATCTGCGCGCCCTTGCGCGAGTACCAGGTCGGGTCCTGCGCCAGCTTGGCCTTGATGGCGGCGAACAGGCAGGTCTCTTCCTCGCTGGTCGGGCGTGCCAGCAGCGAGGCGTCCTTCTCGGCGCGCTTGCCCAGGTGCATCAGCAGCGTGGCGTCGCCGCCGTCGTCGAGGATCATGTTCGGGCCTTCGCCGTCGGTGCCCTTGGCGCCGAACTCGAAGATGCGGTGGGTGTAGTCCCAGTAGTCGGTCAGCGTCTCGCCCTTGTAGGCGAACACCGGCGTGCCGGTGGCCACCAGCGCGGCGGCGGCGTGGTCCTGCGTGCTGAAGATGTTGCACGAGGCCCAGCGCACCTGCGCGCCCAGCGCCTGCAGCGTCTCCACCAGCACGGCGGTCTGGATGGTCATGTGCAGCGAGCCGGTGATGCGCGCGCCCTTCAGGGGCTGGCTCTTGGCGAATTCCGATCGGATCGCCATCAGGCCGGGCATCTCCGTCTCGGCGATCTTGATTTCCTTGCGGCCCCAGTCGGCGAGGGCCATGTCGGCGACGGCGTACTGGTCGTTGTGCAGCGGCTTGAGAACAGCGTTCATGTGAGGCTCCAGAAGTGATGGAACCCGCACCGGGACACGTCAGGGGACTTGTTCAATCTCACCCACGAGGTCTGATCGTGCGGGTGAGCGCGGTTGCATGAAAGGCTTCCGAGCCTGGGGCCTGAGTGCAGGCCTTGCAACGCTCCTCGGAACGGGACGGATTCTAGCAGCGGCCCGCGAACCGCGCGTCGGCCCGGGTCGACGCCGCGGCACCGAGTCGGTAACCTCGCACGAATGGAGCCGTTGCGGGTGGTCGTCATGGGGGTCAGCGGCTGCGGCAAGAGCAGCCTCGGCCAGGCGCTGGCGCAGGCGCTGGGCGCCGGGTTCATCGAGGGCGACCGCCACCATCCGCCGGAGAACGTCGCGCACATGGCCGCTGGCGTGCCGCTCACCGATGCCGACCGCGCCGGCTGGCTGGCCACGCTGGCCGATCTGCTGGCGCAGGCCCGGCAGGACGGCCGCCCGGCGGTGCTGGCTTGCTCGGCGCTCAAGCGGGCCTACCGCGACGTGCTGCGCCGCGCCGGCCCGCTGCACTTCGTGCTGATGACGGCGCCGCGCGAGGTGCTCGCGCAGCGCCTGGCCGCGCGCAGCGGCCACTACATGCCGGCCTCGCTGCTGCCCAGCCAGCTCGCCACGCTGGAGCCGCCGCAGGCCGACGAAGCGGCCATCGTCGTCGATGCGACACGGCCGCTGCCCGTCCTCGTGGACACTGTGCTCGCGCAGCTGCGTGCATCGACCACTCAAACTCTCGCACCATGAACGTTCTCGACAGTTTTCGCCTCGACGGCCGGCTCGCGCTGGTCACCGGCTCCTCCGCGGGCCTCGGCCTGGCCATCGCCCGCGGCCTCGCGCAGGCCGGCGCGCGTGTCGTGCTCAACGGCCGCGACCCCGCACGATTGGCGCAGGCCGAAGCGCAGTTGCGCGGCGAGGGCCTGGAGGTCGTCTCGCGCGGCTTCGACGTCACCGAGCGCGCCGCCGTCGATGCCGCGATCGCCGGAATCGAGCGCGAACTCGGCGCCATCGAGATCCTCGTCAACAACGCCGGCATCCAGCGCCGTGCGCCGTTCCAGGACTTCGCGCAGGCCGATTGGCAGGAGCTGATGCGCACCAACCTCGACAGCGTGTTCCAGGTCGGCCAGGCGGTGGCGCGCTGCATGATCCCGCGCGGCCGCGGCCGCATCATCAACATCTGCTCGGTGATGAGCGAACTGGGCCGCCCGGGCATCGTGCCCTACACCGCCAGCAAGGGCGCAGTGAAGATGCTCACCAAGGGCATGGCGGTCGACCTCGGGCCGCTGGGCATCAACGTCAACGGCATCGGGCCGGGTTACTTCAAGACCGAGCTGAACCGCAAGCTGATCGACGACCCGGCCTTCAGCGGCTGGCTGATCGGGCGCACGCCGAGCCGGCGCTGGGGCGAGGTGGAAGAGCTCGCCGGCGCGGCGGTGTTCCTGGCCAGCGAGGCCGGTCGTTTCGTCAACGGCCACATCCTCTATGTCGACGGCGGGCTGACGGCCAGTGTCTGAGCCCGTGCCACGGCCCGCGTCGCTCTCGACCGCCGCCTTCGCCACGCTGCTGCTGATCGCGCTGCTGATGGGCGCGAACCACGTGGCGGCGCGTGTCGCCTTCAACCACGGCGTCGACGTCGCCACCGCAGTCGTCTTCCGCAGCAGCATCACCGCGCTGGTGGTCGGTTTGCTGCTCGTCGTGCAGCGCGTGCCGATCCGCCTGAGCGCGAAACACCGCCGCGCGCTGCCGGCCATCGGCGTGCTGATCGCCGTGCAGAGCCTGTGCCTGTATTCGTCGGTGGCGCGGCTGCCGGTGGCGCTGGCGCTGCTCGCCTTCAACACCTACCCGCTGTGGACGGCGCTGTGGGCACGTCTCGTCTACGGTCACCGCCCCGAGCGCCGCGTGCTGCTGGCGATGCCGGTGATGCTCGCCGGCCTGGCGCTGGCGTTGGACGTGTTCGGCGCCGCCTCGGGCCTCGGTGCGGCAGGGCAGTGGAGCCGCATCGGCGCCGGGGTGGCCTTCGCGCTGGCGGCGGCGGCCACCTTCGGCCTGGCGCTCGTCTTCACCCAGCACGAGGCAGGCGATCTCGACGGACGCCTGCGCACCGCCACCACCATGGGCCAGGTGGCGCTGCTCGCGCTGCTCGGCGTGGCGGTGCAGGGCGGCTTCCACCTGCCGAACGCTTCTGCCGGCTGGTGGGGCCTGGTCGGCCTGACGCTGCTCTACGGCACCGGCTTCACGATCATGTTCACCGTGCTGCCGCGCCTGGGCGTGGTCGGCAACTCGGCGATCATGAACGTCGAGCCGATCTTCGCGCTGGTGCTGGCCTGGGCCGTGCTCGGCCAGTCCATCGCGCCCTCGCAGGTGGCCGGCGGCCTGGTGGTCGTGGCGACCGTGATGTGGCTGGGCCTGCGCCGGCGCTGATCAGGCCGCCCGCGGCCGCGCGCCGCGCGTGTTCAGGTAGACGGCGTACAGCGAGGTCGTGCCGCAGATGAACAGCCGGTTCAGCTTCGCGCCGCCGAAGCAGACGTTGGCCACCGTCTCGGGGATCAGGATCTTGCCCAGCAGCGTGCCGTCTGGCGCATGGCAGTGCACGCCGTCGCCGGCCGACAGCCAGAGGTTGCCGTGCACGTCCACGCGCAGGCCGTCGTACAGGCCCACCGGGCAGGTGGCGAACACCTCGCCGCCCGACAGCGTTCCGTTCGTGCCGACCTTGAAGCGCCGCACGTGGTGCGGGCCGTCAGCCTGGTGCGTGGCGCCGGTGTCGACGATGTACAGCAGCGATTCGTCGGGCGAGAAGGCCAGACCGTTGGGCTGCACGAAGTCGCCAGCCACCACGCTGATCGCACCGCTGGCGCCGTCGATGCGGTAGACGCGGCTGGCGCCGATCTCGCCAGGCGCCGCGTCGCCCTCGTAGTCGCTGTCGATGCCGTAGCTCGGGTCGGTGAACCAGAGGCTGGCGTCGCTCTTGACGATCACGTCGTTGGGCGAATTGAAGCGCTTGCCGTCGAACTGCGCGGCGAGCACGGTGCGCGTGCCGTCATGCTCGGTGCGCGAGACGCAGCGGCCGCGGTGCTCGCAGCTCACCAGACGGCCCTGCAGGTCCACGGTGTGACCATTGGTGTTCATCGCGGGCTGGCGGAACACCGACACCGAGCCGTCGGTCTCGTCCCAGCGCAGCATGCGGTCGTTCGGGATGTCCGACCAGACCAGGTAACGCCCAGCGGCGAACCAGGCCGGCCCTTCGGCCCAGCGGCAGCCGGTCCAGAGCTCCTCGACGTGCACGTTGGGAAAGGCCAGCTTTCGAAAGCGCGGATCCAGCACCTCGAAGCTTTCGGTGAGTTCGATGACCATGCCTGCCTCCCGAAACGAATGGATCAGTCCGAATGGCGCCGACCGCGCCCGTAGACGAGCAGCATCGTGATGATCACGACGCCGTAGATGATCTGCCGGCCCATCTCGGGGATCTGCATCACCGACAGGATGGACTGCAGCAGCGTGATCAGGATGACCCCGACCACGGTGCCGAGGTAGGAGCCGCGGCCGCCGAGGATGTTGGTGCCGCCCAGCACCACTGCGGCGATGGCCGGCAGCAGGTAGGCGTCCCCCATCGCCTGGTAGGCCTTGGTGGAGTAGCCGGTGAGCAGCACGCCCGCCGCCGCCGAGCAGGCGCCGGCGATCACGAAGCACATCAGCACCACGCGGCGCGTGTCCACGCCCGACAGGTAGGCGGCGCGCTCGCGGTTGCCCACCGCGTAGATGGAGCGGCCCAGCGTCGTGCGGTGCAGCAGGAACATCGTCGCCGCACCGACCACGAACCACACCAGCAGCGCGTTCGGGATGCCCAGCAGCGAGCGGCCGGTGGCGATCATGTGCATCGCCGGGGTGGAGCGGTCCTGCGGCGCGAAGCCGCCGGTCTGCACCACGATCAGCCCCTGCGCCACGGCATTGATGCCCAGCGTGAAGATCATCGAGGGCACGCGCAGGTAGGCCACGCCGAAGCCGTTGACGGCGCCGAGCAGCGCGCCGCAGGCGATGCCGAAGGGGATGGCGATGGCCTCGCCCGTCGCGCCCCACCAGCCGGCCGCGGCGGCCGACATCACGCCGCCCACCGTCACCAGCCAGGGCACCGACAGGTCGATGCCGCCGAGCAGGATCACCAGCATCGCGCCGGTGGCGATGACGCCGAGGAAGGAGGCGATCTGCAGCTGCAGCAGCAGGTAGTCGGCCGAGAGGAAGTTCTGCGAGTACATGCTGCCCACGAGCAGCAGCACCACCGTGCAGCCGGCCGCGGCCAGCACCGGGATCTGGCCGGAGCGCTTGAGTCGCAGTGCGAGCGCGGTCATGCGTGCCTCACTTGAACAGGTCCAGCCGGTTGCTCACCTTGAGCAACTGCAGCGAGCCCAGGCTCACCGCGGCGAGCAGGATGAAACCCTGGAACAGCGGCTGCCACAGCGGCTCGAGGTCGAACACGAACAGCAGGTCGCCGATGGTGCGCAGCACCAGCGCGCCGAACACCGAGCCGATCGCCGTGCCCGCGCCGCCGGCCAGCGAGGTGCCGCCGATCACCACCGCGGCGATCGAATTCAGCGTGTAGACGCCGCCGATGGTCGACGAGGCCTCGCCGGAGTAGGTCACGAAGGTCAGCAGCAGCCCGCCGATGGCGGCCAGCAGCCCGGCCAGCGTGTAGGCGATCAGCTTGGTGCGGCCGATGTTCACGCCCGACATGTAGGCCGCCGCTTCCGAGGAGCCGATGGCCAGCGCCGCGCGGCCGCTGACCGAGCGGCGGTAGGGCACCCACACGAGCAGCACCACGGCGACCAGCACCACCCCCATCGCCGGGATGCCGCCGGGCAGCGAGCCGGTCAGCGCATCGGCCAGGCCGGCGTGCACGTCGCCGCCGGGCACCGGCCGCAGGCCCAGCGCGATGCCGTAGTAGACCGTGCCGGTGGCCAGGGTCGTGATGATCGGCTGAAGCCGGCCGTAGACGATGATCGCGCCGTTGATCCAGCCGCACAGCGCGCCGACCGCGAGCACCGCGACCACGCCGACGGCGGCCTGCAGTGGCGTGCCCACCACCAAGTGCGAGGCGACGCAGTTGGCCAGCACGAACACCATGCCCACCGACAGGTCGATGCCGGCGGTGAGCACCGGCAGCGTCTGCGCCATCGCCACGATGGCCAGCAGCACGCCTTTGTTCGCAGCCGTGGTGATCACCGGCGCCGTCCAGCCGGCCTGGTGGTTGAGGATGTACAGCGCGAAGATGACGATGAACATCGCCGCCGCGGCGTAGGCGCCCTTGTGCTCGCGCAGGTGGAACTTCCAGTCATCACTCATGCTGCCGCCGCCTCCGTCGTCGTCAGGTTCAGGGCGCTGGCCACCAGCGCACGTTCGGTCAGCTCGTCGCCGGCCAGCCAGCGCACGATGCGGCCGTCGAAGAACACCGCGACGCGGTCGCAGCAGCCGATCAGCTCGGCATAGTCGGTCGAGTACAGCAGCACAGCCGCGCCTTCCTCGGCCAGGCGGCGCAGCAGCGCGTAGATCTCCTGCTTGGTGCCCACGTCGATGCCGCGTGTCGGGTCGTTGAGCAGGATGATGCGCGGCGCGTTCATCAGCCACTTGGCGATCACCACCTTCTGCTGGTTGCCGCCCGACAGCGTGCCCACCGGCGCCGACAGGTCGGGCGCCTTGATCGACAGGCGCTTGACCATGTCGTCGGCCGCGCGCAGTTCCGCGCCGCTGGCCACGATGCCGGCCCGGCTGAGCCGGTCGAGCGCGGCGAAGCTGAGGTTGTCGAGCACCGACATCGGCAGCATCAGGCCGTCGGTCTTGCGGTCTTCGGGCACCAGCGCGATGCCGATGTCGTCGCGCTTGGCCTGCTTGGGGCTGTGCAGTTGCACCGGCCGGCCCTCGAGCTTGAGTTCGCCGGCCACGCCGCGCAGCACGCCGAACAGGGCGAGGAAGAATTCGCGCTGGCCCTGGCCGTCCAGGCCACCCAGGCCGACGATCTCGCCCGGCCGCGCCGTCAGGTCGATGTCGTGCAGCCGGCCCTGCCACGACAGCCCGCGCGTCTCCAACGCCGGCGCCCGAGCCGTGAGGCCGGCCTGCGCCGGCGGCTTGGGCGGGAAGGCATGCTCGATGTCGCGGCCGATCATCATCTCGACCGTCTGCGCATCGCTCTGGGTGCCGGCCTCGAAGGTGGCCACGTGCTGGCCGTTGCGGAACACCGAGCAGTCGTCGGCCAGCTCGGCGATCTCGTTCATGCGGTGCGAGATGTAGACGATCGCCATGCCCTCGTCGCGCAGCCGCTTGAGCAGCGTGTAGACGCGCTGCACATCGGCAGCGGTGAGTGCCGAGGTGGCCTCGTCGAGGATGAGGATCTTCGGCTCGCGCGACAGCGCCTTGGCGATTTCCACCATCTGGCGGCGCGACAGCGACAGGCTGCCCACCGGCGCGAGAGGGTGGATGTCCTCCGCGCCGGCGCGTGCCAGTGCTGCCTCGGCGATGCGGCGCTGTTCCTTGCGGTCGATCAGGCCGAAGCGCCGCGGCGGGTTGGTGATGCAGATGTTGTCGGCGACGCTCAGGTCGGGCATCAGCGACAGTTCCTGGAAGATGCAGGCGATGCCGGCCGACACCGCATCCTGCGGGTGCGCGAAGCGCCGCTCGCGCCCCTCCAGCACGATGCGGCCCTCGTCGGGCTGCACCACGCCCGACATGATCTTGATCAGCGTCGACTTGCCGGCGCCGTTCTCGCCGAGCAAGGCATGGATGCGCCCCGGCGCACAGGCAAAGCGCGCGCGCTCGAGCGCGCGCACCCCGCCGTAGCGCTTGGAGACGTCGACCAGTTCGAGGATCGGCGTCATCGAGGCCCGATCAGTTGTTCTTTTCGTCCTTGGACATGATGTCCTGGGCCTTCAGGTTCACGCCGCAGGTCGGGAACTCATTGGTGGTGAAGAAGTTGTCGGTCAGCTCCGGGAAGTAGTTCTCGCCGGCCTTGAAGTTCGGGTGCTGCGTCTGCGGGATCGGCACCGAGATCAGCTGCGGCATCACCTTGCCCTGCAGCGCAGCGACGGCGGCCTTCATCGAGATCGCCACCAGGCCTGGCGACTGGCCCAGCGAGTTGCAAATCAGGCCGTCCTTGGCGCGCTCGGCGCACAGCTTGCGGAAGCCGTTCTCCGACTCGCCGGCCACCGGGATCATCGGGTGCTTGGCATCGATCAACGCGCGCACGGCGCCGGTGGAGCCGCCCTGCACGATCATGCCGTCGAACTTCTTGTGCACGGCCACGGCGTCGGCCACCACCTTCTGCGCGGTGCCGTCGTCCCAGTTGCCGACCACCTCGACGATTTCGAACTTGTTGCCCGGGGCCTCGACGACCTTGCGGAAGCCGACGTGGCGGTCGCGGTCGACCGAGTTGCCGGGCAGGCCGCGCACCTCGAGCAGCTTGCCGGTCTTCTTCGGCAGGTGCTTGATCATCCAGTCGCCGTAGGCGGTGCCCAGGCCGGTCTGGTCTTCGTTGACCTGCATGACCTCTTCGCTGTCGAGCACGTTGTCGAACGGCACCAGCACGACACCGGCGGCGTTGGCGCGCTTGATCACCGGCGCGAAGGCCGTCGGGTTGACGGCGATGGTGATGATGGCGTCATAGCCGGAGTTGATGAAGTTGTCGATCGAGGCGATCTGCGCGGCCACGTCGGTGCCCGTGGAGACGATCTTGAACTCCTTGATGTTGCCCTTCATCTCCGGCGTGGCCGCGTAGGCCTTGGCCATCTTGATCATCTGGATGCGCCAGGTGTTGCCGACGAAGCCGTTGGCCAGCGCGATGCGGTACGGGCCCTTCTTGGCGGGCCACTGGAAGTACTTGGTCTGGTCGGTCCAGGGCTTGAAGCAGCCGGGGTTCTCGCCCGGGCCCTTGACGACCGCGGGGCCGGCGGCCAGCGCGAGGGTGGATACCGAGAGGGCCGCGACGGCGGCGGCGATGCGGGTGTGGAACAGCATTCGAGTCTCCTGAGTGTTGTGGTTAGCGTCGCCTACGTTGAAATGCCCCGACGCCGGGCTCGAAATCAATGGTTGTCTCTGGGCACGAAAGAACCGCGCTTGCCGACCAGGAAGTCGAGGTCGACGCCTTCGTCGGCCTGCAGCACGTGATCGACGTAGAGCTTCCAATAGCCGCTGGCCAGCGGCGGCGCGGGCGCCTTCCAGTCGGCCAGGCGGCGCGCAAGCTCTTCGTCGCTGATGAGCAGCTGCAGGCGCCGCTTCGGCACGTCGAGCTCGATCATGTCGCCGTTCTTCACCACCGCCAGCGGCCCGCCAGCGGCGGCCTCGGGCGCGGTGTGCAGCACCACGGTGCCGTAGGCGGTGCCGCTCATGCGCGCGTCGCTGATGCGGACCATGTCGGTGATGCCCTTGCGCAGCACCTTGGGCGGCAGCGGCATGTTGCCCACCTCGGCCATGCCGGGGTAGCCCTTGGGGCCGCAGTTTTTCAGCACCAGCACGCAGCTCTCGTCGACGTCGAGGTTCTCGTCGTCGATGCGCTTGTGGAAGTCCTCGATGTCCTCGAACACCACCGCGCGGCCGGTGTGCACCATCAGTTTGGGCGTGGCCGCACTCGGCTTGATGACGGCGCCGCGCGGCGCCAGGTTGCCGCGCAGCACGGCGATGCCGGCCTTGTCCTTGAAGGGCGTGGCCAGCGGCTTGATGACTTCGGTGTTGAAGTTCTCGGCGCTCGCCACGTTCTCCGCCACGGTCTTGCCGCTGGCAGTGACGATGTGCGTGTGCAGCACCGAGGAGATCTCCTTCATCACCGCGGGCAGGCCGCCGGCGTAGCAGAAGTCCTCCATCAGGTACTTGCCGCTGGGCTGCAGGTTGACCAGGCAGGGCAGCTCGCTGGCCAGGCGGTCGAAGTCGTCGATCGTCAGCTTCACGCCCACGCGGCCGGCCATGGCGATCAGGTGGATCACCGCGTTGGTCGAGCCGCCGATGGCGGCCAGCGTCTTGATCGCGTTCTCGAAGGCCTCGCGGGTGAGGATCTTCGACAGCAGCTGGTCCTCGTGGACCATGTCGACGATGCGCCGGCCGGCGTTGCGCGCCAGCACGTTGCGACGGCCGTCGACCGCCGGGTAGGCGGCGTTGCCGGGCAGGCCGACACCGAGCGCCTCGACCATGCTCGCCATCGTCGAGGCCGTGCCCATGGTCATGCAATGGCCGTGGCTGCGGTGCATGCAGCTCTCGGCGTCGAAGAAGTCGGCCAGCTTGAGCGTGCCGGCGCGCACTTGCTCGCTCATGCTCCACACGCCGGTGCCCGAGCCGAGTTCCTGGCCGCGCCACTTGCCGTTGAGCATCGGCCCGCCGGAGACACCGATGGTCGGCAGGTCGACGCTCGCCGCCCCCATGATCAGCGAGGGCGTGGTCTTGTCGCAGCCCATCAGCAGCACGACGCCATCGACCGGGTTGCCGCGGATGCTTTCTTCCACGTCCATGCTGGCGAGGTTGCGGTACAGCATCGCAGTAGGCCGCAGCAGCGTCTCGCCCAGCGACATCACCGGGAACTCGAGCGGGAATCCGCCGGCCTCGTACACGCCGATCTTCACCTGCTCGGCCAGCGTGCGGAAGTGCGAGTTGCAGGGCGTCAGTTCGCTGAAGGTGTTGCAGATGCCGATGACCGGACGGCCGTCGAACTGGTCGTGCGGCACGCCCTTGCCCTTGACCCAGCTGCGGTAGGCGAAGCCGTCGCGGTCCTGGCGGCCGAACCACTGCTGGCTGCGCAGTTCGTGCGGGGCCTTCTTCTTCGTCATGGATGCTCCTGGGGTCAGCCGTGCGCCGGCGGCAGCGCGTTGATGCCGGCGACGAAGTCGGCCAGCATCGGCACGAAACGCTCGCCCTGGCCGGCGGCTTCCATCGCCGCGAAGAGGTTCTTCACGTCGGCCTGGATGGGATTCACCGCGCCGAGCTCGCCGGCCATGCTGGCGAGGTATCGCATGTCCTTGTGCGCGTTGCTGATGGTGAAGCGGTGAGCGTTCTCGTCGTGGTTCAGCGACCACTGCATGAAGGTGTCGTAGAAGGGGCTGCGCATGCGCCCCGAGCCGATCACCGAATGGAACTGCTCGATCGACAGCCCGGCCTTGCGCGCGATCGCCATCGCTTCCGAGTACAGCGCGGCGTAGCCCATCGCGACGAAGTTGTTGATCAGCTTCATCTTGTGGCCCAGGCTCACCGGCCCGAGGTGCACCACCTGGCCGGCCCAGCAGCGAAGCACCGGCTCGATGCGCGCGAAGATCTCGGGCGCGGCCCCGACCATGGTGTCCAGCGTGCCGGCCTCGGCCTCCTTGGGCGTGCGCGACAGCGGCGCGTCGACGAAGTGCACGCCGCGCGCCTGCGCCTCGGCGGCCAGCGCCAACGTCGACACCGGGTTGGAGGTGGAGCAGTCGATGATGATGGCACCCGCCCTCGCGCCGGCGAGCAGCCCGTCGGGACCGCGCATCAGCGCCTCGACCTGCGGCGAGCCGGTCACGCACAGGTGCACGATGTCGCAGGCCTGGGCGACTTCGCGCGCCGTGGCGGCCTCGGTTGCGCCGAGCGACTTCAGGTGCTCCACGGGCTCGCGCTTGCGGTGGCCCATGATCACCAGCGGGTAGCCCTTGGTGACCAGGTTCTTCGCCATGCCGTGGCCCATCAGGCCCACGCCGATGAAGCCGATCACCGGCCGTGCGTCGCTCATCGCATTACTCCTTCACCGAGCCGGTCATTCCCGAGACGTAGTGCTCGACGAAGAACGAGTACACGAAGGCCACCGGCAGCGAGCCGAGCAGCGCCCCGGCCATCAGCGGGCCCCAGTGGTACACGTCGCCCTCGACGAGTTCGGTGACCACCCCGACCGGCACCGTCTTGTTCTCCGACGAGGAGACGAAGGTCAGCGCGTAGATGAACTCGTTCCAGCTCAGCGTGAAGGCGAAGATGCCCGCCGAGATCAACCCCGGCACGGCCAGCGGCAGCACGATCTTGATGAGGATCTGCCAGCGGCTCGCGCCGTCGATCAGCGCGCACTCTTCCAGCTCGTAGGGGATGGAGCGGAAGTAACCCATCAGCAGCCAGGTGCAGAACGGGATCAGGAAGGTCGGGTAGGTGAGGATCAGCGCCCAGCGCGAGTCGAACAGCCCGAGCTTGACGACGATGGCCGCCAGCGGGATGAACAGGATCGAGGGCGGCACCAGGTAGGCCAGGAAGATCGCGCCGCCGGCCGGCTTGGCGCCCTGGAAGCGCAGCCGTTCGATCGCGTAGGCGGCCATCACCGAGGCCACCAGCGACAGCGCGGTGGAGACCACCGACACCACCACCGTGTTCCACAGCCAGGCCGGGTACTCGGTCTTGAACAGCAGCTTCTCGAAGTGCGCCAGCGTCGGCTGGATGATCCAGAACGGGTTGCCGTCGCGCGAGAGCAGTTCTGCGTCGGGTTTCAGCGAGGTGACCACCATCCAGTAGAACGGGAACAGCAGCACGAACACGAAGATGCCGATGGGGATGTACATCGTCACCCAGCGGCGCGGCACGGACTGCAGGTAGTCCATGCCGACGATGTCGTCGTTCACATTGCTCATGCGGAATGACTCACTTGTCGCCGCCCTGCTGCCAGGCGCGGCGCTGCAGCCCGAAGTAGCTGAACATGATGGCGGCCAGCAGGAAGGGCACCATCAGCGTGGCGATGGCCGCACCCTCGGCGAGCGCTCCGCCGGAGATCGCGCGCTGGAAGGCCAGCGTGGCCATCAGGTGGGTGGCGTTCAGCGGGCCGCCGCGCGTGAGCACGTAGATCAGCTGGAAGTCGGTGAAGGTGAACAGCACCGAGAAGGTCATCACCACCGCGATGATCGGCGACAGCAGCGGCATCGTCACGTGGCGGAACTGCTGCCAAGGCGTGGCGCCGTCCAGCGCCGAAGCTTCGTAGTACGAGGGCGAGATGGTCTGCAGCCCGGCCAGCAGCGAGATCGCCACGAACGGGATGCCGCGCCACACGTTGGCGACGATGGTCGACAGCCGTGCGTTCCACGGGTCGCCGAGGAAGTCGATGTAGCCGTCGATCCAGCCCATCTTCACCAGCACCCAGCTGATCACCGAGAACTGCGAGTCGTAGATCCACCAGAAGGCGATGGCCGACAGCGCGGTCGGCACGATCCACGGCAGCAACACCACGGCGCGGAAGAAGGACTTGAAGGGCAGGTTCTTGTTGAGCAGGATCGCCAGCCACAGGCCGAGCCCGAACTTCAAGATGCTGGCGATGACGGTATAGAAGAGCGTGTTGAACAGCGCGAGCTGCGTCACGCTGTCGCCGACCAGGAAGGAAAAGTTCTCCAGCCCGATCCACTCGCCCGGGCGGCCGATCTTGGCGTCGGTGAAACCGAGCCAGGTGCCCAGCCCGAGCGGGTAGGTCAGGAACAGCAGCAACAGCACTGCGGCGGGCATCATGAATGCCCACCCCAGCGCGTTGCGGTTGTTCTGGAAGCGTTCCAGGAAGTTCATCAGACTTTGTAGTAACGCTCGGCGCGCTTCTGCGCCCGTTCGGCGGCTTCCTTGGGCGTCTTCGAGCCGCTGGCGGCCTCAGCCACCATGTTGACCACGATGAAGTCGGCGCCCGCACCGGCCGAGGCGTAGCCCAGCTTGCCCGCATACCCTGCCGGCCGCATGTTCTTCACGCAGTCGCGGTAGGCGGTGTGCTTCGGGTCGGACGTCCAGATCTCCGTCTTCGAGTAGGCATCGAGCGGATGGGCGATGTAGCCGCCCGCCGCCGTCAGCCACGGGTCGAACTGCTCTTTCTCCATCATGAAGCGCAGGAACTCCTTGGCCGCCTGCGGGTACTTGGTGTACTTCATGATCATCTGGTTGAAGAAGAGGTGCGACTCGGTCGGCACGCCCACCGGCCCGATCGGATAGGGCGCGTGGTGGATGTCCTCCTTCATCGCCATGATCTTCTCGTCCTTCGAGTTCTTGGCGGCGTAGTAGATCGAGATGCCGTTGTTGGTCAGGCTGACCTGGCCGTCCAGGAAGGCCTTGTTGTTGTTCGGGTCCAGCCACGACAGCGTGCCCGGCGCGAACGTGGCGTACATCTCCTTGGCGTACTCGAGCGCCTTGAGCGTCTCGGGGCTGTCGATCACGACCTTGTTGTCCTTGTCGACCAGCTTGCCGCCGTGCGACCACAGCAGCCAGTTGCACCACAGGCCGTCACCGGTGGCGTTGCCCAGCGCGAAGCCGGCGGGCGTGCCCTTCTCCTTCATGGCCTGCAGCAGCTTGAGGAAGCCTGCGGTGTCCTTCGGCACGCCGTCGAAGCCGGCAGCCTTCACATGGCTCTGGCGGTACACCAGCATCGCGCCGGCGGCGCCGAGCGCCACGCCGATCCACTTCTTGCCGTCGGGCTTGAGGTAGGCCTCGCAGGCCGGGTACCAGCCGCCGTACTTCTTGCCCAGGTACTCGCACAGGTCGGTGACGTCGAGCAGCTTCTCGGGGTAGAGGTTGGCGTCGTCGTTGGTCGACAGGATGATGTCCGGGCCGGCGCCGGTGTTGGCGGCCACCGCGGCCTTCGGGCGCACGTCTTCCCAGCCTTCGTTGTCGACACGCACCTCGACGCCGGTCTTGGCGGTGAAGGCGGCGACGTTCTTCATGTACTGGTCGATGTCGCCCTGGACGAAGCGGCTCCAGCGCAGCACGCGCAGCTTGGCGCCCTTCTCGGGCTTGTAGGCCGGTGCGGATTGCGCATGCACGGACGGTGCAAAGACGGCGCCGGCGGCCACGCCGGCGGTGCCTTCGAGGAAGCGGCGGCGGTTGAAGTTGTCCATTGCGTGAGTCTCCTTGCTCTTCGGTTGCGGTGCGTCGTGGGCACCTGGGTGTGAATGGGGGTCGGGTCAGGCGGCCAGGCGCTTGCCGCTGCCGGCATCGAACAGGTGGGCGCGCTGCAGGTCGGGCCGCAGGTGGATGGTGCTGCCCGGCGCGAAATCGTGGCGGTCGTGGAAGACCACGGCCATCTCGGTGCCGTGGTGGCGACAGGCGACGAAGGTGTCGGCGCCGGTGGGTTCCACCGTCACCACCTGCGTCGGGATGCCGCCGGAGGCATCGAGCTCCAGGTGCTCGGGCCGTGTGCCGTAGATGACCGGCTGGCCGTCGACGCCGGCAGCGTTGGCGGGTGCCTCGACCTGTGTTCCGTCGGCCAGTTCGACGCGGGCGGTGCTGCCCGCGCGGCGCAACGTGCCGGGCAGGAAGTTCATCGCCGGCGAACCGATGAAGCCGGCCACGAACAGGTTGGCCGGGTGGTCGTACAGGTCCAGCGGCGCGCCGGACTGCTCGATGCGGCCGTCCTTCATCACGACGATCTGGTCGCCCATGGTCATGGCCTCGATCTGGTCGTGCGTGACGTAGATCGAGGTGGTCTTCAGGCGCTGGTGCAGTTCCTTCAGCTCGGTGCGCATGGCCACGCGCAGCTTGGCGTCGAGGTTGGACAGCGGCTCGTCGTAGAGGAACACCTGCGGGTCGCGCACGATCGCGCGGCCCATCGCCACGCGCTGGCGCTGGCCGCCGGAGAGCTGGCGCGGGAACCGGTCGAGCAGTTGCGCGAGGCCGAGGATCTCGGCCGCGCGGCCGACCTTCTGGTCGATGGTGGCCTGGTCGCGCTTGGCCAGCATCAGCGAGAAGGCCATGTTGTCGCGCACCGTCATGTGCGGGTACAGCGCGTAGTTCTGGAACACCATCGCGATGTCGCGCTGCTTGGGCGGCACGTCGTTGACGCGCTTGTCGCCGATCAGGATGTCGCCGCCGCTGATGTGCTCGAGGCCGGCGATCATGCGCAGCAGGGTGGACTTGCCGCAGCCCGACGGGCCGACCAGCACGGTGAACGAGCCGTCGGGGATCGAGATGTCCACGCCATGAAGTATCTCGACGTCGCCGAAGCGCTTCTTCGCCGCCTGGATGGTCACGTTGGCCATGCCTGTTGCCCTTGGGTCTGTGCTGTTGAACCTGGGCAAAGTTGTATGATAACCTGATGACCATGTCAATCGGTCCCGTCCCGGTCAGTGCTTCCACGGTGCCAGGCGGCGGCCGCCTTGTCGCCGAGCGTCTGTCGGACCGGCTCGCCGCGCTGCTCTCGGCGCAGCTCGAGGGCGGCACGCTGCGGCCCGGCGACCGGTTGCCCAGCGAGCAGCAGATCGCGGTGTCGCACGGCGTGTCGCGCACCGTCGTGCGCGAGGCGGTGCACCAGCTCAAGTCGCGCGGCCTGCTGCTGTCGCGCCAGGGATCGGGCGTGTACGTGGCCGAGCCGGCGGTCAACCAGCCGCTGGCCTTCGACCCCACGGTGCTGGATTCGGTCGATGCGGTGGTGCACGTGGTCGAGGTGCGCCGCGTGCTCGAGGGCGAGATCGCCGCCATGGCCGCGCAGCGCGCCACGCGCGCGCAGATCGCCACCATCAAGCGGGCGCTGGCCGCGATCGATGCCGCCGAGGCCGACGGCCGCGACGGTGTCGACGAGGACCTCGCCTTCCACCGCGCCATCGGCGAGGCCACCGGCAACCCGCAGTTCAGCCTGCTGCTCGGCTTCTTCGAGCAGTACCTGCGCGAGGGCATGCGCATCACCCGGGGCAACGAGGCCCGCAGGAAGGACTTCATGGAACAGGTGCGCAACGAGCATCGCCTGATCGTCGATGCGATCTCGCGCCACGATGCCGCCGCGGCGCGGCGCTGCGCCACGCAGCACATCCAGCACGGCGAGCGCCGGCTCGAGCTCGGCGGCGTGATCGTGCGCCAGCGCGCCACCAAGCGCACGGCGCCGCGCGGGGTGTCGAAGTGAGCGCCGTGAGCGCGCCTGCAGCGGTGCTCGGCGTCGTCGGCCTGGGCTCGATGGGCTACGGCGCGGCCGTGTCGGCGATGAAGCGTGGCGTGGCCACCTGGGGCCTGGACATGACCGAGGCGGCGCGCACGCGCTTCTCCGCGGCCGGTGGGCAGCTTGCCGCGTCGCTCGCCGATCTCGCCGCGCGCTGCGACGTGGTGCAGGTGCTGGTGGTCAACGCGGCGCAGACCGAGGCGGTGCTGTTCGGCGCCAACGGCGAGCCCGGGCTGGACACGCTGCTGCGCCGCGGCGCGGTGGTGATCGCCTCGGCCACGGTCGACCCGGCGCTGCCGCCGCAGTGGGAAGTGCGTCTCGCAGAACACGGTATCCACCTGATCGACGGCCCGGTGTCCGGCGGTGCGAAGAAGGCCGCGGACGGCCAGATGACGGTGATGGCTTCCGGCAAGCCCGAAGCCTTCGCGGCCGCTGGCGCGGCGCTCGACGCGATCGCCGGCAAGGTCTACCGCCTGGGCGACAAGGCGGGCGTGGGCTCGACGGTGAAGATGGTCAACCAGCACCTGGCCGGCGTGCACATCGCCACCGCCTGCGAGGCGATGGCGCTGGGCATGCGCGCCGGTGCCGACCCGACGCAGCTCTACGAGGTGATCTGCAACTCGGCCGGCATGAGCTGGATGTTCCAGAACCGCGTGCCGCACATCCTCGACGGCGACTACACGCCGCTGTCCAGTGTGAACATCTTCGTCAAGGACCTGGGCATCGTGCTCGATGCGGCGCGCAAGCTGGCCTTCCCGCTGCCGCTGGCCGCGGCGGCGCACCAGCTCTACCTGGCCACGGCCGCGGCCGGCCATGGCAACGAGGACGATGCGGCGGTGGTCAAGTTCTACGCCGAGCTCGCCGGCCTCGAGCTGCCGGCCAAGGCCTGACGAGAGCCAAGAGAGAAGGGGGACGAGACATGCCGCGCTTCGCCGCCAACCTGTCGATGATGTATGGCGAGCACGCCTTCCTCGACCGCTTCGCCGCGGCCCGGGCCGATGGCTTCGATGCGGTCGAGTACCTGTTCCCCTACGAGTTCCCGGCGGCCGAGATCGCCAGGCGCCTGTCCGACCACGGCCTGCAGCAGGCCCTGTTCAACGCGCCGCCCGGCGACTGGGCCGCCGGCGAGCGCGGCCTGGCCTGCCTGCCCGGGCGCGGGGAGGAGTTCCGAACTGGCGTGCTGAAGGCCATCGAGTACGCCCATGCGCTGCGCTGCCCGCGCGTGCACCTGATGGCCGGGTTGCTGCCCAAGGGGCATGACCGTGCCTCGCTGCGCGACACCTATGTCGAGAACCTCGCCTGGGCGGCCGAGCAGGACCGCGGCATCGACTTCCTCATCGAGCCGATCAACACGCGCGACATCCCCGGCTTCTTCCTGAACCGGCAGGACCACGCGCACGAGATCGTGCACGTCGCCGACGCGCCGAACCTGAAGGTGCAGATGGACCTGTACCACTGCCAGGTCGTCGAGGGCGATCTGGCGATGAAGATCAGGCAGTACCTGCCCACCGGCCACGTCGGCCACCTGCAGATCGCCGGCGTGCCCGAGCGGCACGAGCCCGACCTCGGCGAGCTGAACTACCCCTATCTCTTCGCGCTGATCGATTCGCTGGGCTACACCGGCGTGATCGGCGCCGAATACCGGCCACGCGCCGCCACCTCGGCCGGGCTCGCCTGGTTCCAACCCTACAAGAAGGATCGATAAAGCGATGAAACTGCTCATCACCGGCGGCGCCGGCTTCGTCGGCGCGCGCCTGGCGCGCACGCTGCTCGCCCGCGGCACGCTGGCCGGCGCGAAGATCGACCATGTCGTGCTCGCCGACCAGTTCGCGCCGCCGGCCGACCTGATGGCCGATGCGCGCGTCAGCGCCCGCACCGGCGCGCTGCTGTCGCAGGCCGCGGCGCTGGCCGACGAAGGCTTCGACGGCGTGTTCCACCTCGCCTCGGCGGTGTCGGGCGAATGCGAGTCCGACTTCGACCTCGGCCTGCGCAGCAACCTCGACACCACGCGCGCGCTGCTCGACGGCTTTCGCCACGCGGGCAAGGCCCCGCGCCTGGTCTTCAGCAGCTCGGTGGCGGTGTTCGGGCCGGACCCGGCCGTGCCGCTGCCGCCCATCGTCACCGACACCACGCTGCCCGCGCCGCAGACCTCCTACGGCACGCACAAGCTGGTCTGCGAGCACCTGGTGGCCGACTACACGCGCAAGGGCTACATCGACGGCCGCAGCGCGCGGCTGATGACGGTGACGGTGCGCCCGGGCAAGCCCAACGGCGCGGCCTCGTCCTTCTTCAGCGGCATCATCCGCGAGCCGCTGGCCGGCGTGGAGTCGGTGTGCCCGGTGTCGCCCGAGGTGTCGCATCCGGTGTCGTCGCCGGGGCGCACGGTGGACGCGCTGATCGCCGTCTACGAAGCCAGCCGCGAGGCCTTCAACGGCCGCACGGCGATGAACCTGCCGGCGCTGAACGTGAAGGTCAGCGAGATGCTCGAGGCGCTCGAGCAGGTGGCCGGCAAGGCGGTGCGCGCACGCGTGCGCTTCGAGCGCGACGAGCGCATCGCCGGCATCGTGGCCAACTGGCCCACCGGCGCCACCGCCGGCCGCGCCGCGGCGCTGGGCCTGAAGCCCGACACCTCGTTCGCCGACATCGTGCGCCAGTACATCGCCGACTGCGAGACCGGCCCGAACGCGGCCGAGGCACTGAAAGGGCTCGCGCGATGAACCAGCTCGACCTCAACGGCCGCGTCGCCGTCATCACCGGCGGTGCGCAAGGCATCGGTTACGCCACCGCCGAACGCATGCTGCTCTCCGGCGCCACCGTGGTGCTGTGGGACATCGACGCCAAGGCGCTGGCTGCGGCACGCGAGTCGCTGTCGGCGCTCGGCACGGTCGACACGGCGCTGGTCGAACTGACCGACGCCGACGCGGTGCTCGCCGCCGCCGGCGCGGTGATGCGCACGCAGGGCCGCATCGACATCCTCGTCAACAACGCCGGCATCACCGGCGGCAACGCCACCACCTGGGAGCTCGACCCGGTGATGTGGCGCCGCGTGATCGAGGTGAACCTCGTCGCGCCCTACCTCGTGTGCCGCGCCGTGGTGCCGCAGATGCTGCAGCGCGGCTACGGCCGCATCGTCAACGTGGCCTCGGTGGCGGGCAAGGAAGGCAACCCGAACGCCTCGCACTACAGTGCATCGAAGGCCGGGCTGATCGCACTGACCAAGTCGCTCTCCAAGGAACTGGCCACGCAGGGCATCCTCGTCAACGCGGTGTCGCCGGCGGCAGCGAAGACGGCGATCTTCGACCAGATGTCGCAGCAGCACATCGACTTCATGCTCGGCAAGATCCCGATGGGCCGCTTCGTGCAGGTGGGCGAGATCGCCGCGCTGATCGGCTGGCTGTCGTCGGAGGATTGCTCGTTCAGCACCGGTGCGGTGTTCGACATCTCCGGCGGGCGCGCGACCTACTGACGCAGGCCCCGCGCCTCACGCCACCCGGTAGCGCTCGACAGCGGCCTCGTCCCAGTCGATGCCGCTGCCGGCGGCCTCGGTCAGCACGGCCTGGCCGTTCTCGATCTTCAGCGGCTCGCGCAGCACCGGCTCGGCCCAGTCCACGTACTCCAGCCAGTGGCACGTCGGCGAGGCAGCCAGCAGGTGCGCGCTGACCTCGGGGAACAGGTGGCTGGAGATCGGCAGCGCGGCCGCATCGGCGATGGCCGCGGCGCGCATCCAGCCGGTCACGCCGCCGATCTTCATGGCGTCGGGCATGCCCAGATCGCTGGCGCCGAGCGCCACGCAGCGGGCCATGTCGTGCGGCCCCCACCAGTTCTCGCCCATCTGGATACGCAGCCGCGTGCGGCTGCGGATCTGCGCATGGCCGGCGTGGTCGTCGGCGCCTGTGGGCTCCTCGATCCAGGCCAGGCCCGAGTCGGCCAGCACGTCGAGCCGGTGCACGGCCTCGGCCACCGAGAGGCCCTGGTTGTAGTCGGACATCAGCGTCACGCCGTCACCCACCGCGCCGCGCACGGCGCGCACCACCGCGGCATCGGCCTGGGCATCCGCATAACCGAGCCTCACCTTGATGGCCTGGAAGCCGGGGGCAGTGAGCTTCAGCGCCTCGACGGCCGCGCGCTCGGGCCCGATGAGGCCCAGGCCGTTGCTGTTGTAGGCGGGAACGGGCCGCGGCGCGCTGCCGAGCAGGCGCACGAGTGGCACGCCCTGTGCGCGCGCCAGCGCATCCCAGGCCGCCATGTCGAGGCCGGCCAGCGCCATCGCCACCGGCCCCTTGGCGCCGAGCAGGCGGAACTGCCGCTGCAGCTTGCGGTCGAGGTCCAGCGGCGCCACCGTATCGCCGCGGATCAGCGGCAGCAGGTTCTCCAGCATCCGCACGACTGGCCCCAGCACCAGTGGCGTGTAGCAGAACAGGTAGGTCGAGCCGGTGACACCCTCGTCGGTGAGCAGGTCGATCAGCGCCAGCGGCGCGATGCCCACCGTGCCACCGCCGGTGACCAGCGGCAGCTGCATCGGCAGGTGCACGCCGCGCACGCGCAGGCCGGCGATGGTGAGGCGAGGAGGCTGGTTCATCGGCAGCCCAGCAGGTCGGCCAGCGCCATCAGTCCGTTCGCCGACACGTCCACCGGCACGCTGGCCGACGTCTCGCCGATGCCTGGGCCGTGTTCGTCGGGCCGCGCGATGAAGGCGGTGCGCAAGCCGGCGGCGGCCGCCGCGGCGAGGTCGGACGAATGCGCGGCGACCATCATCGCCTCGCCCGGCGCGCAGTCGAAGGCGTCGGCCGCGCATTGGTAGACGACGGCCTTGGGCTTGTAGTCGCGCGCCAGCTCGGCGCCGGTGATGGCGTCCCAGTGCCAGTCGTTGCGGCGCGCCAGGTCGGCCATCAGCGAGATGTTGCCGTTGGAGCAGGGCGCCAGGCGGTACTTCAGGCGCAGCCGCGCCAGGCCGGGCGTGACGTCGGGCCAGGCATCGAGGCGATGCCAGGCGAAGTTCAGTTGTTGCCGCGCCGCTTCGTCGACGTGATCGAGGCCGAAGGCCTTCAGGACCACGTCGAGGTTGCGCCGGTGCAGTACATCGAGCTTGGAGAAGGGCAGGCGGCCGCTGCGCACTTCTTCCATCGCCGGCTGGTACTGCTCGCGCCACGCGTTGGCGAAGGCCGCGCCGTCGACCGCGAAGCCGCGCGCGGCGAGCTGGCCGTGCACCTCGCGGGCGATCGAGCCGTGCCAGTCGACCAGCGTGCCGAACACGTCGAAGAGCAGCACCTTCACTTCGTCCATGGCCGAAGCATAGCGCCGCAGGGCCGTGCGAGACTTGCGGCCATGCCCGCGTTTTCACGCCCGCTCGCCGACTGCCCCGATGCCGCGCTGCGCCCGGTGGCCGGGGTGCTCACCGACATCGACGACACGCTCACGCACGAGGGCGCCATCGAGCCCGAGGCGCTGCAGGCGCTGGCCGATCTGCGCGCGGCCGGCCTGCCGGTGATCGCCATCACCGGCAGGCCGATGGGCTGGAGCGAGCCCTTCGCGCGCGACTGGCCGATCGACGCCATCGTCGCCGAGAACGGCGCGGTGGCGCTGTTCATGGAAGGCGGCCACCTGCGCACCGAGTACGCCCAGGACGAGGGCACGCGGGCGCACAACGCGCAGCGCCTGGCCGCGGCCGCGCAGCGCGTGCTTCGCGAGGTGCCGGGCGCCACGCTGGCGCGCGACAGCGCCGGGCGCGTCACCGACATCGCCATCGATCACAGCGAATTCGTCCACCTGAGCGCCGGGCGCATCGATGCAGTCGTTGCGATCATGCGCGAGCAGGGCATGAACGCGACCGTCAGTTCCATCCACGTGAACGGCTGGTTCGGCTCCCACGACAAGCGCAGCGGCGCGCAGTGGATCGTGCAGCGCCTGCTCGGCCGCGAGGTCGAGGCCGAACGCGGGCGCTGGGTCTACGTGGGCGACTCGACCAACGACCAGCTGATGTTCGAGCACTACCCGCTCAGCGTGGGCGTGGCCAACCTGATGCGCTTCGCCGAGCAGCTCACGGTGTGGCCGGCGTGGATCACGCAGGCCGAGCGCGGCCGCGGCTTTGCCGAGTTGACCGAGCGCCTGCTGGCCGCGCGCTGCGCAGTCCGATGAGCGACAAGGCGCGCGACACCTTCATCACCGCCGCGGCGCTGGCGCTCGGCGCGGCCATCTCGCTCGGGCTGGCGCGCTTCTCCTATGCGCTGCTGCTGCCGCCGATGCGCGCCGATCTCGGCTGGAGCTACTTCACCGCCGGCGCGATGAACACCGTCAACGCGGCCGGCTACCTGGTCGGTGCCTTGCTGCTGCCGCGCGCGCTGGCGCGTTTCGATGCGCGCACGTTGCTGCTGGCCGGCGGCTTCGGCACCGCGCTCGTGCTCGCCGCGCACGGCCTGGTGCGCAGCGACACGTGGCTGTATGCGTTGCGTGGCCTGGCAGGCGTCTGCAGTGCCGCGACCTTCGCCACCGGTGGCCTGCTCGCGGCGCGGCTCGGCCAGACACCGGGGGCGAAGCCGGCGCTGGTGCTCGGCCTGTACTACGGCGGCACCGGGCTGGGCATCATCGCCTCGGCGCTGATCGTGCCGCCGCTGAGCTGGCCTGGCGCCTGGGTGGCACTGGCCGTGATGGCGCTGCTCGCCAACGCGGTGATGGCGCATGGCACACGCTCGCTGGCGGCCGCGCCGGCCGCCGCGCCGGCGCGCGGCGAAGGCTTCCGCGCGCGCGACTTCGCCTTCGGCCTGCTCGGCTACCTGATGTTCGGCCTGGGCTACATCGGCTACATGACCTTCATCGTCACGCTGCTGCGCGAGCAGGGCGTGGGCAGCGCGGTGATCGTCGCCTTCTACGTGCTGCTCGGTGCCGGCGTGATCGCCTCGTCGTGGCTGTGGGCGCCGCTGTTGCAGCGCTTTCGCGGCGGCCAGCCGCTGGCCGTGCTCGATGCGCTGCTCGCCGTGGCGACGCTGTTGCCGGTGCTCAGCGCGCATCCGGTAGCGGTGTTCGCCTCGGGCGCGCTGTTCGGCGCGGTGTTCCTGTCGGTGGTGGCGTCGACCACGGTGCTGGTGCGCCACAACCTGCCGCCGGCGGCGTGGCCCGCGGGCATCGCGGCCTTCACCATCGTCTTCGCGGGCGGCCAGATCGTCGGCCCGGTGCTCGTCGGCTGGGTGGCCGACGGCCCCGGCGGCCTGGTGCGCGGGCTGGCGCTGTCGGCCGGCGTGCTGGCGCTCGGTGCGGTGCTGGCCTCACGCCAACGCGCGCTACCGAACGCGCCGGCGCACTGAGCGGCGGCAGCGAGTCTCAGGCCAGGCCCAGAAAGCCGTTCAGTCGCGCCAGCTCGGCCTCGAGTTCGCGGCGGAAGGCCGCCTCGCGTGGCGCGCGCCCGGCGACGTAGCCGAACTCCGCTTGCAGCCGGCCCTCGGCCAGGCTCAGGTTGCCCCAGCCGATCACCTGGTCGCGCCACAGCAGCGGCAGCGCGTAGTAGCCGAGCTTGCGTCTGGGCGCTGGCGTGTAGGCCTCGAAGCGGTAGGCCCAGCCCCAGAAGAGCTCGAAGCGGCGGCGGTCCCACACGACGGGGTCGAAGGGCGCGAGCAGGCGCACGCGCTCCGCTGCGTCGCCGGAGCGCTGCCGTTCGCCGGCGGGCCAGTACCAGTCGATGCCGTCGACCTTCGCGTGCGCGAGGCGGCGCTTCGCGCGCGCCAGTGCCGCAGCGCGTTCGCCTCGCCATTGCGGCGTGCCGCCGCCGCACAGGTGGCTGACCAGCTGGCCCAGCGTGGCGGCGGGCAGCGGCGCGTACTTGGCGACGACCACGTCGACCAGTGCGTCGTGCGCCGCGCGCGGGTCGGCCGGTGGCGGCGTGGCCTCGCGCGCGGCATACAGGCGCACGCCGCCCTCGCGCCGGGCGATGCGCAGCAGGCCGCGGTAGTGCATGCCGTCGAGCAATTGCGTGCTCGCGTTCGAGGAGCCGCCGAACCAGTTGATCGTCTTGCCGTGCGCGAACTCGGCATCGACCTCGCGCGGGTGCACCACGCCGCGCTCGCGCACGAACTCGAGCACCGCCTGCGCCTGCTTCCAGCGCGGCTTCGTCCACACGGTGCGCGGCGTTCGAGGGTGCATCAGGTGGTGCGTGTCGCGCGGCAGGAAGCCGTAGTTGACGAAGAAGTCTTCCTCGATCGGCAGCCGCGCGTAGCGGCGCTCCAGGTCGCCGGCGCGGTAGCCGGCGACGCGGTGGCGCAGCGTGAGGTCCTGTGCCCGCGCCGGCGCACGGATCGGGTCGGCCTGCACGAAGCCGAGCTTCGCGATGGCGCGGGGCAGCGTGGTCGGGGTGAAGAGGCTGCGCGCCAGGGCGTGGCGGCGCAGGTCGTCCAGCGTCAGGCTCATGCGCCGGCATTGTGGTGCAGGCCGGCCCCCGGTCTAACGGCGGCATAACGCGAACCTGCGTACAACCCGGGGGTGCGCTGCGCTGCCGCGCCACAGGACAATCCGTCGAACGTCGCCGAGCCCCCTTGCAACTCCACCTCGCCACCAGCCCGCATGTCACCGGCCTCGACGGGGCCACGGTGCCGCTCGCGCCGCGCGACGCTGCCTTGCTCGCCTGGCTGGCGCTCGAAGGCCCGACCGCGCGCACGCGGCTGGCCGCGCTGCTGTGGCCCGACAGCGATGCCGAGGCCGCGCGCAACGCCTTGCGCCAGCGGCTGTTCCAGCTCAAGCGCCTGCTCGGCCAGGCCCTGGTCAGCGGCAACGCCACCCTCGCGCTGGCGCAGGGCGTGGTGCACGACCTGGCCGATGCCGACAGCGTGCTCGCCGGCGCGGCCGACGAGTTCCGCGGTGAGCTCGCCCAGTGGCTGGAGCAGCAGGGCGAGCGGCGGCGAGCCCGCCTGCGCGACGCGCTCGCCGAGTTGTCTGCGGGTGCCGAAGCATCGCGAGACTATGCCGATGCCTTGTCGCATGCCCAGGAGCTGCTGGCGCTCGACCCGCTCTCGGAAGACGCACATCGCCGTGTCATGCGGCTGCACTACCTGGCCGGTGAACGCGCGGCCGCGCTGCTGGCGTTCGACCGCTGCGAACGGCTGCTCAAGGACGAAGTCGGCACGCACCCGGGCGCCGAGACGCTGGCCCTGCTGGCGACGATCGAACAGGCCGTGCCGGCGGCCGGGCCGGTGGCGGCCTCGCGGGTGCCTGCGTCCGTGCTTCGCCCACCCCGCCTGATCGGCCGCGAGCGCGAGCGGCAGGCCCTGCACGATGCCTGGGATCGTGGCCACTGCGCCGTGCTCAGCGGCGATGCCGGCATGGGCAAGACACGGCTGGCGTCGGACTTCGCCGCCGAGCGCGGGCGCGTGCTCGTCGGCAGCGCACGGCCCGGTGACGACCGAGTCGTCTACGCCAGCTTCTCGCGCCTGCTGCGCCAGTTGCCGCGCGATGCGCTGAGGCGCCTGGACGGCACGCTTCAGCAGGCACTCGCCCAGCTGCTGCCCGAATTCGGCGTGGCCGCTCCGCTGCGCGACGAGGCGCAGCGCACGCGCTTCTTCAATGGCGTGGCCGCGGTGCTGGAGAGCGACGAACTCGGGCTCGAAGGCTGCGTGATCGACGACCTGCACTTCGCCGACCCCGCCAGCATCGAGCTGCTGCAGTACGTGGCCGGGGCCACGCACTGCCGCTGGGTGGTGGCCGCGCGCGCCGCCGAGGTGGGCAGCTCCGGCCGCGCCTGGCTGGAAGCGCTGCTGTCGCAACCGCAAACGCTGCGGCTGACCCTGCAGCCGCTCGGCCTCGAGCAGGTGGCGGAACTGGTCGACTCGCTGGGCATCGACACCTTGAGCGGGCCCGACTGCGCCGCCGCGCTGCTGCGCCACACCGGCGGCAACCCGCTCTACCTGCTCGAGACGGTGAAGGCCTGGCTGACCCAGGGCGTGGGCGGGCTGCCTGCGCGGCTGCCCGCGGCGCTCGACGTCAGCGCGCTGATCGAGCGCCGCATCGGGCAGCTCTCGGTGCCTGCAGTGCAGCTCGCCCGCTGCGCGGCGGTGGCCGCGCCCGACTTCTCCATCGAGCTGGCCTCGAGCGTGCTGGGCTTGCGCACGCTCGACCTGGCCGACCCCTGGGCCGAGCTGGAGGCGGCGCAGGTGCTGCGCGACGGCGCCTTCGCGCACGACCTGATCTACGAGGCCGCGCTCGCGTCGGTGCCGCGGCCCGTGGCGCGCCAGCTGCATGCCGAGATCGCCGCATTCCTGCAGGCGCGCGGCGGCGAACCCGCCCGGCTCGCGGCCCACTGGGGCCACGCCGAGCGCTGGGCCGACGCCGCGCGCGCCTTCCTCGACGCGGCGCGGCGCTCGCGCGATGCCGGGCGCTCGGTCGAGCACACGCAGCTGCTGGCGCAGGCGGCCGGGTGCTTCGAGCGCGCCGGCGACGGCGATGCGCGCTTCGCGGCACTGCTTCAGCGGGCGAGCGTGCTGGCCAGCAACGACCTCGGCGACCAGGCCCAGGCGGCCGTGGCCGAGCTCGACGCGGCGGCCCGCAGCGAGGCTCAAAGGCTGCAGGCGCTGGGCGTGCGGCTCGAGCTGGCCATCACGCGCTTCGAGATCGACGAGGCGCTGCGGCTGGCGCCGCAGGCCGTCGCGGCGGCACGGGCGCAAGGCGAGCCGGCGCTCGAGCTGCGCTTCGCGATTGCCTGGTCGGGCGCGCTCGGCGACGCACGCCGCACGCTCGAAGGCGTGAGCGTGCTGGAGCCCTACACGGCCTGGGTCGAGGCGCATGGCACGACCGAGCAACAGTGGGAGTTCTGGGAGGCGCTGTCGCTCGCGCTGGACTACGCCGGCCGGCTGCGCGAGTCGATCCGCGGCTGGCAGAGCTGCCAGTCGCTCGCGCGAGCGGCCGGCCGGCCCGACCTGCTGTGGCGCTCGCTGTCCAACGGTGCGGCCGGCCAGGCCAAGCTCGGGCGGGTGCGCGAGGCCTGCGAGATGTCGCTGCAGGCGCGCCAGATCGCCTTGTCCACCGGCGAGGTGGGCCGCGTGCGCCTGCTGCAGATGCAGACGCCGCATGCCCACCGGCTGCGCGACATCGGCCACTACGCCGAAGCGCTGCCGCTGCTCGAGGAGGCGCTGGAGGGCCTGCTCGCGCAGGGCTCCGCGACCGACATCACGATGACCGAGCAGCGCCTGGCGGTGCTCTTTCTTCACCTCGGCCAGCCGGCCCGCGTGCAGCGCCTGCTCGCGCACGATCGCGCCGGCATCCCGCCGGGCATCGCGATGTTCCAGCAGGTGCTGCGCGCCGAACTGGCCCATCAGCTCGGCGGCGATGCGCTGACGCCAATGCGCGCGGCGCTGGCGATGATCCCGAACCCCGACGACGTGTACCACCGCATCGCCACGCTGTTCGCCTCGCACATCGTCGCGCCCGACGAGGGCGAGGCGCTGGCCTCCGGCCTGGCCACCTGGGCCGGCGTGCACGAGCGCTTCGGGCTGGCGATGTCGGCGCACGTGAGGGCCGCCGGCTGTGCGGCGGCACAGGGCGCCTGGCAGCGTGCGCTGCCGCATGCGCAGGCTGCGCTGGCGCTGGCCGCCACGCACCAGCCGGAGAGCTTCTACCTCGGCGAAATGTGGTGGGTCGCGGCGCGCGTGCACCTGGCGCTCGGCGACCAGACGCAGGCCCGCGCGGAGCTGGCCGAGGGGCGGGCCTGGGTGATGGAACTGCACGCGTCGCACGTCCCCGATGAGTTTCGCGCCAGCTTCCTCGATCGCAACGCGGTCAACCGCGAGCTGCTGGCGCTGGCCGGCCGCCACGGCGCGTGATGCCTTCCGAATCCTTCCATCCCACGAGCAAGGACTGATGCAGATCGTCCTGCTGCGAGAGGATGGCGAGAAAATCCCTTGCACTCTTCACCCGTGGAGTCCGCCATGAACGCCCAGCCCGCCATCGCCGTCCTGCTCGTCGCCAGCACCTTCGCCGCGACGGCGCAGACCTCGAACGTCAAGCCACCCCAGGCCCAGGCCTGGATCGACGTGGCCACCTACAGCGGCATGGGCATGCCCGGCATGGGCGCCGGCGGCATGAACCCGATGAGCGCGCTCGGCGGCTTGTTCGGCGGCGGCGCCGGCGCGAAGAACAGCTTCGGCCAGACGCAGACCGGCGCCGCCGGCCGCTGGGTCGACGTCACGCTGATGACGCGCGCGAACCCGTCGCTCTCCGAAGCCCAGCAGGCCGTGCCGGCGGGCTTCTTGAGCCCGGCGCTCAAGCTGCAGTCACCGAAGGAGGTGCGCACGCCCGCGCCGCGCGACGACGACGACAAGGTGGTCGAGCAGGACTACGAGCGCCCGAAGGGCAAGCTGCTGCTCTACTGGGGCTGCGGCGCCACGGTGCGCCCCGGCCAGCCCAAGGTGCTCGACATGGCCACCGCTTCGGCGGCCGACATGGCGAAGTTCTTCGTCTCGCGGCGCGCCACGCAGCGCGGCGCGCACAGCGCGGTGGGCCGCCCGGTGTGGCCGACCCCGGCCGACGAGCGCATGGTGCCCGACAACGCCTCGCTGGTCGGCGAGCACACGTTCACCGGCAGCGGCGTGCCCGAGGGCTTTCGCTTCCAGATCCAGGCCGCGCAGGACCTGATGCCTGCGCTGCAGGTGCAGCAGGCCGACCAGGGCGGCGCCACCGACCTGGCCTGGGCCGCACTGCCCACCGCGCGCGCCTACTTCATCGCCGGCATGGGCGCCGCCAAGCAGGACGAGATGGTGATCTGGACCTCGAGCGAAGTGCCCGAAGCCGGCTTCGGACTGATCGACTACCAGACCAATTCCGCCGTCGACCGCTGGCTGAAGGAGAAGGTGCTGCTCGCGCCGGCCACCACCCACTGCACCGTGCCCAAGGGCGTGTTCCCGGGGCAGGGCGGCATGCTGCGCGCCATCGCCTACGGCAACGAACTGAACCTCGCGCACCCGCCACGGCCGGCCGACCCGAAGGCCGTGTGGGAGCCGGTGTGGGCGGCCAAGCTGCGCGTCAAGTCGGTGGCCACGGTGATTCTGGGCATGCCGTCGATGGAGCGCCCGCCTTCGCGCAAGGCTGGCGAAGAGCCGGCGCCCAAGCCCGAGGCGGAAGAGAAGAAGGAAGACAAGATGCCCAAGCCGCTGGATCTGCTGAAGGGGATCCTGGGGCGCTGAGGCGGGCGCAAACGACGACGGGCGACTTTCGTCGCCCGTCGCTGACTTCGGTGGCGGCGCGTGCCGCCCGTGATCACAGGCCCGCGGCAGCCTTGAGCGCGGCAGCCTTGTCGGTGCGCTCCCAGGTGAACTCCGGCTCCTCGCGGCCGAAGTGGCCGTAGGCGGCCGTCTTTTCGTAGATCGGGCGCAGCAGATCGAGCATCTGGATGATGCCCTTCGGGCGCAGGTCGAAATGCTGGTTGACCAGCATGGCGATCTTGTCGTCGCTGATGACGCCGGTGCCCTCGGTGTAGACGGTCACGTTCATCGGCTTGGCCACGCCAATGGCGTAGGCCACCTGCACCTGGCATTGCTTGGCCAGGCCGGCGGCCACCACGTTCTTGGCGACGTAGCGCGCGGCGTAGGCGGCCGAACGGTCGACCTTGGACGGGTCCTTGCCCGAGAACGCGCCGCCGCCGTGCGGGCAGGCCCCGCCGTAGGTGTCGACGATGATCTTGCGGCCGGTCAGGCCGCAGTCGCCCTGCGGGCCGCCGATGACGAAGCGGCCGGTCGGGTTGATCAGGTACTTGGTGTCCTTGGTCAGAAAGGCCTTCGGCAGCACCGGCTTGATGATCTCTTCGCGCACCGCCTCGTAGAAGGCGTCGGTCATCTTGTGGCCCAGGCTGTACTCGGGCGCGTGCTGCGTGCTCAGCACCACGGTGTCGATGCTGTGCGGCTTGCCGTCGACATAACGCATCGTCACCTGGCTCTTCGCGTCAGGACGCAGGAAGGGCAGGCGGCCGTCCTTGCGCAGTTGCGCCTGGCGCTCGACGAGGCGGTGCGCGTAGTAGATCGGCGCGGGCATCAGCTCGGGCGTCTCGTCGCAGGCGTAGCCGAACATCAGGCCCTGGTCGCCGGCGCCGGTGTTCAGGTGGTCGTCGCTGGCGTGGTCCACGCCTTGAGCGATGTCATTGCTCTGCTTGTCGTAGGCCACCAGCACCGCGCAGCCCTTGTAGTCGATGCCGTACTCGGTGTTGTCGTAGCCGATGCGCTTGATGGTGTCGCGCGCGACCTGGATGTAGTCGACATGCGCGTTGGTGGTGATCTCGCCGGCCAGCACCACGAGGCCGGTGTTGGTCAGCGTTTCGGCGGCCACGCGCGAGCGCGGGTCCTGCTTGAAGATCGCATCGAGAATGGCGTCCGAGATCTGGTCGGCGACCTTGTCGGGGTGGCCTTCAGAGACGGATTCGGATGTGAAAAGGAAATCGTTCGACACTCTTAAACTCCAGTCAGGTTGCACACTGCGTTGCCGGCCTGGATGGTTTGGAGGAGCGGCGAACGCTTTAGCGGATTTTGTGAGTCGCCCCGCAAGTAGTTCATAACTCGGCGACGTGCCAATTATAGGAAGATGATTCGACTGTTCCGCTGGTTGTCACGCCGTTCGCTGGGCTTTCTTCACACCCTGGGTGCGGGGGTGGGCTGGCTGGGTTACGTCTTGTCGCCGACTTACCGGCGGCGCTTCCGGGATCACGTCGCCCAGGCGGGCATTTCGGCACCGGCCGCCCGCGCGGCCATTGCCGAGGCGGGCCGCATGATCGCCGAGCTGCCCTTTCTGTGGCTGCGGCCCGAATCGACGCCGTTGTCGGGCTTCGTGCGCATCGAAGGCGGCGAGTTCGTCGAGGCTGCGCATGCGCAGGGCCGCGGCCTGCTGCTGCTCACGCCGCACCTGGGCTGCTTCGAGATCTGCGCGCAGGCGTATGCCGAACATTTCGCGGCGCAGTACGGCCCGATCACGGTGCTCTACCGGCCCGCGCGCCAGCCCTGGCTGCGCGAGGTGATCGAAGGCTCGCGCGCCCGCCCGGGGCTGGCCACCGCGCCGGCCTCGCTGGCCGGCGTGCGGCAGATGATCCGCGCGCTGCGCCGCGGCGAGACGGTGGGCCTGCTGCCCGATCAGGTGCCGCCCGAGGGCATGGGCGAATGGGCGCCGTTCTTCGGCCGCAACGCCTACACGATGACGCTGGCCGCACGGCTGGCGCAGCAGACCGGCGCGCTGCCGCTGCTCATCTGGGGCGAGCGCCTGCGTGGCGGCCGCGGCTACACCGTGCGCATCTCGCCGATGCCCGAGCCGCTGCCGGCCGATGCGTCGGCGCAGGCAGAATCGGCGGCCGTCATCAACCGCGCGATGGAATCGCTGATCCGCCAGTGCCCGCAGCAGTACCTGTGGGGCTACCACCGCTACAAGGCGCCCCGCGCCGGCGCGGCCGACTGAGAACTTCGGGGAAACGTCCTTTGGCCGCTCGCCTCCTGCTGGCGCTGTTGTGGGTGCTGCACTGGCTGCCGTTGGGGGCGCAGGCGGCGTTCGGCCGCGGCCTCGGCGGGCTGCTGTACCGGCTGGCGAAGTCGCGCCGGCGCATCGCCTTGCGCAACCTGGAGCTGTGTTTCCCCGAGAAGACGCCGGCCGAGCGCGAGCGCCTGGCGCGCGATCACTTCGGCTGGCTCGGTCGCAGCATCGTCGAGCGCGGCCTGCTGTGGTGGGCGCCGCGCGAGCGGCTGATGCGCCTGATCCATGTGGAGGGCGAGGTCGACCTGGCCGAGCGCAGCGAGCGCCCGGTGATGTGGCTGGTGCCGCACTTCATGGCGCTCGACGTGGCGGGCGCCTCGGTGCTGCTGTTCCAGAAGAAGAAGGGCGCGTCGATCTACCAGCAGCAGACCAACGCGGTGATGGACGCCGTGATGCGCCGCGGCCGGCTGCGCCTGGGCAACGCGGTGATCTTCCCGCGCAGCGATTCGGCCAAGCCGCTGATCCGCGAGATCCGCCAGGGCACCGGCTTCTTCAATCTGCCCGACATGGATTTCGGCGAACGCGATGCGGCGTTTGTGCCCTTCTTCGGCGTGCCGGCAGCCACCTTGCTCGCGCCTTCGCGCATGGCGCGCGCGCTGGGCATGGTCGTGCAGCCGGTGCTGGCGGAGATGCTGCCGGGCGGGCGGGGGTACCGGGTGCGATTCATGCCGCCGTGGGCCGACTTCCCTACGGACGATGCGCTGGCCGATACGGCACGGATGAATCGGTGGATCGAGGACGAGATCCGTCGCAATCCGGCGCAGTACCTGTGGGTGCACAAGCGGTTCAAGACGCGGCCTGCTGGGGAGGCTTCGTTGTACTGACGTTCCTGCGTGCGGCAGCCCGCCGGTCGCGCCCGGCCGGCGGTAACTTTCATTTGCTGGCCCAAATGAAAGTCACCAAAGCAAAGGGCCTGGAACACGATTCGATCCGTTGTGCTGGCAGCAGACCAGAGGCGGCCTGTGGCCCGATCTGCAGGCTTGCACCACCGAGCGCGTGTTGGACGAGCCATTGGTTCGTTCACCTGGGCCTTCAACAGCCGAACCCTCTAGCCAGCGGCAGCGGCCAGATCGTGTTCAGGCCCTCTTCTTTGGGTCCTTTCTTCTGGGCCAGCAGAAGAAAGGATCTCGCCGGCCGGGCGAGACCGGCGGGCTGCCCCGCAGTCGCGCCGATAATCCCTCCCAGGATGAAACTCCACTTCACCAAGATGCAGGGCGCGGGCAACGACTTCGTCGTGCTCGACGCCACGCGCGGCCCGCTCGCGATCACCCCCGAGCAGTACCGCCGCCTGGGCGACCGACGCTTCGGCGTGGGTGCCGACCAGATCCTTGTCGTCGAGAAGAGCGCCACGCCGGGGGTGGACTTCCGCTACCGCATCTTCAACGGCAGCAGCGGCGACGAGGTGGAACAGTGCGGCAACGGCGCGCGCTGCTTCGTGCGCTTCGTGCAGGACAAACATCTCACCGACAAGAACACCGTGCGCGTCGAGACGATGAACACGCTGCTCGAACTGCGCGCGCAGCCCGACGGCCGCGTGACGGTCGACATGAATGCGCCGGTGTTCGACCCCGAACGCGTCCCCTTCGAAACCGCCGGCCTGGTGCCGCGCGAACAGAACGGCTTCGCGCTGTGGCCGCTCGACCTGGGCGACTACGCAGTCGACGTGGCCGTGCTGTCGATGGGCAACCCGCACGCGGTGCAGTTCGTGCACGACGTCGACGGTGCAGCCGTCGGCACCCAGGGCCCGATGATCGAGACGCATGCGCGCTTCCCGCGCCACGTCAACGCCGGCTTCGTTCAGATGCTGTCGCGCAGCCACATCAAGCTGCGCGTGCACGAGCGCGGCGCCGGCGAGACGCTGGCCTGCGGCACCGGCGCCTGCGCGGCGGTGGTGGCGGGCATCCGGCTCGGGCTGCTCGATGCGAAGGTCGACGTCGACACGCGCGGCGGGCAGCTCACGATCGAGTGGGCCGGCGGCGCGAGCCATGTGTTCATGACCGGGCCGGCCGTGACGGTTTTCGAAGGCGAGATCGAACTATGACGAAGGGCCAACCGTGAGCATCCAGGGCATCACCGAGCAGGACATCGCCAACTACCTGGCCAACACGCCGGGCTTCTTCGAGCGCCACGCCGAGCTGCTCAGCGCCGTGCAGCTGACCAGCCCGCACGGCCAGCGCGCCGTCTCGCTGCAGGAGCGGCAGATGGAGATGCTGCGCGACAAGAACCGCGGCCTCGAAGGCAAGATCATCGAGATGATCCGCCACGGCCAGGAGAACGTGGCCATCGCCGACAAGCTGCACCGCTGGACGCGCGCGCTGATGCTCACTGCCAACCCCGGCGAGCTGCCCGAGGTGCTGACGCGCGAGCTGATGCACCAGTTCATGATCCCGCAGGCCGGCATCCGTGTCTGGGGAGCTGCCGATGCCTTCGCCACGCTGCCCTTCGCGATGGCCGTCAGCGCCGATGTGAAGAGTCTCGCCAGCAGCCTGACGCTGCCCTACTGCGGCGTGAACAGCGGCTTCGAGGCCGCGCAGTGGCTGGACGACGCCGCCTCGGCGCTGTCGCTGGCGATGATCCCGCTCCGCCACGGCGCCACGGTCGAGGCCTTCGGCATGCTCGTGCTCGCCTCGCCCGACCCGACGCGCTACACCGCCGACATGGGCACCGAGTTCCTGCAGCGCATCGGCGAGCTGTCGAGCGCGGCGCTGTCGCGGCTGCTGCCCGTCCGCTGATGGCCGACACGCCGGTTCGCGACGACGACATCCGGCGTCACCTCGTCCATCTCGAAGTGGAGCGGCGCCTCGCGCCGCGCACGCTGGCGATGTACGGCGAGGCCTTCGAGCGCCTGCGCGAGTTCACCGACACGCATCCGGTCGCGCTGCGCGAAGTGCAGGTGCACCATGCTCGGCGCTGGGCCGCGCAGATGCACTCGCGGGGCCTGGCCTCGCGCAGCATTGCCATCGTGCTGTCGGCCTGGCGCGGCCTGTACCGCTGGCTCGGCCGCGACGGGCTCGTGCCGCTCAACCCGGTCGACGGCGTGCGCGCACCCAAGGTCGGCAAGCCGCTGCCCAAGGCGCTGCCGGTCGACCAGGCCATGGCGCTGGCCGACCACCACCCCGAGGCCGGCAACCCGCTGCTCGACGCGCGCGACCATTGCATCATCGAGCTGCTCTATGGCTGCGGGCTGCGCGTGGGCGAGCTGATCGGGCTGGACGTCGGCGCGAGCGCCAAGGCGGCCGGCTGGATCGATGCCAGCGACACCACCGCGCACGTGCTCGGCAAGGGCAGCAAGCGGCGCAGCGTGCCGGTGGGGGCGTCGGCCCTGAAGGCGCTGCAGGGCTGGCTCGCGGTGCGCGAACAGCTCGCCGACCCCGGCGAGCCGGCGCTGTTCGTCAGCAACCGCGGCACGCGGCTCACGCCCAGCCAGCTGCGCTCGCGCCTGAAGCAGCGCGCCATCCAGGCCGGCGTGCCGACCCACGTGCACCCGCACATGCTGCGCCACTCCTTCGCCTCGCACCTGCTGCAGTCCAGCGGCGACCTGCGCGCCGTGCAGGAGCTGCTGGGCCACGCCAACATCACCACCACCCAGGTCTACACGCGGCTCGATTTCGGCCACCTCTCGAAGGTGTACGACGCCGCCCATCCGCGCGCGAAGAGGAAGTAGAAGTCACATGAAGGTCATCACCCTGCGCGACGGCAAGGAACGTTCGCTGCTGCGCCTGCACCCCTGGGTGTTCCAGGGCAGCGTGGGCACAGGCAAGGCCGATGCGGGCGAGACCGTGCGCGTCGAATCCAGTGACGGCCGCTTCCTCGCCTGGGGCGCCTACAGCCCGAGCTCGATGATCCGCGTGCGCGCCTGGAGCTTCGACGAGGCCGAGCGCATCGACGCCGCGTTCTTCGAACGACGCATCGCCCGCGCGTTCGCGCTGCGTGCGCGGCTGCCGATCGAGAGCGACGGCGTGCGCCTGATCCACGGCGAGGCCGACGGCCTGCCGGGGCTGATCGTCGATCGCTATGGCGACGTGCTGTCGGCGCAGTTCCTCTCCGCCGGAACCGAGCGCTGGAAGGGCACCATCGCCGATCTGCTGCTGCAGGCCACCGGCCTCGCGCGCATCTACGAACGCAGCGACTCCGGCGTGCGCAAGCTCGAAGGCCTGGAGCCCACCACCGGCTGGCTGCGCGGCAGCGGCGCCACCGAGGTGACGATCCGCGAGCACGGCTGGAAGCTCACGCTCGACGTGGCCGAGGGCCACAAGACCGGCTTCTATCTCGACCAGCGCGACAACCGCAAACTGTTCGCCGACACGGTGCGGCACTTCGGCCTGCAGCGCGTGCTCAACTGCTACTGCTACACCGGCGGCTTCAGCATCGCGGCGCTGGCCGGTGGCGCGGCGCACGTGACCAGCGTCGATTCCTCGGCCCCGGCGCTGGCGCGTTCCTCGGCGCACGTGTCGCTCAACGGCTTCGACCCAGCGCGCCATGAGGCGCTCGATGCCGACGTCAACCAGACCCTGCGCGACGCGATGAAGGCCGGCAAGAGCTACGACGCCATCGTGCTCGACCCGCCCAAGTTCGCGCCCACCGCGGCGCACGCCGAACGCGCCGCGCGCGCCTACAAGGACATCAACCGCCTGGCGCTCAAGCTGCTCGCGCCCGGCGGCATGCTGTTCACCTTCTCGTGCTCGGGCGGTGTGGGGCCGGAGCTGTTCCACAAGATCGTCGCGGGCGCGGGCATGGACGCGGGCGTGGACGGCATCATCTACGCGCGTGTGGCCGCCGCGCCCGACCACCCGCAGACCATCGTCTTCCCCGAGGGCGAGTACCTCAAGGGGCTGGTGATCCTGAAGTCCTGAGCCGGCTCAGGACGAGAGCGTCGGCGAGGGCAGGGCCAGGCCCGGCTCGAACTTGGCGCGGTGCACGCTGAAGAAGGCCTTCACGTTGCGCACGTTGGCGTCCTGCGTGAACAGGCGCTGCACCAGCGCGTGGTAGGCCGGCATGTCGGCCACCTGCAGCATCAGCAGGAAGTCCGGCCCCGGCGTGACGCGATAACACTGCCGCACCTCGGCATCGGCGATCGCACGCGCCTCGAAGGCCTGAAGGTGTTCGGCGCCCTGGCGGTCCAGCGTGACCTCGACGATGGCCGTCAGCCCCGCGCCCAGCCGTTGCGGCGAGAGCAGCGCCACCTGGCGCTCGATGACGCCGGCGTCCACCAGCCGCTTCACCCGCCGCAGGCAGGTGGCCGGCGAGGTGTGCACGACGGCGGCCAGCGCCTGGTTGGTCAGCGAGGCGTCGCGCTGGAGCTGATCGAGGATGCGCAGGTCGGTCGCATCGAGTTCGAGGGTTGCGGCGGTTTCTGCCATGTCAAGACAAAACGTGAACTATTCATTCACCACATTTGGGGGATGGATGAATATTCCATACTGAGACGAAAATTGCAATCAATCGCCTCGGGGGTGTTCCTACGATGCGATCCCTGCCCAGCCAAAGGAAGCCACCCATGTGCGGAATCGTCGGCGCCGTCTCCACGCGCAACATCGTCCCCGTCCTCCTCGAGGGCCTGCGCCGGCTCGAATACCGCGGTTATGACTCCTGCGGCGTCGCCGTGCACCAGGGCGGCGAGCTCCGGCGCGCGCGCAGTACCTCGCGCGTGGCCGAGCTGGAGGCCAACGTCGCCAGCGACGGCGTGCAGGGCGGCACCGGCATCGCCCACACCCGCTGGGCCACGCACGGCGCGCCGGCGGTGCACAACGCGCACCCGCACTTCTCGCATGGACCGCAGGCCAAGGCGGCGAGCGCCGGCCGGATTGCGCTGGTGCACAACGGCATCATCGAGAACCACGACGAGCTGCGCGCCGAGCTGCGTGCCAAGGGATACGAGTTCACCAGCCAGACCGACACCGAGGTCATCGCCCACCTGGTCGACCGCCTCTACGAAGGCGACCTGCTCGACGCCGTGCAGCGCGCCATCGTGCAGCTGCGCGGCGCCTACGCGATCGCGGTGTTCTGCCGCGACGAGCCGCACCGCGTGATCGGCGCGCGCGAAGGCTCGCCGCTGGTGCTGGGCGTGGGCGCGAAAGACCGTGCCGGCGAGAACTTCCTCGCCAGCGACGCGATGGCCCTGGCCGGCGTGACCGACCAGATCGTCTATCTGGAAGAGGGCGACGTCGTCGACCTGCAGTTGGGCAAGTACTGGATCACCCGCCGCGACGGCGATGGCCCCTTCAAGCCGGTGGCGCGCGAGGTGCGTACCGTGCACGCGCACACCGGCGCGGCCGAGCTGGGCCCGTACCGCCACTACATGCAGAAGGAGATCTTCGAGCAACCCAAGGCGATCGCCGACACGCTGGACGCGGTGGCGAGCATCACGCCGGAGCTGTTCGGGGACGGCGCCTACAAGGTCTTCAAGGAGATCGACAAGGTCCTCATCCTCGCCTGCGGCACCAGCTACTACAGCGGCTCCACCGCCAAGTACTGGCTGGAGAGCATCGCCAAGATTCCCACCAGCGTGGAGATCGCCAGCGAGTACCGTTACCGCGACAGCGTGCCCGACCCGCGCACCCTGGTCGTCACCATCACGCAAAGCGGCGAGACCGCCGACACGCTGGCCGCGCTGAAGCACGCCCGCGGCCTGGGCATGAAGCACACGCTGACGGTGTGCAACGTGGCCACCAGCGCGATGGTGCGCGAGTGCGAGTTCGCCTACATCACGCGCGCCGGCGCCGAGATCGGCGTGGCCTCGACCAAGGCCTTCACGACGCAGCTGGTCGGCCTGTTCCTGCTCACGCTGGCGCTGGCGCAGGTGCGCGGGCACCTGACGGACGAGCAGGAAGCCGAACACCTGAAGGCGCTGCGCCACCTGCCGGTGGCCGTGCAGGCGGTGCTGGCACTGGAGCCGCAGGTGGTGGCCTGGAGCGAGGCCTTCGCGCGCAAGGAGAACGCCCTGTTCCTCGGCCGCGGCCTGCACTACCCGATCGCGCTCGAAGGGGCGCTGAAGCTCAAGGAGATCAGCTACATCCACGCCGAGGCCTACCCGGCCGGCGAGCTCAAGCACGGCCCGCTGGCGCTGGTGACCAGCGCGATGCCGGTGGTGACGGTGGCCCCGAACGATGCGCTCGTGGACAAGCTCAAGAGCAACATGCAGGAAGTGCGCGCGCGCGGCGGCGAACTGTTCGTGTTTGCCGACAGCGACACGAAGATCGAATCCGGCGAAGGCCTGCACGTGATCCGCATGCCCGAGCACTACGGCGCGCTGTCGCCCATCCTGCACGTGGTGCCGCTGCAGCTGCTGGCGTATCACACCGCCTGCGCCCGCGGCACCGATGTCGACAAGCCGCGCAACCTGGCGAAGAGCGTGACGGTGGAGTGAGGCAGCGTCCGACAAGCGATGCCTGCTTGTGCTGACAAATATTGCGGGAAAGATTCTTTTGGTTATCCATCACACATGACAATGTTTTTGATTTACGGGAACTTATGACAATAAGTCCGGCATCTGTCCGGACGGCACCTGCGAGGTGGTGGCCGCGCTCTGTGTTCACCCAGGGACTGGCGCGCCAGCGAACCAAGTGCGGAGTTGCTCACGGGAAGCGAACTCGTCGAGGATCCACCGGACCTGACACGAGCCGCCAGTAGGTTAGATGTTGGCGGGAAGCCTATTCCCAGGGATCGAGTGGCACCCAGGTCACGAGTCCGAGCCCCGCACAGGCAGATGTGGCCGTTGTGCCGACGACCCGGTGAGCCCAACTCTTGGTGTCGTCAGAACCTGTCGACGGGTTTCGGCGGCGCTAGCACACCGCATCGACCGCTCTAGACGGCGGACATTCGCTACAACCTTACCCAGCGACGGCTCTTGCCGAGAGCGGGCGTCTAGCCGTGCAAGATTCGAGCGTTCCTCAGGCTCATCGAGCGACCGGCGGCGACGACCCCCAGCGAGCAGTTCACGTCAGAGCCAACGAGTGACGGCATGCAGAAGGGAGGGCGTACCGGCTGTTGCGCAGATTGCGGTGATGGCCACGATTCGAAGGTCGCGCGAGATCAGGGCCCATAGCCTGTCTCGGTCGCGCTTGAAGCTAGCGTAGACGTTCTTCCTCTCGGACATAGGCCCCTCGTGTCAATCGCCAGTTCGTCCCACAAGACGCCGTCGGGTAGGTACGCCAGGCTGATCGGAATGATCCGCGTCGTTCGGAGGCATGTATGCAGGAAGATGGCGACACGAGTTCCAGCTAAGATCGCCTGGACCTTCCACCGCCCCTGTCGAGACGTGCAAACCACGCATGGAGCTGAAACTGATTCAGCGTTAGCTGCACACGATGACGCAGTTCGCTCTCACGCGAACGATCGACGACGTCGGCCATCTCTCGGACCGCGTATAGGCTGAGATTGAGCCCCTCCGCCCGTTGCCAACGGTCTAGGTCAAGGAACTGTAGAAGGCCAACCTTCGAGAGAGTACGAAGTTCGTGAGCTTTCAACTTCAGGCCCGCGGCTTCGCGGTAAGGCTGTTCGCCGCCACTCTGCGCCAGGCTTTGGCGTTCTGAAGCGAGAAACGCATCGAGATCAGCGCGAAGCACGTCGTCAGGAAGCGAGAGGTCGATGCGGACGAACCGGCTCACCATCTGAGGAGAGAAGGCATGGTCAAGCCTTCCAGCGAATGCCTTTGGCCCCGTGGCTGAGCGATCGCCACTCTGCAGTCGAACGCCTCGAGCCCGCACGTCGTCGGGCAGCATCTTCTCGAACGCGTACAGCGCGCCGACGCTCAGCGGAGCTATGCCGGAGCGTACGTTTCCAAATTGCAGCGCGTTCCAAATGTCAGGTGGCAGCTGAGGACGTTCGCAGGCCTCGTCGAGCGCCTGAAACGGGTCCTCCCACTCGCTCGAGCTGAACGAGTAGACCCAGCGATGGGCGTCGGCCATGTGCATGCGCTTGATCTGCTGGCCGTTTGCCCGTCGGAGTACGGGGCCGGCTGCTCTGAGAGCAGCTTCTGTCTGCGGCCGTGTGTCGCTGTGCAGCCATCGGCGAACGCTCAGATTGAGGAGCCAATCGCCCACGTCCAACTCCTCCGCGGCGCGATAGGCATCCCGTACGTACCACCCGGGGGGAGAGGGCGTTCGCTTCTTTCCTACCACGTGGCCCCCTGCGTACTCCGCCGGCGGGGCTTCACTGTTTTGCCTCGGGAGTCACGCTACGGGTCAGCAGCGTCGGCCAAGGCGCGCCGGTAGCGATATCGGGGTGGCGTGGCTCGCCTGAAGCTACACCATGCCTGTCGCGCAGTTCATCGATGTGAACCAGGCACGCCAGTGCAAGGCTGGCCTCGCCGCCGGTGGCAGTGCGGGATAGCTCGAACAGGCGCCTGCGAAGCGACGGCACTGGCGCGCTGATTTGCTCATACGCACCGGCCCAGTCTGACAGCGGCCGCCGCTCCACGGCAAGGTTCTCGATTGCCGAGTCGAGCGTGCCGCTGAATGCTCTTCCGGTGGCGCTGTGGCTGCCGACAAGGAGCATGACGCCGGCTTCGTCAGGCGTTTCCGCCACGGCGTATTCCAGGACCGCCATCGCCGGCGGCGCGACGCCGGATGCTACGCGCGCATAGACATCGGAACGAAACTCGGGATGGGACTGCATGCCGGCCGCGAGCCTTCGGCCAAAGGTCCAGGTGTCTGGCCGCCCCCCCTCGCCCTTTGCCTCGCCCCCGCAGATCAGATCGAGCAGCATGCGCAGTGACGACAGCGTATCGCGCTTCTCCAGAGCGGCAAACCAGTCATAGTCGGACAGGAATCGCGCGTCCTCCTTTGCCAGGCCCATGAGAACTTGCTCGGCCGTGTCGGACGGAGCGGACCCCAGAGCTGACAGCAACGGACGAAGACGCCATGGCAAGCGAATGTGCGGGTGCAAGCGCGCGAGCACTTCCAACGTCACCTCCGGCCGGCTGGTGAACGGCAGCAGCAACAGCCAACGATCGATCTCGCCCTGGTTCTCCTGCAGCAGCCAGGGCTTGGTCTTCGCGTCTTCGAGCAGCGCGTCGATGCATTCAACGATCAACTGGGCGTCGATCAGTTCGCCCGCGTTCACAAGGGCCGTGAAGAACCGGAGTTTCGTGCCGTATGGCTGCGGCAGTCGCTGCAGCCGATCGATGATGGTGCGCTTGTCACCGTAGGGTAGGCCCAGGCCGGTTGCGGCGAGCTGCAGGGCGTGGACCTGCGCCTCGCCGTCTGCGCCGTCTTGCAGGAGCTTCTCCACGGAGTCAAAGATCCGCTCTGCAATCGAGCAAGTCGCCGGGGCTGTAGAGCCTTGCCGCTCAGCGCGCCGCGCCCGCACATTGGAGAACTCCGGCGACCCTCTGAAGGACGTGTCGTTCGCAATGCCTAGCTGTCGCTGCCCAATCGCACACAGCGCCCCGGCGGCGTCGATCCCGAACCCGCCATGGCCGGCGTCCATGAGATGGGACTCCAAAGTCGCGATCGACTGATCGTCACCAATCGCGACAAACGCGCGCGCATACTGCAAGGCCCAGGAGTGAGAGGCTTCCGACGCGGCATCATGAATGCCGCGCGCCCACGCAGCGGCGCGCTCTTCACGCTGTTGGCGCCATTGCTTCAGGTCGCGGGCCAGCATGCGCGCAAGTGGCTCCGCCAGTTCCGGAGCGGCCAGCCTCTCGATGACACGCGCAACTTCGCCAAGGATCCGCCGCGGCGAGTTTTCGTCGGCGAGCAATACGTCGACCCACTTTCGGACGATCGCGATCAATGCGTCGCGGGAGGCGTCACTGAGACCCAGGCGGCCACGATCCCCGCTTTCGCCGTGCCGCGCGATGAGATCGGCTAAGTGCCCGATGCTCGTTGGGTCTGAAGTGGCCGCACGCGCCTGCACGGCCGCCATGAAGGACTCCATCGGCGTCAACGCGATCAGGCCTAGAACGCGATGGTAATCATCGTAGGTGATTCCCGGCGGCGACAGTTTTAGCTGTTCGCGCATGCCAGGCAGTGCGTCGATGAGCTTGCCCGTCGTGTTGAGGCCGAGAAGCCCTGCCGCGGCGTTTGAGAGTTGACGGTCGACGCCAGCCGCCAGCGCCAGTTCGGCGATAGGCCCTTCGTCAACAACGACATCGATCCCTCGCAGTAGCTCTTCGGTGCGGAAGGGGAACGGCAGTCGCCGTTCCAGCCGGCCGAGAAGCGCGGCCCTGACTACTTCGGGGTAGAGTCGGCCGGCCTCGTCAATCGCACCTCCGGCGCGTTCCTCCTTGTCGCTGAAGTCGCCGGTCTCGATCAAGGGCCCGATTGCCGCCGCCACTGCCTGCCGATCGTCATTCCGGCGCAGCAACGCGCGCAGCTTTTGCGTAGCGCTTCGCTCTTCGTGCATCAATTGATCGGCTTCCTGGCGCAGGCGCTCTGCAAGTCCGGGTGGCAGTGAATCCTCCGCGTATCCCTTCCGCGCGAGTGCCTGCCAAACTTCACGCGGCGCCGCCGTCACGAGGCGCTGCATCTGCTGATTTGCCTGTCGGAAGTGCAGCGCTTCCGCGACGCTGGTCTTCACGTCGATGTCATTGTCGGACAGGGCGATGCTTGTGGCGGTTTCGATCCCCTCGATGCCGCCGTATGTCACAAGCTCGGACAGCAAGTGCGATCGGTGCTTGGGTGGCAGCTGCGAGATGCGGCCCGCTATGTCGCTTCCCAACACTGAAGGCCGGAAGCGGCCGCCGGCGCGCATCGTCTTGAGGTACACCTGATCGTCGGGGTCCGCGATGAATGACCACAGAATGTCCGCGAACTCGGCGCGGCCGGTCTTTATCATGAACCGGACCGCGCGGTCGATCTCCTTCGGCGTATGCCAGCGGCCGGCAAACTCGACGACGCGATCCTTGACGGCACTCCACAATGCATCCGAGCTTCGATAGATCGCCGCGGCGGCGAGCATTGGGTCAACGGTGAGCGCTTCAAGAATGAGGGTCGCCGCGCCCGCGACACCGTCAGCGTCGCCACGCGAAGCCCGCTCGCATGCGAATAGCACTGCCTCTTCCCACGCGTGTGCGTTCAGGACGACGGTTCGCAGACGATGCCTAGCATCCGCATCGCCGGATGCGGCGGCCCGCATCAGGGCTTCGACCTCATGCGAGGCAAACCACTCTTGAAACTGTTGATGCTGAAACTCGACGCCGCTCGCGGTGCGGACCAGCAGGTGGTGGCTGACAAGGGCTGCCAGCACAGCGTCGGGCTGAGGTGCCGCCATCTGGCCTTCGCGGACAAGCCGGCCGGCTACATCGCTTATCAGACTCCGGGCGCGATGCTCCGACACCGTGACGCTGTCAGCCACGGTCGCATCGATGGCTATCGCCGACAGCATCTCTCCATGAAATCCCGCGGCCGCGCTTTGCAAGACCTCGTGCGCGGCCGCGCTGCGGTCAATCTCAGCGACGAAGAGGCGTAGCACTTCCTCTTTCGTCGTGGGCAGGTTTCCGCCGGGCGTGTCCGAGAGGAGCTTGGTTAGATACAGCGGAATCGCTACAAGATCGCGGAGGCCGCGGGTTCGCCAGGCCTGATCGAGCAAGCCTTCCCCGGCTTCGCCGCGGTAGGCGCGCGCGATAGCCAGCTGTTGCGCTTCCGACAGCGGTTCAATCTCGACCACCGGGCCTGAGATCGGCACATCCAGCGCCTGAACGCGCGTGCTCATCACGATGCCGAGGCCGGGAAAGTCGCGCTGCATGCCTTGGACTTCAGAACGTAGGCGCTTTCGCGACGACGTATCCAGCTCGTTCCAGCCATCCATGCAGAGGACCAAGCGGCCCGCGCCGGCGAGAAGTTTCAGATGCTCTTCGCGCTCCCCGGCGAACGCGGCCCGCCGGGCGATCGACTGCAGCAATGGTTGCCCCTGCGCAGACCATTCGCTCAACGGAACGAACGCGGCGACAAGGTTCTCTTTGGCCGCGATGCTGCGGGCGACTTGCAGAAGTGTTGTGGTCTTCCCCGTGCCAGGCGGGGCGACGACAACGATCTCGTTGAACGTTCCAATCGCGGCGGCGAGTCCCGCCGCTCCGAACGGCGTGACACGCCCGCTTTCGATCAGCCGCAATCCGAGCGCGATCGCGTCAGCGGGAGATTTGAGTGCCGCGACAAACGCGTCGAGGTCGCGCGCAGCGGCCGCCCGCAGCCGCGCCGTTACCGCCTCGACGTTGTCCCGCGGAGCGAGGCCCAGCCGTTGCGCCAATTCGACTGTCGATGATCCGGCTTCGGGCTGCGGCGCGTTTGCATCGGGTGCCTGCAGAGTGAGGATCGCGAGCGCCGATCTTTCCTCCGCTTGCTGCTTCCAGGTCTTGAGCGTGTCGACAGTGAAGTGGGCATGATCGTCGTCGATCTGCTTCGCGTGAGCCGAACACAGCCAAATGCCGTTCGATGCGTGTCGCCGCTCTTCGGCCGTCTGCAGCGGGTCATAGCGGGGGCCACCTGGGGCCGCTCCCTTGATATGCGCGGCGACGCCAACACTAACGACCTTGGCGTCGTCGCCAAGCGCCGCGCCGGCGGTTAGGCGCCGGCAGTCAGGATTCGAGCAAGCGTAGCCGGCGCGTCCCGCGAGCGTGCGCTTGGTCGTTGGGGAAAAGTCATCGCGTGTCGCCACGGTTCCGGCGCTGTTTGCCCTAGTTCGCCAAGCCGGAATCTTAGGCCCGATGACAACAAATCATCGGTCCGCTGGAGTGGACGTGTCAGCTGCCAGTCCACGTTTGATCCGGTACGGCATATCGTTCGGTTTCGCGTTCTTGGTTCACTTCTTCGCTCGCAACTATCGCATTGCCCATATAGCGCGGCGAGTGACCGCTTGGCGCGACCAAGCGGAAGTGATCGCGCGTGTGCCGTGCGCCCTCGGTTGAAGGACCGCATGCCACGAGAGAGCTGCCAGTGAACGTGCACAGATCAAGGACAGCAAGCGCTGCAAAGCGATCCTCGGGCTACATCCCATAGGTACCAGGCGGCAGAGATGCCCTCGGGTTTCGGTCGATGTCCCTGTCCGCGCCCAGGATTTTCATGAGGCCCCGCCTGGTCTGGCCCGATATCTAGGTCCTTACTTAGTGGATCGGCCATCTTGGATGGGTGGTGGCTCGCTTAGCCGGCATCCGTCAAGACCTTCCAGGTGCGGCTTTCCGAGACCGTAATCTTCTCGTTAGCCTCTTGCGCAACGCGCCGCGCCATTTGGCGGATAGAGTCATCGTAAGGTGCCGTGATACCGCTGACCTGGATCACGGTGCTTTGCATGACGACTCGGCCTTCCTTTCGAATCGTGATTGCCGCCCACTGAAGGCGCCTCAAAGGAAGTGACGCCTTCAATGAACTGAAGCGCTCTCGCACATCAGGAAACCTATCGAAGCAACCCTGAATGGTGTTCTCCGCGCGTCCGGTGGCCTGTGCAAGTAGTAGCAATGGCACTCGTTGGGGCCTGCCGGGATCGGACTCATACCGATCCATCAGACCAATTAGCTCCGAACGCAGTTTCGTCCAGTCCATCCGCCCGATCCTCAAATGCTCGTGTCCTCGCTGAATCTCGCGAAGTCCCCTTTGGTACCACTCAAGATCCCTGAGCCTAGCGCGCATGTTCGCCATCTCTGAAGTGATGTAGTGGCGTGATGCAGCTCCTCCGTTTCTGATCCGCGTGATGGTTGCCCGATCCCCCTCGATAGTGGGTAGCTCGATGAGCGGGGAGCGATAGAGATCACACTCGCGCAACCAAGCAAGATCGCGAAGTTGAAGAATGGCAAGCAAGCGATAGTCCAAGACGCGAGTCTTCAAACTTCTTGCGAATGCTTCTCGAAGCTCAGGCACGCTGAGTTTGGCTAAGTGCTTCAGAGTGACCCTGGTCCGAGCGGAGGCAAGTGGAGCGACCGTGCTCGCTGATTCCGCTTGAAAGAGATCCACCGCGCCTCGCATGTCCAGCCCTAGGGAAACTGCAGCGGCGGCAAGGGTGGTCGCAGAGTATCGGCCAGGGAGCGTCCGCCGCTTTAGCGAATCCAAGTTCTCAGCGATTCCATCGAAGGCCGATTTTCGTGCGGCGTTTAAGAACTCATTTAGACCGGAGCAGTTCTGACTCCGTGCCAAACGTTGAAGCGCTCTTCGCACATGCAGTCCATTCCAGGAGGGAAGTGGAAGACTCAGGGAATCGCTTCCAAGTTGAATCTGCTTCAGTGCCTCTTCGGAAGGCCCGCCCCTTGCCATTCTCGTGGTGCGCAAGTCGAAGCCGCATCGACAACGCACAGGTAGAAGCGGAGCCTGAAGATAGGGAATGTTCGTTGGAAGGTGGCCGCAACTTTGGCAGCGGAAGAACAGGGGATGAGAGTGCTTTGCGCAGAAGGCGGGCAACGGAAGCTGGTGCTGCCTGTGCCAGTAGGCTTCTCCGAACTCTTCTAGATCCGTCGCGATGCACATTGGACAGAATCGCAGTGCTCGCGCGAAGGAAGTGGCGCGACGGCGATGTAAGGCTACAGCGGGTTGGATCATGTTACCTAGAACCTCTGGTACTGATACATCGACGCCAATGCGGGCAGTGGGATGCGCACAGAAGGCCAATAGGAACGGCGCCGGGGTTAGTTGGAGATATGCATCTTCGACTGACCAGCCTAGAGCTCCCAGCAACTGACGGACTTGCGGGCAATATTGAGGAATGTGATTGTGGAAGTAGCGTCTCCTTTGGGAGATCCCAGCCTTGCGAAGCAGTGTCATCCACGCCCCTTTTCCGTTATGAAGTGCAACGCGACCGATCCACGATGAAAGAAGTTCGTCCTCGTACGGCTGCGGGACGAAGGGAAGAATGGTTCCTGCAAGCATTGGGCGCCTCGATAGATGTGCGACCGCTCATGCGCGGAAGTGGAGTCCGCGGCAAGGCGTAGTTCGAAGAGAGGCGAGGAAATTGCATCCCGGCACGAGTTGATCGTGCTGGCTGTGCACCTCGACCGCTGTTGACTGGCTAGCGATGAGTCGCTATTCGGCGAGCGGTCTGCGGTAGGCGGCCGGGCTGGTGGCCTAGACGATGGCGGAAGGGGGGGCTGCGGCGGTGGCCGGCCAGGTCAAGTCGCGGGCGCGCGGCATGCCGCCGGACACACGAACGCCCAGAGGCCAAGTCTGAGAAGACTACGCTGGTCGTGCACCGCCGCGCGCGCGACCTGTCGGCGCCCAAGATCCAGCTTGAGTTGCACGGGGAGGAGCGCATCGACATGACCAACATGCGATATATATTGCGCCAAGCGCGGTGGTCAGCGCAAGTGCCCGGCCCCAACTGCATCGAACTGCTGCAGTCTTGCGTGCACCCTCGGCATCGATTGATTCGCGGCTGGAGCGCGAGAGTCTCGACCCTTCGCCTTGGCGGGATCCCGTCCACGGTCAGCCCGGCGTCTCCGTGAAACAGGGTTCGGTTTCGAACTTCCGGATGGTTGAATCCTCCCCTTCGGCGGCACCCGGCAGATTTGGCCACCGCAGATCCTGCATCACGTGTACACGCCGTACTCGAGACGGCCAAGGAGCTCGTCGATCAACTTCGCACCCACGGAGGTCTGAAGCAAGTCGATCGGCCGCATGCCATCCAGCCCCATCACGTTGGAACTCAACCAACGCTCGGCCTTCTCTTGGCCGCCGAACACGATCATTGCGTGTGACAACAACTCGGCAAAGCGCCACACCCTGCTTCCTAACGCTGTTCCCAGTCGCCCCGAGTTCTGCTCGACATGGCGATGGATGGTTCGTTCGCTCACACCCAGAGCACGGCCCAAGTCCAACACGCCGAGGTGGACCAGTGACTTCGTGAGGTGCACCAAAGTTGCCGCCGGTAATCCCCGCATGATTGCGTTGTGCATATCGAGCATCTCAAGCGATTCGCATTGCAGGATCTTGGGCCCACCCAGCAATGCAGCGACAGTCGCGCTGTTCGGCGAGAAGAGCCTGGCGGGTGCAGACCCGGCTGCGTGCTCACCGCCATGCGGCTCTTGCACGCGACGGCTCGTTCTTCCGTTGGCGATCTCCGGGTGTTCTTCAGGAATGCTCACGGTTGTCGAGTTGAAGTTGCTGGAGCGCTGAGGACTGACTTATGCCAGTGTGACGCCGAGGACGAGCTGAAGCAACCGTCGATCACCTTGCCAGAACTGGGAGTCAGTAGCGAGTCGCCGCGCTTGCAAGATCATGGCGGAATGAACTACGCTTGCAGGATGACGAGCTACTTCGCTTGGGCTCTCGCTGTTCAGCTCTCGCAGGCATCCATACAGGTTGCAGCTGCGGGGGCGTTTTCGTGATGACGGCACTGAGCTAGTAGCGAGCTCTGCCTTTCTCCGATCGAGGCCCCGCAACGCCGGGGCCTTGTCATTTGCGCATCGTGGGCACTCAGTGCCCAGACCGAGTGCAGAGCCCCGGATTGACTCCACGACCGGGAACTGCCATGTCCACCAATTCACCAGCGACGCCAAGGCGCCCGCCTTCAAGGCGCATTGCCGAGCTTGTCGCAGGGCTTCGCCGCGCTGCGCCTAACGACCCGACCAGCAAGGGCGCACTGAACTTCCTCGAATTGCTCTTGACTCATGCATGCCCGCCTGCGGCACTGCGGCCACTGAGAGCGACGCTGCTGCTGTGCCTGCCGCGTCGGCTCAAGCCGATCGAGCTCGCAAATTGCCTTCGCCTGGCCTCCGAGGCGGCGGCCAATCTTCGCGAGTCGTTTGCATCTGCCTCGCGCGCGAGCCTCCTGTTGCAGGAACTGGCACTTACGCACGACGACACGCCCGCTCGGAGGCTTCATCTCATCAACGGCTACTGCCTTGAGGCGGCCGTGTCGCCACTGCAGGTCACCGAGGGCATGCCACAGCTGGTCGACAAAGCTGATTCACCTGAATCTGTCGATCTGCACGAGCGCGTCCGCCCGCACATGCGCGCAACATGCCTGGCCGCCTTGCGCGAGCCCTCATTGCCCTCGCCATTCGCCCGCTGGGAAGTGGACGATATCGATGCCGCGCTGCTGTGTCTGCGTTTGAACTACAACGACTTCCACGGTGGCGTCGCCGGGCAAGGTTTGAACGCCGTCGGCCTGAAGCAGGACTTCCTGGAGTGCGGTCAGCCGCTGTGGAACGCGCTCGTTCAGGCACGCCAGAAGGCCCGGCCCGGCAAGGATCCGCGGAACATGCTCGGCGACACGGCCTGGCATGAAATGGCGCAGTCCAGACTCTTGCTGTCCATCGAGTCTCGCATCAAGCCCACGGAACCTAAAGGCAACGGCACCAGCGCCGTGCACGAGCCAATGAAGGCCAGCGACGCACCGAGCCTGGTGGTCTGCCGCTCGCCAATCCTGCGTACCACCGACCGCTACGACAAGGACGAAGTGGATCGGCACCTGGTACTCGAAGAGCCACTGCAGCTGGCGCTCATGCCATCAGTGGCCGCGCTGAGGGTCATGCAGCAGCGCCTGTTAGACGAATTTCCGTGGGCGGGCGATGTACTCGCGATCATCTTCGTCGAGCTCAGCGGCCAAGCAGCGCTTGGTGTTCGAGTGCTCGGCATGCCGCCCACACTCCTGGTCGGCCTGCCCGGCAGCGGCAAGTCTCGGTTGGCACGGCGGATTGCCGTCGAGCTCGGAGTGCCTCGTCTGGATCTGCCGCTCGGAGGTACCTCGGACACCAAAGTGCTGGGAGGGACAAGCCGAGGGTGGGCGAGTGGCAAACCGAGTGACTTGGCCACGCTGATGGCAACTCGCCGTAGTGCCTCCGCGATCGTCCTGTTGGACGAACTGGACAAGGCGGTCGACTACCAGCGCGAGGGATCGGGCCTGCAGTCGTACCTGTTGGCGTTGCTCGAGCCGGAAACCGCTTCGCGTCACACGGACGTGTTCCTGAAGACCACTTGCGACTACTCCGGCGTCCTGTGGCTGGCCACGGCAAATCGGCTGACGCCGATCGCCGCGCCCTTGGTGTCGCGCATGCGTGTTCTGAAGCTGGATCAGCCCGAGCCCGAGCACTTCCCGACCATCGCGGAGAACGTCATTGCCGAGGCCGCACAGCGCTGGAGCCTAGATCGGTGGGCGCTGCCAGAGATGCGAGAGCTCGATCTCCCGTGGGAGCGGATCACCAGCGCGAGGCAGCTGCGCGTCGCTACGGAACAGGCGGTCGCCTCATGGGCCCGAGCGCTGAGAAGGCACTGAGCAAATCCAAGGCACGGATCGAACTCGGGCCAAGAGGCTCTTCACGGACTTGAAGGAGACAGAGCAACATGCGCCTTGCAATCTACTCAGACCTTCACGTCGAGTTCGCGACATTCGTTCCGCCTTCGAACCTGGACGCTGACGTTGTGGTCCTCGCAGGGGACATCCACAGCCCCGGCTCGAGTGCCGTCCGCTGGATGGCACGGCGATCCGTGTTCGGCGGCCGGCACGTGATCCATGTGCCAGGCAACCACGAATACTACGGACGCGAGCTGCGAGCCGAAGAGCTACGAATGCGCAAGGAGGCTGATCTCGCTCGCAGCGCTGGGCTCCACCTCTTGCAGTGCGACGAGTTGGTTCTACACAGCATCCGTTTCCTGGGCTGCACCCTGTGGACCGACTTCGAGCTGTGCCTGCCGGGAGAAGACGGGTTGCTGGTGCCGCGCACTGAAGAATCGATGCGCATGTGCGAGATGTGGCTCAACGACTATGAGCTCATTCGAACCGTCACGAAACGCGCGGGTTGCAGGCTGCGCGCGATCGATACGCTGGCGATTCATCGGCAGCATCGCACGTGGTTGGCGCGCAAGCTGGAAGAGCCGTTTGCGGGGCCGACGGTCGTGGTCACGCACCATGCGCCCAATCGCGGCTCGCTTTCCGCGCGCTTCGCAGACGATCCGACAAGCGCTGCCTATGTCACCGAGTTGCCTGAGGCCTTCTTCGAAGTTCCCAGACTGTGGATCCACGGCCACACGCACCGAGGGTTCGACTACCGCGTCCGAGACTGCCGAGTCGTTTGCAATCCCAGGGGCTACCCGACACCGTTGCGTGGTGGATTCGAGAACCGCGCCTTCGATCCCGGCTTGATCGTGGAGGTCGAGTGATGGGCGGCGCGCGCACTGAATGGGTGACTCGCGATCAATGCCGGCGGTGCGACCGCATTCCACCGATTTCGTCTCGACCCAATCTCCTACGCTGGCCAGTGCACATAGGCCAAGCCGCCTTGGTCTTCGCGCGGTTGCGCGACACAAAACCGGGGTCGAAATGACCCATCGCAGAATTGAAGGAGAACGATCATGGATGAGACGGATGACCAGGAGCCTGAAGCGCTGGCGCAACTGGTGAACGAGTTCCCGCGGGTCTTCAAGGGCCTACAACCCTCAGGTTCCTACCTGTCCCGCGGATGGGTTTCGTTGGTGCGAGAACTGGTCCGCGACATCGACGCCCTAATCGGCGACGAGCACGATTTCAGGATCCTGCAGCTGAAGGAGAAGTTCGGCACTCTGCGCTTCTACTACCAGGTGGACGGCAGGAAGACGATCAACGCAGATCTCTTCCTCCCCGATGGAACCAAGCGAATCCAGATCCCGCCACATGATGTCGATGAGCTCTTCGTGAAACTGAGGGAGCGAGTGGCGAGGGCAGAAACGGATAGTGCCCACATCTGTGAACGCTGCGGCGCACCAGGAGTCCTCCAAAGATCGGGATGGTGGAAGGTTCGGTGCGCGGCCTGCAAAGACGCACAGTGAGTTGCGGCGCAAGTTCGAAGTTCGGGGCTCCGAACTTGTGTGCCGCTCCTATGCGGAAACGATAGGATCGCTCACATGGCAAACCTTGGTGGCCGACACAAGCAGGCAGGCACCGGGCGCGAGGTCATCTATTGGGCAGCCTATGGCCCGGTGAGTGACACCGAAGTCTTCTACACCGCTGTCATCTCGGAGCACTGTCCGGGTTGGGTCGGCGGGCTCGGTCATTTCGACGGGACGGTCTCGCTCGACCCCGAGGGAGTGCCCGTTGAACTTGCGATTCGGAGCCAGATCATGAGCCGAATCGACCAGAGTACCTACGGCGAAGCCTCGAAGCCTGGCCCCGAGTGGATTGGCTGGTACGGGCCCTACCGCTAGTCGAGGTCGTAGGCGTCTCGCAAGCTGTCAACGATGGTGCGGAAGGTGCGCTCGAGGCCGGCACCGCCCGAAAGCTCTTCGATGTCCCATGACCGGCCCTTGTCGTCGAGTTCATGTCGCTTCGCTGGACCCACCACTGGAGCATTGCGTGGAGACTCGGCGATGCGCCGCTGTACTTCGGGCTGAGCGATCAGCCTGACTTGAACCATGGCTCGGAGTTGCTCTCCGGGGCGCGGTGGCTTGATCATGTCGGGTTCCCAAGGGCACAAAAGTATCGCCCAAGGAGACCTTCCGTGGCATCCGCGGTTCTCAGTAGAAGTCGTCAGAACGATTGACCAGACGACTCGCTAGGGGCGACGGGGTCCGCCGATACCGAGCCTGGATGGGTCAACCGCTGCCGGCGGATCAGGCTCAGGGAACTCCGCCAAGATGGCTGCGCCAATCTCAGCTCCGATTGCCTCAACGATCCCCAGATCGACGACGTCGCTGCCCGGCTCGAACCGATTGGCGACCAGCGCACAGCGTTCAGCGACTGCCGCAGCCAGTCGCTGTGCGGCTGGCAGCGGTATGCGGAACTGTTCGGCGAGGGTTCGGAGGTCATCCATGAAAGAGCACTGTATGCACGTACAGTATGCTTTCATTGGTCCGCTTGGGCAAGGTGGTCTCGCTGAACCAGCTCGCTCCAGCAGCTCAGACTGAGGGAACTCGGGATCTGAAGATACCCAATGCTTGGGCTCTGGTTGAGCGTCCGCTCTTCCAAATCGCGAAGTGGATCTTTCGACCCAAGGCAGTCGGTGGACCCATAGCGAAGCGGTCGGTCACCGCTTAGCGCCCGGGTACGAAGCCCGCGCTCGACATGGCATGGTTGCGCCCGGCTGTTGATGAACTGGCGAGCCTGGACGACATCTTTCTCGTCTCGTTCTTCCTGCCCTTGGCACCGCAAATGACCGCTTCTGCGAGTCAGCTCGGTGCAGGTCACTCGAGTTGCTTGCTGAGTTCCAGACGCGCGCGCTTGCGCAGCTCCGCCTCGCGATGGCGCCGCGCCTGAACTTCCGTGACGAGTGCCAGCTCGGGGATCGTCACTGGCTTGCCGTCCTCGACCGCTACCATCGTGAAATAGCAGCTGTTGACGTGACGCTGCCGTCGGCTCGGGATGTCTTCGGCCAGCACCTTGATGCCGACTTCCATCGATGTGCGCCCGGTGTGGTTGACCGAAGCCAGGAAGGTCACCAACTCGCCGACATGGATGGCCTGCCGGAACAGCACCTGGTCGACCGATAACGTGACCACGTAGCGACCGGCATAGCGGCTGGCACAGGCGTAGGCCACCTGATCAAGCAGCTTCAGCAGCGTGCCGCCGTGCACGTTGCCGGAGAAGTTGGCCATGTCCGGCGTCATCAGCACCGTCATTTCGAGGTGATGGCTTTCCATGGTCGGCTCGCTCAGGCGCGCTCGAGCACGACCGCGATGCCCTGGCCGACGCCGATGCACATCGTGACCAGCGCGTAGCGACCCCCGGTTGCGTGGAGCTGGTTGACCGCCGTCGTCGCCAGCCGCGCCCCGGATGCGCCCAGCGGGTGGCCCAGTGCAATCGCGCCACCGTTCGGATTGACTCGCGGGTCATCGTCGCGCAGGCCCAGGTCGCGCAGGACCGCCAGGCCCTGGGCGGCGAATGCCTCGTTCAGTTCGATCACGTCGAGTTGCGTGAGCGTCAGGCCCGTGAGTGCCAGCACCTTGCGCGTCGCAGGCGCCGGCCCCATGCCCATGATGCGAGGTGGCACGCCGGCCGTGGCCATGCCGACGACACGGGCGCGCGGGGTCAGGCCATGTCGGCTCGCCGCTGCCTCGCTGGCCAGCAGCATTGCGCAGGCGCCGTCATTGACGCCGGAGGCATTGCCCGCTGTCACGGTCCCGTCGGGACGAACGACGCCCTTGAGTCTTGCGAGGGCCTCAAGGTTCGTGTCACGGGGGTGTTCGTCCTTCGAGACGACGATCGCCTCGCCTTTCTTCTGCGGTATCGACACCGAAACGATTTCGGCATCGAAGTACCCTCGCTTCTGCGCCGCCACGGCCCGTTGTTGCGAGGCGAGGGCCATGCGGTCCTGGGCATCGCGTTCGATCCTGAACTCCGTGGCCACGTTCTCGGCGGTCTCGGGCATCGAGTCCACGCCGTAGCGCTCCTTCATCAATCGGTTGACAAATCGCCATCCGATGGTGGTGTCCTCGACCCGATTAGCGCGCGAGAAGGCGCTCTCTGCCTTGGGCATCACGAACGGTGCGCGCGACATGCTCTCGACGCCGCCGGCAATCATCAGCTCGGCATCGCCGGCCCGGATTGCACGGGCGGCGGTGCCCAGCGCGTCCAGTCCGGACCCGCAGAGTCGGTTCACGGTGGATCCCGGCACTTCCAGCGGCAGGCCTGCCAGCAAGGCGCTCATGCGCGCGACGTTGCGGTTGTCTTCGCCGGCCTGGTTGGCGCAGCCGTAGATCACGTCGGTGACGGCTTGCCAGTCGACACCGGGATTTCGCGCCATCAGCGCAGCCAGCGGCACGGCACCCAGGTCATCGGCGCGGACGCTCGAGAGCTCGCCGCCGTAACGGCCGAAGGGGGTTCGAACGGCGTCGCAGATGTAGGCGTGTTGGCTCATGGCGGCAGGCTCACGTGGGTAGTGTGGCGTTGGTGGGCAAGGCCCAGATTCGCGCGAGCAGCGCGCGCGCCTCGACTTCACCGATGACGGGTGCCGCCAGTTCGAGCAGCTTGCCTTCCAGGTCGGCATCGCTCAGGGGCAGTTCGGGGTCGCCCTTGCGGTCCGGTTGCAGATGGGACAGCCGGCGGCCATCGAGCAGCGTGATCGACACGCGGGCGGCGCGCCGACCCGGGAACCCGGCGTCGACCTCCGGATCGAGCGACTTGGTGATGCGTTGCATCAGCGCTCGCGTGGCCGGGTCATTCAGGCGCGCCGGCTCATAGGCGGACAGGCGCACGCTGCCGTGCACCAGCGCCGAGGCCACCATGTAGTGCAGGCTGAAGCGGGCCTGGTCCGCATTCTGTGGATCCACGTGCGGCGCGATGTCCAGCGTCGGCTGGTAGACCCCCAGATGCATGGACTCGATGTCGGCGTGGGAAAAGCCGTGCACCCGCTGCAGAGCCAGCGCGCCGTCGATGGCCGCGAACGTGTGGCCGCAGCCGATGTGGTTCTTGAAGGTCAGTCGGGTGATGTGCCAGTCGCTGCCCAGGGTGGCGCCGACCTGCGACCAGTCGGGGCCGTTGCTCATCGCGTGGCCGAGGCCGGACTCGCCTTCCAGAACGTCCAGTGAACTGCGCATGCCGCGCGCCGCCAGTTGCGCGGCCAGCACGCCGGCCTCGGCCGCGCGGCCTGCATGCAGGGGCTTGGCCATGGCCTCGGTCCGGAAGGACTGCTGCAGCCCGGCGGTGAACGTGGCAGCCAGGGCCAGGGCCTGCGCGAAGCTGTCTTCATCCAGACGCATCACACTGCCTGCCGCCGCGGCGGCGCCGAAGCTGCCCATCGTCCCGGTGTTGTGCCAGAACCTGTAGTGAGGCCGGCCCATCACCACGCCAATGCGCGTGGAGACCTCATAGCCGAGGACCACCGCACGCAGGAAGTCGAGGCCGGTTGCCTTCGTGGCCTGTGCGGCCGCAAGCGCCGCCGCAATGGTCGCGGCTCCCGGGTGGTACATCGCATCGCGGAAACTGTCGTCCACCTCGGCGGCATGGGCCGCCGTGCCGTTGATCAGGGCTGCCGCGCGCGGTGTGGCTGCGCGGCCGAGCGCCAGGCGCGCATGACCTCGGTCCAGGTCTTCGGCCAGCGTGGCTTCCAGCACCTGAACCGCCGGCATGGCCAGGCCAGGATAGAGCGAGGCATACCAGTCGATCACGGCGCGCTGCGCGTGGTGCAGCACCTCGGACGGCAGCGCGCGCCGGGACGCCTCGTGTGCGAAGCGCGCGAAGACTTGGGTGGCCAGCATCTCAGGCTTTCGTGTCGAGCAGTTGATTGACATCGCCACGCACGAACCCCGGTCCGCTCAAGGCTCCCAATTCGTCGAGGTCGGCTCGCAGCGCTTCGGCACCTCGCTCGCGGGCCCAGAACACCGGCCCGCCTTCCCAGCGCGGGAAGCCGTAGCCGTTGACCAGCACCACGTCGACATCGGTAGCCCGCTCGGCAACGCCTTCGGCCAGCAGCAGCGCGGCTTCATTGACCAGTGTCAGCATCACCAGGCGCTGGATCTCTTCGGCAACCAGTTCTCGGGGCGCGATGCCCTTGTCGCTGCGCGCCTTCGCGATCAACGCGGCCACGGCGGGATCCACCTGCGGGCGCGACGCGCCTTCGGGGTACCGGTAATAACCGGCGCCGGTCTTGCGGCCCAGACGGCCGGTTTCGCACAGGCGGTCTGCGATGTGCACGTAGCGCGCCGCCGGATCTCGCGTGGCCACCTGCGCCTGGCGCATGCGCCAGGCAATGTCCAGGCCCGACAGGTCCGCCACGGCGAAGGGGCCCATGGCAAAGCCGAACGCCTCCAGGGCGGCGTCCACCTGTTCCGGGGAGGCGCCTTCTTCCACCATGAACTCGCACTGACGGCGGTAGGCGGCATACAGGCGATTGCCGACGAAGCCGAAGGCATTGCCAGTGAGTACCGGCAGCTTCTTCAGCTTGCGGCCGACGGCCAGGCCGGTGGCCAGGGCGTCAGGCGCCGAGGCCTTGCCGCGCACGATCTCCATCAGCTTCATCACGTTGGCCGGGCTGAAGAAGTGCAGGCCGATGACGTCCTGCGGGCGCGAGGTTGCCGCAGCGATCGCGTCGAGGTCGAGATAGGACGTGTTCGATGCCAGCACGGCGCCGGGTCGGGACAGCGCGTCGATGCGCTGGAAGACCTGCTGCTTGACGCCCAACTCCTCGAACACGGCCTCGATGACCAGGTCGGCCTCGGCGATGCGCGGCCAGTCCAGGCTGGTGGTGAGGCGGGCCTCGCAGGCCGCCGCCACGGCGGCATTGATCTTGCCGCCCTTGACACGGCTGGCGTAGTGCTCGTGGATGCGGGTCGCGCCCCGTTCCAGCGCCGCCGCTTCCTGCTCCAGCAACAGCACCTCGTATCCGGCGTCCAGCGCGGCGATGGCGATGCCGGAGCCCATGGTGCCGGCGCCGATGACGGCGATGTGCCGGATGTCGCGCGGCTTCGCAGCCTCCAATGTCGGATGCTTGGCGCTGTCGCGTTCGGCGAAGAACTGGTGGCGCAGTGCTAAGGCTTCGCGTGACACGCGCAGTCGCTGGAAGACGGCACGTTCGTCGGCCAGGCCGTCGTCGATGGCGACGCTGGCCGTGGCCACGATGGCGTCGATGGCGGCCTGCACCTGGGGCCGGCGCTTGCCGGCCTTGAGCGCGGCGGCCGAGGCGTCGGCGATGGCGCTGGCACCTGCCGCTGGCACTGCACGGTCGCGCAGGCGCTGCTTGCGGCCGGTCAGCTGGCGCGCATGGCCCACCGCCGCAGCGCGCAAGTCGCCTTCCGCTTCGGCGTCGATCAAACCTGCGGCCAGGGCCGCAGCACTGCCCACACGCTCGCCGCTGCAGATCATGGCGATGGCGCGCGGGATGCCCACGATGCGCGGCAACCGCTGCGTGCCGCCGGCACCAGGGATGATGCCCAGCGTCACTTCCGGCAGGCCCACCACGGTGCCGGGCGCTGCGATACGGGCATCGCAGCCCAGGGCCAGCTCGAAGCCTCCGCCGAGAGCTGCGCCGTGCAGCGCCGCCACCACGGGCTTGCTGCAGTCTTCGATGGCCTTGATCACGGTGGGCAATTGGGGCTCGGCCAGGGGCTGGCCGAATTCGCGCAGATCGGAGCCCGCGATGAAGGTGTTGCCGGCACCGATGAGCACGGCTCCCTGCAGGCTGGCATCCGACTTGAGGGTCGCGATGGCGGCCATCAGGCCTTCACGCACCGCCGCCGAGCCGGCGTTGATGGGCGGGTTGTCGATGACGATGACGGCGATGTCACCGTCACGCTCGAGGCGCACGCGCTGCTGCCGCATCACTGTCCCTCAGGCCAGCACGACCACGCCGTCGGCGGCGCGCACGCCTTGCCCTTGCGGCAGCACGAAGACCGGATTGATCTCGGCTTCGACCAGGCGCTCGCCCAGCTGCGCGGCCATGCGCGAGAAGGCCACGATGGCGTCGACCAGTGCTTCCACGTCGGCCTTGGCTCGCCCGCGGAATCCGTCCAGCAGCGGCCAGGTCTTCAGGTCCTTCGCCATGCTCAGGGCCTCGGCGCGGCTGAGCGTCGCGAGTCCGTTGGCGTCGGCCGGTAGCAGGCGCATCGTCGTGTCCTTGAACAGTTCCGCCGTGACGCCGCCCATGCCCAGCAGGATGGCCGTGCCCAAAGGGTCGCGGTGCATGCCGAGGATGAGTTCGGTCCCGCCGCCGACCATTTCCTGCACCAGGTAACGCTGCGGGCGCACACCGGCCTTGGTCTCGACCTCGGATGCCATCTGCGTCAGGCGCGATCCCACGGTCTCGGCAGTCAGGCCGACAGCCACGCCGCCGACATCGCTCTTGTGCGTGATTTGCGAAGACAGGATCTTCAGCACCACGCGCCCACCGCTCGGACCCGACAGCTTGCGCGCAGCCGCCTCGGCTTCAGTCGGAGAACGCACGATGATTTCGCCTGCACAGGGCACGCCGAAGCGTGCGAAGAGCTGCTTGGCCTGTGCTTCGTCCATCGAGCCCGGCGTGAAGTCGTCCACCGACACGGCCGGAACCGCGGTCTGCGACTCGTCGGGAGCGACGAAACGACCGGCCTGGAGCATGGCACCCAAGGCCGCGGTGCAGCTCTCTGCGGCAGCGAACGCAGGAACGCCGCGTTGGGTCAGCAGCGCGCCGACCTCGGGCGCATGCGGGCTGATGTAGGCCAATACCGGCTTGTCGGTCAGCGGCAGGCAGTCCTGGATCGCGCCGGCCATCAGCTCCGGCTGCGCGAGGCTCGACGAGCCGACGATGATGGTCAGCGCGTCGTAGCTGGGACTGGCGAGCAGCGCGGTGATGGCGCCACGCAGCAGATCCGGCCGCAGGCCGGCCAGCGTCACGTCGATGGGGTTGCGGTCGAGCACCGCCTCGCTGCCGGTCTGCAGGGCGCGCAGCGCCTCGGCGGTGGCGGCGTCGGGTGGCGGGGTGTCGAAGCCGTGCAGGCCGAGGTCGTCGCTGACCAGCGTGCCGGCTCCGCCGGTGGAGGTGAGGATGGCCACGCGGTTGCCGCGCAGCTTGCGGCCGGTGGCCAGTGCGACGGGGATGTCCAGCAAATCGCTGAAGCTCTGTGCGCGGATCACGCCGGTCTGCCGAAACAGCGCGTCGTACATGCGGTCGGCCCCGGCCATGGCGCCGGTGTGCGACACCGCGGCGGCGGCGCCGGCTTCCGAGCGGCCGATCTTGAAGGCAACGACGGGCTTGCCTGCGCGGGCGGCCTTGAGCGCAGCGGCGCGGAACTTCTGTGGGTTGCGTACCGTCTCGACGTAGAGAGCGATGACCTTGGTGGCGTCGTCGTCGGCCAGGTGGTCGATGAAGTCGGCCAGTTCCAGGTCGACTTCATTGCTGGTGGAGATCAGCTTGGAAAGGCCGATGCCGCGCGCCGAGGCACGCGACAGCAGCGAGCCGAGGATGCCGCCGCTCTGCGACACGACACCGATGCCGCCCACGGGAAAGTGGTCCATCTCCAGGGCGCCGGTGGCCGACAGCACGATCTTGTCGGTGAGGTTCACCAGGCCGATGGTGTTCGGCCCCAGGATGCGCATCGAGCCGGCCGCTTCGATCAGTTGCCGCTGGCGGCGCGCGCCGTCTTCGCCGGTCTCGGTGTAGCCGCTGGCCAGCACGATGGCGGCAGCGGTGCCGCGTGCGGCCAGGTCACGCACGGCCAGATGCGCACGCTCGGCGCCGAGCAGCACGATGCCCACGTCGGGCACCACGGGCAGCGAGGCGATGTCGGCGTAGCAAGGCAGATCGCCGATGCGGTCGGCCTTGGGATTCACCGGCAGGATCTGCCCGGCATAGCCGTGCTTCTGCAGGTAGGCCACGGGGCGGCCGGCGGTCTTGGTCGGGTCGGCCGAGGCGCCGATGATGGCGACGCTCCGGGGCTGAAGAAGGCGAGAGATCGCATCCATCCTTTTCACTCCTGCGCGGCGGGTGCCGACTTCGCCAGGAAGGCCATCACCGAATCGCGGTGCTCGGTGCTCGTGTAGCAGATGCCCTGGGCCTGGCTGCCCTGCGCGAACACGTCGTGCGAAGACAACTCGAAGCTCTGGTTCAGGATGGTCTTGGTCAGCGCCAGTGCGGTCGACGAGCCCTTGCCGAGTTCGGCCGCCCAGGCCTGAGCGTCTTGCAGCAGGGTGTCGCCGGAGGTCTTGCGGTCGACGATGCCCAGCTTCAGGGCTTCGTCCACATCGACCTTGCGGCCGGTGAAGATCAGTTCCTTGGCCTTGGCCAAGCCCACGCGACGCGGCAGGAAGTACATGCCACCGCCGTCCGGGATGATCCCGCGGTGGATGTAGGACCAGGTGAAGTTCGCCCACTCGCTGGCGATGATGAAGTCGCAGGCCAGCGCCGTGTCGGCGCCCAGGCCGGACGCTGCGCCGTTGACCGCCGCGATCACGGGCTTGGGCATCGTGTGCAGCAGGGCCTGCGTGTGGTGCACACGCTGCTGTCGGTGCCAGCCGTTGAAGCCCACCTCGCCTGCTGGCGCGTTCATGCGCTTCTCCATGCCGCTGATGTCGCCGCCGGCGCAGAAGCCCTTGCCGGCGCCGGTCAGCACCAGGGCCTTGATGGCCTTGTCGGCCGCGACCATCTCCAGCGCCTCGATGAACTCGCCGCGCATCGCGTCGCTCATCGCGTTGCGCTTGTCGGGGCGGTTCAGGGTGATCGTCGCGATCGCGGATTCGACCTTCAGGTCAATCAAGGTGAAGCTCATGGTGTTCTCCGAATCGAATTCAGCGAGCCGTCTCATTCCGACTTGATGTTGTTCTCCTTGACGATCTTTTTCCAGCGCACTTCTTCGGCCTTCACGTAGCGGTCGAGTTCGGCAGGGTCGCTCGCGACGATCGTCAAACCTTCTTGCTCGATCTTCTGGGCGAAGTCGGGGCTCGCGGCTGCTTTCTTGGCAGCAGAACTGAGCTTGGCGATCACGTCGGCCGGGGTGCCGGTCGGGGCGTACAGGCCATACCAGCTTTCCACCTGGTAGCCCGCCACGTCCTGGCCGATGGGCGCCACGCCCTTCAGCGCCGGGGAGGGGCTCACGGAGGTGACGCCGATCGCCCGAAGCTTGCCGCTGTCGACGAAGCTCGCAACGGCGGCGGCCGTGCCGAAGATCATGTCGACCTGGCCACCGAGCAGGTCGGTGATGGCCGGGCCCGCGCCGCGGTAGGGCACGTGGGTCATCTCGACCTTGGCCAGGTTGGTGAACATCTCACCCGCCAGATGCGCGGAGGTGCCGTTGCCCTGCGAGGCGTAGGTCAGCTTGCCAGGCTTGGCTTTGGCCGCTGCAATCACGTCCTTGACCGATTTGAAGGGGCTGTCGGCCCGCACGACCAGGACGTTCGGTCCCTTGGCAATCAGCGAGATCGGTGCGAAGGCCTTGCTGGTGTCGAACGGCAGCTTCGCCATCAGGCTCGGGTTGACGGCATGGGCGAAGGTCGCGATGACGATGCTGTAGCCATCCGCCGGGCTCTTGGCGACGCTGTCGGTGCCGATGATCGTGCCCGCACCGGGCTTGTTGTCGATGATGACCTGCTGTCCCAATTCCTTGCCCATACCGACGGCAAGCGTGCGGGCGACCAGGTCGGTGCCGCCGCCCGGGGCAAACGGCACGACCAGGCGGATGGGCTTGTCGGGATAGGCCGCGACAGCGTGGGTCGATGCGAACGCCGCGCTGGCGAAGACGAAGGCGGCGAGCCGCCGCAGGACGGTGTTGCGTGCAATCACGACTGTCTCCTGATGAGTGGACCGTGCATCTGCCGGAGTGCTGGGGCACTTCGATTCGAGTGGCGTCTGCGTGATCCGAAGAGTAGGCGGAGGGGGCAGCGATGTCTGCCTTTGATTTCCATAGAATGGAAATAGGCGGCGTTGCGTCTGTCTTCGCGGCAGCAGATAACTTCAAGGGGAACACCGATGCCCACGGAGCCGAAGAGGACATCCACTGACAAGCCCGGCACCTCGCCGGCCAATCGTTCTCTGGAGCGCGGCGTTGAGATCCTTCGCGCCTTCCGACCCGGTTCGGATCTTCTGGGCAACGGCGAACTGGCTGACCGCACCGGCTTGTCGCGGGCAACCGTCAGCCGCTTGAGTCAAACACTCGTGGGCATGGGGATGCTGCAGCAGGAACCGCTGCGCAAGGGCTACCGACTGGCGCCGGCCGTGCTGAGCCTTGCGCATGCCATGCGATCCGGATCGACGATCCTGCAGATCGCCGCGCCGCTGATGCGGGCGCTTGCCGAGAGTCAGCGCATCAATGTCGGTCTGGCCGCACCGGATCGGGACGAGATGGTCTACCTGGAATCCATCCGCTACAGCCGCCGGGTCGCGTTTCGCAACGTCGTGTCTGGTCAGCGCGTGCCCATGGAGTTGACTTCGCTCGGACGTGTCTACCTGGCCACGACCTCGACGGCGCGGCGCAAGGCTTTGTACGAAGTCTTCAAGGCGCGGCGAGGAAAGCAATGGCCGCCGCTGTTGGCGGAGATCGAGCAGTCCATCATGAGCGTGCGCGACTCGGGTTTCTGCGCCGCCTCCTGGCAGCCGGAAGTGGTTGCCCTCGCCGCCCCCATCGCATTGGGGGAGACCTGCTATTCGTTGAATGTCAGCGTGTCGAGCGTTGAGCGCGTGGAAGCCGTAGTCGATGCGCTGAGGGCTCCTCTGCTCGAACTCCGAGAAGCGATCGTGAGTGCGATATCGCGTCGGGTCGACGAGTGAGACGCAGGAAGTGTCTGCCCTGGCACTCGAAGATCTGTCGCTGAGGGACCGCTATCGGGCATAGGACCCACCGTCCGCTCATGGCCGAGAGCTCCAGTTCGTGGCTGCTCCAGAGAGCCGCCTTTCGGGACTTTCGGGCTGGCCGTTCGGCTGGAAAAGCCGCCCGGCCGGCCCGCGGCACTCTCCGATCAGATCTCGGTCTGCTCAGAGATCTCCAGCGCGTCGTCGACCTCGATGCCGAGGTACCGCACCGTCGACTCGAGCTTGGAGTGGCCGAGCAGCAGTTGCACGGCCCGCAAGTTCTTGGTTCGCCGGTAGATCAATGTGGCCTTGGTGCGGCGCATCGAGTGCGTGCCGTACTCGGCGGGATCGAGGCCGAGCTCCTCAACCCAGCCACCAAGGATTCGAGCGTACTGCCTCGTTCCCAGATGTGGTGAGTCGTGGATGCGGCTCGGGAACACGAAGTCTTCGGCCTTCAGCCCGGCCTGCTTGATCCACTTCTGAACAGCATCGCGGGTTGCCGGCGTGATTTCGAACTGCACCGGTCGCTGAGTCTTGTGCTGCATCACCACGGCGCGTGTCGCCACCTGGTCACCGTGGCAGATATCCCGGACCTTGAGGCTGACGAGGTCGCAGCCGCGCAGCTTGCTGTCGATCCCGAGGTTGAAGAGGGCAAGCTCGCGCACCCGGCTTTCCATCTGGAGACGAACACGAAGAGCCCAGATGTCCTTGAGCTTGAACGGCGCTTTCTGACCGACGATCTTGCCCTTGTTCCACGGCTCGCGATGAACAGCGTTGACGTTGGATCCCATGATGGACTCCCATCAAGTTGAGGGTCGACAACGATGCTCCTTCGCGAGGTCTTACTCCTTGCCGCGGATCGACGTCGCGGCATGCCGGGCCGCGCGCCCGAGGTCAGCTTTCCGGCACGGTCGCCTACTCACGCTGTCGGCCATGAACAGTCGTTGGTGACTGACAGCTTCTCGGCATGCTGGAGGAGGACTGGCCGGTCCGCCATGGGCCGGGCTCCCTCGGCAACTGCAGCACCATCAGCAAGCCGTGATCGACAACGGCAGCGTGTTGGCAGTGTTGATGGACGCGGTGCGCTACTGTCAGCTGGGCCAGATCACCTGCGCCGTGTTCGAGTCGGGGGTCAGTTGCCGCGCAGCGGCTAATCTTCAACTAAGCGCCCATGGCGGATCGACGATCGCCCCATTGAATCCCCTTGCCGTGTGATTGGTGATGCGCAACATCCACCGCGATCTGATCGGGAGCAGTTGCTCCCACGCCTGCGGATCGGCAGGAAGTTCACGGGCCAAGATCAAACCAGACACCGAGTTAACACGCACGAAAACGCCGTACTGCGCGAAGCCGTTGATCGTGCACTCGATCACTTCGCCTATGCAAGGCAGTTCTGCTCGAGTCACTGCCCGACGCACATAGACACGATCGATGACTCGATTGGCGCTCGCCACAACCACGCGTACTGGATCTCGGACGCGCAGGCTGCTGCCCGGTCGGGCCAGCACCGCAAACATGCCTCCTGCAAGCTCCACCACGACTTGGCGCCCAACAGCCACAACGGTAGCGGTCACCTCTTGCCCGCTGTCGATCCAGCGGTTGACCTCCTGCCAGGCCGGACTTTCTTTGCGGCCGCGAATGCACAGAAGCAATTGCCTCAGCGCCGGTGGCGAGTCCCCAACCTCGACTGGATCCAGGATACGTTCTGCCTTGTGGAGCCAGCCTGCGTTTGGATGTGCTTCAACGATCAGTGCCAACTCAGCGGCCAAGTCAAGAAGCGCCTGATCCTCCGGCCAAGCGGTCAGCGCCTTAACCAGCAACAATGGCCAAGATCTATGGCTCCGATGGCCGGTACACCATGCTCGCACAGCATCATGGACGCCAGGTAGGGCCGTCATGCGAGCGTCGAGCATCGCCTCAAGCGCATGGCTGGCAGGTCCTGGCGCGAGCTCAGCAAGCTGAGGTAGCCAGCGGACGACAAGCGTATCTGCACGTCGTTGCTCGGCAACTTCAAGTTGCCCACGACTGAGCAGGACGGCCTTGAGGATAGGCAAAACTAAGTCTGCATTCGCGGCACCCTCGGCATTCATGAGCCCAACACTGAGCAGTCTCTGCTCGCCCCAGCCCTCGGGCAAGGTATGCGCCCGCGCCAGCAGCGCTTCCCAGACGTACGCCCACTGGTTCTTGTCTTCCCGCCCGCCCAGCCAGTCGCAGCCCTGCTTGACAAGGCTCAGTTCCGTCCAGCCCTCGGGCAAGGTCTGCGTCCGCGCCAGCAGCGCCTCCCAGACGTACGCCCACTGGTTCTTGTCTTCCCGCCCGCCCAGCCAGTCGCAGCCCAGCTTGACAAGGCTCAGTTCCGTCCAGCCCTCGGGCAAGGTCTGCGTCCGCGCCAGCAGCGCTTCCCAGACGTACGCCCACTGGTCCTTGTCTTCCCGCCCGCCCAGCCAGTCGCAGCCCTGCTTGACAAGGCTCAGTTCCGTCCAGCCCTCGGGCAAGGTCTGCGTCCGCGCCAGCAGCGCTTCCCAGACGTACCCCCACTGGTCCTTGTCTTCCCGCCCGCCCAGCCAGTCGCAGCCCAGCTTGACAAGGCTCAGTTCCGTCCAGCCCTCGGGCAAGGTCTGCGTCCGCGTCAGCAGCGCTTGCCAGACGTACCCCCACTGGTCCTTGTCTTCCCGCCCGTCCAGCCAGTCGCAGCCCAGCTCGACAAGGCTCAGTTCCGTCCAGCCCTCGGGCAAGGTCTGCGTCCGCGCCAGCAGCGCTTGCCAGACGTACCCCCACTGGTCCTTGTCTTCCCGCCCGCCCAGCCAGTCGCAGCCCAGCTTGACAAGGCTCAGTTCCGTCCAGCCCTCGGGCAAGGTCTGCGTCCGCGCCAGCAGCGCTTCCCAGACGTACGCCCACTGGTCCTTGTCTTCCCGCCCGCCCAGCCAGTCGCAGCCCTGCGCGATCAGGCCGGCCAGATCCTGCCCTTCCGGGGGGCCAAGTAGCGCCTCCTGCCAGATGTGGGGCCAGTGACCGCCGTCCTTGTGCGGCAGCGCAGTGGCCAGCAGATTCACTAGCAACGGCCGATCAGCATCGGAGGCGCCGCGCAGCGCCTTCCAGACGAAGTGCCAGTCGGCTCTATGACCTTGGGAACTGAGCCACTGGCGGGCGGCAATCGCCATGGACTCGCGACGTTCGCCCCGCGTGCCGCGCCATACCGCTTCCCAGACGTGGGACCAGGCCGCCTCGGGCGCACCCGCGCTGCCGGCCAACCGGGACTCCGCCCAATCGACCAGTGCCGTGTGGTCAGTGTGACAGGACCAGAGGCGGTTCCACCAAGTCGGCCACCAGCCCAGACCAGCGAACTGGGCCTCCGCCTGGTCGATGCCACGCAAGGCGTCGGCGATCAGTTTGTCGATCGGCCTGTCCAACCAAGGGAGGGCTGCCGGCCAGCAGGCGAGGCTGACGCGCATGCCGGCCTGCAGCCGGATATCGCCGCCAGCAGGGTGTGCACGCCAGGCCTGGACACAGCGCTCGGCCAGCCGTGGCTCCTCGACCGCTTGCATGCGCTGCGCGCGGGCGTGCCCCCCGTTGGCGGAGAAGGTCAACAACAGACGCTGGGCCAGTGCATCGTGCCCACCCGCAAGGGCTCGCTGGAAGGCATCGCCCAGGTCGTCGGCAAACAGGCGCGGTCGTGCCGGTTGCAGCAAATGCGGGTAGATCGCATCGCTCAAATGCGGGTGCGTCAGACGTAACCAGTCCTGCCCGGCCTCGGCCGCTTCCAACGCAAAGTCGCCGTCGCGGTTGATGTCCTCTAGGTGCGCCCGGTCTTCGCTGCTTAGCCAAGCGGCCGGCGCACGCAGGTACAGGCGGTTGACGGCCAGGCACAGCCGTATGCGCAGCGCGAAAGGGTCGCCATGGTGGCGCAAGCGGTCTGCAAAACGCTGCCCAAAGTGTCGCATGTCGCCGCTGGCGAGCTCGGTAGCCACCGAGACGATCAAGCCCTGCCCCTGGGCACCCTGCGACAAGGCCAGGCCGGCCCAGCGATCGGCCGCCACAGTCGGATCGCTGGTGCCTAGGTGCGGCGCTGCCCATACCACGAATCTCTCGGTTTCCGCGCGGTCTAGCAACGGCACCTCATGCGCATGAACTGAGAAGCCTTGGAAGCGACTCTGCTCCGCAAAGTCGTCTGAAAATTCGCTGGGCCCGCAGGTCAGCAGTACCGGCCAATCGCGTGCACCCTGTTCGTCGACCAGAATGCTGATGCGGCCGAGGTCGATCCTGTCCCGCGCATCCGGGTCGAAGATGTCGTCTACGGCCAGAAAGTCGGGCGTGGCCCAGCCTTCGCCGCGGGCAATCCGCGCCAGTGCGGGCTCTAACTCCTCCGGCTTGAGCCAAAGCACGCTGTGCCCCGCCTGCACCAGGGCGCTCGCGCAGTTGAGCAACACCACGCTCTTACCTGCCCCGGAGCGGCCGGCCAGCCAGTACACGCTCAGTTCGGCCGCGGACGACTGCACGGCCTGTTCGCGCAGCGCCAGGGCGCGGCGAGCGGCATCGTCGGCCAACACGGGCCGGGGCATGTACTGGCCGCGACGCCAGCGGTCCCAGGTGACGCGCTTGCCCACTTCCAGGTGCTGTGCAGCCTGTTCTGCTATGAGCACATCGGCGACATCGAGGTGGTGCCCGCAGTCGGCTGCCTGCACGCGGCCTTGCTGGTAACGCTCGGCCAGTACCTCCCAGCAGGCCGCGGCATCGCCCACATCGACCCGCCGATGCACGATGCGGTCCAAGGCAAAATGGAGGAATCCAAATGGGTCTGAATGGCAGTCCCACAACGCGGCAAGCGCCTGCCAACGGGGGTTGGGAAGTTGCTGGGGCAACTGAAGACGGCCTTCGAGCCGCAAGCGATTCACCAGTCCGACGTGCAGTGATGAGCCGGGCAATCGCGCCCAGTCGAGCTCGATACTTCGGTGCTGGCACACCACGCCGTAGGACGGTCTCACCGGCTGGGCCAGTGTGGCGTCTACCGCTTCGATGGCAGCCATTTCTTCTGCCGCACTGTCGAGTGCCGCGGCCGTCAGCGTGCGCTTGACCTGGAGCAGGACCAACGACCCGTTGTCATTGCGAATGGCCACATCCGACAAGGCTTCGACAAAAACCCGCCCGGCTTCGCCAAAATCATTCGATGCGACAAGACAGGTGACGGCCCGGTAGATTGCTACCTCCGCCTGATAGGCAAATCCGGCCATGGCATGGATGCCGCCAGACGCCCGGCGAGGCTGGGCCTGCGCATAGGCGTCGAGCAGAATAGCGACGGCGTCGGGCACTGGATCGACCATGTCAGCCAGGCAACTGCCCCGCCAACCGCAACGCCGCCTGCAGTATGTGTTTTCTGCGCGTCTGCCAGCGGTCGCCGCAAGCGCGCGAAGCCTCAGGCACACCCGGTTCGAGCCGCAGTTTCACCTGTTGCTTGCTGTGCTTAGTCCTCAAGCCAAGGGGCCGACCGGCGCGCGTAGGCTCGACACTCTCGGGCGATTGCGGCTTACCCGCCTGCCTTGCCTTGCCTTTGACGAGCCCTCGTTCCAAGCCGCAAACCAGAAACTTGATCGCTTCAGCCATCGAAGTGCTCCTTCTGCCGCTTCAAGGACGCCGGCGGCAGGTTCTCGCTACTGCCTCTGGTGTATTTCACCACCAGCATTATCGCGACCGACCCGGTCCGCTCGAACCAGACCAGCAGCCCAGTGCCACGCTTGCCCTTTGCAGTGCGACCAGCACATGTTGAGTTCGACCACATCGTTGGCACTCCAGAATGCCTACGCCGTAGGTCGAACGTCGGCGTCTCTCTCGCTTCAACGAGCAGGAGGAGCGGTCGCATTCCGCCAGGAAAGGCTCAACTGCCGGAAGCCGTGCAAATCACACCTTCATCACGCGGCGTGGACTCGACACTCATCCGGATCCGGCCGATGTCGGCGGAACGACTGCAGCGACAGGAATTGGGCAAACCGATCAGAGCGTCGAGCGGCTGCTTGGGGTCGACAGTCTCCGTTCGTATCCAGTGGAAGCTGTCACTCGCGGATAGCCTGCAGCCTGAGGGCAGCGTCATCGGCCAGAGTCAAATTGCTGGTCAGTTCCGAAGCGCAGCGGCTGGAGGTCCAAACAGAGGAATGCCAAGTTAAATGGCCGGCAGATGTCTGTCTCAATGGCTGCCATCTGCCGAAGTTCTCGCACTTGGCTATTGGTCGGATCCCACTCTCAGGGTCCGCTGGCACCCAATGCTGGCTTGACAAGGTGTCCAGATCTGGACGACGCTTGTGCGCATACGAACTACCGCTGACCGAGATTGCTGCACTCAGGTTCCACCGTTGGCGCCAAGCGATTGCCGCCAGCCGCCGTCCGCGAACCGGCCGACCTCAAGGCGGACACGTACCGTGCTGCCTGGCTGATTCTGGGCGGCGCAAAGCGATTCGGCCCCCAGCCCTGCAGTCCTCAAGAAGTCCACAACGCCATCCTAAAGGGCGTCCCCTTTGATTCTTTGCTGCACTTGATGCGCACGTTTCCGGCGCTGAGAGCTTCCGATGTTGGAGCCGTTTTGGGGATCAGCGCACGTACGCTCCAGCGCCAAGAGAACACCCCTCAGCGAAACATGCCGACCCAGTTGGCGAGTGCGACGTGGAGGTTTGCGGAAGTGCTGGCCTTGGCGGAGCACATCCTCGGCGGTGCGGAAGAGGCACAGCGTTGGATGATCCGTCCCGCTTTGGGTCTCGACGTGCAGCGCCCTATCGACATGCTTCGGACCGTTCCGGGCACGGAGGTCGTAGAGGAGTTCCTCATGCGGCTCGAGTACGGCGTCTACACGTAGCAAGGCCCTCCCAGCCATCGACTAGGCTCGTCCGGCGTCAAAACCCTCTGCGGGCATCAACCGGATCAAGGCCTTCGCTTCTTCCTGGGTCCCATGAAGCCACTGGTCCACATCTTCGAACTGGACGGGAACGACTGATCGCTTGTCTTGCATGTTGGGCGGGCGCTTCGGGTCGGGGCGGTGCATTCGATTGAACAGCGGGTGATGGTCGGCGTTGAGTGTGAGCATCGTGTAGCTCTCGACCACTTCTCCAGTTTCCTTGTCAGTCCAGGTGTTCCATAGGCCGGCGAGACCCCAGAGTTCTCCGTCCGCGCGCCGAAAGCGCCACCACACGTTCTTCCCGGTCTCCCAGCATGGCTCGAAGAAGGACTCGGCCGGCACGATGCACCGCTTGCCGTACTTCCACGGATCCTTGAACGTAGCCTTCTGCGCAAGCTCTTCGCTTCGTGCATTGCACGTGGAATACGTCAGCTTTGGCGTCTTGGCAAACCACGGCACAAGGCCAAACTGGCCCACCACCAGTTCCCGATCGGCCTCCGAAGAATCTCTCGCAGCCCGAATGAAGGCCCCTTGCTTTTGGGGGAACACTTCCGCTCCACGCCAGGGCGTGTGGCGTCCGATGTGCCAGGCACGTTCGATGGCGGCAGCCTCAGGGGAGACGTAGCGGGTGCACATGCGCGCACTGTATCTTCGTTGAGATGACTTGCCTGTCGGTGTGCTCAATCGGCAGACGCCTATTGCCATATTCGATCTTGGCGGTCTGCATACCGTCCAATAGCCGTGATCGAGCTTGGTTCGAGCGACAAGTGCAGAATGCCAGACATGCCCAACATTGCCTCCGTATTGAAGTCCGAGATTGCGCGCCTCGCACGCAAGGAATTGCGTACAGCGACCGACGGATTGAAGAAGACGCTTGCTGCCCATCGGACAGAACTCGTGGCGCTCAAGCGCCAAGTTCGCGATCTTGAGAAGTTGCTGAAGACAGTGTCGCGCGGGCGAACCCCCAGCGCGAAGGCGAAGACCGCCGAGAAGGGCAACGCTGAAGAGTCCGGAGGCCGCGTTCGATTCAGCGCAAAGGGCCTGGCCACAAACCGTCGCAGGCTTGGGCTCTCAGCTGCAGATTTCGGACTGCTAGTAGGTGCGTCAGGGCAGTCGATCTATCACTGGGAAGCTGGCAAGGCCCAGCCTCGGACCACGAGCCTGTCCGCAATCGTCGAACTTCGTGGCATCGGCAAGAAGGAAGCGGCAGCGCGACTTGCGGAACTCAAGAGCGCACGCTGAGCTCCGGTTGATCGATTGCGTCGATATCCGCGCGAGCGCTGCGCTCGCATTCACTGTGCCCAGCGCCGTGAGATTTCGCATGAATGTCCTTGCGGCGGACAGCATCAACGCTCACTAAAGCAACCCACTCACAGAACGCAGCGAGTACCATCCGCGGCGTTTGAAGGCGCACGACCGTGGCATCGACCAGTGGCATTGCGCTCGAGGACGTTCTCTCCTCAATTCATGGCAACTGCTTGAGGAGCGCCGGCCGGCTTTCGGTCGGCGTTTTTCTTTCTGCTGGAGCTTCTTTCTGTGCGCAGGAGATGGTCAGGCGCAGACAGCAGTCGATAGTGCATTGCTAACTGAGAGCGCTCTCCGGGTTCCATCCGTGACGTCCGCGGTCAAGCCGGTTCGCCAAAGCTTCGTATCAGCCAGGCCGGAAACGAGATCCGCGAACAACGCGCCAAGCAATGCTTCGGTGTCGGCGCGCCGCGGGTATCGTGTCGATATGAGCACGACCTACATCATTCCCGGTGCGGTTTTGACCGAGCGCGAGCACCTGGTTCCGCTGGTCCATGGCGAACCGCAGCGCGGGAGCATCACTGTATTCACCCGTGAGGTGGCAGCGCCCGACGGCCGCGACCGCCCTTACCTCGTGTTCCTGCAGGGTGGACCAGGCTTCGAGGCCACGCGGCCCACGAGCCCGCCGTCCGGGTGGCTGGCACGAGCGCTCGCCGATTTTCGTGTGCTGCTGCTGGACCAACGAGGCACGGGCCGCTCCACGCCGGTCGGACCTGTCCTGCCTGGTGCAACGCCGACGGAGCAGGCTGAATACCTCACTCACTTTCGCGCGGACTCCATCGTGCGCGACCTCGAATGGATCCGCGCGGAACTGGACGTCAAGCGCTGGAGCCTGCTGGGCCAGAGCTTTGGTGGCTTCACGTCGCTGACTTACCTGTCGGTGGCGCCCGAAAGCCTTCGAGAGGTGCTGATCACTGGGGGCCTGGCGCCGGTGACGAACCGGCCCGTCGACGAGGTCTACGCGGCCACGTGGGTGCGCGTACGCGAAGCCAACCAGCGCTACCACGCACGCTATCCAGGCGACTTGGCGCGTCTGCGCACGATCCTGCGCCGGCTCGACGACGAGGACGTTCGCCTGCCCAGCGGGGACCGTCTCACGGCGCGTCGCTTCCGTCAGGTCGGAATGTGGCTGGGTGACAGCGCCGGATTCGAACGGCTGCATCACTTGCTCGAGCTGCCCTTCGCATCGGCCGCGTTTCTCTGGGACGCGCAGGAGGCTTCGGCCTGGGAGCGCAATCCGATCTACGCGACGCTGCACGAGTCCTCGTATGCCGATGGCGGCGCCACGCGCTGGTCGGCGCAGCGCACGGCCCCTGACGACGCAGTGAGCGGCGAGCTACTCGGCGCCGAGCATGTCTTTCCCTGGATGTGGGATGACTACGCAGGACTGCACGCGCATCGCGAAGCAGCGCAACTGCTCGCACACCACCCCTGGCCGCGCCTGTACGACGACGATCGCCTGGCGCTCAACGAGGTGCCGGTGGCCGCGACGGTGTACGTCGACGACGCATATGTGGAGCGGTCATTCGCCGAGGACACCGCGCGTCGGGTTCGTGGGCTGCGCGCTTGGATCACCAACGAGTACGCCCACAACGGGCTGCGCGCCGATGGCGAGCGCATCGTGGGCCGTCTGCTCGACCTGGTGCGTAGCAGAGCTTGAGTTCCGCAGCTGTGAACTTACTAGTGAGGGAGGCTAAGCGCCTCCGCAGTAGATGCGCCCTAGGCGCTGACAGTGGGGAGGTGCCTCGATGGATCGACCGTTTTGAGCGGCAGCTGCCATTCGGGCCGTTCCTGTTGAAAGCCTGCTGCCAATCTCAAGCCGTCTCTTTGATCGCCGTGTTCGGCGCTGCATCGGTCGCGGTCCCCGAGTTGCTCGTATCAGATGAAGGCTCACTTGCAGTTCGCCGAACTTGAGTTCTGGTTACCGCTCAGCATCGCAAACTCAGTAGGTGCTGCCGGCCACCGTCCCACTTCTGCCCGCTGAAGTCCTCACATCAACGGGCGGCGGGTGTAGCTAGGCAAGACTTGCGTCTGGCGACGCTGGCTTCGGAGCGCCAGTGCGCAACGGATTGCGCCAGCGGGGCACGACGAGAGGTTAGCGTGACGAACTGCGCGAATAAGGGCGCCAATCCGAACTTCGCGCTTGGCGATGCAGATCGCGTGAGCCTGCCCAGGCTGCCGGCCTGCTCGGCTCGCCAATCGAGGCCGGCTACGACGGCCCGCTCAAGGCGGCAGTTCGCGGTCGCGCAGGGCGAAGTGCGTCACGGCCTTGTAGCGGGCCGGTTGGCCGCCATGCTCGCTGTCGTGATGCGGTTGCCCCCTCGGGTCCAGGGCGAAGGTCCGCTTCTCGAAGGAGGTAATGAAGCTCGCCAGCCCCCGCCACGCGGAGTGAGGCAGTGAAGCCAGGCCGATGCTGCAGGCATCGAGCGACGACGATTCCGCCGCAGTTACACCGGCCGAAAGTGCTGACCCTGCCGGGACACTGTCGCCCTGAGACGGTTGAGCCCAAACCACGGTGTAGTCGTACCTGCCGGAGCGGCCGTAGATCCTTCGCACCAGGCCAGACTGTTCCGCCCAGGTCGCGAAAGTCTGATACCAGTCGTTGGAAGGCGTGGCGGCCGGCTCAAGCGCATTGCCGATCTGCTGTTGCGCCAGCGCCGAGGCCGTGACCTGGTCTGGGACGTGAAAGTTGGACTGCACGTCGGCCGATCCGTAGGTCACGTTCAGCGCGCGGTTGCTCGATTCCCACAAATCATCCGAGTGCCGATGCCAGGTGATCAGAATCGCGTCTTCCCAGGCGCTGGACAGCAGCAGCGAATAGCCGCTCAGCCACGGCTTGGCCAGACGCAAGTCTTCGTCCAGCAGCGCCCTGAGTTCGCTCCACTGCCATCGGTATCGGTACCTAATCAACGATACGCGGGCGTAGTGCGTAGCCGCGAACTGCTCTATCGCCTCGTCCAGCGGCTTGCCGCCGACGCTCAACACGAGCCTGGGTTTGACCAGCAGCCTGGAGACCTCCGCATGGACGTGCGCATCGCGCTCGACGGGCGTCGACCCTTTCACGTAGGTCAGGTACTGGTACTCACCGACCAGCGACAGCAGCGACGTGGACACAGCGGTGGGGTCTGGATCGGCGTCGATGCCGGACTTGCACAGGGTGCTGTGCCACTTCGCCGACTCAACGACCTGATTCTTGAGTCGCTCTCCGACCTTCAGATACGGAGATGTCCCATCAGTTATTGCCGCGTACTCCCCTGGGCGCACCACGCCGAAGGTCAGCGTGCCTGCCTGTGCTGCCGTTGCAATCGGTCCGTTCCGATTGCTAGCCATGATCTGGTCTGCGATGGAATTGAGCTCGGCAAGTATTTCTGTCTCGAGCTTGATGTTCACCGAACTCGGCCGGGTCCAGTTCGTGAGTTCCTTCTTCCTCAGCAAGTCGGAACAGTAGCGATTGTCGGTGGGCAGCCGTCCGGCCAGCGCTCGCAAGCGCTGCGAGATGGGCGTGTCGTCGAACGGCTGGAACGTTCCAGCGTCCTCGCCCGGGCGCCGATCGCAGATGTCGGCCAGCGCCTCCATCAGAGAGCGGCGCAGTGTGCTGAACTCGAGCGCGATGCGAAATGCTAGGGCCCCGTCTCCGCGCGTCCAGTTGGCGAAGCTGTCAGTCCATCGCCCGGACTGCTCGGCCTGCCCAGACAGTTGCACGGCGATGTCGCGTGCGATTCGCATGCGGACGTCCAGCGCCACCTCTTCCAGGCGGAACGTGGCGGGCATCTTGAACTCGTCCGATGGAACGGCTCCGACGGTGGTCTGCCGTTGCTCAGCCACGCTGCGGTTGATCCATTCCGCCGTGTTGGGTGAGTTCAGGACGTAGGTCGAGTTGATCCTCGAACATTCCGCCAGAACTTGGATGTGCTCGTTCAGGTGGGCCCAGATCGTCGATTGCACCCACTCGTTCAATTCGATCCTGTGGTCCCACAGCTGTTCATGCCCCTCGGAGGTGCCGTAGGCATCGAACGCGTGATGGCCGCTGTCGATCCACGCCGTCTGAAGTTCTTCCAACGCAGCGATGAGCTGCAGGTCCTCCTTCTGAGCGTTGTCGCCCTTGAGCGACTTGAGCACTGCGCAGGCGATGGCCAGCCGTGCCTCCCAGAAGGTGGACATGGAAAGCTCGGGGTACTTGGCTTCGTACTTGCGGTAGGGCACCTTTCCGAGCTGATCAAGGGGATAGATCGTGTCTTCCTCGATCCGATAGTGGCTGAACTCCTGCTCGCCGGACTGCCCGACCAACTGCAACGCCAGCGCGAGAAGGTAGGCGCGGCCACCCAGCGCCACGGAGATCGCGTCCGACCACACCTCCTCGGTGAAGTGATCCCAGAAGTTCTCGTACGTCATCCCCGGGTCGGTCACCGTGAACTGCGCGTGCCGCAAGGACATCACAGCTATCAGCCGGCTCCCGAAGAAGGAGTCGGGCACGTCCATGAAGCTGTCATTGGACGGGAAGTTCAGGTGTGCGCATTCGTGATAGAGGAGCGGGAAAAGCAGTGGCTGCTCGAGGTAGAAATAGGCGCTGCGGATGATCCCGAATCGCTTGGACCGGGTGACGCCTGCCCTGGCCATGTGCACGTCGAAACTGCTGGCGTAGCTGGTGGGCTGATGAGACCAGGTGTGCGTAATGGCATCCGGGAAGATTGACTCCGGCGGGACAGATCGCGCTGTGTCGCGTTGCGAGCCTGACCTATGCGGTCCATTCGAGCGCGGCCACAGTCGCCGGACCAGCTCGCCGGACTCCCAGTTGACGTGGCGGCTGTACTCGGAGAGAAACTCGCCGTAGGCTGCGGAGTTCCATCGCCTCAGCAGGATCGGTTGCGGGAGCGTGCCGGCCTGGTTCTCCAGCATCTGGATGAGCTTCTCGTGCGCGTGCTCGAGCATCCGCGTGTAGTGCTCGAACACGGGTTGCAGGAAATACGCGCGCTGGCTCAGATACCAGTACAGGCGCTGCGAGCTTCCGATGTCCGAACCCACCTCGCCGCACACCAGGAGCTCGTAGGAGCTGCGGTGCGTGGTCTGGTTGTGATGCAACCCGATGATCTGCGCTCCCAGCGCGTTCCAAAGGCTCAGGAAGGCGCGATCGCGCACGGGGATGTCATAGTAGCGGGGGTCGGACTTGGGGTCGCACGCTACCGGACGCTCGAAGCCTTGCGGCAGATCGTCCGAGCGTGTCAGTGCGATGACTTCGTTGACCAGCGTGGACTTGCCGATGAGGCCTTGAATGGTCTCCTGCAGATGTGCGCACTCCTCGATCAGGGTGTTGAAGCGCGAATTCGCGTCCGAGAACAGCACCCACAGGAGTGCCTCCAGATGTGTGGCGGATGCTCCTCTCATGACATTCATGGTCAACCGATCAGCTGAAGGAGGGTCAGGAAGATCACGAGCAGCACTGCCAGGACGATTTGCTGGAGCTGCGCGTAGCTCATGCCGAAGGTGCGCATCGGCAACTCATACGTGTCCGTGGGCACTTCCACCCACTGGTGGGGGTCGGCATCCTCGATCCTCTTGAGGATGGGGCTGCCGCGAAACGGAAAGGTCCGGGTGTGCTTCTCCCAGCGGCGCAGGTGCAGCGAGACCAGACGGTGCAGCATGATTCCCACCGTGACCCAGCCAATCGCGGCCGCGGCCAGATACTGCTTGAGCTCCTTGGGCACCTCGCTGAGCAGACCAAGGTGCTGCGCGATCGAGGGCAACACGGACAGCAGGATGAGGAAGAGGTAGAAGCGAAGCAGCGAGCGGTGCTGTTTCGCGGTGAAGCTCGATGCGACGCCGAACTCCGGCTCGGCGGTGTTCTGCGGCAGCATGTAGGTCAGGCAGCAGCGCACGAGTGACCAGTAGTCGCGCCATGGCACCTGCTGCATCCGCTTGCCCCGAACCGGTTCGCACAGTTCCCAGGACGTGGACTCGTATGTCTTCGGCGTCCCTGCGCGGCGTTCCAGGAAACCGAAGAACTTCTGGCGCGCGTCATGCCCAAGTGCTCTGACGGCAAACACGTGCGTGTTGCGTCTGCGCAGTAGCGAGGGCGGGATTGGGGGCAGGGGTTCGTGCGGTCGCAACAGCACGATGTGGATCGTGCATAGCGCAGTGCGCCGTAGCAGCCGGAATGACAGCAGCCAGGCCAGTCCGCAAAGGCACAACCACACCAAGCCCTGCGAATGTGCCTTCAGGGCCTGCAGGAGCAATGTCGCTGCACTCTCGAGCAGGTGCGGCGTACCCATAACCTCGCGCGCGAAGACATCGGCGGCTATCGCCAGCACGGGCAGCAGTGCCGCCAACCATGGCGCGAGGATGCGAAGGGTGCTCCGTTTCGATCTGGAGACCGGGCTGGTCTGGATCCGACCGGTGCTTGCGCGGGCGTTGCGAGTGCGCTCGCTGGAAAGCCAGGCGCCGAAGACTTCGCCCAGTCCGGCGAAGTGGATGGTCAGCCGGATGGTGGAGGCTGGCGTGTTCGGCGGAAGGTCAACCAGTTCCGCACTTCGCGGCAGACCAAAGTTCTCCTCTGCCTTCAGTTTGGCGATAAGCATCCGCCTGCCTCACCTGCTCCCATGTTTGGGCGCAGCATACACCGCCTGTTACACGACTAGTGACCGAGGCTCGTCACCTGGTGCGAGCAAAGAGAGCCCCATCGTCGTCTGCGGCTAGAAACGAAAAGGCCGCACTCACTTCGAGTGCGGCCCTGTGCAGCAGGCGATGCCAGTCGTGGGTGTCCGCCAGTGCGTCCTTCCGCTTATTCAGCCCGCGTAGCCGACGCGAACCCGCTTCGGGTGGCTGACCGACTGCACCTGCGTGGCGTACAGCCGTGACGGCTGATTGATTGGCAGGCGGGGGAAGGTTTCGATGGAGGACAGCCGCTTGTCGTAGCGCGCCATCATCGAATCGATATCGCTGAGGCGACGTTCGGCGCGCGCCACCGCATCGGCTAGCGTCTCCAACTTGCGGCCGTAGTCCGACCGCAGCGCCTCGACGCTGGCCTCTAGGCTCTCCATGCGTCCGCCGAACTCCGCGAACTGCTGAGCCATCGATGCATGCACACCTGCCGACACCGACTCGGTGATCTCCCGCACCAGGGCTCGCAGATCATCCGCCGACACGGCAGAGGAGCCCGCGAATTCAGACCGTTCCATATTCGTTCTCTCCTCACGGAGCAGCCCTCGGCTACCCTCTTCACCGTTTGTCAACGGTGTTGGCGCCGGAGTATCTTGCTCCTAACCGAAGATTATGTAAGCGTTTACCCTTGGATTTCAACCTGGGCCACCCGAATCGGCGGGCAAACGCGACGCGCAAGCAACACTCTCGCTGACCTGTAGCTTCGACATTGCAGTCGCGACCTTGAGACCTTGATGCCTCGGCTTGCAGGACTCTGCACTGTTCGAGGCCCCTTTGGGCTCCCTCGATCGTGTGGTTCCTACGGGCTCCCCAGAAGGCGTCACTCTTGGATGGGCAGTGCACGGCTGCACCGGTGATGCGTCGCGAGCAACCCCCGGGAACCGGCCGCCGCGGTGGCGCAGGTCTATGTCGGTGAGCATCGTTGGTCGACGGGGTTTGTGAGTCAACTTGTTGATTATAAAAGAGTTTCTCATCTCTTGGCCTAGGAGATGATGCGACTGGCGGAGCTCGCGCTCATGGGGCCATAGGCCCAGCTTCCGCCAAATGGGTCATGAGGCGGGCATGACCGTCTTCCCGTGGATGCCCCAGGAGGTGGTGGGAACAAAGGGCTGAACCCAACCAGTGTTGCAGCCACCGGGAACGACCAGGCCTCGCAAATCGAGACCTCAACTTCGCGCCGAGTGCCCGCGATTCGCGACTTGCGAGAGCGCCTTGAGGTATGCCGCCTTCGGCAGATCTCGGAGGCTGGCCGCCCGATGCACGCGCCAATACTCGAGAGGCTGCCCCCTGCGGCTCAATTCGGCTACCGCGCCCCTCGCGCGCCTGAGGCGAAAGTTGAAGTCGCTTTCCGCCAGTTCACGAACCAAGTTCATAGTCTGTGGGAAGCGTTCCCGGCGCGCAGGATGGGGTGCTCCGGAGCCCAGGCAGTTCATCCAGAACGTAGCGGTTCGGCGCCGGTCCAGCGAAACCTCAGGTGCCGACTGCGCCAAAAGCGCAAGTCTGCGGACGAGCATGGAGTCACGGAGATTCCAATCGACGACTGGCGAGCGTGACGGCCTTGGTGCCGGCCTGTGCGAGCGAACAAAGGTCGGGTCGTGTCGATAGAGCCAAGCATACGCCGCCGGTGCAAGCGCTCGAGCAAGCTTCGACCCGCGTCCTGCCGAGCGTCGGACCGCGTCTTCCCATGCGTCTCGATGCATGTGCAGATCACTCTCGAACGTTGCGTGTGCTCTCGTGGCCGCAGCTTGCGGATGGGATTCCAGCAGCCGATACAGCGAGGACAGCGAAACCTGGTTGAACTCGGCGATCTCGGGCAGGGAGAGGCCTTGGGCCATCCGGTCGAGCAAGCTGGCTGCGAGTGTCGAGTTGATCTTCTGTGGCCGTTGCGCGACCGGGATGCCCGCTGCGAGTCTGGCGCACGCAACCTTGTCGATCGAGACGGCGAGAAGGCGTGCGGCCTCCCGGCAGGACACTGAAGCGTCGAGTAGCACTCCATGCTGGCTGGGTGCATCGACTTCGCGTTGTCTCGGCGCGGGCAGTGTCGATGTAAGTCGCGAAGCACCCGGCGAAGCGATTGGCGAGGTTGGCCGCTCGGCCTCTTGCGATGCGACGACATGGATGCTCGAGGAAGCACGCGACTGATCTTGCACGGCCTGTGCAAAGCTCTCGACGCTATCGAACAGGTAGCCGATGGCCAGGATGTGGCAGATGGGATGAGCGGTTCGATCAGGTCTTGCGATCAAGCTCCGAACCCACGCAGATGGGTTGCTTGAGGGCTGCAAGAGCCGTTCTTTGCAACTCAGGAACGAGAATTCCCGGTAGTAGGCGCGGATCCCTTGAGCCAAGGATCGATGGTCGACGCGGCCATTGCGGATCCCGTGTCCTTGCAGCCTGGCCGCGGCGCCGTAGGCGCGGCCACGCGCCGACGGATCCTGTGGTGCGAGTCCGGCCGTCAACAGCGCCAAAGAAATGCGGGCGAACCAGTGCTCCTGGCGCGCGCTCAGGCTGTCCATGGACTGGCTCTGGTCGAAGGCGTTGCGTGAGCGCTTCTTGGGGGCCGCCTCGGGATTCCTGCACAGCCAGGCAAACAGATTTGATGCCTCGCTGGAAGCCGGCAATTCCTGCAGACGTGATCCGTGAATGGCGCAGCGAGTGACGGCCGCAAGATGGTGGGAGCGCCGCAGATATGGGAAACCAATACGCTGGAGGTCCTCCTTGGCACACAGCGGGCACAAGCGAGGACGCGTCGATGCCCCAAAGCGATTAGCCACTAACCCCAGAAGAGTCTTGAGTCCGGATCCACTGCCGCTGGCCATGATCGCGCGTGCGCGGGCGTCAGTTGCGCAGGAAATGAACGGCCGGAAGTAGGGGTAGACGGTGGCGCGCAAGATCCAGTCGTCCGAGTCGAGGCCGGGCGACCAGGGGCCGAGGTACCCGCACAAGGCCCCCAGCTTCAGCGCGAACTCGTTCAGCCTCGGCAGGAAGCGGCCCGACAGGCCGTAGACGGACCTGAGCACTGCGTGTTCGGAATCCAGCACATTGGACGCCGCGCACCTGGCCAGCCAGCTCGAGAACAACTCATCGGGCTCCAGCGCAGGAGAAGAAAGCAGCGGCGGCGAGTTTGGCCAGGGCATGCCCAAACCCTACTCGCCGCATGAACGACCGAAAGTAGGGTGATCGACATGTGTCGATTCATCCAGCGCTGTATGCAACTGGCTGAAAGTTGCGCTTCAGAGCTTTGGGAGCCGGCTGGCTGGATCGCACCCAGACTCCTGCCTTTCTCCCTTGGCCAACCCTTGGAGTCCTCGGTGTCCTCGGTGCCGCCCGACCCTGGGGCGGCCCGCCGCGAGAGCCGCCCGATGTGATTGCCGCGCTTGCCTGGGCTAGTTGAGCTCGCGGGGTTCCTCCGTCTTGAGATTTCCGCTTGGCCTGGTCTGCCTGCTTCGTGCGGCCGGCTCGGGTGCTTCTTCTTCTGGGATATCGTCGAACTCGTCATCAACCGGTTCGTTGATTGGCGGGGTCGCTACCCCGAGTTGGGACCTCAAGGCGCGGAATCGTTCGCTGAAGACCAGGTCATCGAACTGGCGAAGCTTCGACGGATTGCCGCTGTTCAGCGCCTCGATCGCGGGCTGCAGGAAGGCCATTTCCTTCTCGGCCACACGAAAGAAGGCTGCCTCGTCGATGCACTCCGTCGTGCCGATAGCGTGTCGCTGTGCAAGCCCGAAAGCCGTGGCCGCAAAGGCTGAATTGCCCGCGCTGACGCGATGCCACGCCTTGAGGATTTCCTTGGACAGCCGCGGCTTGCGCTTGGTGTACGTATAGTCCCAGTAGGTCTCGCAGAACAGCTTCCATTGGGGGTCGCCAAGCGTCATTGGACGCAGGACCGTCTGTCCCGCCGAGGCCATCTTTCGGCCATTGCGGATGCTTCCTTCGATGACCGGCTGCACTGCCGGTGTGGCGATGGTCAGCACGCTGGTGCCGGCATGCTCGATGAGGTCGCTGATCAGGTTTAGCACGTACTCGGCGTTCTTTCCCATGGCGTACCGCAGGTTCTGAAGCTCGTCGATCACCAGCAATCCAAGCGAAAGCGCGCTGGCAACCTTGGTCATCTGCAGTGCCATCGGCGCAATGGACCGCAGTGCCAGCGCCTCCTTCCTGAACTCCGTCCCGAGCAAGCGATCGACCACATCGAAGAACTGCAGGCACAAGCCTCGCAGAGTCCCGTCGTGGGGAACTCGCAGCGACAGGTGCGGAACCTGAACGCACCTCAGTGCCTTGCCACAGTAGCTCTGGTGAACAATGAGCTGCTGATACCGCAGCAGGAATGCCTTCGCCAGCGTGGTCTTTCCCATCCCGCTGATCGCGATGAGCAGGTGACCCGAACCCGAGGTACGCCAATCGGAGGGGAAGGGCATCTGGCTCCTTCCCTGGGTCGCAAGGGCATGCCGTCGCCGTCGGTCGCTGGGCGAGTCGGGATGGCGGGCGACATACGAATCGCGCAGCATGTTCGCCATCGCAACGGCAGTCTGCTCGTACTCCGCGAAAGGAACCACGATATCGTTGATCTGGTTCATCTCCATCAGGCGAATCATCTCGCCCGACTTGCGGGTGGCGGCGGTGGGCATTTCCGGGTAGTGCGCCAGCGCTTCAAGGAAGTCCAGCTTGCGGTCCTCGAGTTGCGGCAAGGCTTCGATGAATGGATTGCCTTTGAACCGGCTGACTCCAGTGGCCTGGTAGTTCGCCGCAGTGAACTCGTCTGGCTCGATTTCGATCATGTTTCGCCCGGCAACGCCGTTCGGACAAGGATAACTAATGACTTTGACTATTCCTTGGCCGGCCTGCGCTTGCGCCGAATTGCTTCAACCATCTCCATCCTGCGCCTTTCATCGTCTTTGCGCCAGTCAGAACTACCGTCAGGTACCGAGGATCTTTCGGTCTTTCGGGCCGGACTTTGCTGCCCAGAGATAGCGCTGGAGCCCACTCCCTTCGGACGAAGTGCTGCCTTGATCGAAGACGTCTCACGGTCGCGCTCGGCCCGTCGCTCGCGTTCAGTGAGCTCATGGGGCGAAGAAGACGAAGGGCCGGTGCGTCCCTGCGGGCGCTTGGTCGGAACCGGACGATCCGCCTTCACTCGGTCGCGCCGGCTGTCGTGCTCGGCCTCGACCCAGAGGCGATTGGATGCCTCTTCCATGAGCTCTTCTTCTTCCAGTGTCACGGTCCCGAGGTTGCGAGCGTTCGTTTCCTTGAGAACGAACTTTGCCCAGCGGGGCAGCCCGGCGCTGACAACGAAGATCTCGCCCGGATCGAGCTTGTCGAGCCGGATCTGCACGGACTTTCGCTTGGCTGGCAATTGCCTGAGCAGCGATTCGGCAGCTTCGCCATCGGGCACATAGTCTCGTCCGCGGTACTTCAATCCGCTGCGGGCTGCCGAAGCCGTGTCCTGGCTGAGCAGCAAGCGCCAGTAGTCTTGCTCCGTCAACGGGGGAGAACGGTGGCCAGTGATGTTCGCCAGACCCCACTTGAAAGCGTTCTGAGGGGTAGGTGCAATCCCTGCGCGAGTCAGCTCACGGTACTTTCGCAGTTGACTGTGGGCGGCGTTGTTCCGATCGACGACGATCTGTACCAGGAGACGGTACATGTCCGCGAGCGAATGCGCTGCGCCCTTGGCCGCTCGCTTGGCGGCAATCTTGGCCTCGCGGGTCATCGGGCGTTCCGCATAGACGCCTTTGGCGCCGGACGACTTCATCCGCTTCTTCAGCTCGCGAATGAAGCGCTCGATGATGGCTTTGCCGTCCGGGCATCCCGGAGGCAACGGGGTCAGTTCGATGCGCAGGTTCGAGACCACGGCGTTGCGCGTTGCCTCGCTCATGAAATCGGACCCGCGGTCGGCACACAGGGCGGCGGGGATCGGGGCGCGCGGCCATGTCTTGTCGTCGACGAGTACCTTCAGCCTGCGAAACCTCTGCTTGCGCGAGGTGAAGGCGACCAGGAGTGCCTGGCGCAACTCTTCCCACGCCGGTGCGCGCAGCGAGATGTAGACCGCCACGATGAATCGACTCCAACGGTCGATGACCAGGTAGATGGTCGGCGTGCCAAGAACCACATGTGGCTGCGTCGATGACACCAGGTGCACTCGGCCAAGCGTTGCGTCGATTTCATAGAGATCGCCCGGCCCGATCGAGTGCAGGGAGCCGGACTTGTCTCTGGCATCGCGCTGCAGGCGCAGGTTGCTGCTCAGGTTGTTGTTGAGTACGAGGTTCAGATTCACGTGGTACCGAAACTGCCTGAGGCTCACAGGCTCTGCGTGCTCGCCCTCGGTATACGCCTTGTGCAACTCCGGGTGCCGCTTGGCGAAGTCCTTTCTCAGGTACTCCTCGTGTGCATCGGAGATGTAGGTCGGCCCACTCCTCAGCAGCCGCTTCACAGCGGCCAGCATGTCTGCGACGTCGTCCTCGCCGATCAGGAAGTGGTTCTCGCCGTACTTGGCCGCCAGCGCTGACTGTCGGCCCCGCCGACGCATGGGTCTCGTACGGACCGAATCAGCCGAGGTCCCGTCCTCTCGGGTGTACCGGTACTGGGGCTTGCGTCCCCTGGGCAGTGGCAGGAGTGCGATACGCAGTCCGCCGAAATAGTAGTAGCGCTGTACAAGTCGGCGCAGAGTCGTCTGCGATGCCCCCAGTTGCTCGGCGCGAAGCTGAATGAGTTGCCTGAACCTGGATCTGGCAAGGTTCGCCTCGTCGCAAAACGCGGCAACGAGCGGCTCGATCATCTCCCACGCTGCATCCAGCTTTGCGCGGTGATCCGCGTCCTCGGCGTCGGCCTCGGTCATGGCGTCGGGCAGGCGCAGCTGGCCCCAGGTTGCCGCGCCTGCAGCCTCAGCCAGCAGCGACTTCAGCGTCCGCAGGGGGATTGCGATTGGACGCCGGGCATCTCGCGCTTCTTCGGGAGAGCCGACCCGCATCCAGTACGCGTTCTTCTCGAAGACGTGCGTGATCCGGAAGTATTTCGGCGGCGCACTGTTGGATGATTCGACTATGTCCTGCGTCGGTGGAGCGTTGACTGCTCACCGGATCACGCCCTGAATGGGCCAGAGCATCGTCTGTGGTTGCAAGATCATCTGGCGCTCTACGGTGTCAAGAGTGCGGCGATCGCGCCTGGCTATCAGCCGTCGACTTCGGGAGCGAGAACAGATGGCTAGTCGCTACCGTCTTTCCTTCACCACAGGAGGACTCTTCGTCCAAGAAGCAGCATCGGTTGCTGCGGCGTATCTTGCGACGAAGGACTGGGCGAAGGCGCGCGCACAGACCCGCCAAGAGAACCTCCTGCAGGTCCGCACCGCGGCCGCGGCGACTCGCGTGAGCAAAGAAGTCACGGCACGGCTTGAGCACCTCGACGATGTGGAGTTGCAGGCGCTGCTCACTGTCAACCTCCACGACAGAGCAAGTCTCCTGTGGGTTGCCGCTTGCCGACGCTATGACTTCATTCGCGAGTTCGCCACCGAGGTCCTGCGTGAGAATCACCTCCATCTGAAGAGGCAGTTGACATTCAATGACTACGAGGCCTTCTACAACAGCAAGGCGCTGTGGCACTCCGAATTGGACGGGCTGGCAGTTTCAACCCAGCATAAGCTGCGCCAGAACCTCTTCCGCATGTTGCGAGAGGCAGATCTCTTGTCCGAGGCGGAACTGATCCTGCCGGCGGTTCTGGGCCCAGAGCTCACCCAAATTCTTGCGAGGCAAGGTCGTCGTGACCTGCTCGTGTTTCCCGCATCCGAGAAGGACATCCAACGGTGGCTGCAATGAGCACAAAGCTAAGCCAACAGCCGTTCGCCAAGCGATTTGAGCACCTCGTGGGTGTGATCGCCGGAGAGCGCTTCTTGCAGATGCGGGGTCTCAACAACGACCTACCAACGCGTTGCGAACAAGCCTTGGGAGAAGGGTCGAGAGCAGGCACTGCTTGAAGCCGGCAATGTGGCTCGCGCATACGGCGAGGTCACTGGCGAGGACGCGGCACACGCCAAAGGCATCCTGGACAAGTACAGGGCGCAGTACAGCGTGTCGATCGAGGACTTCGGCAACCAGGTGAAGGCGTGGCTGGATCAGAAGCCCGCCAACTTTCGGCTGAACTTCTTCGTCGACGAGGTAGGTCAGTACATCGCCGAGAACACCAAGCTCATGACGTGCTGGTGGTGACAGGGTCCGTCAATGCAACCTATCAGAGCCTTGAGACGAGAAAGAACGTCGAGATTTCGCTCGCAAGATGGCTCCGCGAAAGTCCGTTCGCCTGGAAGACGGTGGAGACAAAAGGCTTCGAGGTCACCATTGATCCCGACGAGTTTGAGCCCCAGGCTGCCTTGTTTGTGGATGCTTGGCTAACGGAGGAGCGCTGCCTGGAAGGCTTGGTGACCTCCCGGGCTGAACTGCCCGCGGTCATTGACGTTCGAATTGAACGTGACCAGGTGACCGTCCATGAGGGTCATGCTGAGCTGAAGGGCGGGAGCTTCGCTATCCGGCATGTTCCTGCCTTCGACACGAGTTCTGCGGTGCAACTCAAAGTCTCTTGCGTTGGCATGGAAGCGACTTGCTGGCTCAACCTTCGCGAAGAACTGAAGATCTCAGCGCAAGAGCGCGAACGCCGCGCGGCGATCAGCCGTGTCCTTCAGGGGAACTTCAGCCTTCATGACGTCGCACAGGTCATTCAGATCTTGGCTTCTCAGGCCGGCGTCGTAGCGGGGAAGTCAAGGGGAAAGACTCCGGAGCCCCAACCGGCCGAAGAGCTGGATGAGGACTTCTTGTTCGATAGCTGGCTTGAAAGCGGCGAGAAGCGCGCTAAGACCAGTTCCGAACGGCGCAGATATGACAAGGCGCTGACCGCATTGAATCACTGGCTGAACTCACAGAGCGACGAAGCTGAGACGGATGACGAGGAGATCGACGAAGGCGAGGACGAGGCCCCGCCGGTAAAGAAGAAGTTGAGCGATGGCCGGAACGAAGACGCTCGTGACCGGAGACGTCAGGACCTGTCTATGACCGAGATGTACGTCCTGCTTGATCGTCTATGTGAAGGCATCCCGAAGAAGTTGGATGAGCAACCTGATCGCGCCGATGCGGGACTCCTTGCTGAGGTAGTGGCATCCCGGGTTGTCGATCGGACTATTCGGCAGCCAGCGTTCGTAGAGCCATGCGTATCCTGGCTCGATCAATACTCCAGTTTTGGGTATGCCGCCCCAGCGCGGGCTAGAGTTGCGCAGATTGCGGCAGCAATGGCGGTCTATGCCATGTCGCGGCTTGATGCTATCGGCTCGCCGGTGCCGCTGTCGTCGTTCAAAGAAGCAGTGGACCGAGCCAGCGGAACGAGCCTTAATGTCGAGGAATTCGCTTCTCTTGCGAAGGAGGGCTTCGAGCGCGACCTCTTCTCAAGGCTGACGATGGATGAGCGGCAACGGTTAGCGGATACGGCCGCCCGAATCGTGAGCGCTGCTACTGTCGACGACGCGCTGATTGCCCTGCTGAGAATGGCAGCAACCGGGCCATCACGGGGGCGTGGACAAGCCGATCAAGAGGTCGCGCAAGTGGCGCAAGCGATGCGCACGCACAGTCGACTTCCACTGACACAGGGTCTCCTGGACACTGCCGGAATTGCCAGGAGCGCCTGCCCCCTTTGCAATAGGTCGCTCGACAAGGACGAGTTGAAGGCACTGAGGAGCAAGCACTACTTAGTCCATCAGAATCTGATGTGCCGCGGCCTGGTCATCTTTTCCGCAAACCGTAGCCGATTGACGGCCATTCTGCGGGAGCTCCAGCATGCTTGACGCTCCAGTCTTCGTGACCCCTGTGCAGCGGGGTTTCGTCGGCGATGACCCGTTGGGTCTCGCGGCAACGAACGAGCGGCTATACAACGGGGCGCTACCGGGCTTCAACAACTACGTTCGGTACATCCGTGTCTACTCGGCACTTTGTTGGACAGCGGTCCAGGTGGAGAAGGCCCTCGAAGGCGGCGCCGCGGAAAAGTCACGCGATGCCAGGGCGCTGTTCGAAGGTGCTTTCGAAAAGATGGAGCTTGCAATCGTGTGGGCGAATCCCAAGAAGCCACAGCTGGCTGGTATGCGTCGGAAGTTCCCAGAGGACAACAAGAGTGTGCAACTCGCATTCTCGACATTCGGAGCGAGCGAGGCGACCTTGTTTGAGGCGGTGACCTACAGGCCGAGCCTGACCACCGGGCTGGGCTTCCTAGAGAAGCGGAAATACTCGATATACGGCTGTCTCCAGGCGGGTGAGCGCTTGGCTTCTGCCTACGACAGTGCCGTCAAGCATCTTTCGGGATACAGGTGGCTGAAGTCGACGGATAAGACCACCAGCAAGCGTACGCAGATTGATGCGCTTCATGGCGCGCTGGACGTCACGTCACCATCCAAGGAGGAGCAGGACGCCTTCCTCGAGCGGTTCTTCCCACAGCGATTGGATGATGGCGCCTCCAGCGAGGACAGACGGAGGTGGCTAACGCTGCAGCTGGCGCTTCGGGCCGTCAATGCTGTTTCCGTTGCCAACAAAGCATTGGGTTACGCCGCTGCAGCGGACGCCGATGAAGTGCGCACCTGCATGGCGCGAGGTATGGCAGTCGATGGTGCGTCGATCGTTGAGCCAGATTTGATTCCCAGTCAGGCGAGATGGGCTGTTCTGCAGGTTCGCCAATTGCAGCGGCTCTGCCTTGAGGCGCTCTATTGCGCGGTGGAGCGCTGGATCCACGACAAGGAGGTCGGGGGAGGGAGCCAGGCGATTGATGACTGCTGCGCTGACGTCGCAGCGGCTGGCGTCGCGTGCCTTCCGAGAGTCATGCGCGCAAAGGTCGCACAGCAGCTTGTTGCGCTGGCTGGACAGCAGGGCAACTTCGAATCGATGTACGCGGCCGCGGCAAGTGCCGCAATGCGATTGGAGCAGCAGACTGAGAACGTTGCCGACATCTTCTTACTCATCGACAGACTTGAGGACGAGAGCCGACTGGACTTTGGCAGCAAGTGTCACGCGGTTGCCGATGCCTACATTGGTCTTCTGCTTTGCGCCATTGAGGTGGGAAACCTTGCCAGGTATCCCCAAGCGCTGAAGATTCTGCGCAGCGATTCGGACTTCTGCTCGCTGATGTCGCTGCATGACTTGGTGAATCGCTCCCAGTCGATGAGTGTGGCGGACTTCCTAAGTCGCCTCGTCAAGGACTGGGTAGTGCTCCGGCACTTCACGGTTGCCCGCGATCGGTCCTTGAGGAACGACGGCAAGAACCGCTTCCGATTCGTGATGGGCGACTACGGTCTGGAACGATTCGACAAGTTGGCCAGCTTACCCCTACCAGCTCGGTCAGAAGACAAGCTGAACCATGCGCTCATGCTCTGTGAGCAAGCTGGTCTGCTGCGAGACACAGCCAGTGGCTACACTCTGACGAGGAGAGGAAAGGCTCGGTTGACCGGAGCGCTGTCAGGTGATGCCAAGGGTTGAACTGGCGAAGGTTCTATGCCGTGGGGTGTGCGTGGCTGCTGGCGCTTTCCCGCGGCCGGGCGCTTGGTGCATTTAGCCCGGCGCTGCTAGGGAATTGCTTTCATCCCGCCGTAAGGACCTCACAAGACATCGGAGGCCAATCTGCTCGCACAGTCCGTTCGCGCCCTCTCTTTCGAGACGTGGTGTGCCAATCACGATGACAGTCACCGAGCTCGGTGGTGCCGCGAGCTATACCCGTGGCAGGTGTTCGCCGAGGCCGACTATCACGATGCGACCGTCCGTGAGAAGCAGCTCATAGGTGACTATGTTCTAACCGTGCTTGACAAGCGGGCCGGCAAGAACGAGGGCCGCACTGAAATCCGCGTGAGACTGGAGACCGCTGGGACATCGCAGGGAGTCATGTGGCGCAGCGGGCGGTGGGCCGATGACTTCGTTCTTGTTGCCTCCAATGACGGTCACTTCATCACGCTGTTCACGCGGAAGGAAGATCCCGCTAAGGATGCTCTCATGGACTTCATGATGGGTAGGTTCCAGCGGTTGGAAGCGAAGCGTTGTCTACCCTGGGCAGCGCTTCTATTCCGCACGCTTGTCGGTGAATTGGCCGCTCCGCTAGCGCCTTGGCAGCGTCACGTCGCATTTTCAAGTGGCGGCGAGCCGACTCGCGACGGGTACCTTCCTCATGCGCAGTACCGGTCAGACGCGCGGCCAATCGTGCCGTTCCTCTCTGCCGGGCGTGATCATTGGCTAATCTACAGATTCACAGAAGAAAAGGCACACCGTCAGGCGCTCTATTGCGAAGGCCAGTGCCGGGAGCTAGTCGCGGTCTTCTGCCACCCTACATTTGCGCCGCACCACCGCAGTCGCTCGGAGAGCACAAAGGTCGTATCGCTGTTCGAGTTGGCAGACCTTGGGGGAACTGGCCGGAGGCATCTGCCGCAGATTCGGTTTCTTACGAATCATATGCGCCTGGCGGAGTCGGGCGCGCCCCTGGGGCAGTCCGTGGACGAAGCCACAGCCAATCTGGCGGCGGCCACTGAGCCTCAGGAGATCGCAACGAGCCAGCTGAGGGAGGCACGTGCTGCGCTCGGCATTGAGATCAGAACGCGCGGCGAGGCAGCCTATGCCTTTGCCGCTGCCAACCTTCTGAACGCCGCAACGAATCAGCGTGCCGGGTTCTACAGGGGATCGCAGATGCTACCGAAGGAGACATACGCGTTCAAGCAACGAGTCTGTCATTGGATTGAGGAGCTGGCTGAAGATCCGATCGATGGGGTGCGCCTTTATGTGCAAGCTGGCGGCACCATCTACGTCGCTGTCGGGAATGTGCAGTTCAGTTTCCACGCGATCGCGAGCACGCCTGCGATCATGAGGTTCGCGGCGTCGCCGAGGAACGAAGTACAGGAATGGTCGGGGAGACGGCTTCAGCCAATCTCTCCTGCGGTGCTTGCGTGGGGGCGAGCTGTTTTCCAGGCCGAGGGCCTCGCGGGCGACAGCCAAGACCCGAGTTAGTCGGGACGCGTGAACAAGTCAGCAGAACAGCGCCGGCACTGGATGCCCCAGCAGTTGAAGTCACGCCGATTGTCCGTCGGCATGTCGCCGCCCACGTCCTGGACCAGAGCCTGACTGGGACCGCCAGTCAGGCTCTGGCCCTCATCGCTGTCGTTTATGGCGACCGCTCGCGGTGCGTTGTCCCCCGGCTTTGGTAGCGCTTCGATCTAGAGCCCGAAGACGAGACGCCGATCGGCAACCCGACGGCAATGTCCAGATGGCCCTTGCACCACTCGTCGACAACTTAGGGGATGCGTAGTTCACTGCTTTGGACTATGTTCGCCGCGAATCGGAGGCGTGCCGTGAAGGATCTCGATTCGCCGCGGGGTGGAGTTGCGGGAGAAGAGAATGACGCCGCCGCAAATGGACTCGCGGAGGGAGACGCCGTCGCCGGCTCGCCTTTCCGCAACGTGCGGCTAAGTCGCCGCCGCGTCCTTCTCGCGGGCGTCACTGGTGTCGGTAGTGCCGCAGCGGCATCTCATACGTCGAATCGCGCGCGCGCTGTCTCGTTCAGCGGCGATGACCACAGTTTCTGCCTTCGCTTAGACGGCGAGCCCGCGTGGCGCGTCGACACGGCTTGGTTCGATGGTCGGCCGAAGCTCTTACATTCCACTTCCGACGATAGCTTCGAGCTGGCGCTTACCGGCGCACTGTTGACCGGCACTCGCCTGCGTTGCGACTTCAAGATGGCCGCGAGGAAGGTGCGCCGCCTGTGGACATTTGACATCGAGTTCCCGCACTTGCGCGCGCGCGGGCGCGGCGATCTTCTCACCTGGCTCGAAAGAGGCGAGTCCATCAGCTGCGCGGTGAAGATCGATTCGACGGATGGCGGCACGAGGGACTTGGAGGTGCTCCTGGCCGGAACCGCAACGTTAGTACTGCGCAGCGACTGGCGGCTCGACTTCCACGGCAAGGACGTTGCCACTATCCGGCTGAGGCAAGGCGCCGCGCCCTGCTCTCACGTCACGGTGGTCGTCGCACCTGAGGCAGACTCGCGGGGCTCGCTCGAGCCGGCTGGCGCAGCACTCGGTGTGCTGCGGCGCGCCCAGCTTGTCTTTAGAAGCGATGCGCTTGTCGCGCTTGTGCCGCCGGTAGCTGGGTTGCAGCCGCAGTTCGAACCCGACGTGCAGCTGATTGCCGAGTTCACGCGTCATGCGGCGAACCCGCGGGCAATGCATGCGATGGCCTCCTGGCGTTCGAGTAGCGCGGCCGGCGTGCTCGTCGCGCAGGCGGGCGGCGCGCCGCTCCCTGTCTCGGCATTGAGGATCGACGAAAGTTTCGGCCGCGGCGCGTGCAAGAACCTCGACGCAGTGCCCTTCGGTACCCACTGGGTGGATGTCGCGAACGCGAGCTACGAGCTGAGCGCTGGGCCGGGTGCATGCGTGCAGGCATACCAGGGCGCCGAGGTCGCGCGTGCGGTCGTCAACGGTGTCTTCGCGCACCGCTTCGTCGTGCCTTTTGTGGGCGCTGACGTCGCCTGGTTTGAGAAGGCAGAGGACGCGGCTTCCGAGGACCTGGTTCGGTGGGACTCGACGATCGTCAGGCTGCGGGCGATTCCGCTCAAGGGATACAGATTGATCGTGCGCCGCACGATCGACGGGTTCGCGGCAATCTTCCGGTTTCGTGGACTCAAGCTCGAGCCGCGCTTGCGCGGCTGGGTCCTCGTGCCGGATTCGGGTACGTCGGGCGAGCTATCGTTCGAACTAGCCTCCCAGCACCTGCAGGAAGAGTCCATCTACTCGGCATCAGCGTCGGGCAACAGCAAGGCCAGCGAAGAGGTCATCTGCGCGCCGATGCGGTCGAAGGAGGCGCGCGTGCTGGCGGTGATCGCGGACGTCGCAATGCTCAAGGACTGGTCGACGCCAGTCGACAACGCGGTGCGCCAAGTTCTCCAACGGTTTCGCGACAAGCTTCATTCACAGTTCGCGCAGGTCGTCCAGAAGGATGGCACTCGCTCCGCTGACTGGCTATTTCTCGGGAGTTTGAAGGTCATTGGCGCGCCGCTGCCAAAATGGTTTCTCCGGTACCTAACGCAGGAGTTTGGCCAACAGTTGAGCGACGCCTATGAGGACGTTCGCACGGCGGATCCCGCGGCGGTGAAGGCGATCGAGCAGAGAGCAGAGGAATACAAGGACAACGACGACCCGGACTACTTCCGGAATTTCGAGCCGCAGGCGGTGGAGTCGGGTCCGAGCCGGCTCGTCTTCACGGTAGCGTTCGACCGCGGCGCGGCGTTGCCGTTGTCGATGGCTTCGCTCCTCGGATGGAGCGCCGAACCGGAGAGTGGTGCGCCGGTGCGCTTCTACGAATCGCTCTCGCTCCGTGCAGTGACGACGGACGCCGTACACGAGCGTGACATCGCCGAGCGTCTACGAGAAGACACCGGCCAGAGTTTGGAAGAGGAGGGTGTCACCGGGCTCGAGTTGCCGTATCGGCTGTCGGTCACGCTGCTCAAGCCCGTGTGGAACAAACCCACCCCGTCGCGTTGGCGGGCGCTGCCGGAACCCACGCGGTCGTGGGGAGTGCCGAACAACCTTTGGCATGTACGTGCGGGTGACGTCCATGGCGGGGCGCTGCCGATGCGCGCGCTCGCCTCCGATGACTTCAACAGAGAGAACTTCTTTCAGCCTCCAAAGCCATACTCTTCGAAGGACCCCTCCAAGTTTCGCGCATCTCTGGACGCCCACGACCGCCACAATCTTGTTGGGCTTACAGGCAGCTTCGGCGAGAAGGCACTCGCTGGCAGCGGATCAGTCATCGCCGCGCCGAAGGCGGAGGTAGGTGAGTTCGTCTCACAACCCTTTCACGCCAGCCTCCTCCTCCTCACCCCGTTCGGGGCAAGCTTCGATTTCCTGGGCAATTGGGATCCCCCAGCGGCAGTGCCAGATTCCGAACGCCCCGGCGCGCTCACGATTAGCAAATGGGAGCACCAAGCCCGGCTGCGCCGCGACACCTCGGTGACGGTCGAGTACAAGGGCTTCCTGTTGCCGCTCGGCATTCCGGCTGTGCTCATAAAGCGCACGACCCGCGAGTTCAAGCGGTCCGGCCGGACTAACTCGGAGAGTTACCGCGCTGTCCTCGTGCAGCGCTTCTCGATCCGCGTAGAACCCGGCGAGTTCAGCTTTCCGGCTTACGGTCACCCCTTCGAGGCGCGCGATTGGTTCCTGCGAAAGCTGCGGGTCGACCCGCCCGAGACACCACCGCTGCTTCCACCCGAGAAGACAGAAGTGTTGCCGCGCTCGGGACGGCAAGCGTTCTGGCCTGCAGTGCCCGCGGCAGCACCGACCCAGAGTTGCGCGGCCGGCCAACTCTTCGAGTTCACTGTTAAGGGTGGCGCCACGGAGTTTCGGGTGCCACTCGTGTTTGTCGACAACCAGGTTGCGCATACACCGGAAACGCTCAAAGCAGTGCTTGACGCATACGTGGTGGAGGTAAGCGCGCGCAAGGAGGAGATGCGCAGTGGCGCCTACAAGTCAAGCATGGCCCTGGCAACGCTCACTCGGGGCGAAATCGAATTCCTGCCCGGGGCGGGCAGCCGCAACAGCCGCCACGGAACGCTCGATTTCGTGCTGGGCGTCGCCCTTCCCGCAGCAGACCCGGTGATCGAAGACGAGGGCCCGGTGAGCGTAGACGACCTGAAGTTCAACCGCGAGCGTGAGCGACTGAAGCAGCCCCCGTTCTACCCGCGCATGTCCCAAGCGCGGGTTTCAATGTCGCTACTGTCACAACTGTCCGGCAACCCGTCGCAGCGCAACATAGTTGCCTACCACCGGACGTTCGTACTGCGCGGCTTCGACCCCGCTGACAACAAGGGTCAGGTGTTCCTGCGGTTTGTCGACGGGGGTGCGGAGCTCGGTTTCGGCGGCGACACCACTCGCAGCGGCGGTCCCTTTGCGCCCACTACGCAAGTAATGGCGATCGCGCGTGAGCACGGTCCCATCGGCGGCGCGATGAAAGGCGACGTAACGAACCAGGCTCGCGCGCACTTCAAGTCCCTAGCGGGGGCAAGCGACTCGGACCCGGTTGCCAAGTTCATGAAAGGGCTGTCCGACCCGGTTGAATACTTCGCGCAGAAGATGGGCGACGCAAAGATCGCTGGCTGCGTGCGCATAGTTGACGTGGTGAAGACGGCGCTTGCCGTCTCAGGCACTCAAGTCCCCAAGCTGAACCAGCAAGAGGTGTTCGACGACCTCGTGGAATTGCTGCGTCCCGTGCTTCAGGACGCCTCGAGTGGACCCGCAACGGTGCTGAAGGCACTCGCCGAAACATTGGAGAAGTCTGGCCTGCCGGCTTCTGCCCTCGAGAAGTTGCGGCCATCCATCAACGCTGCGCGAAGGTCGATCGACGTGGCGCGCGCCGGACTGGGAGTTTCTCCGACCGACGCGGCGGCAGTAGGTGCAGCCGTCAGCGGCGCCTACTCGCACCTGAAGCAGTTCCTCGACGATGCGCGCAACTTGGCGGAAAACCCGGTCGCGCTGCTGCCGCCGTCTGTAGCACAGGCATTCGCTGCCGCGCGCAAGGTCCTGAGCGACCTGCAGACCCTGCGCACGGCACTCGACGACCTGCCTCGCCTCTTCTGGAGCGAAGCAATGGCGGCGCTGACTGCGGAAGTCGCGCGGCTCGAGTCCTTCGTCGTGTCGCAACCGGAGTATCGCGCGCTGCAGGACGTCGTGACCTCGCTGCGGGCGACGCTGAACGCCCTAGAGCGAGCAGCGATGCAGGCCGCGCTGGACCGTGCCGCCGCCGTCATGGGCGAACTGCTGCAACCGATGCTTGCGCTCCAGCGCTGGGCCGAGCTCGCGGCCGAAGTTGCTACGAATGCGGCCCTGAAAGAAGTGATCCCCCTTGTTGCCGCGGCTTTCGAAGCGAACGACCAGCTCGAGGACATCCGGTCGAGCGTGGACGCGACGCTCGACGAACTCTCGCGCACCGACGGCGTCGTGGACCGACTGAATACACAGCTTTCAGCGGCGGCGGATGCGACGAAGCGTCGCGCAATCGAAGACGCGCTGCAGTCGGTGGTTCAGTTGCGTGAAGGACTGATAACCTTCGCCGCGGTCGCCGAACAGCGCGTAAAGCTCGAGCAGGCTTCTCCACTGAACGTCGTACGCATTGCACGCTCGTATCTCGAAGCCTACGACGTGCTCCTGCGCACCGGCGCGGAGTTGCATCGGCATCTTCGCGACCTGAATGTTCTTGTCGATTTCCAACGCGGGCTCCTCGACGCGCTAAAGAAGACAGACCTGGGCGCGCAACTCCAGCGCCTGCAGAACGACCTACCGGGGCTGCTCGGCGATGCACGTGACCAAGTGGAGGAGGCCATTGCCACCGCGCTTAGATTTGCAGTCGAGGTCCGCAATGCCTCCGATAACGATTTCAAGGCGTTGCTCGCCAACCTGAGGCAGGCAGTCATGGAGGAACTCTCCGTGCGCTTGAACGCGGCGGCCTCCGCCTTGCTGCCGCAGGCGGCGGAACTGATGTCTCATATGGAGCAGGTCCAGGCGAGACTCGACGCCGCGGTTGTCCGGCTCGCTACGCCGCTCGACAAATTGCGCGGTCTGCTTGGGCAGGTCAGCGATATCGACCTCTCCAGCGTCGAGCCTTACCTGTCAGAGGACTTCGGGGCGCGCTTGAAGCGACTCGCTGGCGGGATCCGCGACTTCGGGGATGCGTGGCCCTCAACGGGAAAGAAGAACGGCCCCCAGGCCATGCGCGCCGCGTACGTCGCATCCGCGTTGTTCCAGGAGGTCTCCACACTGGTGGCCTACCTTGCGGACATGATCGGCGGCGGCAATCTTGGCGGGCTAGTGGACGTGCGGGGCATCGCCGAGAAAGTGCTCACCGAAATCGGCGTTCCTTCCAAGCTGCGCATCAGCTACGACTGGCGTTGCGACATCGACGAGTTTCCGCGCGGCGGCGGTGCGGTGTTCCGCCCGGTGCCAGGGCGCGGCAGCGGAGGCGGCGGTAGCCCGCAGCTGACGATCGCCTCACGCAACGAAGTCTCGCTGCGAGGCAACGGAACGTCCGGTTCCGTGACCGGCCGGCTTGATGCGTTCTCGCTGCACCTGTTCGGGTCGGCACCGTTCCTGATCCTTGACTTCCATCCCATCACGTTTCAGGCCGGCTCGAATCAGCCCATGAAGTTCGACGTGAGGCTGGAAAACGTGCGGTTCGGCCAAGCGCTCAAGTTCGTGAACGAACTCGCGGCGCTGCTCAATGCCGACTCTGGCTTCTACGTCCAACTGCTGCAGGGCCGCCCCGGCATCGAGGTCGGCTATCGCTTCAACAAGGACATCATCCAGCTGGCCGCGATGACGCTGCAGAACGTGTCGTTCTCGGTGGCGGTGCTGCTGCCGTTCGACAACTCGGCGACGCGCTTCAAAGTCGCGGTGGGCACTCGGCAGAAGCCGATCCTCGCTTCCGTCGGCATCTACGGCGGAGGCTTCTTCGCTGCCCTCACGATGCGCGCGGACACCATGGAGCTGATCGAGGCCTCGTTCGAGTACGGCGGTGTCACCGGTGTCGAGTTCGGCGGCGGTCTCGCGCGCGGCACCTGCAAGATCACCGCGGGCGTCTATCTCGCGCTGGGCGTGCGCGACGAGATCACCGGCTTCTTCTGCGCAAGTGGAGCGCTCACCATCGCCTCGATCTTCCGTGCGGGCGGCGAGTTGCTGGTGAGCCTGAGGAGGTCGGGCAATAGCATGGCGGGCCTGGCGGTCTACACGTTCTCGTTCTCGATTGGGTTAGTCGACTACTCGTATTCCGTTTCAGTTTCCTACACGAAGGGTGGCGGCGGCAACATGACGGAGTCCGCGGACGGACAACGCCCGCAGCAACCAGCCGGCACGACGGCCGATGCGATCAATCGGCTGGCTGTTGCGCGGCGCAACCTCGACGCAACGCGCGATACCGCTTCACGGGCACGAGGTGATGGTTCCGCGCCGGACACTGCTGACCATGTCGCCGATTTCATTGAGGCGGCCTCTGCGACTGGAAGGCTGCATCCCGGCCTAGCTGAAGGCTCCGCCTGGCTGGCATACGTCGGTGCATTCGCTGACTTGGATGAGGTTGCGAGATGAGAGGCAAGCCATGAAGCTCACACAGGAGCAAAGCCAAGCGTTCAACAAGTATTGCGGCTGGCTGCTGGTGCCTTGTGGCAGGGCCGACGGCAAGCAGCGCTTCCGCGCAAGGCTGATGTTCCGCCAGGACAAGGACATGAAGATGTCGCAGGAGGAATGCCGTGCGCTGGGTCGAGTGTTCGCCGACTGGCCGCGCTGCGTTGCCGAAGGGGACGCAGCTCTCGCGCTGCGTGTGTACACCCGGCGCGGCACTCGGCAGGTGCCGGCCTCTGGCGCCACACTCGCTGCAGGTTACCGCATGTATCTCGGGAGTCTGGGCGGGTCGCTTCACGAGCAGCGCGAACGTGTGGGCAAGATTTGGCGTGCGGCCTTCCCCGATCCAGGCACGCCGCGCGAAATCTACGGGCCAATTCCAACAAAGTCCGGGTGGCTTGTCGACCGCGCTGGCAATGAAAAATATCTCACCGCGTTACACGGTGGTCTTCATGCGCTTGCGCTTGCCAAGTCGCTTCGCGCACCGGGCATCCGGCCAGACTTGGCCGGGCACGAGGCTTTCGACTTCGCGCGCGCACCGCGCGAGCTGGCGGGCGATGCGGTGAAACTGGCCGCGCGCCTTGATCGGTTTGCCCAGTCTCTCACCTCGCCGGCCGATCGCCGTTCGTCTCCGCCGCCCAGAGAGTCCACGTTTGAGCAGACCAGATGGTCCGATCGGGTGATCGATGGAGATTCGCGCTTCAAGGCATCCAAGGATGTCAAGGACCTGCGCGCGGAGGATTTTGACGTCTTGAACGAGATTATCGCCGCGAGTTCCGAAACGGACAGCACGACGCAGGATTTGCAGAAGCTGCTGGAGACGAGACCTGTCGCGCAATCGCTAAAGCTCGCGGACGAGGTGAAGAAGCTCGGCCAGCATGGCTGGCTGATGCGCCACCTGGGTCTGGTGGTGGAGCTCGAAGTGGACATGTCGGCGCTCGCGGATGACGGGCAGCACGATCTCAAGAAGGAGTTCCTGCCTGGGGTCGTTGCGATCGACGGGGATGGGCGGCCCCTCGACGCGCCTGACGACTTGCCCGATGACGAGAAGTCGCCGATCCCGTTGCGGCAAGGCGTGTTCGACCTGTCGGTTGCGCGCAGCGACGGCAAGCCGCGCTACGTGGTCACGCAATTCGACCAGCAAGGAGCCCTCAACAAGTTTGTGGTCGGCATAAAGGGCTACCTCTCCCAACGGGCTGCCGGAGCGAGCGGAGGCGAGCAGAGCTACGAATTCGCCGCGCAACGCACGCTGAGTCTTTCGTTGCTGGACACCCGGGCGCCCTCTAAGCCAGAGAGAGCGTTGGACAACCGCTCAATCGACGAAGCGCTCTACGCACATCAGATCATGATCGGCATGCGCGTGGACGTTCAGCGCCACAACTCCCCGCTGCCAACGAAGCCTGCGCATGGAACGGCGCCCTGGCGCTCGCTCATGGGATGGCGCGTGCTTGATGCCCGGATCAACAATGAGGACATCAGTGATTGGTTCGGGAACGTTTCCGCGGGCGAATGCCTGCTTGCTCCGACCCAGCGCGTGGTGTCTGACGCGCGCCAAGGGCAGGCGGTGATTAGCCAGTCGCTCTTCGCGTGGGACGGCTGGTCTCTGGCGGTGCCACTGCCCGACCCCGGCGGTGAGGGCTATGGTTCGGCGACCTCCGAACTGGAAATCGGGCGGCTGAAGGTCCGCCTCGTCACCGCGGGCGGGCTTCCTGCGCTACGGGTTGGGAGCGACTACAGGCTTGGCGTGCGCGCCGTGTATGCCGACGGCTTCGGCCCCTCGCTCGACGACGTGGTGCGAGCGGGCATGTACGAGGCCGTCGAGACGGGGAACATTTGCCACTCGGCGGCACTCGGCCGCTCGTGCGATGAATTTTTCCCGTTCAAGCGCTTCGAACCCATCGCTCCGCCCGACGTGCATCTGGGGGACCGTCCGGACTACGACAAGCTGCCGCAGCAGGCGGGCGGCAAGGTCGTGCTGGCGAGTTCCGGAGATGTTGCTCGCGTGCATCGACGTGAGGTGCGCTGGATCGTGCCGCCGCCAATCTCGCTGGAGCTTGCGGTGATGCTCGGTGCCTACGATCGCAAGGGCATGCGCGCCGGCCCTCCACAAAGCGCCTTTGAGGGAATCTGCCTGACCCCATCGGGCCGCTTCCCCAACACTTCCAATCCCGTGGCCGGCATGGGCGGCGAAGGGCGTCCGCACCGACACGACAACTCGGACACGATCTACCGCCGATCCGCCTTCGCCCGGCGGCCAGTCATTCCGTACCTGCCTGACCCTTGGGCGCGGCGCGTGGTCCTCGCCGCGCACCGTCGCAGCGACGGGCGGCCCGTGGCATTTTCGTTTCACGATTACTACGAAGGGCGCGGTGCAGCCGGCTGGCCCGACTGCCGCGCACTGCGCCTGGAGATCCTTCGCGCGGATGACGGCCGCGTGCCAGGGCCGCGCACTGTATTCGAGAGGGACGCCAACGACCGGGCCACTATTCGGCTTCGCGTTGCGGCCGGTGATGATTTAGACGTGCATCTATGGCACGAGATGCGCATCGACCATCTCGAGCAATCGGCCACCGTGGACGCGTTGGTCGACTTCCTGCAGACGCCCGATGGTATCGAAACGGCGATGGTGCTGCAGCTGCTGACTAAGGACGAGGCTCCCAACTGGCTCACCGTCTGGCGGCGTCTCGTGGATCGGCTGGCGCACTGGCAGGAGATGCGCGACCACCCGTTGCGCGCGCAGACTGCGGACCTGCTGGCGGACGGCCTGACTAATCTCACCTCGTTCGGTATGCTCAACCCGAGCCAAGTGCTGCGAGTTGTTCACGCCGTCGACAAGCCTGCCGCACCGCGACTGCTGTGGTCTGGGCTGCCACCTGCAGAGCTCGCGCCCAACGCCGCAGACCGCGACGTGCGGGTGCTGCCCGCGGTGAACCTCACCGCACGAGAGGAGACCTTCCGATTTGTGCGCGAGCCGGGCCGCAGCGATGCTCTACTCGCCGGCGACCTCGAGATCGAGCGCGCCACCACGGCGCGCATCGACATCAAGCTTGCGTGGTCCGATACTGACGACATCCCGGGTACTGCGCCGCCCCAGGAACACGCGAAGACGGCACTCGTCTCCCTAGACCATCTGCCGCACGCGCTGAGTGTGCCGGGCGCAGCGCATTCTCCGAACGCGCTGCCCGCTCCCGCGATGGCCGAGGACGATCGCCTGGTACTCCTAAACGGCGTACGCACTTCCCTCAGTCGGGTCACCAACGAGGATCTAAAGGGCGGCGAGCTGCGCGCCGACTTCGGCGACTCGCGCGCTCGGAAAGTCGATGTCGAGATCACAGCGCAGTCGCGATTCGCCTCCGAATTCCAAGGCGCGCCGGCTGAATTCCTGTCGGCGCCAGGTGTGTTGCGGCACGTTGTAGTGCCGTCTTCGGCCGTACCGCCGCGGCCTGATGTGGACTATGTGATGCCGCAGTACCTCTGGCTCGAGTCGGGGCCTAACCATTCGGCACACGAGCGGGTTGGTGGATGCTTTCGCATCTGGCTGCGGCGCCCGTGGTTCTCCTCGGGCTTCGGCGAAAAGCTCGCCATCGTCTGCTGGCCCGATGAGGACTTCAATCGAGCTTCGATGCGGCGCCGCGCCGCGAGCGCCATCGCGCGACTCTGCGGCATCAACAACGATCCGCCTGCTTTCCTTGAGCCGTTCATCACGCGATGGGGCCTCGACCCGCTGTGGGGTGTCGCTGAGTCGAATGCGTGTATCGGATCGATCCCCGTTGAGGCCTTCCGAAAGCATACATGCGACGGCATCTCGGACCTGCAGAACGCGCGCGCCAGCGCGTGCTTCCCAGTCGTTGACCTACGCCGGGCAGTCTCGATGAAAGATCATCTTGCCAGCTATCGCAGCGAGTCGGCCAAGGTGGCACTCGTACTTTACGAGCCGAAATACGACCCACCGAGCCGCAGGTACTACGTCGATGTGCAAATCGACGAGCGCTACACCTACTTCCCGTTCGTAAGGCTTTCGCTTGCGCGCTACCAGGAAAACGCGCTGCCCGGCTACGAACTGTCTGAGCTGACCGTGCAGGAGTTTGTGCAACTGCCACCGTCCCGCCGTGCTTCAGTTGCCGCCCGGCCGCTAGTGTCGGGTCACCTCGAAGTGAGGGTGTCGCTCGCCGGCGTGCAGCCGGCGCCTCCGCTGACCGCGCTGCATCGGCGCGGCACCCGAGTGACCGCACATCTTGAGTACCTGCCAAGCGAGCGTTGGCAGGCGCTTCGGTCGGCGGTGGTTGGCGATGCCGGGGTCCACGGTGTGGCCTGGGTTCCCGAGTTGCACACCTCGATGGTTTTGGAGCGTGTGGGTGGCGAATGGAGGCAAAAGGCCGAAGACATCCGACGCGCCTATGCTATGCGCCCAGACTGCCTCTACTCGGTGGTGGTGCAGGAGTTTGAATTCGGACGCGCCGATCCGCCGGGCGGCGGCACACCCGGCGGAAGCGTTTCGAACCGCCTGGTGTTCAGCGACAGGCTTCTTCTCAGCGAGGTTCTGTGAGGGCCGCGCAGCTCCTGCGGCTTGAGGCGTTGGTCCTCGTTGTCATCGCACGTGCCACGGCGAACGCGCAGGAGCCGCCTACTTTGCCAGAGCCGCTGCCGTGGCGCGCGGCGGTGAGCCGCATGCTCACTGGCGAGCCTTTGGTCGTTTTCGAAGCTGAACCGAATGACGTTCCGCTGCTCGCACACGATAAGCCTTGGCACGTCACGCTGCTCGTCCCGTGGGCCGGTTCGGTTCGTATGGGAGCGTTCTGCCAGGGAACACTGGTTGCGAAGCGCTGGGTGTTGACCGCGGCTTCCTGTGTGTGCGGCGCCTCGTTGAAGCTGCCCGAGATGATGGCGTTCCTTCGCGAAAATACTGGTTCCCGTTACGGCCAATCTGTACCGGTGACAGGGGCGTGGGTCTACCACGAGAGGCCGGGCGGGCCGCCGCGGGCTTGCTGGAAGAAGCCTGCCTTCGAGCAGGAGGACATCGCCGAAGGACTCGAGCCGGTCGTCACGCCGCCGAGCAGCGCCGATCTCGCTGTGCTCGAGCTGGACCACAGCGTGAGCCACAGCAATGAACACATCGGAGTGCTCGGTGCCGAACCCAACGAACGCCTGCTTGAGTCGCTTGCGCCGGGGGGTGACGCGCCGAAACGACTCGTGCCGTTTGAGTTCGTGAGGTGGGCACAACGAACGACGAGGAATGCAGTCATCTACATGCGGCACGCCGTGCCGCTCACGGCGGCCTGGACAACTACGACTCCCAACACGTGTGCCCCTTCAGGCATTGTGGGTCCACCGAAGTGGCAGTGGTGCGGCGACTTCGGCGCAGCCAGGTCGGGTTCCGACGCCGATGCGCTCGCCGGAAGCGGAATCGTCCTTGCCGACCATCGGCGGCCCCTACTTGCGGCGCTCTGGGGCGGTCCGGGTCCTGACCAGCAAATAACGTACTTGTCCACCGCCCACGTGCAGACACCACCGGTCACCGAACACTCAACTATCGCTTCGACGCTGAAGGACTTCATCGCCAACCCGCAGAGAGTTGGCCCATGGGTTTCGTTGCCGGATGTGAAGACGACCTACACCTTGAAGCCGCGCAAGGACTTCAGCGCCGATGCGAACGCGCCTTCCTCGCCCTACCGCGCGGCGCACCCTCGGCCGCCCTGATCACAGACGATTTGGACTACCAACAGGAGTTCGCACCGGTTCAATTTCACTTCGGGCAGAACTGCGCCTTGACCATCTCGGCCAAGCCGAGCCACCTCTGGAGAACCACGTATGACCATCACCAACGAGATGACCAAACGCGCTCAGAAGTTCGAGGGTACTGTCCCATACATGTACCTCGATACCGCTGGGAAAGTGACCGTCGGGACGGGACATATGTTGCCGTCGGCGGCGGCAGCGGCCAAGCTTCCCTTCAGCGTTGTCGCCGTTGGAAAGGCGGCCACTGTCGCTCAGATTGAGGCAGAACATGCGCTGATGTTGCAGCAGACTCCGGGTAAACCAGCCAGCTACTACAAGACCTTTCGAACTCTTGAGATGTCGGCTACCGATATGGAGAGTGTGCTGACTGCCGATTTGGGCGGGAGCGAAACGAGCCTGAAGTCGATCTTCGCCGACTATCGAGACTTCCCGAATCCTGCCAAGGAGGCACTTGTCGATCTGTGTTTCAACCTCGGCAAGGCTGGCCTGCTAAGGTTTACGAACCTGGTAGACGCATGCCGAAAGCTGGATTGGACAACCGCGGCGCAGGAATCCGACCGCAATGGGGTGCCGGCAGCCCGAAACGACGAGATTCGCGCCCTCTTTGAAAGCGCCGCCGCCATGCTCGCGTTCGAGCAGCCTCGGCAACTATCTCTAAGCGCTGGGTCGCTTCTACGCACGGCGATCAGAAGCCTCTCGGCAGGTATCGAAACTGGCATTGACGCGTGGCGCGTCGTAATGCCTGAAGGTGGCTCAATTGAAGTTGAGGTTACGGCGACCAGCGCTCGTGTTCGTCTTTCTGGGCTGACAGAGAGCAGTCGGAGGAAGGCAAGTGAATTGAGCTTCGACGAGCCGGAGATGCTGTCGAGTGGGCGAGTCGTGCCGACATACGCGGTGGACCCAGCGCCCCCCCCGTCCGTCGCGGTCAGAGCTACGCCGTTCGAGGCTCTTCCCCTGTCGCAATCAGGCGGTGCACTGCCGACAGACAATGCCGGCGAGTATCGGGCTATGTACCAAGGCTGTGTTTGGAAACCGAGTTACTCGACCTTTGGACAAGGTGTTCGGCCAGGTCCAAAGGATCACGATGGCGTTGACTTGTATGCGCCAGTCGGAACTAAGGTGGTTGCTGTGCTGAAAGGGACAGCTTACTACTACAAGGATGATGGTTCTGAGTTTGGCAACCGCGTAACGCTAGTCTTCAAGAACGGGGCCGACGTTTGGTTCTTCCTCTACGGACATCTACAGGACTTCACTGCCGCAGAACTCGCCAACGACAAGAAGAGCGTCCTATCCGGTACGGTCCTTGGACGTGTTGGCTGTAGCGGAAATGCCGGCTACAACTGCGATATCGTTGTTTGCAACGTTGCATCCACTCACTTGCATCTTTCGTTGGTCAAGGAAGCGACAAAAAAGGCCTTCGATATCGTCACCGCTACAGGCTGGACGATCGCGACGCCGTAGGTCGGCGAGTTGGAGTGCTCCCAAGTCGCAGTGCACGCAAGGTTGGTTGGCATCGGCGTGGATCTGTAAAACCCATCGCCGCACGATGAGGGCGCTGGATGTGAGCCGTCATCGGACGCCAGAGGCACTCGGCCACTCGAATCTAAGAAGCTTGGCGGTCTTCGGAGCCACAATTCCGACCGCTTAGAAGTTTGGAAGGCTCCGACGGCCGCAAGCGTGTGCTGACCGTACTCGTGCTATGGCGCCGGGCGAGAACACGGCGCCCTTTGGTGAACTCTGGAGCTCTCGGACCAGCGGTGACACGAGGGGAGGCGATTCGAGCGTGAGCAGAACAAGCCAAGCTGCCTTTTTGACTGCGTACCATCGCAGTGCAGGTTGTAGGCATTGGGGGCGGGTGGGTCGTGGGCCCCCTCATGATCGTTCGCCGCCCGGTAGGCTGATGCAGATCAGCCTGTACTTAGTCGGACGTAGGAATCTCTGACTCGCCCCATCAATACGACTAGCGCGTGGCGCACCGCCCCCGCGTCTCCCGTACCTTGCCGTTCGACAGCTCGCCGTCAGGTCTCATAAACTAGTGTGGCACGCAATCTGAAGCTGTTTTACCCACCTGTTGCTGGCTCCAATACGCCGCACATGGGTCGCTGCATTACGGCAGTCGGTGCCAACTACCGCTAGGCAAGCCTAAGGAAGGCTACGCCATGGCTGCCATGGCTGAACGACCATACGTCGCGGCCCGAGCGCGCACCCCGGGCTACGGCTGGACGGCGAAGTAGAACTCGCCTGTCAGTTCCGCGTAGATGGACGGCACTTGCTGGCCGTTCGTCTCTGCGGATACAGCACTCGCCACCCACTCCATCGCGTTCTTGATGTTGACATTGGGCGTCTTGATGGCCTTGAGGAAATTGGCTGTGAAGAGACCGTTTTCCCCATCACCATCATCAGCCGTCTGGTTCGCGCCAGCCGCATAGATGATCAGCGACCCAGTCGCCACGGTCTTGGGCGCCGTCAGGCCAGCGGCAATCGAGCGCGATGAACTGGCGATCTGAGGCACCTCTCGACACGCATCAGCGACGATCATCGAGAACCGTGTACCCGCTGACTTCATCATTGGTGCGAGGACCTGTTCAATGTCGAGTGCCTTGCTGCGCGCCAGCTGCCCATCCTTGGCGTAGCTCGAAAGAAAGTCGATGGGCAGCAACAGGTTGCTGTTCTCGATCGAGATGCCGTGCCCCGCGAAATAGACCAGACCCACATCACCCTTGCGAAGGTTGCTCTTGAATCGATTCAGCAGTTGGAGTGTTTGCACATGGTTCAGGTCATAGCCGCTGATGACATTGAATGAAAGCGACTTCAGTGCAGCCTCGATGTCCCGCGCATCCTTTGATGCATTGCGGAGCACAGGAACACTGCGGTACTGACTGTTGCCAATAACCAGTGCGATTCGGCGTTCCGACTGCATCGCCGCAAGGATCTTCGGATCGATGCCCGCTGCACTGGCCGCAATCGGGTTCACAGTCTTTCGTGAACCAGTCCGCGGCACGGCCGTCGCATCGAGGAGGTCAGGCCTTTTGTCCGCAAGGACATCAATCGTTCGAACCTGCTGCTGGACCCGAAGGACCGCGGCCGATACGGCTTGGTTGGGCGAGGTCAACATCTTGTCCGCGGTCGAATACCGCTTGAACGCCAACTCAGGCTGCCCGTCTATTTCGTCGCACAGTCCGACGTTGTAGTGCAACGAGACTGACTGCTGCTCCTGCAGGTACACATCGCGGAACGCCTGACAAGCCCGGTCAGCGCGTCCGGCGGCAGCAAACTTGATCGCACCATCGAACTTCTCCTTGGCCCGGGCATCGTTGATGCCATCGCCGTTCGACAGCCATTCGATCTTGACCGTTTTCTGTCCCGGGACAATCTGGTCCTTGATCTGTTCACCTGCCAACCGATAGGCGTTGCTGAGCAAGTCCGCCGGACTCGTAATCGGGCCGCCGATGTTACGGTTTAGATTGGCCGCCAACCGGTCTAAGAAATTTCCCTCGGTAGCCTGCGGTCTGACTCGCTTTCCCTCACAAGCATAGTCAGCATCGTTCGCCTGTACTGTCTTCCTCATAAGTACTTCGCCAGTGGCAGACGTCAGCCTGTAGTTCACTGTGACCGAGGCGGAGTTCTTGACGCAAGGTACCGCGACCTCCGTGTAGCTCTGGCACTCCTGATAGTTGCGCCCCTTCTTGTCCTGCTTGGTCACTTCACGCGCGCATACAGACTTCGTTTCCTTGTAAGGCTCGGACTTGCTCAAGGCAGATGCGACCTCACCTGCGAGTACTGCGTCCACGCCGAGTCGCTTTGCAGCGCTCGTCAGACCAGCCTGATCGCCAATGCTGCGAGCGACAGAGCGTGTCCGGTCCGCTCCGACAACGGATACGGTGTTCTGTCTTGATTGGCTCTTGTCGGTCAACGCGACATTGGCGATCGCGGTCTCCACGGACCGACTGAAGGCTTCAGACTGATCGCGCTCAAACGGCACTACAGCGATCGACTTGACTGCCGCCACGTGAGCATCGACAGGGGCGGTGTAAATCTGTACCTCAGCCGTAGGCCCCTTGGCCGGAGTGACACATCCCGCAAGCAGAGTTGCCAGCACCGTAAGCGATGCGCTCGACTTCAGACGCTCAGTCATCATGCTTCGCCCCCCCTTCAGGCAACAAATAGCCAACATTGACGCTGGATCATGCAGCATTCCCTTGCCCTGGCCCACCCCTCAATCGGTTGTCGGCATTGGCACATCGATCGCCACAGGCTGCTGAACTGCCTTGGGACTGAAGGAGCCCGGCCCCGGGGTTGCAGTTGGACGCTTCAACCGACGAACGTGCACCGAGAGCCCAGTGGCGGCCCCATGTCGGGGTCCCTGACGCACGCCGAAAGGCTCCTCATGGTGCACCGCACCGAGAACTGTCGGCAACGGGAGCCGATCTCCCTTAAGTCACTTTATGCGACGCACCCACCCCGGGATTCACCTGAGACGCGCGGTGTGGAATCCGCTAGCGATACACGTTGGGCGCAAGTTGCGTCTCCACGGCCACGCAACGGTACAGGGCTGCACTTTCCCCCAGTGCCGGCTGAGCAAGAACACGCCCCAGGGTTTGCCCTGGGCATCGCTGAATTGAGGGAGTTCCCAATCTGGCGCCTAGCCGCAATACTCTGCTACAAATGTCGCCTTGACGCACTCAGGGTGAACTGTGGGAGGGCAGTCTGCACCACATAGGTAGCAGGCTCCTTTGAGCCAAAAGGTGCTACCGATGCGACTATCTGGTCATTTTCTGCTCGTTTGCTTGACCTGTTGCCTGGCAACCGGGGTAGTGGCGGAGTCGAGTCAGACAGGGGTGGTCGACCTCCGCGATCGAGCGTTCACCTCTCAGGACGTGGTCAACGCCCTGACCGCGCCCGCGGCGGCCTCGAGCTCCGGGACAACCCGCAAGAAGCGAGGCTTAGCGGTTGTTGCTGCCGACGGGCAGCTCGCAGCGCCCGAAACTCCGCCGCCGCGACGCGCGCTGTCCATCCAACTGCAGTTCGAGTTCGACTCGGCACGGCTGACGGACGATGCGCTGGCCAAGCTTGACGCAGTAGGCAGTGCGTTGCAGTCGACCGCGCTCCGAACGGCCCGCTTCAAAGTTAGTGGGCACTCCGATGCTGCGGGCCGTGCCGACTACAACCTGGCACTCTCCAAGCGTAGGGCGGAGGCCGTTCGCACGTATCTGGTCGCCCGCCATGGCGTCGAAGCCGAGCGACTCGCCGCCCTCGGCAAGGGTGCCGATGACCTGTTGGATCCCTCGGACCCCCGCAGTGCGGTCAATCGGAGGGTTCAGTTTGAAACCATCGACTGACGATTGAACTGTTGGCATGGCGACAGCACCCCACGAGAGCATCAATTTGGAGAGCACACCATGTCGACACTGAAAACTCTGGCCGCGCTGCTGGTTTCTGGCATCACGCTGGCTCCCGTGGCGGGTCTGGCCCAGCAGGCGACCGATGATCTGGGTGCGAAGGCGCTGTTCTACAACGCCAGTGGGGCGGTGGTCAGCGTCCCCAGCAAGACGTCGGCGCCCCCGAAGGAAGTTGTCGCAGCACCTCGCAAGGCACCCCCTGTGCTCGCCCTGAGAGCATCAGTGCTCCTGGTGGCGGCCGATGGTGGCACCCGAGAGGTCAAGCCGAGCCACGCCTTCAAGACCGGAGATCGGATCAAGCTGTCCTTTGCGGCAAACCGGTCCGGGTTCTTCTATCTCGCAACGGTCGGTTCGTCCGGCAAGGTACAGATCCTTGCGCCCAGGCGTGGGGAGCCCGCGACCCTGGAAGCGGGGTACCGGTACCAGTATCCCGCCTCGCCCACGGGCTACTTCAAGTTTGACGGAGCTCCCGGCAAGGAGGTGTTGTGGGCCGTCCTGGCCGACGAGCCGTTGACTGCCATTGACCTGGGCGAGGGTCGAATTGCCCAAGTTCAACGGGCTGAGGGATCCACACCTGTTCAGCAATCGGTGGCCAGCGTGGCGAACGAATTCGCAGGCAAGGACCTCGTGTTCGAGGAAGACAGCGAAGCGGCCTACGCCTCCGTCAAGCCAAGCGCCATGAAGCCCGGTGGCACGCCCGCGAAGCCGAAGGTCATGGTCAGGCTCGTGCTCGACCACCAGTAGTCTTGCTGACTCGACGAGGGCATCTGCTCTCGTCGCAGTGTCCTATCAATCCACAACGCAAAGAAGCGAGTCTCGAAATGCCCGGAAATCACTTGATCGTCGGCTTGGGGGGCACTGGTGGCCGAATCATTCGCGAGATCCGCAAGACGCTCGCGAGTACGCCGCAGGACAGGCTGGCCGGCACGCATTTCGAGTTTCTCTACGTCGACAGCGACGGCGCCTTGATGAAGCCGGACGACCCGTCCTGGCGTGTCCTCGGGAAGTCTGTTCAGTTGGAGCGTCGCCAGACATTGAAGATTGGCGGTATGGCGACAAAGCCGATCCTTGAGGATCTGGACTCCTACCCGAACTTGAAGTCATGGCTCGGCGACATGGCTCAGATGCGAAAGTTCCTGGACGACAACGTCAATCCGCAGGCTGCTGCACAGCGCCGGCGCTACGGCCGTCTTCTCTTCGCCCACAGCGCTCCTGACTTCATCCGCGCCTGTCAGCAACTCAAGCGTGCGCTGTCCACCGCCTCCCGACAGGAGCAGATCACCGTCCACATTTGCTGCGGCATCGCTGGCGGTACCGGCGGCGGAGCCATCGTCGACGCCGTGGCACAAGTGCGCAAACACTTAGCGTCCAATGCGCTTTCTGGCAGCAGCACCCGCGGCGATCAGATCTCAGATGACCGTGTGTTGCTCTACCTGGTGTTGCCCGAACAGTTGCCGCCTGGGGGGTGGGACTCTGGCTTCTACCATGCCAACGGCTTTGCATCGCTGGTGGAACTCAACGCGATGGTTGCTGGCACCTATCGGCCAGCAGATGTTGCTGGCGACGGAAGCCCGATCAATATTGCCCAACCGGCGTTCAACGGAGCCTACCTAGTTCAGAACCGCAATATGGCAGGCCGAGTGATCGATGCAGAGCACGCCATGCCGCAGATCATTGCGGACTTCATCTTTCACAAGACCGTCTCGGCACAGACCTCCGAGGTCCTCAGAGCGGAGAACGCCGAGAACGGTGACTTTGCCGACGAACCGTCCGTCGACGGCGCAAACCAACATGAGCGATCCAAGCGATTCCTGACCTTCGGCATCCAAAGGCTCGTCGTTCCCACTGAAGAGATTCACGAGTACTTTACTTACCACTACGCTCATCGTGCGTCGAGGCAGTTCCTGTTCAATCACTGGGCCAATGGAATTGGCTACATCGATCGCAAGCAGAACATCGATTTCAACGCCATAGTCTCCGACCCCGCCAAGCTGGGCGGATGGCTTTTGTCTGACGAGCATCTGACGCTTTCTCGCCCGATATTGCCCACTGACGGCATCAATCCGGCGGGGCGTCAGACTTGGCAGCCGTTCGTGCAGTTCTGGCCCACAGTCGCCAATGCTGCGGCCATGGACATCAAGGCCAGTGACACCAAGCAGGAGGGCTGGATCACGGCGCTGCAGGCGGTACTCAACCAGATTCAGGCGCAAGGGTTCCGATCGGCAGGCATCGCAAACTTCTTTCTCCAGAAGAGCCAGGCCGTCACGCAGATGGCCGCTCAGGTGCGAGGCGCTGTCGAGAAGGAGCTCTTCACGACCTGGCGCAACGGCCAGTACGGCATAGCAGATCTACAGGCCCTGCTTGAGGCGCTCATTCGCCACGTGGACGGAAAGCTCAAGGCCGCGCCAGGCGCCGTGGCGACGCTGACCGATAGAGCCGATCAGAGTCGCAAGGCCCTTGCAGCCGTCATTCAAGAGAATTCGGGCGTGGGCCTGCTGTCAAAGTACCTGGGCAACAAGCGGGAAGCCTTGTTCGACGCGGCAAAGGAGCATCTCACCGTCGAGCACATTCACCGTACCAATGCTGAGGGCTGGACCTTTGCCCAGTCTCTCTTGCCTTTGGTTCTTCGGGAGCTAAACGGACTGCTGTCCGACATAACCGAGCTCTATGCGAGGATGCAGCGCACTGGAAGCCAGTTCGAGCAACAGTTCAACGCCCGCTTGCAGTCGCAAGCGGGTCGTGCAGCGGTGGATCCGCAGGCATATGAACACAAGACAAAGCTGTTTGATCTGACACCGCTGCAGTCGATTCGCGACACCTTATTGGCCGATCAGTCGCGGCAGAACGCTGATGCACAACTGTTTCGCGACGCGATCTTCAATGAGTTAGGGGGCGATGCGGGGTTCTCTACATTCCTTTCGCGCTTCCCGGAGGGGGCGCTGATGGAGAAGCTTGAGACGATGTGCGACACCGCTGCCGCCAGGGCGGTGGAGCAGTTGCCGCCTCCGCAACGTGCCACTTTGACGCCCAACATCGTCGAGAAACTGTCGCAGACCTACAGCGCTCAAGACAGTGGACTGATGAACTTCGTCCTTGAGAAGGTTTCGGCATCGGCTCCGTACGGCACCTTTGACAAGAGTGAGGTGTCCAAGGTTGGAGGCGGTACAAGCACTCCGGGTCAGGGAGTGAAGGAGACTTGCGTCATCGCTGTTCCGGCGTCGGCCAACGCCAGTGCATTCCGGTCCACGCTGGTGGACACTTTCCGCGGACAGCTTCCGCCCTCCATCGAGTCGGTTCGGGTCCATGACACCGGGGTGCCGGACAACGAGGTCACGATCTACCAGATCCACAACCTGTATCCGGTGCGTTGGCTGTCTCACACAGCGTTCCTCCGGGACAAGTACAACCTGCTCACCAAGAACAATCCTTCGGCGGCGTACTTCGTACATGGCGAAGGCGCTCTTCGAGACTTCGCACCCCTGTTCATTCCTTCGGCCACGGCGCTGACGGCCTCGATCGTGCCTCATCTCCTGGTTGCGTTCGCGGCCGAAATTCTTCACAAGGCCAAGAATGCGACCACTGGCCGTGAGGAGATCGTGTGCACCTATACCGACAGTGACGGGTATGAGGTGCGGGTATCGGTGGGCGCTAGCGAGAAGGAAGCTCTGGCGAAGATCCCTTCAGAGACCGCCCTACTGATCAAGCGGCGGGTGGAGGAGATGCTCGCCTCTGAAGAGTTCCGCCTGGCTGAGGCGCGTGAGGCGCTCTACAAGAAGGCGGTTGCGTTCATCAACGGCTACAAGGACAGCATCTTGCATGGCGATGCCAGCAGCAGCGAATACCTCAAGCTGCGTCAGGACGGCCAGGAGGCAAAGAGCCGATTGCTCAAGCTTGCTTGAACCGAGCCGGGCTCACATGCACCTCATGGGGGTGTTGGGCGCGATTCCACGAACTTAATAGGCGAGGGACTAAATGGGTAAGTACATCTGCCGCAACTACGGGAGCTGCGCCAAGGCCGACGCGCGGGAGGAGATCGAACTGGCGCCCGGAGCGGAGCCGATCTGCGAGTGTGGATTCGAGCTCAAGCCGCTTGAGTCCGAGGCCCCCGAGGGGGGCAGCAAGAAGAAGCTGGTGCTGATCGTTGGCGGTGTTATGGCCGCTGCACTCTTGACGGGAGGCGGCTTCTGGATGACCAAGAAGGCCCAGCCAGTCTCTACCTCGTCTGCACCGCCTGCTCCGGCACCGCGGGCCACGGCGTCCGGGGTCGCACCGGACGCCGGCCAGCTCGCAAGGGCCAAGGAAGGCGTGGATGCATCCATCAAGGCTGGCGCGCTGGCGACGGACCAGCGGGTCGTCATTGCACGTGAGTTCATCAAGGCTGCCATCCCCTTGATGCAAGCCGGAAAGTGGGCCGACGCTCAAGTGCAGTTGGACAAGGCGAAGGCGGAGTTCGCCGATGAGCCGCTCATCTATGTCAATCAGGCCGTTCTCAGCCTCAAGCAGTCCAAGAGCGGCGATGCGCTGACTCACCTGGAGACCGCGCTACAGAAGGGCTTCAGGGACTACTCGGTGCTCGAGTCCGACGTTGATCTGAAGCCGCTGACGTCGGGTGATGGCTACAAAAGGCTGATTGCCCGTTACCCGGCAAAGTAGGCGACTCGGGACGAATGGCATGGCACGCGCGTATACCTGCACGAACTACGGGGGCTGCACCAGCGCGGGCGTGCCTCAGACAGGCGTTGGATCAGGAGGGACCTGCCCCTATTGCGGCGGCACACTCCTGGCCAAGGGAAACGCACGGAGCACTAGGGGCGTTGTGCCGTTGGTGAAGTGGGGACTGGTGGCGCTGCTGGGTCTGGTGGCGCTCGTTGTAGCCTGGAAAATGGTTCCCTCGACGGCTCAGTTGTTTGCACCCCAATACGAGATCCTCGGTCGCTGGCGTGCTGAACAGACCACCTTGCTGGATACGGCATTGCCGGTTGGTCCTTCCCTCGAGTTCACCAACGGTAGCGCCACCGTCCTGCAGTCTCAGGTGCCCGTCACGGCGTATGACCGCGACGGTGATCGTGTGCACGTAGTGGTGCCTGGCGGCGGCGGCATGGAGGTGTCGTTCACGTTCCGGTTCGAGGGGCAGGACAAGATCGTCTACGAGGGCCCCTTGGGCATCAGCATGCGGTATCGCCGCGTGAAGGATGCGCCGCAGTGAAGAAGTTTTTCGCAGCTTTGTGCGTGGCCGCGGTGATGGCTGTGACCGTGACGCATGCTCATGCTCAAGCGGGTCGTGCCAACCGGCACGCCCTGATCATCGGTGTGGGCAACTACGCCGACGCCAGGATCACGCCACTGCGGGGTGTCGCTCACGACATCGCCAATGCGACCCAGATGGCTCAGTCGATGGGCGTTCCCGCAGCCAACCTCAAGGTGCTAAAGGATCGGGAGGCGAGTTACGCCAACATCCGCAGAGAGTTGCGCGACCTAGCGGGCCGGGTGCGTGACGGAGACCGGGTCTTTCTGTACTACTCAGGACACGGCGCGCGCTTCGCACCGCAAGATGCACCCGCGACCTGCCGCGAGGCGCTGGTTCCAGCAGACGTGGACGCCGGTACCAAGTCAGGCATGCTGACGCAGGAGGACATCGCGTCTGACCTTGCGCCGGTCTATGCCAAAGCCGACAAGGTCTTCGTCTTCATTGATGCCTGCCATTCAGGCGGCGTCCGTTCGGTGACCCGGGGCGCCGGAACCGCTGATGGCTCCGAAGAGTGGACGCCGAAGTTCACCGCACTGGACTCACCCACCACATGCCGGATGATCAGCAACGTTCGTACAAGGTCGGTTTCCGAGGTCGCCCGGACTCGGGGAGCTCCGGGGCGAAACGTGGTGCAGTTGTCTTCGTCGCGGCCGGACGAAGTCTCGCTGGATAGTCCGCAGTCTGGCGGATTGGCGACATCGTCCTGGAAGTATTGCAGTACCTATGCCGAAGACACCGATGCCAGTGGCAACCTGTCTGTGGCCGAGATCGCGGCCTGCGTCCAGAAGCGGATCGATGAGCGACTCAAGGGCAACCCGCGGTTTAGTGGACAGAACCTTGTCATCGCGGGCAATACCGAGTTTGCGCCCGTGCTGAAGGAGGTGGTCGCCGAACCCGTCCGCAAGCCAGAGCCGGTGTTGTCGACGCCGCCCGTGGCGGCGCCTTCACCAACGCCGCAGGTGGCTCAGGCCGAGCCTGCAAGGCAGCGCTTTCCGTTGGAGAGCGTGGTGGCTCAAAGCGACGAGAGACATGTTGTCTCTGTGCGTCACACCTCGCAGCCCTTGCGCATCGGCCGCGACTACTTTGACCTTAGCGTGATCAGTTCTCGTGGTGGCTTTGTTTACCTGATTCTCCAGAGCAGCGACCAGGCAAGCACCTATGTGCTGTTTCCGAATGCCCTAGATCAGAACAACCGCATTCGAGCCGGAGAGTCCGTACAGTTGCCTCGCGCAAACTGGCGCCTGCTGTCGCGTGGGCCAGCGGGCACGAACCGCCTACTGGTCATGGTGACTGACTCGCCGAGGGACCTTTCGCGCCTGCGCGCGTTGCCGGAGGGGCCTTTTGTGCGAACACTCAATGACCTCTCAACGGCACAGTCGCTGGCTTGGGTGGTGGGTAGTTCAGCCAACGTACAGCGCCCTTCCTGCACGACGGGGTTCGCCAGCAAAGACCTGGTGGCTGTGGACGAGTGCTCGGACAGTTTCGGTGCCGCGCTTGTCGAGTTCCAGGAGCGCTGAACAGCAGCGCCCAAGGGAGACGCGCCGGGCAAGTCCCGCTGAGGCTACTGCCCCCGACCGAGTACTTGGCGTTTTGCACCTTCGCTGAACGCTCCACTATAGAGATTCAAAGACATGCGTACTGCACACCACTCTATGTCATGGGTCAATGCATTTGCTCTTGCGACGGGCGCAGCACTCCTGCAGCTTTCTGGTTGCGCCAATGCGCCGTCGGGAGTCAATCGGGTGCTGGGTCAGATCCCAGGCGTTTCGGTAGCCGTCGATGCAAACGAAGTAAAGAGCATCGCCGAGCGGATGGAGAACGACGAGTTGTCGGAACAGGAACTGAAAGAGATCGAGGAAAGGCCTCTACCTACTCCACCGGGCGTTTCCTACGAAGTGGCGCTGTTGCGGAGAGCCATCGCTGCGCTTGCTAGAGGAAACAATCAAGGCGTGGTGGACGCACGGGGCCTCATGCTGCGCCATGGCAAGAACCCGGACCTGCAGTACATGCTCGACGCCATGGCTGCACAAGCCGAGATGTTGCGCGGCAACCTGCAGACGGCGCTCCGGTACTTTCAGACCATTGAGCAAAAGCTCTATGCCGACGCACGCGATCAGACAAAGAACCTTCCGCCGGCATCGGTAGACCAGATCCTGGTTGCATTGAGTAGCCACGTTGTCGCTGCAGTTATGGCCGCTCAGCCGGAGGTTGCAGATCGCTTGTTGACCAACTACGTGGAACGGCAAGGAGGGTTCCCAGCGGCGCGTCCTTACATGCGCCACGCACTGGCCGTCAATGGGATGGCATCGCGGGCCAGTCTCGCGACGATTCGTGGTGACTACGAGGCGGGATACTCGCTGACCTCAAGAGCCGTTACGTTGCATCGGACCTGGCTGAAGTCAGCAAACCAGTTGTCCGAACAGGACGCCCGCGCAGCGCGCATGCTGGAACTGATGTTGGTGTCTGCGCTTGTCGACATGAGCGTGAATCGAGGAGATCTCGCTACGGCACGTATGCACCTCGATGAGTTGCGGTCTGTGGCCGGTGCGGTGAAGTCGACGAAACGCGTCGAAGCCATGGTCAGCCAGGCGGAAACTGCATTCCTGGTCGCCGCAGGCGACTATGCGGGCGCTTTGAGTGCGTTCCAGCGCGTGAAGTCCAGCCAGATCCTGTCGCAGCGCAATTCGCCATTGGTGCGAGTGAGCAATGCGATCAACGCTGGGCCGCTCATATTGCTTACGGGACAGCCACGTGAAGCCCTGAGTGCACTGTACGAAGCCGGTCCGCTTGATCAGTTCCAGGACGGGTATAACAAGGACTCCCTTCTGATGTGGATCGCGTCCATTGGTGCGTTGAACGATCGCTATGACGACCACCTTGCGCGGTTAGAGCGCATCGAGTCGAGGTACTCCCGGCTACCGGCTGGGAAAGCGGTCCTGATGTTCTATGGCGCGAAGGCGGTCGCGTATCACAAACGAGGAGTGAGTTCCAACAGTGCCCAGGACCAAGTTCGCGCAGTCGAGGCTGGGCGTCGATTCTCTGCCGCACTTCGACAGATCCGATCGTCCGGCGGCACTCGTGAGGCTGCCTACGCGCCTCCACTGATGCAATTCGTCAAGGAGGCTTATCTGAGCGCAGCGGTAGCGGCGCAAGGCCGTGGAGGTGTGTCTGTGGCAGATCTGCTGGACGCGCTGACACTGCTTCAGACCTCTGACACGGATGACGACATTGCTGCCGCGGCGCTGCGCCAGAAGCAAATTCCGGGTGTGACGGCCACGCAACTGCGCCAACTTCAAGATCTTCAGCAGGCGGCGCGAGGTGCGCAGCGCAAAGTCAGCGAGCTCTCCCGCTCGGCTGATGCTGATCCTGCACAGATGTCCGCCTTTGTCTCTGAGGCTGCGGCCAGCAGTGATCGGCTATCTCGGTACTTGACCGAACTCCAGCGCGGCGCTCCGTCGGTGGCACAGGCCTTTGGCGCGACGACGCCTACCTTGGCGGACATTCAGGCTCGTCTGGGTGCTCAGGAAGGCCTCCTGAGCTTTGCTTCCATCGGCGAGCAGACATTTGCAATGCTGATCACGAAGACTGGCATTGAGCAGCGTATGCTTGCGCTCAGTCCCTCGGAAGCCAAGGCATTGGTCAAGAAGGTCCGTGACAGTGTCACATTCAATGATGCTGTGCAGGCGCCGGCCTTCGATGTGGAGGCCTCCAAAGCCTTGCACGGCAAGTTGCTGGGCTGGGCCGCGCGCCCGCTGTCGGGCGTTCGACTGCTCACGGTGATCAGCAGCGGCACGCTCGGCTCGATTCCGTTCAGCCTGCTGCTAGAGCCGTCGGCTTCCGGCAACGACTATCGGACGATGCCTTGGTTGATCAGGTCAACCGCTGTGACACACATGCCTTCGCTGGCGTCTTGGTATGCGGTGTCATCGAACACCACCCCGGTGCGCAGCGGGAGCTTCATTGCCTGGGCGGACCCGGACTTCAGCGGCGCCGCTACGGGTTCTGGCACCAGCACCCGGGCCCTGCGAAAGGCTGTTCGTGCTGCCGACTCGCGTGGGCTGGAAGTCCGTCCAGGGCAGTTGCCGGCCAATCTGGGCGCGATGCTTCCTGCGCTACCTGAGACGAAGACCGAAGCTCAGGCGGTGGCTAGGGCGCTGCGCGCTTCGTCACAGACGGACGTGGTGGCGGGGGCCCAGGCCACGCGTTCGTCCGTCATAAGGGCCTCGCAGTCAGGCGCATTGGCACAGAAAGGCGTCGTGATGTTTGCTACGCACGGCCTGGCGCCGGCACAGGTGCCAGGTCTTCTGCAGCCGGCATTGGCCATGGCGCGCGAACCTGGCTCCACCCAGCCGTCGCTGCTGCAACTCGATGATGTGGTGGGTCTGCGCCTCAATGCCGACTGGGTACTGCTGAGTGCCTGCAACACTGCGTCTGCCGATCGGGCGGGCGGAGACGCGATGTCGGGCCTGGCGCGGGGATTCTTCTTTGCAGGTGCCCGAAGTCTGCTGGTGACTCACTGGGAGGTGGAGTCCGAAAGCGCAGCGGCCATCACCACCAAGACCATGGAGCGCTTTGCGGCCAACCCGCGCCTGAGCCGCGCCCAGGCGCTGCAGGAGACGTCCGTTGAGCTGATGGAGGCCAGACGCACGTCCCCTGAGTGGTCACACCCGGCTTTTTGGGCTGCATATGCACTGGTAGGCGACGGGCGACGTTCAGTGGGGGCAGCGCGGTAGTCGACCGGACCGGCTCGTGCCGTCGGCCCCGGACTGATGCAGGCGAGAGCTTGTTTGAACCACAGGGCTGGAAGGCGCACCACACGAGAGCCGATGTCCGGCAGCAACTTCAGCCTCACAGGAGCTACTCATGCAGAAGTACGAAGCATCCGTCATTGACGTTTTCGCAGATGATCTGTACAGCCGAGCCGGCACGATCGTCGCCATTAGTACCTTGATCTACGGTTCCATCGGACTCGCGGCGGGGTACTTTGCCTTCAAGGGGCTGGGGGCGACGCTGGGTGTCCTGATTGGCGCCGGACTGGGCTTCTATCTGGGTCAGCAGAAGGCGTTCATCCTGAAGCTTCAGGCACAGACCGCCTTGTGCCAGGCCCAGATCGAGCGGAACACCCGCTCGAAGGAGCAGGGGGCCCGTATGCCAGAGATCACGAAGGCCAGCGACCCCGCTCAAGCAGCTGCCACCACCATGGGCACGTGTTCGAGCTGCAAGGCCCGTATCCCCACGCACAGCAAGACGTGCCCCAACTGCATGGCCTCGTTCAGCCCTGGCAGTGCCTGGCAGGTAATGCCGTAGGCGCGCCTTGCTAGCAGCAGAACGCGTCCCAGACCGCCTGTTTCACCTCGCCCACCTATGGACAAGCACATCGACGATGAGGAGTACCTCAGAGGTCTCCTTCGCAGGATCGGACAGAGCGATGAGCGTGCCCTGGGCGAGTTAATGCCAAAGTTCAATGTGATCATCGCTCGCTTCGCCTGGAACAAGTTGCGATCGGAAGAGGACGCCGAGGAAGTCGTCGTTGACACGTTCGAGGCAGTCTGGAAGTCGGCCAAGTCGTTTGAGGGGCGCTCCACGGTATCGACGTGGATCTTTGGCATAGCAGAGCGCCGAGTCCTGATGAAACTCAGGTCGAGGCGACGGCATGAGGATCAAGTCGACATCGATGAAGTCACGGAGCCGCTCGTCAGCGAGTACATGGGGCCGGCTGAGATCGTCCTGGCCAAGGAACGGGACGACTTCTTCAAAGACTGTGTCTCCAAACTCACCACAGCGCATCGCGACTGCCTGATGCTGCAGTTGGAGGTCGGCCTGACAGACGCACAGATCGCTGAGGTGATTGCCATATCGCTTGGCACGATCAAGACGCGACTGCATCACGCAAAGCTCAACGTGACCCGCTGCGTTCGGCGAAAGCTCGGACTCTCGGATAAGCCGTAGGAGCCAAACATGAACGAGAACACCTTGAATCAGATGAATGCCTACATCGCAGGGTCACTCGATGAGGCTGGGCGGCGAGACTTGGAGAACCGCATGAGCCAAGACGAGCAACTGCGCAGCCAGTTCGAATACTTGAAGCTGGTTGCCAAGGGCCTGCAAGACTACATCCCCACCCCAGACCCGAACGTCGGCGTGGAGAGGGCCTTGCGGCGCATTCATGCTAAGTCCGCAGAGGCGCCTGGACCGTCACTGGTGGACCGGGTGATCGGGCTCATTCCGCAGTGGCTCCGGGAGCCAAGAGGACTAGTGTTCGCGAGCGTGGCCGTGATCGCAACCCAGTTTGCGTTGATTGGACACCTGGTGCTGGACCGGGGCGAGGACTATTCCAATGTGCGTGCGACGGCCACGCGACCCGCGCCTCCCGGTCCGTTCATCAAGGTGAGCTTTCGCACGGACACTACCGAGAAGGACATGCGATTCCTTGTGGTGGGTTTGGGCGCGACCATCGTTGGTGGACCGACCCAACTGGGTGACTACTACTTGTTCCTGGAGCCCGGCAAGACAGACTGGGCAGCTCAGCAACTTCGCCATAGTCAGTTCGTGGATGCCGTCACCGTGATCGCCGCATTGCCCGCGGTGAAAGAGTGATGCCCAGGCTGTGCGGCATTCTGTTGGCGCTTGCCACCATGATCTGGGTCGGCCAGGCCCAGGCGCAGGAACGCCGCCTTGCCCTAGTGATCGGCAACTCGGCATATCGGACCGAGCCGCTCAAGAATCCTGCGAACGACGCTCGGGCAGTTGCAGCATCTCTGCGCAAGCTCGGCTTTCGGGTCATTCACCACGAGGACACCTCGTTCAGGGATCTCATCTCGGCGCTGCAGGAGTTCTCGATCCAGGCGCGGCTTCACGACGTGCGCGTCTTCTACTACGCAGGCCATGGCGCTCAGGTCCGTGGACGCAACTTCCTGCTTCCCGTGGATGCCGATCTTCAGAGCGAAGAGGAGGTGCAGCGCAAGAGCGCGGATGTCGCTGATTTGCTCGAGCGCCTGAGCGAACTGCGCGGCGGGATGAATGTGCTGATTCTCGATGCCTGTCGCAACAACCCGTTCCTCAATCAGCCGGCCGTGGACGCAGCGGGACGGCGCTTCCGCACCCGCTCTCTGGCCAAGCCTGGACTGGCCAAGGTTGATGCGCCCAATGGCACTCTGATCGCGTACTCCACAGCGCCCGGCGCTGTGTCCCTGGACACCAGCAATGAGCCGCATAGCGTCTTCACCAAGCACTTGCTGTCGGGGTTGCCCGTGCCGGGGCAGACGGTCGAGACGCTCTTCAAGCGTGTTCGCATCGCTGTCGCTAGAGAGACCCAGCAGCTTCAAGTCCCCTGGGAGGCCAGCAGTCTGATGGGCGACTTCTGCTTTGCATCGGACCCTCAAGGTCGATGCGGTCAGTAGTCGCAGATTAGTGTTAGCCCTAGGCTGAAAAGGGCGGCGACCCGCACCTCACAGACACCAATTGCCAACGCCGCATGTCGCGGCGGTTGGCGGTGGGTCTACTACATGAGGTGAAACATGATCGTCCAACAAAACTGGGCTGCGGCGTCTCCGTACGCGCCGCGGCTGGCGTGGCTCGGGTCGAGCCCTTCATCCTGGGCCCTGGCCCTGGTTGCTCTGTGGCGATGGGGACGCTACGCACTTTTCGCGCTGGTGTTGCTTCTGGCCGCAGCGTGCGGTGGCGGCGGCGGCGGCGATGAACCAGAGCCGGCGGCGCCATCGACTGCTCCCAGCGTGTCTCAAGTCAACCCGAGTTCGGTCATTGGCTCCAGCCGAGAGCAGGAGATCTCGATCTCGGGGACGAATCTTTCGGGGCAGGCCAGCATCTCGCTGTCTTGGCGGGGCGTTGTGAACTACCGCCTACCCTCCGCCCAGATCTCGTTTGACAGCAGCAACCTGCTGCGCATCCGCGTCACCACTATGGAGGACGCTGATGACTGGACCGTGACCATCACCAATCCCGATGGTCAGTCGACGCAAGCGCAATTCCGGGTGGTCGATCCCCGCCTCATCCCGCTGGAGGTCACAGCGCCGGTGAAAGGAGCCTACCGCGTGACCGCGGCCGACAACATCGCCTGCAACAACGCCATTGGGCTGTGGACTCTGTGCCAGCATGGAACCGGCTATCACCGCGACGCCGGCGGCATCTCTGGCTCCAATGACGCACTGGCCTGGGACATCAACCTGCCAGATGATCTGGATGCGGGGCAACCCGTGTTTGCAGTCGCTGCGGGTCGCGTGGTGAGCTACGCGGGCACGGTGGCGCCGGGAGCGGTGTCGGGCGCGGTACTGATCGAGCATCAGTCGGGTGATCTGACATGGTGGAGCGGCTACCTGCACATGTCGGATGTGGAGGTCGTCGAGGGCCAGGAGGTGACGTCCCTGACGCGAATAGGTCGCATCGGCAATGCCTGCGACTGCGGTGTCGTGCCCAACCATCTGCACTTCGTCATCTACTACGGGCACAACTCGGCCGGCCAACTGAAGTCTCGCCAGGCCACGTTTATGGAGCGCACGTCCAGTGCAGCGTCTGGCCAGATCGTGATCGGAGACTCGACCGGAGTCCTGCGAGTCGTCGATCCGGTCTCTCGCCAGACCAGGACGATCGGAGCGATGGGGGTGGTGATGACCGACATAGCCTTGTCGCCCTCGGGAGTGCTCTATGGCGTCACCAGCAATGACCTGTATCGAATCGATCTGCAGACCGCTCAGACCACCTACATCGGCAGCCATCGAGCGAGCCTGGTAGCGCTGACGTTTCGCAGGGACGGCACGCTCATGGGTGCAGGTGGAGACCGGTTAGTGACCGTTGACGTGGCGACGGCGCGCGCCACGGAGGTGGGGCGCATGACACGCACGGCTCTCGGTGACCTTGAGTTCACCGCGGCCGGGGACCTGTACATGACCGCAACCTCTGGCGAACTGGTCAGGCTGGATCCCTCAACGGCCGCCACCACGGTCATCGGACCGGTTGGGTACTCGGGGCTGTACGGCCTGGCCACTGCGGTACTGGACAGCTTCTACTCCTTCTCTGGTGCCCGACTCCTTCGCATCGACGCACGAACGGGGGAGGCCGAGGTTCTCTTCGATGCCGGCACCTTTGAGGTGTGGGGCGCCACAACCATTCAGTAAGTCGAGCGTGGCAACTGCCTGACCCACCCCAAAGCCCGCACATTGGCGGCGGGGTGGGTCGTTCAAACTGCAAGTGCTGGAGGTGAGCCCCATGGTGCCTAAGCTGAAACCGCGCCTCATCCTGATCGAGGATGACGATGGGCGCATCAAGGCGTTCCAACGCTGGCTTGAGGGTACTGAGTTCGTGCTGGTCGTCGCCCGCTCAGGCGGCCAGGCGATGGGCATGCTGCTCCAGGGCGCCAAGGGCGTGGCGGGCGTGCTGCTGGATCACGATCTGTCGGACGCTCTCCTGACAACGACGGACTCGATGCTTTCGGCAAGTCATCTGGTGCCGTTGATTCAGCGCAGCGTTCCGCGCTGGGTCCCGGTGCTGATTCACAGCCACAACATGAGCAAGCCAGCGGTCATGCAGCGCTCATTGGAGAGTGCGGGATTCAGCGTGACACGCGCTCGCTTTGCGCTCCTGGAACGTGAGCCCGCGCGATTTGCACGTTGGCTGGAAGACGTTCGCGACTGTTGGGAGTCAGAGGAAGACTGACACTTGCGTTCCCAACCATGAGCCCTCCCGGCGGAAGGTTCCGGGCTCGGCGAGGCACGATTCGACTCCCGCCGATCCCAGGTTTGTCGACGTTGAGATTGGGTGATCAGCAGGACTCTGCCGAGCGGCGGTTCATGGCGAGATACAACGTTCGGCCTAGACGCGGCTCAGCTTGCCTATGTGGGGGACAGAGTTTCGGGTCTTGGGCGATGCGCGGCCCGAGTCTTTCGCGGACACGGCAGGGGCCGAAAGACTCGTCGCGCGGTTGATGGTGCGCGAGGACGGCAATATATTGCGACTGATGCAGAACGCGTCTTCAAACGTCTCTTTGCCTAGTTGGCACCAGAGAGCTCGAGGAGTTCATCGGCCGCTTCGACGTCCGTGAAAACCGCTCCGAACGACAAGAGACGGTTGGCTGCGCCGCGACTGAGGGAGTACTGGTCCAGTACTGGTAGTGCGTGAATTGGCGCAGTTGCACGCGGACTCTAGAACTACTTGCTACGGATTCCCGGGGGCAGCGCAGGCCATCCCGACGGACTTTGTTTGTCGCGGCCCGGCTGGCGCAGTCGAATCCGGAGATTCCGACGGACTTTCCCGTAGGCGCCTGGTTATGAAGAATCAACGACTTAGCGGTGCCATTCCCGACGGACTTCATTTGTTCCCGTCATGCCTGACTTTGGGGGCCGAAGGGCGTCGGGCTGCGCGATGGCATGGCGTTCCGGGTGATCGCGGGTGCGCATGCGGATCCAACGCGGGTTACGGAAGAGACGGTGCCGATTCAAGGAACCAGCCGCACCATCGCGATGTCTGTCGTCAGACCCGTGCGCCACGATCCCGCGGCGACGATGCGGCCGTCGGGCTGAACGATCAGGTCGTTGGCGCTTTCGTTGCCGCCGAAGAAGGGCACGTGCAGCACACCGCCGCTGCCGAAGCCGGCATCGGGTGCGCCATCGGAGGCGTAACGCAGCAGCGCGAAGCTCGGCGGCACAGGCAGCGGGTTGGAGACCTGAGCCGCTACGATGATCTTGCCGTCGCGTTGCACCGCCACCGCTCGCGCATAGTCGTCTAGGGGCCCGACGTCGCTGCGCACGATGCCGTGGCTGCCGAAGCTGGCGTCGAGGCTGCCATCGGCATTCAGCCGCACGACCAAGATGTCGGCATAGGTACTGCGCGCTGCCACCAGCAGCACCAGCTTGCCATCGGCCTGGAGTGCCACGTCCAACGCTTCGTCCGAGCTCGGGCTGTAGGCCGGGTTGCGGCCGAAACCGGGCTCGATCGTGCCGTCGGGCGCGAGGCGCGTGAACAAGGTGTCTTCGGTCGGCGTGTTGTCCTGGCTCGTGCGGCCCGCGACGAAGATGCGACCGTCAGGCTGCAGCGCAGCCGCGAACGCAAAGTCGCGCGGCAGTGCGTCGGCGAGCACCGCGCCGCTTTGGCCGAAGCTCGCATCGAGTGCGCCATCCACCGTCAGCCGCACGACCGCGATGTCGTTGTTGGCCTGGCCGAGCGGGCCGTTCAACGGCGTGGCCTGGCCGACGAGCACGACGCGGCCATCGGCCTGCACCAGCACGCGGCTGGCGCTCTCGCCCACGCCGGTCAGGCGGAAGGTGGCCATGCCGCCACTGCCGAAGCTCGTGTCGCGCGTGCCGTCCGCGTTCAGCCGTGCGGCGGCCATCTGGTAGAACGGCGGCGACATCGCCGGCTGCAAGATTCGTCCGGCGACGACGATGCGATCGTCCGCGCCCACCGCCAAGTCGGCCACGTCGGCGCCGAGGCCGGTGAGCAGGTTGTCCACTTTGCCGAAGCCGGCGTCCAGCCGCCCGTCGGGGTGGAAGCGCACCAGACTCACGCCGTTGGTGGCGAGGATGTGGCCGGTGGATTGGCGCGCGATGGCGCGCGCGCCACCGGGCAGGCCCGCAGTCACCTTGCCGAGGGTGCCGAAGCTGGTGTCGATGCCGGTCGCCGCCACCGGTGGATCGCAAACCACCTGGAGCGTATTGACATTGGACTGCATCACGCCGGTGGCCGGGCCGCTCAGCCTGCACTGCTGAAACGGTTGTCCCGGCATCGCCACGATGCGGATGTCGTAGGCAGCACCCGGCGCATAGCGCCAGGGCATCGTGAAGCTGCCGTCGGCCGCTACCGCCAGTTGCACGACCTGCGTGCGGTCGTACAACACAAGACCGGGTCCTTGCAGTCCGCTCGCCGTGCCGCCCAGCTGGAAGGTCACCGGCGGCGGCAGCGGCTGGTCGTCATCGTGGATCGTCAGCACGGCCTCGGCCAGCGCGCCGAGCGCAGCGCAGCCGCGCGGCTCGGCCAGGCGCAGCAGCACGGTCTCGTCGAACTCGGCCACGTCATCCAAGCGCGGCTGGATGCGCACGGTGCGCCGCGTCTGTCCGTCGCGAAAGCGCACGCGCTGGGTGGCGTCCACATAGTCGGCGGTCGCGCTCGCGCTGCCTTCGGTGGTCTGCAACAGCACGCTGACCTCGCCGTTGGTGCCGCCTTCGCGCACCAGCGTCACCAGCGCGCCCGGGCCGGGCAGCTCCATCGTGTTGAGTTCCGCGCGCTCGAAGGCGATCGTGCCGCGCGCCGGATCGGCCGCACCGGTGCAGGCTGGCGTGGGGTCCACGTCGGGCAGGCGCGGCAGCCGCGCCGTCATTGGCACCGCCTGCAGGCCCGTGGTGCGCAACTCGGCGCCGCCCACCTGGCCGGGGTCACGGAAGAAGGCATGTGCCGACGATTCACGCTGGCGGAAGTCGTAGGCTTGCACGTCGATCGTCGCGTCCACCAGGATCGCTTCGCCGACCTTCACGTCGTCGAGCGGCACCTTGATGACCATTGGCTTGGTCAGAAGGGCGTAGGTGAGCATGCCGTCGTTGGCGTTCGTCGTGACCTCGAAGTCGCGCGCTTCCCAGGACTGCTCGAATATCGCGTCGCTCGCGAACCAATCGAAGGCGTTGCGGCTGCCGAAGACCTCCACCTCGGCGGCGGCCCGCTTCAGGAGGACACGCCCGCTCGCGAGCGAGTTGCCCAACCTTTCGGCGTTGAAGTGGAATACGACCCAGGCGCTCAGGGCGTGGTCGCAATGCAGCACGATGCCGTCCGGTGCCGGGCGCTTGATCTTGCCGACGATCTCCGGCCTGCCGGTGGTCGGGTTGTCCTGCCAGACGTCGTGCTCATCGAAAATCATCGATATCGGGCAGTCGTTGTCGCCGGCCGCCTCAGGGTTGGCGTCGAAGGCCTGAACGATGACGTTGTTCACCACGTACTCGAGCGTTGCGCCTTCGGTCTGCTTGACGAACATCTGCTGCTGACTGAAAACGGTGCCGGCGCCGATCGGCGGCTCAGGGCCGGTGAAGCCCGAGGGCGACTCGGCCGCGGCCCAGTAGGTCATGCCCGAGGCGCTGGAGAAGATTTCGTGATGGGGCGTGATGTCGAAGCGCGGCGGCTGCAGGTAGTAGGCGCCGAGCTGTGCACTGTCCTGCACCTCCCCGCCGCTGTTGTGATCCACCGGGGTGCTGCTCGCCTCCTTGCTGAAGCGGCCGAGGTAGCGCTTGAACTCCCATTGGCGGTAGATGCCAGTCGTCTGCAAGGGCGGCACAGGCTGGGCCTGGGGCGCGGGATCGCCGCCACCACCACCGCAGGCGACCAGCAACGAACTCATCAACAGCACGAGCGCCCAGCACGGGGCTCTGCGAACGCACTCATTCCACACGGTGAATCCCTTCCCTCGCCGGGCCTCGGCCCAGTGCCACAAGTTGATCGGCAGCAGCAGCAGGTGCAACGTGAGCACCGGCACCAGTGCCGCTGCGATGCCGTAACCGATGAACGCCAGGTTGGTCGCCACCGCGAGCGGACGCATCGCGCGCGCCTCGCGGCAAGCAAATGTCGCGACCATGAGCGCGGCGGCCAGCCAGCCCAGCACATCGGGGTTCGACATGGCGACGGCTCCTTCTCGTTCAACGTTCGATGCAAACGTTGTCGACACGGAAGACCTGCGCGCCAATCGTCACCTGGTCGATACCGCCTTGCGTCGAGCGCACGGCCAGCGTGCCCGCGTGCCAGAGGCTGTCGGCGCCGCTGGGCACCAACTCGGCCTTGGCCTCAGCCCGCCACGAGGTTCCCTGCCCCATCGTGCGACCGTTGACCTTGCTGAAAAGGCCTTCGAAGTCGTGCTTCTCGCCATTGACCTCGATGAACGAGGGTCGCTTGCCGTCTGGCCCGGGCTGGTGCGCGAACTTCATGCGCACCGAGCGCACGCGTTCGCTGGGCACGATCTGCATCGCCACCTGCGAGCCGTGGAGTTCAGGCCGCTGGCCACCTGCGATCTGCTGGTCCTGCAGGCGCAGGAACTGCCGGTCGGCATTGGCCGCCACGAAGGGCTGGCCGTTCACGATCAGCGGGCGGATGCGCACCGTGCCGATGTCGATCGGCACGTCGATATTCACGCCCCAACTCGAGTCGGCAGCGAGCTTGCTGAAGTCGTAGCACTTCTCGGCGGCGAGTGCGGGGCCGTGGATCAGCGCCAGGGCCGCCGCGAGAGAGAGCAATGAAGTGCGGTGCATGGTTTCGTTCCTTCGTGCCCGAGCAATATTGCGTCGGTACTTGCAGGAACGAGCTCCTGTCGGCCAGCCGGACACCGCCGCGCCGGCACCCCTAGAGCTTGGGGGTCGCCGAAGGGTGAGCCAGCCGTTCTGCCGTCAGCGCCAGCGGGTGGCCCGGACCGCCGGCAGCACGGATGTGCGTGTGAGCGGCTTGGGCATCGCTGCGGAAGCCGGCGTCGTCGCCCGAGGCACGACGGATGGCGGCGCGCAGCAGCAGGTCCTCACCGACGAACAGGCTGGCCTCGCGATCGATGGCAGCGCGCTCGGACAGCGCCAGTGCAAGCTGCGCAGCATCCAGCGCCTGCGGCAGAAGCCGCTGTGCAAGGGCCAGTTCAGCAAACGCACGATGCAGCGCTCGCCTGGACAAATCTCGCGAGGGTGGGTCATCCGGTTGTGGTGCGGCGTCGAGGGTCGTGCGCGCCAGATCGAGGAGCAGCGCAGCTTCGCCCAGGCGCCCGCTACGTCGGGCCCATTCCGCTCGCGTGACCAGGTAGCGGTGGGCGGCAAAGCGGCGTTCGGCGACCAAGGGTCCGAAATGGCCGGCGGCGCGTTCCAGCGAGGCGCGCGCCGCGGCGAGCTGCCCCAGCGCAAGCTGCGCCTGCGCGGCCTGCAAGGCCACATAGGGCCCTTCGGACCGCAGGTCCAGGCCCGACAGCCCGGCCTCCAAGGCTTTCAGCAGGCGCAGCGCTTCCTCGGCGCGACCGTGAACCAGCAGGCCCAGCGCGTAGTGATAGCGCTGATTCACGGAGCGATCGGCGCCAGAAGGATCGAAACGGCCATCGCCCGCGAAGTCGCGCAGCGCCTGAGCTGTCTGCCCGCCGTCGCGGCGGGCCATCGCCAGCAGGAACCATGTTGCCCTGTGGTTGTTGCCGAGATCGCGACCGATTCGCTCCCGAACCTCCAAGCTCTCGCGCGCGGCGGCCACGGCGGCGGCAAACCGGCCAAGTTCGAAGCGCGAGCGCCCGACTTCGTGCAGCAGTGTCGCGACAAGATCGGTCTCGGTGCGCCCGGCCGCACGCTCGAGAGCGAGCGCCTCTTCACCCAGCCCCAGAGCACGCAGAAGATTGCCGGCACGGCGCTCGACCACCGCCTCATCCAACAGACATCCCGCGCCGGGAACAGGTTCCGGATCGACGATGCGCTGCAGCGCCTCGCGGCCCTCGATCACCAGCTGCCGGGCGGGCTCGATCTGCCCGGCCAGTGCACGCTCGCGCGCGCGCATGCACAGCACACGCGCCACGCCGGCGTGTGCGCCGTCCTCGCGCATCAGCGCCTCGGCCTCGCCCCACAGCTCGCGCGCACGTCCCGCCTCGTCAATCCAGCGCATGCGGTTGCCGGCGTCTGCGAGCAGATCGGCGCGCACCACGGGGTCGTTGCGATACTGCTTGCGCACCATCGTCACCGCGAGCTCAATCTGCGCCACCGCCTCGGCATGAGGCACCTTTTGCGCCGCGTCGGTCAGGAGGAAGTCGGACATGCTCGCCTGGCCCTCGGCAATGCGGCGTGCCAACTGCGCCGCTGAAGCCTGGCGGTCAGCGCGTTCGCGTTCGGCCACGGCCGCGTCACGCTGTTGGCGCGCCAGCTGGGCTTGCCAAAGTGCGAGAGCGGTGCCCGCCAGCAGCGAGGCAATCACCGCCGCGCCGGCCGCTGCCGGCAGGCGGTGGCGGCGCATGGCCGTGCGCAGGCGATAGCCCGCGCTGTCCGGCCGCGCCAGCACGGGGCGGTGCTCCAGGTGGCGCTCGATGTCTTCGGCCAGCGCCGCCGCGGTGCTGTAGCGATCGCTCGGCTCCTTCTTGAGCGCTTTGAGAACGATGGTGTCCAGGTCACCGAGCAGCGCCTTGCGTCGAGCCCGCGGCGCCAGGCTGCTCGGGCGCGGCGTCTCGGCGTGCAGGATCGCCTCTTCGAGCGCGGCACGCGTGTCGCGCTTGAGCTGATACGGCCGCTGCCCCGCCAGCAGCTCGAACAGCACGACCCCCAGCGCGTAGACATCGGCCGCAGTGCCGATCGGCTTGCCGAGGATCTGCTCCGGCGCCGCATAGTCCGGCGTCAGCGCGCGGCCGGACTGTTGCGTCAGTTCGGTCTCTTGCGCCTGGCCCTGATCGAGCAATTTGGCGATGCCGAAGTCCAGCAACTTGGCTTGCCCGTCGGTGGTGACGAGGATGTTGCTCGGTTTCAGGTCGCGGTGCACGACGAGATGCGCGTGCGCGTGGGCCACCGCGCGCGCCACCTGCAGGAACAGCCGCAGCCGCGCCGGAACATCCAGCGCCCGGCGCTCGCACCAGGCATCAAGGCGCTCGCCCTCGACGTGCTCGAGCGCAAGGTAGGGTTGACCGTCTGCCGCCACGCCAGCGTCGTAGAGGCGCGCGATGTTCAGGTGCTCGAGCGTGGCAAGGATCTCGCGCTCGCGTGCCATGCGTTCGGCAAGCCCGGCTCGGCGCCAGGCCCCATGCGGCAGCTTGAGCGCGACCTGGCGACCCTGCAGCATGTCGGTGCGCTCGGCCAGCCAGACGCTGGCCATGCCGCCGCTGCCGAGCTCGCGGATCAGCCGATACGGGCCGATGCGTTCGGGGGGCGACGCGGTGCCTTCGGGGGGCCGAGCGAACTGGCCAGTTTCGACCTTGGGCAGGGTGTCGAGAAGCCGCCCCACCGTGGCGGGTGGGGCCGTGCTCGCGTCGGCGGCGTGGGTGAGCAGGCGTCGCAGCCGGGGCTTGAGCTGGGCGTGTCGGACCTCGTCGAGCGCATCGATCCAGCTCAGCCGGTCAGCCGGCGGTAGCGCCAGAGCTTCGTCGAGCAGCTCGCGCAACCGCGCCCATTCGGGCGGCGAGAGCTTGAAAGCGTCGTCCATACTCAGGCGCTGCGACAACGGCTCGGCGGTGCCTTGATCTACTTCAACGCCTCGGCAAGGAACAGCCGCGCTTGCTCCCAGTCGCGCCGCACGGTACGGTCGGTCACGCCCAACGCCGCGGCGATCTCCAGGTCCGTCAGACCACCGAAGTAACGCAGTTCGACCACCTGTGCCATGCGCGCATCAACCTCGGCCATTTCCTGCAGGGCCTCGTGCACCCGCAGGATGTGTTCTTCCTCGGCGGGCAGCGCATCGGCGACGTCGCCGGTCAGCGTGAGATGCGCCACCTCGCCGCCGTGCCGCTCGGTCTGTCGCTGCCGCACCATGTCGACGATGATCGATCGCATCGCCTTGCCCGCATAAACGAGAAAGCGCGGCCGATCCGGAAACGACGCCGAGCTGTTGCGGCTCAACTTGAGGTAGGTCTCGTGTACCAGAGCGGTGGTGTCGAGCACGGTGTTGCGGCCTCCGCCGCGCAGTCGTGAGCGCGCCAGGCGGCGCAGCTCGGGATAGGCCGCGGCAAAGGCTTCGTCGACGGGTAGCTCGGCTTCCGGGTTGTCGGTCATGGGCCGCTCCAAGCCAAAGTCGTTGCGCAAGCCCCAGGACTGCGCGGCAGCAGTATGCAACTACTGCCTGGCTAGTGTGAACCTCGCTGCAGTGGCTTCATGCGGTCAGTGAGTCATGTCCAACTTCGGCTGTGCCGGCACTTGCTGACGCTGGGGACCACTGACCCGAAGGTGTGCTGTGGGTCGAGCGCGCTAGGTGGCGAGGGACTTCTTGCTGGTAAGCCGACTTCCAGGACTGAATGCCCGAAAGCCGCCCGCGGTGCCTGGGTCGCGGCCGGAGGTCCTACGGCGTCCGTGTCCCGTAGAAGGTAGCCGCCCAAGGCGACACCGTGCGCGCAAGTAAACTGCCTCGGTCGTCCAAATGACGGCGTCAATGGCATCAAATGGAAGAGCAGTCACTCAGGCAGCGCGCGGTGACCATTGTTCTGGGGCCTGCGGGGCCGGTGCGCGTTCGCACATCGATGACCTTGATCCCATTCGTTGTCTTCGTGCTGTTCGCCTTCGTGCAGCACGGCGAGGTGATGCTCGGCCTGGTCGATCTCACCGAGTCGAACTGGCTCACTGCGTTCAATCTCGGCGGCAGTTCCCTGTTCTACCTCCTGGTCCGTACGCGCCTGTCGGAGCGACTCTCACGCGACCCGTTCCTGACGCTGCCGCAGATCTTGTTTCCGATCTGCTCGATCGCCTGGTCATATGCCATCACCGGGCCCGCACGCGGGGCGGTCATTGCGATCATGGTGGTCACCATCGTGTTCGGCATGTTCGCCCTGGATCCGAAGATGGCGCCGCGTCTGGCATTGCTGGCCTTCTCGGCGCTGGCGGGCGTGATGGCATGGCGGGGCGCAACCGCGCCGGAGCGATATCCCCCGGTGGTCGAGTCCGTGCACGCGCTGTTCGCCGCGATCGTGATGGGCGCGACCGCGGTGGTGGTGATCCGCATCGGTCGGCTGCGTGCGCGGTTGGCGGAACAGAAGCGGGAACTGGCCGATGCACTGTCTTTGAACCAGGAACTGGCAACTCGAGACCCTTTGACGGGCCTGTTGAATCGCCGAGCGATGGTCGAGTTGCTGGCTCGCGAGCACGCCCGCAGCGCGCGCGGTCATGGCCCACTTTCGATCGCTTTGCTGGACATCGACTGGTTCAAGCGCGTCAACGACTCCCTGGGCCACGGTGCGGGCGACGACGTGCTGCGGCGCTTTGCCACCGGGGTCCAGTCTCAACTGCGCACCGTCGATGGGCTTGCACGTTGGGGCGGCGAGGAGTTTCTGGTGGTGATGCCCGGCACCGCGCTGGACGACGCGCTGATCGTTCTGGAACGCCTGCGCGCTGCGATTGCCCGAGGCGGGTTCGATGTGATTGCTCCTGCCTTGGCGATCACGTTCTCGGCCGGGTTGGTTCAACTGCACACAGGCGAGTCCCAGGACGCTGCCATCGATCGTGCCGACAGGGCACTTTACAAAGCCAAGAAAGCCGGGCGCGATCGGGTCGAGACCGCCTGACGGCACCAGGCCGCTATGCCAGCACAGCAGGGCTTAGCCATGCCAAAGCGCGCGCTTGGGTTTCTCCGCAATTGGATCTTGCGAGGTTCAGGTTGTGGCCGACAACAGCCATCGAGCATCTCCGCAGGCAGCGGACATCGGCTGTCGCAGCGACCAGTTCTGAAGTTCGGGCGCCGAGCGCAACCACGGCTGGTGCGTCTCCCTGAGCAGCTGTCGCCGACAAGTCCTGGAGGCATCTCCCAATCATGACGAACGAGAGTTCGCGTCGATTTGCGAGCTTGTTGTCACCCGAGAGCCTGCTCGACAGCACCTGGAGCATCGCTGTGCGGTTCTCCAGCCGATCGCGCGAAGGCCACCTGCCTGGAAGGCGGCCATGTCGCTTGTCCCAGGAGTACGGCTTCTCATCCTGGCCAACTCACAAGAGCGCCGCCCGAGTTGCCTCTGCTCGGTCCTTCCGCTGTGCGGGCGAGCACCTCGCTCGCACTCAAGGCATCGAGCACCGTGAGATTTCGCATGGATGTCCAGTGCGCGGAAGGGCCCGCGCGCCAGGGCACCAGTCCACTCGCAGCGAGCAACGGGTACGATCCGCCGCGTTCCACAGCGTACGACCGAGGCATTGACCGTCGGCGCCACGCAAGAGAACGTTCTCTCCTCAATTCTTGGCAACTGCTTGAGGAGCGCCGACCGGACTTCGGTCGGCGTTTTTCTTTCAGCGGGCATCGACTCGCGATTGTGCTGGTTGCTCGGCCGCTGTTGGTGGCGATCCGCCTCTCAGATCCTGCCGGCCAGACCCATGCCCATGCGATCCATTGCATGCCGAACGGCTTGCTTGAGCACCTTCGCCCTGAGGTCGAGCTTGTCGATGCACTGCCCGTTCATGACACCCGCCAGCCCGTGCATGGTGGACCAGATGTACAGCGCATCGAGTTCGACCGTCTCGCGCAGGGCGGCGGATTCGCCATGCATGCGCCGCAGCACGCCGCGAAGCACGTCGAACGCGTGGGTGGCCTCGCGGGCCAGGTCCGCCTGCTCCGCCGACTCGGGCCAGGTGGTGCTGAACATCAGGCGGTACTCCAGCGGGTGCCGCCGGGCATAGTCGAGGTACTGGAGTCCGAGCGATTCGAGATCGCGCTCGGGATCATCGAAGTGCTCGCGAGCGTCCAGATGCGCGGCAAAGCGCTGGAAGCAGCGGCGCATCACCTCGGCCAGCAGGTGATCGCGGCTGGGGTAGTGCTTGTACGGCGCCTGGTGCGACACGCCGAGCTTGCGCGACACCTCGCGCAGGCTCAGGTTCTCGATGCCGTGCTCGGCGATGACCTCCTGGGCGGCCACGATGCAGGCGTCGCGCAGTTCCAGCGGTGGCGGGTTGGCGGTCTTCTGGCGGGGCATGCGGTGTTCGTGCGCGATGGATGTCGCGGCCGAAACTACCACAGGCGCGTCATGCCGCCGGCCGGCTCACCGGGCGAGCCTGGTGTGCCGTCATTCCCTTCATCACCTGCGTGATGACCATCACCTGCGCCCAGCGCGGCAGCGGGGCCAACGACCAGCCCAGCAGCTTGGACAGCCATCCCGGCCGCACCGTGGTCTTGCGGCCGAGCGCCTGCATCGTGACGCGCGCCACCACTTCGGCGGGCAATGCCTGGGCCATCTGCATGTTGGCGCGCGCCGCGAAGCCCGTCAGGATGGGGCCGGGCGCCGAGGCGATCACGTCCACGCCCAGCGGTGCCCACTCCACGCGCAGACCCTCGGCCAGCGTCTGCACATAGGCCTTGGTGGCCGCGTAGTGGGCCGCGCGCGGTGTGCCGTGGAAGGCCAGCAGGGAGCTCATGAAGACCACGCCTCCGCGGCCGCGCTGGGCAAAGCGCTTCCCGAAGTGCCAGGCCTGCGCCATGACCGACGTGCAGTTCAGATCGGCCATCTCGGATTCCACGCCCAGATCGGCCTCGAGCAGCGGCCCCGATGTGCCGAAGCCCGCGGCGGCCACGAGCAGGCCGACGTCCAGCGCGGCGGTGCTGTCGGCGAGCCGATGCACCGCTTCGAGGTCTGCCAGGTCGAGCGCCATCACCCGGCACTGCACACCGTGGGACTGCTGCAACTCGGCGGCGAGGGCCTGCAGCACGGGTTCACGGCGTGCCACCAGCACCAGGTTCAGCCCACTGGCAGCGAGCTGGCGCGCGAATGCCCGCCCGATGCCGTCGCTGGCGCCCGTGACCACCGCCCACGGGCCATAACGATGGGCGGTGCGCGAAGTGCTGGCGCTCACTGGGCCCTCCGAATGTCACAGGGGCCCATCGGCATGCGGGCGGGCAGGTCTTTCCAGGGCGGGCGAGGCCCGCTGACAGCGATGAGGAGCATCCCGGTTCTCCAGTTGCGGCAGAGTTGACAGTGTCAACAACTGTAGGAAGAATGGTAGACACTGTCAACACCTAAGCCCATCCGAGCGGCAATCCCATGCCCCATCGATTCCAGTCCCTGGTGGCCGGCGCGGCCACGCTCGGCCTGCTCAGCGGATGCGCGCCCTTCAATCACGTCGGTCCCGACAGCCCGGTGGCATTGCCGGCCGTGCAGGCCATGGATCCGCGACCGCGCATCGCGCTGGTGCTCAGCAGCGGGGGGCCGCGCGGCTATGCGCACATCGGCGTGATGCGCGTGCTGGAAGAGGCCGGGATCGAGGTCGACCTGGTGGTGGGCAGCAGCGTGGGCTCCTTGCTCGGGGCGTTCTGGGCCGACGGGCGCTCGGCCGTCGAGCTCGACGCGCTCTCGAGGGAGGGCGGCCCGCTCACGCTGTTCGATCTCTCGCCCTTTGCCGACCGCGGCTGGATCCACGGCCAGCGCCTGCAGGACTACGTCAACTCGCGCCTGGTGCATCGCCGCATCGAGCAGATGCCGCGCAGGCTGGTGGTGGGCGTCACGCGGCGCGACGACAAGGCGCCGGTGTTCTTCACCAGCGGCAATGCTGGCGTGGCGGTGCGTGCTTCCAGTGCCGTGCCAGGCATCATTTCGCCCGTGGGCATCCAGGGCACCGAGTACGAGGATGGCGACGAATCACTGCCGCTGGCCGTGCGCGCCGCACGACAGGCCGGCGCCCGCTTCGTCATCGCGGTGGACGTGACGCCCCGGCCGGAGACAGCGCCTCCCGGCGCATCGGCATCGCAGCGCGAGCGCGTGATCCGGCGCGGCGAGCGCATTGCGCCCGAGGCCGCGCTGGCGGATTACCTGATCCATGCCGAACTGGAGTTTGCGGCCTCGCCGCTGCCGAGCTACTTCCAGTACGCGCGCAGCGCGGGCGAGCACAGTGCGCGCCGGCACCTGCCGCAGCTGCTGGCCGGGCTGCAGCGTGCTGGGCTCGTGCCGCGGCCGACGAGTGCCGCCCCATGAGGCCATGCCGCGGGTCCACCGGGGCCACACGGTCAGCTCATCCCGCCTGATGCAGTGTTCCGTCCGGACGTTCTACCGGCACTCAGGGACTCGGAGCTGCCGCGGGATCGCTTGAGCAGCACGCGCGCCCAGGCCAAAGCGGATTGGCGCGATCTGCTGGCCCGAGCGGTCAGGAGGCCGCTGGCGGCGAACTCGGCGTCACGGCCTTGGGAGGCTGGGTGCCGTCGGACTTGCGGCGCTTTCTGCCGCTTGCCGTCTTTCTGACTTGTTTGGCAGAAATGGTCTTCTTGCCGACACGCTTCTTCTTTGACAGAGCCATCTCGATCCTTTTGAGTTGAGGGGCTGAGGATACATGCGGCACGGAGGCCGGGCCTTGGTCATGTGTCCCTGGGCCAAGTCATCTCCGAACCCGGGTGCGATCTCGGTTCTGCATACTGTCCTCTGACTGCCATCGTGTCGCCGCTCTCGGTGATGAACGACGGCGAGTCCGCGGAGATTGCGCTGGTGGGCAACGATGGCGTGCTGGGCATCACACTGTTCATGGGAGGCAACTCCACCACGAGCCGGGCCGTCGTCCAAAGCGCGAATGCGATCGGCTCATGCCGCCGGCGCCCCGAACGAACTCCTGACCCGCGAAGGCCCGGTGGCTGGTGCCGCCACGCTGGCGTCACACGCTCAGGTCTCGGGGTCGAGAACCCGGTCGTCTTCCGGGTCGTCCGGGATCGCGGCGGGGACCGGGCCCGTGTCGGGTTCGACTGGCATCGAGCCCGGCACGGGTTCATCGGGCACGTCATGCACCGGATGGTGCTTGTGGGGGCTGGCGCCGGGCATGGCGGTCTCCAGGGTGGCTCGGAAGGCTCCACGTTGGCGCTGCAAAGCCGAACGGTCTGTGCGTCGGCGCACGGACGATCCGAGGGCCAGGCCGGACGATCCGATCGGTCGCACCCACAACGGGCCGGACCTCCCCACCTGGACCTGCAGTGCAGCACCTCGCCAGTTCATGACCAAGATCCGCACCGGGCAGGCGCCTGCCCCGTTGACGCGAGCGCAGTTCCAGGAACGCTTCCAGGTCCGCTTCTACGACCCTGCGTTCGACGGCGAACGTGAGGCCATCGCGCGGCTGGAGGCGATCGCCTGGGATGCCTTGCAGGAAGGCCGCAAGGCGCCGTTCACCCGGCCGGCCGGCCGCGGCTTCGCCGACCCCACCTACGAGGTGTCGCTGCAGTGGCTGGACACCCGCAAGCGCCTGAAGGCAGCGCAGAAGCTCTGGGGCGACAGTGCCGCACCCTCGCGCGTGCTGCTGGTCTGCGGCAGCGCACGCAATGACGGCACCTGTCCGGGCGAGGTATCGAAGACCTGGCGCCTGACCGAGATGGCACAGCGCGTCGTCGAGCGTGCCGGCATGCAGGCCGATGTGCTGGACCTGAGCCTCGTCACCTCGGAGTACGGCCGCAACATCCATCCGTGCAAGGGCTGCGTCTCGAGCGCGATGCCGCTGTGCCACTGGCCCTGCAGCTGTTACCCGAACCACGCGCTGAACCAGGCCGACGACTGGATGGCCGAGATCTACGAACGCTGGGTGGCCGCCCACGCGGTGATCATCCTGGCGCCGACCTACTGGTACCAGTCGCCGAGCCCGCTGAAGCTGATGATCGACCGCCTGGTCTGTGCGGATGGTGGCAACCCCGATCCGACGACGACCCACGGCAAGCACGTGGCCGAGGCCAAGCGCATCGAGCAGCAGGGCTGGGACTACCCCAAGCACCTGGCCGGCCGGGCCTATGGCGTCGTGGTGCACGGAGACGTCGCCGGCGTCGAGGCGCACCGCCGCAACCTCACCGACTGGCTGGAATGGATGGGGCTGATCGATGCCGGCGCCGCCGCCAAGCTCGACCGCTACATCGGCTACTACGAGCCCTACTACAACAGCCACGACGCGCTCGACAAGGACAGGGCCGTGCAGGAAGAAGCACGCAATGTCGCCCGCTCGGTGGTCCGGGCCGTCACCGAGTTGCGCGCCGGGCGGCTGAGCCAGCCTGACAAGCAGGTCAAGTGGCCACGCACGAAGTGAGCCGCCATCCACGCCATCGAAAGGAATCACCATGACCGAGAAGTCTGCGAGCGTTCTGTGGGCAGGTGCCGGCAAGAAGGGCCAGGGCAAGATCAGCACCGAGTCCGGGGCGCTGATGGACCACCCCTACGGCTTTGCCAGCCGTTTCGGCGACGACCGCCGCGGCACGAACCCCGAAGAGATTCTGGGTGCCGCGCATGCCGCCTGCTTCACGATGGCGTTCTCGTTTGCCTGCGACAAGGCGGGCTTTGCGACCACCACGGCCGACACGCAGGCCCACGTGCGATTGTCCGCACAGGGCGAAGGCTTCGTGATCGACCGGATCTCGCTGCGCCTGAATGCCGTCGTGCCCGGCCTCGACGAAGCCCGCTTCCAGGAGATCGCCGCGTCTGCCAAGCGCGACTGCCCGCTGTCCAAGGCCTTGGCAAGCGTTCCCGAGATCAGCCTGGTGGCCACCCTCGAAAAGGGTTCACTGCCCTGAGCCTTGCGGCCAGACTTCATTCGCAACGTGCACTCGAGGCCCGGTCTTAACGCTTGCCCCACAGCTGTTCCAGCCGCGCATCGCGGCCGCAACTGGAACGGTAGTAGGCATAGCGCACCGGATTCTTCTTGTAGTAGTCCTGGTGGTAGGCCTCGGCCGGGTAGAAGGTGGTCGCGGGCAAGACGGCCGTGACGATCGGTTCCTTGAAGGGCTTGGCCTTTTCGAGAGCATCCAGCGACTGCTTCACCACAGCGGCCTGCTGGGCGTCGTGGGTGAAGATCGCCGTGCGGTAGGGGGAGCCGACATCGCAGAACTGGCGGTCCCGGGTCGTCGGGTCGATGGTGCGCCAGAAGTGGTCGACGAGTGCGGCATAGCTCACCTTCGCCGGATCGAAGACGATCTCGACCGCTTCGGCGTGGCCCGTGGTCTTCGACGACACCTGCTCGTAGCTGGGGTTGGCCACGGTACCGCCGATGTAGCCCGAGGTCGTCGACAACACGCCGGGGACCTTGTCGAAATCGGCCTCGACGCACCAGAAGCAACCTCCGGCGAACGTCGCCTTGGCCGTGGTCTGTGCCAGAGCCGGAGCGGCAACAGCCAGCGCCGACGCAAGCCCCAGCAGGCTCGCAAGCGCACGCAGACTGGCGAAAGGGCGCTTCACGTGGCCGCCGGCACGAACTTGAGCGCCACGCCGTTGTTGCAGTAGCGCTTGCCGCTGGGCCGCGGGCCGTCGTCGAAGACATGGCCCTGGTGGCCCTCGCAGCGTGCGCAGTGGTACTCGGTGCGCGGCAGGATCATCTTGAAGTCGGTCTTCAGGGCCAGCGCGCCGGGCAACGGGGTGTGGAAGCTGGGCCAGCCTGTGCCGCTCTCGTACTTGGCTTCCGAAGAGAACAGCGGCAAGTCGCAGCCTGCGCAGTGGAAGGCACCCTTGCGCTTCTCTGCGTTCAGCGCGCTGCTGCCCGGGGCTTCAGTGCCTTCCTGACGCAGCACACGGAAAGCGGCCGGCGACAGCCGCTGCTTCCACTCGGCTTCGCTCAGGCGCAGCACGGCAGGGCCGGCCACTGCATCGGTGGCGCTGGCGGCGGTGACCTTGGCCCCAAGGCCGAACAGCGAAAGGACGCTCATGATGTGACGGCGGTTCATGGTGTGGACGGGGGGGCGCAATGACGAAGGGTAGTCAATAGTCGTTGCCGAAGCGCCGATCTTTCACAGAGAGCACTATGGCGTGAGGGAATGCGCCCTTCTGTACCGCCAAGCCACTGGCCATTCCACGCGGTGTGCCTCGGACGCCATTGAGCCTTCGGCAACGCGTCACCTCGGCTCACCGCTGGCGGCGAGGCCAGCGAGTCGAGTGATGGCCGACTGGCCTACACTGACCACGCTGCCGGAGAGTAGCCAGCGGAGTTTCGACTTTTCTGGTTCGTGCCCCTTCACTCGGCGCGAGCCGGCGCCCCGGCAGCACCTATCTCAGGACCGTTGCTTCGAGCTCTCGCGGAGCGTGATCGGCCAACGGCCGGCTGAACGGGAGGTTCAGTGCTTCGCGCACCTTGTCGACCGCATCGCCTTCCTGGGCGCGGTTCGTGTAGCGCGTGTGCGCGAATCCCTTGGTCTCGCGCAGCGGCACGTCCCTGACCCAGTTGCCGAAGCAATCTGCGACCGGTCCTGCCACCGGATCTCCGTTGATCAGCCCTTTGTGCGGGAAATAGAGATTCGTCCAGCGCGTCAGCGCGAACAAGCCGCCGTGGTGCGGAACCAGCACCGAGCGGCTCCTCGACTTGTCATCGTGATCCGGGTAGGCGTGGGTGAACGTGAAGACTCGCTTGATCGGTCCCCGACCATCCTCGGTCTGCGGAGGGCAGGTGGGCATCGAGCGCTCGCGCACCAGGTCGGCGAACTCCGTCTTCGAATCGAGCTTCAGCAGCCATCGGGCGTGGGCGAGCGGCGAGCCCACGGTGACGAAGTCGCTGATGCGCCACTTGAAGCCGTTGCGGCGGTATTCCATCCAAGCCGCGTGCTGCATCGCCTGCACCTTGTCGATGGCGACTGGCGCCGGAGTGGGTGAGGTCGACAGCGGAGGCACTGGAGGCACCGAGGCGTTCGAAGGCCGCGCATTGAGCAAACCCTCAAGCGCTGCGAGGGCGCGGCTGGTGGTGACTGGCAGATCTTCACGATCGCGCGCGCGCCGGCCCCAGGCATGGCTGAGGATGTCGTAAGCGATCACGCTGCCCAGGCTGTGGCCATAGACCACGATGCGCCCATAGCGGCCGTTGTCATGAAGCGCGTCGAGCAGCTTCGCGCCAGCCTCTCGAATCTCCTGGCGGCGCGAAATGTTGTCCGCGTGTGGCTCCAGGTAGCGCGCGGCGTCGCCGGCGTAGCCGATGACGTATTCGTCGCGTATCGCCTTGAAGGCGAAGGTGGCGATGGCCGGCAAGCCCACGAGCAGGCCGCCGCCAACCCCCTTGAGCCATCCTGGGATGTCCAAGGTCATCAGCCAGATGAACGCCACCGCTGCAAGAGCGCCGGCAACTCGGATCAGCCAGACGATCCGGATCAGTGTCTTCGGGATCTTCGAGTTCCCGGCAAGGATCAGCCGCAGCACCCAGCCGTAGACCTGTGCCAAGGTGGTGTCGCGGATCAGGTGCGCCCAGTACAGCTCGTAGACGTCGGTCGTGGGCCGTTTGTCCTCGAAGCGCGGTACGGTGGCCATGCGCATCTCGAACAGCGAGGAAACGTGATCCGGTTTGACGAAGAAGCGCTCGCGTGCGTCCTGTCCGAAAACATTGGAGACGAACTCACGCAGCATCTGGCCGGGCCGCTGCTCGCCGATGCCGTGGACCAGGATGACTGCTTGGCGCTCGCGTCGGGCGCTGCGCCAAGCCTGAGACATGACCTTGTAGACGCGCTTCAGCGCGGCCTGCCACACCTGCAGGCTGGCAAAGCGCTGTCCATCGGTGCTCAGCCCGGAGTGCTCGATGCGCAGCCTGCTTCTGCCCCTGGGCCGGGGCGAGATGCGCAGCGCAATCCGGGTCTGCTCGGGAGCATGAATGTCGACAACGAGCTCGTAGTTGCCCGCTGGCGTCGGGCCGTGCTCGATGGCCGGCCAGGCCAGCGCGCAAACGCTGCCCCTGTCCGGCCGCTCGTAGCGTATGACCCTTTGCGAGGGACCCTGCGCCGTTGCATGGGGAAGCCTGGCTTCGAAGCCGAGCACGGGTGCCAGCTCGCAGCCGCTGCCGAGCCAATGGGCCACCACGGACGGGCGGAAGAGGTACTCGGCCACCTCGTTCGCAGGAAATGACAGGCCGAGCCCGACACGAACTGTCGACAAGCTTGCTCGGGTCTCCTCCGCCGCCATGCGCGAGCCCTCCGTCGGCACCTTTTCAGCTTTGAACATTAGCACGCGATCTGAATGCCGGCGCAGACCGTGGCCTCGCTGCAGCGCGCTTGCGCCTGCACACATCGGGCACGGCCAATGCCCACCCAAGCGGCAGGAGGCGTGTCCGCGATGGAGGTCAACCGGGCCCAGCTACGTTGGGGCCGGCGCGCCGGTTTCCGATACCGACTCGAAGGCAGATACCTTTGCACCGTAGAGCCGACCCACTGACGTCGAGCGCCCGGTTCGGGCGTTCGGAAGGTCCTGGTCGAAGAACATCAGGCGAGTCGCTAGACTGGCGGCCGAAACACTCTGCGAGCAACCGACCTGCCCGATGCCAGAGCAATCCGAACACTTCGGCCCTCCCGGTGTCGGCCCATCCTCTGAAAGCACATCAGCAAAGGGGCGTGCGCTCGACATCGCCGCACTCGGCCTCGACGCACGCGATCGTTCCGTGCTGGTCTCGATGACGCGCATGCTCGACGGCCAGGCTGGCCTGCGCCTGCGCTGGGTGGAAGACGTTACCGCCTGCACCACGCTGTTCGTGCCGCACGACTGGTCGCAGTACGTGTCGCCGCCGCGGGTGTTGGTGCGGCTCACGCCACGCGGCGCGACGCCGGCCAGCTCGCCGCGCGGCCTTTCGGTGGACTTGCCGCTGCGGGTCGGCGAGATGACCGGAGTGCTCGAAGCCGCCGCAGCACTGTACGAGCTGGCGCGCGGCGCTGTGCAGCGCGAGCATGCCGGTGTAGCGCTGCATGCACTGCGCGACCTGATGGTCGGGGCCATGCTCGCCGGCGAGCGTCGACGCACGCTGTTCGGCCTGGCCGACGGGCACGGCATGGTCGTCGACTTCCGCACGGGTGAAATCGCGAGCTCGTTGTCACAGGCCGAACTGCTGGCGCGGCCACTGCAGTTGGCCGACCCGCAACGCGCGCCCGCCACCCTGTCGTGGCCGGGTGCGACCCACACCTTGCAGCTGTCGACCTTGCTGTGGGGCATGACGCACGCGCTCATCGACCAGGGAGTCTCGCCGCGCACCATCAATGGCCGCTACCGGCTCACACGTCCGCCCGAGCCTGCGGCCCTCTCGCGCCCGAGCCTGCCACGGCTGGTGGCCACGTGGACGCAGCGCGCCATGAGTGTTGGCGAGGCGGCCGCGGCGAGCCGGCTCTCGGCCTTCGAGATCCTGTGGTTCCTCAGCACGGCTCTGGCGCTGGGCATCGCTGTGCCGGCGACCGGGTGACTGGCGGGCACTACGCAGGGCTGAGCAGTCGAGGCCGAGGAGAGGCCACAGCGACACCGCTCAAGACTCCGGCTGGGCTCCGAAGTTCGGCTGACGTCCCGAGTTCGTCCTTCGCGAACAGGGACTCGTCGGCGACGACCGATTCACTTCGGAAAACGGCCGGTCGCCCCTGCGCGGATGGTTGGACTGAACGTCCGCTTGATGGCGGTTTGCCTATGTCGGGCCACTGAGGGTGAAGGACCGCAACCGCTGCACTGCGATAGATGTTGGACCTCCATCTCTTCAACAGTGCTGGCGACAGCCAGCTTGAGGTCGCGCGCGAATGTCCTCCGGGGACCCAGGCAAGTTTCGCTGTACTTGCCGACGGAGGTTTGGATGGTGAATGGGCCCGATACCTGCGGCGCTGGGGCCATCACCGTGAACCACGCTCCTGCCGCGCCAGGGTCAGAAGCGCGTCCAGGGATTCCTCGTTCAGCCCCTTCAAGGCCCCGAAGTTCGCCTTCGACAAGGGGCTCTGCTCGAAGCTGCGCAGCAGCAAAGCGCGCTGGTGGCGAGCCGCGGCCTCGGCAGCCTGCTCGGGATTGAGCGGCAGGGCCGGCGCGTTCGCGGGCACTTTTTCATGCGCACGGGCAAGCTTGCGCTCGGGCAGGGGCTTGTGCGGGCGCCGCGGCGCGCCCGATCCCGTATCGCCGGGCCGGCCGGGTTCTCGTTGTTCGCCAGGTTGGTGCGGTCGGGAGCGCCGTGACGCTTGGCCGGGCTGAGATGGCCGCGGAGAGCGGTCTGAGCGATCGGAGGTGCCGGGTGGCACCGAGCGCGCGCCACGAGCGGCAGGCCGCTCGCCGGTCGCTTGCGAAGCGGACTGCGACACCTCCGCCTGCTGGGAAAGGACTGGCGGTCCGGGCGGCCGCAACGGGCGCGCGTCATGACGCGAAGCTTTGGCCGCCTCGCGCCCTGCGCGTCGCTTTGCTTCGATGACGGCGCGGCGCCGCTCGAGTTCCACGCTTGCAGCATCGCGGTGTTCGGCGGCAATTTCGCCGACCGGCTGGCCGTCGAGGTCGACGCGTGTCGCGCCCTCGGCCACCAGGGCCCGCAGGTAGGCGGTCCCGGTGGTGTGGCGCTGCAGGAAGAGTGAAAGTGCCTTCTTGGTGAAGACGCCTGGCGCCCGCTGATTGATGTCGGCGTGGATGCGAAGCTTGATCGGCAGGATCACGCCCGCGCCGAACAGCGCCGGGAAGTGCTCGGCCAGCAGGCGCGCGCTGTCGGCCACGCCGGGGTCGGACCGCGACGCCGGTGCGACAGCCGCCGCGGGGTCAGCTGGCGGCGCCTCGGTCGGCGTGCCCAAAGTCGCATTGGGCGTCGGGGCCGGAGAAGTCTCGGGAATCTCAGGGATGTCAGGCATCGGAGCGAAGCAGGGTGGTCAGTGGGGCTGTGTAGCGGACCACGTATTCTCGGCCCATGGCCCCGGCCCCTGCACGCATTGCCGGCAGCGGTCATCTGCAGGACCAACCAATCGCATCAGTGGCCGCTGTAGGGCACACAGCCGGGAGGCTTCTGTCGGCCACAAGCCGTCCTTCAAGGCGCGCTCGAAAAGCTTGTCACGGAGCGCCCGCGAATGGCAGGTTTGCGGCTCGGAATCTGAACCCCGCTCTGGCTCGATACGGCCATTGGACAAAGCCGCCATCTACAAGGACTTCCTCCAGTGTCGAGCGGGCTGTTTGGCTGTTCCCCCTTAGTTATCCGTTGCATGCGGGATGCGACCGAACCGGCCGCAGAATTGGTGGTTGGCCAGCCGGGCCTGGTCCCCTGGTCCGCCGAGATGCCGACGCTGACGTATTTGACGAGCCATGCGCGCGGTGAAGATCTGAGCCAAAAGACGAAATACAAGGATCCCTGGCGTTAAGGCTGCGCGGCATCATCCCGGCCCTCTCCTTCGAAGGGCCCTGCTGGGAGACCGGAAGGAGCGTCTGGTGGCGACTCTGGCGAGCCGACAGCCAACCATGGGGCCTCGCCGGTCGGTGGAATACGTGGGCCGACGAGGCCAGCGGAGACATCCACGATGTCGCGCGCATCATGCTGACCATCAACGCCGATGCGCATCCGCTGCTGTCGGGCAGGCACAAGCCTGACTCGAAGATCGGGCCGAACCAGCGGGGCAAGCGCGGCGTTGTCAACGTCTCAATAGAGGACGTTTTCACCTGGCTCTACTGAACCATCTAGGGTGCCCTGCATCTTCTACGCCTCAAGTCCGCCGAACGCTTATTGACTCGGCATCGAAGCATTGAACTCAAGCCGCATACCGAACTGGCTCATGCTGCAAGTAGCTCTTGATCCGCTCGGGCTGCCGCTGAACGCTGCTGAGGTGCCGGGCAGTGGCCTTCACAAGTTGGAGCTTGGTGCGGGCCGGAGCCAACTTCGTGACAGCCTGCTTCAGGTCCGCATTGGCCATCTCGTTGGGGTTGAGCTCGGGGCTGTAGCTGGGCAGGTAGAACACCTCGATCTCGTGCTTGTGCTCCGCCAGCCAGGCCTTCACGGGCTTGCTGTGATGCACCCGCAGCTTGTCCACAATCAGGTAGATCTTGCGGCCGGCGTCCTTGACCAGCCGGCGCAGGAAGTCGATCAGGATGTCCGAGTTCAATGCCCCGTCGAAGGCCTTCCAGCGCATCTGGCCCTTGTTGGTGACGGTGGAGATGACCGACAGGCCGTGGCGTTTGTTGTTCACCCGGATCACCGGCGTCTGGCCTTTCGGCGCATAGCTTCGGCCGCGCACGTCATCACTGCGCAGCCCGGTCTCGTCGCCCCCAGTGGATCTCGGCCCCCTCGACCTTGGCGCACGCGGCGATCACCGGGTACTCTTCGTCGAGCCATTTCTTGACCGCAGCGGGCGACTGTTCGTAGGCCTTCTTCATGGGCTTGTGCGGCGTGAAGCCCCAGCGCCCAAGGTACAGGCCCATCGTGCGCACGGCCAGCTTGATGCCGTAGCGATCCCGGATCAGCTCGGCCACGGCCTGGCGCGTCCACAGCGCGTAGACCATCTTCAACTAGTCGGGCGTGCGGTCTCGGATCAGGCGCTGGGCTTCGCGTTCCTGCTCGGCGCTGAGCGTACGGCCGCTACCCACCGGTCGGCCGCCCCGGTCCACGTCCACCGCCTTCCAGCCGCCCGTCTGGTAGGCCTTCACCGCCGCGATCACGGTCGTCCGCGACATCTCGCACAGCGCCGCCGTGTCCTTCAGGCTCGTGCCGTCCAGCCTCATCTTCACCGCACGCCGGCGGCGCTCATTGAGCGCGTCCACCGGCAGCGTTCGGGAGTCGATCTTGTCCATGCTCGATCTGACTCTACGACACGCAAACAGTTCAACTGTTTAGTGCCGGATCAATAGTCGCCGGGGTCCGCCCCTGACGGGGGGCAGGGCGACAGCATGGGCGACGGGCTTCGCCTGAGTTCCGACCTCCGCTTTAACGAAGGACTTGGTCCCATGTTAATGGTACGTCTCCCAATCGAGTTGATCCAGATTCCGCAACAGCACACGAGCCGTCGCGAGCAGCGATTCAGCCCTGGTGCGGTTGTCGCAGACTTCGCACAGGATGAACCCGTCAAACCCGTCGCGCGAGAGTGACTGCGCAAGCGACCAGCGCTCGGCATCGCGCAGTCTCGAGTCGAGACGGCAGTGCGCCGCATCGTTGACGAGAATGCACTGCATACCGAGCCGCATCGCCTCCGCCTCGATCTCCGGCCCGATGCCGCTGGTTGCCGTCGAGTGGTTCAGAGCCACCACGCGGAATCCCGCTTCCGCAGCCACGGACAGGCAGGCCTTTGTCACGGCACTGCCGCACTTGATCGCTTCGGCCGTCAGCAGGCAGGCAATACGCCGGTCGTCTACCGCCACGTCAGACCGCCAGCTGCCGCATCAGCGCCTCGCGATCGGCGGCTTTCGCGCCATCGCCAGCAATCACCACCGCGCCACGCTCCAGCACGTAGAAGCGCTGCACCAGGCCGATGGCGCGGTGCATGTTCTGTTCGACCAGCAGGATCGGGATGCCGTCGCGGCGCAGGCCTTCCATCAGCGTGAAGATCTCGTCGACGATCTTCGGCGCCAGACCTTCGGTGGGCTCGTCGATCAGCAGCAGGCGCGGCCTGCCCACCAGCACGCGCGCCATCGCCAGCATCTGCTGTTCGCCACCCGACAGGGTGGTGCCCATCTGCTGGCGGCGTTCGCCAAGGCGTGGAAAACGTGTGTAAGTGGCGTCAAGCTGGCGCCGGTCTTCGGCGCGGCTGCGGCCGGGGCTCTGCATGAAGCCCAGCACCAGGTTCTCCTCGACCGTCAGGCCGGGAAAGATGCGCCGGTCCTCGGGCACGAAGCCGATACCCTGGCGGCAGATGCGTTCCGAGGCCACGCCGCCGATGGCCTGGCCGTCGAAGAACACCGAACCCTGGCTCGGCGCCACCCAGCCGGCGATGGTCTTCATCACCGTCGTCTTGCCGACGCCGTTGCGGCCGAACAGGCCCACCACTTCGCCGGCATCCACGCGCAGGCTGACACCCTGCAGCACATGGCTCAGGCCGTAGTGCGTGTGCACGTCCTTCAGTTCAAGCATGGCTGGCCTCGCGCGCATCGCCGAAATAGGCGGCCTGCACCGCGGGGTCGGCACGCACCTGCAGCGGCGGGCCCTCGGCGAGCTTGGCGCCCTGGTGCATCACCACCACATGGTCCGACAGGTTCATCACCAGTTCCACGTCGTGTTCCACCAGCAGCAGGCTCAAACCCTCGGCGGCCAGGCTGCGGATCAGCGCCTCGGTGTCCTGGGTGTCGGCATGGCTCATGCCTTGTGTCGGCTCGTCCAACAGCAGCAGGCGCGGTCGCGCGGCCAGCGCGACGGCAATCTCGAGCCGGCGTTGTTCGCCATGCGACAGGAAGCCGGCCAGCTCGTCGGCCCGCGTCTGCAGTGCAAAGCGTTCGATAAGCTCGTCCACCCGCGCCAGCGCCACGCGGCTGGCCGCGATGCCGCGGAACAGGCCGCGGCCGTTCTCGACGAACTGCGCCGCCAGGCGCAGGTTCTCGCGCACCGGCAGTTCGAAGAACAGGTTGGTGATCTGAAACGAACGCGCCAGCCCGGCAGCCAGCATCTTGTCCGGCCGCTGGCCGGTCATGTCGCGGCCTTCGAACAGCACCTGCCCGGCACTGGGCCGGATGGCGCCGCTGATGAGGTTGAACAGGCTGCTCTTGCCCGCACCGTTGGGGCCGATCACCGAGGTGATGTGGCCGCGCTGCGCGTCGAAGCTGACGTCGCTGACGGCCACCAGCGTGCCGAAGCGCACCGTCAGGCCACGAACGTTCAAGATGGTGTCGCCGTTCATGCGCGTTTGCTCCGCCAGCGTTGCAGCGCCGGCGCCAGATAGCCCACCAGCCCCTTGGGAAAGAAGATCACCGAGACGACGAAGAGCGCGCCGATGACGATGGCGTGGTGCGCCGTGAAGCTGCCCACCACCGACTTCAGCACCGTCAGCAGCGCGCTGCCGTAGAGCGCGCCCACCAGCGTGCCGGTGCCGCCGACGATGACGTTGATGACGGCATTGCCCGAGACCTGGAAGAACATCAGCTCGGGGCTAACGAAGCCGCGCAGCATCGGGTACAGCGCACCGCTGAGCGCTGCCACCTGTGCTGCCAGCACGAACACCGCGAGCTTGTAGCGCCAGGGGTCGAAGCCGAGGAAGGGCAGCCGGTGTTCGTTGGTGCGGATGGCGTCGAGCTGGCGGCCGAAGGGTGTGTTCATCAGCCACAGCAGGAAGGCCAGCAGCGCCGCCATGCCCAGCAGCACGAGCAGGAAGAAGCTGGGCGCATGCGCCGTCTCCAGCCCCAGCCACACCGGCGCGGGCACGCCGATGAGGCCGTCGGACGCACCGAGCTCGCGCGTGTTGAAGACCACCTTGCTGACCACCTGGGCGAGGCCGAAGCTGATCAGCGCGAAATACACGCCCTTGGCGCGGATGGCAATGACACCGCCCAGCAAGCCCACCACGGTGCTGCTGATGAGCACGATGAACATCGCCAGCGGCAGCGAAGGCGCCAGGTGCTTGAGCACCAGTGCCGAGACGTAGGCACCGAAGCCGAAAAACAGCGCCTGCCCCAGCGGCAGCAGGCCGGTGCGGCCGAGCAGCAGGTCGACGCTGAGCGCCAGGCCGCCGAAGATCAGCGCCTCGGTGGCGAGGCGGAAGAAAAACACGTCGTCGAGCGCCCAGGCCACCGCCGCGAACACCAGCGCGATGGCGAAGAAGGCGTACGACAGCAGTCGCACCGCGGAGTCAACCATGACCGAGCCTCCCGAAGAGGCCATGCGGGCGCCACATCAGCACTGCGACCATGATGGAAAACAGCAGCGGGTCGCTCCACACCGGCGAGATGAAGAGGCTGCTGATGGACTGCACCTGCGTCAGCAGCAGGCCGGCGATGACGGCACCCTTGATCGAGCCCATGCCGCCGATGATCACGACGCTGAAGGCGATCAACACGAAGTCGCGGCCCATGGTCGGGAAGACCGAGTAGATGGGCGCCAGCAGCACCCCCGACAAGCCCGCCAGCGCGACGCCGAAGGCGAAGGTGCCGGCGTAGACCACGCTCACCGGCACGCCCAGCGACGCGGCCATGTGGCGGTCGAAGGCGGCGGCGCGCACCATCGCGCCGAGCCGGGTGCGGAAGACGACGATCCACACCGCGCCTATCACCAGCGCGCCCACCGCCATCAGGAAGAGCCGGTAGTTCGGGAAGAAGAGGCCGAACATCTCGGTGGCGCCGGTGATGGGCTGCTCGATGCGCAGCGGGTTGGCGCCGAAGACGATCTTCAGCAGGTCTTCAAGAATGATGGCGATGCCGAAGGTGAGCAGGAGTGTGAGCGTGTGGCGGTCTTTGCTGTGGAAGACACGCTGTATCAACACACGCTCCGTCGCATAGCCCACCACCGCCATCAAGAGCGGCGTGAGCACCAGCGCCCACCAGAAGGGCAGGCCCACGGCTATCAGCGCCAGCGCCGCATAGGCGCCGATGGCATAGAACTCGCCGTGGGCCATGTTGATGACGTCGAGCAGGCCGAAGATGATGGTCAGCCCCAGCGCCATCAGCACCACCGCCACGCCGATGGACAGGCCGTTGATGACCTGCGGCGCCAGCACAAACTGCAGCCAGTCGAACATCACGCCTGCCTCAGAACTTGGTGCAGGTGTCGGCGCCGATCGCAGCGGCGGCCGCGACCTTGCCGACGATCTCGAACTTGCCGCCGTTGACCTTCACCGCGTACATGTCCTGCATCGCCTGGTGGTCGCCGGCGCGCAGCGTCTTGACGCCTTGCGGGGTGTTCCATTGCAGGCCACGCAACGCCGTGCGCACAGCGTCGGTCTCGGTGCTCTTGGCCTTTTCCACCGCGGCCTTGTAGGCGAAGAGCACGCCGTAGCTGTCGGCGCCATAGAGGTCGGGCGCGGCCTTGTTCGCGGCGGTGAAGTCGGCGACGAACTTCTGGTTCTCGGGCGTGGGGATGCTGGTGGAATAGCCCACCCCGGTGACGAAGTTGTCTGCCGCCTTGCCGATGGCCGCCAGGTTCTGCCCGGTGACCGTGCCCGAGGCCCCCACCACCTGGATGTTGCGGTTGACGCCGAACTCGGCCATCTGCGTGAACAGGCGCACCGTGTCGTTGCCGGCCACCGAGGTGTAGATCACCGTCGGCCTGGCACCGCGTATCTGGCCGAAGTAGGGCGAGTAGTCCTTGTTGTCCAGCGGCGCAAACACCTCGCCCACGGTCTTCGCGCCCTTGCCTTCGGCGGCGCTCTTGAATGCGGCCACGGTGCTGCGGCCCATCTCGTAGTCGGGGCCGAGATAGAAGACCTTCACGTCTTTCTGCGTCGTGGCCATCCAGTCGGCCAGCGCCGCGCTCTGCATGCCGGCACGGGCATTCACGCGGAAGACGTTGGCGCTGCACTTGTCGGCGGTGATGCTGTCGGCGAACGACACCGTGGTCGCGATCAGCCGGTTGTTGCGCTCGGCCACCTGGCCCACGGCCAGCGTGCTGCCGCTGTTCACGGTGCCGGTGAGGAAATCGACCTTGTTGACCTGGAAGAGCTTCTCGGCCTTCTGCGTGGCCACCGCCGGGTTGGCCTCTTCGTCTTCGTAGATCAGTTCCAGCTTGCGGCCCATCACGCCGCCGCCCGCATTGATCTGCGCCGCGGCGAGGTCCAGGCCCCACTTCACCTGCTGGCCGATGCCGGCATAGGTGCCCGACAGCGGCGTGACGACGCCGATCTTGATGGGCGCGCCCGCTTGCGCACACGCAGTGGTGGCAGCCAGCGCCAGCGTGGTGGCAACAAAGGTCTTCTTCATGTCTGTCTCCGTGCTTCTGGTTGGGGGTGAGGGAATCAGCGGCCGATGAAGTTGGGCTTGCGCTTGCTGTGGAAGGCCTCCACGCCTTCGCGGAAGTCTTCGCTGCTGCGCAGGCGCGAATAGCAGTGGCCTTCGAGTTCGATGGCAATCGACAGCGGCGAGTCCTCGGTGTCATTGAGCAGCTTCTTGGCCGTGCGCTGGGCCAGCGGGCTGAAGCTGCGCAGCTCGTCCACCAGCGCATCGGTGGCCTGTTCGAGTTCGGCATCGGGCACGCAGTCGGTGGCCACGCCCCAGTCGAAGGCCTGGCGGCCGCTGATGCGGCGGCTGCGCATCACGATGTCCTTGGTGCGTGTGATGCCCACCATCTTCTGCAGGCGCGCGCTGCCGCCGCTGCCCGGGATCTGGCCCAGCTTCTGCTCGGGCAGCGCGTACAGCGTGGTCTCGGTGACGAGGCGGAAATCGCAGGCCAGGCTGAGCTCGAAGCCGACACCGAAGCAGTAGCCGCGGCCGGCCGCGATCACCGGCTTGCCGCAGCGTGCCGGCGCGGCGATGTTCCAGGCCAGCTGGCTCACCTTCTCGGGCGTGGCGGCGAGAAAACCCTTGATGTCACCGCCGCTGCTGAAGTGTTCACCCTGGCCGCGCACGACGATCACGCGCACCCGCTCGTCGGCGTCCAGCGCTTCGAAGGCGATGCGCAGCTGTTCACGCGCCAGCATGCTGACGACGTTGAAGGGCGGGCGGTCGAGCACGATGTCGGCGCGTTCACGCGCGGCATCGATCTCGACACGGAAGCCATCGGGCTCGGCCGGCAGCGTGGTGGCGGGGTGCTGGAGTGCGGGCAGGTTCATGGGGTTTCCTTTGGTCAGGCGTGTTCAGGAGTGGTCAGGCGTGCTCGCTCAGGAGACGACGCCCACGCTTTGGTAGATGTGCTTGATTTCGGTGAAGTCGATCAGTGCATCGAAGCCGTGCAGACGGCCGATGCCGCTGCGCCGGTAACCCCCGGTCTCGGCTTCGGCAAAGAGCTTGTTGTGGTCGTTGATCCACACCGTGCCGTTGCGCAGCGCACGTGCCACCCGCAATGACCGGGCGCCGTCATGCGTCCACACGCTGGCCGAGAGGCCGTACTCGCTGTGGTTGGCGCGCTGCACGGCTTCCTTCTCGTCCTCGAAGCGCTCCAGGACAAGCAGCGGCCCGAAGATTTCTTCCTGCACAAAAAACGCGCTGCTGTCCTGGTGCGCCACCAGCGTGGGCGTGAGAAAACTGCTGCCCGCCGGTGCGCCCGCCAGACGGCCGCCGCGCAGCAGCACCTCGTCGGCCTCGTCCATCGCGCGCCGGATGAGCGCATCCACACGCTCGCAGGAGGCGAGGTCGATCAGCGGGCCGACATGCGCACCTACCTGGTCGCCCGGGGCCACCACCAGCGCGGCCAGCGCGCGGGTCAGCGCGCCCTTCATGGCCTCGTACCTGGCGGCGTGCACGAGCACACGGCGCGCGGCCGTGCACTGCTGGCCGCTGATGATGGTGGCCGCAGCCGCCAGCTGCGGCGCGACACGCTCCACGTCGACATCGTCGAACACCAGGCAGGCCGACTTGCCGCCCAACTCCAGGCTCAGCTTCTTCATCGTCGGCGCCGCCGCGGCCATGATGCGCGCGCCGGTGGCATTGCTGCCGGTGAAGCTGAGCACCTCCACCTCGGGCGAAGTGACCAGTGCTTGCGCCACCGCGTGGCCACTTTCGCTGACGAGGTTCACCACGCCGGGCGGCAGGCCCGGCACGTCGTGCAGTGCGGCGATGACGGCGGCGGTGATCAACGCCGTCTGCGGTGCCGGCTTGATGACCACGGTGCAGCCCGCGGCCAGCGCGGGGGTGAGTGCGCGTATCAGCAACACCACCGGCGCGTTCCACGGAATGATCAGGCCCGCCACGCCGGCCGGCTCTTTCAGCATCGTGCTGAAGACGCCGGGCTCGACTTCCAGCACATGGCCGGGCATGTGGCGCGCCAGGCCGGCGTAGTAGCGCACCTCGGAGATGGCGCCACCCACCTCGCCCCGGCTCTGGCCCAGCACCTTGCCGTTTTCCAGCGTCAGCAGGCGCGCCAGTTCATCGGCGCGACGCTCCAGCTCGTCGGCCCACTTCAGCATCACCTGCTGGCGCAGCCGCGGGCTCTGCGCCCAGCCGGTGGTCTCGAAGGCCGCGCGCGCGGCGCTGATGGCGGCCTGGGCCTCGGCTTCACCCCCATCAGCGTAGGTGCCGATGGCAGCGCCCGTGGCGGGGTTGATGCAGGTGCCGTGGCTGCGCGCGGGCAACCAGCGGCCGTTGATGAGGAGTTGGGCTTCCATGTTCACGGCCGCGTCCTCAATGCATCACCGAGCCGCCATCGACCACCACCACCTGCCCGGTGACGAAGTCGCTTTCGGCGCTGACGAGGTAGACCAGGGTGCCGCACAGGTCTTCTGGCGTCACCTCGCGCTTGATGGCGCGGCTGGCGATGTTGTTGGCTGCCGCCACCCCCTGCCAGGCCGGGTTGGCCCGGGTGTTTTCGCTGGCGGTGAGGCCAGGCGCCAGGGTGTTGACGCGTATGCCGGCGTCGCCGAGCTCACGCGCCAGTGCACGTGTCATGGCCACCACCGCGCCCTTGCTGGTGACGTAATGCAGCAGGAAGGGCGCGCCCTTGAACACCGTGCCCGACGCGATGTTGACGATCTTGCCGTAGCCCTGGGCGCGCATCTGCGGCACCACGGCCTTGGCACACTCGAAGGGGCCGCGCACGTTGACGGCCATCACACGGTCCCACTCGGCAGCGTCGATCTGGTCGAAGGGCTGCGTCGCCAGGTTGGTGAAGAGCCCGGCGTTGTTCACCAGGATGTCGATGCGGCCGTAGGCTTCGATCGCGGTGGCGGCCATCAGGCGCGTCGACTCGACCGAGGTGACATCGGTGTGCAGCGCGATGGCCTCGCCACCCGCGGCGCGTATCTGCACCGCCACGGGCTCGGCATCCGTCACGTCGCAGCAAACCACGGCCGCACCCTGGGCGGCCAGGGCGCGGGCGTAGCGCGCACCGATGCCTTGGGCGGCGCCGGTGACGATGGCGACGCGGCCGGCCAGACGCGGCGCGGAAGGAAGGGGCTCTGGGGTGCTCATGCGGCTTTCCGTTCGGTGCTTCGGGCGGGTTTGTCAGTCAGCTGTGCGGCCACGCGCGCAGCGTCTTCGGGCTTGCGTGCGGCGTCGGACATGCCGTTGAACAGCGTGCCCAGCAGGCCCTTGTTGAGGTCGCTGGTGCCGAAGATCGCGTCGCAGATGGGGAAGGTCAGGTTGAAGTTGCGCGTGTGCATGAAGTCGGGGTTGTGGTGCAGCACATGCATGCGGCGCACGGTGTTCACCAGCGGCATGGCGTCCAGCAGCGGGTGCTCCAGATGGCTGAGCGTGTGCAGGCCCTCGTACATCAGGAAATAGGCGGCCATCGTCAACATCGCGATGTAGCCGGCATTGGGTGTCCACAGCGTGCCCAGCAGCAGCGCCGGCGGCAGCGCCGCCAGCACGAACAGCACCGGGGCAAACGGCGGGAAGAGCAAGGCGCGCCAGTCCTGCTGGCCGTGGTAGTCCAGCGTCTTGTGGCTGAAGAACTGGTGGTGGGTGTTGACGTGGCGCTTGTAGGCCGGCTTGATGAAACTCCTGGGGCTGTGCAGCAGGTAGCGGTGGCCGGCCCACTCGGCCCAGTTGCCGAAGAGAAACATCGGCAGCACCACCCACAGCCACTCGGCCCAGCTGGCATTGCTGATGTTCGCGGCGCAGTACCAGATCACACCGCCGGTGAACAGCAGCGTGAAGGCCAGGTGCATCTCGCCGCGGTACCACGAAGGTGTTTCCTTGCGGTACTGCTCGCGGAAGCTGTGCGAGCGCTGCACGATCTCTTGGTCGCGGTTCATGTCGTTTCCTTCTTGCTCATTCCAGGCCGAGAAACTTGGCTGCAAATGCCGGGTCGGCGAGCAGCGCATCGCGCCCGCCTTCCAGCACCGTGCGGCCGTTTTCCAGCACATAGGCGCGCTCGACAAAATCAAGCGCACGGTGGGTGTTCTGCTCCACCAGCACCAGCGTCACACCGGCGTTGGCGATCTGGCGCAGCGCGGCCAGGATCTCGTCCACCAGCAGCGGCGCCACGCCGATGAAGGGCTCGTCCAGCAACAGCAGGCGCGGGCGCGACATCAGCGCGCGGCCGATGGCCACCATCTGCTGCTGGCCGCCGGAGAGTTCACCCGCGTTCTGCGCCGCCTTCTGGCGCAAGATCGGAAAGAGGCCGAACACCTGTTCCAGCGGCGCGTCCAGTTCGCGTTTGGGCGCGGCGTAGGCGCCCATCACCAGGTTTTCCCAGACGCTCATGCCGGGAAAGAGGCGCCGGCCTTCGGGCACCAGCGAAATGCCACCGGCCACGGTCTGCGTCGTGCTGGGCGCCTTCATGGGCGCCCCGTCGAAACTGATCTCGCCAGCGGCCACCGGGTAGAGGCCGACGATGGCGCCCATCGCCGTGCTCTTGCCGGCGCCGTTCGCGCCCAGCAGGCCGACACGTTCGCCCTTGCCCACGTGCAGGCTCACGTCCCACAGCGCGCGCAGCTTGCCGTGGTCCACGGCCAGGTTCTTCAAGGTCAGCATCAGTTCGCTCCTGCCCGCGTGGGCACGGCGGGTGGGCGCGCTGCGGCCGACCCGAGGTAGGTGCTGAGCACACGTTCGTCCTTCACCACCACGGCCAGGGGGCCGTCGGCGATGAGGCTGCCCTGTTCCAGCGCGATGACACGGTCGACGACCTGCTCCAGCGCCGAGAAGATGTGCTCGACCCAGATCACGGTGATGCCGTAGCGGTCGCGCACATGGCGGATGTGCTCGACGAAGCGTTTCACCTCGGCGGGTGTCAGGCCCGAGGCGACCTCGTCCACCAGCAGCAGGCGCGGCCGGCAGGCCAGCGCACGCGCGAACTCCAGCGCCTTGCGTTCCTGCACGCTCAGCGCATCGGCACGGTGGTGCAGGCGCGGGCCGAGTTCGGCGTAGTCGATGAAGGCACGCGCCTCACGCATGGCGTCACGCGGGCTCAGCGGCTGGCTGCTGAACATCAGCGGGATGGCGATGTTCTCCTGCACCGTCAAGTCACCGAAGGGCCGCGGTATCTGGTAGGTGCGGCCCACACCCAGGCGCGCAATGCCGTCGCGGCCCAGGCCGGCGAGGTCCTGGCCGGCCATCAGCACCTTGCCCGCGGTGGGCGTGTAGACGCGCGAGATGCAGTTGAACAGCGTCGTCTTGCCCGAGCCGTTGGGCCCGATGAGGCCGACGATCTCGCCTTCCATGATCTTCAGGCTGATGTCGTTGACGGCGACGTTGCCGCCGAACTGCATGCGCACACCCTGCAGTTCGATGAGCGGGCGGCTGCGGTCCACCTGCAGGCGTGGCAGTGGCAGCGCCACCGTCGCGCTGGTGGGTGTGGCGGCCACTCTGGCGGCGGTTTCGCCGACATGTTCATGGTGCTCACGGCCGAGCAGCCGCAGCCCCGGCACCCGGCGCACCCATTTCGCGCGCAGGAAGCCGCCGGGCATGAAGCGCCCGATGAGCAGGATGGTCAGGCCATACAGCGTGTGCTGGAAGCCCTGCACGCTGACCAGCAGCCACTGCTGCATGCTCGCCAGCAGCACCACGCCGACCAGGGGCCCGAAGCGCAGGCCCGAGCCGGCGAACAGCACCATCGCGATGGGCACCAGCGCCACGTTCAGGCCGAAGACGCTGGTGGGGTCGATGTAGCTCATCTGCCAGGCCTGCAGCGCGCCGGCGGCGGCGCCGAAGATGGCGCTCAGCACCAGCACATGGCGCTTCACCGGGCCGATCTTCACGCCCACGGTCTCGGCCACTTGCTCGTCGTTGCGTATGCTTTTCAGTGCAAAGCCGAAACGTGCGTGGTTGATGCGCAGGGTGACGACGAAGGTCACGACGCACACCGCCAGCGCGCCCAGGAAGGCCGGCGTCAGCACCTGGTCCACGGGCAGCACGATGCCGTCTGCCCCCTTGGTCAACCAGCCCAGGTTGAAGGCCATCACCTCCATCAGCGGCAGCAGCGCCAGCGTGGCAAAGGCGAAGTAGTCACCATGCAGCCTGAACAGTGGCACCGACACCAGCGCCGCCACCACCGCGGTGGCCAGCAGCGCCACGCCGAAAGCCGCCAGGAAGGGCCAGCCCGACACCAGCGCGATGGCAAAGCCGTAAGCACCGATGCCATAGAAGCAGTAGTGGCCCAGGTTGACATAGCCCATCTCGCCTGCCACCCAGTCCCAGCTCTGGCCCAGGATGTAGGCGATGAGCACGGTGAAGGCAAAGGTGACGTAGTAGGGGTTGCCGAAAAACGGCAAGGCCGCGAGCGCCACCACGGCCAGCGCTCCCAGACCCCAGCCGTAGCGCGCGACGGTGGCCCGGCCGGCGGTGTTGCCCGTGGCGGGCGTTGAAAGATCCAGCGCCGCCATCACTTCGCCCCTGCCAGACGCGGGCGGGCCACCAGGATGGCCAGCATGAGCACCACGCTCAGTGCCGGCGCCCATTCAGGCTTCCAGTACAGGCCCGTCAGGCCTTCGGCCACACCCAGGAACACACCCGCCAGCAATGCGCCCGGCAGGTTGCCGATGCCGCCCACCACGATGATCGTGAAGGCCTTCACCGTGAGGCTGAAGCCCATGGTCGGATCGACCGGAAAGCTCAGCACATACATCACGGCGGCGAGGGCGACCGTGGCCGAGCCGAAGGCGAAGGTCAGCGCCTTCATGCGTGTGCTCTGCACGCCGCAGATCTGCGCGCCCACCGGCTCCTGCGTCACCGCGCGGATGGCGCGGCCGAACCAGGTCTTCTTCAGGATCAGGTGCATCACCAGCGTGAGCAGCGCGATGCCGCCCAGGATGAGCAGCTGCACCGTGCTGACGACGATGTCGCCGAACTCCAGCGCTTCCAGCCGCACCGGGATGTTGCGCTGCGTGGCGCCCGCGGCCTTGGCGGTGAGGTCGCTCAGGACCATCAGCGTGCCCACCGTCACCAGCACCGTGCCCACTGTGCCTTCGAAGTGGTTGCGCTGGGCCAGCGGCTTGAGCAGCAGGTGGTAGTAGCCGTAGGCCAAAGCGCCCAGCAGCGGTGCCAGCAGCACGGCGATGAGCACGGGGTGCAACTGCCAGGTGGCAAAGGCCAGGCTGGCCGCCACGCCGCTGACGGCCAGCAGCGTACCGTGTGCGAAGTTGAGGATGCGAACAACGCCGTAGATGAGGGACAGGCCGAACGCGACCAGCGCGTAGAGCCCGCCCAGCAGCACGCCGCCGATGAGCACTTGCAGGAGCACTTCCATGGCTTCAGTTCCGCGTGCGCCGCGTCACTTCCAGCTCGGCGAAGGCCACTGCAGCTTGCTGGTGGCCACTTCCGGCGGCCACACCACCTGCACCTTGCCTGCCTGCATCTGCACCGTGAAGGCGCCGGTGTTGGCAAAGCCGCGTTCGTCGAAGGTCACATCGCCGGCCGGGCTCTTGATGGTGGCCTTGAAGAGCGCCGCCTTGACCTTCTCGCGGTCCACCTCGCCGGCCTTCTCGATGCCCTGAATCATGGCCAGGTAGCTGGTCAGGCGGCCCAGGGTCCAGATGTAGTCGAACATGGTCACGTTCGAGCGCTGCATCACGGTCTCGACGAGTTCGCTGTAGGCGCCCTTCACACCCGGGTACCAGCTCAGTTCGCCAGTCATGCCTTCTAGGTCCTGTCCCACCTGGCGCTGCAGCGCACCGGTCAGCATGGTGTGGTGCACGTCCATGGCCCGCACCTTCAGCTGGCGCATCTGCTGCACCAGCGGCACGCTGGCGTTGTCGTAGCTGCTGATGTAGACGATGTCGGCCTTGGCCGCGCGCACCTTGGCGATGAGCGCGGTGAAGTCCTTCAGCTCGGCGCCGAACATCTCGGTGCCCAGCACCTTGAGGCCCTGCTCTTCGGCCTTCTTGCTCCACGTTGCCGTGATGCCTTTCATCACCGGGTTGTCGTGGGTGATGAAGATGATGGTCTGCGGCTTGGGGCTGACCTTGCCGAGCATGTCGAAGTAGCGCGCCGACCAGTTGGGCACCACCGGGAAGGGCGTGCCCCAGATGTACTTCAGGCCGCGGTCGTAGAGCGCTGGCGTGGCCACGTTGGCCATGACCATGGGGATCTTGTATTTGTCGGCGATGGGCGGCACCGGGCCGCCGATGGACGACCAGTCGGGCCCGACGAAGAAGTCCACCTTGTCGACCGTGGCCATCTTCTCGTAGAGCTGCACCGCGGTGGCCGGCACGCTCTGGTCGTCGTAGATGACAAACTGGATAGGCAGCTTCTTGTTGCAGGCCTTCACGGCCACGCCGCCGGTCTTGTTCACCTCCTCGGCGAAGACCTCGGTCATCTTGCGCCAGCGGTCGGCGAGCGTCGAGAACGGGCCGGTTTCCGAGACCGTGGTGCCGAACACGATCGGGCCGTCGCAGGAATTGAGCTTGGCAGCCACCGGTGCCGCGGCTACCACGGCGAGAGCGGCACCAGCGAGTTTCTGAAGCAGATGGGTTTTCATGTTGTCTCCGGTCTTGGGGTGTGAGGTCAGGCGGGGTCGTGGACGCGCAGGCCTTGCCAGCGGCGCAGCGCGGTCGGGTTTTCGATGTCGAACAGATCGAGCACACGCGCGACGCTGTGGTCGACGACATCGGACAGGCTGTCGGGCCGCTGGTAGAACGCCGGCACCGGAGGGCAGATCACGCCGCCCATTTCGGTGACCGCCGTCATGTTGCGAAGGTGAGCCAGGTTCAGCGGCGTCTCGCGTGCCATCAGCACGAGGCGGCGGCGCTCTTTCAGCGCCACGTCGGCGGCACGGCTGACGAGGTTGTCGGCGAAGCCGAGCGCAATGCTCGCCAGCGTCTTCATCGAACACGGCGCGACCACCATGCCGGCGGTGACGAAAGAGCCGCTGGCGATGCTGGCGCCGATGTCACGCGGGTTGTGCACCACGTCGGCCAGGCCCTCGACATCGCTGCGCGCCATGTCGAGCTCCTGCATCGCCGTCAGCCCGCCGGCCTGCGACAGCACCAGGTGGGTTTCGACCGCCGGCAGCGCCCGCAGCATCTGCAGCAAGCGCACGCCGTAGACCGCGCCGCTCGCACCGGTGATGGCGACGATCAGGCGCTTCATGCCTGCTCCAGCGATGTGCCGGTGAGCGCTGCGGTGCCGGTGGCGGTGACCGCGGTGGCCAGGTCGACGTCGCTTTCGCCCGGAATGCGCACGCGCGTGAACACGTGTTCGCTCGAACGGATCGGCTTGGTGGCGTCGAGCCCCATCTTGGCGCCGAATCCCTGCCATTCGAGCGGCGGCTTGTTGCCGGCGAACGCGATGCTGGTCGAAGGGTCGAGTGCCGAACCTTGCGCGCCGGCGATCACGACCAGGTCTCGGTCGGCCTGGAAGCGGGTGGCAACAGCCCACTCGACTTCGGCGGGGTCGTGCACGTTGACGTCTTCATCGACCACGATCACCTGCTTCAGGTCATAGTGGCCGCCGAAGGCCCCGAGGATCACGTTCTTGGCCTGGCCTTCGCGGGTCTTCTTCATCTGCACATGCAGGTGATACCTCGCCACACCGCCGACCGACAGGTGCACGTCGCTGACGTTCGGGAAGCTGCGCTGCAGGTGGGCCAGCAGCGTCGCTTCGCGGGGGATCGCGCCGAGCAGGAGGTGCTCCATCTCGGCCGGCACGATGGTGTGGAACACCGGGTCGCGTCGGTGCGTCACGGCGTCGATCACGATCACTTCACGCTCTTCGCGGGCGCTGTAGTACTTGGGAAATTCACCGAACGGACCCTCGGGCTCGCGCACGTTCGGCAGGATGCGGCCTTCGATCACGATCTCGGCCTCGGCCGGCACGCGCACCTGGTTGGTGGTGCACTTCACGACCGGCAACGGCGCACCGTGCAGTGCACCGGCGATCTCGAGTTCATCGCAGTCGAGCGCTGCGATCGCCTGCGACGCCAGCGCGGTCAGCGGGTCGACACCGATCACGATCGCGACGTCGAGCGCCTGACCCTGCGCTTCAGCAGCGGCAAAGAAGGCATGCAGGTGGCGCGGCAAAATCAGCACGCCGAGCCGGTCGCGGCCCTGGATCTGGATGCGGTTGATCGAGACGTTCTGCACCCCCGTCTTCGGGTTGCGTGCGATCACCAGGCCGGCCGTGATGTAGGGTCCGTTGTCGTGTTCGCTGTGTGTCGGGATCGGCAGCAGCGTGCGGATGTCGCCCTCACCTTCACCGAAAGGGTGCACCACTTGCTGCGCCGGTGCAGCGTCGCGCGCGACCTCGCGCCACGGCAGCGGCCGTTCGGCCGCGGCGCGGAAACGTTGCAGCAGTTGTGCGTCGGGCACGCCCATGGCCTCGGCGATCCAGGCGCGCCGGGACATGAAGCCCGACACCACCGGCATCGGGTGCCCGCCCGGCTGCGGGAACAGCGCCGCCTGCGTGCCGTCGAGCCGCTTGGCGATGGCCGCGAGTTCATGGGTGAGCGCCACGCCGGGCCGGATCAGCGCAAGCCGGTCGGTGGCAGCCAGGTGGCGCAGCCAGCCGCGCAGGCTCGTGAAGGCTTGGGGGGTGTTCATCGAAAGGTCCTCAGTCGATTGCCTGCAACTTCGCATCGCGCGCCACGCGCACCCACTTCGCCGCTTCGTTCTGGAAGAACAGCGCGAATTGCGCCGGCGTGTCGGGCGCGACCGGAACGAAACCTTGGTCGATCAGCTTGCGCTGCAGGTCGGGCGAATGCACCGCTTTCACCGATGCCGCGGCCAGCACGTCGATCACGGCCTTGGGCGTGCCGGCCGGCGCGAACAGGCCGAACCAGCCGTTGAAGTCGTAACCCGCCACGCCCGCCTCGGCGACGGTGGGCAGTTCGGGCGCCGCCGGCGAGCGCTTCGCGGTGCTGACCGCGAGCGCGCGCAGCTTGCCGGCCCTGACCTGCGGCAAGGCCGAGGTCTGGAACATGAACATCAGGTCGACATTGCCCGACAGCAGGTCGGGCAGCGCCTGCGAGTCCGCCTTGTAGGGCACGTGGGTCATGTCGGTGCCGGCCAGCAGCTTGAAGAGCTCGGCGGCCAAGTGGCTGCTGGTGCCGATGCCCGACGAAGCGAAGGTCAGCCGGCCGGGCTTCGCCTTCGCGTAGGCCACCAGCTCGCTGATGTTCCTGATCGGCAACGCCGGGTTCACGACCACGACCATCGGCACACCGCAGCACTGGCTGACGGGCACCAGATCCTTGACCGGATCGAAGCTCATCTTCTTCAGCAGGGCCGGGTTGCTCGCCAGGCTCGTGGCGGCCATCACCAGCGTGTAGCCGTCGGCCGGCGACCGTACGGCCGCTTCGGCGCCGATGTTGCCGCCGGCACCTCCCTTGTTGTCGATCAGCACCCGCTGGCCCAGCAGTTCGCCGAGCTTGTCGCCGACCAACCGGCCGATCTGGTCGCCGGTGCCGCCCGCGCTGTAGGGCACGACCAGCCGGATGATCTTGTTCGGGTAGTTGTCTTGCGCGCGCAGGTCCGGACTCGGCGCGAACGCGAGCGACGTGGCGAGCACGCAAGTGAGCAGATTTTTCATGAGGGAGTCTCCGAAGAGGTGTCGCCGTCGGCTTCGTACTCGCCCGCCACCAGCTTGCGGCGCAACACCTTGCCGACCGGCGACTTGGGGATCTCGCGCACGAACACGTATTCGCGCGGGCGCTTGAAGTTCACGAGGTCTGAGACGCGGCAATGCGCGTCGAGCGCCTCGGCCGCCACCGGCGTGCGGGTCTTGACGAAGGCCACGACCTTCTGGCCCCAGCGGGGGTCGGGCAGGCCGGCCACGGCCACCTCGTCGACGGCCGCGTGCAGCGACAGCACCGACTCGATGTCGACCGGCGAGATGTTTTCGCCGCCGCTGATGATCATGTCGTCGACACGGCCGGTGACGAACAGGTCGCCGTCGGCGTCGACATAGCCCATGTCGCCTGTGAAGTACCAGCCGCCGTGCAGGCTCTTCGCATTCGCGTCGGGGCGGCGGTGGTAGCCCTCGAAGGCTTCGTCGCCCAACAGGTCGGCAATGATCTGGCCTTCTTCACCGGGCGCGGCCAACTGGCCGGGGTCGGTGCTGTCCAGCTTCACCACACGCAGCCGCGTGTTCAGCCCGGCGCGGCCGGCGCTGCCGGGCTTGGCCACGGCACGCTGGTTGATGCTGAAGGTGTAGACCTCGCTGCTGCCGTAATGGTTGACGAACAGTTCGGGGTGGAAGGCCTGGTCCAGGCGCTGCAGCAGCGCGTCGTGCATCGGCGCACCGGCAAAGCCCAGCTTGCGCACGCTTGTGATGTCGGTGGCCGCGAACTGCGGGTGGGCCAGCAGGTCGTGGTAGAGCGTGGGTACCAGATAGAGGTGGGTGACCCCTTCGTCCTCGATCGCGGCCAGTGCCTGGCGGGCGTCGAAGCGCGGGATGCAGACGAAGCGGCCGTCGACCAGCGCCAGCGCCAGCAGGCTGCGCACACCCATGGTGTGATACAGCGGCATCACGCCCAGGGTGCATTCTGCGTCGCCATAGCGGTTCTGCGCGACATGGGCCAGGGCGGCGGCACGTTCGACGCGGTGGCGGCGCGGCACACCCTTGGGCTTGCCGGTGGTGCCGCTGGTGTAGAGCATCAGCGACAGATCTTCGGCGCTGGCAACGGGCGTTGGGTCGGCGGGCGCGGCCAGCCAGTCCTCGAACTGCAGCTGCGCGCTTGCGACCGCGCCCACGCCGATGCGCAGCACCGTGCGCGCGTGCTCGCTCTGGGCCACGGCAGCATCGACCACGGCCTCCCAGACGACGGCGCGGGCGCCGCTGTCGACCAGGCAGTAGTCGATCTCGTCGCCCTTGGCACGCCAGTTCAGCGGCGTCACGACGATGCCGGCAAACTGGCAGGCCCAGTGCAGCGCCGCCATCTCCCAGCGGTTCTGCAGCACCACCAGCAGGTGGTCGCCCGCGCGCAGGCCGGCGGCCGCCAGCCCGCGCTGCACGGCACCGACGGTGCGCGCCCATAACGCGTAGCTGAAGCGGCGTTCGCCGTCGACGATGGCCGTGCGGCCCGGCGAGCGTTCGACGCTCTGCAGCAGGGTGCGGCCGAGGTCAAACATGGCCGGCCTTCGTGGCCAGCGCCGCGGCGCGGGCCTGGGCGACATCGAGGATGGCGGCGACGATGGGCGTGTAGCCGGTGCAGCGGCACAGATGGCCCGACAACATCTCGCGCAACTGCGCCTCGCTGGGCTGCGGCACACGCTGCAGCCAGTCGGCCGCGCTCATCAGGATGCCGGCGCTGCAGAAGCCGCACTGCAGCGCATGGTGGCGCTTGAAGGCGGCCTGCAGGTCGCCCAGCGTGTCGCTGTCGCCGCCGCTACCGTTACCGCCACCGGTCTCCGCTGCCAGGCCTTCGATGGTCTGCACATGGCAACCGTCGACCTGCATGGCCAGCATCAGGCAGGCGCGCTGCGCGACACCGTCGACGCGCACGGTGCAGGCGCCGCAGACGCCGTGTTCGCAGCCCACATGCGTGCCGGTCAGGCCGAGTTCGTGGCGCAGGAAATCGCTGAGCAGCTGGCGCGGTTCGGTGGTGGCGCGCCGCGGCAGGCCGTTCAGCAACAGCTGCACGGGGTGGGCGCGGTCGCGAGTGAGCACATTCATGCCGGGGTTCCTGCGGAGGGGTGGGTGAGGCGGCGGCTGCGGTCGGCCAGGGCCTGCACGGCGACGCGCCGGCCCAGCTGGCGCACCAGCTGGCGGCGCAGCGCGGCGCTGGCCTGGGGTTCGTCGCGGGCCTGCAGCTGCCAGGCGAAATGATTCAGCGCGTCGGCCAGCGCGTCGCCCTGCAGCAGCGGGAAGTTGCGCGCCACGGGCCGGTCGGCGACACCGCCGACGGCGATGCGCAGCTGCTGGCCGTCGGCCACCGCGGCGACGGCGCAGACGGCGAAGTCGCCATGGCGCACCGAGAACTCCTCGAAACCGAAGCCCTGGCCCGGCCGCGCGAGCGGGAAGGACACGGCCTCGACCAGTTCGTCGGCGCGGCGCGTGGTCTGCAGCATGCCGGTGAAGAAGTCCTCGGCCGCCACGCGGCGGCTGGCGCGCGCGCTCTTCAGCAGCACCTCGCCCTGCAGCGCCAGCAGGCACAGCGGCAGCTCGGCCGACGGGTCGGCGTGGGCGATGCTGCCGGCCACCGTGCCGCGGTTGCGCACCTGGAAATGCGAGATGTGCGGGAAGGCCAGCTGCAGCAGCGGCAGTTCCTGCGCCAGGCCCGGCCGCCATTCGAGCGCGGCCTGGGTGACGGCAGCGCCGACCTGCAAGGCGCCCTTCGCCACACGCAGCTGCTGCAGCGGGGCACAGCGCGAGATGTCGAGCAGCCGCTGCGGCTGTGCCAGCCGCATGTTCAGCACCGCCATCAGGCTTTGCCCGCCGGCCAGGATGCGCGCGTCTTCGCCCATCTGCGCCAGCACGGCGCAGGCTTCGTCGGCACTGGCGATGCGCTGGTAGTCGAAGGCGGCCGGTTTCATTTCGCCACCCCCAGCCAGTGCAGCAGGCGTTGCCAGAAGCTGCGCGCCGCGGGCTGCGCCGCGTCGCCACCCACGGCCTGCCGCCCGAGCGATTCGAACAGCTGCGCCAGCACGATGCGCGCCGCGCCTTCGAGCATGCGGCTGCCCACCGCCGCGACCTTGCCGCCGACCTGGGCGGCATAGTCGTAGTGCAGCCGCGTGCCGCTGGCCGTGGCTTCCAGCCGCACGACACCACTGCCGGAACCCGTGCCCAGCGTCGACTGGCCGTCACCGGCCAGCCGCAGCGAACGTGGCGCGTGAATCTCGCTGAGCGCGATGCGCGCGGCGTAGCGCGCCTTCACCAGACCGACCCCGACGGTGACGTCGGCGCGGTACTGGTTGGCTCCGGTGCTGACGAGCGCATGGCAGCCGGGAATCACGCGCGCCAGCGCCGTGGGGTCGAGCAGCACCGCAAACACGCGCTCGGGTGGCGCGGCGATGTCGACATGGCCACGCGCCTGCAGGGCCAGGCCGCCGGAAACGGCCGGTGCCGGTGCCGCGGCCATCGCGGCTGCCATCGCGGCCGGGGGTGCGGGTTCCTCGGCACCGATCAGCGCCAGCACGCGTGAAGGTGTCAGCGGCAGGCGGATGTCGGCCACGTCCTTGAGCGGCCGCAGCGCGTCGGCGAAGGCGTTGGCGATGCACACCGGCGTGCTCATGTTGTTGCCTTCGCCGATGCCCTTGGCGCCCAGCGGCGTGTAGGGGCTGGGTGTCTGCAGGTGCACGATCACCGGGTCGGGCACTTCGCAGGCGGTAGGCACCAGGTAGTCGGCGAAGGTGCCGCTCTGGAAGCCGCCGTCGGCGCCGTAGCGGAACTCCTCCATCAGCGCTGCGCCCAGGCCCTGCGCGAAGGCGCCGCGGATCTGCCCGTCGGCCATGCCCGGGTGCAGGATGCGGCCGGCATCGTGGCCGGTGATGTAGCGGTCGACCGTGACGCGGCCGGTGGCGGGGTCGACGTCCAGGCCGCAGATGTCGAAGACGAAGCCGTAACAGGCACTGGTGTTGACGCGGTCCTGCGCGTCGGGGGCGGTCAGCGTCGGCGGCGTCCAGAACGCGGTCTCGCGCAGGCCGGGTTCCACGCCTTCAGGCAGCAGCGCCGGTGCCCAGTGCGGGCCCGCCGCCATGCGGCTGAAGGCCAGGGCACGCGCCGGCTGCGCGCGGTCGAAGACCTTGCCGCCTTCGAAAACAACGGCCTCGGCAGCGCAGCCGAACTGCGCCGCCGCGATGCGCATTAGCTTGTCGCGCAGCCGAATCGCTGCCAGGTGCACGGTGCCGGCCACGGCACCTGCAAAGCGGCTGCTGTAGTTGCCGGCAGCCACGCTCCAGGCGTCCTTCGCGGTGTCGAAGTCGACGCTCACGGCCACCTGCTCGGGCTGCAGCCCGAAGACGTCGGCCACCACCTGCGCGCACACGGTGATGTGGCCCTGCCCGGCCGGCGCCGAGGCGACGACGACGTTCAGGCCGCCGAGCAGGTCGATGCCGACGGTGGCGCTGGCGATGGCGCCGTTTTTCGGCCCGGCCTTGGCGCGCTGCTCGGCCGTCAGCACGGTGCTGATGTAGCCCATGTTCGACACCGAGGGCTCGACGATGGCCGCCACGCCGATGCCGTACAGCCGCCCGGCCGCGCGGGCCTGCGCCTGGCGCTGCTGCAGGCCTTCACGCAGCGCCGCGGCCTGCGCCAGTTCGGCCAGGAGCGCGTAGTCACCGGAATCGAGCACGGCGCCCGCTGCCGCGTGGTACGGGAACTGCGCGGCCTGCACAAAGTTGCGCTGGCGCAGGGCGATGGCGTCCATGCCCAGTTCGACGGCGATGCGGTCCATCAGCCGCTCCAGCGCGTAGTAGACCTGCGGCCCGCCGAAACCGCGCACCAGGCCGGTGGGGGTCTTGCTCGTCAGCACGACGCGGTTGCGCACGGCGATGTGCTTGATGTCGTAGGCCCCGCTCAGCGCACCGTGCATGCGGTAGAAGGTGGCCGGCTCGGGCGCACGCAGGTAGGCGCCGACGTCGTCGCGCTGGTCCCAGCGCAGCGCGGTGATGCGGCCGTCGGCCTGCACCGCGGCTTCGATGTGCGTCAGCCGCGCGGTGGCCGAGGTCGCCGCGGCCAGGTGTTCGAGCCGGTCCTCGACCCACTTCACCGGCGCGCCGCCAGCCTTCTTCGAGGCCAGGCACATCAGCACCACGTAGGGCAGCACGGCCTGCTTCACCCCGAAGCTGCCGCCGCTGTCGCGCGGCAGCTTGTGGCGCAGCTTGTTGGCCGCCACGCCCAGCGCCAGCGCCATCACCGAATGCAGGCTGAACGGGCCCATGAAGTTGCTGGTGACTTCATAGCCCTCGCCGCCGGCCAGGCATTCGGCGATGACAACAGCGCCTTCGATGGGCGTGCAGCTGTTGCGCGGGTAGTGCACCGTCAGCGCGACGCGACGGTCTGCCGCGGCGAAGGCGGCGTCGGGGTCGCCGTAGCAGAAGCTGCGGTCGCTGACGACGTTGCTGCCCACGGCCTCGTGCAGCACGGCGGCGCCGGCATCGCAGGCGGCTTCGATGTCCACCACCGCCGGCAGGGCCTCGTAGTCGGCGCGCAGCAGGTCGAGCGCGTCTTCGGCGATGTAGCGGTCCTGCGCGACGACCACGGCCACGGGTTCGCCGGCATAACGCACCTTGTCGACCGCGAGCACGAAGTGCTGCATGGCCGCCTTCACGCCGACCACGAAGGGCTGCTGCCAGTGCTGCACGTCCTGCCCGGTCAGCACCGCATGCACGCCCGGCAGGGCCAGCGCCGCGGCCGTGTCCACCCCCAGCAGCCGGGCATGGGCATGCGGGCTGCGCAGCACCGCGGCGTGCAGCGTGCCCGGGGTCGTGCCCAGGTCGTCGCCGAAGCGGCCGCGGCCGGTCAGCAGCGCGGCGTCTTCATGGCGCGGTGCGGACTGGCCGAGGTGCGGCTTGGGCAGGGCCTGTTGCAGGCCCGGGTCGGTGTGCAAGAACGGTCTCCGGTGTGTCGATCTGCGGTGTGGTGCAGTCTCGACAGCACGGGGCCCGCGGCGTTAACGCGATCGTCCGGTGAAGATCCGGATCGTCTGGCGGCTTACCCAATCGTCTGACGACCTGCGTGCTGCATCGCAGCAGTTCAGATCATTCAAGGGCAAACCCGGAGCCTCTGGCGGGGCGGCCACGCGCCCGGCTCGGCGGCCGACACGCGCCCCGGTTCAGATCACCGGCGCGGGCGGTACGGCGTCGCTCTTGGGCGGCTCGAACAGGTTGACCACGCGCCGGTAGTCGCTGGGCGTGATGCCCAGGTGCTGGCGGAAGAAGCGGGAAAAGTGGCCCGGCGCCGAAAAACCCAGGCCGTGGGCGACATCACCCACCGACGCCTGCGTCTGCGTCAGCCGCTGCACGGCGGCCTCGAAGCGCAGCACATTGGCGTAGACCAGGGGCGTGACCTGGGTGTCGCGCTGGAACAGCGCGAAGAAGTGCGCGCGCGACAGGCCGGCCTGCGCGGCCAGGCTGTCCATGTCGAGTTCGCGGCCCACGTCCTGGCGCATCAGCGTGATCGCCTGGCGGATACGCGGGTCGGTGGCTACCGGTGGCTTGCTGCGCAGCAGGCTCACGAGGTCGCGCCAGCCCGAATAGCCCTCGACCACCGAGATGATCAGGTTGAACAGCAATTGTTCCAGGCGACTGGGCGAAACCTCGTCGGCCCACCACAGCTCGAGCACGAATTCCTCGGTGATCTTGCGCGTGGCCGCCGTCACGCGCACGCAGCTCTGCGGAAAGAAACGCGGGTGGCCCGACATCGCCAGCGAGCGCTGGATTTCGGCGAGCCAGTTCGGTTCGATATACAGCGCCAGGATCAGCGTGCGCTCACCCGGCGGCACCGGATGGGTGTAGGCATGGTGTTCCCAGGCGTTGACGAGCACGACACTGTCGTTGGTCAGCGGCGCGGTTTCGCCGCGCACGCTGAAGGCGCTGTCGGCACCGCCCGCCTTCAACAGGATGTGGCAATGATGGTGCGCGTGACCCACCAGAGGCGCGCTCATGTCGAGCAGAGCGACACGGCCGAAGCGGCCCTGGAAGATCTTGATGGCGTTGGACACGCGAAAGCAGCGAAGCGCTAGGCGGACGCGGCCGTCGCGGCCGGACCGGTATTCGTTCGATCGGGAAGGGCGGTCATGGCCGGGGCTCCGTCGCGCCCCAAAATGGCGCACGCAGTCATGGTAAGCCGATGGCATGCTGGGCCGCCACGGGATGATCCCTTGCGGGCCTGCAGACTGGTCACTGCACTCTACGCGGCAATTGCTCGCGACGCATCGCAGCCTCGTTCAAGACTTGCGCACGTGCCGCGGTGGGGCCGCACTCGGGTGGACGGGCTCATGTGCCGCAGCCCGGAGTCCGATGCCCGTGGTCGTTGGGGGCCGATTGACCGTCGATCTGCCCGCGCTAAGGCGCGTACTTGGCTGCACTGCCTAGCCCACCGCACTGGGCCAGGAGCCGGCTGCCAAGTCTCAGGACAAAGGAGGACGGGCCGACCGCCGGAGGTCACCAACGACCGCTCCGTAGGCGCGAAACGCGAAGAATCCCGGCCCGCCGTCGGGCAGCTTTGGAGCGGGCCGGCGGGCCGGTATGGGTCGGGAGTGTCATTTCGGGGCTGAAGACAGCGGTCGTTCGGGTGCCCTCAAGAGTCCTCAGTGCTCGCGACAGAGGCTGCACATCCTTGATCGGTCGTCGATCAGGCGCGACTGACGAGAAGCTGATGACTGCTGCGCGGCAGACACCGTGCATAGAGGCTGCAGGGACGAACGACCGTAACCGCTGCAGAGCGGCCGCCCGTCACGTTGGCGAGCAGGGCCAAAGGAGAGAACGTGCGATCCCCGGCAGTCCTCAAGACCCGTCGCGTTTGGTCGGAGCAACCAACCTCATGCTGCCACCAGCGCCGGGCCGCGATGCAGCAGCGACACGATGTCCGGCAGCGCCGCTTCGGTGGCGCGCCGGCCGGCCTCCACCAGCGCCGGCATGGCGGCCGTGTCGAACAGCCCCACGCGCTGCCGCAACTGCGGCTCGATGCGCAGCAGGCGCTGGCCGCTGGCACGGGCCTCGGCCAGTCGGGCCTGCATCAGATTGTTGAGGAGCGAGGACGACACCTGCGCCAGCAGCCGGCTGGGGCGGTCGATGCGCTGGGGCATCGGCGCCGGAAAGCCCAGCGCCAGCACCGCATCGGCGTCGGCCGCGGCGCTCACGGGCAGCGGGTCGGTCAGGCAGCCGTCCACCAGGCGGCGGCCGTCGATCATCACCGGGGCAAACATGAAAGGCAGCGCAAAGCTGGCCCTCAGCGCCTGCACCACGCTGCCGCTGCGCAGCACCGCGCGCTCGCCAGTGGCCGCATCGGTGGCGACCACCCGCATCGGCAACGGCAATTCGTTCAGCTGGAGGCTGCCGAAGGCCTGGCCCAGGCGCTGCATCACCCGGTGGTCGTGGCGCATCGCGAAGTCGGCGTCGAAGCGGCCCAGGCGCGGCCACAACATCTGCGGCAGCGCACGCCAGCGTCGCTGGGTGGCGACCTCGGGCGACCACAGCGTGGTGGCGATGCGCACAGCCTCGTCGGCGCCATGGCCGGCAGCGATCAGCGCGCCGAAGATCGTGCCCGTGCTGCAGCCCACCACCAGGTCGGGCCGCAGGCCGTGCTGCATGAGCACTTGCACCATGCCCAGGGCGGCGATGCTGCGCACGCCGCCACTGCCTACGGCGATGGCGAACCTCGGGTGGGGGGAGGCGTTCATGATGGAAGGTCGATGAAGTGGGAAGTCGGGCCGCGGCAGGCACGCAGGCCGGCCCACACGGCTTCGTCGAACGGCTCGCAGCTGAACAGCATGTCGTCGAAGCCGCCTTCCACCAGTTCGAACACGGCGTCGATCAGGTTCAGCGCCTGCTGGCGCAGGCTCTCGTCCAGCACCACAGTGGCCAGCGCCTCGGCGCTGCCACCGGGCCGCGGGCGTTCACGGAAGAGTTCCCATTGGGCAAGTACGGGCTGTGCGGGCCGCGGGTCAGTGGGTTCGCACTCGCAGAGCTTGGACAGGTAGGCACAGAGCATCTCGCACGACTGCTCCATCGCACGCAACACGGCCGGCCGGACAGCATCGTTGGCCAGCCAGACCAGGTGCACGAGCCGGTGCGACAACGGGCGCCACGTCACGGCACTTTCGCAGGAGCCGCACTCGACCACCGGAACGAGCCTGGCCAGCATGGCTGCCATGGCGATCAGCGCATCTTGCCGCTGCGCAGTCTCGATGCCGCCACGGCGCAGGCGCACGAGCATCGGATGCCTGGCCAGCAGACGCTTGTTGTCATCGATGTAGTCGAGTACGGTCTTCATGCAGAAGCTCACCTTCGTCTGCGTGGCGATTCGGGCCGCTGATGCAACCCGTCCTGCCTGGTACCACGCAGTGCCGGGGCGTACGCGGACACTGCTGTGGTGCGGGCCGCTGCTCCGCGGCGGGGAGCAAGCGGCCGAGCCCGGCCGCGTCAACGCGGTACGAAGAAGGTCGAGCGTTCGCGTTGGACGGCAGATGGGCCGGAGGGCGCGACCCCGGCCGCTGCGAGCGAAGCCACTTCGAACACCACCGGCGTTGACGTGCCCAGCAGCGGCTGGGCCTCGCGCCGAGGCAGGCGCAGGCTCACCACCAGGGACGCGACGCTGGCCGGCCCAGCGCTGGCTTGCGGCGCCGAGACCGCCAGGCCGTCGATGCCGCCGACGCTCACCCGGTAGGTCTGCGGCGCCTCGGTGCGATTCATGATCTGGATCCGGTAGACGTTCTCGACCGCACCGTCGTCGACGATGCGCGCCAGTGCCCCACGGTCCTTGACGACGTCGAACTTGAACGGGCTGCGCAGCGCCACGCTGGCGGCGAACGCGACGCTGGCGGCGCCCAGCACCGCGGCGTAGACCAGCACGCGCGGGCGCAGGGCGCGCTTGAACATCTGCAGGCGCGTCCAGCCGTTGACGACGCCGTTCTCGGTCGAGTAGCGGATCAGGCCCTTGGCATAGCCCATCTTGTCCATCACGTCGTCGCACACGTCGATGCAGGCGGCGCAGCCGATGCACTCGTTCTGCAGGCCGTCGCGGATGTCGATGCCGGTGGGGCAGACCTGAACGCACAGCGTGCAGTCGATGCAGTCGCCCATGCCCTGCGCCGCCGGGCTGGCCTTGCGCGAGCGCGAGCCGCGCGGTTCGCCGCGCGCGCTGTCGTAGGTGATGATCAACGAGTCCTTGTCGATCAGCGCACTCTGGAAGCGTGCATAGGGGCACATGTACTTGCACATCTGCTCGCGCAGGTAGCCCGCGTTGCCATAGGTGGCGGCGCCGTAGAAGAGGATCCAGAACAGGTTCCAGGGCGACACGCCGAGCTCTGGCAAGGCGGCAGCGAGTTCGCGGATCGGCGTGAAGTAGCCGACGAAGCTGAATCCGGTGAACAGGGCGATGGCCAGCCAGGCCGCCTGTTTGGCGCTCTTGCGCGCGAGTTTGCCGGCGCCCCACGGTGCCTGGTCCAGGCGCATGCGGGCGATGCGGTCGCCTTCGATGCGGCGCTCCACCCACATGAAGATCTCCGTGTACACCGTCTGCGGGCAGGTGTAGCCGCACCACAGGCGGCCGGCCACGGCGGTGAACAGGAACAGGGCCAGGGCCGAGAGCACGAGCAGCGCGGCCAGGAAGATCAGGTCCTGCGGGTACAGCACCAGCCCGAGGATGTAGAAGCGCTGCGCCTCGAGGTCGAACAGCACCGCCTGGCGGCCGCCCCACTGCATCCAGGGCAGGCCGTAGAACAGCAGCTGCGTGAGCCAGACGAAAGTCCAGCGCCAGCCCGCGAACCAGCCCTTCACCGCCCGCGGATAGATGTCGGGCTGCTTCTGGTACATCGAGACGAACTGCATGCCGTCGTCCGCCGCGCTCGGGGCGGGCTGGATCGGGATGACGGGGCGGGGCGGGTCGGTGCGTCGCATCACCGCTTCAACTCGCCGAGCTTCGATTCGATCTTGGCCCACTCGTCGGCATCCGGCAGTGCCAGCTTCGCCTTCGTGATGGGCTTCCATTGCCGCGACAGTTCGGCATTGAGTGCGGTGAAGCTCTGCTGGTGGCTCGGCACGTCTTCCTCCGCATAGATCGCGTTCACCGGGCACTCCGGCACGCAGACGGCGCAGTCGATGCACTCGGCCGGGTCGATGACGAGGAAGTTCGGCCCTTCGCGGAAGGCATCGACCGGACAGACGTCCACGCAGTCGGTGTACTTGCAGCGGATGCAGGCCTCGGTCACGACGAACGTCACGAGCTGTTCTCCAGTCGATCGTTAAAGATGCAAAGGCTATGCATCTTAAACAGACTCGGCGTTAAAAGCAATAAACTACATGCATCTTCAGGGGTGACCATGCGCCTGTCCGAATACACCGACTACACCCTGCGCGTGCTGATGTACTGCGCCACCCACCGGGATCGACTGGTCACCATCGCCGAACTGGCCGAGCACCACGGCTTGTCGAAGAACCACCTGATGAAGGTGGTCAACGACCTGGCGCACCGGGGCCTGATCGAGACCACACGGGGGCGCGGCGGCGGCCTGCGGCTGCTGGCGGAACCCGAGACCATCCGCATCGGCGACGTCGTCCGTGCGACGGAGACCGATTTCCGCCTCGTCGAGTGCTTCGATCCCGGCACCAACGCGTGCACGCTGTCGCCGAGCTGCCGCCTCAAGAAGCTGTTCCGCGATGCGCTGCAGGGCTACTTCGAGGCACTGGACGGCGCGACTCTGGCGGACATGACCCTGGGCATGCCGGCGGCGCCCAGGCATCGCGGGCGGCCCTGACCCACGCCACGGCCCGGCGGCCAGGTGGACCGGGCGAACGCGACCTCGCCCGCTTCACGCCGAACGCAGTGGCCGGGTGACGGCGCCGGTCAGGACGAGACTTTGCGCGCGTCCACGTCGATGTGAACCGCGTCGCTGTCGAGCAGGGCGGTCGCGGCGCGTGCGAAGTCCTGGCGCAGTGTCGCGTCGGCCTCGAAGCCTCGCGCGCCGATCGCTTCCGCGAGCACGATGAGCTTGTCCTTCGTCAAGACCTTGCCGAGCGGCCGCAGCGGCTCGCACTCGTACTCGTTGAAGCGCTCGTCGAGCCAGCGGCGCGCGTTCTCGACGGCGTCGGGTGCGCTGCCCTCCGGAGGGCGGCAGATGACTTCGGTCGGGCCGAAGGACAGGCGGACGGACGCTCGCATGGTGGCAGGGTGAATGCTGGGATGGCCCCAGTCTACGCAGTCCGCCGGCTCAGGGCAAAGCCGATTCGCGCACCAGCTCGGCCCCGATGCGCAACACGTCGTCGACCAGCGCCTGCGCGTGCGGCATCTCGCTGCGTGCGCCGACGAAGCAGGGCCGCAGCGCCAGGGCGCCGTTCACGCGCGTCGTGCTGGGCATGTTGCGGTTCTCGCGCGTCAGACGCCGATGCAGGCGCTGGTTCAGACCGTCGAGGTCGCGCACCTCGGGCGACACGTAGCGGAAGCAGCAGATCGACAGCGTGGGCTCCTGCAGCAGCTCCAGATTCGGGTGCGCGCGCGCTACCCTCGCGATGTGCGTCGCCATGTCGTTGTGGCGCCGGATGCGCTGCGTCATGCCCGACACGCCGATCTCGCGGATCAGGGCCCAGACCACCACGCCGCGGCTCGGCGCACTCAGTTCGACGCCAAAGTCGTAGTAGGGAACGCCCATGTCGTCCATCGAGTGCTCGATGCGCGCTGCCTCGTCGTCGGGCCGTTGCATGCTGCCCTCCAGGTAGGCGGCCGGCTCCTGCGTGAAGGCGCGACGCAGCAGCTCGCGGTCGCGCACGAAGGTGACTGCCACGCCCACGGCGGCGCCGAGCCACTTGTGCGGATCGACGATGACCGAGTCGGCCAGCCCCAGGCCTTCGTAGAGCGGCGCCACCCGATCGTCCAGCCGGCCCGGCAGGCCATAGGCGCCGTCGACATGGAACCAGACGCCGTTCTCCCGCGCGATCTCGCCGAGGCTGCGCAAGGGGTCGATGGCGCCGGTGTTGGTGGTGCCGGCGCTGGCGACGATGGCCATCGGCAACACGCCGGCGCGCCGGTCTTCGGCCATCGCGCGGCACAGCGCATCCACCCGCATGCGGCCGCGCTCGTCGCAGGCGATCGCCCGCACCGCCCGGCGGCCCAGGCCCAGCACGCCGGCCGAGCGCTGGATCGTGTGGTGGGCTTCGGTGGTGGCATAGACGGCGACGCTGCGGTCCATGCCGTCGGCCGCCGGGTCGCGGCCGAGCCGCTCGAAGGCGCTCTGCCGCGCCGCGCCCAGCGCCAGCAGGTTGGCCACCGAACCGCCGCTGCTGTAGACGCCTTGCATCGACACCAGCCCGAACATGTCCGCCAACCAGCGCAGGGAAAGCTCCTCGAGGAAGTTGAAGGCGGTGTGCCCGTAGCGCTGCGGCGAGGCAATGCCCGCCGCGGTGGCGGCCAGCGCGGCGGCCGTGGTGCCGCCGGTGGTGATGAAGGCGCTGAATCCCGGCCGGGGCACCGACGAGCCGTTCGGCACGACATGCCGCAGCAACTCGTCGGCCACTGCATCGATGCCGATGCCCGTGCGCGGCAGGGCGATGTCGAGATGCTCGCGCCAGCGCCGGCCCGGATGCAGGGCGTCGGGGTGTTCGAACTTCAGGAAATCGTCGAGCCCGGCGCCGAGCTGCGAGAGCAAGGGCTGCAGCCGGCCCGTCTCGGCAGGATCAGTGGGCATCTCGAACTCCGGCATGGGGTGCTTTGGAAAGGTGGCCGAGCGACGAGGACACGAAGTCGACGAATGCACGCACGCGCGCGGCGAGCTGGTGGCGCTGCGGATACACCGCATGGATGTCGGAATCGGGCGTGTGGAACTGCGGCAGCACCTGCACCAGCCGGCCATTCTTCAGGTAGCGCTCGATGTCCCACTCGGCTCGCATCAGGATGCCGTGGCCGTCGAGCGCCCAGTTGACCGCGATCTCCCCGTCGTTCGTGGCCAACATGCCGCGTGTCTTGACGGCTTCGGTCGTCGCGTTCCGCCCGCGTCCGCTGGTCAGGCGCCACACCCCGTAGGCCTCTTCACCCTGCCGGATGCCGATGCAGTGGTGCCGGGTCAGGTCGTTGGGCACCTTGGGCGTGCCGTGTCGGGCCAGATAGGCCGGCGCCGCGCACAAGAGCCGGCGATTCGGCGCGATGTACCGCCACGACGCGCGGGCGTCGGGCGGCGCGCCGAAGCGGATGCAGACGTCGAAGGCGTCGTCCGTCAGCGGCGGCGGGTTCACCGACAACTGCAACTGCACCTCCACTTGCGCATGCTTGCGAACGAAGCGTGAGATCAGCGGCGCCACGTGGCTGCGGCCGAAACCCAGTGTCGCATTGACCCTCAGCAGGCCTTTCGGCGTGGCCTTGGAGACACCGAGCAACTGCTCCATGTCGTCGATCTCGCCGAGGATGCGGCGGGCGTGCTCCAGATACAGCTCGCCTTCGGGCGTCAGGCTCATCCGCCGCGTGGTGCGGTTGACGAGCGACAGGCCCACCCGCGACTCCATCAGCGCGAGGTGCTTGCTGACGGCGGGCGTGGTGATGCCGAGTTCACGCGCGGCAGCGCTCAGGCTGCCCGCGCTCGCCAGGGCCGAGAAGAACCCGAGATCTGCAGGTTGAATGCCATTGGACATGGAGGCGCCGCCCGGTTTCGATTGTTGAACTCAGGTAAACAATGGATTCACTCTAGCCGTGCACGGCAAGGCTGTCCATTTCCTACAGTCGGCTCGACGCCTGAGCATCGAGACGGAGACAAGCCATGAAGACCTACACGATCGCCACCATCCCCGGCGACGGCATCGGCAAGGAAGTCGTTCCCGCCGGCCAGCAGGTGCTGGAGGCGCTCGCCAGCTCGAGCAGCCGATTCCGCTTCGAGTTCGAGAACTTCGACTGGGGCGGCGACTACTACCGGGTGCACGGCATGATGATGCCGGCCGACGGCCTGGAGGCGCTGCGCCACAAGGACGCGATCCTGTTCGGCTCGGCCGGCGACCCGCACATCCCCGACCACATCACGCTGTGGGGCTTGCGCCTGAAGATCTGCCAGGGCTTCGACCAGTACGCCAACGTGCGCCCGACACGCATCCTGCCGGGCATCGACGGCCCGCTCAAGCGCTGCGGGCCCGATGACCTGAACTGGGTCATCGTGCGCGAGAACTCCGAGGGCGAATACGCCGGTGTGGGCGGTCGCGTGCACCAGGGCCACCCCATCGAAGCTGCCACCGATGTGTCGATGATGACCCGCGCTGGCGTCGAACGCATCATGCGATTCGCGTTCAGGCTGGCCCGATCGCGGCCCCGCAAGCTGCTGACGGTGATCACCAAGAGCAATGCCCAGCGCCATGCGATGGTGATGTGGGACGAGATCGCGCTGCAGATCGCCGCCGAGTTCCCGGATGTGCGCTGGGACAAGGAACTGGTCGACGCAGCGACCGCCCGAATGGTGAACCGCCCCTCGACGCTGGACACCATCGTCGCCACCAACCTGCATGCCGACATCCTCAGCGACCTGGCCGCGGCGCTTGCCGGCAGCCTGGGTATCGCACCGACCGGCAACATCGACCCGGAGCGCCGCTATCCCTCGATGTTCGAGCCGATCCACGGCTCGGCTTTCGACATCATGGGCAAGGGGCTCGCCAACCCGGTGGGCACCTTCTGGTCCGTCGTGATGCTGCTCGAGCATCTCGGCGAGGCCGACGCGGCCAGCCGGGTGATGAAAGCCATCGAGCAGGTGACCGCCGACCCGACGCTGCACACCCGCGACCTCGGCGGGCAGGCCACGACGGCCCAGGTCACGCAGGCGGTGTGCGCACTACTGACCGCCTCGACGCAGCGCCAGGCAGCGTAAGAAGAACCACCGGAGACCCACATGAAGTTCATCCACCAACCCGATCGTCGGCGTCTGCTCCAGTCCGTCGCACTTGCCGCTGCGATGTCCGCCACCGGCGCCATGGCCCAGGCCTGGCCGAACAAGCCGATCAGCCTGATCGTTCCGTTCCCGGCCGGGGGCACCACCGACGTGCTGGCCCGCGCGCTGGCGGAGAAGCTGACGCTGAGCCTCGGCCAGACCGTGATCGTCGAGAGCAAGCCGGGCGCGGGTGCCACGCTCGGCGCAGACTACGTGGCCAAGGCCAGGCCCGACGGCTACACGCTCCTGGTCGGCGCGGTGCACCACACCATCGCCTCCAGTGTCTACAAGAAGCTGCCCTACGACTTCCAGAAGGACCTGGCACCGATCACCACGATCGCGCTGGTGCCGAACGTGCTGGTCGTGAACGCGAGCACTCCGGTCAACAACGTGGCCGAACTGGTCGCGCTGCTCAAGGCCAAGCCTGGCGCCTACAACTACGGCTCCAACGGCAACGGTACGGCACAGCATCTGATCGGGACGCAGTTCGAGAACATGACCGGCACGGACTTCAGCCACATTCCCTACAAGGGCAGCGGGCCGCTGGCGACCGACCTGCTCGGCGGCCAGATCACGATGTCGTTCGACACCGTCACGCCGGTGCTCCCGCACATCAAGGCCGGCAAGCTGCGGGCGCTGGCCGTCACCACGGCCAAACGTTCTTCAGCGCTGCCCGACGTGCCGACGCTCGACGAAGCCGGGCTCAAGGGCTTCAACATCGGCACCTGGTTCGGCGTGCTTGCTCCGGTGGCCACGCCGAAGGACGTGCTGGCCCGGCTGAACACCGAGATGGTGAAGGTCATCCAGTCGCCCGAGTTCCGCAAGCGCATGGACGAAATCGGCGCCGAAGCCATCGGCGACAGCGCCGAGCACATGGCGCAGCAGATCAGGAGCGAGACCGAGAAGTTCGCGAAGCTGGTCAAGGATGCCAAGGTGACGATCGAATGATCGTCGTCCCGCCCCGCCCCTTTCAAGCCCGGATGCGCCGCGCCTCGAGGTAGAAGCGCTTCTCGTCGGCCTCGCCCATCGAGAAGCTCTTGCGCGGCAGCGGGCCGTGCCGCGCCACGCGGCCGATCAGCTCGCTCTTGCCCAGCGTGGCCAGGTGCAGCCCGGCGTTGCCCTGCACGCCGGCCAGTTGCGCCAGCGTGTCGTCGCCGTGCACGTAGTCGACCTCGTGCGCGCCGCCCTGGGCCAGCAGGGCATCGACGAAGCCCTGGAAGGTGGCCACGTCCAGCTGCGCGGCCGGCATGCCGGACACCACCACCAGCGCGTGGCGGCCGCCCGGCTGCACCAGCCCGGCGGCATGTTCGCTGCGCGGCAGCGCCGCCAGTGCGACGCGCATCGAGGCCGCATCGGGCTGGTCGACGATGCGCACCCGCTCGCCGAAGTGCGCTGCCAGCGCCTCGCGGATCTCGCCATTCACCCCGGTCAGCAGGCGGTGGATGGGAGAGAACTCCAGCGCGGCGTCGTGGATGTTCTCCACCTCCACCAGCGCCCAGCGCGCCGGGTGGTCGGGCCCGACGCCGGCCTTCATGCGGTCCCAGCAGGCCTTGGCAGTGGCCAGCGAATGGTTGCCGTCGCCCATGGCAAAGAGCATCGGCGGCGTGTCGGGCGGCAGGCCATGCCGCGCGGCGAAGGCGGCGCCGTCGCCGAGTGCCTGCAGCGCCTGCATCACCTGGCCATGCGCGGGCCCATCCAGTGCGAGGCCGGCCACGCGGCCACCGCCGAGCATCAGCGGCGTGTCGTACAGCGGCGCGAGGCGCGCGGGTTGCGCCGCCAGCGGCTCGATGACCGTGCGCTGCGGGTCGTCGATCAGCACGAGGATGTGCGGCAGCTCCAGCTCGGCGCCCTGGCGCACCTCGACGCGCGGCGCGATGCGCTCGACGATGGTGCCCTCGGTGGGGCGGATCAGGCTGGCCGAGGCGGGCGAGAAGTCGTAGTGCTCCAGATCCAGCTCCAGCATCAGGCCGCGGCGCACGCGACCGTCGGGCAGGCTGCGCTCCACCAGCACCGCGCCGGCATGCTCGCGCAGCAGGCCTTCGGCCAAGTAGCGCCGCATCGTTGCCTGGATGCGCGCGATGCGCTCGGGCTTGTCGGCGCTGGCGAGGAAGACCTCCGGATAGATCATGTGCAGCGTCGACGGCGCATCGCCGACCTGGCCCGCCACGCGTTCCCAGTAGCCGGGTTCGCTGGTGTACTGGTCGCAGGCGATGACGCTCCAGCGCTGCAGGTCGATGCCACTGCGCGGGAGCAGCAGGCGAGGGGGGCGGAAGCAGAGCGGGCTGGTCATGGGCGCCATCATGCCGCAGCCCGCGACGGCTACTTCTGCGCCGCCCCGGACCGCGCGCTGAACGCCCCGCGCACTAGGGCCTGCGACTGCGGGCTGTCCCACTCGCGCGCACCGTAGACCTTGTCGACGACGCGGCCCTGCGCGTCGACCAGCACCGTCAGCGGCAGGCGCGAGGCGCCGAGCAGCGTCTCCAGCTGCAGCTTGCGGTCGATGAAGTGGCTGATGGTCGCGTTGGTGGATTTGAGCAGCTGCAGCGCCCGCTCCGGATAGTCGTCCGTCGAGATGCCGATCACGGCAAACGGCACCGGGTGCTCCAGCCAGGCGAGCCGCTCGAGCGAGGCCATTTCCGCGCGGCAAGGCGCGCACCAGCTGGCCCAGACGTTGATGAGCAGCGGCCGGCCGCGGTAGTCGGAGAGCCTGCGGGTCGGCCCGTTCAGGCCGGTCATCGTCGCGTCCTGCAGCGGCTGGCCCACCTTCACTTCGGCGGGCAGCTTCTCGGCGCCCTGCGCCAGTGCGGCCCAGGGCGACAAGGCCCCGGCAGAAAGCGCCAGCATGGCCGATCGGCGCGAGCAATCCGTCATCGATCAGGTCCCGCAGAAGGTCTGGTAGCCGGCCTGCGCCTCGGCCGGTGCCGGCTCGGCATAGAGCGCGTGTTCCGGCCGCTCGTCGAAGGGCTGGCGCAGCGCCTCGAGCAGGCGTTCGAAGGGCGCGAGGTCACCGTCGGTCGCCGCGGCCAGGGCTGCCTCGACACGGTGGTTGCGCGGGATCAGCCACGGGCTGGCGCGGCGCATGCGCGCGGCGCGCTCGGCCGCACCGGGACCGCCGGCCGCGTCGTCGCGCGTGCAGCGCTCGCGCCAGCGTGTCAGCCAGGTGTCGAGCGCCGCGCGGTCGGCGAACAGGTCGCGCAGCGGCGCGTCGCGGCCTTCGGCCGCATCGGCCAGGCGCCGCCAGCCGAGCGTGAAGTCGACCGACTGCGCGAGCAGCAGTGCGAGCCAGTCGTCGACGAGCGTGGTGTCTTGCGCGTCGTCGGCTGCCGAGGCGGCGAACAGGCCCAGCTTGCCGCGCTGGCCGCGCAGCAGCGCGGCGGCGAAGAGTCCGGGAAAAGCATCGATCACCGCGGTGGCCTGCGCCACCGCGCGCTGGATGGCGCTCTCGTCATCGGCCTCGGCCATCAGCGGCAGCAGCGTCTCGGCCAGGCGTGCGAGGTTCCAGCGTGCGATGTGCGGCTGGTTGCCGTAGGCATAACGCCCGCCGTGGTCGATGCTGCTGAACACCGTCTGCGGGTCGTAGGCCTCCATGAAGGCGCAGGGGCCGTAGTCGATCGTCTCGCCGGAGATCGTCATGTTGTCGGTGTTCATCACGCCGTGGATGAAGCCCACGTTCATCCACTGCGCGATCAGCACCGCCTGGCGCTGCGCGACGGCCTGCAGCAGCGCGAGGTAGCGGTCGGGCGCACCGGCGAGCGCGGGGTCGTGGCGCGCGATCGTGTAGTCGGCGAGCTGGCGCAGCCGATCCACCTCGCCCTTGGCGAGGAAGTACTGGAAGGTGCCGACGCGCAGGTGGCTCTCGGCCACGCGGGTGAGCACCGCGCCGGGCAGCGGCAGCTCGCGGCGCACCGTCTCGCCGGTGGCGGCCACGGCCAGTGCGCGCGTGCTCGGGATGCCCAGCGCATGCATCGCCTCGCCGATCAGCACCTCGCGCAGCATCGGGCCGACGGCGGCCTTGCCATCACCGCCGCGCGAGAAGGGCGTGCGGCCCGAGCCCTTGAAGGCGATGTCACGTCGCCGGCCGTCGCGGTCGATCAGCTCGCCGAGAAGCAGCGCGCGGCCGTCGCCGAGCTGCGGCGAGAAGCCGCCGAACTGGTGCCCGGCGTAGGCCTGCGCGATCGGTTCGGCGCCTTCGGGCAGCGCGTTGCCGGCGAACAGGCTCGCGCCCGTTTCACCACGCAGGGCTGAGGCATCGAGCCCCAGCTCGGCGGCGAGCGCTTCGTTGAGGAAGAGCAGCCGCGGTGCCGGCACCGTCGCTGGCTGCCAAGCCGTGTAGAAGCCGGGCAGCTCGCGGGCGTAGCTGTTGTCGAAGGCGAATCGGGTCATGGGGGGCGGGTCAGCGCGAAGGGTCTAGTGTGCCGGGCTCAGCGCGGCCGCGCAGCCGTGACGCGCCAGACCACGTCGCCCACGTCGTCGGCCACCAGCAGGGCGCCGTCGGCGGCGAGCGCCACGCCCACCGGCCGGCCGTAGGACTCCGATTCGTCAGGCGCCAGGAAACCGCCGAGGATGTCGCGCGGTGGCCCGGCCGGCCGCCCGTTCGCGAAGGGCACGAAGACGACCTTGTAGCCGCTGAGCGTGCTGCGGTTCCACGAGCCATGCTGGCCGATGACCATGCCGTCTTCATCGAAACCGGGCAGCGTGCCGCCGGGCATCCAGCACAGGCCCAGCGATGCGGTGTGCCCGCCCAGCGCGTAGTCGGGCACCATCGCGCGGGCGACGGCGGCCGGGTCCTGCAGCACGCGATCGTCCACCGTCGGGCCCCAGTAGCTGTAGGGCCAGCCGTAGAAGCCGCCGTCGATCACCGAGGTGAGGTAGTCCGGCGGCGTCTCGTCGCCCAGGCCGTCTCGTTCGTTGACCACCGTCCACAGCGCCTTCGTGTGCGGCTCCCAGGCCAGGCCCACGGGGTTGCGCAGGCCGGCGGCGAAGATGCGGTGGCCACCGGTCGCCAGATCGAGTTCGTAGATGCAGGCGCGGCCCTGCTCGACGTCCATGCCGCTCTCGGCGATGTTGCTCAGCGAGCCCACGCCGATGTAGAGCTTGCGCCCATCGGGGCTGGCCAGCAGGCTGCGCGTCCAGTGCCCGCCACCCGGGTAGCTCGTCAGCGGGCGACCCGGCGCAGTGATGCGGGTCGTGCCCGGCGTGTACGGAAAGGCCACCACGCCATCGGTGTTGCCGACGTAGAAGGTGTCGCCCAGCAGCGCCATGCCGAAAGGCTGGCGCAGGTCCTCGAGGAAAGCCTCGCGACGTTCGGCCACGCCGTCGCCATCGGCGTCGCGCAGCAGCGTGATGCGGTTCGGGCTCACGCCCACGGCGGCGGCGCGGCGCATCGTGCTGAACATCGCCAGGTCGAACAGCGACTTCGCCGGGCCGGGCAGGAACAGCGATTCGGCCACGGTGACGTCGCCGTTGGGCAGCACGTGGATCCAGCGCGGGTGCTTCAGGCCGGTGGCGAAGGCATTGACCGCCAAGCCGGGCGCCGCCGAAGGCCGATGGCCCGGCGCCCAACCGCGGGCCGTGGGCATCTTCAGCGTCGGGATGCGGCCCTGCGGGCGCGCCGCGGGGATGGTCGGCGCCGTGCCGACGGCCTGGCCCGCCACGCTGCCTTGCAGCCGCCGCCAGGCGATGGCCACGTCGCCGACCCGCGCGACCAGATGCGCGAACGCGCCGGACATATTCATGACACCCCTCCTTCGGACCGGGCGGATGTTAGGACAGGACGTCCTCCGGCGCTCCGGCCGGGCGATTCAGGCGTGGCGGATGGCCGTCGGCTCGATCCCGAACATGCGCCGGTGCGTGCGCGTCAGGTGCGAGGAGTCGGCAAAGCCGGCTTCGTGCGCCGCGTCGGTCCAGGAGGCGCCGGCCATCGCCGCTTCGATGGCCACGTTGATGCGCAGCCACAGCACGTAGGCGCGGAACGAGGTGCCGGTCTCCTGCACGAACAGGTGCCTGAAGCGGCTCGGCGAGAGCGTCGCCGCAGCCGCGGCATCGGCCAGAGAGACGGTCGTGCGGATGCGCGAGCGGATGCGCTCGAGCGCACGCTGCAGGCGCGGGTCGCTGGCGCCCACCGCTGGCACGCCGGCCGAGTTCAACGCCAGCTGGGCGACCGTGTCCCGCGCGATGCCGCGCATCGTGTCGGCATCGCTCGCGCTGCGCAGTGCCGCGAGCAGACGATCGGCCAGACGCCGCGCTTCGGGCTGCGCCAGCGCGCTCAGGCCCAGCGCGCCGAAGCGGCTCGACAAGGCGCGGCCCTCGGTGCTCTCGGGTTCGACGAACAGGTGCGCCACGGTCGCGCCGTCGAGCTCGAACTCGTGCGGGCAATGCGAGGGCACGATGGCGGCCTCGAAGGCCGTCCACGGCACGTCGCGTTCGGTGCGGAAGCGGAAGCCGCCCACCAGTGCGAACGCGATCTGGTGCGCATGGTGCGCGTGCCACTCTGAGCGGCCCTGGCCTTGCCCGATCCACAGGCTGCCGGATTGCCAGAAGTAGACGCGGCCCGAGGCGGCGATGCGCTGGCGATCGAGCTTCGAGTTCGTCACGGGAGCCCTCTCGCAAGTCAGCCGTTTCGTTCAATCGCCGCAGCGGGTCGCCCGGAAGAATCCTTCCTCATCGACCCACCCCGACGAGCCCCTGATGAACCACTTCGCCCGCCGCATCCGCACCAGTGTCCAGCACGAACTGGACGCCGCCCGCGAAGCCGATTCGCAGGGTCTCGCGCAGATCGCCTTCGTCCACCTGGAGCGGGCGCATGTGCTCGGCCAGGCCGCGACGATCGAGCATGTGCGCGTTCATGCCCGCATGTTCGTCTGGGCGGCCCGTCACCGCAAGGCCGGTGAAGCCCTGGGCCAGCTGTGGCGGATCGCCGCCGCGGCGCTGATGACCGGCATCGGCTGGCTGCCCGAAGGCAACACGGGCGGCGCCGACATCAGCGGCTTCCGTCGCCTGCCGATCCCGCCCGACCTGCAGCGCGTGCTGGACGACGCGCGCCGCCCGTGAACCTCGTCCATCCCCGCGAACCCCCTGGAGAAAGCACCATGTTCCGACCTCTCGTTTCGAGCGCCTTCCTGGCCTCGACGCTGGCCCTCGTGGCCTGCAGCACGCCGCGCGACCTCGACCTGTCCCTGCGCCATCCCAGCGCCCAGGGCCGCTACGTCGTGCAGATCGATCCGCCGGCGGCCGCGCCGGCCATCAACCAGCTGCACGCCTGGCAGATCAGGCTGCACCGCCCCGACGGCACGCCGGTGCGCGACGCGCGTTTCGCTGTCGACGGCGGCATGCCCCAGCATGGGCACGGGCTGCCCACCCGCCCGCAGGTCACGCAGGAGCTGGCCGACGGCACCTACCTGATGGAAGGCATGAAGTTCAGCATGACCGGCTGGTGGGAGATCAAGCTCGCCATCCAGGCGGCCGAGGGCGCGGACTCGGTGGTCTTCAACACCGTGGTCGAAGCGCCGGGAGCGCGGCGATGAAGGCGCTCACGGCGGCGACCGCCGGACTCGCCTTGGCCAGCGCGCTGTCGCTGCTCACCGGCTTCACCTTTGCCGATGCCTGGTCGGCCGAAGACAAGGCCGTGCTCGCCTCGCTGAGCCTGGACCGGCTGCCGCCCACGCCCCGCGATGCCTCCAACGCCTTCGCCGACATCCCGGCGGCCGCGGCGCTCGGCAAGCGCCTGTTCACCGACACGCGCTTCTCGCGCAACCAGGCCGTCTCCTGCGCCACCTGCCACGCGGCCGATCGCCAGTTCCAGGACGGCCTGCCGGTCGGAAAGGGCGTCGGCAGCGGATCGCGGCGGACCATGCCGATCGCGGGCGCGGCGCACGGTGCCTGGTTCTTCTGGGACGGGCGCAAGGACAGCCTGTGGTCGCAGGCGCTGGGCCCGCTGGAAGACGGTGTGGAACACGGCAGCAACCGCACGCGCATCGCGGCGCTGCTGATGGCGAATTACCGATCCGACTTCGAGGCCTTGTTCGGCGCCATGCCGGATCTCTCCGGGCTGCCGGCCGACGCCGGGCCGAACGGCACGGTGGCTGAACGCGCGGCCTGGCAGTCGATGCCGGCTCACCGCCGCCAAGATGTGAACCGCGTGTTCGCCAACCTGGGCAAGGTGATCGCCGCGTACGAGCGCACGCTGAGCCTGGGCGAGTCGCGCTTCGATCGGTACGCGCGTGCCGTCGTGGCGGGCGATTCCGCCGGGCAGGCGGTGCTGTCTGCCGCCGAAGTGCGCGGCTTGCGCCTGTTCATCGGCCCCGGTCAGTGCGCGACCTGCCACAACGGGCCGCTCTTCACCGACCAGCACTTCCACAACACCGGCGTGCCGCCGCGCGACGCGGCCCGGCCCGACCCGGGGCGCACGGCGGCCACGGACCGGGTCGGGCGCGACGAATTCAATTGCCTGGGCGACTACAGCGACGCGCCGAAGTCGGCCTGCCAGGAACTGCGCTTCATGGCGAGCGGCGACGCGGCTTCGGTGGGCGCATTCAAGACGCCCGGCCTGCGCAACGTCGCGCAGCGCGCGCCCTACATGCACGCGGGCCAGTTCGCCAGCCTCGACGAGGTCATCGCGCACTACGTAGCGTCTCCCACCGCGGCGCTCGGGCACTCGGAGCTCGCGCACGAGCGCAGCGGCTCGGCGCATCGCCAGCCGATCCGCCTGACCGCCACGCAGGCACGCGACCTCGCGGCCTTCCTGCAGACCCTGTCGGGCCCGATCGTCGAAGCGCCGCGACCGGATTGATCCGGTGCACCCGAAGCGGCGTTTTCGCAACGCACGACCGATTGCTGACGTACGGCAATGCGAGGCGCGGCGATCGGCCAATGATTCACCCCAACTGAGAGTCTCCAGGGGGTGAAACCATGTCCGGCCAATCCGTCTCGACGCGCGCGGGCGCACGCACCGCGCTTTCCGCTGCCGCACTGTCGGCGCTGACCACGCTGCCGCTGGCCGCCCACGCCGGCACGCCCGGCTGGCTGCTCGCCTTCGCCGCGCACGATGCCGGTGTCTGCCTGGCCAGCGCCCGGCCGGGGCCGGCGCGGGTGCTGCCGCGGAGCTTCGCGCTCAAGCCGGTGGCCGCGGCCAGCAGCAGCGCGCTGTGCGGCGCCGGCGCGCGGGTGGCGCCGGCCACCGGCACGGGCTCGTATGCCGACATCGTCAACGACATCGCGATCGTCGAATGGCGCACCGGCGACGAGACCTCGCCCGTCTTCGCCGTCGGCATCCTGGGCGACAAGCGCACGCGCAGCATCCTCAACCGCGGCAGCGTGGACGCGCGGGCGACCGCCAGCGTCGACAGCTTCGACCCGACGATCAGCCTGTCGACCGGCGGCGATGTCACCGAGAGCCTGACGGTGAGCGCCAGCGCCATCGGCATTGCCGGCGGCGCCGGCCAGGCGAACATCACCAACACCGGCACGGTCGCCGCCACGGCGACGGCGACGGTGGACCAGGTCGCCGTCACGCTGACGCTGGCCGAGACGGCGCATGTGTCCGCCACGACGGCGATCACGGCGACGGCGGTGGGCATCGACGGCGGCGATGCGGCCGGCGGCCGGCCGCACGAGGGCAGCAAGGGGCACAGCAGCGGCGGCAGCGACGGCGGGCACGGCGGCAGCACCCTGCGCAACGATGGCAGCGTGCTGGCCGACGCCACCGCCAGCAGCACCGACGTCGCCGTGACGGTGAGCGGCTTCAATTTCGCCACGGCCGACACCGCGGTGTCGCTGGACGCGAAAGCGACCGGCATCCGCGCCGGTGCGTCGACGGGCAGCATCGTCAACACCGGCTCGGTGACGGCGATCTCGAAGGCCGAGCTGATCGGTGTCGAGGTGGGCGCCAGTTTCGCCGACCTCTCGATCTTCGACCGGGCATCCAGTGATGTCTCCACCACGCTGCGCGCCGGCGCGATCGGCATCGACGCCCGCGACGCGAAGAAGGGCGCGAACATCGACAGCACCGGCAGCGTGTCGGCCACCGCGACGAGCTTCGTGAACTCCACCGGCGTGTCGATCGGCTCCGAAGGGGTGTCCTCCGAAGTGGAGTCGCTGTTCACGGGGCCGATCGCCAAAGCCGACATCACGGCCACGGGCAGGGCGGCGGGCGTGCGCAGCGGCGTCGGCGACGACACGGTGTCGCTGGCCGGGAGCGTGACCGTCGTGGCCGGCGCCACGGCACAGCAGCAGAACGTCGACGTCGGCATCGGCGTGTTCGACCTGCACATACCGACGCCCGGTTTCTCGGTGGTCGGCGCCGGCACCAAGGCCAGTGCAGAGGCGGCCGGCGTGGCGACGGACGGCGGCAACGACCGCATCGTGCAGGGCGCGGTGACGAACGTGAACGCGAGCGCCCAATCGTCCGTCGTCGTGGTCAGCGCGACTCTGGCCGACCTCGCCATCGACCCGCGCGAGGACCTGCCATCGCTGCCGATCGGCTACGAGGTGCTGGTCGTCGACGGCATCAGCAAGGCCAGGGCCGGTGCCGTCGGCATCGACGCCGGCAAGGGCGACGACACGATCCTCAACAGCGGCAGCGGCAACCTGGCCGTCGGCGCGACCGCCAAGGCCGGCAGCGTCGACGTGACGGCGCGCGCAGGGCTGAAATTCGAGGATTCGAAGAAGCCGGACCCGAGCAAGGCCAGCGTGTCCGCCGAATTCGGCGTCCAGCTGGCGCGCGCCAGCATCGACGCGAAGAGCGCCGCCACCGGCATCGACGGCGGTGAGGGCCACGACACGATCGTCAACGACGGCGTGCTCGGTGCCACGGCCACCACCGAGACGCACGCGGTGCTGGTGCGCTTCGACCTGATGGGCCCGCTCGACTTCGACCAGGGCGACAACCCGTCCCTGCTCGCCAGCGCCGCTGCGAGCGACACCTCGAACAGCGCCACCGCGACGGCCGCGGCGGTGGCCGGCGGTGCGGGCGACGACGAGATCGTCAATCGCGGGCAGGCCACTGCCAGCGCCACGGCGACGGCGCTCAACGTGAGCGCCGGCCTCAGCGTGAAGCTGGAGAAGAACGGTGCGCTGGCCGGCGTCGTGCTGATCGATTCCGACGCGACCGCCACCGCCCGCGCGGTCGGCCTGGACGGCGGCGCCGGCACGGACCGCATCGAGAACACCGGCCGGGTCGACAGCACGGCCGGCGCGAGCGCGACCTCGGTGAGCGCCACGCTGGAGGTGCAGAGCGTCTCGGACAAGGGCCTCGCGGCCGGCGTGTCGGTGCTCGACGCCGACACCACGGCCAGCGCCACCGCGGTGGGCCTGCGCAGCGGCGACACGGCATCGGTGCAGGGCGACAAGCATGACGCGGCAGCGGACACGCGCCGCAGCGCATCGAGCGGCGAGACGAAGGCCTGCGCGAACGCTTCCGTGCACACGGGATGCACGCCGCCCGCGCCGGCGCCGGAGCTGCGCAACGCCGGCATCGTCAAGGTCGATGCCGATGCCGCCAACGTGGCCGTCAACGCGACGGCGCACGTGAACATCGCCAAGCAGGGCGCCGCCGTGGGTGTGGCGCTCAGCGACACCAGCGCGACCACGATCGCCCGGGCCACCGGCATCGAGGGCGACGGCACGGGCGAACGTGTCGTCAATGACGGCACGATCGGCCTGACGGCGACCTCGAACGCCGTCTCGGTGGGCGTCAACCTCACCGTCGAGGGCTCGGCCACCGGCCTGGCGGCCGGCGCCACGCTGACACGCTCGTCCGTCGATGCGAGCGCCACGGTGACCGGCATCGCAGGCGGCGGCGGCGACGACGAGATCCTCAACACCGGCTCGATCGCCACGCAGTCGCGCAACGTGCAAGACCCGCGCAATGTGCAGGCCAATGCGACGACGGTCAGCGTCGGCATCGAGCCGACCGTCGTCACCAAGACGGGCGCCGCGATCGGCGCGGCCCTCACCGACACGCGTGCCACCTCGAACGCCACGGCCATCGGCATCGACGGTGGCGAGGGTGACGACAAGGTCGTCAACCGCGGCGACATCACGCTCGCCACGATCGGCTCCGACACCACCGCGGTGGGCGTGGCGCTGGAGCTGGCGCTCGCCAAACAGGGCTTCACCGCCAGCGCGGCGCTGGCCCGCGCCGACGCGACCAGTACGGCGACGGTTGCCGGCATCGCCGGTGGCGCCGGCGACGACACGCTCGTCAACGAGAAACAAGTCACCCTGAGGAACGTGAAGAGCGACAGCAATGCCGTCAGCGTGTCGCTGGACATTTCCGGCGCGCAGGACGGCCTGGTGATCGGCGCGGCGCTGGCCGACGCCGGCGCCGCGTCGACCACCACCGCCGCGGGCCTGGCCGGCGGCGACGGGCGCGACACGCTGGCCAACCGCGGCACGGTCAGGATCGAGGACATCGCGGCCGAGTCCGACGCGGTCGGCGTCAGCGTCGACATCAAGATCGCCAAGAACGGGCTCGGCGTGGGCGCCGCGCTGGTCAAGAGCGGTGTCGCGTCCACCGCCGAGGCCACGGGCCTGTCGGGCGGCGCCGGCAACGACACGCTGGTCAACGACGGCGACATCGACATCCTGCGCGGCACGGCGAATGCCGATGCCGTGGGCGTGTCCGTCGCGCTGGCCGCATCGAGCAACGGCGTGAACGTCGCCGCCGGCCTGGCCGACGGCAGCAGCAGTGCGACGGCGAGCGGCCGCGGCCTGGCCGGCGGTGCCGGCGACGACCTCGCGGTCAATCGAGGCCACATCGGCATCAGCGGCCTGCGGGCCGGCGGCAGCGCGGCCTCGGTCTCGCTGGGGCTGGCGGGGGCCAACAACGGCATCAGCGCCAGCGCCGCGCTGGCCGACAGCAGTGCCACGGCGATCGCTGGCGCCACCGGCATCGACGGCGGCGAAGGGCACGACGAACTGTGGAACATGTCGGGCATCGCGATCGGCGACATCAAGGCCCAAGCTATCGCCGTGAGTGCCGACGTGGCGATCAGCGGCACGCTGTCCGCCGGCGTGGCGGCCGGCGCGGCGCTCGGCAGGGCCAGCGCGACGGCCGAGGCCACTGCGGTGGGTGTGGACGGCGGGGCGGGCAACGACCGGCTGGCCAACAAGGCCGACGGCCACATCGTCATCGACGACGTGGGCGCCTCCACCACGGCGGTCGGCGTCAGCGTGCAGCTCGGTGTGGTCAGCAACGGGGCGGCGATCGGCGCCGCGCTGGTCGACACCTCGACCACGGCGCGCGCGACGGCGGTCGGGCTGCAGGGGGGGCTGGGCGACGACGTGATGTCCAATGCCGGCGAGCTCACGCTGCAGAACATCCACGCCGATGCCCTGGCCGTCAGCGTTTCCGTCACCGGCAACGCGGCGCTGAACGCCGGCGTCGCGGCCGGCGCGGCCCTGGTCGACGGCAAGGGCACGGCGCAGGTGCGCGCCACCGGCATGGACGGCGGCGCCGGCGACGACACGCTGGTCAACGAGGGCGACATCAAGACCCGTTCGGTCGAGGCCGTCGCGCATGCGACTGGCGTGAGCGTCGCGCTGAACCTCTCGCTGGCCGGCGGTGCCGCGGGGGCGTCGATCACCGACAGCAGCGCCAATGCGCTGACCGTCGTGCATGGCCTGGACGGCGCAGCGGGCAATGACCGGCTCGTCAACCGCGGCACGGTCGACGTGCAGGGCAAGGCCAGCGCGGACTCGGTCGGCGTGTCCGTCACGGTCAGCGGCGCACTCGGCCCGGCGGTCGGCGCGTCCATCGCCGATGCGAGCAGCACGGCGCGGGCCGACGTGTTCGGCGTCGACGCCGGCGAAGGCGACGACACGACACTCAACGAGGGATCGGTGACGGCCGATGCCAGCGCAGTGGCGAATGGAACCTCGGTGTCCATCGTCGTGCCGAACATCTTCGGCGGCTATTCGGCGGCCACGCTGGCCTCGTCGGCCACCGCCCATGCGGTCGGCCTGAACGACGCCGACAGCGCGGCGCCCGCGCCCTGCGGGCACGGCAAGCAGGCGGCGACCGGCCAGGACGAATCCCCATGCGGACGTGACGGCCACGGTGGCAAGAGCGCCATGCCGACCGACCGCGATGGCGGCGACGGCCACGGCGGCCGCGGCGCCACCCTCGCCAACGCCGGCAGCTTGATCGCCACCGCAACTGCGACCGCGACCGGCACGAGCGTCAGCGGCGCACTGTTCGGCTATTCGCTCGGCGACGTCGGCAACACCGCGCTGGCCGAGGCGGCCGGCGTGCGCAGCGGCGCGCGCGACGACAGCATCCTCAACGAGGGAAGCCTCACTGCCGGCAGCGCCGCCACCGCGAGCGGGCTGACGGTCAGCGTGACCGTGGCCGGGACGGCCAACGGGCAGGCCGAAACCACGGCCGTCGCGCAGGCGCTGGGCATCGACAGCGGCGCTGGCGACGACCTGATCGACAACCGGGCGGGCATCGTCGCGACCGCGCGCAGCAACGCGAGCGCGGGTGACGTCACGGTCGGCCTGTTCGGCAACGCGTCGAGTTCCGGCAGCGGCGACGCGTCGGCGGCCAAGACGGCGCGCGCGAGCGCGACCGGCATCGCGGGCGGCGATGGGGACGACACGATCGTCAGCAGCGGCAGCGTGCGGGTCGATGCCGGCCGGGCCGCGCTGCGCCCGGACACGCAGCGCGACGGCAGTTGCACCGCGGAGGCCGGCGGGGCCTGCGCGTCCGCCTCGAGCGTGACCGTCTCCCTGGCGGGCCGCGGCAAGGTGGATGCGGGCACCTCGGCCATCGCACAGGCCGTGGGCCTGGACGGCGGGCGCGGCGACGACCGTGTCGACAACACCGGCCTCGTTCGGGTCGAGGCGCTGGCGCGAAGCCGCACCGGCGGCGCCGGCGTGACGGTGTTCGGCGTCAACGACTTCAAGTCCAGCACGCTGGTCAGCGCGACGGTCTCCGGCATCGCCGGCGGCGACGGCGCCGACCACCTTGCCAACCAGGGCACGATCGAGGCCGAGGCGGCGGCCGACACCTATGCCAGCAACACGGCGGTGGTGATCGGCGGCGTGGCCACGGCCGAGGGCAACACGCAGGCCGCCACCGCGGCGGCCGGCATCGACGGCGGCGCGGGGGACGACACGCTCGTCAACACCGGCGCGGCCAGTCTGAAGGTGGCCGCCGACGCCTACGCGGGCCTGACCGGGAGTTCGTTCTCGTTCGCGGGCAGCGCCCCCACCCGGGCCACCGTGAGCGCCGGCGCGACGGCCGTCGGCCTGCGCGGCGGCAGCGGTGCCGACCTGCTGAAGAACGACGGCGGCATCGACATCGCCGCCGGTTCGCGGGTCGACGTGACGGGCACCGGCACGGCGATTTTCGGCGGTGCGTCCGCCGACTCGAACGTGACGGCGACGGCGACGGCGATCGGCATCGACGGTGGCGACGGTGAGGGCGACGACGGCGACGCGATCGTCAATCGCGGCAGGCTCGGCATCTCGGCGGACGCGACGCTGAACGCAACCTCGACCTCGTTCGGCTTCGGCAATGCGCAATCGAACGAGGTGCTGTTCTCCGTCACGCACGCAACCGGCATCGACGCCGGCGCGGGTGACAACGTCGTGATCAACGATGGCACGCTGACGGCCGACGCCGGCTCCACGCTCGCTGCTTCGGGCGGCGCGACCACGGTGTTCGGCAACACCAGCGCGGCCGCCAACGTGACGGCACGCACCTTCGCTACCGGCATCGCCGCCGGCGCCGGGCACGACGTGATCGCTATCGGCGTGAACGGCAGCCTCGCCGTGACCGGCACGCTCGCGGCGAGCGCGGGCTCCAGTGCCGAGCCGGGCGCCTTGTTCGTCGACGGCAAGGCCGCGTCGTCGGCCGCTGCAGAGTCCGCGGTCATCGGAATCGAAGCGGGCGAGGGCGACAACCGGATCGTCGTGGAAGGCTCGGTCCTCGCCACGCTGAAGGGCTCCGCGACCGCCAGCACCTACGCGGATGCGGACTTCTTCAGCCTGGACAGCGACGCGTTCAGCAACTCCACCGCGACGCTGCGGCCGAGCCGCGCCGTCGGTGTGCAGACCGGCGCGGGCCGCGACCGAATCGCCAACCTAGGCACGATCACCGTGAACGCGAAGCCGGAGGTCACGGCCGCCGCGAACGCGGATGGCGGCGGCCTGATCGACGACGACGCCTATGCGACGGCCACCGCGTCGGCCTCGGGTCTCCAGGCGATCGGCATCGATGCCGGCGCGGGTGACAACGCGATCCTGAACGGCGGCACGATCAGCGTGACGGCAGCGCCGAAGGCGACCGCAAGCGCCGGAAGCGTCGCCTACGGCGGCTCCGATTCCGGCGCTGGCGCGACGGCCACGATAGCTGGCGCGACGGCGATCGGCATCCTTGCCAGCGGCCGCGCCGACCAGGTCGTCAACGAAGGCACGATCGGCGTGCACACCAATGCGCAGGCGCAGGCGTCCGGCTCGACCTCGCCGGGGAGCTTAGTCGGCGGTACCAACGAGTTCGAGTACAGCGTGTCGGAAGTGCGCGGCGCCCAGGCGATCGGCATCTGGCTGCGCGGCCCATCCAGCGGCGTGCTCAACACCGGCAGCATCGATGTCGTTACGTTCGCGTCGTCGCTGGGGTATTCGGACGCTGCGGCCTACGGCCTGCGGATCGATGGCCGGGCGAGCCTCGCCGATGCGGGCAGCCTCAAGGTGCGCAGCACCGCCGACGCGAACGATGCGCCAGCCACCCGCGTGGCGAACGACGGGGCCGTCACCGTGACGTCGAGCGCGCAGGTCCTGTTCGGCGCGTCGGCGAGCGGGGCCTACGGTGTGTGGAGCAGCGGGCCGTCGATCGTGCAGAACGACGGCGGGATCCGGGCCACGGCAAGTGTCCGCGGCCTGTTCGGCAGCGCCACCGCCGAGAGCCACGGCATGTTGCTGGGCCACGGCCGCAACAGCGTCGCCAACGCCGGCGACATCATCGCCAGCACCGAGGCCTTGGGCAGCTTCCTGTTCGGCGGCGGCAGCGGCAAGGCGCTGGCCATCGGCATCGGCTCGGGCGACGGGGGGAGCCGCATCGTCAACACCGGCCGCATCGTGGCCGATGCGGTGAGCAACGGCGAGGCCACGTCCTACGGCATCCGCACCGGCAGCGGCGACGACCTGATCGTCAACCAGGGCAGCATCGTCGCCACGCGCACGGTCGGCGGCGTGGCGATGGCCGGCATCGCCATCGACGCGGGCGCCGGCAACGACACGGTGGTGCTCGGCGACGGCTCGGTGACGCGCGGCGACATCGACCTCGGCGCGGGCACCGACGTGCTGACGATGCGGGGCGCGACCGTGATCGAAGGCACCGTGATCGACGACGGCAGCCGCCTGCTGCTGCAGCTCAACGGCAACGGCAGCTTCGGCGGCACGGTGCCCGCCGCGGCGATCGCCAAGCGCGGCGAAGGCACCTTCGCTCTGGCCTCGCTGCCCTCGGTGCAGCGGCTGGAGGTGCAGGGCGGCACGCTGGAAGTGGCGGGCGACTACCGCTTCCGCGCCGACGGGCAGTTCCAGGCGACGATCAACGGCGACGGCACGCACGGCCGCCTGCTCCTGCTCGGCCAGGCTCAGCTCGGCGGCAGCTACAGCGTGCAGCACGGCTCCGGCCCGTTCGTGAATGGCACGAGCTACGAGCTGTTGCGCGCCGATGGCGGCTTCGCCGAGGACACGTCCTTCGATCGCATCGAGCTGCCGGTGTCGACGCGGCTGGTCAGTTTCCGATCGGCGCAGCAGGCCGGCGCCTTCAGCGTCACGGCCGACGTGAAGAGCTTCGCCACGGTGGCGGCCGGCGGCAACGCAGAGGCCGTGGCACGCCAGCTCGACCGCGTGCTGCCTGCGGCGCGCGGCGATCTGCGCAACACGCTGGGCACCCTGCAGGGCCTGGCGACGGACGCCGAGTTCGCCACCGCCTACGCGAGCCTCAGCCCGGTGACCCACGGGCAGCGGGCAATCGCCGGCGCCGCCAGTGCCAACCGCTTCGGCCAGGCGCTCGAGCAGCGCCTGGGTGCCTTGCAGGTCGGCGCGCGTGCCGATGCGGCCCTGGCCGTGCCGGCGGCCAGTCTGGCGAGCCGCCTGGGCGCCGGCGCGCTGTCCCTGCAGCAGGCATCCGAGTCGCGGCAGGGCAAGCCTTACGGGCTGTGGGTGCAGGCCTTCGCGCAGAAGGGCGACCAGGACGCGTCGGGCGACGTGGCGGGCTACGGCTTCGACCTCGCCGGCCGGGCGATCGGCATGGACCACCGCTTCACGGACAGCTTCAGTGCCGGCGCCGCGTTCGGCTGGGTGAACAACGAGTTCAGGTCCGACATCGCCGGCAACACCGCCGACATCGACTCGCGCCTGTTCGCGCTGTACGGCAGCTACACCGGTGAAGGCTTCTATGCGAGTGGCACCTTCTCGGTGGGGAACACGAGCTACGACAGCCGGCGCAACATCGTCGTCGGTGCCACCAACACGCCGGTGGCGAGTCAGCACGACGCGAAGGTGATCGCCGCCACGCTCGGCGCGGGCATGCCGCTGCGTGCCGGTGGCGGCTGGGTCGACCCGTTCGCCAGCCTGCACTACACGCAGATCAGGGAGGATGGCTTCAGCGAAAGCGGCGGCGGCTCCGCGCTGGCCGTCGAGCAGCGCAAGACGCGCTCGGTGGTTTCCGAACTGGGCGTGCGCTGGGCACAGGCCTACTCGGCGAGCGGCAACGCCAGCGTGAGCCCGGAGGCCAGCGTGGCCTGGTTGCACGACTTCGGCAGCGGCAGCCGGCTGATCAATGCGGCCTACCTCGACGCGCCGGACGCTGCCTTCGCGGTCGAGGGCCAGCCGATCAAGCGCAACGGCGCCAAGCTCGGGCTCGGTGTGACCTACCGCTCGGGCAGCGGGCTGACGACACAGCTGCGCTACTCGGCCGAAGTGCGGCCGGGTTACCGGGCACACGGCATCATCGGCGAGCTGCGTTACGAGTTCTGATGCTTGATTTTCCGGTGCGGGACTGGGTTTAACACCTAGTGGAGAGGGGCGGAGGCACGGGTTAAGATTCGCCGCAGCAGTACTCCCGGCCTCTTCCCGGTGCGCCAGCACCGGCCGGGCCTCATCGCCGTGAACCTCCATCCGCTCGCATCGCCGGTCGCCCGCATGTTCATGTGGGGGCGCGCCCTTCGGGGCTTGTCGCTGTCTTCGATGCTCGACCCGCGCAGGGCCTCTATCGACGATCGCGGCGACGACCTCTCCGATCACCGTGCCTCGCAGGGCGACGACGACGACTGCCGCCGCTCGATGCGCTCGGTGCTCGAGACGCAGATCATTCCGCGCCTCGTGCTGGCGCACCGCCAGGGCATCGCCCGCGCGGAACCCAGCGCGTCACCGCGGCCCCGGCCCGAAGACATCCTGATGCTGGCGCAGCGCTGTGCGGCCGGCGACCGCGCTGGCGCGGCGAGCCTCATCGAAAGCCTGCGGGCTCAGGGGCTCGAGCAGGACAGCGTGCTCGTCGACCTGATCGGCCCCGCCGCGCGCCACCTGGGCGCACAGTGGGAAGACGACCGCGCCAGCTTTGCCGATGTCACGCTCGGTCTCGTGCTGATGCACGAGCTGATCCACTCGATGGGCTACGAGTACCACGACGGCCCGCAGGAGGCCGGCGTCGTCCGCCGCGTGATGCTGGCATCGGCGCCGGGATCGCAGCATGTGCTGGGCCTGTCGATCGTGTCCGAGTTCTTCCGCAAGGCCGGCTGGCAGGTGGTGCTCGAGGTGTCGCCGAGCAGCGCCGAACTGTGTCGGGCCGTGAAGAACGAGTGGTTCGACCTGGTCGGAGTGTCGGTGGCGCTGGATGCGCAGCTGCGCGGTCTGCCTGCGCTGGTGGCGAACCTGAAGGCCGCGTCGCGCAACCCCGTCACGCCCATCCTGCTCGGCGGGCCGGTGTTCGGCTTGCGCCAGCACCAGGCCGAGAGTTTCGGTGCCCAGGCGATCTGCCTGGACGCGCGGGAATCGGTGCGCCTGGCGCTGTCGGTGCTGCCGCGCTGAGCTACCAGGACGCCGGGTCGAGCCGGTAGCAGCGCCGCAGCTGCTCGTACAGCGCCGGGCGTTCGGTGGCCAGCGCGGCCGGTTGCTCGAAGAAGTGCTCGGTCGCCACGGCGAAGAACTCCGCCGGGCTGGTGGCGGCATACGGGTCGATCAGGCCGGGCTGCGCACTGGCCAGCCGCGCGCGCAAGGCTTCGAACTCCTGGTTCATCACCCGCGCCCAGGCCTGCTGCAACGCGCCGCGCCCCACGTAGGGCGCGCCGTTGGCGGCGCCGCTGTCCTGGTCGAGCTGGTGCGCGAACTCGTGCATGGCGACGTTGGCGCCGTCGTGCGGATCGGCCGCGCCGTCGCGCACCGCATCCCAGGCCACGATGACCTGGCCGCGCTGCCAGCTCTGGCCGGCCAGCACGTCGCGGCCCTCGTGGACGACGCCACCCGCGCCCGCCTCGCTGCGCGGCACGACGAAGTGCCCGGGGTAGACCAGCACCTCGCGCAGGTTGCCGAACGAACCGCCGCGCCCGAGCAGCAGGAAGGCCGCCTGCGCGGCGATGGTGACGCGCATCTCGTCGTCGAGCGTCAGGCCGGCGCAGCCGACGAAGGGCACTTCGGCCAGCAGCACCTGGATGTGCTTTTTCAGGCGCAACTGATGTGCAGCGGGCAGCTCGCGCGCCAGCGGCACACGCCGGCGCAGGATCTCGCGCCAGGCGGCCGGGAAGGGGCGGCGAGTCAAACGCTGCCTGCGCCACAGGCGCGCCAGCGTCGGCGCGGCCAGGCCGAAGGCCGCCATCGCGGCGATGGCGAGGACCCACCCGAGGGCGACAAGAAGGCTCACCCGCCCCATGTGGGCCGGGACGTGGCCGATTTCAAGCCGGGTTGCGGCTCGCGCCATCCGGCATTCGGCGCTAACCTTGCGCCCACAACAACAACGGCATGCGGCGCGGCGCCCGCGCGCAGCCATGCAAGGAGACGACGATGCAGCCCCTGTCACGGCACGCCTGCGGCATGCTGCTGGTGCTCGCGCTGGCCGGCTGTTCGCGAGACGAGACACCGGCACCGGTCAAGTTGCTTGCTGCGCCGATCGCGCATCCGGCTGCGTGGATGGACGACGAGCTCGCGCTGATCCTGCCCGACCTGATGGACCTGGTCGTCGACCCGGCGGCCGGCGTGCTGTTCGCCGCAGCCGAACAGCAGGCCCGGACCGATCTCGAACCGCGCACCGCCGAAGCCTGGCAGGCCGTGGTCGACGCGGCCGCCCAGTTGGTGGAGACCGGCGACACGCTGGCCGAGCCGGCGCTGGCCCGCGGCCGGGCCGACTGGCTCGACTGGGCTGCCGCGATGCGCGAGGGTGCCGCCGCCGCGAGCGCGGCATCGAAGCGCCACGACCCGCGCAGCCTCTACGCGGCGGGCCTGCAAGTGCGGGCCAGCTGCCAGGCCTGCCACGCGCGCTACGCGGTGCAGATCGCCGAGCCCCTGGCCATGCGCGTGCCTCGGTAGAGGCGCGTCGTTCAAGGCGTGCAGTAGCGGGTCTGTGCTGCACCGGGCGCGCGCAGGCGCTCCTCGAAGTAGTGGCCCAGCATCGGCGCGATGCTGCGCTGCGAAGCCGCCGGCAGCAGCGGGCCGAGGTCGGTGATCCAGCCGGTGCTGCACTCGGACACGCTGCGATCGCTCGCGGCGCAGCTCAGCAGACGGTCGAGCGCGCCGAGGTAGCGCTTGAAGTCGTCGCGGCTCATGAGCGGCCCATGCCCTGGCAGCACACGCTCGAAGGGCAGGGCCTCGAGCCGGCGCATCGTGGCCTGCCATTGCGCCGGGCAGGCCGTGTCGAAGAAGGGCACGGGCAGGGTGACGAAGTCGCCCACCGCGAGAACGCCGCTGGCCTGGTCGAGCACCCAGACGTCGCCACCGCTCACGCCGCGTTCGACGCCGATGCGGAGCCAGCGCCCGCCGAGTTCGACCGCGCGCGCGGGCCCATCGACATGTTCATCGGGGAGGAAGTTCGCGCGACCGCCGTAGAGCGCCAGGTCGATCTCCACCATGCGACGCGTCTGTTCATCGGTGGCCGGGTCGGCGAGCATGCTGCGAAGCTCGGTTTCGGAGTCGGGCATCTGGCGCTCGACGGCGTCGCGCAGCGCGATGCTGCCGTAGCTGCGCAGCTCGGGCGCGAAGCGCCGCAGCTCGATGTTGCCGCCCAGGTGATCGAGGTGCCAGTGCGTGTTGATGACGGCACGCAGTGGCTGCCCGCGTTCGCCGGCCCATGCGATCAGCGCGGCGACGTGTTCTGCGTGGCGTCCACTGTCGACGATGACCAGCCCATCTCGTCCCTGCAGCAGCAGGCTGTTGCCATCGGGCTGGCGGCCGCGATCGAAGCTTCCGGGCAGCAGCCACACGCCTTCGGCCAGGGGCTCGGGCTGGCGCTTCGGTTGCGCCATGGCCGGCAGCGTGGCGAGCACGGCTGCCGTGAGACACGCGATCGCGAGGGCGACCCGCAACCGCCATCGGGGGAGCGTGGGCAGGCGCATCGGGGTTCTCCAACTGGCCGCTGGTTGCGGGCATCCATGGTAGCCGTGGCCCGCACCGCTGAGCATGATCAATGCGTGCCGGCGTGGCGGGTGGACGATGCCGCATGCGAGTCCTGACCATCTACGCACACCACAACCCGCGGTCGTTCTGCCACGCGATCCTGGAGCGGTTCGACGCCGGACTGCGCGATGCCGGCCACGACAACGAGGTGGTCGACCTGCATGCGATCGGCTTCAATCCCGTCCTGGGTGATCGCGACGCGCCGGACTGGATCGACGACAGCGTGCCGGACGACGTGCTCGCGCGCATGCAGGTCCGGCGCTCGATGCTGCAATCGACGCGCAATCCGCTGCGCCGGCTGCTGGTCAAGCGCTGGATCGGCGATCGGGATGATCGGGAGATCGTTCGCCGCCTGCACGCCCTGGGTGCGCCGAGCGACGTGGCCGAGCAGCAGGCCAAGGTGGCGCGCGCGCAGGCGCTGGCCTTCATCGCGCCGGTGTACTTCGTGGGCTTTCCCGCCATCCTGAAGGGCTGGATCGAACGGGTCTTCAGCCTGGGCTTCGCCTTCGGCATGACGGCCGAAGCCTGGCGCGGCGAGCTCGCCGGGCGCCTGCCGCTGCTGCGCCACGAGAAGGCCCTGATCATCCAGACCACGATCTGGAACGAAGCCTCCTACGACGCGGCCGGGCTGAAGACGGCGATGAAGGTGCTCATCGACGACTACGCCATGCGCTACCCCGGCATCCAGCGGATCGAGCATGCGTACTTCCATGCCGTCCACGGCGCCGACGACGCCACCCGCGCCGCCTGGCTCGAACGCGCCTACCGGCTCGGCCGCGAGTTCTGAAACCGGTCGGCGCGCACTGCGCTGTGGTGCAATGCCCCTTTCGTATCGCGATGGCACGCCTTGGATCGAACCGCTGCCCCGAACCGCCCGGAAGACACGCTGCTGCAGGCGCACGACATCGGCTTCGCGCACCCGGGCCACACGCTGTTCGCCGGCCTGTCCTTTGCCATCGGCCCCGGGCTGACGCTGCTGCGTGGCGGCGACGGGCGCGGCAAGACCACGCTGCTGCGCCTGATCGCCGGCGAGATCGCGCCGACGGCCGGCCGCATCGAGCGCCGCGCCGCGGCGCTGTTCTTCGAGGTGCCCGCTGACCCGGCGCACGACGCCGTGATCGTGCGCGAGTGGCTGGAGGCGCGGCAGCAGCGCTTCGGTGGCTGGCGCGCCGACACGGCCTCCGAACTGATCGAGGGCTTCGGCCTCGCCGAACACCTCGACAAACCGATGTACATGCTCTCGACCGGGAGCCGGCGCAAGGCGGGGCTGGTGGCCGCGGCGGCGAGCCCGGCGCCGCTGACACTCATCGATATGCCCTACGCGGCGCTCGATGCGCCATCGAGCCGCCTGCTCACGCGGCTGCTGGCCGAGGCCGCTGCGCAAGCGACACGCGCCTGGGTGATCGCCGACCACGAACGGCCGGCAGTGTTGACTGGCTTGCGCCTGTCGGTCGTCGACCTGGGCGACTGAGCGTCGCCGGCTTCAGGCGTCGCGCAGCGGCAGCGCCGTCTTGTAGCGCACCTGCTTGAGCGCGAAGCTGGAGCGGATCTTCTCGACCTCCTTCATCGGCGAGAGCTGCTCGAGGATGAAGCGCTCGAGCGCGGCCATGTCGGGCACCGCCACGCGGATCAGGTAGTCGGCGTCGCCGGTCATCAGGTAGCACTCCATCACCTCGTCGCGTGCGGCGATGCGGGCTTCGAAGGACTCGAGCGCCGCGCGCGTCTGCTGCTTCAGGCTGATCGAGATGAACACGTTCAGGTGCAGGCCGAGCTGCTTGGCGTCGAGCAGCGCCACGTACTGGCGGATCAGGCCGTGCGACTCGAGTGCGCGCACGCGTGCCAGGCAGGGCGAGGGTGACAGGTGGACGCGCCGAGCGAGCTCGACGTTGGACAGGCTGGCATCCGCCTGCAGCTCGCGCAGGATTCGCAGATCCACGGCATCCAGGTCCATCGTGCCTCCGTTTGTATTGATGGCGGCATTTTATGCTGCGAGTTGGCCATGACAGGAGCATCTTCGATGTGCAATGCCGCGCCAGGGTGCGTACAGTGCAGCGGATCCGGAGAAGTCACCATGAGCGATCCCTCGATCCACCAGCAGCTCGTCGCCACAGTTCCCGCCGACAGCGACCCGCAGGAAAGCGCCGAATGGCGCGATGCCTTCCGCGCCGTGCTGCAGGCCGCCGGGCCGGCGCGGGCGCGCGAGCTGATGGACATGCTGTCGTCGATGGCGCGCGACCCGTCGGTGGCCTGGCAGCCGGCGCGCGGCACGCCCTACGTGAACACCATCCCGGTGGCGCAGCAGCCGGCCTTCCCGGGCGACCTGGCCATCGAGGAGCGGCTGGCCTCGCTAATGCGCTGGAATGCGCTGGCGATGGTCGTGCGCGCCAACCAGGCGCATGGCGAGCTCGGCGGGCACATCGCGAGCTATGCGAGTGCAGCCGACCTGTTCGAGGTCGGCTTCAACCACTTCTTCCGCGCCGGCGCCGAGGCGGCCGGTGGCGACCTCGTCTTCTACCAGCCACATTCGGCGCCGGGCGTGTATGCGCGTGCCTTCCTCGAAGGCCGGCTGAGCGAGGCCGACCTGGCCAGCTACCGCCAGGAGATCACGGCGGCCGAACGCGGCGCGCGCGGCCTGTCGAGTTACCCGCACCCCTGGTTGATGCCCGACTTCTGGCAGTTCCCCACCGGCTCGATGGGCCTGGGGCCGATCAGCTCGATCTACCAGGCGCGCTTCATGCGCTACCTGCAGCACCGCGGCGTGCAGGACACCAGCCAACGCAAGGTGTGGGGCGTGTTCGGCGATGGCGAGATGGACGAGCCCGAGAGCATGAGCGCACTCACGCTCGCGGCACGCGAGAAGCTCGACAACCTGATCTGGGTCGTCAACTGCAACCTGCAGCGCCTGGACGGCCCGGTGCGCGGCAACGGCCGCATCATCGACGAGCTCGAGGCGCTGTTCGCCGGCGCCGGCTGGCGCGTCATCAAGCTGGTGTGGGGCTCCGACTGGGACGGCCTGTTCGCGCGCGATTCCGACGGCGCGCTGGCGCGCCTTCTCTCGCGCACCGTGGACGGCCAGTTCCAGAATTTCGCCGCCAAGGACGGCCGCTACAACCGCGACCACTTCTTCGGCCAGGACCCGCAGCTCGCCGCACTCGCGCAGGGCCTCACCGACGAGCAGATCGACCGCCTCAAGCGCGGCGGCCACGACCTCGTGAAGATCCATGCCGCGTACCACGAAGCGATGCGCACGCGCGAGCAGCCGACGGTGATCCTCGCGCAGACCAAGAAGGGCTACGGCATGGGCGATGCGGGCCAGGGCCGCATGACGACACACCAGCAGAAGAAGCTGGAGCGCGAGGACCTGATCGCCTTCCGCAACCGCTTCGACCTGCCGCTCACCGACGAACAGGCCGCCGCGCTGAGCTTCTACCGGCCGGCCGACGACAGCGCGGAGATGCGCTACCTGCAGTCGCGGCGCGCCGCACTGGGCGGGTCGATCCCCGCGCGGCGCGCGCAGGCCCCGATGATCGCCGTGCCGCCGATCGCGCGCTACGCCGAGTTCGCCACGCAAGCCGAAGGCAAGGAGATGAGCACCACGATGGCCTTCGTGCGCATGCTCACCAACCTGCTGAAGGACCCGGCGCTCGGCCCGCGCGTCGTGCCCATCGTCGCCGACGAGGCGCGCACCTTCGGCATGGCCAACCTGTTCAAGCAGGTCGGCATCTACTCCAGCGCGGGGCAGTGCTACGAGCCGGAAGACATCGGCTCGCTGATGAGCTACCGCGAAGCCACCAACGGCCAGATCCTCGAGGAGGGCATCAGCGAGGCCGGCGCGATCAGCAGCTGGACGGCGGCGGCCACCAGCTACTCGGTGCACGGCCAGCCGATGCTGCCTTTCTACATCTACTACTCGATGTTCGGCTTCCAGCGCGTGGGCGACCTGATCTGGGCCGCCGCCGACCAGCGCTCGCGCGGCTTCCTGCTCGGCGCCACCGCGGGCCGCACCACTCTCGGCGGCGAAGGCCTGCAGCACCAGGACGGCAGCAGCCTGCTGCAGGCCTCGACGGTACCGAACTGCCGCGCCTACGACCCGTGCTTCGCCGGCGAGTTCGCGGTGATCCTCGACCACGGCATGCGCCAGATGCTCGAGCGCCAGGACGACGTCTTCTACTACGTCACGCTGATGAACGAGAACTACGCGCAGCCGTCATTGCCGGCGGGCGTGGAGGCCGACGTCATCAAGGGCCTGTACCGCTTCGCCACGCATCGCGCCACGCAGCCGCGCGGCACGGTGCGTCTGGTCGGCTCGGGCACCATCCTGCGCGAGGTGATCGCCGCAGCGGAGCTTCTCGCGCAGGACTGGCAGGTCGACGCCGAGGTGTGGAGCGCCACCAGCTTCAGCGAGCTCGCACGCGAGGCGCGAGAAGCCGAGCGCTGGAACCGCCTGCACCCCGAGGCCACGCCGCGCGAGAGCCACCTGCAGCGCTGCCTGGGGGGCGAGGCGCCCGTGATCGCGGCCAGCGACTACGTGCGCGCCTGGCCGCAGCTCGTGGCCAGCCACTTGCGCGCGCCGTTCAGCGTGCTGGGCACCGACGGCTTCGGCCGCAGCGACACACGTGCCGCGCTGCGCCGCTTCTTCGAGGTCGACCGGCACCAGATCGTTCTGGCCGCGCTCGACGCCCTGCGCCCGCAGGGCTGCGTCGACGCAACGCTGTGCGCGCAGGCGATCGAGCGTTATGCGATCGCGACAGAGCGCGACGCGTCCTGGAAAGTCTGACGCGGCCGGCCTGGACTCCCGACGGTTCGGCATGTCAGTTCCATTAACATACGGGTAACATTCAGAACCCATCGCATTGCACCTTGCCGAGCCCACCCGCAGTGCTGAATCCCGCCAATCACGTCAAGCCCTTCGTCCACGCGAACGGGAACACGAAGGCGCTGCACTTCTCGATGAACGAGATCCAGAGCCGCATGGCGCTGGACGATCCTTTCGCGCTGGACCTCGAGTACACGCGCACGATGATGGGCTTCCTGCTGCTGCGGCCCGAGCCGGAGCGCATCGTGATGGTCGGCCTGGGCGGCGGCTCGCTGGCCAAGTTCTGCCACCGCCACCTGCCCGGCGCGAGCATCGAGGTCGCCGAGATCAACCCGCACGTGATCGCGCTGCGCGACGAGTTCCACGTGCCTCCCGACGACGCGCGCCTGCAGGTGCTGCATGCCGACGGTGCCCGCTTCGTGCGCGAGCACACGGGGGGTGCCGATGTGATGGTCGTCGACGGCTTCACCACCGATGGCCTGCCCCTGCGCCTGTCGTCGCAGCGCTTCTACGACGACTGCGAGCGATTGCTCGCGGCCGACGGCGTGCTGGTCGTCAACCTGCACTGCGGGCACCGGAACTACGCGACCTGGCTGGAGCGCCTGCGCCGCGCCTTCGGTGGCGAGGTGCTCGTGGTCGAGGACGGCGAGCTGAGCAACGGCATCGTGTTCGCCTGCAAGGGTGCGGCGCTGGCCCGGGCCACGCCCGGTGCGGTGCGGCGCCCCAAGGGCTCCGCGCCAGCCGGCGCGGTGCAGCTGGTGGGCGCGTTCGCGCGCGTCAGCCAGGCGCTGAAGGATCGAGGTGGCGCTTGATGCAGCGCGTGTTCGTGCACGCGCGCGTCCGGTAGCCTGTGACGCAGATGATCATCCGATGTCCATAACGGGGTGAATGCATGGAGCTCAAGACCGCGCGGTTGACGCTGCTCATCGACCCGAACAAGAAGGCCGCGTTCGAGCGCCTGTGCGCCGAGCGGGACCTGACGGCGTCGCAGGTGGTGCGGCAGATGATCCGCGACTACCTCGAGCAGCACGGCGTGAGCTACATGCCGTCCGGTGAAGACGCACCCGAACCGCGTGCCGCCGCGGCGTCGCCGAAGGCCCGCCGCAGAAGCTGAGCATGGCATCGCTCGCGTCCCTGTCCCCCTGGCTCCACATCGACTGGATGCTGGCGCTCGGGCTGGGCTGGCTGGCGGTGGGGGTGGCCGGGGTGCTGGCCTTGCACCGGCTGGTCTTCGTGGCGCATGTGCTGTTCCCGCTCGGCGGCTTGATCGGCCTCGCGCTGTTCGGCGTGTCGCTCGATGCGCTGCTCGGCACGCCCGAGGTGGTGGTGCTGCCCATCGGACTGCCCAGCCTGCCTTTCCATCTGCGCCTGGACAGCCTGGCGGCCTTCTTCCTGATGGTGATCGGCGCCGCCTCGGCGGGCATCTCCGCTTTCGCAGCGGGCTACTTCCGCCAGGGCGAGGGCACGGCCCCGGGCCTGCTGTGCCTGGAGTACCACGTGTTCCTGGCCGGCATGGCCGGCGTGATCCTGGCCGACGACGCCTATGCCTTCATGGTGATGTGGGAGACGATGGCGCTGTCGTCCTACTTCCTCGTCACCGCCAACCACCGCATCGCCGAGGTGCGCAGCGCCGGCTACCTGTACATCACGATGGCGCGGGTGGGCGCCATCGCGATTCTGCTGTGCTTCGGCGTGCTGCAGGCAGGCACCGGCGATTACACCTTCGCCAACATGCGCGCGCAATCGCTGTCGCCGTTCTGGGCCTCCATCGGCTTCGGGCTCGCGGTGTTCGGCTTCGGCGCCAAGGCGGGCATCCTGCCGCTGCACGTGTGGCTGCCCGAGGCGCATCCGGCGGCACCCTCGCCGGTGTCGGCGCTGATGAGCGGCGTGATGCTCAACACCGCCATCTACGGGATGCTGCGCGTGAGCTTCGACCTGCTGCAGCTGCAGCTGTGGTGGTGGGGCGCGCTGCTGCTCGCGCTGGGCCTGGCCACGGCGCTGTTCGGCGTGGTCTTCGCCGCGGTGCAGACCGACATGAAGCGGCTGCTGGCCTACTCGTCGATCGAGAACATGGGGCTGCTGTTCGTCGGCATAGGCCTGGCGCTGATCTTCTTCGGCCACGGCATGCTGCCGATGGCCGCGCTGGCGCTCACCGCCACGCTGTACCACGTGGCCAGCCACGCCTTCTTCAAGAGCCTGCTATTCCTGGGCACCGGCAGCGTGCTGCATGCCACCTCGCAGCGCAGCCTGGGCAAGCTCGGCGGCCTGATCCGCAGCATGCCCTGGGTCGGCTGGCTCACGCTGCTGGGCGTGCTCGCCAGCGCCGGGCTGCCGCCGCTGGGCGGCTTCGTGTCGGAGTGGCTGCTGCTGCAGAGCTTCCTGTTCAGCCCCGGCCTGCCGATGCCGCTGCTGACCATGCTGATCCCGGTGGTGGCCGCACTGATCGCGCTGATCGCGGCGCTGGCCGGCTACACCATGGTCAAGTTCTTCGGCGTGATCTTCCTCGGCCAGCCGCGCGAGGAGCGGCTGACGCAGGCGCACGACGCCGGTGCCTGGGAGCGCGCCGGCATGCTGTGGCTGGCCGCGGGCTGCCTCCTGCTCGGGCTGCTGCCGGTACAGGTGATCGGTCTGCTCGACCCGGTGACGCGCCAGCTCGTCGGCGCGGGCCTGGCCGATCGCGTGTCGGCCAGCGGCTGGCTGCTCGCGCCGAACGGCCTGGAGCAGGCGAGCTACGGGCCGGTGATCTTCCTGCTCGGCATCGTCGCCAGCTGCGTGCTGGCCTTCGTACTGGTGCGCCGGCTCTACCACGGACGCGTGCGGCGCAGCCTGGCCTGGGCCTGCGGCTTCCCGTGGGGCAACGCGCGCATGCAGGACACCGCCGAAGGCTTCGGCCAGCCGATACGGCAGATCTTCGAGCCCTTCTTCCAGATGGAGCGCGAGCTGCCGACCCCCTTCGACACGAAGCCGAACTACCGCGTCACGGTGCACGACCGCTTCTGGCGCTGGCTGTACATGCCGGTGACTGCGCTGGCGCAGTGGATCGCGCGCTGGGTCGGGCTGATGCAGCAGGGCCGCATCGGCGTGTACCTGATGTACAGCTTCCTCACGCTGCTGGCGACGCTGGTGATGGTGATGCGATGAGGGCGCCGTCATGACACTCACAGGCTTTCTCTCGCAGCTGCTCGAGATCGTGCTGGCGATCGCGCTGGCGCCGCTGCTCAGCGGCTGGGTCAACCAGTGGCGTGCCTGGCTGCAGAACCGCTCGGCACCCAGCCTGTGGCAGCCGTACCGCGTGCTGCACAAGCTGTTCCACAAGGAGTCGGTGGTGGCGGACAACGCCTCGCCGCTGTTCCGCGCCACGCCCTACGTGGTGTTCGGCTGCATGCTGCTGGCCTGCGCGATCATCCCCACGCTGTCGACCGATCTGCCGCTGGCACCGGCAGCCGACGCCATCGCGCTGGTCGGCCTGTTCGCGCTGGCGCGGGTGTTCATCTCGCTGGCGGCGATGGACGTGGGCACCGCCTTCGGCACGATGGGCGCGCGGCGCGAGATGCTGATCGGCTTCCTTGCCGAGCCGGCGCTGCTGATGGTGCTGTTCTCGGCCTCGCTGATCTCCAAGTCGACCTCGCTGACTACCATCGTCGAGACGCTCGCGCACCGCGAGCTGGCCATCTACCCGGGCCTGGCCTTCGCGGGCGTGGCCTTCACGATGGTCTCGCTGGCCGAGAACGCGCGCGTGCCGGTGGACAACCCGGCGACGCACCTGGAGCTGACGATGATCCACGAGGCGCTGATCCTCGAGTACTCGGGCCGGCACCTCGCGCTGTTCGAATGGGCGGCGAGCCTGAAGCTGTTCGCCTATTCGTGCATCGGGCTGGCGCTGTTCTTCCCCTGGGGCGTGGCCGAAGCCCAGGCGCCGCTGGAGATGCTGCTGGCATTGCCCGCGCTGGTGTTCAAGCTGACCATCGGCGGCTTCCTGCTGGCACTGCTCGAAACCCTGTCGGCCAAGATGCGCATCTTCCGCGTGCCCGAGTTCCTGGCCTCGGCCTTCCTGCTGGCGGTGATCGGGCTGCTGGTTCACCTGTTGCTGAGTCACTAGGATGAAGTTGAGCTCGATCACTGGCAGCAGTGCGGATCGCGGTCGGCGCGGCAAAGGCGCGCCCGGGCAGGCTACGGCGCTTCGCCTCGGCGGTCGGCGTTGGGCGCCGACTCCCCTGCGATGCTCGGTCTCATGGCCCCGTCGCCGAACTCACTGCGCGACCTGCGGTCGCTGCGTTCAGACAGCGTCGACGAGTCAGAAAACGATGCGCGCTGCGCGCGCGGCCACGAGCCCTGCGCTTCTCGGCACCTCAGAGGCGCGCCTTCGCCTGCCCGGGCGCGCCTTTGCTGAACCGGTGGTGGCAGGCGAAACGAGACGAACCCGTGGTGGACTTCGCGGCAGGCGCTGGCCGCGGGGGGCGATTTCTGTGGCGACGAGAAGCGCAGCGCCGGGGTCGGCGCGCGCCAGCGCGCTTCGTGAACTGACTTGCCGCGGCTGTCTGAACGCAGCGACCGCAGGTCGCGGAGTGAGTTCTGCGGCACGACCCCGGAGCGAGCATCGCAGTGGAGTCGGCGCAATGCGCCGACCGCCACAGCATGAGCCCCCCGCGGGCAGCGCCTACCGCGACACGCGCCAAACCCGGCGGAGCCACTGACATGACCGCGCTCCTCACCCAGTTCGTCAACCTGCTCGGCGCCGTCCTGCTGATCCTCGCCTTCGCGATGATCTCGCAGCGCCGCGTGCTCTCGCTGATCAACCTGTTCACGATGCAGGGCGCGACGCTGGTGCTGGCCACGGCGGTGGTCGGCTACGTCACCGACCAGCCGCACCTGTACGTCTCGGCCGGCCTCACCTTCGCGCTCAAGGTCGTGCTGATCCCCTGGCTGCTGCACCGCGTGGCCGACCGCCTGCAGATCCGCTGGGACGTGGAGACGCTGATCAACATCCCGACCATCATGCTGGTGGGCATCGTGGTGGTGATCTTCGCGTTCAACCTGGCGATCCCGATCTCCAAGTTCTCGTCGACCCTGGCCAGCGGCACGCTGGGCATCGCGCTGGCCTGCGTGCTGCTGTCCTTCCTGATGATGATCACGCGGACCAAGGCGGTGCCGCAGGTGATCGGCTTCCTGGCGATGGAGAACGGCCTGTTCTTCGCCGCCACCTCGGCCACCTACGGCATGCCGATGGTGGTGGAGCTCGGCATCGCGCTGGACGTGCTGATCGGCGTGCTCATCCTGGGCGTGTTCATGTTCCAGATCCGCGAGCAGTTCGACAGCCTGGACATCAGCCACCTCGAGAAGCTCAAGGATGATTGAAGCCCCCGCGCTCGCCTTCCTGCTCGGCATCCCGCTGGCCGGCGGCGCCGTGCTCGGCCTCGTGGGCCACCGCGACAACGCGCGCGACGTCAACGTGGCCTTCAGCGCCGGCACCTTCCTCGCCGCCTGCGCGCTGACTGCGCAGGTGATCGACGGCGGGCCGCTGCTCGTATGGGACAGCGAGTTCTACATCGACGCGCTCAACGTCTTCCTCGTCGCGCTGACCGCCTTTGTCGGGCTGACCACCTCGATCTTCTCGCGCCCCTACATGCGCGTGGAGCGCGACCGCGGCAAGATGACGCCGCCGCGGCTGCGCCTGTACCACAGCATGTACCAGCTGTTCAGCTTCACGATGCTGCTGGCGCTGACCACCAACAACCTCGGCATCGTCTGGGTGGCGATGGAGGCGGCCACGCTGACCACCGTGCTGCTGGTCAGCGTCTACCGCACCGCGGCCAGCCTGGAGGCGGCGTGGAAGTACTTCATCCTCTGCGGCGTGGGCATCGCGCAGGCGCTGTTCGGCACCGTGCTGCTGTACATGGCGGCCGAGAAGGTCATTGGCGCCGAAGGCGGCGCGCTGCTGTGGACGCACCTCGACGCGGTGAAGGCCCAGCTCGACCCGAACATCATCACGCTGGCCTTCGCCTTCCTGTTCATCGGCTACGGCACCAAGGTCGGCCTGGTGCCGGTGCACAACTGGCTGCCCGATGCGCACGCCGAGGGCCCGACGCCGGTGTCGGCTGTGCTCTCCGGGCTGCTGCTCAACGTGGCCCTCTACGCGGTGCTGCGCTGCAAGGTGCTGACCGACGGCGCGCTGGGCAGCACGCAGCTGTCGGGCCGGCTGATGATGGGCTTCGGGCTGCTGTCGGTGGTGGCCTCGGTGTTCTTCATCATCCGCCAGCGCGACGTGAAGCGCATGTTCGCCTACTCGTCGATCGAGCACATGGGCCTGATGACCTTTGCCTTCGGCATGGGCGGGCCGATCGCCAGCTACGCCGGGCTGCTGCACATGACGGTGCATTCGCTGATCAAGTCGGCGATCTTCTTCGCCGTCGGCCACGCCACGCAGAAGGCCGGCACGCAGATCATGGACGAGATCCGCGGCCTCGTGCGTGTCAGCCCCACGGTGGGCTGGGGCCTGATGCTCGGCGCGCTGGCCATCCTGGGCATGCCGCCCTTCGGCGTGTTCGCCAGCGAGTTCCTCATCGTCACCACGGCGATGCGCGAGCAGGCCTGGGCCACGCCCTTCCTGCTCGTCGCGCTGGCCGTGGCCTTTGCGTCGGTGTTCCACCGCGTGCAGCCGATGGTGTTCGGCGACACGATGCACAAGCCGCTGGCCCACCCACCGGCGCTGGTGCCGGTGTTCGTGCACTTGGGCCTCGGCCTGATGCTGGGCCTGTACATCCCGCCCTATCTCGACGGCTGGTACCGGCAGGCCGCGGCCATGCTGGGGCATTGAGGCCATGCGGTTCGCCGAACTCCATCTCGACCTGCAGCGCCTGAGCGCGCCGCTGCCGATCTGGCACGCGCGCGTCGACCGCGCGGGCTGGATCGCCGTGGCAGCGCAGGTGGCGCAGGCGCGCGGGCGGCTGCTGTCGGTCTGGGGCCGCAGCGGCAGCACGGGGCCGTCGGTCTGCGCCGCCTTCGCCACGCCGGAAGGCCTGGTGTGGGCCGAGCTGCCACTGGCCGGCGCCGAGGATCGCTACCCCGATCTCTCGGACACCTTCGCCTGCGCGACGCGCATGCAGCGAAGCCTCGCCGACCTCGGCGGCCTGCATGCCGATCATGCGAACGATCGCCGCCCCTGGCTCGACCATGGCCTGTGGGCCACGGCCGCGCCCCTGGCCACCGCCGGCGCGCCCGCCGGTGCCGCCGCCGGCACCTTGCCCGCCGACTACCCCTTCGTGCGCGTCGAGGGCGACGGCGTGCACGAGATCGCGGTGGGCCCGGTGCATGCCGGCATCATCGAGCCGGGGCACTTCCGTTTTTCTGTGGTCGGCGAGAAGGTGCTGCGCCTGGAGCAGCACCTGGGCTACGTTCACAAGGGCATCGAGCGGCGCTTCACCGAGCTGGCGCCGCTGCAGGCCTACCGCCTGGCCGGGCGTGTTTCCGGCGATATGACGGTGGCCTATGCCTGGGCCTACGCGATGGCCCTTGAATCGGCCTGCGGCACGAGCGTGCCGGAGCGCGCCGAATGGCTGCGTGCGCTGATGCTCGAACGCGAGCGTGTGGCCAATCACCTCGGCGACCTCGGCGCGCTGGGCAACGACGCGGCGCTGGCCTTCGGCCTGGCGCAGTTCTCGCGCCTGCGCGAAGACTGGCAGCGGCTGTCGCAGCGCGCCTTCGGCCACCGCTTCATGATGGACGCGGTGGTGCCCGGTGGCGTGGCCGGCGACCTGTCGCTTTCGCTGCGCGACGAACAGCGGCGCCAGTGCGACGAGCTCGAACGCGAGGTGCGCCGGCTGCGCCACATCTACGACGAACACGCGGGCCTGCAGGACCGCTTCATGGGCACCGGTCGCGTCACGCCCGAGCTGGCCGCGCGCCTCGGCCTGGCCGGCATGGCGGGGCGGGCCAGCGGGCAGGCTGTCGACCTGCGCCATGACCACGACTGGCAACCCTACCGCGCGCTGCAGGCACGCATCGCCACGCAGCAGGGCGGCGACGTGGCGGCGCGCGTGGCGCTGCGCTTCGACGAGCTGGCCGAGTCGCTGCGCCTGATCCGCGAGCTCTGCGCACGACTGCCCGAGGGCGGCGTCGCCGCGGTAGTTCAGCTGCCCGGCCACGCCGTGCAGGGTGCGGGCTGGGTCGAGGGCTGGCGCGGCGAGGTGCTGGTGGCGCTGTCGCTGGGCGCCGAGGGCCGCATCGAACGCTGCCATGCCCACGACCCCTCGTGGCAGAACTGGCCGGTGCTCGAGCATGCGGTGATCGGCAACATCGTTCCGGACTTCCCGCTCATCAACAAGTCCTTCAATCTCAGCTATTCCGGAGTGGACCTCTGATGTGGCAGATCCTTCGCCAGATCGTGCGCACCGGCATCGTCACCGAGCCGCCGCCGGCGCTCGACGCCGCGTTGAAGGACGAGGTGCGGCGCATCCACGACGAGCTGCTGGCCATCCTCGGCAGTGCGCTGGCGATCCGCCAGGTCGATGCGGGCTCATGCAATGGCTGCGAGCTGGAGATCCACGCGCTCAACAACCCGTACTACAACATCGAGGGGCTGGGCATCCATTTCGTCGCCAGCCCGCGCCACGCCGACATGCTGCTGGTCACCGGACCGGTCTCGCGCCACATGGAAGAGGCGCTGCGCCGCACCTACGACGCCACGCCGCAGCCGCGCCTCGTGGTGGCGCTGGGCGACTGCGCCTGCGACGGTGGCATCTTCGGCGAGAGCTATGCCAGCTGCGGCCGCGTGTCGAACGTCATCCCGGTCGATGCGGTGGTGCCGGGCTGCCCGCCGCCGCCGCTGGAGATCCTGCGCGGCATCCTCGCGGCCGTGAAGATGAACCCGCGCGGCGGCCGCCAGGCGGGCTAGGCGCAGGGCGCGGTCGCCACGGCGACGTGTGGGCCCCATTGTTTCGACTGGCCGATCAGCCGCAGCCACCGCCGGACTTGTCGCGCCGCAGCTGGAGCACGATGCGCGGCTCGAAGGCGAGCTTCTCGTGGTGCCTCGGATCGGGAGCACAGGACTTGTAGCGGTCGCCGAGGGCCGCGGAGAACGCATAGCGCAGCTGCTCGGGCCCGGCGTCGGGCAGCGGCCTCAGTGCCGGGTCGTCTGCGCCGAAGGCGGCGATCCAGCCGTTGACGCCGCCCGCGAGGATGTAGACGTTCTGCACGCCGGAGGCGACGAGCAGCTTCCACGCCCGCGTCGCGAGCTCCTCGTCGTTGCCGATCGTGATGAAGACCGTGTTGGCCGGCGGCTCGCTGAGCAGGTCCGGCACGATCTTGTCGAGCCGCGCCAGCGGCACGTGCACCGCGTCGGCCAGGTGGTAGAGGTTGAAATCAGCCTCGGTACGCACGTCCAGGTAGACCGGCTTGATCGCCTGCTGGTAGCGGGCCTTGAAGGCCTCCGCCGGCGAAACGAACGCGAGGCGCTTCGCCAGCATCTCGTCGGCGCGGTAGACGCGCGGGACCGGCGCCGTCTTGCCGTCGGGCTGCTTGACGGCCTCGGTGCGCTTGAAGCTCAGCTTCGCGTAGCGATCTTCGAGCGACGGGTTGCCGATGACCAGCACGCCGAGCGCCGCCGCCACCAGCGCCACCGCGCCGGCGCCGCGCCAGCGCGGCTCGCGGCTCATGTCGCGCCGGCCGACGAGTCGCTCGATCTGCTCGGCGCCCCAGAACAGCAGCACCGCGGCCACCACGATGATCGGCACCAGGCCGCGCGCCGGGAGGCCGAACACCTGGTCCAGCGTGAGCCGGCCGTGGTACCCGGCGTTGTTGTACCAGTGGTCGAAGAGCGACTCGGTCTCGCCGAACACGAAGGCGCCGACGAAGCCGCCGGCCATGAACATCATCCCGTCGATCTTGCCGGTCGAGGCGGAGGCGAGCGAGGTGGTCGGGCAGAAGCCGCCGACGATGAAGCCCACGCCCATGATCAGCCCGCCGAGCACGCCGGAACCGAGGTAGGTCGGGTTGACCCAGACATGGCCGAAGTCGACGAGCCCGAGGCCGACGGCGCCGAACAGCAGCGTCATCGCCACCGCGATCGCGGTGAACATGACCTTGAAGACGGTCAGCTCGCGGAAGTAGAACTGCGCCGCGAGCTTGCGCGAGTCGCCGAAGCCGGCGGACTCGAGCGTGAAGCCGAAGGCGAAGCCGATGCAGCCGAAGACGACGTAGGTCCACGGGTTCGCGGCACTGACCGCGGTGAGGGCGTCGAGCGGGAAGTTCATGTGCGGCTCCTGCGTGGCGGCTTCACAGCCACAGCTTGCGCACGAAGTACGCGAGCAGGTAGGCGCTGGCGAAGATCGACAGCATGATCACCCATGAGCCGGCGGCGAGCGTCGCGCCACCGGACAGCGCCTGCCCCGAGGTGCAGCCGCGCGCCATGCGCGCGCCATAGAGGAAGATCACCCCGCCGAGGAACGCGAGCGTCCAGCGTGTGCGGTCCGAGACCTGCGGCCCCTTGGTCGTCTGGAACCTGAGCCGGCCGTTGAACCAGCCGGAGAAAAAGCCGCCGAGCAGTGCGCCGATGAACACCGGCACGATCCAGTCGTCCAGCGGGTTGCGGTCGCCGCCGGCCATCTTCAGCAGGTACGGCGTGCGGTCCACGTGGGCCGGGGCGACGATGTCGACCAGCGCGGCGTCGATGCGGCTCGTCGCGCCCGACGAGCCGAGCCCGTTGCCGGTCAGCGCGAAGGCGAGGAACAGCACCACGCCGAGGATCGCGCCAGCCAGGTACGGGTGCCAATAGGCCTTCTCGGGCCGCCTGAAGAACGATCCTTGTCCTGCCATGTCGATGCTCCTTGTCCTCAGTGGCTGTCGGCGGCCGTGTGGACCTCGACCTCTTCGTAGCCCGTCACCATGCCGCGCAGCGCCTCCAGCGGCGTGGCGCCGGTGGTGGCCATGTAGATGTGGCCGAGGATGAAGCTGGCGAACAGCCAGGCCAGCAGCGTGTGGAACGGTGCGAGCAGCGGCAGCCCGCCGACCGCGGCAGCGGCCTGCGGCCAGTGCTGCACGCCCCACATCAGCGCGCCGGTGGCGATCTGCAGCGGCAGCAGCACGTTGAGCACACCGAAGTAGGTCGCCTTCTGGATCGGGTTCATGCGGTCGTCGGGCCGCTTGTCGAACGGATGCGCCTCGCCCTTGAAGATGCCGGACTGGTAGTACTTCGCCTGCCGGATCGCGTCGTCGAAGAAGCCGTAGGGCCGCGGCATGTACTCGCGCATGCGCTCGGTGGCCAGGTGGTAGAACAGCGACAGCGCGGCGTTGATGGTCAGCACCGCCGCGAGCACGTTGTGCAGCGTGACCACCGCGCCGAACGGGAAGGCCGAGAACACGTCGGGCCGGTGGATGACGAGGCCGGTGGCCAGCAGCGCGACGATCGAGATCGCCTGCAGCCAGTGCCACAGCCGCCGGTAGGCGTCGTACAGGTGCACGCGCTTCGTCGGCGCAGGGGTGTGTGGCCGCTTGCGCCAGGCGAGGAAGCGCAGCATGCCGTGGCCGAGCACGCCGAGCAGCGTGCCGGCGACAGCGAGCCCGCCGATCGCGTCGACCCAGCCGATGCGCGTGGCGCCGAACACGTAGACCGCATCCTTCTCCGGCGCCGGCTCGTAGTAGAGCGTGCCATCGTCGCGGCGCGTCACCCGGCCACTGCCCGAGACGTTGTTGTTCGCGTCGAACGCTGGCAGCAGGGGCGCAAAGGCCGCGAGCTGCATCGGCTGCGTGAGGCGCGAGCCCGCCGAATGGCAGGCGTCGCAGCGGTTCAGCGCATGCGCGCCGCGCGTGACGTTGTGGTTGATGCTGAAGGGCTGCACCTGGCCTTCCATGCGCACCTGGCGCAGGCCGAGCGTCTCGAGCCGCGCCTTCACCGCGGCTTCCTTCAATGGCGTGTCGATGCGCAGCTCGGCGGCGCCGACGACGCCGTCGCGGTCGATGTCGAAGGCCTGGACGATGCCGCCGGCATGGCGCCCGCCGTCGAGAAACGCGGCCTGCAGGTCGGCCAGGCGAATCGGGCGGCGGCGGCCCTGCGCGTCCTCGTAGGTCCAGTAGAAGCTCGTGATCAGGTTGTACGGCGCGAGCAGCGTCGCCTTGTCGATGTTGGTGCGCTGGAGCAGCACCGGATCGAAGCCGGTGACGAGCGAGCGCACGTCGCCCGGCGTGCCGTCGACGCCGCGGCAGCCGCGCACCGGCTGGCCGTCGGCGGCGAGCACGGTCCAGTCGTAGGACTCGATCGCCGGCGCGTACAGGTGCGGGATGTGGCAGCTCTCGCAGGCGAGCTTGGCCATGTGGGTTTCGACGTAGGGCAGCCAGCGGGCGTGGCTCACCGAGGCGTCGTGGCAGTTCTCGCAGCGGCGCATCGTGCCCTTGAGCTCGGGCGCGACGTGCACCTGCGCGCTCTGGCCACGTGCGAAGTCGTGGTCGGGCCGCTGCAGGTAGTCCTTCAGGTCGAGTGTGCGCGGGTCGTAGCGCAGGTGCGCGGGGCGGCGGCCCTTCGCATTGCCGCCGTGCGCCGGGTTGTTCAGCGCATGGTGGCAGTCGGTGCACTGCAACTGGCGCTCGGCGTGCACGTCCCAGGATCTGTTGAGGCTGCGCTTGTCCGCGAGGTTGAGACCCGAGACATTGATGCGCTGCGGCGCCACGACTTGGCCGGTGGTGGCCGTCTGCGGGAAGTCGAGGTTGCAGGCGTCGACCTGCAGCGGCGCCGGGCCGGACGGGTGCACCTCGCCGTGGCAGGCGGCGCAGTTCGCGTTGGTCGGGTCCTGGATCGCGAGCTTGCGGCTGTCGAGCTTGCCCTCGGCGGTGAAGGCGGCGCGGTTCCACCCCCAGCCTTTGCCTGCGGGCTCGACGACGCCCAGGCCCTGCAGCGTCGCGGTGCTCGCGTCGGCGAAGCGGCCCGCGCGGATGGCCGCGGTGCGGGCGCCCAGGTTGGGCGTTTCAAGGTGGCAGAGGAAGCAGTTCACCTCCATCGTGCCGGAGGCGGACCAGTCCCAGGCGCTGCGCGTGCCGTCCGCGTTGAGCAGCGATGTCTCCGGGTCGGCGGGATCCGGCTTCAGCGTGGTCAGCGGCGAGCCGCCGCGCGACGTCGTCGCCGGCCCACCACCGACGACGCGCTCGCCATTGAGCATCAGCCACTGCGGGGTGGACAGGTCGAGCCGCTCGTCACCCGCCTGGGTCAGGAAGCGGTAGCGCAGCGGATCCCACTGGCCGAACAGGCCGGGGCTCGCGTTCCACGACGTGGCCGACGGCTTGAATGCACGCAGGCCGAGATCGACGTGGAAGGCGTGCGAAGCGATGAAGCCCGCGTCGTGGCACGCGCCGCAGGTCTTCATCGTCGAGACCGGCTGGCCGCTGGCCAGCACGTTCGCGCCAGCGGCGTCGAGCAGGGCGACGTCGGGGTGCAGGCTCTTGAGCGGCTCGGCCCCGGCGGCACGCGCCGCCGGCAGCACGGCGGTTGCGGCCAGCACGACGAGGCCGAGTCGGCGCAGCAGGGCGTTCATGGCAGCTTCCTTCCGCCCCAGCGGATCGGATCGCCCGGGTAGCCGAGGGCCTTCCAGTCCATGCGGCCGGGCTTGCCGGTGGCGGAATGGCAGTCGTCGCATTGCAGGGCCTGGTCGGCGGACTGGACCATGTGCGTCGTCGGCCAGTACATCGTGGTCTCCGTGAAGCCGTACTGGCCGCTGTAGGCCAGGCCGGTGACCGGCTCGGCGAGCCTGAAGGACTGGTTCCAGTCGAAGGTCGTCCAGTAGCCGTTCTTGCCGGACGTGACGGGCTGCAGCAGGTAGCCGTTGACGGTGTCGAACGGCTGCTTCGCGACGTGGACCTTGAACGGGAAGATGCGCGCCTTCGGGTCGGTGATCGATCCCGCCGGCTTGTTGATGTAGGTCGGACCGTCCTTCGCGATCGGGTCGCCGAGCAGGTAGCGGTAGTCGTTGCTGCCGTTGAACCAGAGGTAGACGGGCGCGAAGTTCGACTGATAGCTGAACTCGCCCTTGATTTTCAGGTAGGTGTAGTGGTCGTCCGCGCGGCCCTTCTGGCCGGCCTTGGACCAGTCCCACGCGACCTTGGTCGGCTCCTCGCGCGCCATCGCCGGGATGTGGCAGGTCTGGCAGGCCAGCGAGCGCATGTGCGTGCCAATGCGCTCGTCGCGGTGGAACTTGCCCTCGTGGCACTGGCGGCACGACACCTGCTCGACCGGATCGATGGTGTAGTTGTCCGCGATCATCCGGCCCAGGATCTGGTGGTGCTTCGTGACGTGGCAGTCGCTGCACTGCAGCTTGTGCTTGCCGCCCATGTGGACGTCCAGCGTGCGCTGTGGGAAGTACAGGCTCTCGTCGAGGTCGCCATGCTTGACGCCGTTGCCACCGCCGCCGTCGAAGTGGCACTTGCCGCAGTTCTCGCGCGTCGTAGCGCGAACGCTGCGCGCGGCGGCAAGCAGGTCGACGGAGGGATCGGGGTTGCCCCACAGGCCCTTGCCGTAGCGCGCCGGGTCAGCGTGGCAGGCCAGGCAGTCCACGTTGGCCGGATCGGCCTGCTGCGCGGCCCGGCCGGCCTCCCATCCGTAGCCGGCATGGCAGGACATGCACTTGTTCTCGTTGCCCTGCGCGCCGATGCAGAAGTTGTTGATCTGGTTGATCTTGCCGATCGTTACCGGGGTCTTGCGCCATGGCACCGAGACGGCTTTGGACTCCCAGGTCCAGTGGGTCGTCTTCATCAGCTCCGCCGCTGCGTCCTTGTGGCAGGCGAGGCATGCGCGGGTGACGTCCTGGCCGCTCTTGAACGGGCCCTTGACGATGTCGTTATGGTCGACGTGCGTCACCTTGACGGGCAGTCGCGACACCGGGTCGTGCGTGGGTGCCTGTCCCGGGCGCAGCCAGAGGAACGGCACGACGATCAGCGCGGCGATGAAGGCCAGCCCGAGGATCCAGCGTGGAATTCGGTTCATGGTGCGGACGCTTTCCAGGACTGCTCGGCGCGACCCGTCGATATGCTGCCCGATGCGCTCGGGCGTTCGACGAGTCGTATACCCATAAAGGTATATTGATCCGGGCGTCGACGCGGCGCGATGACGCAGGTCAACTGCCGACCCATCGGCACGACTTGCCGTGAGCGTGATCGCCTGCGGCAGGTCCTCAGTCCGAGCGACCGCTAGCGCGGCGCCAGGGCCTGAACAAGTTCTGCGACCGGGGCAGCCTCGCTCCAGGCCGGCACGGACTCCGGCAACGTCAGCCAGGGCTGTTTCCGCTTGACCCAGATGTGGGCGACGATGTCCAGTTCATCGCTTCGGTCCAGCGTGCCTGCGCGCAGCACCACGATGCCCGGCCGGGCACTGTTCGAGTTGTAGACGCGCGCATGGCAGACGGCGCACATCCGCTGGATCGAGGTCCTGCCGCTCGGGGTGGTCAGCTCATAGACAGCCAGCGGGCCGGTCACGCTCAGCGACGCCTCGGGCAGGAAAGCCTGCTGACTGAACGCGCTGCCGCTCCACGTCTGGCAGTCCCGGCAATGGCAGGCGTATGTTCGCGGCAGTGCATCCAGCGCCAGCGTGTAGCGCACCGCGCCACAGCGGCATCCGCCCTGAAGTTTCGACATGCTGGCCTCCTGTTTCCTCGACGCTGTGCCGTCTTCGGCGCAACTTGTTCCCACTGGCTGCAAAGAGCAGTCCGCCCGAATCGCTGTTCTCGTCGCATGGCCTGGGTCCGAGCGTTGCCGAGACGAGCCACGATGCACGGCGCCGAACAGGCAAGCAGCTCAGCCTACGCGGAGGGTTGCTTCTTTCCGCGGCCACGCTGCTCGCGCTTCTCGCGCCGCTCGGCCTCGATCGCCTGGCCCTGCGCCCACCACTGCATGAACTCCTGCGGCGACTCCAGCGTGATGCGGCCCCAGGCCCCGCTGCGGAAGTCGTTGATGGCGATCTCGGCGGCCTTCTGCAGGTTGACCCGCCCGCCGGCCATCAGGCCGCCGCGCTTGCGGCCGAGCTCGGCGAGCAGTTCGTCGTCGGTGAGTGCGGCGAGGTCGGCCAGCTTGTAGCGTGCGATCAGCCGCTCGGCATGGCGCAAGCGCACCTGGGCGAGCAGCGCGAGCGCAACCTCTTCCTCGTCGTAGGCATTGCGGCCAATGCCGCCGCTGGCCGCGAGGTGGTAGCCGCTGCGCTCGACGGTGATGCGCGGCCACAGCATGCCGGGCGTGTCGAACAGGTAGAAGTCCGGCGCCAGCACGATCTTCTGCTCGAGCTTGGTGATGCCCGGCTCGTCGCCGGTGAGCGTGGCGCGCTGGCCGACCAGCGTGTTGATCAGCGTCGACTTGCCGACGTTGGGGATGCCGCAGATCAGCACGCGCAGCGGCTTGACCATGCCGCCGCGCAGCGGCGCGAGCGCGCGGCAGGCGGCGATCAGCGCGCGTGCCGGCGCCGTGACGCTGGCATCGAGCGCCAGCGCGCGCGTGCCCGGCAGCGCGTTGAAGTGGGCCAGCCACGCCGCGGTCAGCTCGGGTTCGGCGAGGTCCTGCTTGTTGAGCACCTTCAGCGCCGGCTTGCCCGCCGTCAGCTCGGCGAGCAGCGGGTTGCTGCTCGAGCCGGGCAGGCGCGCGTCGAGCAGCTCGATCACCACGTCGATGTCGGGCAATCGCTCGGCGATCGCCTTCTTCGTCGAGTTCATGTGACCCGGGAACCACTGGATGGCCATGTGCCTGTGCTTTCTGCGACCGGGCGGCTGGGCCGCCGCGGATCAGGGAAGATCGAGCTCGGGGTAGCGGCGGAAGATGCCCTGTTCGTTGAACGGCAGGCGCCGCTCGCTGCGCAGGTAGGCGGCCACGCGCGGTGCGGCAGCGACGCGGTCGTGCAGCTGCACGACCAGCGGTGTCGTGGCCAGCACGCGCTGCGCCGCTGTCGGGAAGGCGTAGCGCAGGCCCTCGACGAGCTGGAACAGCGACAGGTCGGCGTAGCTCAGCTTGCCGCCCACCAGGTGCCGCGCGCCGGCCGGGTTGCGCGTCAGGATGCGCTCGAACCAGCCCATGAACTTGGGCAGGCGTGCGCTGCAGAACTCCTTCGCGCGGCGCAGCGCCTCGGGCTTCTGGTCTTCGTAGTACAGGCCCGAGCCGACCGGGTGGTGCGTGTCGTGTGCCTCGGTGACCATGTCGGCGATGGTCAGCTGGATCTGCTGCGTCCACACGCGCGCCTGCTCGCTGCGCCCGACCAGCTTCAGCGTCGGCCCGAGGTGGTGCAGGATCGCCGCGGTCTGACCGATCAGCAGCGCGCCGTCGCGCAGGAAGGGCGGCGCGAAGGGCGGATGCACCTGCGTGTCGTCATCGAGCAGGCGTTGCATCGCCGGCAGGCCCTGGCCGGCAGCCTCGTCGCCGCGTGCCACGTCGGTGTAGGGCGCGCCGGCCGCCTCGAGTGCGAGCCGCACGAATTCGCCGCGGCCCTGGATGCCCGGCCAGTAATGCAGTTCGTATCCCATGGGCGGACTGTAGCCTGCGGCCCCGGGGCCGCCCCGGCCGGCGTTGCGCGCGGTCAAGCGAGCCCGGCCGCGCAGATGCGATAAGGGCACTGCATTCCGGGGATGTCGTCGATGTGGTTTGGCCGCGCACTGTTGGCCTTGTTCTGCCTGGCAGTCGCCGTGCTGGCGACCGCTTGCGTCTCGAGCGCCCGCTTGCCCGCTTCGCTGCCCGAGGGCAAAAGCCCCGGCACCGGCCTGGTGTTCGGCTCGATCGGCGTCGCTGCCACGGCGCCGACGATCGAGTTGAGCACGCTGCAGTTCCGCGCGGTGGCAGGCGATCCTGCTCAAGCGCCGGGAGAGTTCGTGTTCCATTCACCGGTGGGCACGGCGGGCCGGCTGCTGTCGCCGCTGTTCGACACGCCGGTCGACTTGAGCGAGGCGGACGCGAAAGGGACCCTGTTCGTCGCGCGCCTGCCGGCCGGCGACTACGCGCTCGTCGGCGCCGCCGTCGAGAACGCGCCGATGCACGGTTGGGCGGCCCACGTCTACCTGGCCGACCCGGGCGCTGTGACCTTCCGGGTCGAGGCGGGCGGCGCGACCTACCTCGGGCAGTTCATCAGCCACCTGCGCCTGGGCCGCGACGAATACCGCATCCCGCAGGTGCAGGGAGTCTTCTTCGTGGTCAGCGACCGGCTGGATCGCGACCTCGCCTTGCTTTCGCGGCGCGGCCAGTCACCGCCGCAGCGGGTGCTGAACCTCTCCCCGAGACTCATGCAGCTCGACAACGATGCGCTGCGCCGGGCCGCGCCATGAAGCGGCAGCTCGCCTTCACGCTGCCTGCGCTGCTGCTGGCCTGCACCTCCAGCCACGATCTCGGCCAGGGGCCCAGTCCGATGGCCGGCGGCGTGTACCGCGAGGCGCTGCGGCCAGGCCTGCACTACCTCTTCGTGAAGTCGAACGTCGCACCCTGGACCGACCGCGAGGCGGTGATCCGCAAGTGGCGCGACGAGGCGGATCGCCTGTGCGGTGCCGGCCGCCACGAGGACCTGCGCATGGAAGACCTCGTGGAGGAAGAGCTTCCGCCGATGAATGCCATCGTCTTCCGTCTGCCGTACCGGGTGTCGATCCGCAAGGGCTATGCCTTGTGCGCCACGGCAGGCCTGTCGCCGCAGGAGGCACTGGGCCTCATCGATGCATGGCGCTGAGGCGCGACGTGGACGGCGCGCCCCAGCCCATCTTCTGTGGCAGCGCAAGGCGCGGCCGGGCGATGACCGCCAGAGTGCGGCCATGAACAGCGTCGCTTCCGACCTGGTCGACTTCGTCGATCGCCTGGCCGCCCGCGGGCCCCTGCCGGCCGTGCGCGCCGTGCACCTGCCGCCGCCCGCGGCCGACGGCACGCGCGACGGCGAGTTCTGCGCCGTCGAGCTGGAAGACGGCTCGCTCGGCCTGAGCTTCGTGCTGCTCGGCGACACGCTGGCGCGGCTGCGCGCGCCGGGATCGCTCGATGGACTGGTCGGCATGCCCGCGCCGGAGCTTGCGCGGAAGTATGCGCAGTCACAGGGCGCCGAGCGGACCCTGGGTTTCGCCACCGTGAACGCGCTCACGCGTCACCTGTTCGACCGCGCCGGCTACCTGCCGCCTGCGGCCGGCGGCTCGATCGGCGACCTCGACCTGCACGCCGGCGACCACCTCGGCATGGTCGGCCTGTTCCCGCCGCTGGTGAATCAGGTGCTGGCCACCGGCGCGCGGCTCACCGTGCTCGAGCTGCGCGCCGAGCTCTCGGGCCCGCGCGAGGGCTGGCAGGTCACGCTCGATGCGAGCGAGCTGGCGCTCTGCAACAAGATCCTCTCGACCAGCACGGTGCTGCTCAACGACACGCTGGATGCGCTGCTCGAACGCTGCCGCCATGCGCAGCGCGTGGCGCTGATCGGCCCGGGCGCCGGCTGCCTGCCTGACCCGCTGTTCGCGCGCGGCGTCACCTCGCTGGGCGGCAGCTGGGTGGTCGATGCCCCGGCTTTCAAGGCTGCATTGCGCGCCGGCCAGCCCTGGGGCCGCTTCACGCGCAAGTTCTCGCTCGGCTGCGAGGGCTATCCTGGATTCGACCGCCTGCTCGACACGGCCCATCTTCACGCCAAGGAGTCACCATGACGCTTCACGTCTTCAAACCGGCATTGCTCTTCGTCGGATTCGCCTTGGTTGCGGCGCAGGCCATGGCCGCCGACGGCGCCCAGGCGGCAGCCGACTTCGGCTGCCTCAACTGCCACGGCGCTCAGGCGCATTCCGCGCCGAAGTTCAGGAGCCTGGCCGACAGCGCCGCGCGCCGAGGTGACCCGGCGCAGGCGCTGCAGCACTGGCTGGACGAGATGCACGAGAAGGACGCCGTGCACACGCACGTGATGGTGTCTGACGAGGCGGCGAAGGCCGTGCTGCAGTGGGTCGCGCAGGGCATGAAGTGAGGTGATGACGGGCGGTGCCTGGCTGCCAGAGCCTCACTGTTCCTCGGCCTCGATGCGCAGCAGGCGGCGCCGCGCCGCGCGCACCTGCGTCGTGGCGCGCACACGCAGCGCCATTCCTTCGGGCAGGTCGACCTGCAGGTGGTAGTCCAGGCTGTCGGTCTGGCCCGGGTTGGCCGTGTCGATCCGGCGCGACCACTCTCGACGCCCGTTGACCTCCACCGTCATCGCGTGCCAGGCCGGCGTGCCCTCGGCCGGGCACTGCACGACGAAGCGCACGTCGACCTGGAAGCGACGCATCCGGTCGATCGCCGGCGGCACCTCGAGTGTGGCGACATCGGCGTCGCCGGCGTCGGCGAGCCAGTGTTCGAGGGAATGCTTGGTCATCGTGGAAGGGCGGAGGAAAGGCGCGAAATGTGCGGCGCAGGGCGCTAGCCTAACCCGCTGACCTGCCCCCGTGCTTTCCACATCGACAGCGCGGGTGGGCTCTCGCACACTCGGGCGCACCGCGGGCCTGTCCCGCATTGTCACGAGCCACCGGAACGCCGCCCATGAAACTGCGATCGAAGTTGTCCTCCCTCGGGTGCCTCGCGCTGGCCACGGCTGCCGTGCTGGCGGCCATCGTGGTGCCTGCGTCCGCGCAGGCGCAGGCCTGGCCGGCCAGGCAGCCGATCAAGCTGGTCGCGGTGTTCCCGCCCGGCGGCTCGGTCGACCAGGTGGCGCGCATCCTCGCGCCGGTGCTGCAGCAACGGCTCGGCCAGAGCGTGGTGGTCGACAACAAGGGTGGCGCCTCGGGCTCGATCGGCACCGCGGCGGTGGCCAACGCACCGGCCGACGGCTACACCTTCGCGGTGGTGTTCGACACCCACGGTGTGAACCCCAGCCTGATCGCCAGCCTGCCCTACGACACCAAGCGTGACCTGACGGCGGTGTCGCTGATCGGCACTGGCGCGATGGTCATCACCACGGTGGCAAGCTCGCCCTACAAGAGCTTCGCCGACGTGGTCAACGCCTCGAAGAGCGGCACCAGCATCAGCTACGGCAGCATCGGCTCGGGCAGCCTCGGCCACCTCGCGGTGACCATGCTCGCCAAGAGCGGCAAGCTGGATCTGGTGCACGTGCCCTACCGCGGCGGCGGCCCGCTGATGAACGACGCCGTCGCCGGCCACGTGCCGCTCGCGGTGGGCTCGGTGTTCCTGTCCAAGCCGCACATCGACAGCAAGCGCCTGCGTGCGCTGGCCGTCACCACCAGCCAGCGCAGCGCCAACCTGCCCGAGGTGCCGACGGTGGCCGAGAGCGGCTTCGTCGGCTTCGACGCGCCGGCCTGGTGGGCGGTGCTCGCCCCCGCGAAGACGCCGGCCGACATCGTCAAGCGTTTGAACGAGGAGATCAATGCCGCGTTGAGGCAGCCCGAGGTGGCCGAGAAGCTCGCCGCACAGGGCATCGTGACGAACATCGGCACGCCCGCCGCCGCGCAGGCCTTCATCGAGAGCCAGGTCGACACCTGGGCGAAGATCGTCAAGGCCAACGACATCAAGGCGGATTGAGATGGCCGATGGCGCGGCGGCGCAGCTGACGCGCGAGGACCTGCGGGCGCTGCCCGACCCGGCCGCCGCGCCGGCGGACTGCGCCTGCTCGAACCTGCGCTGTGCCGGCTGGGAGTCGATCGGCCAGCCGCTGCGCGAACCGCTGCTGCTGCATCTCGGCACGCTGCGCGATCCGGCCGTCGACGAGCCCACGGTCGAAGAATGGCCGGGCAGCCACTTCTGGTCGGCGGCGGCGCCCGTGGCAGCGAGCCACTTTCCCTACAACCGCTGCGAGATCTGGGCCTGCGCCGAGTGCGGCCGCGGGTTCCTGCAGTACACCGAGTACGGTGGCTACTACGTCGACCACCGGCTGCGCCAGATCGACCCGGCGCTCGTCGTCTGAACCCACACGCACCCCACGCCATGGCCCGCATCCCCTACGCCGACCTGAGCTCGCCCGCCGCGTTGCCGCTGGTGCAGCGCATCGTCGCCGAACGCGGCAGCGTGCTGCACCTGTACCAGATGCTGATGCACAGCCCGCCGCTGGCCGAGGGCTGGCTCGGTTTCATGACGCAGGTGCGGCAGAAGCTCGAACTCGGCGGCGACCTGCGCGAGCTGGTCATCATGCGCATCGCCCACCTCAACGGCGCGCCCTACGAGGCGCAGCAGCACGAGCCGATCGCGCTGAAGGAAGGCCTGACGCCGGCGCAGCTGTCCGCGCTGCCGGCCTGGGGCGAGGCGGCGCATCTGTTCACGCCGCTGCAGGGCGACGTGCTGCGCCTGTGCGACGCGATGACGCGCGACGTGCATGTCGAGGCGCCGCTGGTGCAGGCGGTGCGCGAGCACCTCGGCGAGCGCCGGCTGGTCGAGCTGGTGGCCACCATCGCCTCGTACAACATGGTGTCGCGCTTCCTCGAGGCGCTGCAGATTCACGCCGACGATCCACGGCCTTGAGTGGGTGTGCGGGCCCGTGAGCGGCCGCGTGCAGGGCGTGCGGTGCGCGCCGCCGCCTCGATCGCGCGGTCCCACGGCGCCAGCTCGCCGCTGAAGCGCTCGGCGAGGAAGTCGAGCATCACGCGCAGCAGCAGCGGCTGGTGCTGGCGCGACAGGTAGACCGCGTGGATGCCCAGCACCTCGGGTTCGTGCGCGGGCAGCACGCGCACCAGCCGGCCCTGCACCAGGTCGTCGGCGACGAAGTAGGTCGGCAGCTGCGCGATGCCGCCGCCGTCGAGCGTGGCCTGGCGCACCACCGCCGTGTCGTTGCTCTGCAGCGCCGGCGTGATCGGCGCGCACGGCGCCTGGCCGTCGCGCTGCAGGCGGAACTCGATGCGGCTGACGTTGGCGTGCGAGATGCAGCGGTGCGTGCGCAGCTCGTCCGGCGCGGCCGGCGTGCCGTGCGCCGCCAGGTAGGCGGGTGAGGCGCACACCACCGAGCGGCACACGCCGAGGCGGCGCGCGACCAGCGTGTCGTCGAGCTTGTTGCCGATGCGCACGGCCAGGTCGATCCGCTCTTCCACCAGGTTCACCGCCCGCTCCAGCGCGATCAGCTCGATCTGCGTCTGCGGGTGCTGCTGCAGGAACTCCGTCATCAGCCCGGCCAGGTGCGCCTGCGCGAACGACGAGCTCGCGGTGATGCGCAGCTTGCCGCGCGGCGTGCCGCGGCGCTGGCCGGCCACGGCCTGCACGTCGCGCGTCAGTTCGAGCACCTGCCGGCAGCGTTCGAGCGCTTCGCCGCCGGCATCGGTGAGGCTGACCCGCCGCGTCGTGCGGTGCAGCAGGCGCACGCCCAGCCACTGCTCCAGGCTTTCGAGGTAGCGCGACACCATCGCGCGCGACATGTCCAGCGCAGCAGCCGTGTCGGTAAGGCTGCCGCGCTCGGCGACCTCGGTGAACACCTGCATGGCGGTGAATCGGTCCATGGATTTGATCGAATGAGTAGACAAACTGTGGACCAGTCTACTGTTTATCGACTCGAAGCGAATCAATACAGTGCGCCCATTCCTTCACTGACCTGGGTACCGACATGCACTCGATGAAGCTCCTTTCCCGCCTGATCGCTCCGCTCGGCTTCGGCATGGCCGTGGTCGCCGGCGATGCCGCCGCGCAGGCGGCGGCTCCAGCCGCCGCGCCGCTGACTCTGCAGGTCTACAACGGCGATGCCGGCAGCTTCCACGTCAACGCCGTGCTGGTCGCCGGCAAGACCGACGCCGTGCTGCTCGACACCGGGTTCACGCGCGCCGATGCGCTGCGCATCGCGGCGATGGTGCTCGACAGCCGCAAGACGCTGAAGACCATCTACATCAGCCAGGCCGACCCCGACTTCTACTTCGGCATCGAGGTGCTCAAGCAGTACTTCCCGGACGCGAAGGTGGTGGCCACCGCGCCGACGCTGAAGAAGATCCAGGCCACGCTGCCCGCCAAGCTGCAGGTGTGGGGGCCGCGGCTCGGCGCCAACGCGCCGAAGAACGTGCCGCTGCCCGAGCCGCTGGCCGGCAACACGATCACGCTGGAAGGCCAGACACTGGAGATCCGCGGCCTCGACGACGGCCTGCCGCATCGCAGCTACGTGTGGATCCCGTCGCTGCAGGCGATCGCCGGCGGCGTCAACGTGTTCGGCGGCCTGCACCTGTGGACGGCCGACACGCAGAGCGTGCAGGAGCGTGCCGACTGGAGCCGCAAGCTCGGCGCGATGGCCGCGCTGCAGCCGGTCACGGTGATCCCGGGTCACGCACTGCCGGGCTGGAAGCAGGACGCCGCGCAGCTGGCCTGGAGCCAGAACTACCTGTCGCGCTTCGAGACCGAGCTGGCCAAGGCCGCCAGCGGCGCCGCGCTGATCGACGCGATGAAAGCCGCCTACCCGGCCGCGGGCCTGGGCATCGCGCTGGACATCGGCGCCAAGGTCAACAAGGGCGAGATGAAGTGGTGAGCGCGGCGTGGTGAGCAAGCCGGCCTGATGCTTCGGCGCAGGCCGAAGCATCGGCGGCGCGGCGGGGCGCACAGTGCGTCTTCACGCAGCCATCGCCCCGAGCGCCGCCATGCCCTTGACCTGCTTCATCCGCTACCAGATCGACCCGTTCCAGCGCGACGCCTTCCAGGCCTACGCCGAAGCCTGGGGCCGCATCATCCCGCGCTGCGGCGGCGAGCTGATCGGCTACTTCCTGCCGTACGAGGGCAGCAACGACGTCGCCTGGGGCCTGATCGGCTTCGACGACCTGGCCGCCTACGAGCGCTACCGGGCCGCGCTGCGGCGTGACGCGGAAGGCCGTGCGAACTTCGAGCGTGCGCAGCGCGAGCGCTTCATCCTGCGCGAAGAGCGCAGCTGGCTGCAGGACGTGGCCGGCACGCGCGAGCGGCGCCGCGAGCTGGCGCCGTGACCGCCGCGCCGCCGGCTGCGCTACGCTGAGCGCCATGGCGACCCCGCACGAACCCCGGCTGGCCCGTGTCGCGGCGATGGTCGCCGACCCGGCGCGCTCGCGCATGCTCGGCCACCTGCTGTCGGGCGACTTCGCCACGGCGGGTGAGCTGGCACGGGCGGCCACGGTCACCGCGGCCACGGCCAGCGGCCACCTCGCCAAGCTGGTCGATGCGCGTTTCGTCGTGTGCGAGCCGCGCGGGCGGCACCGTTACTTCCGGCTGGCCGGGCCCGAGGTGGCGCATGCCCTGGAGGCGCTGGCGCTCGTCGCCGAACAAGGCGAGCGCGACGAAGCCTGGTCGCGCCCGGCGCGTCGCGCATTGCGCGAGGCGCGCTGCTGCTACGGCCACCTGGCCGGACGGCTCGGCGTGCAGCTGTTCGAATCGCTGCTCGCGGGCGAGGGCCTGCGGGCCGTGCCCGAGGGTTATGCGCTCACGGACCGCGGGCGCACCTGGCTCGCCGGCCTCGGCCTCGAGCCGGCCGCGCCCAGCGGCCGGCGGCGCTTCGCCTATGCGTGCATGGACTGGTCGGAGCGCCGCGACCACCTCGCCGGGCAACTCGCCGACGAGTTCTTCCGGCATTGTGTCTACAAGGGCTGGCTGCGCCGTGGCACCGGCCGCGAGGTGGAGCTCACCCCGGTCGGGCATCGGCAGCTGCTGCCGCGCCTGGCGCCGGCCCAGGCACGCTAGAGCGCGCGCAGCGCCGCCGACACCGCCTGCAGGTAGCTGTCGAACTGCTGCAGGTCGTTGTGGCCACCGCCGGGCACGAGCACCAGCCGCGCCTGCGGTGCGCGTGTGCGCAGCGCCTCGCTGTGCGCCGGCGGGATCAGCGTGTCGAGCTCGCCGTGCAGCAGCATCAACGGCCCGCGGATGCGGCCGATCTGCTCGTCGGTGCGCAGCGGGTAGCGCAGCAGCCCGCCCGGCACCCAGGGGTAGTGCGTGCGCGCCAATGCCACCATGCTCTCGTAGGGCGAGACCAGCATCGTCAGGTCGGGCGGCGACTGCACCGCAAGCCGCGCGGCCAGGCCCGTGCCGAGCGAGCGGCCGTAGAAGACGATGCGCTTGCCGGCATAACGCGGCGCCACCTGCAGCCACACCGCGCTCACGTCGTCGTGCAACTGCGCCTCGCTGGCGATGCGCCCGCTGCTCTTGCCGTAGCCGCGGTAGTCGAGCATCACCAGGTCGAAGTTGGCGCGGCGGTAGAAGTCGGCGTTGACGAACCAGCTCTCCAGGTTGCCGGCGTTGCCGTGCAGGAAGAAGACCACGCCCTTCGGGTCGGGCAGGCGCAGCTCCAGCAGCGACAGCCGCGCGCCGGGCACGTCGACGAAACGCTCGTGCACGTCGGGCTCGCGCGCCAGCGGGTGGGCCGCATCCAGCGGTGTCGGCTGGAACAGCAGCTGCTCCTGGCCGAACCAGAGCAGCGCGAGGATCGCCGCATAGAGCAGCGCGGCCAGCGTGAGTGCGTACAGCATCGGGCGCAACAGGGCGGGTCGGTTCATCGGGGAATCGGTGGCGTTCAGTCCAGCGACAGCGTCTCGGCCAGGTGACCATACACCGTCGCGACCCGGCGCAGGTGGCGCGACTCCGGGTGCGTGAGCAGCCACAGCTCGGTCTGGCATTCGTCGAGCACCTCGCCGAGCTGGCGCAGATCGCTGCGCTGCGCAGCCAGGAACAGCGGCAGCACGCCCACGCCCAGCCCCAGAGCGACCAGCTCCATCACCGTCATGATGCTGCTCACGCGGTAGGCCGGCTGCACCTTCGGGAAACGGCGCTTGCGCCAGACCACCGAAGGGTGATCGGGCAGGGCGTCGTCCGGTGCGATCCAGGGCGTGGCCGGGTCGAGGTCGTCGACACGCTTGATGGCCGACTTCTTCGCCGCGTACAGCGCCACGCGGATCGGCCCCACATGCCGGCCCACCAGGTGCTGCGGCGGGCGGCGCGTGGCGCGCACGGCGATGTCGGCATCGCGGCGCGTCAGGCTGGCGAGTTCGTTGCCGGCATGCAGCTCGTAGTCGAGCAGCGGATGCGCGGCACGCAAGGGTTTCAGCGCCGGCGCCACCAGGCCGTGCAGGATCGTGTCGGTGGTGGTGATGCGCACCGTGCCGGCGACGCGGTCGGGCCGTTGCTGCGCGGCCGAGCGTGCGGCTTCGAGCGCGGCCTCGACCTGCTCGGCCTGCTCGGCCAGCGCCTGCGCCAGCTCGTTGGCGAGGTAGCCACTGCGCGAGCGCTCGAACAGCGCCAGCCCGAGCCCGCGCTCGATGCGCTGCAGCGCGCGGAACACCGTCGACGCGTCGACACCGAGCCGCTCGCCCGCGGCGGCGAGCGTGCCGCTGCGCACCATCGCGAGCACCACGTCGAGTTCGGCGGCGCCGATCTGGTATTGCGTTCGTGCATTCATGGTTTGCCTCCGCGCCGATTTTCACGGCGAGGCTGCAATCCTAAAGTGTGGCCATCGTCAACTTCAAGGAGATGCGGCCATGACCGCCCATCATTCCGATCACGCTGCAAACCTCGGCGCCACCCTGCTGCGTATCGCACTGGGAACGATGTGGATCGCCCACGCGCTGCTCAAGCTGTTCGTGTTCACGCTGCCCGGCACTGCGCAGTACTTCGCCAGCATCGGCCTGCCGTCGCTGCTGGCCTATCCGGTGTTCGCCGCCGAATTGCTCGGCGGTCTGGCGCTGCTGCTCGGCGTCTACGCGCGGCAGGTGGCGCTCGCGTTGCTGCCGATCATGGTGGCCGCGGCCTGGGTGCACGTGCCCAACGGCTGGGTGCACACCAGCCCGAACGGCGGCTGGGAGTACCCGGTGTTCCTCGTCGTCGCCTCGCTGGTGCTGTGGCTGATCGGCGACGGTGCCTGGGCAATGCGCCGAGGCGACTGGCTCGCGCCGCGCGGCGCCTGAGGGGGCATCGCCATGCGAACCCCGCTGACCCTGGTGAGCCACGCGCTGTGCCCGTACGTGCAGCGAGCCGCCATCGTGCTGGCCGAGAAAGGCGTGCCCTTCGAGCGCCGTGACATCGACCTGGCGAACAAGCCCGGCTGGTTCCTCGCCCTCTCGCCGCTGGGCAAGACGCCGGTGCTGCAGGTCGGCGGCGAGGCGCTGTTCGAGTCCGCCGTCATCTGCGAGTACCTCGACGAGACCGAGGCGCCACGCCTGCATCCGGCCGATGCGCTGCGGCGCGCGCGCCACCGGGCCTGGATGGAGTTCGGCTCGGCCCTGCTCAACGCGATCGGGACCTTGTACAACGCGGCCGACGATGCGGCGCTGGCGGCCGCAGCGAAGGACATCCATCGGCGCTTCGCCCAGATCGAGGCCGTGCTGGGCGAGGGCCCATGGTTCGATGGCGAAGCTTTCGGCCTCGTCGACGCGGCGTTCGGGCCGGTGTTCCGCTACCTCGACGTCTTCGACGACATCGGCGACTTCGGCTTCATGGATGCACTGCCTCGCGTGGCCCGCTGGCGTGCCGCGCTGGCCCAGCGGCCGTCGGTGCGTGGCGCGGTCGGCGCCGACTACCCGGCGCGCCTGCTCGCGTTTGTGCGGGCGCGGAACTCCGCGCTGTCGCGCAGAATCGGCGCATGACATCGAACCGATTGCTGCTCGCTGCCGTGGCCATCACGGCGATGGCTGGCGCGCCCGCGCGTGCGGACGTCATCGACATCGCCTGGAGTGCTCAGGGTCGCTTCGAGCACCGCGCCGAAGTGGCCCCCGGCGGCTTTGCCGAAGTCTGCGGCACGCTGGCGCGCGGCACGGCGGTGCGCTGGCACTTTGAATCCGCAGGACCGATGGACTTCAACATCCACTACCACCAGGGCCAGAAGGTCGTGTTCCCGGTCCGGCGTGCCGGCGCCGCGAAGGGCGCCGCCACGCTGAAGGTGAAGCTCGACCAGGACTACTGCTGGATGTGGACCAACAAGAGCGAGCGGCCGTTGACGCTGCAGCTGACGCTGTCTCGCTGAGCGACCTCATGCCGCCAGCGCCTCCTGCGAGGCCTCGCAGAGGTTCGCCATCTCGTCGACATCGAAGGCGCGGTCGGGCTCGAGGATGATGACGAAGCGGTCGCCTCGCTTGCCCATGGCGCGGATGAAGTCGCGGCGCACCGAGGTGCCGAAGTTCGGCGGCGGCTCGATGGCGTCGGCGGCGATGTCGACGACCTCGCTGACCGCATCGACCATCAGGCCGAGCTCGACGCGTTCACCCTCGCGCATCGCGTCGAAGATGACCACGCAGGTCTTCTTGCCGACCTGGGCGGCCGGGCGGCCGAAGCGGGCGTGCAGGTCGATCACCGGCACGACCGAGCCGCGCAGGTTGATGACGCCGCGCACGAACGAGGGCATCAGCGGCACGGTGGTCATGGCCCCGTACTGGATGATCTCGCGCACGCTGCGGATGTCGATGGCGAACACCTCGGCCGCGAGGTGGAAGGTCAGGTACTGGGCGTTGTGGTCCTGCTGCATGGCAGGCTCTCAGTACGGGCGGAAGTTGCCGTGCGTGCCGGTGGCCGCGAAGCGGGCCGGCGCGCTGCCGGGCCGTGCCGCTGCCGTGGTGCGCTGGGGCGTATTGGCCGCGCGGCGCTCCACGCCGCTGGGGCCGTCGCCGCGGGCGATGCGCTGCACCTCGCCCTTGCCGCCAGCGGCGAAGAACGACACCGACTGCTGCAGTTGCTCGGCCTGGCCGGACAGCTCTTCCGACGTGGCGGCCAGTTCCTCCGAGGCCGAGGCGTTCTGCTGCGTCGCCTTGCTCAGCTGCCCCATCGCCCCGCCGATCTGCGTGACCGACTGACTCTGCTCCTGCGAGGCCGCGGCGATCTCCTGCACCAGCTCGCTGGTCTTCTGGATCGACGGCACGATCTCGTCGAGCAGCTTGCCCGCGCGCTCGGCGGTGGACACGCTGTTGGCCGCCAGGTCGCCGATCTCCTTGGCCGCCTCCTGGCTGCGCTCGGCCAGCTTGCGCACTTCGGCCGCCACCACCGCGAAGCCCTTGCCGTGTTCGCCCGCCCGCGCCGCCTCGATGGCGGCGTTCAGCGCCAGCAAGTTGGTCTGGTAGGCGATGTCGTCGACGATGCTGATCTTCGCAGCGATCTGCTTCATCGCGCTGACCGTCTGCGTCACCGCCTGGCCGCCTTCGCCGGCTTCCTTGCTGGCCTTGGTGGCCATGCCGTCGGTGACCTTCGCGTTGTCGCTGTTCTGGGTGATCGAGGCCGACATCATGTCGATGGACGCAGTGGTCTCCTCCACCGACGAGGCCTGCTCGCTGGCCGCTTGAGACAGCGACTGCGCCGTGGCGCTGACCTGGTTGGCCGCGCCCGTCAACGCGTCGGCTGCCGAGCGCACTTCCTCGATGATGCCGGCGAGCTTCTCGCTGCTGGCGTTGGCGTCGCGCTTGACCTGGTCGAACACGCCTTGCACATCGCGAGTGATGCGCTGGGTGAGGTCGCCGCCGGCCAGGCCGGAGAACAGCCGCACGACGTCGTCGAACACGGCAGCGGTGGTGTCGAGCAGCTCGTTCACGCCCGAACACATGTCGGCGATGGGCCCGCTCTTGCCCTCCATCGGGATGCGCTGCCCGAGCTCACCGGCCTTCGCGGCCGAGGTGACTTGCTGCGCCTGCTCCACGGCGTCGCGAAGCATCTGGTTGGCCTTGACCTCGGCAGTGACGTCCGTCGCGTACTTCACCACCTTGAACGGCTTTCCGTCGAGCCCGTAGATCGGGTTGTAGGACGCCTGGATCCACACTTCCTTGCCGCCCTTGCCGATGCGCAGGTACTGGCCGGCGTCGTACTCCCCGCGCCCGAGCTTGTCCCAGAACAGCCGGTATTCGCTGCCGGCCCGGTAGGTCGGCTCGACGAACATCGAATGATGCTGGCCCTTGATCTCGCCCAGGCTGTAGCCCAGGGTGTTGAGGAAGTTGTCGTTGGCGTCGATCACCTTGCCGTCGAGCGTGAACTCGATGACCGCCTGCGCCTTGCTGACGGCCTTGATCTGGCCTTCGTAGTCGGCGGCCTGCAGGCGTGCCTGCGTCACATCGGTGGCGATCTTCACGCACTTGACCACCTTGCCGGCGGCATCCTTGACGGGCGCGTAGACGGCCTGGATCCACACCGGCTGGCCGGATCGCGTGACGCGCTTGAAGACCTGGCTGTACGAACGGCCGCTGGTCAGGTCGGCCCAGAACTGCTGGTAGGCCGGCAGGTTGCTTTCGGCCGGGTCGACGAACATGCGGTGGTGCTTGCCGACCACGTCTTCGCTGGCGTAACCCAGCAGCGAGAGGAAGTTCTGGTTTGCCTTCAGCACATGGCCGCCGAGATCGAATTCGATGTAGGCGTAGGCGGCGTCGACGGCGGCCAGCACGCCGCGCAAGTCCTGTCGCTCGAGCTGCGCTTCGGCGAGCTCGGCCAGACGGGGGCCCGCGACGAGTTGTTCGAGCCAGGTTCCATTCGGGGTGTTCATCACAGGGTTCCTTCGGTTGATGCGTGGGACTTCGTGCGGGGAAAGGGTGTCGCCGCTTCCATGGCCAGCTGGCCCAGAGATGCGACGTCGAAGATGAGGGCAACCTCGCCGTTGCCGAGGATCGAGGAGCCGGACATGCCGCGCAGGCTGCGGAACATGCGGCCCAGTGGCTTGATCACGGTCTGGTGCTGGCCGAGCAGCATGTCGACGAGCACGCCGTAGCGCTGTGCGCCGGAGTGGATGACGACCACGCTGCAGCGCTCGGGCGGCGGCGTGTCCAGTGCGTACAGCGCGCGCAGGCTGAGCACCGGCAGCACGCGGCCGCGCAGCTCGACGACGCTGCGTCCGCGCGCGTCCAGCGCAGTGGCGGTGGGGCGGTCCTCGATGACTTCGGCGATGGCATCGAGCGGGAAGATGAAGCGGCTGGCGCCGACGCCGACGAGGAAGCCGTCGATGATGGCCAGCGTCAGCGGCAGGCGGATCTCAATGCACGAGCCTTGCCCGTCCTGGCTCGACACCGTGACGCTGCCGCGCAGCGCCTCGATGTTGCGGCGGACCACGTCCATGCCGACGCCGCGGCCGGACAGGTTGGTCACCTTCTCGGCGGTCGAGAAGCCGGCCTCGAAGATGAGGTTGAAGATCTCGGCATCGCTCGGTGTCGTGCCGTGCTCGAGCAAGCCGCGGTCCCAGGCGCGCTGCAGCACCTTGTCGCGCTGGATGCCGCGGCCGTCGTCGGCGATGCGGATCAGGATCGCGCCGGATTCGTGGCAGGCCGACAGCGTCAGCCTGCCCTGGGCCGGCTTGCCGGCGGCCTGGCGCTGCGCGGGCGTCTCCAGGCCATGGTCCAGCGCGTTGCGCACGAGGTGCATCAGCGGGTCGGCGATGCGTTCGACGACGGCCTTGTCGAGCTCGGTCTCGCCGCCCACGATCTCCAGCACGACGTCCTTGCCGAGTTCGGCGGCGGTATCGCGCACCACGCGACGGAAGCGCGAGAAGCTCTCGCCGATGGGCACCATGCGCAGCTGCAGCGTGCCGTTGCGGATGTCCTCGACGAGTGTGCCGATCTGCTGGTTGGCTTCGATCAGCGCCCCGTTGCGGGTCTGCCGCGCCAGCAGCGAGGCGCCGGCGCTGGCGATGACGAGTTCGCCGAGCAGGTTGATGACGGCGTCGAGCCGGTCGGCCTGCACGCGGATGTAGCGGCCGGCGTCGGCGGTGGAGGTGGTGGCATGGGGGGCGTTGGCCGGTTCGCGCAGCCGGGCCGGGGCCAGCGCAGCGCTTTCGGCCGATGGCGCGGGCGCCGTCTCGGCCGCCGTGTCGGGCGCGACGGCTTCGTCGATCTGCAATGCGGTGTCGTCGATCGCGAAGCTGAACGCGTTTTCGATGGCGCGGCGCTCCTTGTCGGTGTGCAGCGTGAAGGCGAAGGCGAGGTGGCAGCTCTCGGGATCGAGGCTGTCGAGTGCGGGCACGGCCTCGCCGTCGCACTGCACCGCGTCCATCGCACCGAGCTGGCCCACGTAGCTGAGCAGGGCCAGCGGATCCATGCCGTTGCGGAAGGTGTCTGCGCCGAAGCGGGCGGACACCTGCCAGGCCTGCATCCGGCCGGCCGCCTGGGCTGACGCTGCCGGCTCGCTCGGCCGCGCCGCAGGCGCCGTGGGTCGCAGGGCTTCGAGCCGGGCCACCAGGACCTCGCGAGTGGCCTGGCCGGAGTCGTCGTCGCTGCCGCCGGTGGCCTGGTCGATCAGCTGGCGGATCTGGTCATTGCATTGCAGCAGCAACGTGGAGATCTCCGGCGTCAGCGCGAGCTCGCCCTCACGCAGGCAGTCCAGCAGCGTCTCGACGTGGTGGGTGAATGCCACCACCGCATCGAGGCCGAAGATGCCGGCCGAGCCCTTGACGGTGTGGGCGCAACGGAACAGCGCGTCGAGCAGCTCGCGGTCGTCCGGCGCGTCTTCCAGTTGCAGCAGCAACTGCTCGATCGAGCTGATCTGTTCCTGGCCCTCGCTGATGAAGGCGGGCAGGGCGTCGGCGATGAAGCCGATGTCGTCGTGGTCGTTCATGCGAGTCTTCCTTCGGCCGGGGTGTCCAGCAGCGTGCCTGCCACGCCGAGCGTGCGGCAGGCGCGCTCCAGCACGGGGCTGGGTGTCTCGATGTGCAGCGTGGCCTGCGCCTGCGCGGCGCTGCGCGAGAGCGACAGCAGCAACTGCACGCCGGCGGCATCGGTCTCGTCGACCGGGCTGGCGTCGACGAACCAGGCTTGTGCATCGCCCAGGCCGGCCACCCAGGCCAGCATCGCCCGGTGGGTGTCGGCGGCGGTGTGGATGGTCAGCTCGCGGGGCAGGAGGTGGCGGCTCATGGCGGCTCCTACGCGGGCAGCAGTTTGGACACCGCGTCCAGCAGTTGCGGCGGGTTGAAGGGCTTGACCATCCAGGCCTTGGCACCGGCGGCGCGGCCCTCCTGCTTCTTGGCGTCCTGCCCTTCGGTGGTCAGCATGATCACCGGCGTGAACTTGTGGCGCGCGTTCTCCTTGAGCTTGCGCACGAAGGCGATGCCGTCCATACGGGGCATGTTCACGTCGCTGACGATCAGGTTGACCCGGCCTTTCTCCAGCTGTTCGAGGCCCTCGATGCCGTCGCCGGCCTCGAGCACCTCGTAGCCGGCGCGAACGAGGGCGAGGCGCACCACCGTGCGCAGGGAGCTGGAGTCGTCGACGATCAGGATGGTCTTGGTCATGGCGGGTGGAAGACGCTTGAGTGATAAGAATGATACTCAAAAATGGCGAATACAAATCGCATAAATACTTCCTTGCGGTGCTAATGTGACTTAAGTGGCAACTTCAAACGAAGTCACTTCGTGAAAGTAAGTATTTCGCATCAGGTGATAAAAATGACCTCAGCGGGCGCCAAGCCGGCGCGCCCGTTCCAGCAGCCGCAAGGCATTGCGGTAGGTCGGCACCTCGACCCAGAGCCCGTCGACGAGCGCACGCTCCTCGCCGCGCTGGCGTGCCGCCTCGAAGGCCTCGACGAGGGCACGGGCACGCTGCAGTTCCCCGGCATCCGGCGTCAGGGCGGCGTTGAGCGGCCGGGCATGATCGGGGCGCACCAGTGACTTGCTGCGGTAGCCCAGGCGCCGCGCGTAGCGGGCCTCGCGCACCGCGCCCTCGGCGTCGCTGAAGGTGTAGGGCGCGTCGATCGGCTCGATGCCGGCGGCGCGGCACTCGAGCAGGAAGCGGCGGCGCGCGTGGTCGAGTTCCACGGCGTCGGGGCCGCGCTCGGCACACAGGTCGTTCGCCAGGTCCTCGGCGCCGAGCAGCGCGCCGCGGATGCGCGGGCTGGCTGCGGCGATGCTGCGCACCTCGACCACGCCGAGTGCCGTCTCGCACACCGGCAGGATCTCGGTGCGGCCGGCCGCGATGCCCAGCGCCTGCTCCCACTGCGCGATGGCTTCGTGCAGCGAGTGCATCTGCGCCGCGCTCGCGGCCATCGGCAGGGCGATCACGTCGGGCCGCGTGGACATCGCGGCGGCGAGGTCGGCGCGGCCGTCGCCGTCCAGCGCGTTGATGCGGATGGCCGCCACCCGGCCCGCCGCGCGGCAGCCTTGCACGTAGCGCGAGAGCAGGCCGCGGGCCTCGTCGCGCCGCGCCGGCGGGGTGAAGTCCTCGAGATCGACGATCAAGGCATCGGCGCCGCTGGCCAGCATGGCGTCGTGCGCGCTTGCGTCGGCACCGGGGCCGAACAGCCAGGTGCGGCGCAGCTCGGGGGCGGGAACGGTCATGTCGGTCTCCAGGCATGGGCTGCGGCCGATTCTGCAATCGCGCCCTGCACGGGCGGCTCGATCGGCCGAAACCGGATTCCTTATTCCGGTTCAAGGAAATTCCCGACCGGATCCGTAGGCTATGCGCATTCACATCGACCTGCGGAGACTTCCATGGCCCAAGGCTTCACCAGCCAGATGGCGCGCAACATCTTCTACGGCGGCACGGCCTTCTTCGTGCTGCTGTTTGCCGCGCTGATCTTCGATACCGAGCAACGCATCCCCGAGCGCTCGAAATCCGCCGACATCACGCCCGCCGTGGTGCGCGGCAAGCACCTCTGGGAGACGCGCAACTGCATCGGCTGCCACACGCTGCTGGGCGAGGGCGCGTACTTCGCGCCGGAGCTCGGCAACGTCTACAAGCGCCGCGGCCCCGACTTCATCAAGGCCTGGATCAAGGCCCAGCCCACCGGCGCCCCGGGCCGCCGGCAGATGCCCAACTTCCACTTCACCGATGCGCAGCTCGACGACATGGTCGAGTTCCTCAAGTGGACCAACGGCGTGAACACCGAAAACTGGCCTCCGAACATCGAGGGCTGAGGAGAACCACCATGCACATCGCCACCCTCAAGTTCCAGTCGCAGTCGGTCTCCCGGCTGTACTTCATCGCCGCGATCGGCCTGTTCGTCGGCCAGATCGTCTTCGGGCTCACGCTCGGGCTGCAGTACCTGATCGGCGATCTGGCCTTCCCGGCCATCCCGTTCAACATCGCCCGCATGGTGCACACCAACCTGCTCATCGTGTGGCTGCTGTTCGGCTTCATGGGCTCGGCCTACTACCTGATTCCGGAGGAGGCCGACACCGAGCTGTACAGCCCGCTGTTCGCGAAGATCCTGTTCTGGATCTTCCTCTTCGCCGGCGCGGCCACCATCCTGGGCTACCTGCTGGTGCCCTACGCGACGCTGGCGGAGTGGACTGGCAACGACCTGCTGAAGACGATGGGCCGCGAGTTCCTCGAGCAGCCTTTGCCGACCAAGCTCGGCATCGTGATCGTGGCCCTGGGCTTCCTCTTCAACATCAGCATGACGGTGCTGAAGGGCCGCAAGACGGCGATCTCGCTGGTGCTGCTGATGGGCCTGTGGGGCCTGGCGCTGATGTTCCTGTTCAGCTTCGTCAACCCGAACAACCTGGTGCGCGACAAGATGTACTGGTGGTTCGTCGTCCACCTCTGGGTGGAAGGCACCTGGGAGCTGATCCTCGGCGCGCTGCTCGCCTTCGTGCTGGTCAAGACCACCGGCGTCGACCGCGAGGTGATCGACAAGTGGCTGTACCTGATCGTCACCATGGCGCTGGTCACCGGCATCCTGGGCACCGGCCACCACTTCTTCTTCATCGGCCTGCCGGGCTACTGGCACTGGGTGGGCAGCGTGTTCAGCGCGCTCGAGCCGATCCCCTTCTTCATGATGACGCTGTTCGCCTTCAACATGGTCCAGCGCCGCAAGCGCGAGCACCCGAACCAGGCCGCCGTTCTCTGGGCGGTGGGCACCGCGGTGATGGGCTTTCTCGGCGCCGGCCTGTGGGGCTTCGCGCACACGCTCAGCGCGGTGAACTACTACACCCACGGCAGCCAGGTCACGGCGGCGCACGGCCACCTCGCCTTCTACGGCGCCTATGTGCTCGTCGTCATCGCGATGATCAGCTACGCCATGCCGATCCTGCGCGGCCGCGAAGCCAACCCGAAGCGTGCGCAGGCGGTCGAGATGTGGAGCTTCTGGATCATGACCATCGGCATGGGCGTGATGGTGCTCGCGCTGACCGGCGCCGGCATCCTGCAGGTGTGGCTGCAGCGCATGCCCACCGAGAACGCGATGTCGTTCATGAACACGCAGGACCAGTTGCGCTTCTTCTACTGGATTCGCGTGGCCGGCGGCGTGATGTTCCTGGCCGGGCTGCTGACCTACCTGACGAGCTTCTTCATCGGCCCCGCGGCCGACGAGGTGGAGGCCGGCAGCGCTCGCCTGCAGGCGGCCTGACCGCGGAGTCTGATGATGGAACTGATGAGCGCAAGGCAGGTGGCGGCGGTGCCGTACTACGCCGCCCAGGGCAGCGAATGCACGCTCTTCGAGCAGGCCCATGCGAGCCGCCTGCCGCTGCTGATCAAGGGCCCGACGGGCTGCGGCAAGACGCGCTTCGTCGAGCACATGGCGGCGCGGCTCGGCCGCCCGCTGGTCACGGTGAGCTGCCACGATGACCTCAGCGCGGCCGACCTCGTCGGCCGACATCTGATCGGCGGCGGCGACACCGTGTGGTGCGACGGCCCGCTGACGCGCGCGGTGCGCGAAGGTGCGATCTGCTACCTCGACGAGGTGGTCGAGGCGCGCAAGGACACCACCGTCGTCCTGCACCCGCTGGCCGACGACCGCCGCGTGCTGCCGATCGAGCGCACCGGCGAGCTGCTGGCCGCGGCCCCCGGCTTCATGCTGGTGATCTCCTACAACCCCGGCTACCAGAACCTGCTCAAGGGCCTGAAGCCGAGCACGCGTCAGCGTTTCGTGGCGCTGACGCTGGGTTACCCGGTGCCCGACATCGAGCGCAGCATCGTGCAGGCAGAGAGCGGCTGCACCGCGGCCGTCGCGCAGCAGCTCGTGCAACTCGCGCAGGCGCTGCGCCGCCTCACCGATCACGACCTCGAAGAGACCGCGAGCACGCGGCTGCTGGTGATGGCCGCGCGCCTGGCCGCCGCCGGCCTGCCGCTGCGGGATTCCTGCACGGCCGCGATCGTCGACGCGCTGACCGACGATGCCGACACGGCCCGCGCCCTGGCCGAGGTGGTGAGTGCCGTGGTCGGCGATGGCTGAAATGAGGTTTTCCAGAACACCGGTGAGCAGTGACAGGCCAGTGGCTGCCAGCGGCCCGTTGCGGTCTTCGTGGGTCTGCTTTGCGTGCGACGGGCATGGTCGCAGGGCGACGGCGGTACCCGCGTTCTCCGGCCCACGCTCGCGGGCGGCGACTGTGTGTCGCCACCGTGGCCGCATCAACACCTGGTGTGCCATGCCCTCGCCAGGGCGACCGCGAATGGGGCCTGCGCCCGCAGGCACCACCGCCGCCCTGCCGGCACCAGCGGTGGCCTGCCGTCATGAGGGCCTCGGTGCTGCTGGGGCAGGTGGTTCGGGTGTGCGATCGCAGGCCCCATTCGCGGTCGCCCTGGCGGGTGCAGGCTGCAGGCGTTGTTGATGAGGCAGCCGCCGCGTCCCTCGGTGGTCGCCCGCGAGCGTGGGCCGGAGAGCGCATATCCGGAACGCCTGCCCGCGCGCCCATCGCTGCGGGTCTTCGTGAATGTCTGCAACGGGCCGCAGGCCGCCTGCCGACTTCCGGGGTTTCACGCATTGCGGGGCGTGCGATGAGCGGCGGAGCCACTGGCATGGGCGTCGCCCTGGCCGTGCGCGGCGATGCGCAGGAGCAGCGCCGCATGGCCACGCTGCAGCGCCGTCGCCGTGCACTGCAGATCGGCTTCTTCGCGCTGTTCCTCGTCGCCCCCGCGCTGAACCTGCTGCGCTTCGACCTCACCGAGACGCAGCTGTGGGTGCTCGGCTTTCGCTGGTCGCTGGGCATCGACGACTTCGTGAACGGCCACATGACGGCCACGCAGGCGGCGCTGTCGATCATCCTGCGCGGCATCCTGCCCGCCGTGGCGCTGGCGATCGCCTTCATGACGGTGGCCTACCGCTACGGGCGCCTGTACTGCGGCTGGCTGTGCCCGCACTTCTCGCTGGTCGAGTCGCTCAACGGCCTGCTGCAGCGCGCCAGCGGCAAGCTCAGCTTCTGGGACAAGCACTCCACGCCACGCGCCGGCGGCGCCCCCGACAAGCGCTGGTGGCCGGCTTTCGTGCTGGCCTGCGCCACCTTCGGTTTCCTGTGGGCGATCACGCTGCTGACCTACCTGCTGCCGCCGCAGCAGATCTGGGGCAACCTGGTCCACGGCACGCTCACGCCCAACCAGGCGCGCTTCATCGGCATCGGCAGCCTGGTGTTCACCGCCGAGCTGATGTTCGCGCGGCACTTGTTCTGCCGCTTCGGCTGCGCCGTGGGCCTGTTCCAGAGCCTGGCCTGGATGGCCAACCCTAAGGGCCTGGTGGTCGCCTTCGATCGCGAGCGTGCGCGCGACTGCCGCGACTGCAGCACCGCCGATTCGCCCGACGGCTCGGCCTGCGACACCGCCTGCCCGATGCGTCTGAAGCCGCGCAACATCAAGCGCATGATGTTCGCGTGCGTGCAGTGCGGGCAATGCCTCACCGAATGCGAGACCTCGCACGACGCGCACGGCCGCAGCCCGAACCTCGAATGGAAAGTCGGCCTGGACGCGGTGCGCGAGACGCTGCGCCAGCGCCGGGAGCACTGAGCCATGGAAGAGTGGATCGGCGAACGCTGGCACCGCCTCATCACGCGGGCCGCCGACCGTTCGTTCGGCGAGCAGGCCGTCGCGCTGGAAGCCATGCAGCGCGCCGCCGCGATGCTGTTCCACGCCGTCGGCGGCGCGCCCGGCGTGCGCGTGGTGCCGGCCGGGCAGGCGCGCATCGGCGGGCCGCGCGGCTGGCTGCAGAAGTTGGCCGGCAGCGGCCTGCGCGCCGCTACGACGAAGCTCGACGCCGACACGCTCGCGCTGCCGCCAGTGATCGCGGTGTTCGACGATGCAGCGCTGAATCGCGACCTCTACCTGTGGCTCGCCTCGCTGGCCGCGGCGCACGAACCGCAGGCGGACTGGATCGCTGCCAACGTGGCCGCCACCGAGCGTGTGCTGCAGCGCTGCCCGGGGCTGAGGCCGCGCTGGCAACGCCTGCTCGCCGCGCACCTGGCGCAGCGGCCGGAGCCGGCGAGCCTGCGCGGCACCGCCGTCGCCGCCGAAGCCGCGGTGCAGGCGGCCTTGCGCGGCGGTGCGACTTCGGGCCTGTCCATCGAGGCGCACGAGGTCGCGCCGGTGTGGCTGTGGCTCGAGGCCTTGCCGGCGCAGCACGCCACCGGCGCCGGCGCGTCGAGCGGCGAAGCGGGGCGCAGCGGCTCGTCTGCCGCCAGCAGCACGCGCCGACGCACGCGGCGTGTCGAGCAGCGCAGTGCCCGCGCGCCACTGCTGCTGCCCTCGAAAACCGAGCAACTGATGAGCTGGGCCGACCACGTGCCGCTGGACCGTGCCACCGACGACGAGGACGACGGCAACGCGACGCGTGCTGCCGACGACATGGAGCAGCTCGCCATCACGCGCGACGGCCAGGCCGGTGCGGCACGGGTGAAGTTCGATCTCGACCTGCCCAGCGCGAGCGCCGACGACCGGCCGCTCGGCGAGGGCGAGACGCTGCCCGAGTGGGACTGGAAGCAGCAGCGCCTGCGTGCCGACCACTGCCAGGTCGTGACCCTGCTCGCGCAGCCGGCATTGCCCTTCGCGCCGGCAGCGCCGCTGCGCGTCACGGCTCGGCGCGTGCGCCGCCGCCTCGAGGTGCTGCGCGCCGCGCCGCGCTGGCAGCGCCACTGCGCCGACGGCGAGGAGATCGACCTCGACGCCTGGGTTCGCCATGCGAGCGACGATGCGAGTCATCCCGCACCGCGCGATCCACCGGTGTTCGCGCGCCGCACGCGCGGCGAGCGCAGCCTGGCCACGCTGCTGCTGGCCGACCTGTCGCTGTCCACCGACGCCCACGTCAACAACGAGTCGCGTGTGATCGACGTGATCCGCGATGCGCTCTACGTCTTTGGCGAAGCGCTCGACGGCACCGGCGACGCCTTCGAGATGCTCGGCTTCAGCTCGGTGCGCCGCCAGCATGTGCGCATGCAGCACCTGAAGGGTTTCGACGAGCCCTGGAGCGCCGCCGCGCAGGCGCGTGTGGGGGCCATCAAGCCCGGCTACTACACGCGCATGGGCGCCGCCCTGCGGCTGGCGACCCGGCGCCTGTCGCAGCGGCCCGAGCGCCAGCGCCTGCTGCTCATCCTCACCGACGGCAAGCCCAACGACCTCGACGTCTACGAGGGCCGCTGGGGCATCGAGGACACGCGCCATGCCGTGCAGGAAGCCCGCGCGGCCGGCCTGCTGCCCTTCTGCCTGAGCATCGACGAGGAGGCGCACGACTACCTGCCGCACCTGTTCGGCCGCGGCGGCTGGGCGCAGGTGCGCCGGCCGGCCGAGCTGCCCGCCCGGCTGGCCTCGGTGTATGCCCGGCTGACGCGTTGATCGACGGCGGCGATTGACGGTCGTCAAGCCCGGGGGCGCACGCCATTCACACAATCGCGCAGCCCTCTGCCGGAGCCGCCGTGGAAACCCGTTCCTTCGACCTGCCCCGCTACCTGTCGGTGCTGCCCCTGTTCACCGACCTCAGCCGCCCCGAGCTGGAACGGCTGGCGCTGGGCTGCCAGCTGCGCCGCCTGTCGCGCGGCGACACCGTGTTCCGGGTCGGCGAGCCTTGCGAGGAATTCCACGTCACCGTCACCGGCCAGATCAAGCTGTTCGCGATCTCTCCGGCCGGGCAGGAGAAGGTGATCGAGCTGGTCGGCCCCGGCAACAGCTTCGCCGAGGCGCTGATGTTCACCGGCAAGCCCTACATCATCAATGCGCAGGCGCTCACCGACACGCTGCTGCTGACGGTGACGAAGAACGCGGTGGTCGGCGAGATCGAGCGTGACCCGCGCTTCGCGATGCGCATGCTGGCCGGCATCTCGCGTCGGCTGCACGGCCTGGTGCACGACGTCGAGGCCTATGCGCTGCACAGCGGCATGCAGCGTGTCATCGGCTATCTGCTGCGCGACCAGATCGCCGAAGATTGCGTCAGCGGCGAGGTCATCACCGTGTCGCTGCCGGTCAGCAAGGCGACCATCGCCTCGCGCCTGTCGCTCACGCCGGAGTACTTCTCGCGCGTGCTGCACGAACTGGAGGCCGCCGGCCTGGTGCGCATCGACAAGCGCGACGTGCACATCCTCGACGTGAAGCGGCTGTCGGCCTACCCGGGCCGCTGAATCAGGGGGCGCGAGGCGCCGTCTTGAACTGCTTCAAGGCGGCGCCGCGCTGCCGGTCGTGCAATGGGCGTATCGAACGACCCGCACGAAAGCACGCCATGTCCCTGCTCAGCGAGCCCCTGCAATTCACCCCCGACAACCGCGCCGCTGGCGTGAGTCCGGCGCGTGTCAGCCTGGTCGGTGCCGGCCCCGGCGACCCCGAACTGCTGACCGTCAAGGCCGCTAACGCGCTGCGCAACGCTTCGCTGGTGCTCTACGACCACCTCGTCTCGAAGGCGGTGCTCAAGCTCGTGCCGCCAGGCGCCGACCTCGTCTACGTGGGCAAGGAGAGCGGCCACCACACGCTGCCGCAGGAAGGCATCATCGACATGATGGTGCGGCTGGCGAAGAGCGGCCGGCGCCTCGTGCGCCTGAAGGGCGGCGACCCGTACATCTTCGGCCGCGGCGGCGAGGAGGCACAGGGCCTGGCCGCCGCCGGCGTGCCCTTCGACGTGATCCCCGGCATCAGCGCGGCGCAGGGCGCAGCGGCGGCGGCGGGCATTCCGCTGACCCACCGCGACCACGCCGAGGCGCTGGTGTTCGCCACCGGCCACCTGCGCGGCGAGGGCAGCGAGCGAAGTGTCGATCTCGACTGGCCACTTCTCTCGCGCCCGCGCCAGACGGTGGTGATCTACATGGGCGTGGGCACGCTGCCGGTGATCAGTGCGCAGCTGCAGGCGCATGGGCTGGCCGGCGACACGCCGGCGGCACTGATCGAGCGCGCCACGCTGCCCGACCAGCGCACCGTCATCGGCACGCTGGCTACGCTGCCCGAACTGGCCCGGCGCCACGACGTGCGCGCGCCGGCGCTGATCATGATCGGCACGGTGGTGTCGGTGCAGCGCGAACTGGGTGCGGTGCTGCCCGAAACGATGCTGGCTGGACGCTGAGCCCGGCCGGGCCGGGACGGACGCACAATCGCGCCGTGTCCGACGCCCCCCCGATCATCCTCGACGCCGCCGCGCCGCCGAAGCGACCTCGCCTGAGCGTCGCCGCCTGGCTGGCCGGCGTGAGCCTGCTGGCCCTGCTGCCGATGCTGGGCTTCTCGGCCTTTGTCGTGCAGCGCGCGATCGCCGAGCAGCAGGCGTTGGCCATGGCCACGCAGCAGCGCCGTGCCGGCGATGCGGCGACGTCGATCGGCCACCAACTGGAGAGCGTGTTCTCGGTGCTGCGCACGATGGCGCAGGCGGAGAGCGTGAAGCAGGGCGACATGGCCGCCACCTACGCGATGGCTGCGCGCGTCGCCGAGGCCGACCCGCGCATCGTCGGCATCAGCGTGGTCGACGCCGACGGCAACCAGCCATTCAACACGCTGCGCCCGTTCGGCACGCCGCTGCCCCGGCCCCCGCCGCCGCTGATGGACATGCAGCGGCCGGTCATCGAGCAGGGGCAGCGCGTCGTGTCGCCGCTGGTCACGGGTGAAGTCAGCAAGAACAAGGTCGTCGGTGTCGGCATGCGGCTGGACATGGGCCTCGCCGGGCAGCACGCCGTCCGCGCGGTGGTCCGGCTCGAATCGATCGGCGACTGGCTCAACGAAGACGGCTGGCCCGACGACTGGACGGCCGCCGTGGTCGACCAGAACAACACCATCATCGCCCGCTCGCGCGATGCCCAGCGCTACGTCGGCCAGCCGGCCACCCAGCTGCTGCAGGACAAGGTGCGCGAGGGGCTCACCGTGTTCGAGTCCGTCACCAAGGACGGCACCGCGGTGATCACCAGTGTCGCCATCGTGCCGGGCACGGGCTGGTATGTCGCTGTGGGGCGGCCGAGCGCGGCGGTGGACGCACAGGTGCGGCGCTCGATGCGCGACATCCTGGCCGCGGGGGCACTCTGCGCGCTGCTGGCCATCGCCGGCGCCTTGTACCTGGCACGCCGGCTCGGGCGTCAGTTGCGCGGCGTCGTCGACGCGCACCTCCAGGGCCGGCCGGGGCCGGTGTCGCGCAGCACGCTGCGCGAGGTGGCGGAGCTTTCCGGGGCGCTGGCCGAGGCGCGCGCGGCGGCCGAGAAGGCCACCGGCGAACTGCAGGATGCAAAGGAGGAAGCGCTGGCGCGGCTGAAGGAGCGCAGCGAGATGCTCGACGTGCTGGCCCACGAGGTGCGCCAGCCGCTGAACAATGCCTCGGCAGCGCTGCAGGCCGCGACGGTGGAACTGGCGCGCAACGGCCAGCAGGCGGCCGCCGAGCCGCTGCGGCGCGCCGAGGGCGTGCTCGGTGACGTGCAGGCGAGCATCGGCAACACGCTGGCGGTGGCCTCGCTGCTGGTCGGCGGCGAGCGCATCGAGGGCATGGACACCGACATCGACGCACTCATCGAAGTGGCCATCGCCGACATGCCGCGCGACGAGCGTGCCCGCGTCGTTGTCGAGCGCGCCACCAACACCCGCACCGCGTCGATGGAGCCCGGGCTGATGCGGCTGGCGCTGCGCAACCTGCTGTCCAACGCGCTGCGCTGCAGCCCGCCGGGCTCGCCGGTGGTGGTGCGCGTGTCGGACTCCGACGAGCCGCTGGCGCTGATCCTCGACGTCATCGATCGCGGCGCCGGCATCGCCGACGAGCAGCTGCCAACGCTGTTCCAGCGCGGCAGCAAGCGGCCGGGCGGGCGCCGCCAGGGCCTGGGCCTGTACATCGTGCGGCGCGTCATGGAGCTGCACCGCGGCAGCGTGCTCGTCGAGCGCAGCAGCGCCGGAGGCACGACGATGCGCCTGGTCGTCAATCAGCACGCCGTGGTCTGACTCGCCGGCCCGTAGCCGCATTCCCCATGAGCCTCGCCCACCTCCTGCTCCGACACGCCAGGCAGTCGCCCGAGCGCACGGCGATCTTCCACGGCACGCGGCCGCATGCCAGCCATGCGATGTGGGCCGCGCGCAGCGCCGGGCTGGCGCAGCGGTTGCGCGAGGCCGGCCTGCAGCCCGGTGAGCGCATCGTGCTCTTCATGCACAACCATCCGCGCTACCTCGAGCTGCTGTGGGGTGCCTGGTGGGCTGGCCTGGTGGTGGTGCCGGTCAATGCCAAGCTGCATCCGCGCGAAGTGGAGTGGATCGTCGAGAACGCGCAGGCGCGCTGGGCCTTCGTCACGGCCGACGTCGCGCCGCAGCCGCTGGCCGGTCTGGCGCGGCAGGTCGACATCGAATCCGCGCAGGCCGATGCGCTGCTCGCGCCGGTGCCCGACGCGCGGGCGGTCCCGATCAGCGATCGCGCACCCGACGACCTGGCCTGGCTCTTCTACACCAGCGGTACGACCGGCCGGCCCAAGGGCGTGATGATCACGCAGCGCAACCTGATGACGATGGGGCTGACCTACTTCGTCGATGTCGATGCGGTATCGGCCGGCGATGCGATCGTCTATGCCGCGCCGATGTCGCATGGCGCGGGCCTGTACGCGATCCCGCACCTGATGGCCGGCGCACGGCATGTGGTGCCGGCCTCCGGCGGCGTCGATCCGGCCGAACTGTTCGCGCTCGGTGCGCAGCTCGGAGCGCTGTCGACCTTCGCCGCGCCGACCATCGTCAAACGCCTGGTCGACCACGCCGAGCAGGCCGGCCTCGGGCCGCAGGATGCGGCACGGTCCTTCAAGACCATCGTCTACGGCGGCGCGCCGATGTACGCGGCCGACATCGAGCGCGCGCTGCGTGTGATGGGCCCGCGCTTCGTTCAGATCTACGGGCAAGGCGAGACGCCGATGGTGGCCACCGCGCTGTCGCGCGCGCACCTGGCCGACGCGTCGCATCCTCGCCATCTCGAGCGCATCGCGTCCGTCGGCGTCGCGCAGACACCGGTGCGCATCCGCATCGCCGACGCGCAGGGGCGCGATCTGCCCACGGGCGAGATCGGCGAAGTGCTGGTCCAGGGCGACAGCGTGATGGCCGGCTACTGGCGCAACCCCGAAGCCACGGCCGCGGCGATCCGCGACGGCTGGCTGTTCACCGGCGACGTGGGTTGCCTCGACGCCGACGGCTTCCTGACCTTGAAGGACCGCAGCAAGGACCTGATCATCAGCGGCGGCTCGAACATCTACCCACGCGAGGTGGAGGAGGTGCTGCTCACGCTCCCCGGCGTGGCCGAGGTCGCCGTGGTCGGCGCGCCCGACCCCGAGTGGGGCGAGGTGGTGGTGGCCTTCGTCGTGGCGCAGGCCGGCGCGGTGGTCAGGCCCGAGTCGCTCGACGCGCACTGCCTGGCGCAGATGGCGCGCTTCAAGCGGCCCAAGCGCTATGAGATGGTGACCGAGCTGCCGAAGAACAACTACGGCAAGGTGCTGAAGACCGCGCTGCGCGAGCGGCTCACGGGCGGGACCTGATCCACGCGTCGACCTGCTCGTCGAGCACCTCCAGCGGCAGCGCACCGCCGGCCAGCAGCATGTCGTGGAAGTCCTTCACAGCTTGCGCATCGAAGCGCGCGCCCAGCGCCTGCTGCGCCCGCGCGCGCGCCGCCTGGATGCGCAGCATGCCGATCTTGTAGGCGCAGGCCTGCCCCGGGTCGACGATGTAGCGCTCGATCTCCGCGACCACGCCGGACTCGGGCAGGCCGGTCTTCTCGACCATGTAGGTAATGGCCTGCTCACGCGGCCAGCGCTTGAAGTGGATGCCGGTGTCGACGACCAGCCGCACGGCGCGGAACATCTCGGCCTGCAGGCGGCCCAGGTCGCCGTACGGATCGTTCGCGTACAGGCCCATGTCCTTGCCCAGCCATTCGGTGTAGAGCGCCCAGCCTTCCATGTAGGCGGTGAAGGGCAGCACCTTGCGGAAGGTCGGCACGCCCTGCAGCTCCTGAGCGATGGCGATCTGGAAGTGGTGGCCGGGCACGCCTTCGTGGATGGCCAGGGTGCGCATGCCGAACTTCGGCGTCTCGGCCATGTCGCGCAGGTTGGCGAAGAAGACGCCCGGCCGCGTGCCGTCCATCGCCGGCGGGTTGTAGTAGGCGCCGGGCGCCGTCTTGTCCTTGAACTCGGGGACGCGGCGCACCTCGATCTGCGCCACGGGCAGGCGGCCGAACAGCGCCTTCGAGCGATCGAGCTGCTCGCGCAGCATGGCGGTGTAGTCGGCCAGCGCGGCGCGGCGTCCGTCGTCGTTGTCGGGGTAGAGGAAACGCGGCTCGCGTGCCAGGCGGGCCAGCGCCTGCGCCACGCTCTCCTGCGGTCGCAGCTCCGATTGCGCAAGCAGGATCGCCTTCATCTCGGCGTCGATGCGCGCCACCTCCGCCAGGCCGAGGTCGTGCACCTCCTGCGGCGTCATCCGCGTGCTCGTCTGCTCGCGCAGCAGGTGGCGGTAGTAGGCGTCGCCATCGGGAAGCTTCCACACGCCGTCGTCGGTGGTGGCGCGCGGCATCTGCTGCTCGAAGAAGGCGATCAGGCGGCGGTAGGCGGGTACCACGCCGCCGTCGAGTGCCTGTGCACAGCGCGTCAGCAGCGCCGCGCGTTCGTCCGGTGGCAGCCCGCCCAGCGCAGCCAGCCGGCTGGCGAAGTGCGTGTACAGCGGGTTCTCGGCGGCAGGCTTGCCGGCGAACTCGCGCATGCCGGCGAGCACCCGTTCGATCACGAAGCGTGGCGGGATCACGCCGATCCGCTGCCGCTTCTCGAGCCCTTCGATCACCTGGTCGAACTTGCGCCCCACTTCGCCCAGTCGCGACAGGTAGTCCTCGGCGCCGCGGCGGTCGGTGATGGCGTGGGCGTTGATGAGGAAGTCCGGCGTCTGGTTCTGTACCCCCCAGAGCTGCTCGACCGGGTAGTCGTGGAAGCGGAACGGCTCGCCTTGTACCTTGACCTCGAGGAACCACGCGAGCACGCGGGTCGACAGCTTCTGCGACGGCGTCTGCGAGGCGATGTCATAGGCCTTCAGATCGGCCAGCCGCTGGCGCAGGCGTGCCGCGTCGGCCTCGGTCTTCGCGATGGAGAGGTCGTCCAGGTGCGCGTTGTGCCGGCGGTAGCCGAACTGTTCGGCGATGCCGATCTCGGTCAGCAGCTCCGGCTTGGCCAGCGCCTCCTCGATGAAGACCTTCTCGAAGAACAGGTCGAGGCTGAACGGGCGGAACCAGACCAGGTTGACGACGAACACCGATACGGCGAGCAACAGCGCCGCCAGAAGCCAGCCGATGGCCTTCGGAACGGAAGTGGGCATCAACCCAGCTTAACGCAGCCGCGCCCCCGCGAACGAGGGGTCGGTAAACCCGCGGGTCCACGGTCGGCCCTGCTTGACGCAAAGAGGGATCCGTGAAGAAATGTGCATACGTCCCTTCTGTCGGAGGGGGGGAACGACCGATCCACAGCGTTGCTCCGGCCCGATCGGCCGGCGGCGCACCCCAAGGAGAAGCAGAACATGAGGACTCCCAACCTGAGCCGCCGCTGGGCGATGCCGCTGGCATCGCTGCTGTCGGCGGTGCTGGCCGCCTGCGGTGGCGGCGGTTCGACGGACGATGCGACGCGTGTCGCGCCGCTGGCCGTCAAGGTCGATGCGCCCAGCATCGGCAAGGAAGTCGCCGCGCGGGTCGACGGGACTTCCAATCGCGCCTCCAACCGCCTGTACATCGTGCAGCTCGCCGAGGCCCCCGCAGCGGCCTACGAAGGCGGCATCGCCGGCTTCAAGGCCACCAAGCCTGCACAGGGCAAGAAGCTCGACTCGAGCAGCCCCGACGTCAGCAGCTACGTCGGCTACCTGAATGGCCGCCACGACACCCTGCTGGCTTCGGTGGGCGGTGCGCGCAAGGCATACAGCTACGGCTACGTGTTCAACGGCTTCGCCGCCGAACTCACCGAGATGCAGGCCGCCAAGCTCGCAATGAGCGGCGGCGTGATCTCGGTCACCAAGGACGAGAAGCGCAAGCTCGACACCGCCACCACGCCGGCCTTTCTCGGCCTGAGCACCCCCGGCGGCTTCTGGAGCACCGCCGGCAAGGGCGAGGGCGTGGTCATCGGCATCGTCGACAGCGGCATCTGGCCGGAGCACCCGAGCCTGTCGGATCGCACCGACACCAACGGCAACGGCACGCAGGACGGCAAGCTCGGTTACCAGCAGATCCCTGGCTGGAACGGCAAGTGCACGCCGGGCGAGGCGTTCAACGCCAGCCATTGCAACCAGAAGCTGATCGCCGCGCAGTACTACAACGCCGGCTACGGCGGCAACGCGGGCGTGAAGGCGAACTTCCCCTACGAGTTCCTGTCGCCGCGCGATTTCGACGGCCACGGCACCCACACCGCGACCACCGCGGGCGGCAACCAGAACGTGCAGGCCACCGGCCCGGCGGCGGTGTTCGGCAAGGTCAGCGGCATCGCGCCGCGCGCGCGCATCGCGGCCTACAAGGTCTGCTGGGGCAACGGTCTCGAGGGCGGCTGCTTCAGCACCGACTCGGTGGCGGCCATCGACCAGGCTGTGGCCGACGGCGTGGACGTCATCAACTTCTCCATCAGCGGCTCGCTGACCAACTTCCTCGATCCGGTGGAAGTGGCCTTCCTTTTCGCGGCCGATGCGGGCGTGTTCGTCGCCGCCTCGGCCGGCAACAGCGGCCCGGCCAGCTCGACGGTGGCGCACCCCAGCCCGTGGCTGACCACGGTGGCAGCGGGCACGCACAACCGCGAGGTGAACGGCTCGGTGACGCTGGGCAACGGCGCGACGTACTCCGGCGCGTCCTCGGCAGCCGCGGGCGTGGGCCCGGCGCCGCTGATCCGATCCATCCACGCCGGTGTGGCCGGTGCGGATGCGACGGCCCTGGCGCTGTGCTTCACGGCGGCAGACAACGGTGGCACGGCCGTGCTCGACCCGGCCAAGGTGGCCGGCAAGATCGTCGTGTGCGATCGCGGCGTGACTGCGCGCGTCTCCAAGAGCGAAGCCGTGCAGGCTGCGGGCGGCGTGGGCATGGTGCTCGTGAACACCAGCACCAACTCGCTGAATGCCGACTTCCACATGGTGCCCACGGTGCACCTGCAGAGCACCGACCGCACGGCAGTCAACGACTACGCCGCCACCACCGGTGCCACGGCGAGCATCTCGTCGAGCGTGCTGTCGACCGTGGCCGCGGCGCCCTTCACGGCGTCGTTCTCGTCGCGTGGCCCGCTGCTGGCCGGCGGGGGCAGCCTGCTCAAGCCGGACCTGATCGCGCCGGGGCAGGACATCCTCGCCGGTGTCGCGCCGCCGAACTATGGCGGCCGCCTGTTCGACCTGCTCAGCGGCACCTCGATGTCCAGCCCGCACGTGGCCGGCATCGCGGCGCTGTTCAAGGAGGCGAAGCCGAACTGGTCGCCGATGGCGATCAAGTCGGCGCTGATGACCTCGGCCGGTGACGTGCTCGATGGCGGCACGCCGGCGCCGACCTCGAACCCGGTGCTGATCTTCCGCCAGGGCGCGGGCCATGTGCGCCCGAACAACGCGCTCGACCCGGGCCTCGTGTTCGACTCCGGCTGGAACGACTGGCTGGCCTTCCTCTGCGAAGGCAAGCTGCTCGCGGCCGGCACCTGCTCGGCGCTGCGCAACGCCGGCTACTCCACCGACGCAGGCAACTTCAACAGCGCGTCGATCGCGCTGGGCGCGATGGCCGGTTCGGTGACGGTGACGCGCACGGTGACCAACGTGAGCAAGTCGGCGTCCACCTACAACGCCTCGGTGTCCGGCATGTCCGGCATGAGCGTCTCGGTGAGTCCGGCCTCGTTCACGATCGCCGCAGGTGCGAAGCAGAAGCTGCGCATCACCATCACGCGCACTTCCGCCGGCCTGAACGCCTACACCGGTGGCCAGCTGACCCTGTCCGACGCCGCTGCCCACGTGGTTCGCGTGCCGATGGTGGTGCGTCCGGTGGCGCTGAGCGCACCGGCCCAGGTGAACGGCAACGGCGCCGCGCTGAACTACGACGTCACCTTCGGCTTCAGCGGCCCGTTCGGCGCCTCGCCGGTGGGCCTGGTGCCGGCAGCCGTCACGGCCGGCGTGGTGGCCGATGATCCGACCGACAGCACCTGCTCGCTGGCCTCGCCGAACGCGCAGCAGATCGCGGTCGACATCCCGGCCGGCACGACCTACGCACGCTTCTCGCTGTTCGATGCCGACGTCAATGCAGGCAGCGACCTCGACATGTGCGTGTTCCGCGGCAACACGCAGGTGGGAGGCAGCGGCAGCGGCACCTCGGCCGAAGAGGTGAACCTGAGCAACCCGGCCGCCGGCACCTACACGGTGGTGGTGCAGGGCTGGGGCGTGGTCGGCAGCTCGCCGTTCAGGCTGCACAGCTGGCTGCTCGACGGCAGCAGCGCGGGCAACATGACGGTCAGCGCACCGGCCACCGCCACCACCGGCGCCACCGGCACGGTGTCGCTGGGCTTCACCGGCCTGGCCGCGGCCACACGCTACCTCGGCGCGGTCAGCTACAGCGGCAGCGCGGGCCTGCCGACGACGATGGTGCGCATCGACACTCCCTGACGACCTCCGCAGCGCCCATGCGGCGCTGCGTTCACCAGCCCCGGGCTTGCCCCGGGGCTTTTTTCGTTGCGGCGCTCAGATCGCGCTGCCAGGCAGGGGTTCCTGCGCCCGATCGGCCGGGCACCAGGCCCAGTTGCCGCGCCGGCCGGCGTGATAGCTGTAGGTCTTGCCACCGGCGACGATGCGCACGCGCCAGCCCGGCACCAGCACCTGCGGGTAGAGCATGCCCGGGCGCGGGCAGCCGAGCGATGCGTCGGGCCAGGTGACGCTCAGCGCGGACTCGACCTTGACGGCCGAAACCGCCACGCCGGCGCGCGTGGCCGCATCGCCGCGCATGGCCTCGATCATCTCGGCCGGTGCGCCGCCGCCCACCGTTTGCGCGTTGCCGTCGGTCATGTGGTTGCATCCCATGGCGAAGGCCAAGCCCAGCGCGGCCAGAGTGGATTTCATCGATCGCTCCCCGTCGTCATGGCCACTCGATTGTGGGCCGCTGAAGCAGGTCGGGCCAGGGCTCTCAGATCGCCTGAACGGCCATCGTGACCGGCGCCGCGCCCGTCGCCACGCCGACACGGCCGCGCCCCTCACGCTTGGCGGCGAGCAGTTCATCGTCGGCCGCCTTCAGCAGCGCATCGGGCGAGGCCGGCGCCAGCGAGGTGTCGGCCACGCCGGCCGAGAAGCTCAGGCCCTCCAGCGTGTCTTCCTCCAGCTCGAAGCGCTGCGCGCGCCAGCGGCGCAGCAGCAACTTCACTTTGCGGCGCGCGCCGTCTGCCGTGGTGCGCGGCATCAGCAGGCAGAACTCCTCTCCGCCGTAGCGGCACAGCACGTCACTGCGGCGGCCGTGTTCGGTCAGCATGTCGCCGAAGGCGGCCAGCAGGCGGTCGCCCGCGGCGTGGCCATGCGTGTCGTTGACCCGCTTGAAATGATCGAGGTCGATGATCACCAGCGACATCGGCTGGCCCTCGCGCTGCGCCAGCGCGAACAGCATGGGCAGCGTGTTGTTGAGGTAGCGGCGGTTGAACAGGCCCGTCAGGGAGTCGCGCATGGCCTGCTGGCGCAGCGCCTCCTGCAGCGCCTGCACCTCGTCGATCTTGTGCGACAGCGCCGCGTTGATCTGCACCAGCTCGGACCGGGCGCGCTCGGTGCGGCGGCGCCGCTCGTCGTTCTCGTCGAGCCGGTGCTGCAGGCGCAGCAGCTCGGTCTGCAGGGTGGCGGCCTGGTAGCGCGCCCGCGAAGCCAGCTGCACCTGTACCTGATGCAGGCGCTGCCATTGCCGCAGCGCCGCGAGCGAGGCCGCGGCGTCGCCTGCGGCCTCGTGAGCCTCGCTGAGCACACCGAAGAACTGCGCGCGAATGCGCGTGCTCAAGCCGTCGACGTCGTCCAGCCCCGCGTCCGGCAGGCAGGCCTGCAGCACCTGAACCGCCTGCGTCGCGTCACCGTGGGCCAGGCAGAGCAGGGCGGTCGCCGTGATGCGCTCGATGCGCTCGTCGGGGATCGCCGAGGTGCCGCTGGCCCGAGCCGTATCCACCAGCTGGGCGCCAAGCGCGAGCTCGCCGGCGCGCAGCGCGGCGATGGCCAGGGTCTCGAAAGCCGGCTCCATGCTGCCCCGCCCGTCGGGATCCGCCGGCATCGCCATCACGGTGCGTACGTCCGGCAGGCTCTCGGCGGCGCGGCCCAGTTCGGTCAGGCAGGCCACGCGGTTGATCAGCAGCACGCACAACAGCCGCGCATTCTTCAGCCGGCTGCAGGCGGCCAGACCCTGTTCGACGTGCGCAAGCGCGTGCTCGCTGTCGCCGATCTGCATCAGCTCGTGCGAGAGGTTGCAGTGCAGCACGGTGTCGAATCCGCGGCCGCGCGAGGGGCCGGCATCGCGCAGCGCCTCGAACATGTGGGCGAACGCCTGCGCCGAGTCGCCCAGCGCCGAGTAGCAGCCGGCGATGGTGTTGAGCAGCACCCCGCGCTGGTCGTGGCGCAGCACGCGCACGCCCTCGTCACGCAAGGGCAGCACGGCGTCGAGCGCCTCGCGGACGCGGCCGCTGCGCCACATCGAGCGCGCCAGGGCGGCGCTGGCCAGCAGGTGCCCGGCCCGGTCGGCGCCGAGCTCGAAGCAGCCGATCGCGCGCCGCAACTCGCTCGCCGCTTCGGCGGCGGTGCCGAAGTAGAGCAAGTGGTAACCGAATGCGACTCGCCCCCAGCCTTCCGCCACCACGTCGCCGGTGCTCGTGGCCGCCGCGATCGACCGCTCGGCCAGGCGCCGGGCCTGCAGGGAGTCGACGTGCAACAGGTTCCAGGCGCGCCGCGCCTGCTTCAGGGCCGCCGTGGGCTGGGATCGGTCTTGAGGCATTCGGGCGATTATCGCGACGCAGGCTTCAGATCGGCGCGATCCTGCCGAAACCCAGGGCTCAACCGTCTTGTCGACGAAGGAGCCGCCATGGATTCCATCACCTCAGCCGCCGCCGGCGCGTCGGCCGCCACACCGGGCTCGGTGCAGGGAGCGGCCTCGGTGCTGGTGCTGAAGAAGGCGCTGGACATGCAGGCCTCGTCGGCGGCGCAGCTGATCGCGTCGCTGCCCCAGCCGGCGCTGGCGACGTCGGGCACGCTCGGCACGCAAGTCAATACCTTCGCCTGAGCGCACGGGCGCAAGCGCCCGCCAGCGCGAAGACGATGGCCGCCGCCCTGCGGCCCGGGTGTTAACTGACGCACCGACACGAGCAATCCACCCGTCTACGCTGTCGTTGACCCGAACGGCGGCGGCGCGATGTGCCGATGCCTGCGGGTCGTTCCTCAACGACATCAGGACACACCATGGACACCAACTACGTCACCCGCGACCGGTTCGGCATGTATGCCAGTGAAGAGGGCGGCCCCGGCCCGGAGCTGATGGGCGCCGACACCCTGCTGGGCAACGACGTCTACAACAACGACGGCGAGGACCTCGGCGACATCAAGGAATTCATGATCGACATGTCCACCGGCACGGTGGCCTACGCGGTGCTGTCCTACGGCGGCCTGCTGGGCATGGGCGACAAGCTGTTCGCGGTGCCCTGGGCCGCGTTGACGCTGGACACCGACAACAAGCGCTTCACGCTGAATGCGCCCCTGGAGATGCTCAAGGACGCCCCAGGCTTCGACAAGGACCACTGGCCGTCCATGGCCGACCCGGCGTGGGCCAGCGGCGTGCACAAGTTCTACGGCACCACCGACAGGCCATGAGCGTCACCGGCACGGCGAGCGACATCGCGTCGAGCGAGAGCGTGCCCACCTCGTTCGGCGAATTCCAGCCGGTCGGGCACGTCATGGTCGGCCTGCCGACGCAGGGCAACGTCGATGCGCTGATCGATGCCCTGCACGAAGCCGGCTGGCCGCCGGAGTCCCTGCTGCGTTTCACGCCGGGGCAGAGCGTGGAAGAACTGCAGGCGCTGGTCGAGGGCGCGGGCCCGCTGGCGGGCTTCGGCTACGAGATCACGCTGTTGCGCAGGTACCTGGAGCTGGCCAGAAACGGCTACCGCTGGCTGCTGGTCAAGGTGGACGGCACGGACGAGGCGGCCGCCGCGGTGCAGCATGCCCGGGCCTGCCACGCCACGCTGGCGGTGCACTACCGCCGCCTCGTCGTCGAGGAACTGCTGTGAGCCGCAGCGCACACATCGTCGGCCTGGTCGAGTACCGCGAAGGCGATGGCCCGGCCATCGTGATCCGCCCGGGACCCTGTGAGGTGGAGCAGACCGCGCAGGACGCGACGATCAGCTGGGTCGACGGCGAATCCCGCGGCTCGGCCGCGATGCCCATCGGTGACTTCAACCGCTATCTGCAGAGCCACGCGATCCGCTTCGCCGCCTGATCGCGGCGCGGCCAGCGGACATCGACGGACCGCAGTGATTCAGGGGCGTGAGGTGGCCAGGCGACCGGCAGTGTCGGCCGATCCGGAAGGCCCGCTGCCTGCAATTCCGCCCGAACCCGCGGTACGCACGGCGGGGGCTGCCTTCTGGGTGCCGCCGGCACGGGCAGGTGTCGCGGCCTTGTCTGCTGCTGCCGATGCTGCCGCCGACGCCGGTGCCGCGGAAGCACACGCTGTCTGCTGATAGACGGTGCGACCGTCGCCGGTGCACTTGTACATCTTGGTCTGCGCCTGCGCGCTCATTGCCAGGCAGGCGAGCGCGAGAACTGAAAGAAGGGACTTCATGAGCGGAGGTAAAGCTTGATGGCGAGACTGTACCGGTGCCGGCATCCAGCCGCGCGGCGCTAAGTCACACCGAATCAAGGGGGGAAGTCCACTCCCCAGCAAGTGAGGGGCCCCCGGTTCAGTGGGAGGTGCCCTCCGAGCGCGAGATCTTGTTCCACACGTTGTACTTGCCCACCGGCTTGCTCATCGGCAGGCGCTTGACCTCCTTGAACGTGCGCGCGTCGTAGACGATCAGCGCGCCATCGGTCTCCCACAGGCTGGCCAGCGCGTAGCGGCCGTCGCGGGTGAACTCGATGTGCGCGAGTGTCCGCCCGGGCTCCTTCACCTGGGCCACGGTTTCCAGCGTGAGCTTGTCGATGATGGTCAGCGTATCCCTGGCGGTCGGGCTCATCATCGAGTCGACCCAGGCGTAGCGGCTGTTCTCGTGGCTGCGCATGAAGAAGCCCGGGCCCGGCGTGGCGATGCTCTTCACGCTCTGCCAGGTCTTCATGTCGATCACCTGCACCACGCCGTCCTTCAGGTTCGGCGAGGCGAGCACGGTGCCGCCCTTCCACGCGAAGGTGATGCCCGAGCCGAGGTGCGGCATGCCGGCCAGCGGCAGCGCGGCGATGCGCCGGCGGATGTCGAGGTTGACCACCTGCGCGCTCGGGCTGCCGTCGGCCTTGGGCCGCGTCGCGCCGAGCACGTGGCGGTAGCTCTGGTCGAAGAAGAAGTCGTCCAGCGGTTCGTCCAGCGGCGTGCGGCGCACGCCCAGGTACCCCGGCTTGGCGATCGCCTCGCCCATCTTGTAGTCGTGCACCAGGCCGTCGTGGATGGGCTCGGCCTTCGGATCGTAGGAGATCTCCCAGAGCTCCGGGATGTCCTTCAGCGCGACGACGAAGCTCTTGCGCGGCTGCGCGTCGTAGACCGCCGAGACGCGAGACGTCGCCTTGCCGTCCAGCGTGGCCGCGCCGTAGACGCGCTGCAGGTTCAGGTCGGCATCGAACAGCGCCAGCGTGTGCGGCAGGTAGTTGGCGGCCATCACCCAGCGGCCGTCGCCCGACACCGCCACGTTGCGCATGTTCAGCCCGGCGCGCACCTCGGCCACCACGGCGAGGTTCCACAGGTCGTACTTGGTGATCCAGCCATCGCGCGAGCCGAAGTAGACGAAACGGCCCTCGGGCGAGAACTTCGGCCCGCCGTGCAGCGCGAAGCGCGAGGCGAAGCGGTGGATGACCTCGAACTTATCGCCGTCGATCAGCGAGACATGGTGGTCGCCGCCCTCGACGACGACGAACAGGTTCATCGGGTCGGCCGCCCATTGCGGCTTGGCGGGCAGCTGTGCCGCTGTGGCGAGTGCGGTGCGCGAGTCGCGGATCTGCGCTTCGCTCCAAGTCGGCGCCGGGCTCACCGGCGTGTAGATCCACTTGGCGAGCGCAGCGATCTGCTCGGCACCGAGCTTGTCGCGGAAGCCCAGCATCTGCGTGGCGGTGCGGCCGTTCGCGATCACCGCCGTGGCCTCGGCCGGCCGCAGCCGCTGCAGGCTCTCGGGCAGCAGCGCCGGGCCCATGCCGCCCAGGCGCTGCTCGCCGTGGCAGGCCACGCAGTGCTCGCGGTACAGCTCGGGTGCGGAAGGCTCGGCGCGCGCCATGTCGGCGGCCATCGCGAAACACGCTGCTGCCAGCGCAAACTTCAGGAAGCTGGAGAGTCGGTTCATGGCGGGCTCAATGCGCCGCGTAGGCGAAGGGCTTGAGCTCGACACGGGCCGGCGCGTCGCTGGCGCGGCCGATCTCCTCGTCGGTGAGGTAGCAGCCCGGGTCTTCGGCCCACGCATCGCCGGTGACCTGCTGGGCGCGCACGCGGGTGTTGCCGCCGCACAGTGCGAAGTGCTGGCAGCCGGCGCAGCGCCCGCCCACCGGCCGCGGCGAGGCCTTCAGCCCGGCCATCAGCGGGTCGCTCGTGTCCATCCAGATCTGCGAGAAAGGACGCTCGCGCACGCTGCCCAGCGCGTGGTGCCACCACATGGTGTCGGGGTGCACCACGCCGAGGTTGTCGATGTTGGCCACGTTCACGCCGGACGAATTGCCGCCCCAGGCGACCAGCCGCTCGCGCAGCGGCTGAGCCCAGCGCGGCAGGCGACGCTGCACCCATTGCAGCAGGTACGCACCGTCGGCGTCGTTGTTGCCGGTGACGAAGTCCTGCTCGCTGCCGGCTTTCGCGGCCTGCCAGGCACGTTCGTAGAGCAGGTCGAGCGCGGCACGCGTGGCAGCGAACTGCGCGTCGCGGGCGCGGTGGATGTTGCCGCGGCCGGCGTAGTTCAGGTGCGAGAAATAGAACTTGTCGACACCCTCGTCGCGCATCAGCTCGAGCAGCGGCTCGAGGTCGTGCGCGTTCATCGCCGTCATCGTGTAGCGCATGCCGACCTTCACGCCGCGCGCATGCAGCAGGCGGATCGCCGCCAGGCTGCGGTCGAAGGCGCCGTCCAGGCGGCGAAAGCGGTCGTGCGTGGCGCCGATGCCGTCCAGGCTGATGCCCACGTAGTCGAAGCCCTGGGCCGCGATGCGGTCGGCCATGGGCTCGTCGATCAGCGTTCCGTTGGTCGACAGGCCGACGTAGAAGCGCATCGCCTTGGCGCGCTGCGCGATCTCGAAGATGTCCGGCCGCAGCAGCGGCTCGCCGCCGGAGAGGATCAGCACCGGCACGTGGAAGGACTTCAGGTCGTCCATCACGGTGAACACTTCGGGTGTGCTCAGCTCGCCGCTGTAATCGTGGTCGGCCGAGATCGAGTAGCAGTGCTTGCAGGTCAGGTTGCAGCGGCGGATCAGGTTCCAGATCACCACCGGGCCCGTGGGGCCTGCGCCTCGCGTGGTGGGCGACGGGTAGTGCCCGTCGGCTTCGGCGCGCACCAGCTCGCGCATGTATTGGGAGACGCGGAACATGTTCAGCTTTCAGAAATTCGCAGCCCGGCCTTCTTGAGGATGGCGCTGCTGTAGAGGATGTCGCTGCCGCGGCAGGCGTCGCCGAGCAGCCGGCGGATGGTGTCGGCCTGCTGCTGCACCTCGTCGCGTGAGCGGCCGTGCACCATCGCGAACAGGTTGTAGGGCCAGATCGGCAGTTCGCGCGGTCGGCGGTAGCAGTGGCTCACCGCGGGCAGGGCGCCGATGCGCTCGCCGAGTTCGTCGACGCGCTCGTCGGCGACGTCCCACACGGTCATGCCGTTGGCCAGGTAGCCGAGCCGGTAGTGGTTGGGCACGGCGCCGATGCGGCGGATCAGGCCCTCCTCGATCATCTGCGCCAGGCGCTCGCGCACCCGCTCGCCGCTCACGCCGATCATCGCGCCCACCGCCTCGTAGGGGCGAGACACCAGCGGCAAGCCGCTCTGGGTGGCGGCGATCAGTTCGCGGTCGAAGTCGGTCAGTTGCATGGTGGATTCACTCCTGCGCCGCAAGCCGCAGACCGACGAAGTACTCGCGTTCCTTCGGGAAGGCATGCACGGTCAGCCCGGTGAGCTGCTCGATGCGGGCGAGCGCCGCGTTCGCCGCCTCGTGCGACTCGGCCGCGACCACGAACCACATGTTCAGCCGATGCTCACGGCGATAGTTGTGGGCCACCTCGGGCAGGCCGTTGACGAGGACCGTGATGCGCGCGAAGTCCGCCTCCGGCACCTCGAGCGCGGCGAGCACGAACTGTCCGCCAGCGCGCTCGATCTGGAACAGCGGCCCGAAGCGCGTCAGCGTGCCGTGCGCGAGCATGCGGCGCAGCCGCTCGATGACCTCGTCCTCCGAGATGCCGAGCTCGCGGCCGACGTCGGCGAAGGGCCGCTCGGTCAGCGGCAGTTCGCCGTGCAGCCGGTCGATCAGGCGGCGGTCGATGCGGTCGGGCGCGACCACGTCGGTGGGGGCGTCAGGCGCCGGCATGTTCGGCCTCCTTCGTGCAGGCGCGGAAGTAGCTCGCGCCCCGCTGCTTGAAGCGCCGCAGGCTGAACAGCAGTTCGCGCGGGTGCTCCTGCAGGCCGGCAGCGCGCGTGGCGCCGTCGATCAGCTGGCGCACCGCGGCGCGTTCGCGGCCGTGCACCATGCAGTACAGGTTGAAGGGCCAGCCGTCGGCACGCGCGCGGCGATAACACAGCGTCACGCCGGGCTGGCGCGCGAGCGCCGCGCCGCAGGCGTCGACCTGCGTATCAGGCACGTCGAACACCGTCATCGCGTTCTGATCGAAGCCGAGTTCGTGATGGCGCACGACGACGCCGAAGCGGCGCAGCGTGCCCTGCGCCAGCCAGCGGCGCAGTGTCTGCAGGACGCCGGTTTCGGTGAGAGCGAGCCGCGCGGCCCAGGCTCCGTACGGCCGCTCGATCAGCGGCAGGCCGTCTTCGACGAGCGCGGCGAGCGGCGCATCGAGCGGTGCGACGCGCTGCACGCCTGTGCCGATGTCTGCCGCCCGTTGCGCGGCCTGGCCCTGCTCGAGATCGAAGCCCAGGTCGATGCGGTAGACGCGCTGCATCGGCAAGCGCAAGGCGCACAGGCCGGTGTCGCGCTCCAGTACGTCGAGCCTGGCGTGCAGCGTCGCAGCATCGCCGCCGGTGATGACGAACCACAGGTTGTAGCGGTGCTCGCGCTCGTAGTTGTGGTTCACGCCGGGCACGGCGTCGACCTGTGCCGCCACCGCCTCCAGCCGGTTCGCCGGCACCGCCAGCGCGCAGAGCATCGCCGCGCCGCCGGCGCCGGCGGCCCACACGCCCCCGATGCGGCTGATCACCCCACCGTCCTGCGCACTGCGACAGGCGGCGATGACTTCGCTCTCGGTGTTGCCGAGCGATGCGGCGATCGCAGAAAAAGGAGCCGGCACGAGGGGGAAATCGTGCTGCCAGCGGTTGAGCAGGGCGAGTGTGTCCATGGCTCAGAACCCCATGCGCGCCGCGCGGCTGGTGAAGAACACGCCGCTCGGGGCGTCCATGGGCAGCGTGGCCAGCGTGGCGAAGGTCTTGGTGTCGAACACCGTCACGCGGTTGGCGTCGCGCGAGCTGATCCACACCGCCTCGCCGCGCGGCGTGAACTCCATGTGCAGCACCGCCTTGCCGGGCTCGAGCGTCCTGATCACCTGGCGCGAGGGCGTGTCGATGACCTGCACGCGGTCGTAGTCGGGCACGGCGAAGTTGACCCACACCTGGCGGCCGTCGGGCCGCGCGATCACGAACACCGGCTGGCCGGCCACGGCGATGCGGCCGACCTCGGCCCACGTGTCCGTATCGACCACCAGCACCTCGTGGCGGCCGATCGCCGGCAGGTAGGCGTGGCGGCCGGCCACCGCCCAGCCGCGCAGGTGCGGCATCTTGAAGACGGGCAGCGGCTCCTGGCCGCGGCCGTAGCCGGCGAGGATGCGCTTCACCTTCGGCTCGTGTGCCCACAGGTCGATCATCGCCAGGCCGTCTTCGCCGAACAGGCCGGCGATGTAGTGGCGGCCGTCGGGCGTGACGAGCGCGTCGTAGGGCTGGCGGCCGACGTTCTCGAACTTGGTGAGCTTCGGCCTGGCCGCGTCGCTCAGGTCGGCGATCCAGATCTGGTCGGCGTCGAACAGCGAGAACACGAAGCGCCTGCCCGGCAGGTCGGCCAGGCCGACGACTCGCGAGCGCTGCCCCGGCGCGTATTCCGCGGGGATGTCGGCCACCAGCGCGAGCGTCTTCGCGTCGAACACCTTGATGCCGCCGGGCTGGTAGTTCTGCGCGGCGACCAGCGTGCCATCCTGCGACATGGCGCCGCCGATCGAGTTGCCGGCCTGCTGCACGCGCTGCTCGATGCGGCGCTTGGACAGGTTGACGCGCGTGAGCGCGCCGTCGCGGCCGAACACGAAGGCACTGCCGCCGTCGCGCGAGAACACCACCGAGGCGTGCGACAGGTCGCCCAGGCCCGGCACCTCGGCGAGCAGGGTGCGCTCGCTGGTGTCGACGATGGCCAGCGTGCCGCGGGCGCGCTCGACCACGACGCCGAGGTCGCCGGTGCCCTTGGTGGCGGTGGTGGGGGTGCCCGCACACGCGGCGAGCAGGCTGACCAGCGCGAACAGCAGCGCTCTCATCGGGGTTCCTTCGGGAAGCCGGCGAGCAGGCGCTCGGCGATCCAGTGGGCTTCGTCGGCGCTGAGCATCGAGCGCCAGGGCGGCATTGGCGTGCCGGGCCGGCCGTGGTAGATGGTCGCGGCCAGCGATTCGAGCGGCTTGTCGGCCAGCGCCTCGCGCGTCAGCGCGGGGCCCAGACCGCCGGCCAGCGTCATGCCGTGGCAGGAGCCGCAGTCCTGCCGCACCATGCGCACCAACTGCGCCTCGCGCGCCCCGTCCGGGACCTGCGCGACGGCGGAGCCGCCGGCGAGCAGGGCAAGGAGGAGCGGCCAGGCGCGCATGGTCGACTCAGGAACTGAGGATGAACTCGACGGCCGCCTTCAGGTCGGCGTCGTTGATCTTGTCGGGAGGATTCGGCGCCATCGGGATCGGGCCGAAGTTGCCCTTGCCGCCGGTGCGCACCTTCTGCATCAGCGTAGCAACAACGTCCTGCCCCTTGTACTTGGCGGCGATCTCCTTGAATGCCGGGCCGATCATCTTCTTGTCCTTGGCGTGGCAGGCCATGCAGCCGGCCTTGGCCATCGCGTCTTCGACGCCCGCCCAGGCACCGGCCGAAGCCAGTGCGAGGGTCAGGCCGGTCACGAAAGTGAGTGTCTTCATGTCCGGCCTCCGCTCAGTAGATGTCGTGCTGGGTGTTGTGCACGTTGAAGTGCCCGGTCGGCGTGATCAGGCGCGGGTCCTTGATCACGGCCTTGAGCTTGAGCGTCTTGTCGTCCACGACCACCAGCGCGCTCTGCTTGTTCTTCGCCGACCACACCGAGAACCACACCTCGTCGCCCGCCTTGTTGAACTCCGGCTGCACGACGCGCTTGGCGCCGTCGTCGGAGAGGCCGGCCCACTCGGCGATGGGCAGCACGGTGAAGCCCTTGTCGAGGTTCTTGATGTCGTACACCGCCACCGACTGCGAGATCTTCGGATCCGGGTTCAGCGGCGTGTCCGAATACAGGTGCTGGCTCTTCGGGTGGCTCTTGATGAACAGCGCCCCGCCACCCTGGCCCTTCAGTTCGGCGACCTTCTTGAAGGCGTACTGCTTGTGGCCCTTCGGGTCGGTGCCGATCAGCGAGATCGTCTCGTCACCGAGGTGGCCGGTCGACCACACTGGGCCGAACTTCGGGTGGATGAAGTTGGCGCCGCGGCCCGGGTGCGGGATCTTGCCCACCTCGACCAGCGCGGCCAGCTTGCCGTCCTTGGCGTCGATGACCGAGATCTTGTTGCTCTGGTTGGCGGCGACCATGAAGTAGCGCTTGGTCGAGTCCCATCCGCCGTCGTGAAGGAAGGGCGCCGAGCCGATCTCGGTGACCTTCAGCGCGTCGAGGTTGGAGTAGTCCACCATCAGCGTCTTGCCGGTCTCCTTCACGTTGACCACGAACTCGGGCTTGAAGTGGCTGGCCACGATCGAGGCGACGCGCGGCTCTGGGTGGTATTCCTGCGTGCCGACGACCATGCCGCGGGTGCCGACGATCTTCAGCGGCTCGAGCGTGTCGCCCTTCATGATCACGTACTGCGGCGGCCAGTAGGCGCCGGCGATCGCCAGCTTGTCGGTGAAGTCGCCTTCCTTGCCCTTGTACTTGCTGGTGTCCACCGAGCGGGCTTCCAGGCCGATGCGCACCTCGGCGACGTTGTCGGGCACGGGCATCCACAGGTCGATCATGTTGATCTTGGCGTCACGCCCGATCACGAACAGGAAGCGGCCCGAAGCCGAGGTGCGCGAGATGTGCACCGCGTAGCCGGTCTTGACGATGTTGATGATCTTCTTGGTGTCGCCGTCGATCAGCGCCACCTCGCCGGTGTCGCGCAGCGTGGTCGAGAAGATGTTCTCGATGTTGTAGTTGTTCATCTTCTTCGTCGGCCGTTTCTCCGGCGGGACGATGACCTTCCAGGTCTCCTTCATCTGCGCCATGCCGAATTCCGGCGGCACCGGAGGGTCGTGCTGGATGTAGCGCGCCATCAGGTCGACGGTCTTCTCGTCCATCTCGCCGCTGGTCTGCCAGTTCGGCATGCCGGCCGGCGAGCCGTAGGCGATGAAGACCTTCAGGTAGTCGGTGCCCTTGGCCAGCGTGATGTCGGGCGTCAGCGGCTTGCCGGTGGCGCCCTTGCGCAGCACGCCGTGGCAGCCGGCGCAGCGCTCGAAATAGGTCTTGCGTGCGGTGTCGAACTCCGCCTGCGTCATCGGCGGCGCCTTCGGGTTGTTCGACTGGTACATCGGCTCGCCGGCCAGCGGCGAACCGCCGGCCTGGTACTTCAGTTCGGGCTCGGTGACGCCCTTCTTGTCCTGCGCCGTGGCGGCGAATGACGAGATCGCGATCAGCAGCGCGGCCGTCAGCGTGAGCGGCGAGGCGGGATAGAGACGTTTCATGGGGCTCTCCTGGTTTGGCTTGTGCGGGTAGTGCTGGCGGGCATGGTCACGCGCGCCGGGTCCCGCGTCCTTGAACTGGTTCAAGCCGCGCTGAAGTGCCGCACAAAGCAGGACGCCGCCCTCAGGGCGGCGTCTTGATGAAAGACAGCGAAGGAGGGGCGCTGCGCCAGCGCCGGGCGTCAGCCCAGCGGAGCGGGCGCGGTGGGCGGCGCGAAACCGCCGCGCTCGGCGCGGTCCGCGCGGTCGGCGGCGGAGAGCGTCACCAGCACGGGCAGCGCTTCGTCTTCCACTTCCAGCTCGGGCAGCATCGAAGGAGCGTGGTCGTGCACGCCGAGCGCGCGGCTGAGCAGCCAGCTCAACCCGATGAACAGTCCGATCGCGCCGACGCTGCCGGCCACGAACAGCGCACCGAGCGTCCAGGGGGTGAAGAGGATTCCGAGTGCGATGCCGGCCAGCAATGCCACCACGGCGGCGCGCAAGCGACCCCGCGTGCCCAGCAACCCCGTCACGGCGACGAGGTAGGCGGTCAGGAACACGCCCATGGTCAGCAACTGGGCCGACAGCAGGGCAGGCGGCTGGTCGTCGAGTGCGGTAAGCAGGTTCACGTCATCACCTCGTTCATTGGAGGCGAGCATGAGGCAGATGTTCCCATCGTGCCGGCGCGGTAACAAATTCCGTGTCCTGGCCGTGGTTCACGTCACGCGGCCGGGCCCGGCGCGCGCGGCGGCGCCGCTACACCGCGCAGTAGCGCTCCTGGATCTCGCGGTCGGCCAGCAGCTCGGCGGCGTTGCCTTCGTGGGCGATCTGTCCCTGGTCGAGGATGTAGGCGCGGTCGGAGATCGACAGCGCCCGCTCGACGTTCTGCTCGACCAGCAGGATGGTCGTGCCCTCGCGCTTCATGCGCGCGAACAGCTCGAACATCTCGTGCACCAGCAGCGGCATGATGCCTTCCGAAGGCTCGTCGAGCAGGATCATGCGCGGCTTGCTCATCATCGCGCGCGCGATGGCGAGCATCTGCTGCTCGCCGCCGGACAGGGACGTGCCTTCCTGGTGCATGCGCTCGGCCAGCCGCGGGAAGGTCTGCACGATCTCGTCGATGCGCTCGCGCTCGGTGTGCCTCGCCTTGCCGGCGATCAGGCCCAGGCGAAGGTTCTCCAGCACGGTCAGGCCCGGCACGATGCGCCGCTCCTCCGGCACGTAGGCCAGGCCGAGGTGGTAGCGGGAATGGGCGGGCTGGGCCAGGATCTCCTGCCCGTCGAAGCGTACGTGGCCGACGCGCTTGGCGAGCAGCCCCATGATCGCCTTCAGCGTGCTCGTCTTGCCGGCGCCGTTGCGGCCCATCAGCGTGACGATCTCGCCCGCATCGACGTGGAAACGCAGCCCCTGCACCACGTGGCTGCGGTCGTACCAGGCGTCCAGGCCGTCGACTTCGAGCATCGGTGAGCCCATATCAGCTCTGCCCCAGGTAAACGCGCCGCACTTCGGTGTTGGCACGGATCTCGTCGGGCGTGCCCTCGGCGAGGAACTCGCCGTGGTGCAGCACCAGCAGCCGCTCGCAGATGCCCATCACCAGCTTCATCTTGTGCTCGACGATGATCACCGAACGCTCCGCGGCCAGCTGCACGATGAGGTCCATCATCACCTTGGTCTCTTCCGGCGACATGCCGGCGGTGGGCTCGTCCATCAGCAGCAGCGTGGGCTCGCTGGCCAGCGCCATCGCCACCTCGAGCGCGCGCTGCTGGCCGTGGGCCAGGTCGGCGGCCGTGCGGTCGTGCAGCGAGGCCAGGCCCACGCGCGCGAGCAGTTCGTGCGCGCGGTCGCTCAGCGCCGTCAGCTTCGCGCGCGGCGTCAGCAACTGGTAGCGCGCCGAGCGCATCTGCGCCGCCACGCGCACGTTTTCGTGGGCGCTGAGCTGCTTGAACACGGTGGTGATCTGGAAGCTTTTGGCGATGCCGATCCGTGCGAACTCGTGCTGCGCCAGGCCGGTGATGTCGCGGCCCTGGAACTTCAGCGTGCCGGCCGAAGGCGGGAAGGCGCCGCTGACGACGTTGAAGAAGGTGCTCTTGCCCGCACCGTTGGGGCCGATGATGGCGCTGAGCTTGCCGGCCTCGAACTTCGTCGAGACCTTGTTGAGCGCCACGAACTTGCCGAAGCGCATGCTGATGCCTTCGACCTCGAGAATGGGCACGGAACTCATCGCACCCGCTCCAGTCGCTTGATCACCGTGCCCCAGATTCCCGAGGGGAAGAACAGCACGAAGAACATGAACACGCCGCCGACCACGGCCATCCAGTGCTTGGTGAACACCGTCACCACGTCTTCCAGCGTGAGGAACACGCCGGCGCCGACGAAGGGTCCGAAGAAGGTGCCCATGCCGCCGAGCAGGCACATCATCACCGCCTGGCCCGACAGCAGGTAGTGCAGCGAGTCGATCGGCACGATCGACAGGTGCAGTGCGCGCAGCGCGCCGGCCAGCCCGCAGATCAGCGCCGAGAGCACGAAGACGAGCAGCTTGGTGCGCGCCACGTCGTAGCCGCAGGCGGCGGCGCGGCGGTCGTTCTCGCGCACCGCCTCGATCACCGCGCCGAAGGGCGAGGCGAGCACGCGCGAGACGAACCACAGCGCCAGCGCCACGAAGGCGAGGATCACGTAGTACTTGGTGACCGGGTTGAGGAAGTCGAGCCTGAGGCTGCCGATCTCCACCGCCGGCACCTGGATGCCGCGCAGGCCGTTCTCGCCGCCCGTCCAGCGCTCGGCCTTGTAGAAGGCGTAGTAGACGATCTGCCCGAGTGCCAGCGTCACCATCGAAAAGTAGATGCCGCGCGTGCGGATGGCCAGGAAGCCGATCACCAGGCCGGCCACGCCGGCGCAGACCACGCCCAGCACCACCGCCGCCCACCAGGGCCAGCCGCCGTGCACCATGGCGATGCCGGTGAGGTAGCTGCCCACGCCGAGAAAGGCCGCGTGGCCGAACGAGAGCAGCCCGGTGTAGCCGAACAGCAGGTTGAAGCCCACCGCGAACAGACCGAACAGCAGGATGTTGATGGCCAGCGCGTGGTAGGGCATCAGCAGCGGGAAGACCATCAGGAAGGCGATCACCGCTGCCACGCGGTGCCGGCGCACGAACTCGAACGCGTCCCTCACGACATCAACCCCGCCTTGCCGAAGAAGCCCTGCGGGCGCAGCAGCAGCACCACCGCCATCAGCACGAAGATCGACAGCTCGGCGAGGTCGGGTGCGAACAGCGAGGTGAGCGAGAACACGATGCCCACCAGCAGCCCGGCCAGCACCGCGCCGGGCAGCGAGCCCATGCCGCCGACCACGGTGACGACGAAGCTCTCGGCCAGCACGTGGATGCCCATCTCCGGGTTGACGGCACGCGTGGGCGCGGCCAGCACGCCGGACAGCCCGGCGATCGCCGTGCCGATGCCGAAGACGACCAGCCAGACGCGCGCGATGTCGATGCCCAGCACCTTGCAGATCTCGCCGTCGCGCGAGCCGGCACGCACGATCAGGCCGTAACGCGTCTTCTCGAGGAACAGCCACAGCGCCAGCACCACCACCGCGGTTGCGAAGATCAGGAAGAGGCGGTACTTCGGGAAGAAGCCGATGCCCAGGTCAACCGCACCGCGCAGCTCCGGCGGCGTCGACGAGGGGATGCCCTCGATGCCGAACATCACCCGCATCGCCTCGATCAGCACCCAGCTCAGGCCAAAGGTCAGCAGCAGCGGGTAGTCGATGCCGCGGCCGTACAGCGGCCGCACCAGAAAGCGCTCGGTGACCAGGCCGAGCACGCCCACCACCAGCGGCGTGAGCACCAGGCTGAACCAGAAGTTGCCGGTCAGGCCCATGAAGTACAGGCCGATGAAGGCGCCCACCATGAAGAACGCGCCATGGGCGAAGTTCACCACGGTGAGCATGCCGAAGATCAGGCTCAAGCCGATCGCCAGCAGCGCGTACACCGCGCCCAGCGCGATGCCGGTGACCAGCTGCAGCGCGAGCAGCGAGGGCGTGATCTCCATGTCAGTCCCGTGGGGGCTTCATTTCAGGTGGTGACCTTGTGCCCCATCTCCTCGCAGGTGCGCAGGTTCTTCTCGTCCGCGGCCTCGATGGCGAGCACGTTGAACACGTCGTTCTTGTCCTTCATGTTCTTGCTCTTGCTCTCGACGATGACCACCGACTGCACCGACTGGTGATCGCACTTGCGATAGGACTGCGGGCCCTTGTACCAGTCGTACTTGAGCTGGCGCAGCGCGATCGACACGCGCGTGGAGTCGGTCGCATCGGCGTCCTTCACCGCCTGCAGCACGCTGCGGATGCCGGCGTAGCCCAGCGCGCCGTAGTCCGACGGCACCGCGCCGCCGTAGGCCTTGCGGAAGGCGTCGTTGAACTTCTTCGCGCTGGGGATCTTGTCTTCCATGCCCCAGTAGTACGAGGTGCCGCCGAGGATGCCTTCGAAGGCATCGGCGCCGCCGGCCTGGCGCGAGGTGTACAGCAGCACCGGCGCGATGATCTTCGTGCCCTGCTTGAGGCCGAAGTCGGTGGCCTGCTTGGCGCTGTTGACGAGGTCTCGGCCGAAGTTGCACAGCACGAGGATGTCGGGCTTGAGCGCCTGGATGCGCGGCAGGAAGGCCGAGTAGTCGGCGGCGCCCAGCGGGTGGCGGATGTCGGCCAGCGTCTGCACGCCCAGGCCTGCGCCGGCGCGCTGGAAGCCGCGCACCATCTCGTGGCCGTAGGCGTAGTCGGCGGTCAGGTAGACCACCTTCTTGCCGAACTTCGGGAAGGCGTAGCGGCCTACTGCGCCGGCGGTGAGGTGCGGGTTCAGCGCCTCGTGGAAGGTGTACAGGCTCCAGTCCTTCGCCTCGTTGATGGTGTCGCTCTGGCTGATGCTGTTGAACAGCACCTTGCGCTCCTTGGTCACCGCGTTGATGGACAGCTGCGTGGCCGCCGACAGCGAGCCGACGACGAAGTTGACCTTGTCCTTCTCGATCAGCTCCAGCGTGCGCGTGGCCGCCTCGCCGGGGTTGAGCTTGTCGTCGCGCACCAGCAGTTCGGCCATCTGGCCCTTGTGGCCGCCGGCGGCGTTCCATTCCTTCACCGCCAGCTCGGCGGCGCGCACCTGGTCCTGCGCCTCGGCCGAGAAGGCGCCAGTCAGCGGCACCGGGAAGCCGATCTTGATCGCGGCGCCCTGGGCGCGGGCGATGTTGAACAGGGCCGGGGCCGCGGCCACGGCGGTGCCGGCCATGACGATGCGGCGGCGGCGCAGGTTGGCGGGGGTGTGGCTCATGTCGATGTCTCCTGGCTGTGTTGAGTGGCAGGCTTCAGGCGGCCTGCGTCGCGGGGTTCTCGTTGCCGAACAGGCTCGGGTCGATGGCGGTCTGATGCATCACCTCGATGGGGCTGCGCAGTGCGCTGGCGCCGCGCTGGCGCGCCTCGATGTAGGCGCCCAGCCGCCGCGCGCGCTGCACCACCGACGCGCACACCGGCTGGCGCATCGCGGCGTAGCGGCGCAGCGCCTGCGGCGTGGCGCCGAGCTCGGCGATGCAGGCGGCGAGCACCACCGCGTCGTCGCCGGCCTTGGCCACGCCCATGCCCACGTGCGGGCGCGCCACGAAGGCGGCGTCGCCGAGCAGCGCGACGCGGCCGAAGGCCAGCTCGTCGGAAATGAAGTCGTAGATCGGCTGCAGGAAGGGCACGGCCGTCTTCTCGGCGATCTCGGCGAACTGCGGTGCGAGCTTGTCGCGCGCGGCCTGCCGCATCGCCGCGACATGTCGCCACGACACCTGCTGCGGCGCGATGCCTTCAGGGTGGTGCACGCCGTCGCCGTCGCTCATCAGCGCGGCCAGCTCGGCGCCGGGCGCGGCGGGGCGGTACCAGACGAAATTCCAGCGCCGCTGGCCCGGCTCGATGCTGTCGTCGGCGCCGGCCACCGGGTAGCCGATCATCTGCTCGCCGTCGGGCAGGCCGAAGCCGAAGTGGCCGAACAGCGTGTCGCGGGCGTGGCGCGACAGGCTGGCCTCGTCGCACACGCCGCGCCAGGCGATGTAGTTGGCGTACAGCGGCAGCACCTTGGGCGCGAACTGCGCGCGCACGCCGGAGCGGATGCCGTCGCAGGCGATCAGCAGCTCGCCCGACACCATCTCGCCGCTGGCCAGGCGCACTGCCACGCCGGCCTCGTTCTGCTCGACGCCGGCCACCTGGGCGCCGAGCCGGTAGCGCTCGGCCGGCAGCGCGGCGCGCAGCAGCGAGTACAGGCGCCCCCAGGAGGTCAGCACCTGCGGGTGCACCCAGCGGCACTCGGCCTGCCCGCGCGCATCGAGCACCACGCGCGACTCGACCGGCACGCCCAGCGTGTGGTCGACCACCGCGCCGCACTGGCGCAGCGCCGCGCGCAGGTTCTCGTGCGTGACGATGCCGGCACCGCGGCCTTCGAGCGAGCGGGCCGAGCGCTCGAGCACGAGCACGTCGTGGCCCGCACGCAGCAGGATGTTGGCGGCCATCAGGCCGCCGAGCGATCCGCCGCTGATCAGGATGCGGGCCATGTCGGGGTCAGGCGGCCATCGCCGTCTTCTCGTGGGCCGGGAAGTTGAGTTCGACGACCACGCCGTTGGGGTCGTCGACGAACACCTGGTGTAGCCCGAGCAGCGGCACGGTGCGCTCGCGGCCCTCGACGCCGTGTTCGCGCAGCGTGGCCAGCATCTGCGCCAGGCCGGTGGTGAAGAAGGCCACGTGATCGACCGCGCCGGTGCCGTGCAGGCTGCTCTCGTCGCGGTCGCCGAGGTAGCGCTTCAGCCCTTCCGGGTCGTTGCGGTCGATGCCGATGATGTGGATCACCGCGTTGGCCCACTCGCCGGTGTCGCCGGCATACAGCCACAGCCCGGGGAAGGGGAAGGGCGGGCGCGGTCCCTTGGTCAGGCCGAGCAGGCCGCAGTAGAAGCGCTCGCAGGCGTCGAGGTCGAGGCTGCGGATCGAGAAGTGGTTCAGCGACATCGCCATGGCTCGTCTCCTGTCGGTTCAGCGGCCTGCACGCGCGGTGGGCACGAACTCGTGCACCTGCGCGAGGTAGCCGCGGATGCGGTCGCGGATGAAGGTGTCGATCAGTGCCGGCTCGCCCTCGCCGCTGAAGTGCTGCTGGTAGATCAGCGGCCAGATGCCGAGCTGGTAGATCAGCGCGCCGTGCAGGCCCATCAGCGCCGACTCCTCGCGCGGCGTGGGCTTGGCACGCGATCGGCTGCCGGCGTGGCGGCGGGATTCGCGGATCAGCCGCGGGAACAGCTTCTCGCGCACCAGCGCGAAATAGCGCGTCGGGATGAGACCGTCGGAGAGGCCCGAGTGCACCAGCGTGCGCAGCCACTCCGGCGTGAGGATGGCCGGCAGGTACTCGCGGTAGAAGGCGATGAACTTGTCTTCGACGCCAATGGCCGCGTCGTCGAGCAGGGTTTCCCAGCGCGGATCCCAGCGGCCGGCGATGGTCTCTTCGTAGACGCGCTCGATCAGCGAGCGCTTGGTCGGGAAGTAGTGGTACAGCAGCGTGTGGGCGATGCCCAACTCGGCGGCGAGCTCGCGCATCTGGGCGTCGAGGCCGCGCCGCGCGAAGAAGTCGGTGGCGCCGTCGACGATCTGCTGCTCGCGCTCGCGCGCCTCCAGCCGGCGCCGTGGCGGCGCGGCCGGTTTGCGGGTTTCTGCGGTATTGATCATCTGGTCAACTCTGCTGAAATTGTTGAACGCTTGGTCAACAGGCCCCAATCCCGACAAACCCTAGCGGGGCTTTCATCGAGCCCCCGGAAGCGCAGCCCATGAAATCCCCGGCCTTCGACTACATCCGCGCCGATTCGCCGCAGCACGCCTTCGAGCTGCTGGCGAAGCATGGCGACGATGCGCGCGTGATCGCCGGTGGGCAGACGCTGCTGGCCACGCTGAACATGCGGCTGTCGCAGCCGGCGCTGCTGGTCGACATCGCCGGCTTCGACGCCTGGCGCGGCATTGCGGTGCAGGGTGGCATGCTGCGCGTCGGCGCGCTGACCCGCCACAGCGAGGTCGAGAGCTCGCCGCTGGTGGCGCGCCACGCGCCGCTGCTCGCGCAGGCCGCGCCGCACATCGCGCACCGCGCGATCCGCAATCTGGGCACCTTCGGCGGTGCACTCGCCTATGCCGACCCGGCCGCCGAGTGGCCCGCCTGTGTGCTGGCGCTGGATGCGACGCTGGTGATCGCCAGCGCGAAGGGCGAGCGCCGCGTCGCGGCGGCCGACTTCTTCCAGGGTCTGTATACCACCGCGATGCATCCGGGCGATCTGCTCATGGCCTGCGAGGTCCCGCTGATCGGCGAGGGCGAACGGCAGGCCTTCAGCGAGCTCTCGCGGCGCCAGGGCGACTACGCGGTGGCGGGCCTCGCGGCGCGGGCGAAGGTTTCCGGCAGCACGCTGCGTGACGTGCGCCTGGCCTTCCTCAGCCTGGGCGACCGGCCGATCCGTGCGCGTTCTGCCGAGGCCGCGCTGCAAGGTGGTGCCATCGACGACGCGCGCCTTGCGCAGGTCGATGCCGCACTGCGCGCCGAACTCGACCCCTTCGACGACCTGACCCATTCGGCCGCTGCCAAGAAACAGCTCGCCGCCACGCTGATGCGCCGCGCGGTCGCGCAGCTGATCAAGGAGAAGTCATGAACCATCAGACAGCGTCGAAGTGGCGGGCCGAGCGCCGGGCCGCTCCCAAGCCGGCCCGCGTCCCCTCGGGGGACCGGCCGCGGTACGCCGCGGACGAGGGGCAGTCATGAACACCCCGACTGATTCCCCCAAGCGGCGCGTGCGCGTCGAGGTCAACGGCACGCCGATCGTGCGCGAGGTCGAGTGCCGCAAGCACCTGATCGATTTCCTGCGCGAGGACTGCGGCATGAAGGGCTCGCACCTGGGCTGCGAACACGGCGTGTGTGGCGCCTGCACGGTGCGGCTCGATGGCCAGATCGTGCGCGGCTGCCTGGTGCTGGCGGCGCAGGCCGACGGCCACCGCGTCGACACCGTCGAGACATCGACGCCAAGCAAGCGACTCAAGGCGCTGCAGGACGCCTTCGTCGAGCACAACGCGCTGCAATGCGGCTACTGCACGCCGGGCATGCTGATGGCGGCGCTCGAACTCGTCGAGCAAAAGCCTGACGCCGACCGCACCCAGGTGCGCGAGTGGATGAGCGGCAACTACTGCCGCTGCACCGGCTACCACGCGATCGTCGACGCGGTCTGCGCGGTGCTCGAGCAGCAGCGCGCCGGGCGCTTCGCCGACGAGCCGGTGGCCTCGGCCGACGAGGTGCGCGCATGAACCACCCCACGGAGATCCCGACACGCCGCGACCTCGGCGCCGACCTGCCGGCCGTCACCGAGGACCAGCGCCACATCGGCGTGGCCATCCCGCGCGAAGGTGTGCGCCGGCTGACGCAGGGCCGCGGCCAGTTCGTCGACGACATCGAGCTGCCGCGCCTGGCGCACGTGGTGTTCTGGCGCTCGCCGGTGGCGCACATGCGCATCACGCGCATCGAGCGCAGCGCGGCGCAGGCGCTGCCCGGCGTGATCGCGGTGGTGGTGGGCGCCGAGATCGCAGCCATCTGCAAGCCCTGGGTGGCCACGCTGGCGCACCTCGCGGGCATCAAGAGCGCGCCGCAGTACCCGATGGCGCTGGAGCGCGCCACCTGGCAAGGCGAGCCGGTGATCGCCATCGTGGCCGAGACGCGCGCCGTCGCCGAAGACGCGCTCGGCCTGCTCGAGGTCGAGTGGGAGTCGCTGCCCGCCGTGCTCGACACCGAGACCGCGCTCGACCCGGCCACGCCGTTGATCCACCCCGAACTCGGCGACAACCTGTGTTTCACGCGATCGCTGGACACCGGCGGCGTCGACGAGGCCTTCGCGCGGCCCGACGCGGTGGCGTTCGAGGAGACCTACGTCTTCGGCCGCCACACCGGCGTGACGCTGGAGCCACGCTGCCAGATCGCCGACTGGAACCCGGGTGACCAGAAGCTCACCGTGTACCACTCGTTCCAGGCCCCGCACATGATGCAGGACCTGTACTGCCGCCAGTTCGAACTGCAGGAATCGCAGGTGCGCGTGGTCTGCCGCGACGTCGGCGGATCCTTCGGCATCAAGGTGCATGCCTACCCGGACGACTTCGCCACCGTGGCGCTGGCCATGCTGCTGCAGCGGCCGGTGAAGTTCGTCGCCGACCGGCTGGAGAGCTTCGTCTCCGACATCCATGCGCGTGAGCACCGCATCCGGGCGCGCATCGCCGCGACGAAGGCGGGCGAGATCCTTGCCTTCGAGATCGACGACCTGACCGGCATCGGCCCGTTCAGCATGTTCCCGCGCACCAGCGGCATCGAGGGCAACCAGGTCGTCAACCTGACCGGCGGGCCCTACAAGCACAAGGCCTATCGCGCGAAGCTCAAGGTGGTGTTCCAGAACAAGGTGCCGACGTGCCAGTACCGCGGCGTGGGCCACCCGATCGCCTGCGCGGTGACGGAGGCGCTGGTGGACGGCATCGCCGCGAAGATCGGCATGGACCCGATCGCCATCCGCGAGGCGAACGTCATCCCCGACGACGCCTACCCGGCCACCGGCGCCTCGGGCATCAAGCTGGAGATCCTGTCGCACGAGGCCTGCCTGCGCGAAGCGAAGCGCGTGTGCGACTACGACGCGCTGCGCGCCGAGCAGTCGCAGCTTCGCAAGCAGAACGTCTACCGTGGCATCGGCGTGGCCACGCTGATCGAGCTGACCAATCCGAGCGCGGCCTTCTACGGCGTGGGCGGCGCGCGCATCGCCAGCCAGGACGGCGCCACGCTGCGCCTGGAGCCCACCGGCGTGCTCACGGTGATGAGCAGCGTGGGCGAGCAGGGCCAGGGCGCCGAGGCCATCTTCGCGCAGATCGCCGCCGACGCGGTGGGCGTGGGCATCGACCGTGTGCGCGTGGTCACCGGCGATACCGACGCCACGCCCTATGGCGGCGGCACCTGGGCTTCGCGCGGCGCCGGCATCGGCGGCGAGGCGGTGCTGCAGGCCGGGCTGGTGCTGCGCGAGAACATCCTCGCCACCGCCGAGGCGATCCTGCAGCGCGAGCGGTCCGGCCTCAAGCTGCACCGCGGCGCGGTGGTCGATGCGCGCACGAACGAACGCCTGCTCGATCTGGCCGAACTCGGCCGCATCGCCTACTTCCGCTCCGACACGCTGCCGAAGACCTTCACGCCCGAGCTGATGGTCACGCGCCACTACGCGCAGCGCGACTACCCCTTCATCTTCACCAATGGCGTGCAGGTCAGCCACGTGGAAGTCGACGTCGACACCGGCTTCGTGAAGCTGCTCAAGCACTGGGCGGTGGAGGACTGCGGCCGCGTCATCAACCCGATGCTGGTGGACGAGCAGATGCGCGGCGCCATCGTGCAGGGCATCGGCGGCGCGCTGTTCGAGGAGTGCCTGTACAGCGAAGACGGCACGCTGCGCAACGGCAACATGGCCGACTACCTGGTGCCCATGGCCGGCGAGATGCCCGACATCGTCGTCTCGCACGTGCAGTCGCCCACGCGCAGCTCGCAGCTCGGTGCCAAGGGGGCCGGCGAGGCCGGCACCGCCGGCGCGCCGGGCGCGGTGATGAACGCGATCAACGACGCGCTCGCGCCCTTCGGCGCACGCGTGTCCTCGCAGCCGATCACGCCGGAGAAGATCCTGCGCGCGCTGGGGAAGATCTAGCCTTCACTGCCCGCATTCCATCGCCGGCGGCATCTTCGCGAAGTTGGCCTGGATCTGCTCGGGCGTCAGGTCCTGCAGGTGCGTGGCGACCGACCAGCGGTGGCCGAACGGGTCGGTCAGCTGGCCGTAGCGATCGCCCCAGAACATGTCCTGCGCAGGCATCGTCACCGTGGCGCCGGCGCGCTCGGCCTGCGCCATCGTGGCGTCGACGTCGGGCACGAACAGGTGCAGGGTCACCGGCGAGCCCTTGAGCGCCTGGGGGCCGACCGAGCCCATCTCCGGGAACTCGTCGACCAGCATCAAGGCCGAGTCGCCGATGCGCAGCGCGGCGTGCATCAGCCGGCCGCCGGGCCCGCGCAGGCGCATGGCCTCGACGGCGCCGAAGGCGGCCTTGTAGAAGTCGATGGCCTTCGCGGCGCCGTCGCACACGAGGTGCGGGGTCAGCGAATGCATGCCTTCGGGGATGGGTCTGGCTTTCGGTGCGGGCATCGTCTTCTCTCCTGGTCGTGCGGGTGGATCGGCCACCGGGCCGTGGCGTGCCGCCGGCCCCGCGCTCAGCTCGGCCCAGGCCCGGCGAGCCGCGCCATAGGGCGCCCAGGCCGTGAAGAGCAGGGGTGGGAGCTTGTGCAAGGGGCGTGTCCGGTGGCAGCGTCACACCCACGACGAACGACAAGGGGGCGGATCGACAAGCGATCCGCCCCCTGGTGGCAGAAGAGCGTTGCAGCCTGGGCTCAGGGCTCGCCGCTCACCAGCTTCTCGCGCGGGTTGCCCGGCTTCGTGGTGCCGGCTTCGCTGATGACCAGCCCCTCGCTGATGACAATGCCTTCGCTGATCACCAGGCCCTCGCTGATCACCAGCCCTTCGCTGATGACGATGCCCTCGCTGATCACGATGCCTTCGCTGATGACGATGCCTTCGCTGATCACGATGCCCTGTGCGAGCGTCTTGCCGCTGGACAGCCACGACGACAGCGTCGCTGCCGGGATGAACAGGCCGGTCTTGCCGGTCAGCGACGAGGTGCCGGCCAGCTCGACCATCGAGACCACGCCCGGCGTCATCAGCGACATGTTCGGCGCGGGTGCCGACATCACCGCCATCGGGTAGGTGTTGCTGGTGTTCGGCCAGTAGCGAACGGTCAGCTTCTTGACGCTCTTGCGCACCCACTGGATGCGCGGGTCGTACCAGGGCTGCCACTGCTTGAACAAGGCTTCGCCGGTGACGATGCGGTTGCCGCCGGCGAACACGAGGCGCCCCCAGGGCACCGTCTCGCCATTGATCACCGAGCTCGGCGCCGGCAGCGTCGCGCCCGACCACCACAGCAGCGACTCGCCGGCCGGGATGCTGCCGCCGTCGGTGACGACCCGGCGGTACATGTCGTTGCGGATCGCGGCCGCGAGGCGCACCGCGCCGTCGACGTTGAGCAGGCCCGCGCCCTGTTGCGCGAGGTTGGCATTGGGCAGCACCTGCGCGGTGTACTGCAGGATGGCCTTGACCATCGGCGGCGTGAGGCCGGCGTTGGCTTCCAGCATCAGCGCCACCGCGCCGCTGACCACCGGGGCGGCAATCGAGGTGCCGCTGAGCATCATCAGCGAGTGGTCCTGCGTCTGCGTCGCGCCGCTGACCTTGGAGAGATCCGCATAACGCGAGGCGAGCGAATTCCAGGCGCCACCGGCAGCAGCCGTGTCCTCGGCGAGCGGGCCGACGATCTTGTTGCCCGGCGCCACCAGGTCGGGCTTGATGATCTGGTCGTACTGGCGCACGCCGCTGGCGTCGATGCGCGAGCCGCGTGTCGGGCCGCGCGAGCTGAAGTTGGTGACGATGTCGTCCTTGCGGCTGATCGTGCCCTTCAGGTTGACGGCGCCGACGGTCAGCGCGCTCGGCTCGTGGCCCGGCGAGCTGATGCTGCCGTAGGTCTGCTGGCCGGCGCCATTGACGCCGAAGTTGCCGGCCGCCACCACCACCACCATGCCCTGCGCCACGGCATTGCGCACGGCGCGCGCCAGCGGGTCGGTCTCGTAGGACTCGGTCGAGTCGGCACCCAGGCTGATGTTGATGATGCGGATGTTCTTGAACTTGCCGTAGTACAGCACCCAGTCCAGGCCGGCGAGCACGTCGGAGAGCTGGCCGTAGCCGTTGTCGTCGAGCACGCGCACGTCGAACAGGTTCGCGTTCGGCGCGATGCCGGTGGTGTCCACCGCCTGGTAGGTGCCGCGGCCGGCTGCGACGGCGGCCACGTGCGAGCCGTGGCCGTAGCGGTCGGCCTTCGGGGCGAAGCCGTTCTGGATCTTGCCCAGGTAGGTCTGCATCGTCGGGCTGGCCGGGTTCAGCGTGCCGGAGACGTCGATGCCCGGCGTCCAGTCGGTCACGCCGGCGCGCACCGCATCGCCGGCCTTGGTGAAGTTCACCGACTCGCGCACGCGGCTCTCGCCGGCACCATCGCCGGCGAAGTTGGCGTGCTGCCACGAGATGCCCGAGTCGAGCACGGCGATGCCGATGCCCTTGCCGCTGTAGCCGGTGATGCTGCTGTACGAGGTGGTGCCGGTGTTGCGGATGGCGGCCGTGCCGCTCACGCTCTCGACAGTGCTGGCCGAGCGCGTCATCAGGCGATTCGGCGAGATGCTCTGCACGTCGGCGCGCGCGGCCAGGCCGCCGACCTTGTCGGCCGGCACCAGCGCAGCCAGCGCGAGCACCGAGCTGTAGCGGTAATAGATGGAGCCGCCTGCGGACATCACCGCCGAGCGCAGCGCAGCGAGTTCGGCATCGTCGCTGTTGCTGACGATCAGCACCTTCACGTAGCGGCGGCCGTTGATGTCGCGCGCCCAGTTGATCGCCGGCGTGGTGGCGGCGGTCAGCACCGGCTGCAGGTCACGGGCGATCTTGGTCGAGTTGGTCTGCGCCGAGGCCGACAGGGCAGTGCCCAGCAGTGCGGCGGACAGCACGGCATGCCGAGTGGCGCGTTCGACGATGCCGATGAAGCGGGAGAGCGAGGCCATGGAGGTCATTTCTGGTGCGGATAACGAAGCATCGCAGCAACACCTCGATACAGGTGGGGGTTCCATCTGTGCGCGTGACCCAGTTGGCGTGCAAAAACCGCGTCCAGGCCGGGCGTTCCGGACGCTCGGCACGGTCGGCCGCAACTTGAGCGCCACTTTCGTGAAGCAGGGCACGCGCGGTGCATGCCGCAGAATCTCGCCTCACTCATCCGCGGGATTCCCATGCAAGCCGCTTTCTACGAACGCACAGGCGCCGCCGCCGAGGTGCTGCAAGTCGCCGAACTGCCCGACCCGCAGCCTGGCCCGGGCGAGGTGCGGGTGCGCCTGCGCTGGTCGGGTGTGAACCCCTCGGACGTGAAGTCGCGCGCCGGCCTGCGCAGCAAGCTGCTGGCCTTCCCGCGCATCGTGCCGCACAGCGACGGCATGGGCGTGATCGACGCGGTGGGCGAGGGCGTGCCGGCCGCGCGCCTGGGCGAGCGCGTGTGGGTCTGGAACGCCGCCTGGGGCCGCGCCTTCGGCACCGCCGCGCAGTTCGTCGTGCTGCCCGCGCGCCAGGCCGTCGTGCTGCCCGAAGGCACGAGCGACGAAGCCGGCGCCTGCCTGGGCATCCCCGCGCTGACGGCGCTGCACGCGGTGCTGACGGGCGGCGGTGTGGCCGGGCAGGCGGTGCTGGTGGCCGGCGGCGCCGGGGCGGTCGGCCACTACGCGGTGCAGTTCGCCAAGCTGCTCGGCGCCACTGCGGTGCTCGCCACGGTGAGCAGCGCGGCCAAGGGTGAGATCGCCCGGGCCGCCGGCGCCGACACGGTGATCGACTACCGCACGCAGAACGTCGCCGAGCAGGTGCGCGAGGCCACGGCGGGCCGCGGCGTGGATCGCATCATCGAGGTCGATGTGGCGGCCAATGCGGCGCTCGACCTGGAGCTGCTGCGTGCCGGCGGCGACCTCGTCGTCTACGGCAGCGGCCGGGGCGAGTTCACGCTGCCCTTCTTCCCGCTGATCGTGAAGAACCTGAACCTGCGCTTCTTCATCGTCTACAACCTCGACGCTGCCGATCGCGAGCGTGTCGTGGCCACGCTCAATGGCTTTCTGCGCCGCGGCGCGCTGCAGCACCTGATCGCGCAGCGCCTGCCGCTCGCGCAGATCGTGCAGGCGCATGAACTCGTCGAAAGCGGCCGCGCCGTCGGCAACGTCGTGATTTCCCTGCCCTGAGATCCCCCGCATCACGATCTGCGCGCCACGGGCAGACGGCGCGGACATCTCCCACGGGTAAACACCGTGTGCTGGCGAAGTGGATATCGCGGCTGGCAGAATCGCGCGCAATTTTTGCGGCAAGCCATGACACCGTTCACCCAGCAGCTCGAACCGTGGGGTGCCCAAGGCCGACGGGCCATGGGCGCTGCGCCGGTGGTCGTGGCAATGATTCTGGCGCTGTTCATCGCCCTCGGGCACGACGGGCGCCACGCGGTCCAGATGGCAGCGCTGGCACTGCCTCTGCTCGTCTGGGTGGCCTGGCCAATTCGCACGGAGGCGCTGCACCGGCTGCGTGCGCTGTGCGCGTGGCCGTTGGCGATGGGGTTCGTGATCGACGGTGCCGTACGCGACTATCTGTGGGATCGCTATGTCGCCGCGCCCAACAACTCGATGGTGCTCGGCGCGATGTCGAACACGCAGACTCGCGAGAGCCTCGAGTATCTCTGGCAGAACGCGCCCGACATGCTCTGGCGCGCGACTCTGGTGCTGGCTGCGGCGACGCTGCTGGCGCTGGCACTGCGCCGTGCGGCGCGCTGGCCGGCCGGTGCTGCAGCCTGGCGGCCCTCGCACCGGGCTTGCAGGTACGCGCTGGTGCTGCTGGTGCTGGTCTCCGCGCTTGCACACGCCAGCAAGCCTTGGCGGCGCTTGCACCCCACGCTGTACTGGACGAAATGGGTGGACGATGCCAACCGCCTGCGCGACGGCTGGTCGCAGCAGTCCCAGGCCAATCAGCGCCTGCTCGAATCTGCCCGCCATGCCGCTCCGACCGTCACCTTCCAGGGCGCGTCCACCGTGATGCTGGTGATCGGCGAGAGCATCAACCGCGACAACCTCGGCATCTACGGCTATCCGCGCGACACCACGCCACGGCTGGCGGCAGTCAAGGCAGCTCTGGGCGACGATTTCGGCGTGATTCGCAATGCCTGGTCGGCCGACGCGAGCACGCTGCCATCGCTGCGCGGCCTGTTTCGCTTCGGCCAGGCGCACGGCGCCGATGCGCCGCACCTGCTCGCACTGGCCCGAGCTGCCGGCTACAAGGTCTGGTGGATCGGCAACCAGGACGACATGGCTGTCGAGCAGCACTATGCGCAGCTGGCAGATCGTGCAACGATGATCAATCGCCGCCCCGGCCGCAGCGGCGATTCGCTGGACGGCGAACTGATCGACGAAGTCGGCATCGCGTCGCGCGACCCGGCGCCGCGCAAGCTGATCGTGGTGCACCTGATGGGCGCGCATCCGCATTACCGGCTGCGCCGGCCGGCCGGCGCCAACCCTTTCGCCGGCGTCCAGGACGATGTCGAGCATTCCTTGCGCCGCGCAGGCCGATCGGCGTGGACACGCGAGGCCCGCCGCGAATACGACGCAGCGCTGCGCTACCACGACGGCGTACTCTCGGATCTCTTCGGGCAATTGCGCGACAGCGTGGGCGTGGGCGGCCGTGGTGCCTGGCTGTACCTCGCTGACCATGGGCAGGAGGTCGGCCATGAGCTGGATCGTGTCGGCCACAGCGCTAGCACCGCGGCGGGCTATCGCATTCCAGCGCTGGTGTGGCGCAGCGAAGGCCTGTCGTCGCAGGTGGCCGAGCAGCCGTTCCGCGCCGACTGGGCCGCGTGGACGGTGGCTGAACTGATGGGCCTGCGCTGGAACGGTCGCGACGCGGCGCGCGATGTGCTCAACCCCGACTACCAATGGCAACCGCCGCCTCTGGCCGTCCGTGTCACCTCGTTCGAGCGCTGAGCCCGTTGCGCGTGGCGCAGAATCGCGCGTTCTCCGTCTGTTGACGGGCCTTGAACCCCATCCCATGAAGACCCTGGACACCACCCGCATCGACGACGTGCGCATCGGCGCCGTGCGACCGCTGATCAACCCGGCCCTGCTGCAGGAGCGCGTGCCGCTGCGCGACGACACGCTCGAACTCGTCGAGCGCAGCCGCCGCGCCATCGCCGACGTGCTGCACGGTCGCGACGACCGGCTGATCGTCGTCGTCGGGCCTTGCTCGATCCACGACCACGACCAGGCCATCGACTACGGCCGCCGCCTGAAGGCCGTCGCCGACGAACTGGCCGGCGACCTGCTGATCGTGATGCGCGCCTACTTCGAGAAGCCGCGCACCACCGTCGGCTGGAAGGGCTACATCAACGACCCGCACCTGGATGGCAGCTTCGCCATCAACGAAGGCCTGGAGATGGCGCGCCGGCTGCTGCTGGACCTGACCACGCTGGGGCTGCCGCTGGGCACCGAGTTCCTCGACCTGCTCAGCCCGCAGTACATCTCCGACCTGGTCGCCTGGGGGGCGATCGGCGCGCGCACGACGGAGAGCCAGAGCCACCGCCAGCTCGCCTCGGGCCTGAGCTGCCCGGTCGGCTTCAAGAACGGCACCGACGGCAGCATCAAGGTGGCGGCCGATGCCATCCTCGCTGCACGCGCGCCCCACGCCTTCATGGGCATGACGAAGATGGGCGTGGCGGCGATCTTCGAGACGCGCGGCAACGACGACTGCCATGTCATCCTGCGTGGCGGCAAGTCGCCCAACTACGACGCGGCGCATGTGGCCGCGGCTTGCGACACGCTGCGCAGCGCGGGGCTGCGCGAGCAGGTGATGATCGACGTCTCGCACGGCAACAGCAGCAAGCAGTACCGTAGGCAGATCGAGGTGGCGCAGGACGTGGCGGCGCAGATCGCTGCCGGCGAGCGCCGCATCACCGGCGTGATGATCGAGAGCCACCTCCAGGAAGGCCGGCAGGACCTGCAGCCCGGCGTGGCGCTGCAGCCCGGCGTGTCGATCACCGATGCCTGCATCGGCTTCGCCCAGACGGTGCCGGTGCTGCAGGGCCTGGCGCAGGCGGTGCGCGCGCGTCGCGCAGGCCAGCCTTCGGCTTAGGCGCGCTTCTTGATGCCGATGATGTAGTTGCCGGTGGCGGCCGGCGCCTTGTGCCGCACCGTCAACCAGTACTCACCGGGCTGCAGCTTGCGCACGATGCGCGCGTTCAGGCCGCGGCCGCGGTCGTCGTCCCAGCTCAGCACGGCGCCCGGGTCGCCCGGGCCGTGCAGCGTGAGCACGGTGTCTGTCGGGCCTTCGGTGCTCATGATGTGGGTGGCGGCGCTGGCCACGACGAAGTGGTAGCTGTCCACCTCGCCGGCCGTGGCCAGGTCGGCCGCGACGCGTGCGCCGCCGATCACCAGCTCCGTCTGGGCCGGTGCACGCTTCGGATACTGGCGCTTCATGAACTCGATGTCCGTTGCCGAGAACTCGGTGTTCCAGCCGATCGCGTAGGAGCCCAGGGTCAGCGAGTCGGGCACCGCGTACTCCATGATCGAGGTCGGGTCGAAGGCGCTGTGGTTGGTGCTGTCTTCCGTGTAGAGCTGGAAGATGTTGAAGTCCACGTCGTCCTTGTCCCAGCCCTGCTGCGCGTAGTAGGCGTACACCTTCGGCTTGTCCCACGGGATCTGCCCCTGCGCCGCCGGGTTCTGGTGCTCGTGGATCATGCCCAGCGCATGGCCGAACTCGTGGCGCACCACGCGCTGGTACTCGCGCAGCGAGGTGTCGGGCTCGAGCCAGCCGTAGTTCATGGTCGGCTTGGTGGAAGCGACCGTCAGCGCATCGGTGCCCACGGTCGACCAGGAGAAGCCCTTCTCCGCGAAGCTGATGCGGATCTGCGCGCTGCCGGTGGTGACGAACTCCAGCGTCAGGTTGGCCAGCGACTCCCACTCCTTCGCGACCGCCTGCACCTTGGCCTGCACGGCGGGTTGCCCGTCGAGGAACTTCACCTTCAGCGTGCGGCCGTTCTCCCACAGCTTCAGCCGTTCCACTGCGGCACGCGCGCGGCCGGGGCCGCTGCGCATCGGCGTGATGCGCAGGTTGTCGACACGCTCTTGGCTCGCCGCCTCGTCGCTGGACGAGCGCCCGGCGTCGCCCGTCAGGCCGGGTACGAAGGGCGAGCAGATCTTGCAGGTGTGGACCATGGTGGAGCTCCCGGGCAATGAAGCGCAGTTCAAGGGAACAGCCGCACTGAACGCACCGCGACGTTCGGGCTGGAAAGGGCGAGGTCGTGCAGCGTGGCCGGCTGCAGCGCGACGTCGGCACCGGCGCGGATCACTGCCACCAGCAGCAGCACGCGGTTGCGGCGCAGGCCGGACAGGTCGATGTCGAAGCTGGCCACGCCGCTGTGCAGCGGGTCGAGCGTCTGACCGGCGAGCGTGAGGCGGCGTGTCGCGTTGGTCGTTCCGACGAAGCTCCAGCCGGCGGCGAAGCTCTGGCTGCTGGCGCCGGTGGCCCCGTTGAGCACCTCGTTGACGGCGGCCGTCCAGGGCACCGGGTCGCTGAACCAGGTCGCGCTGTCGCTGAAGCTCGAGGCGCCCCGGGTGCGCGGGTCCAGCCACTTGAGCAGGGTGACGCGCACATCGGCGCCGTCGCGCGCGTCGAGGCCGCGGTGGTGCACCACGATGTCGACCTTGCACGCGCGCCGCGGCAGCGAGCACGAGGTGCGCCCGACGTCGCCTTCTTCCAGCGGCGGCGTGAAGTCGTGCAGGTCGGCCTCGGTGGGCGTGGCGCTTCCCCAGGGCTCGGCGCGGCCGTGCGGCAGCGCCATCGCGGCGTTCCAGTACGCCGTGCCGATGCTGACCGTGTTGGCCGCGGCCGGCGGCGAAGGCAGCAGCGGCGCACCGTGCTCGCGCAGCACCTCGTTGAAGTAGCTGTCCCACTGGCCGGTGGCGCGCACACGCGGGTCGTTCTTCAGCGAGCGCAGCGCGGCCTGGAAGCGGCGCAGCTTCTCGGCGTCGACGTTGGCGCCGCCACGCACCCAGGCCGGTGCGGCGGGAGCGGCAAGCGGCACGGGCGCGACACGCGGGCGCACGTCGGGGCTGCCGTGCCAGGAGCGCGGTGTGCTGCCGTCGCGGCGCAGCGGCACGGCGGGCGGCACGGTGGGCGTGCGGTAGCGCAGGTCGTCCTGGTGCGCCCGGACGTACGTGAGTTCGCCCACCTCGGTGCTGTCCAGGCGAAGCTCCCACACGCCGCGTGCCGCGATGGCCGCGCGCAGCAGGCGCAGCCCGCCGTCGTTGAGGATGGCGAGGTCTTCCACCGCGGCCTCGGGCAGGCCGTTCAGCCGCTTCTCCCAGTTCCACGACGGGAGCCCGCCGGCGAAGCTGCGGGTGCCCTTCCACACGCCGACCGTCGTGCCGACGTAGACCTCATCGGGGAAGGCCGCATCGCACACCACCGCCGTCACCGGTGCGCCCACGCCCTGCGCATGGTTGCGCAGGCCGGTGGGCATCCACACACCGGTGCCGTCGAACCACCACAGCGTGTCGACCGCGCTGTCGCTGGCCTTGCCGCTGGTGCCCAGGTACAGCGCTCCGAGCGTGCCGCGCGCCGTGCCGGGCGCGTCGAGGTTGACGGCCACCTCGGTCCACGCCACGGCATCGCGCATCGGGCCGAAGGCGAAGCTGCCGTCGTTCTTGTTGTTGACCGTCGCCGCGACGACCGTCTGCATCGCCCAGCTTCCCGGGCCGCCGCCGTTGTCGGAGCCGGCCGTGCGCGCATAGCGGGTCAGCAACTTCGGTGTCAGCACCCAGGCCACGTCGGGCGTCTGCCAGCGGCACACGGTGATCGCCTGGCCCAGGCTGTCCTGCACGAGATTGGCGGGCAGCGGGTCGGTGCCGGTGGGCAGCGTGACCCAGCTGGTGCCGAAGTTCTCGGTGTACCAGAGCCGGTGGGTGCCGAGGATGATTTGGCCGACGTTGGCGATGGCCGGCGCCGGGCTGCCGCGGCGGTGCGCGATGCCTGCCGGCATCGAGTAGAACGCGCTGGCGTCGAACTCGTTCTGCGCGAAGGTGCCGGCGCGGTCGAGCAGCTCGGTGCCGCTGAGCACACCGTCCGACGACGACCAGAAGCCCTGGAAGTGCTGGCGCATGAAGCGGTCGGGGCGCAGCGGGTCGAAGGCGATGCCGCCGCCATCGCCCAGGCCGACGAGCTTCCATACGCCGTTGGAGTGGCGCGTGATGACGGCGTTGTCCTGCAGTCCGGCGGCCACATGGCCTTCGCTGGCAGCGTGGTTGCCGAGGAAGTTGGACTCCGCCACCGTGATGCCGTGGTTGCGCGCGTAGAAGCCCACCATGCTGGTCGGCCGGTCGGAGCGGAACACACCGCCGTCGCAGCCCACCCACAGCCGCGCGCCGCCGTTGCTGTAGCGCAGGTCGTGCACGTCGGCATGCACGCCCACGCCGATCATCGTGAACGGGCTGGCGGCGCTGCCATAGGTGAAGCTGGCGCCGCTGGCGACCACGTCGGCGACGACGATCGCGCCGTTGCTGCTGACCACCGTGCCGTCGGGCAAGGTGGCGTCCATGAAGCTGCCGCCGAGCACGACACGTTCCGGGTGCGCAGGGTCCACGTCGATGGCGATGTCGTAGAAGCCTTGCGTTTTCAGGATGTCGGGCACGCCGGTGACCAGCGTCGCCACCGGTGTGCCGCCGCCCGCAGCGGCCACGCGGTAGAGCAGCGGCAAGGTGCCGTTGGGCCGGTCGTTGAGCACCCATACCAGGTCCGGCGGTGTCGACGCGGCCAGCGATGCGCGCCGGCCGAGCGTGCCCGCCGTGGCGATCTTGGTGAAGTTCACCTGGCCGTCGTCGCGCACCCACAGGCCGCCGCTGGGCCCGGTGCGCACCCACACCCACAGGCGCGCCGGGCGCGCGCCGTCGGCGGCGGTCCACAGCACGTCGGTGCAGGCATCGGCGAGCGTGTCGAACGGCGTACCGGCCGGGCGCACCCAGTCGACATCGGCCCCGGGGACCGCCGGGCGCTGGAACAGCCCGGTGCGCGTGGCCGCCACCACGGTGCTGCCGCCGGGCTCGCGCACGATGCGGAAGGCGGCGTTGCCGATCAGGTTCTTCGCCTCGCGCACCCAGGGGTCGGGACCGGCGGCCGCGGCGGGGCCCTGGCCGACCAGGATGCCGACGCCACCGAGCGAGGTACCCGGCTCCGCGTCCGGCTGGTTGGCCGGGTCGCCGGTGCCGACGAACACCAGATCGTCGGCCTCGGTGGCACCGAAGGCCACCTGGATCGCACCGCAGGCGTGCCGCTGCGCCGGGCGGTTGATGCCGCTGGTGTCGGTGGACGCCAGGCCGCCGAGCGAGGCCCAGGAGGCGCCGCCGTCACGCGAGTACCAGACACCGCCGTGCCCCGATACGGCATAGAGCCGCTCTCCGTCCGGGTGCACGGCCAGCGCGTTGATGCGCCCGCTGATGCGCGGGCCGCCCTCGGCCTGGCCGCCCACCACGGTGTGCGGCCCGAGCGGCTGCCACAGGTGCTCGCGTCCGTTCGCGGGGGCGCGCAGGCCCGGCGCGGCGGGGCGTGGGCGAGGCGCCTGCAGCGGGTTCAGTTCGAGCCGGCCGAGCGTGTTGAAGCGTGCGCGCTTCCCCGGCGCGTCCTCGGTCTCGTCGCCACCGGGCTGGCCCGGCCATTGGTAGCGGCTCACGCGTCGCCCCCTTCCACCATGGTGGGCGCGACGCGGATCCAGCCCTCGCGCAACTCGGCCGGGCTGTCGGGCAGCAGGGCCGTCTGCGTGGCGGCGAGGATGGCGTCGGTGCGCCAGGTGGCCGGCGTGTCGCGCCAGAGGAAGTTCTGGTCCTTGCCGAACACCGAGACCTTAGGCAGGCGCACCTGGCCCTCGGTGTCGAGGTCGGTCTCCACCAGCACCGGCCCGGTGCGCAACGAGGGCGCGATCGCTGCGAGCCCGGGGCCGACCCAGTCTCGTGCCAGCGCCAGCGCCTTGCGCGGCAGCACGCCGGAGGTCAGCGTGGCCTTGCCCGAGGGATGCATCAGGATCGTCAGCGTGACCGTCTGGCCGATGTGCAGCAGCAGCGTGTCGGCATCGTCGGTGCCGGCGATGTAGGGGTGCGTGATGGCGCTGGCCGGTGGCAGGCCGGCGCTCTTCTCGAACACGCCGAGCTGGCCGCGGCTGCGGCCGCCGTCCGCCGCGGTGGCGGCGATCACCTTGTCGACGAGGCGGACGCGCGAATAGTCGTCGTCGACGAAGAAGCCGAGCACGCCGTCGTCGCTGCGCGTGAGCTCGCCGATGCGCACCGGGAACGCATGCCGCGCCGCTTCCTGTTCGACCTGTGCCCACTCGGCGGCGCGCTGTGCGTCGCTCAGGTCCACGTCGACGGGCGCTCGCAGCTCCAGCCGCAGCTGCGCGCGAACCACCGCGATCGGCCGGCCGACCAGCCCGGCCACGTGCTCGCTGCCCAGCGAGGCGAAACTGTCCACCGTCCACAGCGTGGTGTCGATGGCGCGCAGCAGCGCGGAGAGCGCACTCTCGCGCGATGCGTCCAGCGGTGCGCCCTGGCGTGCGGCGGCGTCGGCGGCCACCAGCGCGGAGGCGAAGTCGCCCAGCGCCTTCTGCGCCGGCACCAGGCCGTGGTGCGGGCCGGCATCGGCCGGGCCTTCGCGGCCGGCGGCGATCTCCCACATCACGCCGCCGCTGACGGGTTCGTGCAGCAGCTCGCCGATCGGCGCACCGTCGATGCCGAACACCTCGAGGCTCTCGTCGAGGTGGTCGGGCATCACGAAGCCGGCCACCGGATTCACCTGCAGCGCGGCCTCGACCTGGTCGACGCGTGCCTCCGTGCCTTCGGCGCCCACCGGCGTGGCGGCGTCGACGAGGCGGAACAGCCAGCGCGAGGGCCGCAGCAGCCGTGGGCGCAATTGCAGTGCGCCGGGCCGCGCCGGCAGCGAAGCGCGCGTCGGCGTGGTCACGTTGGCCAGCGGCACGTCGAGCGTGCGGCCGAAAACGTCGAGCATGCGGGCGCGTGTCAACGTCACGCAGCCGGCCAGCAGCGCATGCGGCGGCGCCACCGGCGCGGGCTCGCTCACGCTGCCGGGTTCGCCGGGGCGGCGCAGGCCGTCGCTGACCGGCAGGCCGAGCAGCTGCGTGCGCAGGCCGTCGAGCGTGGCGGTCATCACGTCGAGATTGCGCACCGCCTCGTCGAGCGTGCGGTAGGCATCTTCGGTGTCTTCGTCGACGAGGCCGGCGTGCACCGCGTCGAGCGCGTCCTCCTTGGCCAGCCAGTCGGTGATGGCGTCGTGCAGCGTGGCCGCGGCACCGGCAGTGACCTGCGCACGTCCGCGCAGCGTGGCGGTGCCGCCTTCGATCGTCGTGCTCGTGGTGTCGAGGTCGAGTGCGCCGAGCGTCCAGGCCTGCAGCGTCGGCGGGTCCAGGCCCTCGACCGTGGCTTCCCACTCGATCCACATCGGCACCCAGGGCTGCGCCCAGGTGGTGACGCCGACGAGGTCGGGGTCGGCGCCCTGGTAGAGCGAGAACTTGCGCAGTTCGTCGGACACCAGCGTCTGCTGCTGGCGCACGCCGGGCTGCAGCGTCTGCCGCGCGGCCTGCGCGCGGCGCGCCTTCGGCGTCTTGGCGACGTTCGGGTTCAAGGCCACCGTGGTGCCGTCGTAGGTGCCGTCGTGGCCGAAACGCAGCACCGACTCGGCCTTCAGGCGATTCAGCAGCGTGGTGCGGCCGTTGCCCGGTGGCGCCAGCGCGGCGGCGATCCATTCGTCGTGGTACGGGTCGTGCAGCAGCGCCTCGCGGGCCAGAGTCAGTGCCTCCGTCGGGATGGCGCCGTTCCCCAGCGAGGTGATGAAGCGGTCCTTCGCGATCACGCCGGCGACTTCGGTCACCACATGAGTCGGCCAGCGGCAGGTGAGCTTGCCGTCGGCCGAGCCGCGGCCGTCGTTGCCGTGGCGCAGGCTGCGGCCGCCGCCGCGCAGCGCCACCATCGGCTCGGAGGGGAAGGTGAAGCGAGACGCCGGCCGCTGCACCACACGCGGCTCGGTGGCGGTGAGTACCTCGCCGACACGCGAGCGCGCCAGGTCGTTGATGAGGGCGGCGCTGGCCTTCACCAGCGTCGGCTTGCCCTTCGTCGCGAACAGCATGTCGGCCTGCACGCTCTGCGCCTGCGCGCCCGGTGCACCGCGCGGGGCCTTGCTGGCCACGGCGCTCTTGGCGGCCTGCGCCACTGCACGTTTGCGGCCAAGCCCCAAGCCGCCGACACCGCCGGTCTGCACCCGCTGCACGAAGCGGTCGGTGCCGGCGATGCCCGCAGGCAGCGATGCGAAGGCCACGGCGTGCTCATGCTCCTCGAGCTCCACGGCGCCGTCTGCCGCGCCGAGGCGATTCACCTTCTGCGCGGTGAAGGCCGCGAGCAGGCGCTCGGTGGCGCGCCGCTGGTCGGGCGTGGCCTGCGCAGCCGCGAAGGCGGCGAGCAGGTCGTCGTCGTGCAGGCCGAGCGCCACGCTCACACCGCCCGCGTCCGGCCGCCGGTCCAGCGTGGGCGAGCCGCTCACCGGCACGCCGTAGATCGCGCCGTGCAGCAGCGACGAGCGCAGCTGCCAGGGCGGCGCGACGTAGCGCTCGATCGCCTCGCTGGCGAAAGCCGACACCGCCACGTGCTCCTGCTTGGCGAGGAAGGTCTTGTCGATCGGCACGAAGGGCGTGCCCGCGGCGGCGGCGCGCAGGGCGGCAGTGGCCACCGGTCGGCTGCCGGACCAGCGGTCGGTGCTGGTCAGGCCGAGCGCGCGGCGCAGTTCGGCCTGCGCGGCGTCCTGTTGCTGTGAGCCCGCGGCATCGCCCCATTCGTAGAGCAACCGCCAGCGTTGGCGGTCGAGCAACTCGTGCAGGCTGTCCTTGCTGCGCGCCTTGTCCAGCGGGTCGAGCGCCGGGTCGCTCCACCAGCCGGCCACCACGTAGGCGGCGCAGTCCTCGTCCACGCCCTGCGGCGCAAGCGTGGCCAGGTCGGCGAGCGGGTCGTGGAAGGCGAAGCGGTTGAGTACCGCGTCGTACACGCCCGACCAGCTCACCGCGCCGCCCACGGTGCCGGTGAGCTGCTCGCGTTCGAGCGCGGCGCCGGCCGGCGTGGCGCTTTGCGAGGCGCTGCTGCCTTCGCTCCATGACGCGAGCGGCACGGCCACCGCACGATCGGCCTCGATCACCCACCCGGTGACGACGGGCATCGTGGCACCGCGCGGAAGCAGCAGGCGCAGCACCACCCAGCGGTCGGGCAGCGGCGGCAGGGCGAGGCGGTTGCTTGCGCCGTCCGTGGCCTGCTTGAAGCTGCCGCGCAGCAAGGCGTCGGGCATGGCCCAGTGAAGGTGCACGCCGGCCTCGCGCGGCACGCCGGCATCGAACGGGTCGGGCATGCCGTCCTCGGCGTTCAGAACGGTCTCGCCGTTGGGGCCGGCCACCAGCATCGGCAGGCGCACCATCGGCTCGGCGCTGCCGGCGGGCACGTAGAGCGCCTGCACGTCGATCGGCACCAGCAGCCGTTTCTCGCGGAGCAGGTACTTGTCCCAGGTGGCGATCTCGCCGAGGTCGAGCGCGGCGCGGTCGGCGGCCAGGAAGCGCTTGCCGCGCACCAGCGTGCGGATGGCGTCGGGGTCGAAGGCCGAGCGCGGTGCCGCCGCTTTCGATGCAACGGGCTTGCGCCGAGTGCTCATGGGTTCACCTTCGCCAGGCTGGTCGCGACCGTGCTCTTCCAGGTGGTCAGCGCGACCTTGGCCTTGAACTCGTCGAGCGCATAGAAACGTTTGCTCTCGGTCTGGTTCTCGGGGTCGCCGAACACCTGCCGGAAGGGGAAGCGCAGCATCTGCAGCGCGTACTCGTTGGGCTCGAGCGTGCCGCCGCTGTTCGGCGCCTTGGTGGCCAGCCGCGCGCGCAACGCGGCCATGTTGATCACGCCCGGCGCGTTGGGTCGGAAAGGCACGTCCACCGAGTTCGTCGAGGTGAAGCCGTTCTCGGGCGGCACCGGGTCGCCGGTGTTGCAGTCGCGCACCTTCACGCGGCGCTGGTTGGGCGGGCCGGCGGGGTCGATGCGCACGCCGAACTGGATGCCCTGGCGCGGCTCCTCGATGTGCACCACCGCGGGCACGCCGTCGAACAGCACCAGCAGCACCGCCGGCGCGAGGCGCTCCATGCGCAGCACCTTCATGCGGCTCGGGTCCGACTCGGCCGCGGTGGTCAGCGCGTCGTCGGCCACCACGTCGCGCGAATAGGCGCGCACGTGCAGGTTGGGCCATCCCGACACCGCGCGCGACCGAAGGATGAAGCCGGTGATGGTGCCGCTGCCGGCCTTGAGCAGCTCTTCGCCTTTCGGCTGGCGGATCGTGCGCTCGGCTTCGTCGACCTCGGCACGGATGTGCGGGTACACCGCCTCGAGCTGCGTGCGGTCGGCGCTGCTGATCGTGCCCACCGACAGCGCGCCCTGCACCAGTGCGTCGGTCCAGGCGCGGTCGATGTAGAAGAAGCGGATCGATTCGATCGGCAGCAGCTTCGCGTCGGGCACCAGGTAACTGAAGGGCACGCCGTGCAGCAGCCGCAGCCGCGCGAGGAAGCGGCGCAGCTCGCCGGGTACCACGTGCTCGCCGTCGTCGGGGTCGCGGTCGGTGACGATGTCGGCATAGTTCTGCGCCGCCGACACCGCGGCCTGGATCGCCACCTCGGCATTGATGAGGGCTTTCATGGCCTGTCCTCTTCGTCGTCATCCGCCGGCGCACCGGCGATCAGGGCATCGAGTGCGTCGGGCGGCGGTGCAGCGGCCCGCCCGCGCGCACCGCGGATCACCACGTCCGGCACGACGCCGGGCACCGCAGGCGCGGCCACGCCCAGCGTTCGCTGCAGCTCGCCCTGCAATGCAGCCTGCAGTGCCGTCACCACCAGCTTCTCGTTCGGTGCCTGGCCGGGTTGGAGCGCGACTGGCACGCTCGTCTGCTCCAGCGCCGAGAGCACGCCCACCGCATCGGCACGCTTGCGCAGCGCGGCAAGGTCGAAGCCCAGGCCGGTGGCGATGAGCTGGTCGAGGTCGCCGCTGACGCGCAGCGGCCGGCCCGGATCGGCCACTGGTCGGAGCGGGCCGATCATGCGGTCGGTGTTCTTCGACAGCACGTTCAGCACCTCCAGCGCGACGAAACGGCCCATGTCGACGCGCTCGCCAGCCAGGCCCGGCAGATCGAAGGGCAGCAACTGCGCCAGCACCTCGCGCACACGCCCGGCGCCGAACTGCTCGCCGCGGAAACGCAGAAGCGCCGACACGACGGACAGCTGCGAGAGCGCGAGCAGGCGGCCGATCTCGAAGGCGGCGGCCAGCGCCAGGTCTTCGCGGCCGTCGGGGATCACGCGGCGCAGCTGATCGGCCGAATGGGCGAGGGCGAGTGGTTCGTCTTTCGAGGTCGAGTCGCGCGCGGTCGGGAAGGGCACGCAGGGCCCGCGGTACCAGGCCTGCACCGGGTCACCGCGGCGCGTGCGGTGGCCGAGGCCGATGTGCCCGGTCTGCACCACCTCGGGCCGCGCGCCGGCGGCCGGTGTGTTGGGCGGCAACTCGGCCACGCTGCCGAGCAGGCCGACGTCCAGCTCCTGCATCAGCTTCTCGAAGGTGGCGCCCTCGTTGGTGGTGAACGACCAGTGCGCCAGCACCGGGAAGCGCAGCACCTTCTCGATCGCATAGGCCTCGATGGGGAAGCGGAAGCCCTGTGCCATGGTGTCGCGCACCAGTCGCTTGGCATCGGGGTCGAGCGCCACGGCGGCCACCTTCTGGGTGGCCGAGCTCCACTGCTTGCTGACAGCGGGCTGATCCATCTTCGCCGCGCCGTCGATGGAGACCACCGGCTTCGCCTGTGCCGCGCCGGCCGCAGCGAAGGCGGCGCCCGCCGCACCCGGCGGCCGCTGACCCTGCAGGCCGGCCGCGGCGGGCAGCACCACGTTGCCGAGCTGCGCATTGCCCAGCACATGCAGGTCGGGCCCGCCGCCCGGCGCGACGCTGGCGAGCACGCTCCAGTCCTGCGCGAGCGCGAACTCGAAGCTCGCCACCGGCGGCAGCGGCTTCGGCAGCGCTTCGAGCTGGCCTTCCAGGTTGACGAGGCAGGCCATGTAGCGCACCGCCTTGCCCGCCGCGTCGTCGAACACCGGCAGGCGGTTGGCCAGCACCACGGCGAGCCAGCCGTCGTCGTCGCCGTTGGCGAGTTCGGTGTCATTGACGTCGACCTCGCGCACGTGGGCGAGCAGCGGCAGGTCCTCCTGGCAGGGGAAGATCTTCTTCACCACCGTCTCGGTGACGGCGAGGTACAGGCCCTGCTCGACGTCCTTGTCGTCCGGGTCGAGCAGCGTGGTGCCCGCCGTCACGCAGTCGCGCGCCGCGGTGGCGGTGGACAGCGTGGCCTCGCCCTCGGCCACGACGACGAGCGCGAGCCACGGCGTCTCCGATGTCTGCACCAGCCCGGCCGGATTGCGCTCCCAGGGCAGGGTGCGGCGCTTCAGCACGATCTGCGGCAGCCTGTCGCCGAAGGCGCCTTCCGCATTCGCGGGCGGGAAGCTCGACAGGATCTGGTCGGTCGGCATCGTGTAGCGCGGGGCGGCAATCTGCACGTGCGTGTGCTCGGGCTCCACGTCGAAGGGCAGGTCGACCTGCTCGGTGACGAGCTCGTAGCGGCCGGCCGTGACCGGCGGCATCACGTTGCTGTGCAGGATGAAGTGGCCAGTCTTGGGCATCAGCGGCGTCCTCCGGTCTTGCCTGGCTTCGTGCGATCGGTCGCCGGCGCGGTCATGCGGGCTGCCTGCCGGCGCAGCAGCGCCGCCACGGCCACGCCACCCTGCGCGCGTGCCTTGGCGGTCGTGCGCTCGTCGCGGCTGCGCGTCGGCCCGATCCAGGCGAGGCGGCTCGGCGTGGCCACCTCGGTGGCGCTCGTCGTGGCGAAGGGCTGCAACGCGGCGTCGAGCCCGCGCGAGGAGACCAGCGCCACCGCGCCGGTGGCATCGAGCTCGGCGCTGGCCATCACGCCCACCAGCGACCAGCCGTCCTGGCTGGCGATCGTCACCACCACCGGCGCCTCGCCCTCGGGCACGACGTCGTAGGCGAGCACGCTGCGGTTGTCCATGGCCAGCAGCACCGGCGGCTTCTCGCGGCCGGCGCGGTCGAGCGCGCGGGTGGCGCCATCCAGGCCGAGCAGCAGCTGGCGGCCGTCGAGGTTGTCGCCTGCCGAGGCCGGGTCGTCGAGCACGACCACCACGGTGCGCGGCTTGCCGGCGAAGGTGGTGCTCAGCGTGCTGGTGCCGTGCGCGAGTTCGGCGCCGTTGACCCAACCGGCGTCGAGCCGCTCGCGGTGCAGCGCGAGGCGCTCGCCGTTGGCATGCACCACGCAGCCCGGGCCGATGGCGGTGGCGTGGCCGGCATAGGGCATCTGCAGCCCGGCAAACCAGCCCGCCAGGCCGATGCGGGAGGCACGCACCGCGCTGCCCTGGCCGATGGCGACGATTCGTTCGGTGCCGCGCGGCACCTCGAACGTGCTGGCGGGATGGCCGGGGCCGAGCAGCGTGTCGGCGAGACGCCGGCCGGCATGGCCGAGCATCACGACACGTGCGGGCGCGCCGGCCACGGCAAGCTTCGGCCGCTCGCCGTCGGGCAGTGCATCGGCGTGGGCGTTGGGCAGCTTCAGCACCACCGTCTGGCCGGCAGCCAGTGGCGCGCCGGCATCGGCGGCGCGGGCCGCGCGCGGATTCCGGCCCACCGTCAAGGCGGTGTTGAAGTCGGCCAGCGGCGCCGCGAGCGCCGCGCCAGCGCGCGAGACCAGTGCCGTCGCGCCATGCGCCACGGCGGTGGGCGGCACGCTCTGCGCGGCCACCAGCGTGCCGCTGCGCGCGATGCGTTCGTTGCGTGCCGTGGGCTGTGCCGGCGTGTCGGTGAGCACCAGCCGCGCGGCGACCGAGCGGCTGCGTTGCGCTTCCACGCCGGCGAGCGTCGGCGGCGCCGTGCGCCAGGCGCGCTCGGAGCCCTTCACCGTCGTCTTCGCCTTCGCTGCCACGGCGATGCCGACCGTCGCGCCGGAGAGCAGGCCCACGGCGATCGGTGCGTCGATGAAGTGGTCGTAGACCTTGGCGGGCGGCCGCTCCGCGATCTCGGGGATCGTTGTCTGGGTCGGCGTCTCGATGCCTTCGGTCAGCGTGCCCAGCCGGGGCGGTGCCTGGCGCTCGCCGCGCAATGCGGCCAGGGCGGTCGGCGTGGCACTGCTCTTGAGGAACTTCGCTGCCGCCGAGAAGGCCGTGGCGGTGTCGCCGGCCTGCGCGAGCAGGGTGGTGACGTCGTCGGCCAGCGTGCGCAGCGTCGCCACGTCGAGCGCGCTGCGCGTGAAGGGCAGCGGCAGGCGCTTGTTGATCTCGACCTGGTAGTACGGGATCTCCGGCCCGCCGCCCGAAGGCGTGGCGCGGCAGACGAGATCGAGTTCGCTGAGCGCCTCCAGCATCTCGGCCTTGGGCACCTGGCGGTTGTTGGCGTCCTGCGGCGGGCCCCACACGCCCACCGGGAAGCGGCCGAAGGGCCGCACCGTGTCGATGAAGGGGTAGGGCTGGGCCACGCCGCCGCGCATCCACGTCAGGCGGATGGTGGGCACCACGTCCGACCGCTCCATCGGCGCCACGCCGATCGCGCGGCTCGGCGCGTGCGTCGTGGTGGTGATGGCGGCCGGCGCGAGGATGCGGTGGATGCGCGTGGTCGGCACCGTGCTGGTGAAGGTCATCGAGAACTCGACCACCACCACGAAGGGCCGCGACGACGAGCCGTCGGGCGTCGAATCCTCGCCCTTGGCCGGCAGCGCGCCGGTGTTGGTCATCAGCGCATGCGGGCGCGCCTTGCCGCTGTCGGCGGCCTCCAGGTACTTGGTGATGAAGGCGTCGGCGCTGATCGGCTGCTTCTGCGCCTTCTCGGATCCGCCGAACTCGAAGGTCAGCTCGATCGGGCCGACCTCGAAGGTGACGCTGCCGCGGAACTCCGGCCCGAGCACGTGGATGCGCGCGCCCAGGCTCACCGAGATGGTGATCTCGCCGAAGATCCAGGTGTCGATCGTCACGCCCGCGGCGATGCGCGCATAGGCGCTGACGTCGTAGTGGAAGGGGTCGAAGAAGACGATGCCGTGGGCGCCGAACTTCACCTCCGCCCACGCCGGGCCGAAATGCGCCGAGGCCTCGAAATCGCCGCCGGCCATCAGCGCTTCGGAGGTCAGCGCGAAATAGCTGCCGGCCTTGATGACGATGTTGTCGCCGATGCTCCAGCGCAGGCCCAGGCGCGGCACCACCGGGTAGCCGTCGCGGTGGAAGTCCGGGTGGTAGCCGCCCATGCTGAGCACGAACTCGCCGGCCTTCTCGCCCTTGAACCAGATCACGTAGGCGAAGCCGCCGGTGAGCTTGATGTCCTGGTAGAGCAGCCAGGAGTTGTCGGTCAGCTGGCCCTGCACCCACAGCACGCCCTCGCTGCTGGAAAAGCGCACCAGCAGCGCGAGCTCGATCGACACCAGCGCCACCTGTGGCCGTGGCAGCGCCATGCGCGCCAGGCCGAGCAGGTTGATGTCCAGCCCGTCGCCCACCTGCACGCCGACCACCGCGATGCCGTCGACCAGCGCGAAGCTGTTGAACGACATGCCAGCGGCGAACCAGAAGGTGCCCTTCTGCATCGGGAAGTAGTTGCCCAATGCGCGCAGCTGCGTCATCGGGTCGCTGGGCGTGGCGGCGATGTCCAGTGCCTGGATCAGCGGGTAGTCGCCGAAGTTGGAGAGTTCGGTGGGCACGACCAGCCGGCGGTTGATGCCGAAGCCGCCGCCGATGCCGGTGAGGAAGAAGGCCGGCGGCCCGCCGATCGGCCCGTTGACCGCGCCGATGGCGAAGAAGGCGGTGAACTTCTGGCCGTTGCTCTCGCCCTCGCCGTAGCCGCCGTACACGGTCAGGCCATAGACCGCGAAGCGGCCGAGCAGCATGCCCAGGTACTCGATGCCCTGCGGCGTGGTCTGCTTGAGCAGCCCGCCGGCCAGCGACACGCCGGCCATGTCGGCCGACACCGCCAGGCCAGCGAGGTCGATCGCCCAGCTCGCCGGGTTGAAGAAGTCGTTGTTGCCGACGATGTAGGTGATCTGCAGGTCGTCGACCGCGCATGTCAGGCCGAACATCGACACCGAGCCGTCCATCAGCAGCGAGATGCGTTCCAGCCTGCCCTGCGGCATGGTCGCGCCGAAGCCGATCTGCTCGAGGTAGAGCGGGCCGAAGCCCTTCTGGATGGCGATCCACCACGGCCCGGTGCCGTCGCCCGCAGAGAGCGACACCTGCACCGCCCCGCCGTTGTGCGCCTGGATCGCCAGCGCCGGCGAGAACGCCGGCTTGGGCGGCGTCGGCCCGGTGTCGCGCATGATCCCTTGCGCGATGCCGTTCTCGCCCTGCGCGCCCGAGGCCGAGACGGCGAGGTTGGCAAACTGCAGTTGCACGCCGCCGCTCTTCGCGCCGCTACCGTCGATGGCCGCATAGACATGCAGCGCGATCGATTCCAGTGTGATGCCGGCGTCGAGCAGCGGGCCGGAGGATTTGCCCACGCGCAGGCCGAGGCCGTTGACCACCAGGCTGGGCGTGAAGCGCAGCGGCAGCGTGGTTGGCAGGAAGCCGACGAACAGGCCGCCGTCGTCGTTGTCGCGCGGCGAGATCCAGCGCACGTCGTTCTCGAGCCAGAGCATCACGTCGCCGCTGAGCAGTTCGAAGCGGTCGACTACGCCGACCTGCAGGCCGACGACATCGTCGACCTCTGTGAGGCTGAGCCGCAGGTCGGCGACGTCGAAGGACAGGCTGGCGCCGGCGAGGTTGACGAACAGCCGGTGCACGCGCTCGAGCAGCGTGGCCGGGTTGAACACGCCGGCGATCAGCTGCGTCGGATTCGGCACGTTGGCGAGCACCACGCCCTGCAGCAGGAAGCGCACGTCCTTGCCGCCGTTGCCCACATCGGTGTCGAGCAGGTCCTTGACCGCCTGCTGGGCCATCGCGACGGCCGCCACCAGGTCGGCCACCACCTCGACGATGCGCAGCGCCACCTGCGCCGGGTCGGCGGTGGCGACCGCGGTGGCCAGCGCGCCGTTGCTGGCGACGAGGTCGAACTGCGCACTGTCCAGCGTCCAGCGTGCGGCGAAGTGCTGCGTGGCGTTGGCCGACAGGCCGACCATCACGCGGCGCCCGCCCGCCGGGTTCAGGCCCGCGGCGAAACTCGCGAAGGGCCGCAGCATCACGCCGCCGGCGTCAATCGCGGCCGGGCCGATCGCGAGGCTCAGTTCGTCGAGCCCGGCGGCGCTGATCGCCAGCGTGGCCCCGAGCGTCTGGATGCCCGGCACCGCGATCGAGGGCGCAGACAGCGACACGCGGCCGGCCGACGGGTTCCAGGCCAGCGTGACACCTTCGACGGTGATGCTGATCTGATTGGACGATGCGGCGGCGCTCACGCCCGCGGGCAGGAAGTCGTCGACCAGCGGGGCGAGGGTGGCGAGGCCGGTGCTGACGATCGAGGGCACGGCGGCGGTGAGCGCGCCCACCGGGTTGGCGGCCCAGGCACGCAGCGCATCGGCGTCGAACTGCTTCGTCGGCGCACCCTTGCGCAGTGCCAGTGCATCGCCGACGGTGCGCACCAGATCCCCCGGCGTGCCGGCGATCTCGGCCAGGCGGTCGAGCAGGAAGGGCAGCGCCGCGGCGGCCGCGTCGGACAGCGAGCCGAGGCCGGCGAAGGGCAGCAATCGGATGTCGGCACCGGTGGCGGGGCGCAGGAAGACTTCGAGCCCCGCGTTGCCGACGCGCGCGTAGACCGCCTGCCGGCCGGGGGTGCCGCCATCGAGGCCGACAAACGTTTCGAGCCCGACGCTCGGCGCGCCGCTCGGCCCGACCGTGAGGCTCGCGCCGATGCCGCCGGAAAGGCGTGCGGTGACGCCGTTCGGCGCCGTCCAGCTGCTCGGGTCGACCTGCAGCGTGAGTCGTGCGCCAGGTCCGTCGGCGGCCACCGCGAGGCTGACGCCGCCGGCCAGCGCGAGCGGCGTGCCGTTGCCGCCCGGCAGCTCCATCAAGGGTCGCAACGCGTCGAACAGCGACTGGATCTTCACCGGGTTCGCGGCCAGCGAGCCGGCGCTGCGCAGCCATCCGGCCGGATCGCTGAGCAGGCCGGCGAGCGGGCGCAGCGCACGTTCGGCGTCGCTCGCCGCGCCGGAGAGCAGCCCCAGCGCATCCAGCATCGCGTCGATGACAGGGCGTGCGCTCGCATCGGCACGGCGCATCAGTTCGAGTGCGACATGGGCCGCCAGGCTCGGCGCCGATTGCGCCAGCATGCGCGCCAGGCCCGATGCATCCGGCGCGGGCCACAGCGCCACGGCATCGGTGCGGCCGCCGGGCTGGTGCCAGCGCAGGCTCACGCGCAGGGGGGCGAGGTCGAGCTGCACCTGCAGACCGCCCACCGTGGGCAGGGCGGCATCGGGGCCGATGCGCAACTGCCCGGTCAGCGCGTTCGGCGAGGCGCTCAGGTCCGCCTGCCAGCCGAAGCGGCCGGCCGTGCTGGAGCCGCCCTGCACGCGCACGCTGCGTGCCGGCAGGTCGACGCTCGCGCCCAGCGGGCCGAGCAGCGAGTCGACCGCTGCCGCGATGGCCGGGCCGGCGGAGGCGAGGCGCTGGCGCACCAGGCCGGCAGGGTCGTGGATGAGCTGGTCGACGGCATCGCCGACCACGCCACCGTTCGCGCCGGTGAGGCCGAGCGCCGCGAGCAGGTTGCTCAGCGCCAGCGAGGCCGTGCCGGTGAGATCGGCCGTGAGGCGCTGCACCGCGGTGGCGAGCAGCACGCGCGCCTCCGGCAGCACCGGCACGGCACCGGGCACGTTGCCCAGGGTGAGGGCTTCCCAGGACTGGCCGAACACGCGCGCGTCGTGCAGCACCAGCCGCGCCTCGCCCGCCGCGCTGCCGTCCAGCGGCAGCGTGAGGTCGGCCGACACGGCGCGAAGCTCGAGATCGGGGCTGGAGGCCAGCCAGCCGAGGCGGTCACCGAGGCGCAGCTGCACACGCAGCACGCGCGAGGTGTCGATGCCGCTGGCGAGATCGAAAGCGAACAACTGCAGCCGTGCACTGGCCTCGACCGCGACGGTGCCTGTGCTGTTGGGCGGCAGCACCCAGCGCAGCCCGGCGTGCACGCCGGTGGGCGGCGGCAGCGGCGTGTTGCGGGCATGGGCGCGTGTCGCCAGGCCGGCGGCGACGATGGCGGTGAGGGCCTGGCCCACCTGGCTGGCCGAGACTTCGCCGAACAGCGCGGTCACGGCGAGGCCGGCGCGCGGCGCCGCGGGCGGCACGCTGGCCGGGCGCAGTTCGGCGGCCGGATCGGCGAGCGCGGTCAGATCCATCATCGCCTGCACCAGCGCGCGGCCGAGGGCGAGGTCTTCGTCGTCCGCTTCCTCGGTGCGCGGCGGCATCAGGCGGTGCAGCAGACGCAGCGCGTCGGCGGTGGGCTGCACGCTCAAAGCGGTCAGCGAGACGGCCGACAGCGGTGTGCCCAGCAGCACGAGGTCGGTGACCTTCTCCTGTGCCTGCGCCGCCTCGCGCGCCGCGTGGCCCGCGCCGCCGACGGCGACCAGCGCGATGTCGCTGCTCACGTCGGCCAGCGCGTCGAGCACGCGCGCCAGCCGCGCTGCCTGCTCCGGCGTGCCGTCGGTGCTGCTGCCGCCAAGGCGGCAATCGCCACGCGTGCCGAGCGCGACGAACCAGTCGCCCGTGGCGGCGGCCGGTGCGGCGAACATGGCCGCGTCCAGGCCGACGGTGCTCAGGTCGACGAGCCGGCCGGCAGGCGCTTCGGGCCAGGCGCCGGCGCCGATCGCGACGAACACCGTGGTCGTCGGCACGCGGCCGGTGAGGTCTTCGAGGTCGAGTTGTTCGAGCAGCTGCGATGCGGCCAGCCCGATGCGGCGGATCTCGATGCCTGCCGGCGGCAGCAGCGGCGCGACGATGCGGCCGTCTCCGCCGGCCCAGCGCTGCGTCAGTGCGACGAGTCCCGCTTCGATGTCGCGGCCCTCGACCAATGCGCGCACGTCGGCGGCCACGCCAGCCTCGGCGCGCAGCGCGGCCTGCAGCGCCTGGGGCGACAGGCCCGGCGCACCGGGGTGCCAGGCCCGCAGGGCCTCGGGCGCGGAGAAGAGCACCGGCTCCAGGCCCTGCGGCGGGAACCAGATCGCGATGTTGGGCAGCGCCTCGGCGAGCGCGAGGCGGTAGGGGTCGTCCGGGTGGCCGGTGCCGCGCAGCACGCCGCGGTTGCCGCCGCTGCCCGCGAACAGGTCGGCCACCAGCGATAAGGCGCGTGCGCCGAGATCGCTCATCGCCAGTCGCGGCAGCCAGTCGCGCAGCGCCGCCTCCGGCGCAGCCACCAGTTGCGCCAGGCGCAGCCGCGCCGTGGAGCCGGCGTCGCCACCGGCCTGCGCCACCTCCGCGGCCCAGCCCAGCGCCTGCACCACGTCGCCGAGGAAACCGCCGATCAGGCCGCCCAGGTGGCCGACGAGTGCCTCCACGCCGTCCCAGGCTTCGGCCGGCAGCGTCACGCTGCCATCCGCCGCGATCACCGGCAGGCTCACCGGCAGCGTCCCGCCGCTGCTGTTCAGGGTCAGCGCCGGCGCACTCACGGCGCAGGCCAGGCCGCTCGACGGCGACCAGGCCAGGCGCAGCCCGACGTGCTCGGCGGTGAGGTCGATGCCGTCGCCGAGCACCAGGCGCGCCCGCGACGGATTGACGCCGCGCTCGCGCACCTTCAGCGTGGCCTCCACGCCGGGCAGCAGGCTGGCGCTGCGCGCCGTCAGGTCGATGCGTGCCAGCATGGCGGCCAGCCGTGTCTCGACCACGGTGCAGCGCTGGCCCAGCGTGTCGACGCTGGTGGCTCCGGCCACGCCGATGGTGAGCACCGAGCCGCTGGCCGCAAGCTCGAGTTGCAGCGGCCCGATGAGCGGCAGCCGCCAGGGCGCGCCCGGCGTGCCGTCGCCCAGCACGGTGGCTGCAGCCTGGCTCGCGTCGGCGAGCGCCCGGCGCAGTGCCTCGAGCACGGTATTCGCCGCTGCAGGCACGCCGACGAGTTGCTGCCAGTAGCCGCCGATGGTCGGCAGCGGGTCGGCCATCAGCGCGGGCAGCGTCACCGCGGTGATGCCGGCCGGCGCGTCGAGACCGATGAGCTGCCGCACCACGCCCAGCGAATCGCCCAGGCCGGCGAGCAGCTGATTGGCAATGTCGCCGACGGTGTCGAGGGCGGCATCCATCACCGCGTCGGGCGAGGTGAGGTCGAGCGTGGCGTAGTCGTGCGCGCCCAGCGTCACGCCGTCGGCGGCAAGCACGAAGTTCAACCGCCGTTCGCTGTCGAGCGCGAAGCCGATGCGCAGCGTGTCGGCACGGGCCGGCATCGGGCTGGTGATGTCGAGGATCGGGCTGGCCGCGCGGCCGGCAGCAGCCCACAGGCCCAGGCTCGGCAGCGCGAAGGCGGCCCCGGTGACGAGGTCGATGCGGCACAGTTCGGCACGCGCTTCGACGCGCGCGTCGTCGTTGCCGAGTTCGAGGCCGAGCGTGGGCGTGAGCCGCGTGTTGCCGCTGGGGCCGCTGTCCACGCGCAGGCCGAGCGTCAGCGTGGCATCGCCGAGATCGAACTCGACCGTGTCGCCCACGCGGGCGCCGCCGATCAGCGTGGCCAGGTGGGCGAGCCAGTCGCTGCGCGGGCCGGTCTGCGCGAGCAGGCCGCGCACCCAGTCGGCGATGGCGAGCACGCCGCGCGTGGGCAGCTCGGTGATCGGGAAGTCGGGCACCGCGTCGCCGTTCTTCAGGCCGAGCAGGCCGGCCAGCGCGGCGAGTTTCGGGTCGGCCGTCAGCGCATCGGCCTGGGCCTTGAGCAGCGACATCACCAGGTCGAGCAGGGCGTCGTCAAGCTCGTCGGCGCCGTCGGCCGACACGCGCACGTCGCGCGGCGAGGGTGCGCCGGGCAGTTGCAGGCCGGTGAGCGCCAGGCCGAACACCGGGCCCTTGGTGTCGCCGGGCGAGGTGGGCAGGTCGACGTCGATGCCGATGCCGCCCAGCCGCGCCTGGCCCGGCACCGGCGGCGAGTCATCGACGGTGATGGACGTGCCGATGCGGATGCGCCCGCCGGCCGAGCCGAGCAGCAGCGGCTGGCTCACGCTCGGCCCGCCGTTCTTGTGCGCGCGGAACAGCGGCACCGCCAGCGTGGTGGCCGAGGCCGGGTCGGTGGTGCTGAAGCGAAGGCCCAGGCCGATGTGCAGCCCGTCGGGCTGGCTCTCGTCGACGGTGACGGCCACGCTCATCGGCGGGTCGGCCAGGTCGACGATGGGCAGCCACACCACGCCGGCTTCGGTGCTGCGGTCGGCGCCGCCCATGGCATCGTCGACGAAGGCGATCAGCGCGTCGCGCTGCGCCGGGTCGGCGAGCATGTTCTTCAGGAAGTCCTCGGGCCGCGCGAACCAGCCCTGGTTGGGGCTGCCGTCGGCCTCGAAGATGCCCAGTGCCTTGGCCAGGTTGCCCAGGACGCCGAGGTCGCCCGCGCCGAAGCTCATGCCCGGCTCCCGAGCTTGGTGCCGCTCTTGAGCGTGCTCGACCCGGCGAAGCGGTGCCGCGCCATCGGCACGATCTCGATGCCGCGGCCGGTCACCGCGATCTCCACCGGCACGAGCAGGTTGCCGCGCTGGTCCTTGCCGGTGGCCGCGGCGATGCCGGTGACCAGGCCCAGCACGCATTGCCATCCGAACGCGACCAGGGCATCGCCCCAGGTGGACACGATGATGTCGGGCCCGTTCGGGCGGCGCGGGGCGGCAGCGTACAAGCCGGCCGGCTGCTGCGGCGAGCCGACCGCGAAGAGCAGCTCGATCGATGCCGGCCCGGTCTGGTCGCAGCGCACCGGGATGCCGATGCGGATGAGGCCGGTGGACAGCTTCACGTCCACCTCGGTGAACATCACCGCCAGTTCGTTCTCGCCCTCGACCCAGACAACCTCGTTGCGCTTGCTGGGCCGGAAGAAGCCCGCCGCGCGGCGCGCCGCCACGCGCACGAGCTCGGTGCTGCGGCCGGCCTCGATGAACACCGGCTTGAAGACCTCGCCCTCGGCCATCGGCCGGGTGGCGGCGGGCAGGCGCTGCGCGTGGCGCTCGGCCTCGACGAAGCGGGCGAATTCGGGGCGACGGTGTTCTGCCATGGACGGCATTCCTGAGGGCTTTGCGGTAGATGCGCGGCGGCTGAAGCGGAGCCGGGGAAGCTCAGCGGTCGGCGGCCGGGGCGATCGCGTCGTGGTCGTTGCCGAACAGATGCCTGGCGAACTGCACCAGCGCGTCGAACATGAACCACGTGGCCAGGAAGGCCGCGCATTCGAGCGAAAAGCTGTGGAACTTGTAGAAGAGCTCGGCGATGAGCCACGCCGCCGCGATGGAGGGGAACTGCTCGATCAGGAGGCGCCGGACGGACAACATGCGCAGCAAGGTGAACATCGCTCACTCCTTGTCTCGAACCGGACTCGAGGGGTGCACGGACTCTAGTGCTGCCAGCGCCAGGACGTACCCCTAGCTTCAAGCATCGCGCGCTGCGAAACAGGGGGGAAGAGGTCCCGCGTCAGTTTCATGACGAAATGAAACCCGCGCATCCATTGCACGAAGGTCGACGTACCGCCACGGATTGAGTTCACTCAATCTGCTTCGCGTCACCTGCTTCAGCATGGATCACATCATGAGCATCGCATCACTCGATCGCCGCCCCGCCGCCATGCCGGGATCCGCTTCGCCGCAGCCCGTGGTCTTCGCCCATGCCGGGCTCGCGGGCGAACTGGCGGTTCCCGACGGCTCGACCACGCTGGCCCTGTTCGCGCACGCCACGGCGGCCGGCCGCGATCACCCCGGCTACCGCTTCATGGGCGACGTGCTGCATGCCAATGGCGTGGCCACGCTGTCGATCGGGCTGCGCAATGCCGAGGAAGAAGCGATCTGCGCGCCGCTGGCGAGCGCCCCGGAGCTCACGCAGCGCTTGAAATCGGTGCTGGGCAGCCTCGCGACACACGAGGCCACGCGCCGCCTGCACGTGGCGCTGGTGGGCGTCAACCAGGCGGCCGCGCCCTGCGCGATCTTGGCGCGCCAGCCCGGCCTCGAGGCGATCGGCTCGGTGGTACTGCTCGACGGCCGCGTCGACCTGAGCGATGCCGAGGTCGCCGCCTGGCGCCGCCCCACGCTGTGCATCGCCGGCCGCCACGGCATCGCGCTGTCGGGCCAGCCGCTGGCCGGCGCGCGCTCGCTGCCGCCGCTGCATCGCCTCGTCAAGCTGCGCATGCAGACGCAGCCGCTGGCCACTGCCGGCGCCTTCCAGGCGATGGCCTGCCACCTGGCCACGTGGTTGCAGCCACTTTGTGCCGGGCCCCACGAAGCGGTGTCTGCCGGTGTGACGGAGCTTGCGTCGGCTCAATGACGCGCGCGCCGTGCGGAACATCATCGCCTGCGGAGATGGGGGTGATGACGGTGAAAGAGTTCGGTGCACGGGCTGTCCACGTCGGGCGGCGCGACTGGTCGGGCGAGTACGAGTGCGTGGCGCACCCGCTGGGCGTGGTTGCGCTGCCGCAGTTCGATGCCAGCCCCACTGCCGCGCCCGGTGTGCGCCAGTTGTCCGACCTGTTGCACGGCTGCGGCTTCGCCACGCTGGTCGCCGATATGCAGTCCAGCGAAGAGCAGATCGACGTCGCGCTCCTGTCGCAGCGCCTCGTCGACGTGCTCGGCTGGCTGCACGACCGGCACGCCGGCATGGAGGTCGGCGTGTTCGGTACACGGTCCATCGCCAGCGCAGCGCTGCGGGCGGTGGCGGATCGGCCCGGCATTGCCGCCGCGGTGGTGTCGCGAAGCGCGTCGCCGGAACTGCTCGGTGCGCACCTCGTTCGTGTGCAGGCACCCACGCTGCTGATCGTCGGCGACGAAGACGCGCCGCAGCTTCAGTACCACCGCGCAGCGCTGCGCGAGCTGACCTGCGCGAAGCGGCTCGAGGTGGTGCCCGGCGCGGGCCTGCGGTTCGACGAACTCGGTGCGGGCGAGACCGTGGTGCACCTGGCCGGCGCCTGGTTCATGCGGCACCTGGCTGCGGGCCGGCTGCAGTGACCGGCGCGGCCGGCACGGCCGCCCGGCACGGCGAGAGCCTGCGCGCGCCGTCCGTGTGACGCGCCGACCTCCCTCCGGCGACCCTGCGGCCGCAGGTACAGTCGGCGCATGAGCCTTGTCGAGACGCCGCCGTCGACGACGCGCGCCGGCACGACGGACGTGCGCGTGGTGGGCATCGGCGCATCGGCGGGCGGGCTGGACGCGCTGGAACAGTTCCTCGGGCATGTGCCGCCGACCAGCGGCCTGGCGTGCATCGTCGTGCAGCACCTCGACCCGACGCAGAAGGCCATGCTCGCCCAGCTCCTGCAGCGCAGCACGCCGATGCGTGTGGTCGAGGCCACGGAAGGCATGCGCATCGAGCCCGGTTGCGTCTACGTGATCCCGCCCAACAGCGCGCTGACCGTCGCCGGCGGCGCGCTGCACCTGGCCGCGCCCGAGCAGCCGCGCGGCCTGCGGCTGCCGGTGGACGTGCTGTTCGAGTCGCTCGCGCTCGAGTTGCAGGAGCAGGCGATCGGCGTGGTGCTCTCGGGCATGGGTTCCGATGGGACGGCCGGGTTGCGCGCCATCAAGGCCAAGGGTGGCCTGACGCTGGTGCAGGACCCGGACAGCGCGCAATTCGACTCCATGCCGCGCAGCGCGATCGAGGCCGGCTGCGTCGACATCGTGGCGCCTGCCGACGAGATGCCCAGCCGCATGCTGTCCATGCTGGCGCGCGAGACGCTGCCCGAGATCGCCGCCGGTGATGCGCACGCGCCGCAGGTCGCGCGACCGCCGGGCGAGCCGGTCACCGGCCTGGCGGCCATCCTGCGGCTGCTGCAGCGCCGCGGAAAGCACGACTTCACGTTCTACAAGCACAGCACGCTGCTGCGCCGCATCGAGCGCCGCATGGGCATCCACCGCCTGCCGACGATGGACGCCTACGCCGCCATGCTCGAAGGCAATGAGCAGGAACTCGATCTGCTGTTCAAGGAGCTGCTCATCGGCGTGACCGGATTCTTCCGCGACACGCCGGTGTGGCAGGCGCTCAAGAGCGAGGTGCTGCCCCGCCTGCTCGCCGAGCGCGGCCCGGGGCATCACCTGCGCGCCTGGGTGGTGGGCTGCTCCACCGGCGAGGAGGCCTACTCGCTGGCGATGACCTACCGCGAGGTGCAGGACGCGATGCCGCAGTCTCCTACCGGCAGCTTGCAGGTGTTCGCCACCGACCTGAGCAAGGATGCCATCGAGTCGGCGCGGCGAGGCAGCTACTCGCCGGCGATCTCCGGCGAGGTGTCGGCCGATCGGCTGGCGCGCTTTTTCACCCGCCACGACGATGGCTACCGCATCGCCAAGTCGATCCGCGAGATGGTGGTCTTCGCGCCGCACGACGTGGCCGTGGACCCGCCCTTCACCAAGCTCGACATGCTGAGCTGCCGCAACCTGCTGATCTACCTGACTGCGCCGTTGCAGAAGCGCCTGATGCCGCTGTTCCACTACAGCCTGCGGCCCGGTGGCCTGCTGCTGCTGGGCAGCTCCGAATCGGTGGGGCGCTTCGAGAGCCTGTTCGAGCCGCTGGACGCCAAGCTGCGCCTGTTTCGGCGCAGCGACAAGGCGCAGGCACAGGCCGTCCCCGAATTCCCTCTGCGCGCGGCGGCGGCCTCGCACCCGATTTCGAAGGAGACCCGCGTGCCCGACGACTCGCTCCCACCCTCGACCCTGCAGGCCGCTGCCGACCGCGTGCTGCTGCAGGACATCGCGCCGCCGGCGGTGCTCGTCACCGACCGCGGCGACATCGTCTACATCAACGGGCGCACCGGCAGGTACCTGGAGCCCGCCGCCGGCAAGGCGAACTGGAACATCCACGTGATGGCGCGCGAGGGCATCCGCGCGCCGCTGGCGGCCGCGCTCGACCAGGCGCTGGGGCAAACCGAGCCGGTGCTGCTGGCAGCGTTGCCGGTCGAGGCCGACCCCGGTTCGCCGTTGGTGGACATCAGCGTGCGTGCGCTGGCCGATCCGCCTCTGCTGGCGGGCATGGCGATGGTCGTCTTCCGCGATGTCGGCCCGGCCGAGCCGACGCGCCGGCGCCGGCGCAGCGCCGGCTCGGTCCACCGCGAGCTCGAGGTCGAGCTGCAGCGCACACGCGACGAGGCGCAGGCGCTGCGCGAGGAAATGCGCGCCTCCCAGGAGGAGTTGCAGGCGGCGAACGAAGAACTGCAGTCGACCAACGAGGAGCTGCAATCGACCAACGAAGAACTCACCAGCTCCAAGGAGGAGATGCAGTCGATGAACGAGGAGCTGCAGGCGGTCAACGTGGAGCTGCAGTCGAAGATCGCCGATCTCGAGCTGGCGCAAAGCGACATGCGCAACCTGCTCAACAGTACGGACATCGCCACCCTCTTCCTCGACCGCGACCTCAACGTGCGGCGATTCACCGAACGGGCCCGCAAGATCATCAGCCTGCGCGACAGCGATGTCGGGCGGCCGTTGAGCGACCTGACCACGCACCTCGACTACCCCGAGCTGCAGTCCGACGTGCGCGACATGCTGCGCACGCTGCTGGTGTCCGAGAAGCAGATCCGCGGCGGTGAGGGCCAGTGGTTCTCGGTGCGCGTGATGCCCTACCGCACCCACGACGACGTGATCGACGGCGCCGTCATCACCTTCGTCGACATCACCGCCGCCAAGGAGCTGGAGGCGCGCCTGCGCAACGCCTGAGCGCGCCGGCAACCGTGTGCCTGGCTGCGCCGGGCGGCGGGCTCAGCGCGGACTTGCCGCAGGCGCCATCTGCAGGCTGAACTCCTCGGCCGGCGGGCCGCCTTCGACCAGGCCGTGCTCCAGCCCGTAGCGCACCAGGTCGGCCAACGTGGGCAGCTCCAGCTTCTCCTGGATGCGGCTCTTGTGCGTGCTGATGGTCTTGACCGACAGATGCAGGGCGTTGGCGATGTCGGTCGGGCGCTGGCCCGCGACGAGCCTGCGCAGCACCTCGAGCTCGCGGTCGGAGAGTTGCGCGTGGCGTGCCTCGCCCACGCCGCCGTTGAGCTGCAGCACGACGCGCTCGGCCAGCTCCGGCGTCACGTAGGCGCCGCCGCCCATCACCTTGATCGCCGCACGGATCAGCTCGGTCGAGGCACCGTCCTTGGTGACGTAGCCGTTCGCGCCGGCCTTGAAGGCGCGTATCGCGTACTGCTCCTCGGCATGCATGCTCAGCACCAGCATCGCCACGCGGCCGAACTCGTCGCGGATGCGGCGGATCAGCTCCAGCCCGCTCATGCCCGGCATCGACAGGTCGACGATCACCAGGTCGGCATGCTCGCGGCGCAGCCACTCGAGCGCCTGGAAGCCGCTGCTCGCCTCACCCACCGTCCATCCTTCGCCGGCCCCGGCGAGGATGCGCGAGAGACCCTCGCGCACGACGGCATGGTCGTCGACGATGAGGACGCGTTTGGTGGGCAGCGCCATCGCGTTCATATGCCGTCACCCGCCGTCACGAAGCCTCCCGGGCGAGGCCGGGTGCCCAGCGGCAGCCGCACCGCCAGGCGCGCGCCGCTGCCGGGCGCGTTGCCGTACTCCAGCCAGCCCCCGAGCATGGTGGCGCGCTCACGCATGCCCAGCAGGCCGAACGAACCCTCGCGCTGCATCGCGTCCTTCGGATAGCCGGTGCCGTTGTCTTCGACGACGAGTTCGAACTCGCCGTCATGCTGCTTCAGCAGGACCGTCACATCGGTCGCGCGGGCGTGGCGGGCCACGTTGGTCAGCGCCTCCTGCACCATGCGGAACACGGCGGTCGCCACGCGGTCGTCCACCGGGGCGTCGTTCTCGCTCAGGCGCACGGTGATCTCGATGCCCATGCGGCGGGCCATGTCGCGCGCCAGCCATTCGATCGCCGCATTCAGGCCCAGGTCGTCGAGCATCATCGGGCGCAGATCGGCCGAGATGCGCCGCACCGAGGCGAGCGTGTCGTCGAGCATGGTCATCAGGCCGTCGACGCGCTCCTGCCGCGCCGCCTGCGCGCCGACGCCGGGCAAGGCCGAGAGCTCCATCTTCAGCGCGGTCAGCCGCTGGCCCAGCTCGTCGTGCAGTTCGCGTGCGATGCGGCGCCGTTCTTCCTCGCGCGCCTCGACCACGCTGGTGGACAGCCGGCGCAGCGACTCGCGCGACTGCGCCAGCTCGGCCAGTTCGAGCCGGCGCTGCGTCACGTCGGCCACCACCATCTGCACGGTGGTGCGGCCGTGGTCCGGCAGTGCGGCCAGCGCGATCTCGACCTCGCGCTGCGTGCCATCGGAACGGACCACGCTGCCGTGCACGAGTTCGACGTCGCGATCGCCAGCCAGAGTGCGCCCCATCTGCTCGCGTATCGTGTCGTGCGATCCCGTTGCCAGCAGCCCGTACAGGGCCTGCCCGACGAGCGGTTTGTCGTGGCCGAACAGCCGTTCGGCCGCGTGGTTGGCGAAGACGATGCGGTCGCTCTCGGCGATCCAGATCGCCACCGGCGCCAGCTCGAACACCGAGCGCAGCCGTTGCTTGAAACGCTCGAGCTCGTCGCGCAGCTGGCGCTCCTCGCTCAGGTCGAGCACGAGGGCGGCGAAGAACTGGCGCACGCCATTGCCTTCTGCCATGTCGACGGGCGACAGCGTGATCTCGACCGGGAAATCGCTGCCGTCCAGCCGCGTCGCAGTGGTGTGGCGGTGTCGCGCCAGGCGCTGCTGAAGCAGCTTGGATCCGGCGAACTCGCCCACGTGCGCGGCGTGCTCGGTGCGCTGGCCAAGCGGAATGAAGCGCTCCAGCGACTGCCCGAGCACCTGATGCGCCGTGCAGCGGAACATGCGTTCCGCGGCCGGGTTGAGCGCGACGATGTGCTGGTGCTCGTCGATCATGACGATGGCCTCCTGCGCAGCCTGCAGGATGCTGCCCATCGGGCGATCGAACAGATCGAACGCTGTTTCGGCCTGCGGGCTGGCGCTCATCGCACGGACTGCCGGTGTGGTTTCATCGATTCCATCGAGACGGCGCACGCATGGGCCCTCCATGCTTTCGACTGCGGTCTGCTTGGATCGTAGGTGGAGCCCGCCGGCGCCGGAAGGGCGTTACTTCGCGGGGCTTGATGCAACGCAAATCGGTCGCGATGTACCCCCCAGGGTAAACCCGTTCACTCGCGTTCGATGGCGCCGTCCATCGGTGAATCGCCCTCCATGACCTCCCGGCCCAGCTCGGCTTCGGCGGCCAGCCAGTCGTCGAGCTCGCGGCCGTCGACGCAGCCATTGCGCTGGTACAGGTCGAAGGCGCGGCGTCGGATCATGTCTTCCCGGCTCGGGCCTTCGATGAGCTCGTGATCCTCGGGCGCGGGCAGTTCCAGCGTCGCTTCGGTGTCGGTGTCGGCGGCGGTGGCGACCGGAGTCGACGCTGCGCCCGGCGCGTGGCGGTGCGCATGGCGTTGAGCGTGACTGGGACGGCGGTTCGGGCTCATGAGGTCTCCTGCATCAAGGGCTGATCGGGCTCCGGCAAGCCGGCCGCATGGAAGCTAGCCAAGGACCACCGCGCCCGATTGCGCTCGCTCAACGACACCGGCGTCCGGCAGCGCAGCATGTGTTCAGGACCGATTCATTGAGCCGATTGCCGATGCCGCACTCCCAGCTTCGCCCGCGATCCCGGCCGCTTGCGATCCGCTCGGCCTGATGCCGGATTTCGCCTGGGCACACACCCTGGATACCCAGGTCGCACTCGCCATCGCGAAGGGGGCCACGCCGGGTCTGCGGGCCTTCATGGAAGGACTGTCGGCGGCGCACGGACCGCGCGGCATCGCCGTGCTCACGGCTGCCGTGGCGGCGCTGCTGATCGCGGACCGCCAGCGTGCCGACGCGTTGTGGCTGCTGCTAGTGGTGTTCGGCGGCGCCACCTTGAACCACCTCCTCAAGCACACCATCCAGCGGCCGCGACCGGGCATGGAGTATCTCGGCGCGGTGGCGACCGACTTCAGCTTTCCCAGCGGTCACGCGGCCAACACGACGCTGCTCTATGGCGCGATGGCGGTGCTGCTGATCCGCCATGTGCGTGCGCCCGGCTTGCGCGCTCTGCCTGCAGCGTTTGCCGGATCGGTCGTGCTGCTGGTCGGCAGCAGCCGGCTGGTGCTGGGCGCGCACCGCTTCAGCGACGTGGCCGCGGGCGTGCTGCTGGGGGTGCTGGTGCTGGCGATTGGTGAGGGCGTGCGCCGCGCACTGCAGCGTTGAACCGGGCTCAGGCGGGCATGCCCGGCGCCCGATGGCACAGGCGCTGCAGGTCGTGCAGGACCTTTCGCTGGCCGGAGCCTTCGCAGGTGCAGAAGAAGGCCACGCGGCCCAGGCCGGCACGGAGCGACTCGAGGTAGCTGCGCACCGGGCTCGGTGATCTCGTCGAGCTCCGCGCCGCAGGCATCGGCGATCTCGCGAGCGAGGCGGCGCGTGTGACCATCGCGTGTTCAGAACGGCGGAGCGCCGGCCTCGGGCAGCGCCGGCGCCTTCGGTGCCGGTGCATTGGCAATCATGCAGTCGGTGGTGAGGATCAGCGCAGCGATCGAGGCAGCGTTCTGCAATGCCAGCCGCGTCACCTTGGCGGGGTCGATCACGCCCATCTGCAGCAGGTCACCGTACTCGCGCGTGGCGGCGTTGTAGCCCTGCGCACGGTCGCCGGCCGCGTCGACGCGGTGCAGCACCACCGAGGGCTCGTCGCCGGCGTTCTGCACGATGCGGCGCAGCGGCTCCTCCAGCGCGCGCGAGACGATGCGCAGGCCCGAGTCGTGGTCGAGGTTCGGCCCCTTCAAGTCGGCAAGCACGCGGCGCGCGCGCAGCAGCGCCACGCCGCCACCGGGCACGATGCCTTCCTCAACCGCGGCGCGGGTGGCGTGCAGCGCGTCCTCGACGCGGATCTTGCGTTCCTTCAGTTCCGACTCGGTGGCCGCGCCGACCTTGATCAACGCCACACCGCCCGACAGCTTGGCGATGCGTTCGTCGAGCTTCTCGCGGTCATAGTCGCTGGTGGCGACGTCGCGCTCCTTGCGGATGCTGCCGATGCGGTCGCGGATCGCCGCAGGGTCGCCGGCACCGCCGATGATCGTGGTGTCTTCCTTGCCCACCTCGACGCGGCGAGCCCCGCCCAGGTCGGCCAGCCGCGCCTTGGCCAGCGTGAGGCCGAGCTCGTCATTGACCACCGCGCCGCCGGTGAGCACGGCGATGTCCTGCAGCATGGCCTTGCGGCGGTCGCCGAAACCCGGCGCCTTCACCGCGCAGGTCTTGATCGTGCCGCGCATCGTGTTGATCACCAGCGTGGCCAGCGCGTCGCTCTCCACTTCCTCGGCGATCACCAGCAGCGGCCGGCCGGCCTTGACCACTTCTTCCAGCAGCGGCAGCAGGTCCTGCAGCGACGACAGGCGCTTGTCGTAGAGCAGGATGGCCGCGTCCTCGAGCACGGCGGTCTGCCGCTCGGGGTTGTTCATGAAGTAGGGCGACAGGAAGCCGCGGTCGAACTGCAGGCCTTCGACCACCTCCAGCTCGCTGGCCAGGCCCGAGCCGTCCTCGATCGAGATCGCGCCTTCGCGGCCGACCTTGTCGATGGCGCGGGCGAGCAACTCGCCGATCGAGCGGTCGTTGTTGGCCGAGATGGCCGCCACGTGGGCGATCTCCTGCGAGCTGGCGCAGGGCCGCGCGAGCTGCTTGAGCTCCGCGACCACCGCCTCCACGGCCTGCTCCATGCCGCGCTTGAGGTCCATCGGGTTCATGCCGCCGGCCAGGTAGCGCATGCCCTCGTCGATCATCGCGTGGGCCAGCACGGTGGCGGTGGTGGTGCCGTCGCCGGCCTTCTCGCTGGTGCGCGAGGCCACTTCGCGCAGCATCTGCGCGCCCATGTTCTCGAAGCGGTCCTCCAGCTCGACCGACCTGGCCACCAGCACGCCGGAGTTGACGATCTGCGGCGGCCCGTAGTCACGGTCAAGGATGACGGTGCGCCCGCGCGGGCCCAGCGTCACCTTGACGGCCTCGGCCAAGGTGTCGATGCCGCGGCGCATGCGCTCCCGCGCTTCATCGCCGAAGAGGAGTCTCTTGGCGCCCATGGTCCGACGCTGGCCTCAGGCCACGGCCAGCTCGGGGTGGCGGCGCGCCGTCGCACGCGGACGTGGCGGGATGACACCGGCGCGCCCACCGTCGTCCGCCAGCCCGCGCGTGTTGCGTGTGCAGCCGCGCAGGCCGGCCGCGTCGAGGATCTCGACCTCGCGATTGACCACACGCAGGTAGCCCCATTCGGCCAGTGCCGTGAACGAGCGGCTGACGGTCTCGTGCGCCACGCCGAGCAGGCTGGCGATGTCGCGCCGGCTCATGCGCAGGTACAGGCGCCGCGGCGACTGGCCGCGTTCGGCCATGCAGGCCGACATCCATATCAGGAAGCGCGCCAGCCGCGTCTCGGCGGCCACGGCGGCCATCATCTCGGCGATCTCGCCGGCGCGCGCAAGCTGGCGGCTCAGCGCGAACTGCAGCGCGTGGTCGAGCGCGGGGGCACGTTGGCGCCAGCCGTCGAGCTCGCGCAGCGGCACCGCGAACACCGTCGAATCCTCCAGCGCCACCACGCTGCAGGTGTGGCGGCCGCGGCTGAGCGCCTCGAAGCCCAGCACCTCGCCCGGCCCGCTGAAGGCGAGCACCTGTTCATAGCCGTCTTCCGAAGTCTTCAGGCACTTGAAGCTGCCCGAGCGCACGATGTGGACCGACTCGGGCGAGGCGCCTTCGTGCAGCAGCGCGGCACCGGCGCGCACCCGCCACACCGGCACCGCCAGCTCGGGCAGCGTTCGCATCGCGGCCGGCGGGGTCTCGGCGCCCATTGCGGCCAGCAACTCGGCCAGCGGTGCCGGCACCGAGGCCGTCACGGCACTGCGTTGGACGAACCAGGAATCCCGGCAGCTCAGGCGGTCTTCGGTCGAGGCGGTGTCACTCATGATCTGCTCCAGCGTTGTTTTCAGGACATCTGTCACAGCTTCGCGCGGGCAGGGCTGCGCGGCAATCGGCGGCGGGTGCGTGTCGCTGTGGGAATGACTCAGTCATTGCCGCCCACGATTCCGACACCGCGTTCGGAATATTCCGAACGGCGCCCCTGCGAGCGCCAGCACGGATTGGCCAGCCGCAGCTTTGCGCTGGCCAGCGACATCGACGAAGCCAAGGCCGACGCGAAATACCAGAGTGGCGTGCTGGAACTGCGCCTGCCGAAGAAGGCGACCGGCTCCAGCAAGAAGCTGAGCGTGGGCTGAGCGCGAGCCGAGTCTCGGCGGCGACTACTTCACCAGCATCACCGGCACCGCGGCAAGGTGCACCACGCGCTGGGCCACCGAGCCCAGCAGCAGGCCGCCCAGCGCATTCATGCCGCGCGTGCCCATCACGATGCAGTCGGCATCGCCGTCCGCGGCCAGGCGCACGATCTCCTGCGCGGCCTGGCCTTCGGCAGCCTGCGTGGTCACGGTCTGCAGGCCGCTGTTGCGGGCTTGTGCGAGCGCGGCCTCGAGCAAATCGGCCTGCCGCTGCCGCAGCCCGCTTTCGATCGACTGGAAGTCGAACGGCGGCAGCTCCCCGTAGTAGGCCGGGCTCTCGCGCACATGGACGAGCACGGCACCGACGGCGGCCCCGTGCTTCGCCAACTGGCCAGCGGCCTCGATGGCACGGCGAGCGGCGTCCGAGCCGTCGATGGCGATCAGTACCTTCATCATGTCTCTCTCCTGTCCGCAGGAGGTATCGACTTCACGTCGCCGCCAGCCGCTGCGCCAGCTCGCGGTCGTCCAGCGAGGTGTAGTCGCTCGGCACGGTGCGCAGCACGCGTTGGCGGGCCTGCGTGTCCAGGTGGGCCTTCAGCTCCCCGAGGAAGGGGTTCGAGGCCACCAGCACCAGCCCGGCGCAGCGCCCGGTGGCCAGGCCGGAATTCAGCACATGGGCCACCTCGCGGGCGAAGTGCTCGTGCTCGCGCTCGTGCACGTCGGTGCGCGGCCTGTACTCGGCGCTGCCGGCGCCGTGCTTCCCGCTGGTGACATGCCCGGCTCGGTCCGTGCCGAGCTCGCCGGCCTTTTGTCGGCTCTCGGGATGAACCAGGTCCGCGACGTGCACATACCCCTCGCCCTTGTCGGACATCTCCAGCACGCGCGCCCGCGCGGCATTTGCCACCACCAGCCAGTTCTTCATGGCATCTCGCCTTCTTGTGCCGCGATGGCGACACCCCAGTCCAAATCTAGGAGCCTGGCGAGAGGGTGCGTTGACGCCGCTCAACGCCGCGGTGAAGGCCTGCGGACACCACCCAGCCCTGCACCGGCAGGCCCGCCTCCTGCCTCAGCACGGCGCGCTCGCAGGCGGGGGCGTCGAAGCCGGCCGCACTCAGCGCTGTCTCGACATGGGTGCGCGCATGGGCATAGCGGCCGCTGGTCTGCAGACGCCAGGGCTCGGGCTCGTCGTCCAGCGCCTCGACGGTGAAGACGAAGATGCCGCCCGGGCGCAGCGCGCCGGCTGCCGCCGCGCAGACACCATCCAGCGGCCCGAAGTAGCACAGCGTGTCGGCCGACACCAGCGCGTCGAACGACGCCGGCTCGTGGCGCAGGAAATGCTCCAGCTCGACCTTGAACAGCGCGTCGTAGCAGTCGCGCTGGCGCGCCTTCACCAGCATCGCAGTGGACAGGTCGCAGCCGACGAGCTGCCGCGCGAAGGGCCGCAGCAACGGCCCGCACAGGCCTGTGCCGCAGCCCAGGTCGGCGATGTTCAGCGACGCGTCGGCGCGACGGCGCCCCGCGAGCGCCTGGGCGACGCGTTGCGGCGCCTGGTAGCCCAGCGCGGCGAGTTGGCCATCAAAGTGCGCCGCGAAACTGTCGAACACGTTCTCGACGTAGGCATCGCTGGCGCGCAGCGGGGCATCGTGCTGCCGGATCGCGGCGAGCTGGTGGCGTGCCACGGCGTTGTCGGGGTCTTCTTCCAGCCACTCGCGGTACAGGCGCTCGGCCTCGTCGCGGCGGTCCAGCAGCACCAGTGCGCGGATCACCTGCTCGCGCCCCTGCAACTGCTGCGGCCACAGCGCGATCGCGCGGCTGTTGGCGATCAAGCCCTCGCGGACTTCGCCCAGCTCGATCAGCGTGCGCGACAGTCCGTACCACGCATCGGCGTTGCCGTCGTCGAGCTGCACTGTGCGTTGCCAGGCATGGCGCGCCTGCGCCACGTCGCCCAGGCCGTGCAGCGCGGTGCCGAGGTTGGCCCAGGCCTGGGCCGAACCGGGCTCGTGATCGATGGCCGCCTGGTAGGCCGCCACCGCCTCGGGCGCGCGGCCGTTCTCGTAGAGCACGTTGCCGCGGTTGAGCAGGATGCCGGCATTCGCGGGTGCCCGCTGCAGTGCACGCTCCAGCAGCGCGAGCGCCGCATCGGCGTCGCCCTGGCGATGGCGCAGGATGCCCAGGAAATGCAGCGCGTCTGGCTGCCTCGCATCCAGCGACAGCACCTGCAGCAGCAGGGCTTCGGCGGCATCGAGGCGGTCGCCCTGCAACGCGGCCACGGCAGCCTCGAGCTGCGCGCGGATCTCGGCGGCGTCGGCCGGAGGCGTGATGGCGGGCGTCACGGCGCGCCTGCGGGTCAGGTCACCTTGCCGGTCTTCACGTTCCAGTTGAAGGCGACCGGCGTGCCCAGGCCGCCCTTGGTCGTCTGCGGCGCGTAGGAGAAGTCGATGCTGCCGTAGCGCATCGCCAGTTCTTCGCTCGCGCCGCTGCCGTCGTCGTGCGTGGCCACGGAGGTGATGAAGACCTCCTTCATGGTGATCTTCAGGAAGTCCTTCTGCCCTTCGCCGGCCTTGCGCGCCGACAGCATGGCCGTTCTCACATGGCGGCCGGAGGCGGCCATCTTGGCCAGCAGCGGGGAAGCCTTGTCGTAGCGGTGCACCACGCGCAGCTCCTGCGGCGTGGCCTTGCCCACGCCCGAGCCGCCGCCCGCCGTGCCGCCGCCGCTGTTCGTCAGCCCCCAGCTCCACGACAGCACCTCGATCTCGCCCTTGTGGTCCTTGTGGGTGGATTCGCCATCGATGCCGTCGAACTTGATGAAGGTCGTGGTTGCCATGACGTTGCCTCGCCGGTTGCAGTGCAGCTGCGCAGGGTAGCCCGCTTCGCGCCCCGCCGGGTCCGACGAATTGGGGATGGCGCGCTGGTTTAGCATCCGTCAAACAAGGCGCCGAGCGTGGCGACCTCAGGGGGAATGCATGTTTCGATCCATCGCGCACCGGGGCCGCCTGGCGCTGGCGGCTTTCGCTTGCGGTGCCGTCTCGGCCTTCGCGGCGGCGCCGCCGCCGGCGCCCAGCGAGCCAGTCACCGACACGTTTCACGGCGTGCGCGTGGCCGACCCGTACCGCAACCTCGAGAACGTCAAGAGCCCTCAGACGCAGGCCTGGTTCAAGGCGCAGGCGGAGTACGGCGAGGCGATCCTCTCGCGCATCGACATCCGCGACGAGATGGCACGGCGCGTGGCCGAACTGGGGCGATCCTCCGGCGACCTGGTGCGCGAAGTTGTGCGCTTGCCCGGCGAGCGCCTCTACTACCTGAAGCGGCCAGCCGGCGCGAGCCAGTTCAAGCTGGTGATGCGCGTCGGCCTGAAGGGTGCCGAGCGCGTGCTGGTCGATCCGGAACAGCTCGCCAAGGCGACCGGCGTGCCGCACGCGATCAACTACTTCATGCCCTCGTGGGACGGCCGCACGCTGGCCTACGGCGTCTCGGCCGGCGGCTCGGAGGACGCGTCGCTGCAGCTGATGGACATCGCCAGCGGCAAGCCGATCGGCGCGCCGATCCCGCGCGTGCGCGAGTCCTACGTGAGCTGGTCGCCCGACAGCCGCCACCTCGCCTACAACCAGGTGCGCGAGCTGCCCGACGGCGCGCCGGACACCGAGACCTTCCTCGACACCACCGTGTTCCTGCTGAAGGTCGGCCAGCCGGCGAGCCGTGCCCGGCCGCTGTTCGGCCCGCTGGTCGACACCTCGCTCAAGCTCGAGCGCATCGACGTCGGTTCGATCTACTTCGCGCCCGGTGGCCGCTACATGGTGGCGCGCACCACCGACACCACGGTGCCCGAAGGCAAGCTGTTCGTCGCGCCGGTGGCGTCGCTCGCCGGCCGCCGCATCCCATGGCGGCAGATCTCGTCGGCCGCCGACAAGATCACCGACGTGCAGATGCGCGGCGACACGCTCTACCTGCGCACCTACACCGGCGCACCGCGCGGCCGCGTGATCGCGATGCCGCTGAAGGATGCGGCGCTGGCCCGCGCGCGCGAGGTCGTCGCCGAGCCCACGCAGGGCGTGCTGCGCGAGTTCGGGCTCGGCCGCGATGCGCTCTACACCGAGCTGCAGCTCGGCTTCAACACGCGGGTGATGCGCCACGCGAAGGGCACGCCGCGCGATGGGCAGGACATCGCGCCCGGCCAGGCCGGATCGACCTTCCTGATCGGCGACCCGGCGCACGCGCAGCGCCAGCCCTGGGTCGGCACCAGCAGCTGGACCGACCTGCCGCGCGTGCTGGCCGTCGAGGCCGACGGCTCGACGCGCGACACCGGGCTGCGCAACAGCCAGCGGCCGGCCGGCGCACCGGAGCTCGAAGTCTCCGAGGTGATGGTGCCCAGCCACGACGGCGTGCGCGTGCCGCTGGCGGTGATCCACCGCAAGGGCCTGGTGCGCGATGGCAGCAACCCGACGATGCTGATCGGCTATGGCGCCTACGGCTTCACCTTCGAGGCCTACTACGACCCGCGCGCCCTGGCCTGGCTGGAACGCGGCGGCGTGATCGCCTTTGCCAACGTGCGCGGCAGCGGCGCCTTCGGCGACGAATGGCACCGCGCCGGCTTCAAGACCACCAAGCCCAACACCTGGAAGGACGGCATCGCCTGCGCACGTTGGCTGATCGAGCAGCGTTATGCCTCGCCGGCGACGATGGGCATCTGGGGCACGAGTGCCGGCGGCATCTTCGTCGGCCGCGCGGTCACTGCCGCGCCGGAATTGTTCGCCGCCGCGGTGTTCGACGTCGGCGTGCTCGACGCCGTGCGCTCCGAGGAGTCGGCCAACGGCATCACCAACATCTCGGAGTTCGGCACCGTCAAGGACCCGGCCGAGTTCGCCGCGCTGCTCGAGATGAGCACGTACCACCAGATCAGGGATGGCACCGCCTACCCGGCGGTGATGCTGGTGCACGGCATGAACGACCCGCGCGTGGACGTGTGGAACAGCGGCAAGGCCGCGGCGCGCTTGCAGCTCGCCAGCAGCAGCGGCAAGCCGGTGTTCATGCGCCTGGACGGGCAGGCCGGCCACGGCGTGGGCAGCACGGCGCAGCAGGCGGCCAGCCAGCGCGCCGACATCTACAGCTTCCTGCTGTGGCAGTTCGGCAAGGCCGGCCTCAAGCCCTGAGCGCCGTGGCGAGCACGGTCGCATGGCCACGCCGCTGACGCTGCTCGACGCGCTGCTGCGCGGCACGCTGCTGGCGTTGTTGCTGCTGATGGCCGCGGTACTGCGGCGCGACCGGCCGCGTGCCCCGGCGGCGCTGGCCGGCGTGGCGATCTCGCTCGGCCTGGCCGTGCAGGTGCTCGGCGCCATGCCCTGGATCGAAGATCTCCTGGCCGGCAGCCCGGGGTTTGCCCCGGTGATCGGCATCTCGGTGGCCAACGCGGTGCTGTTCTGGGTCTTCGTCGAGGCGTTGTTCGACGACGAGTTCGTGCTGCGCCCGCGCCACTTGCTGGCCTGGGGTGCTGCCGTGCTGCTGGGCATGCTGAACTGCCTGAGCGCCGGCGTGCACGCCACGCCGCTGCGCGACCTGACGATGACCCTGCAGCGCGCCGTGCCGGTGGTGTTCTCGGTGCTCGCCGTGCTGGCCGCCGCGCGGCACTGGCGCGCCGACCTGGTCGAAGGGCGACGCCGGCTGCGTGCTTTCCTGCTGGTATCCGGCGTCGCCTACACACTGGCCATGCTGCTGGTGCGGCTCGGCTCGGACCAGGGGCGGCTGTCGGCCCTGGCTGCCTTGATCGACGTGCTGGCGCTGCTGGTGATGGTGTCGGCGGCGGCCTGGGGCCTGCTGCGGCTGGGCGCCGGCGAACTGTTCCCGCAGACCGAGCCAGTGGCCCCGCCGGAGCCCGAGGCACAGCACGCGAGCACCGAACCGGCCGCCGTCGCGGCCGATGCGCCCGACCCGGCCGACGAGCGGCTCGCGCTGGCGCTGCAGCGCGCCATGGACGAGGAGCGCGCCTACCGCGACGAGGGCCTGAGCGTGGCCAGCCTGGCCGCGCGGCTCGGCGCGCCGGAGTACCGGTTGCGACGGCTGATCAACCAGCGCCTGGGCCACCGCAACTTCAACGCCTTCGTCAACGGTTACCGGCTGGCCGAGGCCCGCGCCGCGCTGGTCGACCCGCGGCGAGCCGAACTCCCGGTGCTGTCGATCGCGCTGGACGCCGGTTTCCAGTCCATCGGCCCCTTCAACCGCGCCTTCAAGGCCGCCACCGGCCTCACGCCGACCGAGTTCCGGCGGGAAAAGCTGGCCGATTCCTGAAATCGGCCAGGTGTCGCGGCATTCGGCGAGACGCGGCGGCGCAGCATCGACATCGTCCGCTTCACCGGAGGCAGGGGCCTTCGACGTGGAGATGGACGATGACGACGACGACACGAAAGGGATGGGGCCGCGGCCTGCTGGCGGCGATGGCCCTCGGGCTCGGCCTGTCGGGCGGGGCCGCCCGCGCGGCGATGGGCATGACGGAGATCGCCGCCTCCGGCTTCGACGGGCCGATGACCGTGTACTACCCCAGCGACAGCCCGAGCCGCAGGGGCGCCGGGCCCTTCGCGCTCGACGTGGCGGCCGACGGCAGGCCCGTCCGTGGCAACGGCCGCCTGGTGGTGGTGACGCACGGCACCGGTGCCTCGCCCTGGGTCTATGCCGACCAGGCCCGCGCCCTGGTGGATGCGGGCTTCGTCGTCGCGCTGCCGCTGCACCGCGCCGACAACTACCTCGACCACAGCGATGCGCAGGGCGCGCTGGAGCGGCGGCCACTGGAGGTGTCGCGCGCCATCGACCGGATGGGCGAGGACGCGCGCTTCGCGCCGCTGCTCTCGCTCGAGCGCGTCGGCGTGTACGGCATGTCTGCCGGCGGCCACACCGCGCTGACGCTGGCCGGCGGCCGCTGGTCCTATGCCGCCTTCCGCCGCCACTGCGACACGAACCTGGCCGCCGACTTCCAGTTCTGCGTCGGCGTCGTCACCCAGCTGACCGGCGGTATGCTGGATGGACTCAAGCAGTGGGTGGCGCGCACGATCATCGGCTGGCGTTTCGCCGACGAGACGGTGCGCGGCCACGAAGACGCGCGCATCGTCGCCGTCGTGGCGGCGGTGCCCGCGGCAGCGATCTTCGACATGGCCTCGCTGGCCGTGCCGCGCGTGCCGCTGGCCCTGGTCACGGCGCGTCAGGACCGCTGGCTGGTGCCGCGCTTCCATTCCGACCGGGTGTTGCAGGCCTGCGGCAGCTGTGAGCAACTGGCCGATCTGGAGCAAGGCGGCCACGGTGCTTACCTGTCGCCGCTGCCGCCGGGCCTGAGCGGCGTGCTTGCCGAGATGCTGGCCGACCCGCCCGGTTTCGATCGTCCCCTGATGACGGCGGTGCATGCGAAGGTGGCCGAGTTCTTCCGCCGACGTCTGCTGCCCTGACGGGCCGTGGATGCGATCATGCTGGCCCGTTCACTCGACGAGCCGACCATGGCCCTCGTGTTCCTCACCGGCGGCAGCGGCTTTGTCGGCGGCCACCTGCTGCGCGAACTGCGCGAAGCCGGGCACGAGGTGCGCGCGATGTCGCGGCGCGCCGAGTCCGATGTGCCGCTGGCCGCACTCGGCGCCACGCCGGTGCGTGCCGACCTGTCCGACGAGGCCGCGCTCACGCGGGCGCTGGCCGGCTGCGAGGCCGTCTTCCACGCGGCTGCCGACACCAGCCTGTGGAGGCCGCAGGCCGCCACGCAGACCGCCACCAACGTGCAGGGCACCGAGAACCTGCTTCGCGCGGCGCAGGCGGCGGGCGTCGGCGCCTTCGTGCACACCTCGTCGGTGTCGGCGTTCTCGCACCTCGTCACCGGCGTGCTCGACGAGACGGTGGTGCAGCGCGGCGGCGAGAGCTGGATCAACTACGAGCGCAGCAAGTACCTCGGCGAGCATGCGGTGCGCGGCAGCAGCCTGCCGTGGATCGTCTTCAACCCGGCGCACGTGCTCGGGCCGGGCGACCGGCACAGCTGGGCGCGGCTGATCCGTCTGATCGACCAGGAGAAGCTGCCAGGCATCCCGCCGGGCAGCGGCGACTTCGCCGACGTGCGCGAGATCGCCCGCGCGCAAGTGCGGGCCTGGCAGCGCCGGCGCTTCGGCCAGGCCTATGTGCTGGGCGGCCAGCGCGAGAGCTACGTCGACTTCGTGCACCGCGTCGGCACGGCGCTCGGCCGGCGCACGCCGCGCGGCGCCACGCCGGCCTGGGCGCTGATGACGGTGGCGCGGCTGGCCGATGCGTGGTCGCGCATCAGCGGGCGCGAGCCGAACGTGACCCCCGAAGCCGCCACGCTGACCAGCCAGCCTCGCCGCGTCGATTCGTCGAAGGCGCGGCGCGAACTCGACTACCGCGAGACGCCGCTCGATGCGCTGCTCGCCGACACGCTGGCCTGGATGCGCTCCGAAGGCGTCATCGGCCGGCGATGAACGGGCTGGCGCGAGCGCCTCAGGCCGCGTCGTCGATCGCGAAGCTCAGCCCGGCGCGCTCCTGCAGCCGGCGCACCAGCGCCATGCCCATCGCGGCGCCGGGTGTCCAGACGCCGCCGGCGGCCATGCCGCGGTCCACGTCCTGCAGCAGGCACAGCGCGGCTTCGGAGATCAGCTTGGAGGTGGAGCCGTAGCCGGGGTCGCGGTCGCCCTCGACCACGGCGCGCAGCGTGCGGCCGTCGTCGGTCTCGCCGCTGAACACCAGCTCGTAGCGGCCGGTCTCGCGCTCGTGCTGGCTCGGCCCCTCGCCCGGCTTGGGCAGCACATAGCGACTGAGCAGCGCGCGTGCCGGCGCGAAGCCGAGCGCGGCGTTCTGCAGCATCGTGTTCAGCGCCAGCCGGCGCGCGCGGCGCTGGCCGGCCGGGCCGCGGCCCGCCAGCAAACGCTCGTCGTAGACGAAGTCGCGGCCGTAGGGGTGCTCGCGCAGCGCGTTGGTGCGGTGCACGTTCTTCGTGTTGATGGTCGCCATCACGAAGGGCGCCGTCCACGCCTGCGCCGCCTCGTCGTAGCGGGCGCCGGCGTCGTCGGGCTGGGCCGGCCCTCGGAAGCCGGGCGTCAGCGCGAACGGGTCGGCCAGCAGGCGCTCGAGCGAAGGCTCGCGGCGCGTCTGCTCCAGCGTGGCGAGCAGGCTGGCCAGCGTGCCGCCGGAGAAGCTGCCCTTCATCACGCGCACCCGGCCGCGCACGCGCTGCAGTGGCTTGCCGAAACGCTGCATCGCCTCGTGCTGCAGGAACAGCACGCCGAGGTCGAAGGGGATCGAGTCGAAGCCGCACGAGAACACGATGCGCGCACCGCTCTTGCGCGCTGGGGCGTCCAGGCGCGGGATCATCTGCGCCATCCACAGCGGCTCGCCGCACAGGTCCACATAGTCGGTGCCTGCCTTGGCGCAGGCTTCGACCAGCGCCGTGCCGTGCAACTGGTAGGGCCCGACGGTGGTGATGACCACCCGGGCCTGCCGCACCAGCGCCGTCAGCGAGGCCGGGTGCGAGGCGTCGGCCACCAGCAGCGGCAACGCCGCATCGGCGCCGATGCGCTCGCGCACCTGCACCAGCTTGTCGAGGCTGCGACCGGCCATCGCCCAGGCCAGCTCGCCGCCGACGCCGTGGGTGGCGTTCAGGTATTCGGCGACCAGCTGCCCGGTGAAGCCGGTGGCGCCGAAGACGATCAGGTCGAGCGTGGTCTTCACGGATGCATCGTCGCACAGGCGACGCGGATCAGCGCACGATATTCAGCCCGCGGCCAGCCACTCGCGGATCTGCGCCTGCACGCGGGGTTCCGACAGCCCGGTGCGCGGGTCGCACAGGATCAGCTCGGGCGGCGGCGGGTCGCCGAAGGCCACCGGCGAGTCGTCGAGGATGCGGTAGGACGACACCGTCGGGTGCCGCGTCAGCCAGGCCTGGATGCAGGCGTAGCGCTCGCCCAGCGGCGTGCAGCCGAGGTAGCGATTGCCCAGGTCGCCGAGCAGGTCGCCGATCTCCTGCTCGGAATGCGCGAAGCGCCAGTTGGAATGCACCACCACGTAGACGTCGTCGTGGCCGGCGAGCAGCCCCGGCAGGATGTCGAACCAGCAGAACACGTCCAGGCGCACGCCGCCGGTCATGCCGCCGCGCTGCGCCGCGCGCGCCTCGTCGTCCACGCCGCACGGGTGGGTGACGCCGCCAAAGTCGAGAAAGATCACGCGCATGGTCGCCGGGCCTTGGAAGTCACGCTACCGTATGCAGCTCGCGCCGCACTGTCATTGTGCTGTCGCAAACCGCCCCCGATCGATGAACGACGACTCGCAGATCCTCATTCCCGACTCCTTCGTCGCGCTGTACCTGAACCCCGGCCGCAGCAAGCCGACCGTGCCGCGCGACGAGCTGGCCGCGCGCTACGAGCTGTGCGAGGATCTGTCGCAGGCGATGGTGGAGCATGCCCGCGCGATGCTGTTCGGCCAGGGCATCAGCGAGGACGAGGTGCTGTCGCGCTGCCACCGGGGGCTGGTCGGCGACGGCTCGGTCGTCACCGCGCACGAGGCGCGCTGGGTCGTCCGCCGGCTGGCCGAGCTGCTCGAATGGGAATGCCCGGAACTCGGCTGAGTCGCTGGCGAGGGACAATGTGCGCTGCCACGCCGTTGGGTGGCGTGGCCCCGTGACTCTCCGAGGAACCGCATGAAGACCTACCAGGCCGTCAGAGCCGAGATCGCCAAGCTCGAAAAGCAAGCCGAGGACCTGCGCCGCCAGGAACTCAAGTCCGTCATCGCGCAGGTGCGCCAGGTCATCGCCGACTACGGCCTGACCGCGGCCGATCTGGGGCTGGGCGGCTCGCGCACGCGTGCGGTCGCCACCGGGCGCAAGCGCGCCGCGCCGGCGGGTCGCCGTGCGTCGGCTGGCGTCGCCAAGTACCGCGACCCGAAGACGGGCCAGACCTGGACGGGCCACGGCCGGCCGCCGGCCTGGATCGTGTCGGCCAAGGACCGCAATGCCTTCTTGATCGGCGACGCCGCCGCACCGGCGAAGGCCGCGAAGAAGTCCAAGGCCAAGCCGGCACGGGCTGCGAAGGCGGTGAAGGCTGCCAAGCCCGCCGCCAAGCCGAGCGCGAAGACCCGGTCCGCGGCTCGCGCGAAGAAGGCGCGGGCCGCCGCGAAGAGCGGGGCGGTGGAGATCGAGTCGGGCGTCGCCGCGCAATAAGCTCAGCAAGCGCATCGTTCAGAAGGCGCGCCGCACGCGCGCCATCAGGTCGATCGCCGGCAGCGGCGCGATGGCCGTTTCCTCGGCCGGCGCAGCCGCCGGGCCGACCGCATCGAAGTGCCGCGCCACGTCCGGCGGGATGAATCGCGTCAACGATCCGTACAGGTGGCGGTCGCCGTACTTCGACTGCTGCGTGACGTGGAACTTCTGCGGCACCAGCAGCGCGAGGTGCTGCTTCGCGCGTGTCATCGCCACGTAGAGCAGGCGGCGCTCCTCCTCGATCTCGGCGGCGTGGCCGGTGGCCAGGTCCGCCGGCATGCAGCCGTCGACGACGTTGAGCACGTGCACCGAGCTCCACTCCTGGCCCTTGGCGGAGTGCATGGTCGACAGGATCAGGTAGTCCTCGTCGCGGTGCGGTTCGCCGGATTCGTCGCTGGTCGCCTCGGGCGGGTCGAGCGTCAGCTCGGCGAGGAAACGTTCGCGGCTCGGGTACTGCGCAGCGATGCGTTCGAGCTGGGCCAGGTCGCCGCGGCGGATCGCCGCGTCCTCGTGCAGCCGCTCGAGATGCGGCTCGTACCAGCGCAGCGCCAGGCTCAGCGCGCCGGGCCAGCCGGCCGTCCGCATCGCCTCGTGAGCAGCCAGCCATTCGCGCCAGTCGTGCGCCGCCGCCGCCGGTGGCTTGAAGGAGTGCATCGCCTGCACGGCGTCGCCTTCGGCGGCCATCGCGTCGAGCAGGCGCCGCGCCGACGCCGGGCCGAGGCCGGGCACCAGCTGCGCGATGCGAAAGCCTGCCAGCCGCCCGCGCGGGTTCTGCACCCAGCGCAGCACCGACAGCAGGTCCTTCACGTGCGCGGCCTCGAGGAACTTGAGCCCGCCGTACTTGACGAAGGGGATGCCGCGGCGCGTCAGCTCGAGCTCGAGCGCCGCGCTGTGGTGGCCGGTGCGGAACAGCACCGCCTGGCCCTTCAGCGGCAGGCCGCCTTCGCGGTGCAGCAGCACCTCCTCGGCCACCCAGCGCGCCTGCGCCATCTCGTCGGCCACGGTGACGAGCTGCGGCTTCGCGCCACCACGTTCACCGTGCAGGTCCTTCGTGAAGCGCTCGGCGGCCAGCGCGATGACGGCGTTCGAGGCGTCGAGGATGGGCTGCGTCGATCGGTAGTTGCGCGTCAGCGCGAGCACGCGCGCCGGCGGCTCGAACTGCGCCGGGAAGTCGAGGATGTTGCGCACTTCGGCGGCGCGGAACGAGTAGATCGACTGCGCGTCGTCGCCCACCACCGTCAGGCCGCGGCCGTCGGGCTTGAGGCCGCGCAGGATGGCGGCCTGCAGGCGGTTGGTGTCCTGGTACTCGTCGACCAGCACGTGCTCGAAACGCGCGCCGATCGCCGCGGCGATGGCCGGCTCCTCCATCATCTGCTGCCAGTACAGCAGCAGGTCGTCGTAGTCGAGCACCTGCTGCTGCTGCTTGGCATCGACGTAGGCGCCGAACAGCCGCTTCAGCTCCGCCTCCCAGCCCTGGCACCAGGGGAACAGGTCGCGCACCACTTCGTCCACCGTCATGCGGCTGTTCACCACGCGCGAGTAGATCGCCAGGCACGTGCCCTTGAGCGGGAAGCGCTTGCCGGTGGTGGCGAGCTCGAGCTCCTGGCGCACCCAGCCCATCTGGTCCTCGGCGTCGCCGCGGTCGTGGATCGTGAACTGCGCCGACAGGCCGATGGCACCGGCGTGCTCGCGCAGCAGCCGCGCACCGATGGCGTGGAAGGTGCCCGACCAGGGCAGGGCGGGTGCCTGCTGGGTGGCGCGAAAGCCCAGTGCGGCATGCAGCAGGCGGCCTGCTCGGCGCTCCATCTCGTGCGCGGCGCGGCGCGAGAAGGTCAGCAGCAACAGCCGGTTCGGGTCGGCACCATCGAGCACGAGGCGGGCCACGCGCGCGGCCAGCGTCATGGTCTTGCCGGTGCCGGCGCCGGCGATCACCAGCAGCGGGCCGGCCGGGGTGCCGGCCTGGCCGTGCTCGACCGCTGCGCGCTGCTCTTCGTTGAGCGAGGCGAACGGATCGGCAGGCGAGGCGAGGGCGATGGAAAGCATGGCGCGTTGGGTGCATGGCTACTGTATACGCATACAGATCCGCTGGGCTCCGCCGGGCCTGCGTGGAACAATCCGCGGCCATGGCTCTTGTCTACTCCACCGACGCCGGGCGCATGTGCCCGACTTGCCGCCAGCCGCAGGCGGCCTGCCGCTGCGGCAAGACCGCCGCGAGCACGGCCAGTGCCGACGGCATCGTGCGCGTCAGCCGCGAAAGCAAGGGCCGCGGCGGCAAGACGGTGACGCTGGTGCGCGGGCTGGCGCTCGACGAGGCCGGCCTCTCTGCGCTGGGCAAGCGGCTGCGCAGCGCCTGCGGGGCGGGCGGTGCGGTGAAGGACGGCGTGCTGGAGATCCAGGGCGACCACCGCGAGCGCGTCGCGACGCTGCTCGCCGAGGCCGGCCACCGCGTCAAGCTGGCCGGCGGCTGATCCCCTCGATTCGGCATCGCCATGCTCCTGCAACGCCGCCAGCTGATCGCCGCCTTGGCCAGTGTCTGGCCGGGCCTGAGCCTGCGCGCGCAAACGTCCTCTGGGCCGCTGCTCTCGCGCGCCATTCCGTCCAGCGGCGAGTCGATTCCGCTGGTCGGCCTGGGCAGCTGGATCACCTTCAACGTCGGCAACGACCCGGTGGCACGCGAGGCCAGCACCGAGGTCATGCGCGCCTTCTTCGACGGCGGCGGACGGCTGATCGATTCGTCGCCGATGTACGGTTCGTCGCAGCCGGTCATCGGCCAGGGCCTGGCGAAGCTGGGCCGCGCCGCACCGGTGTTCGCCGCCGACAAGGTGTGGGTCGGCTCCGGCGCCAGAGGCGCGGAGCAGATCGAGGCTTCGCGCCGCTTCTGGGGCGTGCCGCGCTTCGACCTGCTGCAGGTGCACAACCTGCTCGCGTGGGAGGAGCACCTGCCCACGCTGTTCGCGATGAAGGCGGCGGGCCGCCTGCGCTACGTGGGAATCACCACCTCCGAAGGCCGCCGCCATGCCGAGATCGAGAAGGTGATGCGCAGCCAGCCGGTCGACTTCGTGCAGATCTCCTACAACCTGCTCGACCGTGACGTCGAACAGCGCATCCTGCCGCTGGCCCGGGAGCGCGGCATCGGGGTCATCGTCAACCGCCCGTTCCGCGAAGGGGCGCTGCTGCGCGAGCTGCAACGCCACCGCCTGCCGCCCTGGGCGGCCGAGCTCGGCTGCGACGGCTGGGCGCAGTTCGCGCTGAAGTTCATCGTCTCGCACCCGGCCGTGACCTGTGCGATCCCGGCCACGAGCAGCGTGGCCCACGTGCGCCAGAACCTCGGCGCGGCGCGTGGCGTGCTGCCCGACGCGGCGATGCGCGCGCGCATGGCCGCGCACGTGGCCGCGCTTTAGCCCGACGGGCCGGAGGGCCGCCGGATGAGCGAGTGGTGGACCTACCGGCTGTCGGACTTCCTGCTCTTTTCGCCGCGCACCTGGTTTCGCCTGATCGAGCTCTACAACGCCTGGCTGTGGCCCGCGCAGCCGCTGGTTCTGGGGCTGGGCCTCGGCCTGCTCGTCGCGATGTGGCGCGGCCTGCCCTGGGCCCCTCGGGCCAGCTGCGTGGCGCTGGCGATCGCCTGGGCCTGGGTGGCCTGGGCCTTCCATCTGCAGCGCTATGCGGCCATCAACTGGGCCGCGACGTGGTTCGCCGCGGCCTTCGCCGTGCAATCCGTGCTGATGCTCGCACTGGCCTGGCGCCTCGCCCCGGGGCCGGCGCGGCGCTCGCCGACCGGATTCGCCCTGCTGGTCGGTGCCGTGACGCTGATGCCGCTGCTCGGCGTGGCCTGCGGCCGGCCCTGGCAGGAGGCCGAGGTGTTCGGCCTGACGCCCGATGCCACGGTGCTGGGCACGCTGGGCGTTCTGCTGCTGCTCGGCGACACGCCGCGGCCTTTCGGCGCAGGGGTCTGGCTGGTGCCGCTGATCTGGTGTGGTGTCGGTGGCGCGACGCTGTTGGCGATGGGCCTGCCCCAGTCGGTTCTGCTGCCATTGGCGGGCCTCGTCGCGGCAATGACGCGTTTGGCACGCGACTAATAAATGTGCATAATAGCCATTTATATCGCTCCATTTTCCGGAGATGCCATGCCCGCCGACTTCGAAACCTCGACCCTGTGGCGTGTCAGCTGCTTCGATCGGCTGCACGAGCAGTCAGTGATGGGCGGGCTGCATGGCTCAGAGCAGCAGACGCTGCTGTCCAGCACGCTGCAGGCCGAGCTGTTCGAACTGGAGCGCCGCCGCGAAGCGTCGGATGCGCTCGAAGTCATCGCAGCCTGCCTGCGCTTGCAGGAGCCGGCGCTGATCTACGTGCGTTGCCACGACTTCGTGTGGCCGGTGACGGTGTTTCCCGCGCAGATGCTCTATCACGCGCCGCGCGCGCTGGTCGAAGCGTCGGAGAAGGGCCTGGCCGGTGCCTCCGTCATCAGCGTCGAGCCTGCGGTGCTGCGCCCGCCCGGCCACCCGATGCGCGACCGCGTGGCAGCCGATGCCTCCTACTGGCCGCTCGGCCCGGCCTTGTGGAGCCTGGCGCTGAACGGGCCACGCAGCCGTCTGCTGGCAGAGATCGGCGGCACTGCCGCGTACCGTGCGATGCGCAGCCCGCGCACCGATAACCTGCCGCTACCCGGCGCGATCGCTCCTGCGGCCGACCGGCTGCGGCGTGAGGCGGCATCGCTCAAGCAGATCGCCGACTGGCCGGGCATGAGCGCGGAGCGCGGTGCGCGCTTGCTCAACGCGCTGTACCTGTGCTCGAACCTGATGGTCACGCGAAGCCATTCTTCGGCGCGATCCGAGCCGCGGCGAAGCCTGTTCGGGCTGCTGTCGCGCTGATCGTCCGGGACGCGCGAAGGGGGATCCGCCAGGGCCAGCCCGGGCGGCGAGGCAGAATCTTCAGAACGAACTAAGCGCCGGGGTGCAGACTCACTTCGGTCGTTTGCTGCCAGGTCGCTGCCATGAACCCCGAATTCGAGCCTTCCACCCTGTGGCGCATCAGCGCCTTCGACCGCCTGCGCGAACAGGCGGCGCAGGGCGAACTGCGCGGTCTGGAACGGCAGACGGTGCTCTCGACCACGCTGCAGGCCGAGCTCACGGCGCTGGAGCGCAAGCAGGAGGCAGGCGACGCGCTGGAGGTCATCGCCGCCTGCGTTCGCCTGCAGGAGCCGGCCCTGGTGTACCTCGCCTTCGAGGACCTGGTCTGGCCGGTGACGCTGTTCCCAGCGCAGATGCTCTACCACTCGCCGCGCACGCTGCTCGAAGCCAGCGAGACCGGCTTGGCGACCCTGGCCACGCTCAGCGTGGAGCCGGCCGGCGTGCGCCCGCCCGGCCACCCGATGCGCGAACGCATTGCCTCGGACGCCACCTACCGGCCGCTCGCGCCGGCACTCTGGCGGCTGGCCCTGCATGGCCCGCGCAGCCGCTTGCTCGGCGAGATCGCGGGCACCGCGGCCTACCGCGTGCTGCGTCACCCGCGCGTCGACAACCTGCCGCTGCCTGGCGCGCTGGGCCCATCGGCCGACCGCCTGCGTCGCGAGGCCGCTTCGCTGCGCAGCCTGAGCGACTGGCCGGGCATGAGCGTCGAGCGCGGCGCACGCCTGCTCAATGCGCTGTACCTCACCGCCAACCTGATGGTCACGCGCAGCCACCCGGCGGCTCGACCGGAGCCCGCGCAGAGCCTGTTCGGGCGCAAGCCACGCTGAGCAGGGCATGAGCACCGCCCCTCCCCACAGCGCCGACTGGAAACACGATGGTGTGCGCGTCGTGCCCGGCGACAAGCTCGACGCCAACACCGCGCAGACGCCGGGCATGGACCGCAAGGCGGCCATCAACTTCGCGCGCGTCGGCGCGCAGAAGCTGTGGGCCGGCACGGTGCACATCCACGCGAACGCGAAGACCGGCGCGCACCACCACGGACCGCTGGAAAGCGTGATCTACATCGTCAAGGGCCGCGCGCGCATGCGCTGGGGCGAGAAGCTCGAGTTCACCGCCGAGGCCGGCCCAGGCGACTTCATCTACGTGCCGCCTTTCGTGCCGCACCAGGAGATCAACGCCAGCCCGACCGAGACGCTCGAGTGCGTGCTGGTGCGCAGCGACGGCGAGGCGGTGGCGGTGAACCTCGACATCGAGCCGGCCGAACCGCCCGAGAACGTGGCCTGGGTCGACCCCGCGCATCCGGCCTGAAACGCGCGCCCGGCGCGCTTGTGCCCGATCAAGCCGCGGCGTGTCGCGGCGGTCCATGCTTGCCGGCATGCACACCTTCCTTTCCCGCGCTGCCGCTCTCGTCACGGTGCTCGTTGCCGGCCTCGCCGCGCTGCCGGCCCAGGCCGAATCGCGTGGCGAACTGCTGTATTCGACGCACTGCATCGCCTGTCACACCACGCAGATGCACTGGCGCGACCAGCGCCTGGCCACCGACTGGGCGAGCCTGAAGGCACTCGTGCGCCGCTGGCAGAGCGTGGCGCAACTTGGCTGGAACGACGACGACATCGTCGAGGTGGCGCGCCACCTGAACGAGCGCATCTACCGCTTTCCGCAGACCTCCGACCCAGTGACGTCGATGCCGTCACCGGGACGTCACGTGCCGTTCACGGCCGCGTCACGGCCGGCCACGAGCATGCAGGGCAGTCACGGAGAAACCGATGCGGGAACTGCCCCTGCCCACCTTGCCCCTGTCCGACCTGCTGGCGCCCGCGGCGCACCGGAGGTCGCTTCATCCCAGCTCTCAATCACCCCGTCTCGAGGTGGCTTGGGCTCGCGACGAGGCTGATGTCCGCGCGGCGCAGCGCCTGCGCCATGCCGTCTTCGTCGATGAAATGGGTGCCCGACTGACCTTGCCCGTCGGTGCCCCGGCCGGGCACGACGTCGACATGTTCGACCCGTTCTGCGAGCACCTGCTGGTGCGCGCGCCTGCCGGCGCGGACGGCGAACCCGGCCCGGTGATCGGCACCTACCGCGTGCTCACGCCGGCGGCGGCCCGCCGCGTCGGCGGCCTGTACAGCGACACCGAATTCGACCTGACCCGCCTGCGCCCGCTGCGCGCGCGCATGGTCGAGCTGGGGCGCTCCTGCGTGCACCCGGACTGGCGCGCTGGTGGCGTGATCCTGGCGTTGTGGGGCGCGCTCGGCGAGTTCATGCAGCGCAATGGCCTGGAGACGATGATCGGCTGCGCCAGCGTGGGCATGCGCGACGGCGGCCATGTCGCGGCGAGCCTGTGGCAGCAGTTGCGCCAGACGCACCTCGCGCCGATCGAGTGGCAGGTGCGCCCGCGCCTGGCCCTGCCGGTGGAAGATCTGCGCAGCGATCTCGTCGTCGAGCCCCCGGCGTTGATCAAGGGCTACCTGCGCTGCGGCGCGCAGCTGCTCGGGCCGCCGGCCTGGGACCCCGACTTCAACACGGCCGACCTGCCGCTGATGATGCGGCTGGCGGAACTGCCGGCGCGCTACCGGCGGCACTTTCTCGCGGCGTGAGGCCTATCGCTTCTCGGTGACGAGCGCGATGCGGCGGCGCAGCCGCTGAGCTTCGTCGTTCGCGCCGGCGCGCTCGGCCAACTGGGCCTGCACTTCCAGCCAGGCGAGCAGCGGCCGCCGCCAGCCCTGCGCGGACGCGGTGTCGGCGGCCAGTGCGATGGTGGCCGGGTCGGCCTGCCCGGCGCGGAACAGCAGGGCGGCGGCGATCAGGCGCGACAGCGGGTCTTCGACGGACTGCAACGAGGGCGCGGTGCCCTTGCTCGCGATCGCCGAGGCGGGGGCGCGCTGTGCCGGTGGCAGCAGTTCGATCGCGCCGGGTGCCAGCGCACGGCCGGCCAGGTGATCTGCATAAGCCTGCTCCGCGGCAGGCGCGTCGGCGCGCAGGCGCTCGAAGCCCGCGCAGGGCGCGAAATCCAGGCTCGCCACCTGCGCCGCGCAGCGCATCAGCTCACCGCGCGCCACCAGTCCGGGCTGGCCGGTGCGGGCGAGCAGGGCGCGCGCCCGCTCGAACTCGCGCTGCGCGACGCCGCTGTCACCTTGCAGCTGGGCCGACACCGCGCCCTCCAGCGCCGGCTTGGCCTGCAGCTGCCAGTCGGGCGGCAGCGGGGCGCTCGAGCAGGCGGCGAGCAGCGCCGCGGTGGCGAGCATCACGAGGCGCGCGCTCATTTGAGCTTGATCTCCGTGTCGCGCGCGAACGGCCACTTGCGATTCACCTCGTCGACCAGCGACTCGACCTTGCGCACCGTGGTGTCGACCTCGCGGCGCAGCGCGTCCAGGTCGGTGGTGGCGCCGCGCACGTTGCCGGCCACCGCCTGCGCCTCGGCGAGCACGCCGTCGACCTTCTTCAGCGTCTCGCGCGCGTCACCGAGCAGCGCATTGAGCTGGGCCACCGTGGCGCGGCCCTCGTTGACCAGGCCTTTCGGCCCGAGCACCTGCGTGTCGGCCTTGGCGGCCATGCCGTCGATGCGCGCGAGCAGGCTGTTGACGCGGTCCAGCGACGTGCTGATCTTCTTCGCGTCGGGCTCGCTGAGCAGCAGGCCGGAGGCGCCGCGCGGCCCGGTGGCGCGCTCGGTGATCGTGCGCACGTTGCCCAGGCTGGCGGCCAGTGCGGAGTCGGACGCGGTGAGCTGCGTCAGGTTCTGGATCAAGGCCCGCGCATCCGACACCAGCCGCGGCAGCTCGGCGGTGGCATCTCCGATGAGCACCTTGCGCTCGGCGCCGTCGGCCAGCGGCGGATCGCTCAGCACGCCGGAGTAGGCCTTCAGGCTGGCGCTGCCGACCAGGCTTCGCGCCAGCGTGAAGACGCTGCTCTCGCGCAGCCAGTGGGCGTCGTTGCGCGGCACGTCGATGAGGATGCGCGCGCTGCCGTCGGGCGCCAGCTCGATGCGGCGCACGCGGCCGATCGGAAAGCCGGAGAAGGTGATGTCCATGCCCACACGCACGCCCTCCGAATCGTCGGCCACCAGCACCAGGCGCTGCGTGGCCTCGAAGCTGCCGCGTGCGTACATCAGGTAGAGCACGGTGGCGGCCACCAGCGCGACGAACAGCGCCAGCAGCAAGGCGGCCTTCAGTTCCAGGTTGTTGGCCGGCGCGGGGCGCGGGGGACGGTTGTCGTCGTTCATGCGGTCAGTAGTAGTTGCCCACCAGCGAGGCGGCCTCGATGATCACGATGACGAGGAACATGCGCACCAGCCCCTGCAGTTCGGCGCTGGTGTTGGCGCGGCGGCGCGCCACGGTGTCGAGCACCGAGGCGATCGGCATCAGCGACACCGCCAGGCCGAGCGACAGGATCTTCAGCAGGAAGATGATCGACACGGCGGGGCTGAACACATGGCCCACGGTGTGGGTGTACGCGTCGAAGCCCGCCATCGTGAATCCGTACACCGAGAGGTAGGCCACGACGAGCGTGACGACGCTGTTCACCGCCGCGAGCATCAGTGCGCAGAAGGATCCCGCCACGACGCGTGGCAGCACCTCCTGGCGCAGCGGGTCGATGCCCTGAGCGGCCAGCGCATCCCAGCCGCCACCGCTGCGCAGCGTGGCGATCTCGGCCGACAGCGGCATCGTGCAGCGCAGCGCAGCGAACAGCGCGGCGGCCAGCGGGATCAGCTCGAGCACCAGCACCCGCACGACCATCTCCAGCGCGTACTGTGACAGCCCGTAGCTCACCGCCGTGACCAGCACGATGCGGATGACGACGATGCTGATCAGCAGGCTCAGCAGCGTGAACCAGGCCAGCGACTGCGTGGTGCCCAGGTAGAGGTGGCGCGCCATGGCGCGGCGGTTCTCCGGCGCGTAGCTGGCCGGCGACAGCGCCAGCACCGTCAGCAGCGCGGCCAGGTGGATGGTGCGCCACCAGCCCATCAGCCACTGGCCGGCGTTGCGGGCCAGTTCGGCAGCGGCGCCCTGCGGCGAGGTCAACGGCGACATGCGGCGATGATAGGCGGGCGACGCCGGCGCACTGCTGGTATGTTCGCGCTCCGTCCTTGACAACGATCACCGGAAGTTTCCGCATGACCCAATCCTTCCTCGGCCGCCGTGGCATTGCCGTGGCGCCGCACAGCCTGGCCTCGGAAGCCGCCCTGCGCGTGCTGCGCGATGGCGGCAACGCGCTGGAGGCGATGATCGCCGCGGCAGCCTCGATCGCGGTCGTCTACCCGCACATGAACTCCATCGGCGGCGATGGCTTCTGGGTCATCGGCGGGCCGACGGGCGCGCTGCAGGGCATCGACGCCAGCGGCGCCAGCGCCGCGGCGGCGACGATCGAGAACTACGCGAAGCGTGGCGTGAGCGGCAGCATCCCGTTCCGTGGCGGCGTTGCCGCGCTGACGGTGGCCGGCACGGTGTCGGGCTGGGGCGCGGCGCATGCGCTGGCACGCGAATGGGGCGGCACGCTGCCGCTGTCGCGCCTGCTCGAAGACGCGCTCTGGTACGCCCGCGAAGGCATCCCGGTGACGCACAGCCAGTGGGCCTGCACCGAGGCCAAGCGCGCGGAGCTGGCGCCGATCGCCGGCTTCGCCGAGACCTTCCTGGAGGGCGGCGTCTCGCCGGCCGCCTTCAGCCTGTTCCGCCAGCCGCGCCTGGCGGCCACGCTGCAGCGCATCGCCACGCACGGCACCGAGGACTTCTACCGCGGCGAACTGGCCCGGCAGCTGGCTTCCGAACTCGCCGCGGTGGGCAGCCCGCTGACCGCGGCCGATCTCGCCGCGCACCAGGCCAAACGCGTCGATCCGCTGACCCTGGCCATCCACGGCGCGACACTCGCCAACATGACGCCGCCCTCGCAGGGCGTGGTCTCGCTGATGATCCTGGGCATCATGCAGCGCCTGACGGGCTGGGACGCCGACCCGCTCGGCGCCGCCTTCGTGCACGCGCAGGTCGAGGCCACCAAGCAGGCCTTCAAGCTGCGCGACCAGCATGTCACCGATCCGGCCTTCATGCGCATCGAGCCGGCCTCGCTGCTGCGCGACGAACTGCTCGACGAGCTGGCCGCCAACATCGACCCGCAGCGCGCCGCGCCGTGGGGGAAACGCACCGACCCGGGCGACACCATCTGGATGGGCGTGATCGACGGCCAGGGCCGCGCCGTGTCGTTCATCCAGAGCATCTATCACGAGTTCGGCTCCGGCGTGGTGCTGCCGGGCTCGGGCGTGAACTGGCAGAACCGCGGCTGCAGCTTCAGCCTCGACCCGGCGCACATCAATGCGCTGGCGCCGGGCAAGCGGCCCTTCCACACGCTCAACCCGGCGCTCGCGCAGCTGGCCGACGGCCGGCTGATGGTCTACGGCACCATGGGCGGCGACGGCCAGCCGCAGACGCAGGCCACGGTGTTCAACCGCATCCAGCGTTTCGGCGTGGCGCCGCAGGCGGCCATCGAGATGCCGCGCTGGCTGCTCGGCCGCACCTGGGGCATGGCCAGCGACAGCCTGAAGCTCGAGTCGCGCTTCCCGGCCTCCACCTTCGACACGCTGCGCGCCATGGGCCACGAGGTCGAGTCGCTGGGCGACTGGGACGAATCGGTGGGCCATGCCGGCGCGCTGGTGCGTCAACCGAACGGGCTCTTGATGGGCGGCTTCGATCCGCGGAGCAACGGCTCTGTGGCGGCGTTCTGAGCATGCGCCAGACCGAGGAGCCCGGCACCACCGTCACCACGCTGGCCAACGGCGTGCGCGTCGTCGTGCTCGCCATGCCGGGGATCGGCAGCGCCAGCGTCAGCGTGTTCGTGCGCACCGGCAGCGCGCACGAATCGGCGCGGCTGAACGGCATCAGCCACGTCGTCGAGCACATGGCCTTCAAGGGCACGCGCACGCGCGACTGCCAGCGCATCAACCTCGATGCCGAACGGCTCGGCGCCGAGGTCAACGCGCACACCGACAAGGACCATACCGCGTATCACATGCGCGGCCTGGCGGCGCACGCGCCGCGCTTCGTGCGCATGCTCGGCGACATCGTGCGCGAGAGCACGTTCCCCGAGGAGGAGCTGGAGCGCGAGCGCCGCGTCATCCTGCACGAGGTGGCTGACGACGAGGACGACCCGCTGACCATCGCCTTCCAGTTGTTCGACCGGGCCTCGTTCGGCACGCACCCTGCCGCGCAGCCGGTGATCGGCCGGCGCGCCAACATCAGCCGCTTCACCCGCGACGACCTGCTCGGCTACGTGCAGCGCCAGTACAGCGGCGCCAACGTGGTGGTGGGCGTGGCCGGCGACGTGGACGGGCCAGCGGTGCTCGCCGCGGCGCAAGCCACTTTCGGGAGCCTGCCGACCGGGGAGGAGAACACGCTGACCGAACCGGCCTGGGTGGGCGGTGTCGCGTCGAAGCGGCTCGTCGGCAGCAGCCAGACGCACGTCGTGATCGGCTACCCGATCGGCGCGCTGGTCGATGACGACCCGGTCGGCCCGATGGCGGCGGCCGTGCTCGGCGAAGGCATGAGCTCGCCACTGCTCGATCGCATCCGCGAGCGCAAGGGGCTCGCCTACCACACGCACTGCTCGGCCGACGTGCTCGGCCGCTGGGGCCAGTTCGTCATCGAGGCCTCGACCGGGCCGGAGCATCTCGACGAGTTCTGCACCGAGGTGCGCAAGCTGTTGCGCGCGCACGCGCGCGGCATCGACGCGGTGCAGCTCGAGCGCGCGCGCAATCAGCTCGCGGTGCGCGCGCTGCGTTCGCAGGAACAGCCGTACCGGCGCGTCGAGGAGGCCTGCCTCGACCTGCTGTTCCTCGGCCGCGTGCGGCCGCGTGCACAGTCGCTGGCGCGCCTGCGCCGTGTGTCGGCGGCACGCCTGGCCGAGGCCTTCGGTGCCATGCTGGCCCAGCCCGTGGCGGCCGCGGTCACCGGGCGGCTGCCGCGCTCGGCCGCGCAGCGGGTGCGCGAGCGGCTCGCCTAGGGCGCTTTCACGCCGAACACCTGGCGCAGATAGGCGAGGAAGGTCTCGTCGTCGCACAGCGTCTTGCCCGGGCTGTCCGACAGCTTGGCGACCGGCTGGCCGTTGCAGCGCACCAGCTTCATCACGATGTTCAGGGTGGGCAGGCCGAGGTCGTTGCTCAGGTGCGTGCCGATCCCGAAGCCGACCTGCGCCCGGTCGCCGAAGTGGCGGTACAGCGCGATCGCACGCTCGATGTCCAGGCCGTCGGAGAACACCAGCCGTTTGGTGTGCGGATCCAGGCGCAGCTTCTCGTAGTGCGCGAGCGCCTTCTCGCCCCACACGACCGGGTCGCCGGAGTCGTGGCGCAGGCCGTCGAACAGCTTGGCGAAGTAGAGGTCGAAGTCGGCGAGAAAGGCGTCCATGCCGATCACGTCGGTCAGCGCGGTGCCGAGATCACCGCGGTACTCCTGCACCCAATCTTCGAATGCGGCCTTCTGGTGGTCGCGCAGCCGGTAGCCCAGCGCCTGGTAGGTCTGCAGGTACTCGTGCGCCATGGTGCCGATCGGCACCAGGCCGAGGTCGCGCGCCAGCAGCACGTTGGAAGTGCCCTTGAAGTGATCCGGCAGCGAGGCCCGGAAGGCCGAGACCACCTCGCGGTGCCAGGCGCCGGAGAAGCGCCGCCGCACGCCGAAGTCGAACAGCTCGAAGGGGTGGCGCAGCCGAGACTCGGTGGTGAAGCTGCGCAGCCGCTCGATCTTCGCGGCCAGGCGGCGTCGGCCTTCGGCCAGGGTTCCTGCCGTGGCCAGGCGCCGGCTGTAGAGCTCGTGCACGATCGCCAGCACGTGGATCTCGAAGAACATGACGTGCACCTGCGGCCCTTCGGCCACGATGTGCAGCGTCTCGCCCTCGGCCCAGGCGCGGATGAAGTCGCGCTGCAGGCGGAAGATGCGCAGGAAGTCGACGAAGTCGGACTTGATGTAGCGAAGGCCGCGCACGTAGGCCAGTTCGTCGGGCCGGAACGACAGGCTGCACAGCGCGTCCAGCGCCTCGTTCACTTCGGGCAGCAGCTCGCTCAGCGGGAACTGCGGCGTGTTGCGGCAGACGAAGTGGTACTCGGCCTGCGTCTGCGGGTGCCGATGCAGCATCGTCTGCCACATCGTGAACTTGTAGAGATCGGTGTCGAGCAGGCTGTTGATCGGTGCTGTGGACATGGCGTGGCTCAGGCAGGCAGCAGCTCGGCGAGCAGTTCGATGCTCGTGGCCAGGCGGGCGCCGCGCTGCTGTATCGCGGCCAGGAAGGTGGCCTGCTGCGCCTCGAAGCCGGCCACCGGGCTCATCGCGTCGGTCAGCAGCACGAGGCGGTCGGCTCGGTCGCCGAGGCCGTGTTCCACGAGATGCTCGACGGTCGCCCGCACGCAGTGGCTGCCGGCCTCGCCGGCAACGATCAGGCGATCGGCGCGTGCCAGGCGATCGAGCAAGCCTCGGTTGAGCTGCGTGCCTTCATCGTCGGGCGAGGGCACCTCGGCCTGCACGGCGCTGTAGTGCTCCGTCCAGGGGTTGAGACCCTTGAAGACGAAGTCGACCGTGCGCGAGCGGCGTTCCTCCCAGGCGGCGCAGGCGGCCTGCACCGCCGCATGCACGTTGTGGCCCCAGGTGCCGACCTCGCAGTGCACCGGCCAGACCATCAGCGTGTAGCGGCCGCCGGCCTCCAGCGCGTCCAGGTAGGCGAGCACGCGTTCGCGTGCAGACGCGTCGCGCGGCACGAACTCGCCGGCGCGCAGCTGCGCCGCGCTGATCGGCGTGAACGGATCCACCGCGCTGCCGTCGCCACGCTGCCAGAAGGTCGGGTGGGCGACGTCGAGGCGGTGGTGCGAGTCGAGCGTCACGGTGATCGCATCGATCGTGTCGGAGGCAGCGGCCACGAAGTCGGCGAGGCGGCGCATGTCGGCATCGGCGCCGGGCACCGGCAAGGCCGGGGTGTACGGGGAGGGCAGGTCGCAGAAGTCGTTCTGCGGGTCGATCACGAGCAGGTGGGTGGTCATTGGATTCCCATTACACGACGAGCCGGCCCTGCCGGGCGGCGATGGAGATCGTCGCCTGCAGTCCGGCCGTGAAGCGCAGGTAGTCCGACTCCATGCCGTCGGAGAAGATCACGCCGTGGTCCGGCATTCTGGACCGCAGCACCAGCGGCTGTTCGCGTGTGGCATGGCCGAAGACGATCTCGGCGCTCGACGAGCGCGACGGAAAAGGCTCGCGCACGGCGAAGGTCAGCCGCGGCGAGTCCCAGGGCTCGGGCGCGTAGTCCGGCGTCGCGCCGCGGCCGAACGAGCGGGCGATGCCGAACGAGCCGGTCACCACGCTCTTCAGCCAGGCGGTCGAGCCCAGCCCGGTCGAGACGATCAGGCCGCTGGACGACTGCAGCTCATGGCGCTGCCCGAGCTGCAGTTCGTACAGCGCCGAGGTGTGCGTGCGCGGGCCGACGAAGAGGTCGTTGACGGCGCGCAGCATCTGCCCGTCGGAGAGGCTGGCCTGCGCCATGGTCACCGCCTTCGCGCCGCGCCGGTCCGCGGCCACCTCGGGCAACAGCGCCGCCAGGTCGGCCGGCGCGAAGGGCAGCAGCACGCCGTCCCAGCGCTGCGGCTCGGGGTTCAGGCCGATCAGCGGCTGGCCGTCGAGGTACTTCATGGTGTTGGCCACCAGGCCGTCCTGCCCGAGTGCCACGACGATGTCGTCGGCGCCGAAGACGAAGTTCGTCAGGAAGCCGCGGTCGACCATCTGCCAGCGGCCCCAGCCCTGCAGCGTGCTGACCACCGTGTCCAGGCTCTTCGCGTAGGCGGCGTTCTCGCGCACGTAGTCGGCGAAGTCCGCCCCGAGGTGCTCGAGATAGAACCTCGCCTGGGCGAGCGTGTGGTGCTTCGCCACCAGGTCCTCCAGCCGCGTGCGCCTCGTCACCAGGACGACCTTGCGTTCGCTGGGCGTGACCATCACACCGCTCCCCTGGCCGCCGCGGGCGCGGCGAGCAGCGACTGCAGCAGTTCCGGCGACACGTTCAGCTGCCCGATGTGCTGGGCCCGCTCGGCCAGGCCGCCGAAGGCCTGCGCGATCAGCTGGCCCGGCTGCATCGACGACGCAGCGAGTGCCTGCACCAGCCGCGGGTCGGCCTTCTCGAGCGCCTGCACCACGGCGGCGACGCGGTGCGCCTCGGCGTCGGCCAGTGCGCGGGCGTTGCGGGCCTGGCCGTCGACGAGTTCGCTGCGCTGGGTTTCCAGCGCCACGTCGGCCGCCATCTGCTCGTCGCGCAGCAGGTTCTCGCGCTTGAGCACCGCGGCCTTGGCGTCCATCTGCGTCTCGCGGATCTGGCGCTTCTTCTGCTCGACCGCGATTTCCGTGTCCAGCTCGTTCTGCCGGATCGCACGCTCGTTCTCGACCGCCGACATGCGCCGCGTGTAGACCGCGTCGTCGGCGGCCTTGAGGTTGGCCTCGCGCGCATGCGCCTCCAGCGCACGGGCAATGTCGGGCGTGGGCTTCACGGCGACGATGGCCACGCCCAGGATCTCCAGGCCGAGCGACTCGATCTCGGCCTGCGCCGCCAGCTCCTGCTGGGCGGCACGGGCGATCGTCGCCGAAGCGCGCAGCGCCTGCTTCAGCTCGAGCGCCTGCACCGAACGCTGCACGATCACCTCGACCTGCATCGCCACGCGGTCGCCCAGGCGAAGCGGGTCGTCGCTGACGTAGCCCTCGCCGCTCGCGGCCAGCGAGAAGTCCATCAGCGCCGCGGTGCGTCGGGGGTCGGCGATGCGGTAGGTCACCTGCCCCTGCACGGTGATGCTCTGGAAGTCGGCCGTGGTCAGCTCGAGCATGAAGGCGCGGTCCTGGCTGGCCACCGGCACGGCCACCAGCGTGCTCGCCGGTGCGTAGTAGAAGAACGACTGGCCCGCGCCCTCGCGCACCACCTGGCCGCCCTTGAACTGCAGCAGGTGAACGGTGGGCTGGCTCTTGACGAAACGGATGCCGAACATGAGATCTTCCTTTCTCGTGAGTTGTACAGAACAACTCTTGTGAGTTGCACAATACAACCAACTGCGGCAGACTGCAAGCCGATGAACGGGAAAACACCACGATTGCCCTCGAACGGGGGATCCACCCGGCCTTTCACCACGGTCGACCTGGTCATCTTCACCGTGCTCGACGACGTGCTGAAGGTGCTGCTGGTGCAGCGGCCGGAAGGCGGCGGCGAGCCCTTCCCCGGCCGCTGGGCGCTGCCTGGCGGCATCGTCGACGTGGCGCGCGACGCGGATCTGGCCGATTGCGCACGCCGCACCCTGCGCGAGAAGACGGGCGTCGAGAGCCCGTACCTCGAGCAGCTGGGCAGCTGGGGCGGCGCCGCTCGCGATCCGCGCGGCTGGTCGGCCACGCATGTGTACCTGGCGCTGATGCCCGCCAGCGGCGTGGTGCTGGCGCGCGGTGGCAACGCGGCCGACGTGCGCTGGTTCGAGGTCGACGGCCGTCTTCCGGCGCTGGCCTTCGACCATGCCGAGATCCTGCTCGCGGCAATCGAGCGGCTGCGCAGCAAGGTCGAGTACACCTCCTTGCCGGCCTTCCTGCTCGACGAGCCGTTCACGCTGCCGCAGCTGCAGCGCATCTACGAGATCGTGCTTGGCCGGCCGGTCGACAAGAGCGGCTTTCGCACGCGCATGCTCGCGTCGGACCTGCTCGAGGCGGAGGGCACGGTGACCTCGGACACCGGCCGTGCCGCGCTGGCGTTCCGGCTGCGCGACCGGCGCGTGCCGGTGGTCTTCCCGAGGACTTTCAGTCCTCGCGGCGAAAAGTAGCGCGTGCTCAGCGCAGCCCGGCCAGCGTGACCGCCAGGCCGAACGCCGCGCAGGCTCCCAGCAGCGGCATCACGCCGACCTTGAAGCGGAACAGTGCCACTGCCGCCGCCGCGATCACCAGCGCCGACAACGCGTCGAAGCGCCCGCCGAAGCCCTGCGGCCACAGCACGTGGTACGCGAAGAACAGCGCCAGGTTGAGGATCACGCCGACCACCGCGGCGGTGATGGCCGACAGCGGCGCGGTGAAGCCGAGCTTGCCGTGCGTGGCCTCCACCACCGGCCCGCCGGCGAGGATGAACACGAAGGAGGGCAGGAAGGTGAAGAAGGTCACCACGCCGGCGGCCAGCGCGCCGCCGAGGAACAGCGCATCGGGCCCGAGCACCTGCTTGGCCCAGCCGCCGACGAAGCCGACGAAGGCCACCACCATGATCAGCGGGCCGGGCGTGGTTTCGCCCAACGCGAGGCCATCGATCATCTGCGTGGCCGAGAGCCACTGGTGCGTCTCCACCGCGCCCTGGTAGACATAGGGCAGCACCGCGTAGGCGCCGCCGAAGGTGAGCAGTGCGGCCTTGGTGAAGAACCAGCCCATCTGAGCCAGCGTGCCGTGCAGGCCGTTCACGGCGACCAGTGTGCCCATCCCGAGCGCCCACAGCGCGATGCCGATGGCCAGCACGCGCGCCAGCCGCGCCTTCGAGAACAGCGCATGCGCCGGCGTGGGCGTGTCGTCGTCGATCAGGGCCGGACCGTAGCCCTGACTCGCGGCGCCAGCGGGGCCACCGAGCGCGAAGACGCCCGGCACGCGCTTCGCGCCGAAGTGGCCGATCAGCGCCGCGGCCAGCACGATGCCGGGGAAGGGCGCGTCGAAGGCGAAGATGGCCACGAAGGCCAGGGCCGCGATGCCCCACATCCAGCGGTTCTTCAGCGCGCGCGAGCCGATGCGGTGGGCCGCGTGCAGCACCAGCGCCGTCACCGCCGGCTTGATGCCGAAGAAGATGCCGGCCACCAGCGGCACGTCGCCGAAGCGCAGGTAGACCCAGCTCAGCGCGATCAGGATGAACAGCGAGGGCAGCACGAACAGCGCGCCGGCGACGATGCCGCCCCAGCTGCGGTGCATCAGCCAGCCGATGTAGGTGGCGAGCTGCTGCGCCTCGGGGCCGGGCAGCACCATGCAGTAGTTCAGCGCGTGCAGGAAGCGCTTCTCGCTGAGCCAGCGGCGCCGCTCGACCAGCTCCGTGTGCATGATGGCGATCTGCCCGGCCGGACCGCCGAAGCTGATGAAGCCCAGTTTGAGCCAGAAGCGCAGCGCCTCGCCGAAGCTCACGGGGGCAGGTGCTGCGTCGGATGAGCTCATTCGTCAAGGGTATCCGAGCCGGCCACATCATGTTTCATGGCCCACCCCGAAGCGCGCTACCCTGCGCGGTTGTTGAGAACACGAGAAGACACCGATGTTTGGATCGTCCAAACCCGTCGTCCTGTCCTACGGCCGCCAGCGCTCTCGCTGGGCGCTGCCGCCCTGGCTGGTCCTGTTGCTGCTCGGTGCCGTGGCCGGTGCGGCCGGGGTGATCTACGTCCAGGAGAAGCACCTGCCGCCGCGGTTGAGCGCCTCCGCGTCGACCGAGCTGCGCAACGCGTACGAGCAGGCCGATGCCCAGCGACAACGGCTGACGGCCGACCTGGCCGAGGCCACCAAGCGGCTCGACGCATCGCTGACCGAATCGAAGCGGCTGGCCGATGAACTCGCCGCCACGCGCGCCGGCACCGAGGAGCTGCGCCAGGACCTCGAATTCACCGCCGATGCGCTGCCGCCCGATCCGCGCGGCGGCACGATCGAGGTGCGCGCAGCGCGCTTCGTGCGCAAGGGCGCGGCGCTGGCCTATGAGGTGGCGCTGACGCGCAGCCCCGGTGCCAAGCCGATGAACGCGGTGCTGCAGCTCACCATCACCGGCGGTGGCGCCGGGCCGTCCGAGTCGCGCGTCGTGTCCAAGCCTGTGAGCATCACCGTGGGCAGCCACGAGGTGGTGCGCGGCACCCAGCCGCTGCCCGACGGCTTCAGGGCGAGCCAGGCCACCATCACCGTGCTCGACCGTGCCGAAGGCCGGCAGCTCGGCATGCGGGTGATGTTCGTGAAGTGAAGTAGCCTTGCGCGCCATGCGCATCGCCGACATCCGCCAACGCCTGCGCGCACTCGGGGCCAAGCCCGTCCACGAGGAGCGCGTGCTGCGGCTGTGGTCGCAGGCCAAGCCGCAGACCAGCGGCCGGCGCCGGCTCGAGGACTGGATCCCGCAGGAGCTGCGCGAGGCCCTGCCCGCCATCGAGGCCGAGCTCGACGCCCTGGCCCGCGTGCGCACGGCGCATGGCGGCGGCGACGGCTCGCAGCGATTGCTCGTCGAATTGGGCGATGGCCAGACGGTGGAGAGCGTGCTGCTGCCGCGCGACGGACTGTGCGTGTCGACGCAGGCCGGCTGCGCGGTCGGCTGCGTGTTCTGCATGACCGGGCGCGACGGGCTGCTGCGCCAGCTCGGCAGCGCCGAGATCGTCGCGCAGGTGGCACTCGCGCGGCGCCAGCGCGCCGTGCGCAAGGTCGTCTTCATGGGCATGGGCGAGCCGGCGCACAACCTGGACAACGTGCTCGAGGCCATCGACCTGCTCGGCACGGCCGGGGGCATCGGCCACAAGTCGCTGGTCTTCTCGACGGTGGGCGACCCGCGCGTCTTCGAACGGCTGCCGCAGGGCCGCGTGAAGCCGGCGCTGGCGCTGTCGCTGCATTCGACGAAGGCCGCGCTTCGAGCCGAATTGATGCCGCGCGCGCCACGCTACGAGCCGGCCGAACTGGTGGAGCAAGGTGAGCGCTATGCCCGCGCCACCGGCTACCCGATCCAGTACCAGTGGACGCTGATCGAGGGCGTCAACGACGGCGACGACGAGGTCGAGGGCATCGTGGCGCTGCTGCGCGGCCGCTACGCGATCATGAACATGATCCCGTTCAACACGATCGACGGGCTGGCCTTTCGCCGGCCGAGCGACGAGCGTGCCGGCCAGATCATGCGCACGCTCAACCACCGCGGCGTGCTGGCGCGGCTGCGCCAGTCGGCCGGGCAGGACGTGGAGGCCGGCTGCGGACAGTTGCGTGCCCGAGAGCGGGCGGCTGACGCGAAGCGCTTCGAGATCCGCCCCGTCTCGGCCTGAAGAACAATCGCCGCCCGGCCGATCAGGCCGGCAGCATGTAGCGGGTGGCCGGGCCCTTGCCGGTCTGCACCAGCAGGCCGCGCTCGGCCAGCGTGCCCAGGTGCTTCGACGCGGTGGCCGGGCTCAGCGCGCAAAGTTCGGCGTAGGCGCTCTTGTTGACGTAGCCGCTCGCCATCAAGGCCTCGAGCACGGCGGCGCAACGCTGTGCGCTCAGCAGATCGGCAGTGGCCTGGCGCCACTGCGCGACGAGCTTCTGCTCGCGCGTGAGCTCGCGATCGAAAGTCTGGCGCAAGGCCTCGATCTCGCCGATGAAGCGCTGGCCCAGGCCGTGGCGCTCGATCAGCGCCAGCGCGGCCTCGCGCTCCTTCATGGCGATCGACAGGTAGGCGCGCGCGATGGCCAGGTGTGCGCCGACATGATCCTGCGGCGCGCCGGGCACGGCGAGTTGCTCGCGCTGGCGGCGCACCTCGGCCATCTCGGCATAGTGGTCGGTGGCTTCGGCGGGCAGCAGGCGGTCGCGCGCCAGGCCGGCGTCGGGGCCGAGGATCTCCTGCTTGAGGCGGCGCGCTGCCTCGCTGTGCGCCGGGTCGCTGTCGTGCGGCCAGATGGCCGTGGCCGCCGCGGCATGCCGGTCGCCGCGCGATTCGTCCTGCGGGTCGGCCGTCTGCTTGAAGCGCAGGTAGGCCACTTCGGCGAGGTTCAGGTGCGCGATGCCGGCCACGCGGTGCAGCCGGTTGCGCATTGCGATCTCGAGTGCGGCCTCGTATTCGGCCTGCGCCTGCGCGTAGTCGGCCTGCCAGAAGCAGGCCACGCCCAGGTTGAGGTGCGTGCTGGCCAGGATCTCCGGCTCCACCGTCATGGTGTCGGCCAGCGCGAGCACGCGGCGCGCGTACTCGCTTGCGCGGGCGAAGTCCTTCGCCTCGCCGTAGATCAGGCTCAGGTTGCCGAAGGTCTTCAGGATGGCCTGGCGATCGTCGATGCGCTCGTACAGCAGCAGTGCGCGGTGCTTGTGCTCGAGTGCGCGCGTCAGCTCGCCGGCGCGCCGCCAGCATTCGCCCCAGGTCTGCTCGAGCATGGCCACGGTGGCCGGCGACAGCGTGTGGCGGCGGCACAGCGACTCGGCGCGTTCGAGCAGCGCCTTCGAGCGCGGGTCGTTGCGCAGCACGTAGAGCCAGGCCAGCCGCACCAGCGTGGCCACGTACTCCTCGACAGTCTCGGCGGCCGCGCTGCCGTCCTCGCCCAGGCCGGAGCGGCGCAGGCACTCGGCGCCGTCCTGGTAGTAGGCGAAGGCGCGGTCGAGGTCGCGCGGCTCGTGGAACTTGCCCAGCGCACCGTAGACGATGCCCAGCAGCAGCGGATCGTCGGCGTCGGCGGCCAGGCGCAGTGCCTGTTCGTAGCTGCCCTGCTCGCGCGGCGCGTCGCCGCGCATGCGCCACAGCGTGCCCTGGGCCAGCAGCAGGTCGAAGCGCTCGCGCGGCGACTCGGCAGCCGCGCTCATCGCCTCGAGCAGCAGGTCGGTCTCGCCGTCGTTGGCCAGCTCGACGCTGTGCCGCTGCAGGGCGCGGATGAAGCCGGTGGTGTCGCGCGCGCAGCTCAGGTGCCACAACGCGGAGATGCTGTCGTCGTCGGCCAGCGCCGCGATGGCGTGGCGGGCGTGCCAAACGCGGCGGGCAGCTTCGTCGGCCAGTGCGGTCTGCGCCGCGACGAGTTCCAGCGTCGCGGCTCGCAGCGCGAGCCGGTGCATCGCCGGCGCCGGCGCCTCGCGCAGCAACTGGGCCAGCGCGCGCTTGCCCTTGTCGAGGTAGCGGTAGTAGGTGCTGGCCCCCACCGACCACAGGCCGCACAGGTGGCTGGCCGCGGCTTCGTCGGCGTGCCCGCGGTAGCGGTCGCGGAAGGCCGGTACCGGCGCGAAGCCGTACTGGCAGGTCAGGGCGAGCATCGGTCGCCAGCTGGTGCGCTCGATCCAGGCCTCGCGCGGGATCGCTTCGGCCGGCGCCGCCTGGTCGGGCCGCTGCTGGCCGATGGCCCAGCGCAGCAGAAGGGCCAGTGCGGCGGCCCGCTGGCCGGCTGGCAGCAGGTCGCCGGCTGCGCCGCGCAGCGGGCGCAGCCACTGCGCATCGATCCAGCCGGCGACGCGCGGGTGCTGGCGAAGCCACTCGTCCAGCGTGCCGGCGCGGTGGGCGGCCAGCAGACCGTCGAGCACCGACTCGGCCGTGCGCAGGGAGGGGCGGCGCACGCGACCCTCGGTGAAAGTGTTAGTGGATGTTTCTGAGGCCACGATGAATCGTCTCACGATCGTCTGATCGAGCGCCATCCCACCGAAGAACGAGTGCTTGTGAATGGGATGGCGTGGGGCGTACCGTCGCGGGTAGCGTGCAGCTCGCGCGTGCACTGCCGCCTTCGACAACAACAGGAGAGACCATGCCCCTGCCCCGCCTCCAGCCGGAGAAGCCCGGCGATTCCGCGCGCACCGACAGCGTGTTGTTCGCCGTCTACGCGCCGTTCGGCAGCGACGAGACGCTCTCCACCTTCCCCGAGGGCAGCTCGCGCGACCTGGCGCAGCACCCGCTCTACCAGGGCCTGCTGAAGGTGGCAGCCAGTGGCGTGCACGTCGCCGCGCTGGTCGACCTGGCGAAGGACGACACCTACCTCGTCGAGATCGAGGCCGGCAAGCCCGAGGGCGTGACCGTCACCTCGCGCTGGAAGCAGGACATGGCTTCGCCGAACAACCTGGCCGGCTTCCTGCGCCACGCTCACGCCAGCCGCCCGACTTCGGCCATCGTGCTGGCGCTCGAGGGCCACGGCGCCGGGTACCTGCCGGAGATCGACCGCAGCCAGCTCAGCACCCGCACTCTGACGCGCAACGGCACGTTCGAGTGGCGCTTCGACGCCAACGGCGGCGCACCGGTGCTGCCTGGCGGCTCGCCGCTGCTGCCCGGCGGATCGCCGCTGCTGCCGGGGGGCTCGCCCTTGCTGCCGGGCGGCTCGCCGCTGCTGCCGGCCAACCACATGCCGCTGTCGACCTGGGGCCTGGGCGCGGCGCTGAAGGCCGCGCAGGAGGCCGGCGTGCCCAAGCTGTCGGTGATCCACTTCGACAACTGCTTCAACATGGCCGTCGAGGTGCTGCACACGGTGGCGCCGTGCGCCGAATACGCCACCGGCTACCCGAACTACAACTTCTTCACCGCCGGCGAGGGCTACCCGGGCGTGTTCGCCAAGCTGGCGCAGCAGGGCACGGCCAGCGCGCAGGAGCTCGCGCACTGGTTCGCCGACGCCAACCGGCAGATCCTCGAGGCCAAGGGCAACCACCCGACGCTGGGCTGCGTGGTGCGCCTGGCGCGGCTGCACACCATCGCCGAGTGCGTGGACGACCTGGCCGATGCCCTGCTCGCCGCGCTGCGCGGCGCGCCCGACGCGGCGTCGCGCCTGGCGGTGGTGCAGCGCATCCGCAGCGCCATCGTGCTGGCCCAGCAGTTCGACACCGAGGCCACCTTCCGCCTCGAGGCGCCGGACGAGCTGACCGACCTGTTCAGCCTGGCCAACTCGCTGCTGAACTTCGACTTCCGCCCCCACCCCGTTCACCCGGCCGCGCGGGCGCTGAAGGATGCGCTGCAAGGCATCAAGGCCTACGGCTCCAACGACGCGCCCTGGGTGGCGGCCGGCACCGGCATCACCTGGAACTTCAGCTCGCCCTACCTGGCGATGAACATCTTCCTGCCCGACCCGCTGCTGCGCGGTTTCTGGGACTGGCGCTCGCCGTTCTACCTCGACGTCAACCCCGACCCGACCCTGCCGCTGGTGCAGCCGCACATCATCGATTTCCTGAAGGTGACCGACTGGGTCGACTTCCTGATCGAGTACCACAAGGACAGCAAGGAGTGGGTGCGCCTGCTGCCGGCGGCGATCCCGGAGTTCCCGGTCTTCAACGCCAAGTTCGACCCGAAGACGATTCCGCCCTGCGGGCACGACAAGCCGGATGGCAAGCCGGGCCACCCTGGAAAGCCCGGCAAGCCCGACCACCCGACCAGCGGCAAGCGCTGAATCGTCTGGCGATCGTCGCCGGCGCGGCCCGAATCCTCCCCCGGGCCGCGTCGCATTGGGAACCCCTCTGGACTGAAATGAAGCCAGGACGACACGACAAGCCGTCGTCCCCGCCCACCGATCCAGAGGAACTCACCATGATGAACACGCAACTGCTCTACCGTCTTCCCGTCGAACAGGCCCGCTGCCGCGAACTCGTTCGCAAGTACGTGTCGATCGGCTCGGCCGGCGCCTTTGCCAGCGCGCTCATCGAGGCGTCGCTGCGCCGAGCCGACCGCGCGGTGATCGAGGGCGACGAGTCCGACATCAGCCGCGCGCTGGCCGAGCTGCAGGCCTACGAAGGCTCGCAGCGCGAGCCGCTGCGGCTGGCGGCCTGACGGCGGATCGGCCCCCGACGGGGCCATGCTTCCGGGTCGGCGGCGGGCGTACCATCCCGCCGTCACCAGGAGGCCTTGAATGAAATCCGGAAAGATCCTCGTCGCCCAGGGCGGCGGCCCCACCGCCGTGATCAACCAGTCGCTCGTCGGCGTGGCGCTCGAGGCGCGGCGATTCGGCGAGGTGCAGCGGATCTACGGCGCACGCCACGGCGTGCGCGGCATCGTCAACGAGGATTTCGTCGACCTCACGCAGGAGACCAGCCACAACCTCGAGCTGGTGGCCGGCACGCCGGCCTCGGCGCTGGGCTCCACGCGCGACAAGCCCGACCTCAAGTACTGCCAGGAGATCTTCAAGGTCCTGCAGGCGCACGAGATCGAGCACTTCTTCTACATCGGCGGCAACGACTCGTCGGACACCGTGCGCATCGTCAGCGAGGAGGCGCACAAGGCGAACTACCCGCTGCGCAGCATCCACATCCCCAAGACGATCGACAACGACCTGGTCGGCAACGACCACACGCCGGGATTCCCGTCCGCCGCGCGTTTCGTCGCGCAGGCCTTCGCGGGCGCCAACCTCGACAACGCGGCGCTGCCCGGCGTCTACCTCGCGGTGGTGATGGGCCGGCACGCCGGCTTCCTGACTGCCGCGTCGGCGCTGGGCAAGAAGTTCCCGGACGATGGCCCGCACCTGATCTACGTGCCCGAGCGCACCTTCATGCTCGACAAGTTCCTCGCCGACGTGAAGGCGGTCTACGAGCGTTACGGCCGCTGCGTGATCGCCGTCTCCGAAGGCATCCACGACGAGAGCGGCGCGCCCATCGCCGCCCAGCTCGCCCGCGACCTGGAACACGACGATCACGGCAACGTGCAGCTCTCGGGCAGCGGCGCGCTGGCCGACCTGCTGTGCGAGGAGATCAAGACGAAGCTGAAGATCAAGCGCGTGCGCGGCGACACCTTCGGCTACGTGCAGCGCAGCTTCATCGGCTGCGTCAGCGATGTCGACCAGCGCGAGGCGCGCGAGGTCGGCGAGAAGGCAGTGCAGTACGCCATGTGGGGAGCGCGCGATGGCTCGGTGGCGATCAAGCGCACCGGCTTCTACTCGGTCGACTACGAACTCGTGCCGCTGGAGTCGGTGGCCGGCAAGACGCGCACGATGGACGACGCCTTCATCAGCGCCAGCGGCACCGACGTGACGGATGCCTTCCGCCTTTACCTGCGCCCCTTGCTCGGCTCGGGCATGCCCGACGCCTACCGGTTGCGCACCAACCCGGTGGAGAAGGTGCTGAACCGCGGCTGAAGCGGTTCGCCCCGCAGGGTCACCGTTTCACGCCATCCACCGGCGTTTCGTCGCGTCGCGGTCGCGGTGCCCTGGCGCCGTCGGCACAGTTCGGTCATCGCAACACTCGCACCGACCGGAGCCGACCATGCCCCACTCTGCCAGCCTTTCCAGCCTGTCACCCGTCGTCGTGGTGCACCTGGTGCTCGCCGTCGCCGCGCTGGTGCTCGGCCCGATCGCCCTGAACCTGCGCAAGGGCTCGCGCGGCCACCGCGCCATCGGCTACGCCTGGGTGACGCTGATGATCGGCGCGGCGTTGTCCAGCGTTTTCATCCGCGACTTCCGGCTGCCGAACCTGTTCGGCTACACGCCGATCCACATCCTCACCGTGGTGACGCTGGTCGGCGTGGGCGCGGCGCTGTTCGCCATTGCGCGGCGCGACATCGTGTCGCACCGCAAGGGCATGCTGCGCACCTACATCGGCGGCTGCATCGGCGCCGGTGCCTTCGCCTTGATGCCCGGCCGCTACCTGGGCGACCTGGTCTGGCACCACACGCTGGGGCTGGTCTGAGCCTCTCGGTGCCCAGACTCAGGACGTGACGATGAACACACGCACCGACTGCGCCGGCACGCCGACCGTGGCGCTCCCGCCCGCATCGGCCGCGGCATCGGTGCCGCTGGCCGGGAAGGCATTGACCAGCGCCGCATTCGCCGGCAAACCGGCGGCCGTGACGTTCGCCGTGGCGGCACCGTAGTTGATCATCACCACCGCGCGCTCGTTGCCTTGCGCGCGCTGGAAGCTCAGAGTCGTGCCGCTGGCCGTGGCACCGGCGTGCGTGCCGGCCATCAGCGACGGGTGAGCGCGGCGCACCGCGACCACGGCCTTGTAGAAGTTCAGCAGCGAGTTCGGGTCGGCGCTTTGCGCGGCGACGTTGTTCGAGGCCACGTTGGCCGAGAGGGCACGGAAGGGCGTGCCGGTCGTGAAGCCGGCCTTCGCATCGCCGGCCCAGCTCATCGGGGTGCGCAGCTTCGGGTCGTCGCCGATGTTCGCCGAGGCGCCGGCCATGCCGATCTCTTCGCCGTAGTAGATGAAGGGCGTGCCCGGTTGCAGCAGGTAGGTGGCCGCGGCGAGGCGGTACTGGGCTTCGTTGCCGCTGAGCTGGTTCCAGAGGCGTTCGCCAGCAAAGCGGTCATGGTTGGACAGCATGGTGGCCATGCCCGCTGGTGCGGTGGCGAAGTAGTTCGCCACGGCGGCAATGGCAGTGGTGTTGCCGCGCGCGGCGTTGATCAGGTTCGACTGGTGCCCGAAAGCGAAGGCTCTGCCGCAGGCCGTGGGCTGGGCGAAACCGATCGGGTCGTCCGGGCCCTCGCAGACCATGAAGCGCTGCTGATAAGTCCCGACCAGCTGCCGTACGCCGTTCATCAGCGCGTAGTTCTCCGGCTGGTTCAGCCAGGCGCCCGCGCCGTTCTCGACCAGGTTGCCCACTGCGTCGAAGCGGAAGCCGTCGACGCCGCGGTTCAGCCAGAAGCGCAGGTTGTCGTGGTGGAAGTTCACCACCTCGGCATTCTTCAGGTTGAAGTCGGGCATCTGGTCCCAGAACGGCGCGTAGTAGTAGCCGCCGCTGCCGCTGCGCCACGGGTTGCCGCCGTAGACGCTCCAGCCCTGCGGCTGGCTGGCCTGGAAGACGTACCAGTTGCGATAGGGGTTGCTGCTCGAACTGTTGGCGTTGACGAAGGCGGGGTGCTGTGCCGCGCTGTGGTTCATCACGTAGTCGACGATCACGCCGATGCCGCGTGCATGCGCCTGGGCCAGCAGTTCGTCCAGGTCGGCCAGGCTGCCGTAGGCCGGTTCGATGCTGCGGTAGTCGGCCACCGCATAGCCGTGGTCGCCATCCTGGCTTCGCGTGATCGGCATCAGCCAGAGCCCGGTCACGCCCAGGTCTTGCAGGTAGTCCAGGCTCTGCGTGAGGCCGCGCAGGTCGCCGATGCCGTCGCCGTTGCTGTCCTTGTAGCCGCGCACGAAGATCTCGGCGAACACGCCTTGGCGCCAGTCGGCGGGCAGCGTACTGCCGGGGTCGGCAGCGGCCACCGGCGTGGCGTCCACGTTCGGCAGCGGCCCGGCATCTCCGCCACCGCCGCCGCAGGCGGCCAGCAACAAGGCCAGGGTCAGACTGGCCAAGCGGCCACGTGAAGAGGTGGGGGCTTTCATCATGGGCCGAGACTTTAGCTTCAGGTCGAAGCATCGTGTAGTTGAATTACTCAAACTACAGGCGACTACAGGCTCTACGTAGGTGGTTCGCACGGAAACACTAGGGTAAGCACGGCATTGGTTATGTAGTTTGGCTTCACTACCATCGGCTCCCCATCGTCCGGAAACCCCGGGGAGGAGAGCGTCATGCGTGCATCCCGCCTATGGATCGGCAGCCTTCTCTTGGCGGCCCTGTTGTCGGGATGCGGAGGCGGCGGCGGCGACGCGTCGGAAGCCTTCTCCGCCGTGGCCGACACCGCGGCCACCGACCGCGCCGAGGCGCTCGGGGCCTCGCGGCCGAGCCCGCGGCTGGACATCTGCGATGCCGACAACGTGAGCATCGTCCTTGCCGCGGTGCCGAAGGCTGATACGCCGGCGCCGGCCGGTCCGGTCAAGGTGCACTACCAGCGCGCCGACGGCAACTACGCCGACTTCGGCCTGCATGTGTGGCAGGTCAACAGCGCCAACGCCTACATCGCCGACTACCCGAACGTGAGTTGGCCCGCGCCGCTCGCACCGGCAGGCACCGACGCCTACGGCATCTACTGGCTGATCGACGCCAGCGTGTTCCGTGCCGATGCGGCCGGCTTCGGCTTCATCGTGCACAAGCCCAGCGCGGATGGCGATCCGCCGGGGCTGGACCGCCTCTGGAAGTTCACCGACGGTGGCGAACTCTGGCTCAAGTCGGGCCAGGCCACGGTGTTCCGCACCAACCCCGACGCGCTGGCGACGCTGGACCTGAATGCGCTGCGCGTCCACTACCTGCGCAGCGACGGCGACTACGCGCACTGGGGGTTGCACCTGTGGGACACGAGCCGCATCGATGCCTCGCGCCTGGCCGGCCTCACGCTGAACGTGTGGGACAGCCCGATCGCCTTCGCGGCCATGCCGAACTACCGTGCAGCCAGCGCCAACGAGGTGCTATTCGACCTGCCCGTGCTCAACCCCAAGGACGATATCTCGCGCAGCGCAGTGGAGTTCATCGTCCACGGCACGCCGGACAACCCGAACGGTGGCAGCGGCAACAAGGATGGCTGGAACGACAACATCCGTGTCGACTACGCCAATGTCACGGCTGTGAACGGTGTCGCCGAGGTTTGGCTGGTGCAGGGCACGCCGACGGTGTTCTACCGCGCGCCTGACCTGCGCCAGGTGTCGACCACCGACGCGCGCGCCTACTGGCTGACCGACCGGCTGATCCAGTGGCCGAAGGCGAACAGCGGCGGCACGTTCAGGCTGTACCACTCGGCCCAGGGCCAGATCGTCGCGAAGACCGATGCGGCCGTGAGCGGTGCCGACGGCGCGATCGAGCTGCAGGTCTTCGCCGGCACCGTGCCTGCGGACGCCGCGACACGCTTCAAGTACGTCGCTGCGGGTGTGGTGCTGAGCGTGTCCAGGCGCGACGCCGAACGGCTGGCGCGCTCGCTGATCGCGTCGCAGCTCGTGCTCGTGCAGGAAAACGCCGACGGCCTGGTGCAGAACGCGACCACGGCGCAGCTGCCGGGTGCGCTCGACACCATGTTCGCTGCCGCGGTGCGCGAAGACGATCTCGGCGTGGCGTTGCACGGCGAGTCCGGCCGCTTCAAGCTCTGGGCGCCGACCGCGCAGCGCGTGCAACTGTGCGTCTACGACAGTGGTGCCGGCGCGTCCACGGGCGTCGAGACGATGCGCTTCGACCGCGACACCGGCATCTGGAGCGGCCAGCGGCCGCGGCTCGACGGCAAGTACTACCGCTACGCCGTGGAGGTGTTCGTGCGCGGCACGGGGCTGGTGCGCAACCTGGTCACGGATCCGTACTCGATCAGCCTGACCACCGATTCGAAGCGCAGCTACGTCGCCGACCTCGACGACCGGCGCCTCCAGCCCGCGGGTTGGGAACGCCACGCCGCGCCGCGCATCCCGGCGCAGACCGACATGTCGATCTACGAGCTGCACGTGCGCGACTTCTCGGTGAACGACCCGAGCGTGCCGCTGGCGGACCGCGGCAAGTACCGCGCCTTCACCTGGGCCAACTCCAACGGCATGCGCCACCTGCGCGGGCTCGCGCAGGCCGGCCTGACCGACGTGCACCTGCTGCCGGTGTTCGACATCGCCTCGGTGCCCGAGACCGGCTGCGTGACGCCGGCCATACCGGCCGGAGCGGCCAATGGCGAAGCGCAGCAGGCGGCGGTGGAGGCCGTGAAGGACGCCGACTGTTTCAACTGGGGCTACGACCCCTACCACTACACCGCGCCGGAAGGCAGCTTCGCCTCCGACGCGGCCGACGGTGCCAAGCGCATCCTCGAGTTCCGCCAGATGGTGATGGCGTTGCACCGGGCCGGCCTGCGCGTGGGCATGGATGTGGTCTACAACCACACCTCTGCCTCGGGGCAGAACGACAAGTCGGTGCTCGACCGCATCGTGCCGGGCTACTACCACCGGCTCGACGGCAGCGGCAACGTCGAACGCTCGACCTGCTGCGAGAACACCGCCACCGAGAACCTGATGATGGGCAAGCTCATGATCGACTCGGTGAAGACCTGGGCGACGCAGTACCGCATCGACTCGTTCCGCTTCGACCTGATGGCGCACCAGCCGCGTGCGGTGATGGAGCTGCTGAAGAAGACCGTGGACAACGCCGCCGGCCGCCCCGTGCAGCTCATCGGCGAAGGCTGGAACTTCGGCGAGGTGGCCAACGGCGCGCGCTTCGTGCAGGCCTCTCAGCTGTCGCTGAACGGCTCGGGTATCGCCACCTTCAGCGACCGAGCGCGCGACTTCGTGCGCGGCGGCGGGCCCTTCGACGGCGGCCAGAGCCTGGTGCGCAACCAGGGCTACATCAACGGCCTGTTCTACGACGACAACGGCAGCGGCGCCGGCAAGTCGAAGACCGACCTGATGTGGGCGGCGGACATCATCAAGGTGGGCATGGCCGGCTCGATCCGCGACTACACGTTGACGACGCACTGGGACGCCGCGCTGCAACTGCAGCAACTCGACTACAACGGCCAGCCGGCCGGCTACGTGACGAGCCCCGCCGAGGTGGTGAACTACGTCGAGAACCACGACAACCAGACGCTGTTCGACATCAACGCCTACAAGCTGCCGACCGCGACCTCGAAGGACGACCGGGCGCGTGCGCAGATGCTCGGCGCCGCCATCAATGCGTTCAGCCAGGGTGTGGCCTATTTCCACGCCGGCATCGACACGCTGCGCAGCAAGTCGATGGACCGCAACAGCTACAACTCGGGCGACTGGTTCAATCGCCTGGACTGGAGCTACGCCGACAACAACTTCGGCGTCGGCCTGCCATTGAGGGGCGACAACGGGGACAACTGGTCGATCATCGGGCCGCTGCTCGCCAACGCTGACATCAAGCCGAGCGGCAACGAGATCGGCTGGACGCGCGATGCCTTCCGCGACCTGCTGGCCATCCGCGGCAGCTCGACGCTGTTCCGGCTGCGCACGGCCGACGACGTCAAGGCGCGCCTGAGCTTCCGCAACACCGGATCCGGCCAGGTGCCCACGGTGCTGGCTGGGCACCTGGACGGCAACGGCTACCCCGGTTCGCGTTTCCACGAGGTGCTGTACTTCGTCAACGTCGACAAGGTGGCGCAGACGCTCACCATCGACAGCGAAAAGGGCAAGGCCTACCGACTGCACCCGGTGCACCTCGCCCCGGGCGCCGCCGACCGCCGCGCCGCCAACGACGCGAGCTACGACGGCGCGAGCGGGCGCTTCGTCATCCCGCCGCGCACGGCGGTGGTCTACGTCGTGAACTGACGCCTGCGTGCGCCCGCCCGGGCGGGTCTTGAAACCCGGTGCGAAGCCCCCATACTCCCTCGGCCGGCGGGTGGACCGGCGGGCTTCGCACTTTCAAGACCATGAGCAAACAGACTCTCTCGTTCCAGGCCGAGGTCAAGCAGATCCTGCACCTCGTCACGCACTCGCTGTACTCCAACAAGGAGATCTTCCTCCGCGAGCTCATCTCCAACGCGTCCGACGCCTGCGACAAGCTGCGCTTCGAGGCGCTGGACAAGGCCGAGTTGTTCGAGAACGCGCCGAACCTCGAGGTGCGCGTGGCCTTCGACGCCGAGGCGAAGACGATCACCATCACTGACAACGGCATCGGCCTGTCGGAGCCGGAGGCGGTGGCCAATCTCGGCACCATCGCCAAGAGCGGCACGCGCGAGTTCATGGCCGCGCTCGAAGGCGACAAGAAGAAGGACGCGCAGCTGATCGGCCAGTTCGGCGTGGGCTTCTACAGCGGCTTCATCGTTGCCGACCGCATCACCGTCGAGTCGCGCCGCGCCGGCCTGGCGCCGGAAGAGGGCGTGCGCTGGAGCTCGGAAGGCACCGGCGACTTCGAGGTCGAGACCATCACGCGGCCCGAGCGCGGCACCAGCGTGACGCTGCACCTGCGCGACGGCGAGGAGGAGTTCCTCTCCGGCTGGAAGCTGCGCTCGGTGATCGGCAAGTACTCCGATCACATCTCGCTGCCCATCCTGATGCGCAAGGAGGAGTGGGATGCCGAGGCCGGCCAGCAGAAGCTCACCGACGAGTGGACGCCGGTCAACAAGGCTGCGGCGCTGTGGGCGCGCAACAAGAGCGAGGTGACGGCGCAGGAGTACGAGGAGTTCTACAAGCAGATCAGCTACGACACCGAGGCGCCGCTGGCCTACACGCACAACCGCGTCGAGGGCCGCAGCGAGTACACGCAGCTGCTGTACATCCCGGCCAAGGCGCCGTTCGACCTGTGGAACCGCGACAAGCGCGGCGGCGTGAAGCTGTACGTCAAGCGCGTCTTCATCATGGACGACGCCGAGGCGCTGATGCCGGTGTACCTGCGCTTCGTCAAGGGCGTGATCGACAGCGCCGACCTGCCGCTGAACGTGAGTCGCGAGCTGCTGCAGGAGAGCCGCGACGTGAAGGCGATCCGCGAAGGCTCGACCAAGCGCATCCTGTCGATGCTCGAAAGCCTGGCCGACAGCGAGGATGCCGCCGAGCGCGAGAAGTACGCGAAGTTCTGGGCGGACTTCGGTGCCGTGCTCAAGGAAGGCGTCGGCGAGGACCACGCCAACCAGGAGCGCCTGGCCAAGCTGCTGCGCTTCGCCTCGACGCAGGCCGATGCGGGCGTGTCGCTGGCGGAGTACGTCGGTCGCATGAAGGAAGGCCAGGAGGCGATCTACTACATCACCGCCGACAGCCTCGCGGCTGCCAAGAGCAGCCCGCAGCTTGAGATCTTCCGCAAGAAGGGCATCGAGGTGCTCTTGCTCGTCGATCGCGTCGACGAGTGGATGCTCGCGCACCTGTTCGAGTTCGACGGCAAGCCGCTGCAGAGCGTGGCCAAGGGCGCGGTCGACCTGGGCAAGCTGCAGGACGAGGGCGAGAAGAAGCAGGCCGAAGAAGCCGCCGAAGCCTTCAAGCCGGTGCTCGAACGGCTGAAGGAGGCGCTGAAGGATCGTGCGAAGGACGTGCGGATCACCACGCGCCTGGTCGATTCACCGGCTTGTCTGGTGGCCGAGGAGGGCGACATCAGCGGCCACCTCGCGCGCATGCTCAAGCAGGCCGGACAGGATGCGCCGAAGGCCTTGCCCATCCTCGAAGTCAACGCGGAGCACGCGCTCGTCAAGCGGCTGGACGCGAGCGCACATTTCGACGATCTGGCGAACATCCTGTTCGACCAGGCACTGCTCGCCGAGGGTGGCCACCTGGAAGACCCGGGCGCCTACGTGAGGCGCGTCAACGCGCTGCTGGTCGGCTGAGTCACGGCCGGCGGGCGGCCGCGCGTCAGGCGACGAGCGGCGCTTCGGCCATCGCCTCGATCTGGTCGCGCAGCCGCGTGGCCTGCTCCATCCAGTACGACGGGCTCTCGAACCACGGGAAGGCGATCGGGAAGGCAGGGTCCTTCCAGCGCCTGGCGATCCAGGCGCTGTGGTGGATCATGCGCAGCGTGCGCAAGGGCTCGATCAGTGCGAGCTCGCGCCGGTCGAAGTCCATGAACTGCTCGTAGCCGTCGAGCACGGCGCCGAGCTGGCGTGTCTGCTCGGCGCGGCTGCCCGACAGAAGCATCCACAGGTCCTGCACCGCCGGTCCGGTGACCGCATCGTCAAGGTCGACGAAGTGCGGGCCGGCGTCGGTCCACAGGATGTTGCCCAGGTGGCAGTCGCCGTGCAGGCGCAGCAGCTTGAGCGAGGTGATTCCTTCGAAGGCCTCGCGCACCTGCTCTAGCGCGGACTCGGCCATGGAGCGCCACGCCGTCAGGGCGTCCGGCGGCACGATGTCCTGGGCGAGCAGCCAGTCGCGTGGTTCGGTGCCGTAGGTGGTCGGATTCAACGCCATGCGGGTCTCGAAGCGGCCCGTCGCACCGATGGCGTGGATGCGGCCAATGAAGCGGCCGATCCATTCGAGCACCGACGGATCCTCGACTTCGGGTGCCCGCCCGGCCATGCGAGCGGTGACCGTGAAGCGATACGGTCCGCCGACCGTGTCGAACGCCGCCAGCGTCGGCCCGCGGCTCGTGACCTGCACGGCGCGCAGCGACTGCGGATCCGGCGTCAGCGGCCAGGGGGCGGCCAGCGGGATCTCCTTCGCCGCCAGTTCGATCGCGAAGGCGTGTTCCTCGAGGATTTGCGCGTCGCTCCAGCGGCCGGGCCGGTAGAACTTGGCCACCACGACGCGGCCATCCTCCAGGAAGACCTGGAAGACGCGGTTCTCGTACGAATTCAGCTGGATCAGCCGGCCGTCACCGCGCAGGCCCACGGCATCGAGGGCGTCGAGCACGACCTCCGGGTCGAGGCCTGCGTAGGGGGTGTCGTTCTCTGCAGGCGTTGGACTCATGCCCGCATCGTACGCGGGGCCCGAACGCGAACCGTCAGTGGCGGTTGTTGGACGAATAGCGCGGGACGTCGACGACGACACCGCCGACGTCGTCGCGATCGTCGTCCGCCAAACCGCCCGGGCCGCTGTCGAGCGAGCCGGGACGCGAACGCGGCGAGCCAAGGCTGCTCAGGCCGCCGAACTCGCTTTGCCCCGATCCATCGGTGCGAGTGTCGGGCGCAAAGAAGGAATCCTGGAACAGCGACGAGTCCTGCCACAGGGCGGTGCGTTCCGCGCGCCGATGCGCCACGGTGTTCGCCAGTGTGTCGCGGGCCTGGTGCAGGTTCTGCGCGGGCGCGGCAGCGGCCTGCGGTCCGCGGGCATTGGCGCCGGCCTGAGGCACGAGCAACTGCAGTTCGGCCACCGAAGGCAGGTTCTCGACCGGGCAACGCAGGTAGCGAACGCGGCAGGCGCCGAGGACCGACTGCTTGATCTGCAGCACACGCCGAGAATTGCCGCGGTCGGTATCCAGATCGATGGCGGCCAGCACCCGGCCGTTCGCGCTGCACACGGCAAAGGCCACGTGGATGGAGCCGAGCAGGTCGTACCAGTAGCGCACGCGCGAAGGGTCCACCGGCTGGCTGAATCGCACGAGCGGCAACTTGGAAAGCACGATGTGGTGAGGCAGCGCTTCGCGCAGCAGCCGGTAGACCCGCCGTTCGTCGGTGGAAAACACCGGCCGTGCAGTCAGCGCCCAGTCGTTCGGCAAGGCGGTCGGCTTGGCGGGGCGGCGAGACCACCAGAGCCACACCACGGAGGCGGCGGCGATACCCGCGAGGGCAGCCAGCGCAATGGTCAAGGGTGGGGTCGGCATGTCCAGGTCCGGTTTCGGTGTCACGGACCCGCCAGTGCAGGTCAATCGCGAACGTCCAATGTACCGGATGTTACGGTTTGGAAGTCTCCCCAGGATCCCCGACCTCAGGGAGTCACGCCCGGTCAGGGGGCCCCGGTCTTCTCACTCGCCTGCGATGTGACGCGAGTCAGATATGTGAGCTTTCACTTCCGATATCGTCTCGATGATTCTTTGAACCGTCGTGACATGCCGCTTGATCTGGTAGTCGAACTCGGCCGCCTGCTGCCCCATCACTTCTTCGACATGCGAGGCGAAGGTGTCGGGTGGCAGGCGCAGCCAGGCGTCCGATTCCGAACCGTCCCGCTCGACCGTCGCGCCGGCGTTGCGGGCAATCTTGAGCATCGCGGTGTTCTCGCTCAGCGCATGGATGAACAAGGTCTGCACCCCACGGTTGCGGGCATGCAACACCGAATGCTCGAAAAGGCGAGCGCCAAAACCGCGGCCACGCGCCTTCTTGAGCACGGTAACGCCGAACTCGGCCATCGTGCCGCGAGAAGATTCCGTCGGCGTGGCGGGGTGGGCCAGGTGAGCCATCGCGATCAGGTCGAGGCGGCGGTTGAAGATGCCGAACACCTCGTCCTGATCGAAGTCGAGCATGTCGACGTAACGTGCGATCTGCGCGTCGTTGGCGGGGTAGCCGAAGCGCAGGTAGCGGTCCGCCGCGTCCAGGCTGATGAGGTGTGCCGCGATGCGATCACGGTGCCGAGGGCCCAGGGAGCGGATGGGCACCCAAGTCCACTTGGACGATGAGTCGACTTCCGGCGAAGCGGTGGCTGAGCGCTCTTGTGAAGCGCTGGACGGCAATGAGTCTTGCCGCGGATCGTCTGGAAAGCCCATCTGAGACCTCCGGTGACTAGGGTTAACCCCAGTCTAAGCGATCGAGCTAGAGGCCGCAGTCCAGATCGCCAGTCGACTCCATTCAATCCGTGCAAATGCCCGGCCTGCCTTCTGCTAGACTCACGGGCTTTCCGCAATTTGCTCCGCGGAAAGCGCCTGCGTCTGCAGGTGGTGCCAGATGAGAGTCCGCCTATCCAAGAAGCGGAGCCTCGCGTGGTGCGGCCAATACGGCATGGAGCCTGACTCTATCTCCACTGATCATGAAAACCTTCAGCGCCAAGCCGGCTGATGTGACGCATGAGTGGTTTGTGATTGACGCGACCGACAAGGTCCTCGGAAGGGTGGCCAGTGAAGTCGCCCTCCGCCTGCGCGGCAAGCACAAGGCCATTTACACGCCTCACGTCGATACCGGTGACTTCATCGTCGTCGTCAATGCCGACAAGATCCGGGTGACCGGCAACAAGGCCAACGACAAGGTGTACTACCGTCACTCGGGTTTCCCGGGCGGTATCTACGGCACCACGTTCAAGGACATGCAGGCCAAGCATCCCGGGCGCGCGCTCGAGAAGGCGGTCAAGGGCATGCTCCCCAAGGGCCCCCTCGGTTACGCGATGGTCAAGAAGCTGAAGGTGTATGCCGGTGCCACGCATCCGCACACCGCCCAGCAGCCCAAGGCGCTGGAAATCTAAGGAGCGGTGATGATCGGAAATTGGAACTACGGTACCGGCCGCCGCAAATCGTCGGTCGCGCGTGTCTTCATGAAGAAGGGCACGGGCCAGATCCTGGTCAACGGCCGGCCGGTCGAGCAGTACTTCGGCCGCCAGACCTCGATCATGGTCGTCAAGCAGCCGCTCGTGCTGACCGCGAACGACGCAGCATTCGACGTGAAGGTGAACGTGCACGGTGGCGGCGAGTCCGGCCAGGCCGGTGCGGTGCGTCACGGCATCACCCGCGCCCTGATCGACTACGACGCGGCGCTCAAGCCCGACCTGAGCCGCGCCGGCTTCGTGACGCGTGATGCACGCGAAGTCGAGCGCAAGAAGGTGGGTCTGCACGGCGCGCGTCGCCGGAAGCAGTTCAGCAAGCGCTGAGGTCGCGACACCCGCCGAACCTCGATCGAGGCCGCCACTGTGCGGCCTCTTTCGTTTCCGGCTCCGGCTTACCAACCGATACGAACAGACGCGATGCGTTGGAAACTGTGGCGACGTCGTTTGTCGGTCAGCGCACCGCGCATGATCGTTCGCAGCCACTTGCCCTGGCCGCTGCGCTGGGCCGTGGCTGCGTTGGCTCTCGGCTTCTCAGGCGCCCTGGCGATGTGGGCCTTCGAGACCGGCAAGAACATCGCCGGCCTCGACCGCGACGCGAAGGAAGAACTCTCGCGGCTGCGTATCGAGGTCTCCCAGCTGCGCGACGAGCGCGAGAAGGCGCTGTCGATCGCCAACACGGCCGACAGCCTGCTCAAGACCGAGCGCACCGCGCAGGAAAAGCTCGCCCAGCAGCTCAAGCTGACGGAAGCCGAGAACCTCGCACTCAAGAACGATCTGGGATTCTTCGAGCGCTTGCTGCCCGCTGCCGCGGGCGAATCGGCGCTCAGCATCCGTGGCTTGCAGGCCGAGGCCGTGACGCCCGGCCAGCTGCGCTACCAGCTGCTGCTGATGCAGACGGGCAAATCGCGGCCCGAGTTCAGCGGGCGCTACGAGGTGACGCTTTCCGGCACGCTGGAGGGGCGGCCGTGGTCGCTGGTGCCGCCGGGGGGCACGCAGCCCTTGCAGGTCAGGCAGTACCGCCGCGTCGAGGGCCTGATTGACCATCCGCCGCAAGCCGTGATAAAGATGGTGACGGTAAAGGTCACCGACACGCGCGGCGCAGTTCTTGCGTCGCACACGCTGAAGATGTGAGCGCCTGTGGCGCATCCCATGGTCAGCCTGGAGGATTTCGAATGTTCGGGAAGAAGAAGCAGCCGCCCATCCGCACACTGATCGGCGAAGGCACGGTGATCACCGGCGAACTCCGCTTCGCGGACGGCCTGCGCATCGATGGCGAGGTCGTCGGTGACGTGGTCGCCGCCGGCGAGGGCTACAGCATCCTCGTGATCAGCGAAAAAGCCCGCGTCACGGGCAAGGTCAACGCCGGCCACGTGATCGTCAACGGCACGGTGATCGGCCCCATCCACTCGAGCGACCTGCTGGAACTGCAGCCCAAGGCGCAGATCACCGGCGACGTCCGCTACGAGGTCCTCGAGATGCACCAGGGCGCCACCATCGACGGCGAATTGAGGCCGATCAAGGCAGACGAAAGACCATCCCTGAAACTCGCCGCCGCAAATCTGTAAGATTGCGGCACACGGCGTGGTGCCGCAGGAGCGCGTGATGAGTGCAGTCGCAGAGAACATCCAGACCCAGATCGCTGCGGACGAGCCGCCGTCGCCGATCATCTTCACCGACAGCGCCGCCGGCAAGGTGAAGGAACTGGTCGACGAAGAAGGCAACCCCGATCTGAAGCTGCGCGTCTTCGTGCAGGGCGGTGGCTGTTCCGGCTTCCAGTACGGCTTCACCTTCGACGAGGTCGTCAACGAAGACGACACGCAGATGACGAAGAACGGCGTCACGCTGCTGGTCGACGCGATGAGCCTGCAGTACCTGGCTGGTGCGGAGATCGACTACAAGGACGACCTGCAAGGCGCGCAGTTCGTCATCAAGAATCCGAACGCGACCACCACCTGCGGTTGCGGATCGAGCTTCTCGGCCTGACTGGCCGTTGCGCCACACGAGGCCGCCTTCGGGCGGCCTTTGTCATGGTGCGGCCGGGTAGAGGCAGCCCAGCACCCGTGCGCCGCGGGCGCCGGTGACCGATGGCAGGCTGGCAGGCTCGCGCCGCACGAACTGCCGGGCCAGCCATGCAAAGGCGCAGGCCTCGACCTGATCGGGTGGCAAGCCCCGATCGGCCGTCGATCGAACATCGACGCCGACCGCACGCACGGCGATTCGTCCCATCAAATCGGTGTTGAAGGCGCCGCCTCCACACACCCGCAGTTCGCGGATCGAAGGTGCCCAGCGCTGCAGATCGCGGGCGCAGACCCAGGCTGTCAACTCGGCCAGCGTGGCCTGAACGTCGGCCGGCGCCAGCCCGGCGAACGGTGCCAGGCGCTGCTCGAGCCAAGCGGCATGGAACAGATCCCGCCCGGTGCTCTTGGGCGGAGACAGATCGAAGTAGGGCTCGCGCTGCAAGGCCTGCAGCAAGGGCGGGACGACGCGGCCGCTGGCCGCCCAGCGACCGCCGGCGTCGAAAGGCTGAGACAGCTGTCGGCCGATCCAGTGGTCCAGGAGTGAATTGCCCGGGCCGCAATCGAAGCCGAGCACCGAGCCGTCGTCGCCCAGCAGCGTCAGGTTGCTGATGCCGCCGAGGTTCAACACGGCCAACGACTGGCCGGTCCGGCCGAACTCGGCCCGATGGAAGGCCGGTACGAGCGGCGCGCCCTGGCCACCGGCGGCGACGTCGCGGCTGCGCAGGTCAGCCACCACGTCGATGCCGGTCAGCTCGGCCAGTAGTGCCGGGCTGTTGACCTGCAGCGAGTAGCCGACGCCATCGAACTGCTGGGGACGGTGCCGCACGGTCTGGCCGTGCGCACCGATGGCCCGCACGGACGAGACGGGCATGCCGGACTTCGCGAGCAGCGCGTGAACAACATCGGCATAGCGCCGCGCCAAGGCATTGCCCGCCAGTGCGGCGCGGTGCAGTTCGTCCGGGCCGCTGCTGTTCAGGGCCATCAGTTCGGCGGCCAGGGCCGGATCGAACTCCAGGTGTACATGGGCATGCACACGCAGCGCTGCGTCGGCCGTCCACTCGGCCAGGACGCCGTCGACCCCGTCCATCGACGTGCCCGACATCAAGCCGATGTAGATCTCGGCCATCAGCCGGGCGGCGCCATGCGCGCCTACTCGGCGACGCTGGCGCCGATGCTGCCGGCGGCTTCGAGCTGGCCGCGGATCGACTGGGCGAGTCCGGCGAAGCGCTGCTTCCCGGACGCAGACAACTCGATGGCTTCCGAGGAGCGGGCCATCACCATCGGATTCTGCTGGGCACCGTTCAGCTTGAACTCGAAGTGCAGGTGCGGTCCGGTCGCCCAGCCCGTGGCGCCGACGGCGCCGATGCGGTCGCCCTGGTCGACACGCTGCCCCTTGCGCACGTCGAGGCGGCTCAGGTGCGCGTAGACGGTGGATCGGTCGTTGCCGTGGTTGATCTGCACCACGTTGCCGTAGCCGTTCTGCCAGCCGGCGAACTCGACCGTGCCGTTGCCAACCGTTCGCACCGGCGTGCCGGTGGGCGCGCCGTAGTCCACGCCCTTGTGCTGGCGCCACTGGTTGAGGATCGGATGCAGCCGCATCGCGAAGCCCGAAGTCACCCGCGAGAACTCCATCGGGCTGGCCAGGAAGCTGCGACGCTTGCTCTGGCCGTTCAGGTCGTAGAAGCCGCCGCGGCCGTCGTCATCCTTGAACCAGACGGCCGAGTGCGCGCGACCCTTGTTGACGAACTCCGCGGCGACGACCCTGCCGCCCACGTTGTTCCATGTAATCGGCTCGCCGTCGGCCGTGAGCGTCTCGTACACCACCGAGAAGGTGTCGCCCTTGCGCAGCTCGCGGTGGAAGTCGATGTCGGCCGAGAAGGCCTCTGCCAGCTGCACGGCGATGGCATCGGGGATGCCGGACTCGTCGGTGGCGGCGAACAGCGAGCTGCGGATCGTGCCGCTGCCCAGACGCACCGAGGTGGCCAGCGGCACGGTCTCGATGCTCGCCGAGAGCTGCCCCGCCTCACGGGCAACGCGCAGGCGCATGAAATGGGTGGCAAGCAAGGCGCTGTCGCCGGGTGCGAAGCGTGCCGTGAGTTCTTCCAGCGTACCGGCCGGCGTGGCGGCCAGGCGCACGATCTTGCCCGGACGGCCTTCGAGCAGCTTGCGGGCCTGCGCATCGCGGCGCAGGAATTCGGCAGCCTCGAGGTCGCTGACCCCCAGGCGCGACAGGAGCGACTCGGCGTTGTCGCCGGCGCGGGTGAGGTCGCTGCGGTACAGGTGCAGCGTCTGGCCGGCCAGCGCTTCCAGTTGTGTCGACACGTCTTCGCCGGTGACGATTTCCGTCACGAGGCGCCGGGGCAGGTCGGACGCGTCCGGGCCCTGGCTGGCGATGCCGTAAGCCGCCGCACCGAAGCCGGCCAGCGAGAAGGCGACGATGGCGGCCAGAGTGCGCGGGTGTGCCGAGACGATGCGCGAGCCCCGGCTCAGCGTCGCCTCGGTGGCGCGTTCAAGGGAATCCAACGATTTCAATTTGGTGTGCCGAACGCGAGCGCTCGTTTTCGATCCAGGTTGCACAAGAGGCGTCCACTAGAATCCGTGGCGCCTGCCGGAGCGTGTGCCGGCCGTTCGGGGCGGTGCAAGACCGCGCCGCAGTATACCGAGCGAGCCTCGCTCCTCTCTTCGTAAAACCCCCCACGTCGCCGCATGTCCCAGCCACCTCATCCGCCTTCGCATCCGGTCACCGATCGAGTGCTGAACGCCTTGCAAGTTTCACGGCGCGGTTGCGACGAACTGTTACCGGAAGCCGACTGGCTGGCCAAGCTCGCTCGCTCTGAAGCAACCGGTGTGCCACTGCGCATCAAGCTGGGCCTGGACCCGACCGCGCCCGACATCCACGTCGGCCACACGGTGGTGCTCAACAAGATGCGCCAGCTGCAGGACCTCGGTCACCAGGTGATCTTCCTGATCGGCGACTTCACCTCGATGATCGGCGACCCGTCGGGCCGCAACACCACGCGTCCGCCGCTGACGCGCGAGCAGATCGAGGCCAACGCGCAGACCTACTACCGCCAGGCCAGCCTGGTGCTCGACCCGGACAAGACCGAGATCCGCTACAACTCCGAGTGGAGCGACCCGTTGGGCGCTCGCGGCATGATCCAGCTCGCCGCCCGCTACACGGTGGCGCGCATGATGGAGCGCAACGACTTCGCCGAGCGCTTCAAGGCCGGCACGCCGATCTCGGTGCACGAGTTCCTCTACCCCCTGATGCAGGGCTACGACTCGGTCGCATTGAAGAGCGACCTCGAACTCGGCGGCACCGACCAGAAGTTCAACCTGCTCGTCGGTCGCGCGTTGCAGTCCGAGTACGGCCAGGAGCCGCAGTGCATCCTGACGATGCCGCTGCTCGAGGGCCTGGACGGCGTCGAGAAGATGTCCAAGAGCAAGGGCAACTACATCGCCGTCACCGAGCCCGCGAACGACATGTTCGCCAAGCTGCTGTCGATCAGCGACACGCTGATGTGGCGCTACTACGCCTTGCTGAGCTTCCGCAGCGAGGCCGAGATCGCGAAGATCAGGGCCGAGGTCGATGCCGGGCGCAACCCGAAGGAGGCCAAGGTGATGCTCGCCAAGGAGATCACCACGCGCTTCCACAGCGCGGCGGCGGCCGATGCGGCCGAGGCCGACTTCGCCAACCGGGCCCGCGGCGGCATCCCGGACGAGATCCCCGCGGTGTCGCTCTCAGGCGCGCCGCTGGGCATCGGTGCGCTGCTCAAGCAGGCCAACCTCGCGCCCTCGGGCAGCGAGGCGATGCGCCTGGTCGAAGGCGGCGGCGTGCGCATCGACGGCGCGGTGGTCAGCGACAAGGGCCTGAAGGTCGGCAGCGGCACCTACGTCGTGCAGGTCGGCAAGCGCAAGTTCGCTCGGATCACGCTCGCCTGAGCGGGCCGGCCATGCAGGCCAAGACCCTGCTCAAGCTCTCGGTGGCGGCCGCGCTGGCCACCATCGCGATGAAGACCGCCGCCTGGTGGATCACCGGCTCGGTCGGCCTGCTGTCCGACGCGATGGAGTCCTTCGTCAATCTGGCGTCGGCGCTTTTCGCCATTCTGATGGTGACGATCGCAGAGCGCCCGGCCGACGACGACCATCCCTTCGGCCACACCAAGGCCGAGTACTTCTCCAGCGGCTTCGAGGGGCTGCTGATCGTCGGCGCCGCGGTGGCCATCATCTGGGCGGCGGCAGGTCGCTTCGCGAACCCCCAGCCGCTCGAGCAGCTCGGCTGGGGCATTGCGCTGTCGGTGGCGAGTTCGGCGCTCAACGGCGTGCTCGCCTGGCGCATGCTGATCGCCTCGCGCGAGCAGCGCTCGATCGTGCTGGAGGCCGACGCAAGACACTTGTTCACCGACGTGTGGACCTCCGCCGGTGTCGTCGCCGGCCTGCTGCTCGTGCCGGTGACCGGCTGGCTGTGGCTCGATCCGCTGCTGGCCATCGGCGTGGCGCTGAACATCCTGCGCGAAGGGGCGCACCTGGCCTGGCGGTCGGTGGACGGATTGATGGACAAGGCCGTCGAGCCCGAGGTGCGCACGCAGATCGACGCCGCGCTGGCGCAGTTCGAGCACCACACCATCCGCTTCGACCACCTCGTGACGCGCCGCGCCGGGCAGCGTCGCTTCGTCGACGTGCACATGCACATGCCTGCCGGCTGGACGCTGGGCCGCGCCGCGGCGCTGCGCACGAGCGTGGAGCAGGCGCTGATGAGCGCGGTGCCGGGCCTGCGGGCCTCGATCCAGCTGCTGCCGACCGACGTCGAGGCGCATTTCGACGACCCGAAGGACCTGGTTTGATATCGCTGCTGCAACGTGTGAGCTCGGCGCGCGTCGAAGTCGGAGGCCGGGTCATCGGCGCCATCGGGCCAGGGCTGTTGATGCTGGTCTGCGCCGAGCCGGACGACAACGACGCCATCGCCGACAAGCTCGTCGCCAAGGTTCTGAAGCTGCGCATCTTCGCCGACGAAGCCGGCAAGATGAACCGCAGCGTCGCCGACATCGGCGGCGGCCTGCTGGTGGTCAGCCAGTTCACGCTCGCAGCCGATGTCTCCAGCGGCAACCGGCCCGGCTTCAGCGCCGCGGCCGGCCCCGAACTCGGCCGGCGGCTCTACGAACGCGTGCTGGCCACCGCGCGTGCCTCGCACCCGCAGGTCGAGTGCGGCGAGTTCGGCGCCGACATGCAGGTGCACCTCGTCAACGACGGGCCGGTGACCATTCCGATCACGTTGCGGGCATGAAAAAGGCCGCCCGTGGGCGGCCTTCCAGTCGAACGAGCAGGGTCAGTCAGCGTACTGGCCAGCGGCCTTGATGACCGGGGCCCACTTGTTGATCTCGGCCTCGACGAACTTCTTGTGCTCGGCCGGGTTGACGCGTGCGTCGCTCACCACCACGGCGCCCAGCGCTTCCTCGCGCTTGATGAACTCGGGATCCTTCAGCGCCGCCTTCAGGGCGGTGTTGAGCTTGTCGATCACCGGCTTGGGCGTGCCCTTGGGCGCGTACAGGCCGTGCCAGATCGACACGTTGAAGCCCTTCAGGCCGCTCTCGTCCAGCGTCGGCAGCTTGGCCAGCGCCGGCGTGGTCAGGCGCTTGCTGGTCGTCACCGCGAAGGCCTTCACCTTGCCGGCCTCGATCTGGCCGGTGGTGTTGGTGGTCTGGTCGCACATCAGGTCGACCTGGCCGCCGAGCAGGTCGTTCATGGCCGGTGCGGTGCCCTTGTAGGGCACCGTCTGCATGTCGATCTTCAAGCTCTGCTGGAACAGCAGGCCGCACAGATGCGAGGCCGCGCCCAGGCCGGCGTTGGCCAGGTTGATCTTGCCCTTGTTGGCCTCCAGCCACTTCATCAGCTCGGCCCAGTTGTTGGCCGGCAGCGTGGGCTTGCCGATCACGGTCATCGGCACCTCGTTGATCATGCCGACGTACTCGAAGTCCTCGAGCGTCTTGTACGACAGCGAGCGGTAGAGCGACGGCGCGGTCGCCATGCCGATGTGGTGCAGCAGCAGCGTGTAGCCGTCGTTCGGGGCGCGCGCGACCTTGGCCGCGCCGAGCGTGCCCCCGGCGCCGCCGGTGTTGTCGATCACGATGGTCGCGTTGGGCAGGGGCTTGCGCAGCGCCTCGGCCAGGTCGCGCGCCACCTTGTCGGTCGGCCCGCCCGCGGCAAAGGGCACGACGATGGTGATCGGCTTCTCCGGGTATTCGGCCATGGCGGCCGTCACGGTCAGGGTGGCCAGCATGGCCGTCATCAGGCGCTTCATGGTTACTCCTTGCAGGGGTCAGGTTCGGACAGCGCGATTGTGGTCAGCGTGTCGACCTCCTGCATGGCGGAAACTACGTAAGCCCCTCGCAGTTGCGGGGTCGGATGCGTCAGATCAAACCAGATGGGCCGCCAGCACACGAGCCACGTGCAGCGACTCGCGGCCCGTGCCGTCTGCGATCTGGTGCCGGCAGCTGGCACCGTCGGCCACGATCCAGGCGTCGCCGGCGGCGCGCACGGCCGGCAGCAGCGAGAGCTCGGCCATCTGCATCGACACCGCATGGTGCTCGGCCTCGTAGCCGAAACTGCCGGCCATGCCGCAGCACGAGGACTCGATCAGCTCGGGCTTCGCGCCGGGAATCAGGCGCAGCACCTCCAGCACAGGCTGCATCACGCCGAAGGCCTTCTGGTGGCAATGTCCATGCACGCGCATCGGCCGGTTGGCCGGCGACAGCGAAGGCGCGAAGCGGCCGGCGCGAGCCTCGCGGGCGAGGAACTCCTCGAAGGTCAGCGCCTGTGCCGCGACGATCGGGGCCGCCTCGCCCAGGCCCATCGCCAGCGCCTCGTCGCGCAGCGTGAGCAGGCACGAGGGCTCCAGACCGACGACCGCGATGCCGCGTTCGGCGAACGGACGCAGGGCTGCGACCAGTGCGCCGGCCTGCGCCTTCGCCTCATCGGCCATGCCGGTGGCGAGGTAGGTGCGGCCGCAGCACAGCGGTTCGCCGCTCAGGCCCGGCACGTGCACCGCGTAGCCGGCCGCCTGCAGCACGCGCACGGCGTCGCGAGCGTTCTCCGTCTCGAAGGCACCGTTGAAGGTGTCGACCCACAACACCACCGCCTTGTCGGCGGCAATCACTTCTGCGGCACTGGCCAGGTGGTACGACGGCGCACTGCGGCGCAGGTTGTCGCGCCGCCAGCGCGGCAGGCTGCGCGCGGCTGCCAGGCCGAGCCAGCGCTCGGACAGTTCGGCGAGCGCCGGCACCCGGTTGCGCAGGTTCAGCAGCCCCGGCACCCGGCTTGCCCAGCGCGCATAACGTGGCAGGTGCGCGATCACGCGGTCGCGCAGCGTGTGGCCGTGGCGCGCCTTGTATGCTGCAGTCGCCTCGATCTTCATGCGTGACATGTCCACGCCGGTCGGGCAGTCGCGCTTGCAGCCCTTGCAGCCGACGCACAGGTCGAGCGCGGCCTTCACCGCCTCGCCGTCGAGCGACTCGCCGCCGAGCTGGCCCGACAAGGCCAGGCGCAGCGTGTTGGCGCGGCCGCGTGTGAGGTGCTGCTCGTCGCGCGTGACGCGGTAGCTCGGGCACATCGTGCCGGCGTCGAACTTGCGGCAGTGGCCGTTGTTGTTGCACATCTCGACGGCCTTCGCCAGGCCGCCGGTGGGGTCGCCGCCGCTGCCCGGCGCGGTGGTGGTCTCGGTGGCGGGGTCGTTCTGGACGTCCCAGGCCGACCAGTCGAGCACGGGCCTGAGCGGGATGGTCCGGTACGTCGGCGGGAAGCGGAACAGCCGCGGATCGTCCATCTTCGGCGGGTCGACGATCTTGCCGGGGTTGAACAGGTTCGCCGGGTCGAGCTCCTGCTTGATGGCGCGGAAGGCGTCGTCGATCCTCGCGCCGAACTGCCAGCCGATCCACTCGCCGCGGCACAGGCCGTCGCCATGCTCGCCGCTGTAGGCGCCCTTGTACTTTCGCACCAGCGCGGCGGCTTCTTCGGCGATGGCGCGCATGCGCATGGCGCCGTCGCGCCGCATGTCGAGGATGGGCCGCACGTGCAGCGTGCCCACCGAGGCATGGGCATACCAGGTTCCACGTGTGCCGTGGCGGCGGAACACCTCGGTCAGCGCATCGGTGTACTCGGCCAGGTGAACCAGCGGCACCGCGCAATCTTCGATGAAGCTGACCGGCTTGCCGTCGCCCTTCAGGCTCATCATGATGTTCAGGCCGGCCTTGCGCACTTCCCACAGCGCCTTCTGCGGGCCTTCGTCGGGCATCTCGACCACGCTGCCGGGCAGGCCGAGGTCGCCCATCAGCTCCACCAACGCCTGCAGCTGCTTCAGCAGCGCACTGCGGTCGTCGCCGCTGAACTCGACGAGCAGGATCGCCTCGGGCGACTTTCCCCCGACAGCGATCAGCGCCGCCTCGATCACCGGCCGGAACGCCGGGTTGGTGCGCGACAGTTCGATCATCGTGCGATCGACCAGCTCCACTGCGGTGGGGCCGAGCTTGACGATGTGCTGCGCCGAGTCCATCGCGGTGTGGAAGCTGGCGAAGTTGACGACGCCCAGCACCTTGGCGCGCGGAAGGGCGCTGAGCTGCAGCGTCAGGCTCTTCGTCAGCGCCAGCGTGCCCTCGGCGCCCACCAGCAGGTGCGCGAGGTTGACGCTGCCGTCGGCCGTGTAGGGCCGCTCGCTCCTGGGCCGGAAGATGTCGAGGTTGTAGCCGGCGACGCGGCGCATCACCGTCGGCCAGTTCGCGTCGATCTCGGGGGCCAGCGTCTCGGCCAGGCCGCGCACGAAGTCGGCGATGGCGCGTTCCTTCGGGCCCAGCGTGGCCAGCGGCCCGAAGGCCAGCTCGCTGCCGTCGGCCAGCCAGGCCTCGATGCCGGCGACGTTGTGCACCATGTTGCCGTAGGCGATGCTGCGGCTGCCGCAGGAGTTGTTGCCGGCCATGCCACCCAGCGTGGCCTGCGCGCTGGTCGACACGTCCACCGGGTACCACAGGCCGTGCGGTTTCAGCTGCGCGTTCAGGTGGTCGAGCACCATGCCGGGCTCGACCTGCGTGCGCCGTGCGTCTATGTCGAGCGAGAGCAGCTTGCGCAGGTGCTTGCTGAAGTCGATCACCAGCGCCGCACCGGTGGTCTGGCCGCATTGCGAGGTGCCGCCACCGCGCGGCAACAGCGGGGCGCCCATCTCGCGCGCCAGCTGCAGCGCGATCGCCACGTCGCGCTGTGTCTTCGGCACGAACACGCCAATCGGCATCGCCTGATAGATCGAGGCGTCGGTGGCGTAGCGACCGCGCGAGGCGATGTCGAACAGCACCTCGCCTTCGGTCTCGCGCGCGAGCCGCCGTGCCAGCTCGGCCTGGTCGGTCAGCACGCCGGGAGGCAGCGGCGCGTTCATGCTCTCACCTTGGCGCCGGCGTCGAGCTGGCCGTTCTTCATCAGCTCCAGCACGGCATCGCGCTTGTGCATCAGGTGCTCGATCAGCAGGGCGCGCAGGCCGGCCGCATCGCGCGCGCCGAGCAGCTCGACCATGCGTTCGTGCTCCTTCACGGCACGCTTCCACTTCGCTTCGTCGAAGTTGGAACGAAAGCGCAGCGCTTGCAGTCGGGCGTTGACGTTGCGCCAGGTCTGCGCGAGCACCGGGTTGCGCGCCGCCGCGTTGATCAGCGTGTGGATCTGCGCGTTGATGCGGTAGTAGGTGGGCAGGTCGCGCCGCGTGAAGGCGGCCATCATCTCGAAGTGCAGCGCGCGGATCTCGGCCAGCTCGGCCTCGGTGATGCGCTGCGCGGCGAGCTCGCCCGACTGGCCTTCGAGCCCGGCGATCACCTCGAAGGTGTCGGCCACGTCCTGCGCCGACATCTGCGCCACCACCGCGCCTCGATTGGGCAGCAGCTCGACCAGCCCCTCGGCGGCGAGCATCTTCAGCGCCTCGCGCAGCGGCGTGCGCGACACGTTCAGCAGCTCGCTCAGCTCACGCTCGTTGAGCTTGGCGCCGGGCGCGATCTGGCCTTCGACGATGCGCTGGCGCAGCCGCACCGCGACCTCCTGGTGGAGCACCTGACGGGGAATGGAAATGATCTCAGCCATGGCTTGGTATGCAATCGGCGGCAGCGCTTTCCCGGTACTATAGGGCCAATTCGCTTGACAAATGCATTTTGTATGCAAAACTGAAAGCTTCCAGGAGCGCTCCATGATCCCCCTCGACCAGCATCCCAGCGGCCGCCACTTCCTGCAGATCCCCGGCCCGAGCCCGGTGCCTGACCGCGTGTTGCGGGCCATGAGCCTGCCCACCATCGACCACCGCGGGCCGGAGTTCGGAAAGCTCGGCCTGAAGGTGCTCGCCGGCACGCAGCAGATCTTCCGCACCCGCCATCCGGTGGCCATCTACCCGGCCTCGGGCACCGGCGCCTGGGAGGCGGCGCTCGTCAACACGCTGAGCCCCGGCGACGCCGTGCTGATGTTCGAGACCGGCCACTTCGCCACGCTGTGGAAGAAGCTCGCCGAGCGGCTCGGCCTGAAGCCCGAGTTCCTCGCCGTGCCGGGCACCGATGCGGCCACCGGGCTGCCCTGGAGTTGGCGCCGCGGCGTGCAGGCCGAGCTGATCGAGCAGCGCCTGCGCGCCGATGCCGGCCACGCCATCAAGGCGGTCTGCGTGGTGCACAACGAGACCTCGACGGGGGTCACCAGCGACATTGCCGCCGTGCGCCGCGCCATCGACGCCGCCGGCCACCCGGCGCTGCTGCTGGTCGACTCGATCTCCGGCCTGGCCTGCGCCGACTACCGCCACGACGAGTGGGGCGTGGACGTCACCATCAGCGGCTCGCAGAAGGGCCTGATGCTGCCGCCGGGCATCAGCTTCAACGCGCTGTCGCCGAAGGCGCTCGCCGCCAGCCAGGGCGCCAGGCTGCCGCGCAGCTTCTGGGCCTGGGACGAGATCGTCGAGATGAACAAGACGGGCTACTGGCCCTACACGCCCAACACCAACCTGCTCTACGGTCTCAGCGAGGCGCTGGACATCATTCTCGAGCAGGGCCTCGAGGCCGTGTTCGCGCGCCACGAGCGCTGGGCCGAGGGCGTGCGCGGTGCGGTGCGCGCCTGGGGCCTGCCCATCCAGTGCGCCGATGCGGCGGTGTACTCGCCCGTGCTCACCGGCGTCATCACGCCGGCCGGCGTGGATGCGGACGCGATCCGCAAGCTGATCCACGAACGCTTCGACCTGTCGCTGGGCACGGGCCTGGGCAAGGTCAAGGGCCGCATGTTCCGCATCGGCCACCTCGGCGACTGCAACGACCTGACGCTGATGGCGGCGCTGGCCGGCGTCGAGATGGGCCTGAAGCTCGCTGGCGTGCCGCTGGCCGGCAGCGGCGTGCAGGCGGCGATGGAGTACTTCGCGTCGCACTCGCAGCAACAGCCGTTGAAGGCCGCCAGCTGAAATCCCCACAGAACACCACGCAGGAGACATCCCCCATGCAACGCCGTTCGATCCTCAAGGCCACCGCCGGTGTGGCCGCCACGCTCGCCGCCCCGCGCGTCTTCGCGCAGCTCTGGCCGAGCGGCCCGATCCGCATCGTCGTCGGTTTCCCGCCGGGCGGCGGCACCGATGCATTGGCGCGCGTGGTCGCCACCAAGCTCACGCAGATGTGGAACCAGCAGGTCATCGTCGAGACCAAGGCCGGCGTCGCCGGCGTGCTCGCCGCCGACTACGTGGCGCAGCAGCCCAGCGACGGCACCACGCTGCTGATGGCGCACATCAACAGCCATGCGCTGGCGCCCAGCCTGCAGCCCAAGCTGAACTACAACGTCGAACGCGACTTCGTGCCCATCGTGCTGGTCGGTGTCACGCCCAACCTGCTGATCGCCAACCCGAAGGAGGAGGCGAAGACGGTGAAGGACATCGTCGCCCTGTGCAGGGCCAAGCCAGGGCAGGTGAGTTTCGGCTCGGCGGGCAACGGCTCGGCGCAGCACCTTGCGCTGGAGTCGTTCAAGCTGCAGGCGAAAGTCGATGCGATCCACGTGCCGTACAAGGGCAGCGGCCCGCTGCTCACCGACCTGATGGGCGGGCAGATCCAGTACAGCTTCGAGACCATGACCGCCGCCACGCCGCACGTGAAGAGCGGCAAGGTGATCGCCATCGCACAGACCCGCACCAAGCGCGCCAAGGGCCACCCGGGCGTGCCGACGATGGAGGAACAGGGCTTCCCCGGCTTCGAGGCCACCACCTGGTACGGCCTGGTCGGCCCGGGCAAGCTGCCAGCGCCGATCGCGCAGAGGATGAACGAGGACGTCAACAAGGTGCTGGCGATGGCCGACGTGCAGGAGAAGCTCGAGACCTACGGCGCCGAAGACGGCGGCGGCACGAGCGAGAAGTTCGCTGCCTTCATCCGTTCCGAGATGGCGAAATGGGCCAAGGTCGTGAAGGACGGCAACATCAGGATCGAGAGCTGATCGCGAGCAGCCCGGCCGCCCGATCCGGGTGATATCTTTGCGATGCCCGCAGATGGGCACCGACCAAGAACCACCCGAGGAGGAACCGTGATCGAACCCCGTAGCTGCCGTCTTGTCGCGGCAGTCGCCGCAGTGCTCGTGATGAGCGGCTGCGCCATGCAGGCGCCCCGTTACCAGCCTTCGCTGGACAACGTCGAACTGATCAAGAAGACCGCCTCGCCGGTGGCACTGGGGGCCTTCAGCGTCCAGCCCGGCGCCGTCGGCGCCCAGTCGATCAGCCTGCGCGGCTCGAGCATGGCCTCGCCCGTAGGTGGCGACTATGCAGCCTACTTGGCCGACGCATTGCGCCAGGAACTCGTGCTGGCCGGCAAGCTGGATGCCAGTTCCAAGCTCGAGATCAGCGGTCTTCTGCTCAAGAATGACATCGCCGCCGGCGGCATCTCGACGAACAGCGGCGAGATCGAGGCGCGCTTCATCGTCAAGAACGCCGGGCAGCAGCGATTCGACAAGATCAAGCGAGTCGAGTCGAGCTGGGAATCGTCATTCATCGGTGGCATCGCCATCCCGAAGGCGCAGCAGCAGTACCCGCTGATCGTGCAGAAGCTGGTCTCCCAGCTGCTGGCGGACGCCGACTTCCAGGCGGCGATCAAGTGAGCGCGCTTCGGTTCCTCGCGCGCAAGTGCGCGCTCGCGGCCGGGCTGTTGCTGGCGGTGCTGGTCACCGGCTGCGCGCATCCGATCTCGCTGAGTCCGGACGTCGCCAGCCTGGCCGGTAGCGGCAAGGCCAAGATCGACCGGAAGATCGGCCTGTCGATCAGCGATGCCGACCGCCAGCGCGAGGTCACCGGGCCGGGCGGCGGCGGCGACAAGGTCAATTATTTCCCGTATCGCGACCTCGAGACCGGCTTGTACATCGCGCTGTCCGAATCCTTCTCTCAGGTCACGCGGGTCAGCGGGCCGACCGACCCGAAGGTCAAGGAGCAGGGGCTGAACTACCTCGCCACGCCGATCATCGTGACGACTTCGTCCTCGCCCAGCATGGTGACCTGGCCGCCGACCCTGTTCACCATCGCCCTGACCTGCACGATCAGCGACGTGCAGGGCAATGCGATCACCGAGTTGCGGGTGTTCGGAGAAGGCCGGGCCGAGTTCGACGAGTTCAAGGCCGACACCTCGCTGTCCGCCCGCCGCGCCGCATCGGACGTGCTGAAGAAGCTGATGACGGCGATCGCGGAGGCCGCGCCGAAGCTGCGCTGACGCTCAAGGCTGGCGCGGCAGTTCGAGCACGAACTCCGCGCCGCCCAACGCATGGTTGCCGGCGCTCAGCCGGCCGCCATGCTGCTCGACGATGCCGTAGCTGATCGACAGGCCCAGGCCGGTGCCCTTGCCCACCGGCTTGGTGGTGAAGAAGGGATCGAAGATGCGCGACAGGTGCTCCGGCGCGATGCCCGGGCCGTTGTCGCGGAAGTGCAGCCGCGCGGTCTCGCCTTCGCACTGCAGCGTGATCCACATCGCCGGCGCCGCGTTCGCCCGCGTGGCCGCGGCGTCGTAGGCGTTCTGCACCAGGTTCATCACCACCTGCAGAAGCTGCCCGGCGTTGCCCATCACCGTGCAGGGCGGGCCGGGCGACCAGTGCACCTCGAACGACGGTGCCGTGCCCTTGCGCACCCAGTGGATGGCGCGCTCGATCACGCCGTTCAGGTCGACCTCGATGCGTTCGCCGCGGTCCATCGCCGAGAAGCGCTTGAGGCCCTGCACGATGTCGGCGGTGCGCTGCGCGCCTTCGAGCGTGCCTTCCATCAGCGAGGGCAGGTCGGCCAGCAGGTGGTCGATGCGCAGCTTCGCACGCAGTTTCACCTGCTCGTCGGCAGGTGTGCCTGCGTGGATCGCGCCGAGGTACTCGCGCAAGCGCTCGCTGTAGCGTTGCAGCGCGTGCACGTTGCCGAGCACGAAGCTGATCGGGTTGTTCAGCTCGTGGGCCACGCCGGCGACCAAGCGGCCGAGAGATGCCATCTTCTCCGAGTGCAGCAGCTGCTGCTGGGTGCGCTTGAGCGCCTCGTGCGCCTCGCGCAGCTGGTGGTAGGCGCGCTTGAGCTCGCCCAGCGGCCGGCCGACGAACACATGGCCGACGCGGTGCCCGGCGGCGTTGTGTCGCGGCGTGATGTTCAGGTCCACCGGCACCGGCTGGCCCTGGGCGTCGCGCAGGTCGATCTCGATCGAGCTGCCGCGCCGCGTGGTGGTGGCCAGCGCGTGGCGGATGTTCTGCACGTTGGTCTCGTCGGCCAGCAGATCCAGCAGCGGCGTGCCGCGCAGCCTCTTCCGCGGCTTGCCGACCAGCTCACGCAGCGCGGCGTTGGTCTCCTCGATGCGTCCGGCCTCGTCGCAGGCGACCAGCACATCGCTCATCGCCGACAGCAGGCTGAAGATGAATTGCTGCGACTGCTCCAGCTGCGCGTTCTTCTCTTCCAGCGCGATCTCGTCCTGCACCAGCTGCGAGTAGACCTCGTCCATCTTCGCGATCACGTCGAGCCAGGCGCTGTCGTCCACGCCGTCGAGCTGGCTCAGCGCCAGCAGCGTCTCGCGGCGCGCGGGTTCGGGGCTCGGGCGGTCTTCACGAGGCATGGCGAGCTCCTCAGTGCACGGTGCAGACCATGCAGGGGTCGAACGAGCGCACGATGTGCTGCACGGCCACCGGCGTGTCCTCGCCGGGCTGCACCGGTGCGCCTTCCAGCGCGGCCTCCAGCGCACCGGGCGTGCCGGAGGCGTCGCGCGGCGAGAAGTTCCAGCTCGTCGGCGCGACGATCTGGTAACGCTCGATGCGGCCGTGCCGCACGCTCACCCAGTGCCCGAGCGCACCGCGCGCGGCCTCGGTCAGGCCCACGCCGTCGGCATCGGCGGGCAGGCGGTCGGCGTGGAAGAAGGGCTCGCGTGGCGCGAGCGCGGTGAGCCACTGTTCGGTCATCGGCAGCACGCGCGCCAGCTCGACCAGGCGCGCCAGCACGCGGGTGTAGACGTTCGCGCCGCAGCGCGCCACCGCATCGCGGATCAGCGGCTGGCCGCTGGCGAGCTGCCGAGCGATGGCGCCCGTCTCCACGACCTCGCCGGAGAGCCGCGGTGCCTTGTTCCAGGTGTAGCCGCCGGGCTTGTCGAGCATGGGCGCGGTGAGGCCTTCGCTCGGGTGCAGCGCCTCGTCACCGGCCAGCCAGGCGTGCGTGGCGTCTTCGCGGATCGCGCCGGTGTCCACCGGCTGCACGCGGCCCAGGCTCTCGTTCCATACGCCGTCGGCCAGCGCGTGCGATCCGTCGGGCTGGCGGTAGGCGCCGAAGCTCAGCGTGCGGCCGGGGCCGCGGCCCAGTGTTTCCAGCTTCAGGTCGGCCGCCAGTGTGAGGAACAGCCGCAGGTCGCCGCGCAGCGGGTCGGCGGCATGCCAGCGCTGCAGCGCGGCCTCGCTGTCGAGCGCGGCGATCTCCTCGAGCGGCGCGCCGAAAGTGGTCGTTTCGAGAAAAGCGCGGAACTCGCGCACCTTGGCCAGCAGCCGGATGCGCTCGGCCGCTTCCACCGCGCGCGCGCTGCCGCCGGGCTGGATGCTCAGCGTGTGCGGCCACTTGCCGCCCAGCGTGCCCATGATCTCGAACCAGCGCTGCCGTGCCGCCACCGCCGCACGCGCATGCTCGCCGGCCAGTGCGGCGAAGCGGCGTGTCGCTTCAGCGAACCAGGGCCGCTGCGCGTACACCGGCCGCGCGAAGTCGGGCATGAAGAACAGGTAGAAGTGCGACAGGTGGTCGGCCAGGTTCTCGCAGGCCAGCATCAGGTTGATGGTGTGAACACCGTTGGGCGGCACCGTCACGCCCGACGCATCGGCAATCGCACGCGCCGCCGCCACCGACTGCGACACCGAGCAGATGCCGCAGATGCGCGGCACGATCACCAGCGCATCCAGCGGTGCGCGACCGGCGAGCATCTGCTCGAAGCCGCGGTACATGGTGGCGTTGACACGGGCCTGCGTCACGCGGCCGTCCGCGATGTCGAGCTGCACTTCGAGATCACCCTCGACGCGGTTGAAGGGGCCGACGATGAGCCGCTGGCTCACTTCAGCCTCGTCTTGCGCACCGCCGGCGCCACCACCACGTGGTCGGCCGTCGCGTTGCTCTTCACCCGCTTCGGCGTGGCGCTCTTCGACAGCGAGGCCAGCGCCACGAACCAGGCCTTGGGCATGTCGGTGGGCAGGCCGATCGGGATGCCGGCGAGCTTGGGCGTCTGGTGGAAGGCGTGGCCGGGGTCCTGGAAGCCTGGCTCGGTGCAGCTGATGCAGGCGTAGCCGCCGCGCGTGCAGGAGCCTTCGCCGTTCCACAGCCGCGTGTTGCAGTCGGCATGCGCCTGCGTGCCCTTGCAGCCCATGTTCTCCATCATGCAACCCAGGTCCGAGGGCTTCTCGGCACTGGCCTTGAACTCGTAGTACTCGTTGCGCGTGCAGCCGTGGTGCACCAGTTGGTCGGCATAAAAACGCGGCCGGTTCAACGGGTCGAGATCGTCGGCAACGAACAGCTTCGCGGCCAGCGCCATCAGCGTGTCGACCACCCAGCCGGGGTGCGTGGGGCAGCCGGCCACGTTGATGACCGGCAGGCCGCCGCGCGCGACGAAGTCGGCGCCGAGCAGGCCGCCGGGGCGGTCGCCGTCGTACTGCAGGCCGCAGGCGTCGGTGATGTTCGGGCCGGTGGCGGTGATGCCGCCCCAGGCGGCGCACGAACCCACGGCGACGACGTGCGTGGCCACCGCAGCCAGCGCGCTCACCCAGTCGATCATCGGCACGCCGGTGCCGGCGAGCACGTGGAAGCGGCCGGTGCCGTTCGGCCCGCGCAGCAGCGAACCTTCGATGCAGAGCACGTCGAGCCGGGTGCGGCCGTCACGGCAGTCTTCGAGCAGCGCAACCAGCTCGCGGCCGCTGGCCAGCGACAGCGACGGGTGCCACAGAAGATCGATGCCGCCGGACTTCAGCATCGCCGGGAAGTCGGCCGTGTCGGCGCACAGCAGCGACATGCTGCAGCCGCCGCAGCCGCCAGACTGAAGCCACAAGACGTTCACGATTTGTCCTTCGCGTCTTCCAGGCCAAACCGCTGCAGCTTGGCGCGCAGGCCCACTCGCGACAGGCCCAGCTCCTGCGCGGCGCGCGTCTTGTTCCAGCGGTGCCGCAGCAGCGTCTCGCGCAGCACCATGGCCTCGATCGAATCGAGGCGTTCGGCCAGCGTGCCCGTGGCGGGCAGTGCGTGGCCGTTCATGCCTTCGGCGTGCGCGCCGGCCTGCCCATTGAGCAGCTTGCGCGAGAAGGCCGCCGCATGCAGCGCCGGCCCGTCGCGCAGCGCCAGCGCGCGGGCGATCTCGTTGCGCAGCTCGCGGATGTTGCCCGGCCAAGGGTAGCTCACCAGCACCGCGCGCACGTCGTCGTCGAAGGCCGCCGCGGGCAGGCCGAGCTCGGCGGCCACGTCGACGAGCAGCCTCTCGGCGATCGGCACGATGTCGCCCGGCCGCTCGCGCAGCGGCGGCATGGCCAGCGTGATGCCGGCGATGCGGTAGTACAGGTCCTCGCGGAAGCGGCCGCTGCGCACGTCGGCTTCCAGGTCGCGGTGCGTCGCGGCGATCACGCGCACGTCAACCGGGATCGAACGCGTCGAGCCCACCGGCCGCAGCTCGCCTTCCTGCAGCACGCGCAGCAGCTTGACCTGGAAGGCCGGCGAGGTCTCGCCGATCTCGTCGAGGAACACCGTGCCGCCGTGCGCACGCTGGAACAGGCCGACGTGGTCTTCCACCGCGCCGGTGAAGGCACCGCGCTTGTGGCCGAAAAGCTCGCTCTCCAGCAACGTGTCGGGGATGGCCGCGCAGTTCTCCACCACGAAAGGCCCGACGTGGCGCGGGCTGGCGTAGTGGATGGCGCGCGCCATCAGCTCCTTGCCGGTGCCCGATTCACCCAGCACCAGCACCGACAGGTCGTGCCGCGCCACGCGCCGAGCCATCTCGCACACCGCGTCCAGCGGGCTGCCCGGTGCGCGCACGATGCGGTCGAAGTCGAAGGTATTGCGCGCCTGCGCCAGCCGCGCCTGGCTCTTCGCGCGCAGCGGCGGCGTGCCGTTGCGCAGTTCGATGTCCAGCCGTGCCAGGCCATGCTGCAGCGTGCGCGCCTCGGCGGCGCTGCGCACCGTCTGCAGCAGGTGGTCGGGTACCCAGGGCTTGAGGATGTACTGGTAGATGCCGGCCTCGTTGATGCCGGCGATGATGTCTTCGCTGTCGGTGTAGCCCGAGATGACGATGCGCACCGAGTCCGGCCAGCGCTCGCGCGCCTCGCGCAGGAACTCCACGCCGGTGACGCCGGGCATGCGCTGGTCGCACAGGATCACGTCGACCTCGCGCTGCTCGAGCTGCACGCGCGCCTCCTCGGTGCCGCCGGCGGTGAGGACGTCGAAGTCTTCCTCCAGCGTGCGGCGCATCGCGTCCAGCGAACGCTGCTCGTCGTCGATGAGCAGTACGGTGGGCATCACGGGCGATGCAGCGCCAGATGCCGCGGCGTCCACGCATGCGGCTTGCGCGTCACGAAGTGGTGCCGCGCCACGTGGTAGCTGGGGTCGAAGCCGTAGAAGTTGCGGTGCATCTGCTGCAGTTCCTCGTCGCGGTACGCCGCCAGGGGCTTGCGCGACTCGTCGTCGTCTCGCTGGCGCTGCTTGGCAGCGATGCGCTCGGCGTGATTGTGCGCTGCGGCCAGCGCGGCGGCCTCGGTGGCGGCCCGGGGGGCGAGCGACACGGCGTCGTCGGCGAGCACGGCGTCGACGAGCCCGAGCGACGCCGCCTCGCGGGCCGACATCGGCAGGCGCCCCTGCATCACCCGCTGAGCAACTTCGGCAGCGCGCGCCGCGCCCACGCGTCGTGGCAGCGTGTAGGTCCAGTACTCGGAGCCGTACAGGTTGCCCATGTTCTTGTAGTGCGGATTCAGCACCACGCCGGCATGTGCCCAGACGAGGTCGGCCGCGAAGGCGAGGTAGCAGCCACCGGCACCGGCGTTGCCCGACAGCATCGCCACGGTGAGCCGGTGAGTCATCGTCAGCAGTTCCAGCACCACGTCGTCGATGGCCTGGATGTTGCGCCACGAGGAGTCCGCCGCGCTGTCGCCGGCGTCGTGCGCGCCGGCCTCGATGTCGTGCAGGTGGATGCCGTTGCTGAAGAAGTCGCTGCCGCCGGCGAGCACCAGCACCTGGGTGTCGCGCGTGCGCACCCAGCGCAGGGCGTCGCGCAGGCGCTCGCATTGGCGCGTGGACATCGCGCCGTTGTGGAAGTCGAAGCCCAGCCAGCCCACCCGTGCGCCTTGCTGGCCGGTCTCCGCATAGTGCAGTTCGTCCCACTCGCCGGCGTCGCGCAGCAGCGGCACATCGAGCTCGGGCAGCGTCGTGCACGCGTCTGCGAAGGCCCGCGTGGCGGCGAGCTTGAGGGCCGGGCGGTCGCCCCGCGCCTCGACGCGCACATGGCCGATCCACACGGCGCCGTCGACGGTGCGGCGCAGCAGCGCCGGGCCGCGCTTCGCGACCACTGCGCCCGCTGCGCCGGCCGGGGCACGTGCCAACGTGGCGGCAGTGGCGGGGTGTGCATCGTGCAGCCGGCAGTTCTGGCCGAACAGTGCGTCGGCGATGCCGGGGTGGCCGTCGGCGCTGCGGATCTTGCGCAGCACGCTGGCACTGTCGTCTTGCGACCAGTCGATGGCCCGCGCCGATGCCGGTACCGGACCTTGCCATCCGCCCAGCAACGGTGGCAGCGCAGGCGGCGACGCTGGCCCGCTCGCACCGGGTTGGAAGCGGCCCAGGGCATCGAGCACGGCATCGACCGCGGCCCGCGTGATCTCCTGGCGGTACAGGCTCGCCTTCGTGGCGTCCTTTCGAAGCGAGAGGTCCTGCCAGGCCCACACCGGGCCGGCGTCGAAATCGCCGGTGGCCTGCAGCACCGTCACGCCGCCCTGCGCATCGCCGCGCAGCACCGCCCAATCGAGTGCCGCGGGGCCGCGGTCGCCTGGCGGGCCTGGGTGCACCACCAGGCAGGGCCGCACCGACCACACCGACTCCGGGATGCGCCGCTTCAGGAAGGGCGCGATCACCAGGTCGGGCCGGGCCAGCGCCACCGCCTCCTCGGTCACCGCATCGGAGATGTCCAGCTCCACCGTGGCCTCGTGACCGGCCTCGCGCAGCACGGTGAACAGGCGCTGCGTCAGCCCGTTGAAGGCATGGGCGAGCAGCAGCAGGCGCAGGGGGCGGCTCATGGCCCGTGCGCGATCTCGCGGCTCAGGCGATCGGCCAACTTGCGGCCCATGTGGACGGACAGCGTGTCCTTCAATGCCGCCAGCGCCAGCGCGAACTGCGCAGCATTGGCCGCCTCGCGCAGCGGGGCGGCCATGCGAATCGCGTCGGGGCCGTAGTGCGGCGCCAGCGTCGTCAGCGCACGGGTGCGCGCCGCGGCGAGATCCGCGGGGATCAGTTCGGCCGGCGGGGCTGGCGCGGGCTTGGGCGGCGCGGCCACCGGAGGCGCGGCGACGGCAGGCGGCGGCGCTGGCCGGGATGGGCGCGGCGCCACGGCCACCTGCTCCAGCAAGCCGGCGCCGACCATCTTCACCAGTGCCTGGTCGGGGTCGAAGCCGACCCGCGCGGCGAGTTCGGCCACCGTGAGTTCGCCGTTGACGAGGATCAGCAGCCCGCGCGTGCGCGCGTCCAGGCCGAGCGCGCGGCCACGCACTTCGGCGTGCCCGGCGGCGGTCTTGCGGAAGACTTCGCGCTGCATGCCCGGTCTCCGGCCCTCCGGCTAGCAGATGCGCGGCAGCGGTTCGCCGCTGAGCCAGTCCACCACACGCCGGCCGCCGAAGGCCGTGGCCATCTGCACGAAGCGCTGCGGGTCTTCGGTGACCGTGCCGATGCGCGCGGCGTCGCGCCCCAGCGGGTGCGAGCGCAGCGCCTCCAGCGCACCGTCGGCCACCGCCGCGTCGCACACGACGATGCACTTGCCCTCGTTGGCGATGTACAGCGGGTCCAAGCCGAGCAGTTCGCAGGCGGCGTTGACCTGCGGCTTGATCGGGATGGCCGCTTCCTGCAGCAGCATGCCCACGCCCGACTGCCGCGCGATCTCGTTGAGCGTGGTGGCCAGGCCGCCGCGCGTGGGGTCGCGCAGCGTGCGCACGCTGCCTTCGGGCACGGCGGCGAGCAGGCGGGCCACCAGCGTGTGCAGCGCGGCGGTGTCCGACTCGATGGTGGTCTCGAACTCCAGCGACTCGCGCTTCGACATCACCGCCACGCCGTGGTCGCCGATGCTGCCCGAGACGAGCACCGCGTCGCCCGGCTTCGCGTTGCGGCCGCTGACGCTGCGCCCGATAGGCACCACGCCCACGCCGGTGGTGGTGATGAACACGCCGTCGCCCTTGCCCTGCTCGACCACCTTGGTGTCGCCGGTGACGATGGGCACGCCGGCCTCGCGCGCTGCCGCGGCCATCGACTCGACGATGCGCTTCAGGTCCGCCAGCGCGAAGCCTTCCTCGAGGATGAAGCTCGCACTCAGGTACAGCGGCGCGGCGCCGAGCATTGCCACGTCGTTGAGCGTGCCGTGCACCGCGAGGCAGCCGATGTCGCCGCCGGGGAAGAACAGCGGCGAGATCACGTGGCCATCGGTGGCCATGACGATCCGGTGGCCGGCCGGCACCGGCAGCAGTGCGCCGTCGTCGCCCTGCCGCAGGTACTCATTGTCGAGGGCGCGCGCGAACAGCTCGTCGATCAGCTGCGCCGAGGCGCGGCCGCCGGCGCCGTGGTTCATGTCGACGCGGCCGTGCTTGAAGTCGATCGGCCGGATGTAGTCCTTCTTCACGCTGCTCATGCCGCCACCACCGGAATGTCCCTGAAACGCCCGTAGGTGTAGTGCGCCGCACAGGCGCCCTCGGATGACACCATGCACGAACCCATCGGGTTCTCCGGCGTGCACACGGTGCCGAACAGCTTGCAGTCGGTGGGCCGCTTCACGCCGCGCAGGATGGCGCCGCACTGGCACTGCTTGTGGTCGGGCACGCTCTTGTAGACGAGGCCGAAACGCTTCTCGGCGTCGTATCGCTCGAAGGCCGGGCGGATCTTCAGCGCGCTGTACGGCACCTCGCCGAGGCCGCGCCACTCGAAGCTGCTGCGCAGCTCGAACACCTGCGACACCACCGCCTGCGCGGCGAGGTTGCCGTCGCGCGTGACGGCGCGGGTGAACTCGTTCTCCACCTCGGCGCGGCCGGCGTTGACCTGGCGCACCAGCATCAGGATCGCCTGCATCACGTCCAGCGGCTCGAAGCCGGCGATCACCACCGGCTTGCGGTACTCCTGCGCGAAATGTTCGTAGGGCCGCGCGCCGATGACGATGCTCACGTGCGCCGGGCCGATGAAGCCGTCGATCGGCACCGTGCCGTACTGGCGCACCTCGGGCGACTCGAGGATGTGCGTGATAGCGCTGGGCGTGAGCACGTGGTTGCACAGCACGCTGAAGTTGGCGAGCTGCTCCGCCTGCGCCTGGCGGATCACCAGCGCGGTGGGCGGCGTGGTGGTCTCGAAGCCGATGGCCAGGAACACCACCTCGCGGTCGGCATGCTCGCGGGCAAGCTTGAGCGCGTCGGCGGCGGAGTACACCATGCGGATGTCGGCGCCGCGTGCTTTCGCGCGCATCAGCGACAGGGTCTCCGAGGCGGGAACACGCATCACGTCGCCGTAAGTGCACAGGATCACGCCACGTTCCAGCGCCAGCGCAATGGCCTGGTCGATGCGGCCGATCGGCAGCACGCACACCGGGCAGCCGGGGCCGTGGATCATGCGCAGGTGCGCCGGCAGCAGCTCGGCGATGCCGTAGCGCGAGATGGCGTGCGTGTGGCCGCCGCAGAACTCCATGAAGTGGTAGCGGCGCCCCGTGTCGGCTTCGTCGGCGATGCGCTGCGCCAGGCCACGCGCCACCTCGCCGTCGCGGAACTCGTCGATGTACTTCATGCGGCGCGCTCCGCCAGCTTGCCTTGCGCCGCCATCTCGGCGAACAGCGCCAGCGTCTTCTCCGCCTCCTCGGCATCGAGCAGGCCGATCGCGTGGCCGACGTGCACGATGACGTAGTCGCCGACCTTGGCCTCGGGTGTCAGCGCGACCGAGACCGTCTTGCGCACGCCGCCGAGTTCGACCACGGCGTTGTCGGCGTCTTGCAGTTCCACCACTCGGGCGGGCAGGGCGAGGCACATGTCAGTGTTCCAGTTCGAGAGCGTCTTGCGGGATCGATGCCGACGCGGCATCGGCCACGGTGCAGGCGGCGACCCAGGCCTGGCCGAGCGCGAGGCCGGCGTCGCCGCAAGGCGTGTCTTGCGGTGCGTGCACCGCCAGGCCGCGTGCCTGCAACTGCGCGGCCAGGCGCTCGGTGAGCACGCGGTTCATGAAGCAGCCACCGCCGAGCACCACCGTGTCGGTGTCGTGCTGCTGCGCGGCCTGCACCGCAGCATCGGCCAGGCCATCGGCCAGCGCGTGATGGAAGTGCAGCGCGGCGCGGCCGATCGCGGCGGTTTCGTCGCGCGGCACCTCGAAGGCGTCGCCCACCACGCCGCGCAGGTCCAGCGAGGGCGCGAAGGGCACGCCGTCGTGGCGGCGTTCGAGCGCCTGCGCGGCAGCACGTTCCAGCGCGATGGCGGCCTCGGCCTCCGCTCCTTGCTTGACGCTCAGGCCCAGCGCGCCGGCGGCGGCGTCGAACCAGCGGCCGGCGCTGGTGGTGCTCGGGCAATTCAGGCCGCGATCGAGCATGCTGCGCAGCAGGCGGGCCGGCTGCGTGCCAACGATCGGGGCGAAGCGCCGCTCGATCTCGTCGCCGCGGCCCAGCGCATGCAGCACCGCGGCGGCCAGGCGCCAGGGCTCGCGTGCGGCCACATCGCCTCCGGGCAGCGCCAGCGGTTGCAGGTGGGCGATGCGCTGCCAGCGGTGTGCCGCTTCGCCGCCATCGACCCACAGCACTTCGCCACCCCAGGCCGTGCCGTCGCTGCCCAGGCCCACGCCGTCGAGCGCGAGGCCGATCACCGGCCGTGCCAGGCCCTGCTCGGCGATCACCGCGGCGATGTGCGCATGGTGGTGCTGCACGGCGATGGCCGGTACGCCGAGGCGCCCGGCAAGCCCGACGGCCAGGCGCGTGCTGTGGAAATCGGGGTGCAGGTCGTGCGCGATCGCGTCGACCGGGTCGCCGGCGAGAAGGGCATCCGCGGACGCGTCGAGCGCACGGCAGGCATCGGCTTCGCCCAGGTCGCCATGCAGCGCCGACCAGGCCACGCGCTCGCTGTCGAGGCGCGCCGCGCGGTTCTTCAGGAACGCGCCGCAGGCCAGCACGCGGGCCGGTGCCGGGCGGGGCAGCGCGTGGTGGCCGGTCATCGATTCAGTCCTGCGGGTGTAGGAGCCACTCGACCCAGGCGTCCAGGCCCGCGCCGGTCTTCGCCGACACCAGCAGCACCTCGATGCCCGGGTTGACGCGGCGCGCGTACTCGATGCACTTCGGCACGTCGAAGTCGAGGTAGGGCAGCAGGTCGGTCTTGTTCAGCACCATCAGCTTCGCGGCGGCGAACATGTCGGGGTACTTCAGCGGCTTGTCCTCGCCCTCGGTGACCGAGAGGATGGCGATCTTGGCCGCTTCGCCGAGGTCCCACATTGCCGGGCACACGAGGTTGCCGACGTTCTCGATGAACAGCAACGACTCGGCGTGATGGTGATCGTGCGCGTGATCGGCGGTTCCGGGCTCATGCGCATGCGAATGCCCGTGCAGGTCGAGCCGCCCGAACGCATCGGCCACCATCTGCGCATCCAGGTGGCAGCCTTTGCCGGTGTTGACCTGGATCGCGCTGGCGCCGGTGGCGCGGATGCGGTCGGCGTCGTTGCTGGTCTGCTGGTCGCCTTCGATCACGGCCAGCGGCAACGCGGGTGCATGCTGCTTCAGGTGTTCGATGGTCGCGCACAGCAGCGTCGTCTTGCCCGAACCCGGGCTGGAGACGAGGTTGTAGGCGGTCACGCCGTGCGACGCGAAGTGCGCGCGGTTCGCTGCCGCGATGTGGTTGTTCTCGCCGAGCACATCGGCCTCGAGCTTGATCGCACGGGCCTGGCTCATGCCGGGCACCGACACGCGCGCAGCACCGGCGCCGTAGTGCAGGTCGCCGGTACTCGCATTCACGGCGACGTGAGCCTGTTCCGGATGGGTGGCGGTGGGGTTGGCGCAGCCGCAGACGACGCACATCGGTCGTTCTCCTTCAATCGTCGTGCACCAGCAGGTCGAGCACGCGCAGCTCGGTCCCGCCGGTGGGTTGGATCTGGTGCCCGCCGCACGAGGGGCAGGGGTCGGTGCGCGAGGCGATGCTCACGCTGGCGGCGCAGCGCATGCACCAGGCGGTGCCGGCCGGCTCGTCGATCTCGATCTGCGCGCCTTCGAGGCAGGTGCCCGGGCTGACGGCGTCGAGTGCGAAGCGCAGTGCGCGCACCTCCACGCCGGCCAGCGCACCGGCCTCCAGGCGCAGGTGCGAGACGCGCTTGAAGTGGTCGCGCGCCTGCGCGTCCTCGACGAGCCTGACGATGCCGCCGGCCAGGCTGAGCTCATGCATGGGCCGGCTCCATCGAGTGCACACAGTCGATGTCGAACTCGACGCAGGGGTCGAAGGCAACGGCGGCACGCGCTGCCTGATCAGAGCGATCGGGGCCGTGCAGCGCGGCCAGAGCCTGAGCCAGCAGACCTCGCGGATGGAAGTTCCACTCTGTGGGTGCGAGCACGCGGCAATCGGCCACGCGCGGGCCGCCCGGCGCATCTTCCAGCCGCACCCAGTGCACGAGCAGGCCGCGCGCCATCTCGGTCCAGGCGACGGCCTCGCCAGCCGCCAAAGGCAGCGCGCCTTCGGCCAGCCAGTCGCGCCCATCCGGTGCGGCCAGGCGCAGCACGTCGACGAAGCGGGCGATCAGGCGCATCCATGCATTGTGGAGCGGCAGCGGCGCGGGGTCGATGACGCGTGTCCAGGGGCCGGTCTCGGCGGGCTCGCCCTGCCAGTCGGGACGGGCGCAGAAGTCCGCCTCGGTGCGCAGGCGATGGGCGAGCAGGGGCATCGAGGCCAGGGGTTGATCGAGCAGGCGCAGCGGTCGAGCAGGCGTGTCCAGCGACAGCAGGCCATTGGCCTGTGTCCGCAGCAGCCGGGCTGTCGCGGTCTCGGTGCGCGCGCTCCAGTGCAGCGCCCAGCCGCCGGGGGCGGTCTCGTGCTCCTGCAGCCAGTCGGCGACCGGCATCGCCAGCCAGTGGTGGGCCAGCCAGCCGGGCAGCGCCTCCATCTGCTCGGCCGGTGCCATGCTGTCGCGCCACAGCGGGCAGCTGCGCAGCAGCAGCACCGGCTCGGCGGCCGGCGCGCCGGGCAGCAGCCGATGCCAGTCGTGCGCGATGCGCAGGATCTGCTCACGTGCCGTGGCGGCCTGAAGTGCCGTGCGCTCGTCGGCCCTGGAGACCGCGCGCTCGCCCATCGCCGCGGCGACGGCGCGCTTCGCGGTGCCACGGTGGGCATGGGCGCACAGCGTGAACAGCGCGCCCAGCGTGCCGGGCAGGTCGCCAGCCGGGCGGCCGCGGGCCAGCAGGGCCGCCTGCATCGGCCGGCTGCTCTCGATGGTGGGCAGCGGCGCGCCGGGTCGCAGACGCATGCGTCCGGCGAGGCCGCCGGGGTTCACGCCGCCACTCCCGAGCGGCCGAGCAGGAAGCCGCGTCGTGCGGGTTGCGCCGGCGCGTGTTGCGCGGCGCGCAGTTCCTTCAAAGCCTCTTGCGCGGTGGCCACGGCCGCGGCGTGGTTGGCGAACTCGAACATCGGCGAGAACAGCGAGCAGGCCTCGAACGCGCCCACCCCGGGTTCGAAGGCGCCGATGAAGTCCAGGCGCCGAAGGCCGATGTCGCGTGACGCGACAGCGCGCACCGCCAGCGGCGGCAGGTCATCACGCAGCGGCAAGCGCAGCAGGTTCATGAACCAGGGCGTCACCAGCACGCCGATCGCATGGCTGCCGTCCTCGCTGATCTCGAAGCCGACCGCCTGCACGTCCAGGCGCGGGTTGAGCACCGGCACGCCGTCCATGCGCGTGGCCGCGATGTGGCGGAACGCCGCCTCCAGCGCCTGCAGCCGCGTGGCCAGCGAGATCATGCGGCGTCCTGCAGCACCATGAACTGCTCCGCCGCACCGTCGCACTGCGGGCAGCGCCAGTGCGCGGGCAGGGCGGAGAAGGGCGTGCCGGGCGCGATCTGCCAGACATCGTCGCCCAGCGCCGGGTCGTAGACCCACCAGCAGATCTTGCATTCGAGCCGGGCGCCCGCGGGCAGCCGGGCCGCGTCTCCGAGGTAACTGCCCTCGAAGCCGGGAACGAAGCTCATGCCTGCTCCACCCACTGCAGCACTTCGCTCAGCCGCTCGTGCGTGTCGGCCAGGTCTTCCTTCGCGGCGCAGGCCACCTCGGGCAGGGTGCTGACCTCGATGGCGTTGAGGATCACCTTGTCCTGCGAGTTGTAGTAGACGACGCGCCAGGTGTTCGCCGCCAGCGTGTTGGTGATGCGGCAGTTGCCGTAGCCGCGCGACAGGATCACCACGCGGCCGGTGCCGAGCTGGTGGTCGATGTGCGCGATGTCGTCGGGCGAGAGCGGGAGCAGCGTGAGGTTGACGACATGCGCGTCCTGCCCAGGCATCCAGCGCTCGCGCTGGTCGGCGAGCTCGACGAGGATCGTCGGCACGTTGACCATCTGCGCCGGCAGCGGGCCGGGCGGCGTGCGCGGGGCCTGTGCGTCGTCGCGCGCCGCCTCGATCAGCGCCGCGGGGATCGCGCCGACCTCGATGTGGTCGTGCAGCGCACCGTCGTCGTCGATGGCGAGCACGCGCCACACGCCGGCGAACACCGACTCCTGCACGCGCACGCGTACCGCGTCGGCGCCGAAGCTGCGAGTCTCGGGCCGCGCCAGCACCTGGGCACTGACCTCGCCCTCGCCGAGCACCTGGTTGACCAGCGCGAGTTCGTTCGCCGGCAGGCCGCCGAGCGGGATCGGCGCCACCATTTCACCGCGCAGGGATGCGGCCACAGCGTCGATCACCGCCTGCAGCACCTGCGTCGCGATGGCGTGGCCGGCCAGCTCTTCCGGCTCGGGCAGCACCGGCGGGCGGTAGGTGTCCATGCCGCTGGGCATGGGCATGTAGTCCAGCGTCTCGTCTTCGGGCTGGCTGCCCGGGCCGAGGGCAGCGACCACCGGGATGGGGAAGGGGCGGGCGTTCGGGTTCATCGTGGGGCCTCGGGCTCGTCGGGGATCAGTGGCAGGACGGCGCGCTGTTCGCGCTCACCACCGGGATGCCGATGGTCGGTGCACGCGAGGTGGGCTGCGCCAGCGCCGACCCGACGAGCTGCACGTACTCCGTCCAGTCGTGCATGCCGGCCAGCGTCGTGACGTATTGGCCGTCGCGCAGGAACACCAGCGCCGGCCAGCGCTGCGAGCCGAAGCGGCGCGCGATGGCCTCCTGGCTGTCCAGCGGCACCACGCCGACTTCGAATCGGCCGGGCAGCGCCGCTTGCAGCTCGGGCAGCACCACGGCCACGTCCAGGCCCTCGGGGAACTGCACCGGGTCGCCGCTGAGGAAGATCACGCGGTCGCCGGGCTGAGCGACGAAGGCGTCCAGCGTGTCGGGCTCGACGCGCTGCGCGCCGCGCTCGTCGATGAGTCGCTGCAGCAGCGGGGGCAGGGTGGAAGCGGACATCGGGGTCACTCCGGGAGGTGTTCGAGGGTGGCGCGGCCGGCGAGGGCGGCCAGCGCGGTGGGGTCCATGCGCGAGGGCAGCGCGAAGCCGACTTCGTCGAACGGGTGGGTGGACGCGCCGGCGAGCGCGCACTGCAGCAGGTCGAGCACGCCGTTGACCTCGGCGGCGCGGCCCGCATCGATGCGTTCGCGCGCAGCGTCGAGAAAGACGAGCAGCCACTCGCCTTCGTGCGGCTCGTCGATCAGCGCGGTGTCGACACGCTTGACCTCGCCGCGTCCCGCCACCCAGGCGTGGCCAGGTTCGGTGCGCAGCACTTGCATGGGGATGCCGATGCACATGGCGATGCGGCGATCAGCGCGAGGGGATGAATCGTTCGTCGCCGACGCGGCAGGCCTGCTCGGCGGCGGGTCGGCCCTGCTCGTAGGCGCCCAGGGCCAGCGTGGGCACCGTCACCGCCTCGTCGTCGCCGGGGGCGGCGTCGCGTGGCACGGGCCGGGCGCCCCACTGGCGCAGGCGGTCCAGGCCGAGCGCGAGCGCGTCTTCCATCGCCGTCTTGACGATCGGGCGCAGGCTGCCGCCGTAATCCTCCAGCTCCTGCGGCTGGCAGCCGATGAGCAGCACCTCGTCGGGGTACTGCTCGGTGAGCTGCGCGAGCATCAGCACCTCCTGGAAGCCGGTCTGATGCAGGCTCATCTTCTTGGCGCCCATGAAGCGCGGCACCTCGTCGTTCTCGATCAGCTTGAGCGTGCCGGGTTCGATGCCGTAGTCGATGGCGTCGAAGATCAGCAGCTTGCGCGCGGCCTGCACGTGCTGGATCAGGTACAGGCCCTGCGTGCCGCCATCGACCAGCTGCACCGGCACGCCCTGGGTCTCGTCGAAGGCCCAGCGCTGCTGGAGGGCCTCGACGCAGCGCACGCCGAAGCCTTCGTCGGCCCACAGGACGTTGCCGATGCCGAGTACGGTGATGGCGGACATGGCGGCTCAGTTCTTGAAGGTGCGGTAGCCGGAGATCATGGTGCTGACCATGCTCTGCCGACCCATGATGTCTTCGCGGATCGCGGCGTAGACATGCAGCACGACGAAGATCACTACGCCCCACATGCCCAGGTGGTGCCAGGTGTGCACGTCCTGCGACTGGCCCATCAGCGGGATCAGCCAGCTGCTGAACAGGCGGTTCGCCCACGAGCCGGCCTGCGTGCCTTCGCCGTACAGCGCGAAGCCGGTGAAGGCCATGAACACCGACAGGAACAGGAAGCCGAACATCGCGCCGCGCGCCAGCGGGTTGTGGCCCACGTAGCGGCTGGGCAGCGGGATCAGGAAGGCATACCACTTGAGCATCGTCAGCACCTCGCGCCAGTAGGCGCCGCTGAACACCGGCAGCGTGAACAGCTCGCGCGCATGGTGGTTGCCGACGAAGGCCCAGTACAGGCGCCCGAGCAGGCCGACGGCGAACACGTAGCCGGCCGCGAAGTGCGCGAAGCGGATGTAGCCCATCAGGTAGTTCGCGCTGGCCTCGCCGGGCTGCGTGGGCAGCGGCGAGCCGATGAAGTAGCCGGTGAGAGCCAGCACGACGAGCGACAGCGCGTTGACCCAGTGCCACACGCGCACCGGGGCCTGGTAGACATAGACCGACTTGATCGACGCGGCCTGCGCGACCGCGCTCTCGTCGGTGCCGGTGGCGTCGGAGATGGCCTGCGGGGTGGTGGCGGACATGGGGTGTGCCTCCGGGGTTCAGCGGCGGGTGGAGGTGGTGTCGCGCTCGCTGCGGTCCGCGCGCCGCCGGCGCCGGATCGAGCGCACCAGCACGACCGCGTAGCCGACGGCCAGCGCCAGCAGCATCGGCACCACGTGGTCAGCTTCCAGCACGTGCATCAGGTTGTCGGGCGCGCTCAGGCCATGGCCCGGGTGCGCTTGCGCCGCCGCGGCGGCGAGCAGGGCCGCCACGGCGGCCGCGGCACGGATCGTTCGTTGAGTCGTCATCGTGTTGTCTCCGAAGGTTTTCTTCAGCGCACCTTGACGCGGGTGAGCTCGGCGCCGTCCGCGCTCATCACGTGCGTGGAGCAGGCGAGGCAGGGGTCGAAGGAGTGCAGCGTGCGCAGGATCTCGACCGGCTGCTCCGGGTTGACCATCGGCGTGTTCATCAGGCTGGCCTCGAAGGCGCCGATCTGGCCTTTCGCGTCGCGCGGGCTGCCGTTCCAGGTGGTCGGCACCACGCACTGGTAGTTCTCGATGCGGCCGTCCTTGATCTTCACCCAGTGGCCCAGCATGCCGCGCGGCGCGGCCACCGTGCCCACTCCCTTGGCCTCCTTCGGCCAGGTGCTCGGATCCCACTTATCGACGTTGGCGGTGGCGGTGTCGCCCGCCTTGATGTTGGCGACCAGCTCCTTGTAGTCGTCGAGCATCATCTCGCCGCAGTACTGGCCCTCGAGCGCGCGCGCCAGCGTGCGGCCGATGGTGGTGGGCAGCAGCTGCTTGGCGGTGTATTGCGTCTCGGGCAGGCCCAGCGCCTTCGGGATGGCGCTGTTGATCATCATGGCCGAGTACTCGATCTGCTCCTTCGGCCGCTGCGCGTACTTGTTGCCCTTCTTCGCGTGGGCGTAGGCGAGGATGTAGCGCGACAGCGGGCCGACCTCCATCGCGTGGCCGCGCCAGCGCGGCGCCTTGATCCACGAGTACTTGGCGGCCTCGTCGATCTGCTCGATGTTGGTCCGCGTGCCCTTGGTGTTGGCGCCCAGCGCGTAGTTCGGCTCGGTCACGCCGTCCCAGGGGTGCAGGCCCTTGGTCTCGTCGGCGTACTTGTACCAGCTGTGCGTCACGAACTCCTGCACCTGCTCGGGGTCGCGCGGGTCGATCGGCAGGATCTCGTCCCAGTTGCCGTTCAGGATCACGCCGCCGGGCAGCTGGTCGGTGCTCTTGTCGTAGTTGACCTTCGGGTACTCGCCGTAGTCGCTGACGTTGGTGGCCGAGAGGCCGCCGCCGTGCAGCCAGCCCGCCTGCTTGTAGATCGTGCCGATGGCCAGCACGTCGGGGATGTAGACGTTCTTGTTGAACTCGATGATCTCGTCGATGCGTGCCTTGACGAAGTTCAGCCGCTCCATGTTGATCGGCGCGCCGGCGGCGCCGTTGCCGTCGATGTTGATCGCGCAGGGCACGCCGCCCACCAGGTAGTTCGGGTGCGGGTTCTTGCCGCCGAAGATGGTGTGGATCTTCACCCACTCCTTCTGCAGGTCCAGCGCCTCGAGGTAGTGCGTCACCGCCATCAGGTTGGCCTCGGCCGGCAGCACATAGGCCTTGTTGCCCCAGTAGCCGTTCATGAAGGGGCCGAGCTGGCCGGCCTCGACGAACTTCTTCAGCCGGTTCTGGATGTCGCGGAAGTAGCCCGCCGACGACAGCGGGTGCGCAGGCGAGACGAGCTGCTGCAGTTCGCTGGTCTTCTTCGGGTCGGCCTTCAGTGCCGACACTACGTCGACCCAGTCGAGCGCGTGCAGGTGGTAGAAGTGCACCGCGTGGTCGTGCACCTGCAGCGTCTTGGCCATCATCTCGCGGATCAGGTGCGCGTTCTTCGGGATCTTGATGCCCAGCGCGTCCTCCACCGCGCGAACCGAGGTCAGCGCGTGGCAGCCGGTGCACACGCCGCAGATGCGCTCGACGAAGGCCCAGGCGTCGCGCGGGTCGCGGCCCTTGAGGATAACTTCGAGGCCGCGCCACATCGTGCCGGTGGACACGGCGTTGCGGATCACGTTGTTCTTGTCGAGGTTGACCTCGCAGCGCATGTGGCCCTCGATGCGGGTCACCGGATCGACGACGATGCGCTTGCCGCTGTCGTCGAGCTTGAAGCCTTGCGTTTCGTACGCGCCCATGGGGTTGGTTCCTTATTTCTGCGAGGGTTTCGGGCTGCTGACGCGCTTGATCGCCGACACCGCGGCATGCGCTGCGACCGCCGCGCCGACCACGCCGGCCGCCGTGCCGCCGACCTGGTCGGCGTTGGCCTCGATGCCGAACTGGTGGATGTCGGTCAGGCGGCTGTAGAACGAGCCCTTGTCCCAGAAGCCGTCTTCCGAGCAGCCGATGCAGCCGTGGCCGGCCTTGATCGGGAAGCTGGTGCCCTCGTTCCACTGCACGGTGGAGCAGGCGTTGTAGGTCGTCGGGCCCTTGCAGCCCACCTTGTAGAGGCAGTAGCCCTTGCGCGCGCTGTCGTCGTCGAAGGCCTCGACGAACTGGCCGGCGTCGAAGTGCGGCCGGCGGTAGCACTTGTCGTGGATGCGCTGGCTGTAGAACATCTTCGGCCGGCCCTGGCGGTCGAGCTCGGGGATGCGGTCGAAGGTCAGCATGTAGGTGATGACGCCGGTCATCACCTCGGCGATCGGCGGGCAGCCGGGCACCTTGATGATCGGCTTGTCGGTGATCACCTTGTGCACCGGCACGGCCTGCGTCGGGTTCGGCTTGGCTGCCTGCACGCAGCCCCAGCTGGCGCAAGAGCCCCAGCTGATGATCGCCTTGGCGTCCTTGGCGACGTGCTTGAGCTGATCGAGGAAGGGCTTGCCGCCGATGATGCAGCTCATGCCGTCCTGGTTGAGCGGCGGGTTGCCCTCTACCGCCAGGATGTAGTTGCCCTTGTACTTGACCATGATCTCTTCGAGGATGGCCTCGGCCTGGTGGCCGGCCGACGCCATCAACGTGTCGTCGTAGTCCAGCGAGATCATCGACAGCACCACGTCCTTGGCGAGCGGGTGCGCGCTGCGGATGAAGCTCTCCGAGCAGCAGGTGCATTCCAGCCCGTGCAGCCACAGCACCGGGGTGCGCGGCTTGGTTTCCATCGCGTGGGCGATCTGCGGCACGAACGAAGGCGCCAGGCCCAGCGAGGTGGCGGTCAGTGAGCAGTACTTGAGGAAGCTGCGGCGCGAGATGCCCTGGCGCCGCATCACCTCGTAGAAGGTCTCCATCGTCCTCGTCTCCTTGTTTGTCGACGCGGAACCAGGACACAAGAGGCGTGCCGCTTTGCGGGCCTCCCCGGGTAAACACCGCAGGCGCCTTGCAAGTGCTTGCGGGCGTTGAGGTTTTTTGCCGCGGGTCAAGCCGTCGACGCGGGCGAGCGTGAGGCGCTGGTCAGTGGCTTGCCGGTGGGGTGACCAAATCGGAAGCTGCGCTGGCGGTGAAGCAGGGCGCCAGATGGATCGTTGTTCGAGATCAGGTTGCGCGGCGTGAACTGCCAACGCCTACCCATTGACGCAAGGCAAGCCATGACCGGGGCTTGCGGCTAGAGTCCCAGACAGGACGGTGGCCCTTCGCGCCATTGCCGAAGCCGCTGGCGCCGATGTCCAACCCGACCCATCGCGCACTCGCGCACAACCTGATGCTGGCTGCAGCTGGTCTGTTGGCGGTACACGTCATCGGCACCGTCGGGTTCCTGGTCATCGACGCCTCGCGAGGAGGTTCCGCCAGCGCGTTCGACGCGTTCTACATGACCTTCATCACCGTCGCCACCATTGGCTACGCGGAAACCATCGATCTGTCGGGCAGTGTCTGGGGGCGCGTGTTCAATGTCGGGGTGGCCCTGGCCGGCATCGGCGCCGTGTGGGTGATGTTCTCCAACTTCACGGCACTGCTACTGGCGCGGGCGCTGGATCCGGCGCGCATGCGCGCGCGTCTACTCAAGGAGGTGAGCCGAATGAATGGGCACTACATCATCTGCGGCCTCGGGCGAATCGGCTCCGGTATTGCACGCGAGCTGGAGGCCACTGGCCACACCTGGGTGGCGATCGACCCCTTGCAGGCGGTCACGGAGAATCCTCAGCAAAGCCAGCCGGGCGCCAGTCAAGACAGCCGGCGCGTGCTCGCCGACGATGCCACCGACGACCAGGTGCTGCTGTCTGCCGGCCTGGAACGTGCTGCCGGTGTGTTTGCCGTCACCGGCGACGACTCGAAGAACCTGCTCATTTCGCTCTCGGCCAAGCAGCTCAGTCCGAAGGTGCGTGTCGTCACCCGTGTCCATGACGTCGCCAACGTGGCCAAGTGCCGGCGTGCCGGGGCCGACGAGATCGTGTCACCGGACTTCACTGGCGCCTTGCGCCTGGCCGGCGCCATGCTGCAACCCCACGCTACGGGGTTTCTCGACGAGTTGCTGCACCGGGGCGACGCCATGCGGGTGGTCGATGTCGCCGTAGCGCCGGGCTTCAAGACACGCCCTGTAGGCGACCTGCAACTGCGCGCCGCGGAATACCTGGTCGTGGGCCTGCGCAGGGAAGGCCAGCTGCAGCTCAATCCCGAGCCGGACATGCTGCTGACACCAGGCTCCGTCTTGATTGCCATGGCGACGCCGGCCGGGGCGGCGGAGTTGCGGCAACTCCTGCGGGCCTGACGGGCTCGACCACCTGCTGCACGGCAACCGGTCGTCGTCTCGCGACGACTGCGACTGCGCTCGCGTCGAGCTCGCGCCTGGAGGACACTTCATTCCGTGCGCGATCCATTCATCGAGACCGTGCTGAGCCGTCACGGTGTGCGCGCCGACGCCCTGCGTTGCGTGACGCGGCTGGACGGCGAGGTTTGGCGGGTACGATCCAAGGCGAGTCCTGACCTGGCCTTGCGCCTGTACTCCGCAAGCCACCAGGATCCCGCTGCCATCGGCACCGAGCTGGACTTGCTCGAGGCGCTTGCGGCCACCGCGCTGCATGTGCCGGTTCCACAACGCTGCACCGAAGGTACGCGACTGCACCGCCATCCGGATGGGCGCTACGCAGTCCTGCTGACATGGCTGGATGGCCGCCAGCATGACCGCGGCCTCACCCCCACGCGGCTGGAGTCCGTTGGCCGTTTCACCGGGGCCTTGCACCGCGTGGCCACGGCGTTGCGCGCCGCCGGCCGCGTGCGCACGGAGCGCCAGGCCGCACCTCTGGACCTGCCGGCCTGGGCCGCGGGCACGCGAACCGGGATGGACCGCCTGAGCGCGGCCCATCACGCGGTGCTGCGCGATTCGGCGATGCGGCTGCACGATGAGATCGAAGCCTTTGGCCGCGGGCCGGAATGCTGGGGCCTCGTGCACGGCGACCTGCACCCGTGGAATCTGCTCTTCGTGCGCGGCGCTGCAGGCGCCATCGACTTCGCCGACTGCGGGATGGGGCATCACGCCATGGACCTCGCTGCCACCCTGCAGTACCTGCGCTACCCGCTGGCGGGCAACCACGACCATCGACGGCACTACGCTGCCCTGCACGACGCATTGCTGAAAGGCTACGCCGCCGAACACACGCCTTCACCGAACCTGATCCGGCAAGTGTCGGTGCTTGTGACCGCACGGCTGTTCCTCACGCTGGCCTGGATCCTGGATGATTGGCCCGCCCTGGATCATCGTCCGTGGGGGCCTGGATTCATCGATGGGTCGCAGAGCGCCTTGCGGGCGTGGCTGGCCGCCCCGCTTGACCCCTGACGCTCGTACGCGGCAGCCAGGACAAGCCCGGCCGCTCGCTATCTCGGTGGCGCCGTCCAGCCAAAGCACTGGATCTGCCCCAGGTGGAGAGCGGCAGCTCCAGCACTGGAGGGTGCCTGGGCTGCCACGCTGGACCGTGCGCCTGCCCCGACAATCATTGCCGATGAATCACCTGCCCGGCCTGGACCTGCTGCGAGCCCTCGCCATCGTCTGGGTGATGCTCTTCCATTCCTTCCTCGTCGGCGGACTGGGGGCGGACTTCGCCTGGTTGTCGCGCTTCGGCTGGGCCGGCGTGGACATCTTCTTCGTGCTCAGCGGCTTCCTGATCGGCACGCAGGTCCTGCAGCAGTTGCGGCGCAGCGGCACCGTCTCGCTGGGTGGCTTCTATGCGCGGCGGGCCTGGCGCATCCTGCCGGCGTTTTCGGCGGTGCTCGCGCTCTACGTGTTCTTCCCGGCGCTGCGCGAGGTGCCGGGCCTGCAGCCGTGGTGGCAGTTCGCCACGTTCACGATGAATCTGCTGATCGACTACGAGCGCAACCCGGCCTTCTCGCATGCCTGGTCGCTGTGCGTCGAGGAGCACTTCTACTTGGTATTTCCGCTGCTGGCCTGGGTGCTGTCGCGGCGGGCCAGCGTGCCGCGCTTCCTGGCCGTCTGCGCGGCGGTGGTCCTGGGCGGCGTCGCTTTGCGTGGCGCCACCTGGCTGCACTTCGCGGCGATCGACCCCCCGCGCAACTGGTTCATCGAGGAGATCTACTACCCGACCTGGATGCGGTTGGACGGCCTGCTCGTGGGTGTGATGCTGGCCAGCCTGCGCGTCTACCGGCCGCAGGGCTGGGAGCGGCTGCAGCAGCATGCCAACGCCTGGCTGTTGGGCGGCGCGCTGGTGTGCGCCGTGGCGTTCTGGCTGTTTCGAGAGCGCACCGGGCTGCTCGCCAACACGCTGGGCTGGCCGGTGCTGTCGCTCGGGTTCGGGCTGCTGGTGTTTGCTGGCGCCGGCCGGCGCAGCCTGATCGGCCGCTGGCGCGTGCCGGGCATGGCCTGGCTCGCCGCGATCTCGTACAGCTTGTACTTGAGCCACAAGATCGCGCTCCATCTCGTGCACATGTGGCTGGCACCCTCGCTGCAGGGTTCGCGCGTGCTGCTGTTCCTGAGCTACGCGCTGGCAGTGCTGCTCTTCGGCGCATTGCTGCACTACGCCGTCGAGCGTCCGTTCCTGCGCTGGCGCGATCGGCGGCTGGGCGTGCCGGCTTCCAGTTCCTCGCACGCCGCCGCGCAATGCGACTGACGGTCGCGGCCCGTTGCAGACATTCACGAAGGTCCGCAGCGATGGGCGCGCGGGCCGGAGAACGCGGGTACCGCCGTCGACCTGCGACCGAAGTCCGTATCAGGCCGAACCGGCGCGTGCCACGTCGTCTTGAATCAGCGTCTCCAGGCACTGCTCGCGCAGACCGTAGAAGCGCTTGATCTCGGCGATCTGGGCCAGCAACTCGGGCTTGCGCTTCTCGGCGGCCGCCAGCGCCGCGCCGCTCTTCTTCACCGCCAGGATCATCTTGTTCTTGCTGGTGTGCTCCAGCGCCACGAACTCGAACACCTGGGTCTCGTAGCCCTGCGACTCGAGCAGCAGCGCGCGCAGCGAATCGGTGACCATCTCGGCCTCCTGGCCGAGGTGGATGCCGTGCTGCAGCATCGGCCGCAGCAGCGGTGGAGTCTGCATCTGCGGGCGGATCTGCTTGTGGCAGCAGGGCGAGCACATGATGATCGCAGCACCGGCGCGCAGGCCGAGGTGGATGGCGTGGTCGGTGGCGGTGTCGCAGGCGTGCAGCGCGATCATCACGTCCAGCCGCGCCGGCGTGTAGCTGCGCACGTCGCCCTGGTCGAAGTGCAGGCCGGTCAGGCCGTGCCGCGCGGCGGATTCATTGCACAGGCGCACCATGTCCTCGCGCAGCTCGACACCGGTGACCTGCGCCCGCTTTCCCTGGCCGACAAGCCAGTCGTGCATCGCGAAGGTCAGGTAGCCCTTGCCGGAGCCGAAGTCGACCACGTGGACCTCGGGGCTCGCAGCCAGCGGGCTGCTCCTCAGGGCCGCGCTCATCACCTCGATGAACTTGTTGATCTGCTTCCACTTGCGCGACATCGCCGGCACCAGTTGCCGCTCGCCCTTCACCTCGTGGGTGAGGCCCAGGTCGGTCCAGAACGGCGCCTCCAGGGGCAGCAGACGCTGCTTGGCCTTGTCGTGTGCTGAGGTCTCGGCGGGCTGATCTTCAGCGGCGAGCGCGCCCACGCGAAGGCTGGGCTTGCCCTTGCGGCTGAAGGCCAGCTGGATCTCCTGCGAGCGCGTGAGCAGGTGGGCGTTGTGGAAGTCGCGGCCCAGCAGTGCGGCGACCTGCGTCAGGCCTTCGTCCAGCGGATGGTTCTTGGTGACGTCCTTGGTCTGGTGGCGCCACAGGAACGACAGCTGCCGCTGTCCGCGCAACTGCACCTCTCGAACGGTCAGGCGCTCCAGCGTGTCCGGCGCACCGACGTGCTTGCTCAACAGCAGCTTGACGAAGCTGCCGTCGGCCAGCGCCGTTCGCAGCAGCACGACGAAGCGCTCGCGGGCATCGGCCAGGGCTGCAGGAGGCGGGTCGATCAGGGTGCTGAACATCGCGGTCAGGAAGGCTGTGATGGATTCTCGTTCATCGCCGACAGCATGCGCACCGTCGTCCCGCGCGGGCCGCTGTCGATCTTCAGCACCGCCGGGATCTGCGCGGCGCGCGAGCGCATGTTGCGCAATCCGTCACCACGGCCTCCCAGGGCCGCCGGGTCGAAGCCCTCGCCGTCGTCACCCACCGCGAGCGTCCAGCCGCCGCCGGGCAGATTCTCGAAGTGCACGCTCAGGCAGCGCGGCTGCGCATGCTTGAGCGCGTTGGTGAAGGCCTCCTGCACGATGCGCAGGGCGTGCAGCACCTGGTCGGAGCTCAGCCGCGGGCTGTCCCCGTCGGCGGCGATGCGCCAATCAAGCCGCACGCCGGCGTGCGCCAGGCGCGGCTCCATGCGGTAGCGGAAGTTGCCCAGCACCAGCAGCAGTTCGTTGCCGGCCGGCTTGAGCGAGTCGATGGCCAGCCGCAAGTCGTCCACGCACTCGCGCAGCACGCCGGCCACGGCCGGGCCAGCCAGGGTGCCGGCCTCCACCAGCAGGATCGAGCTGATCAGCTGCGAGCCCAGGCCGTCGTGGATGTCGCGCACGATGCGCTCGCGCTCCTCGGCCGCCACGCGCTCGCGCTGCAGCTCGAGCACGCGGGCGTGCTCGACGGCGATCTCGCGCTCGCGTTCGGCCAGCCGCGCATCCAGCTCCTCGTTGATGCGCTCCTGCTGCGTGCGCGCCCTGGCGAAGGCATCCACCAGGTTGGCGCCCATGACCAGCGAGAAGACCACCATGCTGTAGGGCGTCAGGTAGATGCGCGCCTCGCTTTGCCGGATGCCCAGCTGCAGCAGCAGGTCCATCGCGCCGAAGGCCTGCGCCACCAGCAGAGCGAACAGCAGCAGCACCAGCTCCAGCCGCGGGGTGCGCCGGTACTGCAGGGCCACGAAGCCGATCGTCGCGATCCACAGCGCCGTGAGCCAGACGTAGCCGAGCCCGAAGACCTGCGGGAAGGGCACCGTCAGCACCACGATCGTCCAGGCCACCGAAGCGAGGAGCAGGGCCCGTTCGGCCCGCGGGAACGAGCGCCGGCACAGGCGGAACGAAAAGAAGATCAGCGAGATCAGCATCCAGTGCAGCGGCACGCTGGCCCAGGCCTCGTACCAGCCGCTCAGGCTGGGCGCGACGATGAACAGGTGCCCGTTGCGCACCGAAGCCAGCACGCAGGCCAGGCCGAACCAGCCGTAGGCCGCGTCCTGACGCCGCCGCAGCCAGTACAGCAGCGCCGGGAAGCCGAGCAGCAGGGTGACGAGGCTGGTGATCTGCGGGCCGGTCACGCGCCAGAACAGCACATGGTCGTACTGCTTCTGCAGTTCGGCGTGCGGCCCCAGGCTCATGCCGTTGACGACGCCCTTGCCGAAGCGGTTGACGCTCAGGCGCACGTCGATGGTGTTCTCGCCGTGCTTCAGCAGCGCCGTCGGGATGCTGTAGAAGAGCGGGTGGTTCCAGCCGAAGGACTCGGCGTTCGACACGCTGGTATTGCCGACCTGGACCCCGTTGACGAACACGCGCGCGCGGTTGGCCGACGACACGAACAGGGCCACCGCGCTGTCGGGCACGGCATCGAGCTGCACGCGCGCACGCAGCCAGCGGTGCGCACCCTCGGCCGGCTGGGGCACGAGGATGTTGCCGTCCGAGCGTTGCAGCGACGATGCGTCGGCGGGGGGCGGCTGGGTGCCGCTGTGATCTGAAAAGACCTCGAACTCGCGCACGGCGATGCGCGGCACCGGGCCCTGCGACCAGGCCGCTGCGGCCTGCAGCAGCAGAGCCAGACCGATCAGCCCGGCGGCGACGCTACATCTCGATGAGGCCCAGGCGCGAGGCCTCGTGAACGGCCTGCCCGCGCGAGTTGACGCCCAGCTTCCGGTAGGTGCGATTGACATGGGTTTTCACGGTGTTCACGGTGATCGACAGCAGATCGCAGATCTCCGCGAAACTGAATCCCTTGGCCACGAGCGTGAGGATCTCGGCCTCGCGCTCGCTCAGCGCCACGCCGGTGTCGCCCGGCGTGCTCGATGGCGGCGCCGGTGCGCGCAGGCGGCTCAGCACCAGGCGCGCCACCATCGGGCTGATCGGCGAGCCGCCGCCGAGCAGGTCGTGCAGCGCGCCGAGCATGTCATCGCTGCTCGAGTCCTTCAGCAGGTAGCCGATGGCGCCGGCCTCGATGGCGCTGACCACATGCTCCTCGTCGCCGAACACGGTGACCACCATCACGGCACATTGCGGCTGCAGCCGCGCCGCGGCGCGGATCAGTTCGGTGCCGTCGCCATCGGGCAGGCCCAGGTCGACCACCAGCGCATCCAGGCGCGAGTGCTCGAGCGCCTGCAGGCCCAGGGCCAGCGTGTCGACCGCGCCGACCACCTCGAAGCTCGCGTCCGAGCCGAGGATGGCCTGGAAGCGCGCACGAAAGGCCCGGTCGTCCTCGACGATGAGCACTGCACTGCGACCGGCCGAGTCCATTCGTAGGCCCCCCTGCGAGCGCAGTTTAGCCACGCCGGTGCTTCTAGGGGTCGCCCGTGCGGGCGACAGACCGCGGCGAGGCGGCGACCTAAGCTGGATGCGAGGCTGATGGCCCGCACATCCGATGCAGGGCTGCAGACCGCGACAGGGAGTCGACATGGAACGGACATGGCAATCTGCGGGCGCCGCGTGCCGGGCTGCTGCGGCGGCATGGCTGGCGGCGCTGGTGCTGGCGGCCTGCGGCGGCGGTGGCGGCTCGGCCGGCACGGAGGGCTTCAGCGTGCAGCTGAACGCGCCTTCGGCGACGCTGCAGCCGCGCCAGCTCTCGCTCGATTTCAGCGCCTCCGGCCCAGCCAGCGCCGCCATCGCGGTCTACCGCGTGCAGTGGCGTGCCGATGCGCAGGCCGACTACGCAGCGCTGGGCGCAGACCTCGTTGCGAGTGCCACGACCGCACTTGTCGAACTGCCTGGCCTGACCGGCCTCCAGTGGGTGCAGGCCAGTGTGCGGATGCAGGCCTGCGATGCGGCCGGCGCCTGCGTCGTGAGCAACGAGCAGCCGCTGGCGGCGGTGCTCGGCGCGGCCGTGGGCTACTTCAAGGCCGGCAACACCGGCGCGGAGGATGTGTTCGGCAGCCGCGTGGTGCTGTCGGCCGATGGCAGCACGCTGGCCGTCGCGGCCTGGGAAGAGGACAGCGGCGCCGACGGCGTCGACGCAGACGGCTCCGACGACAGCGCGCCCGAGAGTGGCGCGGTCTATGTGTTTGCCCGCGGCGCTTCGGGCTGGGCGTTGCAGGCCTACCTGAAAGCCTCGAACAGCGACGCGAACGACCAGTTCGGGTTCGCGCTGGCCCTGTCGGCCGACGGCAGCACGCTGGCGATCGGCGCCGATGGCGAAGGCAGCAACGCCACCGGCCTGGATGGCAATCAGGCCGACAACAGCGCGCTCGCCAGCGGTGCCGTGTACCTGTTTGCGCGCCAGGGCGGCACGTGGAGCCAGAGCGACTACGTCAAGGCCTCCGACGCCGCGGCCGGCGACCGCTTCGGCCGCAGCGTGGCGCTGTCGGCCGATGGGCGACGTCTCGCCGTGGGTGCGCTCAACCAGGGCAACGGCGGTGCTGCCTACGTGTTCGAGCGCAATGCCACAGGCTGGGTGCAGACCGCCGTGCTGAAGGCCTCCAACGAGGACCTCAACGATTGGTTCGGCCACGCGCTGGCGCTCTCGGCCGACGGCGCCACGCTCGCTGTCGCGGCGCGCGAGGAGGCCAGCGGTGCCAGCGGGCTGAACGGCGACCAGGCCGACGACACGACGGTGGCTGCCGGGGCCGTCTATGTGTTCTCCCGCAGCGACATGGGCGTGTGGACGCAAGAAGCCTACGTGAAGGCTTCCAATCCAGGTTCCCACGACCGCTTCGGCCACGCACTGGCGATCTCGGCCGACGGCGCCACGCTGGCCGTCGGAGCCTTTGGCGAAGACAGCGCGGCGGCCGGCATCGACGGGGATCAGGCCAGCGATGCGGCGAACAGCAGCGGCGCGGCCTATGTGTTCGTGCGCGACGGCACGGCCTGGGCGCAGCAGGCGTACCTCAAGGCATCGAACACGGGCGCCAGCGATTCATTCGGGCTGGCCCTGGCCTTGTCGGCCGACGGGCGGGCGCTGGCTGTCGGCGCCTACAACGAATCCGGCAACGCGCGCACGGTCAACGGCGCGCAGGACAACGACCTGTCCAGCGAAAGCGGCGCGGTGTACCTGTTCGAGCGCGATGGCAGCCTGTGGGCCCAGCGCGCGTACGTGAAGGCGCCCGACAACCGCGAGCGGGACCGCTTCGGCCAGAGCGTGGCCCTGTCCGCGGACGGCAGCACGTTGCTCGTGGGCGCTCCGAGCGAGGCCAGTGCCGCCACGGGCATTGCCGGCGACCGCGACTCCGTGGCCGCACCCGGCAGCGGCGCCGTCTATCTGTTCTGAATCCGCCACGAAAGGGCCGACCCATGAAACAAGCCATTCCACTCGCTCGCGCCGCTCGGCTCGTAACCGCGACCACCGTCCTGGCGGCATCGCTGCTGTCGGCCTGCGGCGGCGGTGGTGGCGGGGGTGCTGCGCCGGGCACGGCGCCGCCGGCACCGGTAATCTCGCTGAGCAGCGGCATCAAGACGCTGGTGTTCGACTGGGCGGCCGTGCCCGAGGCCACGCACTACCAGTTGCTGGAAGAACTCCAGGGAGGCGACTACGTTCAGGTGGGCAACGACATCCCGGCCGCCACCACACACTACGAACACACGGTGCCGTTGTGGACACGCGTGCTCGCGCACTACGTGCTGCAGGCCTGCAACGCGGCCGGCTGCAGCAAGTCGGCCGCGCAGACCTGGAGCCTCGGGGCGATGAACGCCGCGATCGGCTATGTGAAGGCGAGCAACACGGGCGCCAGCGATGTCTTCGGTGGAGCCGTGGCCTTGTCGGCCGACGGCAGCACGCTCGCCGTGGGAGCCGCCTTCGAGGACAGCGCGGCCACCGGGATCGACGGCAACGGCGCCGACAACAGCGCCGGGGCTGCCGGTGCGGTGTACATCTACGCACGCCAGGGCAACCAGTGGGCGTTCCAGGCCTACGTGAAGGCCTCCAACGCGGGAGACGGCGATCTCTTCGGGACGGCGCTCAGCCTCTCGGCCGACGGCAACACCCTGGCCGTGGGGGCCAGCGGCGAAGACAGCAGCGCCTTCGGCAGCAATGGCGACCAGGCGAGCAACGCCTCGGCCAACAGCGGCGCGGTGTATGTCTTCCAGCGCAGTGCCGGCACCTGGAGCCAGGGCACCTACCTGAAGGCGAGCAACACCCAGCCCCAGGCACAGTTCGGCAGCGCAGTGGCCCTGTCGGCAGACGGCAGCACGCTCGTGGTGGGTGCGCGAACCGAAAGCGGCAATGCCACCGGCGTCAACGGCGTGCCGGCCAACTTCAACGCCAGCGGCAGCGGGGCTGCGTATGTGTACCGCCGCACCCAGACCAGCTGGATCGTGCAGGCCTACCTCAAGTCCAACCAGGCCGACAACGGCGACAACTTCGGAACCGCGGTCGCGATCTCGCACGACGGCAACCGTGTGGCCGTGGGTGCACCGTTCGAAGACGGCGCCGCCACCGGGGTGGGCGGTGAGTTGAACAATGCGGCGCTGAACAGCGGCGCCGTGTTCCTGTTCGCGCGCAACGGCAACGTCTGGAGCACCGAGGCCTACGTGAAGGCGTCGAACACATCGCCGGACGACGCCTTCGGCTCCAAACTCGCCCTGTCCGGTGACGGCACGACGATGGTGGTGGGGGCGCCCGACGAGGACAGTCGGGCAGTGGGCATCAACGGCGACGAGGCCGACGAATCCGTCCAGGATTCCGGGGCAGCCTATGCCTTCGACCTGCAGGGCGGCGTGTGGAGCCAGCGTACCTACATCAAGGCCTCCAACACCGCGCCGGCGTCGCACTTCGGCATCTCGTTGGCCTTGTCGTTCGACGGACGGCAGCTGGCGATCGGTGCCGATTCCGAGTCCAACAGCGGCCTCGGATTCAATGCCAACTACGCCGCAGACGACCAGGCGGTGGTCGGATCCGGCGCCGTGTACATGCTGCAGCGCGTGGGCATCGCCTGGCAGATCAACCGCTACATGAAAGCCTCCAATGCCAACGCAGGAGACCTCTTCGGATCAGCGCTGGCCCTGTCCGCGGACGGGACCACGCTCGCCGTGGGCGCCCGGTATGAAGACAGCAATGCGCTGGGGCTGGCTGGCAACCCCAACGACGCGACGGCGTCGGAGGCCGGTGCCGTGTACCTCTTCTGAGCTGCCCGAGATTCAGTCCGCTGGCGTGCCGAACACCGCGAGGAACGCCTCGACGAAACGCGGCGAACCCGTCAGCGTGAGCGTGACGGCATGCCAGCGGCCGCTTTCCATGCCGATCTGCAGTTCGTGGTCCCAGTCCATGCCGTCGTCGGCCGGCCCGTGGGTGTGCGGGAAGTTCGTCCAGGCCCATGCCAGCACCTGCTGCACCTCGGCCATCACCGCGGCATGTTCCTCCGCGCCGGTGGCTGCCATCGCTTCGAGCGTGGCGACGCCGTCGCTGCCTTCGCTCAGCTCGAAGCTCAGGTAGTTCAAGCGCCGGCCTTCGATGAGGTGTTCGGCCGCGGCGGCCGGTCGCCGAGCAGGTAGCGCGGCCCGCTGCCCAGCCTCGCCGCGCTGTCCGCCGGGTTGTAGAGCTTGCAGGTCTTCAGCGACAGGCAGCCGCAGCCGATGCAGCTGTCGAGCTGGTCGCGCAGGGCGGCGAGCGCGGCGATGCGCGCCTCGATCAGCGGTTTCCAGGCGCGCGACAGGCGGGCCCAGTCGGCCGGCGTGGGCGTGCGCTGCTCGGGCAGCGTGGCCAGCGCCGCGCGCACTTCGTCCAGGCTGAGGCCGACACCCTGCGCGATGCGGATGAAGGCCACGCGGCGCAGCGTCTCCTTCGCGTAGCGGCGCTGGTTGCCTTCGGTGCGGCTGCCGCGCAGCAGGCCCTGTGCCTCGTAGAAGCGCACCGCGCTCGTCGCCACGCCGGCACGCTGCGCCAGCGCGCCGATGGTCAAGCCGGATTCAATGGACTGCATGCCTGCCCCACGTGAAGTAGTCGCTTGACTTCAAGCTTACTTGAACTTCGAGAATGCGCGCATCCAACTCTTCCCACCCGTACTTTCAAGGAGATTGAGAAATGAGCGTCACCATCCTCGAACACATCAACATCACCGTGCGCGACGTCGACCGCAGCACGCGCTTCCTGCTGGCGGCGCTGCCCGACTGGCGCGTGCGCGGCGAAGGCCGCATGGAGTGGTTCGGCAAACCCATCACCTGGCGGCACGTCGGCGGCGACGGCTTCTACGTGGCGCTGCAAGGTGGCGGCGAAGGCGAGCTGACGGACTGGACGAGCCACCGCCTGGGCCCCAAGCACGTGGGTCTGGTGGTGCCTTCGGTCGACGCGGTGGTGGCCCGGCTGGCAGCGGCCGGCTACCCGCTGGACCATTGGGGTGGCACGACGGCCGGCCGGCGCAGCGTCTACGTGATCGACCCGGACAGCGTGCAGTTCGAGTTCGTCGAGTACCTCAGCGACGACATCGAACTGCGCAACGCCTACGAAACAGCCTGAAGGCCGTGTCGATTTAGGCTATCTTGGTTCGTCGTGAGATCAGAGCCCGACGGCTCGACCCCCGAACCCAGGAGAATCGACGATGCGTGTGATGGTGCTGGTGAAAGCGACGAAAGACTCCGAGGCCGGCGTGATGCCGAGCACCGAGATGATGGCCGCCATGGGCGACTTCAACGAGCAGCTCGTCAAGGCCGGCGTGATGCTGGCTGGCGAAGGCCTGCATCCGAGCGCCAGGGGCAAGCGGGTGCAGTTCTCGGGCAGCCGGCGCACGCTGATCGACGGGCCGTTCGCCGAAACCAAGGAGCTGGTTGCCGGCTTCTGGCTGTGGCAGGTGAAGTCGATGGACGAAGCGGTCGAGTGGGTGCGGCGCTGCCCGAACCCGATGCCCGGCGACTCCGAGATCGAGATCCGCCCGCTCTTCGAGGCCGCCGACTTCGGCGCCGAGTTCACGCCCGAGTTGCAGGCTCAGGAAGATCGCCTGCGCGCCGAGGTGGACGCTTCGGCAAAGCGGGCCGGCTGACGCGCCGGCAGCAGGCCTCGCACTCGCCCATGGGCGTCAGCCGTGCGGCGGGGCGATCTTGCGGCGCGGGCCGCCGCAGCCATAGACGCGGCCCGCAGCACAGTGCACGATGCTCGCCTTCGAGACAGCGGGGCCGACCATGGACACCACCGACCGCGTGCGCGACGCCGCACTGCGACTGCAGGCCGAACTGGCCGACGAACGCACCCCTTTCGTGACCGACGCGTGGTACGTCGCCGCCTTCGCCGACGAGGTGACGCGCACGCCGCTGGCGCGCCGGCTGCTCGGCATCCCGGTCGTGCTGCTGAGGCGCACCGACGGCGGTGTCGCGGCGCTGGAAGACCGCTGCCCGCACCGCTCGATGCCGCTGTCGCTGGGCACGCTCGAGGGCGACACGCTGGTCTGCGGTTACCACGGCGCTCGCTTCGGCTGCGACGGCGTGTGCAGCGGCGTGCCCTCGCAGAGCGTGGTGCCGCCGGGGGCGCGCACGCGTGCCTTCCCGGTCGCGCAGCACGGGCCGCTGGTGTGGATCTGGATGGGCGCCGGCGCGCCGTTGCGGGCCGCGCCGCACCCCGGCTGGATCGACGATGCCGGTTGGGCGGCGTCGCGCCAGAAGCTGCACATGAAGGCCAGCTACGTGCGGCTGCACGAGAACCTGCTCGACCTCACGCACCTGAGCTTCCTGCATGCCAGGACCTTCGGCACGCCCGACTACGCCAGCGCGCCCTACGAGACGGAAATCGACGCCGAAGCCGGCCGCTTCGTCATCACGCGCAGCGTTGTTCCGACGCGGCTGCCGCCGATCTGGGCCAGACCGACCGGGCTCGAGGGCGTGGACGCCGCGCGCATCGCCAGCTCCACCTTCGTGTCACCGGCTCTGCACGAGGTGCGCGTGTCCTTCCATGCCTGCGACCGGCCGGCCGCCGAGCAGCCCTCGCGCGCCATCCGCACGGCGCACATCGTGACGCCGGAGTCGGCCACCAGCACGCACTACTTCATCCACCACGCGCGCAACTTCGCGCTGGAGGATGGTGCCATCACCGCCTTCATGCACGAGCAGCTGCTCGCGGCTTTCCAGGAAGACATCGACGGCCTGGAGGCGATCGAGCGCAACCTGGCGAACTACCCGCCCGGCACGGCGCACGAGATCTCGTTCCACGCCGACCGGCCCTCGCTGGCGATGCGGCGCTGGCTCAAGCGGCGGGCGCCGCCGCCGTAGCCGCCAGGGTCAGTTCTGCAGCTTCCAGGTGCCGCCCTCGATGCGGACCATCACCTGGCTGCGCTGGTCGACGCCGTTGTGGTCGGCCGGGCTCATGTTGAACACGCCCTGCGAGCCGACGAATTCCTTCGTGCCTTCGATCGCGTCGCGCAGCGCGGTGCGGAACTCCGGCGTGCCGGGCTTGGCCTTCTTCAACGACTGCGCGGCCGCCTGCTGAACGATCAGCAGCGCGTCCCACATCGTCGCGGCGAACAGCGAGCGGCTGCCCGCGCCGTACTTGCCCTCGAAGCGCTGCACGAAATCCACCGCCGGCTTCTTCACCGGGTTGCTGTCGGCCAGCTGCTCGGCCACCAGCACCGGCGCCACCGTCATGTAGCCGCCTTCCAGGTCCTTGCCACCGACGCGCAGGAAGTCGTTGTTGGCCACGCCCTGGGTCTGGTAGACCGGGCCCTTGTAGCCGCGCTTGGCCAGCTCGATCTGCGGCAGCGCGCCCGGCGTGCCCGCGCTGTGGATGAACACCGCGTCCGGGTTCGCGGCAATGATCTTGACGATCTGCGCCGTCACGCTCTGGTCGGTCGGCGCGTACTTCTCGCTGGCGACGATCTTCACGCCCTTGGCCGCAGTCACCTGCTCGGTGACCTTCAGGAAGCCGTCGCCGTAGCTGTTGGCCACGCCGATGGTGGCGATGGTCTTGCCCTTGTTCTTCAGCACATGGTCGATGACCATGTTGGTGGAGATCAGCTCGGTGGGCGAGAGCTTGAAGGCCCACTTGCGCGGCCCGTCCTGCGGCAGCACGATGGCCCCGCCGCCGGCCAGCGAGATCACCGGCACGCCGGCCTGGCCGGCCGACTCCACCACCGCCAGCGAGGGCGGGGTCAGCGAGGCGCCGAGGATCAGGTCGACCTTCTCTTCGGTGATCAGCTTCTGCGTGTTCTTGGCCGCGGTGGTGCTGTCGGTGTTGTCGTTCAGCACCGTGAAGCGCACCTTCTCGCCGGCCAGGTCGCCGGTCCACAGCTTCAGCGCGTTCTCCTCCGGGATGCCCAGCGAGGCGCCGGGGCCGGTGAGCGACAGCACCACGCCGATGTGGATCTCGGCGCGCGCGGCCGGGCCGAAGGCGAGGGTGGCCGCGGCAACGCCGGGCAGGAGCAGGCGGCGCACCGCGGTGAGGGAAAACGACATCGATGTCTCCTGATTGAATGGGGCGAGACGGTGCACCGGCCGGGATAGTCCCGACGGCACAGGTCCGCGCCGCAGGCTAACGTGGCAACTGTCGCCTGTATGTCCTCCGAGCAGAGGACAGCGACGCTCACCGACTCCCGACCTACCGATCACCCCCCCGCCCGATGGAACTGCGCTCGCTCCGCCTCGACCCCGGCATCCGCCTGCCGCGCAGCGAGGCCACGGGCGCGCTGGCCGGCCTGATCGGCTGCATCGGCGACGAGGCTTTCGGCCAGCGTGGCATCGAGCAGCTGGCGCGGCTGCTGCCGCTGGGCTGGTGGACGGTCTACCGCATCTTCGACGACGCGCCGCCGGCGCTGCACTTCGGCGGCTGCCTGCAGCCCGAGGACTGCGTGGCGGATGCCTTCGGCGCCTACCGTGCCGGCCTGTGGCGCCACGACCGCGCGCTCGGCGAGGTGCGCCAGCATGTCGCGCGCGGCGACGCGGTGCTGACGCACCTGCATGCGCTGGAGCTGGCGCCGGAGCATCGGCGGCAGATCTTCCAGCGCCACGGCCTGTCGGAGCGTCTCTCGCTGGCCTGCGAAGACGCCGACGGCGCGCTGCTGGCCATGAACCTGTACCGCCACGAGAGCCAGCCCGCCTTCAGCGACGAGGAGCGCGACACCCTGCAGGCCATGGGCTCGCTGCTGCTGACCTGCGTGGTGCGCCACCTCGCGCTGCGCCCGCAGGGCCCGGCGGCGATTCCCGAGTTCGGTGCGCTGACGCGGCGCGAGCGCGAGGTCTGCGAGCGGCTGCTGCGCGGCTGGACGCACGACGGCATCGCCGCCGACCTGCAGCTCTCGCCGACGACGGTCAAGACCTACCGCGACCGCGCCTTCGAGCGGCTGGGCATCCACCAGCGGCACGAACTGTTCGCCCTCGCGCTCAAGCGCTGAGGACGCGGTTCGGTCTCAGCCCGCCGCCTGCTGCCCCTCGGCGCGCAGCGCCTCGTCGACGATCCGGCGGAACTGGATCAGCGCCGAGTCCATCGCCAGCGGCAGCATCGGCGCGTCCGGCTTCATGGCGATGGTGCGCGCCTGCGCGGTGATCATCGCGCGGTCTTCCTCGAAGGCCTGCTCGAGGCTGGCGTAGACGGTGTCGGCCAGGCTCATGCCACCCTGGTCGGTGGGCACCGACTGCTGGAAGAAGTAGTGCGTGCTGTGCTCGGTCTCGGGCGTCAGCGTCTGGCAGGAATGCAGCCGCACGGTCTGCGGGCCGCTCGCCTCGGCGCTGCCGGTGGGGCGGCCGCCGGAGTGCATGAGCAGCGTGGCCGGCAGCAGGAACTCGTAGATGAAGTGGCGGTCGAGATTCGTCGTGAACTCGCGCATGCGCTTGTAGAAGGGCGGCGGCGGCACGTCGGTGACGAAGCGTGAGACGCGCAGGCCACGCGGCACCGGCTCGATGGTCGGCCGCGCCTGCGCGATGGCGGTGGAGCCGCCCAGCGTCTTCTCGTGCACGTAGCTCAGGTGCGAGAAGTCGAGCAGGTTGTCGGCGATCAGCAGGTAGTTGGTGTCGTAGTGCAGGTAGCCGGGCTTGTGGTGCCAGTCCGGGTGATCGCAGGAGAAGTTATCGGGCAGCTGCGCGGTGTCGGCCAACGCCGGGTCGCCCATCCAGACGAACACCCAGCGGTTCTTCACGGCGACGGGATAGCGGCGCACCTTCGCCTTGGGCGGCACCTTGTCCAGGCCCGGCACTTCGACGCAGATGCCGCCGGCGTCGAACATCAGGCCGTGGTAACCGCAGCGCACACAGTCGCCTTCCTTGCGGCCCTTGGACAGCGGCGCGAGGCGGTGGCAGCAGCGGTCTTCCAGCGCCACCACCTCGCCGGCTGCGGTGCGGAACAGCACCAGCGGCTCGCCGATGACGGTGCGGGCGAACAGGCCGTCGGCCGGGATCTCGTGGTCCCAGGCGACGACGTACCAGCAGTTGCGGATGAACACGGTGCGCTCCAGTGCCAAGTCTCGTGGCGGCACTGTAGGCCGGGGCGCGCGCGCCGTCTGTCCTCCGCGCCGAGGACAACGGGGATGCAGGAACGAGGCTATTTGTAGCTGCGCGCGTCCTCGATCACCTTGCCGTCGTTGGGCAGGCTGCCCGGCGCGCACAGCACGATGTCGGCGCGCAGCTTGGTCACGTCGCGCACGCTCTCGGCCACGCGCGCAGCGAGGCCGTCGGGCGTGCCGGGTACCTCGACGTGCAGCGTCATCGTGTCGTTGGCCATCTCGCCGGCCACGACCAGCCGCGCACGCTGTGCACCTCGGTGGCGGCGCGCCACTTCGGCGACCTGGCTCGGGTGCACGAACATGCCGCGCACCTTGGCTGTCTGGTCGGCGCGGCCTAGCCAGCCCTTGATGCGGGTGTTGGTGCGGCCGCTGGGGCAGGGGCCGGCGAGTACCGCCGACAGGTCGCCGGTGCCGAAGCGAACCATCGGGTAGTCGGCCTGCAGCACGGTGATCACCACCTCGCCCACTTCCCCCTCGGGCACCGGCTCGCCGGTGCCGGGGCGCACGATCTCCAGGATCACGCCTTCGTCGAGCACCAGGCCTTGCCGCGCGCTCGTCTCGTAGGCGATCAGGCCGACGTCGGCCGTGGCATAACACTGGTAACCCTGCACGCCGCGCTCAGCGAGCCAGTCGCGCAGGCTGGGCGGGAATGCCTCGCCGCTGACCAGCGCCTTGCTCAGCGAGGGCAGGGCGATGCCGGCCTCGGCCGCCTTCTCGAAGACGATGCGCAGGAAGCTCGGCGTGCCGCAGTAGGCGTGCGGGCGCAGCTCCTGCATCGCCTGCAACTGCAGCTCGGTGTTGCCCACGCCGCCGGCGAACACGGTGCAGCCCAGTGCGTGCGCACCGGTCTCCATCATCGAGCCGGCCGGCGTGAGGTGGTAGCTGAAGCTGTTGTGGATCAGGTCGCCGGCACGGAACCCCGCGGCGTGCAGCGCCCGCGCGATGCGCCAGTAGTCGCGGCCCTCGCCCTCGGGCTCGTAGATCGGGCCGGGTGACTGGAACACGCGCTTCGCGCCGCGCGGGGCGCGCAGGCCGGCCCAGCCGATGGCGGAGAAGCCGCCGAACGGGTCCTGCGCCCGTTGTGCCTTCTGGCGTTCGAGCAGTTCATGCTTGCGCAGCACGGGCAGCCCGGCCAGCGCGGCACGCGTGGTGACGCTGGCGGCGTCGACGCCGGCGAGCAACTCGCCGAACGCGGCGGTGCGCTGCGCAACGGCCACCTGGCGCGGCAGCGCGGCCAGCAGAGCCGCCTCGCGGGCGGCGGGGTCGCGGGTTTCCAGCGCGTCGTAGTGGTCAGTCATCGCTGTCGTTCCAGGTCGCGAGCTTCTTCTTCAGGTCGGCGACGAAGTCGCGCACGGCTGCGCTGTCGCGCAGGGTCTTGTCGGTCCACTCGGGGCTGCTGCGGCTCGGGCGTTTGACGATCGAGGCTTTCAGCGTGGCGCCGTCCAGGGCGACCTTGGCGATCGCCACGCCGCGCCGGTCGAACCGGCCTTCACGCTCGCTCAGGCCCAGTTCGCGCAGCTCGCGCTTCGCGCGCTGCAGCGCCTCGTCCGCCTTGAACGGCGGCGGTGCGAAGCCGAAGGCGTCGTCGCTCATCGCGGCCCCGTCAGGCCAGCCAGCGCTTGCGGCGCTTGTAGCTCTTCACGTCGCGGAAGCTCTTGCGGTCGCCGCCGCCCACGCCGAGGTAGAACTCCTTGACGTCCTCGTTCTCGCGCAGCGCCTTGGCTTCGCCGTCCATCACGATGCGGCCGTTCTCGAGGATGTAGCCGTAGTCGGAGTAGCGCAGCGCGATGTTGGTGTTCTGCTCGGCGAGCAGGAAAGTCACCTTCTCCTTGGTGTTGAGGTCCTTGACGATCTCGAACACCTCTTCGACGATCTGCGGCGCCAGGCCCATCGAGGGCTCGTCGAGCAGCACCATCTTCGGGTTGGCCATCAGCGCGCGGCCGATCGCGCACATCTGCTGCTCGCCGCCCGAGGTGTAGGCGGCCTGCGAGGTGCGGCGCGTCTTCAGCCGCGGGAAATAGTTGTAGACCTTCTCCAGCGTCTGCGCGATGGCGGCCTTGCCGTCCTTGCGCGTGTATGCGCCGGTCATCAGGTTCTCCTCGATGGTCAGGTGGGCGAAGCAGTGCCGGCCCTCCATCACCTGGATGACGCCGCGCTCGACCATGTCGGAGGTCGACAGCTTCTCGATGCGCTCGCCGCGCAGTTCGATGCTGCCCTTGGTGACCTCGCCGCGCTCGCCGGCCAGCAGGTTGCTCACGGCGCGCAGCGTGGTCGTCTTGCCCGCGCCGTTGCCGCCGAGCAGCGCCACGATGCCGCCTTCGGGCACCTGCAGCGACACGCCCTTGAGCACCAGGATCACGTGGTTGTAGATGACCTCGATGCCGTTGACGTTGAGGATGATGTTGCTCATGGTGTCTCGGTGCGATCAAGCAGTCGCCGCGGAACCGGCTTGGCCGGGCCGCTGGCGACGCCCCCTTGAGGGGGAGCGGCGTCAGCCGCTCCGGGGGTGGGTCAAGACTGGCAATCCTCCGGCGTGCGACGGGTCAGCTTCTTCTCCGCCGCGTACTTGTCGGCGGCGGCCTTGATCATCGGCTTGATGATCGAGTCGTCGCTCTGGTACCAGTCGGAGCTGAAGTTCCACTTCGCGCCGTCCCAGGTGTGCACGCGTGCCCAGGTGGCGCCGCGGTGGTCGGCGCACGAGGTGCTGATCGGCCGCATCACGCCGGCGAAGCCCAGGGCATCGAGCTTCTTCTGGTCGAGCGCCAGGTTCTCGTAGCCCCAGCGGGCCTGCTCGCCGGTCATGACCTTGCCCTTGCCGTAGCGCTCCTGCGCGCGGCGCACGCCTTCGACCGCCAGCATGGCCGCCGACAGGCCGCGCATGTACAGCACCTGGCCGACCTCGTCCTTCGGCCCCGTGCCCTGGCCCTTGCCGTGCACCTGCGCCAGGACGTCCTTGACGATCTTGGAGTTCGGCTCGGCACCATGCTGCAGCGCCAGCGCGTTGTAGCCCTTGGCACCGTCGCCCACGTCCTTCACGTCCGGCTCGGCGCCGGCCCACCACACGCCGTACATCTTGTCGCGCGGGAAGCCGGTGGCCACGGCCTCCTTCAGTGCGGTGGAGTTCATCACGCCCCAGCCCCACAGGAAGACGTAGTCAGGGCGGTTCTGGCGGATCTGCAGCCAGGCGGCCTTCTGCTCCACGCCCGGGTGCGTCACCGGGATCAGCTGCAGGTCGAAGCCGTGCATCTTGCTGCGCTCCTGCAGCAGCGGAATCGGCTCCTTGCCGTACGGGCTGTCGTGGTAGACGAGGGTGATCTTCTTGCCCTTGAGCTTGTCGAGGCTGCCTTCCTTCTTGCCGACGTGCTGCAGCAGGATGTCGGCGGCGTCCCAGTAGGTGCCGGTGAGCGGGAAGTTCCACTTGAAGACGTTGCCGTCCGTGCTCTCGCTGCGGCCGTAGCCGGCGGTGATGAGCGGGATCTTGTCGCCCGGGGCCTTCTCGGTCAGCGCGAAGGTGATGCCGGTGGACAGCGGCTGGAACACCGTGGCGCCCTTGCCCTTGAGGCGCTCGTAGCACTCCACGCCCTTGTCGGTGGCATAGCCGGTCTCGCATTCCTCGAAGCTGACCTTCACGCCGTTGATGCCGCCCTGGGCGTTCACCAGCTTCAGGTAGTCGACGTAGCCGTTGGCGAACGGGATGCCGTTGGGCGCGTAAGCCCCGGTGCGATAGACGAGCACCGGGAAGAACTGCTCCTTCGCCTGCGCGAAGGCAGAGGGTGCCGTGGCCAGGCCGGCCAGGCCGGACGCGGCGATCGCCGCAGCCATTGTCAGGGACTTGAACTTCATGTCTGCCTCCAGGAGGGGTGGAAAGAGCACTCGGCGGTGCGTGGGTAAAAGAGAGGTGTCAATGCGGGAAGGGCCACAGGCGCAACTTCTCCTTGCCGATCGACCACAGCCGCGCCAGTCCGTGCGGCTCGACGATCAGGAAGAACACGATCAGCGCGCCGAAGATCATGAACGTGAGGTGAGACGCGAGGGCCGTGTCGATCGGGATGCCGAACCAGTAGGGCATGTTGTCCAGCACGATCGGCAACACCACGATGAAGGCCGCGCCGAAGAAGCTGCCCATGATCGAGCCCAGGCCGCCGATGATGACCATGAACAGCAACTGGAACGAGCGGTCGATGTTGAAGGCCGCCGGCTCCCACGAGCCCAGGTGCACGAAGCCCCACAAGGCGCCGGCCACGCCGACGATGAACGAGCTGACGGCGAACGCGGTCAGCTTGGCGTAGACGGGGCGGATGCCGATCACCGCGGCGGCCACGTCCATGTCGCGGATCGCCATCCACTCGCGGCCGATGTGGCCGCGCACCAGGTTCTTGGCCAGCACGCCGAAGACGATCAGGAAAGACAGGCAGAACAGGTACTTCTGAACCGGGGTGTCGATCGGCAGGCCGAGCACCTTGAGGTCAGCCACGCTGACCGAGCCCGACGACGAGTCGTTGGTGAACCACTTGATGCGCAGGAAGGCCCAGTCGGTGAAGAACTGCGCCGCCAGCGTCGCCACCGCGAGATAGAGGCCCTTGATGCGCAGGGACGGGATGCCGAACAGCACGCCCACCGCCGTGGCGCACACGCCGCCCATCAGCAGCGAGACGATCAGCGGCATGCCCTCGATGCGCACCTGGAAGTTGTAGGCCGCGTAGGCGCCCACCGCCATGAACGCGCCCGTGCCGAGCGAGATCTGCCCGCAGTAGCCGACCAGGATGTTCAGCCCGAGCGCGGCCAGCGAGAGGATCAGGAAGGGGATCAGGATCGCGCGGAACAGGTACTCCGGCGCGACGAGGGGCACGACGACGATCGCGAAGGCCAGGATCAGGCCGATCGCCAGGCGGTCCTGAGCGATCGGGAAGACCGCCTGGTCGGCGCGGTAGCTGGTCTTGAACTGGCCGTTTTCTCTGTACAGCATGGTGTCAGACCCGATCGATGATCTTCTCGCCGAAGAGACCCTGCGGCCTCACCAGCAGGAACAGGAGCGCGAGCACGTAGCCGAACCAGATCTCGATGCCGCCGCCGATCATCGGGCCGATGAAGACCTCGGAGAGCTTCTCGCCCACGCCGAGAATCAGCCCGCCGATGATGGCGCCGGGCACCGAGGTCAAGCCGCCGAGGATCACCACCGGCAGGCCCTTGAGCGCCAGCACCGACAGCGAGAACTGAACGCCCAGCTTGCTGCCCCAGATGACGCCGGCGACCAGCGCCACGAAGCCCGCCACGCTCCAGACGATGACCCACACGCGCGACAGCGGGATGCCGATCGACTGCGCGGCCTGGTGGTCGTCGGCCACGGCACGCAGCGCGCGCCCGGTGGCGGTCTTCTGGAAGAACAGGCTGAGCGCGGCGACCAGCGCAGCGGCGATCACCGCCGCGTACAGGTCTTCCTGGCTGACCAGGATGCCGCCAGGGAAGACGCTGTCGAACAGGAAGAGCGGGTCCTTGGGCAGGCCCACGTCGATCTTGTAGATCTGGCTGCCGAACAGGGTCTGGCCGAAGCCGTCGAGGAAATAGGTGATGCCCAGCGTGGCCATCAGCAGCGTGATGCCTTCCTGGTTGACCAGCTTGCCCAGCACCAGCCTCTCGATCAGCCAGGCCACGATGACCATCACGATCATCGCGGCGGCGAAGGCGAGCACGTTTCCGAGCACCTTGTTCTCGATGCCCAATGCCGCAGGGATCCACTCCGAGAAGCGCGCCATCGCCAGTGCCGCGAACAGGACCATCGCCCCCTGGGCGAAGTTGAATACGCCGCTGGCCTTGAAGATCAGCACGAAGCCGATCGCGATCAGCGAATACAGCATGCCGGACATCAGCCCGCCAATCAGTGTCTCGAGGAAGAAGGCCATGGTCTGCTTTCAGTGGCTCGTGCCGAGGTAGGCGCTGATGACGTCGGGGTTCTGGCGCACCTCCTGCGGGGTGCCGTCGCCGATCTTCTTGCCGTAGTCGAGCACCACGACGCGGTCGGAGATGTCCATCACCACGCCCATGTCGTGCTCGATCAGCACGATGGTCGTGCCGTACTCGTCGTTGACGTCGAGGATGAAGCGGCTCATGTCCTGCTTCTCCTCCACGTTCATGCCGGCCATCGGCTCGTCGAGCAGAAGCAGGCTGGGCTCCATGGCCAGCGCCCGGCCCAGGTCGACGCGCTTCTGCAGCCCGTAGGGCAGGCGACCCACCGGCGTCTTGCGGTAGGCCTGGATCTCCAGGAAGTCGATGATCTTCTCGACGACCTCGCGGTGCGCGATCTCCTCGCGCTCGGCGGCGCCCCAACGGATGGCCTGCTGGAAGAGGTTGCTCTTCATGCGCAGGTTGCGCCCGGTCATGATGTTGTCGATCACGCTCATGCCCTTGAAGAGGGCCAGGTTCTGGAAGGTGCGCGCGATGCCCGACTCGGCCACCTGGCGCGAGTTCATGTGCTTGAAGGTCTGGCCGCGCAACGTGATCGAGCCGTCCTGCGGCGTGTAGACGCCGTTGATGCAGTTCAGCATCGAGCTCTTGCCTGCGCCGTTGGGGCCGATGATGGCGCGCACCTCGTGTTCGCGCACGTCGAAGCTGATGTCGGTGAGCGCCTTCACGCCGCCGAATCGCAGGCTGATGTTCTGGACGTCGAGGATGACGTCGCCGATCTTGCGTTCTGCCATGGTCAGGCCGCCTTCTTCATGGCCGGATAGGTCTTCGCATCGGCGATCTTCAGCGTCGCCGAGACCATGCCGCTGCGGCCGTCCTCGAACTTCACCTGCGTCTCGATGTACTGCTCGGCACGGCCTTCGTACAGGGCGTCGACCAGCACCTGGTAACGCTCGCCGATGAAGCCGCGGCGCACCTTGCGCGTGCGGGTGAGTTCGCCGTCGTCGGCATCGAGTTCCTTGTGCAGGATCAGGAAGCGGCTGATCTGGCTGCCGGCCAGCATGGCGTCGGCCGCCAGGTCGGCATTGACTTTCTCGACGCATTCGCGCACCAGTTCGTAGACCTCGGGCTTCTGCGCAAGGTCGGTGTAGCCGGCATAGGGCAGGCCGCGCTTCTCGGCCCAGTTGCCCACCGCCTCGACGTCGATGTTGATGAAGGCGCACACACGGTCACGCTTGTCGCCGAAGGCCACCGCCTCCTTGACGTGCGGGAAGAACTTCAGCTTGTTCTCGACGTACTTGGGCGCGAACATCGCGCCGTCGTTGGCGCCGCCCATGATGCGCCCCACGTCCTTGGCGCGGTCGATGATCTTCAGGTGGCCGCCGGCGTCCAGGAAGCCGGCGTCGCCCGTGTGGTACCAGCCCGCAGCGTCGAGCACTTCGGCGGTGGCCGACGGGTTCTTGTAGTACTCCTTGAGCAGCCCGGGCGACTTGATGAGGATCTCGCCGCTGTCGGTGAGCTTGATCTCCACGCCGGCGATGGGCACGCCCACCGTGTCGGCCTTGGCCTCGTTGTCAGGCTGCAGGCAGACGAACACGGCGGTCTCGGTGGAGCCGTAGAGCTGCTTGAGGTTGATGCCGATCGAGCGGTAGAAGGTGAACAGGTCGGGGCCGATCGCCTCGCCGGCCGTGTACGCCACGCGCACGCGGCTCAGGCCCAGCGTGTTGCGCAGCGGGCCGTAGACGAACAGGTTGCCCAGCGCATAGCTCAGCTTGTCGGCCAGGCCCACCGGCTTGCCGTCCATCAAGGCCGGGCCGACCTTGCGTGCCACGTTCATGTAGTGGTGGAAGAGCTTGCGCTTGATCGCGCTGGCGTCTTCCATGCGGATCATCACGCTGGTCAGCAGGCCCTCGAAGACCCGCGGCGGCGCGAAGTAGTAGGTCGGCCCGATCTCCTTCAGGTCGATCGTCACCGTGGCTGCCGACTCGGGGCAGTTGACCACGTAGCCGCAGGCCAGCCACTGCGCGTAGCTGAAGATGTTCTGGCCGATCCAGGCCGGCGGCAGGTAGGCGAGCACCTCTTCCTTCTCGGTCAGGTGGTCGAAGTCGGCGCCGGCCTTGGCGCGGTCGAGCAGCGTGAAGTGCGTGTGCACCACGCCCTTCGGGTTGCCGGTGGTGCCGGAGGTGAAGAACATCGCCGCCATGTCCTGCGGCGCCCCCTTGGCGACCTCGGCGTCGAAGAAGCCCGGATTCGCCTGCGCATGGGCGCGGCCGGACTCGATCAGCGCGTCGAGCGCGGTCAGCCCGGGCTCGCTGTAGTTGCGCAGGCCGCGCGGGTCGTCGTACCAGATGCGCGTGAGCAGCGGGCACTTCTCGCGGATCTCGAGCAGCTTGTCGACCTGTTCCTGGTCCTCGACGATGGCGAAGCCGACGTCGGCATTGACGATCGGGAAGACGAACTCGGCCGAGGCGGCATCCTGGTACAGCGGGATCGGCACGGCGCCCAGCGCCTGCGCGGCGAGCATCGAGGCGTACAGGCGCGGGCGGTTGTCGCCGACGACGACGATGTGGTCGTCGCGCTTCAGGCCGGCCACGGCCATGCCGCCCGCCAGCTCGCGCACGAGCTGCGCCAGATCGGCCCAGGTGAGCGTCTGCCAGATGCCGTAGACCTTCTCGCGCAGGGCCGGCGCCGTGGGGCGCTGCCTGGCGTGTTCGAGCATCAGTCGCGGAAAGGTGGTCTGCACCGCTGGTCTCCTGTCGGTGTCGGGACTGTAGGAACTAGTTTGACGTCAAGTTGTCGTTGTGACGACAATCTCCGGGACAGACCCGAGGGGACTTTCCCCAGGGGCCAATGTCAGTCCGACGTCAATATCCAAGCGCATGAGCACCCCGATCGCCGAACTCCCGCACCGCCCGGCGCCCCTGCGCCAGCGCGCCCGCTCGCCGCTGCCGGCGGAGCTGTCGATGGTGCCCTGGCTGGAACTGCTCGACGCGACGGAGCACGCGCGCGTCGTCGCGGCACTGCAGGTGGTCGAGGCCGATCCGGGCGACTATGTCTGCAAGATCGGCCGGCAGGCCAATTACTGGTTCGGCGTGCTCGATGGCCTGCTGAAGATGAGCAACGACAGCTCGCTGGGTTTCGCCATCACCTTCACCGGCGTGCCGCCGGGGGCCTGGTTCGGCGAGGGCACGCTGCTCAAGCGCGAGGTCTATCGCTACAACATCGAGCCACTGCGCAAGAGCACGGTGGCCGGCCTGGACATCGCCACCTTCGAGTGGCTGCTCGAGCGCAGCATCCCGTTCAACCGCTATGTGATGAACCAGCTCAACGAGCGGCTCGGCCAGTTCATCGCGGCGCGCGAGATCGACCGCCTGAACGACCCCGACACCCGTGTGGCGCGCAGCCTGGCGGCGCTGTTCCACCCGGTGCTGTACCCGGGGGTGGGCACGCTGCTGCGCATCACCCAGCAGGAGCTGGGCTACCTGGTCGGGCTGTCGCGACAGCGGGTCAACGAGGCGCTGCGCTCGCTGCAGGCCGAGGGCCTGATCGCCATCGAGTACGGTGGCCTGCGCGTGCTCGACCTGCCGGCGCTGCGCCGCCACGTGCACCGCGGCGCGTGAGCTTTGCCACGGCCGTGGCGATCACGGCGGGATTGGCGGCGGAACCCGCGACTTTTCGACGGCTCTCACCGGGCGTGGACGCCGAAGATGGTTGCAGGATCGACTCCATCGAAGCAGGACGCCATGCCCGACTCGACCATCATCGCCAACCGGGGGGAATTCATCGACGCCTTGCGCGCCCTGCGGCGCGGCCACGTGCTGGTGCGGGCCAGCGAGAGCTGGGGTGGCTGCTCGATCGACGGCGGCACGGTGCAGACGGCGTTCCGCCCGCTGGCCGAGTATGCGCTGATCGACGAGTACGACAACCCCGACGGCTTCGAGCACATCCACTACTACCGCCTGACGGAGCGCGGCCGCGAGTTCGCCGAGCGCGCGCTGCAGGCCTGGGAACGGCGCCCGCTGATCGAGCGGCTGGCCACACGATTCCTCGGCTGAGGGCGCCGATCAGCCGTTGACGATGCCCGAGGCCACGTGCCCCGCCGGCACGTGCGGCGCGGCGTTCTCGATGTGGCCGGTCTGGTCGTCGAAGAAGAAGTCGGGCTCGAACTCGCGCAGGAACTCGCCCTTGGGCAGCCCGCCGAGGAACATCGCCTCGTCGACCTCGATGTGCCACTCCATCAGCGTGCGGATGGCGCGCTCGTGCGCCGGCGCGCTGCGCGCAGTGACCAGCGCGGTGCGGATGCGCATGTCCTGCCCGGGTTCGCGCTGCAGGGCCTGCAGTGCCTGCAGCAGCGGCTTGAAGGGCCCGGCCGCCAGCGGCGTGGCGGCCTGCTGGCGCTCGTGGCTCTGGAAGGCGTCGAGCCCGTCGCGCTGGAACACGCGCTCGGCTTCGTCGGAGAACAGCACCGCGTCGCCGTCGAAGGCGATGCGCACCTCGTCGGGGTGGGCGTCGGAGGCCCGCGCCGACTGCGGGTAGACGCGCGCGGCCGGCACGCCGGCGCCCAGCGCCGAGCGCACGTCGGGTTCGTTGGTCGAGAGGAACAGGTTGGCTGCCAGCGGACGCAGGTAGCGCCACGGCGATTCGCCGCGCGTGAACACGCCGCGCTGGATCGGCAGCCCGTAGTGCTGCGCCGAGCGGAACACCCGCATGCCCGACACCGGGTCGTTGCGCGACAGGATCACCACCTCGACACGCTGCTTGCCCGGCGTGTTGAAGGCCAGCAGCTTGTTGACCAGCGAGAAGGCCACGCCCGGCTTGGCGGCGTGCTCCAGCCGCTGCAGCTGCAGCTGCATGTAGGCGCGGTCGTCCGAGGCCTCGAAGACCTGGTTCTCCTCCTCGAAATCGAAGAGGGCGCGCGAGGAGATGGCCACGACCAGCTGGCCGGCGAGGGAGACGGGCATGCGACCCATGATAACGATCGCGCAACACATGAAACACGGCGGGGCCGCGGCCGAAGCCGGCGCGAAACACGGCCGGCCGAACATCGCTTCATCTCGCAGCCACTGGCGCCACCTCCACAGGACGATCCGATGAACGCCTCCGCCACCTTCCCACGCCGCCCGCCCACCGGCTGGTTCTACCTGGCCCGCACCCTGGCCAGCTCGCGCATCTACCGGCTGCAGGCCGGTGAGTGCGCGCCCGAGCCGACGTACCGCAGCGAGTGTTTCCCTGAAGACCTGGCGGACGAGCCGGCGGCCCCGGCGCACGGTCCGGCCACGGCGGCCTGTGCCGCCTGAATCGCCGGAGCTCGGCATGACCTGGCTGGCCACCTCGCTTGCACCGGTGTCGCCGGCCTTGCCCGGTCGATATGATCCGCGCTCGCAATCCTTTGCCGCAGGAGCCTTCCCCGTGAGCCAGGTCCAGATCGCAGCCGGCACCAGCCCGCTGGTGATGGTGGTCGACGACGAACCCGAGTTGCGCGCGCTGCTCGGCGAGTACTTCGCCCGCCACGGCTTCGAGGTGGTGCTGGCCGAAGATGCCGCCGCCGCGCGCCGCCAGGTCGCGCTGCGCCTGCCCGACCTCGCCATCCTCGACGTCAACATGCCCGGCGAGAATGGGCTGTCGCTGGCGCGCTTCCTGCGCGAGAACCATCCGCGCCTTGGCCTGGTGATGCTGACCACCGCCGGCGAGTCGGTCGATCGCATCGTCGGCCTGGAGCTCGGCGCCGACGACTACCTGCCCAAGCCTTTCGAGATGCGCGAGCTGCTGGCGCGCTCGCGCGCCGTGCTGCGCCGCCTCAACGCCGGCCCGGCTGCACCCGCCGCGGCCGAGGCCGAGCCGGCCACCCGTCGCGTCCGCTTCGGCGAATGCGAGCTCGATCTCGACCAGCGCCGCCTGTTCGGGGCCCATGGTGCCGAGGTCGAGATCAGCGCGGCCGAGTACGACCTGCTCGCGCTGTTCGCGCGCCACCCGAACCGGCCGCTGAACCGCGACCAGATCATGGAGCAGGCACACAACCGCGGCTGGGACGTGTTCGACCGCTCGATCGACCTGCGCATCATGCGGCTGCGCCGCAAGATCGAACGAAACCCGGACAAGCCGGAGGTGCTCAAGACGGTTCGCAACGTCGGCTACGTCTACGTTCCCGGGGGCGGGGCCGGCGCGTGACCTTGCCGCAGCCGGTGCCGGACGCGGCGCTGCAGCGCCTGCGCCGAAGTTATGCGCTGCTGATGCTGGCGCTCGGCCTGCCGGTGGCTGCGGCCATCCTCTACGTGCTGGCGCTGCAGTTCGAGATCGTCGCGCTCGGCACCCAGCGGCAGATCGCGATGAGCACCGAGCGCCGCGTGACGCGGCTGGATGCGGTGCTCGCGCCGCTGCGCGACAACCTGCTTCGGCTGCGCAACGCGACGCAGGTGCCCTCGCTGGCGCCCTCCGTCCCGGTGGACCGCGCCTCGCTGCTTGCCAACGCCGACGACACCGCGTACACGATGGACGCGCTGCCCCCGGTGCTGCGCGACAGCGCGCCGCAGGTGCTGCTGGCCGGTCCGCAGCGCAAGGATCCGCGCTGGCGCGGCGCCGCCGTCGAGCAGGCCGCGCTGTTCGCGCAGCAAGCCCGGCTGGTCACCGCCGGGCGCAGTGGCTTCCGGCGCACCTACTACGTCGACGCGCAGGGGTCGCAGCTGTGGGTCTACCCCTGGGTGCGCAGCGACGAACTGCTCGCCGAACTGGGTGCCACCGACGTGGTCGGTGCCATGCAGCGTCTGGCTGCGCGGCATGCCGCGGCCGGCGAAGACGGCCGCGTGTTCCCCGACGCGGTGACCTGGCAGGTCCGGGCCGACGGTGCCATCCGCGCCACTGCCGCGCTGATGCTCAATGACAGCCCGGGCACGGTCACCGGCGAACTGCCGGCCGCGGCGCTGGATGCGGCGCGCATCGATGCCGGCATCGGCCGCTTCTGGGTGCTCGACACGGCCGGGCGCGTGGTGTGGGAGTACAAGGCGCGCGACGAGCCATCCAGTTCGTCGCTGGCAGGCATGCTGCCGGCCCTCGCCCCCGACGACCTGCGGCGCGCGCTCGACGCGCCGCTGGCACTGCCCCTGGGCTCGCTGCTGTTGGCGGCGCGGCCGTCCGCCGTCGCGCCGTGGCGCGCGGTGTACGCCAGCGACAGCGCTCATGTGCGCCGGCTCGTGCTGCGCGATGTGGCGCCGTATGCGGCAGGAGGTGCCGCGTTGCTGGTGCTCTTCCTCGGCGTCGCCACCCTGCTGTGGCGCCGACATGCGCTGCCCTCGCTGCGCCTGGTCGACTACCTGCACCGCAAGGCCTTCGACCTGAATGCCGCCGAGCCTTCGCTGCCGCAGATCTGGGCCCCCTGGGTGCGGCTGACGCGCGAGACCTTCGGCGCCGCGCGCGAGGCGCAGGCACGCGAGCAGCAGGCCCTGGCGCTGAAGTCGGCCATCGTCGACCACGCGCTGGCGGCGATCATCTCCACCGATGCGATGGGCCGCATCGTCGAGTTCAACCCGGCCGCCGAGGCGATGTTCGGCCGCCGGCGCGACGAGGTGCTCGGGCGGCCCGTCGTCGACGTGGCCGTCCCGCCGCGCCACCGTTCCGGGCACGAGGCGGCGATCGCGCGCATGCGCGAGGGCGGCGACGCGGATGCGCTGGGCCGCCGCGTCGAGATGACGGCGATGCGTGCCGACGGCGTCGAGTTCCCGGTCGAGGTGGTGCTGTGGCGCACCGATCTGGCGGGCGAATCGCACTTCACCGCCTCGCTCACCGACCTGTCGGAACGGCGCGCCGCCGCCGAGCAGATCGAACGCCAGCGCGAGGCGCTGCGCCAGAGCGAGAAGCTCGGTGCGATGGGCAGCCTGCTCGCCGGCGTGGCGCACGAGCTGAACAACCCGCTGGCCATCGTGATGGGCCGCGCCAGCCTGCTGGAGGAGAAGTGCGAGGGCGAGCCCGCGCTGCAGTCCGATGCGCGGCGCATCCGCGAGGCCGCCGAGCGCTGCGGGCGCATCGTGCGCACGTTCCTGAACATGGCACGGCAAAAACCCGCCGAACGGCGCAACGTGCAGCTCAACGACCTGGCACGCGCCGCGGTCGACATGCTGGCCTACACCTTCCGCAGCCACGGCATCGAGCTGCAGCTGGCCCTCGCGCCCGAACTGCCCGAGGTCAGCGCCGACGCCGACCAGATCGGCCAGGTGGTGCTCAACCTGCTGGTCAATGCGCAACAGGCACTCGCCGCGGCGCCGGATCCGGCGCAACGCGTGGTGCGCGTGGCCACTGGCGTCGAGGCGCGGCGCGACAACCGCGAGCCGCGCGTGTGGCTGCGCGTGGCCGACAGCGGCCCCGGCGTGCCGCCGGCGCTGCACGAGAGCATCTTCGAGCCCTTCTTCACCACCAAGCCCGAGGGCATGGGCACCGGCCTGGGCCTGGCGGTGTCGCGCTCGCTGGTGCGCGAGCATGGCGGCCAGCTCGGGCTGGAGATCGGCAGCAGCGGTGCGGTGTTCCGCATGAGCCTGCCGATCAGCGGCCGTGCCGACGGTGTCACCGAGCCAGGGGCGCTCGGCAGCGCCGACGGCTCCGGCCCGGCCCGCGTGCTGGTCGTCGACGACGAAGCCGAGATCGCCGAGCTCATGCGCGCCATGCTCGAAGGCGCGGGCTTCGAGGTGGCGACCGCCGAATCCGGCGCGCTGGCCCTGGAACTGCTCGCAGAGGCGCGCTTCGACGCCATCGTGTCCGACCTTCGCATGCCGGAGATGGACGGCGCAGCCCTGTGGCGCGAGGTGAAGGCGCGCCACCCGGCGCTGGCGCGGCGCATGCTCTTCGTCACCGGCGACACGCTGTCGCCGGGGGCCGAGAAGTTTCTCGCCGAGTCGGGCTGCTCGAGCCTGGACAAGCCCTTCGGGCGGGCCGACCTCGTCGACCGCGTGGCCACGCTGCTGATGAACTGAGCGGCGTCAGGCCGCGCGGCGCGCCTGGCCGGCGGCGGCCATCATCGTCGTGCTGACCAGCGCGTACATCGCGCCCCAGGCCTCGCGCGTGGCGTCGTCGAAGTCGGCGCCCAGGCCTTCATCGAGCGTCGCCATCAAGGCGAGGCCGACGCTGCGGTAGTCGCCTGCCTGCACGCCATAGCCGGCGTGGCGCGCGCCGAGCTGGGCCAGCACCGGCACCAGCGATTCGGGGCGGTCGAGCAGCTTCACCGCGGCGCCCATCATGTCCATCAGCTTGCGGCCCTGGCTGCGCAGGTCGCCGATGAACAGGGGCCGCAGCTCCGGCGATTGCTTGAAGAGCTTGCGGTAGAAGAGGGCGGCGGCTTCGTCGGCCATGGGTGCGACAAGCGCGAAGCTGCGCCGGATCAGGTCGGTCTGCTGGGGAGTCATGGCGGGGTCCTGGCATGGGGTGCGGCCTCGGTGAGCCGCGGGATGCACAGCTTCGCCGGCCCGTGTCGCAATGCCGTTTCAGGCGCGTCGCCGGACGGTTTCCTTTGTTGTGGCCGGGCCGCTGCCCTCAAGTGCGCCGACGCATGGCCGATGACTCCCGGGTGAAGCGCCCATTTGTCCGTCTCTGGTGGCTGTTCCTGCTGTGCTGCCTGGCGGTGTTGCCGGCGGCGGCTCAGCCCGTGGCGCTCGATGACCAGACCCTCTCGGTCGAGGCCTGGCCGTCCGTCACGGTGCTGAGCGACCCCTCGCACACGTTGACGCTCGCTCAGGTGCTGGCGCGGCGCGATGAATTCGTCACCCCCGGCGGCCCGCATGCCAACCTCGGCCCGCGGCAGGATGCGGTCTGGCTGCGCGTGCCGGTGACGCTCGCCGCGACGGCGCCGCGGCGCTGGGTGCTGTCGGTCGACTATGCGTCGATCGACGAGCTGGCGCTGTATGTGCCGAGCGGCGGCAGCGCCGTCTCCGCCAGCAGCGTGCCGATCGTCATGGGCCGCGCCTTGCCCTTCTCTCAGCATCCGTTGCCCAGTGCCTGGCACGCCGCCGCCATCGAGCTGGAGCCTGGTGGTCACCACGAACTGCTGCTGCGGGTTCGCACGCACAGCTCCATGGTGCTGCCGATCACGCTGACCACGACGCAGGCCTTCCATGCCAGGGAGGCTCAGGCCCAGGTGCTGCAGGGCCTGCTCGCCGGGGCCATGCTCTGCCTGCTGCTGTACAGCCTGTCGCAGTGGGTCAGCCTGCGCGACAGCATGTTCCTGAGCTATGCCGCCACCATTGCCGGCACGGGGCTGTTCTTCGTCGCCTACTCCGGGATCGGGCCGCAGCACCTGTGGGGCGACCATGCGGTCCTGAGCCTGATCGTCGCGCCGCTGTCGGTGCTCGTGGCCATCGTCGGCGGCTGCCTGTTCGTCGATCGGGTGCTCGCGGTGCGCGAACTGCAGCCCTGGATTTCGAAGGCGCTCAAGTCGGTGGCGGCTCTGGCCGCGGTGCTGGCCCTGGCGTTCGTGCTTGGCGCCATCGACTACCGCAGCGCGCAGCGCCTGGCCACCGTGCTCGGCCCGTTGCCGATGCTGCTGGCCATCCCGGCGGGCTGGCAACGCGCGCGTCGGGGCGACCGCATCGGCCTGTACATGCTCATCGGCTGGGGGGCCTATGCCCTGTCGACACTGACGATGGCCGCAGTGCTGCGCGGCTGGGTCGGTGCGAACTTCTGGACGCTGCATGCCTTCCAGCTCGGCGCGATGTTCGAGATGACGATGTGGATGCGCGTGCTGGCCGTGCGCATCGAGGACCTGCGCGCCTCAGCGCAGCGCGCGCACCTGGAGCGCGATGCCCTGCGTTCGCTGGCCCACACCGATGCGTTGACCGGGCTGCCGAACCGGCGCGGCCTGGCCGAGGTGCTGCAGCGGGCGCTGCCGCCGGCGCGGCCCGAGCGCATGACGGCGGTGTTCCTGCTCGACCTCGATGGCTTCAAGCCGATCAACGACCGTCTCGGCCACGACGCCGGCGACGAGGTGCTGGTGGGCGTGGCGCGGCGACTGGAGTCGCTGCTGCGCGGCAGCGACACCGTCGCACGGCTGGGCGGCGACGAGTTCGTCGTCGTGGCCAGCGGCCTGGCGAGCGATGCCGACGCGCAGGCGCTGGGCCGCAAGCTGCTCGAGGGCTTCCGCGAGCCCTTCGTCGCCGCGCGTCAGCCCTGCAGCGTGGGGCTGACGATCGGCTACGCGCTCGCGCCGTCGGACGGTGACGACGCGCTGTCGCTGCTCAAACGTGCCGATGCCGCCATGTACGCCGGCAAGCAGGCCGGCAGGCACTGCCTGATGCGTGGCCAGCCCTCCGTGGGCCTGGCGTGAACGCCGCCGCCATGTCGCGAGGCGGCGCGTGATTTGTGGCCGCATCACAGCGCTTTTCCATGCGTCATCACGTGATGACATTGGACAGACTATGACGATATTCAGTTGAAGCGTCGCCCCGAAAGAAGGCTGTGAGATGAACCTGTCACGAATCAAGTGCGACATGCGCCCTGCCGCCCTGGCGGCCCTGACCTTGGTCGCCACGGCCCTGCCCGCGTCGGCCGCCCAGCTGGCCGACCTGCCGCTCGAAGAGCTGATGCGCATCGAGGTGGTGTCGGCGTCGCGCAAGACGCAGCGCCTGGCCGACGTCGCAGCCTCGATGCACGTGATCACGTCGGACGACATCCGTTCCAGTGGCGTCCGCAGCCTGCCCGAGGCTTTGCGCCTCGTGCCCGGCATGGACGTGGCGCAGCTGTCGGCGTCGCGCTGGGGCGTCTCGACGCGCGGCTTCACCGGGCGGTACGCGAACAAGCTGCTGGTTCTGGTGGACGGCCGCAGCGTCTATTCGCCGATGTTCTCCGGCGTGCTCTGGGAAGCCGAGCGCGTGCCGCTGGACAACATCGAGCGCATCGAGGTGCTGCATGGCCCGGCGGGATCGATCTGGGGCTCGAACGCCGTCAACGGTGTCATCAACATCATCACCAAGCCGGCCGGCGAGACGCAGGGCACCTATGCCGACGCTGCGGCCGGCGATGGTGGCCGCCGGACGCTGCGCGTGCGGCACGGCGGTGCGGGCGACGGCGGCAGCCAGTGGCGCTTCGGCGCGATGGGCGACACCGGTGACAGCGGTCGCGGCGCCGATGGGATGGATGCGAACGACGCGTTCCGCCAGAAGATGGCCGACGCGCGATGGGACCGCGACTGGGGCGCCGACTCCCGCAGCACGCTGGAGGCCCAGGTCGTCAGCTCGACCTCGGACGAGCAGCAGACCGACGGCAGCTACCTGCCGCCCTATCTCACGACGATTCCGATCCAGCTGCGCTACGACCGCACCCTGCTGGCCGCGCGGCACGAAACCAAGCTGTCGCAGGACCTGTCCCTCTCGCTGGCCGCATCGTTCGCCGCGGAGCGCATCCGCCTGGGCGAGCGGGTGCGCGCGCAGCCCACGACCGTGGCCACCGAGGCCAACGCCGTGTGGCGCCCGGCCGGGGCCCATGAAGTGACCTTCGGTGGCGGACTTCGCCACCTCGATCTGCCCGCGGACGCGACCGACTGGATCACGTTCAACCCGGCGCAGCGCCGCGGCTTCGAGTGGAGCCTGTTCGCCCAGGACGAATGGGTGCTGTCGCCAGGACGTTGGCGCGCCACCGCCGGCGTGCGCGTCGACCACGATCTCTACACCGGCTCCCATGCGCAGCCGAACCTGCGCCTGTTGTTCACCCCGGCCGAAGACCTGGCGATCTGGGGCGGCATCTCGCGCGCCAGCCGCACGCCGGCGCGTGGTGAGCAGGACGGCATCATCAAGCTGACGGTGCTGCCGCCGGGCACGCCGCAGAACCCGGGACCGCTGCCCATCCAGCTGCTCAACGGCAACGGCCAGAGCGGCAGCCCGCAGGTCCGGCGCATCCTCGATGCCGCCGAGCTCGGCTTGCGCACGCAGGCGAGCCAGTCCCTGTCGTTCGATGCGACGGTGTTCTGGCACCGCCTCAGCGACGACACCGGCGCCGCCGTCCCCGACACGGCGCCGGTCTTCGTGGCCACGCCCGTTCCCCACCTCGAGCTCGGCATGCTCAGCCGGACCTACGACGTCCGGCTGCGTGGCCTCGAGGCGGCGGCGGACTGGCGCCCGGCCCCGGGCTGGCGACACCAGATCGGGCTGAGCCACCTCGACGTCACGGGGCCGGCAGACGCCACCACGTCGGGCCTGGACCGCCAGCTCTACGCCACGCCGAAGTGGCTGGCGCAATGGCGCAGCGTGATCGACCTGGCCGCCGGCTGGCGACTCGACGCGCGCGTTCGCCATGTCGGCCAGCGCGGCGCGCCGTCCGAACCATCGCAGCACGTCGACGCCTACACCGCCCTGGACGCCACGCTGACCGGCGCGTCAACCCGCTGGCCGAGCTGTCCGTCGGCGGCACCAACCTGCTTCGGCCGGCGGTCGTGGAGTTCTCGCCGGACTTCGGCCTGGCCAGCGCCACCACCGTGCCGCGCCGCGCCTTCCTGCGCTGGCGGCAGGCCTTCTGAGCGGGCTGCGCGAAGCGCTCCTCATGAGACTCGGCGCCCGTTGGCGTTACCGGCTCGGCGCGGCCTGCGCCGGCCTCGCCGTGGCATCGGCTGCGGCAGCGCAGACACGCGTGGCCACCGAGTCCGAACTGAAGGCTGCGTTCATCTACCGCATTGCCCTGTTCGTCGAGTGGCCTGCGGAGAGCCTGCCGGCAGGTGCCCCGTTCCAGACCTGCGTGCTGGGCAGCGATGCAGCCTGGGCCGCCGCCTTCGCCACCATCGAAGGCAAGAAGGTGCAGGGCCACGCGGTCGGGCCGGTGCGGCAGCTGGCACGGGCCGAGGAGGCGCGGGGCTGCCATGTCGTGTTCTCGCCGGAACGCGAGTCCCGGCGCGCGGCGGTGGTGCCTGCGGGCGTGCTCACCGTCGGTGACGGCGAAGGTTTTGCACAGTCCGGCGGCGCGATCGGCTTCGTGCGCGAAGGCGCGCAGTTGCGCTTCGACATCAACCGCGACGCCGCGGCGCGCGCCCAGCTGCGCCTGCCGGTCGAACTGCTCAAGGTGGCGCGCAACGTCATCGACGGCGGAGGTGCCAAGCCGTGAACGCCACGGGAACGCTGTCCCGGCGGCTGCGCAGCGCGGCGATGCTGTCGATCGCTTTGGCGGTGACGCTCATCTTCGTGTTCTCGTCTCTGTTCGAGGCCTACAACGGCCGCCGGCAGGCGCTCGACGAGGCGCGCAGCGTTTCCGCTGTGCTCGCGCGCAACCTGCAGGGCGCGCTGGCCTTCGGCGACCGCAGCTCGGCCAGCGGCACCATTGCCAGCCTGGCGGCCGTGCCGGCCGTCGAGCACGCGGCGCTGTTCGATCAGGACGGGCAGGTGTTCGCCGAGTACCGGCGAGGCGCCGCAGGCGGCGAGGCGCCGCACGCCGCGCACGCCTTGCAGCTGCCCGCCGAAGTCCCCTCCGAGTCGCTCGACTGGCAGCGCATCGTGGTGGCCACGCCGGTGCAGGTCGACGCTCAGGTGCTGGGCACCCTGGTGATCGAGAAGGACCTGCTGCGGCTGTGGACGGCGCTGGGCACGCGGCTGCTGCTCGCCGCCGCCGTCGCGGGCGTGGCGCTGCTGCTGGGCACGCGCATGGCCGAGCGTGTTCACGGCGAGATCGTCGAGCCGGTGCGCGAGCTGGTGTCCTTCATGGACCAGGTCGCACGAGGAGACGGCTACCAGCTGCGCGCGCAGGAGAAGGGGCCGCAGGAGATCCGCCGCCTGTACGAGCGCTTCAACGAACTGCTCGCGCAGATCGGCCTGCGCGAGGCCGCGCTGTCGCGGCACCGCGCCGAGCTGGAGACGACAGTCGAGACCCGTACGCGCGATCCGCGTGGCCAGCGAGGCCGCCGAGGCGGGCGAGCCGGGCCAAGTCGGAGTTCCTGGCCAACATGAGCCACGAGATCCGCACGCCGATGAACGGCGTGCTGGGCATGATCGACCTGCTGCTGGACACGCCGCTGACCGAGCGCCAGCGCCACTTCGCACGGACCGCCTTCGGCTCGGGCGAGGCGCTGATGGCGATCCTCAACGACATCCTCGACTTCTCGAAGATCGAGGCCGGCCGCATGCGGCTCGAACGGCACAGCTTCGACCTCATCCAGGTCGTCGAGGAGACCGTGTCGCTGTTCGCCAAGCCGGCGCAGGCCAATGGCGTGGAGCTGCTGTGCCGCGTCGATCTCGGGTTGCCGCGGCGAGTCAGCGGCGACGCGCTGCGCCTGCGCCAGGTGCTGACCAACCTGGTCTCCAACGCCGTCAAGTTCACGATGCGCGGCGAGATCGTCGTGGCCGCGCGCATCGTGCCGGCCCAGGGCGAGCAGGGGCCGCGCGTGGAGATCTCCGTGCGCGACACCGGCCTGGGCATCAGCGAGGCCGCGCAGAGCATCATCTTCGACGCCTTCGAGCAGGCCGACGGCTCGACGACGCGGCGCTTCGGCGGCACCGGCCTGGGCCTGAGCATCTGCCGCCGGCTCTCGGAGCTGATGGGCGGCGGCATCTCGGTGCGCAGCAAGGCGGGCGAGGGCTCCGAATTCCGTTGCTGGTTCCCGCTCGAGCCGGGCGCCGAGGACGCGCCGGCCAGCGGGGCCTCGCAAGCGAGCATCGCGGGCGCCCGTGCCCTGGTCGTCGACGACAACGAGACGAACCGCCTCATCGTCGAGCACTACCTGCACGGCCTGGGCCTGGAGGTCGTGCTCAGTGCCGACAGTCGCGAGGCCCTGCGGCTCGTGCCCCAGGCGGCCGAAGAAGGCCGGCCGTTCGACATCGTGCTCACCGACCTGCACATGCCGCACATGGATGGCCTGAGCCTCGCGCGTGCGCTGCGTCGTGATGCGCGCAGCGCGCACCTGCCGATCGCCGTGCTCACCTCGCTGGAATCGACCTCCTACGCCGACATCGACGCGGAGCACCATGTGCGGGCCGCTGACCAAGCCGCTGCGCCGCCACCAGTTCGGCGACACCGTGCGTGCGCTGCTCGCGGATCCCGACGGCGCGCAGCCCGGTCGCGCAGTGGCCAGCGGGCGTGCGGGCAACGACGTCCCGGCCCTGGGACTGCGCGTGCTGCTGGCCGAGGACAACGAGGTCAACCAGCTGGTGGCTCAGGCGCACCTCGCTGCGCTGGGCTGCACGGTCGTCACAGCGGCCAACGGTCACGAGGCGCTGGGATTGTGGCGCGTGGGGCGATTCGACATCGTGCTGATGGATTGCCACATGCCGGTGCTCGATGGCTACGAGGCCTCGCTCGCGCTGCGCGAAGTCGAGCGGCTGTGCGGCGCGCGGCCCGTGCCGATCCTGGCGCTGACGGCCAATGCGCTGGAAGGTGCACGCGAGCGTTGCCTGGCGGCGGGCATGAGCGATCACCTCGCCAAGCCCTTCACCCGCGCGCAGATGGCCCAGGCTCTGCGGCGGTGGACGCGCGTCGATCCGGTGAACACGCAGGAGCCGTCGGAGCGCGGCGCCTGAGCTACCGCGCTGGCGGCCGAACGAAACCGATCGATTCGCGCCGGCTACTGCACGAAGCCGATCGCCCCGCGCTTGTGCCCGGGTTCGGGCAGGTCGCGCGGCAGCACATGGTCGCGGTGGTCGAGCTTGGCGTTGCCGAAGGCCGTCATCCAGGCGCGGCGCATCTCGCGCGGTGCCATCTCGGCCAGGCGGTCGAGCACCTCGGGCCGCGCCTGCGGCTCGAAGCGCGAACCCCAGTCGTGCTCGGCGCGGATGCCGTGGTACAGCTTGGCCGCGATGCGGCGCGCCGCATCGTGGTCGGGCGCCTGCACCTCGTAGACGTTCATGCGGTTGAGGATCGGGTCGGGGATGCAACGCGCATCGTTCGCGGTGGCCACCCAGATGAGCTGGCTGGCGTCGATCGGCACCTCGGCGAACTCGTCGGTGAAGGCCAGCGCGGTATCGTGCTCGAGCAGGCTGTACAGCGCGCCCAGCGGGTCGTAGGCGTGCTCGCCGCCGGCCTTGTCGATCTCGTCGACCACCATCACCGGGTTGGCGTACTGGCCGTCGACCAGGGTCTCGAACACCTTGCCGGGGCGTGCGCCCTTCCACTGGCTGCTCGCGCCGGAAAGCACCCAGCCGGCGGTCATCGAGCTCATCGAGATGAAGCCCATGCCGGTGCCCAGCAGGTGCGAGAGCGCCCGTGCGAAGTGCGTCTTGCCCACGCCCGGCGGCCCGAGCAGCAGCAGCGGTGTGATCTCCAGCGCGTCGCGGCTGTCTTCGCACAGCGCCAACTGCCGCTTCACGTCGTCGAGCACCTCGGCGAAGTTGGGCAGGTCGTCGTAGAGGTGGTCCATCACCGGCAGGCCCGAGGGCTTGACCTGAAAGCGCTCGGGGCCCTTCTCGATCATGCGCTCGTAGGTGGAGCGCAGGCTCTCGTGGTCCTTCGCCGGCAGCTTGTCGAGCCGGCGTTCGACATCGCCCATGCGGTAGACGCTGCGCATGTGCGCGATGGGTAGCCCGCTGCGCGGAATGCCGCCGCGGGGCACGGTCACCAGGTCATTCGATGAACTCATCGATCGCTACCTCCGGATCCATGACGTCTCGACTGTATTGAAGCAAAGCGTGCCACAACCGAGACATCGAACAAAACCCCAATCACGGGGCTGTTGCACGCATGACCCGTGCCAGAACCGCGGCGAACTGCAACTGATCGACCGGCTTCGTGAGAAAGTCGTCCATGCCGGCTTCGCGGCAGTCGTCGCGCGCATCGTCGTCGCTCGCGGCCGTCATCGCCACCACCGGAACACGGTGAAGCTGCAGCCGGGCCTCGCGCTCGCGCAGTGCACGCGTGCAGGCCAGGCCATCCATCACCGGCATCTGGCAGTCCATCAGCACGATGTCGAACTCGGCCTCGTTCAGGCGCTGCAGGGCCTGCGCACCGTCGCCGGCCAGCACCACGGTGGCGCCGAGCCGTTCGAGCAGCGCCTGCGCCACCAGCTGGTTGACGGGGTTGTCTTCGACCAGCAGCACCCTCGGGGGGCGAGTGCCATCGAGTGCCGTGCTGCCATCGAGATCCATGCGGGCGCTGTCCGGCGGGTGGCCGCTGATCGCGCGCTGCAGCGCATCGATCACGCGCGCGGGGGCTGCAGGCCGGTACACCGGCAGCAGCTCGCGCGGCAGCTGGCGCGCGTCCGCGCTCAGGCCGACGATCAGCACGCCGCGCTCGCCGCTCGACGCGAGCCGGTCGGCCCAGTCCGCCACGGACAGGCCGGCAGCGGGGAGTGCGCGGTCGTCGCACAGCACGATCTGCCGGCTGCCCGGCGCGTGCGGGGCGCCTGGCGCGGACAGCGCGTCGAAGGCCTCACAGACGCCGCCGTGTCGCTGCACGAGCTCGGTGAGGTCTTCGCGGCGGCTGCGCTGCGGGCTGACCACCTGCACCTGCACGCCGGCGAACAGCGCCGGCGCCGGCGCGGCCTGCGGGCTGTCGACCAGTGGCATCAGCAGCATGAAGCTGGAGCCTTGCCCAGCCAGGCTCTGCACCTCGATGCGGCCACCGAGCAACTCGGCGAGCTCGCGCGCGATCGCCAGGCCCAGGCCGCTGCCACCGAAGCGGCGCGTGGTCGACAGGTCGGCTTGCGCGAAGGCCTCGAACAGCCCGGCCACCTGCGCCCCGGTCATGCCGATGCCAGTGTCGCGCACCGACACGCGCACCCAGGCGCTGCCGTCGGGGCCACGCTCGGGCGCGGCGAACACGCGCACTTCGCCGGCCTCGGTGAACTTCACCGCGTTGCCCACCAGGTTGTGCAGGATCTGGCGCAGCCGCGCAGCGTCGCCGACGGTGGTCGGCGGCAGGTCGGCGGTGCAGTGCGACAGCAGCTCGATGTTCTTGACCTCGGCCTGCGCCGAGAACACCTCAGCCGCATCGTGGATCGCATCGTGCAGGTCGTAGCGGGCGTGCTCGACACGCATGCGGCCGGCCTCGAGCTTGGAGAAGTCGAGCACGTCGTTGACCAGCGCGAGCAGCGAGGCCGAGCTGCGCCGCAGCACCGACAGCACCTGGCGCTGGCCTTCGTCGAGCCGCGAGCCGCGCAGCAGCTCCGCGGCGCCGACGATGCCATGCAGCGGCGTACGGATCTCGTGGCTCATGTTGGCGAGAAAGCGGCTCTTCACCCGCACCGCGTCCTCCGCCTGCAGCCGCGCATGGTCGAGCTGCGCGAGCAGGGCGCGGCGCCAGCGGATGCCCATCAGCATCACGAAGCCGTTGACCAGCAACGCGCCGACGATCGCGACGTCGCGGCGTGCGGCGCCGAACAAGGCCGGATCGACAGGCACGACGCCCAGCAGGGACGCGAATTGCGCGACGAACACCGCCTCGAGGAGGATGAGCGCCGTCATCAGGATGCCGTCGAACAGTGCGCCGCCCTGCAGCAGCAGCACCGGCAGCACGCTGAGCCACCAGATCGCCGGGCCCAGCGTGCTGCCCTGCCGCAGCAGCCCGCCGGACAGGCCGAAGAAGGTGGTCCAGACCAGCAGCCGCATGCCCAGCACCGGCTGTGCGGTGCGCTCGGCGTGACGCCAGGCGAGCGCGGTACCTGCCACCACGCCGACGGCGAGGATGGCCTCCGGCCACAGGCGGCTCCACAGGTTGACGAGCAGGTAGACGCCGGAGAACGCGAGGATGAGGCTGGCGGTCAGGTTGAGCAGGCGCCGCGCCAGCTCCTGCTCCAGCGCATGGGCCGAGTCGACCGCGTTCGCCGCCCGGGCCGCGCCCGACAGATCGGACGACGGTCCCGGTGGCGTCATTTCACCCAGGTGTTGAGCTGGATGATCGGCAGCAGAACCGCCAGCACGATCAGCATGACCACCGCGCCCATCGCGACGATGAGCAGCGGCTCCAGGATCGTGGCCATCTGCATGGCACGGCGCTGCACCTCGGCACCCAGCTGGCGCGCGGCACGCTCCAGCATCACCGGCAACTGGCCGGTCTGCTCGCCCAGGCGGGAGAACATTGCCAGCAGGCCGGGGAAGCGCTTCTTGCCGGCCAGCGCCGAGGCCAGCGGCGCGCCTTCGCGCACCTGGATCAGTGCGTCCATCGCATCGGCGCGCATGGCGCGGTTGGACAGCGTCTCCGCCGCCGCCTGCAGCGCCTTGAGGATCGGCACGCCGGCGCTGGCCAGCATCGCCAGCGTGCCGGCGAAGCGCGCCGCGTTGTAGCCGCGCGAGAGCTTGCCGATCAGCGGCAGGCCGAGCCAGGCAGCGTCGAAACGCTCGCGGAAAGCCTCATTGCGCAGCATGAACAGCAACGTGCCCACACCTGCCGCAATGGCCAGCAGCAGCAGCCAGCCCCAGCTGCGCAGGAAGCCGCTGACGGCGAGCATCGCCACCGTGAGCGCCGGCAGCGCGCGCTTGGAGCTGGTGAACACCGAGGCCACCTGCGGCACCACGTAGGTGACGAGGAAGATCACGATCACCACCGCGATCAGCGAGACGATGGCCGGGTAGAGCGTGGCGCCGATCAGCTTGGCGCGCAGCTCCTGGCGCTCTTCCAGGTCGTCGGCGAGGCGCTCGAGCACCGGGCCGAGTGCACCGCTGGCCTCGCCGGCGGCGACCACGCCGCGGTACACGTCGTCGAACTCGCGCGGCGCGGTGGCCAGCGCGCGTGCGAAGGTCGAGCCGGAGTTGACCTCGCTGCGCAGGTGCGCCACCAGCTCGCGCTGGCGGTTGTCTTCGGCCTCGTCGGCCAGCGCCGTCAGCGAACGTTCGAGCGGCAGCCCGGAGCCGACCAGGCCGGCGAGCTGGCGTGTCCACACCGTCAGCCCGGTGTTGTTGAAGACGCGGCGCTTCAGGCTCAGTCCACCACCGCTGGTGCCCGAGGCCTCGACCTGCTTGACGTCCAGCGGCACCAGCGACTGGGCGCGCAGCTGCGCGCGTGCCGCCTTGGCGTTGTCGGCCTCCAGCAGGCCGCTGCTGGCCTTGCCGGCGGCGTCGAGGGCTTCGAACTTGTAGGCGGGCACCCGCTATTCCCTGGTCACGCGCATGACCTCTTCGGCCGAGGTGATGCCCAGCTCGACGAGGCGTTCACCATCCTCGCGCATCGAGCGCAGGCCGGCCGACTCGGCGGCGACGAACAGCTGGCTCTCCGCCGCGCGGCTGTGGATCAGCGCACGCACCTTGTCGTCGGCGACCATCAGCTCGTAGACGCCGGTGCGGCCCTTGTAGCCGCTCATGCCGCATTCCTTGCAGCCCACCGGGTGGTAGCGGCCGCGGTCGTCGACCTTCTTGCAATGCGGGCACAGCTTGCGCACCAGGCGCTGCGCGAGCACGCCGAGCAGCGAGCTCGACAGCAGGAAGGGCTCGACGCCCATGTCGGTGAGCCGGGTGACGGCCGAGGGCGCGTCGTTGGTGTGCAGCGTGGCCAGCACCAGGTGGCCGGTCAGCGAGGCCTGGATGGCGATCTGCGCGGTCTCGAAGTCGCGGATCTCGCCGATCATGATGACGTCCGGATCCTGGCGCAGGATGGCGCGCAGCGCCTTCGCGAACGTGAGGTCGATCTTCGGGTTGACCTGCGTCTGGCCGATGCCGGCGAGCTCGTACTCGACCGGGTCTTCCACCGTCAGCACGTTGGTCGTGGCGGTGTCGACGCGGCCGAGCGAGGCGTACAGCGTGGTCGTCTTGCCCGAGCCCGTCGGGCCGGTGACGAGCACGATGCCATGCGGCTGCTGGATCAGCCGGTCGAAGCGGCTCAGCACGTCGCCGTCCATGCCCAGCGACTCGAGCGAGAACTTGGCCTCGCCCTTGTCGAGCAGGCGCAGCACGGCGCGCTCGCCGTGTGCGCTGGGCAGGGTGGACACGCGAACGTCGACCGCGCGGCCGCCGATGCGCAGCGAGATGCGGCCGTCCTGCGGCAGGCGCTTCTCGGCGATGTCGAGCTCGGCCATGATCTTCAGGCGCGAGATCAGCGCGGCGTGCAGCGCGCGGTTGGGCTGCACCACCTCGCGCAGCGTGCCGTCGACGCGGAAGCGCACCGCCGAGCTGCGCTCGTAGGGCTCGATGTGGATGTCGGAGGCGCCGTCCTTCGCGGCCTGCGTGAGCAGCGCGTTGAGCATGCGGATGATTGGCGCGTCGTTGGCGGCCTCGAGCAGGTCTTCCACCGCGGGGAGGTCCTGCATCATGCGCGACAGGTCGACGGCGCTCTCGACCTCGCCGATCACCGTGGCCGCGCTCGACTCGCTGCCCGCGTAGGCGGCGGCGATGCGGCTGGCCAGCGAGGGTGCGGCCTCGCGCTCGAGCGCGTCGACGTCGTAGATGCGCAGCACTTCGGACAGCGCCGTCAGCGGCACCGATTCCGGCGCCCACAGCACGAGGCGCTCGCCGTCGTCTTCGAGCAGCAGCGTGTTCGCCTTGGCGAACTGGTAGGGCAGGGGGTGGCGCGCGCCCATGCTCGTCTCCTCAGGGCGCCGACGCGGCCGGAGCCACCGACGGCGAGCCCCGCGGCGGCAGCACGGGCGACTCGTTGATCGGCATCACCAGGCTCGGCGCAGGCTGCGCGTCCTTCTGCATGGCGCGGATGAGGTCGTAGCGGTCCAGCGACATGCGCGAGGCGGCCTCCGCGTCGCGCATGATCACCGGGCGCAGGAAGACCATCAGGTTGGTGCGCGTCTTGGTGCGCGTGGCGCTGCGGAACAGGCCGCCGACCAGCGGCAGGTCGCCCAGCAGCGGCACCTTGGTCTTGTTCTCGGTGAACTTGTCCTCGATGAGGCCGCCGAGCACCAGGATCGCGCCGTCGTCGACGACCACGGTCGATTCGATCGAGCGCTTGTCGGTCGACGGGCCGGCGTTGCTGGTGCCCGGCGCGACCTTGTCGCTGACGCTGGAGGACTCCTGGAAGATCGTCATGCGGATCGTGCCGCCTTCGCCGATCTGCGGCTTGATGCGCAGCGTGATGCCGACGTCCTTGCGCTCGATGGTCTGGAACGGGCTGGTCGTCGCGGTGCCGGTGTTGGTGAACTGGCCGGTGACGAAAGGCACGTTGCTGCCGACGATGATCTTCGCTTCCTCGTTGTCGAGCGTGATCAGGTTCGGTGTCGAGACGATGTTGGTGTTGGTCTGGCTCTGCAGCAGGCGCGCCACCGCGGCCAGTGCGTAGGTGCCGCCGTAGTTCTTCAGCAGCGCGATGTTCAGGCCCTGGCTGGGCGCGGTGAGCGTGCCGCCGGCAAGCGCGCCGGACAGCGAGACGATGTTGTTGCTCGACGAGTTGGCGGCGTTGAAATTGGTGCCGGCGGCCACGCCGTACTTGTCGCCGCTGCTGCCCAGCAGCCCCTGCCACTGGAAGCCGAAGTCGGCGGCGTTGTCGCCCGACACCTCGACGATCATGCTCTCGATGTAGACCTGTGCACGGCGCGAGTCGAGTTGCTCGATCATCGCGCGCAGCTGCCGGTACATCGGCTCCGCGGCGGTGATGATCAGCGAGTTGGTCGACGGGTCGGCCTGGATGAAGCCGCCGGTGGACGGGCCGGCGCTGGCGCTCACCGGCGCGGTGGCCTGCGGCGAGGCGCCGCCGGCGGTCACGGCGGGCTGCGTGGCCGGGGTGGCCTGCGTGGGTGAGGTCGACGTCGATCCACCGCCGCCGCTGCCGGCGACGGCGGCACGCAGTACCTGCGCCAGCTTGGTGGCGTCGGCATTCTTCAGGTGCACGACCCAGACGTTGCCTGCCGCGGCCGAGCCCTGCATCGGCTGGTCCAGCCGCTCCACCAGCGAGCGGATGCTGGCCATGCGCGCCGGGCTGCCGGCCTTGACCAGCAGGCTGTTGTTGCGCGAGTCGGCGATCACCGAACTGGTGGCTCCGCCGGCGGGGGCGCCCGGCACGGCGGCCGTGCCGGTCGAATCGGACAGGCGCTGCACGATCGGCGCGAGGTCGGCCGCGACGGCATTGCGCAGCGGGATCACCTCCACTTCGCCGGCGGCCGGGGTGTCCATGGCCGCGATGATCTTGCCGATGCGCTGCAGGTTGTCGGCGTAGTCGGTGATGACCAGCGAGTTGTTGCCCGGGTTGGCGTTGATGGTGTTGTTCGGGCTGATCAGCGGGCGAAGCACCGGCACGAGGTTGTTGGCGTTCTCGTGGTTGAGCTTGAACACCTGCGTGAGGATCTGGTCGCCGCGGCGGCCGGTCTCGCCCACCGCCACCGTGCCGGACTGCAGCTTGGCGTCGGCCTCGGGCACCACCTTGAACAGGCCGCCGACCTCGACCACCGTGAAGCCCAGGCCGCGCAGCGCGGCCAGGTAGTTCAGGTAGGCCTCGCGCGGCGAGATCGGCTGCTCGCTGAACAGCGTGACCGTGCCCTTGACGCGCGGGTCGACGATGAACTGCTGCTTGAGGATCGCGCCCATCGCGCGCGACACCGCCTCGATGTCGGCGTTGACGAAGTTCAGCGTCACCGGCTCGCCGGAGAAACGCGCCTTCGGCGATTGCGCGAAGGCGGCAGGTGGCGGCACGAGCGCGGCGCACAGCAGCGTGGCGGCCAGCGTGGCCGGCCAGACACGGCGCGAGAGAGGGCCCGAAGGCAGGAGTGGCTTCATGCTCATCCGATCGAAATGACGGACCGTGCGCCGTCGCGCCGCCCGATGATGTTCAGCAGGTTGGTCAACGGGGCTTCTTCGCCGGCCGCCGCGCGGGCCTCGCCGCGAAAGCGCACGCCGGTCGGGCCGATGCTGCCGTTGCCCGAGAGTTGCAGCGCACCCTGCTGCGTCGACAGCGTGAGCTGCGACGCACCGTTGCCGGTGGGGTCGGCCGCCACCGTCAGGCGGTAGCTGCCCAGCGTGTCGAGCGTCGACAGGCGCGAGGAGACGTCGAGCAGGTCCACGTCGGCGCGGCCGGCCAGGCGCCAGCGGCCCTGCACCGACTCCACCGTCAGGCCGGGCGAGGCCAGGCGCACCGAGCCGCCCATCTGCATCGTGTTCCAGGGCGTGCCCAGGCCGCCGAGCCAGGCGCTGGGCCATTGCCCGATCCAGCCCGGGTTGGAGGCCAGCGTCACGGCGACGCGGCCCAGGCCCGGGCGCAGCGTCAGCGAAGTGGTGCCGTTCAGGCAGCAGGCGTGGCGGGCGCGCAGTTCGAGGCCGAGGCCCTTGAGTCCCACCGTCCAGTCAAGCCGGCCGGGCAGGGCGCTGGCATCGCGGCTGCCGGGCCCGCCGGTGAGCACGACGACGGCGCTGCCGCTCCACACCGTGCCGCGCGCATCGGCCAGCAGCAGGTGCTGGCCGGTGGCCGAGGCGATTGCGCTGGCCAGCCAGGCGGCCGGTGCGAACACGACCACGCCGATCAGCAGGCCGACGAAGGCGCCGAACACGGCCCAGCGGGTGGCCGCGCCGCGCGATTTGTCCCAGGCGATCTCGGCGAAGGTCGATTCGCCCCAGCCGGTGGCGGCCGCGGTGTTCGACCAGGGCCGCGGCTTGCGGCGCCGGCCGATCATGGCGTGCCTCCGGTTCCCAGGCTCACGGCGAGTGTGCCGGTGTAGCCCTGCGGGCCGCGCGTCAGCTGGGCCTCGACCGGCCGCGCGCGCGCGGCGCTTCGGGCCTCGAGCAGCCAGCCGCGCAGACCCTCGGGAGACACGCCGTTGAGCGTGAGCGACGCTCGCTCGCCCTGCAGAGACAGGCGGGCCTTGTCGCCGAGCCGGTCCGTGGCCGATTTCAGCGCCGCCGCGGCCTGTGCCTGAGACACCGGGGCGACGCCGCGCAGGCTCTGGCTCTCGGCGGCCAGGCGCTGCATCTGCTGCAGTTGCGCGTCGAGCTGGTCGAGCTGCGCCGGCGTGTCGCGCAGCGTGCGCCAGGCCGGCTGCACGAAGAGCAGCCAGACCAGCAACACACCCACGGCGACGCCAGCGGCGCCGAGCGCCAGACGTTCGCGCGGTGCTCGGCTGCGCCAATAGCCGCGGCTGCGTTCGCGCCACTGCGTCAGCGCGGGGGGAAGGGCGAGTGCCTTGGTGCTCATGAACGGGTTCCCGGGCGGGCGCGCGACATCACGAGCTGCGTGCCGTTGGCATCGACCTGCCAGCCCGATGTCTGCAGCATGCCGCGGAACTGAGCGATCTGCGGCTCGGTCCAGCCGGCGGCGCCGAGCGTGAGCCGGCCTGTCTCGTAGCGCAGCATCTCGGCCGGCGGCCGGTCGGTCGGCCAGGCGGCCGCGGCGGCCATCAGCATCGGCTCGAGGTCGGCATCGCCGGCCTTGCCGGCCACGGCGCGCAGCGTCTGCACCTCGCGCTGCATCACGGCGGCGGCGTCACGCTGGATGTCGAGGTCGCTGACGCGCGGGAACGCGGCGCGCACCACGCCTTGCAGCGCCACCTTGCGCGCCTCGATCGTGCTGCGCTGGTGCCAGGCCCACAGGTTCAGCCCGACGATCTGCGCGACCACCAGCGCCACCAGGCCCAGGCGCACCGGGCGCCACTGCGGGCTGGCCAGGCGGCGCAGGCCGTCGCGCAGCGCGCGGGCACCGCGGGTGCGCTGCGCGAGGTCGAACTGGCGCAGGTTCCACAGGCTGCGCGCAGCTTGCAGCGCGCGTTCGGGGCGCGCCATCACGTTGACCGGCATGCCCAGCCATTGTTCGGCCGATGCGGCCGCGCCTGGCGTGGCGCTCCAGCGTGTACCTGCCGGCGCGGGCCGCGGAATCAGCGCGCGAGGCAGGCCGCCCTGCAGCCGGATGCTGGCCACGCCGTCGGCATGGGCCCAATGCAGCATCACGCCCTGGTCGGGGCCGGCGGCCGTGGTGCGCGTCTCGGCGAAGTGGCCGCTGGGCGGATCGTCGGGCCACGACGAAGGCACGATGCGGTCGACGAAGACATCGGCCTTCTCGAGCACGGCGAGTTCGGCGCGCAGCCAGCGGCGGTCGACGGCGGCCACCCAGGTGGGTTGACCGGCGGTGGCGTCGGGCGCCACGGCCAGGTGCACCTCGTCGGCGTCATCGAGCAGCGATTCCTCGAGCACGCCCACCAGCGCGGCGCGCAGGCGCGCCGCCGGTGCCTTGGGCAGGGTGATGCGGTGCCAGCTCACGTCGGTGTCGGCGAGCATCGCCACCACCGTGCTGGCCTTGGGCAGCAGCGCCGCGCTGCACTCGCCTTGCGCGCTCATCACCAGGCCGTCGGGGCTGCTGACGTAGGCGTATTCGGTGCCCAGGCCCGAGACCGGCGTCTGCGCGTCGGGGCCGCCGCGCGCACTCAGGCGCTGGCGTTCGGGAATCTGGATGACGAGGATGGACATGGCGTGCGGGTCACGGGGCTGGCGGCATTGTAGGCAGGACCAATCTACAAACCTTCACAAATCAACGACTTAGGCCATGCCGTTGTAGCGCGGCCAGGACCATGTGCACCATCGGGCCCGACCCGCGATCACGAGCGGACACCCTCGCGCGTGGATACCTGCTCGCGCTGCAGCACCAGCATGTCCAGCCCGCGGCGCTCGACCAGCGAGCGCTGCTCGAGCATGCGGTCTTCCAGACGCAGCCGACCGCGCACCTCGAAGTAGCTCGACGTCACCGCGAGCTGCTGCGGGTTCAGCGGGCCGAGCCCGGGCACCTGGGTCTCGACCGAGCCGAGCGTCTTGAAGGGATCGCGCTGGCGCATCTGCACCAGCCGCTCCGCCGTGGCCAGGTCCATGCCCTTGACGACCGACGCCAGCACCTCGCGCGACGCCGTGTTCACGTTCACCGGCGTTCGCACCGGCAGCAGGGTCACGTAGGGCTGGAGCAGCGTGATGGTGCCGGCGTCGATGCCCAGCCAGGTGAGCTGCGCCACGCTGCGCGGCAGCAGCGGCGAGCTGCCGCCCTGCGTGGGCGGCGTGCGGGCGTCGCGCAGGCCGCTGGCGATGCGCGCGGCGACGTCGGTGGAGACCCCGACCGTCTGGCACAGGCGCTCGAGTGCCTCCAGTTCGGCCGCCAGGGTCTTGCCGTTGTTGTCGACCAGGTTGGCGAGGTTGTAGCGCGCCTGTTCGTCGGCAATGCTGCCGGAGAGGAAGGCGTCGGGCGCGTCGTCGGTGTTGCTCTTGTCGACGGCCAGGAAGGTCGACAGGCGTGCCTCGGCCAGCGGCGTGGCCCAGGGTTCGGTGAGGGCGGTGGGCCGGCCGGAGCGGGCGTCTTCGCGCAGGATCAGGCGTGCCCAGTCGAGCGCCCCGTTGAGGATCCAGGCCGACTGCATGCGCGCACGCTCGGCCGCCTCGACCTGCACGGCGCGCCATTGCTGCCAGACCATCGACGCAGCGAGCGTGACCACCAGCGTGACGATGATCAGCGCCGTGAGCAGTGCCGCGCCACGTTCTCGCTGGGGAGCGTGCCGCTTCATGGCTCAGGGCCCCAGCAGGGAATCACGGGTCAGCGTACCGTTCAGCCCGCTGCCCGCTGCGAAGGTCAGCACGACCCGAACCCCCGAAGGCAGCGCCTGCCGCGGCGCGGCCGCACTGGCCGCCGCGGCAGGTGCCGGCACGGCCACGTTGCCGGTGGACTGCGCGTTGCTCCAGGAATTGCCCTGGAAGAAGTACACCTGCCACTGCGACAAGCCTTCGAGCGTTCGCAGCTGCCCCGGCTCGCCGCCCTGCAGCTGCTGGCTGGTGAACCAGCTGTCCTGCAGCGCGGCGCTGCCGGTGACCGCCGGGCTGGCCCAGCGCTCCCAGGCATTGGCCGTGCCCTGCGGCCGCATCGACCAGACGACCACCTGCACGCCGTCGGGCACGCTGCGCGTCATGCGCAGCGTGGCGCCGTCGAACACCAGCGGCGGCACGGCGCCGGTGTCCTGCACCGCGGCGAGGTCGGTCTGCCACTGCGCCAGCACGGTGTTCAGGCGCAGCGTCTGCTCGAGCTGCTTCTGGCTGGCGTCGCGCGTGCGCACGATTCCGTCCACGCCCTGCCAGGCCATGCCCGCCATCAGCGCCATGATGACCAGCGCCACCAGCACCTCGACCAGCGTGAAGCCGCGCGACCTGTCCATCAGTAGCGGCCGAGGATGGTGGACAAGGTCAGCACCGGCTCGCCAGCGTCGTTGGCGATCTGCGCATCGACCCGGCGGAAGTTCGGGTTGGGTGTGGGCCGGATGATCAGCTTGCCCTGGAAGTTGCGGCCGAGCTGCTCGCAGCCGAAGTCGCCATCGCCCACGCTGGGAAACTGCTTGGCCAGCCGCAGCCCGGTGAGCTGGTTGTCGGCACACCATTGCGCGGCAGTCACGTCGGCCAGCCGCTGCGCGTTGCCGGTCAGCGCGCCGGCGGCCTTGATGCCCGCGCCCAATGTCACCGCCACGATGGTCAGGGCGACCAGAACCTCGATCAGCGTGAAGCCGTGTTCGCGGTCTCTGCGGGTCACGGCGCGGCCTCGCTGTCGGCCACCGTGAAGGGGCCGAGGCCGTCGGTGGCGAGTGTCAAACGCTGCGCGTCCAGCCGCAGCACGATGCGCTGGCGGCCGATGAGCGGCTCGGGGCCCAGCACCACCGCACGCGCGCCGACCACCTCGGCGCTGACGCCTTCGCCGAGCCAGCGGCTGGGCAGGTCGGAGGACTCGGGCAGGCCGATGAAGCGAAAGCCCGGCGTGTCGGCCTGCTCGGCGCGCGGCTCCCAGCGCGCCGCGAGCCCGGAGGCGCGGGCCTCGGCGCGCGCCGATTCGAGCAGCGCGGCCAGGCGCGCGGCCTCGTGCTCGAGTCGTGTGCTGGCCGGGTCGCGCATGGCCAGGCTCACCACGCTGCTGGCGATGGCGATCAGCGCCACCACGACCAGCAGTTCGATCAGCGTGAAGCCGGCTTGTCGCGCTCGCACGCAGGCTCCGTTGTCACTGCCAGGAACCGATCTCGGCGTCCTTGCCGTCGCCGCCGAGTACGCCATCGGCGCCGAAGCTGAACACGTCGATGTCACCCTTCAGCCCCGGGCTGGCGTACTGGTAGGGGCGGCCCCAGGGATCGTTGGGCAACTTCTCCAGGTAGGGCTTCCAGTTCGGCGGGATGGCCCCGGCGGTCGGCTTGACCACCAGCGCCTGCAGGCCCTGCTCGCTGGTCGGGTAGCGCTGGTTGTCGAGGCGATAGAGCTTGAGGGCCTGCATCAGGTTGTTGACGTCGGTGCGCGCCGCGGTGACGCGCGCGTCGTCGGCGCGGTCGAGCACGTTGGGGACGATCAGCGCCGCCAGCACGCCGATGATCACCAGCACCACCATCAGTTCGATCAGCGTGAAACCGCGCGCCATGCGCGGCCGGATGTGTTGCACGGAAGAAGACATCATGAAACGACCCGCCGGAGCAGGGACGTGGTGTTGCAGACCCGGTCGATCATAATCCCCGCATGTTGGCAAGACTCACCGCCTTCGTCGTCTGGGCCCTGGTGGCGGCGACCGCCGTCTTCTGGGGGCTGCGCATGCTCGTGCGTCCCCAGCCGGCGCCCGCGTATGCCGTGGCTGTCGGCGAATCGGTCGCGATGCGCGGTGACCTGTCGCGCATTCTTGGCGCCACTGCCTCGGCGGCAGCGGAAAAGGCCGCGCCGGCCCCCGAACTGGCGTCGCGCTTCAAGCTGCTGGGTGTGATGGCCGGCAAACAATCCAGCGGTTCCGGCTTCGCTCTGATTGCCGTCGATGCCAAGCCGGCACGTGCCTACCCGGTGGGCGCCCGCGTCGACGGCGAGATGGTTCTGCAGGCCGTCAGCCTGCGCACCGCCTCGATCGGGCCATCGCAAGGCAGCCCTGCAGTGACGCTCGAGGTGCCCATGCTGCCCGCGCCGGCCACCGGAACGCTTCCCTCCGCGGGCGACGGCGTGAAGTTCGGAGCTGCGGCCTTGCCGCCTCCGGCCCCCGCACCGATGGTCGCACCGCCACCCGCGCCGCTTCCCTTGCCGGCGCCGGTGGCGGGCCGGCCCGCCCTTCCGGGCGCGCCATCGAGCCTGCCCGACCAGGCACCGTTGCCGACGGTATTGCCGGGCGGCGGCTCGCGCGTGCCGGGGCTGAATAACCGCTGACGCCGGGCCGGACGCTCAGGGCGCGGAAGCGCCGGTGGCCATGTTCATCGGCATCGGCTGCGACGGTCCGGGGTCCTCGCCCTCAGCCACCTCGGTCAGCAAGGCGGCGGCACTGCGCACCAGCGGCCAGGCCAGTGTGGCACCGGTGCCGTCGGTGCTTTCCATGCCCAACTCCAGCAGCGCCGTGGCCTGGAACAGTGACAGCGCGCGGTCGAGTCCGTGGTGGTTGTGGCTGCGGCAGTAGACGCAATAGTCGGTGACGGCCGGAGCGATGCGTGACGCCACCATCAGCGCGGCGCAGGCCGTCATGCCGTCCGCGATCACCAGGTGCCGCTTGCTGCCGGCAACGAGCATCACGCCGACCATCATGGCCATCTCGAAGCCACCGAAGGAAGCCAGCACCTCGACCGGGTCCTGCGCGTCCTTGTGGCGTGTCTGCGCGCCCTGCAAGACGTTGACGAGGTGATTCAGGTCCTCGGGTCGCATGCTGGGGCCGGACATCAGCAGGTCACGCAAGTTGGCGTCGGCCAGCCGCGACAGCACGAGCGCCGCGCTCTCGTGCGCTCCGACACCGATGCCGGCGCAGGCGATCACATTGCCCGGCAGCGAATCGGCGATCTCCATGCCGGCGCGGATCGCCGCGTGGGCCTGGTCGAGCGACATGGCCATCGTGGCGCGCGAGCTCCGCGTGCCGTGGGCGATCTTGCGCGCCAGCAGGCGGGCGTGCGGCGCCACCGGCTCGGCCACGCCGCAGTCGACCACCGACAACTCGAGGCCCTGGATGCGGGCGAAAACCGACACGGGCAGCTGCGAGCCGAGAAGGCGTGCCACCAGCTTGGCTGTCGAGGCGCGCCCCGGGATGCCGATGCCATCGACCGCCAGGCCATGGTCGGAAGCGAAAAGCACGATCTGCGGGGAGCGGAAACGCGGCTTCAGCGTGTTCTGGATCAGGCCCAGGCGGATGGCCAGCGGTTCGAGTTCGCCCAGGCTGCCGGTCGTCTCGCTGCGCCGCTGCAGCTTCTCGCGCAGGGCCTGCTCGAGCAGCGGATTGGCCGTGGGGGTGATCAGGGATCGATTGACCGACATGGTGATGCGAAACGGGCGAGGGTGACTCGCAATGGGCGGCTCAAGCACAAATCACGCCGCGGCGGCCGCATTGTGCGGCGCGGTGCACGGCCGCGCAATCGGGCGCGCACCCGGCTTCGACGCCTCAGCGCAGGAACATCCGGTAGACCGGGTTGTCCGTCTCGTCCTCGCAGGGGTAGGCCAGCGTTTCGAGGAACTCCCGGAAGGCCTTCTTGTCGGCCCGGGGTACCTGGATCCCCACCAGGATGCGGCCATAGTCCGCGCCCTGGTTTCGATAGTGGAACAGACTGATGTTCCACCCTGGATGCATGCTCGACAGGAAGCGCATCAGCGCGCCGGGTCGTTCCGGGAAGATGAATCGATACAGGCGTTCGTCCTGAGCCAGTTCGCTGCGGCCACCCACCATGTGGCGAACGTGCTGCTTGGCCAGTTCGTCGTCGGTCAGGTCCAGGGCTTCGAAGCCGTGCCGCGCGAAGTTGCGGCCGAGCTTGTCGGCTTCTTCGCGGTTGGCGATGGCCACGCCCACGAACACGTGCGCCTGCTTCGAGTCGGAGATACGGTAATTGAACTCGGTGACCGCGCGCGGGCCGATCAACTCGCAGAAGCGCTTGAAGCTGCCTCGCTCCTCGGGGATCGTCACGGCGAACAAGGCCTCACGCTGCTCGCCGACTTCGGCGCGCTCGGCCACGAAGCGCAGCCGGTCGAAGTTCATGTTCGCGCCGCAGGTGATGGACACGAAAGTCCGGCCCTTGAGCTTGTGCCGATCGGCGTATTGCTTGACGGCTGCAACGCCCATGGCGCCGGCGGGCTCGAGGATGCTTCGCGTGTCCTGGAAGACGTCCTTGATCGCCGCGCAGACGGCGTCGGTGTCCACGACCACGAACTCGTCCACGAGTTCTCGCGCGAGCCGGAACGTCTCTTCGCCGACCAGCTTCACGGCCGTGCCGTCGGAGAACAGGCCCACGTCCGCCAGCGTCACGCGCTTGCCCGCCTTCACCGAACGCAGCATGGCGTCGGAGTCGTTCATCTGCACGCCGATGACCTTGATCTCCGGACGAACCGACTTGATGTAAGCAGCCACTCCTGAGACGAGGCCGCCGCCGCCGATGGCCACGAACACGGCGTCGATCGGACCCTGGTGCTGTCGGAGGATCTCCATGCCGATCGTGCCCTGACCGGCGATGACGTCGGGATCGTCGAACGGATGCACGAAGGTCAGGCCCTGCTCGCGCTCCAGTTCGGTCGCGTGCAGGTAGGCATCCGAGTAACTCTCGCCGTGCAGCACCACGTCGCCGCCGAGCGCGCGCACCGCGTCGATCTTCAGCTTGGGCGTGGTCACCGGCATGACGACGAGCGCGCGGCAGCCAAGTTGCCGTGCCCCGAGCGCGACGCCCTGGGCGTGATTGCCGGCCGAAGCGCAGATCACGCCGCGCTTCAGTTGCTCGGCGCTCAGGTGGACCATCTTGTTGTAGGCTCCGCGCAGCTTGAAGCTGAACACCGGCTGGCTGTCTTCGCGCTTGAGGAAGACCTGATTGCCGACCCGGCGCGACAGGCTGCGTGCCAGTTCCAGCGGCGTCTCGTGGGCGACGTCGTAGACACGCGCCGTGAGGATCTTCTGCAGATAGTCGGCCAGGGTCAGTGCTGCCGGCGCGGTCTTCTTCTTGTTCTCGGAGCTGCGGCGTTTGCCGGGCATGGTCGCTCTCCAGGTGGGCGTTTGCGGCGCCGCATCATACCGTCGAGGGGTGGCACGCCCCACCCAGAAAAAAGCCCAAGGCATTGCTGCCTTGGGCTGAATCCACCAATGGAGGAGGTGGAGGAGACAAACGGAACAGTCGTCGAAAACGCGCCGAAACGAACACAAACGACGACCGTATGCGAAAGAGTGTAGGGCCTTTCATGCTGCATCGCAATATCCGCATCGCATCATCGCTAGGGAGGCCGCTCAACGAATCTGGTGACGCAGTGCACAATTCGCCGCTCGCACCGAGGGGGTGCGCGCTGGACCGAGGTTCGACCATGGAATGCACGATCAACTGGCTGGCCGACAGCGGCATGGCCTTCATCGCCGAAACCGGCAGCGGCCACGTGCTGGCAATGGACGGCGCGCCGGACGGTGGCGGCCGCAATCTGGCGCCGCGGCCTATGGAGACGGTGCTTGCCGGCACCGGTGCCTGCACGGCCTACGACGTGGTGCTGATCCTCAAGCGCGGGCGGCACGACGTGCGCGGCTGCAAGGTGAAAGTGCAGGCGCAGCGCGCCGAGACCGACCCCAAGGTGTTCACCGCCATCAACATGCACTTCACGGTCAGCGGGCGCGAGCTACCGCCGGCAGCGGTCGATCGCGCCATCCGCATGTCTCACGAGAAGTACTGTTCGGCCAGTGCCATGCTCGGCAAGACCGCGGCCTTCACGACCAGCTTCGAGATCGTCGCGGCCTGAGCGCGCTCAGATTCGGTGCGCGGTGGCGGTCATCAACCGCGCCGCTGCCCGCATCGCCCATCGCACCGGCGCCGGCAGCGGGGCCGCACCGGCGGCCGCGGCATCGTCAGCATGGCGCGCTTCGTCGTCGCGCATCTGGTCGACGATGACTCGCGAGGCCGTATCGTGGGCGGGCAGGCGCTGCAGATGGCCTTCCAGGTGCCGCTCGACCTGCCGCTCCGTCTCGACGAGGAAACCCAGGCTCACCGCATCGCCGGCACGTCCGGCGAGCAGGCCGATTGCGAAGGCTCCGCCGTACCAGAGCGGATTCAGCAGGCTCGGTCGCGCCCCGAGTTCGCCGAGGCGCTGCTGCGTCCAGGCGAGGTGATCTGTTTCTTCTCGCGCGGCACGATCGAACTGACGGCGCAGCGCTTCATCGCGCGTGGCCAGCGACTGCGCGCTGTAAAGCGCCTGGGCGCATACCTCACCGACATGGTTCACGCGCATCAGCGCGCCGGACAGCGCACGCTCATCCTCCGACAGCGCTGTCGGCTCCGCGGCCGAGCGCGGGCACGCGCGGGCGGCGTGGCTCGCACCGGAAAGGGTGCGCAGGGCGATATCGGCGGCGATCAGCAGCGAGTCCATGGGTGCGTGAGGCGTCTGGCGTGAGACGTCGAGCATACGCGCGGCGCCACCCCCGCCAGCCGTCGGGAATCTCCCGCGCCAGTCAATTCTTGGGGTTTTCCCAGGGGAGATGACGCGTTGATGACCTCGTTACGCCTCGTTGTGCTCAGGCAACAACGCAGGCGAAATACCCGTCAATCCTTTGCAAGCCCAGGAGGGCTCTGGTGCAATACGCCCAACTTCCGCTGAGGGGGTTCGGCCTGATCTGCCCGCGAGGGCGCCAGTCGATCGGGACCTCTTGTTCAACCTAGGAGATAGTCGCAATGAAAAAATCTCTGCTCGCTCTCGCAGTTCTGGGCGCATTCGCCGGCACCGCTTCGGCTCAATCGTCGGTCACCATCTACGGCGTGCTCGACATGAGCATTGCCAAGGACAACTGCTCCGCCACCACGGTCTGTGCGGTGAATCCGGGCGCACCCGCCGGTGATGCTTGGACCATGCAGCAGTCCACGACTTCGCGTCTGGGCTTCCGCGGCAACGAAGACCTGGGTGGCGGCCTGTCGGCCCAGTTCCAGATCGAACACCGCTTCAACCCGGACACCGGCGCGCAGAACCAGACTCCGTTCTGGAACGGTCGCAGCTACGTGCAACTGAGCAGCGCCGCTGCCGGTGCCGTGTACCTGGGTCGCGAGTACACCCCGGCATTCTGGGTTCAGTTGAAGTCGGATCCGTTCGGCAACGACGGCGTCGGCCAGACTGGCGTCGGCATCACCTGGGCGGGCTACATGACCCCGGACTTTCCCTCTGGTGTGACGGGCACTGGGGGAACTCCGCCTACCAGCCCGGTGCAAGCAGCTTGGCCGGCTGGCGGCAGCGCTCGTTCTTCGAACACTATCGGCTACAAGACGCCGTCGCTGGGTGGCCTGACCGCCAACGTCGCCGTGAGCCTGTCCGAGTCCAGCGGCCAGGGCCGCAACACCGGCTTCAACGTCGAATACGCCGCGGGTCCGATCTACGCCGGCCTGGGGTTCGAGAAGATCAATGATGGCGCCAGCGACGGCCGCGGCGTTACCAACTTCGCGCTGCACTACAACCTCGGCTTCGTGAAGCCCATGTTCTACTACGCTAAGTCGAAGTCGGGTGCCCTGGGCGCCGACGACAACAAGGTGTACCTGCTGTCGGCCAGCGCTCCGCTGGGCAACGGCCTGCTGAAGGTCGGCTTCTCGAAGATCTCCTTCGAGAATGGCGCCGAGACGGGCCACAAGAAGCTCGGCCTAGGCTACAACTACAACCTGAGCAAGCGCACGAACCTGTACGCTGACATGGGCAGTTCCACCGGTCGTGCCGCCAACGGCACCAAGGGCGAGCGCAACACGGCTTACGCCTTCGGTCTGCGTCACACGTTCTGATGATGGCTCGCCTCGTGCGAGCTTGAATCGAGCGATCTTGAAAGGCCGCCTTCGGGCGGCCTTTTTCATGGAGCCGCCCGATTTGTCTTTTCTCCCATGAACCGCAGACTTTCCGCCGTCCTGCTTCTGCTGCTGTGCGCCTGCGCGCCGATGCCTTCGTCGGTGCCGCTCGATCGTGGGCCCTGGCAGAACTGGCAGGAGTTCGTGTTGCCTGGCAAGCGCAGCACGGTCTACGAGACGCGCCGTGACGGTGGGCGCGTCGTCATGCATGCGCAGGCGGACGCGTCGGCCAGCATGCTGCGCCGCAAGCTGCGGCTCGACCCGGCGCAGATCGGGCGGGTGCAGTTTTCCTGGCGGGTCGCCAGCCTGATCGAGCAGGCCGACCTGAGCGATGCCGACGTGTCGGACTCGCCGGTGCGTCTGGTGTTCGCCTTCGATGGCGATCACGGACAACTCTCGGCACGCAACAGGATGCTGTTCGAACTGGCGCAGGTGCTCACCGGCGAGCCGCCGCCCTATGCGACGCTGATGTACGTCTGGGACAATCGCGCCGCCGCGGAGTCGGTGATCCGCGGCCCGCGTACCGATCGGGTCCGCAAGATCGTTCTCGAGTCCGGGCCCGGGCAGTGCGGCCGCTGGCTGCACTACGAGCGGGACCTGCGGGCCGACTTCCGCAAGGCATTCGGCGAGGAGCCTGGGCAACTCATCGGTGTTGCCCTGATGACCGACGCAGACAACACCGCGGCCAAGTCCGCGGGGCAGTACGGAGAGGTGCGCGTGCTCGGCCGCGACGGCACGCCGTTGTGAATCGGCGATGATCCGGGCATTCCCGCTTGGCGCGGGGCATGCAATTTGCTGAACTGCGCTGCCGGCGTTGCGCCGGACCGCTGCCCACCGACTCCATCGCATGCTTGCCTTCATCCTGCGTCGCCTGTTGCAGGCGATCGTCGTCATGCTCACGGTGGCTTTCATCGCCTTCATGCTGTTCCAGTATGTCGGGGACCCGGTCACCAACCTGCTGGGGCAGGACGCCACGCCCGAGCAGCGCACACAACTGAGGGCCGATCTGGGACTGGATCAACCCTTCCCGGTGCAGTTCGCCGCCTTCGTGGGCAATGCGCTGCAGGGCGAATTCGGTCTGAGCCTGCGGCAGGGCCGCAAGGTCTCATCGCTGATTGCCGAGCGTCTCCCGGCCACGCTGGAACTCGCGTCGCTGGCTGCGGCGATCGCCTTGCTGGTGGGCATTCCGATGGGCGTGTATGCGGCGCTGAGGCGGGGCAACTTCTTCTCGCAGCTGCTGATGACCTTCTCGCTGATCGGCGTCTCGCTGCCCACCTTCCTGATCGGCATCCTGCTGATCCTGGTCTTCGCCGTGCTGCTGAAGGTGCTGCCGAGTTTCGGCCGCGGCGACGTGGTGACTCTCGGCCCCTGGACCACCGGCTTTCTCACCGTCGATGGCTGGAAGCACCTGATCCTGCCGGCCATCACGCTGTCGGTGTTCCAGCTCACGCTGATCATGCGGCTGGTGCGCGCCGAGATGCTCGAGGTACTGCGCACCGACTACATCAAGTTCGCGCGGGCACGCGGCCTGCCGGATCGCACGGTGTACTTCGGGCATGCGCTGAAGAACACGCTGGTGCCGGTGATCACCATCACCGGGCTGCAACTCGGCTCGCTGATTGCCTTCGCGATCATCACCGAGACGGTGTTCCAGTGGCCAGGCATGGGCCTGCTCTTCATCCAGGCGGTGCAGTTCGCCGACATCCCGGTGATGGCCGCCTACCTGTGCCTGATCGCGCTGATCTTCGTGCTCATCAACCTGGTGGTCGACTTGCTGTACTTCGCGGTCGACCCGCGCCTGCGCCTCGCGTCGGGCACCGGAGGGCATTGATGTCGGCAGCTTCCGCGATGCCCGTCGATGGCGCGTACCGGCGCCTGGCCTCGTGGCATGGCGAGCTGACGGCGTTTCGCCGTGACCTGCACGCTCACCCGGAACTCGGCTTCGAGGAGCGTCGTACTGCATCTCGCGTCGTCGAGGCGCTGCGCGTGGCCGGGGTCGACGAGATCCACGAAGGTGTCGGGCGCACCGGCGTGGTGGGTGTCGTACGTGGTCGCCGCGGCGCGTCGACGCGCGCCATCGGCTTGCGTGCAGACATGGACGCTCTGCCCCTTGTCGAGGAGAACGACTTCGCCTGGCGATCCGCGACCCGCGGCCTGATGCACGGCTGCGGCCACGACGGCCACACGACCATGCTGGTGGGTGCCGCGCGCTACCTGGCCGCGACGCGTGACTTCGACGGTACCGCCGTGCTGATCTTCCAGCCCGGCGAAGAAGGCTTTGCCGGCGCCAAGGCGATGATCGACGACGGCCTGTTCGATCGTTTCCCGGTCGAGTCGGTCTACGCGATGCACAACTGGCCGGCGCTGCCCGCGGGCACGGTGGGCGTTAACGCGGGGCCGATGATGGCGGCTGCCGACCGCATCGAGATCGTCATCCAGGGGCGAGGCGGCCACGGCGCACATCCCTACCTGGCGATCGACCCGGTGCTGGTGGCGGCGCACATCATCACCGCGGCGCAGAGCCTGGTGTCGCGCAACGTCAGCCCGATCGACAACGCGGTGGTCAGCCTGTGCTCGATGCACGCCGGCGAGCCGACGGCCTACAGCGTGATCCCGCGCGAGGCGCGGCTGGTGGGCACGGTGCGCACCTTCCGCCGCGAGGTGCAGGACATGATCGAGGACCGGCTCGGCCGCCTGGTCGAGTCGGTCGCGCTCGGTTTCGGCGCCACAGCGCGGCTCAAGTACATCCGCAGCTACCCGGCCACGATCAACTCGGCGCGTGAAGCGATGTTCGCCGCTGACGTGGCGGCGTCGCTGGTCGGTGAGGCGCACGTGGTGCGCGAACTGCCGCCCAGCATGGGCGCGGAAGACTTCTCCTTCATGCTGCAGGTCAAGCCCGGTGCCTACCTGCGGCTGGGGCAGGGCGGCGAGGGCAGCTGCTTCCTGCACAACAGCCGCTACGATTTCAACGACGACGTGCTGCCGTTGGGCGCCGCGTTGTTCGCCTCGCTCGTCGAGCGTTCGCTCGCCCACCCGAACACCCAGACCATCCAAGGGGAGTCCCCATGACACCACTGCGCCACTCACTCATCGCCGCCGCTCTGGTACTGACCTGCGGCAGCGCGCTGGCCGCCACGCTGCGCGTGGCCAACCAGGGCGACTCGAATTCGATGGACCCGCACTCGCTGAACGAGTCACTGCAACTGAGTTTCACCGGCAACGTCTACGAGCCGCTGGTCGGGCGTGACAAGAAGCTGGGTCTGGCGCCCGCACTGGCCACCAAGTGGTCGGCGACCTCGCCGACGGTGTGGCGCTTCGAGCTGCGCAAGGGTGTCACCTTCCATGGCGGCGAGAAGTTCACTGCCGACGACGTGGTGTTCAGCTTCAAGCGCGCCGCCGGAGACGGGTCCGACATGAAGGGCTACACCTCGGCCATCAAGGAGGTGCGCAAGGTCGACGACTTCACTATCGACATCGAGACGAGCTCACCCTTCCCGATCCTGCCGGACGTGATCTCGCTCGTCTACATCATGAACAAGTCGTGGTGCGAGACGAACAAGGCCGAGAAGCCGGTGGACCGGCGCAAGGGCATCGAGAACGCCGCCTCGTTCCGAACCAACGGCACCGGCCCGTTCCGCACCAAGGAGCGGCAGCCCACCACGCGCACCGTGCTCGTGCGCAACTTCAACTACTGGGGCAAGGTCGAGAGCAACGTCGACGAGGTGATCTTCACCCCCATCGGTAACGACGCCACACGCGTGGCGGCAATGTTGTCCGGCGAGATCGACGTGATGGAGCCGGTGCCGCTGCAGGACGCCGAGCGGCTCAAAGGCAGCGCCAACCTGAAGGTGCTGCAGGGACCGGAGTTGCGCACCATCTTCCTCGGCATGGACCAGAAGCGCGACGAACTGCTGTTCTCCAGCGTCAAGGGCAAGAACCCCTTCAAGGACATCCGCGTGCGGCGGGCCTTCTACCAGGCCATCGACATCGAGACGATCCGCACCCGCGTGATGCGCAATGCGGCCACGCCGACCGGGCTGATGGTGGCGCCGGGCATCAAGGGCTTCGTGGCCGAACTGAACAAGCGCCCGCCGCACGATGTCGAAGCGGCCAAGAAGCTGATGGCCGAAGCCGGTTACCCGAACGGCTTCGAGGTGGGCATGAACTGCCCGAACGACCGCTACGTCAATGACGGCGAGATCTGCCAGGCGGTGGCAGCCAATCTCGCGCGCATCGGCGTGAAGATCAATCTGCAGGCGGAATCGAAGGCGACCTACTTCCCGAAGATCCTCAGCCGCAACACCAGTTTCTACATGCTGGGCTGGACGCCCGGCACCTACGATTCGCACAACGCGCTGTCGAACCTGATGGCGACGCCGACCGAGAAGGGCCAAGGCCTGTTCAATCTCGGTTCCTACAGCAACGCCAAGGTCGATGAGCTGACGCTGAAGATCCAGAGCGAGACCGACGAGTCCAAGCGCAACGCGATGATTGCCGAGGCCTTCAAGCTGCACGCCGACGACTTCGGCCACATCCCGCTGCACCAGCAGGCGCTGGCCTGGGCCATGAAGAAGAACGTCGAACTGGTGCAGTTGGCCGACAACTTCATGCCCTTCAAGTGGATCGTGGTGAAGTAGCCGCCGCGATCCATGTCTTCGGCCCTGCAACGATTCTTCGACGGCGACGTCTGGCACAGCTTCCGCACCTCGCCGGTGGCCATGGCCGCGGCGGCGGTGGCCTTGCTGTGCATCTTCTGCGCCGTGTTCGCGCACTGGGTGGCGCCGCACAACCCCTTCGACCTGGCATCGCTCGAACTGGGTGACGCGCGGCTGCCGCCGGCCTGGGAGCCCGAAGGCAAGCCCAAGTACCTGCTGGGCACCGACGACCAGGGCCGTGACGTGCTGTCCGCGCTGATGTACGGCGCGCGCATCTCGCTGCTCGTCGGGCTGGCTTCGGTGGCGGTGTCGGTGGTGGTGGGCGTCGGCCTCGGCCTGCTGTCGGGTTTCGTGGGCGGCCGCGTCGACGCGCTGATCATGCGTGTCTGCGACGTGATGCTGTCGTTCCCCTCGATCCTGATCGCGCTGCTGATCGACGGCGTGGGCCGCGCGCTGTTCCCGAACGCGCACGACACGCTGGCCTTCGCGGTGCTGATCCTGGCCATCGCCTTGCCGGGCTGGGTACCTTATGCACGCACCGTGCGCGGCTCGACGATGGTGGAGCGCAACAAGGAATACGTGCAGGCCGCCCGCGTGATCGGCGTGTCGTCGGGCCGCATCATGCTGCGCCATGTGCTGCCCAACGTGATGGGGCCGGTGCTGGTGCTGTCGACTATCCAGGTGGCCTCGGCGATCCTCATCGAGGCCACACTGTCCTTCCTCGGCGTGGGCGTGCCGCCGACGCAGCCCTCGCTGGGCACGCTGATCCGCGTCGGCAACGACTTCCTCTTCTCGGGCGAATGGTGGATCACCATCTTCCCGGGCCTGGTGCTGGTGATGATCTCGCTGTCGATCAACCTGCTGGGCGACTGGCTGCGCGACGCCATGAACCCGAGGCTGCGATGAGTTCGCCCCTGCTGGAAGTGCGCCACCTGAGCGTCGACTTTCCGACGCGGCGCGGCACGCTGCTGGCCATCGACGATGTCTCGTTCGACATCGCACCGGGCGAGGTGCTCGGTGTGGTCGGCGAGTCCGGGGCCGGCAAGTCTCTCACCGGCGCGGCCATCATCGGGCTGCTCGAGCCGCCCGGGCGCATCGCCGGCGGCGAAATCCTGCTGGAGGGCCGGCGCATCGACAAGCTGCCGCCGGAAGACATGCGCAAGCTGCGCGGGCGCCACATCGGCGCCATCTTCCAGGACCCGCTCACGTCGCTGAATCCGCTGTACACCGTGGGCCGGCAACTCGTCGAGACGATCCGCACCCACCTGCCGCTGAGCGAGAAGCAGGCGCGCGAGCGCGCGATCTCGCTGCTGGCCGACACCGGCATCCCGGCGCCCGAGGCGCGATTCGACCAGTACCCGCACCAGTTCTCCGGCGGCATGCGGCAGCGTGTGGTCATCGCGCTGGCGCTTGCCGCCGAGCCCAAGTTGATCGTTGCCGACGAGCCGACGACGGCGTTGGATGTGTCGATCCAGGCGCAGATCATCGCGCTGCTGAAGAAGGTGTGCCGCGAGCACGGCGCTGCCGTCATGCTGGTCACGCACGACATGGGCGTGATCGCCGAGACCTGCGACCGCGTCGCCGTGATGTACGCCGGACGCATCGTCGAGATCGGCCCGGTGGCCGACGTGATTCACCGGCCGGCGCATCCCTATACCGTCGGCCTGATGGGTTCCATCCCGGCCATGGACGAGGACCGCGAGCGCCTGCTGCAGATCGACGGTGCCATGCCGCGACTGAATGCAATCCCGGCAGGATGCGCGTTCAATCCGCGCTGCCCCAAGGTGTTCGACCGGTGCCGTGTGGAGCGCCCCGATCTCGTCGAGGCAGGCGCCACGCGCGCGGCTTGCTGGTTGCTCACCGGCCACGGCGCGACGACACCATGAACAAGCCGCTCGTCGAGGTGCAGGACCTGGCCAAGACCTTCGAGGTCTCGGCGCCCTGGCTGAACCGCGTGGTCGAGCGCAAGCCGCGGCAATTTGTCCACGCCGTCGATGGCGTGAGCTTCGACATCGGACGCGGCCGCACGCTGGCGCTGGTCGGAGAATCAGGCTGTGGAAAGAGCACGGTGGCCCGGCTTCTCGTCGGCCTGTACGCACCCACGCGGGGCACGATCCGCTTCGACGGGCAGGACACGCGTGCCGTATTCGCCTCCGCTGGCGGGCAGGCGCTGCACCGGCGCATGCAGATGATCTTCCAGGACCCGTTCGCAAGCCTGAACCCGCGCTGGAAGGTGCTCGACATCGTCGCCGAGCCACTGCGGGAGCACGGGCTCGTGCAGGGCAAGGCCGCCGTGCAGGATCGCGTGGGCGAACTGCTGAAGTCGGTTGGCCTGGCTGCGGCAGACGCGGCCAAGTTCCCGCATCAGTTTTCCGGCGGGCAACGACAGCGCATCTCGATTGCGCGGGCGCTGGCCACGCAGCCGGAGTTTCTCGTCTGCGACGAGCCCACTTCCGCGCTCGACGTGTCGGTGCAGGCGCAGGTGCTGAACATCATGAAGGACCTTCAGCAGAGCCGCGGCCTGACCTACCTGTTCATCTCGCACAACCTGGCCGTCGTGCGGCACGTGGCCGATGAAGTCGGCGTCATGTACCTCGGCCGCCTGGTGGAGGTGGCGCCCAAGGCCGAGCTGTTCGCGCGGCCTCGCCACCCCTACACGCGCATGCTGCTCGACGCGATCCCGGACATCGGCATGAGCGGGCGGGCTCGCACGCCGGTGCAAGGCGAGGTGCCCAATCCGCTGGAGCCGCCGAGCGGTTGCTCCTTCCACCCGCGCTGCCCGCACGCCAACGAGCGATGCCGCCGCGAGCGGCCGCTGCAGCAGATGTTCGGCGGCATCCGCATCGCCTGCCACGGGGTGGAAGAAGGTCGGATCTGAGTCGCGGTTCTCAGCGCGTCGGCAGCAAGCGCTCGCCGCGGAAGAGCTCCGCCGGCGTTTCGCGTTCGCGAATTAGCCAGGCCTCGTTGCCGGAGACCATCACCTCGGCGGCGCGGCCGCGGCTGTTGTAGTTGCTCGCCATGCTCATGCCGTAGGCGCCGGCAGAGAGCACGGCGATCGCGTCGCCGGGCTGAACGGCCAGGCTGCGGTCACGGCCCAGCCAGTCACCCGACTCGCACACCGGGCCGACCACGTCCATCAGCACCGGCGGCGTGTCGCGCAGCGTACAGGCCGCCATGCCCATCCAGGCCTGGTACATGGCCGGGCGCATCAGGTCGTTCATGGCGGCGTCGACGATGCAGAAGTTCTTCTCGGCGCCCGGCTTCAGGTAGATCACGCTGGCCAGCAGCACGCCGGCATTGCCGACCAGCGAGCGGCCGGGTTCGAAGAGGATCTTGCGGTGCCCATGACTGCGTGCGTCGATGCGCGCGAGCAACGAGCGCACCAGCGTCTCGGCCTCCGGTGGCTGCTCGTCGGTGTAGGTGATGCCCAGGCCGCCGCCCAGGTCGAGGTGGTGCAGCTTGATGCCCTGCGCCTCGACGGCCTCGACCAGGTCGAGCACGCGGTCCAGCGCGTCGAGGTAGGGGCCGATCTCTGTGATCTGCGAGCCGATGTGGCAATCGATGCCGACCACCTCGAGGCCCGGCAGCGCCGCGGCATGGCGGTAGATCTCTGCGGCGCGATCGTGCGCGACGCCGAACTTGTTGCCCTTCAGCCCGGTCGAGATGTAGGGGTGGGTCTTGGGGTCGACATCCGGATTCACGCGCAGGCTGATGCGCGCCTGGCGGCCCATGCCCTGGGCCACCTCGGAGAGCAGCGTCAGTTCGCTCTCGCTCTCGACGTTGAAGCAGGACACGCCGGTGGCCAGGGCCTGGCACATCTCGGCGGCGGTCTTGCCCACACCGGAGAACACGACGCGCGACGGGTCGCCGCCGGCGGCGAGCACGCGCTCGAGTTCGCCGCCCGAGACGATGTCGAAGCCACAGCCGGCCTGCGCGAAGGTCTGCAGCACCGCGAGGTTGCTGTTCGCCTTCATCGCATAGCAGATCAGGTGGTCGCGGCCGGCCAGCGCACGCTGGTAGCCGGCGAGCGACTCCAGCATGGCTGAGCGCGAATAGACGTACAGCGGCGTGCCGAACTGCCGGGCCAGTGCGTTCAGCGCGCAGCCCTCGATGAAGAGTTCGTGGCCGCGGTAGGCCACGTGCGGTGCGCCGGGCAGCTTCATCGCGAAGCCGGCGCGGACGCGGCTGTGGCGGGCTTGGGCGCGATCAGCGGGCCCTTCTGGCCGCAGGCCGACAGGCCTGCCAGCGCGAGGCCGGCGGCAATGACAACGAGGCCGTGAGGGCGGGCGGAGACGACGCGGCGCGTCGGCGTCGGTACACTGGTCTTGCACTGCAGCATGCCGGGATTCTATCGACCATGAACGCACCTTTCGAACCCACGCCCCTGAACGACACCGAGTTCCATTCGATCACCGCGTCGATGCTCGCCCGCATCGAATCCACGGTCGACCAATGGTTGCAGGATGATGTCGTCGACATCGACACGCACCGTACCGGGGGTCTGCTCGAGCTCGGCTTCCCCAACGGCAGCAAGATCGTGATCAACACGCAGCCGCCGCTGCACGAGATGTGGCTGGCGGCACGCCAAGGCGGCTTCCACTACAAGTACGCGAAGGGTGCCTGGCGCGATACGCGCGACGGCCGCGAGTTCTTCGAGGCCCTGTCGGCCTGCGCGAGCGAGCAGGCCGGCCGGCCGCTGCGCTTCGAGCCGGCCGTCAGCGCTTGAACAGGTCGAGGATGCCCTTGCGCTCTTCCTCGACCGGCGGCTCGGTGGTCGCGGCCGGCTCCTCGAGGCCCAGGCTGTTGACCCCGCTGCCGTTGGCATACTCGTTGTAGTACCACTCGCCGCCCACGTTCACCACGCCCGGCGGTGCGGCGGGCTCGGACACCGGCACTCCCTTGAGCGCCACGCTCATGTAGTCGATCCACACCGGCAGCGACAGGCCGCCGCCGGTTTCGCGGTCACCCAGTTTGCGCGGCGTGTCGTAGCCCATCCAGACGACTGCGACCACTTCTTTCTGCCAGCCGGCGAACCAGGCGTCGTTCGAGTCGTTGGTGGTGCCGGTCTTGCCGTAGATGTCGGGCCGCTTGAGGCGGGCCTGCGCGCTGGCTGCCGTGCCCGATCGCGTCACTTCCTGCAGCAGGCTGGTCATGACGAATGCGTTGCGTGCTTCCAGCGTGCGTGCCGACTCGTCCAGCAGCGCGGGTTTGGGCTCGTTGAGAACGCGGCCCTTGCTGTCGGTGATGCGGCTGATCAGCATCGGGCTGACGCGGTAGCCGCCGTTGGCGAACACGCCATAGGCGGTGGCCATCTGCAGCGGCGTCACCGCACCGGCGCCGAGCGCCATCGTCAGGAAAGCCGGGTGCTTCTCGGCCTCGAAGCCGAAGCGCGTGACCCAGTCCTGCGCGAACTGCGGCGTGATGGCCTGCAGGATGCGGATCGAGATCATGTTCTTGGACTTCGCCAGGCCGCGGCGCATCGACATCGGACCGTCGAACTGGCCGTCGTAGTTCTTCGGCTCCCAGGGCTGGCTGCCGGTCACGTCAGCGTCGAAGAACAGCGGCGCGTCGTTGATCACCGTCGCCGGCGTGAAGCCCTTCTCGAGCGAGGCGGAGTAGATGAACGGCTTGAAGCTCGAACCCGGCTGGCGCCAGGCCTGCGTGACGTGGTTGAAGCTGCTCTTGGAGAAGTCGAAGCCGCCGACCATCGCGCGGATCGCGCCGCTGCGCGGATCGAGCGCGACAAAGGCACCTTCCACCTCGGGTTGCTGCGTGATGCTCCAGTCGCCCTTGGGGCCGCGGATGACGCGGATCACCGCGCCGCGCCGGATGGCCGTTTTCGGGTTGCCCTTTTCTGCCAGCCCCGAGGTGGCGGGCTTCAGGCCATCGCCCGTCATGGTGACCGTTTCGCCTGACTGCAGCGCCGCCACCACCTTCTTCGGGCTGGCCTCGAGGGCGACGGCAGCCTTCAATTCGTCGTTGTCCGGGTGGTCCTGCAGCGCCTCGGCGACGCGCGCGTCCAGGTCCTTCGGGTTCGCTGGCAGATCGACGTAAGCCTCCGGCCCGCGATAGACCTGGCGCCGCTCGAAATCCATGATGCCCTTGCGCAGGGCGCGGTAGGCCACCATCTGCTCGGTCGAACCGAGGGTCAGGTAGACGTTCAGGCCGCGGGTGTAGGCATCGGCGCCGTACTGGCTGAAGATCAGCTGGCGCGCGACCTCGGCCACGTGCTCGGCATGCACTGCGACTTCGCTCTGGGTGCGGTAGCGCAGCGTCTCGGCCTTGGCGGCATCGTGCTGTTCGGCGGTGATGAAGCCGTTCTCCAGCATGCGGTCGATGATGTACTGCTGCCGCTCGGTGGCCCGCTTCGGGTTGACGATTGGGTTGTAGGCCGAAGGCGCCTTCGGCAGCCCGGCGAGCATGGCCGCCTCGGCGATCGACAGGTCCTTCAGCGGCTTGCCGAAGTAGATCTCGCTGGCGGCGGCGAAGCCGTAGGCCCGCTGTCCGAGGAAGATCTGGTTCATGTAGACCTCGAGGATCTGCTCCTTGCTGAGCAGGCTCTCGATCTTCAGTGCCAGCAGCACCTCGTAGATCTTGCGGGTGAAGGTCTTCTCGGTGGACAGGTAGAAGTTGCGCGCCACCTGCATGGTGATGGTCGAGGCACCCTGACTTCGCGACTCGCTCAGGTGGGCCAGGCCGGCGCGCAGCACGCCCTTGTAGTCGACGCCGCTGTGCTCGTAGAAGCGCGCGTCCTCGATGGCAAGCACGGCTTGCTGCATCACCTTCGGAATCTCCGCGATCGGCGCAAAGCTTCTCCGCTCCTCGCCGAATTCGCCGAGCAGCACCTCGTCGGCCGAGAAGATGCGCATCGGCAGCTTCGGACGGTAGTCGGTCAGACCACTGATCTCCGGCAGGTTGGGATAGGCGACGGCCAGCGCAATCGCCACCAGGATCAGCACGGAAGCCACCGCAGCCGCAGTGAGCCCGGCCAGGGCCAGCAGGGCCTTCACGGGCCACGCTGCCCAAGCTGGCAGGGCGGAGGCGCCGGAGCCTCGGGAAACTGGGGCACCCTCGGCAGGGCGCTCTGAATCGGTCATGGATCTCCGTCGAAGCCGAAACTCATTATAGAAAGCACCGCATGCATCAATTTGTCACGGAACGAAGGTCCGGACGGAAGCTGCCGATAAGGCAGAAGGGCAGACTTGAGACACCCTTACAAAGGCGGTGCGCCTCGTGTGAGTTTTGCAACGAGCGGAGGGGTTGCGCGGGGCATTTTTCTTTGTTGCTCAAAGGCTTTACTGCTAGCATTGAAGTAACTTATTAACAGTCCGGCGCGTCGTTTGCAGCGCTGGGGGGAAAGGCGTCGTGAGCTTCCTTGACACCTTGCTGGGCCGAAAGCACTCGCCGATGATCGGGTTGGACATCAGTTCGTCCAGCGTGAAATTGGTGGAGCTCGGCCAGACCGCAAACGGCGAATACGTGCTCGAGCGGTTTGCCGCCGAGAGCTTCGAGAAGGGCTGGATCACCGACGGCCAGATTGAGAAGTTCGATGAGGTCGCGGAAGCCGTCAAACGGGTGGTGGCCAAGAGTGGCACCAAGACTCGCCAAGTGGTGATGGCCATGCCGCAGTCGGCCGTGATCACCAAGAAGATCATGCTGCCGGCGGGTCTTCGTGAAGAAGAGCTCGAACTTCAGGTCGAGTCCGAGGCCAATCAGTACATCCCGTTCTCACTGGATGAAGTGAGCCTGGACTTCTGCGTGATCGGTCCCAGCCCCACCTCCGTCGGAGACGTCGAGGTGTTGATCGCTGCGTCGCGCAAGGACCGGGTGCAGGACCGTCAAGGCCTGGCCGAAGCCGCGGGCCTGAAACCGACCGTGCTCGACATCGAATCGCACGCCTCCCGGCTGGCCATGAGCCGTGTGGTGGCTGGCCTGCCCAGCGAGGGCAAGGATGCGCTCGTGGCCCTGTTCGAGATCGGCGCCGATACGACCAGCCTGAAGGTGCTGCGCGACGACGAGATGCTCTACGACCGCGACCAGGCGTTCGGCGGCTCCCAGCTCACCCAGCTGATCTCGCGCCAGTACGGCTTCTCGTTCGAGGAGGCCGAGCAGAAAAAGCTCGCCGCCGACCTGCCGGAAGACTACGAGAGCACCTTGCTCGCGCCGTTCGTCGACAGCCTGTCGCAGGAAATCGGGCGCGCGCTGCAGTACTTCTTCACCAGCACGCCACATCACAAGGTCCACTACGTGATGTTGGCCGGTGGCACGGCCACCTTGCCGGGGCTGAAGGACCGTGTCACCGAACTCACCGGCTTCGCCTCGATGGTGGTGAACCCGTTCGAGAACATGAAGTTGGGTTCCGCGGTGCGTGAAAGCAAGCTGCGCCGCGAGGCGCCGTCCTACCTGACCGCCTGCGGCCTGGCGATGCGGAGGTTCCTGCAGTGATTCTGATCAACCTGCTTCCCCACCGGGAAGAAAGGCGCCAGCGCAGGAAGGTCGCGTTCTTCGCCGGCCTCGGCGTCGCTGCGGCAGCCGGATTGGCGGTCGTGGGCGTGTGGTACCTCGTGGTGCAGCAGCTCACCTCGGTGCAGCAGCAGCGCAACGAGTTCCTCACCGCCGAGATCAAGAAGCTCGAGGTCCAGATCAAGGACATCGCGACGCTGCGCGCCGAGATCGAGTCCCTGAAGGCGCGCCAGAAGGCGGTTGAAGACCTTCAGCTTGATCGCAACGTGCCCGTCCACCTTCTCAACGAACTGGTCAAGCAGACGCCCGAAGGCATCTACTTCAAGACGATCAAGCAGGACGGACAGGCGCTGACGGTGGCGGGCATCGCGCAGACCCAGGAGCGAATCTCCGAACTGCTGCGCAACACGGCCTACAGCTCGGAGTGGCTGATCAAGCCCGAGTTGGTCGAGAGCAAGTCGACCACGGCGCAGGGCGCGAACCGCGAGCAGCGTCAACTGTTCGAGTTCTCGATGCGCCTGAACGTGAAGCGTCCGCAGGACACCGCATCGGCACCCGCCGCCGCGTCGGCGCCGGTTGCGGCTCCGGCGGCCGCCGCGTCGATCCCGGCTGCAGTAGCAAAGAAGGTGTGAGGACGTCATGGCAACCAAGCGAGGCATGAACGTCGATCTGAACTCGGTTTTCGAGGGCGCGGCGTCGCAGTTCCGAGGACTGAACCCGAACGAGCCCGGCCAATGGCCGATGTTGCCCAAGCTGATGACCTGGACGGGTCTGGCGCTGGCGATGGTGGTGCTAGGCTGGTTCCTGCTCCTGACTGACGCGCACGACGCGCTGGAGGCGGAGCGCACCAAGGAGACCGCTCTCAAGACCGACTACCGCGGCAAGCTGGGTCAGGCAGTCAACCTGGGTGAACTGCGCAAGCAGAAGCTGCAGGTCGAGGAATACGTGACCCAACTCGAGAAGCAGTTGCCGGGCAAGGCGGAGATGGATGCATTGCTCTCCGACATCAATCAGGCCGGTATCGGGCGTGGGCTGCAATTCGAACTCTTCCGCCCTGGCAGCGTGGTGGTGAAGGACTACTACGCGGAGTTGCCGATCTCCATCAAGGTCTCTGGGCGGTATCACGATATCGGGGCTTTTGCTGCAGACATTTCGAACCTGTCGCGCATCGTGACGCTGCACAACCTCAACATCGCTTCAGTCAATCGAACGGATGGAACACTTGGCATGGAAGCGACGGCGCGCACCTACCGCTACCTCGATCCGTCCGAGGTCGAGAGCCAGAAGGCTGAGAAGGCCAAGGCTGCGGCCAAGGCCGGCGCAGCGGGGGCCAAGAAATGAAGGCAGTGAATCTCGGGATCGTGCGGCCCGCAATGGCGGTGATCGCCCTGGCCACGCTCGTCGGCTGCGGCGCCGAGCAAGAAGAGCTGAGCCAGTGGATGGAGCAGCAGCGCCGCGAGGTCAAGCCCAACGTGACGCCGCTCACACCACCCAAGAAGTTTTCGCCGCAGGCGTATGTCGCCCTCAACGGAGTCGAGCCGTTCAGTGCCCAGAAGCTCACGGTCGCCCTCAAGCAGGAAGCCCGGCAGCCCAATTCGCTGCTCGCCGCGGAGATCAACCGCCGCAAGGAGCCGCTCGAGGCTTACCCGCTCGACAGCATGCGCATGGTCGGCAGCGTGAACCGCTCCGGGCGGCCATATGCCCTGCTGCGGGTGGACAACCTGCTTTATCAGGTCAAGCAGGGCGACTACCTCGGCCAGAACTACGGAAAGATCACCAAGATCTCGGAGACTGACGTGACGCTCCGGGAGATCGTCCAGGACGCGGCAGGCGAGTGGATCGAGCGCGCCAGCGCCCTCCAACTCCAGGAGAAGGCGCGATGAAGAGCAACCAGGAGAATCGGATCATGAGCATGTGGCGCGTTCGCGCACTGGCACTCGTGTTGGGCATCGGCGCGCCGTTGGCGGGTTGGGCCCAAAACGCCATCCAGTCGATCAACAGCACGCAGCAAGGTACTGCCGAGGTGGTCCGGATCGAACTGAGCGAGCCGCTGGCCGCTGTTCCCGCCGGATTCACGATCCAGACGCCGCCCCGCATCGCCATCGACCTACCGGGCGTGACCAACGCGCTCGGGCGGTCATCGGTCGAGGTCAACCAGGGCAATCTGCGCAGCGTCAACGTGGCGCAGGCGGGCGAGCGCACGCGGCTGGTTCTCAATCTCAAGCAGGCGTCCAGCTACAAGGCCCAGTTGCAGGGCAAGACACTGCTGCTCGTGCTCGAGCCGACCGGCACATCCGCCGTGGCCCAGGCCGCGTCACCCGAACCGGTGCGCTTCGCCGAGAGCCTGAACAAGGACCAGCTGGCACTCAAGGACGTCGATTTCCGCCGCGGTAACGACGGCGCCGGGCGAGTGGTTGTCGAGCTGGCCAACAACCAGGTCGGCGTCGACATCCGCCAGCAAGGCCAAAGCCTGATCGTCGAGTTCCTTCGCTCGACGCTGCCCGAGAATCTTCGTCGCCGCCTGGACGTGACGGACTTCGGCACACCGGTGCAATCCATCACCACCGCGCAGCAGGGTGACCGGGTTCGCATGACGGTCAATCCGAAGGGCAACTGGGAGCACAGCGCCTACCAGAGCGACAACCAGTTCGTGCTTGAAGTGCGACCCCAGAAGGTCGATCCGAACAAGCTCACGCAAGGTCCGGGTTACGCCGGCGAGAAGCTCTCGCTGAACTTCCAGAACATCGAAGTCCGCGCCTTGCTGCAGGTGATCGCCGACTTCACCAACTTCAACGTGGTGACCAGCGACACGGTGACCGGCAACGTGACGCTGCGCCTGAAGGACGTGCCCTGGGACCAGGCGCTCGACATCATCCTGCAGGCCAAGGGACTGGGCCTGCGCAAGTCGGGCAACGTGATCTGGATCGCGCCCAAGGACGAGCTGGCGGCCAAGGAGAAGGTCGACCTGGAATCGAAGGCGCAGATCTCCGCGCTGGAACCGGTTCGCACGCAGTCGTTCCAGCTCAACTACGCCAAGGCCGAAGAACTGGCCAAAGGCTTGAGCGGCCAGGGCGGCGGCGGCAGTAACGCGACCAAGATCCTCTCGCCGCGGGGTAGCGTGATATTCGAAACGCGAACCAATCAACTGTTCGTGAGCGACACGCCCTCGAAGCTCGAAGAAGTGCAGATGATGATCAGCAAGATCGACGTGCCCGTGCGGCAGGTTCTGATCGAAGCGCGCATCGTCATCGCGGACGACAAATTCGGCAGCTCGCTCGGCGTGAAGCTCGGCGCGCTGGATCTGCGCGGTCAGCGCGGTGGATTGCCCGGCTACACGGTGTCGGGCGATACGCGTGTGACTGTCGGCGGCAACATGAACGCCGTGGCCGGGCAGACCCTGCAGACCGATACGCTTAACTTCAGCGACACATCGTTCGTGACGCTGCCGGCTGTCGGACAAGGCGGCTACAACCCGGCTTCGTTCGCGCTGTCTCTCTTCGGTGCTTCGTCGAACCGGTTCCTGAACCTGGAGATTTCAGCATTGGAGGCCGATGGCAAGGGGAAGGTCGTCTCCAGCCCGCGTGTCGTGACGGCCGACCAGCAGAAGGCGCTGATCGAGCAGGGCACGGAACTGCCGTATCAGACCGCTACGTCCAGTGGAGCGACGGCGCTGCAGTTCCGCAAGGCCAACCTGAAGCTGGAAGTCACGCCGCAGATCACGCCGGAAGGCAGCGTCATGCTGGACGTCGACGTCAACAAGGACAGCGTCGGGCAGGCCACTGCTGCAGGTTTCGCGATCGACACCAAGCACGTCAAGACGCAGGTGCTGGTCGAGAACGGCGGCACAGTCGTCATCGGCGGCATCTTCGAACAGACCGACCGCACCGACATCACCAAGGTCCCGTTCCTGGGTGACGTGCCGGTTCTGGGCAACCTGTTCAAGACCACCACCAAGTCGTCGCAGCGTACTGAACTGCTGATCTTCCTCACGCCCAAGGTCGTGACGGAGCGCGCCACAGCGCCGTAAGCGGCGCCTGTCGAAATAACTTTGCAAGAGAGCGAGTCCGAGTGATGAAGCTGGTCAATGCAATCTGGGTTCTGATGTGCGCGTTCCTGCTGGCTTCGTGCGGCGGCAGTAGCGGGGCAGGGGACTCCCCATTCACTCCGGGAACCGGCGGTGGGGGCACTTCAAGCGTCGCCGACTTGGTGCTCACCCTGAGTGCCACGCAACTTGCCAACACGGGTTCCTCGACGATCACCGTTACGGCAACAGCCATCGACGCTAGCCGCAACACGCTGGCCAGTGTCCCAGTGACCATAAGCGCAGACTCCGATGCTATTGTCTCGTCGACGTCGACCTCGACAGGAACCGATGGCACGCTGACTTCCACGCTCTCGATCGGGAGCAATCGGTCCAACCGTGTCATCACGGTGTCCGCTGTCTCAGGTTCGGTCAGCAAGACCGCCACGGTGCAGGTGGTGGGAACCAAGATCAGCAGCGTTCTCGCGCCGGCGGTGATCGCGCCGTCAGCCGCCGGAAACGTGCAGTACCGCGTCGTTGACCAATCCGGTAGCCCGATGGTCGGCGAGACGGTGCAGATCACGGCTGCCGGCCTGACGCCGCCGCAAGTCACCGGAACGACCGGGACGAATGGAGATTTCGTCTACAACTACACTGCGCCGGCGGCGGCGGGGTCGTTCCAGGTGAACGCAAACATCGCCGGCGTCTCTGACATCCAGACCGTGCAAGTCCAAGCTACCAGCACGGTACCGGGCGTGAGCGTGCCTATTGCATCCGCTTCAATTTCGGCCAATCCGAGTGTCGTTGCGGTTAATCTGCCCAACAGCAGTTCCAATCGGTCGGAAATTCGCGCGCTGTTCCTTGGCACTGGGAACGTGCCAGTTCCCAACGTGCGTGTACGCTTCGACCTCAATGGCGACCCTCAGAACATCGGCGGTACGTTCACGGCGGGGAGCGGTACGCAGACCCTGTATAGCGACGCCAACGGCATCGTAACGACGGCCTACGTGCCAGGTACGAGATCCAGCCCCACCAACGGCGTGACGGTTCGAGCCTGCTACGGTGTGAGCGACTCGGATCCGAACCTGTTGAACTGCACGACGAATGCAACACAGACCCTGACCGTGACTTCGGAACCGCTGAGCGTCACGATCGGAACGAACGCTGAGATTCTCGTAGGCAGACTGACCTACACGAAGCAGTTCAACGTGGTGGTAGTGGACTCTTCCGGCGCCGTCACGCCAGACGTTGATATCGTCGCCTCCATCGATCTGCCACGCTATCGCAAGGGGGCTTACGCTCTCGGCACCACAGCCTGGGGCAAGGTCAGCGATACCGTCTGCGTCAATGAGGATACAAACCGCAATGGTGTTCTCGAAAGCGGCGAAGACTTCAACAGCAATGGAACGCTGGAGCCGAGAAAGGCTGATGTCAGTGTCAGGCTGCTTTCGAGCAAGACGGATGCCACGGGCAGTGTCATCCTCGAGGTTACGTATAACCAGGATCACGGCAGTTGGGTCGATGCGGTTATCACCGTTTCGGCGTCAGGCATCTCGGGCACCGAAGGGCGTGCTGTGTACACACTGGCTCCGGTGCCAGTTGATGCCGCTTCCATCAAGAACAGGGATGTGCCTCCGGCTTACGCGGTGAGTCCGTATGGTGTCTCCACTAGCTGTACGAATCCGAACTAAGGTTTGCCACTCCCTATCGCCCTGACCGGCATGCCCGGCGGTGGGAAATCCACTGTCGGTAGACACTTAGCGCGTCGGCTTGGTTGGGGATTCGTTGACTCGGACACCTTGATCGAGAAGCGAATCGGAGAATCGATTCGCGGCTACTTTGAACGTGAGGGTGAGGACAGATTCCGCGATCTTGAGCAGTTGGTGATCCAGGAACTCACGTCCCAGACGGGCTCCCGGGTCATCGCCACGGGCGGCGGCGCTTGTTTGCGTGAGGCGAACCGACTCGCATTGCACAGCCGCTGTACGGTGGTTTACCTCCGGTCCACGCCAGAGGAACTGCATCGCAGGCTTCGGCACGACACCCACAGACCGCTGCTCCAGGTGGCCGACCCGCTGACTCGGCTCCGCAATCTCTACGCTGAGCGCGATCCGCTCTACAGGGAATGCAGCCACTTTGTCATAGAGACCGGGCGACCTTCGGTGAACACACTAGTGAACATGATCCTGATGCAGTTGGAACTCGCGGGCATTGTCGAGCCCAATCTCGTTCATTCCCCCGTGGATCCCCTGCGCGGCCCTGAAACGGAATAGCCAGTTAGAGGGACGTAGACTCACGGAATGAGTCAAACGCAGACCGCAATCGTTCCCATCGAACTGGAAAGCCGCAGCTACGACATCCTGATCGGCAACGACCTGCTCCGCGTACCTTCGAGCTACGAAGGGCTGCCGCGCGCGACGGATGCCATGATCGTCACGAACTCGACGGTCGCCCCGTTGTACGCGCCAGCGCTCAAGGCCGCACTCGCGGCACGATACCGCCGCGTCCACCTCGTCGAGTTACCCGACGGCGAGGCCCACAAGGATTGGGCCACGCTCAATCAGATTTTCGATGCCTTGCTCGGCGCGGGTTGCGATCGCAAGACGGTGCTCTTCGCGCTCGGCGGCGGCGTGGTCGGCGACATGACAGGCTTCGCTGCCGCGAGCTACATGCGCGGCGTACCCTTCGTCCAGGTGCCCACCACGCTGCTCGCCCAGGTGGACTCGTCGGTGGGTGGCAAGACTGCGATCAACCATCCGCTCGGCAAGAACATGATCGGCGCCTTCTACCAGCCGGTGCGAGTGATCGCCGACTTGCAGACACTGAAGACCTTGCCGCAACGCGAGATCGCCGCGGGCCTCGCCGAGGTGATCAAGTACGGCCCGATCGCAGACGAGGCGTTCTTCCTCTGGATCGAGGCGCATGTCGATGCCTTGGTAGCGCTCGATCCAGCAGCACTGGCCCACGCCGTGAAGCGTTCGTGCGAGATCAAGGCCCACGTGGTGGCGCAGGACGAGCGCGAATCCGGCCTGCGTGCCATCCTGAACTTCGGCCACACCTTCGGCCACGCCATCGAAGCCGGCCTTGGCTTCGGCTCGTGGCTCCACGGCGAGGCAGTCGGCTGCGGCATGGTGATGGCGGCCGAACTGTCGCGCCGGCTCGGCCTGATCGACGCGGTCTATGCGAAGCGCATCCGCGATGTCGTGGGGCGTGTCGGTCTGCCGGTGCGTGCGCCCGATCTCGGAGTGTCTCGCTGGCTCGAGCTGATGCGACTGGACAAGAAGGCCGAGGGCGGCGAAATCCGCTTCGTAGTGATCGAGTCGCCAGGGCGCGCGGGCGTGCGTGCGGCGCCAGATGCCCTGGTGGGCGAAGTGATCGCGGCACTCGTCGCATGAGCGAGAGGGCGCCCTACGCGAGCGATCCGATGCGCTCGCGCGGGCGCCGGCACCCGCTCCTCCCGGATGCCCATCGCTGCGAGTTCCAGCGCGATCGGGATCGAATCGTTCACAGCACGGCGTTTCGCCGCCTGGTCTACAAGACGCAGGTCTTCCTGAACCACGAAGGCGATCTCTTCAGGACGCGCATGACGCACTCGCTGGAGGTCGCCCAGCTCGCCCGCTCGATCGCGCGGCGCCTGCGCCTGCACGAAGACCTGTGCGAGGCGATCGCCCTCGCACATGATCTCGGGCACACGCCTTTCGGCCATGCGGGCCAGGAGGCGCTCGATGCGGCCTATCGCGCAGCGGCACCTGATGCGGGCGGATTCGAGCACAACTATCAGAGCCTGCGCGTCGTCGATGTGCTCGAGGAGCGCTATCCGGAGCACGACGGCCTGAACCTGTGCTTCGAGACCCGCGAGGGCATCCTCAAGCATTGCTCTCGGCGCCATGCCGAAGCGATCGAACGCGAGGAGCCAGGGGGCGTCGGCCGCCGCTTTCTCGACCGCACTCAGCCCAGCCTGGAAGCACAACTGGCCAATCTGGCCGACGCCATTGCCTACAACGCACACGACATCGATGACGGTGTCCGAGCTGGATTGCTGGACTACGAGCAATTGCTCGAGGTGCCGTTGCTCGATCAACTGCACCGCGATGCCGTCGCCTCGTTTCCGACGTTGACAGGCAGGCGACTGCTCTATGCGCTGATGCGTGGCCTCATTGCCTATCTGGTGGACGACACGGTTGACACGACAGAAGCCGCGATCAGGCGGTACGCACCGGCACACCCGCAGGACGTTCGGAGGCTACCGCCGATGGTCGGAATGGGATCGGAGACCGAAACTTCCTTCATCGTGGTGCAACAGCTGCTGCGCGAACGACTGTATCGACATCCCCGGGTCTGGGAAACCACCCGGGCGGCGCAGTGCGTCGTGAGCGAGCTCTTCGCGGCCTACCTCGACAGCCCACAGGGACTCCCGGCTGCACACCGTGAACGAATGCCGCTCGAGACTGCTGTGGTGGACTACATCGCGGGCATGACCGACCGATTTGCGCTGCGAGAGCACGCCCGGGTGCTAGGGCCCGGGCCGCTGACTGCACGCCTCAGCTGACGGCCTTGGCGCGCAAGCCGCCACAGTCTGGGCGAAGCTTCCGATGAACGGCAGGCGTCGCACGATGTGCGGCCGCCACAGCGAACGGGGGCTGCTCGATAATTTGGCCACCCCGACTCCTTGAGTACCGCCCGATGACCGTTTCGCCTCGTCCGCGCATCCGCCGCCCGTCGCGCGGCTTCACCCTCATCGAAGTCATGGTGGTTGTGGCCATCATCGGCATCCTGGCCGCGATCTCCTATCCGAGCTACCGCGACTACGTCATCCGGGGTCGCCTCGTCGACGCGACAAATGGCCTGTCGACCATGCGTGCCGACATGGAGCGACATTTCCAGGACCAGCGTACCTATGCGACCGTCCCTCCGTTCATCACGCCGTGCGCCCGTGGCGTGGCTACGAGAACGTTCGGTGATTTTGTTGTTACATGTATTGGCCTCCTCGACGCGGGCAACTACACATTGCAGGCAGCTGGCAGTGGAGTGACGAACAACTTCACCTTCACCGTCAACAATCTTGATGTGCGCACCACTGCAGCACCGGCTGGCTCCGGCTGGACGTCCTGCGTCACGCGCTGGATCACAAAGAAGGGTGACGCATGCCCCCCCTGACTTGCGCTCAATGCCATAAGGCAAGCAACCAACGGGGGATCACGGTCGTCGAACTCATGGTGACTGTCTCGTTGATGGTTTTCCTCGTTTTCCTCGCGGCCCCGAACTTCGCTACCTGGATCAACAACACTCGAATCCGCACAGTGTCTGAGGTGCTGCAGAACGGAGCGCGCTTCGCGCAGGCCGAGGCTATCCGCCGCAATCGCAGCGTCGTCTTCTATCTCACCAACGCCGAACCTTCGCTGGCGGCCGCTGCTGCAGCCAATGGCAGCAACTGGGGTGCACGCACCTTGTCGCTCTTCGCGGCCGATGTGCCGGAGTTCATCCGGGGCGGCGCACTGTCCGACGTCGCACCTGGCGTCTTGATCAATGGACCGGCTGCAATCTGCTTCAACGCCGCGGGCCAGCAGATCACCGTCGCCGCCGAAGGCTGCGTTGCGGGCCTGGCCAGCTATGTCGTTCGGCGACCCGAAGCCAATCCTGACTTGAGGCGATTGAGGATCGACGTCTCGCTGGGCGGACGTGTGCGGATGTGCGATCCGGACAAGGTCCTCTCGGCCACGGTTCCGGAAGGATGCTAGAGATGCGCAAGAAGAATCAATCTCGAGGTGCCAGGGCGCGCGGCAGTTCCTTGATCGAGGTGTTGGTCTCGATCCTGATCATGTCGTTCGGCATCCTTGGTGTGGTCGGGCTGCACGCCAGGGCGATTCAGTTCTCGCTCGATGCGGACGATCGCAATCGCGCCGCCTTGTTCGGCGACGAACTGGCTGCGCAGATGCGTCTGGCGCGCTCGGTCAACTTGTCGGCTGCGCAGATCGACACCTTCACGAAGCGTGTGCAGGGCTTGGACCTCGTGACCAACCAACCGAATGGATCGGGCCTGCCGAACGCCAACGTGGCGGTGGCGGCTGGGGCCACGCCCAACGTTGCCACGCTCACGATCACGTGGCGGCACCCCGGCCAGCCCGTGGGTCAACTGTCGCAGTTCGTCATGGACGTGGTCCTGACCGACGAGGAGATCACATGAAGGCAGTGCGCCCGATCTCTGCGCTGAAGCGCCACCGAGGCTTCTCGCTGATCGAACTGATGGTGGGGGTTGGTATCGGCCTCGTGATCACCCTGGCCGTCTTTCAGGTCCTGACCGCCAGTGAAGCCCGCAAGCGCACGTCCACGGGACTCAACGACGCGAGTCAGTCTGGCAACTATGCGCTCTACGTGCTCGATCGCATGTTGCGCAGCGCCGGGACGGGTTACTCCCAAGGATGGGCGACTGTCGGTGGCTGCCGGCTGAATGCCCTCCTGCCAGGCGGAGAGAGTTTGCCCAGAGTCGGCCCGCTGCCGGCGCCCTTTACTGCGATCCCGCAGGCGTTTCGCCTCGCGCCAGTGGTCATCTTTCGGGGTGCATCGGACACCGGTTCCGACGTGCTCATGGTCATGAGTGGAGCGACCGGCTATGGGGAGGTTCTGACGAATGTGCCGGCTGGCGGGGTTGCTGCCACGCAAGTCACGCTGCCCAACACCATCGGCTACCGTGCTGGCGATCTCGTGATGCTGGCCTCCGGAGGCGAGTGCTTGCTGAGTCAGGTCGATGCGGCCAAACCAGCTTGCGCAGGGGATCCGGCTGCGCCGCTGGGGACGGCCTGCGGGCCGATACTGCCGCTCGGTGGCACCTACTACACGCCGGCGGGACCCAACCTGTCGCTTGCCACCTTGGCCCTGCAAAGCGATGTCTCGGCTTTCTCGATCGGCAACGCGACGACCAATCCGCCCCAGTTCGGGCTGATCGGCGTTGGCGCGGACAGCACACTCTTTGCGCACAACCTGCTGCTATTCAACGGTGTCAACGCGTCCGAACCGATAGCCGAAGGAGTTCGCGAACTGTACGCGGTGTACGGCCTCGACACGAATGACGACGGCATCCTTGATGCATGGCAGTCACCGACGGCATTGTGGGATGGCCCTGCTCTCATGGACGGGTCAGCCGCGTCCAACGCCCGGCTGCGCCAGATCGTCGCGGTGCGTGTCGGCATGGTGCTGCGCTCTTCGCTCGTCGAACGCGAACTCTCGCCTGGCGTGCCGGTCGCGCCTGCCAATCTGCCGCTGTTCAGCGACCTTCCGGCGCCCAACCCGATCATCGTCGACCTCACCCGGGCCGGCGAGAACCGGAACCAGAGGCACCGCACCGTCGAGATCACCGTGCCCCTCCGCAACTTCCTGATGCGAACGACATCATGAGCACCACCATGCTGCGCCGCCAATCGTCTCGTGGAGTCGTCCTGCTGACGACCATGCTCATCCTCGTCGTCGTGTTGCTGGGTGCAGTGGCGCTCGTGCGCTCGTTTGACACCTCACTGACGATGGCCGGCAATCTGTCGTTCAAGCGCGATCTGGCGCAACAGAGTGAACTGGCCGCGCAGACGATCCTCAGCCAGTTCCGCACCGGCGGGCCGATGGAGACGCGCGCGACGCGCCAGGCGGACAACGCGGGTGTCGGGTACCTCGCCTCGGTCCAGCCGAACAACCTGATGGGCTTCCCTCAGGTCCTGCTGGCCAATTCCGATCCCAACGCGGCCTGGCCCGCGGGCGTCGGCACGATCAACGCCGGTCGCGGCGTCAACCTGGCCTATGTCGTCGATCGCCTGTGCAGCGAACCGGGAGATGAGCAAGTCCTGGGTGCCGACAAGTGCGTCGTGGCCGGTCCCGGGGCTCCGACTGGCGGTAGCTCGTCCCTGTGGCGTCGAGCCGAGCAGGGCAGCAGCGTGGCTGCGGGCGGTGCCGGCGCCGGCCTGGGCGGTGCGGCCAATCAGACCATCGTCTATCGAATCAGCATTCGTGCCTTCGGCCCGCGCGGAACGGAGTCGTACTTCCAGACGACGTACGCCTGTTGCGACAACTGAGTTCAGCGGCAGAAATTGCCGCTGGCAGACCGATACCACCCTTGATGCATCAGAGGTTGACACCATGACCAGCACCCATCACGTGAATCGCGAAGCCGGCCGCCGCCCGCGGCAGGTACCAGCCAATGGGCGATGGCGTGCGGCCGCTGCGCTCGCGTTGGCGGGTGCCGCGGCCCTGGTCAGTGCGACGGCTTCACAGGCGGCGTCGTTGGCCGACGCGCCGGTCTTCTCGCGCAGTTCAATTCTCGGCAACGTGGCGCTCGCACTGTCGGTGGAATGGCCGACGGCCGAGCGCGCGGCGTACCCCGGCACGAACGACTACACGAGCGCAACCACGTACAAGGGATACTTCGATCCCAACAAGTGCTATCAGTACCAGTACGATGCGACCGTCCAGGCGAATCGCTACTTTTATCCTGCGGCCGTGGCGACCAACCGCACTTGCGTGGCGATGTGGAGCGGGAACTTCCTCAACTGGGCTGCCACCCAGACGATCGACCCGTTCCGGCTCGTGATGACCGGCGGCTTTCGGGTGCGTGACGAGCTCAACCTGACGGTTCTTCAGAAGGCGAACCACCCGGCCACGGGACAGCTGTATCCCAACAAGAGCCTGCCCGCCGCCGCAATCGCCGGAGCGACACCGTTCGGGGCGCGTGCCGCGTTCAACACGCGGATCAACGGGGCGGGTTTCGACATGGTGTTCACCGTGTCCGGCGCTGTCGGAGCCATCAGCGGGGCTGTCCCCGCGACGACGGACTTCAACCCGGCCAACGCGCTCGTGAACGCAACGGTCTATCGCATTCCGATTCGCGTGAAGGTGTGCGACCCGACTGCCCCGGGCGGCGTCGAGACGAACTGCAAGCAGTACGGCAGCAACTGGAAGCCGGAAGGCATGATGCAGCAGTACTCGCAGCGGCTGCGTTTCTCGGCGCTGGGCTACCTCAATCAATCAGGCAACGATCGCGATGGTGCGGTCCTGCGCGCTCGCATGAAGTTCGTGGGGCCGACCTACCCGGTGCCTGGCGCACCCAATGCGACGAACGCGGCCGCGGAGTGGGATCCGAACACCGGCATCTTCGTCACCAATCCGGACACCGCGGATGCCGCCGCGACCAACTTGGCCTACGTGCCTGCCACCGCGGTGAGCAACAGCGGTGTCGCCAACTACCTGAACAAGTTCGGCCAGCTGTTTCCCGCCAATGGCTACAAGGGCAACGACCCCGTGGGTGAGTTGTACTACGCCGCGCAGCGCTACTTCAGGAACGTCGGCGAGGTGCCGGAGTGGAACACGCTTCGCCCGACGACCACCGTCGACAGGGCGCTGGACGGATTCCCTGTCGTGCGTACATGGGACGATCCCATCCAGTACTCCTGCCAGAAGAACTTCATCCTGGGCATCGGCGACATCTACACTCACGCCGACAAGAACGTGCCGGGTGCCACGGGCGCGACGCTCGAGCCCGCCAAGCCGGCTTCGGTGACGAGTGACACGGTCGTGGATGGTCAGGCCGCGACCAATCTGGCATTTGCGCTGCAAGGCCTCGCGGCCCCCAACGCCAACAACTACAGCGGGCGCAACAACTCTGCCGCCATGGTCGGTCTGGCGTACTGGGCCAACGTCAACGACATCCGGCCCGATGTTCCCAACGTCGCCAAGACCCAGGGCAAGCAGACCATCCAGACGCTGTGGGTGGACGTGCTCGAGCAACCCTTCGTCAACAACAACCAGTTCTATCTCACCGCCAAGTATGGTGGCTTCATTCCGCCGGCCACACCTCCCTACAGCTTCGCGAACACGACGGCGTTGCCCGATACGTGGTGGTGGACGTCTGGCGAATACGTGACGGGCGCCATCAAGCGGCCGGACAACTACTTCACGGCCGGCAACCCGGACCAGATGATCACCGGCCTGACGCAGGCGTTCCGACGCATCAACTCGCTCAGCTCGGCCTTCACGACCTCGTTCTCGACATCACTGCCCCAGGTGGCCTTGATCGGCACGGCCAGTTTCGGAGCGCAGTACGACGCCAGCAACTGGACCGGCGAGGTGGTGGGCAGCGAGATCAACTTCACCGTCGACGGCACGCCTTCGACAGTCGAGCGCTGGCGTGCGACGACCAAGCTGGCAGCGCAGTTGGCGGGCACGGGCTGGAACACGGCCCGCCGGGTGGCGACCTGGAATGGCGCGAACGGCATTCCTTTCCGTCACGCCAGCCTCACGGCTGCGCAGCAGGCCTCGTTGAACACGAGCTATCGCCCCCTCGTCGACGACGGCGCCGACTACCTGAACTACCTGCGCGGCGAACGCACGCACGAAACCGACTCGACGGTGACGGGTAGCTCGCGCGCGTACCGTGCGCGCGAGCGTCTGCTCGGCGACATCGTGGGTTCGGCCGCACGTCCCGTGGGCCCGCCCTCCCTTCCGCTCGTAGACGATCTCGACAACACCGGCTATTCCACCTTCAAGGACACATACAAGACTCGGCCGACCGTGGTCTACGTGGGTGCCAACGATGGCATGGTGCACGCGTTCAACGGGGCGCTGACGGGCGCCACCGCAGGTCAAGAATTGTTTGCCTACGTGCCGAGCCCCACCTTCGCTGGCCCGAGCAGCCCGTCCATGCCGGAAGTCAACGGACTCGCTGCGCTCGGCAATCCGGACTATGACCACCACTACCTGGTGAACGGTACGCCGACCAACCACGACGTCGACTTCACCCGGACGTGGAACGGCTCGGCCATCGGAACTGGCGCGCCGAACTGGCGTTCACTCCTGATCGGCGGGCTGGGCAAGGGGGGGGCGCTCGTACTATGCCCTTGACGTGACAGATCCCGCAGCCATGACCAGCGAGGCGGCCGTGGCTTCGAGCGTGCTGTGGGAATTCACTGCGCCGGAAATGGGCTTCACGTTCGGCGAGCCTGTCGTCGTCAAGACGCGGAAGTACGGTTGGACTGTCATCCTGCCGTCCGGCTACAACAACGCCGATGGTCATGGCTACCTGTTCTTCGTGAATCCGCGCACTGGCGCACTGCTCGAGCCGCCTGTCGCAACCGGCACCGGCGCGACGCCGACCGCTCCGGGCCTGGCGCACATCAATGCGTACGTGTTGAACTACAAGGACGGATATGCCGACGCGGTGTATGGCGGCGATCTGGACGGCAACCTTTGGCGATTCGACATCACCGCGACCTCGGGTGCCTATCCGGCTCCGGTCAAGCTGGCGCAACTGACTGACGGTCTCGGAAATGCGCAGCCGGTCACCTCGCGTCCGGTCATCGAATGGCACCCCAAGACGAAGGGTCGCTACGTCATGGTGGGCACTGGCCGCCTGCTCGACGCCACCGATCGAAACTCTACGCTCGAGCAGAGCTTCTACGCGATCAAGGACGGAGATGGCGGGCGTTTCAACCGGGCGGCCGATCTGCCCACCGGCATCACCTTCCCGATCCAGCGCTCGCAACTGGTGCGCAACGACACCATGCTGGCCACCATCAATCCGACGGCCACGGCGCCGATGGGTTGGTACAAGGATCTCGGGTTCGGCCCGAACAACGTGGCCTGGCGTCTCGTGAACGATCCTGCTCCATTCGGCTCGACGGTGGCTTTTGCGCCGACGCTTCCGAGCGTGGATGATCCGTGTACGCCTTCTGGAGAAAGCCGGACTTACGCGGCGGACTTCGCGAGCGGCGTCTCCCGCCTCAGCGACATCAACGGGACGGTGCTGCCGTACACATCTCCCGGCTCTGGTGTCGTCACCGACCTGCGATTCCTCAGTGTCAACGGCAAGGTGCGACTGATCGCCGGAACGGACACGGGTTCAGTTCGTCAGATTCGGGGCGAGTTCGGTTCAGCGCTGGGTCTTCGCAGGCTCAACTGGCGCGAACTGGGCATCGGCAACTGATTCCCCGGATCGGGCTCCGTCAGCCGTGCTGACGGAGCCCGATCGGATCCCGGCCAGCAACCAGACTCTCCATGGCGCGGCTGCCTCGGCTCAGCGTTGCCGGTGTGCCGCACCTGGTCGAACAAGGTGGCCACAACGGGCAGGCCCTCTTTCTTGATTCAGCGGACCGCAGGGCTTATCGCGAGAGTCTTCGGGAGGCCGCGACTGCCAGTGGCGTGGCCCTTCACGCCTATCTGCTGGACACGGCACGAGTCCTGCTGCTTGCCACTCCGCGCGATGCAGGAGCCCTGAGCCGGATGATGCAGCGCGTCGGTCGGCGCTACACCGCGGAGTTCAACCGCCGCCACGAACGCAGCGGCACGCTCTGGTCCGGTCGTTTCCGGGCCACGGTGCTGCAGCCAGGCACCTGCTTCATCGCGGCGATGCGCCATGTCGAGTCCGATGCAGCCGTGGCTGGGGACGGAGGTGCTGCTGATGGCGAGCGCATTTCCAGCGTCGCCCATCATCTCGGTCTGGTTGTAGACCCGCTGGTGTCCGATCACGCTCTGTTCTGGGCGCTGGGCAACACACCCTTCGAGCGACACGCGGCATATGGATTGCTTGCAATGCAGCCCATCCAACCCGAGGAGCGCCGCCGCTTTGACGATGCGGTTCGAAAGGGCTGGGCCCTTGGGACGGAAGCGTTTCTCGCCGAGATCGCTGCGACCACCTCGCGGCGCGTTCGCCCGTTGACTGCAGGGCGCCCCCGCAAATCGATCTGAGCGGGCGGGCGTAATCATGTCCCCAATTATTTCTGAGCTCAGCGCGTAGCCCGATAAAATTGGGGTCAGACTCCTTTTGTTCTGATTGTCTCCCATGCTGCACTGCAGTATCCTGCTCGCCGATTCAGTCACGCACGGAGAGCGCCATGTCGCAGGCCCCATCGGATCTCAACTTCCCGCAAGAACTCGCGGATGCCGTCGCCCATGGCCTGTACAACCCGGCGAACGAGCATGACGCCTGCGGTGTCGGCTTCGTGGCTCACATCAAGGGGCAGAAGGCGCATGCCATCGTCGAGCAGGGCCTGAAGATTCTGGAGAACCTCGACCATCGGGGCGCCGTCGGTGCCGACAAGCTGATGGGCGACGGCGCCGGCATCCTGATTCAGATTCCCGACGAGTACTACCGCGCCGAGATGGCCGCTCAGGGCGTCGAACTGCCGCCGCCCGGCGAGTACGGCGTGGGCATGATCTTCCTGCCCAAGGAGCATGCGTCGCGCCTGGCCTGCATCCAGGAGCTCGAACGCGCCGTAAAGGCCGAAGGCCAGGTGCTGCTCGGCTGGCGCGACGTGCCGGTCGACACCGAGATGCCGATGTCGCCCACGGTGCGCGCCAAGGAGCCGGTGCTCAAGCAGATCTTCATCGGCCGCGGCCCCGACGTGATCGTGCCCGATGCGCTGGAGCGCAAGCTCTATGTGATCCGCAAGACGGCATCGAGCGCGATCCAGGCGCTCAAGCTCACGCACAGCCGCGAGTACTACGTGCCCAGCATGAGCTGCCGCACGATCATCTACAAGGGCCTGCTGCTGGCCGACCAGGTCGGCAAGTACTACAAGGACCTGCAGGACCCGCGCGTGACCTCGGCGCTGGCGCTGGTGCACCAGCGCTTCTCGACCAACACCTTTCCAGAGTGGCCGCTCGCGCACCCGTACCGCATGGTCGCGCACAACGGCGAGATCAACACCGTCAAGGGCAACTTCAACTGGATGCGCGCCCGCGAAGGCGTGATGAAGTCGCCGGTGCTCGGTGACGACCTGAAGAAGCTCTACCCGATCAGCTTCGAGGGCCAGAGCGACACTGCCACCTTCGACAACGCGCTGGAACTGCTCACGATGAGCGGCTATTCGCTGGCCCACGCCGCGATGATGATGATCCCGGAGGCCTGGGAGCAGCACGAGGGCATGGACGAGCGCCGCCGCGCCTTCTACGAGTACCACGCCGCCATGCTCGAGCCCTGGGACGGCCCGGCCGCGATGGTGTTCACCGACGGCCGCCAGATCGGCGCCACGCTCGACCGCAACGGCCTGCGCCCGGCGCGCTACATCGTCACCGACGATGACCTGGTGGTGATGGCCTCCGAGTCCGGCGTGCTGCCGATCCCCGAGAACCGCATCGTGCGCAAGTGGCGCCTGCAGCCGGGCAAGATGTTCCTGATCGATTTCGAGCAGGGCCGCATCGTCGACGACGAGGAGTTGAAGAACCAGTTCGCCTCGGCCAAGCCCTATCGCCAGTGGATCGAGAGCGTGCGCGTGAAGCTGGAAGAGACGCCGCTGGAAGCCGAGTCGCTTCCGTTCAAGGAGTCGCTGCTCGACCGCCAGCAGGCCTTCGGCTACACGCAGGAGGACATCAAGTTCCTGCTCAGCCCGATGGCCGTGGCCGGCGAAGAAGGCATCGGCTCGATGGGCAACGACTCGCCGCTGGCCGTGCTGTCGGACAAGAACAAGCCGCTGTTCAACTACTTCAAGCAGCTGTTCGCGCAGGTCACCAACCCGCCCATCGACCCGATCCGCGAGGCGATCGTGATGTCGCTGGTGTCCTTCATCGGCCCGAAGCCGAACCTGCTGGACATCAACGCGGTCAACCCGCCGATGCGCCTGGAGGTGCCGCAGCCCATCCTCGATTTCGACGACATGGCGCGCCTGCGCCAGATCGAGAAGCACACCGGCGCCAAGTTCAAGAGCCACGTGCTCGACATCACCTACCCGGCGGCATGGGGCTACGAAGGCGTGGAGGCCAAGCTCGCCTCGCTGTGCGCCGAGACGGTGGACGCGATCAAGAGCGGCCACAACATCCTCATCATCAGCGACCGCGCGATGAGCCGCGAGCAGGTGGCCATCCCCGCGCTGCTGGCGCTGTCGGCGATCCACCAGCATCTGGTGCGCGAGGGCCTGCGCACCACCGCCGGCCTCGTCGTCGAGACCGGCTCGGCGCGCGAGGTGCACCACTTCGCCGTGCTCGCCGGCTACGGCGCCGAGGCGGTGCACCCGTATCTGGCGATGGAGACGCTGGCTTCGCTTCACAAGGAGCTGCCGGGCGACCTCTCGGCCGAGAAGGCGATCTACAACTACGTGAAGGCGATCGGCAAGGGCCTGTCGAAGATCATGTCCAAGATGGGCGTGTCGACCTACATGAGCTACTGCGGCGCGCAGCTGTTCGAGGCCATCGGCCTGGACAAACCGCTGGTCGACAAGTTCTTCCGCGGCACGGCCAGCCAGGTCGGCGGGATCGGCGTGTTCCAGGTCGCCGAAGAGGCGATCCGCATGCACCGCGCGGCCTTCAGCGACGACCCGGTGCTGGCCGGCATGCTCGACGCGGGCGGTGAATACGCCTGGCGCGTGCGTGGCGAAGAGCACATGTGGACGCCCGACGCCATCGCCAAGCTGCAGCACAGCGTGCGCGGCAACAGGTTCGAGACCTACAAGGAATACGCGCAGATCATCAACGACCAGTCGCAGCGCCACATGACGCTGCGCGGCCTGTTCGAGTTCAAGGTCGACCCGAGCAAGGCGATCCCGCTGGACGAAGTCGAGCCGGCCACGGAGATCGTCAAGCGTTTCGCTACCGGCGCGATGTCGCTCGGCTCCATCTCCACCGAGGCGCACTCGACGCTGGCCATCGCGATGAACCGCATCGGCGGCAAGAGCAACACCGGCGAGGGCGGCGAGGACCCGGCGCGCTATCGCAATGAGATGAAGGGCATTCCGATCGCCGACGGCACCAAGGTCAGCGAGGTGATCGGCGCCAAGGTGATCGCTGCCGACTACGTGATGAAGGCCGGAGACAGCTTGCGCAGCAAGATCAAGCAGGTCGCCTCGGGCCGCTTCGGCGTCACCACCGAGTACCTGGTCTCGGCCGATCAGATCCAGATCAAGATGGCCCAGGGCGCGAAGCCGGGCGAGGGCGGCCAGCTGCCCGGCGGCAAGGTCAGCGAGTACATAGGCTTTCTGCGCTACAGCGTGCCGGGCGTCGGCCTGATCTCCCCGCCGCCGCACCACGACATCTACTCGATCGAAGACCTGGCGCAGCTCATCCACGACCTGAAGAACGCCAACTCGCGCGCCAGCATCAGCGTCAAGCTGGTGTCGGAAGTCGGCGTGGGCACCATCGCCGCCGGCGTGGCCAAGGCCAAGGCCGACCACGTGGTGATCGCCGGCCACGACGGCGGCACGGGCGCCTCGCCGTGGAGCTCGATCAAGCATGCCGGCACGCCCTGGGAGCTGGGCCTGGCCGAGACGCAGCAGACGCTGGTGCTCAACCGCCTGCGCGGCCGCATCCGCGTGCAGGCCGACGGCCAGATGAAGACCGGCCGCGACGTGGTGATCGGTGCGCTGCTCGGGGCCGACGAGTTCGGCTTCGCCACCGCGCCGCTGGTGGCCGAGGGCTGCATCATGATGCGCAAGTGCCATCTGAACACCTGCCCGGTGGGCGTGGCCACGCAGGACCCGATGCTGCGCGCCAAGTTCGCCGGCAAGCCCGAGCACGTCGTCAACTACTTCTTCTTCGTCGCGGAGGAGGCGCGCCAGATCATGGCGCAGCTGGGCGTGCGCAAGTTCGACGAGCTGATCGGCCGCGCCGACCTGCTCGACACCAAGAAGGGCATCGCCCACTGGAAGGCGCGTGGCCTGGACTTCAGCCGGGTCTTCCATCTGCCCGCGGCGCCGGCCGACGTGCCGCGCCGCCAGGTCGACGAGCAGGACCACGGCCTCGCGCGTGCGCTCGACGTGCGCCTGATCGAGAAGGCCAAGCCGGCGCTCGAGCGTGGCGAGAAGGTGCAGTTCCTCGAGGACGCGCGCAACGTCAACCGCACCGTCGGCGCCATGTTGTCGGGCGAGTTGATCCGCCGCCATCCCGAAGGCCTGCCCGACCAGACCATCTTCATCCAGATGGAAGGCACGGGCGGCCAGAGCTTCGGCGCCTTCCTCGCCAAGGGCATCACGATCTACCTGATCGGTGACGCCAACGATTACACCGGCAAGGGCATGTCCGGCGGGCGCATTGCGATCCGCCCGAGCATTGAGTTCCGCGGCGACGCGACGAACAACATCATCGTCGGCAACACCGTACTCTACGGTGCGACCAGCGGCGAGGCCTTCTTCCGCGGCGTGGCCGGCGAGCGCTTCGCGGTGCGCCTGTCGGGCGCGACGGCGGTGGTGGAGGGCACCGGCGACCACGGCTGCGAGTACATGACCGGCGGCACCGTGGTCGTGCTCGGCAAGACCGGGCGCAACTTCGCCGCCGGCATGAGCGGTGGCATCGCCTATGTCTACGACGAGGACGGCACCTTCGCCAAGCGCTGCAACACCTCGATGGTGGCGCTCGACAAGGTGCTGCCGAAGGCCGAACAGGAGGCCGCCACCGACCGCTCGATCTGGCACAAGGGCGAGACGGATGAACTGCAGCTCAAGCGCCTGATCGAGGACCACCACAAGTGGACGGGCAGCCTGCGCGCCCGCCACATCCTCGACCACTGGAACGAGTCGCGCGCCAAGTTCGTGAAGGTCTTCCCCAACGAGTACAAGCGAGCGCTCGGCGAGATCAACGCGGCCCGGGAGGCCGGCGACACCATCGCCAAGGCGAAGTCGCCGGACAAGAAGGGCAGCAAGGCTGTCCCTGCCAAGTAAGCCCCGCCTGCACGCACACCGAGAGCACAGAAGATCATGGGAAAAGTCACCGGCTTCATGGAGTACGAGCGCCTCGAGGAGGGTTATGCCCCCGTCCCGGAGCGCCTGAAGAACTACAAGGAATTCGTCATCGGGCTGAAGGCCGACGAGGCGAAGGTGCAGAGCGCGCGCTGCATGGACTGCGGCACGCCGTTCTGCAACAACGGCTGCCCGGTCAACAACATCATCCCGGACTTCAACGACCTGGTGTACCGCGGTGACTGGAAGAACGCCTTCGCGGTGCTCGACTCGACCAACAACTTCCCCGAGTTCACCGGCCGCATCTGCCCGGCGCCCTGCGAGGCCGCCTGTACGCTCAACGTCAACGACGACGCGGTGGGCATCAAGAGCATCGAGCACGCCATCATCGACCGCGCCTGGGCCGAGGGCTGGGTGGTGCCGCGGCCGCCGAAGGCCAAGACGGGCAAGAAGGTCGCCGTGGTCGGCTCCGGCCCGGCTGGCATGGCGGCGGCGCAGCAACTCGCACGCGCCGGCCACGACGTGACGCTGTTCGAGAAGAACGATGCCGTGGGCGGCCTGCTGCGCTACGGCATTCCCGACTTCAAGATGGAGAAGTCGCACATCGATCGCCGCGTCGAGCAGATGAAGGCCGAAGGCGTGAGCTTCCGCACCGGCGTGATGGTCGGCCACCTGCCCGAGGGCAGCAAGGTCACCAACTGGGCCAAGGAGATCGTCTCGCCCGAGACGCTGAAGGCCGAGTTCGACGCCGTGCTGCTGACCGGCGGTGCCGAGCAGTCGCGTGACCTGCCGGTGCCCGGCCGCGAGCTCGAGGGCGTGCACTTCGCGATGGAGTTCCTGCCGCAGCAGAACAAGGTCAATGCCGGCGGCAAGCTCAAGGGCCAGATCATGGCCACCGGCAAGCATGTCGTCGTGATCGGCGGGGGCGACACCGGCTCCGACTGCGTGGGCACGAGCAACCGCCACGGCGCCAAGAGCGTGACGCAGTTCGAACTGCTGCCCATGCCGCCGGAGCAGGAGAACAAGCCGCTGGTGTGGCCCTACTGGCCGATCAAGCTGCGCACCTCGTCGAGCCACGAGGAAGGCTGCGAGCGTGCGTTCGCCATCGCCACCAAGGAGTTCATCGGCGAAAAGGGCAAGGTCACCGCGCTCAAGTCGGTGCACGTCGAGTGGGCCAACGGCAAGATGAGCGAAGTGCCGGGCAGCGAGAAGGTCATCCCGGCCGACCTGGTACTGCTGGCGATGGGATTCGTCAGCCCGGTGGCCAGCGTGCTGGAGGCCTTCGGCGTCGAGAAGGATGCCCGCGGCAACGCGAAGGCCGGCACCGAAGTGAGCGGCGGCTACAAGACCAACGTCGACAAGGTCTTCGCCGCCGGCGACATGCGCCGCGGCCAGAGCCTGGTCGTGTGGGCGATCCGCGAGGGCCGGCAGGCCGCGCGCGCGGTCGATGTATTTCTGACCGGGGCCAGCGAACTGCCGCGCTGAGCGGCTGCGGCCGCCGTGGCGTGACCAATCCGGCAACGCGGGGTGCCGGCTGGTGAGCAGTTGTTTCGGGGTGGGGGCGCGGCCGGGCGATCCGGCAGGCCTTGGGCTACCATGCCCCGGATCAAGCACCCACCCAGCGCACACCGACCCATGTCGCACTCGTTCGCCAGCAGCCTCGACGCACTCAGCGGCTGGAGGCGTTCGCTCGTCACGCGGCTGGACGAGGTGTCGCGCTTTCTCTCCGACCACGAACTCTCCGACCCGGCTCTCCAGTCGCATCTGACGGGGCTGCGCGAGCGGCTCGGCCAGGAGAAGCTGGTGGTGGCCTTCGTCGCCGAGTTCTCGCGCGGCAAGTCCGAACTGATCAACGCGATCTTCTTTGCCGACGCCGGCCGCCGCGTGCTGCCGGCCACGCCGGGGCGCACCACCATGTGCCCGGTCGAACTGGCCTGGGATGCCGACGAGGCACCGGCGCTGTCGCTGCTGCCGATCGAGACGCGCCTGAACGGGCAGTCGCTGGCCGAACTGCGCACCCAGCCGCGCGCCTGGAACGTGGTCAAGCTCGACGTCGGCAACCCGGAGCGGCTGGCCGAATCGCTGCGCGAGGTGATGCGCACCTCCTTCGTGTCGAAGGACGATGCGCGCGCGCTGGGCTTCTGGAGCGACGAAGAGCTCGACGACAACCCGCCGCTGGACGACATGGGCCGCGTCGAGGTGCCGGCCTGGCGCCATGCGCTGATCAACTACCCGCACCCGCTGCTCAAGCAGGGCTTGGTGGTGCTCGACACCCCGGGCCTGAACGCCATCGGCGCCGAGCCCGAGCTGACGCTGAGCCTGCTGCCCAGCGCGCACGCCACCGTCTTCATCCTCGGCGCCGACATCGGCGTGTCGAAGTCCGATCTGGCGATCTGGCGCGACCACCTCAGCGGCGACTCGCAGTCCCGTTTCGTGGTGCTCAACAAGATCGATGCGATGGTCGACCCGCTGGCCACGGCCGAGCAGGTGCGTGAACTGATCGAGCGCCAGCGCAGCGATACGGCGCGCACGCTGGCCGTGCCGGCCGAGCGTGTCTACCCGCTGTCGGCGCGCCAGGCGCTGGCCGCCCGCGTCGATGGCGACGCTGCCGCGTTGGCGCAAAGCCGCCTGCCGGCGCTGGAAGCGGCCCTGGGCGAGCAGCTGATGCCGCAGCGGCGTGCGCTGCTCGAGCGCGTGGTGCTCGAGTCGGCCCAGCAGATCGAATCGCATGTCGCCCGTCGGCTGAACGACAGCCGCCGCCAGCTCGCCGAGCAGACGCTCGAACTGCGCGGACTGCGCGGCAAGAGCGGCGCCAAGCTGCAACTGATGCTGCAGCGCGTGGATGCCGAGACGAGCGAGTTCGAGTCCTGCACCACCAAGCTGCAGGCCATGCGCGCCGTGCACAGCCGCATGATGAAGGACGCGATGGTCGGCCTCTCGTCCGACCGGCTGCGCGAAGAAGTCGCGCAGATGCAGGAGGCGATGAACGCCTCGCTGCTGAACCTGGGCGCCAAGAAGGCATTCATCGCGCTGTGCCAGCGCCTGCGTGGCCTGTTGAGTGCGGCGCAGAAGAATTCGGTCGAGATCCGGCAGATGCTCGAGGCCTCGTTCGCCAAGCTGAACGCCGAGTTCGGCTTCGGACTGGTGCTCAACCCCGGACCCGACCTCGACCGCTTTGCCGGCGAGCTCGACCTCATCGAGAAGAGCTACGTCCAGTACCTCGGCCTGACGCAGGCGCTGCGCCTGTCGCAGCCGAAGTTCATGGAGCAGTTCCGGCGCATGCTGATGTCCAAGCTGCGCGTGGTCTTCGAGAGCGCCAGTGCCGAGATGGAGATGTGGAACAAGTCGGCCTCCGCGCAGGTCGACGCCCAACTGCGCGAACGCCGCCGCGGCTTCCGGCGGCGGCGCGAGTCGCTCGAACGCATCCAGGCCGCCGCGAGCGAGCTCGAGACACGCTTGGGCGAGCTCGACGCTCAGGATCAACGCCTGCAGGGCTTCGAGGGGCGCTGCGGCGAACTGCTGGACGTGCTGCGCCAGCAGGCGCGCACCGGCACGCGCGGCGAGATGGCGACGATGATCACCATCGACCTGCCGCTGGACGACGAGCCCGCGCCTCCGCAGCTGCGCCTGGTCAAGGCCTGACACGTCGGTGCCCGAGCTGCCCGGCGCATTCGCGCGGCAGGTGATCGCCTGGCAGCGTAGTCATGGCCGGCATGCGCTGCCCTGGCAGGGCACGCGCGACCCGTATCGGGTCTGGCTCTCCGAGATCATGCTGCAGCAGACGCAGGTGGCCACGGTGTTGGTCTACTACGAGCGTTTCCTGCAGCGCTTCCCGGACGTGCAATCGCTGGCTGCTGCCGCACAGGACGAGGTGCTGGCACTGTGGAGCGGCCTGGGCTACTACAGCCGCGCCCGCAACCTGCACCGCTGTGCGCAGGCGGTGGTGGCCGAGCATGGCGGGCGCTTTCCGGCCCGCAGCGAAACCCTCGCCACTTTGCCCGGCATCGGCCGCTCGACTGCCGCGGCGATTGCCGCCTTCTGCTTCGGCGAACGCGTGGCGATCCTCGACGGCAACGTGAAGCGCGTGCTCACGCGCGTGCTGGGTTTCGACGGCGACCTCGCCGTCGCCGCACAGGAGCGCGCGTTGTGGGAGCGCGCCACGGCGCTGCTGCCCGATTCGGGCATCGAAGCCTACACGCAAGGGCTGATGGATCTCGGCGCGACGCTGTGCCTGGCGCGCTCACCGCAATGCCTGTTGTGCCCGGTGAGCGAAGGCTGTACGGCCGCGCGTGAAGGCCGGCCTGAACGCTATCCGGTGAAGACGCGCAAGCTCAAGCGCAGCAAGCGCGAGCACCTGTGGCTGTGGCTGCACTGGGGCGAGCGCCTCTGGCTCGTGCAGCGGCCGGACAGCGGCGTCTGGGCCGGGCTGTGGAGCCTGCCCGAGTTCGACACGGCGGACGCGCTGGGCGAAGCCTCGGCCGGCTGGCCCGGCGAGGGCGAGGCGCTGCCGAGCTTCACCCATGTGCTCACCCACCTGGACTGGACGCTGCATCCGCGCCGCTGGACGCTGCCGGCGCACACCGCGGCGAAGCGGGCCGCACAGATCGTCTCGCCCTGGCCGAGTGGCCGCTGGTTCACGCTCGATGAAGCGCTGGGCGCCGGCCTGCCGGCCCCCTTGCGCAAGCTGCTGCTGCAGCCGCGCTGAGCGAGGGCTACTTCACCACGCCCTGGCCGCGCAAAAATTCGTCGACGAGTTCGAGGCGCACGCGCGGGTCGGGCAACTCCATCAGCTTCTGCTTGGCAGCCAGCGAGATCGGCAGGATCTCGCACCAGCGGTTGGCCACCCAGCCGGCACTGTCGAACTGATAGGGCTGCTCGAAAGGCTCGACACCCTTTCCCTTGAGCGAGGCAATGGCGTTGGCCAGGCCGCGAACGGTCTCGTGCAAGGCCTCGCCGGGCGCGGCGGTCGTGTCGTCGGGCAGCATCTGCACGCTGCCGATCCACAGGCCATCGGTCTGCTGGCGCGTGGCACCGATGCGGAATCGCTGCGCGCCGCGGCAACGCAGATGCAGGATGCCGGGCTGCGCGCTGTCGACCTCGAGCAGCTCGGCTGTCACGCCGATGTCCTCGAACACGATCGATTCATCGCTGCGCCGCACCTCGTTGCCCTTGTGCAGCGCCACCACGCCGAACGGCCGCCGCTCGCGCAGGCAGGTCGACACCAGGTCGAGGTAGCGCGCCTCGAACACCTTCAGGCTCAACAGCCCGCCCGGGAACAGCACGGTCTGCAGCGGAAACAGCGGCAGATCAGTCACGCGCGTCGAGCTCGCGGTGTCGCACCAGCGTGCCGGAGCGGGCACCGAAACGCCGCGCCAGTGTCTCGGCGAAGTACACCGAGCGGTGCTGCCCGCCGGTGCAGCCGATCGCCACCGTGAGGTAGCTGCGCTGGTCGGCCTCGAAGGCGGGCAGCCAGCGCGACAGGAAGGATTCGATCTGCGCCAGCATCTCGGTGACCTCGGGCTGCGCCTGCAGGTACTCGGCCACCGGCGCGTCGCGCCCGTTCTGCGGCCGCAGCTCGCGGATGTAGTACGGGTTGGGCAGCACGCGCACGTCGAACACGTAGTCGGCGTCCAGCGGCACGCCATGCTTGAAGGCGAAGCTCTCGAACACCAGCGTGAGCCGGTGCCCTTCGGCACGCACGAGGCCGCGCATCCAGGCGCGCAGCTGCGCCGGCCGCAATTGGCTGGTGTCGATCACGGTGGACACTTCGCGCAGCGCGCCGAGCAACTCGCGTTCGAGCTCGATGGCGTCGACCAGCGCTCGGCGGCCGTCGACCGTGCTGTCTTCGCGGCGCCGCGCCGGGCCGGGGCGCGGGTTGGCGTCGGACAGCGGGTGGGGGCGGCGCGTCTCGGAGAAGCGCCGAACCAGCGCGTCGGTGGTGGCGTCGAGGAACACCGAGGTGATCGCCACGCCTTCGGTGCGCAACTGTTCGAGCAGCGGCAGCAGGTGAGGCAGCGAGCCGGCGCTGCGCACGTCGACGGCGATCGCGACGCGGCGGTCCGATCGCTCGTGCTCCAGGCGCAGGAACTCGCGCAGCAGCTCGGGCGGCAGGTTGTCGACGCAGAAGAAGCCGGCGTCCTCCAGCGCATGCAGTGCCACCGACTTGCCCGAGCCCGAGATGCCGGTGACCAGCACCACCTCGGGCGGCGCGCTGGCCGGCCCGGCCGCCTCGCCGCCGGCGGTGGTGAAGTCCTGCAGGTTGGCGAGGACCTCCTGCAGGTTGTCATTGCGCGGGACGTTCATGACTTGCGGCCTTTCTTCACCGGCGCGGCCGATGCACCCACCGACAGCATCTCCTGCGCGTGCGCGAGGCTGGTGCTCGACAGCCGCTCGCCGCCGAGCATGCGCGCGACCTCGCCGACACGGGCCTCTCCGGTGACCACGCCCACATCGCTGCGCACGCGGCCGCCCTGCATCTGCTTGGCGACCACGAAGTGGTGATCGGCGCAGGCCGCCACCTGGGGCAGGTGGGTGACGGCCAGCACCTGCCGGTCGCGGCCGAGCTGCTTCATCAGCCGGCCCACCGTCTCGGCGACGGCACCCCCGACGCCGGCGTCCACCTCGTCGAAGATCAGCGTGCCGGCTTCGCCAAGTTGGCTGGTGGTGACGGCGATGGCCAGCGCAATGCGCGAGAGTTCGCCGCCCGAGGCCACCTTGGCCATCGGCCGCGGCGTGCTGCCGGCGTGGCCAGCGACGAGGAATTCAGCCGATTCGAGACCGAAGGACTGCGGGGCGTCCTGCGACGTCAGCGCCACGTCGAAGCGGCCCCCGGCCATGCCGAGCTGCTGCATCGCCTGCGTCACCGCGGCGGCAAGTTTCGGCGCGGCTGCGCGGCGCTGCTTCGATACCTTCGCGGCCTGCGTGTCGAATGCAGCCTGCGCGGTGTCGGCAGCTCGCTGCAGGCCTTCGAGGTCGGTGGCGGCGTCCAGCGCCGCCAGTTCGCCGCGCCACTGCGCCAGCAGCGCCGGCAGCTCCGCCGGCGGGCGGCGGTAGCGGCGCGCCAGGCTCATCCAGGCCGACAGGCGCTCATCGAGCGCCTGCAGGCGCTGCGGATCGAGGTCGTCGCGGTTCAGGTAGCTCGACAGCGTGTGCGCCGCGTCCTGCAGCTGGGCCTGCGCGCCCTGCAGTGCCTCGACCACGCCGGCCAGCGCGCTGTCGAACTCGGCCACGTGCTGCAGCCGGTCGATGGCGATGCCCGCCAGGTGCTCGGCGTTTTCGTCGGCCTCCGAGACGGCATCGAGCGCGGCCCGTGCGCCATCCATCAGCGCCTGTGCGTTCGACAGGCGGCGGTGTTCGGCGTCGAGCTCGTCCCATTCGCCCTCGGCGGGCGCAAGCTTGTCGAGCTCGCCGATCTGCCAGGCCAGCCGTTCACGCTCGCGCTCCAGGTCGGCCTGCGCGCCGCGTGCATGGGCCAGCGCCTCCTGCGCCGCGCGCCATTGCTGCCAGCTCGCTGCCAGCGGCGGCGCATCGATGCCGCCGTAGGCATCGAGCAGGCCGCGCACGGAGGCCGTCCGCGTCAGGCTCTGCCAGGCGTGCTGGCCGTGGATGTCGACGAGGTGGTCGGCCACCTCGCGCAATTGCGCCAGCGTGGCCGCGCTGCCGTTGATCCATGCCCGGCTCTTGCCTTGCGCATCGATCGTTCTGCGCAGCAGCAGGCTGTCGGCGGCGTCGAACCCGGCCTCGTCGAGCCAGCCGGCCAGGCTGGGCGGCGCATCGAACTCGGCGCCGATCTCCGCACGCGCCGAGCCTTCGCGCAGCACGCCGACATCGCCGCGGCTGCCCAGCGCGAGCTGCAGCGCGTCGATCAGGATGGACTTGCCCGCGCCGGTCTCGCCGGTGAGCACGCTGAAGCCGCCGTCGAACTCGACCTCGAGTTCGGTGACGATGACGAAATCACGCAGAGACAGTCGCCTCAGCATCACGCGACTCCGGCGTTCCAGTGCAGCTTGCGGCGCAGCGTCGCGTAGTAGCTCCAGCCGCGCGGGTGCAGGAAGCGCACCTGGTCGCGCGAGCGCCGCACCGCGATGCGGTCGCCGTGCAGCAGGCTGGCCAGCGCATGCATGTCGAAGGACACGCTGGTGTCGCGCCCGGCGACGATCTCGACCACGATCTCGCCGGTGTCGGGCAGCACGATCGGGCGGTTCGACAGGTCGTGCGGCGCGATCGGCACCAGCACCCAGCCGGCGATGCCCGGGTGCAGGATCGGCCCGCCCGCCGACAGCGCGTAGGCCGTCGAACCGGTGGGCGAGGCGACGATCAGTCCGTCGGCGCGGAAGTTGGCGACGAACTCGCTGCCGATCTCGACCTTCAGCTCGACCATGCTGCTCGCCGCGCCGCGGCTGATCACCACGTCGTTGACGGCGAAGCCCTCGAAGATGCGCTCGCCGTCGCGCCACACGCCACCGGTGAGCATGGTGCGGCGTTCTTCCTCGTAGTCGCCAGCGATCATCGGCGCCAGCGCCTGCGCGAATTGGCCGACCGAGACGTCGGTGATGAAGCCCAGGCGGCCCTGGTTGATGCCCACCAGCGGCGTGCCGTGGCGGGCCAGCTCGCGCGCGATACCGAGCATGGTGCCGTCGCCGCCGACCACCACCGCCACGTCGCAGTGGCGGCCAAGCTCGTCGGGCGTGAAGGAGCCGTAGTCGGTGATGCCGGTGTTCTGCGCGGTCTGCTGCTCCAGCGACACCTCGAGGCCTTGGCGCACCAGGAAATGCGCGATTTCCTCGAGCACCGGGCGTATGCCGCGCGCCTGGTATTTGCCCACCAGCGCGGCGTGTCGGAAGCGGCTGACCATATGCGCGGAATTACACCACAGGGCCCTGCGCGCAGCAGGGCCGGTGAAGCGCGGCGCCTACAATGAAAACCATGCTGGACGAACGTGCCAAGACCCTGTTGAAGACGCTGGTGGAACGCTATATCGCCGATGGCCAGCCGGTGGGTTCGCGCACGCTCTCGCGCGCCAGCGGGCTGGAGTTGTCGCCGGCGACCATCCGCAACGTGATGGCCGACCTCGAGGAGCTCGGCCTGATCGCCAGCCCGCACACCAGTGCAGGCCGGGTTCCCACGGCGCGTGGCTACCGGCTGTTCGTCGACACCATGCTGACGGCGCAGCCGCTGAAGCTGGACAGCGCCACCAACGAGGCCACGCTGCCGCCCGACCAGCCGCAGCGCGTGATTGCCAACGCGGCGCAGCTGCTGTCCAGCCTGTCGAACTTCGTCGGCGTGGTGACGGCGCCGCGCAAGCCCAGCGTGTTCCACCACATCGAGTTCATGCGCCTGTCCGAGAAGCGCGTGCTGGTGATCATCGTCGCGCCCGACGGCGACGTGCAGAACCGCGTGATCTTCACGGCGCAGGACTACAGCCAGACGCAGCTGATCGAGGCGAGCAACTACCTGACCGCGACCTACGCCGGCCTGACCATCGAGCAGGTGCGCGAGCGCCTGAAGACCGAGGTCGACGCGCTGCGCGGCGAGATCGCGGCGCTGATGCAGGCCGCCGTGCAGGCCGGCAGCGAGGCCATGGCCGACAGCCAGGATCAGCTCGTCATCTCCGGTGAGCGCAACCTGCTGACGGTGCAGGACTTCTCGAGCGACATGGGCTCGCTGCGCAAGCTGTTCGACCTGTTCGAGCAGAAGACGCAGCTGATGCGCCTGCTCGAGGTGAGCAGCCGCGCCGAGGGCGTGCGCATCTACATCGGCGGCGAGAGCATGGTGGTGCCCTACGAGGAACTGTCGGTTGTCTCGGCGCCCTATGTGGTCGATGGCCAGGTGGTCGGCACCCTGGGCGTGATCGGCCCGACGCGCATGGCCTACGACCGCATGATCCAGATCGTCGACATCACGTCGCGACTGGTGAGCAACGCGCTGAGCCAGAAGTAGGCTGCTGCCTACAATGGCCGCCTTTGGGCCGTTAGCTCAGCTGGTCAGAGCAGAGGACTCATAATCCTTTGGTCGTTGGTTCAAGTCCAACACGGCCTACCAGGATCAGGATTTGCCGGCCATCGAGGCCGGCCGTTCGCTCAGCCCTTGACGGCGGGCACCGGGGTGCCGATCGGCGCGTTCGACGGCGCCACGCCAGGCGCGCGCGTCACGCGAGTCTTCCCGCCGGTGGTGACGATGATCACCGCGTCGCCGGGGTTCAGCGTCTCGCTGCCCTTGCCCTGAACGACCGCACGGCGCTCGCCGTTGCGCAACTGCAGCAGGATCTCGACCGCTTCTTCGCGCGTGCCGGCACGCTCGACCGCATTGCCGACCACAGCGCCGGCGACGGCACCGAGCACGCCGACCACCAGGCCTTCGCGGTGACCACCCACGGTGGAGCCGGCCACGCCGCCGGCCACGGCGCCGGCAGTGGCGCCGATGCCGCTCTGGTTGCCGTCCACGGTCACGGGGCGCACCGACAGCACGGTGGCGTCCTGCACCTGCGACATGCGCTGCGCGTCGCCGCGCTGGATGACGTCGGGGCTGGAGGTGGCGCAAGCGGCCAGCGAGGCCACGGCAACGGCGAGGAGAATCTTCTTCATGGGGACTCCCGGATGGATTGTTCAGCCAACGCCCCTGAGAGCGTCGTCGTTGACCGGTGGATGTGACTGTACGCCCGCAGTTCCCGGCGCAGATGTAAAGAACCTTGTCAGCCGTGCAGGCGACTGCTGCGCGGCACGCTGGCCAGCAGGAACTCCATCTGGTCGGCCAGGATTCGCCGGCCACGCAGGATCATGTCTTCGTGCAGGCTCGGCACGTAGGGCAGGTAGAGCAGGCTCATGCGGGCCTCTTCCGGCATGCGGTTGCCCTTGCGGCCGTTGCAGGGCCGGCAGGCGGTGATGCAGTTCATCCAGCTGTCCAGGCCGCCGCGCGAGGTGGGCACGATGTGCTCGCGTGTCAGTTCGTCCACGTGAAGGTGATGCCCGCAGTAGGCGCAGACCTGCCGGTCCCTCGCGAACAGCTTCGGGTTGGACAGCGCCGGCGCCTGCCGCCAGGCCTTGCTCGGGATGGCGCCGCGCACCGCGATGATGGGGTGCACCTCGATGCGGCTCTGCAGCCCGGTGCGCCGCTGCATGCCGCCGCGCAGCACGTAGAACGCGTCGCCCAGAGTCCAGGCCACGCCGTCGCTGGCGTACAGGATGGCAGCCTCCTTGGCCGAGATCCAGGCTTGGGGGCGGCCGGAAACGTCGAGTTGCAACACTTCCATGATTGTTCGAGCGTACTGCATCCGCAAGGTTTCGCTCAAGGGTGGCCCGGGCCAGCCCTGCCTGGGCCGGGCGTGCAGGACTGCTCGCTCTAGGTGCGAATGCCTAGAAAAACAGCAGGGCTGTTCGGCGCGCGGCGGCGCTTTTCTGCAAAATAGAACGATCGTTCGATTCTGAGTCCGCACCCGATGGCAGACACCTCGACTCCCGCACGCTCGATGCACAAGGGCCAGCAGACACGCGCCACCATCCTGGATGCCGCGTTGACGCTGGCTTCGCACATGGGGCTGGAGGGGCTGTCGATCGGCGCGCTCGCCGAGGTCACGGGCATGAGCAAATCCGGCGTGTTCGCGCACTTCGGCTCGCGCGACGAACTTCAGATCGCCGTGGTGCGCGAGTACCACAACAAGTTCGAGGAAGAGGTCTTCTACCCGGCGCTGCGCGAGCCGCGCGGCCTGCCGCGCCTGCGCGCGCTGTTCGAACTGTGGGTCAAGCGCGTGGCGGTCGAGATCGACTCGGGCTGCATCTACATCAGCGGCGCGGTGGAGTTCGACGACCGGCCCGGCCCGGTGCGCGATGCGCTGGTCGACATGGTGCAGACCTGGCAGGACGCGCTCGAGCGCGCCATCGGCATGGCCGTCGACGAAGGCCACCTGCGGCCCGACACCGACCCGGCGCAGATGCTCTTCGAGGTCCACGGCCTCATCCTCGCGCTGCACCACGACGCGCGTTTCCTGCGCCACCCGGGCGCCGTCGACCGCGCGCGGGTCGCCTTCCGGCGCGTGCTCGACCTCTACGCGGCCGCACCGGCTGCCGAACCCAAGCCTGCCCCTCGCAAGCGCGCCCCGGCCGCGCGAGCGGCCCGTTCCTGAATCCTGTCCCTGGAGTTTTCCGTCATGCCTCAGTACACCCCGCCCCTGCGCGACATGCAGTTCGTCATGCACGAGGTGCTCCATGTCGTCGACGAACTGAAGATGCTGCCGGCGCACGCCGACATCGACGCGGACACGATCAACGCCGTGCTCGAGGAGGGCGGCAAGTTCGCTTCGCAGGTGATCGCGCCGCTGAACCAGTCCGGCGACGCCGAAGGCTGCGTGCTCGACAAGACCACCCACGAGGTGAAGACGCCTGCCGGCTTCAAGTCGGCTTATGAGAAATACGTCGAGGGCGGCTGGCCGTCGCTCTCGTGCGACCCGGCCTACGGCGGCCAGGGCCTGCCGCACATCGTCAACCAGGCCTTCTACGAGATGCTCAACTCGTCGAACCAGGCCTGGACCATGTACCCCGGCCTGTCGCACGGCGCCTACGAGGCGCTGCATGCGCACGGCTCCGACGAGCAGAAGGCGCTGTACCTGCCCAAGCTGACCAGCGGCCAGTGGACCGGCACGATGTGCCTGACCGAACCGCACTGCGGCACCGACCTCGGCCTGCTGCGCACCAAGGCCGAGCCGCAGCCCGATGGCAGCTACAAGATCACCGGCGCGAAGATCTTCATCTCCGCCGGCGAACACGACATGGCCGAGAACATCGTCCACCTGGTGCTGGCGCGCCTGCCGGACGCACCGGCCGGCTCCAAGGGCATCTCGCTGTTCGTGGTGCCCAAGTTCAACGTCAATGCCGACGGCACGCTGGGCAGCCGCAACACGATCTACTGCGGCGGCCTCGAGCACAAGATGGGCATCCACGGCAACGCCACTGCGCAGATCGTGCTCGACGGCGCGCTCGGCACACTGGTCGGCCAGCCCAACAAGGGCCTGGCGGCGATGTTCGTGATGATGAACGCGGCCCGCCTGGGCGTGGGCATGCAGTCGCTCGGCCTGACCGAGGTGGCCTACCAGAACGCCGTGGCCTACGCGAAGGAGCGCATCCAGATGCGCGCGCTGTCGGGCCCGAAGAACCCCGACAAGCCGGCCGACACCATCATCGTGCACCCCGACGTGCGCAAGATGCTGCTCACCGCGCGTGCCTACGCCGAAGGCGGCCGTGCGCTGGCGATGTGGACGACGCTGATGATCGACAAGGAACTGTCCAGCGACGACGCCGACGAGCGTGCCGACTGCGCCGACCTGGTGGCGCTGATCACGCCGATCGTCAAGGCCTTCTTCACCGACAACGCCTGGATCGCCACCTCGCACTGCATGCAGGTGTTCGGCGGTCACGGCTACATCCGCGAATGGGGCATGGAGCAGTTCGTGCGCGATTCGCGCATCAACATGATCTACGAGGGCACCAACACGATCCAGTCGCTCGACCTGCTGGGCCGCAAGGTGCTGGCCGACAACGGCAAGAAGCTGAAGAAGTTCGGCAAGCTGGTGAGCGACTTCATCGAGGAAGAAGGCACCAACGAGGCGATGCAGGAGTTCATCAACCCGCTGGCGGACATCGGCGACAAGGTCACCAAGCTGACCACCGAACTGGGCATGAAGGCCTTCGGCAACGCCGACGAGGTGGGCGCGGCGGCGGTGGACTATCTTCGCGTCTGCGGCCACCTGGTGTTCGCCTACTTCTGGGCCCGGATGGCCAAGGTGGCGCTGGAGAAGCAGGTCAGCGGCGACCCGTTCTACAAGGCCAAGCTCGCCACCGCGCGCTTCTACTATGCGAAGCTGCTGCCCGAGACCGCCGGCCTTATCCGCACCGCGCGCGCCGGCCTGGCGCCGCTGATGGAAATGGAAGAAGCGCTGTTCTGAAACACCACCCCAAGGAGACAAGCAGCATGCTGAAGATCGCATTGACGATCGCTGCGTTCGTCTTTCACTCGGCGGCCCTGGCGCAAGCCACGCCGGTCGGCCTGTGGAAGACGATCGACGACAAGACCGGCAAGGAGCGTTCGCTGATCCGCATCGCGGAGGCAGCCGGCGTGCTGACGGGCCGCATCGAGAAATCGCTCGACCCGGACGGCGACAAGAACTCCGTGTGCGACAAGTGCACCGACGATCGCAAGGGCAAGCCGCTGATCGGCATGGCCGTCATTCGCAACGTCAAGCAGAACGCCGACGACAAGGCCATCTGGGACGGCGGCGACATCACCGATCCCGACAACGGCAAGACCTACCGCCTGCGCCTGAAGCCGCACGACGGCGGCAAGACCCTGGAGGTGCGCGGCTACATCGGCCCGTTCTTCCGCAACCAGACCTGGATCCGAGTGGAGTGAGCAACATGAATCGATTCAACGTTCGCAAGGTGGCCGTGCTCGGCGCCGGTGTCATGGGGGCACAGATCGCCGCCCATCTGGTCAACGTCAAGGTGCCGGTCGTGCTGTTCGACCTGCCCGCCAAGGAAGGGCCGAAGAACGGCATCGTCACCAAGGCGATCGAGGGGCTGAAGAAGCTCAAGCCGGCACCGCTGGGCATCGTCGAGGACGCCGTGCTCATCGAGGCCGCGAACTACGAAGAGCACCTCGACAAGCTGAAGGAGTGCGACCTGATCATCGAGGCCATCGCCGAGCGCATGGACTGGAAGCTGGATCTGTACAAACGCATCGCCTCGGCAGTGGCGCCGCACGCGATCGTCGCGTCCAACACCTCGGGCCTGTCGATCACCAAGCTCAGCGAAGCGCTGCCCGAAGAGATCAAGCCGCGCTTCTGCGGCATCCACTTCTTCAACCCGCCGCGCTACATGTCGCTCGTCGAGCTGATCCCGACGCCGACGACGCGGCCGGAGATCCTCGACCAGCTCGAGAGCTTCGTCACCAGCGCCGTGGGCAAGGGCGTGGTGCGCGCCAAGGACACGCCGAACTTCATCGCCAACCGCGTCGGCATCGCCGGCATGCTGGCCACCATCAAGGAAGCCGAGACCTTCGGTCTGAGCTACGACGTCGTCGACGACCTGACCGGCAAGAAGCTCGGCCGCGCCAGCAGCGGCACCTTCCGCACCGCCGACGTGGTGGGCCTGGACACGATGGCGCACGTCATCAAGACGCTGCAGGACAACCTCGCCGACGATCCGTTCTTCCCGAGCTACGGCACGCCGCCGGTGCTGGCCAAGCTGATCGAGCAGGGCGCGCTCGGCCAGAAGAGCGGCGCGGGCTTCTACAAGAAGGTCGGCAAGGACATCCTGCGCCTGGACCCGGCCAAGGCCGAGTACGTGCCCGCCGGCGGCAAGGCCGACGAGATCGTCGCGCGCATGCTCAAGAAGAAGCCGGAAGAGCGGCTCAAGCTGCTTCGTGAATCGAGCAACCCGCAGGCGCAGTTCCTCTGGGCGATCCTGCGCGACAGCTTCCACTACGCCGCGGTGCATCTGGCTGACATCGCCGATTGCGCGCGCGACGTCGACTTCGCGATGCGCTGGGGCTTCGGCACCTCTCAAGGCCCGTTCGAGCTGTGGCAGCAGGCCGGCTGGAAGCAGGTCGCCGAATGGGTGAAGGCCGACATCGACGCCGGCAGGCGCTGTGCAAAGGCGCCGCTGCCGGCCTGGGTGTTCGACGGCCGCGATGGCGTGCATAGCGCCGAAGGCTCGTGGAGCGCGTCGCAGGGCAAGTACCTCCCGCGCAGCGGCCTGGGCGTCTACCAGCGCCAGTTCTTCCCGGAGAACGTGGTCGGCTCGGGCGCCGTGGCGCCGCTTTCCGCCGGCACCGAGGTGTTCAAGAACGAGGAAGTGCGCGTCTGGACGCTCGACGGCGAGGTGCTGATCGCCAGCATCACCGCCAAGCTGCACCTGATCAGCCCGACGGTGGCCGAAGGCCTGCAGGTCGCGCTCGAGAAGGCCGAGGCCGGCTACAAGGGCCTGGTGATCTGGTCGCCGGACGACGTGTTCTCTGCCGGCGCCAACCTCGAAGCGCTGATGCCCGTCTTCATGAAGAGCGGTGCCAAGGGCATCGCGCCGGAGCTGAAGAAGTTCCAGGACTTCATGCTCCGCGTGCGCTACGCCCAGGTGCCGGTGGTCAGCGCGATCCGCGGCATCGCGCTGGGAGGCGGCTGCGAGCTGGCGGTGTATTCCAGCAAGCGCGTGGCGGCGATGGAGTCGTACATGGGCCTGGTGGAAGTCGGTGTGGGCCTGGTGCCCGGGGCGGGCGGCCTGACCTACATCGCGCGCCGCGCGGCCGAAATGGCGGCGGCGGGCAACGCCAACGCCGATATCTTCAAGTTCGTCACCGACGGCTTCACCAACGCCGCGATGGCCAAGGTAGGCACCAGCGCGATCGAGTCGCGCAAGCTCGGCTACCTGCTGTGGAGCGACGTGATCGTGCCGAACAAGGACGAACTGCTCTACGTGGCCACGCAGCAGGCCAAGGCCATGTTCGACAGCGGCTATCGCGCGCCGGCGAAGACGCTGATCCCGGTGGCCGGCCGCAGCGCCATCGCCACCATCAAGGGGCAGCTGGCCAACATGCGCGACGGTGGCTTCATCAGCGCGCACGACTTCCACATCTCCTCGCTGATCGCCGACGTGGTCTGCGGCGGCGAGGTCGATGCCGGCTCGCTGGTGAGCGAGGAGTACCTGATGGCGCTCGAGCGCAAGCACTTCTGCGCGCTGCTCGAGAACCCCAAGTCGCAGGAGCGAATCATGGGCATGCTGCAGACCGGCAAGCCGGTGCGCAACTGATCACGGCAACGACACGGAGATTCACATGAGCAAACAAGTGCAAGACGCCTACATCGTTGCCGCCACCCGCACGCCGATCGGCAAGTCGGGCCGGGGCTACTTCCGCAACACGCGCCCGGACGACCTGCTGGTCGCCGCGGTGCAGAGCGCGCTGCGCCAGGTGCCCACGCTCGACCCGAAGGCGATCGAGGACGCGATCATCGGCTGCTCGTTCCCTGAGGCCGAGCAGGGCATCAACATGGCGCGCGTGGCGATGGTGCTGGCCGGGCTGCCGCATTCGGTGGGCGGCGTCACTGTCAACCGCTTCTGCGCCTCGGGCCTGACCGCGCTGCAAATGGCTGCTGACCGCATCCGCATCGGCGAGGCCGACGTGATGATCGCCGGCGGCGCCGAGTCGATGAGCATGGTGCCGATGGGCGGCAACAAGCCCTCGTTCAACCCGGCCATCTTCGCCAAGGACGAGAACGTCGGCATCGCCTACGGCATGGGCCTGACCGCCGAGAAGGTGGCCACGCAGTGGAAGGTGTCGCGCGAGGCGCAGGACGCCTTCGCGCTGGCCTCGCACCAGAAGGCGCTGAAGGCGATGGCCGCCGGCGAGTTCACGGCCGAGATGACGCCGATCGATGTCGTCGATCGTTTCCCGAACCTCGCCACCGGTGAAGTCAGCACGAAGACGCGCACCGTGAGCCTCGACGAAGGCGCGCGTCCAGACACCTCGCTCGAAGGCCTGGCCAAACTGCGCCCGGTGTTCGCCGCCAAGGGCAGCGTCACCGCCGGCAACAGCTCGCAGACGAGCGACGGCGCGGGCGCGCTGATCCTGGCCAGCGAGAAGGCCATCAAGCAGTTCGACCTGAAGCCGCTGGCGCGCTTCGTCAGCTTCGCCGCGCGCGGTGTGGCGCCGGAGATCATGGGCATCGGCCCGATCGAGGCCATCCCGGCCGCGCTGCGCTACGCCGGGCTGAAGCTCGACGACCTCGGCTGGATCGAGCTGAACGAAGCCTTTGCGGCGCAGGCGCTGGCGGTGATCGGCACCCTCGGGCTGGATCCGAGCAAGGTCAACCCGATGGGCGGCGCCATCGCGCTGGGCCACCCGCTGGGTGCCACCGGCGCGATCCGTGCGGCCACGGTCGTGCATGCATTGCACCGCCACAACCTGAAGTACGGCATGGTCACCATGTGCGTGGGCATGGGGCAGGGCGCCGCGGGCATCATCGAACGCGTCTGATCGCGTCAACCGACGAGGCCACCTTCGGGTGGCTTCGTTCATTTCGGGGGAGACGTCATGAATGCACACACGCTCGCCGCGGATGACGGCACGCCGCTGTCGGTGCGCTTCTTCGAGCCGGCGGAAGGCGAGCCGCAGCGCGGTGCCGTGGTCATCGGCGGCGCGATGGGCGTGCGCCAGGACTACTACCGCGCCTTCGCCGACTGGCTGGCGCAGCAGGGCTACCGGGTCGCCACCTTCGACTACCGCGGCATGGGCGATTCGCCGCCGCTGGCGGGCACGCTGCGTGGATTCCGCGCCGACCTGTTCGACTGGGCGGCCGACACCGACTCGGTGATCGAGGCGCTGGCGGCGCGCAGCGGCGATCTGCCGATCTACCTGATCGGCCACAGCCTGGGTGCGCAACTGCCCGGGCTGCTGCGACACCGCGACCGCCTGGCCGGGCTGCTGTCGATCGCCGCCGGCAGCGGCTACTGGCGCGACAACGCACCGCAGCTCAGGCGCATCGTGCTGTATTTCTGGCACGTGCTGGTGCCGGTGGGCACGGCGCTGTTCGGCTACTTTCCGGGCCAGCGGATCGGCAAGGTCGGCAACCTGCCCAAGGGCGTGGTGATGCAGTGGCGCAAGTGGTGCATGCACCCGCGCTATCACGTCGGTGCCGAAGGTGCGATGGTTCGCGAGCGTTTCGCGGCGGCGCGGTTTCCGGTGGTCGCGCTGTCGATCGCCGACGACGAGCTGATGACCGAGCGCGGCACGCAGGTGCTGATCGACTGCTACGCCAATGCGCCGCGGCGCATCGAGCGCATCACTCCTGCGGACGTGCAGGCCAAGCGCATCGGGCACTTCGGCTTCTTCCGCGACCAGTTCCGCGCCACGCTCTGGCAGCGCGCCGAGCAGCTGCTGAGCGAGCTGGCACTGCCTCGGGGAGCCGCCGCTTGAATCTGCACGCCGAACCGACGAATCCGGCGCGCCGCCAGGCCCTCGTGCGCGGCGGCGCTGTGCTGATCGGCTCGTCGCCGATGCTGCTGTCGGCCTGCGGCGCGGCGCCGGTGGCCGATGCGAGCTTCGGTTCGCTGCCGGCCGCCTTGGCCACTCTGCAGTCGCTCAAGGACAAGCCGCCGCGGGCCACCGGCACCTGGGACCTGCCCAAGGTGTTGATCCACGCGGCGCAGAGCGTCGAGTACTCGCTCGCCGGCTTCCCGCAGCCCAAGGCGGCATGGTTCCGCGCGACGGTCGGGCCGGCGGCCTTCGCGGTCTTCTCGGCGCGTGGCCGCATGAGCCATTCGCTGTCGGAGCCGATCCCCGGCGCACCGGACATCGCCGCCGGCCAGGCGCTGGACGCGGCCGTGGATCGCCTCGTCGCCTCGCTGCGCGCCTTCGATGGCCACACCGGCGCGCTGGCCCCACACTTCGCCTATGGTGCGCTCGACAAACCCGACTACCTGCGCGCCCACCTGATGCACCTGGCCAACCACTGGCAGGAGATGGCAGCCTGAGCGCGCCACCACCCGACCGAACCCACAGGAGACACCTGCATGAGCATCAAGACCGCCACGCTGAACGGCGTGGCCACCATCGAGATCGCCCGCCCGGAGAAGAAGAACGCGCTGACGGTGGCGATGTACCAGGCGATGGCCGACGCGCTCAACGCCGCGCAGGCCGACCCGGCCGTGCGCGCGGTGCTGATCACCGGCCAGCCGGGCATCTTCACCAGCGGCAACGACATCGAGGACTTCATGAGCCGCCCGCCCGGCTCGGGCAGCAACGCGGCGGAGTCGCCAGTGTTCCAGTTCATGCGCGCGCTGGTGGGCATCGACAAGCCGGTGGTGGCCGCCGTCACCGGCGCGGCCATCGGAATCGGCACCACGATGCTGCTGCACTGCGACCTGGTCTACGTGTCGGACGAAGCGCGGCTGGCCATGCCTTTCGTGAGCCTCGGCCTGGTGCCGGAGTTCGCCTCCAGCCTGGTCGTGCCGCGCCTGCTGGGCAACGTGAAGGCGGCCGAGAAGCTGCTGCTGGGCGACCCCTTCTCGCCCGAGGATGCGGTGGAGGCGCGCATCGCCAACGCCGTGCTGCCCGCCGGCGAGGTGGTCAACCACGCGCGCCGCATCGCCGAGCGCTTCAACGGCTTGCCGCCGGGGGCCGTGCGCGAGACGAAGAAGCTGCTGCGCCGCACCAGCACCGACGAGATCCTGAAGACGATCGCCATCGAAGGCGAGCTGTTCAGCGCGCGGCTGCGCAGCCCCGAGGCGATGGAGGCTTTCCAGGCCTTCTTCCAGAAGCGCAAGCCCGACTTCTCGAAGTTCTCCTGAGCGGCCGGCCGCCATGTCGCTGGCGCTGAAGCTCGCTCTCGCGCCGCTGCTGGTCGTGCAGGCGGTGGCCACGCGCCGCCGTGCGCCGGTGCTGCCCGAGCCCGAGGGCCCGCGGCAGGGCCAGGTGGGCGCGGGCCGCGTGTTGCGCGTGCTGATCGTGGGCGACTCGTCGGCCGCCGGCGTCGGCGTGCGCACGCAGGACGAGGCGCTCGCCGGCCACCTGACGCGCGCGCTCGCCCGCTGCAGCGGCCGCCGCGTGCGCTGGCAGCTCGTCGCGAAGAGTGGCATCACGACCGTGCAGGCGCTGGACCTGCTCAAGCAGTCAGCGCCTTCGCCGGCCGAGATCGCGGTCGTGGTGCTCGGCGTCAACGACGTCATCGACCAGGTGCCTTCGCACCGCGCGGTGCAGCAGCGCGCCGTGCTGGTCGACTGGTTGCGCGAGCATGCCGGGGTGCGCCACGCGGTCTTCGCACCGCTGCCGCCGGTGCACCGCTTCCCGCTGCTGCCGCAGCCGCTTCGCCACGTGATGGGCGGCGATGCGCGCCGCCACGACCGGGCCGTGGCACGCTGGGCCGCGACGCGCGACGACGTGTCGCACCTGCCGATCGACTATGCCCTCGGCCCCGAGCACATGGCCGACGACGGCTTCCACCCCGGCGAGCCGGTCTACCGCGCCTGCGGCGAGGCGCTGGCGAACCACGTCGCCGGACGGCTGATCACCACCAACAACGACACGGAGACGACACCATGAGCCTCAAGGGCAAGACCCTCTTCATCACCGGTGCCTCGCGCGGCATCGGCCTGGCCATCGCGCTGCGCGCGGCGCGCGACGGCGCCAACATCGTCATCGCCGCGAAGACGGCCGAGACAAACCCCAAGCTGCCCGGCACCATCCATTCCGCGGCCGCCGAGATCGAGGCCGCGGGCGGCCACGCGCTGGCGCTGCAGACCGACATCCGCGACGAGGCCAACGTGCTGGCCGCGGTCGAACGCGGCGCGGCGCATTTCGGCGGCATCGACATCCTCGTCAACAACGCCAGCGCCATCAGCCTCACGCCGACCGACGCGACGCCGATGAAGCGCTTCGACCTGATGTTCGGCGTGAACGTGCGCGGCACGTACCTGTGCACGCAGGCCTGCCTGGCGCAGCTGATCCGATCGGCCAAGGCCGGGCGCAACCCGCACGTGCTGAACATGTCGCCGCCGCTGTCGATGCGAGAGCACTGGTTCGCGCCGCACGTGGCCTACACGATGGCCAAGTACGGCATGAGCGAATGCACGCTCGGCCACGCGGGCGAGTTCCGGAAGTACGGCATCGGCGTCAACAGCCTGTGGCCGCGCACCGCCATCGCCACCGCGGCGCTGCAGATGATCCCGGGCGTCGATCTCGGCAAGTGCCGCACGCCGCAGATCCTGGCGGATGCGGCCTACCTCGTGCTCACCAGCGACCCGAAGGCGACCACCGGCAATTTCTTCATCGACGATGCGCTGCTCGCGCAGTACGGCGTGAGCGACTTCGACCAGTACAGCGTCACGCCGGGCACGAAGGATTTCATCCCGGACTTCTTCGTCGACTGATCGAGGCCTGCGCGGCGGCCAGGCCGAGCGCGCGCAGAGCGCCGTGCAGACGGGCCGGCAGCAGGCCGAGCACCGGTGAGCGTGCGAGGTAGTTCTCGCGCCAGCCGTCCGCGGCGTCGATCACCTCGACGCCGGACGCCAGCGTGAGCACGGCATCGCCCCCGATCCAGTCGCGGCCGCCGAGCGACTGGGCGCCTTCGAGCGCCATGCGCACGGCGACGAGCGCGGCCGGGGCACCGGGCGCGTGGCAGGTGCCGTCCGGGCATTCGAGCAGGACGTGCCGGGCGAGGTGCAGGCGAATCGGGGAGGGCATAGCCGCATCATCGCTGCAGGTCGTGGCTATCTGGACAGGCTGCTCTTCGTCGCCGGTCCGCAGTGACCCCCTCGAATCGGTGCCCGGCCGTCGTGGCGTGGCGACGCTGCGTGACGCTCGCGTGACGCTGCGCTCCCTAAGGTCCTGCTCGAAGGCCCCGGGGCGGGCCATGGGAGCGGAACATGCGGCGGATCACCCACTTCATCGGCGTGCTGGCGAGCGCCTGGCTCCTGGCGGGTTGCGGAGGAGGCAGCAGCAACGATGGCGGCGCTGAGTCGCTGCCGCTCGAACGCCCATCCGGCACCGCGCTTGTCGGCGCGGCGGGCGCCACGATCGTGGGCGTGGACGGCGCTCGTGTCGAGGTGCCCGCGGGTGCACTGGGGTCCGGCGGCGCCGAACTGTCAATCAGCATCGCGCGCGACTCGACCGACGCGCCAGCGGTGCCGGCGGGCTTTCGTCCGCTCGGCGACATGTACGCCGTCACGCCCCATGGGCTGCACTTCCAGGCACCAGTGGCGGTGACGGTGCCGTTCGACGTGGCCGCCCTGCCGGCGGACCGCAAGCCGGCGCTGCTGAAGGTCACGCCGGGGCGGCCTTGGGAGCTGATCGAGGACGTCACCGTCGACGGTGGCACGGTCACGGCGCGCGTCAGGAGCCTGTCGTACTTCCTGCCCGTCAGCGCACCGCGCGACGGCTGGATTGTGCCGAACCCGACCACCCCGCCGCAGCCGACGCAGGCCGCCCTCACGCTGCGGCTCGAGAACTCGGGATGGGTGAGCTTCCCGCCCACCGGCACGAACGCACGCATCGTGCAGCAGCCAGCGGTGGACCAGCCGGCCCAGGTGGACTGGGGCGTGGTGGTGCCCGAAGCGTCTGACCTGTTGCAGCAATGCTGGACGCGGGACATGCGCGTGCGCCTCATCCGGCAGACCGCCGTCGTCTATCGTCTTCCCAGCGACCCGATGAGCGGCGTCAACCGGGTGGCGGTGGACCCCAACAGCGAGGACTACCTCGAGTCCTACCGCAACGTCACCGTCGCGAGGCGTTCGCTGGTGCCTGTCAACACCGCCAGCGACCAGTGGCGTCCGCTGCCCCCGAGCGTGGGCTTGGCCGCGCTGCTCGGCCCGGCCGCCGACATTCCGTCCAACGCCATCATCGACAGCGTCGGTAGCCACCTGAGCCTGCGGGTGCAGTGCGTGCAGGAAGGCGGCGGTGGAGGCGGGCTTTTCAGCGATGACCTGGGCGTCATCTGGACGCAGGACAACCTGGTGCCGCCGCTGGTGGTGCTGCGAGGCTTCACGCCGCCGCGCATCGCGGTCACGGAGCATCCGGTGGGGCGTGCGGTGTTCAGCGGCCAGTCGGTGGAGGCGAACAACACCCCGGGCGTCCAGGCCTACCTGCCGATGCGCTCGGGCATGCTGCTGAACTTTCCGCGGCCGCAAGGCCTGCAGGGCACGGCGCGCTGGGAGCGTGCGGCCGCCGGCAGTTCGACCTGGGCGGACGTGCCGGCCATCCTGCCCGGCGCGACACCGCCCGCCGACGGCCTCTACTCGCATGCCAACGGCGACGGCGTTCTGCCCGACGAAACCATTCTGCGCGGCATCGTCTCGGCCGCGCGCGATAACGGCGCGCAGTTCCGGGCCCGCTTCTGCCTCGCCGCCACGGTGACGACCCCGCAGGAGTGCGCCACCTCCCGGCCCGCGACGCTGACGGTGAGCACCCAGTACCCGCAGCCGCGCTTCACGACCCAGCCGCTCAGCCAGACCTTCCGCAGCGGCCAGACCCTGTCGCTGGGCGTCGCCTTCCAGGGCTTCCCGTTGCCCACGGCAGTCACCTGGCAGACCCGCGCGGCCGACGATCAGCCGTGGCAGAACGTCGACGCGGCCGTCTGGTTCAACCGGGTGCGTCAGGACGTGGCCTACGACCCGTTCATGCTGGCGTACTACAGCACCGGCGCCGACACGCTGGTCTCCACGCGGCCGCTGACGGTGGCCGACCGTGGCCGCCAGTTCCGCGCCACCTACACGACACTCGGCGGCACGGCAACCTCGCAGGCCGCGACGATCAACGTCACCACCGGGCTCACGCCGCCCTCGATCACGGTGCAACCGCAGGACCTGAGCGTGGGCAACGGGCAGACCGCGGTGTTCACCGCGCTGGCCGACGGCGCCGCGCCGCTGTCCTACCAGTGGACATTCAACGGCACGCGCATCCCCGGCGCCAACGCGCCGACGCTGGCGCTGGGCAGCGTCAACGCCGCCAACGCCGGCCTCTACGCGCTGGAAGTAGGCAACGCCGAGGACACCGTGCGCAGCCGCGCGGCGCGACTCACGGTGGGCACCGGCAGCGCCACGCCACCGCCGCCGTTGGGCATCGTCAGCGGCCCGGCCGCGCAGTCGGTGCAGGCCGGGGGCAATGCGGCCTTCGCGGTCGTCGCCACCGGCGCGGCGCCGCTGACCTACCGCTGGGAACGCGACGGCCAGACGGTCGTCGGCGCGACCGATCCGATCCTGTCGCTCACCGGTGTCATCGCCGATCAGGCGGGCGAATACGTCGCCGTGGTCAGCAGCGGTGGCGCTACGGTGCGCAGCCTGCCGGCGCGCCTGACGGTGCAGCCGCTGCAACCAGGGCTGCAGCCGCCGACCATCGTCGCGCCGCCGGTCGGGCTGACCGTGGCGCAGGGCCAGCGCGCCGTGCTGGCGGTCGGTGCCAGCGGGGCTGGCAGCCTCGCCTTCCAGTGGTCGCGCGGCGGCAGCGTGCTGCCGGGCGCGACCTCGCCCGTGCTCGTCATCGACGCGGCGGGCGGCAGCGACGTCGGCAACTACACCGTCACCATCACCAACGAGGCCGGCAGCGTGACCAGCACGGCCGCCGGCCTGGCCGTGATCGCCGCACCGGGCGCGCCGAGCATCACCGCCCAACCGGCCAGCCGCAGCGTTGTCGAAGGTCAGGCTGCGGCATTCAGCCTCGCCGTCGCCGGCAACCCCGCGCCGCAGTGCCAGTGGACACGCAACGGCGTGGCCATCTCAGGGGCCACCTCGTGCACCGGCTACACGACAGCGAACACCACCAACGCCGACAATGGGGCGGTCTACAACGTGGTCGTCTACAGCCCGGGCGGCGTGGCCATCGGCAACGGTGCCCTGCTGACGGTCACCGCGCCACCGGCGGTGCCCGTCATCACGCAAGACGTGGCCGACGTCAGCGCGCCCGAGGGCGGCACGGCCACCTTCAGCGTCGTGGCCAGCGCGAACGGGCCGCTCTCGTACTACTGGGTGCGGATCGGCGCGCCCACTGCGCCGCTTGGGGGCAGCACCTTCGACATCGGCCCGCTGCAGGCCAGCGACGACGGCGCGACGGTGCGCGTGATCGTCTGCAACGGCCCGCTCGCCAACGGTGCATGCACCACCAGCCGCGACGCGCGGCTCACCGTGACGCCCGTGGTACCCGCCAACGCGCTGACCGCCACGCAGATCGTCGCCGGCCAGGAATGGAGCATGGTGCTGCGGCCCGACCGCAGCGTTTGGGCCTGGGGCCAATACATCCGCAACGACGGCGCTGTGCAGTACACCAACCTGCTCCAGGCCAACCAGGCGCAGCGTCCGGTGCGCATGTACCCGACGGTGTTGACCGATGTGCGCGAGATCAGCGGCTGGTTCAACAGCTACTGGGCGCTGAAGGGCGAGCCCGGAAGCGCCGGCAGCCGCGTGCTGCACTGGGGCCGCGCCCTTGCCGGCTCCGACGGCCGCGGCGGCGACGGCAACGGCAGCCTCGGCAGCTCGATCCCGCCGCGCGACAACGAAGCGGCGCCGGTCGAAGTGCTGGAACGCGTGAACAACGTGCCGCAGCCGGTGGACCGGGTGTGCGCCATCGCCGGTGGCGGCGAGCAGCTGGCGATGATCCGCGCGATCAGCAGTGCCGGCACCACCACCGACTGCAACCCCGGCTCGGCCAAGACGGTGTGGTTCGTCGGCTCGCTGCTCGGGCAAGGCTACGGCTCCACAGGCGTCGCCTTCGCCATGCCGGGTCTGCCGGCCGATTCACCGCCCGCGCTGATCTTCACCGGCAAGACGACCTCGGGCTCGCCGCCGCTGGTCATCGCGCTCGAGGACGGTCGCGTCTACGGCCTGGGCGCCAACCCGTACGGCGGCCTCGGTGTCGCGCCGTCCGGCAGCGGCATCGTCGGCGGGTTGGGTGGCCCGCTCCTGCTGCCCAACACCTGGGGCAACGCGCGCAGCTTCGGCATGAGCTTCTACTATTCGCTGCTCGTGGTGCGCGCCGATGGTTCCGTGGTGACCAGCGGCTACGACGGCGCCGGCGAGTTGGGCCTGGGCAGCGTGATCGGCGGCAGCATGCTCGGCCCGGTGGCGGTTCTGGCCGAGACCTGCACGGGGCTGCCCTGCGCCGACACACTGACCGGCGTCACGGCCCTGGCCAGCGGCACCAGCGCGGCCACATTGGCGCTGAAGAACGGGCAGATCCTGGGTTGGGGCAGCCGCGCCAGCGGTCTGCTCGGGCCGGTCGCGAGCGGCAGCCAGCCCATCCCGCGCCCGGTGGCCTCCCCGGGCTTGAGCGGCTTCACCGCACTCTCGGCCAGCAATACGCATGCACTGGTCATCGGCCCGGGCAATGTGGTCTACGCCTGGGGCAGCAATCTGCGCTTCGCGCTGGGCGACATCGCCAACAGGTCCGCGCCGACGATGGTGACGGTACCTTGATGGCGGGCCTGCGGGGCGACCGTCCCATGCGCGCCCGCTTGTCTGAAACCACGCAGCTGCTCACGAGTGATGCTCGCAGCGGGTGCCCTGCGAGTCTCGTACGTGCGGGAGCCCGGCCGCGCGGTTGCTGCCTGATCGGTGGGTGGGCACGGGCCCGGCTGGCGTTGTTGATGACCAACACCCTGGCCCTGCCCGCCGCCTTCGCCCGGAGCGGTGCGGCGCCTTCTGCGGAAGAGTCTGCCGACCTGGCGCCGCTGATGCCGCGCCCGGCCGGCGCGGGCGAGGAACCGCTGGCGCCGCTCGCTTCCGAGCTGATGCTCGCTGGCGCCGCTTGCTTCCGAGCTGGTGCTCGCCGTTGCCGCCGAGCGGGTGCAGTTGCAGCCCGACGCGGTGGTGGCCAGGGTGGGGCAGCGGGTGCCGTTCAAGCCGACAACGCCACCGTGCGCCAGGAGACCTGCTACCGCATCACCGTGCGCACGAGGTGAAGTGCGGCCACACCACACCGCGGAGAACGCCATGACCCAACAAGCCCTTGCCCGCATCGCCACCGCCGCCCTCGGCGCGGCCACGCTGCTTGCCGCCACGCTGCCCGCCCACGCGCAGTGGGCCATCGACTACACGGTGCGCTACGACGCCTCCGGCCAGCAGACCGGCAAGCCCGGCGAGCGCCGCGGCCCCGACACGCTGGTGAGCGAGAAGACCACCTGGCGCGTGCAGCAAGAGGTGCGCGGCACGCTGAACTACACGCAGAAGGTGCGCGGCGCGGTGGCCAGCAACATGCCCGATAAGAACAACGAGCAGCGATACGACTCGTGGATCAGCCGCTCCGGCCGCGCCGGCAATCCGGCCTGGATGAAGCTCGACGCCGAGGAGGTGATCGACAGCGCCGCCCGGCTGGCCAAGGCCGACGGCGAGGGCGCGGGCGATCTCAATCGCGAGCGGGCCGGCAAGTTCGGCCGCGTCGAACACCTGCGCACGCGCATCGCCATGGCCGCCGAGGGGCCAGGTGCGGCGAAGCTGAACGACCCCTTCGTGCAGATCGATCGCGTCGACGGCAAGCTGCACTTCGAGCCACCGGCGGTCGACCTCGACCCTGCGCAGGTGCGCTACGCCGTCCAGAAGGTCACACGCATGGACAAGCCCGCTGCCGCCGGCGAATGGGACAGCAGCGACGCGAAGGACGGCGCGCAGCGCACCATGGCGCTGCGCCTGCCGCTGCTGCCGGTGCAAGTGTTCGACATGCCGCGTGATGCGCAGTCGTTCGAGGCCACGCGCACGGTCGACGTGCCGGGGCGCATCGGCGGCAAGGCGACGATCACCGTTGCGCTGCGGCGCGCCGGCGCGGCGCCGCCCGCCAAGGCGAGCAACACAGCGACCCCCGCTGCGACGGGCGGTGCCGTGGCCGCCACTGGCGCTGCCGCTGCGACGGCTGTCGTGGCCGCGCCTGCGCCGGCGCAGGCGGCCAGGCCGGCGGCGGCGGACCCCTGCGCGCCGAAGGACGCCGCCTCGGTCACCACGGCCGCCGATGCGGGCGCCGTGGTGGGCGGCGCTGCGCTCGGCGGCGGCCACGGGCGCAACGTGGGTGCGGCGGTGGGCGGCTTTCTGGGTGCTCTGGGAGGCAAGAAGGACAAGTCGGGCAGCGTCGACTGCCCGCCGCCTGCACGCTGATCGCGCCCTCGCGTTGACCACCCCAGGCTGCAGAATGTCCACACCGCTTGCCGCCCTGGCTGGATACCACCTGTCTCGCATGCCCCAGTCTGCCGACCGCGCGCGCCCCGAGTCCAAGGCCCCGAGCCCAAGGATCGCCGTCGCGCGCCTGTTGCTGTACGGCGATCCGCTCGTGCAACTCGACGGCGCCCAGGCCGTGGCGCTCGAGCGCCGCGCTGCCGCTCTGTGCGCGCTGGCTGCGCTCGAGCCCGACTGCACGCGCGAGCGCGCCTCGCAGTGGCTGTGGCCCGACTCCGACGACCCCCGGCGCAATCTGCGGCAGCAAATGCTGCGCTTTCGCAAGAGCTTCGGCGTGCCGCTGCTGGCCGAGGGCGACGTGCTGGCCCTGGCACCCGGTGTGCTGATGGCGGCCGGCCAGGCCGGCGCGCCGCTGCTGGGGCAGCTCGATTTCGCCGACAGCCCGCAGTTCGCTGTGTGGCTCGCCGCACGACGCAGCAGCCACCATGCCACGCAGACCGCGCTGCTGCGTGAGCGTATCGCGCATGCCGAGGCCGACGGCGACCTCGACGCCGCGCTCGCTGCCGGTGAGGCCCTGCTCGCCGCCGATCCCGATGCCGAAGGCGCGCACCGCGAGCTGATGCGGCTGCACTACCTGCGCGGCGACAGTGCCGCGGGCCTGGCGGTGCACCAGCGCCTGGTGCACCAGCTGGCCCACACCCACCACGCGCGTCCGCACGCTGACACGGAAGCGCTGGCCCAGGCTCTGCGTGACTCTGCAGTGCCGGCGCTGGTCGCACCCGTGGCGCGCCGCGCCCTGCCCACGCTGATGCGCCCGCCGCGGCTGATCGGCCGCGAGCGCGAGTTGGCCGCGGTGCGTGACGCCTGGGACGCCGGCGGCGTGGTGCTGCTGCTCGGCGAGGCCGGCATGGGCAAGTCGCGGCTCGTCGCCGAGATCGGCCGCGATCGCCGCCTGGCCGTCGTGCAGGGGCGGCCCGGCGATGCGGCCATTCCGTATGCGACGCTGGCGCGGCTGTTGCGTCACGCATTGCCGCGCACTGCAGACGCCATCGCGCCCGAGCAGCGGCAGCATCTCGCCCGCGTGCTGCCTGAACTCGCGCCTTCCGTGCCGCTGCCGGCCGAAGGCCAGCGCCTGCTGCTGCAGAACGCGGTGTGCCAGGTTCTGGCGCGCGCGTCGGCCGAGGCCGTGGCCATCGACGACCTGCACTTCGCCGACGACGCGAGCGTCGAGATGCTGCTCGCGCTGGCCGGTGAAGGCGGCGAGCAGGGCCTGCACTGGCTGTTCGCGCAGCGCCCGGCCGAGGGCGGAGCGGCTGCCGCGGTACTGCGCGACACGCTGCAGGAGGCCGGCGTGCTCTACCGGGTCGACGTCGAGCCGCTGTCCGCGGTGGCGATGGCGGCACTCGTCGACTCGCTCGGCCTGCCCGGCATCGATGGCAAGGCCATCGCCTCAGAGCTCGTGCGCCGCACCGGCGGCAACCCGCTGTTCGCGCTGGAGACCCTGAAGCTCGGCATGGGTCCCGGCGGCCGCGGCGGCGTTCCCGCCAACGTCAGCGTGCTGATCGAGCGGCGCTTGCGGCTGCTCTCGCCGGCCGCGCTGGAACTGGCGAGGCTCGCCGCGGTGGCTGGCGTGGATTTCGACGTGCAGGTCGCGGAGGCGGTGCTCGGCGTCGGCGCGCTCGGCCTCGCCGACCGCTGGGCCGAGCTCGAGGCGGCGCAGGTGCTGCGAGACGACGCCTTCGCCCACGACCTGGTGCACGAGGCCACGCTGCGCTCGCTGCCGGCCCCGGTCGCGAAGAGGATCCACGCCGACCTCGCTGCGCACCTGGAAGGCCGCGCCGCCGAGCCGGCACGCATCGCCTCGCACTGGCAAGAGGCAGGCGAAGGGCTGCGCGCGGTGCCGCATCTGGTGGCCGCGGCGCAGCGTGCCCTGGCCGGATTCCAGCCGGGTGTCGCGGCGCAGCACCACGAGACCGCGGCCGACCTGCTGCTGGCCGCCGGGCAGCAGGCGCAGGCTTTCGATCAGCTGTTCGAAGCGGCCGAATCCCAGGGGCGCTTGTCGGACGCGGCGCGCCTGCGTGCCCTGCGTGACCGCCTGCACGACCTGGCCCGCACCGAGCGCCAGCGCGCGATGGCCGAGCTCATGGCCGTCCGTGTGGCCGACTTCGAGGGCGACTACCCGGGCCTCGAGCGACATGCCCTCGCGATCCTGGCCTACGCGGATCCGGCAGGTGACCGCAAGCTGCAAGCCTACGGGTGCATGGCACTTGCTGCGGCAGCCTTCTGGACCGGGCGCACGGCCGAAGCCGAGGCCCCGATGCGGCGCAGTGCCGAGCTGTGGCGCGAGCTCGGCGACACCCGCGCGGCGGCGGAGTCCATGCATTCCTTGGGCGTCGTGCTGTGTCGCCTGAAGCGCTTTGCCGAGGCGCGCGAGGTCATGGAGCAGACAGCTGCCGATCTCGAAGCCCTGCAATCCTGGCGCGAACTGGCGTTGAACTGGCACGAGCGGGCGATTCTGCAGGAGAACCTCGGGCAGTTCGACGCGATGCTGGCCCTGTTGCACCAGGCGGCCCGTGTGCTGGATCGCGTCGAGGACGGCGCCGAAACCTGGACGTTCGTCGCCACGGCAACGGCCCGCGCATTGCGCCGCTGCGGACGCCATGCGCACGCGCTGAAGACGCTTCAGGCGCATCGGCAACGGTTTGCCGGCGACCTGGGGAGCGTGGCTGGCATGGTGCCGCTGGAGCGTGCACTGATCCTCGCCGAACTGGGCCGCCCGCATCTGGCGATTCAGGCGCTGGCCGAAGTGCAGGCCTGCCCTGGCCTGGCCGCGGGGTATCGGGCCAGGGCGCTCGCGTTGCGCTTGCAGCTCTGGGTGGCCGGCCAGCTCGGCGGGCCCATGCCCACCGGAGAAGAAGCCGGGGAGGACGTGCGACCGCAGTTGACGCTCGAGCGCGCCCGGCTCGGGACCCAACCTGCGGCCGAGCGGGCGGCGGCTCTGGCCGGGACGATCGAGCGGGCGCTCTCGCATGACATCTCTGCCGAGGCCCGTGGCGCTCGCGCCGAACGCGTCGTGGCACTGCTCGAAGCAGGTGATGCGGCGGCAGCGGCCGACGAAGCGTTGACCCTGCGTGACAGTCTCGCCGCGGGCGGCGTGAGCGGCTACCCGCCCCTGGCGTGGTGGGCGATCGCGCAAGCCCTGCGCGACCGCGTTCCATCGGCGGCCGTGGCTGCGTTGCAGCAGGGCGTGGACTGGATCGCGCAGGCGGTGGCCGCAGACATGCCCGCCGAGTTCGTTGACTCGTTCCTGAACCGCAACCCGGTGAACCGCGACCTGCTTGCCGCCGCTGCGCGAGAGCCGACCTTGGCCGACCGGCTCGCGGCGCTGCGGGCCGGTGGCGCGATCGGATAGCTGCAACGACCGGTGCAGTGTGTCGCCACGGTGACACGCAGGCGCACCATCTCGTCGGGGGAAACGCGATTGACGTCCGTCAAGGACGGCGCATGCTGCGGGACCGCGACGGCGCTTTCTGTCCACAACACCAACATGCCGCGCGTCAAGGAGACATCGATGCACCGTTCCCCTTTGCGCCGGCTGGCGCTCGCCTGCGCATTGTTCGTTCCGCTCGCTGCCGCTGCCGACGGCGTGAGCATCCGCAACGACGCCGGCGACCCGGCCGCGACCATCTTCCCGAGCGACCGCTTCACGGTGCGCGACTGGTCAAACATCACCTTCCGCCGCGTGGCGCTGCCGCAGCCCGACTGCGCCGTGCGGCCGAGCGACTGCGCCGACATCGCCGTCATCAACACCCTCGACGGCTTCTCGACGCAACCGCGCATCACCGTTCCCTTCACGGGCGACATCGATCCCACCACGGTGAACAGCAGCACGGTGTACCTGCTCAACCTCGGCGACACGATGACGATGCGCGGCTTCGGCCACAAGGTCGGCATCAACCAGGTGCTGTGGGACCCGGCGACGAAGACGCTCGCCTTCGAATCCGACGAACTGCTGCAGGAACATTCCCGCTACGTGCTGATCGTCACTGACGGCGTGCGCGACAGCCGCGGCAAGCGCATCCAGGCGGCACGCGACGACGACGACGACGATCGCGGCGCGCGTGGCCGCGGGCACTCGGAGTACCGCCGCGACCTTCGCGATGCCATGCGCCATGGCCAGCGCGGCCGCGACAAGGTGGTGGCGGCAACGCTCTTCACCACGCAGAGCACCACCGCCGACCTGGCCAAGATCTCGCGGCAGATCAAGGCGTCCACGCCGGCGCCGGTGGACTTCATGGCCGGCAACGATGGCACGGGCGCGGTGCGCTCGGTGTTCCCCGCGGCGCAGGTGCTGGGCATCCAGTTCAATCGTCAGACCGGCGCCGCGCCAGCGTTCACGCCGGGCTTCCTGCCGACCCCCGCCCTCGGCGTGGTGCCGGGCGCCGTGGCGCAGATCGCCTACGGCAAGTTCCGCTCGCCCGACTACCAGACGGCGCAGAAACACATCCCTGCCACCGGAACGCTGAACGGGCAGCCGCAGCCGCAGGGCAGCAACGAGCTGACGCTGCAACTGTTCGTGCCTGCCGGCGCCAGGCCGGCCGGTGGCTGGCCGGTGGCGATCTTCGGCCACGGCTTCACCGACTCCATGTACGGCGCGCCGTGGACGGTGGCCTCGGTGCTGGCCTCGCGCGGCATCGCCACGCTGTCGATCAACGTCGTGGGCCACGGCGGCGGTGCGCTGGGCACGCTGAACGTGCTGCGCAACGGCGCCACGCCGGTGGTGGTGAACGCGGGCGGCCGCGGCTTCGACCAGGACGGCAACGGCACGATCGATTCCACCGAGGGTGTCAACGCCGCAGCGCCGCGCACCGTGATCGGCAGCCGCGACGGCCTGCGCCAGACGGTGGTCGACCTGATGCAACTGGTGCGCGAGGTGGAGGTGGGCATGGACGTCGACGGCGACGGCACGGCTGACCTGGATTCGCAGCGCATCTACTACGCCGGCCAGTCCTTCGGCGGCATCTACGGCACCATCTTCCTCGGCGTGGAGCCCGCGCTGAAGGCCGGCGTGCCCAACGTGCCGGGCGGCTCGATCACCGAGATCGCGCGGCTCGGCGCATTCCGCCCGCTGACCGGCATCGCGCTGATCTCGCGGCTGCCGTCGCTCATCAATGTGAGCCCCAACCCCACCGGCATCGAGTTCAACGAGAACATGCCGTTGCGCAACGAGCCGCCGCGCATCAACAACGTGGCCGGCGCGATGGCGATCCAGCAACTGCTCGACCGCAACGAATGGGTGCAGCAGTCGGGCAACCCGGTGTCGTATGCCGAGCGCATCCGCAAGAACCCGCTGCCGGGCCATGCGGCCAAGCCGGTGCTGATCCAGTTCGCCAAGGGCGACGTCACGGTGCCCAACCCGACCAGCACGGCGATCATCCGCGCCGGCGACCTGGCCGATCGCGCGGTGTATTTCCGCAACGACCTGGCCGTGGCGGCCGACCCGACGGTGCCGAAGAACCCGCACACCTTCCTGACCAACATCGGTGCGGCCGGCACGGCGCCTTATGCAGTGGCCGCACAGCAGCAGATCGCGGTCTTCTTCGCCACCCACGGCACGACCGTGATCGACCCCGATGGCGCCGGCCCGTTCTTCGAGGTGCCGATTTCGCTGCCGCTGCCCGAGGGCCTGAACTACCTGCCGTGAGCGTGCGTCCGGAATCGATCGGCCTTCGTATGCGTAGACGGCAGACCGGTCGATCCCGATCACCCCAGGAGACAAGCATGCACAGAATGACGAAGCACATGGCCGCGCTCGGCGCGGTGCTGGCCGCCGGTGGCGCGACATGGGCCGTGGCGCAGGCGCTGGTGCCGCCCGGGCCGAACCGGCTCAAGTTTCCCGAGGGCTGGGACAAGGGCGTGATGTACGCCACCGTCGACCGGCCCGATACCAAGCAGTACCGCGAGTTCTACACGAGCGCCGATGCGGTGAAGGCGGCGCGCGAGGGCCAGCCGATTCCCGACGGCACGGTGATCACGCTGGCGGCCTACGCGGCCAAGCTCGATGCCGACGGGAAGCCGGTGAAGGACGCGAACGGACGCTTCGTGAAAGACAAGCTGGTCGCCGTGAACTCGATGCAGAAGAAGCAGGGTTGGGGCGAGGACATCCCCGCGTCGATTCGCAATGGCGACTGGATCTACCAGTCGTTCACGCCCGACGGACAGCCCAACGAGAAGGCCAACCTCGGTGCGTGCTACCAGTGCCACCTGCCGTTCGCCAGGGACGACTACCTCACCAACCTGGCCAAGCTGGCCGGCAGGTTCCCCTCGCAGGCGGTGGCGGCCACGACCGGCGCGGCCACCGAAGTGGCAATCAGCGGCTTCTCGTTCGGCCCGGCCGCCTTGAAGGTCAGCGCAGGCCAGCGCGTCACCTGGGTCAACGGCGACGACACGCCGCACCAGATCAGCGTGGTCGGCGGCACGCAGCGAAGCGAGCTCATGCTCAAGGGCCAGAGCGCGGCACTGCAGTTCGATGCGGCCGGCAACATCGCCTACATCTGCGGCCTGCACCCCACGATGAAGGGCACCATCGAGGTGGCGGCCAAGCCCTGAAGTCGAAGCTGCGCTAACCTCGGGGCGTGTTCAGCGCCTTCGAAAAGTTCGTCCACCCGTACCCCGACGCCGAGCCGGTCACGCCGCCGAAGGGCCTGTTCGCCTTCGTCTGGCACTGCACGAAGGGCATGCGGCCCTACATCGCCGGCATGACGCTGGCCACGGCGGTGATCGGTGCCTTCGAGGCGCTGCTGTTCAGCTTCCTCGGCAAGGTGGTGGACTGGCTGGCGCTCGTTGCGCCCGCGCAGCTGTGGGCCGAGCATGGCCGCACGCTGCTGCTGCTGTGCGGCGTGCTCGCCGGCAGCATGCTGCTGGTGGCGCTGCAGTCACTGCTCAAGCAGCAGTCGCTCGCCGGCAACTTCCCGATGCGGCTGCGCTGGAACTTCCACCGCCTGATGCTCGCCCAGAGCATGGGCTTCTACCAGGACGAGTTCGCCGGCCGCATCGCCACCAAGGTGATGCAGACCGCGCTGGCGGTGCGCGACACGGTGATGGTCATCACCGACATCCTGGTCTTCGTGCTCATCTACTTCATCACCATGGTGGCCGTGGTGGGCGCCTTCGACGTCTGGATGCTCGCGCCCTTCGTCGGCTGGGTGGCGCTCTACGTGGTGGCGCTGGTCTACTTCGTGCCGCGCTTGGGCAAGGTGGCGCAGGCGCAGGCGGATGCGCGTTCGCTGATGACCGGGCGCATCACCGACGCCTACACCAACATCGCCACCGTCAAGCTGTTCTCGCACGCGCGCCGCGAGGCGGGTTTCGCGCGCTCGGCGATGCAGGAGTTCCTGGCCACCGTGTACGGCCAGATGCGGCTGGTCACGGGCTTCGAGGTGGTCAACCACATGCTGTCCATGCTGCTGGTGGCCAGCACCACCGGCATGGCGCTGTGGTTGTGGACGAAGGGCCAGGTGGGCATCGGCGCGATCGCCGCGGCCACCGCGATGTCGCTGCGCTTGAACGGCATCTCGCACTGGATCATGTGGGAGATGGCTTCGCTGTTCGAGCACATCGGCACCGTGCAGGACGGTATCAACACGCTGGCACGGCCGCATCTCGTGGTGGACCGTCCCGACGCGAAGCCGCTCGTCGTGCCGCGCGGCGAGATCCGCTTCGAGGCGGTGGACTTTGCCTATGGCCGCAGTGCCGGCAGCGCGCCGCGGGTGATCGAGAAGCTGTCGCTGCACATCCGCCCGGGCGAGAAGATCGGCCTGGTCGGCCGCTCGGGCGCCGGCAAGTCGACCATCGTCAACCTTCTGCTGCGCTTCTACGACCTCGAATCCGGACGCATCCTCATCGACGGGCAGGACATCGCACTCGTCACGCAGGACTCGCTGCGCGCGCAGGTCGGCATGGTGACGCAGGACACCTCGCTTTTGCACCGCTCGGTGCGCGACAACATCCTCTACGGCCGCCCCGACGCCGGCGACGCGCAGATGATCGCCGCCGCGCAGCGCGCCGAGGCGCACGAGTTCGTGCAGGGTCTGACCGACCCGAAGGGCCGCATCGGCTACGACGCGCATGTGGGCGAGCGCGGCGTGAAGCTCTCCGGCGGCCAGCGCCAGCGCATCGCCATCGCCCGCGTGATGCTCAAGGACGCGCCCATCCTGCTGCTCGACGAGGCCACCAGCGCGCTCGACAGCGAGGTCGAGGCGGCCATCCAGGCCAGCCTGTACCGGCTCATGGAAGGCAAGACGGTGGTGGCGATCGCACACCGTTTGTCCACCATCGCGGCGATGGACCGCCTCATCGTGCTCGACAAGGGCCGTGTCGTCGAGGAAGGTGACCACCGCAGCCTGCTCGCGCGCGGCGGCATCTACGCCCGGCTGTGGGCGCACCAGAGCGGCGGCTTTCTCGGCGAGGATGCCGACGACGAGGGCGTCGCGCAGGCGGATCTGGCCACACCGGCCTGAGCTGCACGGCGTTGAGGTAGGGATTCGCCGCCGGCCACACGGCGGTCACAGTGGCGCTCCCCTTGCGCTACGAGTCCGTCCGATGGCGACCATGTCCTACCGCTTCACGCCGCCGCAGGCACCGGCCGTGGACGCACGGGCGCGCATCGCCGTGTTCGGCGCGGCCGGGGCCACCGGCCAGCATGCGGTGCGGCATGCGCTGGCGGCCGGCCACCGGGTCAGTGCCTTCCTGGCCGACCCGACGCACCTGCCCTTGTCGCACGAGGGCCTGAGACTCGTGCATGCCGACCCGCTGGTACCGCAGAGCCTGCAGGGCGTGCTCGAGGGCCACGACGCCGTTCTGTGCCTGGTCGGCCACAAGCCCGAGACGCTGCAGCAACCGGATGCCGCGGCATCGCGCCAGCCGCCGCTGGCGGCCCTGGCCACGCGGCACCTGGTGGCGGCGATGTCCGAGGCCGGGGTGGACCGCATGGTGCTGCTGGGCGCGGCCGGTGTCGGCAATTCGGTGGTCGCCGGCCCGCTGGGCCTCGGCCGCTGGCTGCAGCGCCTGATGCCCGAGGTGATGGCCGACAAGGAGCGCCAGGAGGCGCTGGTGCGCGGCAGTTCGCTGCGCTGGACGGTACTGCGCCCTGCGCGCTTCAGCCACGCCCCGGCCGGCGGGCCGCTGCACGTGGGCGAGAACCTGCGCTGGGGGTGGCGCGGCATCTCGCGCGAAGACGTGGCCGCGCTGATGGTGCGGCTGATCGACGACACCTCCGCCATCGGCAAGGTGCTCACGGTGGCGTGACACTCGAAAGTAGGGGGATCTCCCTCCCGTGTCGGCGGGAGGCGCTGTCAGCGCGTTTCCTACACGATGCAGCGATGCAGGCGTACAGCGCTTCGCGGTGCTCGTCCATGGCGAGGCCCGCACCCACTGTCTACGCTTGCATCGAGTGAACCGAAGCCGTTGCAGGAGACCGCAACATGAACACTGCCCCGATGCCCCTGGCCAGACACCTCGCGTTCGAACTGCGGTTCCAGTCGCTGTTCAACGAAGGCCGTGCGCTGACCTTTCCCTGCGATGCGCAGGGCCATGTCGACATGGATGCTCTGAGCACCCGTGCACGCGACAACTACCTCTACGCACGCACGGTGGTGGGCCGCGAGTTCGCGACACCGGCCGTGCAGCCCTGCCGGCTGCAGTAGTTCAGCGCGACAGCCGCTCCTCGAGCTGCCCGAGCAGCTCGAGGATCTGCGGCCCGAGCGCGGCCTGCCCGGCGGCGATGCGGCCCCGGATGCGCGCCAACGAGGCACGGGCTTCACCCCGCTGCGCTGGCGTCCACGCCGACAGCTCGCTCTCCACCAGGAAAGTCAGCACGTTCACCCGGCCTTCCTTCGACAGGCGCTGGAACGACGCCTCCGACAGCTGATCCACCGCCAGCTCCACCGCCAGCGCCGACCGGCGATGCTCGGCGAGCATCTTTGCGGTGGCCGACTTGCGCGGTGCCATGTCGTTGTCGTTCATCTGCGCGACGAGGGCGGCGATGCGCGCGCGATCGACCGGTGGCGGCGGCAGCGTCGGATCCGGGCGCGTGAAGTACCAGCCGGCGGCGGCGACGACGGGAAGCAGGGCGGCGAGCAGCACCCACAGCTTCCACCGCGGGGAAGAATGCACAGGCTCCTGCGGTCGCGTCGATGCCGAACCGGGGGCCTGCTGCCGTGGCGGCGCCGCCTCGGCCCCGCCCATGTGAACCGCCAGCGCCTGAGCCAGAACCTGCACGTCCGACGGCCAGCGAGCGTGGCTGAGCTCCACCGCATTGCGCCAGGCCAGATCGGCGACGTCGGCGGGCAACTGGGCCGCCGCGGGCATCTTCGCGCCCTGCACGAGCACGGGCACGACAGGCACGTCTCGCTTCAGCGCCGAAGCGATCTCCAGCCGCACGAAGTCGCCCGCATCGTCGATGCGCCGCGCGCCGGCGCTGGCATCGAGCCAGCGCGGGCCGATCATGGCCAGCAGCACGCTGCAGCGCGCCACGTTGGCGTCGATGGCCTTGCGGAAGTCCTGCCCGGGCTCGATCGCGCTGACGTCGAAGAACACCGCCTGCCGGCCGAAGCGCTCGACCAGGTCTTCATAGAGCCGGCCGGCATGGCCCTCGGTGTCATCGCGGCGGTAGCTGATGAAGATGGCGCCCATGGGCTGCAGCGTGCTGGTGCGGGCGCTCAGGCCGGCTTGCGCAGCTCGGCCAGCAGCTGCGCGGTGGCGCGGCTCAGCCGGCTGTCCATCTTCTCGGCCACGAAGTGCTTGTGCAGCAACTCCAGTTCGCCGCGTGCGGCGTCGCGCTGGCCGACGCGAGAGCGCAGCAGGGCCAGCGTGAAGCGGTGCAGCGGCTGGCGGTCGGCCACCGTCTGCGCGGCCGGGTACAGCCATTCGAAGGTGGCCAGCGCACTCTCGGGCGGCAGGCGGTTCAGCACGTCGTCGCGCTCCTGGGGCTGGGTCAGCGGCCCGTCGATCAGGTAGCGCCACAGGCGGTCGCGCTGCGTGGCGTCAGGTGTCTCGCCGGCCACGCGCATCTGGTCGGCCACGACCAGCGCGTAGCCATAGTGCGCGCCGCGGTTGTAGGCCACCGAGAACTGCATGTTGCGCAGCCACGGTCGGTCGCGCGTGCTCTTCGCGGCCACGGCGAAATGCTCGAGCACCGGCTCGTTCAGCTCGCGGGTGGTCCAGGACAGGTTGTGCGCCCACATCGCGTGGGCGTAGACGTTGCCGGGGTCGTCGGCGAGGGCCGCCTTGAACATCGGCACCGGGCTCGGCGCGGCCACGCCGTCGCGGCTGCGCAGGAAGTCGGCCCAGCCCAGGTGGGCCGCCAGGTCGCCGCGATGCTCGCCGCGCGACAGCCCCAGCCCTTGCGCGAGCACCGGTTGCACCTGCTCGACCTGTTCGGAGAAGGTCTGCTTGTCGCCGACCACGCGCATCTCGCGCAGCCAGCGCATGCCGCACTCCTCGCGGGCCAGGCGCACCGTCTCGTCGCCGGGGCGCGAGGCGGCCACGGCGGTGAACTGCTTCCAGGCCACCGCGTGGCTGCCGGCATCGCACAGTTGTACTGCTGCCGCCAGCTCGGCCGCCTGCAACTCGAGCCGCGCCTTTTCTCGGGCGCGCTGCTCCTGCAGGTGCTGGTAGCCATACAGGCCGGCACCGATGGCCAGCAGCACGATGCCGGCCGCGCCGATCAGGGCGCGCAGCGGCATGCCGCGCCGCATTCGCGCCACCGCGGCCACGGTCTCGGCGACGGTGTCGCCCTTGGGCTGCAGCAGCGTCACCGAGCGCAGGTAAGGCGGGATCGTGTCGATCGGCGTGGGCGCCACCACCACCGGCAGCACGCGGCCGCCCGGCGCCCGCCAGCGCCGCTGCGCGGTGTCGAGCTCGGTGAGGGCGTAGCTGCCTGGAGACACCGACCGCGGCGTGATGAAGAAGACCATCGCGTCGGCATCCTCGATGGCCTCGCGCAGCGCCTCGTGGTAGGGCTCGCCTTCCTTCAGCTCGGAGCGGTCGGTGAACACCCCGTGGCCCTCGGCCTCGAGGGCCAGGCGCAGGCGCTCGGCCAGGTCCTTCTGGTCGGAGGGGTAGGAGATGAACAGCTTCAAGCGGCAGGCTCCGTGCGGCGAGCGATTGTTGTGCCGATCCACCGGCGGTGCAATGCGGTGCGGCTACGATGCGCGCTGCCGCCGACGGCGCCCATCCCTATCACCCGCGTTGCACACCACATGGCCAGCAGCCTTCTTGCATTGCTCGACGACATCGCCACCGTCCTGGACGACGTGGCCATCCTGTCCAAGGTGGCGGCCAAGAAGACGGCCGGCGTGCTCGGCGACGACCTGGCGCTGAACGCCCAGCAGGTGGCCGGCGTCAGTGCGGACCGCGAACTGCCGGTGGTGTGGGCGGTGGCCAAGGGATCGTTCATCAACAAGGCGATTCTGGTGCCGGCGGCGCTGGCCATCAGTGCTTTCGCGCCGATGCTGGTGACGCCGCTGCTGATGATCGGCGGTGCCTTCCTGTGCTTCGAGGGCGTCGAGAAGCTGGCCCACAAGTTCATGCACGACGCCGCGGAGGATGCCGCGCACCGCGAGGAGCTGGCCCGTGCCCTGGCCGACCCAGCGATCGACCTGGTCGCCATCGAGAAGGACAAGATCAAGGGGGCCGTGCGCACCGACTTCATCCTGTCGGCCGAGATCATCGCGATCACGCTGGGCACGGTGGCCAACCAGCCGTTCACCACGCAGGCGATCGTGCTGGCCGGCATGGCGGTGGTGATGACGGTGGGCGTCTACGGCGTGGTGGCCGGCATCGTCAAGCTCGACGATGCGGGCCTGTGGCTGAGCCGGCGCGATGGCAGCTTCGCGCAGGCCGTGGGCCGCGGAATCCTGCGCGCCGCCCCGTGGCTCATGAAGGGGCTGTCGATTGCCGGCACGGCGGCGATGTTCCTGGTTGGCGGCGGCATCCTCGTGCATGGCATTGCGCCGCTGCACCATGCGATCCAGGCCTGGGCCGAGAGCCTGGGCTCGCTCGCCGCAGCCACCCTGCCGACGCTGGCCGACGCGCTGCTGGGCATCGTCGCCGGCGCCATCGTGCTGGCTGGAGTGACGCTGTTCCAGCGATTGCGCGGCCAGCCGGCGTGAACTGCGACACGCCCGCGGCCGGCGCCGCGGGCGCGCTCGGGGCGCGGCGGAATAATGGGCCCATCGACAACCGTCGCACAGAACGACACCGGAGGAGAACCCATGAAGCGCAGCCCCGTCACGCCGTCTTCTCGCCTGGCCGCCACCGTGCTCGCCCTCGGCCTGGCCGCGGGGGCCGCGCTGGCCGCGCCCACCTCGACCAAGTTCGATCCGGCAATGGACGTGCAGGGCACCAAGCTGCAGCTCAACGGCACCGGCACGCGCTACCGAGCGATCTTCAAGGTGTACGACATGGGCCTGTACACCACCAAGAAGGTGTCCACCGCGGCGGACGTCATCGCGCTGCCTGGCCCGAAGCGGCTGCAGTTCACCGCCTTGCGCGAGCTGCCGGGCACCGACCTGGGCCGCCTGTTCCTGAAGGGCATGGGCGACAACTCCACCAAGGAGCAGGTGCAGCGCCATGCGCTGTCGAGCGCGCGGCTGATCGAGGTGTTCTCCGGCCGCTCGAAGATGCTGCCAGGCGAATCTTTCGCGATGGAGTTCGTTCCGGGCAAGGGCACGATCTTCTACATCCTCGGCAAGCCGCAGGGCAACCCGGTGGGCGACGACGAGTTCTTTGCCATGGTGCTGAAGATCTGGTTCGGTGAATCGCCGGCTGACATGCAATTGCGCGACGCGCTTCTCGGCCTGGAATAGGCGCATACAGATCGGGGGCTCAAGTTCCGGCGTTCGCGGCCGAAAACAGGGTCGGAGGACCACCATGAGCCCGATCTCGTCGACCGCCCTGTCGGGGCTGAACGCCGCTTCGCTGCAGTTGCAGAGTTCGGCGCACAACATCGCCAACACGCAGACGCCGGGCTTTCGCCGCCAGCAGGTGGTTCAGAGCGCCGAGCCGGCCGGTGGCGTGCGCGCCGAATTGACCCAGGCCGCCGCGCCGGGCGAGGCGCTGGCCGAAGACATCGTCAACCAGATGCAGGCCAGCACCCTCTACCGCGCCAACCTGCAGACGCTGCGCGTGGAGCGCGACATGCTGGGCAGCCTGCTCGACGTGCAGGCCTGATCGAGTCGCGCGGTCGGTTCAGCGCGCCGGCGCGCTGTACAGCCACAGCAGCAGCGCAAGCCAGTGGGCCGCCACCGTGCCCCAGTAGACCTGGCGGAACGCCTGCTTCGACGACTTGTGGCGCAGCAGCCGTTGCGCGAACCAGGCGCCCGGCCAGCCGCCGACCAGGCTGGCCACGTGCAGCACGTTCTCGGGGGTGCGCCAGGCGCCGCGCTGCGCCGCGAACTTGTCGCGCCAGTAGAGGTAGAAGGTCAGCACGCTGAGCAGCGGCGCGGCCAGCACCACCGGCACCGGCACGCGCTGCGACCAGGCCGACCAGACCAGCAGCGCCAGATAAGCCGGCACCAGCATCAGCATGGCGCGCATCTCGGCCACCACGTGCGGCGGCGGCGGGCCGCGACGACGGCCTGCGGACCGGCCGGGCGCCTCCACGGGGGGCGGTTCGGGCCGACGCGGATCGACGTAGTCCAGCGGCATCACCGCCATCGCACGCGGCCCCTTGCCGCCCACGTGGATCTCCTCGAATCGCACCGGCAGCCCCTCGGCTGGCGAGGTGCTGCCGCCGCGGTAGTCGCGGATGTGGAAGAAGACATCGGTGTCGGTGGCGGGGCTGCGCACGAAGCCGAAGCCGCGATCGGCATCCCAGCGAACGATGGTGCCTTGCTTGTTCATGGGCGAACGGGCCGGACTCAGCGGCCGCCGATGTCGAGCAGTTCGACCTCGAAGAACAAGGTGGCGTTGGGCGGGATCAGGCCGTTGCCGGCACCGCGCTCGCCGTAGGCGATCGTGCTGGGGCAGGTGAGCTTGGCCTTGCCGCCCACCTTCATGCGCTGCACGCCTTCGGTCCAGCACTTGATGACGCGGTCCAGTGGGAAGCTTGCCGGCTGTCCGCGCTTGTACGAGCTGTCGAACTCGCGCCCGTCGGGCAGCGTGCCGCGGTAATGCACCTTGACGACGTCGGTGGCCGCCGGGCTGCCGCCCGTGCCGTCCTGCAGGGACCGGTAGACCAGCCCGCTGGGCGTGACCACGGCACCGGGCTCCTTGGCCGAAGCGGCTGCCGCATCGCCTTGCGCATACGCGCCGGGCAGGGCGGCCAGGGTCAGGAGCAGGGCACAGATCGACGGCTTCGGCACAGTCTTCCTCTCGGCGTTGGTTGGAGCGCCGATCCTAACGAGCTCGCCTCGAGCCGGCTGTACCCGGTTGTTGCTCGCGCGGCCCGGTGCAGCCGGTTCAGCGGCGAGCCGAAGGGTGCGGAGCCAGCGCGTCGAGGTCGTCGAAGTAATCCGACGATACCGGCTCGAGCTGCGGGCCGAGGGCCAGTTCGGGCGCATCGGCGGGCACCTCCACCGCCTCGGGCACCGGCAGCAGCCGCTTGCCGGCCGGGCCGAGGATCTCTTCCTCCAGCTCGACAGCCTGCTCCTTGAAGAGAGCGCGCACTTCGGCCACGCTGGGCAGCGTGTCGGCATTCCAGTGGATCACGCGCACGCCCGCGGCCTCTAGCACCTGTGACATGCGTTCGTGGCGGCGCTGGCTGCGCTCGGATTGGGCGGCGGTGCGCACGTCGACGACGGCGATCACGCGCGAGCTCTTGTCGCAGACCAGCAGGTCGACGCTGAGGCGGCCCACGCGGGTCAGCCAGTCGCTGTAGGAATGGCGCGTCGGCACGCTGATGAAGCGCGCCAGCGGCACCTGGGCGAGCACCAGCTTGCTCGGCAGCGCCTTGCGCATCAGGTCGTAGGCCTTGCGCTCGGGCAAGGTGAGCACCCGCACGGCCTGGGGCTTCCACGACTGCACCGTGTCGAGGTGCTCCTCGGCCGGCTTCCGCAGGGCACCGCCACGGCGGCGCGCCCACAGCCAGGTGAGCAGGAGCGCCGAGATCATCAGGGCGGCTAGGGAAGTGAGTTCGAACTGTTCCAAGGCGGCCTCGGCGGATGGGCAATGTTCACAGGCTAGCGCCGGGAACGGCCTCGCGGTCGCTGGAACAGCGGCAGGATTTCACGCCAGCCGCCCGCAACACGCGATCAACGCGGTGCGGGGGCCGTGCTTGCAAATCGTTGCGCAAACCAATGATCGAGCAGCCGCTTTTCATGACGAAGCGGATCACCTCCACTGCTGTCGGCGCCCTGCGACAAGCCCGGACTGCCGGCATCGAACAGGGTCTCGTGGCCGGTCGAGATCACCCGGGATGCGTCGCTGAGCGTGTAGCGCAACTCGATTCGCGGCCCGTCGGCACCGCCGCGCAGCACGCGGACTTCGGTGCCCGCCGGGTGCTGCGCCAGCCGCAACGTGCCGGCGAGGTCGAGGTCGATCAGCTCGATGCGGAGCGAGCGATCGTCGCTGAGCCCGCGCTGGCCCAGCGCCTTGAGGTGTTCGGCCAGAGCCGCCAGCCGCTGCTCGCGCTCTCGCGGGGTGCTGCCGGCATCGGTGAAGCTCGACTGCGCATCGAAGCTCACCTCGACACCGCCGGCCTGCGCGGCCGAGGCGGCAAGGGCAAGAAGCAGCGCGGCAGCGAAGGGGCGGATCGGATGCGGCATGGCAATTCCCGCGAGGGTGTTGGGGCCTTGGTTCGACTCACGCACGCCGCGCCGGGTTCCGCTCGGTGCAACAGCGCCACAAAGCGGGACTATTTCGTGGAAGCGCATCCGGCCAGGCGTGGAATCGGCCCGCGGCGTGGCAGTCTCGCAGCTCGGAACATCCGCCCCCGCCATGCCTTCGCTCAAGCCCCCATCTGCCTCGACTGTTCGATCCTCCCGCGCCGCCAAGAAGTCGGGCGGCCCGGTGACCTGGGTGCGCGACCTGCTCAAGCGTCCGCTGAAGGTGGAGCGCCGCGGTGCACAGTTGCATCTGGTGCTGGGCGAGAAGCCGCCGGAGCCCGAGGCGCCGACCGTGGCGCCGACGTCGGGTGAAGCGTTGCGGCGCAGCCACGAGGAACTGCGCGCGCTGCTGCGCCGCCATCCGGAAACGCGCCACCTGATGCGCCATCTGGGGTTCATCGAACAGCATCTCGGCCGTTCGGGCTCGCGGGCCATCAAGCGCGACATCCCGGTGCCGGTGCTGCGCAAGGGCCTGGAGCAGCTCGACCTGCTCATGCGCGGCGACACGTCCGAGCCGCTGGCGGAGCTGCGCGCCCGCATCGATGCCGCGGTGCGCTCACGCGGCGCCGCTGCCGAAGCACGGCACGATGAGGTGCAGGTCTCCGAAGCCTCCCACTCGCTGTTCGACGAGATGGAGCGCAGCTGGACTGGCCAGATGCCCTTGTCGGTGACGAAGACCGACGACAGCCGCTGACTGGAGTAAGGTAGGCAGGCGTCGCGCCGACCGCGCGAGGGAGACCGCCATGAAACGCTGCCTGGCCCTGCTGACCGCGCTGCTGCTGTCGGCCTGTTCGACCGCGCCGCTCGTGCCCACCGGCACGGTGTTCGACGACAGCCTGTTTTCCGCACCCTCGCAGCCCGTCGATCGTTCGCAGGTGTTCGCGCTGTCCGACGCGATGAAGCGCTACCTCGAGGTCGATCTCTCCGCCGAGGTGCGCAACAAGGGCGAGCGTGCCGCGCTGGCCGAAGCGCTCTCCCGCCGCGAACGCCTTCGCCTGGAGTACGACACCGCGACCACGCGCACCGCGTCGCAGGCCTTCGACGCGCGTGCCGGCAACTGCCTGTCGCTGGTCATCATGACATCGGCGCTGGCCCGCCACCTGGGCATGCCGGTGCAGTACCACAGCGTGTTCGTCGACGAGACGTGGGGCCGCGCCGGCAACCTGCTGGTCTCCAGCGGCCACGTCAATCTGACATTGAACAACCGCCTGGGCGGCGGCAGCAATGTGCGCTTCGACGCGGTGGCGGCGGTGACCATCGACTTCGACCCGCCGCTGCCCGGCCAGCGCCAGCACTCGCGGGTGATCGGCGAGAGCACCGTGATGGCGATGTTCATGAACAACCGCTCTGCGGAGAGCCTGGCGGCGGGCCAGGTCGACGACGCCTACTGGTGGTCGCGCGCTGCGATCGAGGCCGAGCCGACCTTCCTGACCGCCTACAACACGTTGGCGGTGGTCTACCTGCGGCGCGGCGGGCTGATGCAGGCCGAGCGCGTGCTGACGCAACTGCTCGCGCTCGAGCCGGCCAACGCGGCGGCGCTGTCCAACCTGGCGAGCGTGTACAGCCGTCAGGGCCGCCTCGCCGAGGCGCAGGCGGCGCAGCAACGGCTGGCCAGCATCGAGCCGGCGCCGCCCTTCCACTACTTCCACCGCGGTCTCGAGGCGCTCAGGCAACGCGACTATGCCCAGGCGAAGACGCTGTTCCAGAAGGAAGTGTCGCGCTCGGCCTACTATCACGAGTTCCACTTCGGGCTGGCGATGGCGCTGCTCGGCCTGGGCGAATTCGACGAGGCGCGGCACCAGCTGGCGCTGGCCAAGGCCTCGAGCACCCGGGCGGCGGACCGCGAGCTCTACGCCGGCAAGCTCGAGCGCATGAAGGAACTGCGCGTGCAGTGAGGGGTGGCCTGGCTCACGCCAATCCCCACTGCCAGAGCATGAAGGCGAGCACTTCGGCACGTTCCTTCAGCGCGTCGTAGCGGCCCGAGGCGCCGCCGTGGCCAGCGTCCATGTTGATGGACAGCAGCACCGGGTGATCGTCGGTCTTCAGCGTGCGCAGCCGCGCCGCGTACTTGGCCGCCTCCCAGTACGGCACCTGGCTGTCGTTCAGGCTGGTGCGCAGGTACATCGCCGGGTAGGCCGCGCGCCGCAGGTTGTCGTAGGGCGAGTAGCGGCGCATCGTCTCGTAGTCGCCGCGCTCCTTCGGATTGCCCCATTCGAGGAACTCGCCCACGGTCAGCGGCAGTGTCTCGTCGAGCATGGTGTTGATCACGTCGACGAAGGGCACCTCGGCCACCACCGCGCGGAACAGATCCGGCCTCAGGTTGGCCGCTGCTGCCACCAGCAGCCCGCCGGCGCTGCCGCCCTCGATGATCAGCTTGTCCGGCGCCGTCCAGCCGAGGTCGACCAGTGCCTGCGCGCAGGCCACGAAGTCGCTGAAGCTGTTGGCCTTCTTCGCCAGCTTGCCCTCGTCGTACCAGAGCCGGCCGCGGTCGCCGCCGCCGCGCACATGGGCGACGGCGAACACCACGCCGCGGTCGAGCAGGGACAGGCGCGATGACGAGAAGTAGACGTCGCTGGCGAAGCCGTAGGCGCCGTAGCCGTACATCAGCAGCGGCTGCGGCGCGCCTTGCCGTCGATCGCGCCGGTAGACCAGCGAGACCGGCACCTCGGTGCCGTCGTCGGCGCGCGCCATGAACTGCTCGCTCGCGTACAGCGCCGGGTCGTAGCCGCCGAGCACCGGCTGGCGCTTGCGCAGCGTGCGCTCGCCGCTGGCCATGTCGAGGTCGAACACCGAGTGCGGCGTGACCAGCGAGGTGTACTCGAAACGGAAGACGTCGGTGTCGAACTCCTCGTTGACGTCGCCCTCGGCGGTGTACACGCTCTCGTCGAAGGGCACGTCCCACGCGCGGCCGCTGGCCAGCTCCCACACGCGCAGCTTGAGCACGCCGCGGTCGCGCTCCTGCACCACCATGTGGCGGTCGAACAGGTCCACGGATTCCAGCATCACGTCGTCGCGGTGCGCGATCAACTCGGTGGCGTCGTTCAGCGACGGCGATTCGGCCGAGGTCTCGACGAGCCGGAAATTGCGCCCGCGGTCGTTGACCAGCAGGTAGAAGCGGCCCGCGCGGTGGTCGAGCGAGAGCTCGATGCCGCTGCGCCGCGGCAGCACGGCGCGCGGGGCGGCCTGCGCGTCGCTGGCGTCGATCACCCACAGCCCGGTGGTGTCCTTGCTCGCCGAGGACAGCACCAGCCAGCAATCGTCGCGCGTCTTGCCCAGGTCCAGCCAGAACAGCTCGTCGGTCTCCTCGAACACCAGCTCGTCGGCGCCGTCCTGGCCGAGCCGGTGACGCCACAGGCGGTGCGTGCGGCGGGCTTCGTCCTTGCTCAGGTAGTAGAGGGTGCGGCTGTCGTTGGCCCACACGGCACCTTCGGTCTTCTCGATGGCCAGCGGCAGGTCGGTGCCCGTGGCCAGGTCGCGAACGCGCAGCGTGTAGTCCAGCGCGCCGGTCTCGTCGAGCGAATAGGCCAGCAAAGCGGCATCGGGGCTGACTTCCAGCGCTCCGAGCTGCAGGAAGGGCTTGCCTTCGGCGAGCCGGTTCATGTCGAGCAGCAGCTCTTCGCGAGCCTCGGGCGTGTCGCGGCGGCGCAGGTAGATCGGGTACTGGCGGCCCGTCTCGGTGCGGCTCCACTGCCACCAGCCGTGCTTGCGCCACGGCACCTCGTCGTCGTCTTCCTGGATGCGCGCGAGCATCTCGGCGTAGAGCGTGTCGCGCAGCCCGTCGAGCGGGGCCAGCCAGGCGCGCGCGTGGGCGTTCTCGGCGTGCAGGTGGGCCAGCACCTCGGGGTCGTCGACCTGGCGCAGCCAGTGCCAGTCGTCGATGCGCGTTTCGCCGTGCAAGGAGACGTCGTGTGGGCGGCGCGAGGCGATGGGGGGCGAACGGCTCATGCACCCGAGCATACGGCGGCACGGACGTGGCATGCTCGCGGCCCATGTCCGACCCCCGCACCGGCCCGCAACGCATCGTCTGCCTGACCGAGGAGACCACCGAGTGGCTCTACCTGCTCGGCCAGGAGGGGCGCATCGTCGGCATCTCCGGGTACACCGTGCGGCCACGCCGCGCGCGCCATGAGAAGCCGCGCGTCTCGGCCTTCCTCGACGGCAGGATCGACCGCATCGTCGCACTCGAGCCCGACCTGGTGATCGGCTTTTCCGACATGCAGGCGGCGCTGGCCGACAAGCTGATCCGCGCCGGACTGAACGTGCTCGTCACCAACCAGCGCAGCGTGGCGCAGATCTTCGGCACGCTGCGGCTGGTGGCCGGCCTGGTGGGTTGCCACACCGAAGCCGAGTCGTGGATCGCCGCCTGCCAGCAGCGCCACCGCGACATCGCCGCCGAGGCCGCGCGCTGGCCGCGCCGCCCGCGGATCTACTTCGAGGAATGGGACGAGCCCATGATCAGCGCCATCCAGTGGGTGAGCGAACTGATCGGCATCGCTGGCGGCGCCGACGTGTTCCCGGAGCTGGCGAGCCAATCGATGGGCCGCGACCGCGTCATCGCCGACGCGCTCGAGCCGGCCAGGCGTGCGCCCGACCTGATCGTCGGCAGCTGGTGCGGCAAGAAGTTCCGCCCCGAGCGCGTCGCCGCGCGTGCGGCCTGGCAAGACGTGCCGGCAGTGCGTGACGGCGAGCTCCACGAGATCAAGAGCTGCGACATCCTGCAGCCCGGCCCGGCGGCGCTCACGGACGGTCTGGAGCAACTGCACCGGCTCTGCGCCGCCTGGGCGGCGCGGCAGTCCTGATCGAGGCAAGGATCAGGCCTTGCGCCCGGCCTTGAGCATCTCCGCCGCCATGAAGGCCAGCTCCAGGCTCTGCGAGCCGTTCAGCCGCGGGTCGCAGGCGCTGCGATAGCGTTCTTCCAGGCTCGCATCGGTCAGGCCCTGAGCGCCTCCGCGGCATTCGGTGACGTCCTGGCCGGTCATCTCGAAATGCAGGCCGCCGGCGTGGCTGCCCTCGGCGGCGTGCACGGCGAAGAAGTCGCGCACCTCGGTGACGATGGCCGCGAAGTCGCGCGTCTTGTAGCCATTGGCGCTGCTCACGGTGTTGCCGTGCATCGGGTCGCAGCACCACACCACGTCGCGCTGCGCCTCGCGCAGTGAGCGCACCAGCGCCGGCAGGCGATTCGGCAGCTTGCCCGCACCCATGCGGCTGATCAGCACCACGCGGCCGGGCACACGATCCGGGTCGACGCGGTCGAGCAGGCGCTGCAGGTCGCTGGGCGTGGCCGTGGGGCCGACCTTGATGCCGATCGGGTTGTGCAGCCCGCGCAGGAACTCGACATGCGCGCCTTCGACCTCGCGCGTGCGCTCGCCCAGCCACAGCAGGTGCGCCGAGCCGCCGTACCAGCGGCCGCTGGCCTCGTCGCGGCGCACCAGCGCCTGCTCGTAGTGCAGGTGCAGCGCCTCGTGCGAGGTGTAGAACTCCACCGCGTGCAGTTGCGGCGTTCGCGCGGCGTCGAAGCCGCAGGCCTCCATGAAGGCCAGGCAATCGGCGATGCGCCCGGCCAGCGCCTCGAAGCGCTCGCCCTGCGGGCTGTCGCGCACGAAGTCGGCCGTCCAGCGGTGCACCTGGTGCAGGTCGGCGAAACCGCCTTGGGCCAGCGCACGCAGCAGGTTCAGTACCGAGGCCGAATGCGAATAGGCGCGGATCAGCCGCTGCGGGTCGGGCGTGCGCGCGGCGGCCGTGAACTCGGCGCCGTTGACGATGTCACCTCGGTACGAGGGCAGGGCGGTGCCGTCCACCGTCTCCACGTCTGACGAACGCGGCTTGGCGAACTGCCCGGCGATGCGCCCGAGTTTCACCACCGGGCAGGCGGCGCCATAGGTCAGCACCACGGCCATCTGCAGGATGACGCGGAAGGTGTCGCGCACCGTGTCGGCGCCGAGGTCTTCGAAGCTCTCGGCGCAGTCGCCGCCCTGCAGCAGGAAGGCCTCGCCGCGCGCCACCGCGGCCAGGCGGGTGCGCAGCGCATCGGCCTCGCCGGCGAAGATCAGCGCCGGCCAGCCCGCGAGTTGGCGCTCGGCCTGCGCCAGCGCGGCGGCATCGGGGTAGGTCGGCAATTGCCGGGCAGTGCGCTGGCGCCAGCTGTCGGGCGTCCACATTTCGTTCATGCGATGTAACTCGGCGGGGCCCAAGGCCCGGTGCGGCACTGTAGCCTCTCGCCTTGCGCGCAGCGGAGAATGCCGCGCCAGGAGACCGCATGAACATCACCCGCATTCCGACCGCCCCGATCGCCGGCATGAAACCCGGCACCAGCGGCCTGCGCAAGAAGGTCACCGAGTTCGCACAGGGCCACTACCTGGCCAACTTCGTGCAATCGGTGTTCGACGCGGTGCAGCCGCCCACCGGTTTCGGCGGGCTGACGCTGGTCGTCGGCGGTGACGGCCGCTACTGGAACCTCGAGGCCATCCAGCGGGTGATCCGCATCGCCGCGGCCAACGGCTTCGCGCGCGTGCTGGTCGGGCAGGGCGGCATCCTGTCGACGCCGGCGGCCTCGTGCGTGATCCGCCAGCACGGCGCCTTCGGCGGGTTGATTCTGTCGGCCAGCCACAACCCCGGCGGGCCCGACGGCGACTTCGGCATCAAGTTCAACGCCGCCAACGGCGGGCCGGCGCCGGAGAAGGTCACCGACGCGATCTACGCGAAGACGCTGGCGATCGGCGAGATCCTGACGGTCGAGTCGGCCGATGTCGACCTCGGCCGCATCGGCACGCAGGCGGTCGGCACGATGAAGCTCGAGGTCATCGACGCGGTGGCCGATTACGTCGAGCTGATGCGCAAGCTGTTCGACTTCGCCGCGCTGCGTGCGCTGTTCGCCGGCGGCTTCCGGCTCTCGTTCGACGCCATGCACGCCGTCACCGGGCCGTACGCGAAGGCCATCTTCGAGCGCGAGCTCGGTGCACCGTCGGGCACGGTCGTCAACGGCACGCCGCTGCCCGACTTCGGTGGCGGCCACCCCGACCCGAACCTCGTTCACGCGAAGGAACTGCTCGACCGCATGATGGCCGCCGACGCGCCCGAGCTCGGCGCGGCGTCGGACGGCGACGGCGACCGCAACCTGATCATCGGCCGCGGCATCTTCATCCCGCCCTCGGATTCGCTGGCCATGCTCGCCGCAAACGCGCACCACGCGCCGGCCTATGCGAAGGGCATCGCCGGCGTGGCCCGCTCCATGCCCACCAGCGGCGCGGTCGACCGGGTCGCGGCGAAGCGCGGCGTGCCCTGCTTCGAGACGCCAACCGGCTGGAAATTCTTCGGCAACCTGCTCGACGCCGGACGCATCACGCTGTGCGGCGAAGAGAGCGCCGGCACCGGCAGCAACCACGTTCGCGAGAAGGACGGCGTCTGGGCCGTGCTGCTCTGGCTGTCGATCCTGGCTGCGCGCCAGCAAAGCGTGCAGCAGATCGCCCGCGAGCACTGGGCCACCTACGGGCGCAACTACTACACGCGCCACGACTACGAAGACCTGGACACGCCCATCGCGAAGGCATTGACCCAGGCCGTGGCCGACCGATTGCCCACGCTCGCCGGGCAGACGCTGGCCGGCCGCCGCGTCGCGCTGGCCGACGACTTCAGCTACACCGACCCGGTGGACGGCAGCGTGTCGAAGAACCAGGGCTTGCGCATCGTCTTCGACGACGGCTCGCGCATCGTCTACCGCCTGTCGGGCACGGGCACGACAGGCTCGACGCTGCGCGTCTACATCGAGCGCTACGAGGGTGAGCCATCCCGCCATGCGCAGGACACGCAGGACGCGCTGGCCGACCTGATCGCGCTGGCCGACGAGCTGGCGCAGATCCGCGCGCGCACCGGCCGGCAGCAGCCGGACGTGGTGACCTGAAGGGGCGCGGCCGATGCGCTTCCCGCGCCGCAGCGGCATCCTGCTGCACCCCACCTCGCTGCCCGGCCCGCACGGCAGCGGCGACCTCGGGCCCGAGGCCTACCGCTTCGTCGACTGGCTCGCCGAAGCCGGGCAGACGCTGTGGCAGGTGCTCCCGCTGGGCGGCATCGGCCCGGGCAACTCACCGTACATGAGCAGCTCGGCCTTCGCCGGCAACGTGCTGCTGATCGACCTGGGTGAACTGCAGCAGCGCGGCTGGCTGAGCGCGGAGGACGTCGCACCCGTGCCCGGCCTGGATGCGCAGCGCATCGACTTCGGCGCGATGGTGTCGTTCCGCATGGAGCGCCTGGCGCGTGCCGCAGCGCGTTTCGCCACGCAGGCCGGCGCCGAAGAACGCGCCGACCTCGCCGCCTTCGTGCAGCGCTACGCCGACTGGCTGCCGGACTACGCCCTGTTCATGGCCCTGGCCGAACACCACGGCTGGCGCGACTGGTGCGAGTGGCCTGACGGCCAGGCCGCGCGCACGCCGCTCGCCCTCGCCGCGGCCCGCGAAGCACACGGCGCGCGCATCGCCTTCTGGACCTTCTGCCAGTGGTGCTTCTTCCGCCAGTGGCAGGCACTGCGATCGCACGCGCATGCGCGCGGCGTGCAGATCGTCGGCGACATGCCGATCTTCCTGGCCTACCAGAGCGCCGACGTGTGGGCGCAGCCCGATCTGTTCGAGCTCGATGCGCAAGGCCGCCCGACGGTGATCGCCGGCGTGCCGCCCGATGGCTTCAGCGCCACCGGGCAGCGCTGGGGCAATCCGCTGTACCGCTGGCGCGTGCACGCGCAACAGGGCTTTGCGTGGTGGATCGAGCGTGTGCGGCGCAGCGTCGAGCAACTCGACATCGTGCGCATCGACCACTTCCGCGGATTCGCCGGCTACTGGGAGATCCCGGCCAGCGAGCCCACGGCGGAGAAGGGCCGCTGGGTGCCGGCGCCGGGCCAGGCACTGTTCCGCGCCATCGCCGAAGCGCTCGGGCCGCTTCCCATCATCGCCGAGGACCTGGGCGTGATCACGCCCGACGTCGATGCGCTGCGCCGCGAGTTCGCCTTTCCCGGCATGCGCATCCTGCAGTTCGCCTGGGGCGAGGACGACACCGCCGAACGCCGCTTCCTGCCGCACCGCTATGAGCCCGGCACCGTGGTCTACACCGGCAGCCACGACAACGACACCACGCTGGGCTGGTGGGCCAGCGCCGCGGAATCGACGCGCCACCACCTGCGCGAATACCTCGCGACCGATGGCCGCGCGGTTCACTGGGACCTGATCCGCGCCGCCTGCGCCAGCGTGGCCGACAGCGCCGTCTACCCGATGCAGGACGTGATGGGCCTGGACGGCGCGCACCGCATGAACTTCCCCGGCCAGCCGTCCGGCTGGTGGGTGTGGCGCTTCGGCTGGGCGCAGGTGCCGGCCGACGCCGCCGCGCGGCTGCGCCGCCTGTGCCAGCTGTACGACCGGCTCTGAAGTGCGCCCGGCGCCGGCGCGTCGACAAGAAACGTTACGTAGCGATACCGCGCCGAAAGGACGCGGCGCGGGCCGCCGCGCACGATGGAGCCCTGTTCAATCACGGGCCCACCGGCCCCCGAGGCTCTCACCATGAAACCCTGGATCAAACGTGCCCTGATCGGCGTCTTCGGCGCTTCCGTTCTCTTCGGCGGCCTGGCGGCCTGCTCGCACCGCGGCTCGTATTCCCACGGCTGGCAGGCCATGGGCGAGGAAGACGCCGCCAAGACGAAGGCGAAGATCGTCGAACGTGTCGGCAGCAAGCTCGACCTCGACGAAGCCCAGAAGGCCAAGCTCGGCGTGCTGGCCGACAAGCTGCGCGAGCAGCGCAATGCGCTGGTCGGCACCACCACCGACCCGCGTGCCGAGATGGCCTCGCTGGTGGCCGGCCCCACCTTCGACCGCGCCAAGGCGAAGAGCCTGGTCGAGGCGAAGACCGGCGCGATCTCCAGCAAGAGCCCCGAGGTGATCACCGCGATGGCCGACTTCTACGACAGCCTCAAGCCCGAGCAGCAGGCCAAGGTGCGCGACTTCATGGCCAAGCGGGGCCACCATGGCTGGCGCGGCTGAGGGAGGCGTCGCGCTGATGCTCGCGGGCATCGGCTGGGCCATGTGGGCGGCCTGGCAACTGCGCCGGGCCGGCGCGCCGGTCCGCCCGGGCGCGGCGGCCGGCGTGCTCGTCGAGGAGGGGCCGTACCGCTTCGGCCGCAACCCGATGTCCCTGGGGCTCACGGTCGCGCTGCTCGGCGCGGCCGTGGCGTTCGGCTCCTTCGTCGCCGCCGTGGCCGCGTTCGCCTACGCGGCCTACATGCACCTCGTGCGCATCCCGCGCGAGGAGGCGCAACTGCGCGGCACCTTCGGCGGTTGGTACAGTGACTACACGGCCACGGTGCGCCGATGGCTCTGACGCATGCCCCGACTCCTGTTGATCGACGACGACGAACAGCTCGGGCCGCCGCTGGCGGCCTACTTCAAGCGCTTCGAGTTCGAGCTGGTGCACGCCACCCGGCCCAGCGCCGGGCTGGCGCTGCTGCGTGAGGGCGGCTTCGACGCGGCCATCCTCGACGTCATGCTGCCCGAGATGGACGGCTTCGAGCTGTGCCGCACGATCCGCAAGGACAGCAGCCTGCCCATCGTCATGCTCACCGCGCGCGGCGACGTGATGGACCGCGTGGTCGGGCTCGAACTCGGAGCCGACGACTACCTGCCCAAGCCCTTCGAGCCGCGCGAGCTGCTCGCGCGCATCCAGACCGTGTTGCGCCGCGTCGCTCCGGCGCCGGCCGCGGCGCGCCAGCTGCGCTTCGAGGGCCTGCTGGTCGACCTGGACCGCCACGCCGTGCAGCGCCAGGGCGAGGCGGTCGAGCTCACCGGCACCGAGTTCGAGCTGCTCGCCATGCTGGCTGCCGCGCCGGGCAAGGTGTTCAGCCGCGACGACATCCTCGAGAAGCTGCGCGGCCGTTCGGCCGAGGACATCCACTCGCGCGCCGTCGACATCCTCGTCAGCCGGCTGCGCCGCAAGCTCGAGCCGCTGGACTGCATCCACACGCTGCGCAACGCCGGCTACCGATTCGCCGGGGTGCGCGCGTGACGGCCGCGCCACCGGCCACCGGGCTGCGCGCGCGCTGGCACGCCGCGCACCAGCGCTGGCACGCCACGCGGCACCGCTGGCGCCACTCGCTGAAGTGGCGCCTGGTCACCATGTTCCTGCTGCTCGCGCTGGCCACCACCGGCGTGTTCCTGTTCGGCATGCAGCGGGTGCTGCAGGGCGGCTGGCAGGGTTACGCCAAGCCGATGGTGGCGGACTACGTCGACCGGCTCGCCGCCGAGATCGGCTCGCCGCCCGACGAGGCTCGCGCGCAGGGGCTGGTGGCACGCCTGCCGATCTCGGTGCGCATCGACGGCCCGCAGCTGCACTACGACTCGCACCCTGGTCGCGCTGTGCACCGGCGCTGGAACGGCGATGGCGAACGCGACATCGGCGCCGAAGGCTGGGGCCTGGTGCGGCAGACGGCCGACGGCCACCGCATCGTCTTCGGCCTGGCCGGGCCTGTGCCGAGCGACCGGCCGCGCGCGTTCGGCTGGCTCACGCTGGCCGGGCTGCTGCTGCTCACGGTGATCGCCTACGCGCGAGTGCGCAGCCTGCTGAGGCCGCTGGACGACATCGGTGCCGGCGTGGCGCGTTTCGGTGCGGGCGACTTCACGCAGCCGATCGAGAAGACGCGGCGCGACGAGCTCGGCGAGCTGGCCGAGCGCATCAACCTCATGGCGCACAGCTTGCACGGCATGCTCGACGCCAAGCGCGCGCTGCTGCTGGCCATCAGCCACGAGCTGCGCAGCCCGTTGACGCGGGCCCGCGTGAACGCCGAGCTGGTGGACGAGGGCGAACACCGCGACGCGCTGCTGCGCGACCTGGGCGAGATGCGCGACCTGATCACCGACCTGCTGGAGAGCGAGCGCCTGGCCACCGGCCACGCCGCGCTGCAGACCGAGCGCGTGGACCTCGGGGCGCTGGCGCGCGAGCTGCTGGCCACGCAGTTCGCGCAGTCGGCGGTCTCGCTGCGCATCGACGAAACGCTGGAGCCTGTGCAGGCCGACCCGACGCGGGTGCGCCTGCTCCTGCGCAACCTGATCGACAACGCCTTGCGCCACAGCGCAGGTGCCGCGTTGCCGCCGCAACTCGAGCTGGCACGCGAGGCCGACGGCCAGCTGCGCGTGAGCGTGCGCGACCACGGCCCCGGTGTCAGCGACGAGCAGCTGGCGCGCCTGGCCGAGCCTTTCTACCGCGCCGACAGCGCGCGCCAGCGCAGCACCGGTGGCGTGGGCCTGGGCCTGTATCTGTGCCGGCTGGTGGCTCAGGCGCATGGCGGCACGCTGAGCCTGCGCAACGCGCAGCCGGGGCTGGAGGTCAGCGCGCGCTGGCCGATCGAGCCGGGGCGCGGGTAGTTCCGAGCTGCGCTCGCAGCCGGGTTGGCGCTCTTGCCAGTGCCGGAGCGCTCGGCGATCATGGACGTGTCCGACCTGCGCCACTGTGCGTTCGCTGCCACGATGAAGTCCTGGGAAGCCGCCGAAGCCTTCACGACGCTCTTCGAGCGAATGCCACACGGCATCGTGCTGATGAACCCACAGCGCCGCATCGCCGCTGTCAACCGAGCCTTCACCAGCATGTTCGGGTATGAAGCCGGCGAGGTCATTGGCCGCGACCCGAGCTTTCTGTACGCCGATCAGGCCGACTTCGCCAACATCGGCACGCAGCGCTTCGAGCAGGCGCGCGAGGGGCACTCGGCGATCTTCGAGGTGCGCTACCGGCGCAAGGATGGCAGCACGTTCTGGGCCGAGTCGACGGGAGTGCGTGTCGATGCGACCGATGGCACGCCAGTGGGTGTCGTCGGGCTTCACCTGGACATCACCGCGCGCCGCGAAGCCGAGGAGCAACTTCGCCGTTCGCAAGCCGGTCTGGAAGTGCTCGTCCAGCAGAGGACTGCCGAACTCGCGGATGCGAATTCGAGGCTGGCGACGCGGGCCGAGCTTGCTGACCAAGCGAGCCAGTCCAAGAGTGCCTTTCTGGCCAACATGAGCCACGAGATCCGCACGCCGATGAACGCCATCATTGGCCTCACGCACCTGCTCTTGCGCGACACCCGCGATGCGCAGCAGCGAGACCGGCTGGAAAAGATCGACGGCGCTGCCAAGCACCTTCTGCACATCATCAACGACATCCTCGACCTGTCCAAGATCGAGGCCGGCAAGATGGTGCTCGCCGAATCCGACTTCTCGCTCGACGAGGTGCTGACCAGCGCGTTCCAGATGGTCAGTGGCATGGCAAACGACAAAGGGCTGGAACTGGTCCTTGACGCCGACCACCTGCCTTCGTATCTGCATGGCGATGCCACCCGGTTGTCGCAGGCCCTGATCAACCTGCTGGCCAATGCCGTGAAGTTCACCGACAGTGGCTGGGTGCGGCTGCACGGCTTGCTGTTGGAAGAGGACGCCCGCGGCTTCCGGGTGCGTTTCGAGGTGCAGGACACCGGGCCGGGCATCGACGCGGCACGCCAGGCCGAACTGTTTGCGCCTTTCCAGCAGGTGGACAGTTCTGCATCGCGTCGCCACGGCGGTACGGGCCTGGGGCTCGCGCTGACCCGCCATATCGCGAGCCTCATGGGCGGCGAGTCGGGCGTGCAAAGCGAGCCCGGACGAGGCAGCACCTTCTGGTTCACGGCACATCTGGGTCGTGCTGCCGAGGCCAGCGACCGCGCTGCCCCCATTCCGCTGGCAGGACTGCGCGCCATGGTGGTCGACGACCTGCCCGAGGCGCGCGCCGCGATGGTGGACCGGCTCGTGATGCTGGGCATGCAGGTCGAAGCTCAAGCCGGCGGCACCCAGGCGCTCGAGCGACTTCTTGCCGAAGCCGCTGCGGCCCGGCCGTACGACGTGGTCCTGGTCGACTGGAAGATGCCGCAGCTCGATGGCATCGAGACCCTGCGTTCGATGCGCGCGCTGCTTGGCCACGGCATGCCGCCCAGCATTCTCGTCACTGCCTTCAACGAGCCGCAGGTGCAACAGCTGGCTCGAGCCGTCGGCTGCGATGCCGTGTTGATCAAGCCCATCACGCCTTCGGCGATGCACGATGCGCTCGTGCGCGTGCTGCGGCCTCAGGCCTTCGCGGCGGTGGCAGGCGAGCCGGACAGTGGCAGCGAGGCGGCATTGCAGCGGCTGCAGTCCCTGCACGCCGGGCAGAAGGTCTTGCTGGCCGAGGACAACCCGGTCAACCGCGAAGTGGCGGAAGAGCTCCTGCGCAGCGCCGGCCTCGTGGTCGAGGTGGCCGAAGACGGCGAGCGGGCCGTCGCCCTCGCGCTTTCCCGACCGTACGACATCGTTCTCATGGACGTGCAGATGCCCGTTTGCGACGGGCTCGAAGCGACGCGCCGCATCCGGCGGCGGGCCGGCCCAGGCACCGCGATCGTTGCGATGACGGCGAACGCCTTCGGCGAGGACCGCGAAGCTTGCCTGGCTGCGGGGATGAACGACCACGTGGCCAAGCCCGTGGATCCGCGCCATCTGTACGCGACGCTGCTGCGCTGGCTGCCCATGCCGGGTGGGCAGGCTGTGCTGGCCGGAGCCGGCCCCGCCTCGACGGATGCCTCGCTGCAGGCGCGCCTGGTCGACATACCGGGCTTCAACCTGGATCGGGCCCTTCGGAACGTGGGCGGCAACCCGGCGACGCTCGAGCGCGTCCTGCGCTGCTTTGCCGAACACTACCGAAGCGGCGACCGCAGCCTGACAGCGGCCCTGGCTACGCACGACCGCACGATGTGGCGCCAGGCCGCGCATTCGCTGGTGGGCGCCTGCGGCGCCATCGGCGCCTTGCGTCTGACCGAACTGGCAGCACAACTGATGGTCGATCTGGACGCCAGTGTCGAGATCGAGTCGCTGCGGCCACGAGGCCAGTCGCTCGATCGGGAGTTGCTGGAGCTGGTTCGCCTGCTCTCGGCCGCGCTGGGGCCCGCCGCACGATCAGCCGGCGGCTGAGCGTCACTCGACGGCGACGAATCCGGTGGCCTGCACGATCTGGCCCCAGCGGGCTCGCTCGCGTTGCAGGCGATCCGCGAAGTCACTCGGCCCTTCCGGCGCGGCCTCGAAGCCCCGATTGAGCAAGGCGGTTTTCAGGGCCGGTGCCTGCATGGACTTGAGCAGGGCGGCGCTCAGTCTGGCGCCGACGTCGACTGGCAGCCCGCTCGGCGCGTGGACGCCGAGCCCGTCCTCGACGATCAGCTCACGATAGCCAAGTTCATTGAAGCTGGGCGTGTTCGGCAAGACCGCCACGCGGCGTGGCGCCGTCGTGGCCAGGACACGGATCCTGCCAGCGGCCAGCAACCCCAGGCCGTCGGCAACCGACCCGAAGAACGCCGGCAGGTGTCCGCCTGCCAGATCCTGGATGCCCGGCGCGCCGCCCTGGTAGTGGATCGGTGTCAGGGAAAGCCCCGCTGCGCGGCCGAACATCATGCCGGCGAAGTGCGGCGTTGCTCCGGGTGCGGACGTGCCATAGATCCAGCGGCTCGCATTGGCCCTGGCCCAGTCGATGTAGTCGGCGACGGTCGCAACCCCTGCAGGAACCATCGGGCCGATGAACATGGCCAGCGGCAGACTCACGAGTCTGGCAATGGGCTTGAAGTCGCTGACGGGCTCGTACCGAAGCGACTTGAAGATGTGCGGGTACAGAAACATGGTCGCGTCGGGCGCCAGCAGGACGATGCTGCCGTCGGCCGCAGCGGTGCGCACGTGTTCGAGGGCAACGCGAGAGCCGGCGCCCGGCATGTTCTCTACCACCACGCCAATGCCGAGGAGGGTGCGCAACTGTTCGCCCAGCAAGCGGGCGACAACGTCCGCACCCCCACCGGCGGGAAAGCCGGTGACGATTCTCAGGGCACCCCTGGGTGGGGCGGCCTTCGCTGCAGCCAAGAGGGCTCCCATGGCCGAAGCTGCCAAGACCCGACGCCGACGCAGGCCGTGCGTCCCAGAAGTGTCGACCATGCGTCGAGTTTGCCACGCCGCTGCGGTCTTCCCCTTCTGCAGCCAGCTGGGCAAACGCGCCGAAGCGCCGCGCCTGGCGGAAGCGGTGAGATTCGAACTCACGGGCCCTTGCGAGCCGCCGGTTTTCAAGACCGGTGCAATCGACCACTCTGCCACGCTTCCAGTGGCGCCGATTGTATCGGCCGGGGTGTGCGCAAGACTCAACCGGGCCGCTGCGCCTGATCGCACTCGACCTGCATCACCTCGCGCCGGCCGCCGTCCACGCGCACGGCGGTGAGCCGGCCGCCCCACACGCAGCCGGTGTCCAGCGAGAGCAGGTCGGGCCGCTCGATCAAGCCCAGCGTCGACCAGTGGCCGAAGGCGATCGGCACGCCTTCGGTGCGCCGCCCCGGCACCTCGAACCAGGGCCGATAGCCCTCGGGCGCGCCGCCGGCGCTGTCCTTGGTCTTCAGTTCGAGCCGGCCCTGCGCATCGGTGAAGCGGATGCGCGTGAGCACGTTGATGATGAAACGCAGCCGCTCGTCGCCGCGCAGCTTCGGGTTCCAGCGCAGCGGCTCGTCGGCATACATCACGTGCAGGAAGTCGTCGAGCGCTTCGCTGCGCAGCATCGCCTCCACCTCGGCGGCGCGCGCCAGCGTCTCGGCCAGGTCCCACTGCGGCACGACGCCGGCGTGCACGCACAGCCAGCCTTCCTCGACCACCGCCATGCGCTGGCCGCGCAGCCAGGCCAGCCAGTGTTCGCGCTCGGGCGACTCCAGCACCTCGGCGATCGTGTCGCTGCGGTGCGCCTTGCGGCCGCCGCAGGCCACGGCGAGCAGGTGCAGGTCGTGGTTGCCGAGCAGGCAGGTGGCGGCGTCGCCCAGGCTGCGCAGGCGGCGCAGCGTGGCCAGCGACCGCGGCCCGCGGTTGACCAGGTCGCCCAGCACAGTGAGGCGGTCGCGCGAGGGCGAGAAGCCGATGTGCGCGAGCAGGCGCTCGAAGGCATCGCAACAGCCCTGCAGGTCTCCGACGAGGTAATGCATCGCGCGATTCTGCTACGCTCCCGCTCCTCGCCCTGTCGCGCGCCCTGCATGGACGTTGCCCTACTCGTCTTCCTGATCCTGCTCAACGCCCTGTTCGCCATGTCGGAGATGGCGTTGACCGCCAGCCGCAAGGCGCGGCTGCAGGTGATGGTCGAGACCGGTGATGCCGGCGCCAAGTGCGCCATGGAGCTGCACGACGACCCGACCAAGTTCCTGTCGGTGGTGCAGATCGGCATCACCTCGATCGGCGTGCTCAACGGCATCGTCGGCGACGCCGCCTTCTCGGCGCCGTTCGCGAAGTGGCTGCACGAGACCTTCGAGATCCACGACCGCGCCGCCGACATCACCGCCACCGCGATGGTGGTGGTGGTCATCACCTTCCTGACCATCATCTTCGGCGAGCTGGTGCCCAAGCGGCTGGGCCAGATGTACCCGGAGTCGGTGGCGCGCCTGGTGTCGCGGCCGATGGAGTGGCTGTCGATCGGCACGCGGCCCTTCGTCAAGCTGCTGTCCTTCTTCACCGAGGGCACGCTGCGCCTGATGGGCATCCGCGGCGGGCCCGACCGCAGCGTCACGGAAGAGGAGATCGCTGCCAGCCTCGTCGAGGGCGTGGACGCCGGCGTGATCGAGGAGCAGGAGCACCAGATGGTGCGCAACGTGTTCCGCCTCGACGACCGGCAGGTGGGCTCGATGATGATTCCGCGCGCCGAGATCGTCTGGATCGACGTGGCCGCCACGCGCGACGAGCTGCTCGCGCTGATCGGCGATGCTGAACATTCGCGCTACCCGGTATGCCGCGGCGGGCTGGAGGACGTGCAGGGCGTGATCACCGCGCAGCGGCTGCTGCAGCAGAGCATGCAGGGCCTGGAGCTGTCGCTGGCCGACGGCCTGGAGCCGCCGGTGTTCGTGCCCGAGACGCTCTCGGGCATGGAGCTGCTCGAGCACTTCAAGGCCTCGGCCACGCAGCTCGTCTTCGTGGTCGACGAGTACGGCGAGGTGCAGGGCATGATCACCGTGCTCGACGTGCTGGAGGCGATCACCGGCGAGTTCACCACGCCGACGTCGGAAGACTCCTGGGCGGTGCGGCGCGACGACGGCAGCTGGCTGTTCGACGGCCTGATCCCGGTGCCCGAGCTGAAGGACCGGCTCGAGCTGAAGGAGCTACCCGAGGAAGACCGCGGCCGCTACAACACACTGGCCGGCATGATCATGCTGCTGCTCGGCCGCCTGCCTGCCACCGCCGACTCGGTCGAGTGGGAGGGCTGGCGCTTCGAGGTGGTCGATCTCGACGGCAAGCGTGTCGACAAGGTGCTGGTCAGCGCGCTCGAGCCGCGGCCTGAAGAGACCGAAGGAAACGGCGCGTGATCCACTCGGCGCTGTACCGCGCGCCGGAACTGCTCGACCCGCAACGCCACGGTGCGCTGAGGATCTCGGCGCTGCAGGACTGGTCGATCACGCGTCACATGCATGCGGTGTACCTCGCCGCCACCGAGCTGCCCGAAGCGGCACTGGAATTCCCGGTGCTGTTCGTGCACTCGGGCGAGCGCGACGCGGCGGGCCGCGCCACCGTGTCGCCGATCGCGCTGCTCGGCCTCGCGCAGGGCGAGAACCTGTATGTCGACGGCACCCGCTGGCTGGCGCGCTACGTGCCGGCCTTCATCCGCCGCTACCCCTTCCTGACCGGCCGCAGCGCCGACGATGCCGCGCCGGGCGTGATGATCGACACCGCCTGGAGCGGCCTGTCGCCGACCGTGGGCGAGGCGCTCTTCGATGCGCAGGGCTGGCCGGCACCGGCGCTGCAGCAGCGCCTGGCGCTGCTCGAGCGCTTCGAGGCCGAGGCGCTGCGCACGCGGCAGTTCTGCGCGCAGCTGGTCGCATTGGATCTGCTGCGGCCGATGCAGGCCGATGCCACGCTGCCCGACGGGCAGAAGCTCACCGTCGAGGGCTTCAAGCTCATCGACGAAGAGAAGCTGCGCGCATTGCCCGATCCGGCGGTCCTGGAACTGCACCGCAACGGCATGCTGATGCTGATGAATCTGCACATCGCCTCGCTGGCGAACATGCCGGCGCTGATCGAGCGCAAGGCGCGGCGCGAACTGAAACGACGAGGAGCTTCCGATGGACCGCAGTGACGACTTCGAGCGCGGCGTGTTGAACCGCCGCGCGGTGCTGGGCGACGAGTGGGTCGACCAGTCGCTGGGCGGCACGACGCAGTTCAATGCCGACTTCCAGGACCTGGTGACGCGCCATGCCTGGCTCGACATCTGGGGCCGCCCGGGGCTGGATGTGGTGACGCGCCGCCTGCTCGTGCTGGGCATGACGATGGCCGCGGCGCGCTGGGAGGAGTTCGAGCTGCACTGTAAGGCCACCGTGCGCGCCGGCGTGCCGCTGGAGAAGATCCGCGAGACGCTGATGCAGGGCGCCATCTACTGCGGCGTGCCGGCGGCCAACACGGCGTTCAAGATCACCTCGAAGATCCTGCGCGACGAGGGCCTGCTGCCGCCGCCGGCGCCGCTGACGGCCGGCGTGCGCGCGGCGATCCACCACACCTTCAGCACGCCGCAGCTCAAGGTGGCGCTGCAGGGCCAGGGCACGCCGGTGGTGCTGAGCCACGCACTCGGCGCCGACCTGCACCTGTGGGACGAGCTGGCTGCCGCCCTGGGCGAGCAGCACGAGGTGCTGCGCTACGACCACCGCGGCCACGGTGGCTCGGCGGTGCCGGCGGGGCCGTACGCGCAGGACGACCTGGTCGACGACGCGGCGCGCCTGATCCTCGAATGGGGCCGCGGGCCGGTGGTCTTCATCGGCCTGTCGATGGGCGGCATGGTGGGGCAGGGCCTCGCCGTTCGCCACCCGGAGCTGCTGAGCGGCCTGGTCATTGCCAACAGCAGCGCGCGCTACCCCGCCGAGGCGCGCGCGATGTGGGATCAGCGCATCGCTGCCATCGAGCAGGGTGGCCTGGCCACGATTGCCGAGGGCACCATGGAGCGCTGGTTCACGCCGGGCTTCCGCGCCGCGCAGCCCGAGGTGGTCGAGCGCACGCGGCAGGTGCTGCTGCGCACGCCGGCGGCCGGCTACATCGCCTGTGGCCGCGCCGTGCAGTCGGTCGACTGGCTCGATCGCCTGGCCGCCGTGCGCGCGCCCACGCTGGTGATCGCCGGCGCGCAGGACGCCGGCGCACCGCCGGCGATGTCTGAAGCCATGGCCGCCCGCATCGCCGGCGCGCAGCTCACGGTGCTGGACAGCGCGCACATCAGCGTGCTCGAGCAGCCGCAGGCCTTCCTGGATGCGGTGCGCGGCTTCATCGGAGCGCGCTGCCCATGAGGCGCACCGGCCGCCACCTGCTCAACGTGTTCGTCACCGGCGCGCTGGCCGCGCTGCCGCTGGCGGCCACGATCCTCATCTTCGTGTGGGGCGCCCGACTGGTGGTCGAGTACATCGGCCCGCAGAGCCTGGTGGGCGGGATGCTGGTGCGCATCGGCCTGGGCATTACCGGCTCCGAGGTGGTCGGCTACGCCATCGGCGTGCTCGCGGTGATGTTGGCGATCTTCCTGCTCGGCCTGCTGGTGCAGACGCGGATGCGCGCGGCGCTGGGGGCGGTCACCGACAGCATCGTGCAGCGCATTCCGGTGGTGCGCAGCGTCTACGACATGGTGAAGAAGTTCGTCGAGCTGTTCGGCCAGCGTGACGAGTCGAAGCTGAAGTCGATGAGCGCCGTCTGGCTGCATTTCGGCGGCGTGGGCGGCGTGGCGGCGCTGGGCCTGCTGTCCACGCCGGAGCCGGTGCGCCTGGGCGACCGGGACTACCTGGCGGTACTGGTGCCCACCGCGCCGGTGCCCATCGGCGGCGGCTTGCTCTACGTGCCGGTCGACTGGGTGACTCCGGCCGACGTGGGCATGGAAGGGCTGACCAGCATCTACGTCTCGATGGGCATCACCTCGCACCAGCACATCGGCGCCAAGAAATGACGGGCTGAGCCTCAAGTCCGGCACGGCTTCGCCCGATACCGTGCCATGGACCTCTGCCCATGCCGCCCCGCCGTGGCCGCTCCCTTCGGGGGGTGGCGATGAGCCGCTGGCGCCGCCGCGTCGGCTTCGCGCTGGGCTCGATCAAGCTGCGCGTCATGCTCTCGGCGGTCGCGGCAATGGCGCTGGGCGTGTTGCTCACCGCGGTGATGCTGGTACGCCAGGCCGAACGCGACACGCTGGCCAACCAGCGCGACCGCGAACTGGCGGAGGTGGTCAACACCGCCTCGCAACTGTCGCAGCGGGTGGTCGAGCGCCAGCGTGCCCTGCGTGCCAGCGCGGGCCAGTTCGACGCGGCCATGCTCGTGGACAACGCCCGCCTGCAGAACCTGCTGGACAACAAGCCGCTGCTGCGCGGCCTGTTCACCGAGGTGTTCATCACCTCGGCCGATGGAAGCATTCGCGCCTACGCTGACAGCCAGGGCGTGCGCGTGCCGAACCTCGACGTGTCCGACCGCGACTATTTCCGGCGCACCGTTCAGGAACGCCGGCCGCTGATCTCTGAGCCGCTGACCAGCCGGATCTCGGCCGCCCCGGTGATCGTGTTCACGCATCCGCTGATGGACGCCTCCGGCGCGGTGTTCGGCGTGCTGGCCGGCACGCTGCAGCTGGCCGAGCACGGGCTGCTCGAGGACGGCGCCAACACCGGTGACGGCGACCCGACGGCGCTCACGCTGGTCACCGATTCGCGCGGGCGGATGCTGTCGCACCCGCCCGGCCGCGTGCCGCTGCAGTCGCTGGCGAGCGAGCCGCGCATGGCCGAAGCCTTCGCGCACTGGCTGGCCAGCGGCGGCTCGGTCGAGCCGGGTGGGCTGACACTGCCGCAGCCGGGCGAACTGGTCAGTGCGGCGGGTGTGGCCGGGCCGGACTGGATGGTCTGGCACTCGATGCCCGAGCGAGAGCTGCTCGCGCCGCTGCACGCTGCGCGGCGGCAGGCGCTGGGCTGGGCTGCCGCCCTGGTGGCGCTTCTGTCGCTGGCCATGCTGGGCATGATCTGGTGGCTGCTGCGGCCGCTGGCCCAGCTCGCCCACCGCGCGCAGCACCTGTTCGACGGCACCCAGGAAGTGCACGAAGGCTGGCCGCGTGCCAGCGGCGAGATCGAACGGCTGTCGCGCGTGCTGCGCCACGTCGGCGCCGAGCGCGCGCAGCTGGAGTCGTTCAACGCGCAGGTGCTGAAGAAGCTCTCGTCGGTGATGAACGCTGCGCCCACCGGCATCGCCTTCACGCGTTCCAACAGATTCGAGCTGGTCAGCGCCGAGCTGTGCCGCCTGTTCGGGCGTTCCGAACAGGAGCTGCTGGGCCAGCCCACGCAGATCGTGTACGCCTCCAACGAGGACTTCTTCGCGCTCGGGCCTCAGGCGGTCGAGGCCTTCCGCGCCGGCCGTGCCTATGTCGGCGAATGGCAGATGCTGCGTGCCGATGGCAGCAGCTTCTGGGCCGAACTGCGTGGCCGCCCGGTGGACGAGACGGACCACGGCGCCGGCACGATCTGGTCGGTCGTCGACATCACCGAGCAGGTGGCCGCCCGCGAGCAGCTGGAGTGGTCGGCCACGCACGATGCGCTGACCGGCCTGTCCAACCGCAAGGTGCTCGCGCATCGCCTGGCGCGCGTGCTGGAGTCGCGGCCGCGCTCGCTGCCGGCCGAGGTGGTGATGATCGACCTCGACCACTTCAAGCCGATCAACGATCGCGCCGGCCACGCCGCCGGTGACGCCATGCTCAAGGCCGTGGCCGCGGCCATTGCGGCACGGGTGCGCGCCAGCGACCTGGTGGTGCGCCTGGGCGGCGACGAGTTCGCGCTGCTGCTGGAGCGATGCACGCACGAGACGGCACTGCGCATTGCCGAGAACGTGCGCCGCGCCATCACCGAGATCGAACTGCCCTGGGATCGCCACACGCTGCGTGTCGGCGCGAGCCTGGGTGTGGCCTCGCTGAGCGCCGAGACGCTCAGTGTCGAGGACTGGTTGGCGCAGGCCGATGCAGCCTGCTACGCCGCCAAGGCGGCCGGGCGTGGCGCGGTGCAGGCGCACCGCCCCATGTTGCGCGTGGTGGCGGGCGATTCAACCGTGGCCTGAGCGCTGCCTCTGGAGGCTGCTTGCGGCCCGTTGCAGACATTCACGAAGGTCCGCAATGATGGGCGCGCGGGCAGGCGGTCCGGGTATGCGCTCTCCGGCCCACGCTCGCGGGCGACCACCGAGACTCGCCTCGCATGCCTCCTCAACACCAACTTCGTCCTGCCACCGCCTGGGCGACCGCGAATGGGGCCTGCGATCGCACACCCGAACCACCTGCCCCACAAGCACTGAGGCCCTCATGACGGCAGGCCACCGCTGATGCCGGCAGGGCGGCGGTGGTGCCCGCGGGCGCAGGCCCCATTCGCGGTTGCCCTGGCGAGGGCATGGCAAACCAGGTGTTGATGCGGCCGCGGTTGCGGCACGCAGTGGCCGCCCGCGAGCGTGGGCCGGAGAACGCGGGTACCGCCGTCGACCTGCGACCATGCCCGTCGCACGCAAAGCAGACCCCCGAAGACCGCAAAGGGCCGCGAGCTGCCTGCCCTGGGCAACCCCAGAGGCGCCCCGTTTCGCAGGCTCAGGCGCGGCTGCGCCCGAGCGCATCGGCCACCGCCAGCGCCGTCATGTTCACGACGCGGCGCACCGTGGCCGCCGGCGTAAGGATGTGCACCGGTGACTTCACGCCCAGCAGCACCGGGCCCACCGTGACGCCCTTGCCACCGGTGATCTTCAGCACGTTGAAGAGGATGTTGGCGGCGTCGAGGTTGGGCAGGATCAGCACGTTGGCCGCTCCTCTCAGCGTGGCGTCGGGCAGGATCGAATCGCGCAGTTCCTCGCTGAACACGGCGTCTCCCTGCAGTTCGCCGTCGGCCGGCACGTCGGGGCGGCGCTGCACGAAGAGGTCGCGCGCCGCGCGCATCTTCACGGCCGAGGCGCGCTTGCTGCTGCCGTACATCGAATGCGACACGAAGGCCACCTTGGGCGGGATGCCGAAGCGGCGCACCTCGTCAGCGGCCATCACGGCGATGTCGGCCAGCTGCTCGGCATCGGGGTCGTCGTTGACGAAGGTGTCGGCGATGAACAAGGTGTGCTTGTCCAGCATCAGCGCGTTCATGGTGGCGTAGCAGCGCGCCCCGGGCGCCGCGCCGATGACCTCCTTGACATGCTCGAAGTGGTTGTCGAAGCGGCCCACCAGGCCGCACAGCATCGCGTCGGCGTCGCCCAGGTGCAGCATCAGCGATCCGATGATGGTGTTGGAGCGCCGCACGCTGGCCTTGGCCACGTCGGGCGTCACGCCGTTGCGCGCGTTCAGGTGGTGGTAGGTCTCCCAGTACTGCCGGAAGCGCACGTCGTCTTCCGGGTTCACCACCTCGAAGTCCCGTCCCGCGGCCAGCCGCAGCCCGGCGCGCTCGATGCGCGCGGCAATCACCGCCGGCCGGCCGATCAGGATGGGCTTGACGAGCTTCTCGTCCAACGCGATCTGCACGGCGCGAAGCACACGCTCGTCTTCACCCTCGGCATAGGCCACGCGCTTGGGCTCGGCGCGCGCGGCGGCGAACACCGGGCGCATGAACATGCCGGTGTGGGTGACGAAGCGGGTCAGCGACTGCCGGTAGGCCTCGAGGTCGGCGATCGGCCGCGTCGCCACGCCGGACTCGGCGGCGGCCTTGGCCACCGCCGGCGCGATGCGCAGGATCAGCCGCGAGTCGAACGGCGTGGGGATGATGTAGTCGGAGCCGAAACGCAGCTCGCGGCCGGCATAGGCCGAGGCCACCTCGGCGCTGATCTCGGCCTTGGCGAGTTCGGCGATCTCGCGCACGCAGGCCACCTTCATGGCCTCGGTGATGCGGCTGGCGCCGCAGTCCAGCGCGCCGCGGAAGATGTACGGGAAGCACAGGACGTTGTTGACCTGGTTCGGGTAGTCGGAGCGGCCGGTGGCGATGATGCAGTCGGGCCGCGCCGCCTTGGCCAGCTCGGGGCGGATCTCGGGCTCGGGGTTGGCCAGCGCCAGGATGATGGGCCGTGGCGCCATCACCTTGACCATGTCGGCCGTGATGGCGCCGGCGGCCGAGCAGCCGAGTACCACGTCGGCGTTGACCATCACGTCGGCCAGAGTGCGCGCGGCGGTCTTCTGCTGGTAGCGCTTCTTCGACTCGTCGAGCTTGTCTTCGCGGCGATCGTGGATCACGCCCTTGGAGTCGCACACGAAGACGTTCTCGCGCTTGATGCCGAGCTCGACGAGCAGGTCCAGGCAGGCGATGGCCGCGGCGCCGGCGCCCGACACCGCGAGCTTCACCTCGCCGATCTTCTTGCCCACCAGTTCCAGCCCGTTGATGACGGCGGCGGCCGAGATGATCGCGGTGCCGTGCTGGTCGTCGTGGAAGACGGGGATCTTCATCCGCTCGCGCAGCTTCTTCTCGATGTAGAAGCACTCCGGCGCCTTGATGTCTTCCAGGTTCACGCCACCCAGCGTGGGCTCGAGCGCGGCGATGATCTCGACCAGCTTCTCCGGGTCCTTCTCGGCGAGCTCGATGTCGAACACGTCGATGCCGGCGAACTTCTGGAACAGGCAGCCCTTGCCCTCCATCACCGGCTTGCCGGCCAGCGGGCCGATGTCGCCCAGGCCCAGCACGGCCGTGCCGTTGGTGACCACGCCGACCAGATTGCCGCGGGAGGTGTACTCGAAAGCGAGCGACGGGTCCTGCTCGATGGCCAGGCAGGCATAGGCCACGCCGGGCGAGTAGGCGAGCGACAGGTCGCGCTGGTTGGACAGCGGCTTGGTCGGCGTCACCGAGATCTTGCCGCGCACCGGCGTGCGGTGGTACTCCAGCGCGGCGTCGCGCAGCGCCTGCTCGGCGGGCGACAGCGGGGCGTTGTTCTTTTCCATGCTCGTCTCCTGAAGGGGTGCGCAATCGCGACGCTTCGATGGTGCTCCTGTGGCGGTGCAACGGCATCCGCGTTTCCCACGAGGCGCGAAGGGCCTACCATGGCGCGATGAACAAAGCCCTTCGTGCCCGAATCTCCGTGGCGCTGGCCCTGTCGGCCGCTGCCAGCGCCTTCGCTGCCGACGAACCCTGGGCGGTGGCCGGGCAGCAGGGCCTGGTGCGCCTGGTCATCGTGCCGGCGGCGCTGGAGAAGGACACCGAGGCCTATGCGCGCCAGGTGGCCCGGCTGTGCGAGCCCGAGCGCACCTGCTTCCTGAACTTCTACACCAACTCCACCGGCGCGCCGCTGGCGGTGCCGCTGCCCGACGCGATCTCCAACGAGGCCACGGCGACCTTCCGCCGCTCGACGAAGAACGGCGCCGAGCGCTTCATGTGGAGCTGCCGGATGAAGCTGCAGGAGCCCTGCTTCTAGTCAAGCCAGATCGCGCGCACCACGCGCCACTCCTGCGCTCCGGTGTCGGTGCGTGAGCAGCCCAGCGGCTCGGGGTCGGCGCCCGGGGCCAGATCGGAGCGCGAGCGGTCCGCGGTGGCCACACCCATGTGGAAGCGGTCGAGCCAGACGCGGAGCCTGCGCGTCGGGTGCGTGTTCTTCACCTGGATCTGCACGCCGTTGCGCGACACGCAGCTGGCTGCGAAGTCCTCGACGAACTGCAGTGACTTGGCCGGGTCGTCGTCGGCGCGCAGCGGCAACGCGGCCAGCAGCGCCAGGGTGCACAGTGCTCGTCTCAAGCCAGCCACTCCTTCAGCTTCGCGTAGACCTCCGGGCGGCCGAGCAGGTCGAGGTGGTTCATGCCGTAGCCGACCCATTGCCTCTCGGGCGGGAAGCTCAGCACGCGCGCCGGGTCCTTGTGCTGGCCCAGCGCGCTGTCAAGCGGCACCAGGCCGTCACCGAGCAGCCGCTCCTTGAGCGTGCCGCCCTGCGCGCCCAGACTTGCCGCCAGCGCATAGCAGCGCAGCGTGTCGGGCAGCAGCACCGGCTGGCGATGGTCGCCGCCGCGGGCGAAGCGGTCGCGGCCGACCCAGTCCTCGTCGAGCAGGTGGCCGTGGCGAAGGTCGGTGATGCCGGCACTGCGCACCTTGCCCAGCCGCGCAAACGGCGCCGCGTAGGGCGTGGCGCCGAGCACCAGGTCGACCCAGTGGCCGGCACGCTCCAGCGGCGCGCCGTGGTGCGGCGTGCCGAGGAAGAACAGGTCGTCGAGCCGCTGCACCCAGGGCTGCTGCGCCTGCGTGGCGTAGTGCAGCGCGCTGCGTGCCACCAGCCCGCCCATGCTGTGGCCGATCACCGCCACGCGCTGCAGCGGCTGCGGCCAGGCGTCGATCAGGCGGGCGAGCTGCTGACCAAAGGCGCGGCCGTTGATCGAGACGTGCAGGCCGCTGTTGTAGCGAAGGTAGACCGGCGTGTAACCGAGCTCGCGCGCCAGCGCGGCGCCGTGGTCGTGGCCGTCGCGCTGCCATTGCAGGTCGTTCATGCACAGGCCGTGCACCAGCACCGCGAGCCGGCCGCCGGCTGCGGGCAGGGCGCCGGCCAGCGCTTCACGCTCCAGCGTCAGAGCCCGGCCGGCGTGGCGCAGTTCCATCGGCGTAGCCAGCGGGTTGCCGGTGGCCACGAGGTAGTCGCCAAGCACGCCGTTGAGCGCCGCGACGATCGCATCGCGCTCGCGGCCCTCGGTGTAGCTGCCCAGCGCCGGCGCCAGCAAGCCGAGCAGCGCCTCGATGCTGCCGCCGGCCACGCGCGTGACGCCGCGGATCGTCTTGTAGACCAGCCCGCTGATGCCTCCCGTGCGCCCGTCCAGCGTGCCGCCGGTGCCCGGCAGCCGTGCGATGCGCTCGTGCATCGCCTCGACCAGGTTGGTCAGGCCGGCCGTCGCGTCGGTGGCCAGGCGCGCGGCGCCGCGCAGGTCGGCGCCCTTGGTCGGCTTGTTCGAGGGAGAGATCATTGGCATTCCGGGTTCAAGGGGTCGGCGCAGTATCGGCGACGAACAGCGCGGCGAGCACCTCGCGGCGTTTGGCGGCATTCACGCGCGAACTGTCGATCCAGACGAAGCGACCTGGCGGCGCGTCGGCGGTGGCAGCCGCGGCTTCATCGCGGTCGGTGTCGCCATCGGTCAACACCACCACCCGGCCCAGGCGCGGCGCGCGTGCCAGCACGCCCAGTTCATGGCGGCAGCCGCGGTTGTGCGTCTTGAAGCTGCGCAGGTCCATCAGCACCACGTCGCTGCCGGCCACCAGCGCGTCGAGCGCCTGCTGCCAGGTGCTGTCGTGGCAGTAGACCTCGTTGATGCGATGGCGGCCGTCGGCGTCGCGCTGCAGATCGAAGCCGGCCACGCGCGCGTTCACCTCCGAAGGATGGCGGATGAAGCGCTCGGCGAGGCGGCCGTCGATGAAGCTGAAGATGTCGCTGGCGTCGATGGTGCGCTCGACCAGGTCGGTGCCGGCGATCAGCACGGTGTTGCCGGTGAGGCGCCAGCGCTCCACCACGTCGTCGAACAGTGCCTGCACCTGCGCGTCGCGCTGGAACACGCGCAGCACCAGCAGCGTCGGCGGCCGGCCGGGGGGCGTGGCCTGGCGGCCGGCGATCGCCATCGTCAGCGGAACCCAGGCCAGCGGCAGCAGCATCACTGCGGCGGCCAGGCCCATGTCGCCGCCGGCGCCGAGCGCGCGCATCAGCAGCACGATGCCCCACACCGCGGTGAACAGCACGATGAGCTCGGACAGCCACTTGCGCGTGTAGGCCGCGCCCAGCCAGCGGCCGAGCTGGCGTGCCGGCCACCAGGCGATCAGCCAGGGTGCGACGACGAAGCCGAGCATCACCACATAGGCGTTCAGCCAGCCCGGCATGGCCTTCAGCCAGTCGCTGCGCGCCGCGACGATCCAGGCCAGCAGGTCGACCCCGCCGATCGACGCCCACACCAGCACCAGCAGCAGCGGCAGCAGCCAGGGCGCGATGGCACGCGTGGCGCCGCCCAGGCACAGCGCGGCGATGAACAGCATCGGCACGCCGATCTCGCTGCCCAGGTACAGCATCATGGTGGACAGCGGCTGCGCCTCGATGGATCGCCAGGCCATCAGCGCCAGGCTGGCAACGAGCCACAGCGCCAATGCGCCGAGCATTCGCGCGCGGGACCAGCGCCACAGCAGGCCCAGCGCCGGGATCACCGGCCACAGGTTGAGCAGTCCCAGCACGATCAGGCGTGCCGGCGTGAGGATGTCCTCCTTCGCCATCGCGACGGACAGGAACAGCCACGCACTGGAGAACGAGATCAGCGCCGACATCCCCACCAGCAGCGCGGTGACGCGCCAGCCGGCACGCCGGTTGTCGGCCAGGCCGATTCGCGCCGGAGGGCCCGGTGCGGCCAGGCGCACGTCTGCGCCGGATGCCACGGCGGTGGCCGGTGCACTCATCAGCGTGCGCATCGCGTGGCGGTAGCGGCGGGCGAGCAGCAGCGCGAACACCGCGGCCAGCAGCGTGGCCACGATGAAGATGAACGCGAGCTTGCCGGTGGAGTAGTCCATGGTGCGGCCCTCGGGTGTCGCCCGACCAGTATTGCACCGGGATGGTCTGCACCGGCCACCGACTGCCAGAATCGGAGCTCACGCGGAGCGCACCATGATCTTTCGACAACTCTTCGAACCGCTGTCGAGCACCTTCACCTACCTGCTTGGGTGCGAGGCCACCGGGCAGGCCGTGCTCATCGACCCGGTCGTCAACAGCATCGACCGCGACCTCGCCGAGCTGCAGCGCCTCGGCCTGACGCTGGCCTGCACGCTCGACACGCATCTGCATGCCGACCACATCACCGGCGCGCTGCACCTGAAGGAGCGCACCGGCTGCCGCATCGCGGCGCCGGCGATGGAGCGCCTGCCCTGCGTCGACATCGGCGTCGTCGAGGGCGTGCCACTTCCGGTGGGCAGCCTTGCGATCCAGGCACTGCACACGCCGGGCCACACCGATTCGCATTTCGCCTACCTGCTGGGCGAGCGGGTGTTCACCGGCGATGCCCTGCTGATCGACGGCTGCGGCCGCACCGACTTCCAGAACGGCAGCGCCGCCGAGCTGTACCGCAGCGTGCACGGGAAGCTGTTCGCGCTGCCTGACGAGCAACTCGTCTACCCCGGCCACGACTACCAGGGGCGCCAGGTGTCGTCGATAGGCCAGGAGAAGGCGCGCAACCCGCGTCTCGGGCAGGGCCGCACACTGGCCGAGTTCGAGCAGATCATGGCCGGGCTGAAACTGCCGTACCCGAAGTTCATCGACCATGCGCTGCCGGGCAATCGCCTGTGCGGCGTGTGCCCCGACGACCTGCCCGAGCAGATGCAGGCCTACTGCGGCCGCATGACCGAGAGCCCGCAGGGCTGAGCGTCCGAGCGGCTCAGGCCGCGTTGCGCTGAAGCAGGTCCTCGAACTCGCGCGGCGGCAGTGGCCGCGCGAACAGGTAGCCCTGGTACTGGGCGATGCCGCGTTCGGTCACCCATTGCAGCTGCTCGTCGGTCTCGACACCCTCGGCCACGGCGGTGAGGTTCATCAGCCGGCACAGCTCGACGATGAGGTCGGCGAGCGCACGGTTCTCGCTCAGGCCCTGGATGAAGGATCGGTCGATCTTCAGCGTCTGGATCGGGAAGCGGCGCAGATAGGCCAGGTTGGAGTAGCCGGTGCCGAAGTCGTCGAGCGCGATCGACATGCCGATCGCGGCGATCGCACGCAGCGTTTCCAGCGGCCGCTCGTCGCTGCCCAGCAGCATGGACTCGGTGATCTCGATCTGCAGCAGCGCCGGGTCGCATCGCGCCGCGTCCAGCGCCATCGCCAGCTGCTGCGGCACGCTGTCGTCGGAGAACTCGCGCGAGGACATGTTCACCGAAACGACCAGCGCATGGCCCTGCTCGGCCCAGCGGGCCACCTGGTGGGTGACCTGGTCGAACACCTGGCGGCCGAGTTCGCGGATCAGGCCCGAGCTCTCGCACAGCGGGATGAACTCGACCGGCGGGATCATGCCGCGCGTCGGGTGCCGCCAGCGCACCAGCGCCTCGGCGCCGACGATGCGATGGGTCGCCACCGACACGCGTGGTTGATAGTGCACTTCGAAGGCGCGTTGCTCGAGGGCCTGGCGCAGGTCGCTCTCGAGTTCGGTGCGGGCGCGCAACGCATGCGACATCGAGGCCTCGTAGAAGGCCAGCGCGTCGCGCCCGCCCTCCTTGGCCGAATACATCGCCAGGTCGGCGCTGCGAAGCAGCGTCTCGAAATCGGTGCCGTCGCGCGGGAACAGGCTCACGCCCAGCGTCGCCGTCACGCGCACGCTGGTGCCGCCGATGGCGATCGGCTCCGACACCGTCTGCTTGATGCGCTGGTGGATGCGGCCGACCTCGGCCTCGATGTCGTGCGAAGCGACCAGCAGCAGGAACTCGTCGCCGCCGAAGCGCGACACCAGGTCGCCGCGACGCACCGCGGCCCGCAGCCGCTTGGACACCTCGATCAGCAGCTCGTCGCCGACGGCATGGCCGAGCGTGTCGTTGACGTTCTTGAAGTGATCGAGGTCGATGACGACCAGCGCGGCCTGGCCCCCCGAAGACTGCAGGTCGCGCACGGCGAGCGCGAAATGCTGGCGCACGTTGCTGCGGTTGGGCAGACCGGTCAGCGAGTCGTGCGAGGCGAGGTAGCTGGCCTGTGCCTCGCTCTCCTTGAGCAGCGTGACGTCGGCTTCGCTGACCAGCAGCGCATCGGCGCCGGTGGCGGCGTCGCGGCAGGCGCGCGCCGACAGTTCGTGCCAGCGCGCGCCGCGCGCCGTGTGCACCGGCAGCGTCAGCGTGGCGATGCCTTCGGCCTGCAGCCGCTTGCTCAGCGAGGCGAACAGCGGCGCGTCGGCGACCCGATCCTGCAGCGTCTCGGTGGGGCTGCGCACGGCCTCGCGGGCCGCCGGGTTGCGGTACAGCGGCGTGCCGTCGGCGGCGTACAGCGTGATCATGACGGCGGTGTGCAGCAGCGCCTCCACCGAGCGCAGCGACTCCGGCGAGTCGCTGCCGGCCATGCGGCCCTCGCACAGCATGGCCATGCGTCCGTCGGCCAGCGGATGGCCGCTGAAGCTCACGTTCAGCGACACCGGATTGCCGCCCGGGTAGAGCGTCCACTGTTCGTGGAAGACCGCGCCGTGGCTGACGAAGTCGCTCTGGTACTGGGCCAGCCGCCGCGCCACCGACTCCGACATGTCGCTGCCCATGTCGCGGCCACGCAGAGCGGCCAGGCTCGGCGCGTCCCACACCTGCAGCGCCCCGGCATTGGCCCAGTGCACGCGGCGGTGGTCGATGTCGAAGATCCAGACCGGCTGGCCGATCAGGTTGAGCGCCGCATAGGCCTCGTCTTCGCCCGGAAACGAGGGCAGGCTCGCCTGCGGTGGCAACGTGTTCATGAGCCGGCTGCGCTCAGACGGCCGGCAGCAGCGTGGCCACGTCGGCGTAGTTCGCCGAAGCCCGCACCCGCTCCATCCAGCGCTGCACCGCGGGATAGCGTGCCAGTTCGAAGCCGCCCTCGGCGGCCAGGTGCGTGTAGCCGTAGACGGCGATGTCGGCCACGCTGTAGCCTTGGTCGGTGATGTACTGCCGTGTTGCCAGGTAGGTGTCGAGTACCTGCAGGGCGCGGTGGCCGGCCGCCTGCCAGCGTTCGATGTCGGCCGCGTGCTCTGCCCGCTGCGCGGGCAGGATGTGGATGAAGAAGCGCGCCGGCGAGATGTTCGGCTCCAACGAGGTCTGCTCGAAGATCATCCACTGCAGCGCCTGGGCGCGCGACAGCGGGTCGGCGGGCATCAGCGGCGTGCCTTCGGCCAGGTACCAGGCGATCGCGTTGGATTCGCCCAGGCCGACGCCGCCGGCCGTCACCAGGTAGGGCACCTGGCCGCGCGGGTTGATGGCGAGGAACTCGGGCTGGCGCGTCTGGCCGGCCAGGACGTCGATGCCGCGCATCGCGCAGCTTCGGCCCGTCTGGCGCAGAACCAGCGCGGGTTTGAAACTGTTGCCCGAGCCTACCGTGTAGTACAGCGTGTCCATCGTGATGGCAGAACGAATATCTGCCGGAGATGCGATCATTTGACATTACGGCATTTCCGGCCCGGGTTGGAACCGGATCGTCGCTGTGGCAGCGCAGTAATGCACGCTGGTGTGACGCGCAAGTCCCGTGGCGCACGCCCGCCACGGACCGGGCAGGATCGGCCTGCCGGCTTGACCTGGGACAGACAGACGCTCGATTCCGCGTTCCCCCGGGGTCCCGCTTCGAGGTGCCGTGCTTAGACTGCAGGCCGCCTGGGCTCATCGATGACAGGCGCGTGCAGCCCGAGGAGACGAGAGTGCAACGCACCGACAGCGCAGGTCCGTCCTACTTCCACAAGGTCGTCGACTGCCAGTGGGCGTGTCCGGCCCACACCCCCGTGCCGGAGTACATCCGGCTGATCGGGCAGGGCCGCTACGCCGACGCCTACATGATCAACTGGGTGTCGAACGTCTTCCCCGGCGTGCTCGGCCGCACTTGCGACCGACCCTGCGAGCCGGCCTGCCGGCGTGGGCGGGTCGAGGAGAACAACGGCGAACATCCGGAACCGGTGGCGATCTGCCGGCTCAAGCGCGTGGCCGCCGACCACAAGGGCGACGTGCGCGCGCGGATGCCGGCCGTCGCGTCGCGCAACGGCAAGCGGGTGGCCTGCATCGGCGCCGGGCCGGCCTCGCTGACGGTGGCGCGCGACCTCGCGCCGCTGGGTTATGACGTCACCGTGTTCGACGGCGAGGCGAAGGCGGGTGGCTTCATGCGCTCGCAGATCCCGCGCTTTCGCCTGCCCGAGTCGGTGATCGACGAAGAAACCGCACAGGTGCTCGACCTCGGCGTCGACTTCCGCAGCGGCCAGCGCATCGAGTCGATGCAGGCCCTGCTCGGGCAGGGCTACGACGCGGTGTTCGTCGGCTGCGGCGCGCCCCGCGGGCGCGAACTCGACGTGCCGGGCCGCGCCGAGGCGGCAGCGGCCATCCACATCGGCATCGACTGGCTGGCTTCGGTGTCGTTCGGCCACATCACGAGCGTGGGTGAGCGTGTCATCGTGCTCGGCGGCGGAAACACCGCGATGGACTGCTGCCGCTCGGCCAAGCGCCTGGGCGGCCGTGACGTGAAGGTGATCGTGCGCAGCGGCTTCGAGGAGATGAAGGCCTCGCCCTGGGAGAAGGAAGACGCGCAGCACGAAGGCATCGAGATCCTCAACTTCCACGTGCCCAAGAGCGTGCGGCACACGCAGGGCCGCATCCAGGGCATGACCTTCGAGAAGGTCAGCGCCGTGTACGACGACAAGGGCCGGCGCAGCCTGGTGCCCACCGGCGAACCCGATGTCTACGTGCCCTGCGACACCGTGCTGGTGGCCATCGGCCAGGAGAACGCCTTCCCCTGGATCGAACGCGACTGCGGCATCGAGTTCGACCGCCATGGCATGCCCGTGCTCGACGCACAGACCTTCCAGGCCACGCTGCCGCAGGTCTTCTTCGGCGGCGATGCGGCCTTCGGCCCGAAGAACATCATCACCGCCGTCGCCCACGGCCACGAGGCGGCCGTGTCGATCGACCGTTTCCTTCACGGAGAGGACGTCGCGCAGCGCCCGCCGCCGATGAGCAACCTGATGTCGCAGAAGATGGGCATCCACGAGTGGCGATACCACAACGACGTCTCGCTCGACCCGCGCTTCAAGGTGCCGTGGGCGGAAGCCGAACGGGCGCTGGCGAGCATCCGCATCGAGGTGGAGCTGGGCTTCGACGAGGCCACGGCCTTCAAGGAGGCCAGCCGCTGCCTGAACTGCGACGTGCAGACCGTCTTCAACCGCGACACCTGCATCGAGTGCGATGCCTGCGTCGACATCTGTCCGATGGACTGCATCAGCTTCACCGCCGACGGCCCCGAAGGCGAGCTGCGCACCCGGCTGAAGGCGCCGGCTGGCAACCTGGCGCAGGACCTGTACGTCTCGACCACGCTGAAGACGGGCCGCGTGATGGTCAAGGACGAAGACGTCTGCCTGCACTGCGGCCTGTGTGCCGAGCGCTGCCCGACCGGTGCCTGGGACATGCAGAAGTTCCTGCTCGACACCACCAAGGCCGGCCCCGGTTGCCGCGACAGCCAGGCCGCACCGGCGCGCAGCGCCGCCGCCACGGAGACCCTATGAAGCGCATCGAAGCGGTCAACGACTTCGTCATCAAGTTCGCCAACGTCAACGGCTCCGGCTCGGCCTCGGCCAACGAGCTGTTCGCCAAGGCGGTGATGCGCATGGGCGTGCCGGTCAGCCCGCGCAACATCTTCCCGAGCAACATCCAGGGCCTGCCGACCTGGTACGAGGCGCGCGTCTGCGAGAAGGGCTACCACGGGCGGCGCGGCGGCGTCGACATGATGGTGGCGATGAACCCGCAGACCTGGGACACCGACATGGCCGAGATCGAGCCCGGCGGCTACCTGCTCTACGACAGCACGCGGCCGATCCCGCCGGATCGTTTCCCCGAAGGCGTGCACGTGCTCGGCGTGCCGCTGACGGAAATCGTCAACGAGGCCTACGCCGACCCGCGGCAGCGCCAGCTGTTCAAGAACATCGCCTACATCGGCGCGCTGGCGGCGCTGCTCGACATGGAGGACGGCGTGTTCGAGAAGCTGTTCGCCGAGCAGTACCGCGGCAAGGAGCGCCTGCTCGACGCCAACATGAAGGCGCTGCACCTCGGCCGCGACTACGCGCTCGCGCACCTGCCGTGCCCGCTGGGCCTGCGCATGCGCCGCGCCGATCGCGTCGGTGACCAGATCTTCACCGACGGCAACAGCGCCGCCGCGCTGGGCCTGATCTACGGCGGCGCCACGGTGGCGGCCTGGTACCCGATCACGCCTTCGTCGTCGATTCCCGAGGCCTTCGAGAAGTACTGCCACAAGTTCCGCGTCGAAGCGTCCACCGGCCAGCACCGTTTCGCGATCGTGCAGGCCGAAGACGAGCTGGCCTCGATCGGTATGGTGGTGGGCGCCGGCTGGAACGGCGCGCGCGCCTTCACCGCGACCTCCGGGCCGGGCGTCTCGCTGATGACCGAGTTCATCGGCCTGGCCTATTTCGCCGAGGTGCCGGTGACCATCATCGACGTGCAGCGCGGCGGCCCGTCCACCGGCATGCCCACGCGCACGCAGCAGTCGGACCTGATCGCCTGCGCCTACGCCTCGCACGGCGACACCAAGCACGTGCTGCTGCTGCCGCAGGATCCGCACGAGTGCTTCGAGCACTCGGCTGCGGCGCTCGACCTGGCCGATCGCCTGCAGACGCCGATCTTCGTCATGACCGATCTGGACATCGGCATGAACCAGCGCCTGTGCAAGCCCTTCGTGTGGGATGACGCGCGCAGCTACGACCGCGGCAAGGTGATGACGCGCGAGGAGCTCGAGGCGGGCAAGGATTTCGGCCGCTACAAGGATGTCGACGGCGACGGCATCCCCTGGCGCACGCTGCCCGGCACGCACCCCACCAAGGGCGCCTTCTTCACCCGCGGCACCACGCGCGATCCGTACGCGCGCTACTCCGAGCGCGGCACGGACTACGTCTACAACATGGAGCGGCTGCTGCGCAAGTTCCGCACCGCGGCGGCGCTGGTGCCTCAGCCGGTGCATCGCCCTGCCTCCCAGCCCACGCGCTTCGGCGTGATCTATTTCGGCTCGACCAGCCCGGCGATGCACGAGGCGCTGGACGTGCTGCAGGCCGAGGGCGTGCACCTGGACGGCCTGCGGCTGCGCGCCTTCCCGTTCCCGGAATCCGTGCCCGAGTTCATCGCAGCGCACGAGAAGGTGTTCGTGGTCGAGCAGAACCGCGACGCGCAGATGCACTCGATGCTGGTCAACGAACTCGACATCGACCCGGCGCGCCTGGTGCGCGTGCTGCACTACGACGGCACGCCGATCACCGCGCGTTTCATCGCCGGTGCGATCCGCAAGAACATGGTCTGGCACAAGGAGTACGCATGACCTTCATCGCGAAACCCCGCCTGCACCATCCGACGCTGCAGACCAACAAGGTCGGCTACACGCGGCGCGACTACGAAGGCCGCATCTCGACGCTGTGCGCAGGCTGCGGGCACGACTCGATCTCGGCAGCGATCATCCAGGCCTGCTGGGAGCTCGACATCGAGCCGCACCGCGTCGCCAAGCTGTCGGGCATCGGCTGCAGCTCGAAGACGCCGGACTACTTTCTCGGTGCCTCGCACGGCTTCAACACCGTGCACGGCCGCATGCCCTCGGTGCTGACCGGCGCCAACCTGGCGAATCGCGAGCTGCTCTACCTGGGCGTGTCGGGCGACGGCGACTCGGCCTCGATCGGCCTGGGCCAGTTCGCCAACGCGATGCGCCGCGGCGTGCGCATGGCCTACATCGTCGAGAACAACGGCGTCTACGGGTTGACCAAGGGCCAGTTCTCGGCCACCGCCGACCAGGGCAGCAAGAGCAAGAAGGGCGTGGTCAACAACGACAGCCCGGTGGACCTCGTCGGCCTGGCGCTGCAGCTCGGCGCCACCTACGTGGCACGCAGCTTCTCGGGCGACAAGGCGCAGCTGGTGCCGCTGATCAAGGGCGCGATGGCACACGGCGGCGCGGCCTTCATCGACGTCATCAGCCCCTGCGTCACCTTCAACAACCACGGCGGCAGCACCAAGAGCTACGACTACGTGCGCCAGCACAACGACGCGGTGAGCCGCATCGACTTCATCACGCCGGGGCAGGAGATCACCGCCGAGTACGCGCCGGGCGAGCTGGTCGAAGTCACCAACCATGACGGCTCGCTGTTGCGGCTGCGCAAGCTGCACGCCGACCACGACCCGACTGACCGCTATGCCGCCATGAACTACATGCACCAGCACGCGGCGCATGGCGAGGTGGTCACCGGGCTGCTCTACCTCGACCCGCTGGCCACCGACCTGCACACGGCGCTGAACACCTGCGCCGTGCCACTGGCCTCGCTCGGGCCGGACAGGCTGTGCCCCGGCGCCGCGGCGCTGGAGAAGATCAACGCGGCGCTGCGCTGACCCGCCGCGCCCACGAACCCGGCAGGAGTTGCACCATGACCGAACGCACCGTCTTCCAATCGATGCCGCGTCGTCTCCTCGTCAGCCTGGGCCCCGCGGCCACCGTGCACGAGGCGGCCTGCGTGATGACCAAGGCCGGCTGTGGCAGCGTGCTGGTGATCGACGCGGCCAGCACCATGCTGGGCATCGTCACCGAGCGCGACCTGATGACGCGCGTGCTGGCCAAGGCGCTCGACCCGGCCAAGACGCCGCTGTCCAGCGTGATGACGCCGCACCCGCAGTGCATCAAGCCCGACACCAAGGTGGCCGACGCGGTGCTCATCATGATCGAGCGCGGCTTCCGCCACCTGCCGGTGGTGGGCGAGGGCGGCCACATCCTCGGCGTGTTCTCGGTGCGCGATGCGCTGCCGCGCGAGATCGGCACGGCGGTGAGCCTGGCCGAGTTCAACGAGCAGGTGAACGACTCGCTGGGTTGAGCGTTCGCGGCATCCGTGCCGGGGTGTCGAAACGGCGGTGCGCCGTTCGTCGTGGGGAATGCGGTGCCCCTGGCCGCGACCACCCCGCAGCGACCGGCACAGGAGGCCCGCCATGAAGATCCAGAAGATCACGCCCTTTCTCTGGTACGCCGAGAAGGCCGACGAGGCCGCTGCGTTCTACGCCGGCATCTTTCCGCAGTCCCGCGTCATCGCGGTGAACGCGATGCCCGTCGAGTCGCCCAGCGGGCCGCCGGGCTCGGTGAAAGTGGTCGAGTTCGAACTGTTCGGCCAGGCCTTCGTTGCCATGAGCGCCGGCCCGCTGGACCCGTTCAACCACGCCGTGTCCTTCGTCGTGAACTGCGACAGCCAGGCCGAGATCGACCGCTACTGGGACGCGCTGCTCGAAGGCGGCACGGCCGAGCAGTGCGGCTGGCTTCGCGACCGCTACGGCCTGTGCTGGCAGATCGTGCCCAGCGCGATGGGCCGCATGATGAGCGCACCTGATCGTGCGGCTGCGGCCCGCGTGGCGCAGGCGATGATGAGCATGGTGAAGTTCGACATCGCCGCATTGGAGAAGGCCTTCGCGGGCTAGTTGCCAGCGGCTTCGTCGAGCGTCTGAAGCTGCTCCCGGATCCGCCCGGCCGCGAAGTCGATGAAGGCCCGGGCCTTCATCGGCAGCCTGCCCTGGCCGGGATGGATCAGGCTGGCTGGCACCGCGGGCGGTTCGGCATCTGCAAGCACGCGGACGAGCCGGCCGTCGCGCAAGGCATCGGCCACCTGATAGGAAAGCACGCGGGTCAGGCCCAGGCCGAGGCTCGATGCCGCGATGGCCGCATCGGCGGTCGAGACGGTCAGGCGCGAGTGGACGGCGACCTGCCGCTTGTCTCCGTTGTCGCCGACGAAGGTCCAGGCGCTGGCGGCGTCCAGGCCGTCGAAGCTGATGCATCGGTGGGCCGCGAGCTCGTCGAGCGTCTGCGGGATGCCGAATCGCTGCAGGTAGGCGGGGCTCGCGCACACCACGCGGCGGATGGCCCCGAGCGGGGTCGCGACCAGGTTGCTGTCGGGCAAGGTGCCGATGCGAAAGGCCAGGTCGACATGCTCCTCGATCAGGTTGACGTTGCGGTCACCCAGGCGGAGCTGGATGTCGACCTCGGGGTGGTCTTCGAGGAATGCGGCGGCCAGCGGCACCACGTGCAATCGGCCGAACACGATCGGTGCCGCCACCACGAGCCGGCCCTTGACCTTCGCGTAGGCACCCGAAGCGGCGCGCTCGGCCTCGTCGACCTGCTCGAGGATCTGCCGGCAGGCTTCCAGGTAGTCGCGCCCCGCGTCGGTCAGCACGAGCTTGCGGGTCGAGCGCGTGATGAGGCGCGTCTTCAGGTGCGCCTCCAGGTCCGCGAGCTTGCGGCTCACCGTGGCCAGGGGCACCGCGAGGCGCCGGCCGGCCGCCGACAGGCTGCCGCCATCCACGATTGCAGCGAACACCGACATGGCTTCGAGGCGATCCATTGTTCCGAGAATCGAGAGGAAGATTCACATTTTGTCAGTCTAGTTGGCTTGGGCGGGAATATCTACAGTCTCCTTCACCGGATTGCACCGGCTCAACCCACCCCTGGAGTCCACACCATGCCCCGTATTCCCACCCCCGCGAGCATCGACGCCGCCCCCGCATTGGCGAAGCCGCTGCTCGAAGCCGTGCACAAGCAGATCGGCGTCGTGCCGAACCTGTTCCGCCTCGTCGCCAACAGCCCGGCCGCGCTGGAGGGCTACCTCGGCATGTCCGGTGCCCTGGCCAAGGGCAGCCTGCCGGCACCCACCCGCGAGCGAATCGCGCTGGCGGTGGCGCAGATCAATGGCTGCAACTACTGCCTGTCGGCCCACACCGCCCTGGGCAAGAACCTGGCAAAGCTCAGCGAGGCCGAAATCGCCGCCAACCGCCACGGTGGCTCGCTCGACCCGAAGGCCGATGCGGCGGTGCGCTTCGCGGCCAAGGTGGTCCGCGAGCGCGGGCACGTGTCCGACACCGACCTGCAGGCCGTGCGCATGGCGGGTTACGACGACGCGCAGATCGTCGAGATCGTCCAGCACGTCGCGCTGAACACCTGGACCAACTACATCAACGAAGTCGCGAAGACCGAAATCGACTTCCCGCTGGCGCAGGCGCTGGCCGCCTGAAACTGGAAGCCTGTACCGCGGGGCCATCGTCGCCCGGACGATCGCCTCGCGGGCCGGGCCCATCGGAGTCGTGACCATGGATCGAACACTGAACTACGCCAGCGATGTGGCGTTCACCGACACCGTGAAGGCCATTCAGGGTCGCAAGGGTTCGCGTGCCTCGTACGAGCGCATGGAACGCCAAGGCTCCTGGGAGCAGACGATCACGGCCGAACTGAAGGCCGAGATCGAAGCGCAGACCAGCGTCTTTCTCGCGACCGCGAATGCGCAGGGGCAGCCCTACATCCAGCACCGCGGCGGGCCGGCCGGTTTCCTGAAAGTGCTCGACGATCACACGATCGGCATGGCGGATTTCGCCGGCAATCGCCAGTACATCACGCAGGGCAACCTCGAGGAGAACACGAAGGCGCATCTGTTCCTCATCGACTACGCGAACCAGCGCCGCATCAAGATCTGGGGCACGGCCCGCGTGGTCGAGGGCGACGAGGCGCTGCTTCGCCGACTGATGCCGGCAGGCTATCGCGCGCGGCCCGAGCAGGTGATGCTTTTCAGCGTCACGGCATGGGACGTGAATTGCCCGCAGCACATTCCGCAGCGCTTCGAGGCGGCAGACGTGCGCGCCGCCATCGAGAACCGCGACCAGCGCATCGCCACGCTGGAAGCCGAAGTGGCACGCTTGCGAGAGCGCTGAGTCTGCAAGGCTCCGCCTGCGCCGGGTCACGCTGCGGCGGCCCCAAAAAAGACCAGGGCCCGCGCGAGGCGGGCCCTGGTCTGGATTGGTGCCGGTGAGAAGAGTCGAACTCCCGACCTTCGCATTACGAATACGTTACATCTAACTTGTCAAAAATTGTGACTTGAACGTAAGTAGTTGATTTTATTAAGATTTACTATACTTTGTTTGTGAGTCCGCTTCGGGTGGTATCGCTGTTCGCCGCGATCAGGCTTGCAAGCTGGGCTTCGTTCATCACATTGAAGCACAATGATGACCATCGCACAACCCCAGCCTACCGGTGCAGTTCACAAGCTTCGACGCTACTACCTCACCAGCGCCTGCAGCCGCGGACACTGAGCTAGTCGTCTTGTGCCGGACGATGGCGCCACACCCCGCGGCGGCGGCCCAATTGCACCGCTTGCTGCGCTGGTTCGGGTGTCGCGGCTCAGCGTACGGCCTAGCCGGCCACCTCGAGTACCTTGATCGGCTGAGTCCGGCGTTCGCTCGTCTTGCTGATCTCCACGCGCCGTTGGTACCAGCCTGCAGCTTGGCGCTGCAGGCAGCAGATCTGTCGGAGGCGCTTCGCGATGTCCGACACGATGTTCTAGCGCGAGGCCCGAAGTCGGTAGATCCGCTGCTGACCCAGGCCCTTCACGCCGCGTTCGCGCTCCCATCCGCGCACTCCGGGCTGCTGCACTGGCCTTCTGCTGCTGCACCTGACCCCGCCGAGCAGCTCATGATGGCGGCAAGTCACCTGCTCATCCGCGTGTGGAGTGGCCACGCGGAGAAGCGGCCGGCGTGCTACAGGGTCTTGGGGGCCTTTGGCCGACCGATGGGAGCGGGGGCGCAGTTCGCCGAACTCGGTGAAGTGGCGCACGCAGCCTCTCTCGATCAGCTTTCGCCGGAAATCGTCTGCCAATCGTTGATCGATCGTCTCACTGCGGGGCAAGGTGCGGCGAAGGACTTCGAGTCACTCGGGTTGCCCGATGCACCCCAAGAATATGTGGCGTTTGTTGACCTGCTCCGCAAAACCGACGCGCGCCGGCCATACTCGCCGCGCCTCATCGAAGGGGTGGGGCCATTGCCGCCCGTGCCAGAGGAGAAGACACCCGCGCCGACGACTAGGCGATGGGGTAATCGCGGCAGTCAGCAGTTGCGGGACCGGGAACTGCTCGCGGAGTGGACCTACGGCCTGAATGCTCTCGAAGCCTCCGCCTTGGCCGCCAGCTTCAGCGCAAGTCCTGCTCCAGCGGCTGATCGGATAGTGCTCAAGGCCGACATGCTGGCCGCAGCGGGCGGACTGCTAGCTCAGGTGGGAGCATTGACCGCCAGCACGATGACCGAGGCTGCACTGCTACCGGTCTCGGTGCGATCAGACGGCATATCGTCCGAGCCGTCGGCAGCCCGTCCAGGCGGACGGCAGTTCGTCATCGAGCGTCGCGACCCCCGGCGTGGCGACACAGTGCTATGGGCGCCGAAGCAGGCCGCAGGTGTAGCCCTGTGGCTGGAGGTCGAAGACTTGGACCTGCACCTGCACCCGTTCCAGCGCGACTTTGTCATCGACGAGTTGCTGCCACTTCCCATTGACGAAATCTGGCTGCAAGTGCTCGAGCACCTCGGCGAGCGCCTGGGGCGTTCGAGTCATCAGGTCGATCTCTGCGTCAAGCACATCCTTGCCCGGCAGATCTTTCTCTCGACGGCCAACCGGGCAATCGTGACGCATCTGTGCAGCACACGGCCGACAGGAAAAACGGCCGATGACGAGTCCGAGCCGGATGAGCTGAACGTCGGGGAGGGCGTTGACCAGGACGACGACAGCGAAATTTCCGACGAGAACGACGCTGCAGGCTCTGCGGACGACCAGACATTGCAGGAGGACGATGAGGAATTGGAGGTTCGGCGGGAGTCGCTGTCCCACTACGTGCACCCGCGCTGCGCAGCGGTCCGGCATGCCTATCGGATGGCAGTACATGCCATCCGCTACCCGGAGGTCCCACACCCCCAGGCAAGCGCAAAGCCGCGGGAAGCCATCGAAGGTGACACCTGGGTCGACGCCACACGCATGGCTGCTGTCCTGGACTGGCTTGCCGAACGCGCGATCGACAGGAAGGGAAAGCCGGCCTACCGGCACAGCAACGATTTCATGCTGTATGCGGGCGCACTCGTCGTCACCGCCATCGGTCACCGTAACGCGCGTGCCTTGCTGCCGTTCCTGCACGACGTGAGTCTCGATGACGCGATCGCTTTCGTTGCCGACAAGATCAACGTCGGCAGCGAGGCTCGCTTCGTGCCGCTCGTCAAGCCAGTGGTCGAGCAACTGCGGTGGTGCCGCGCACATATCGCATGGCTGATCGCCGCGCTGGCCCGCTCCAATCCAGCACACGCCGACCGCCTGCGCACAGCGCTCGGGTTTCTCCAACCCCAGAAGGGTGCCGATGCAGTTCAGCAGGTCGGGCTGCTCTTCCGGATCGGAACCCGGCGGGTCGTGCCGCTGTCGACCCGCCTCGTGCAGTGGGCCATTCGCAGAGCGTGGAAGGCCTTGCAGTTCGACGGACCGGCTCCGTTCGACATCCGGGCACTGCGGCGGAACGTCGCGACCTGGCTCGCTGATGACGGAGTAAGCGGCGCCCACATAGAACTCCTGCTCGGGCATGTGCGAGAGCAGCATCCCTTTGGCGCAGCCTCGGTCTGGATTCCGGCAGTCGAGCTCAAGCGTCTGCAGGAGCCGCTCGAGCGGTACCTGGTCGAAATGGGCGGCAAGGCCATTGCTGCCCCTTGGGCCAAGGACTACCTGGGTCGGCTGAACGCGCCGCTTCCTTCGCTCGTGTCCAGCAATCAAGCCTACGAGGCGCGCAAGCTGGAAACCGACGAGGCGAACCGACGGGCGCGTCGGACAGTGCTCGAGGTGGTGCCGGAATCGATGTTGCTGGACGGCACCTGCGTCGACCTCAACGACGCCGACCTGAAGCGGATTGAAAACGGGATACGGGACCGCTATGGAGGCGAGCCCGCTGTAGTCGAAGCGGTCATCACGCAGCTCGAAGTACTGAAGCAAGAGTGGCGAACCGAAGCGGGATACGCTGCGCCCCGGTCCGAGCTGCTCAAGCCGGCAGGACCAACAAACGTGCACTTCAGCGTCGACGGGCAGTTCAATGCAGAGCTCGACGCCATTCGACGTGTCGCCACTCGCGTGCTCAAGAAATCCCAGCTGCGCGGCCGGCGGGTTCTCTTGCTCGACGACGAGACCGTGCGCAAGCTGATGGACGGGATCGAGGACGAACTCCGCGACGACCCTCGAGCGAAGGCGAGAGTCAGGACGGCGTTCGCGGAACTGGCGACGGGATGGCGCCGGTCCGGCAAATACAGGGTCACGGCGGCATCGCTCAACCTTGCACGAATCAGCGAAGGTCCCGTCGAACTGAACTTTGGCCGCCATCTCGCGCTGGCGAACTGCGTGGCGGACGGCCTCGAGGACCAAATCAAGAACTACCTTCGTGAAGAGCGGACGGCACAGCGCGTGCTTGGCTTGATCGCCGTTCTGCTGGTGTGCTGTGAGGCCGTTCTGGACCGGCAGGAGCTGGAGCGGTTGATCATGGTCCTGCAGACCGAGGGGCCGGCTCGATTCGCGGGGCAGTTGCAGCTGCGAGCGTCCATCGAGACGATGGCCGCGGAGTACGACAGGACGGTCGACCTCACGTACAAGACTGCCGCTGCAGTGGCTGGATACCTTGGTGTTCGCCAGGAGACGGGGCCCGTGGCGTTCGAGAAGGTGGAGGCCGAGGCGCGCAGGTTCTTGGCGCAGATGACGGCGCTGCGAGGATCGATGAATCTGCGCAAGCTTCTCGTGGTGATGCGACCCTACTGGTTCTTGCGTGTGCCGGGTTCGGTCTACGCCAGCATCACGGGTGCGAACGAATGCAACGCGCCGTCCCCGGAAAGCACGGCGCTCCTCTTGGGCGCAGAACCTCGAGTGCTCCGCGCAGCGCCCCCTTCGCCCCGCGGGCCGCGGAAGCACCGAGACGCGGACATCAAGGCGGCGGTGGCTGCAATCCGTCGGCTCGTGGACGAAGCAGAAGGGGAGGTCACCAAGTTCCAGGCGGCGTCGCGCCAGCAGCGCATGAGGCTGCACCGCATGTTCAGCGGCCGCCACCGGCCCGAGCTCGAGGCGTGGATGCAACGTCAGCAGATCGTCGCGCTGGCGGTCGAGTTCATCTATTACATGCTGGCCATCGGCGGATTCCGCGTCGACACCTACAGCTTTGGCTCCCTGCAGACCTACCGGCAGCGAATCGTCGCCCATATTCTTGAAGTGGCCTGGAACGTCGACCTCCTGCAGTGCGACGAAGAGGCGCTGGCAGCGTTCTTCCGAGCGGTGATTGCCCGAGTGGCGGAAGCGGAGCAGCAGGCTGCAAAGGCGCCGCTGCGACTGTTTCTCCGGTATCTGCACGAATGGCACGGCATGCAGAACTCCAGGTTCGACGCGCATACCGAGTCCCGGCTCCGAAACGCTCGCAACGTGGTGCTGCCCACTCACATCGTCGAGCGAGCCTTCAATCTCGCGAGGACGCCGGATGGAAAAGCCACAGAGGTCGGGGAAACGGGCGCAGCGCTGTTGGCGTTGAATCAGGCGTATGGCCTGCGGCCGGCCGAAGGCTACGGCGTCAAGGTGACCGATTTCCAGGACGACGAGCGCACAAGCCTTCGCGTGCGAATCAATGTGATCCGATCGCTCAAGACGCTTCCGCGCACGATCCCGGTCAGTCTGGCGAGCGAGGCAGCTAACGAACTGATCAATACGCGCTACCGAGCCGCAGACAAGCTTGGTGGGCAAGCGAAATACGCCTTGTTTGCTGCAGGGGCGGATCTGCTCTACGACGATGCGCCGCTGTACGCGCTGGGAAACTGGGCGGTCAAGCGGGCGTCCGGCGATCACTTCGCGATCAACTACAGCATGCGCCACACCTACGCCACCTCAATGATGAGCCACATGCTGATGCCGGACCCGCAAGCTTCGCCGATCGCTGTGCAGCTCTGTCAATCGCTGCTGCTGCCATCCCACGCGCAAACTCGTCTGAGATCCTTGTCGCCTTCTCCGGAGCGTTGGCCCAGCCAGATCGATCGGCTTGGACTGTGGATGGGCCAATCCGGGGTCGGCACCCTGTCGCGGACCTATTGGCACGGTGCATGGTGGGTGGCTGGTGACATCTGCGCACAGGTGGCCCTGCAGCACGCATGGCGTTCCGACACGATGGGCCTTCTGCTCGGTGTTTCGGCCTCCGCTGTGCGTCATCATTTCCCCAAGCGGCAGGATGGCAAGCGTGCAACGGACGGTACGCGCACGGCGGCAGCGGTGGCGAAGTTCATTGGTGCCCTTGACGTCAGGGAACTGACGGTTGCTCCCGTGCAAGTTGAATCGCAGGTTGATGCAGCCAGCCAAGAAGCCGGTGTACGCCCGGTTGCTTCCGTCCTCGATGCGCTGCTGATGCAGCGACGTGCGCGCGGGGAAGAACTGAACGTGCTGCACGAGGTGGCCGCTGAAACGCTCTCGGTTCCACCGGAGGAGGCCAAGGCGTTCTTTGCAGCCTACGAAGATGTCGGGAGTAGAACCAGCATGCAGGACTTTGAGCCGGATGCGCTGCGGGTCGAGCCGTTCGCGGGTATGGACGTTCAGGGCGGGGCGGATCGCAGGGATCGATTGGTGGCTACCGTTCTTGAGGCAATGGCATCGGACATGGCGTTTGCGAAGGCGACGTTCGAGATCCTCAGCGATTGGCAGACTGAAGTTGACGGCGAAGCACATCGGCCGTACTTGGTGAGTCGAAACATTCAACAGTTGGGTCGACATATCAAATGGCTCAAAACGGTGGGCTACGACGCGACAGAGCTCCGGCTGAACTATTTCGCTGCCAGTGCCGACACGCTGGAGGATGCGAGAAAGATTCTGCCTAGCCTAGAGGAATCGCCACGGCGGCTTAGCCGGGCTGCGAAGATTGGTGCACGTACCGAGTTTGGCGTGGTCGTCGCTGCGTCAAGGCAATTGCCCGTAGAGCGGGATCTGCATCGCGCGATCCTGGGATTGGCTTGCGCGCACAGCGCAGGCCTACTCGCCGCGGCGTCGCAGTAGCGGATGACCAAACTAGACTGACTGCAGCCGGTCAACTTCTAAGGTCGAGTGACGGCGGCGGCCGATTCCTGCCATTCGCGCCTCCTCTGGGTGAATGACCGGTGCACCCTGGAAGCCGCCACACGCCAATCATCGGTTCGACGACGGCGCGCGTACCGACGCTGCGCTGGCGAGTGACAGCTTCCCCTCGCCGTCAAGTGGTGGTCCCGACCCATTGCCGAAGTAGCAGATGGCTGGCGGGGCACCCGAAACCAGCCATAGGACAGTCGTGTTCGCGGCCTCGCGCCCGTATGCCATCAGTGCCGGTCTTCGAGACCTCATACAGGCACCCTGGTCTCTCAGGCTAGACTGAAACCTCGTCTTCGAGCCCCGCAACTTTGTCGCTTCAGTCACCACCGTCCAGCCCACCCAAGCCGGTCCCCGTCAACCGCTACGACCGCCTCGAATGGGCCGGGGCCTTCGGCGATCTCGGCACGCTCGTGCCCTTCGTGATCGCCTACTTGAGCGTCATGAAGCTCGACGCATTTGGCGTGCTGTTCGGATTCGGCGTGTCGATGGTGGTCTGTGGATGGGTCTACAAGACACCCTTCCCGGTGCAGCCGATGAAGGCAGCGGGCGCGGTGGCCACCACGCAGGCGGCCCAGTCTGCAGTCATCACCTCGGGAGCGGTCTACGCAGCCGGACTCGTCACGGGCCTGATCTGGCTGGTCCTCGGCACCACGGGTCTGGCCGAGCGCATCACCCGCTGGATCAGCCGACCGGTCGCCCAGGGCGTGGTGCTCGGTCTGGGCATGGCCTTCATGTGGCAAGGCGCCCGTCTCATGGCCAACGAGTGGCTGCTGGCGGGTGTGGGTCTGCTGGTGGTCGTGCTGCTGGCGAAGAGCCGTCGCGTTCCCGGCATCTTCGTGCTGCTGCTGCTGGGAGTCGCCTGGACCGCCGTGCAGCAACCCGAGTTGCTGCGCAAGCTTCAGGAGGTCCGTCCGGAGCTTCGGTGGCCGACCTGGGCCTGGCCCAGCATCGGCTGGAACGACATCGTGTTGGGCACGTTGTTCCTGGCGCTGCCGCAGGTGCCACTCACGCTGGGCAACGCGATCATCGGCGTGCGCGAGGAGAACAACCGACTCTTTCCGGACCGTCCGGTGACCGACCGCCAGGTCGCCGTCTCGACAGGAGTGATGAACGTGTTCGGTTCGGCGGTCGGCGGCGTGCCGATGTGCCACGGCGCCGGTGGCATGGCCGGCCACGTGGCATTCGGCGCACGGACCGGCGGCTCGTTGGTGATCCTGGGAGGACTGCTGCTGGTGCTCGCCGTTGGCTTCAGCGCCTCGGTCGTCGCCTTGTTCGAGGTCATGCCGCAAGCCGTGTTGGGCACGATCCTATTCATGACCGGCGTTCAACTGGCCGGCGGCCAGTTCGACCAGGGCCGCCAAGGCCATGAGTCGACCGTGCTGCTGGTGACTGCCGGACTGTCGATGTGGAACGTCGGCATCGGCTTCGGCGTGGGGCTGCTGCTGCAAGTCCTGCTGCTGCGCAAGACCAACCGGGTCTGATCAGCCGGCCGTCCGCGGGGCCGTGTTTCGCCGTGTGGCAAGCGCGGGCGATGCTACTCGATGTTCTCGTAGGCGGTGAGCACCGGCACCAGGTTGAAGTCCTGGAAGATGAAGCCGATGTTCTTGCCGCGGAAGTCGGCCGCGGCGCGGCGGTCGAGCGTCGAGATGTCGGTGCCCAGCACGGTCAGCTTGCCGGAGGTCGGGTGGTCGAGGCAGCCGATCATGTTCAGCAGGCTGCTCTTGCCGCTGCCCGAGGGACCGACGAAGGCGACGAACGACGCTGGCTCGATGACAAAGTCTGCGCCCTTGATGGCGTGCACCTCGACTTCGCTTGCGCGGTAGGTCTTGGTCAGGCCTTCTGCGATGACAAGACTCATGGGGTTCTCCTAGGGAACTTCGCTCCGGACAGCATGACCACGCACTACTCCCGTTCCAGTTCGAGGTAGGTGCGACTGGCGTTGCCCGGCATCAGATCGGCCGCGTTCATCAGGCGCATCCACGGCCTTGCGTTGAAGGCCTTGGCCGCCGCACTGATGTCCTGGCCGTCGTCAACTGCTTTCTTCATGTGCGTCCGGAGCGCCATCAGGTAGTCGCGGGTGTCGGCCTGCGCGGTCGCCAGATCGGTCACGCGGCCGTGGCCCGGCACGATGCGTGCTGGTGCGAGACGCTCGATCTCGGCAAAGGTGGCAAGCCATGGTTTGGTCTGACTCACCGGGATCACTCCCAGCAAGCGGTCGACATAGACCACGTCACCGCTGAACAGCACGCGCGATTGCGGCAGCCACACGAGCATGTCGCCCGGGGTGTGCGCGCCGCCGCGATGCCTGAACTCGAAGGTCACGCCACCCAGGTCCAGCCTTTCATCGGTGCCCGTGATCCAGCGGTCCGGCAGTGTCGGTAAGGTGCCGTCCATCCCTTCGCCCAACGCCGCGCGCAGCGCGTCCACATGGTCGTTGCCGCGGTTGCGCAGGTCGGGCTCGCCCTTCGCGTGGGCGATCAACTGCGCGCCCTGGGCCTTGAAGTAGCCATTGCCGAGCCAGCGGTGGTCCTGGCCACCGGTATTGATGACCCACTTCAGCGGTTGCGACGTGAGCTTGCGCACCGCCTCGTGGATACGCTGGGCGCCGCGGGCCGTGGCGCCGCTGTCGATCAGGACCGCACCGCCAGGCGTAACCACGAGCCCGATGTTGGCGTTCAGCCCTTGGTTCGCCGTTGTGCGGCCGCCGAGGTCGCCGATGTGCGCGTAGACGCCTTCGGCTACGCGCTCGAAGCGCACTTCCTGTGCGTGGGCCGTCGTGGGCAGCGCAAGCCAGATGCAGCATGTTGCGAGCAGGCCGGTGAGACGGAGCCAGTTCGCCGGACCAACGGCCCAGATGCGGTTCATGAAGGCACGCACGGGTAGTTCACTTCAGGCGCGTCTTCAGGATGGCTTCGACATCCGCGGCAGACCAGGTGCCCTTGACACCCTGCGGCGTGCCCGGTCCAGCGGGGAAGCTCACTAGATCGACGCTGCTGCCGTCGGCGCGCTTGTGCAAGTGGTGGCCATCGATGAGCACGACCACGGGCACATGGCCCGTCACGCCTACGGCCTGAAGTCGTTTCTCGCCAGCCGGCGTCTCCATGTCGATCTCGACCACCTTCAATCGGGTGCTCTGCGCGGCCAGCCGCTCGCGCAGCGGCTTGAGCGCGGACTGCACCGGCGGGTGGGCGAAGGCGATGATCTCGACGACGGGCTGGGCTGCACGGGCCACAGAAAGCATCGTGAGCGAGGCCCCGGCCGCCGCCAGGGCGGCGATCCAGCGTCGACGGGTGTGAAGTGGGTGGTTCATGGCGGGCGATCTCACTTGCAGTTGTTGTGGAGCTTCCACTTTTCTTCATGGCCCATGGCCTTGGCGAAGTCGGGCACCTTGCAGCGCTCGGTTTCGGCCGCATCCACGGCAGGCGAGGCCGCGGCCGGCACGGCGGTAGGGGCAACCGCGCGGGCGTAGGGATCGTTGGCCGCCACGTGGCTGGTCCAGGCCCCGACGACGCCGATGAAGGCCAGCACCACGGCCGCATGCGCCCAGCTGCCGCCAGCACCGCGTGCCGGCTCGAACTCGCACACACCGCCCGGACAAAGCTGCGCCTGGTCCTTGTTGAACCAGTTGTAGACCTTGCAGCCGATGCAGATGCCGAAGGCCGTCTCGAAGAACAGCAGCACCAGGCAGGCCGCGCAGACGATCAGGTTGATCGGCCCGATGACATGCTTGATCACGACCAGGTACAACATCACCACCGCCAGCACGAAGCCGATCGCCCACGCGAATCGCTTCTGCGGTGCGCCGACGTATTCGGGCTGCTGCTTGCGCACCATCCACTGCCCCAGGATCAGGCTGGGCGCGAACTTCGGGTTGACGAAGATGCGCAGCGTGAAGTCGATCAGGAAGGCCACCACGAAGACCCGGGTTGGCTGGAAGTTGCCGATCAGCCAGGCGTTCATGAACGACACGATGGCGAAGAAGAAGACGATGCCGGCGGCAGCGCGCACAGCGCGCTCGTTGAGCACCGGCACGGAGTAGCCGTCGAGGCGCTCTCCGAACGAAAAGATGGCAGACATGCTGGGATCACCCCGGGGTGTGTGGACCTGCCAGCATTGAAACCGCTGCAAGGTGCCGGCCAAATGGCGGCGGTCGAGGGAATTGCATCGCCAGCTTGCGTTTTGATCGCATGCAACACTGCGATACAAAACTCGCCGTGGCCGAGCACACCGCTCGGCGACGCTATCGTCATGGACCCCAAAGACAGCATCCTGATCGTCGATGACGACCCCGAGATTCGCCAGTTGCTTGTGGACTACCTGGCGCGCAACGGCTTCGATGCCAAGCCGGCTGGCAGTGGCCGGGAGATGTGGCAGGTGCTCGACAAGCACGCCATCGACCTGGTGGTGCTCGACCTGATGCTGCCTGACACCGACGGCCTGGTGCTGTGCCGCGACCTGCGGGCCAAGTCCAACGTGCCGGTGTTGATGCTCACCGCGCGCGGCGAGGAGACCGACCGCATCCTCGGCATCGAGATGGGCGCGGACGACTACCTGGTCAAGCCCTTCAGCCCACGTGAGCTGCTGGCGCGCATCAAGGGCATCCTGCGCCGCACGCGTTCGCTTCCGCCCAACCTGAAGCCGGACACCCAGCGTTGCCTGGCCTTCGCCGGCTGGAAGCTTGACACGGCGACTCGCGTGCTGACGGGCGCCGATGGCGTGGCCACCCCGTTGTCGGGTGCCGAGTACCGTCTGCTGCGCATCTTGCTGGATCACCCCAACCGGGTGCTCAACCGCGACCAGTTGGTCGAACTCATCCATGGCCGCGAGGCTGAGCCCTATGACCGCGCGATCGACGTGCAGATCAGTCGACTTCGCCAGCGATTGCAGGACACCGGGCGCGAGTCCGGACTAATCAAGACGGTGCGCGGAGAAGGCTACGTACTGGCTGCCGCCGTGGAGGGTCTGCCCTCATGCGATTGATGCTCGCCAAACTGCTGCCGCGCTCGCTGTCCGGCCGCATGACGCTGATCCTGGTGCTCGGCCTGTTGGCCGCGCAGTTCGCCAGCCTGCTGCTGCACCTGCAGGAGCGCGCCGCGATGCTGGCCGACGGTCATGTGCACCCGGGCATGCCCGCGCTCGAAGCGCTGCCGCTGCGCTTCATCTGGCACGTCTCTATCACGCTCGCGGTGGTCATCATCGTGTCGCTGGTGGCGGTACGCTGGGCGACCAAGCCGCTGCAGCAGATGGCGACGGCCGCGAAGGCGTTTGCGCACGACCTGGATGCTGCCCCGCTGCCCGTGAGCGGCCCGACCGAAGTGCGACGCGCGGCCGAGGCCTTCAACTTCATGCAGCATCGCCTGCGCCAACTGGTGGTGGAGCGCGGGCGCGCGCTGGCCGCCGTATCACACGACCTGCGTACGCCGCTCACCCGCATGCGGCTGCGCGCGGAGCTGGTCGACGATCCAAACCTGCAGGACAAGCTGAATGCCGACATCGACGCCATGCAGGGCATGGTCAACAGCGTGCTGGCCTACCTGCGCGGTCTGGAGGATGCCGAGCCGATCCAGCCGATCAACATGGAGGCGCTGCTGTCGAGCATCGTCGAGGACGAGCAGGCACTCGGGCGCCAGGTGCGCCTGGAAGAAACTCCACCCAGACACGCGACGCCAGCGCCCTATGCCGGCAAGCTGTCGGTCCTGAAGCGTGCAGTGACCAACCTGATCGACAACGCGGTGGCACATGGCAAGAACGTGACCGTGCAGATCGAAGACTCCGCGGCGGCGCTGCGCGTGGTGATCGAAGATGACGGGCCTGGGATTCCGGAAGCCGACCTGGCCCGAGTCACCGAGCCCTTCGTTCGCCTGGACGCGTCGCGCAGTCTGGACACCGGGGGTGTGGGGCTCGGTTTGGCGATCGTGCGGGACGCGGCGGCGTACCACGGCGGGACCCTCGCCCTGGCGAACAGGGTCGGCGGCGGTTTGCGTGCGATGCTGGATCTGCCGCGCGCCAAGTGATCGCGCTGCTCGTGCAATGTGGGACACGAGGCTGGGAATCTGTAGCAGTGCGCAGACAGCCTTGGTCGGAACCCCTGTTTCCCACCGTGCAACGGCCGGCCATATTGCTGACGGTCACCAACTTCCGCAAATGGCCGGCTGCTGCCGAATCGGTAGCTGCGGTCAGCAGCCCTTCAACTTAGGGGGCGACCTGAAGCGTCGATCCGTCGCGGCGCCGCCCAACCGCGGCCGACAGCTGTCCGGTGCGCACTCGAGAACCCGGAGCCGGCCATGAGGGGACCTTGGCGAAGGTCGGCTTTGTGGAACGGTTGAAGTACCAGCAGCGAAATACGACGCGTACGCGCACCTTCTATGGGGCGTGCCGGGGCTGCGCTTCACTCTGAGCGCCAACGAGATCCTGGCCACGCGACCCACCAATCCTCCGTGCAGCGGTTGACGTGGCAGGCCCATGTGGTCGGCGGAATCCGAGCCAGCCAACGGCTGTCCGACGATGAGATCCTAAGGCCGCGGAAATGCAGCTGGCGGCAGGGCTCGCACGGCCACGGCCGCTCCGCCGCTCCAGCCTGATTCGCGAAGTGCTGACGGCTTGCGGCGCCACAGATCGACTGCTGGCCGAAACCGGCCGGCGCGCCTCGGCATATTTACGGACTGCGGCACTGCGAAGTGCTGGCAAGATTGCGCCTTTGGCCGATCGGGGAAGAACATGGCTAACGCCATTGAGCAGTTGCGCCGCGTCCTTTCTTCGGTGCCTGTCGTCACCGCGGCCCTGGCCCGTCCGGGTCTGCCGCCGGACGAGTTGAGGTTCACCCTCGAACTCGCTGCCGCCGGCGACCTGGCGGGCCTCCGCGACCGAATCGAACGCCTGCTTGCCAGCGACCGGTTCCTGCTCCAGCCGCTCGAGGTGGGTCAGGCCAGCGCCGGCCGCTTCCACGTGCTGCGCTTTCCGACGCTGGAGCGCGTGTTTCCGCAGCAGGACCTGTTCGACATCGGCTATGAACTGGGGGACCAGCTCGGCCTGGTCAGCGCCGAGCCGGACCTGGGCATCCAGGTCTTCCGCGACCCGACGCCATCCCAGCCAGGACCGGTGGCGGAGTCCACCGTCCTCAGCTCGCTATGCTGGGCTGATGGGCAGGCGCCGGGGGATGCGCTCTGGGCCGTCAAACTGACGAAGCTCGATCTCGCCTGGAGGGTCGGGCAGGGTGAGGGCGTGCTGGTGGGCCACCCGGACACGGGCATTACGTCCCATGCCGAGCTGGCGGGTGACATGTTCGACCTCGAGCGTGCCGCGGACATCATGGACGGCGACGCCGATCCGACCGATCCGCTGACGCCCGGCACGGCCAATCCGGGCCACGGAACGTCGACTGCCAGCGTCCTGGCCAGCCGGTCGGCGGGTCGGATCCAGGGTGCCGCGCCTGCGGCGCGGATCGTGCCGATCCGCTGCATCGACGACGTCAAGGTCTTCAATACCGCCCCGGTGGCCGCGGCGATCGCGCACGCGGTCGAGCAGGGCTGCCACGTGATCTCCATGAGCCTGGGCGGAATCGCCGGGCGTGCCATGCACGCGGCGATACAGGACGCCGTCGACCGCGACGTCATCGTCGTTGCGGCCGCCGGCAACTGCGTGGGGCTTGTCGTCTGGCCGGCCCGCTACGCGGAGGTCATCGCGGCCGGCGGCACCGGGCCGACCGATCTCCCCTGGAAGGGCAGCTCGCGCGGTTCCCGCGTTGCTCTCTCAGCCCCGGCCGAGTTCGTCTGGCGGGCGGACAGGGCCTCCGACGGCGATCCGCTGGACAAGGTGTCGGCCAGCCAGGGCACCTCCTATGCCACCGCGATGATCGCCGGCGCGGCGGCCGTGTGGCTGTCCCGGCACGGACGCGACGAGGTCATCGAGGAAGCGCGACGTCGCGGCATCACGGTCGCGCGGCTGTTCAAGATCGCGGTGACGGCCACTGCACGCACGCCGGGCGACTGGGACTTCGACTTTGGCGCCGGCATCCTTGACGCCGAGAAGCTGGTGAATCTGGCGCTTGGTGAGATTCCGCAGGGTGCCGTCGAGGCCGCCGAATCCGACGAGGGTGATTCGGAGCTGTTGCTTGAGCAGTTCGGGCCCGGGGCGCACGACGCCACGTTCCCGATGGATCGCTTCCAAGCAGAGATCTCGGCGATCGCCGTGTCGCAGGCGAAGTTCGATCAGCAACTGTCCGGGCTCACGGTCGAGGCCAAGACCGAAGGAACACAGCCTTCACGTCGTCTGCGTGATGCGGTGAAAGGCTCGCATGACCGAAGGCTGCGCCGCTTTGGCCAGGCATCCTCCGCTTCGGTGTCGAGACCTCTGCTGCCCGCACCGGAGATGGATATCACCGGGCTGAAGCTCGCGCTGCCCTCCGGTGCGATGCCTGAAACGGCGCTCGGCGCCGACGCGATCGAGTCGGCGCGCCTGTACCTCCAGGGTGACGGCGGCAGTGAGCTCGAGCAGACCGTTCGCAGGATCGTGCAGACCACTTCCGCGCCTTCGGCCGAGCGCGACTTCGTTCTCGACTCCGTGCACAGCTTCGTTGACGAGATGCGCACGGGCGTGGTTCGGTCGCCGCAGGGCCGTCTGGGTCTGGAGGCGCTCATCCTGCTCAAGGGCCGACCCGCGCTGCGCGTACGCCAGGGGGACGTCGACGAGGAGGATCCGCGCGCCGAGCAGTGGGGTGCGCCCATCTATATGCTCAAGTCGAACTCGCGCTTCAAGGAGCGCATGGACGCTGTCGGCCGCATCGACCTCGACGGCGTCCACCTGGGCACCGGCTACGTCGTCGGTGATGGTCTCGTGCTCACCAACCGGCACGTCTTGCAGCTGATCGCGTATCCGACGCCGCAGCGGAACCGGCCCGCGCAGTGGGTTCTCAAGGATGGCCAGTGCTGCATCGACTTCGCGGAAGAGCCGTCGGCGCAGACCACGGCAAGCAAGTTCAGCATCCTCGAGGTCGTGCAGGCCGGCCCGCTGCACATCAACTTTGAGGCGATCGATCTGAAGAAAGCGGACTTCGCGCTGTTGCGGGTGGAGGGCAGGAGCTTGTCCGGGAACAACGCGTTGCCGGTGCCGCTGGAGCTCTCCCGCACGGTGGGATGGATGGACCCCGACAAGCCGGTCGCGATCGTGGGCTACCCGGCGCGCCAGGCGACGCTTCCGCGGGCGCCGGACGGGAGCGTGGACCGCCATGGCCTTGACCGGCTGCAGGCCCTCTTCGGCGCCGACTACGGCACCAAGTTTTTCTCGCCCGGCAGGGTGAAGGTCTCGCCCGCCGAAGTGCCCATCACCTCGTTCCACGACGCCACGACACTGGGCGGCAGTTCGGGCTCGCTGGTTGCAACCATCGACGCTCCGCTGCGTGCCGTGGGCCTGCACTTCGGTGGCGCCTGGCGCAGCGAGAACTACGCGCACAGCCTGGCGCAACTGCGCGCTCAGGGGTTCCTGAACGTGGCCGGGATCAACTGGAAGCCTTGATGGCGACAGGCAACCACGAAGACGACCTGGTCCGCCTGGCCGCGGCGGTGAAGAGCCGTGAGCGGTTCGAGGAGATCTTCGACCAGGTCCGCACGCCCGGCACGTCGCTTCCGTTCAAGGTGCTGGCGCTGCTCGATGCACAGCAGCCCTACCTGAAGTCGTACCACCACGCCAGAGAGATCGGATTCCTGGACGCGCTCCTGGGCCACCTCCTGCATGCGCAGGTGCTGGACCTGGAACTGCTCGCAGCGCCTGGTACGGCGCCGCTGAGCGTCACGGCGCAAGTCCAGGCCGTAATGAGGCCCGACATCGGCTTCATGAACATGGCCGTCGAGATCAATGGCAAGGTGATTGCGAGCCGGCGTCTCTGCTGCATCACGGTCCTCAAAGCCGATCTCGCCACGCCGCACGCAGCCGGCACCGGGTTCCTGGTCGGCCCGCAGATCGTGCTGACGAGCGGACATCTGCTGGATGAGCTGCTGGACGCCGCCGGTCAGCCTGTGGATAAGAGCAGCAAGCGCATCCGCGTCGCCTTCGACCAGATCGACGGATTGAGCGCCGGTACTGTGGTGCCGGTGCAGGAGAGATGGCTCGTCGACCGTCGCGGCTTGCACCCGCTGGAGGCGGAGCATCAGGTCCTGAACTGGGAAGATCCGCCGGAAGCCGGGTTCGACGAGCACCTGGACTTCGCGCTGGTGCGCCTGTCCCGCGCTGTAGGCTACGAACGGGGCTTCTATGCGCTCGACCCCGCCCGGATGCCCGTTGTTACCGCGGTTGGCGGGATGGTGGCGCTGCTGCAGCATCCTGCCGGCGCTCCGCAATCATCGGCACCCGGGGCCGCGATCCGCCTATGGCCGCCGACCTTCAAGTCCAGGATGCTCCACAACGCGAACTCGGCGGAAGGATCCTCGGGCGGGCTGCTGGTGGATAGCGAGTTCCAGCCGGTCGGCCTGCACCAGTGCACGTACAAGGATGCGCAGAGCAAGCCCGTGTGCAACGGCGCCATCCCGACGGCGTGCATCGCCGGCCTGAAGCTGCCCCTGTCCGACGTGCTGGGCCTGGACCCGGTGTGGAAGACCAAGGAGACCGACGAGCCGGTGATAGGACGCGAGGATTTCCAGTCGAGCGTGCTGGAGGCGCTCGAAGGCCAGACGCGCATCCTGACCGTGGCCGGCGCGTCCCGCATGGGGCGCAGTTTCACGACCAGGATCCTGCGGGAGATGCTGGGGATCGCCGAGCACCAGGTGGTGGAGATGTCCGCGTCCAGGATCGCGGTGACCGCACGCGACACCGCGATGGCGATCCTGGCGGAGATCGGCGGGGCAGCTGCCGGCGCGACCCTGCCGGATGCGAACGAAGCCGACTCGGCACAGCCTGCGTGGATCGCGCAGGAGCTGCTGCCCGCGTTCAAGCGTGCTGTGGTTGCGGCCGCGTCGCAACGCATCATCTGGCTGGTCATCGACGACCTCGACCGCTACCCGGTCGCCAACACGTCCACCCGTGTGTTCCTCGAGTCTGTGTATTCAGGCATCGCGGGGATACCGAGCCTTCGCGTCGTGCTCATCGGCTTCCAGGGGGCGGTGCCAGGTGCTCTGCCGAAGCAGGTGCGGGCGGAGATCCTGCGGGAGTTCAGCGTGCCCGAGCTGATGCAGTACATCGACCGCGAATCCACTGCCTGCGGGATCGCGCGCCTTCCCGGCCGGTCGCGGAGTCTCGCGGATGAGTTGCTCCAGGACGTTCCCATCGCGGTCAACGGATCACGCCAGGCTGAACTGGCGTTGCGAGCCACCGTTGTGGCGAGGCGGGAAGGATGACGGACACCTCGCCCGGGCAAGGCCGAGAACGCGATGCGGCGTGGCGCGCGCGTGGGATCGCGGCCACCCTGGGCGAGTTCGATCCGACCCAGCTGCTTGATCCCACCAAGGAAGACGACCTCGCCTATCTGGGGAAGCTCGCGACCGACTGCGACGAAGTCGTGAGGGACGGGAGGATCCGCTGGATCCTGAAACCCGCAGTCCGGTCCCGCGTGTTCGCGGAAGTTGCGCGCGATGAACTGCTGCAGCTGATCGAAGAGATCCGACCGGCAGAGGGCGACGAGCTTGGGCGGCAGCTCCAGGACGTCCTGCGCAATGGACAGACCGCGGTCCGTACCACGTCCACCGGTCTCGGCCTGGCGCGCAACGTCTTGCGGTTCCTGGGTCCCACACTGGGCACGCAGGCCGTGGACAGGGAAGCGCAACGGGTTGACCTCGTGCTGTCGCGTCACGATGTCGATCAGGCCGTGCAGGTGCTGCTGCCACGCCGACTGGTGGGCCGGATCACTGAGCTGAAGAAGTTGTGGTGGTATGTACGGGCGACGTCAGGAGTCTCGACCGAGGACATCTTCTGGATCACGGGCGTAGGCGGCAGCGGCAAGTCCGCGCTGCTGGGCGAGTTCGCCCGCAGGTTGCGCGGTGAGGACTGGAGCGGGATCCCGGTCCTGCAACTGGACTTCGACCGCCCGGCGTTCTATCGCGGCACGCTCACCACGCTGATGATGGAGCTCTCTCGTCAGCTCGAACTGTGCTTCCCGGCCATGCAGCCCGAGCTGTCCGCCTACCGCCGCGCGGCGAGATCGGGCGCTTCGGCCACGGCATCCCTGGATTACTCGAACTTCGAGGCGGTTCAGAGTCGCGAGCACCAGGCATCCTCGGCCTGGCAGTTCGAGATGCGCGATCACCTGCCGATCGACAGCAAGCTGGTGCTAATCCTCGACACCGCGGAAGAGATCGGACTCTCGAGCGAGTTCGACCTCGAGGGACTGCGCAGCTGGCTGCGACAGTTGCGCACGAGGGAGGGCCTGCCGAACCTGCGGGTGGTGTTGAGTGGTCGTGCGTTCCACGCCGACCAACTGGCACTCGTTCCAGCCGAGCAACAACTCGAGCTGGGGGACCTGGAGCACGACGACGCGGTCGCTCTGCTGGAGTCGTCGCTGGAGCTGAAGGGTGTTCCGGGCGATCTCCCGCTCAAGGAGTTGGTGGAGATGCTGGGCGGGAATCCGCTTTCGTTGAAGATCCTTGCCAGCCATCTGGCGGAAGGCGGTGATGAGGCTGCTCGCGAACTGCTGGACGACCGCTCCGGTTTCGACAGACGCTTCGCCCAGGCCTTCCTGTATCGACGGATACTCGGCCGGTTGCGCGCGGAGGATCAGGATCTCGTGAAGCTCGCCCACCCGGGCTTGCTGCTGCGCCGGGTGACCCCATACCTGATCCAGCACGTGCTCGCAGCGCCCTGCGAGTTGGGGAACCTGGACGAGTCCCGCTCGCGCTCGCTGTTTAAGCAGCTGGCTGGCCAGGTGTGGCTGGTGCAGCGCACGGCCAATCCCGATGTGGTGATCCACCGCCGCGACCTGCGGCGCCTCATGCTGCAAGCCATGACGGCGGCAGACAACGTGCGCGCGCTTGCCATACACCAGGCGGCGGCCGACTACTACAGGCAGGGGCGCGATCCATTCATGACGCGCCAGGAGCAGGCCGTCGAAAGCCACTACCACGCCCTGTTCGCACCCGATGCGGCGGTTGTCCCGGATCTGGACTTGCTCGAGGCAGTGGCGCGCACGCTTGGCGAGGATCTGGATACGGTGCCGGTGCAGGCGCGTGCGCGCATCAAGCTGGCACTCGGTCGCCAACTCTCGACCGCCGAACAGCAGGTGCTGTCTAGAACGGACTTCGCTCTGTACCGCAGAGCGCGGGACCGCGAGGAGTTCAAGCTGAGAGGCGTGACCAGCCCACCTCTCCTGTCTTCTGATGAGCGGCCAGTGTTGCGTGATGTGGGCGACCCGAGCGAGATTGAGTTCGATCTGCAGGCGACGTTCGAAAGAGGCGACCTGCGCGCCGTCGCCCGCAAGGCTTCAACCTCCGTGGTCTCCTTCGCCAAGTCACTACAGCGCGGCGAAGTGGACAACGTCGCCGACTTGACGGAGTCGGAGGTTTGGCGCGCCGCGATCGCCAGCATGGGGCGCAAAGACTTCGTCAAGGCGCTGCTGGAGACGCTGCCCGAAGTGCAGATGGAGGGTTGGGGCCGTTCCGCGGGCGGCAGGTCACGCTCCAGGCTGACCGGTGAAGACATGTACCGGATGCTGTTCCGCCTGCACGGCGCGGACTGCCCGCCTCATCCCAGCTCTGAGCCTTCGTACCGCTCGTCTCGCCTCTCCCAGACGCAAGACCTGCGCCGCTTCCAACTCATAGACGAGCCGGGAGATGCACTCATCGAGGTTCCCGTCCGCCTGCTCCGGGACCTCGCGACGGACTTTGTGGACTTCTTTGCGGGCAGCACGCGCGGAGAGGTCATCTCTGCCGATACGCAGGCTCAGGCTGACCTGGCACTGCTGCGCAAGTGGCGCGACGGCGGCGCCCCCGTGACCCTGAGCGACCTGGACCGGCTCGGAAACAGCGAAGGCAGCCTGTTGGCGACGAAGGCCGCGGACCTACCGCGTCAAGTGAAGGACATTCTTGTAGGCCGCATGCCAGAGATCCATGTACTAGTACGGGTGGCGGCACGCAAATGCCCCCCGAAGGTCCTGGCGGACTTCGCGGCAGAAGCCGCCAGGAATCCGCTGTGGCCTGTCGAGCTCGGCCCATCGCAACTGCGCAAGAACCTGGATGCCGAGCGGGAACGCTGGACTTCCACGCTGATCACGGTCGCGGACCGCTTCGGGCTTCTGCGCCGCTTCATGGACTGGCTGGAAGACCGCAGTCGACTGAAGGGCAGGCCGCTGATGCTGCTGCGCACCGTGCGCGACTACGAACTGCGTTTGCGGCAATTCATCTGACCGCGGTGTTTCGATCGGCCCGGTCGGTCGAAGCTAGGCCTGCGACTGCGATCCGATCGTCCTCACGCTTCGCCCTGCAGGGCTGCAACGATGGCTAGATCAACAGTTGGCCAATGTCCGGTGTCCGGCGCTCGATCTGACAAGGCGAATGTCGCTGATGGGTCGGATCGAGCCGACCTGGCTTGAAGAAGCGGTCGGTCGTCGGGCACGACTGCGAATGTCAGCTACCTGCTGACTCGTCGTGTTGGCACTCCCGGCCACAAGCAGCCAGGCGCGAAGGGCGGCTTCCTTCAGGGACATCTAAGATCATCAAGACGCACGCGGAGAGTGTGCATCTACCTTGGCAGTCCGTCGTGAAAGGCGACGACGACTACTTGGGGCTGCCTCAGCTTCGACATATGCTCGCGTCGATCAATCAGAAGGAGCTCGACGTGTCCTTGCCGGGCTCTCGCGGCAGTATTCGCGCAGACAACATGAATTGTAGAAGTTTGAGGCCGCACATGTCAGTCAATAGCTGCCACCTAACCGCGGCACTTGACCCGGCATACTGGGGCCCATCTGCATGGCCCAGGGTATGCGGAGGTAAAGCCACTATCGGCAGCCACAGGAGCGCCATGACGCAAGTCGAATTGCTTCAAGGATGCGTCGCTAAAACGCGCCGCACAATGTACCGATGTGCCGCGAGTTGCCAAAGCGCAGCGAGTGCATGATCCGGCTGTCCGATGACACCGCCATGCGAGCATCTATTGGGCCGCCGCGACCTAGCGCTCGACATGCTGCGCCTGCGCTGAAAACCGAGACCGTTTGCTCTAGTTCTCGTCCATACTTCATTGTCCGACTGAGATATCAGAAGAATGAGTATCAAGTCACCAGCAACTATTGAGGTTAAGGCGACATTGCGCCACGACGTAGACGCTCTACGCGCCCTTGTCGCTGACTACCAAGTCGAGCGTGCGACAAACGCTTTGATGGACTACTGTCGAAGGTATGAGAGGTCTAGACAGAACGATGCGATCTTGCTTACCTCGCGCTGGACTCGCTTAACCGACGCTCGCCGCCGTCTTGGCGACACCGAGTTACTTCGCGCCGACACCAACGCTTTGCTGGTCGATATTCTCGAGATGCTTGACGAGTTGGAGCGATCAGTTTCGACTAGGGACAATCATCACTTGGCTCTGTTGGGGGCGGAAACGATTGAAGCGGTACCTCGAAAGCCGTACCTTGAAGCTCGGAACGAAGCGCGCCTATTAGCGAAAGCCGACAAATCCAAAAGTGACGCCTGCGAATGCCACCATTTGCAATACGGACGTCGATCACTGCATGGAATATTCGAACTGCACTGCGATGCTCTTTCGTTCCGGCTGGGAACCGTGACGGCAGTGATCGGCGCGAACGCGGCTGGCAAAACCACTCTTCTCAACCTTCTTGCCGGGGAGTTAGCACCAGACCGCGGGTTCATAAGGTACCCCTTCGATCCTACCTGCCAAAGCTGGTACGAGAAGAAGGGGCGCATTGCCTATGTGCGGCAACATCCCGAGCCTTGGAAGGGCCGGTTGATCGACAACCTACGCTTCGAATCGGCCTGTCATGGCCGTCGCGGCAGTAGCGTGCAGAACGACGTGGACTTTGTCCTCCACCGGTTGCGTCTGGAACCCTATGCGGAGTCCAACTGGCTCAGTCTGTCTGGTGGCTACCGTACACGCTTTGAGTTGGCACGAGCGCTGCTCCGTGAGCCGGCCCTGTTGCTGCTGGACGAGCCACTCGCACATTTGGATATGGATGCTGCCGAGAACTTTCTCCAAGATGTGGCTGAACTTTCTGCTTGGCCCGAGCAGCCTGTGGCGGTTGTCATAAGCTCGCAGCATGTCTTTGAAGTCGAAGCAATCGCTCATCAGGTTGTTCTGTTGCGCAATGGGGGCGCACAGTCAGCGCAACTCGCGACCGGGGGGACGTTTTTCGAGCTCGCCGCCGACGTAGAAGTTCAGAGGTTGACCCAATTGCTGCAACGGATCGGAAGCGTTCATCAAATTGATCGGCGGGGTGTGTTTCGCGTGGCGCTTGAAGGTACGCATAGCACGTCGCATGTATTGGAGGCGTTGCTCACTGGAGGCATCAACATACGCTACTTCCGAGATATCACGTCTTCAGCGCGACGACTAATGTGACGTGCAAAGTGAGATGAGACGATTTCAGGCTTGGCTGATGAGTCGTTGGCCAGAAGCGGTGGTCAGTCACGGCTCGATACTGGTGGTCGTCGCTCTGCTCTTCATGCTGGCCACTCTGGCTCGCGCTTGGTGGGGACCGTACCTCCTGCCGGAATTGACTGCACGGCTGGGGGAGTTCGGTGCCCAGATGTTGACGGGCCTTGTTTTGCTCGGTGCGTGGTTATTGCTTCCGCGCCCTTACGACTTTGCACTTCGCCATGGACGGCGCAACTTGCGAGTGGAATATGCTGACTTGGCATTCTGTGCAACAGGAGTAGCAATGCTGTTGATGGCGCCATTTCTGGCATGGCAGCTGACCGCTTGGAAAGTCTCCAACGAGATCAGTCTCAATTCTCTTCGGGCCGATGTAAACGTATTGCGCGAGGCTTGGGAACTGCGTCAATCTCCACCCATGTTGGATAGAAATAACTCTCCGTGGGACAGTACGCATTTTGAGTTGCTCTCGAAGGCGTATCCGAGTTCGGCTCTAGACCAGCAGAACGACCAACGATTGGAGCGATTGCTGGATACCGCTTCGCTCTTTGACGCTCTTGAACAATTGCGGGCTCGCTACAAATCCGCGCACTCCGACGAGAGAAGCGCCACGTCGTGCTCAACGGCTGTGGCACATGCGGTGACGATCTCGCGGGCGTTAGCCGATCCTTGGATGCCCGGCGCAGTTTTGCCTGCTGGTGCACATATGGAGCGCTTCTTCTTTGGCGACGATGCAGACCAAGAAGCGGAGCGTGCGATCCAATCCTTCTTGGATAGAAATGGAGTTCCCGTCGTAGGGAGGTCGCTGTTTTTTGGTCGCGGTGGGTACAGGGAGAAGACTGACGCGTTGTGGAGTAAACCTACAGATTGCCTAGAAGTATCTGGACCGATGACGGTGCTCGTCCTAGCGTTGCAGTACCACGGCTCAATCCTTCATCCTGCTACGCACCACGGAGTTCAGCTCATCATTGGCTTGATCGGTGCTAGTTCTCTCGCCGCGGTCTATCTACTTCGAAGTCAAGTCCGAACTGCATCGCTGGTGCTTGCATTGATGTTCGCGGCCATCGCCGCGCTGAGGGAGCCCCTGGCAGTGCTTGGAACGCTAGCGGTGCTAAGTATGCTCGCTGCGGGACGAGCGCGAGTGTCGCCGATCCGTTTCAGGCAGTTTCGTAAGCGTTGGCGGTCAGACCTGCGTTGGCTGTTGATTGCACCGATTATTGTTGGGCTGGCTGTCGTGAGCACATACTATTCAGAGTGGAGCTTTGTGGATAACCAGATCAGTTGGCAACCGAGGATTCGCATGTATGCCTTTGCAGCGGCAATGGCTGCGTACGTCTTGGCCCTACCATTGCTGCGTCAAGCCTACGACAAAGCGCGCAGCATTCCTTCTTGATCATTGGTTTGCGAACCTCTATGCCATGACAACAGCATTCGTTGATGCGGTATATGAAATGGTCGCTGCAGGCCGACTGCGCGATGCCATTGACACGGTCGCAGCCGTAGCCCGCGCCGAACCTACCTCGCGTAGCGAAGCGACTCTTCTGATGGCTGCTTATCAGCGAGCAATGCGCGGACGGCGTAGCGGCCTTGTAGAGGGCGACTCTGAAATTCGTCGCCTGGAGGCCTGGGCACTTGAGTTCGCCGAGCTGCTAGTACGTCGGTCGCCGCAGAAGCTCCCGTTTGAGCAAGTACCGGTAGATGTCCCGGTCGAAGACGCGCTACCTTTGGAGAAGATACTGGGGGGCGACAATCTGCGGAATGTGGCGTGGCTTCGGCGTGGGCTGGAGTGCGCTCGTTCCGTATGCCGAGTTGTCACAACGTCGGGGCTGGGGACCGGTTTTCTAACGCAGGGCATTCTACTTACAAATCATCACGTGCTCCCATCCCCGTTGACGGCAACTGAAGCTGTCGCCGAGTTCAACTTTGAGGTGTATGCGCCTACAGCAATGCCCGAGGTCCATCGTTACGCGCTCGACGCAAGTCGCTTTTGGACTGACGCTAGGTTAGATGCCACTTTGGTCGGCTTGCGGAGCGATGGCATTGCCGGCACCCCCGATCGTTGGGAAGGGCTCGTGCTGGAGTCAAAAGCTTCGCCCAAACCAGGGGATCACGTTTCGATCATTCAGCACCCTGGTGGCGGGCCGAAGCAACTCGCCTGCACCGCCAACCAAGTGGTCAATGTTTACGATCATCGTCTGCAATACCTGACTGATACGCTCCCTGGCTCTAGCGGGGCCCCTGTATTCGACGATGCTTGGCGTGTGATCGCGATTCATCGTGCAGGTGGCAATCTCAAAACCAACGACCGTGGAGATACACGCTATGTAAACGAAGGAGTGCTTGTGTCGGCATTGCTTTCGCTAATGGGATCTGCCGGACTATCCATCTCAACTACATAGTCTGGCCCTGGGCTTGCCTGACGTTCATCGGCCGGGCTTTGTGCCCGGAGTTTCCACTTCTCGCGCTCTTGGGTGTGGAAGCGCCAGCTCTGACTAGACTCAACCGCTGCCGCAAGCCAACGCAGGTGGGACGTATGTCGGGGGGCCATACTGAAGAAACTTCGACAGCGTGGTCGCACGCTGGCACCTGTTAGTGCCCGAAGTCAATTCCGACGAACCGGCGAAGTGCGGCACCATCGAGCAGTGCCTACTCACGCCTCACCATACTGATCGTTCTGGTCTATGGCCACTGCGCATGTTGCTCCATGAGGATGGCGGTGCAGGCAGTTTGCCAGGTTCAAGCTTGATCTGCGAAGTTCTAGGGCAGGAGGGCAATTTGGCAAGTCGAATCGTTGGGCTCGTTGCGGTCGGAGTTGACGCTACAGGCGTACTCACGAACCTGGCAGGTGCGGCATCGGGAGCCACCCAGATCGCCCAATGGCTTCGTGACCAGAGTGCGATTGGTGTGACTAGCGTCATCAGGGAGCTTACCGATTCAGCTGGCCAGGCAGTGTCGGCACACGACGTTCAGGACGCCGTTCGGACAATGGTCGATCGTGGGGACCTAGACTCCTTGATTCTGTAATTCGCGGGACACGGTCTCGTGAAGGCGGGATTCGCCGAGCAGGTCTTGCTTTCTGACGTCGCGAGGCACAAAGATGAAGCGATCGCGATCACGCCGACCGCATTGAACCTCGCCTACTCTCGCGTCCCGCACGTGATCGTCATATCGGACGCGTGTCGAAATGCTGTCGATCCGTTCGGTCCGCTCGGAACGGTTTCCGGCAGTCCGGCATATGACCGTCCAGGCATCATCGTCGGGATCAAGAAATCGAAAGTCGATGTCTTCTATGCTACGACGCCCTCTCAGACTGCCAAGGAGTTCAAGGGGGAGGGATTCTTCACCAAGATCCTGCTGGAGGCGCTGACCAATCCTCCTCCCGACGTTCGCGATGTTTGCCGGACGTTTCAAGTTCAGCCGCAGTCGTGCCTTCGTGGGCCCCTTGAGACCTACTTGAGCTCCGAGATCCCATTGCGGGCAGCCAAAGAGAGTCCGTCCTTCGACCAGACGCCGGATTTCACAGTGACCTCCCGAAAGCCACTCTCTTTTGGCTATGCGCAGGCGCAGGCAGACACCGGAGTGGCGATTGCGCGAGAGCCGTCAGAAGACGCCCTCGAAACGATCGATTTGCCTCAGAGCATGAAGGATCTGCGCATCCGCCCGCACGACAATCCGTTGTCAAAGAACGCGGTGCTCGATCGCCTTGCCGTCGCAGTTAGATCGCTCACGTTCGACCCGGACAAGCTGGCGTCTTTGGTGCGAGACGCCGGCCTGACCGAGAGTGTTGACGAACATGTCGGGGGCGAACGAGGGCGACAGAGCTTCGAAACCGCGACCGGGTACAGCGTCGTGGGCGATGAAGTATCCAACGTTCTGCTCTCGGGCGGTCTAGAAGGCGAAGTCACTATGGCGACCGCGAACCGACATGGCACCGATGTGAGGTTGTACCCGCCAACTCGCCGCGTCCCTTCGGGTCAACGTGGATCAGTAGTGCTTGTCTTCAAGAGCGGAACACTTAGCGTGCTTCCGATCTTGCCAGGCTGCATCGGGACATTGCATCTTCGCGACGGAAGATTGGTGTCGCGTTCGTTCGAGATGTCAGCACAACTATCAAGGAACGCGGGCTCCGGCGACACCGAACTCCGAAACATCTCCATGCGCCGTGCATTGGCCGCTGCGCTCTCGTCGACGGGAAATCTCCGGCGCCTTGGTCGAGCAGCAGGCGACTCCTGCGCGCCCTTCATTCGCATGAGCAAGCGGGCCGATCCCACACTCGGTATCTATTCGGCGTATGCCTACGCGCTGGCGGGCAATAGCAAGGGAGCGAGGTCAGTATTCGATTGGATGCGGCACTATCGGTCTTTGTGGAACGCGGAAGGATTGCCCGCAGTTCCTGTTCCTTTCGATGTGGCAATGCTCGCCGGCCGGTTGTCCAAGCGAGTTGCCTGGGATCGACCTCGCATCGCACCGTTCTGTCCAATGATGAGCTTGGGTTGGAGCGTGATGAACTCGTTTCCGCCCACGAGTGCAATTCACGATGCAATCTTGGCTGCCGGGAAGCATCGACTGAATGCTGAGTGGACGACGTTTCGTCGCTCCGACGTGGGATCAATGCTCAATGCCCTTTTGCGAGGAGAGATCAAGTGAGAATCGTCTTCGTGCTCGGGCGCGCCCAAGATAAGAAGATCCCAGCAGAACTGGAACGAGCATGGACAAACGCTGCAGTCAATGGAATGCTTGCGGCCGGCCTCCCTCCGCTTCCGAAGTGGGATGTCGCGTTCCCATACTATGGTGATCTGCTGTTCGACCTCACCGAGCAAGCTCCCCGAGAGGTATTCAAGGCCTTGGTCGATCGTGGCGCTGAAGCCTCTGCACCTTCCGCAGAGGAACAGCAGTTTACGCAGGACATCATTCTGCAGATGGCTCAGTCTAAGGGAATTGCACCAGAGCAGATCGCTGACGAGGCGAATCTGGAGGTCGTCGACAGAGCAATTCAGAACTGGAAGATTGTCCTCGCCGCATTGCGGCTTCTTGATCGAGTTCGAGGTGTGGGCCAGGCATCCATTCAGCTTGCGACCCGGGATGTTTGATACTACTTGAGTCGCAAAGGAATTCGATCTCAGATTGACGCGTTAGTCGATGCAGCGATTCCGCGGGAAGAGCCCTGCGTCGTGGTATCGCACTCCCTAGGTACTATTGTCGCGTACAACGTCTTGATGAATCGTGCGGGACGGGCGAACGTCAAGGCGCTGATCACCATCGGATCGCCTCTCGGAATCAATGCGGTGTATTCGCGCCTACCATCTGATACGCCTCCGCGTAAAGCGCCGGAGGGTGTTGCAACCTGGTTCAATGGACGGGGTGCTCAGGACGTGGTCGCGTTGTACGAGATCGGTGCTGACGTGTATCGCGGGTCACCCGCCGTCACGAACTACAGTGGCGCCGAAAATGGGAGCGGCAAGCAGCACGGGATAGTCGAGTACCTTTTGGATAGGACTATCGCCAAGGCCATTTATGAGGGGGTCACCGCAGCGTCAGACTAGCATCTGCGCGCAATCAAGCCCGGCGGGCCCTCGTCGTACGTTGACGCGAAAGCGTTTGATGGCGATGGCCGCAGTAGTCCGTCAGCGCAGATCATAAGGCTCGAGGAATGCGACGCGAATGCGGTTGGCCCGCCTGCACCTTCGGACTTCCTATGCATCGACTGAGTTCGAACCGCTGAACGCGATCGCGCTTTCAGGAGGTTCAGCCGCAAGGCGCGCCGAAACGCAATGGCGCGGCGAGCAACCCGCCGGCCTCACGTCGGAGTCTCGACGCATCGCATGTTGCTCAACTTGCTCTGCATCGGTTGTTGATCGGCACGTCCCTAAGGCGGCGCATTGCTCCGAGGTCGATCCCGTGCAGGCCGGCGACTGACATTCGGGAACGTCTGCTTTGAGGCTTCGAGTCGGTACGCGTGTACGTCCACTTCGGGTCGGGAGTACCAGTTCGCCGTTGGAGGCAGCGGTCGTTCGGTCCAACTTGGCGAGTCTCGGCCGCACCCGACGTCGGCTGCACATCCATGAGCGGTCATCCCGCAGGCGCGATCGGCGCCGAGCCGATGACTGCAACGTGGCAGTCACCGTAAGTCGAGGCCGCAGCGACCACCGACCGCAACCGATGCAAAGCGTGCGTGCCAATTCCGGTGGACCCAGAGGTCGAGTGTCACCGTTAAGCTCGGATCGCTTATGTCCGGAGCAGCCAAGCATAGTCGGAACCGGCCTCTTCCGAAGGCGAGCCGTTTACGTGAAGGAGCATTGTCATGTATTCGGCTTCACGGTAGCGGGAAGCGCCGTATCGACGGGCATGGCTAATCGTGAGGCTGTTACGCGCGCGTGTCATCGCAACGTAGAGAAGGCGACGCTCTTCCTCTACTTCCTCGGGTGTGCGCTTGCGCCCGGGGATGGAACTTTGTGCGGCACGAATGATGAAAACCTCGTCAAACTGCAGGCCCTTCGAGCCGTGCATCGTAGTCAACGTCACCGGCGCATCGCTGCGGCTTCTCCGCGCGCGGTCGACGACATCCAATCGCTGGGAAAGGGTGCCCTGCAGGCCAGTCATGGTCTCTTTTGCGGCGATCAAGCGACTGCAGATCACCCGGAGCCAGTCGTTGCTGAATTTCCCACTCTCAGTAAGCGCCGCGCTCAGTTCCTGAACGACAGAGTCGATGACGGCATCGATAGTCACGTTGTCACGCGGCGGTATCGGAAAACTCACTGCGTCGAGCAACCCTTCGAGCCAGTCCATGGCGAGGCGAGTGCGTGTGGAAATCGCCTGATGCATTTGGACCTCATTAAATGCCATGTACACCCGGCGGCCGGCGGCGAGCTTGCGTAGGACCTCCAGTTCCGACCCGTGCGTGCCATACGCATGCAGTGCGTGCTCAAGACCGATTTGATGGGTATCAGGTTCGGCGATGGCACGAAGAACAGACAACGCGATCGAGCACTCGTTTTCGTCCCAGAAGGAATTGCACGCCAGCCGGCGGAAGTCCACTCGGCCAGTTAGCGCGGGTTGAATATCGACCAGTGACTTCCTGTTTCTAGCGATCACTGCCACGGTCTTTGCGCCCCTATCGAGCGCCTGCTGAATGAGCTTGGTCACCGTGCCATGCTCAGCGCCATCGACGTCGAAGACGATCTGCCGCACCGTCCCGCCGGGCCCGCGATCGGGATTGAGTTCCTTCGTGATTCGCAACTGATTCTTCTTGATCACAGCACCAGCCCAATCCAGGATCTCCTGCTTGCATCGGAAGTTGACCGTGAACACCATCTCCTTGGGGCGAAGCGCAACCTTGAAGGTCTGAAACGCGCGATAGCCGAGCGCGTTGCGGAAGCGGTAGATCGACTGGTCATCATCGCCGACAACATCGATGCGGCTCCACTGCGCCAACCCGAGAATCAGCTGCAGCTGCACTTCGTCGACGTCCTGGAATTCATCCACGAGAATGTGGTCGGCCACCAGGAGACGGTGACCGCGCTTGACGTATTCCAGGGCGGTCAACAGAACGCGATTGAGGTCGAAGACCCCGTGCGCGCGCAGGCGCTCCTCGTAGAGGTCGACGACCTCCCTTCTCTTCTGCGCAAGGGCGACTGCCTTGCGCTTGCCCTTGTCACTCGCGGGAAGTCGCTGCGCTTCGACGAGGCCGAAGGGATCGCTGACGCGGGTGTAGGCATCCTCGAACCACCTGAGCGTCTCATCGTTCGGTTCGACGCCACATGCCTCGAGGGCCTTCTCGCGCTGAATCCTTGCCTCACCGCTTCTCATGATCTTTCGTGCAGCGAGGGGGGAGTCAGCGAGTTGCTTCAAGGCCTTGATCACGAGACTGTGAAACGTCCCCACTTTGCAGCGATGGCGTTGTGTACGACTCATGTCCTTGTGAGCGCTGCGTTTCAGGCTTTCAGCGGCTTCGCGGGTGAAGGTGACGCCTATCACCGACTTGGGGACGACAACGATGTTGTGCATCTTTCCGACGATCGCTGTGCTCTTGCCGGAGCCCGGGATTGCAACGACCATGCAATGCCGATTCAGTTCTTGCGCGAAGGGTTGTTGTTCAGGGGTCAGTTTCACACTCAGCCTCCAGACTTTCTTGCTCCAGGCACGACCCATGGCATGTGTCCGCCCTCGCGGCTCGCGACATGGGTCAGCGGAAAACAGGCGCGCCGATGCCGTCACGCCGGCGTGCAACGCCGAGCGCGGAATGAATGGACAGCTTCGGAAGCGCGACTACCGCGGTGCGGCGTCAGGGACCAAAGAGTTGGTCCGCGCAACGTGCGGTCAGGCGCGCGGAGGGCGACGCAGTCGCTTCGGCTCGCACGATTCCCACGTGCGATCCGACAAGGGTTCCGGTTCCAGCACTGCCACGAGCGACGCGACCCTGTGGAGGCCGGAGAACATCAGCACCAGCACGATTACCGGTGCCAAGAGAAGCCATGCGGCGACCAGCAACAGCGACGCACCGGCGCTTAACAAGTCCACGCCGATGAGCGCCGATGCCCCAAGCGCCAGCATCATGAGCAGCCATGCAGCTCGCGAGTTCATGAACGCCATGGTCCCTTGGCGTAGGCGACAGCAGTCAGAAGTGCGGGCACAAATCTCCCTCCACAACCGCTGACAAAGCCGGTAGGGCCAGTCGCATGCAGCTGATTGATGGGCAGGCAGAAGCGCGGTCGACATCGAGTCCACAATAGCATGCCGAAGGGCGGGCAATTGCCCGGCAAAGGAGTCGTTTTGCACCACTATCGGCCGCGCTCGCGTGTCGATCTGGGCCCTGGAAGGCAGAGACCGTGGCGTGAAGGGCGATGTCTTCCGACCTCGCCTTCTTGCCACCTATGTGTTGCTCTCGAGCGAGATCGTGGCCGAGATGGCTTGAAACTGCTCAAGGATCTCAGGCGCGCGCTGGCGCAGGTACCTGAGTACGGCCGCGTTGTCGAGCAGCTTGGCGACGTATCCCTTTGCCAGCACCAGTCCGAGGACGTCCTGGCCATAGCTCTGCTCGACGACCCGGTATCGGCCCTGCAGGTTCGACATCTCCCGTTCCATTCGCGCCATCTGCTCCTTCGTCACGCCGCGGAGCTTGCGGGGCTTGTTCCCTTCGACCAGAAACTCCACCGACGTGGCGGCCAGCAGCGCCTCCGCATAGGCCACCGTCAGGTTGTTGGCCGACAGCAGGAGTTCTACGCACTCGACCTGGCGCGTCGGCTTCATCTTGCGGATGACGCGCGAGAGCTCCGCCGAGAACTGGCGGTCCGTGAGAAGTTCGGCTGCCTCCGGGCAAATGCCATCGAGAAGATTCATCTTCTTCTGGATGTGGCTGACGTCGACGTTCAAGGCGCTCGCCAACCGTTGCGGAGACACGCCGCGCTCGATCGCGCGACGAAGCATGAAGTGCTCCTGAATCGAACTGAGCCGGTTGATGCGGTTGTTGTACGTATAGGCCTCGTCATCGACGGCAACGAGGCATGCGACCTCCGTGCGCCCCAGCTCTCGCAATGCGATCAGCCGCATGTGGCCGTCAAGGAGGACATAGCGGCCACCTTCGGCGTCCAGGGCTGACACCGTGAGCGGTTCGATGAGCCCGACTTCGGCGATGGACGACCGGATCTGCTTGAACTTCCGGGAGATTGCCAGGCCGGACGGGGTGGCCCTGGACGGCAGCAGCGCGTCGATCGCGACGTTTCGTGGTTCGGGCAGGAAGCCCAGGGTCACCTTTCCGTTCATGCTGCATGCCCTCCCGGCCAGATGCGTTCCACGAGCTGTCTGGGAAGGGAGTCAAGCCCTTCGGCGCGAAGCAGCGTCGCAAAGTGCTCGTCCGTGAACAACTGCTTGAGCGCCGTCGCGATGAAGAGGAGCTTCTGCTGCGTGAACTCTGCCTTCTTCACCATCAGCTTCTGGCTTTCAACCTCCTTCTGGTAGGCACGGACCAGGCTCGTCGTCGTGACCGGCTCCCGCTTGCGCGGCGACGCGTGCTGGATCGACCGACCGAGGGTCTTTCTGCGCTCGATGACCCGTCGCGCCTCCAGGAGGTTCTTCCCGCGCAAGGTGCCGGCCTCGTAGGCCTCCTGCAGCGCGGACTGGATGGCCTTGTCGTCGTCACCGGCGCCGACGATTGCGATGGCTGCGTTCAGCGGGATCTCGCCGCGCTCCACGGCCACGATGAGACGCTGCTCGCCTCGTTCCAGCAACATCAGGATGCCCTGGACGTACGTGAAGGTCAGTCCCGTCTTCGCGGCGATGTCCTTCGCCTTGTACCCCTTGTCGCGAAGCTGCTCGATGCCCAACAGCAGCTCGAGCGGCCGGCACTGTCGCCTGGCGATGTTCTCCGCCAGGCTCATGATGAATGCCTCCTCGTCGCTGACATGAACGATGAGGGCCGGAATCTCCGTCTGGCCCAGAGTCCGGTAGGCCTTCAACCGTCCCTCTCCGCAGACGAGCAGAAAACGCTCAGTTCCGTTCGCCTGCGAGCGTGGCGTGACCGTGATCGGCTTCTTCAGGCCGATCCGCTTGATGTTGATGACGATCTCGTCGAAGACCTTGTCGTTGCGTTCGCGTGGGTTGAGGACGTCCACCGCGTCAACGGGAACCATCCGCAGTTCGGGCGAGCTGCCGGTCGTGCTCATGCCGCCCACCGTGGCCTCGACCGTTCAGCCATCGCATAGAGGTAGTCCAGGGAGTCGAAGCGATAGCTCTCCAGGGCGGCGGGGTTGTGGTCGGACAGGTCCACTCCGGGCAGGCCGAAGTCGAGGCGCGGCAGCAGGTAGTAGTCGAGGGCCGTCTCGTTGCCCCGGGACAGACGGACTGCAACACTGATGTCAGGCAGCAGGCCGGAGTCGAGTCGCACCTTCCACCGGCATCGTTCGGTGCCGATTTCGTGGCAGCGCGCGAGCACGATTGAGGTCGTGAACTCGCGGTTGACGGTCAGCACGTCGGTGGCGTTGTCGCGCGTGACGCTCCCGCCGAGTTCGGCAATCCGGTGCTCTGTGCTTGACACGATCTCCGGGTGCATGCGCCTGAGCAGCCGGTTGATCTCGATGAACCGGAAGTCGCGTGCCGGCGTGAAGCCGACCATCTCGTAGGCCCGCACCAGGCTGCCGAACCGGTGCGCGTAGACGGCGCTCGACGGCATTCCTTCGGCTTCGTCGATCACCATCCCGGACAGGAATCCGCGGTTCCGGTAGAGGTCCCGCAGGCGGTTGATCAGTTCCTCGTCGCTGAAGCGACGCGCCCGCGCCCGGATGATCCCCTGGGCCGTGTAAAACACGTCCGGTGGAACGATGGGCTCGAAGGCCTCGGCCTTGCGAATCCACATGTCCGGCGGATTGGAGACCCGGACCTTCTTCAGCTTGAACGAGCTGCGGTTGTAGACGTTGTTGCCGATGTACTTCTCGTTCGTCAGTACCTGATGGACCGTGGCCCGTGTCCACTCCCGCCCCAGGTCGGTCCGCAGCCGCATTCCATTCAGGCGTCCGGCGATCTGAGACTCCACCAGTCCGTCGTCGTTGAACCACCGGTACATTGCATTGACCGTCTCGACCTCCTCGGCCGGGCCGGCCACGAGGATGACGCGATCCGTCTGCAGGCTCTTGTGCTCACCGCGGGAGAGGCTGGACTTCATCTGTCCCTGCTGGTCGACCAGAACACGCCGCAGGCCATAGCCGGCGGGACCACCCTGGCGGAAACCCAATTCGATCAGGCGGCACTGCCCGGCAAACACCTTCGCGGAGAGTTCGCGGCTGTACTCCCCGGCCATGGCACGCTTGACACCCTTGACGATCGTCGACACCGGGGAGCCATCGTTCTCGAACTGCTCCGCGCAGTAGGCGACCTGAATGCCGGCGCGGCGACAGATGTATTCGTAGTACGCGCTCTCGTCGGCGTCCTGGAACCGTCCCCAGCGACTGACGTCGTACACCAGGATGACCCGGTAGTCGGCGGCCCCGGTCTCGACATCCTTGATCAATTGCTGGAGCGCCTGGCGTCCGTCCAGCCGAAGGCCGCTCTTTCCCTCGTCGGCATAGGTCCGCACGATCTGGAGGCCACGCCGCTCGGCGTACTCCCGGATCTTGTCGGCCTGGTTCTGTGTCGAGTATTGCTGGTGCTCGGTGGACATGCGAACGTACTGCGCGGCACGGAGCGCAGGCGAGTCCGGTTCGGCGACGGTGGCAAGCGGGAGGTTCGGCATAAGCGGCGATCCCAGGAGCCTGAGTGAGCGACCAACCGAGGGGCCGCAGCCTCGATGCGGCAGCGACGACAGCGGGCGAACTCCTCGGGAAGTTAGCAGCGTGCGCCTTGCATGCCGATCGAGTCCTCTCTTTGCAAGAAGGTGGGGACATCAATCAGCCCGACTCGACAAGCTCGATTGAGACGAGCCACGAGTCCATCTTTGCAAGACCATCAAGGTCGACACGGGACAGGTGATAGATGCCGGGAATCAGCAGCGGCGCTGCGCCGCACGCGTTCTTCTTTGCAAGCCGAGCGTGACGACGGTGTGCGTCACGATCGTGCTGGTTCACGCGGTTGCGCGCGACGTAGTCGGGATGCGACTCCCGGTAGCGCATCCAGTAGTCGGGATTGCGCTGAAGCCACGAGGCCTGAGCCCGGCTCTGGTTCTCCAGATAGTCGGGATCGTGGGTGCGCTTGTCCCGCTGCCACAGCCTTCGGCGCTCCCGCTGACAGGGCTCGGCCGAGCAGTAACTCTGTTGCGGCACCTGGGGGCGAACGCCGAAGATGCATCCGCACGCCACACATCGGCGATTCGCTGCCATGTGTCACTCCTCGAGTGCCGGCTGGAACTGGTGGATTCGACCTGGTTGCGCTACTCAGCGTGGTTGACCGGTGCTTCAGCTGGGGGCAGGTTCGAACTACCTCAGCCGCCACTCAACGGAACAAATGGCTGTGTGCCTCGACGCCGGCGCGCGACTGTGCCTCGTCGCGCCAGGCGAAGTCCTTCTCGACTCGTGGCTCGGCGAACTTCGCGAGGTCCGTGGCGGCGACGTCGACGCTGCCGTAGTAGGCGCAGGCCTGCGGAGCCAGGCCGATGACCGTGTCGAGCAGGCGCTGCTGTGGCACGAGCAGGATGCCTGCGTTGTGGTACCGCAGGACCGCCGCGCATGGACGCGACAGGCTCTGCGCGACCACGACGGTCATGATCAGGCACTGCAGCATGTCCTTCAGCCGCACCTCGCCGACCCAGTTCTGGCGGTCGATCGGTCGCTTGCCGCGGGACTTGTACTCGAGGTTGAGCAGTCCATCGCCGACCGCGTAGACCCCGTCGCTCTGCGCCACGACGGATCCCCATCGGAGATTCCGGCGATCCTGCTCCCGCCAGAGCAGGCGAGCCGACGTGCCCGGCAGGAAGCAGAGTGTGCGTTCCACCCGGTCCTCGAGGCGGTCCGCTGCATCACCGTCGAAGAACCTCGATTTGAGGCGAACGCCGTTGCGCTCGCCTTGTGCGTCCCAGACAAACATCTAGAAGCGACTCCCGAGGCCGCGGGCTCGCTCGCGGTCACTGCCTTTCGCCGCCTCCGCCGTGCGACGCTGCAGTTCCGTGAACAGCGATTGGTTGACGTAGCTCAGTCTCGTCTCCCACTCGTCGAGGAAGCTGGTGCTGCGAGGGTTCTTCGCATAGTCCGTGTAGACGAGTTCCATCGGTGCTTCGATGTCCCACTTGCAGGGGGCGCATTCTGCAAAGCGTTGGGTCATGTCCACGGGAAGGCGGCGACCGTCGTCGAGAGCCACCTTTCCGTCACCGTACTTGGCAACCAGCAGACGGCGGAGTTCGTGGTTCGCCTTCGGGTCGTGCCGAAACGCGTAGGCCGCGATGACGAAACGCCCCTCGTCGAATAGGACCTCGAGGGTCTGGGCGCCTGGCAGGCCGATCCTGCTCGCGTCATAGATGCGATGACCCTTGCTGGACTTGATGAGCCGAGCCCCGGCGGCTACCGCGGCGTTGTGCAGCGTGGCCTCGTCGGCGGTGCGGAGTTCAACGTTGAACAACGTCAACTCGCCGGCCGCGGCCGCGCCTGCGAACCAGAGGCCCGCACAGGCAATCAGGTAGGAGACGACGTGCTTCATCGGATGCCGCTTTGCAGGCGTTCGAGCGTCGCCGCGAGGGGTTCGGATGCCGGGGTCACGTCCGCAGCGGGTGTCGGTCCCGTTTCGCGTTGAACGGTCACGCGCGATCCGTCATGACGCGTCCTTGGCGAAGGTGTCGCTCGGGTTCCCGCCTTTGCAGAGACTGGGGAGGGGGCGCTGAGGAGAACGTTCGGCTCCATCGGCGTGGGAACCCGCGGCGCCTGTGAGCTGGTCGGGGCCTGTGCTGCAATGGACGCAACAGGGGCCGGGGCACGGGACGACCGACTGGCCGTTCCGACGATGAGAAAGGCGATCGCGGCGAGACCAATCGCGCCCACAGCCAATGCGCTGCTTTGACGCGGCTGCATAGCGATGGTCACTCGCTCGCCCTGATCGCTGGCGACGGCCGTAGCCGGTTGCGTGACTTGTTTGACTGCCGGCATGTCGCTGTTCGGCCGAATGGGCCCCAGCGGCTGAGGTGCGTGGCCTGGCGACGCGCCGACCACGATGTGAGGCGTCAGATCGATGGCAATGCCGAACAACGGCTCAGCCGTTCCCTGCCAGTGACTCACCTCGTCGATCTCCCTGAAACGTCGCTCTTCCGGCTGCAATTGTGGATGATCGTCCGTGGTGCTATAGACGTCAAGACACCACGATGCTTGGGTGCCACGCTCTTCTCCTCGTCACGCCCAAGCGCCCGAACTCGTGGCGTTCGGCGTTGCCGTCCGGGAGAGGCGTCTGGAGCTTGGCCTGTCTCAGGAGGCGCTCGCACACGGAGCCGGCATCGACCGCTCGTACATGAGCAGCGTCGAGCGCGGAGGTCAGAACGTCGGGCTCGTGCTGGCGGCGCAGATTGCGCGTGCGCTGGACGTCAAACTTGCCGACCTGATGTCGGCGGCCCGCCTCTAGGGATCACGCGCCACCGGTCCGCGGGGCGGCACCCTTGCCCCCCGGACCTGCAACCCATTCGCGAAACATCGCGACCTGCGAGTCGTCGAGGATCAACTGCTCCCGTTGACACAATGCAAGGACGCTGTCGACGAACCTCGCGCCGAGCGTGTCGGCGTCGTCTCGCCCCTGCCCGAAAGTGTGGCCACCGAGGAGGATGCCCTTGAGCACGAAGCTCACATCGGCACGGCTGATCGATTCCCCGGCTTCGCGGCAACGGTCGCGAACCCGCTTGCCGGTCTCCGTGAGCAGGAAGGGGCGTTCAGCAACGTCGGCGACAAGGCTCCCCAGCAGGAAACGGATCTCCGGCGGGGAGAGCATGGGAAGTTCGGTTGCCGTGTGTACTTGGCCGATCAGTGCGAGCAGATGGTTGAATGGGCCCCAGTCAAGTGCGGCAGGCGAAGGAACGGCACCACCGTCTATCGCCGGAGCTGTCGGGTCCAAGACGCTGCCGCCCGCGCTCGACCAGTCGACCTTCAAGGGCGAAAGATCGAGCGCCTCAAGAAACTTCCGGAACGTGCCCTTGCCGGCCCAGTCGGAGGCCACCTTTCCGTGCTGTTCGGTGATCAACTGTGCGAGGCGACCGCAGGGGACCGGTCGACGTGCTTTCGCGACCTCGGAGCGCACCAACTGTGCAACGTTGGAGAGTTCCCTGGCCGAATCGCCTGCACCTTTGGGGCCGTTTGCAACAACCTTGTCGGGAAGCGTGTGGCGAGCCGGGTCCGAGATGAGACCCAGTTCCCAGTTCACTGCGAGAGGTGCCAGTTGGAGTGAGTCCACCAGAGCCCGGAACGTGTTGAACCCGGACCAGGTGGCCGCATCAAGACCACGCACTTCACCCGGCACCTTGCCGGCCAGCCAGGGAAGAGAAATCGGCTTTGCTGAACTGGCAACGGTCCTGGTGATGAAGCGCGCGACGCTGCGAGCGACATCGGCCTGCGGTGGCACAGGTTCGGCGGCGGGCGGGATGTCCTCCACGTCCTCGAACCCAAGTCCACCACGGACGAATTCGTCCTGGTCGATCAGCAGATCCGCCGAGGCTTGATAGGCCGCCGAGGGAAACCCGATCGCCAGCACCGTTGTCCGTCGATCCCAGCGTCGCAGCTTACGCAGCACGGGCGTGAAGTCGGCGTCAGCAGAGAAGACGATGAACTCGTCGTAGTGCGCCTCGTGCTGAAGGAGATCAACGATGTCGAGCACCATGTGGATGTCGGTGCTGGTCTTGCCCTCGCTTGTCATGGCAGGGCAGTCGATGATCTCGAATCCGGCCCGGTTGAACGCGGGGCGGAATCGTTGATAGACCTGCGGGTTGAGGTAGCACCGCCGTACGAGCAAGCGCCTGTTCGAGCCCGCCGGCGCGTGCGGCGGTGCCTGCAGCGAATCGGTGAGCCATCGGATCCAAACAAGCGGCTGGAATGCGAAACGCTCCGCGATACCCGGATCCAGCCGCTTCAGCCCGGAGTAGACGTTGTCGAAGTCAACGAACAGTGCGCTCTTCATGGGTCCTCCTGATGCCGATCTTGCCAGCTCATGTTGAAGGCTAGGTTCAACGCCCGATGTGACACTGGCCCATTTCTCGCGGCATGCCGATGAGATGTGCCTCCACCAGTCATTGGCAACCTTGCAGCGTGGGCACACGCACCTTCGAGTTCCCGGCTGTACTTCACGCTCTGCCTGCAGGTCACGCCAACGCAACGTGACCACCAGGACGTGGGCATGTAGATTCATACAGATCGTCGGGTGAGCCACCTCACGGTGAAACTTCGCTTGTCAGGCGCGCACTCGCGGTCGAGGAGCCGGAGCCGGCAAGCCCGCAAGGGTGCCTCGTAGAATTCGGACACAAGAGGGGATATGACCGACGGGGGGATTGGGACAGTTGACGTTTTGATGGCAGTTCATGCTGCATGCGAGCGCATGCCCGTGCACTGCAGGCAATATCGCCGTGTGCGCGACTAGCCATGGCCGAGACGGAGCGCCTTCTCAACCGTCCGCTCGGCCGATTGCTCAAGGTCGCAGTCTCGGCGGGCATTGAGTCAGCAGTCCGTCTGCACATCTCCCGAGGGGACGACCTTGAAGGCCGTGACGAGGCCGGGCTCACTCCGCTTCTGATCGCAGCCGCGCGGAACCGGGGATCCATCTGTCGGATGCTGCTCGAGGCGGGGGCGAACCCTTCTGCAATCGACCCGGTAGGGCGGGACGCGCTCTCGACGGCGGTTGCGCACGGCTCTGCCGAGGCAGTCGCAGCCATCCAAGAGCATCTTGTGCGAGCGGGTCAGGTGCCGGTGCGAGCTTCCGACCCTGCGCTGGCGGGTCATGAGGCCAGAGATTCGGCTGGCAAACCCGTTGGAGCGGATTCAGGTCGCGCCGACGGTGCGGCGCACCTGGCAGGACAAGGCAATTTCAGTTTCGTGGAAACCACGCCGAAGGAGGCGGAGCCTCACTCGACGTCACCCGAAGGTGCTCCGCTGGAGCCGGAGCCAAAGCAAGTCGCTGTATTTCGGGAGCACTCGGGCAATCTGCCGAATGAAGAAGTGGTGCTGTCCGAGCCTGACCTTGGCGACTGGGAGCCAGTTGACGCGCCCGATCCACCGCCAGACAACCCTGAGCTCACACGCGCCGAAGCCGACCGGCAGCGCCGCATTAATGCGCACGCGCCCATCGATCGAGGGGCGAGCTGGGATTCGTTCGACGCCATCCTTCCCGAGTTGGCACGACCTCTGGCTAGGTCGGAGGATGTGGCGTTCCTCCAGACACTCCGTGATCTGCTCCTTCGCGCCCTGAGGGAGGGCAGTGTTCCGAAGGTGGCCATAGAGGACGCTCTGTCAGAGCGCGGAGATGGCGAGAACCGCGATGAGCAGGCCGAGGCTGCTTTCGAGTTCATCGTGGGAGACCTGGGGGCAGACGTTGACGAGCGGCTGGAGTTTCACTCGTCGTGTCCCAGCGAGAACTTTGAGGTTCCGATCGTCGGGCACGAGTCCGAGGGCGAAGAGGCGGAGATCGATTCAGCGCTCCTTCATTTCGAACAGATGCGTTCGGGGGGCAATGACCCTGTGCGCCTCTACTATCGATCCGCCAGTTCCCATGCCCTCCTGACCGCAGACCAGGAAGTGGCTCTGGCCAAGTCGATGGATGTCGCCATCGGACAGGCACTCGATGCACTCGCGGGATGGCCCGAAGGCATCCGATACCTCCTGCAGGCATTCGAGCAGGCCCGAGCCGACGCGGTAGCCCTGGGAAAAATCGTCGTCACTGCAGCAGCGGCGCCAGATGCAGGCGTGTCTATGCAGACGGATGCCCCGGCGGATGGCGAATTCGAGGAAGGCGTCGCCGAGCAAGTTGAAGGCGGTGAGATTGATGGCGGCGACGCGGATCCGGAGGCTGCCATGCTGGGCGACGAACTGCCGGGTGATGACCCCACGGAGGTCTTCGAGCGGATCGCCGAGCTTGCAGACGGCACGTCGTCACCTCAGGTCGTCTCAACCCTGCGCGAGCAGCTCGCTCGCCTCAGATTCCGGCGAACATTTCTGATTTCCATCGCCGACGTTCCTGCTGACGGCCGAGATGCGGCTGCACGACCGTATCGGCGCGCCATCACGGAGCTGCTCCGCCATCGATCGCGTATGGCCGAAGCCAATCTGAGGCTGGTCATCGACATGGCCAGGAAACAACTGCACTCCGGTGCAGCGATAGAGGACCTCATCCAGGACGGCAACATCGGGCTCTTGAGTGCAGTGGATCGTTTCGACTGGCGTCGAGGCTTCCGCTTCTCGACGATGGCGACCTGGTGGATAAGGCAGAGCCTGACGCGCGGAGTCGCCGACAAGCTCTTCGCGATCAGGTTGCCGGTTCATATTCGCGAACGCGTGTCCCGCGGCCGGTGGGAAGCCGAGAAGCTCGAGCGGAAGCGCGGAAGTCAGTTGTCGATCGCCGAGCAGGCTGCCCTGTGCGGCCTGTCTATCCGGAGGTTTGAGACTGCCGCACGTGCGTTCTCTGAACCGCTCTCCATGGAGCAGGCAGAGCTCGACGGACTCTTGGATTCGCCATCGGACGACCCCTTCGACCTGGTCTTCGCCAAGGAGCGCGTTGGGGTGCTGAACAGTGTGCTTTCGAGATTCAAGCGCAAGGACTCGGAGGTCGTCCGAATGCGCTACGGCATTGGCGTTCCAGAGGCCATGACGCTTGAGCAGATCGGGCAGATCCTGGACGTGACGCGCGAACGTGTCCGTCAACTCGAGGCGAAATCCCTCAAGACCCTGACTGCCAAGCCGCGAAGAGAGGCCATTGCGGCCGCGCTGGGCCTGCCTGTCGAGGCAGACCAGTCTGCCCAGGTAGAAGGACGGCAGGTGTTCGGTGAGCACGACCTGATCGGTGACAGCCAAGAGCCGACTGCCACGCTGCAGCTCCCAAACGGGTCGGGAACTGCCGGCGCTGTCGATGACGTTGAGGAGCCTGGTGCGAGTCAAGGCGACGTCGGCGCAATGGAACAACTCGTCGCAAGGGCGTGGAAGCTTGGAGTTCCGGTCTCGGTGAAGGGCGAAGGCGCGGGGAAGCGCTACGTGTTTGGCATCTTCAAAGCGGACACCGGCAAGAAACGAAATCTGATTCGCTGCCTGGTCGAATTGGGCTACACGCTGAGGGCGGGTGAGGGGTACAGCAAATGAACGGCCGCAGGCTGGCTCCGCCAAGGGCAAGCGCGATGCTCGAGGCCCTGCGGGGCCTGGGCTACTCCGCAGGAGCCGCCGTTGCCGACATCGTCGACAACAGCATCGCGGCCGGAGCGACGACGGTCGACATTCAGTTCATCTGGGATGAGACTTCCAGCAGGATCGCGATCCTCGACAACGGTCGTGGAATGGACGATGCCGCGCTGGAGCGAGCGATGACGCTTGGGGACAGGAGCCCGCTGGAGGCGCGCGACGCGGGCGATCTGGGGCGGTTCGGCATGGGCCTCAAGACGGCGTCGTTCTCGCAGTGCCGGCGCCTCACCGTCGCAAGCACGAAGGGCGACTCGATTGCGTGTCTGCGCTGGGATCTCGACGAACTCGCCCGCGATCCCGATGGCGGATGGGCAATGCTGGAAGGCCCTGCGCCCGAATCGGTCAGCTTCATCGCGCCCCTTTCTAACCAGCCGTCCGGGACACTTGTGCTGTGGGAGACACTGGACCGCATCGTAACCAGGGCCTTCACATCCGATCACTTTCTGGACTTGGTGGATGAAGTCGAAAGCCATCTCGCCATGGTGTTCCATCGCTTCATCAACGAACCGCGGCCGAGGCTGCGGCTCGTGATCAACGGGCGACAGGTGCAGGCGTGGGATCCGTTCATGATGGGCCATACGTCGAAGCCCTGGGAGTCTCCTGTCGAACGCAGGAGCACCGATTCCGGTCCGGTGGCGGTTCAGTGCCACGTCCTTCCCCACAAGGACCGATTGAGCCAGCAGGAGTTCGACCGCAATGCCGGCCCTTCCGGCTGGAGTGCGCAGCAGGGCTTCTACGTCTACCGCAACGACCGGCTGTTGTTGGCCGGCGGGTGGCTTGGTCTCGGTCAAGGGCGTGCCTGGAATCGCGAGGAGGCCTACCGTCTGGCGCGCATCCGGCTCGACATCCCCAACACCGCGGATGCCGCCTGGAAGATCGACATCCGCAAGTCGACCGCACGGCCTCCGGTCTCGCTCCGACCTTGGTTGACCAAGCTCGCCGAGGACACGCGCGAGCGGGCGCGCCGTGTCTTCGCCTTCCGGGCCAGCCCGCAGCCCCGCTCCGGGGCGGCCCCGCTCGAACTGGCCTGGCGCACGGAGGCGACCCAGGCCGGAACCAGGTACAGGATCGACGAAAGTCATCCAGCTGTGGCAGCCGTCCTGGAGGTCAGCGGCGGGAACACTGCCCTCGTGCGTGCCATGCTGCGCGTGATCGAGGAAACGGTGCCTGTGCAGCGCATCTGGCTCGATACCGCGGAGGCCAAGGACACGCCACGCGTCGGGTTCTCCGGCGAGCCTGCCGCAGCGGTACAGGGAGTGCTCTCGGTCCTGTTCAGGGACATGGTTGTACGCCGGGGCATGAGCGAGGAACTCGCCCGAAAGGCGCTGGCTTCGACCGAACCCTTTCAGGACTATCCGGCAGCGGTGGCGGCACTGCGCCTCGATCAATGAAATGCTGCCAGCGAGGAGCCCATGACGGAGCTTGAGTCAAAGATTGTCTCGATCGCACAGATCCTGCTGCGCGACGAACCTGAGGCGACCACGAGGTCACCAAGTGCCATCGGTGACATGGTGCGTATGGCGGCCATGACGCTCAAGGCCGCGCCTGGAACGTTTGACGAGCAGGCAGTTGTCGCCGAGCTCGTGCGGCGATTCAGTCACTGGGTCCCCAACGATGCCGCCCTGAGTGACCCCAATGGACACGAGGACTGGTTCCAGCCCTCGCTGAAGAAGGACTGGCGCTACTGGCAGCGCCTTCAGCGCTACCTGGAGCGCGCGATGTCTGTCACAGTCGTGGAGGCCCTCGATCGGTCCACCGACGGGATCATCGCGCAGCTGGAGGATCCGAAGCGCAACGGTCCGTGGGACCGGAGGGGACTGGTCGTCGGCCACGTGCAGTCGGGAAAGACAAGCAGCTACTCTGCGCTCATCTGCAAGGCCGCCGACGCGGGCTACAAGATCATCGTTGTGCTCGCGGGGATGCACAACAACCTTCGGTCTCAGACTCAGATGCGCTTGGAGGAGTCGTTCCTCGGCTATGAGACTTCCCCAAACCGCGACCCCGGTAACCCCATCGGGGTGTTCTTCGAGGACCGCGATCCGAACATCCACCCGAACTGCGCGACGTCAAGAGATGAGAAGGGGGACTTCAACGGTGCAGCGGCCAGGAAGTTCTCAGTCTCCCCCGAACAGCGACCCTGGCTCTTCGTCGTCAAGAAGAACAAGTCCGTGCTGGAGAAACTGCTCAAGTGGATGCAGAGCAACCACGTGGCCAACGCGAACGACCCGGAAACCGGGCGCCGGATTTCGACAAACCTTCCGTTGCTGGTCATCGACGACGAGGCCGACAACGCGTCCGTGGACACCGGCGAGCAGGAGTTCGATGAGAACGGTGTTCCGGATCCGGAGCATGAGCCCAAGGCCATCAACAGCCTGATCCGCCAGATCCTGGCCACCTTCGCCAAGTCGGCCTACGTTGGCTATACGGCCACGCCGTTTGCCAACGTCTTCATCCACCGACGAGGCACGACCAAGGACGAGGGCGACGATTTGTTCCCCCGCTCCTTCATCCGCAATCTCGCGGCGCCGTCCAACTACGTAGGGCCTGGGCGAGTTTTCGGGCTGTCAGGCCCCGCGGGCGACCGCTCCGGCGGACTTCCGTTGATTCGGGAGTTCGATGACCACGCCAACGAGCATGGCACCGGCTGGATGCAGCCCAGGCACAGGAAGGAGCACATCCCGACCCACATGGGCGAGGACGCGCTGCCTCCTTCCCTGCAGAAGGCCATCCTCTCGTTCTTGCTTGCCTGCGCGGCCAGGGCGTGTCGGGGGCAGAAGACGAGACACTGCTCGATGCTGATCCACGTCACCAGGTTGACGATGGTCCAGGGTCATGTCCGGCGCCAGGTCGAGGAGTTCATGAAACGGGTTGCCCAGCGGCTCACGAGAAGGATCGACGACGCGGTCCTGCTCACGGAGCTCCGGGATCTCTGGGAGTCGGACTTTGAGCCGACGCATGACAAGGTTCGGGAGTCACTGGTTGAAGGTGAAGCCATCACCGAACTGCCGACATGGAAGCAGATCAAGGCGACACTACCCGACGCCGCGGCCGACATCGTGGTCAAGACGATCAATGGTTCGGCGAAGGACGCTCTGGACTATGTCGAGAAGGATGCCACCGGCCTCAAGGTCATTGCCATCGGCGGCGACAAGCTTGCGCGGGGCCTGACACTCGAAGGGCTCATGACGAGCTACTTTGTCCGCACGACGAAGATGTACGACACGCTCATGCAGATGGGGCGATGGTTCGGGTATCGACCCGGTTACCTCGACCTGTGTCGTCTTTACACGACGGAAGATCTGATCCGCAACTTCAGACTGATCGCTGATGCCGCCGAGGAGTTGCGCCAGGAATTCGACGCAATGGTGGCCGTGGGCGCAACGCCAGACAAGTATGGCCTCAAGGTGGCCTCGCATCCGAGCCTTCTTGTGACCTCGCCCATGAAGATGCGCACGGCCCAGACCGTGCGACTTTCGTACAGCGGATCCCTGACCCAGACAATCGCCTTCCCGGGCGATGTTGGAGCACTTCAGGGAAATCTGGATGCAGCCGAGAGGCTCATCGCCGGTATGGGCGAGCCCGCGGTGGCGGGTCCAACGCAGGCTCGTCCCGAGCGAGACGACAAGTGGGAGCGCTCCTGGCTCTGGCGGAATGTCGACAGCGAAAGGATCAAGGCCTTCCTTCGTGCCTACGCCGCGGCGCCGGGAATCGAGCGGGCGAACGGGACCGTGATGGCCGAGTTCATCGAAGAGATGAACAACAAGGGCGAGCTTGGGCTGTGGACCGTTGCGTTGCTGGCGGAAGGTCGACCGGACGAACAGATCGGGACACACTCGTTCGCCGGCAGATTCGAGGTGACCCACATGCCGATGCGTTCGCCCAAGGAGCAGCGAAAGGGTTACTCGATTGGAGTCCTGACCGATCCAGCGGATGAGGGAATCGATGTTGGACTCGATGCCTGGAAGGGCGCGCTCGCCTCCACCATCGAGGCCTGGCAGCGAGAGGGTGCGAAGAATCGGCCAATGCCGTCCCGTCCAAGCGGTCGATCGCTCAGGGACCTCAGGAAGGCCGGCACACCCGGTGCCGAGCATCGTGGCCTGCTGCTGCTGTATCCGCTTTCACCCAAGCCCAACGGGAGGACTGCAGTGGAGGGCTGGGACAAGCCCATCCTCGGGTTCGCCGCCAGCTTCCCGTCGAGCGACCAGGAGGTCTCTGTCGAATACAAGGTGGACCACCTGCTTTGGGAGGAGCAATATGGCTCCGTCGAGTGACGATCTCGCCCTTGCGTGGGCGTCGCTTGGTCCGGACGACGGATCTGGCGAGGGATGGCGGAGCATCGCGATTTCCCCCGCGGGATCGACGCTCGTGCATGCGGGAAGGCGCTACCCCGGTGGCGCAGAGTCCGTGCTCGCGCAGTTCTCGGTCCGCTCAATTCCGCAGGGCACAAAGTGGCCGGAAGGCGGAGGGTTCACGGTCGAGCCGGTTGCGCTTGGCGACGACCGTGTCTGGATCGCGTTGACCCGGAGGGACACGGCCAGCCTCGAACTGTTCGCCGCCATGGCGCGCGACGTGGGCGCCGCACTTGCCCAGTGCCCGTCGAACAATGAGCCCAAGGCATTCGCGACGCTCATTGGCCGCGTCCGTGCCTGGCAGGAGTTCATGCGAAAGGGAGGCCAGCCACTGGGCGCCGAGGCGGAGATCGGGCTCTTCGGAGAACTCTGCATGCTCCTTCGGCTGCTTGATGAGGGTGTGGAGCCGGCGGTCGCTTGTGCGGCCTGGAAGGGGCCGCTGAACGGTCTGCGGGATTTCGAGCTGGGCACCGGCGGAATCGAGGTGAAGAGCACCGTGTCAACGACCGGATTTCCAGCGCGCGTGGGCAGTTTGGCGCAGCTCGACGACACCGAACGGCAACCGCTCTTCGTGGCCGCCTACAGATTGCGGCAGACTCAGGCCGGGCGGACACTTGCAGGTGCGGTGCAGGCCGCACGTGATGCCATGGCCTCCGACGCGGAGGCGCAGCGCCTTCTAGCCGACCGGCTCATTGCGTCAGGATACCGGGACGTGCATGCCCAGCAGTATGTCCGCACGTTCGTGCCGGCCCAGTTTCGGGTCCTTTGCGTCGGATCCGGATTTCCCAGGCTGACACCGAACTCCGTCCCCCCCGGCGTGACGCGGGCGACCTACGACATCGACATCGACAGGGTGACTGTCGAAGCGGTGGACCTGCCGACCGCACTGCGGGACATGAAGGCGATCTGAATGGAACTCATTGACTTTCTGAGGGAAACGCAGGCCGAGGTGCGCGAGGCGGAGGATGGCGAGCCCTTCGCGGAGCGGCGATTCACCGACATCGTCACCCGACACATGGAAGAAATCGGCATGACCTATGAGCCGCAGCTGATGCACTTCTCGAGGACGGTGGCAAATGCGAACGTCCGTCTCAGCGGCTACTCCGTTTCGGAGGAACAGGAACAGCTGGACCTCTTTGTGAGCCTGTATGAGGGGGTCGACGAGGTCGTGCAGGTGCCTGACACGGAAACCAAGACCGCTGTCGAACAATGCCTGCGTTTCCTGAGGCTGTGCGCGGAAGGAAAGCTTGCGGCAAGGCTCGACCCGTCGGACGAGGTGCGCATCTTTGCCGAGCTGATCCAGGGCATGTACGACGATCTGGAGCAGATCCGCATCTACGTGTTGACGGACAGGGTGGCCCGGACACTGCAGTTCAAGCCGCGAGAGATCGCCGGAAAGACCGTGCATCTCGAGGTCATGGACATTGCCCGGCTTCATCGCCACTGGTCGGAGGGCAAGCCGCGCGACGAACTTGTTGTCGACTTCACCGATGTGTCAGGGGGGCCGCTACCGTGCGTCTTCGTGCCGGGCGATGGCGAGGACTACGACTACGCACTCACGGCCATCCCTGGCGAGGCCCTGAGGCTGCTCTATGAGCAGTTCGGGGCACGACTGCTCGAGGCGAACGTCCGCTCGTTCCTGAGCGTCAAGGGCAAGGGAGTCAATGCCGGGATTCAAACGACGCTGCGATCCGCGCCCAGCCGCTTCATGGCCTACAACAATGGGATCGTCATGGTGGCCGACGAGATGAGGCTTGGCGAGGCAGACGGCGGCGTTGGCGGCATTGCGTGGCTCAGGGGGCTGCAGATCGTCAACGGAGGTCAGACGACAGCTTCGATCTACTTCACCAAGCGCAAGTACCCGGAAACCGACCTTTCTCGGGTGCGGGTCCCGGCAAAGATCATCGTGATGAAGACAGAAGACCCGGTGAAGGAGGAGTCACTGGTCGCGGACATCTCGCGATTTGCCAACACCCAGAACGCCGTGAGGCAATCGGACCTGTCTGCGAACAAGCCATTTCACGTGGCGGTCGAGCGGCTGTCACTTTCGGTGTACTGCCCCGACGGTCGCAGCCGCTGGTTCTATGAACGCGCCGCCGGTAGCTACAACACCATGCTCTCGAGGGAGGGGACGACTCCCGCCAAGCTCAGGAAGCTCAAGGATGAAATGCCGGTGGCCCGGCGCATCACCAAGACTGACCTGGCGAAGTACCTGACTGCGTGGGATCGCCGTCCCGACGTCGTGAGCCGCGGGTCGCAGAAGAACTTCGTGCAGTTCATGGAGTCCCTCTCGGGCCCTGACGGAGGCGAGGCTCCGCAGCCCGACGTGGCCGAATTCAAACAGATGATCGCCAAGGCCAAGCTGTATCGTGACGCCCAGAAGCTCATCCGGCCGATGTTCCCGGCCTTCCAGGCGAACATCACCGCCTATGCCTATTCGCTGCTCGCCGAGCGAGTGGGCGGGCGGCTGGATCTGGAACGGATCTGGAACGCGCAGGGCGGATCGCCGCAGCTGATGGATCAGATTGCCCGATGGGCAAGGGAAGTTGATCAGTTGCTGACACGGACGGCCAACGGCCGGATGATCTCCGAATGGGCCAAGAAGTCCGAGTGCCGGGATGCAGTCTTCGGAGCCACATACTCGGCCGTGGACGAGACCATCCCCGAGCTCAGAAAGCGCTGATCGGCGGCAGGCCTGCCCTGGAGGTCGACCTTGGCAGATGTAGTCACTCCCGAGCAGCGAAGCCGGATGATGTCCGGCATCCGGGGGAAGGGCACAAAACCGGAGGTTCTCGTGCGCAAGGCCCTGACAGGCCTTGGATATCGCTATCGCCTGCACCGGCGGGATCTTCCAGGGTCACCCGACATCGCAATGCCCGGACGGAGGATCGCCATCTTCGCCCAGGGCTGCTTCTGGCACATGCACGCAGGGTGCCGCTTCGCAAAGATGCCATCGACCCGGCCTGAGTTTTGGCATGGGAAGCTTAGTGGCAACTCCGCGCGTGACCGTGCTGTGCTGGCCGACCTCACGGCGATGGGTTGGCGCGTGCTGTGGGTTTGGGAATGTGCCTTCCGCGACTTGCAGACGTTGAGTGAGCTGCCGTCGCTGCTTCAGGCATGGATCGAAAGTGGGGAGGCATTTGGGGAGATTGCTGGCCCCGGATCGGCGGTCACTCGCGAGGCTGGGTGATCAATCGATAGACGATCTTCGCAATCTTTCGTGCCAGCAGTGGGGGAACGGCATTGCCAATCTGTCCGTACTGCTCGGTCCTGCCACCCTCGAAGAAGTAGTTGTCGGGAAAGGTCTGAAGCCGGGCGGCCTCGCGGACCGTCAGGCTTCGGCACTGCGAAGGGTCGGGGTGGATGTAGTAGTGGCCGTCCTTCTTGATGTGGGAGACCACGGTTGAGGACGGATCGTCCGGCAGCTGGACACGGAAGCGATCGACGAACGGGACAGTGTCTGCGTCGATGTTGACGTGGTCCGGCAGAAGCCTTGGGGGAAAGTTTCGCAGGTTCGGAGCGTATTTCTGCGCAAGTGCGAAGCAGGCCGCAAACATGTAGCGGTGGAGGTCCGAACGCATGTGCCGCCGGCTCTCGTGCTGCAGCGTGCCACCCAAGCGCGAATCCAGCAGCCAGGACCGCAGCTGGGCAGGCATCCTGTCGGGCGGGGCAAGCCTGCCGGGAACGAACGATCCACCGTACGAGGAGTGCTGTGTGGCGTGGAAGGCCGCGTCCCGCATCATCCTGTCGATCATTGGCCGGAGGCCAGCACGCCAGTCCTTGAGAGTGTCCGGCGCCTCACGCAATGCCGCGAGCCAGGCCTGATGAGAGTCTTCTTCCTGAGAGAGTCTGCTGCGCAGCGGCGGCAGCCCTTCGAGTGCAGCGGCCATGCCGGTCTTGACGTCAGCCTTTCGGAGCACAAAGCGCCCCGGATGCGTCCGTAGCGAGGGCGTCCTTGCGGCAACGTCCTCCCGAATGCCGAAGAGGAAGACTCGGTGTCGCGTCTGCGGCACTCCGTGATCATCAGCCTCCACGACGAAGTCTTCGGGCTCGAGTTCGTCCTTGTCGACGGCAAACGACCTGATTCGATAGGAAACCCCGGGTTTGGGCTTGGCCAGATCCGCGAGGATCCGCTCGAAGATCCGCGCACCACTGTTGCGCGAGTTCAGCATGCCCTTGACGTTTTCCATCACGAAGACCGTCGGCTCAAAACGCTGAATGATGCGGAGGTACTCGGTGTAGAGGAAGTGGCGGGAGTCGGCCTCGAATGCCTCACGGTTGCCGGGTCGCAGCCGCGAGCGGCCGGCGAGGGAATAGGCTTGGCAGGGCGGCCCGCCGATCAGCACCCAATCGGAAGCGCCCTTCAGTGCGCCAGCGATCCAGCTGTCCACATGTTCGACCGAGGTCTTGCCCAACTCTGCGCAACGCGCCTCCTGAGCGGCGTGCTTGGCGGCGTCGCGAATCTCTGGGTGACCCAGGAACGTCTCCCGGTCAATGGCACCTCGTACATAGTCGTAGTAGACGTCGGGCACCTCGGCCCTCGAGAACTTGCGAAAGATTGATCGCAGCATCAGCGTGCGATGTGCGACAGGGTCCTTCTCGATGGAAACCTTTACGTCGAACCGACGCGTGCCGCTTTCGTCAAGGATTGACGAGAATCCCTCGCACAGTCCGCCCGGGCCCGCGAAGAGGTCTACGACGGGTATTGACTTGGTCTTTGGTGTCATCAGTAGGTCAGTACGGCCGCTACCTGGAGCATGTGCGACGCCGGATATACGAGCCATGTGGCGGCATGCGTTGGCAGTCATCTCCAACGGTCACCATCCCCTCCCTCTGGCCAAACCAGAAGTATGGCGGATGCCAAGGTGAGGGTCGTGCTAGGTTTGTGAACTGCCCGATGTTCGCCCGCGACTGGCTCATGGCGTGAGCTACCAGGGGGCGTTCGCATCGGTCGAAGTGCGCGTCCCACCCGCAAGCTGCCAGGTAGGACGTTCGCGAAAGTCAACGAGTGGTCGAGGCTTCTTAGCCGTCCGGACGGCGTTCCCTTCCTGGGGCTTGACACCCCTACCCGCGCGCGATGTACTGCAAGCATGGACAAGCCCATGATCCTCAGGCGCGGCGACAAGGAGGTGGTTGCATTCACCACACCAAGCGGCGTCCGAGCCTACGTCGCCACCTGCTTCTCTGACGAAGTCCTTCGCAGGTTCGCGACGAAACTGAAGCGCAAGATTCGAGACCGCGATCGCCGACTGGCGAAGGCGGTCCCCAAGGGAACCCGCCTTCGCTGACGCGCTCGCGCCCAGTTCACGCGCCAGCCGGCGTATCAGCGCGGATACGCCTCCACAAGGGACACCGTCGCCCCGGTTTGCTGAACTCCTTCGACGATCTGCCCAATCGTGCGCTGGATGAACGGCCCAGAATCCCCGACAAATGGCCGCACTAGCGTGGCCCCCAAGGTCGCCGCGCTCACACTTCCGGACAGCTTGGTGAAAGTCGTGTAGATGTTCAAGCTGTACCCGCCCTGGTAGGGCATGAGGCAGGCGAAGAAGGTTGTGCTCTCGCCGTAGCTCCCCATTGACGAATCGCGGGCGTTGGCGGTCAGTGTGGCACCCTCGCAGGTCGGGACCTGCAGAGACTGGCCCTGGGCGGCTGCCAGCGCCGCCAGGCCGCTGCCCTTGAACGGCGACACCAGCTGAAAGCGCGGAGCCTTGTCGGGCAGCGGTGACGGCGGAACGCCGTTGCTGACCTGCGCGCGGCTGGTGTTCCGCTGCAGTGCGGTGCGGATCGCCTCGGCGAGCTTGGCGCTGCCCACGTCGCCCGACGCCTTGATGTCGTAAATCGCGTATCCCACCGACGTCTCCTTGGTCGGGGTCATCGATGCGCAGCCGCCCAGCAGAGTTGCAGCCGCGCAGATGGCGGTGATCGGGCTTTTCATAGGATGTTCCTCCTCAGTGTTGAGCGCAACAAGTTGTTCGCGCCGTGAGAAACGGCATATATGCCGTGGCCAACAAGATAGCATGCCGGGCACTCTGCGACCGTGGTTTCCACCTCGAGTCGCTCTGCTCCCGTCGCCGCCAAGCGCGCTACGTCGTTCGAACCGAACGTCGCGCGCGCCTTCGGCGAGGTGGTCCGCGCGCTGCGCGAAGAACGCGGCGTCGCCCAGGACAAGTTCGCCTTGCTGGCCCACGTCGATCGTTCCTACTACGGCAAGCTCGAGCGGGGCGAGCGTCAGCCATCGTTGGCCTTGCTGCTGCGCATCGCCGGTGCGCTCGAAGTCGACGGCGGGGAACTCGTCGCGCGTGTGGTCGCGCAACTGGCGCGCGGACGCCGGCGCAAGTCCGCGGCGTAGCGATCGGCCGATCGCTGGTCGGCGGGCGCCGACCGCGCCCGCAGCCGGCACATCAGCGCTGTGACCTGCCAGGCGAGGTCAACGCCCAAGGGCCACCGAGCGATCGTCGCCACAGAAGTGAGAACGACCACCAGGTCACTGCGTTCGCTGAGAACTGCCTGGGCGAAACAACCGCGCCGATCGTCTGCGCGCCAGGTGAACGTCGTCGAGTCGCTCACGACTGCTGCGAGCGAGCGGGTTTCGTAATCGGCGTGGCCGAGGATGCCCGCCAGCGTGAGCTGCCACTGACCGTCGACCAGGTGCGCATGCACCGGCACGCGGGTGGACAGCCGGAGCAACAGATCCTCGAAGGCGTACCACCGGTCCTGAAGCGATTCCTCCGGATCGGCGCAGAGCACCTGCGGCGCGCGGCCGGCTGGCTGAAAGTGCAGGCGTGGCAGCGGCTGGTAGCGCCGGAACGCCTGACCTCGCCGCGACCGAGCCGAGGTGGCGCCTGCCGATTGCGGAAGCATCGAGCGCGGCCAAAGACTGAGTTGCTTCATGGCTAGTACCTCAGTGCAACGTCACCGGACCCTGGAACCCACCGAGCATCTCAATGAACTCCTCGGCCGGCAGGTGCCCAGCGCCGTACAGCCGCACCATCGAGAGCAGCGTGTTGTCGGCCAAACGAACCGGCAGGGTGGGAACCAGATCGCGACCAGCGGGCAGGCCCATCTGCGTCTGCAGCGGTCCCATTTCGACCGCGACAGCGCGGCCGTCGCGCACCATCCAGACCAGCAAGTCGATCTGGTCGGTGAGGGTGAGGCTGCGATCGCTGGCCCACACCAGCATGTGCAGCGGATTCATGCTGCGCGACAGCCCATTGGCCTCGATGTATCGATCCAGGCCGTGCCGGTAGAGCCTCACTTCAGAGACCGATGCGGGGCGAGGGAGGTGAACCCAAACCGTGAACCCGAGACCGGTGGCCGGAAACTCGAGTTCTTGCGAGAGGGCCGGGGGAGGAGACTTGCGTTGCTTCATGATCGACTCCGTGAGGTGGGCAACTCCGCCGAAGCCGGTGATAGGCATGTAGGAGGCGCGAGTTCACCCGCGCAGGCCACGGGCCTGCGTTGTTTGTGCTGAAGAGCTTGCGGATTACGCTGCCGCGGCGTTCTCAGTGCCCGTTGGCGGCGGTTGCGCGGGCGGCGGAGTACCGCCCCCATCGGCCTTGACGCCGAAGGTCGCATTCAGCAGCCGTTCCATGGCCGAGCCGTCGCGCCGCGTCAGGTTTGGGACGAAGCGTGCATAAGTCTTCCAGAGCATGGCCTGGCTGGAGTGCCCGAGCACGGACGCCACCCAAGCGGGCGACTCGCCCGCGCCGAGCCACAACGTGGCCGCCGTGTGTCGCGTCTGGTAGGGCCGACGCAGGGCCAGACCCAGGTGGCGCAGGAGCGGATACCAGATGCGCTTGGTGAAGTTGGCCGTGTCGATCGGCTCGCCCGCCCGGTTGCAGAAGACGTACTCCTGATGTCCCGTCACGTCATGCTGTGCGCGCAGCGCGTCGTACAGAAGCTGACTGAGCGGGATCTCACGCTGCGAAGAGTCGGTCTTGGTGTACTCATCCTCGCCACCGACAAAGGCCTCCCGCACCAGGATCAGACGCCGCTCGAAATCGACGTACTTCCACTTCAGGCCGTGCAGTTCGCCCGAACGCATCCCGGTGAAGAAGCGAATCTTGAGGTAGTTCTGATAGTCCTTGCGGATCGTCTGGATGAGCAGATGCGTTTGCTCGAGCGTGAAGGGTTGGACGTCCGACTTCGGCACCTTGAGCGGCTTCAGCCGAGCCATCGGAACGGTGAACTCGAAGCGATCGGCCGCCTCCTGAAGAATCTGGCGCAGGATCAGCAAGATCGTGTTGATCCGCGCGGGCGAGAGCTTGGTGCCCGGCCTGCGGCCACGAACGGTGGCAAGTTGAGCACGGAACTCGAGGATCAGTGCGCGACTGACCGCGCCGACCGCGAGCGTCCCGAATCGCGGTAGAAGATGCTGGTCCAGGATGCCGCGTACCGTTGTGATGTACGTCTTGCGCCACGCCACGCTGAACTCGCCGAACCATTGCTCGGCGAAGGCGGAGAACGCCGGAGTCGTTGCGACGCTGGCGGTCGGGCGAAGCGGCTGCGACGGTGTCATCAGGACCTGACTTACCTCCGCGGGGGCCGCCTCGACGAGCCCGAGCGCGGTGAGCATGGCCACGACATCCCCGCCTTTCTTTATGGTCGTGTCGACCCTGACGGCGACGGCCTTGAGCTGCTGACGATTTGCCGCAGTGTCGGCCAGCTTGACGTATGTTCTCTGGCGCTTGCCGTCGACGCGGTAGTCGAGGAAGAGGCGCCCGCGGGATTCGCGTACGGAAGCCATCTGTGCCTCACTGCCCCATCGACATGAGCGCCGCGGAGTGCGCGGCACCTTCGAGCATGGTGCGCTCGACTGCTTCCCAGAGGTACAACACCTTGCGTCGCCCGAACGGACGCACATAGTGGATGCCCTCGAGAAGGACCGAGTCCTTCAGCATGTTGTTGATGACGTTCGGCTTGTACTTGATGCGCTCCGCGAGTTCGCGTGCGGTCAGATAGGTGGCGCCTCCTAGTTGCTCCATGAAGTTCCTCCGTCTTGCGACCGTGTGGTTGAGAGGACTTCACTTTGCGGATTCGGATCGATGAACTAAGTCGATTTCGCGCGAGCCAATTCGAAGCGACAACCTCAAACGAACGGCATGCAGAAGATGAAGTGGCCGTCGCCCACGTGGCATCAAGCGCGCACGCCGGATTAACAAGCCCATAGCCGGAGACGGCGAAGCTCAAAGTTGGACTTCGTCCCGAAGCAAATTGAAATCGGCTCATGCCTGACAGTGCCGTCGTTCTTAAGAGCGAAATTGCGTGGCTCGCGCGCAGGCAACTCAAGCAGCAGACCGATTCGTTGCGCCGTAGAATTTGCGGGCCATCGGCGCGAGGGCGCTACCCTGAAGCGGCAAGTTCGTGAGCTCGAGGTTGAGGTACGCCGGCTCGGGCGAGCCGCCAATGGCTCAACTGAGGAAATCCAGACTCAGAGCAACGAGTCGGTCTGTCGATTCATCGCAAGAGGCTTGGCGTCACTGCGCAGTCGATTTCGCTTGCCTTCAGCCGAGATGGGCACGTTTTGATCAGAGCTTCGGCGCTGTCGATCTACAAGTGGGAGCAGGGCGACGCGACTGAGCGGGCCGGCCCATGAAGCGATTCATCGAAGGCGAGGAGCGCAGCCAGATCACGCTGCTGCCGGAGTGCCTGGACGACTAGATCGCAGACGACAACCCGGTGCGGGTCGTTGATGTGTTCGTCGACGAGCTGAAGTTGCACAAGCTCGGCTTCGAGGGTGCAAAGCCCGCAGCAACCGGCCGGCCGTCGTACCACCCGGCGGTGCTCCTGAAGATCTACATCTATGGTTACCTCAACCAAGTGCAGTCGAGCCGACCCTTCGCTCGAGCGGACCTCCACCGGCAAAGCGCTTGGGCCGCGAGCCGGCCAGTGTCATCATCCGCCTCGCGGCCCAAGCACCTTACCGGTGGCGTCCGCTCAGCTCAAACATTAGGCAACACAGGGCCCACGTCAGCGGCGCGCACACCTCAACTCAGCCCAGCGCCGCAGTCACCTCACGGATGATCGCCGCACAACGACGGACGAATGCATCATCAACATCAATGAGAGTCGACACCTCGGAGACGTCTCCCTCGTTAAAGAAGTGCTCGTCAGGTAACTTCACCCTGAACGGCAGAGCATTGGCCTTGCCTACCAAAGTGTCGTAGCTGCGTCCGCGGCCGTGCTTCAGAACATTGATGGCGAGCTGCAAGTCACCGAGGCTCTCCCTAAGTGCAGTCTCCCCATTTGCATCCAGCCGTGCGGCGGCCTCCCGGAAGCCGTCTGTGCAGTTCAGGTCATCTTGCAGCATGGCTTCGAACATCGAAAACATCCCAACCGCCAGTACAGCCTTCTGCAGCTGCACCATCTGCAGAGCCTTTACCAGCCGGGTTGCAGAGCTTGTCTGCAGTTCTTCAACCACCCTTTCGTATGCCTCGTTCAGCGCGCTCAAACTAAACTCCATACCGTGGTCAGAGAGCTCGTCATAGGCGTGCATCTGCTTTCTCCTGCTCGTCACGTCATGTACCCCATGTCTGCATCCCCTTCTTGCCGGTTGAGGAAGCAGACAGTCTCGCCAGCTCACCCACCTCGTTGAAGAAGGTGTTGCACTTACTCTGCCAAACCGCGCGGCCTAACCCTTCGCTGGAGCGGACCGCCACCGGCCTGGCACTTGGGCCGCGAGGCTCCCAGGTTTAGCATCCGCCTCGCGGCCCAAGCGCCAGGCCGGTGGCGGCCCGCTCAGCTCAAACGTTGGGCCGCACAGGGCTACAGTCGCTCTCCTCGCAAAGCAACAACTATGGACTCAACGCTTCAAGGTGCATTCGTCGGCGCGGCAGCAACAGTTATTGCCGCGCTCATCGGCTACTTTGCGCTTCGCAAACCCGTTCGAGACCGCGTTGTCGTCACGGTCCTTCCCGATCGTGTCGCCGTGTTTCGTAAGGCCCGTGAACTTGTCGAATCAGCCAAACGCACAGTAGTTGATACGACTTGGGGAAATAGCGAAGAGAACTTCCTTCCGACTGAGCAGGCAGCGCTTGCTGACTATCTCTCTGCGAAGGATCGAGCCGTCAAGGATCCAAAGCTCGACTATCGAGAAATCTACACTGAGGCTCCAGATGATGAACATCGGATGAAGCGCATTGAGACAGAGCAACATAGACAGGCTCCGCTAGACAAGTACTCCGCCAAGCTGTTGACTGGCCTGAGTCCTACCTTTCCAATGATTGACTTTCTCATTGTGGACGGCAGCAAGCTCATCCTCTCTTGCCTCAGCAAGGACGTTGCCAGGCCCGATCATCACCATCTTTACGTCGAGTCAGCAGAACTGTCTTCGTTCCTCACACAGTACTTTCAAATCTGCTGGGACAAGGCGGTCCCGCTCCGCACCTCGGCCAGTTCCGTTGCGGCAAGTAACGACAGTGCGGCCTAACCCTTCGCTCGAGCCGACTCGCTCCGGCGTGGCGCTTGGCCCGCGAGGCGGATGTGAACCACAGAGCCTCGCGGGCCAAGTGCCACACCGGCGCTCGCGGCTCAGCTCAAACGTTAGGCGTCACTGGACACTGTTGCTACCATCTACGCTATGGAAGCTGAAGCTCGCGACCGCTTGATCCAGGACATCCAGAAGGCCGTTGCCGAGGGAAGACCTTCTGATTCGGTATCGGTGCGAGAGTTGATCGGCTGGTTTGGAGCGGCCCGACGAGGCTCCAACGTCAACTGGAATATTCGCCGGGTACTGGAGCAAGCTGGGCTTGTAACGATCCCCGACTTCGAAAGCTCTCACATCGACGGGCGCGTTCAGTTTGCATTGGCACCGCTCGCGCCGCCGCTTCCCGAGCCAGTAGAAGTGGAGCAACAAGCAGGTGAACCTCCTCCGGGAGCACCTGCTGCACCGGAAGAACTGCCCCGCGTCGGCGGTGCAGGCGTCGAGCCTGCGTACCGCGTAAGTCGATTGCTAGACCCGCGGGTTCAGCTTGTATCCGTAGTCCCAGACGCGACTCTCGAAGAGGCCGCTACGCTTATGTTGCGGCACGACTTCTCTCAGTTGCCAGTGATGACCAACGAGCGAGAGGTGCGGGGGATAGTAAGTTGGGAAAGCATTGGTCCAGCCGCGATCTTCTCTAATCCTCGGCCCCGCTTCGTGCGCGAATGCACCAAGCCCCATGTCGAGGTGAAGACCACCGATTCCTTGTTCCGCGTCATCAACAGGATCATCGAAAGCTCGTACGTGTTGGTTCGAGATGAGCACCGCGTGATCAAGGGCATTCTTACCACTACCGACCTTAGCGAACAGTTCCAACTCTTGGCCGAGCCGTTCCTGCTGCTTGGCGAAATCGAGAATCACATCCGCGCCTTGATCGACGGTCGCTTCACCGAGGCTGAACTCTCTGCGGTGAAGGATCAAGGCGATGAAGCCCGCACGATTGAGACGGTCGCCGATCTGACTCTCGGCGAGCATCAGCGTCTCTTAGAGCGTCCCGAGAACTGGAATAGGCTTGGCCTGAACGCTGATCGAGTTGTCTTCGTCAAAGAACTGGACAAGATTCGCCAGCTGCGAAACGACGTGATGCACTTCGACTCTGACAGCATCACCGAGATCGAGCGAACTTCTCTTAGGAACTTCTTGCAGTTCCTGCATGAACTCAAGACGTTGCAGACTCCCGCTCGGTGACGGCTAACCCTTCGCTGGAGCCGACTCGCACCGGCATGGCACTTGGCCCGCGAAGCCGTGGTTCCTATCATCGGCCTCGCGGGCCAAGCACCACACCGGCGCTCGCGCCTCAGCTCAAACGTTAGGCCACAAAGGACGCGAATGCACAGTCTTCTCTGGTTGCTAGTTGGAATCACTGCCCCGCTGACTGCATCAGCAGCCACTCATGCAGAGGTAATGCAGTCCCGCTATATGAATACAACTTCTGCATGCGGCGAGATCTGGGCCAGATGTGGTGGAAGTCTGAGCAGGTTGCCCAAGGCATGAATCGTTGGGGCGTGTCCGAGTCGACAGAGGCGGGCATGGCAAGTGCCTCCCTACGGGTTCGAAAGTCCGATTCCAATTGTCGAGCGAAGAACGAACTACAGTCTGAGTCCCGGCCGTCTGTGCCCATGCTTGAGAAGAACACTCCTGATTGAGTGTCGCAACCAGCCCGCGCCTTGCAGCTCAGCTTGCCACACCTTAGGCGATCACCTCAGGCAATCAAGGCGTTTTCACACAGCCTCGGTCGGCTGCGTGAGTAGCTGGACTGGAACAGCAGTCATTCACTCGAGCAGGGCAGGGCATGGCGATCCTTCTCGTTCCGTATCCACGAAGCAGCCGTTCATGGCCTCCGGCGGACGGCCACAAGCGACCGTCCGAGGCTTACGTCCCTAGCGGGCGTTCGTTTCGCCTGATGGCAAGGGAGAGGTCTCCGCTTCAACCGGCATATCAATTTCGGTGGCGGGACGACGATAGTTGTAGCGTGCGCCCCCGCGCATGTGCCGTGAGCCGTCTCTGAAGACCTTGAAGGCAAAGCCACTTACCAAGGTGTTGCCCAGCGTGTCCTCGTACACCACTCGTCCATAGAAGAAGAACCGGAGGCCGTGGTCAATCTTCATGTTGAGCTGCGAGATCTTTGTCTCGTCTAGTGTGCCGGCAACGGGAGTAAGCGGTATTGGAGTTCTTGCATCGTCCTTGTAAGACGATGGAGCGATGATGTTGTTGTCTGTTCGCAGGGTTGCGCCACTCCAGTCAGGCTCGGCGGGTAGGTCTCTATGTGGCCTGAGAACGAGATCTGCCTTCAAGAGAAAGGCAGCTGACTGACCGTAGTTCTCCCAGGTAAACGTCAGCTTCGGTCCTCCTTGAGGGAAGGTGTTGCTCCCCTTCGCGGGGTACAGGACGCTGACGTCGTGGATCTTCGGCACTATGACGGGCCGAATGCTGGCCTCGTTGAACTCCATGGCCTCCCGCGCAGTCTTGGCTGCGTCCTTGCCGACTTGGACGCTCGATCGATATAGCCTAGCCGTGTAGATGACGAGACCAAGCGTAAAAACAGCAAGAGCTGCAGTCAGGTAGACCAGCCACCACTCGCTGCTCAGAAAATTGTTGTGCTTCGGCGTTATGTCGGAGGCTTCCACACGGATGACTGGCGTCCGCACCAGGTCCACGACTGCCGGCTGGTCAGAGGTCGCCCGCCTATCCGGTTCGGCTCTTCCTTGGACTGGCGAAGCGTGAGCTTGCGGCCGGCTCGCGGCCACATGGGCCTTTTCAACCGCGCCAACGGCGATGCTGCTGAGAGCAAGTGCCAAGAACAATGGTGCCAAGCGCACAATCTTCCCAGTGGCCGTTGTCCTTCCGAAAGCAGCCTTCATAGTAAACCGTAAAGGAGTTGTGTACATCTGTGATGTCTCTCGATCTGGAGGCCACAACCAACTGTCGAGAGCACGACGCCTCGGCATTTGGCAGTGCTCGGCGGGCACCGAATTGATAACAGGGTGGCGTGACTTGGCAGTGCCGCACGCCGCACCCCGGGCAGTTGGGTTCTGGCGACGACGTTGCTTTTTTGGATGGCCAGGAAAGGTTGGCAAGAGCCGTGGCAAACGCTCAGAAGCGAAAGAGCGGCTCTTTGCCCGCGTATGGTGGACTTGCATGGACCGTAAGGCCGAGCTTCTTCACATCTCGACCGCCTGCCGCGTATCCGGCGAAGGCGAATGCGTCCGATGGCTTCAGGACTTCAGGTAGTTGCGTGACGCGAAACACAGTCCCGCAGCCAAGCAGGTACTCGTCTTCAGCGGCCCCTTGATGAGCCTCCATCAGCCCCATGAGGGTTCCTGGCGGGCACGTTATCTCAAGCACCAGAGGTACTTCGGGAGCCGGGGGGACGAACGTGTGGAGTCCCTCAGTAGTGCCTGAGGTGGACATGAATGCCGGATACCGGATGGGCGCACCCTCGAGCGCGGAAAGCAGGGGTCCCATGAACTGCGCGTCCGACGTCATTCGGTAGAGCTTGATTTCTTTCTTGTTCTGGGCGCAGATCGCTTGCTTCAGGCTGGCCGACAAAGTCAGGAGCTTTGGCGGCATTGAGAGGCCAGACTTCAGATGGCCGTTGAGCTCAAAGGCGCTCGCGTCGTTGGCGGCCTTGTACTCCTTGTATGCCGCAACTATCTCGTCCCCGCCCGTCAGGCCTTTGAGAAAGTCGAAGAAGAGTCGATGAACGTCTTGCATTTCGTCGTAGTTCCATCTGGTTGATCACGCGCAGATTGTCACCGCCGCTGCGCCGACCTCTTCAGCGAGTTTGCGTTCTCATGGCATTGTCGGTCGTCGAACATCTCATGGCCGAGGCCGTGTGAAAACGCGAGATCTGAAGGAATTCGAGGGTCCTCTCACCCTTACCTGAAAGTCGATCGTCGAATACAGCGCGATCTGAGAGGTCGATGTCGACCTCGACAAGCAAGCCGCGACGTTTTCACACGACCTCGGCCGGAGGGCAAACTCGCTAAAGCGGCTGAAGGCCCGCATTTGAGGTCCGCGGGTGTCTGGTTGCAGTCGGCCAGCGATGTGCGAACTGATCGCCAGACACCCGCCGCTCATGGCCGCCGGGTCCCGGCCGAGCCTGTGTGAAAACTCGCCTCGTATCGCCTAGATTGAAGCAACTCCGCCGAGGAGGTTGCGCATGGGGCGATTCATTGAAGGTGAGCAGCGAAGCCAGGTGACATTGCTGCCGCAGTGCCTGGACGACTTCATCGCTGAGGACAACCCGGTACGCGTGGTCGACGCCTTCGTCGAGGAGCTTGAGCTTCGTGGACTGGGCTTCGACGGTGCGAGTCCTGCAGCGACCGGTAGGCCGTCGTACCACCCGGCAGTCTTGCTCAAGATCTACATCTACGGCTACCTCAACCGCATCCAGTCCAGCCGGCGCCTGGAGCGCGAAGCCCAGCGCAACGTCGAACTGATGTGGTTGACCGGTCGCCTGGCCCCGGACTTCAAGACCATCGCCGACTTCCGGCGTGACAACGGTGCAGGCATCCGCAACGTGTGCCATGCTGTTTGGTGCACCGGGTGTCTGCTCTTCACAGACCACGAGACGAGCGAAGGACAAGCCGTTCGCCGTCGGACGGCCTACTTGGCGACACAGTTTGGCCGGTGTCGAGATCGCAGGATCGGGCCTAGTGGCGACTTCCTGGCGACTCGCTTCGGGTAGCGGATGTCTGAGGTTGTCGGGTTGTGCGAATTCGGTCCGAACGGAACCAGTCATTGAGGCGTCGCTGAAGACCTTGCGCGCTGTCTACGACTGCTCGACCTCACTCAGCTGACCTCCACGAGGCGCACGGTCGCCAGGTTGAACGACTGCTTGGTGCCAGTCAGCGCACGGTCGTGGTTTGGTAGCGACCGGCGGCAACCGCTGCAAAGCAAGCCCCGGCATCAAGATTCCCTTCGCGGACACGTCTGTGGCGCAGACGGCACGCTGTTCATTTGGCCGCACGGTCACGCAGAAGGCCAGTCGCCGAGTCACTTGCGAAGAGAATGCCTGATCGGCGCCTCAGTGGCGCGCAGAGGCACGAGCATGCTTGGCTGGATTTTCAAGAAGAAGGGCTTCGAGACCGGGTCGGCGCCCACCATGGTCACAACGAGTCAGGTGGCGAACGGATCGGCGACCGACGTGGATTGGACGGCCGCGATTGCGCTGGCGCGCGGCGACAACGATGCGCTGCTGGCCCTGGCACGAAGCGCGGCGACGCCCCTCCAGTTCAAGCGAGCCGCCGTCGAGGCCCTCACCGGGGAAGCGGCGCTGAGACTGGCCGAGCGGGAGTTTCGCAGTCACGACCGCCGCGTCCACCAACTCGCCAAACAGCGCCTGCAGGCGACGGTGGCGCAGCGCGAGACCCGCGAGCACGCCGCGCGGCTGCTCGAAAGCGCCCGAGGTCTGGCAGCAATGACGGAGGTGCCGGTGAATCGCCTCGTTGAACTCGACCGCGCCTGGCAAGCGCTTGACGTCGGCGCTGTCGAACCGGCCCAGCGCGACGATTTCACAGCGCTGACGGCGCAGCTGGCGGCGCAACTGCGCGAGCGCGCCGACATCGAGCTGCAGCGCCGGCGCTGGCAAGCCGACGCCGTCGCCGCCCAGCGGCAGCTGCAGGCGGCATGCACCGAGGCCGCGGCGGGCACGCAAGGTCGAGAGCGGCTTGCAGTCGCGACGGACGCAGCCCGCGGCGTGGAAGGCGCGCTGCGGCCGGACGGCGAGGCGGACTCGGCCACAGACCGCGCGCTGGCCGAGTTGCAGCACGCCATCTGCATCGCGATCGCGCTCGACGTCCACTTGGCCGTACTCGATCGGCTGGTGGCCGGCTCGGCGCAGACCGTGCCCAGCACTGCCGAGGATGCGCGTGTGGTGACCGGGCCGGGTGACGATTCGAAGGCCGAATCCACCGACGGCGCTTGCGATGACGCCGACGGGGACCGCGCCATCACACCCTCGTCGATGGGTGACACGCAGCGGGAGTGGCAGGCGCTCCCGCCACTGTCCGATCTGCATCTGGCGGCGCTGCTGCAGACCCGCCATGCGCGCTGGCAACAGGCCTGCGCCCAGGTGCGGGAGGCCAGGCGGTCGCAACGGCGCGAGGAGGAGCGCGAGCGTCAGCGTGCGCGCCAGGGCCAGCAGGCTCTGGTCCTGGCCGACTGCGTGGCGCAGGCGGAGACGGCGCTCGACGCCGGGCAACTGGCCGACGCCCACCGCCATTTGATGGGCATCGACGAGCAGCTTCAAGGTGCCGATGCACCCGTTGCACTGCAGACCCGAATCGCAACGGCACAGGCGCGGCTGGCGCAGTTGCGCGGCTGGCAGCATTGGGCCGGCGGGCGCGCGCGCGACGAGCTTGTGCAGCAGGCCGAGGCACTGGCGGCCGCGACGGTCGGCGGTGACGGCAGAGTCGATGGGAACGCGCAGGCTGACGGCGCGGTTGTCGCAGAAGTCGCTCGGCTCTCGATCCGCCAGCGCGCCGAAGTCATCCAGACTCTGCGCCAGCGCTGGAAGGAGATCGACAGCCTGAGCGGCCCAGGAACGGGAGGTCGCACGCTGTGGCAGCGCTTCGACGCAGCCTTGCAGGCGGCCGGCGAGCCGGTGGCCGCGCATGTCGCGGCGCAGCGCGCGGCGCGCGAGGCCAATCTCTCGGCTCGCCAGCAGCTACTCGAGATCCTTGAAGCGGTGGGCGAAACCACCGCCTCCGAGCCAGCGGCTTCGCCGGAGGAGGTGAACCCGCCAGACGACGCCGCGCAGCCGCAGCCGCAAACGCAGACCGAGCCGCCCGCCCCAGGATTCGACGATCCGCGTCGACTGGCAACGGCGCTCGACCGGTTCCATGCCGAATGGCGCAAGCTCGGTCCGCTCGAGCACACGGTACCGCGCCAGGCGCGCGCGGCGCTGGTGGAGCGCATGGAGGCGGCGGTGCGCCGCGTGGAGGCGCCGCTGGAGGCCGCACGCGCCGCCGCCGGCGCGCAGCGCCAGGCACTCGTGGGGCGCGCCCGCGCTCTCGCCGGCAGCGCGCCCGGGCGCGGCCGCGACCTGATAAGCGAGGTGCGCGCATTGCAGGCCGAATGGCAGCGGCATGCGAAGGCACTGCCGCTGGCACGCGCCCACGAGCAGGCCCTGTGGTCCGATTTCAAGGCTGCGATCGACGCCGCCTTCGCCGCGCGCGAGGCGGCCTACTGCGCACGCGAAGCCGAGTTCGAGGCCCATGCCGCCGAGCGCACGGCTCTGATCGAGCGCCTGCGGCCTCGCCCTGGGGACAGCCCGGCGACTCAACGCCGTACGTTGGCCGAGGTCGACGCCGCCTGGCAGCGCTGCGGGCCGGCGCCGCGTGACCGTGCCGATGCGCTCGAGGCTCAATTCCGCGCCGCCCGCGAGAGTCTGCGGCAGTGCTCGGCCGAGGGTGAACAACGCGAATGGCAGGCCACTTGCGATGCGCTCGATGCCAAGCTGGCGCTGTGCAAGGTGCGGGAGCAAATGATTGCCGAGGGTGACGCGCTCGAAGTTGCGGCCACCGCTGCGTCGTGGTCGACCCTGCCCGCGTTGCCGGCACCGTTGGAAGATGCGATACGCCGCCGCGCCGGGCTTGCGCAGGCGGACGGCAACGATGCGGCGCCTGACGTCGACGACCTGTTGCTGCAGATCGAGACCGCCTGGGACCTGCCGACGCCGCCGGCCTTCGAGTCTGCTCGCCGCGAACGCAAGCTGCTGGCATTGAAGGATTCCCTCGAAGGCCGCCGTTCGGTTGCTCCCAAGGCCCTTGCGCCTGTCGCCGCCATGGCACTGCTGCTGAGCCGCGCTGACTTGGACGCCGGCCAGCACGATCGGCTGGCCGCCGTGCTCGCGGAGTGGCGCCGACGGGGCCCGCAGCACCTGTCCTGAACAGGCGGCGGCCGCGCCATGCCGGCGGCGTCCCGCCCGCCAACGACAAACGAGGAATGAACGCCCATGGTCTTGCTTGAATTCCAGATCTCCCCGCGTACCGACGGCGACAGCGTCAGCGCCCTCGTGGCGCAGGCCATCGACATCGTGGACCGCAGCGGCCTGCCCTATCAGCTCACGCCGATGGGCACGATCCTCGAAGGCGAGTGGGACGAGACATTCGCCGTCGTCAAAGCCTGCTTCGACCACCTTCGCGCAACTGGATGCAGTCGCATTGGCGTGCACCTGAAAGTGGACTGGCGGGACGGCCCATCGGGCAGGCTCCAGGCCAAGACAGCGAAGGTCGAGCAGGTGCTCGGTAGAAAGCTGAAGACCTGACGCGGCGGGCCAGTATTCGCGCCGGCTTGCTCAGCTGTCCAGCCGGGGTGCCATGTCAACTTCGCTCCTGCTGGCACCACGGCATCGCAAGCTGGAGGCAACGCCTTGCTGTCCTTCGGGTCGCAGCCGCGGGTTGCTGCAGCAGACTGGTTGCAGCCGGTCGTGTAGTGCCCGCGAAGGGCAGCCTTCACCCAGACCTGCCATTCGATGCTGCTCTACGTGTGGATGGTCGGTGCTTCAAGAATCTGCCGCACATGGGCAGTCATGTCCGCATCCATGGATCGCTAACCCAAGCGTCAATGTGGGCGTTACGCTTACCTGCTGCTACATTGAGTTCTAGTCCCCAGAGAGGGGCAATCAGAGCACGAGATGGAGGAAGTGTCGTGTCGCGCCCCCTTCGAAAGGTCAAGCCCGACGGCACGCCGTATTTCCGGCGAGCGAAGGTCGAAGTCGAAATTCAAGCTCTCGCGGGAATCAGCGCGGAGGAACTGGAGCGCCGCGCCGGTCTCTGGCAGGCCAGCGATCCTGAATTCGTCTCGCCCGAAGCGCTGCTGTACTTCGTGCGGAATACGACCGCCGGGACGCACCGTGAAAGACTGTCCGAAAAGTTGCTCCTGCGTGTGGCTCGCCGGGTCCGGTCAGTCGCCAACTCCGGAGGCGACACAGTCTCGTTGACCAGGATGAACATTCGCGAAGAGGTAGTTGACCACTTCGTCGACCTGTTGCTCAGTGACCGAACGCAGTACGACGAACGGCTCGACTACTACGAAGTCAACTTCAACAGCGCTGTCGCGGCGGATCGTCGCGATGCGAATGCCCGCCACTGGAAGCACGAAAATCGCACCGCCGAACTCGAGAACGATCACGGTGAGGTGTCCACCAAAGTTGAAGCGGCAGCAGGCGAGTACGACCCATTCGACGCCGACGAACTCGACAAAAAAGATTACCGGTTGCTCCTGGATGACTCGATTGATAGCCTACCTGAGTTCCAAAGGAGGATCGTCGTGATGTGGCGCCAAGACATTCCTATCGAGTCCAGCGATCCCTCGGTCGAGTCCATCAGCAAGGTCCTGGGAAAGTCGGAAAAAACCATCCGTACGCATCGTGACAAGGCCTTTGCGGTCCTGAAGCTGCGTCTTGAGCGCAAGGGGAGGATGTGATGGCCGACGGTTCCCCGGTCACCGCAGACGACGTCCTGAGAGCCTTTGCCATGGACTTCGAGCCTGGGGCCGGTGTCCTGCAGCGATACCTCGCCCAGTACCCTGAGCACTCCATAGCCCTAGTCGACCTGTCGATGGAACTGACCAGGGAATTCGACGACGACCTTCCCCCTGGTGCCGCCGAGTTCGACCTCGCCGCCGCAGGCATGGCGCGTTTGCGGGAAAGCGCGATCACTCTTGAGGCGCTGCAAGCCGCCCCTGCAAAGACCTTCACCGAGGCTTTCGACTTGTTGGCCCTGCCCTTGCAGGTTGCCCTTGCATTCCGCGAGCGTCGAATCGACGTCGCGACCTTACCCCAGCGGATTGCCGCAAAGGTAGCCGAGGCGCTGAAGACATCGACCGAGACGCTTCTCTCGTATCTCGTGCTTCCTGCCATGGTTCCAGCGACCCGCGCCAAGAAGTCGAACGTCAGGCCCACAGCGCCTGAAAAGGTTTCGTTCGAGAAGGTCTTGCGAGACGCCGGCCTCGATGAGCAAAGTATTTCGCATCTGCTCCGCGAGGAGTAGCCATGGACCTTATAGAGCTGGGTCGGCAACACGCTCGGCGACTACACGATGAGGCTGTACAGCGCGGGCGCAATCCGTGGGTCCCGTATGACTTCGCAGTTGGCATAGCCAAAGACCTCGGTATCAAGGTCGAGCGCTGCGCTCCAGACAGTGCGCTGCTCGATGGGGGGAGAGCCAACTTTGATCCGGACATTCCCCTCATCCTTCATGAGACTAAGGGTTCTGCTTTCGACCAAGCGTTCCTGGTGGCGCACGAAATCGGGCACGCACAACTGGGTGATGGCGAGGAAGAGGCTGAGCCTCCAGCCAACATTGACCCAGCCCGCACCTCGGAGGCGGCGCCCGTTGGGATGGACCGCGTTGTCGACTACAGCCGGCGGCAGAGACGGGAGGTCCAGATGGACCTCTTCGCGCGGGAGCTCCTGCTCCCAAGGCATGTGGTTGTCGATCAGCATGTAGCTCAACACCAGACGTGCTCCGAAATTGCCGCGCGCCTTGCCGCTCCGTTCGAGGTCGTCGCGCAGCAGATGCTGGACGGTCTATTGCTCCCTGCCTTCCCGCCTATCGCCGCGGCGGCCCCGGTCGAGATCCCGCTGAACAAGAAGCAGGAAACCGCTGCCTTACATCGCGGCGCCGCGTTCCTGCTCCAAGCAGGTCCAGGCACGGGCAAGACACGCACGCTGGTTGCCCGGGTCGAGAGCCTGCTCGAAGAGGGCGTCGATCCCAGGCGCATCCTCCTCCTGACTTTCTCGAACAAGGCCGCAGGCGAGATGGCCGAGCGACTCGCTCAGAAGCGCCCGCAGCAAGCGGCCGCGCTGTGCATCGGCACATTTCACAGCTTCGGCCTGGACATCCTCAGGCGGTTCAACGACAGGTGCGGACTGCCAGCAGACCCGCGCCTGATGGACCGTACTGAGGCCGTCGAATTGCTCGAAAGCGAGTTCCCGCGGCTTGGCCTGAAGCACTACCGAAACCTGTATGACCCGTCGCAGACGGTGGCCGACATCCTGACCGCGGTGTCGCGCGCCAAGGACGAAGTTGTCGGCCCTCAGGCGTATCTCGCCCTGGCTCAAGCGATGCATGCTACGGCGACCGACCCGGCTGCTGTGGACGCCGCTGAGAAAGCTGAAGAGGTTGCCCGCGTCTACGCGCGCTACGAGGAACTCAAGGCCACTTCCGGGTGCGTTGACTTCGGCGACCTGGTCATGCGGCCGGTCATCCTCCTCGAGGGCGACGAAGTGGTCAGGACCCAACTACAGAGTGACTACGACCACGTCCTGGTCGACGAGTATCAGGACGTAAATCGAAGCAGCGTCCGGCTCCTCGCGGCCCTTAAGCCCACCGGGGAGAACCTTTGGGTGGTCGGGGATGCCAAGCAGTCCATCTATCGCTTCCGGGGAGCCTCGTCGTTCAACATGGGGCGGTTCGGCGGCGAGGACTTCCCTGGAGGGGTTCGAGACAGCCTGGACATCAACTACCGTTCTACGTCGGAAATCGTCGGCACCTTCTCTACCTTTGCGGCCAACATGGGTGCTGCAGATGGGACTACCGAGCTCGACGCCGACCGTGGCGCCAGCGGTGTGGAGCCGGAGGTCATCACGGTTGCTGACGGCTCGCTCGTGACGTCCGCGCTCGTCGACGGCATCGAGCAGTTCCGCGCCGCAGGCTTCCGGTATCGCGACCAGGCAGTGCTTTGCAGGGGCAACGACAGGTTGTCCGACACCGGCCAGGAGCTTGAGCGTGCCGGTGTGCCCGTCCTGTTCCTCGGCAGCCTTTTTGAGCGCACCGAGATTAAGGACCTGATCGCGGTGCTCATGCTCCTCGTGGACAGGCGCGCAATGGGCCTGATTCGCACCGCTTGCTGGCCTGAATTCGCGTTGACACTGGAGGACGCTGTCCGAGTGTTTGAGCACTTGCGCGGCGCGGAGGTTCAGCCTAGCGCTTGGCGGCAGGGCGCTCCTGAGGTCACATCTGAAGGGCAAGCCGCCCTGGCCGCCCTCAGCGCCGCGCTGGACGGGTTCGACGCTACCTCTAAGCCTTGGGCGGTGCTTGCGACCTTCCTGCTTGACCGAACCAGGCTGGCAGCGCGCATCGCTTCGTCATCCAGCGTTCCCGACCAAGCCCAGGGCATCGCCATCTGGCAGTTCATGAACTTCGTGCGGGTTCAGCCGAACGGGCAAGGTCTCCCCATCCAGCGGCTGGCCGACCGCGTGCGGCGGCTACTGCGCTTGCGCGACGACAGAGACCTTCGGCAACTACCCGCTGCCGCCCAGGGCATCGACGCCGTTCGCCTGATGACGATCCACGGTTCCAAAGGCTTGGAGTTCCCCGTGGTGCACATGGTGGGCGTGAACCAAGACTCCATCCCCGGCGCTATCCGCGCCTCGAAATGCCCGCCACCGAACGGCATGATCACAGGCGGTGAGGGCAGCCCGGAGGAAATCGCACGGGCCGCACACAACGAGGAGCAGGCATGCCTTTTCTACGTGGCAATGTCGCGGGCAAGAGACCGTCTGGTGTTCTATGGCGCTACGGCAAAGTCAAACGGTACGGCTAGGCCGCTATCGAAGTTCCTCGACCGAATCGGCGGCGTCAAGCGGAGGCCGGTCACGCCGTCGACGGTCCTGCCCCCAGCCCCAGATGTTGCGCACATTCCGGTAGCCTTCATCGGGACGCCGCGCTTCAGCGCCGAGGCAATTGCCCTCTATGAGGGGTGTGGGCGGCGGTTTCTCTACACGCATCTGCTGCAGGTCGGCGGCCGCCGGCGTGTCAGTGCCTTCATGTTGATGCACGAGGCGATCCGGGATGTCTATCGGGCGGTCATCACCCAGGGCACGGCCTCGGCTGACCAGTGCGAGGCGCTTCTTGCGCAGGCGTTCGTCACTCATGGTCTTCACAACCACGGCTACGTCGAGGACTACCGCGCAATGGCTACCTCGATGCTGGGCTACTTCCTGGAATCGCGGGCCGGCGCGTCGGTACAAGCGCCCACCGCGCTGCTCATCACCTTCGACTACCACGAGGTCGAGGTCAGGCCTGACGAGGTCCTGGTGCGCAACGGTGTTCGAACGCTGCGCCGTGTCAAGACCGGCCACGCGACGAGCGGTGAAGGCAAGGATGTCGGTGCTGCGGCCTTCGTACTGGCTGCCCGCGCCGCCTTTCCGGATGCGGTCGTGGAACTGGTGTACCTGGCCGACGCCGAAACAAAGCAACTCACGCTGTCGCCAAAGGAGCTGAGCAACCGCCAGGTCAAGATGGGCGGCATCCTGAGCGAAATCCGTGGTGGGAACTTCCGGGCAGAGGCGTCTGACATGACGTGCCCCAACTGCCCGGCGTTCTTCGTGTGCGGCGCCGTGCCGCAGGGGACCTTGGTGAAGACCTTCTAAAAAAGTTTACCGGCGGCGTCAGGTCGGTCCGATTGAGTGGATGTAGGGCAGCAATGGAGCTGCCTACAGACTTCAAAAGGAACATATGAACTACGACGACGTTGGTGAAGCGATCCGCGAGGGTCGTGCCTTGAGGGAGGCTTCGGCCTACCGCATCCGGTTTGCCCTGGAGGGGCTGACTTTCCGCAACATTGATGTGCCCGACCCGGTTCCCACCGGCCGGCAAATCCTGGCCGGCGCGGGCCTGGACCACCGCGCTGACTACATCCTGTTCGCCTACCTGGACACGGGAGACTTCGAGGACGTCCGCCTCGACGAGACCTTCGACCTCCGCGACAAGGGAGCCGAACGCTTCATCGCGTTCAAGTCTGACCGCGACTTCAAGTTCTCGCTGAACGACCGCCAACAGGCGTGGGGCCGCGCCGACATCCTGGGCAGCGTCCTGTACGACCTCGCCGATGCGTCGCCGGATGAGGCCGTGTTCTTGGAGGTTCGCGGCGGTCAAGACCGCCTGATCGACCCGGACGAGCTCTTCAACCTTGACGCGCCCGGCATCGAGCGCTTCATCACCGCGCCCAAGCCGGACACGGGCTACGTCATCTTGGTCAACTCTGAAGAGAAGACCGTGCCGGACAAGCACGTCACCTTCGAGCAGGTGGTCAAGCTGTACTACCCGAACGCGGCCGGCGAGACCAACGTGAAGTTCTCGATGACCTACCGCAATGCTGCCTCGCTCCCCCACGCCGGCGAGCTCGGCGAGGGCGGCTCCGTCGAAGTCAAGAAGCAAGGCACCATCTTCAATGTCACGCGCACTGTTCAGTCCTAATCCAGACTTGGCCCGCCTTCGCTCGGAGGGTTACTTCATGCGCATCCAGGGCAGCCTCCTGGTGATGCTGGAGGTGCCCTACGTCGATGCGCAGCGCCAGGTGCGCTTCGGTACGCTGTCGTCGGCCCTTGACCTGGCCGGCGACCGTACCCGCAAACCCGAAACGCACGTCATCAACTGGGACGGCGATTTCCCTTGCAACGCCGATGGAACGCCCTTGCCAGGCATTTCGCACCAACAGCCGAACACTGACCTTGGCCACGGGCTCAAGGCACGGTTCACCTTCTCCAGCAAGCCGAGCGATCTGGGCTACCCGGACTATTACGCCAAGATGTCGACCTACGCGACCATCTTGGCGGGTCCGGCCGCAGTGCTACAGCCGGGCCTCAGCCCGCGCGTGTTTCGAGGCGGCGACGAGGACGACGAGGCCAGCGTTTTCAACTACCTCGACACGGCCTCCAGCCGAGTCGGGATTGGCGCGCTGGCAGCCAAGCTGGAGCAGGAGGTCGTGGCCATCATCGGCCTCGGCGGCACCGGCGGCTACATCCTCGACTTCGTGGCGAAGACGCCGGTGAAGCAGATTCGCCTGTTCGACCCCGACGTCTTCCTGTCGCACAACGCCTTCCGTGCACCCGGCGCGCCGACCCTGGAGGAGCTGCGGGATGCCCCGATGAAGGTGCACTACCTGAAGGGCATCTACGGGCGCATGCACCGATTTATCGAGGCGCACCCCGTGGAGATGAAGGCTGAGTCGCTCGGGTTGCTGGACGGCATCACCTTCGCCTTCCTGAGCATGGACGCCGGCGAGGAGAAGCGCGCCGTCGTGGCCAAGCTTGAGGCGCTGGGCGTGCCCTTCATCGACGTCGGCATGGGGCTGGAACTTACCAACGGCAGCCTGGGGGGCATCCTGCGCGTCACCACCAGCACGCCTGAGAAGCGCGAACACGTTCACCAGAGCCGCATCTCCTTCGCGGGAGGTGGCGGTCAGGACCTTTACGCGTCCAACATCCAGGTTGCCGACCTGAATGCCCTGAACGCGTGCCTGGCGGTGGTGAAGTGGAAAAAGCTCCGAGGCTTCTACCGCGATCTGGAAAACGAACACCACAGCACATACACCACCGATGGCGGCATGCTGCTCAATGGAGACCAGACATGATGCGTCACCAGCACCTGGAGCATCGCTTTGTCCGCAACGTGCCGCGTGAGCTAGAGCCGGGCGTGTTGTACATCTCGATGGACTACGCGACCGCAGTGCACGCATGCTGCTGCGGGTGTGGTGAGCGCGTGGTGACTCCGTTTACGCCCACAGATTGGGCGATGACATTCGACGGTGAGTCCGTGACGCTCAATCCGTCGGTGGGCAACTGGAACCAGGACTGCCGGTCGCACTATGTGATCAAGAGGGGGCGCGTCATCGAGTGCGGTTCGTGGACCAATGCTCAGGTCGAAGCCGAACGAAGCCGCGACAAGCGCGCGAAGCAGTCGTACTTCAACAAGGCTTCGCCGCCTGCATCAATGGACTCGCCTTCGGCTACGCATGCGAACGGTACCGAGCGAGGCAGAGAGCCATGGTCTCGGCTCTGGGGATGGCTTTCGAAGTAGTCGAGAATCTCGTCAATAGCGATCCGCTGAGCCCTCTAGTTGCGCCCATCGTCAGCTTCATGGTCCTAAGCGTCAATTCGCCTAAACGGGCGGAATGGCAGCAACCGCTGCGAAGCAGCCCAAGAGTGCACCACATGCACGTGGGTGGACCTATCCCAGCAGTCCAAAGTGAAGGCCTTGACCCGTCGCAACGCCAAAGACTCGGCCGTCCAACGGCCGGCTTGACGCAGCGCATCGGCGCCTGCGGCTCGACCCGCCGCTGCGGCCCAGGCCACTTCGTGCGAAGGTCAATGGGCCGCGTGGGCCGCATGGGCCGCAAGTGCAGCCCATGCGGCCCAAAAAGTTAGGGCCCGCTCGCTGGCGGGCCCTACAGGTGTTGGTGCCGGTGAGAAGAGTCGAACTCCCGACCTTCGCATTACGAATGCGCTGCTCTACCAACTGAGCTACACCGGCGTGAAGCCGCAGATTATAGCCCGGCTCAGCTGTAGGTGATCCAGTCGGCCAGTGCCGGGTCCGTGAGATGCGGCAGGGCGTTGAAGCTCAGCAGCGAATGCCGCTTGGGCGTGAACACGAACTCCGTCACGGCGCTGTTGCGGATGCGCAGGTTCAGCTCGATCGCGGTGGCCTTGGGCGCGCCCAGCACCGCGGCCACCGCGGTGGCGATCGGGCCGCCGCTGGAGACGATCAGCACCGCGCCTTCATGCGCCCTGCGCACATGGTCGAGCGCCTCGCACACGCCGGCCACGAAGTCCACGTAGCTGGGCATGCCCAGCGGCTCGCTGCGGCCGTCCATCCAGGCCTGCAGGCCCTCGCGCAGCAGCCGGAAGTGCTGGCGTACCGCCTCGTCGCTGCGCGGCGGCGCGATCGGGCCGGGGTGGATCGCCGCCACCAGGGCGTCGCCGTCGTACTCGTTCAGCCCCGGCCAGGCGTGCGCCTGGGGCGCCATCTGCATGCCCTGGGCGATGCCGGCCAGCGAGTCGACCTGGCGCCTCAGCGTGCCGGTCAGTGCCGCCTCGAACACCACGCCGGACTGGCGGAAGTGCTCGCCCAGTCGCACGCACTGGCGGCGGCCGAGTTCGCTCAAGCGGTCGTAGTCGTCGCTGCCGAACGAGGCTTGCCCATGCCGCACCAGGTAGAGCTGGCCCATCGCGCCGGGCTCAGGCCGATTCGCGGTGGTACTCGGTCACACGCTCGACCTCGTTCTTCGAGCCGAGCATCACGCTGACCCGTTCGTGCAGCTTGGTCGGCACGATGTCGAGAATGCGCTGCGAGCCGTTGGTGGCCGAACCACCGGCCTGCTCGATCAGGAAGCTCATCGGGTTGGCCTCGTAGAGCAGGCGCAGCTTGCCGGGCTTGTCGGGCTCGCGCTTGTCCCAGGGGTAGATGAACACGCCGCCGCGCGTCAGGATGCGGTGCACGTCGGCCACCATGCTGGCCACCCAGCGCATGTTGAAGTCCTTGCCGCGCGGGCCTTCCTTGCCGGCCAGGCACTCGTCGATGTAGCGCTTCATCGGCGGCGCCCAGTGGCGCATGTTGCTCATGTTGACCGCGAACTCCTTCGTGTCGGCCGGGAGCTGCACCTGGTCGGCGGTCAGCACCCAGGAGCCCATCTCGCGGTCGAGCGTGAACATCGCCACGCCTTCGCCGACGGTCAGCACCAGCATGGTCTGCGGGCCGTAGACGCAATAGCCTGCAGCAGCCTGGGCGCGGCCGGCCTGCAGGAAGTCCTGCTCGCTGACGCCGCGGTGGTGGCCGACCTTGCGCAGCACCGAGAAGATGGTGCCGATGCTGACGTTGACGTCGATGTTGCTCGAGCCGTCGAGCGGGTCGAACAGCAGCAGGTACTCGCCCTGCGGGTAGCGGTTCGGCACGACGTGGATGGAGTCCATCTCCTCGCTGGCCATGGCGGCGAGGTGGCCGCCCCATTCGTTGGCCTCGATCAGCACCTCGTTGGAGATGATGTCGAGCTTCTTCTGCACCTCGCCCTGCACGTTCTCGGTGTGCGCGCTGCCCAGCACCTCGCCGAGCGCGCCCTTGTTCACCGAGATCGCGATGGTCTTGCAGGCGCGCGCCACCACCTCGATGAGCAGGCGCAGCTCGGCCGGGATGTGCCCGTGCTCGCGCTGCTGTTCGACGAGGTACTGCGTCAGGCTGATTCTTCGGGCCACGTTCAGGTCTCCAGGGCTCGCGTGACGACCTCACGCACGTCGTTGGACAGGTCGGTGCGCGCGGCCACGCGGGCGATGGCCTCGCGCGCGGCGCTGCGGTAGGGTTCGGCCAGCTGGGCCCAGCGGTCCATCACGCGGGCGATGCGCGAGGCCAGCTGCGGATTGAAGGCATCGAGCTCGATCACACGCTCGCTCCAGAACACGTAGCCCGCCGCGTCGGCGCGGTGGAAGGCCGCCGGGTTGTCGCCGCACAGCGAGCGCACCAGGCTGCGCGCGCGGTTCGGGTTGTGCAGCGTGAAGTCGGGGTGCTTGAGCAGCGCCTTGGCGCGCGCGAAGACGCGGCCGTCGCGCTCCGGTGCGCTGGCCTGCAGCGCGAACCACTTGTCGATGACCAGCGCATCGCCGCGGAACAGGTCGTGGAAGCGCGGCAGCGCCAGGTCGGCCATCTCCGAATGCGAGGCCAGCAGCGCCCACAGCGCACCCTCGCGGTCGGTCATGTTGGCGGCGTCCTTGAAGCGCTGGTAGGCGCGGCCTTGCCAGAGCACGTCGCCGCGCGCGGTGGCGTCCAGGCACAGCATCGCCAGCGCCAGGTTGGCCAGCGCGCGGCGGCCCGCCGGCTCCGGGGCAGGTGAGTAGGGGCCGCCCACCTGATGCGCATCCCAGGCCCATTCCCAGTCGGCGTGGAGCGCCTGTGCCAGCTGCAGCACCATCGCCTCGCGGGCCGCATGGACGCGCTGCGGGTCGACCGACTCCAACTGCTCGGCGATGTAGGTCTCGCTCGGTGGCGTGAGCACCAGCGTCTTGAAGGCGGCGTCGAGCGTCGGGTGGCGCAGCACCTCGCGCATCGCGCCGGTGAAGGCGGCGTCGAGCTGCAGCGGCGCGTCGCTGCGCACCGCAGCGAGCAGGCGGTTCAGCGCCAGGCGCTGGCCGGCCTCCCAGCGGTTGAAGGCGTCGGGGTCGTGCGCCAGCAGCACCAGCAGGTCGGCGTCGTGCAGGCCGTCGACCAGGGTCACCGGCGCCGAGAAGTGGCGCAGCAGCGAGGGCACCGGCTCGCTGTCGACATCGACGAAGGTGTAGAAGCTGCGCGCCTCCTCGAGCACCAGCACGCGTTCGGTGGCGGTGGTCGGCGGCTCGTCTTCCAGGCGCAGTGCCATCGGCTGGCCGTCGCGCGAGAGCAGGCCCATCGCCACCGGGATCACGTAAGGCTGCTTCTCGGCCTGGCCGTGCGTGGGCTGGCAGTGCTGGTCGAGCGCCAGCGTGTAGGTGCGCGTCGGAGCGTCATAGCGGCCGCGTGCGGTGACCCGTGGCGTGCCGGCCTGCGCATACCAGCGCTTGAACTGCGGCAGCGTGCGCGCGAGCTCGCTGCCGGGGTTGGCGTCGGCGATGGCCTGCGCGAAATCGTCGCAGGTGACGGCCTGGCCGTCGTGGCGTTCGAAGTACAGCGACATGCCCTTGGCGAAGCCGTCGCGGCCCACCAGCGTCTGCATCATGCGCACGACTTCGGCGCCCTTCTCGTAGACGGTGGCGGTGTAGAAGTTGTTGATCTCGACATACGCGTCGGGGCGCACCGGGTGCGCCATGGTGCCGGCGTCCTCGGGGAACTGCATCTCGCGCAGCGAGTGCACGTCGGCGATGCGCTTGACGGCGCGCGCCGTCGCCGAGCCCGACATGTCCTGGCTGAACTCCTGGTCGCGGAACACCGTCAGCCCTTCCTTCAGGCTGAGCTGGAACCAGTCGCGGCAGGTGATGCGGTTGCCCGTCCAGTTGTGGAAGTACTCGTGGCCGACCACGCTCTCGATGCCGGCGTAGTCGTCGTCGGTGGCGGTGGCCGGGTGCGCGAGAACGTACTTCGTGTTGAAGATGTTCAGCCCTTTGTTCTCCATCGCGCCCATGTTGAAGTCGCCGACGGCGACGATCATGAAGCGGTCCAGGTCCAGCGGCAGCTTGAAGCGCGCCTCGTCCCACACCACCGAGGCGATCAGCGAGTTCATCGCATGCTCGGTCTTGTCGAGGTCGCCGCGGCGCACCCACACCTGCAGCAAGTGGTTCTTGCCCGAGCGCGTGCGGATGTGCTGCTCGCGCGCCACCAGGTTGGCGGCGACCAAGGCGAACAGGTAGCTCGGTTTCGGGAAGGGATCGTGCCACTTCGCGAAGTGGCGGCCGTTGTCGAGATCGCCCTGCTCGACCAGGTTGCCGTTGGACAGCAGCACCGGGTAGCGCGACTTGCTGGCGCGCAACGTGACCGTGTAGACCGCCATCACGTCCGGCCGGTCCAGGAAGTAGGTGATGCGGCGGAAGCCCTCCGCCTCGCACTGCGTGAAGAAGCCGCCGCCCGAGGTGTACAGGCCCGACAGCTGGGTGTTCTTCTCCGGAGAGCAGGTGTTGCGGATCTCCAGCGTGAAGTCACCCTCGGGCGGGTTGTCGATGACCAGCTCGCCGGCCTCGCTGCGGAACGACACGCTCTGCCCGTTGGCGAGCACGCGCAGCGGCTCGAGATCCTCGCCGTGCAGGCGAAGCGGGCCGCCGGCGCCGGCGGCGTTGCGCACGATGGCCATGCGGCTGGCGACGATGGTGCGCACCGGGTCGAGGTCGAAGGTGAGCTCGACGCTGCGGATCCAGTAGGCCGGCGCGGCGTAGTCGGCGCGTCGTACTGCTTGGGCAATGCCTTCACGCATGGGGGGCTTCTTTCGTCAGGGCAGAGGGAGCGAGCGTGCGGAAGTCCGCCGCGCTCGCCAGCAGGTTCGGGTAGCTCGAGAAGGCCGCCAGCGGCAGCGTGGTCGTCAAGGCCACGGCGCCCATGCCGGCGCGGCGCGCGCCTTCGATGCCCAGCGGCGCATCCTCGAAGACGACGCAGCGCGCAGGCGCCAGGCCGAGCCGTCGCGCGGCTTCCAGAAAGATGTCCGGGTGCGGCTTACCGCGCAGGCCGTCGGCGGGGCTGACCACCGTCTCGACCCAGCGGTCGATCGGGAAGCGCGCGAAGGCGAGCTTCATGTTCTCCGTCGTCGACGCGGTGCACACCGCCAGGCGGATGCCGGCGGCCAGCGAGCGCTCGATGAACTCCTTCGCGCCGGCCACCAGCGCCAGCTTCGGCGCGGCGATCTCGCGGTACAGCGTTTCCTTCTCGTGCGCCATCGCCAGCCGCTCTTCGGCCGAGGCCGCGGGGAACATGTCGGCCAGGATCTCGTCGTTCGAGCGCCCGGCGGTGGCCGTGAAGAAGGCGTTGGCATCGATGGCCAGACCGCGCCGCGCATGCCACGCCACCCACGCATCGTGGTGGTGCGGCATGCTGTCGATCAGCGTGCCATCGAGGTCGAAGAGGAAGGCCTGCACCTTGGACACGGCCTCAGACACCTTGCTTCAGGCTCGCTTCGATGAGGGCGTCGAGGTCACCGTCGAGCACCTTCTGCGTGTTGCTGATCTCGACGTTGGTGCGCAGGTCCTTGATGCGGCTCTGGTCGAGCACGTAGCTGCGGATCTGGTGGCCCCAGCCGACGTCGGTCTTGGTGTCCTCGAGCTTCTGCTGCGCCTCCCTCTGCTTGCGCATCTCGTGCTCGTACAGGCGCGAGCGCAGCATCTGCCAGGCCTCGTCGCGGTTGCGGTGCTGGCTGCGGTCGTTCTGGCACTGCACCACGATGCCGGTGGGGATGTGCGTCAGGCGCACCGCCGAGTCGGTCTTGTTGATGTGCTGGCCGCCCGCACCGCTGGCGCGGAAGGTGTCGGTGCGCACGTCGGCCGGGTTGATCTCGATCTCGATCGAGTCGTCCACCTCGGGGTAGACGAACAGGCTGGCGAAGCTGGTGTGGCGGCCGCCCGAGGAGTCGAACGGGCTCTTGCGCACCAGCCGGTGCACGCCGGTCTCGGTGCGCAGCAGGCCGAAGGCGTACTCGCCCTCGACCTTGATGGTGGCGCTGCGGATGCCCGCCACGTCGCCTTCGGTCTCTTCCATCACCTCGGTCTTGAAGCCCTTGCGCTCGCAGTACTTGAGGTACTGGCGCAGCAGCATCGAAGCCCAGTCGCAGGCTTCGGTGCCGCCGGCTCCGGCCTGGATGTCGATGAAGCAGTTGGACGGGTCCGCCGGGTTGTTGAACATGCGGCGGAACTCGAGCTGCCCGACGGTCTCGGCCAGCTTGCCCGCCTCGGCCTCGATCGCGGCCAGGCCGTCGAAGTCGGCGTCCGCCTTCGACATCTCGTACAGCTCGGTGTTGTCGGCGAGGTTGCTCGCCAGGTGGTCGATGGTGCCGACCACGGTCTCCAGCGACTTCTTCTCGCGGCCGAGTTCCTGCGCCCGCTTGGGCTCGTTCCAGACGTTCGGGTTCTCGAGCGCGGCGTTGACTTCGTTCAGCCGAAGCGCTTTGCGATCGTAGTCAAAGATACCTCCGCAGCGCTTCGGTGCGCGAGGTCAGGTCGGCCAGGGTGTTGCCGATCTGGTTGATGCGTTCGATGTCCATGATGCCGCCTGCTGGGAAAGACGCGGATTTTCGCATGGGGCCCATTCGAGGCGGCCTGACAGCCCTTGCAGGTCATCGGCGAGGGTTTGCCCGAAGGGGGGAAGCGCGAAGGCCCTCCCTCATTGTCAGAAACCTGTAAGCGATCCGAGACGACAGTCCGACATCTTCCTTACAGGGTCCGGAATGCTGCTGCTTGTCTCGTCGGTGAAGCTCGTTGCGGAGATCGCCTTGCTCGCGCTGGCCGGGCAATTCCTCCTCGGCCTGATGGCCGGGCAGAAGCGCGAGACCAACTTCTTCTACAAGTTGCTGCAGGTGCTGACCGGGCCCTTCGTCAAGGGCATGCGCCTGATCACCCCGCGTGTCGTGATCGACCGCCACATCCCGCTGGCCGCCTTCGTGCTGCTGTCGATGGTGTGGGTGGTCAGCACGATCGTGAAAGTCAATGTGTGTCTGCAGGTGGGGATCGAACAATGTCGCTGAAAGGTCATTCCCTGGGTTACTGGCGCCTGAAGCTGCAGGCGATGACGCTGCTGGTGTTCGGCCGCAACGCGAGCGCAGAGCGCACCTTCGACACCATGCTGTCGCTGTGGCCTGGCGATGCCTATGCGCTGGCCAGCCGTGCACACGTGCTGGCCGCCCGCGGTGCGCGCGAGCTGGCGATTGCCGATGCGCAGGCGCTGGTGGCGCGCCATCCGCAGCGCAGCGCTGCCGACTGGTTCAACCTGGCCTACCTGCTCGAAGAAGCCGGCCGCTACGACGAGGCGATCCCGGCCTTCCGGCGTGCCGTCGAACTCGATCCGAAGCTCGACCGGGCCTGGTACGGCCTGGGCCTGACGCTGATCCGCCTGCAACGCCTGGACGAAGCCGTCGAGGCCCTGAAGCACAACACCCAGCTGCAGCCGATGAGCCCGTACGGCTGGTACCAGCTGGCCCGGGTGCACCTGGACCGGCACGAACCCGACGAGACACGCAAGATCATCCGACACCTGCATGGCTTCGAGCCCAAGGTCGCGGCGCAGCTCGAGCGCGAGACCGGGTTGGCGCCCTGACAGCGGCAGCTGCCGGGTCGAGTTTTTCGGTTGGAAGTAAGGCGCCGCGCGAGGCGGTGGTTCGAGGGCCGGGCTCACGCCCGGGTTTGGCAACTAGGAGGCACAGAGATGCAAATGCAATTGTCCGAAAGGCACCACCAGTACTGGCGTGCGAACCTGAGGATCACCTCGGTTCTGCTGGCCATCTGGTTCCTGGTGACGTTCGGGATCGGGTTCTTCGCCCGTGACCTGAACTTCACCTTCTTCGGCTGGCCGTTCAGCTTCTGGGTCGCGGCCCAGGGGGCGCTGATCGTCTACGTCGTCATCATCTGGTACTACGCCCGGCACATGAACCGGCTGGACCAGGAACACGGCGTTGCCGAGGAGGAATGACATGGCAGGCTTGAGTTTCGAACAAGGCTCCGGCGGTGGTGCCGCGGCCAACAAGGCCTTCAAGGCGCAGCTGAACAAGGTCTACACCTGGTACACCGGCGGCTTCCTGGCCTTCATCCTGATCCTGGCAGTGCTCGAGCAGATGGGCCTGCCGCGCAACTGGATCGGCTTCATCTTCCTGATCGCCACCGTGGCGCTGTATGCCGGCATCGGCATCATGAGCCGCACGACGGATGCGGCCGAGTACTACGTGGCCGGGCGGCGCGTGCCGGCGATCTACAACGGCATGGCCACCGGCGCCGACTGGATGAGCGCAGCCTCGTTCATCGGCATGGCCGGCACGCTGTACCTCACCGGCTTCGGCGGTCTGGCGTTCATCCTCGGATGGACGGGCGGCTACTGCCTGGTGGCGCTGTTCCTCGCACCGTACCTGCGCAAGTTCGGGCAGTTCACGATCCCCGACTTCCTGGGCGCGCGCTATGAGGGCAACCTGCCGCGCTTCCTGGGCATCGTCGCGGCGATCCTGTGCTCCTTCACCTACGTGGTGGCGCAGATCTACGGCGTGGGCGTGATCACCGCGCGGCTGTCGGGCCTGGCCTTCGAGATCGGCATCTTCGTCGGCCTCGGCGGCATCCTGGTCTGTTCGTTCCTGGGCGGCATGCGTGCCGTCACCTGGACGCAGGTGGCGCAGTACATCATCCTGATCATTGCCTACCTGGTGCCGGTGGTGTGGCTGTCGGTCAAGCAGACCAGCATCCCGGTCCCGCAGGCGATCTACGGCTACCAGCTGCAGAAGGTCAGCGACCGCGAGAAGCAGCTGATGGCCGACCCGAAGGAGAAGGAGGTCATCGCCGCCTTCAAGGCCAAGGCCGACGAGTTCGACGCCAAGCTGAAGGACATTCCTGCAGCGCTGGCCGCCGACAAGGACGCCGCGACCAAGAAGCTCGCCAGCCTGAAGGAAGCGAATGCCCCGGTGGCCGAGGTGCAGGCGGCCGAGAAGGCGCTCGCCGCCGTGCCGGCCAACGACGCCGAAGCCAAGAAGGCCTGGACGGCCGCCAAGGCGGCCAACGAAGCGCGCGCCAAGCCGCTGGCCGGCATGCCGATCCACGCGCAAGTGTTCGCGGGCGACCCGAACGGCGACGAGAAGGCGCAGAAGGCCTTCGACGTGTCGCGGCGCAACTTCCTGGCCCTGGTGTTCTGCCTGATGGTGGGTACGGCCGCGCTGCCGCACATCCTGATGCGCTACTACACCACGCCGTCGGTGAAGGAGGCCCGCGAGTCGGTCTTCTGGAGCCTGTTCTTCATCTTCCTGCTGTACTTCACGGCGCCGGCCCTGGCCGTGCTCGTCAAGTACGAGGTCTTCAACGTGCTGGTGGGCACGCCGTTCGACCAGTTGCCACGCTGGATCACCAGCTGGTCGAAGGTCGATCCCACGTTGCTGTCGGTCATCGACATCAACAAGGACGGCATCTTCCAGCTCGGCGAGATGAAGATCGGCGGCGACATCATCGTGCTGGCCACGCCGGAAATCGGTGGCCTGCCGTACGTGGTGTCGGGCATGGTGGCGGCGGGCGGCCTCGCGGCGGCCCTGTCGACAGCCGACGGCCTGCTGCTGACGATCGCCAACGCGCTGTCGCACGACCTGTACTACAAGATGATCGACCCGAACGCGCCCACGGCTCGCCGGGTGATGATCTCCAAGATGCTGTTGCTGGTCGTGGCACTGTGCGCGGCGGCGGTGGCGGCGCAGAAACCGGCGGACATCCTGTTCCTGGTCTCGGCGGCGTTCTCGTTCGCGGCGGCGGCGTTCTTCCCGGCCCTCGTGCTGGGCGTGTTCTGGAAGCGCGCCAACAAGTGGGGCGCTTCCCTGGGCATGATCGCCGGCCTGGGCACCACGTTCTACTACATGGTCACGACCCAGCCCTGGCTGCGCGGCGTGTTCGGCGTCACCTCGCCGGTGCAGCTGTGGTGGGACATCCAGCCGATCTCCGCCGGCCTGTTCGGCGTGCCGATCGGCATGCTGGTGATCCTGGTCGTCAGCCTGCTGACGCCGGCGCCGAGCAAGGAAACGCAGGAACTGGTGGAGCACGTGCGCTACCCCGACCTGCGCCTGGGCAAGGCCTGATGAAGTTCTGACGCTTCGCGCTTGAAGCGAGGGCCCCGTCCGAAAGGACGGGGCCCTTTTTCGTGGGCGAGGTCAAGTCGCCATCCGCTCGAAGGCACTCAGAATCCATCGACGACAAGTGCACTCTTTTCTCGATGAACGGCAACCTCGGAGTCTGGCTCGAGTTCGCGGCCTGCGCTGGCGTGATCGGCATCGCCGGTGCTCGCCTCGTGCGCTATGGTGACGCGCTGGCCGCGCTCAGCGGCATGTCGCGCAGCTGGATCGGCATGATCCTCATGGCGACCGTCACATCCTTGCCCGAGCTGGTGACGGGGCTCAGCGCGGTGACCGTCGCATCCAACCCGGACATCGCGGTCGGCGACGCGCTCGGCAGCACCGTCTTCAATCTCGCCCTGCTCGCCCTGGCAGAGCCGGTCCTTCGCACCGGTGGCCTGTACAGCGCGGCCAGCAGGAGTCATCTGTTCACGGCGGCTGCGGGTGTCGTGATGCTCGGCCTGGTGCTGCTTGCGCTCGGCGCCGTTCAGTTCGCGCCCGGCTGGGCGATTGGCCACGTGAGCTTGTTCAGCGTGGTGTTGATGGCCGTCTACGGTCTTGCCATGGCGGCCCTCTACAGGATCGAACGTCGCAGCATGCCCGAGCGGGCGCCTGGGGCCGCCGGTATGTCGCTGCGAAAGGCGCTCGGCGGCTACGCGCTGGCGGCCATGTTCATCGTCGTGGCCGGCATCTGGCTCCCGTTGGTCGGCGTGCAGTTGGCACGCCTCATGGGGTGGTCCGATTCGTTCGTCGGAACCCTCTTCGTCGCGCTGGCCACCTCGATGCCGGAACTGGCGACGACACTCGCCGCGTTGCGGATCGGGGCGGTCGACCTCGCCCTCGGCAACATCCTGGGCAGCAACCTGTTCGACCTGCTCATCATCGCGATCGATGATGTCGCCTACCTGAAAGGTCCCCTCTTTCGCGACCTGTCTTCGGCCCATGTCGCGACCGGCCTGATCGCGGCCGTGATGAGCAGCGTGGTGTGCGTCGCCCTGCTGCGACCTCCGCGTCCCCGGCTTTCGGCAGCGCTGTCCTGGGCAGGACTCTCGCTGCTCGGGCTCTACCTGCTGAATGTATCGGCCCAGTACCTCCATCGTCCCTAGGTCCGGCCATCCTGAGGCCGCAATGGGCCGGTTCGGTGCCGGCGGGACGGCCGACAATCAAACGCATGTCAGTACCCGGCATGGATCCCTCCGCAGTCAAAGTCGGGCCCCCCGCCTGGCTGATCGGTTTCGCCTATGTGTTCGTCTTCCTGCTGCTGGACTGGGTCAGCTACATCCGGCCGTTCCAGGGCCTGAACATCACGCCGTGGAACCCGCAGCCGGCGCTGGCGGTGGCGCTGCTGCTGGGCAACGCCCGCTGGCTGTGGCTGGTCTGGCTCAGCCTGCTGACCGCCGAACTCGCCGTGCGCGGCGTTCCGTCGGACTGGTTCGTCACGCTCGCCGCGACCACGGCGCTCGCCCTGTCGTACGCCGCCATCGCACGGGCCTTGCAGACCCGACTCGATCGCTCCCTGGCGCTGGCCAGGCGTCGCGACCTGATCTGGTTCACCGCCATCGTGGTCGCCGGTGCCCTCGTGAGCGGCATCGTCTATGTCTGCACCTTCGCTGTCGCCGGCCTGGGCCCGAGCGGCAACCTGCTCGAGGCCATCGTCCGCTACTGGGTCGGAGACGCGGTCGGCATGGTGGTGCTCTTGCCGATCCTGCTGGTTGTCACGGACGCGCTGCGCCGGGCCGCCTTGTCCGCCACGATGAAGAGCTGGGACTGGTGGCTGATCGCCTTGCTGATCGCCGCGCTGCTCGCCGTCGTCTTCGGGCGCGACGACCGGGATCACTTCAAGTTCTTCTATCTGCTCTTCCTGCCGGTGGTCTGGGCGTCGGCGCGCCTCGGCCTGCCCGGCGCCGTGTCGGCGGCCGGGCTCACGCAGGTCGGGTTGATCATCGCCGTCCAATCCGCCCCGAATCCCGACCTCACCGTGTTCGAGCTTCAGGTGCTCATGGCGGCCGTGACGATGACCGGCTTGCTGCTCGGCGTGGCTGTCGACGAACGGGAGCGTGCTGCGGCGGAGCTCAAGGGCAGCCTGCGGCTCGCCGCCGCCGGGCAGATGGCCGCCGCCCTCGCGCACGAATTGAGCCAGCCGCTGACGGCGATGAACAGTTATGCCGATGCGTCGCGCCTGATCGTTGCCGCCACCGGCATTTCGGACGAGCAACGCCTCGCGCGGCTGGCCGACGTGTCGGGCCGGATGGCCGACGATGCGCTGCGCGCCAGCGCCGTCGTCAAGCGCCTGCGGGACTTCTTTCGCACCGGCAGCACGCAGCTTCGGCCCGTCGCGGTGACTCCGCTGCTGAGCGAAGTCGTCGAGGCAAATGCACGCAGGGCCGAGGCCCTCGGCGTCCAGGTGGTGTGCGACATCGACGTCGGCACGCGAGCAGTCCGCATGGACAGCGTGCAGATCGCCGTCGTCCTGCGCAACCTCGTCGCGAATGCCCTCGACGCGGCCACGAGTGGCCAGGAGTCGCGGCAGGTTCGAGTGCGCGCACGGGAGCGCAAGGGCATGCTGCTGGTGGAAGTCCTGGACAGCGGCGGCGGTGTGACGACCGCCAGGCTGCAGTCGCTGTTCGAACCCGGCCCCTCGGACAAGCCCGGCGGCATGGGCGTGGGTCTGAGCATCTGCCGAGCCATCGTCGAAGCCCACGGCGGTGCGCTGTGGGCCGAACCCGGTCCCGGCGGGCACTTCTGCTTTACCCTTCCGATCGGCGATCCCAGGGACCCTGAAGAGCATCAGCATGCATCGTGACACCGTCTTCATCGTCGACGACGACGCATCGGTGCGCGATGCGCTCTCGCTGCTGCTGAGCCTGCGCGGCTACACCACGGCCACGTTCGCCAGCGCCGAGGACTTCCTCTCGGCGGTTCAGCCGGCGTGGCGAGGCTGCGTCGTGCTCGACATCCGCATGCCGGGCATGTCCGGCCTCGAATTGCAGCGCTGCCTGCGCGAAGCCGGGCCCACCTTGCCGGTGGTCGTCATCACCGCGCACGGCGACGTCGCGGCGGCTCGCCAGGCCTTCCTTGCCGACGCCGTCGACTTCATCGAGAAGCCGTTCGACGGTGAGCAACTGCTCGCAGCCATCGAGACGGCCCTGTCAGGATTGCGCACCGCGGCAAGCCCGCAGCAGCCGGTGGCGCGTACCTCACCGGCAACGCCGTTGTCTGCGCGCGAACGCGAAGTCATGTCGCTGATGGTCAAGGGCCTGCACAACCGGCGCATCGCCGAAGCACTGGGGATCAGCCCGCGCACCGTCGAGGTCCACAAGGCACGTGTCATGGAGAAGCTCGGAGTCAAGAATCTGGTCGACCTGGTGCGCCTGGTCGACCAGGGACGAGCCTGAGGCTTTCGGCCGCCAACCCGGAGTGCCCGTACGGGCCAGGCCGTACGGTGGCGCGCGAATAGCCCGCAAGGGCCACAGCGCCTAGTCTCCCGCGTGGAGGAGACCGCGCGTGCCCGCACCTGAATCTGCACTCACGACCATTCCATCGCGACGCCCTGTCGCGGCGGAGCGATGAACCGGCTGTGGCCGGTCTTGTTGCCTGAACTGCGCCAGTTTCCGGCGGTCGAGCAAGACGAAGCCCTGAAGGCCGCCCGCGACACCGAGCTCGACATGCTCGAACTGCTCGGCATGGCGGCCGGCCTGGTCGCGGTGACCGCGCTCACGCGCTACAGCGTGGCCGACCCGAGCCTGTCGAGCCGCTTCGGCGTGGCCGTACTCAACTTCGCGCTCGCGATGCCGCTGCTGGCGGTCTTCCTAGGTCCCTTCCACGTTCGCCGGCTGCGCCGCGGCCTGCGTGATCGACTGCAGCGACGGGGGCGCCCATGACCACCATCCAGATGGTGGGCGCGGGCCTCTTTGCGGTGGCCCTGGTCCACACCTTTTCGACCAAGTTCTTCGAGCGCATGGCGCATCGCCGGCCCGACCACGCCGGCGTCTGGCACCTGCTGGGCGAAGTGGAGGTCGTGTTCGGCTTCTGGGCGATGGTGCTGGTCGTGGCGATGATGGCCACGCAAGGGCGCGAGACGGCGACGGCGTACCTGGACTCGCGCAACTTCACCGAGCCCATGTTCGTCTTCGCGATCATGGTCATCGCCGGCAGCCGCGCGGTGCTGCAGATGGCGCGCGACAGCGTCCACACGATCGCACGCTTCGTCCCGCTGGGCGGGGGCATGGCCTTCTACTTCGTGGCGCTGGCATTCGTTCCCTTGCTGGGCTCGCTCATCACGGAGCCGGCGGCGATGACGCTGGCGGCCATGATGCTCAGAGACCGCATCTTCAGCGTCGGCGGCGTCTCGCAGAAGCTCAAGTACGCGACGCTCGGCGTGTTGTTCGTGAACATCTCCATCGGCGGCACGCTCACCCCGTTCGCAGCGCCACCGGTGCTCATGGTGGCAGCGAAGTGGAACTGGGACGTGTGGCACATGCTCGCGCACTTCGGCTGGAAGGCGGCGATTGCGGTCACCGTCAACGCGCTCGTCACGGCGCTGGTGTTCCGGCGCGAGCTGGCGGAACTGCCGCGCGCCCAGGGCGATCGTGCGGCTCGCCTGCCTGCATGGGTTTGCGCGCTGCACCTGCTCTTTCTCGCCGGGGTCGTCGCCTTCGCGCATCACCCGCCCGTGTTCATGGGCCTGTTCCTGTTCTTCATGGGCTTCGCGACCGCGTATCCGAAGTTCCAGGACCGGCTCATCCTGCGCGAAGGTCTGCTGGTGGCGTTCTTCCTGGCCGGTCTGGTCGTGCTGGGCGGGCAGCAGCAGTGGTGGCTCGAGCCCCTGCTTCGCGGCATGGACGCCACCACGGTCTACTTCGGTGCGACCGTGCTCACCGCGGTGACCGACAACGCGGCACTGACCTACCTCGGCTCGCTCGTCGAGGGCTTGAGCGACGAGTTCAAGTACGCACTGGTGGCGGGTGCCGTGACGGGCGGTGGCCTCACCGTCATCGCGAACGCGCCCAACCCCGCCGGCTTCGCCATCCTGCGCGGCCACTTCGAAGACGAAGCCATTCATCCCCTGGGCCTGCTCGTCGCGGCGCTCCCGCCCACGCTGACGGCGGTCCTGGCGTTCCAGCTGCTCTGACGGAGGCATCCATGATCGAGAACTTCTGGGTTGGTTCGGTGGCGTGGTGGCACACGGTCACGCCGGAGTTCGGCTTCCTGCTCGCGTTGCCGTTCGCGGTGGCTGCGGCCGGGCTTGCGGCGGCTGGCCTGAGGTGCCGGCGGAAGTCCGGCACTGCGGTGACGTGCGGCAGCCGTCGCGGCGACGCCGGGCCTTGATCCAGCGCGTCGCCGGTCAGGCGGACGAGCCTTACCATCGTGGGCATTCACGATCGAACGCCCTCGATGAGCAACGCCACCACGCCGTCTTCCAGCCTGCTGGCCAACCTGCGCGGCGAACTGATGCGCCACGCGCCGTTCGCGCAGATGCAGCCGGAGCAGGTCGACCGCTTCATCGCGCAAGCGCAGCAGGCCTACTTCGCGCCTGACGAGACGGTGCTCGCCCCCGATTCCGGCGTCGTCGAGCACCTGCTCTACATCCGCCAGGGCAGCGTGACGGGGCGGCGCGGCCTGGCCGATCAGGCCGGCGGCTTCCAGTACGAGGCGGGGGACCTGTTCCCGGTCGGCGCGGTGATGGGCGCGCGCGCCGTCACGGCCACCTACCAGGCGCAGGAAGACACCTTCTGCCTGATGCTGCCGGTCGCCGCCATGCACGCGCTGGCCGCGCAGAGCGCGCCCTTCGCCGACTTCCTGAACCGTCGCGTCATGCAGTTCCTCGAGCTCTCGCGCCGCACGCTGCAGGCGGCCTACGCTTCGCAGACGCTGGCCGAACAGTCGCTCGAGGGGCCGCTGGGCTCGCTGCCGCGCAAGCCGCCGGTGTGCGTGGCACCCGAGACACCGCTGGCGCAGGCGCTGGCCACCATGCACGAGCGGCGCATCGGCTCGGTGCTGGTGGCCGACGCCGCCGGCGCGCCGCTGGGCATCCTGACGCGGCACGACATCCTGGGCCGCGTGACGCTGCCGCAGCTGCCGCTGGCCACGCCGATCGAGGCAGTGATGACGGCGCCGCTGCGCACGCTCACCGTGGCCGACACCGCGCAGGACGCGGCGCTGCTGATGTCGCGCCATGGCATTCGCCACGTGCCCATCCTCGAGGGCGGCCGGGTCGTCAATATCGTCTCCGAGCGCGACCTGTTCGCGCTGCAGCGCCTGTCGCTCAAGCAGGTGAGCACGGCCATCCGCGCGGCGCCTGACGTGGCCACGCTGCGCCAGTCGGCCGCCGACATCCGGCGCTTCGCGCGCAGCCTGCTCGGCCAGGGCGTGCGCGCGCGCCAGCTCACCGAGCTGATCAGCCACCTCAACGACCTGCTCGCCGAGCGGCTGGTGACGCTCGTCGCGCAGCAGCGTGGCCTCGACCTGGCGCGCGCCTGCTGGCTGGCCTTCGGCTCCGAAGGGCGCGGCGAGCAGACCATCTCGACCGACCAGGACAACGGCCTGGTGTTCGACAGCGACCACCCCGATCGCGACCGGCCGGCGTGGCTGGAGTTCGCGCGCGAGGTCAACGAAGGGCTCGACCAGTGCGGCTACCCGCTGTGCAAGGGCAACGTGATGGCGAGCAACCCCGAGTGCTGCCTGACGCCGGCCGAATGGCTGCAGCGTTTCGGGCACTGGATGGAGCACGGCGCGCCCGAAGACCTGCTCAAGGCCAGCATCTTCTTCGACCTGCGCGCCGTCGCCGGCCGCGAGGAACTCGCCGCGCCGCTGCGCGATCTGCTCACGCAGCGCGCGCCGCAGCTGCCGCGCTTCATGAAGCAGCTGGCCGACAATGCGCTCACGCACCGCGCGCCGCTGAATTGGCGCGGCGCGATCGACGTGAAGGCGCTGGGCGGCCGCGAGGTGATCGACCTGAAGCTGCAGGGCACGGCGATCTTCGTCGACGTGGCGCGCCTGTACGGGCTGGCGCATGGCGCGGCCGTCACCGGCACGCGGGCGCGGCTCGAGGCGGTGGGCCGGGCGCTCGCCCTCGAGCCGCAGGAGAGCGAGTCCTGGGTCGGCGCCTTCGAGTTCCTGCAGTTGCTGCGGTTGCAGGTGCAGCTCGATGCCGACAGCCGCGAGGCCGTGAACGCATCCGACGGCAACGCCAACCTGGTCGACGTGGGCGCGCTGAACGACATCGACCGCCGCATGCTCAAGGAAAGCCTGCGCATCGCGCGGCGCCTGCAGCAGCGCATGGAACTGGACTACCAGCGATGATGGGCTGGTTCTCGAGGCGTGGCGCGGCGCCGGCCGATGAAGGGCGCTGGGTGGTGCTCGATGTCGAATCCAGCGGGCTGGATGCCTCGCGCGACCGCCTGCTCGCCATTGCCGCCATCGCCTTGCGCCGAGAAGCTGGCGCGCCACGCATCACGCTCGGAGACAGCTTCGAGGTGGTGCTGCGCCACGAGGCCGCACCGGTGGACAAGGCCAACATCCTGCTGCACGGCATCGGCGTGGGCGCGCAGGGCCAGGGCGTGGAAGCCGCGCAGGCGCTGGCCGAGTTCGAGCGCTGGGTGGGTGCCTCGCCGCTGATCGGCTTTCACGTCGCCTTCGACGAGGCGCTGATCCAGCGTGCGATGCGCGCTGCGCTGGGCCGACGCCTGGCCAACCCGTGGATCGACCTGGCCGATGTTGCGCAGGTGGTGCGGCCCGACGTGTCGGGCCGATCCCTGGACGACTGGATGGCGGCGCTCGGCGTGCAATGCGCGGTGCGTCACCAGGCGGCCGCCGACACGCTGGCCACTGCCGAACTGCTGCTCAAGCTGTGGCCGAAAGTGCTCGACCAGCGCGAGGGGGACGACTGGCACGCCTTGTCGCGCCTGGCAGCGCAGCGGCGCTGGCTGCCGCGCTGAACCGCTCAGCCCTGCAGGTTGCTCAGGAACTTGCCTGCGAACTGGGCTGCCGGGCCGCCGCCACGTGCATTGGCGATGTAGGCCACGGCCCGCTCCAGAGCGATCCGCAATTGGTCGGCGTCGGTCGCGCGCTCCATCCGCAAGGCCAGGGTCTCGGCCTCCGGGCCGAGCAGGTCGTTGATGGCGCGCACCGCGTCGCGGCGCGTGGCCTCGAATTCGACGAGCGCCATGCCCGATGCGGGCGCCGGCGCCGCCGGGGCGCCGCCCGCCAACGGGGCCGGGATCGTGTCCTTGACCGGCGCGGATTTGGTGACCACGACCTCGATGAGCCCCGCTTCCAGCAAGGCCTGCAGCGTTTCGTCGGCCTGCTGCACGAGCTTGCCGAGTTCAGCGGCGCTGCGCTTGCCGTCGACGAGGATCAGCGTCGAGCGCGCGCGGGGAGTCAGCCTGCGAGCTCGGGTCTCGATCTCGTTCTGGCCGTCTGCGGTCTTGGAGTAGATGGTCGCCATAGGACAGGGCGCATGTTACAGAAAACTGACCCCGGGCTGACGCAGAAACGCGTCATCCCCCGTCATCTGCGTGTCGTGTGGCACATCTCGCTGCGCCTTGGGATGGCGTCGGCCAGGCGCGGACGGCCCTCAGAGGTCGATCGGCCACTGGTGGCCGCATTTGCGGCAGCGCACCTGCAGGCGGTTGGCGGCGACGTTCTCGTCGATCAACTCCAGGCGCGCATAGGTGTCGCAGTGCGCGCAGGTGGCCTGGTTGGCAACGAACTCGGCGTGGTTGAGCAGGTAGAGGTAGCGCCGCAGCGCCAGCAGGCCGATGGCGGCGCTGGCGGCGGCTGCGGCGAGCACCTGCAGCTGATCGCCCAGGGCCGCCCGCGCGCTGTACGCCTCGGCACAGCCGAGCAGGCCCAGGGTGGCCAGCAGCAGCAGCACGAGGTTGGCGTGGCTTTGCAGCAGCTCCCGTTCGTACCACTTCCGGAAACCGATGCGACGGATCGTCTTGCCTGCACTCATCGCGAGCACTCCGCTGGCGGGCCGTGATGCGTGGCCGCTTCGCCCATCTTCGCACGCCCGGCGGGTTGCTGCAGGCGCGCTCAGGCCAGGAAGGATTCGATCCGTCGAGCCAGCGCCTCGGGCTGGTCGTGGTGCAGCATGTGCCCGGCCGGCGAGAGCCGGTGCCGCTCGACCTGCGCCACCGCCGCCAGCCGCTCGTCGAACTCGCTGCGCGGGTAGCGGTGGCCCCACCACTTCTCGATGTCGGTGCGGTCGCCGTCCACCCACAGCAGCGGCGCACGGACCTGCTTCCAGCAGGCCAGCACCTCGTCCACCCGATAAAGCATCGGATTGGTGCGCTTGTGCGCCGGGTCGCCGAGGATCTCCCACTGCCCGTCGGCACCCTGGCGTGACCAGTGCGGCGCCAGCCAGGCTGCCTTGTCCTCGGGCAGCAGCGGGTTGGTCTTGCGCAGCCGCGCGGCCACCTCGGCCACGCTGGCATAGCGGCGCAGTTCGGCCGGCTCGCGCAGTTCGTCGAGCCACTGCCGGTAGCGCTTGGGCGCCTGCGCCGGCACGGTCTGCGGCATGCCGAAACCCTCGAGGTTGATCAGCCGACGGATGCGCTCGGGCCGCACGCCGGCATAGATCATCACCACGTTGCCGCCCATGCTGTGGCCGAGCAGGTCGACCGGCTGGCCGGCCAGGCCGAGCTCCGGGTGTTCGAGCAGCGCGTCCAGGTCGCCGAGGTAGTCGGGGAACCAGTAACTGTCGCCGCCGCCGCTGTCGCTCAGGCCGAAGCCGCGCCAGTCGGCGGCGATCACGTAGCGATCGTCGGCCAGTGCGTCGACCATGAACTGGAACGAGGCCGCCACGTCCATCCAGCCGTGCAACAGCACCAGCGGCGGTCGCTCGGGCGTGGCGAGCGCCGGGTCGCCCCAGGCGAGCAGGTGGTAGCGCAGGCCGCGCACGGTGACGAACAGGCTGCGTGCCGGGCGGCTCGCGACGTAGACGGGGGAGCTCATGCAACGGACTCTAGTGGCATTCGACGCCGCTCGCTGTCGATGGCGGGACAGTGCTGTCCGACTCCATGGACAATGGCGCGCATGAGCGCTTCACCCCCTTTCACCCTGCGCGCCGCCGAGCTGCGCGATGTCGATGCCATCGTCGGCCTGATCCGCGAGCTGGCCGAGTTCGAACAGCTGACCCACCTGCTGCAGGTGACGCCGCAGACGCTGCGCCCGCACCTGTTCGGCGACAAGCCCGTGGTCGAGGCGCTGGTCGCCGAGGTGGACCGCAACGTGGTCGCCTTCGCGCTGTTCTTCACCAACTTCTCCACCTTCCTGTCGCGCCCAGGGCTGTACCTCGAAGACCTGTACGTGCAGCCCGCGCAGCGCGGCAGCGGCATCGGCCAGGCGCTGCTGGCGCGGCTGGGCGCCATCGCGGTGGCGCGCGGCTACGGCCGCTTCGAGTGGAGCGTGCTCGACTGGAACGAGAACGCGATCCGCTTCTACGAGAAGATGGGCGCCACGGTGATGCCCGACTGGCGCATCTGCCGCGTCACCGGTGACTCGCTGCGCCGTCTCGGCGAGGGAAGCGCGTGAGCGGCGACGTCACCGCGCTGATCCGCTCGGCCAATCAGGGCGCCGAGGGCGCGGTGGACCGGCTCTACGAACTGCTCTACGCCGAGCTGCGCCAGATCGCGCACGCCAAGCTGCGCGGCGGCCAGGGGCCGACGCTGCTCGACACCACTTCGCTGGTGCACGAGTCCTACCTGCGGCTGGTGAAGCTGCAGCAGCTGCGCTTGGAAGACCGCTCGCACTTTCTCGCCTACGCGGCGCGGGTGATGCGCTCGGTAGTCGTCGACCTGGTGCGCGAGAGCCGTGCCGAGCGGCGAGGAGGCGACCAGTTGATGGTCACCTTCGACACGCAGGCCGCCGATGCGCAGCCGGCCTCCAGCGACGAGGTGCTGCAGGTGCACGAGGCGCTGCAGGAGCTGGCCGCGATCGACGAGCGCCTGGTGCGCGTGGTCGAGATGCGCTACTTCGTGGGCCTGGAGATGGACGAGATTGCGCAGGCGCTCGGCGTGGCCAAGCGCACCGTGGAGCGCGACTGGGAGAAGGCGCGCAGCTTCCTGTACGCGAGCCTCAAGCGTGGCTGATCGCGCCGCGGCCATGGCGGATGGCCGCGCGCCGATGCGTATGCCTGCAGGACACCGCACCACATCCCCATGAACCTGGCCCGCAACGACTGGTCTGCGCTGCTGCGCCTGCTCGACGAAGCGCTCGAGCTTCCGCCGGCCGAGCGCGAGGCCTGGCTGGCCGCGCGCGAGGCGTCGCTGGGCGCGCTGGCTCCGGCGCTGCGCCAGTTGCTCGACGAGCGGCGCGCGATCGAGACCGGAACCTTCCTGCAGGCGCTGCCGGTGCTGGCGGCCGCGCCGGCCTCAGCCGGCCTCGCGATGGGCCAGCACATCGGGCCCTACGCGTTGCTTCGCGAGCTCGGCCAGGGCGGCATGGCCAGCGTGTGGCTGGCCGAACGCGCCGACGGCGCGCACCGGCGCGAGGTGGCGCTCAAGCTGCCCTGGCTGGGCGCGCGCGCCCGCGTCATCGGCGAGCGCTTCGCGCGCGAACGCGAGATCCTTTCGGCGCTGACGCACCCGCACATCGCCTCGGTGCTCGATGCCGGCCTGGACGGCGCGCAGCCCTGGCTCGCGCTCGAGTACGTGCAGGGCGAGCCGATCACCGCGCATGCGGCGAAACAAGCGCTGCCCACGGCGGCGCGGCTGCGCCTGTTCCTGCAGGTGCTGCAGGCGGTACAGCATGCGCACGCTCAACTCGTCATCCACCGTGACATCAAGCCGGCCAACGTGCTGGTCGACGAGCGCGGGCAGGTCAAGCTGCTCGATTTCGGCGTGGCCAAGCTGCTGGACGACGACGGCGCCACGCAGGACACCGAGCTCACCCAGCTCGGCGGCCGCGCGATGACGCCGCAGTACGCCTCGCCCGAGCAGGTCGCCGGCCAGACGCTGGGCACCGCCAGCGACGTCTACTCGCTCGGCGTGCTGCTTCACGAGCGCCACCGGCCGCTGCGCGGCCATACACCATCAAGCGCGCCATGCCCGCGGCGCTGGAAGTCGATGGCGCCCAGCGCGATGGCGGTGGACCCGGCCACGGCCCGCGCGCTGCGCGGCGACATCGACACCATCGTGATGAAGGCGCTGGCCGCGTTGCCCGCCGATCGCTACAGCTCGGCGGAGTCGATGGCGCAGGACATCGAGCGGAACCTGCAATCGATGCCCATCCAGGCGCGCCCGGCGAGCCTGGGCTACCGGCTGCGCAAGGCGCTCGTCCGGCATCGTGTGGCCTATGGCGTCGCTTCGGCGCTGTCGATCACGCTCGCGGCGGGACTCGCTGCCACGGCCTGGCAAGCGCGCGAGGCGCGTGTCGAGGCCGCCCGTGCCGACCGGGCCAAGCGATTCGTGCTCTCGATCTTCCAGTCGGCCGACACCGGTGCCGGCAGTGGCGCGGCCACCACGGCACTGGACCTGCTGCGGCAGGCGCGCGCCAAGGTGGACAGCGACTTCCGCGACGACGTGGCCGCCCAGGTCGAGCTGCAGACGTCGATCGCCTCCGGCCTCATCGGATTCGGGCAGGAGAGCGAGGCTGTCGGTCTGCTCGAGGGGGTCGTGCAGCTGGCGACACAACGACTCGGTCAGAGCGATCGCCTGACCGTCCAGGCCCGGCGCGTTCTCGGCGAAGGGCTGGCCACGCAGGCCCGCAGCGCCGACGCCATCGTGCATCTGCGCGAAACCCTGGCGCAGGCGCGCCGGCTCGACGACTCCACGCTCATCGTCGAATCGATGCAGTGGCTCAGCCGCAGCCTGATCCTCTCCGGCTCGAACGACGAGGCCGTGTCGATGGCCCGCGAGGCGACGGCGATCGCCGACCGTGAGGCGGCAAGGATCGATCCGACGACGCGCCTGTACGCCTGGGCCTGGCTGGCCAACGCGCTGAGCTCCGCGCGCCGCCCCGGCGAGCTCGACGCGGCGCTGAAGGCGGAGGCGCTGGCGAAGCAGATCTTCGGCACGCGCGAGGTGCAACCGCTGATCGCCAACCACCTGGCGGTGGGCAATGCCTATCTCGCGGAAGGCCGCTATGCCGAAGCCGTTGCGACCCTGGGCGACAGCGCCGCGCGGATGAAGGCGCTGCTCGGCGCGCAGCACCGCGATGTTGCCGCGGCCTTCGGCTTCCTCGGCCGGGCGCAGCGCGACCACGGTCAGCCCGACGCAGCGCTCGACAGCCTGCGGACGGGCCTGAAGGCGACGGGGTCGGGCGATTCGAAGAACTCGGCGCTGCATCGTGCGGTGTCGGAACAGGTCATGGGCGATGCCCTGAATGCGCTGGGCCGCCACGACGAGGCCTTGGCGGCCGTGCAGCGATCCTTGCAGGCTTACGAGCAGGCCGCCGGCGCGAACAGCCCGCTGGCGCGCAACGCGTACCTCACGCAGTCGATGGCCTTGGCGGGTCTGGGCCGGCTCGCCGAGGCGGAGCGCGAACTGCGGGCGCGGCGCGCCGGGCTCGATCCGAAGCAGGCATTGGTGGTCGCCCGATTCGACAACCAACTGGCGGCCGTGCTGGCCGCGAGCGATCGCGCCGAGGAGGCGCTGGCGCTGGCGCGCGAGGCGTCTGTCAAGCTGCGCGCAGCGGCACCGCCAGTCGCGGCTAGCTCGGCGCTGGCCGTGGCCCTGGCGCAGCTGGCCGCAGGCCATGCGCGAGACGCCATCGCCACCGTGGAGCCGTTGCTGGCCACACTTCAGGCGAATCAGCACGCCGATTCGCCCCTGCTGGCCGAAGCGCGCTGGCTGCTTGGGCAGGCCCTGCTTGCAGATCACCGAGCCGAAGCGGCCGAACCGCCGTTGCGCCAAGCACGCGATGCCTGGCAGCGGCTGAATCCGCAGGGCCGGATGGCCGACCGAACGCAGGTGGAACACGCACGGGCGATGCGCGCCCTGGGCCGCCCGGAACGATCGCCCGGGCTGCGGGCTGCCGCATCGCGCCTGGCTTGCCTCCCCTTCAAAGACGATCGGGCCGCCGCGACACGCTGGTGATCGCGGCGGCGAGCCCGCGCCTTCAGCCTTGCGCGCCGCACGTCGACGTCGCGTCGTCTTCGCTCATCGATGGCCAATGGCGGATGGGCGTGTGCGATTGCGTATTCCTGGTCAGACCCCTCCATGGCGGGGCTCCACACCAGGGAGAACACGATGGACACCACACGACTGCAGCAGCTTCGGCGGGCCTGGCTCGCGGCCGGCTGCGGCGCGATGCTGCTCGGTGCCTGCGGCGGCGGCTCGGACGGGGGCGGTACGCCGGCCCCGGCGCCCGCGCCCGCACCCGCACCCGCACCTGCACCTGCACCTGCACCTGCACCTGCACCCGCACCCGCACCCGCACCGATGCCCGCGCCGACGTGGTCCGCCGCGTCCTTGCTGGGCGCAGGCCCGGTGCCGATCGACGCGCGTCCGCAACTGGCGGTCAACGCGGCCGGCGATGCCGTCGTGGTGTGGTCGCAGTGGGTGCAGGGGCGCTATGCGGTGTTCGGCAGCAGCTTCCACGCAGGCGGCTGGAGCCTGCCGCAGCAGATCCGCGCGAGCATCGGTGACGCGGTCGTGCCGCTCGTGGGCATCGATGCCGCGGGCAACGCAGTGGTGGCCTGGCGCGACTCCGACAGCGATGGCACGCCCGGCCAGACCCACGCGATGTGGTCGGCACGCGGCACGCGCGGCGGCGACGGCTCCGTCACCTGGACGGCCGGCTTCAAGCTGCCCGCCAACCGCGAGGCGCTGGACGGCTATGCGCTCGCCGTGTCGCCCGACGGGCTGGCGACGCTCGCCTGGCGCGAGTTTCGGCCCGCGGTGGGGGACCTGTCGGCGCAGCGCAACCTCGTCGTGGCCGAAGGCGATGGCACGACTTGGTCGCCAGTCGGACTGGTCGAGTCGGCGGACGGCGACGTGGACCATCCGGCCATCGCCGTCGGCGCTGGCGGTGACACCGTGCTCGCCTGGGAACAGGCCAGCGACAGCGGCGCGCCGCAGGTGCTGGCCAGCCGGCGCCTCGGTGCCGCCACCTGGAGCCTGCCGCAGGTGCTGAGCGTGGACGGCGGCCGCAGCACCGTGCTCGCGAGCCTGCCGCGCGCGGCGGTGGCCGCCGATGGCCGCGCGCTGGTGGTCTGGCAGCAGAACGAAGGCACGCTGCGCAGCCTGTGGAGCAGCGCCGGGGCCGCGGGCGGCGCCTGGTCGGCCGGCGTGGGCATCACCGAGCAGGGTGTGGCGCGCCAGTTCAACGAACCCGCGCTGGCCATGAACCCGGCCGGCCAGGCCGTGCTCGCCTGGGGCGACGCGAGGACTTCGTTCAGCCAGGTCTTCGTTCGCCGCTACGACGCCGCCACCGGCAGCTGGGGCAGCGAGTTGCAGGCCTCGACCGACGGCCTGCTGCAGCACACCGAGCAGCGCGTCGCCATCGACGGCCAGGGTCGCACGACAGTCGTCTGGCGCGGCTCGTCGGCCAACCCGCATGCGTTCGCACGCAGCCTCGACAGCACCGCGAACTGGCTGGCCGGCCCGGTGCGCATCGACAGCCCGGTCGACGACGCGAGCTTCGACCCGCAGGTGGCCGTCGACGGCGCCGGCACGCTCTTCACCGTCTGGACGCAGTTCAGGGGCAGCGTGGGCCAGGTGTGGAAGGCGACGGCGCCATGAACGAGGCGAGCGCGCTGTGGGAGGGCTGGCGCGGCTTCCGCCGCCTCGCCCTGGTGTGCGTGCTGGCCTTCGTGGTCGGGCTCCTGCTCGAGCAGGCCATGGAGCGCGGCATCGTGGCACCGGTCTGCGCCGCGCACGCGGCGTCGCACGGGCTCGTCTACCGCGGTGTGACGGTGCACGGGCCGCGCCACGCCGAGCCGGGCGCGCACTGCCTGTTCGGCCGCGGCGGCGACGACGAGACCAGCGCGAGCCTGCTGAAGGTGCTGCCCTTCTTCACCACCCTGGCGATCGATTTCCTGCTCGACGTCGAATTCACCGTGCCGCTGTTCGCCGTGATCTTCGCCGGCCTGACCGCGCTGGCCCTGCGCCGGCGCCGCGGCGCGACGTCCTGACCCTCAACCGGAGCCCAGTTCATCCATGAAGCACGAATCCCTTCACCGACATGCGGTGTGGCTCGCCGCGACGCTGCTGCTCTCGGCCTGCGGCGGCACGATGCCGGTCCAGCCGCAGGCAGTTGCCGCTGCGGCGCCGATGGCGCGGCTGCCCTATCGCGGCGAACGCGTCGCGGTGACGATCTACGAGTTCCGCAGCAGCGTGCCCGAGATCGGCGCGCGCGGCGCCACCGACATGTTCAAGACGGCGCTGGCCGGCCAGGGCCGCTTCGCGCTGGTGGAGCGCGCACGGCTGAACGAGGGCGTTATCCGCGAGAAGCAGATCAACGCCGCCGGCCAGAGCACCGGCAAGAGCGCGCAGAAGTCGCTGCGCGCGGCCGAGTACATCTTCGAGGCCAGCATCACCGAGCTCAGCGCCGGCGACCGGCAGACGCAGGGTGGCGTCAACGTCGGCGGGCTGCAGCTCGGCGGGGGCGGCGCCAGCGATGCGCTGGGCATCGACGTGCGCATCGTCGACGCCGCCAGCGGCGAGGTGCGCGATGCCGTGGCCGTGCGTCGGCCGCTGAAGAGCAGCGCCGCGCAGGTCTCGGGCACCGCCACGCTGGTGCAGACGCTGCGCTCGATGCGCGGCAAAGAAGCCAGCCCGCTGGTGCCGGACGTGAGCCTGCAGACCAGCCGCAAGGACAGCGTCGACCAGGCGCTGCGCGGCCTCATCAACGACGCGGTGGCGCAGCTCGCCGCGCGCTTCTGACCATGGAGAACGACATGAAGACTGTCATCGGTCCTTTCGCCCTGGCAATGCTGGGCCTGACGGCCGGCAACGCCGCCGCCGACGGCGGCTGCGCCGCGGTGGCGAAGGCAGCGCAGGCCGCGCTCGCGCAGCCGCGCATCCATGCCGCGATCGATTCGCCGCTCGACCCCGAGGCGGTGAAGATGGGCATGAAGCCGATGCTGATGCACAGCATCGTCATCGACCGCGTGCAGTACAGCAATGCGATCCGCGCCGGCTTCTCGAAGACGCCGCTGGACTCGCCCGAGATGCGCATGCTGGCCAGCGACCTCGGGCCCTTCCTCGTCGAGCAGGGCTGCAAGGCGGCCGGCAGCGAGCGCGTGGCCGGCCGCGAGGCACAGGTGCTCACGGCCAGCGGCGACCTGGGCCGCGGCGAGATCCGCTTCAAGCTGTGGATCGACAAGGCCAGCGGCCTGCCGCTGCGCGCCACCAGCGACGAGCCCGACGTCGACGTCGAGGTGCTGCTCGACGCCGCATCGCGCAAGGGCAAGCCCGGCAGCGCCGTGAAGACGGCGCCCAACGGCAAGCGTGTGCTTGCGACCCATGCGTATCTGTTCGGCGACGCGGTGAAGCCGCCGGGCGCGAAAGGCGCTGTCGACAGTGCCGCGCTCGCCGCCTTGCAAGCCTTGTTGAAAGGGACCCCATGAAGACGTTGAAACTGGTTCTCGCGCGCCGCGCCACTGCCGTGGCGTTGGCTTGCGCTGCTTCGCTCGCCACCGCCCAGACGGGCCCCACCGGTCGCGCGATCGCGTGGGGCGCCACGGCCAGCGTGCCGGCAGCTTCGCCTTCCGCAATCCGCTCGCCGATGGGCGTGCAGCCCCTGCAGTCGGGTGCCGCTCCGAAGGCCACCCCGGCCAATGCACGCATCGCGCGGCCCGATGCCGCCGTGCTGGCGAAGGCGCCGCTGAAGGTGATTCGTGTGCCGGGCTCGCGCGCCGCGCCGCCGACGGGCGCGGCGCTGGCCGCGGCCAATGCGCAGGTGCTTGCCGAAGCGCACGCGGCACCGGCGCGGTCCGGCGGACTGCCGATGCCCAAGTCGCGCCCGATGGTGGGCGAGCGCATCGCCGTGACTGGCGCGGCCGATGCGGCGGCGATGTGCATCCCCGGCAGCACGAGCGCACCCAAGGGCGCGATCACGCCCGGCGGCCGCGTCTCGATGCGCGGCTGCGAGCTCGGCAGCCGCCGCGGCGAGATGCGCATGCTGGGCCAGTTCCCGGGCGGCATGGTCAAGCTGACGATCGAGGAGTGGACGCCGCAGCTGGTGATCGCCTCGGTGCCGGCCGAGCTGCGCGGCGTGGTCGACCAGGACGTGCGCATTCAGCTGGTTCCCGCCGCCGGCTCGGCAATGAAGGAACAGTCCGGCCGATTCCAGGCACGGCGCGAGACGGTGGAGTTGCCCGACTCCCTGTTCGCGAACGTGAACTGCGCGCACCCGCAGCCCTCGGAGTGCAAGCAGGAGACGCTGCTCGGCGCACGCTGGGCCTGGGCCTGGCACAGCGGCAGCGATTCGCAGCGCGGCAGCGACGAGTGGCGGCTCAGCGTGGGCCGGGCCTGGGAACTGGAGCGCATCGAGCATCGAATCGGTCTCGGCCTGTCGGAGCCGCGAGCGCAACCGCACGGCGGCAACCAGCAGATCGTGAGCGTGGACTGGGTGTCGCGGCCCGACGAGTGGGGCTACCACGCGCAGTACCTGATTCGGTTCTTCGTCACCGGACCGGCCGGCGTGCCCTTCACGGCGGGGCTCAACTGAGTGAATCCACGGCCCTGGTGCTGGCGGGGCCGGTGCCAGAATCGGGCGCATGGCTTCTCGCGCTCCTGCCGACCACCACGCCTCCCTGCATGCCGGTTTCCGCTGGCAGGTGCCCGAGTTCTTCAACATCGCCGAGGTCTGCTGTGCGCGCTGGGCGCGGGACACGCCGGGCGCGGTGGCGATCCGCTACGAACACGAGGATGGCCGCGCGGCGCAGTTCAGCTACGCCGACCTGCAGGTCAACGCCAACCGTCTGTCCAACGCGCTGCAGCGCCTGGGCGTGCAGCGCGGCGACCGCGTGGCGGTGGTGATGCCGCAGCGCTTCGAGACGGCGGTGGCCAACATGGCGATCTTCCAGCTCGGCGCTGTGGCGATGCCGCTGTCGATGCTGTTCGGCCCGGATGCGCTGGAGTACCGCCTGCAGCACAGCGAGGCGGTGCTGGCGATCGTCGACGAGAGCGCGATCGCCAACCTGCGCGCCGCGCGGCCGCAGTGCCCGACGGTGCGCCAAGTGATCGCGGTGGGCGATGCGGCCGGGCAGGGCGACATCGACTGGGCGGCCGCACTCGCCGCCGAACGCGCCGAGTTCACGGCGGTGCGGACGAAGGCCGACGAGGCCGCCGTGTTGATCTACACCAGCGGCACGACGGGCCCGCCCAAGGGCGCGCTGATCCCGCACCGCGCGTTGATCGGCAACCTCACTGGCTTCGTCTGCAGCCAGAACTGGTTCCCTCAGGACGATGCCGTGTTCTGGTCGCCCGCCGACTGGGCGTGGACAGGTGGATTGATGGACGCGCTGCTGCCCACGCTCTACTTCGGCCGCGAGATCGTCGCCTACCAGGGACGCTTCGGCGCCGAGCGCGCGCTCGAGCTGATGGCGCGCCATGGCGTGACGCACACCTTCCTGTTCCCGACCGCGCTGAAGGCGATGATGAAGGCGGTGCCGCGGCCGCGCGAGCATCACGATCTGAAGCTGCGCGCCATCATGAGCGCCGGCGAGGCGGTGGGCGACGCGGTGTTCGCCTGGTGCCGGGACGCGCTGGGTGTCACCGTCAACGAGATGTTCGGCCAGACCGAGATCAACTACATCGTCGGCAACTGTTCGATCCGCTGGCCGGCGCGGCCGGGCAGCATGGGCCGCGCCTACCCCGGCCACCGCATCACCGTGCTCGACGACGAAGGCCGCGAGTGCCCGCGCGGCACGCCGGGCGACGTGGCGGTGCACCGGCGCGACGTGCACGGCCACCCCGACCCGGTGTTCTTCCTCGGCTACTGGAAGAACGACGAGGCCACGCGCGCCAAGTTCACCGGCGACCCGGCCGACTCCTGGTGCCGCACCGGCGACACCGCAGTCATGGATGCCGACGGCTACCTCTGGTACCAGGGCCGCAGCGACGACGTGTTCAAGGCCGCGGGCTATCGGATCGGGCCGAGCGAGGTGGAGAACTGCCTCGTCAAGCACCCGGCAGTGGCCAATGCGGCGGTGATCCCCAAGCCCGACCGCGAGCGCGGCGCGGTGGTCAAGGCCTTCGTCGTCCTCGCCCCCGGCTTCGAGCCCGGCGCGGCGCTGGTCGAGGAACTGCAGCGCCACGTGCGCGGCAAGCTCGCGCCCTACGAGTACCCGAAGGAGATCGAGTTCATCGCCGCGCTGCCGATGACGACCACCGGCAGGTGCAGCGCAAAGGTCTTGCGCCTGCAGGAAGAGGCGCGCGCGAAAGTCGTACCCTGATCAGACGATCACCGCCTGCACCGGCCGGCGCAGCGACGCCGGCATGCGCGGCCCGCGGCCGAAGCGCACCACCAGGTCGGGCCGCCCGGCGGTGATGCCGAGCTGCCTCGCCAGCTGCGGCCGCAGCGATGCCACCTCCACCGGCTGGTTGATCATCGCGTTGCGGATGCCCAGCGCGGTGGCCTGCAGCGCGAAACGTTCGTAGCAGCGCCCGGCCTCGACCCAGTGCGCGGCGTCGTCGGCCCGCGAGACGAACACCGCGATGCCGGCCGAGCTGCGGATCTGCTTGCTGTACTTGTCGTTCTCGCTGCCGGCCTTGAAGAAGAGGTCGAACAGCCGGCTGCCGAGCCAGCGCGGCGCCGTCGGGTTGCCCGATGCGCCGGTGAACAGGCCGTCGCCGGCGCGCGCCGCCTCGTCGCGGCCGAAGCGGATCCAGGCCTTCAGTTCCTCGACGAAAGCCTTGTCCTGCAGCTGCGCGGTGTTGCCTGCCGCCACGAGCGCCAGCACCTGCTCCATCGCGGCGCGCTCGGTGATCAGGATCACGCGCACGCCATCGCCCGAGCCGGCCTGTTCGAGCAGGCGCAGCTCGTCGTTGCGCAGCGGCTGGCCGTCGTACTCGCCGCGCGTGCACTGGCGTTGCGGGATGGCGAGGTACAGCGGCGTGGCCACGGCCGGTGCCGCATCGAGCGCCAGCGCCACGCCGTCGCGGCCGGCGCTGCGCTGCTCGGCGCGCAGGCCGAACGCCTGCGCGGCCTGCACCAGGTTCTCCGCCGCGCAGCCTAGCGAGACGAACAGGTGGTGGTCGTCCGGGTCGACGGCCGGGCAGCGGCGCGCCAGGTCGGGCAGGAGGGTGATGGCGCGCTCCTCGATGCGGAACTTCCAGCACTGCGTGTTGTGGCTCGAGGGCGCGAGCGTCGCGCAGCGCACCAGCTCGCGGCGGATCGCGCCGGCATCGCCCACAGGCGCCTCGGCCAGGCGCCAGGTGGCGGCCGCCGCCTGGTCGTAGGCATCGGGCGTGTCGCGCGAGCCGCAGGCGAGCAGCGGCGCGGCGGCCGTGAGCGCGGCGGCGCGCAGGAACTGCTGTCGGGTGGTCATGGACGGCCCCGCGGTGTCGGTGGTGGGCTTCGATTGACGCACCCGCCTCGCGCCGCAGCCATGACATGGCGCAATCGCCGGGGCCTTGCACGCCGCCGCCTTCGCGACAGCACAGCGGTCGCCGGCGCGGCACACTGTGGCCATGGAAACCTTGCCGCCCGACGCTGCCGCCCTCGCGCCCACCCCGCTGATCGACAGCGACCACCCGGCCGTGATCGCCTTCGCGCGCCAGCACGCCGTCGGCGCCGACGAGCGCGAACGGGCCGTGGCGCTCACGCTCGCCGTGCGCGACGGCTTCCGCTACGACCCCTACCGCATCGATCTCTCGCCGCAGGGCATGCGCGCCAGTTCGGTGATCGCGCAGGGCTACGGCTGGTGCGTGCCGAAGGCCGCGCTGCTCGCTGCCGCGGCGCGCGCCGCCGGCATCCCGGCGCGCGTGGGTTATGCCGATGTGCGCAACCACCTGAGCACCGAGCGGCTGCGCCGCACGCTGCAGACCGATGTGTTCGTCTGGCACGGCTACACCGACCTGTGGATCGACGGCCGCTGGGTCAAGGCCACGCCGGCCTTCAACATCGAGCTGTGCGAGCGATTCGGGCTGCTGCCGCTGGATTTCGACGGCCGCGCCGACTCCATCTACCACCCCTTCGACCAGGCCGGCAACCGCCACATGGAGTACGTGAACCAGCACGGCGCGTTCGACGACATGCCGCTGGCGCGCATCGTCGCCGCCTTCGCGGCCACCTACCCGGCGCTGCAGGGCGAGACGCAGCGCATGCAGGCGGCCGACTTCGAGGCCGACGTCAAGCGCGAGGTGCAGCGATGAGCACGCCCGCGATTCCCGAAGGCTTCAAGCAGCAGACCATCGGCGGCGAGTTCATCGTCGCCAACGGGCCGCTGTACGAGCGCTTCGACGCCGGCGTCTATCGCCTGGGCTTTCGCGTCGAGGCGCGCCACTGCAACACGATGGGCATCTGCCACGGCGGCATGATGGCCACCTTCTGCGACATGCTGCTGCCGATCACCGCCTTCTACGCCACGCCGGCGCTGCACGGCCGCTTCCTGCCCACGGTGAGCCTGCAGATCGACTACCTGGCGCCGGCGCCCAAGGGCGCCTGGGTCGAGGGCCAGGCGCAAGTGCTGCGCACGACGCGCTCGCTGGTCTTCGCGCAGGGCCTCGTCACGGCCGACGGCCAGACGGTGGCGCGCGTCAGCGGGGTGTTCAAGATCGGCACGGCGCGCCCCGACGAGGCCGACACCGCCGGCTGATCCGCGCATCCTGATGCAGCCCTGATGCGCGGGCTGCTACCGTGTGGCCATGCGGATCGGGCTCGATGCGGAATCCTCCTGGCGCCTGCGGGATGCCTGGCCCGCCATGCTCGTCTGGGCGGCCGCCGCCGCGGCGATGGCCCTGCTCGACGGCCGGCTCGACCTGGCCAACCTGGCGATGCTGCTGGTGCTGGCCTCGGCGCTGGCCTCGCTGTGGCTGCCGGGCGCCGTCAGCGCAGTGATCGGCGTACTGGCCGTGCTGGCCTTCAACTGGGCCTTCGTGCCGCCGCGCCACACTTTCACGGTCGACCTGCGGCAGCACGCTCTCCTGCTGGCCGCGATGGTGGCCGTCACCACCATCGTCTCCACACTGATGGCGGGGCTGCGCGCGCAGGCGCGGCGGGCACAGAGCCACGCCCGACGCGCCGAGCAACTGCGCCAGTGGGGCGAAACCTTGCGCGACGACGCCGATCCGCTGGCACAGGCCGGCGCGTTGCGCGACGCGTTGGCCGCGCTGGCCGGTGTCGACGTGGCGCTGCTCGTGGTGAAGGACCGCATGCCGCAAGGCAACGACGAGGACGCGGCGATCCGCGTCGGCGCTGCCGATGCAGACCAGTCGGCCGGCCTGTGGCATTGCCTGCGCCAAGGCGAGCCGATGGGCCCGGGCACGGCCCGCCACGCCGAACTGCCCGACTGGTACCTTCCGATGCGCGGGCGCGGCATCAGCCTGGGCGCCGCGGTGCTGCGCGGCCAGGGCACGGACGCGACGCAGGACCCGCTGCTGCGCGCCCATGCGCAGGCCCTGTGCGACCAGCTGGGCCAGGCGCTGCAGCGCGTGCTGATGCGCCGCGACGAACAGCGCGCCCGCGACGAGGCGCAGTCGCAGGCGGTGCGCAATGCGCTGCTCGCCGCGATCTCGCACGACTTCCGCACGCCGCTGGCCACCATCATGGGCGCCGCCTCGTCGCTGGCGGAGCAGGGCGCCCGGCTGGACCCGCAGCAGCGGCAGCGCCTGGCCGCCAGCATCGTCGACGAAACCACGCAGCTCAGCCGGCTGACCGACAACACCCTGCAGCTCGCCCGCCTCGATGCACCCGGCGTGGCGCTGCGCTGCGACTGGGAATCGGCCGAGGAACTGGTCGGCACGGTGCTGCGCCACGCGCGCCGGCACGACCCGGCGCGCCGCGTGCGCGCCCGGCTGGAGCCCGGCCTGCCGCTGCTGTGGTGCGACGCGCTGCTGCTCACGCAATTGCTCGACAACCTGGTCGACAACGCGCTCAAGTACAGCCCGCCCGAGGCGCCGGTGGAAGTGCTGGTGCGCCGGCAGGCCGAGCAGGTGGTGCTGGCGGTGCGCGACCGTGGGCCAGGCATCGCGCCGGCGTGGCGCGAGCGGGTCTTCGAGGTGTTCCGCCGCGGTGAGAGCGAACCGAAGGGTGCTGCCGAATCGTCACTGGCGCAGCGGGCGCGCGCCGGTGCCGGGGTCGGCCTGGCCGTCTGCCGCGCCATCGCACGCGCGCATGGTGGCGAGCTGCGGCTGCGCCCGCGCGGCCACGGCGGCTGCAGCTTCGAGTGTGTGCTGCCGCTGCGCGAGCAGCCGCCGCAGCCGCCGGCCGAAGAGATGCCGCCATGACGATGCGCGTGCTGCTCGTCGAGGACGACGCCGAGCTGCGCCGCACGCTGCGCGACGCGCTCGCGCTGGAAGGCTACGAGATGCTCACCGCCGCCAGCCTGTCTGAAGGCCTGGCGCTGGCGGCGAACGCGACGCTCGACCTCGTCGTGCTCGACCTCGGCCTGCCCGACGGCGACGGCGAGTCGCTGCTGGCGGCGCTGTGCCGCCGCGAGTCGCTGCCTGTGCTGGTGATCTCGGCGCGACAGGCCGAGGGGCAGAAGATCCGGATGCTCGACGCCGGGGCCGACGACTACCTCGTCAAGCCCTTCGGTGTGGGCGAGCTGCTCGCGCGCATGCGCGTCGCTCTGCGCCACCGCGGCACGCGCGTCAGCGCCGCGCTGACGGCCTACCGCCGCGGTGCTGTGCATGTCGACCTGGCCGCGCAGCGCGTGCATCGTGATGGCGAGGCGGTGCACCTCACGCCCACCGAGTTCAAGCTGCTGGCGCGGCTGGTGCGCAGCGCCGGCCAGGTGGTCACGCACCGGCAGCTGCTGGCCGACGTGTGGGGCGCCGAGTTCGTCGAGCACACGCAGTACCTGCGCCTTTACATGGGCCAGCTGCGCGCCAAGCTCGAGGCCGACCCGGCCGAACCGCGCCTGCTGTTGACCGACCCCGGCGTGGGCTACCGCCTCGCCGAGCCCGACGAGGACCCGGCCGCGCCCCTTATGCCTTCCTGACGCGAGGGCGCGCACGCTGAGGGTTCCTCCACGAACCTTCGTTGCCATGTCCGCCTCGACCATTTCGCCCGGTGCCGCCACCACCGCATCCGCCCACCCGGGCCGCCAGGGGCTGGCGGCGCTGACCCTCGGTGCGATCGGCGTCGTCTATGGCGACATCGGCACCAGCCCGCTGTACACGGTGCGCGAGATCTTCGCGCCGGCCACCGGCGTGCCGCTGGACGCGGCGCACCTGGTCGGCGCGGTGTCGTGCATCTTCTGGGCGCTCATGCTGGTCGTCACGCTCAAGTACGTGACGCTGATACTGCGTGCCGACAACCGCGGCGAAGGCGGTGGCCTTGCGCTCACTGCGCTGGCGGCCCGCTCGGCCGGCGGCCGGCCGAGAATGCGCCGCGTGCTGCTGCTGCTCGGCGTGTTCGGCGCCACGCTGTTCTATGGCGACAGCGTCATCACGCCGGCGATCTCGGTGCTCGGTGCGATGGAGGGCCTGGAGGTGGTGGCGCCGGCGCTGAAGGCCTGGGTGCTGCCGCTGTCGCTCGTCGTGCTGGTCGGCCTGTTCGCGCTGCAGCGCTTCGGCACGGCCGTGGTCGGGCGGCTGTTCGGGCCGGTGATCCTGCTGTGGTTCGCGGCGCTGGCGGTCACCGGCGTGTGGCAGATCGTTCAGCAGCCGGCGATCCTGGCCGCGCTCGACCCGCGCGAGGCGGCGTCGTTCCTGTCCGGCCGCGGCTGGAAAGTGTTCGCGGCCATCGGCGCGATCGTGCTCGCGCTGACCGGCGCCGAGGCGCTGTACGCGGACCTCGGCCACTTCGGCCGCCGCCCCATCCAGCTGGCCTGGACCGGACTGGTGCTGCCCGCGCTGGCGCTGAACTACATGGGGCAGGGTGCCCTGCTGATGCGCGACCCCGGTGCCATCGAGAACCCGTTCTACCGGCTCTTCCCGGAGCCGCTGCTGGTGCCGGCCGTCGTGCTGGCCACGCTGGCCGCCATCATCGCGTCGCAGGCGGTGATCTCGGGCGCCTACTCGATGACGCGCCAGGCCATCCAGCTCGGCTTCCTGCCGCGCATGACGGTGCGCCACACCTCGGCGCGCGAGATCGGGCAGATCTACATGCCACTGGTGAACTGGGTGCTGCTGGCCGGCGTGGTGGCGTCCGTGCTGTATTTCGGCAGCTCCTCGGCGCTGGCCGGGGCCTACGGCATCGCCGTCACCGTGACGATGCTGATCACCACGCTGCTGACCTACATCGTCGTGCGCGAGGGCTGGCGGCTGCCGGCACCGCTGGCGATCGGCGCGACGCTGTTCTTCCTGGCCATCGATGCGCTGCTGGTGGCCAGCTGCGCAGTGAAGTTCCTCGATGGCGGCTGGTTCCCGCTGGCCCTGGGCGCGCTGCTGTTCGTGGTGATGAGCACCTGGCAGCGTGGCCGCACGCTGGCGCTGGCGAGCATCCGCCGCGAGGGGCTTGAGCTGCAGCCCTTCATCGACACGCTGGCTGCGGATGCGGTGCCGCGCGCCGCGCGCACCGCGGTCTACGCGGTCGCCGACCCGAGCACCGTGCCGCAGGCGCTTCTGCACAACCTGAAGCACAACCAGGTGCTGCACGCGTGCAACGTGATCCTCACCGTGCGCTTCCTCGAGCAGCCGGTGGTCGAGGATGCCGAACGCGCAGCGGTGGAGTCGCTCGGCGCCGGCTTCTGGCGTGTGACGCTGGACTTCGGTTTCATGGAGACGCCCGACGTGCCGCGTGCGCTGCGCCTGTGCGCCGCGAAGGGCCTGGCGGTGCCGCCCTTCGAGACCAGCTACTTCCTCAGCCGCGAGACCATCGTGCCGACGTCGGGGCCGGGCATGGCAGCGTGGCGCGAGAGGCTGTTCGCGGGCATGAGCCGCAATGCGGGCAGCGTGGTGGAATTCTTCCGCCTGCCCGACAACGCCGTCGTCGAGCTGGGAACGCGGGTGCAGATCTGATTCAGCGCGTGGCTGCGGCTGCCAGCAGCGCGGCCTCGCGCTGCGCGCTCATCGCGTGCGGGCTGCGCGCGGCCTGGCCGTCGGACGACAGCGCCCAGGCCAGCGTCTCGCGCACGGTGTCTGCCAGCGGCCGGGTCTGCAGTCCGGCGGCGCGGGCGCGGTCGTTGCGGCCGAGCAGCATGCCGCCGAAGGCCGGGTCGTCTTCGGGGATCCACAGCGGCAGTTCGCTCCAGGCCTCGACCTTCGCGTCGACCAGTGTGCGATCGTCGATCCAGGTGAAGCGCGCGTCGCTGGCCGAGACTTCGCGGCAGGTGTCGAGCAGCTCGCTCATCGGCAGCAGATCACCGATGGCGTTGAAGGTGCCTGTGACACCGTGCTCGACGAGCTGCAGGCACCAGGCCGCGAGATCGCGCCCATCGATGATCTGCACCGGCCGCTCCGGCCGGCCCGGCGCGAGCACCTCGCCGCCTGACGCCACGCGCAGCGGCCAGTGGGTGAAGCGGCCGGTCGGGTCGTGCGGGCCGACGATCAGGCCGGGGCGGACGATGGTGGCGCGGCCGGCGCGTGCCGCCAGCAGCACGGCCTCGGCTCGCGCCTTCTGCTCGCCGTAGCCGGCCTCGCCCGTGAGCAGCGGCGCATCCTCGTAGTGCGGCACACCGGGCGGGAAAGCGGCCACCACCGAGATGCTGGAGACGAACAGGTAGCGCGGCACGTCGGCCAGCAATGCCGTGCCGCGCTCGATCTGCGCAGCGGTGTAGCCGCTGCAGTCGATCACCGCGTCGAAAGCCTGCCCCGTGAGTGCCGAGAGATCTCCATCGCGGTCGCCGATCAGCGTGCGCGCGGCGGGAACAGGCCCGCCGCCGTGCCGCCCGCGGTGCAGCAGCGTGACCTCATGGCCGGCCTCCAGCGCCTGCGTGACCACATGGCGCCCGAGAAACACTGTGCCGCCGAGCACCAGCAGCTTCATGCCGTGGCCAGCATGCGCCGCCGCGCGCCCCACAGGAGCAGCAGCACGATGCCCAGGTTGAGCAGGTTCCACGCGATGCCGTTGACGAAGGCGGCGTGGTACGAGCCGGTCAGGTCGAACACCTTGCCCGACATCCATCCGCCCAGCGCCATGCCGAACAGCGTGCACATCAGCACCGTGCCGACGCGCGCGCCGGCCTCGGCGGGCGGGAAGTGCTCGCGCACGATGATCGCGTAGCTCGGCACGATGCCGCCCTGGAACAGGCCGAACAGCGCCGAGATCATGTACAGCGGCACCAGGCCGTCGAAGGGCAGGAACAGCAGCAGCGCCACGCCCTGCAGCACCGAGCCGAGCAGCAGCGTGCGCACGCCGCCGATGCGGTCGCAGATCAGGCCCGAGATGAGCCGGCTGGCGATGCCGCAGGCCAGCATCAGCGACAGCATCTGCGCGCCTTGCGCGGCGCCGTAGCCGAGGTCGGTGCAGTAGGCGACGATGTGCACCTGCGGCATCGACATCGCCACGCAGCAGGCCACGCCGGCCACGCACAGCAGCGCCTGCGCCTGGTTCATCGAGAAGCCGAAGGGCCGGTCGGAGGGTTGCGCCGCCGCACCGCCGCGGGTGACGCCGGCCACCGCCGCCGGCGGGCGCGGACGCAAGGCGAGCGCCAGCAGCGGCATGACGACGGCGCTGACGATGGCCAGCATGGTGTAGGCGCCGCGCCAGCCGGCGGTGTCGACGAAGTGCTGCACGATCGGCGGCCAGATCGCGCCGGCCAGGTAGTTGCCGCTGGCGCAGATGGCCACCGCGATGCCGCGCCGGCGCACGAACCAGAGGGATGTGTCGGCCACCAACGGCGCGAAGGTGGCCGAGCTGCCGAGCAGGCCGAGCAGCAGGCCGGAGACGATGGCGAAGCCGAGGATGCTGCTGGCCTGCGCGGCGAGCGCGAAACCGCTGGCCAGGCCCACCGAGCCGATCAGCACCGGCACCATCACACCGAAACGGTCGGCCAGCTTGCCCATCAGCACGCCGCCCAGGCCGAAGCCGACCATCAGCAGCGTGTAGGGCAGCGAGGCATCGGCGCGGGCCACGCCGAACTCGGCCTGCACCGCCGGCAGCACCACGGCGACGACGTACATCGCCGCCGAGCCGATGGTCATCAGGCCCAGCGTGGCGGCCAGGCGCAGCCAGGCATAGCGGGAGTCGGCGGTGTGATCAGGCATGCAGCGCGGAGGGCATGGTGCGTTGATCCTCGCGCCGCGGCGAGCGTTCGGCCAGGCGCTTGACGATCTGGCCGAGGCGCTTCATCGCCGCCTCGGTCTGCGCGGTGAAGGGCTCGCCGTACTGCAGCCGGATGAAGTGGTCGAAGCGCCGCGTGGTCGAGAAGGCCGCCGCCCGGCCCACGCCGATGTGCTCGAGCCGCGCCAGCGCGAACACCTCGCGCGAGTCGACGTGTTTCGGCATCTCGATCCACAGCATCATGCCGCCCTGCGGCAGGATCATGCGGCAGCCCATTGGGAAGTGGCGCGCCACCGCGTCGACCATCTGGTGCATCTGCGTCTTCAGCGCCGCGCGCAGGCGGCGCAGGTGGTGGTCGTAGCCGCCGTCGCGGATGAACTGCGCCAGCACCTCCTGCGTGAGCATCGGGCAGGCCACCGAGGTGCGGAATTTCAGCGCCTGCGTCTTCAGGAAATGCCGCCCCGGCGCCACCCAGCCGATGCGGTAGCCGGGCGCCACGGTCTTGGTGAAGGCCGAGCAGAGGATCACGTCGGCCTTCTCTTGCAAGTCCGTATCGAAGCTCTTCAGCACCGGCGGGCGCTGCTCGCCGAAGTAGAGCTCGCCGTAGATGTCGCTCTCGATCAGCGTGATGCCGCGCTCGGCCGTCAGCTTGACCAGCTCGCGCTTGCGCTCCACCGGCATCAGGCTGCCCATCGGGTTGGGGAAGTTGGGCAGCAGCACGCAGGCCTTCACCGCGCCCGGCGTGCGGGTGGCGAACTCCAGCGCCTCCAGCGAGATGCCGTCGCGCGGATGGGTCGGGATCTCGAGCGCACGCATGCCCAGGCTCTCGATCACCTGCAGCAGGTGGAAGTAGGTCGGCGACTCCAGCACGATGGTGTCGCCAGCACTCGCCACCGAGCGCAGCGCGAGGTAGACGGCCTCCAGGCCACCGTTGGTGATGACGATCTCCTCAGGCCGCAGCTGCACGCCCGAACTCACCGCGCGGCGCGCGATCTCCTGGCGCAGCGCGGCGCTGCCTTCCATCTGGCAGCGCGAGGCGTACTCCGGGTGGCGGCGGTTCACGCCGGCCAGCAGCGCCTGCAGTTTCGCTTCGGGCAGCAGCGATCGCGCCGGCTGTGCATGGAACGAGGGCACGGCCAGCGGGTCGTTGACGATCCACAGGAACTCCTGCAGCACCTGGTCCATGTTGACCAGCGAGGGCGCTTCCATGCGCAGGTCGAGCATCGGCTCGGGCAGGGCGTGCGCACGCGGCGCGACGTAGTAGCCCGACTTCGGCCGCGCCTCGACCACGCCGCGGTTCTCGAGGCTGCGGTAGACCTGCAGCGCGGTGCTCATGCTCACGCCGTGCTGCTGGGCGAGCTGGCGCACCGAGGGCAGCCGCGCGCCGGCGGCCATGGCGCCGCTGGCGATCGCCGCCTCGATCTGTGCGGCGATGCGCTGGTACAGGGGGCCGGAAGACCCGGTGGCGGCGTCCATGCGGGCCATTGTGAACCGCGCTGGCCCGGGCGTACCGGTACAGAGGTGGCCATCTGTCGCCAGTACAGAGCGCCGTGGTGGCTGCTGTACCGGTGCAGTTTGGCCAGCGCTGCGTCTGTCGCCGATCGCGGCTTGTTTCGACACTGGCCTGCCCTACTTCACCGGGACCGCACCATGCTCCAGCTCCCCACTCCCCTCGTGCTGCAACTCTCCGACGGCCAGCTGCTGCGCTGGACGCAGGCCATGGCAGTCACGTTGCGCGTGATCGCCGGGCGCGTGTGGGTGACGCGGCCCGGTGACCCCGACGATCACTTCCTCGACGCCGGCGATCAGCTGAAGATCGACGCGCGAAGCCGCGCGCTGATCGGCGCCGAAGGCGAGGCGAGGGTCGCCGTCGACGCCGCGTGAACGTGATCGCTCAGGCCGGCACGGCCTCGGCGCCGAGCAACTCCAGCGCGGCGCGCGCGATGCCGTCGGCCTGCGGCAGCGCCGCCTGCTCGAGCAGCCACGACGAGGGCGCGGGCGCGTCCGGCCCGGTGATGCGGCGCACCGGCGCCTTCAGCGCGGCGAATGCCTTCTCCGAGACGATCGCCGCCACCTCGGCGCCGACACCGCAGGGCGCCGCGGCCTCGTGCACCACCACCAGCCGGCCGGTCTTGCGCACCGAGCGCAGGATCGTCGCTTCGTCGAGCGGCTTGAGCGTGCGCAGGTCGATCACCTCGGCATCGACGCCGCGCATCGCGAGCTGCTCGGCGGCGGCCAGGCAGGTCGCCACGGTCTTCGAGTAGGAGACCAGCGTGACATCGCGGCCGGCGCGCAGCACCGCGGCCTGACCGAGCGGAACCACGTGCTCGCCCTCGGGCACCGGGCCCGGCGTGTAGCCGACCGTCATGTCCATGAAGAACAGCACCGGATTCGGGTCGCGGATGGCGCTCTTCAGCAGGCCCTTGTAGTCGGCCGTGCTGTGAGGCATCACCACCTTCAGGCCCGGCGCGTGCACGAACATCGCCTCCAGGTTGTGGTTGTGCTGGGCGCCGACCGTCCAGCCCGCGCCGGTGCGCGCCAGCACGACCATCGGGAACTCGAACTGCCCGCCCGACAGGTAGCGCAGCTTGCCGGCGCTGTTCATGATCGCGTCCATCGACAGCGTGAGGAAGGGCGCGTACAGCAGGTCGATGACAGGCCGCAGGCCCATCGCGGCCGCGCCCGCGGCGGCGCCGGCGATGATGCCCTCGGCCAGCGGCGTGTTGCGCACGCGGTGCGCGCCGAACTCGGCGAGCAGGTCGCGGCGGTTCGTCGCCACGCCTTCGCCGAAGGTCAGCACGCGCGCATCGCGGCGCATCTCCTCGGCCAGGGCCTGGCCGACGGCATCGTTGACGGTGATGTTCTGCATGATCGGTTCCTCTCGTGTTCAGGCGTAGACGTCGGTGAGCAGCTCGCGCACATCGGGCCAGGGCGAGTTCTGCGCGAAGGCGAAGGCGGCCTCGACGGTGTCGGCCACGCGCTGCTCCAGGTGCGCGAGCTCGCCCGGGGCCAGCTCGCCGGCGGCCAGCAGGCGCTCGCGCTGCAGCGCGATCGGGTCACGCGCCTTCCAGCGCGCCAGCTCGTCCTTGTCGACGTAGGCCTGGTCGTCGGGCTCGTAGTGGCCGCGCGTGCGGTAGGTGACCAGCTCCAGGAAGTAGGGCGTGCCGGTCGTGCGCACGTGCTCGGCGGCGGCGAGCGCGGCGGCGTGCACCGCCTCGACGTCGTTGCCGTCGACGGCGACGGCCGGCAGGCCGTGCGACGCCGCCCAGGGCCGCACCTGCTCGTGCGGCATGGTCTCGTCGCGGCGCACGAAGGCTTGCCACTGGTTGTTCTCGCAGACGTAGAGCACCGGCAGTTGCCAGGTCACGGCGAGGTTGATCGACTCGTGGAAGATGCCTTCGCAGGCCGCGCCGTCGCCGAAGAAGACGGCGGTGATGCCGCCGGGCTCGGTGCCCTCGTTGGGCACGCTCGAGCCCATCTTCTGCGCCAGCGCCACGCCCGGCGCCAGCGAGAGCTCGCCGCCGACGATGGTGGAGGTGAGCACCACGCCGAGCTCCTTGGCGGACACGTGCAGCGAGCCGCTCTTGCCGCGGCAGTAGCCGTCGGCTCGGCCCATCACCTCGGCCATCAGGCGGCCGGGGTCGGCGCCGCGGGCGAGCAGGTGGCCGGCGCTGCGGTGGTTGGTGAGGATGCGGTCGCGTGGCAGCAGCGCGCCCACCACGCCGACGGCGGCGGCTTCCTGGCCGACGGCGGTGCAGGTGCCCGGCGAGCTGCCGGCGTTGGCGGCGAGCCGCTCCTCGTGGGCACGGATCAGCATCATGGTTTCGAGCATCGAGATGCGGCTGGGCTGGGACATGGCGGGCCTCGGGGTGGATCGGATGAGATGGATTCTCGGGATCGACCCGGCGCGGCTCATCGCCCGAAGGAGCCAATGGCCCGCGCTCGGCGGGCCATCGCCCGCGGTCGGCCCGCGTCAGCGGCGGCACTGCTCCCGCAGTGCAGCAGCGGCGAGGAAGGGCAGGCTCAGCAGGCCCATGCCGCCGCCGAGGTACTCGCCCTTCAGGCAGTCGCCTTTGGCGCTCTTCTGCACCTCGGCGCCGAGCCGCGCGTCGGGCGAGAGCGGCTCGGCGCCGAAACGCCCGGCCCGCGCGGCGAGGCCGGGGTCGCGCGCACTCGCGCGCAGGGCGCGGCGCGTCGCTTCGCTGTCGAGCAGCGGCTCGGTGGCGGCGGGTGGCGCCGTGGCCGTCTGCGACGCCGCGGGTTCGGCGGCGATCGCCTGCATCGTGATGGCCTGCGGGGCGATGGCATCGCGGCGCGGCGCCTCGGCCCGTGCCGCCGGCGGCGCGCGGCGCACCGGGGTGCGTGCCGGCTGTGCCACCGCAGGCTCGGCAGCACGAGCGGGCGGCGCCGCCGCGATCAGCCGCACGCTGATGCGTGGCGGCACCGCGTGGCCGAGTGGGCGCACGGCGTCGTGCATCCAGGCGATCAGCAGTGCCAGGTGCACGGCGACGACGATGGCCGCCGCGACCGTGCGGCTGCGCGAGGGATGCCGCATCAGGCCTCGGGCGGATCGTCCGGCCCCGGCCGGAATTCGAGCAGGTCGCCGGGCTGGCAATCGAGCACCTCGCAGATGCGCGACAGCGTGTCGAAGCGCACGCCGCGCACCTTGCCTGACTTGAGCAGCGAGAGGTTCTGCTCGGTGATGCCGATGCGCTCGGCGAGTTCGCGCGAGCGCATCTTGCGCTTCGCGAGCATCACGTCGAGGTTGACGACGATGGGCATGTCAGACGAACGACTCGTTCTCTTCCGCCACGCGCACAGCCTCCGCCATCACCGTGGCGATGGCGATCAGCACGGCGGCGAGCAGCACCGCCATGTAGTCGTTCCACGAGAAGCCGACGACCAGCATGCGGCGCCCGGGCGGGTTGCCCAGCGTCAGCGCCACCGAGGTGGCGGCGCGCACCAGCGGCGCGAGCAATGCGGTGCCCAGCAGCGCCCAGGCGAAGCGGCGCAGGTGCGCCAGCGCCGTGCGGCCGAACACGCGGCCGGCGGCGTATTCGCTGAACAGACGCCACAGCTGCCACAGCGCATACAGGCCGAGCGACACCGGCAGCAGCGACAGCGCGCCGCCGAGCCACTGCGCGCGCGCGTCGATGCGCATCTCCGCGACGCCCACCATCGATGGCGCCAGGCGCTCGATCGCCTCGGGCGAGGCCCAGAACCACAGCGGCACGGCGATCAGCGAGAGCGCGCCCAGCACGCACAGCGCACGAACGACGAACACCACGCGGGCCAGCGAGCCGGGCAGTCGGCGGGAGGGGGCGGAAGGGGTCATGCGAGGCTCCGTACTTGCTGTCGTACGGCCAAAGTTTACTGTAAAACAATAAACTGTAGAAAGATCCTCGCCGAGTGATCACACCCGCAGCAATGCGCGGAAGCCCCGTGCGGCGTAGTAGGACTGCGCCCCGTTGTGATAGACGAACACGCGGCCGTAGCGCCGGTCTCCGAACAGCGCGCCGCCGAGCGCGCGCACCTCGTCGGGTGTCGCGATCCAGCTCGAGGTCTTGAGGTCGAACTCGCCGAGCTCCTGCAGTGCGCGGTACTGCGCTTCCGACAGCAGCTCGACGCCCATCTCTTGCGCCAAGCCGGCGGCGCTGCCTTGGGGCTTGTTCTCCTTGCGGGCGTGCAGCGCATCCTCGTCGAAGCACAGGCTGCGGCGCCCGCTCGGGCTCTCGGCGGCGCAGTCGCAGAAGAGCAGCTCGCCGCTGCCCGCGTCCACGCCGATCACGTCCGGCTCGCCGCCCGAGGCTTCCATCGCGGCGAGGGTCTTCAGCGCGGCGGGCGCTGCGTCGAGCCGGGCCAGCACCTGCGCCCAGGCCAGGCCCGCATGGCGTGCCGGGTGCTCTTCGAAGCGGCTGCGCAGCGTGCGCAGCAGTTGATCGCGTTCGGTCTTGTTCATGGCGAAGAGGTGTTCAGTGTGTCGCGAGCCACGCGGGAGAACCACGCGTGCATGAGGCCGGCCTGGAAGAAGCGCACCGGCGTGTCGAAGCCACCGGCGCGGATGATCGCCTCCACCTCCGCCGGCGGCAAGACCGCGACATCGCGCTCGTAGGCATCACGCATGCGCTGCAGCGCCTCGGCAGACAGGTCGGCGGTGGCCATGGTGCGGAACCAGACTTCGAGCAGGCTGCGCTGCGATGCCGAACTCAGGTCCGACGCGAGGTCGGCACTCGCCAGCAGGCCGCCCGGCCGCAGGCGTTCGGCGATGGTGCGGAAGAAGGCCGCGCGCTCGGGCCGGTCCAGGATGAACTGCGAGACGAGCAGGCAGGTGGCCGCATCGAAGGGCTCGCCCGTGGGCAGCGAATCGAGGTAGCCCTCGTGAAAGCGGCAGCGCTGCGCGTAGCCGTTCGACTCGGCCCGCTCACGGCAGGCGCTCAGCATGGCCGGCGATGGCTCCACCGCGGTGAAGCTCCAGCCCGGGAAGAGCAAAGCCAGGTGCTGGATCTCGGCCCCCGTGCCGGCGCCCACGCACAGGATGCGCGCCTGGGCCGGCAGCGTGGCAAACACCGAGCCGAGCAGCAGGTGCAGGCCCTCGCGAAGGGCGGAGAGCTTGGCCCACTGCTGGTCGTAGGTCGGGGCCTGGCGGTCGAAGATGGATTTGATCTGGTCGCGGTCCATGGGGACTTCGCTGGGGTGGGTGGTCGGTCGGGTCGGCTCCAGCGAAAATTCAGACGGCATCGCTCCGCCTTGCGCCACGGGGCGGAACAATTCCGATGGCGCGTAGCGCAATGGTCGAGCGCGAGCACAGAGAAGTTCAGCGCTGCGAGGCAAGGGTCGACCTTCGATGGGGCCATGTTGCCAGATGCGCCGCATGCGTGCCGTCCCACCCGGCCCACCCCGTAGACTTGTCCGCATGACCTCAGCCCTCCCCCTCCGCCCCCTCGGCCGCAGCGACCTGCGCGTCACCCCCATCTGCCTCGGCACCATGACCTTCGGCGAGCAGGTCGCCGAAAGCCAGGCCCATGCCATCCTCGACCACGCGCTCGCACGCGGCGTCAACTTCATCGACACCGCCGAGATGTACTCGGTGCCCGCGAAGCGCGAGACCTTCGGCGCCACCGAGGCCATCATCGGCAACTGGTTCGCCAGCCGCCCCGGTGCGCGCGGCAAGGTGGTGCTGGCCACCAAGGTGGCCGGCCCGGCGCGCGGCATGGACTGGGTGCGCAACGGCAGCCCAGATCTCACCAAGGCCGACATCATCGGCGCCTGCGACGACAGCCTGAAGCGGCTGCGCACCGACGTGATCGACCTCTACCAGATCCACTGGCCGGCGCGCAACGTGCCGAGCTTCGGCGCGATCTACTTCGACCCGACCAAAGACCGCGCCGTCTCGTCCATCCAGGAGCAGCTCGACGCGATGGCCACGCTCGTCAAGGCGGGCAAGGTGCGCCACATCGGCCTGTCCAACGAGTCGCCCTACGGCGTGGCGGAGTTCGTGCGCCTGGCCGAGCAGCACCACCTGCCGCGCGTGGCCACGGTGCAGAACCCCTATGCGCTGACCAGCCGCGCGCTCGACAACGGCCTGGACGAGGTGATGCACCGCCTGCAGGTCTCGCTGCTGGCCTACTCGCCGCTGGCCTTCGGCGCGCTGAGCGGCAAGTACGACACGGTCGGACTGGACGGTGCCGAGCAGCCCGGCCGGCTGGCGATGTTCGACACGATGAAGAAGCAGCGCTGGGCGCGGCCGGAGGCGATCGAGGCAGCACGCCTGTACAACGCGCTGGCGCGCCGCCACGGCCTGACGCCGGCGCAGCTGGCGCTGGCCTTCTGCTACGGCAGCTGGCGCGTGGCCAGCACCATCATCGGCGTGACCAGCCAGGCGCAGCTCGACGAGAACCTCGCTGCCTGGGGCACCACGCTGTCGCCGGAGCTGCTCGCCGAGATCGACGCGATCCGCTGGAAGCACCGCGACCCAGCGCAGTGAAACGCGAGATCTCGCGCGGCTAGTCGAGCCACTCGGCCCACTCGCCGTGCGGATGGGCCCGCGCGAGCACCCGCTCCTCGCCGCCCGGCCACAGCGTCAGCCGCAGCTCGGCCGGCGCGCCGCTGTCGTAGAACTCCATGCGCAGCCAGGCCAGTGGCGCGGCCCGCGTGGCGCGCGCGCCGGCCTGGGCGAGCGTGGATTCGATGTTCGACTGCGTGGCCGAAGGCAGGTACTGCCAGACCACCGAATGCACGAGCACCGTGGCCACGCCCGCGGCCGGCTCGGCCAGCCGGCGCGCCACCCATTCGGCGGCGTCGCCGGCGTCCACCGGCGGCAGGCCCTGCTGCGCCAGCGTGATCGCGCCCTGCAGCCGCGCGGCACGCGCCGCCTGGTCGGGCCACACGTAGGCGCGCAGGCGCAGCACCGCCTGCGGGTCGCGCAGGTCGACCGGCATGAGGTCGTTGCCGCGCCGCTCGGCCACCGCGATCGCCGCGGGCAGGGCGGGCGGCGTGCCGCGCCAGTCGGAGACGATCTGCACCGGGCTGGCCGCGTCGCCCCAGCACTGCGCGCCGAGGCGGTAGTGGAAGCGGTCCCACAGCAGGTTCAGGCCCGCGCTCGCGCCGATCTCGCACAGCGCCAGCGGCAGCCCGGTGGCCTTTGCGATGGCTGCGTAGCCGCCGATCAGCACGGCGCTGCGCTGCGTCTCGTTGGTCTGCGGGGCGCTGGCCAGAAAGCCGCGCAGCATCTCGGCCTCGTCGACGAGCAGGCGGCGCAGCAGCGGCACGATCGCCTCGGCATCGAACTGCGCTGCGGCGGGCGGGTAGAGCGCGGTGAGTTCCGGGTGGCGGCCCGACAGCGCCAGCGCGTGCAGGCCGCCGGCCAGGCGCAGCGGCACCAGGTCGGTGGCGGGCGGGCCGAAGGTCCACGCCGGCAGCAGCGCGCGCATCGGGCCAGCATCGAGCCAGTCCTGCAGCATGGCTTCGAGCAGCCGTGCGGTGAAGGGCGAGCCGAGCTTGTCGCACCAGCGCACCTGCTCGCGAAACGATTCGATCAGCGCGGCGCTTGTCGGCATGGTGCGGGGCGAGCGGGGCTCAGGCGTAGAAGACGTCGAGTGTCGGATAGTCGGCCGTGCCCTGCACGCAGGCCCACAGGTAGATCGCCAGGCCGGGGTCGCCGGTCCACAGCGAATACCGGCCCTGGCCGTGCTCGGCCGCATCGGCGCGCGACTGCGCCAGCGCATGCATCGCGAAGGCGCGCGCACGATCCAGCCACAGTGCGTTGCCGGTGCGGCGGTAGAGCTTGAGGAAGGCGTAGCCGTTGCCGGCCGTGCCGTGGCACAGGTTGCTGCCCTTGGCCAGCGGCCCGGCGGCCCAGGTGGCCTCGCCGCCGGCGATCAGCAACTCGTCGAGCGCGGGGTCCGGCAGGCCGGCGAGGCAGACGACGAAACCCGGCGCGCCGTGGCAGAACTGCATCAGCATTCGCGGCGTCGTGCCCTCGGGCACGTCGAGGAAGACGCGCCAGTTCGCCAGCCCGCCCTCGCGCGTCGCGCTGCGCTGCACGGTGTTGACGATGCACTCCTGCCACGCCGACCACGCCGCCGCATCGAGCAGCTGGCGGCCGCGGATCAGCACGCTGGCGGTGGCCACGAAGCCGTGCACGGCGTCGAGGTAGGTGCTGCGGTGGCCGTAGAGGTCCTGCGTCCAGAACGCGCAGCCGTGGCGGTCCGACCATTCGAGCTGCGACCACAGTTGCTCGGCCGAGCGGCGGAACAGTTCGGCCCAGCGCGGATCCGCATCGAGATCGTGCAGGAACGACGCCGCCAGCATCGTGCCCGGCGCCCCCCACATCAGCTCGCGGCTCGGGTGATCGAGGTTGCCCTCGATCAGCGCGGCGAGCCGGTTGGCCCGTTCGGCGCTCGGCGCCCGGCACTGGGCGAGCAGCAGGATCGGCAGGTCGCCCATCAGGTAGGCGGCGACTTCATCACGGCCGTCGACCGCGGCCAGCCACGCGTGGCTGCGCTCGAGCAGCGTGTCGAGATCCTCGGCCGGGTCGCGCGAGAGCCGCGCCGCGCCGAGCGACTGCAGGTGCTGCAGCGCCCAGATCACGCCGCAGGCGCCGAAGTAGAGCGAGGTGCCCGGCACCGAGAGGTCGTCGCCGGGCTCGATGTCGCGCGGGTGCGGCGGCCAGTAGCGTTCGGGCGAGAAGTGCCGCTCGGTGTCGTCGACGATGGCCTGGATGGCGGCGCGGCACGCGCCTTCGTCCCAGGCCAGGGGCTGCAGTGTTTCGTGGCGGGTGGGGTCGAACAGCATGGCGTGCCTTCCGGATGCTTCGGCGCGCAGACTACCAGCGATGCTCACTCGATCGGCTGGGCGCCTTCGATCGTGAGGGTGCGCCGCCCTGGGCCGAGCGCAAGGTAGCGTGCCCAAGCCAGCGCGAGCGCACGCAGTTGCGTCGTCTGTTCCGCCTGCGGCCGACCGCAGGCGAGCGCGGCCAGGCCGTCGCTGTCTTCGCCCTCGATGTCGGCGTGCGTCGCGGCGCCACCGAGGCGCACGCCGACGAAGCCGTCACGCTGTGCTGCCAGCGCCTCGCTGCGGATGCGGCGCAGGGCCGGCAGCGCGTTGGACATCGCGTTGCAGCGGTGCGGCGGCGCGAGCGCGGCCCACACCGGGCGCCGCCCGGCCGCGGACACCGCGCGCAGATCCGCCTCGAAACGATCGGTGGCCACCGGATCGAAGAGCAGGGTGCCGGCCAGGCGTTCCGGCGCGAACCGATCCAGCGCCGCACCGAGCGCTGCGGCGAACGCCGCGCCGGCGGAATGGCCGGCGACGATGATTCGTTCGGGCAGCGCGCGGCCATCGGGCGCCGTGCGCAACGCGGCGAGCTGGCGCGCCAGCTCGCCAGCCAGCGCGGGGTTGCCGCCGGCCATTGGCGCGTCGAGGCACAGCACCATCGAGCCGGCGGCCATCAGCTGCCGCGACGTGCCGCGCAGGTGGCCGCAGGCCCGCGTGAAGCCGTGCTGCAGCACGATCAGGGCGTTGGCCTCGCCGGCCGGCAGGTACCACTGCGCGGCGGTGGGAGCGCCATCGAGTTCCATCGTCGACGGCACCAGCGCACCGGCCGCATCCGTCTCGCGCAGCGGCGCCAGGTTGGCGCAGCCGGCAAGCAGCAGGCCGAGCCCGGCAGCGGCGAGCAGGCGTGTCGGTCGGCAGCGGTCCATGCGCGAGCCTAGCCCGTTTCCGCGAAAATGCGGCCCGACCATGGCCAGGAAAGACAAGCACGTCAGCGAGACGCCCGCCACCGCATGGCTGCGCGGGCACGGCATCGTCTTCACCGAACATGTCTACGAGTACGTCGAGCATGGCGGCACGGAAGAATCGTCGCGCCAGCTCGGCGTGAGCGAGCACGAGGTGATCAAGACGCTGGTGATGCAGGACGACAAGCGCGAGCCGCTGATCGTGCTGATGCACGGCGACAGGCAGGTGAGCACCAAGAACCTGGCGCGCGCCATCGGTGCCAAGTCGGTCGAGCCGTGCACACCCGAGGTGGCGCAGCGCCACAGCGGTTACCAGGTCGGCGGCACCTCGCCCTTCGGCGCCCGCAAGTCCATGCCGGTCTACGTGGAAGAGAGCGTGCTCGCGCTGCCGCGCATCTGCATCAACGGCGGGCGGCGCGGGTATCTCGTCGGCATCCCGCCCAACGTGCTCACGTCGGTGCTGGGCGCGAAGCCCGTGGCCTGCGCCATCTAGCGCCCGTTGCGCGATTGCCAGGCGGCGGCACTCCAGGTCGGCGCAGCCTCGCTGATGAGCTGGAGGATCTCGGGCGGCAGGTCATCCGCGCCGGTCAGTTGGCGAATCTCCAGAACGTCGTCCTTCCCGAAGCCGGAAGGCGCGCGCAAGGCCCATTGGATCGCCTCGTCGAGCGAGCTCACCTCGATGAGGTAGAAGCCGCCGACCAGTTCCTTCGACTCGGCGAAGGGGCCGTCCACGAGGTAGCGTTTGCCATGGGCCACCGCGACGCGGGCCCCTTTTGCAGCGGGGTTGAGGCCTTCGGACGCCACCAGCACGCCGGCCCGGTGCATCTCTTCGTTGAAGCGCATGTAGGCCTTGAAGAGGTCAGCATCGAACTCCGGCTGCGGGTCGGCCGTCGAACTCTCCGCACTCGACTGCGCCGTGATGATGAATCGCATGGCTTGCCCTCCGGATGTAGCGTGGTCTCGATAGGGCCACGACGAACGAGTGCCCGTCAGTTCGACAGGACCACGGCCCCGTGCATCTTGCTCCATCGTGTACCGCAGCATCGGCCAGCTCGGCGACCCGGCGCGCTCGAACTCGTCGCGGATCGTGCGCCCATCGGGTCGCCGGGTGGGGACGACTTCACATTGAGCCGGCTCAATGGCAATTGCGCACTGTGTTCGATACCGCACTGAGAACGGCCGGCCGCTGCCCTAGATTGCAGATGACTGTCCTGCAAGTCATTTTCAACCGTTCACAGGAGATCCGATATGAACACCCGCCACTCATTCGCCGCCGGCCTCGTCGCCCTGGCGCTTCTCGCCACCGCCGGCTGCGCCGTCACTCGTGGCCAGGAAACCGTCGGCGCCTATGTCGATGACGCCACCATCACCACGCAGATCAAGAGCCGCTTCATCGAGAACAAGGAAGTCGACGCCTCCAGCATCCGTGTCGAGACGCTCAATGGCACGGTCATGCTCTCGGGCTTCGCCAAGAGCGGCACCGAGAAGGGCACCGCCGAGGCCATTGCGCGCAAGGTCAACGGCGTGAAGTCGGTGAAGAACGAAATCGCCATCCGGCCGTGAGCCCCGAAGGCGGGTGGCGCGCGCGCCCCCGCCGTCCTCCAATCCTCCAAGCAAGGAAACGCCATGAACTGGGATCGCATCAAGGGTGACTGGAAGCAGATCACCGGCAAGGTCAAGGAACAATGGGGCAAGTTGACCGACGATGACCTCGACGTCGTCGCCGGCCGCCGCGAGCAGCTCGCCGGCAAGATCCAGGAGCGCTACGGCGTGGCCAAGGACGAGGCCGAGAAGCAGCTGGCCGAGTGGGAGCGCAAGGCCAGCGACAGCTGGTTCAAGAAGTCGTAGCCGCGCGGTGTCGCCCCCGACGCGAGCCCCTCGGCGGGGCAGCCGTTCCGATCTCGTGCGCATCGCCACCACGGCGATGGCCGAGCGCGGGCTGGAGCCCGAGATTCGTGCGCATCGCCACCACGGCGATGGCCGAGCGCGGGCTGGAGCCCGAGTTTCCTGCCGCGGCGCGCAAGGAACTCGAGGCGATCGATGGGCCGGGCCGCGACACCGATCCGCGCATTCGCGATCTCAGGGCGCTGCCCTGGTGCTCGATCGACAACGACGATTCGCTCGACCTCGATCAGCTGACCGCCTGCGAAGTGCTCGCCGATGGTGCCGTGCGCGTCCATGTCGCCGTGGCCGACGTCGACTCGCTGGTGCGCAAGGGCTCGGCCATCGATGCGCATGCGCTGGCCAACACCACGTCGGTGTACACGTCGGCGAAGGTGTTCCCGATGCTCCCCGAGCGACTGTCCACCGACCTCACTTCGCTGAACCCGGGGCAGGACCGGCTCGCCATCGTCACCGAGATGACCGTCGCCGCGGACGCCTCGGTGACGCACTCCGCGGTCTGCCGGGCGCTGGTGCACAACAAGGCGAAGCTGGCCTACGACGCGGTGTCTGCCTGGATCGACGGCGAAGGCGCGCTGCCCGAGGCGGCGCAGGCCGTGCCCGGCATGGACGCGCAGTTGCGTGCGCAGGACGACGTGGCGCAGCGCCTGCGCATGCGCCGCCATGCCCAGGGCTCGCTCGAGCTCGAGACCTTCCAGCCCCGCGCCCTGTTCGACGGGGAGAAGGTGGTCGACATCCGCCAGCAGGTGCAGAACCGGGCGCGCCAGCTGATCGAGGAGCTGATGATCGCGACGAACACCTGCACCGCCCGCTTCCTGGCAGACAGCGGTGGGGCGTCCTTGCGGCGTGTCGTGCGCTCGCCCGAGCGCTGGCTGCGCATCGCCGAGGTCGCGAAGCGTTATGGCGAGGTCTTGCCGAGCCAGCCCGACTCGCTCGCGCTCGAGGCCTTCCTGGCCCGCCGCCACCGGGCCGACCCGCTGCGCTTTCCGGACCTGTCGCTCGTCATCGTCAAGCTGATGGGCTCGGGCGAGTACGTCGTGGAGCAGCCCGGCGCCACGCCGATCGGCCACTTCGGCCTGGCCGTGCGCGACTACACCCACTCCACCGCGCCGAACCGGCGCTTCCCGGACCTGATCACCTCGCGCATGCTCAAGGCCGTGCTGGCCGGGACGGCGCCGCCCTACAGCCTGGCCGAACTGGCGATGCTGGCGCAGCATTGCACCCAGCAGGAAGACGCCGCCCAGAAGGTCGAGCGCCGGGTGCGCAAGTCCGAGGCCGCGCTGCTGCTCGAATCGCATGTCGGGCAGTCGTTCGACGCGATCGTGACCGGCCACTCGGAGCGCGACAGCTGGGTGCGCATCTTCAGCCCGCCCGCAGAGGGCCGGCTGGCCGAAGGCGTGCCCGACATCGACGTGGGTCAGAAGCTGCGCGTCAAACTCGTGTCGACCGACGTCGAGCGGGGTTTCATCGACTTCGTGCAGACGGATTGACGCTCCGCTGCGAGCGGATCATCCACGCCAGGAAGCCGCACATCCCGACGGCGGCCACCACCAGCCCGGCGGTCGCGGTCGACCACATGCCGACCGCGCCGAGCAGCGCCGGCGGCGTGAGGCCGGTGACGTTGAAGGCGACCACGTAGCCGCCGGCCAGGCCCACGCCCCAGATCGCCAGCGCGTAGATGACCAGCGGCACCACGGCGATGCGGTAGGCGCGCAGCACGAAGCCGGCGATCGCCTGCGCCGCATCGGCGATGTGGAACACCGCCACCCAGGCCAGCAGCGGCATCGCCGCCGCCACGATGACCGGCTCGCGCGTGTACAGGCCGAGGATGGCCTCGCGAAACACGTAGACGAAGCCGCCCATCACCGCCGAGATCGCCACGCCGATCTCCAGCCCGTTCCAGCCGATGCGGTGCGCGTCGCCGGGGTCGCCCGCGCCGATGCGTTGCGCCACCAGCGTGCTCGAGGCGTTGGCGATGGCCAGCGGCATCATGAACATCAGCGACACCAGGTTCACCGCGATCTGGTGCCCGGCCACCGGCGTGGCGCCCAGGCGCGAGATGAAGAAGGCCATGAAGGTGAAGCCGGTCACCTCGATCATGATCGAGCCGCCCATCGGGATGCCCAGCCGGATCAAGGCGGCGATGCTGCCGCGGTGCGGCGGCGAGATGCGCTCGCCGATGTGGAAGCGCGCATAGAAGGGGTCGCGCTTGAGGATCAGCCACACCGCGCCGAACTGCAGCAGCATGCACACCGCGGTGGCGGTGCCGCAGCCGGGCGCACCCATCGCCGTGATCGGGCCGCCGCCGAACACGAACAGCGCTGTCAGCGGCACCTTCAGCGCCAGCGCGCAGAGCTGCAGCAGCATGACGATCTTCGGCCGCGACACCGCGGTGTTGAAGCCGCGAAAGGCGGTGAAGAGCAGCGCCGGCGGCAAGGCCACGGCGAGCGCCGCGAGGTGGCCGCGCACCTTCACTGCCACCTCCGGCTGCGCACGTGCCAGGTCAAGAAAGGGCTGCGGGAACAGCAGCACCAGGCAGCCCGGCACCGACAGAGCCAGCGCAAGCCACATCGCCTGATGCAGCTGCGCACCGCAGGCCTCGAAGTGCTGCGCGCCGTAGAGCTGCCCGGCGATCGGGCTGATCGCCAGCACGACGCCCATCAGCCCGACGAACACCGTGATGTAGGCCGCACCGCCGATGGCCAGCGCCGCGAGGTCGGTGCCGCCGGCGCGCGCCGCCATCATCGTGTCGACGGTCGCGAAGGCCAGCACCGCCACCTGCCCGACGAACACCGGCCAGGCGAGCGGGGCGATGCGTCTTGCGGTGTCGGCCAGGCCGCGTGCGCGGCTCACTTGGCCGCCTCGCCGGAGCGCTCGGCGTAGCGGTTGAAGCGCCAGGCCGTGCCCTCCATCGTGATGCGCCGCCAGGTGACGCGCTTCTCGCCCGGCGTCATCACCGTCCAGTTCTGCACCTCGTCGAAGCGGCGGCCGCAGCCCTTGCAGATGTCGTCGCCCTGGCTGGTGGAGCAGATCGCGATGCACGGCGCGTCGGGCGTGGTGCGGTACCAGGCGAGCCAGGCGTCTTGCGCCTTCGGCGGCATGGCGTCTTCGTCGACCTCGTGCTCGTGCTGGTAGACCATCAGCCCGTAGACCTCGGCCAAGGCACGCACCTCGGGGCAGGCGACGATGCCGTCGATCGAGGGCGAGCGCGCGCGCCACCAGTTGATGGCGGCCTCGATGTCGGTGATGTGCAGGGCGGCCATGGGGGGCGGAAGAATAGCAGTCCGGCGCCGGGCTTGCAGGCCGCGGCGGCGGTGCGACAATGGCTTTCACACCGAGGCCCACCGTGCTCGACATCGAAGCTCCGTCCGTCGACTCCGCGCGCATGCGCCGCGCGGGCCGTGAGCTCCTGTCGCTCGCGCTGATGGACTCGCGCAACCACACGCTGCGCTGGATCGGCGCCTTCGAGCAGGCCCTGTCCACCCCCGAGCTCGACGTGCCGCAGGCGAAGGACCTGAGCCCGCCGCTGTGGGAGCTGGGCCACCTCGGCTGGTTCCAGGAGCGCTGGATCGCGCGCAACGTGCAGCGCCAGCGCGGCGCGCGCTGCGACCCGACGCAATCTCGCCTGCCCTCGGTGCTGCCCGATGCCGACCGCAGCTACGACCCCGCCGAGGTGTCGCACGCCGGCCGCTGGAAGCTCGAGCTGCCCGACCTGCAGTCCACCAAGCAGTATCTCGTCGAGACGCTCGAGACCACCCTCGACCTGCTCGAATCCACCCCCGCGGACGACGACGACGCGCTGTACTTCTACCGCCTCGCGCTGTTCCACGAAGACATGCGTTGCGAGCACTTCGCGCAGATGTCGCAGACGCTGGGCTTCGATGCCGGGCTGCTGGCTGCGCCCGCGGCCATCAATGCGCGCGATCCGCTGCTCTTTCCGGCCACGCGCTGGCCGCTGGGCTGCGAGCCGGGCGGCTTCGTGTTCGACAACGAGAAGTGGGTGCACGAGGTCGAGGTGCCCGAGTTCGAGATCGATGCGCAGCCGGTGACCTGGGCGCAGTACGCCGAGTTCGTCGAGGACGGCGGCTACGACGCGCGCGAGTTCTGGCATCCGCAGGCCTGGGAATGGCTGCAGCGCGAAGGCCGGCGCTCGCCGCGCCATGTCGATCAGCTGCGCCATGGCGTGCTGCAGCAGCGGCTGGGCAAGCTGATGCGCGTGCCGATGGCGCAGCCGGTCGTGCACGTCAGCTGGCACGAGGCCGATGCCTGGTGCCGCTGGGCCGGCCGCCGCCTGCCCAGCGAAGTGGAATGGGAAGCCGCCGCCCACCAGGGCGCGAGCCGCGGCTTCCGCTGGGGCGACGTGTGGGAGTGGACGGCCTCGACCTTCCGCCCCTATCCCGGTTTCGTGCCAGGCCCGCAGCGCGACTATTCGCAGGCCGCCTTCGGCTCGCACAAGGTGCTGCGCGGCGCCTCGTTCGCGACGCGCGGGCGCATGCGCAGTGCCAAGTTCCGGCACTTCCAGAGCCCGGAACGCGACGACCTGTTCTGCGGCTTCAGAAGCTGCGCGCTCTGACGCGCTGATCACCATGGGCCTGCTCTCGGCCACCTACGCCGGCACCGGCCCCGACGGGCAGGCCGTGAGCTGGCGCGACGGCAAGCGCCTGGGCTGGCTGCTGTCGGTGGTCTACCCGCTGATGCCGTTGCTCGGTGTCGCGCTGCACGCGTGGACCGGCCAGCCGATCGCGCTGGCGCTGCCGCTCGTCACTGGCTACGTGCTGATGCCGCTGCTCGACGCACTGATCGGCGAAGACCTCAACAACCCGCCCGAGGGCGTGGTGCCGCAGCTCGAGGCTGATCGCTACTACCGCTGGCTCACCTGGGCCACCGTGCCGCTGTACTTCTTGACGCTGATCGGCTGCGCCTGGTGGGCCGGAACGCAGGCCTTGCCGTGGTGGGCGCTGCTCGTGCTCGCCTACGTGGCCGGCACCAACTCCGGCATGGGCCTGACCACCGGCCACGAACTCGGCCACAAGCACAACGCCATCGAGCAGTGGCTGGCGCGGCTGATCCTCGCGGTGCCGGCCTATGGCCACTTCACGGTGGAGCATGGCCGCGGCCACCACCGCTGGGTCTCCACGCCCGAAGACCATGCCAGCGCCCGCATGGGCGAGAGCATCTACCGCTTCGCGCTGCGCGAGCTGCCCGGCGGTATCCGCCGTGCCTGGCAGCTCGAATCGCAACGGCTGCACTCGCTCGGCTTCGGTGCCTGGAGCCTGCGCAACACCATGCTGCAGTCGTATGCGATCACGGCGGTGCTGCAGCTCGGCCTGCTGCTTGCCTTCGGGCCGGTGATGATCGTGTTCCTGGCCGTGCACAACCTGGTGGCGTGGTGGCAGCTCACTTCGGCCAACTACGTCGAGCATTACGGGCTGCTGCGCGGCAAGCTGCCCAGCGGCCAGTACGAGGCGCCGCAGCCCCACCATTCGTGGAACACCAACCACCTGGTGACCAACCTCGCGTTGTTCCATCTGCAGCGCCACTCCGACCACCACGCCAACCCCTCGCGGCGCTACCAGAGCCTGCGCCACTTCGCGGAAGTGCCGCAGCTGCCCAGCGGCTACTTCGGCATGTTCACGCTGGCCTACTTCCCGTGGCTGTGGTTCCGCGTGATGGACGAACGCCTGCTCGCGCTGCCGCATGTGCGCGGCGACCTGGGCAAGGTCAACATCGACCCGGCCGCGCGCATGCGGCTGCAGGCGCGTTACGGTGACGCCCGCTTGGGCTTGCGGTAGCTCCACCACGGCAGCACGCGGCGCAGCGAGAGCACCTCGCCGCTGCCTTCGGCGGCATAACCCGGCAAGGCATTGAGCTGCGCGCGCCACGCCTCGCTGCGCAGCAGCGACAGCAGCGTCTGTACCTGCGGCTGGTCGAGCGCGTGCTGCAGCGTGACGAGGAAGTACTGCTCGCGCGCCAGAGGCACGAAATCCAGCCCGCGCGCCGTGGCGGCGGCCTCGATGCCGAAGCTGGCGTCGGCGCTGCCGCTGGCCACCGCCTCGGCCGCGGCGCGGTGCGAGGGCTCGGTGGTCTCGAAGCCGCCGATGCGCTCCGGCGCGATCTTCTGCTGCGCCAGCAGCTCTTCGAGCACCACGCGCGTGCCGGTGCCGCGCGAGCGGTTGGCGAAGCGAAGGTTCGCGCGGCACAGGTCGGCCAGCGATTCGATGCCCAGCGGGTTGCCCGGCGCCACCATCAGCCCCTGCGTGCGCCGCGCGAAGCTCACCAGCTTGTGGTGCCCGGGCTTGAGCATCGGCCGGTAGACCTTCGCGGTGGGCGAGCGCAGCGGCGACTCGGTCAGTGCATGGAAGCCCGCCATCAGGCAGCGGCCGTCGTTCAGCGCGGCCAGCGCATCGACGCTGCCGCTGAACTGGATGTCCAGGTGCAGCTTGTGCTGCGTCTGCGCCAGCGCGCGCAGCAGCGGCAGTGCATCGTCGTGGCTAGCCGTCATCGGGATCACGCCCGCGCTGGCATCGAAGGCGATCGCGAAAGCCTGCTCGAGCTCGCTGCGCAGCGCCTCGATCTGCGGCGCCAGCCGCGCCTGAGCGCGGCGTTCGGCCCACAGCAACTTCTCGCCGAAGGGCGACAGCAGAGCCGGCTGGCCCTTCACCCAGACCACCAGCGTCTGGCCGAGCTCGCCTTCCCAGCGCTTGAGCTCGCCCCAGACGTGCCGGTACGAGAGCTGCAGCTGGCGCGCGGCGGCGCTGATCGAGCCGGTGTCGTGCACCGCGGCGAGCAGCGCCATCAGCGGGTGGTGCAGATCGCGCTGCGCCGGCTCGCGGCCGGCCAGCGTGTAGGTGAGGCTCACCCTATGCATGACGGTTCATATGGTCGTGGTTGCCTATCGGCATGGACAATCCACGCGAGTATGAGAGATGTTGGATGAATGACTTTGCCGAGAGTGTCCGTACCGCCGTCGACCTGATCTTCCATGCCGATCCCGTCCTGCTCCACACCGTCGTGCTGTCGCTCTCCGTCAGCGGCACGGCCTGCCTGGTCGCCGCCGGATTCGGGCTCGCGCTCGGCGCCTGGCTGGCCGTCGCGCAGTTTCCCGGCCACCGCCTGGCGGTGCTCGGGCTGAACACGCTGCTGGCGCTGCCCTCGGTGGTGGTCGGCCTGGTGGTGTACCTGCTGCTCTCGCGCAGCGGGCCGCTGGGCAGCTGGGGCATCCTGTTCACGCCCACGGCGATGGTGATCGCGCAGACCATCCTGGTGCTGCCGGTGATCGCCGCGCTGACGCGCCAGCTGGTCGGCGACTCGCTGCGCGACGGCGGCGACCAGCTGCGCTCGATGGGCGCGCGCCCGATCGCCTGCGCGCTGCTGATGCTGGTGCACGACCGCTGGGCGGTGCTGACCATCCTGATCGCCGCCTTTGGCCGTGCCATCGCCGAGGTCGGCGCGGTGATGGTGGTGGGCGGCAACATCGACGGCGTCACCCGCGTGATGACCACCTCCATCGCGCTGGAGACCAGCAAGGGCGACCTGCCGCTGGCGATGGCGCTGGGCATCGTGCTGCTCGGCGTGGTGGCCGTCGTCAACCTGCTGCTCGGCCTGACGCAGCGCGGCCACGGCTCGGCACTGGCGGGGGTGCGATGAGCCTGATCGAAGTGAAGGACCTGGCGGTGCGCTTCGGCGAGGTGCAGGCGCTCAAGGGTGTGTCGCTCGGCGTGGCGCGCGGCGAGTTCGTGGCACTGGTCGGCCCCAACGGCTCGGGCAAGACGACGCTGCTGCGCGCCATGCACGGCATGCTGCGCCATCGTGGAACGATCAGCCTCGGCGCCGATGTCGGCCGTCAGGCGATGGTGTTCCAGCGCCCCTTCGTGATGCGCCTGTCGGTGCGCAACAACCTGCGCCTGGCGCTGTGGCTGGCCAAAGTGCCGCGCGCGTCGTGGGACGAACGTGTGGCCGCCGCCCTGCAGCGCGTCGCCCTGCAGGGCCTGGAGCAGCGGCCGGCGCGTGCGCTGTCGGGCGGCCAGCAGCAGCGACTCGCACTGGCGCGGGCCTGGGCGGTGCAGCCGGCGCTGCTCTTCCTCGACGAGCCCACCGCCAGCCTGGACCCGACCGCCAAGCGCGAGGTCGAGGCGCTGCTGGCCGGCTTCGCCGCCGACGGCATGACGCTGGTGATGAGCACCCACAACCTCGGTCAGGCCAAGCGCCTGGCCTCCCGCGTGGTCTACCTGGAGGACGGCGAGGTCCACGCCGACCTGCCGACTGCGCAGTTTTTCAACGGCCGGCTGCAGGGCCGCGCACAACAGTTCCTCAAAGGAGAAATGGCATGGACCATCGAATGAAGCTCGCTCGCGTGACCCGACTCACCCGCCGCAGCGCCCTCGCGCTGGGCCTGGCCGCCACGGCGCTCTTGCCGCTGGCCGCGCAGGCGCAGGACAAGTTCATCGTCATGTCGTCGACGACGAGCACCGAGCAGTCGGGCCTCTTCGCGCACCTGCTGCCGGCCTTCAAGAAGGCCAGCGGCATCGACATCCGCGTCGTCGCGCAAGGCACCGGCCAGGCGCTGGACATGGGCCGCCGCGGTGATGCCGACGTGCTCTTCGTGCACGACCAGGTGGCCGAGGAGAAGTTCGTCGCCGAAGGCTTCGGCATCGAGCGCCGCCCGGTCATGTACAACGACTTCATCGTCATTGGCCCGAAGAGCGACCCGGCCGGCGTCAAGGGCAGGGACGTCGTCGAGGCGCTGAAGAAGCTCGGCGCCTCGAAGTCCGAGTTCGTCTCGCGCGGCGACAAGAGCGGCACGCATGCCGCCGAATTGCGCTACTGGAAGGCCGCCGGCGTCGACGGGCCGGTGGGCAAGGTGGCTGGCTACAAGGAATGCGGCTGCGGCATGGGCCCGGCGCTGAACATCGCCTCGTCGACCAACGCCTACGTGCTGGCCGACCGCGGCACCTGGCTGTCGTTCAAGAACCGCGGCGAACTGGCCATCCTGGTCGAGGGCGACAAGCGCCTGTTCAACCAGTACGGCGTGATCGTCGTGAACCCGGCCAAGCACCCGCACGTCAAGAAGGACATGGCACAGGCTTTCGCCGACTGGGTCGTCTCGCCCGCGGGCCAGGCCTCGATCGCCGAATACAAGATCGGCGGCGAGCAGCTGTTCTTCCCGAACGCCGGCGCCAAGTGACGCCATGAAGCGTCTCGTCGTGATGGGAGTGGCGCTCGGCATGGGTGCGCTGGCCGCCGCGCAGGGCACCGAGATCAAGGTGCTCGCCGCTGGCAGCCTGCGCGCCGCGCTGGGCGACGTGGCCAAGGCCTACGAAGCGGCGTCGCCTGGGCGGAAGGTCACGCTCGGATTCGGCGCGTCAGGCCTGCTGAAGGATCGCCTCGTCGCTGGCGAGCGCGCCGACGTGTTCGCCTCGGCGAACATGGAGCATCCGCAGGCGTTGGCCGCCGCGGGCAAGGCCGCGGCGCCGCAGGCTTTCGCAAGCAACCGGCTGTGCGCGTTGGGCTCGCCGGCTTTCGATGCGACGCCCGACACCCTGGTGGCGAAGCTGCTCGACCCGGCGGTGCGCGTGGGCACCTCGGTGCCCAAGGCCGACCCGGCCGGCGACTACACCTGGGTGATGTTCGAGCGCATCGAGAAGTCGGGCCGCGCCGGAGCCTTCAAGACGTTGAGCGAGAAGGCGCTGCAGCTCACCGGCGGCCCGAACTCGCCGCCGCCGCCTGCCAACCGCAGTGCCTACGGCGCACTGATGGCGGCGGGCGCGGCCGACCTGTTCATCACCTACTGCACGAACGCGGTGATCGCGCAGCGCGAGGAGCCTTCGCTCAAGCGCATCGAGGTGCCGGCTGAAGTGAACGTGAGCGCGAGTTATGGCGTCACGGTGCTGCAGGGCGCGCCGGACGACGCGAAGCAGTTCGTGCAGTTCCTGCTCTCCGCACCTGGCCAGGCCGTGCTGGCCCGCCACGGGTTCGCCGCGCCCTGAGCGGCGATCAGGGTGCGAATTCGTAGGCGAGCGTGGTGATGGTGCCGCGCCAGTAGGTCTTGCGGCCTTCGGGCAGCAGCCACGCCACCTCGCCGGTGAAAGGCACACGCAGGCCGTCCTGCACGCGGTAGTCGGACCATCGGCCCTCCCAGGGCGCCATCGTCGTCACCTGGCCGACCATGCGGCCGCGCGCCTCGGCGCGCACCGATTCCATCAGGCCGTCGGCGTCGAAGCGGAACAACAGCGTCAGCGGCGCCGCGCCATCGGTCAGCGTGGCGCGGGCCGAACGGTCGTCGACGGCTTCCCAGCGCACGCCCTGGCTGGGCAGCAGGGCGGTCGGGTACCACGCGGCCTCGGCGAAGAAGCGCATCAGCTCGCCGCGCGCGAGCTCGCCGCCGCCACGCAGGTCGGCCATCGTGACGAGCCCGCCGATCGCCGCGTGCAGCAGGCCCTCGCCCGCCACGTAGGCGTCGTGCACGTGCACCGGGAGGCCCGGCAGCATGGCGATGCGCGCGTCCCACACGAAACCGGAGCGGCGCGTGACGACATGCTGCACCGAGGTGAAAGGCTTCCACTGTTCGCCCGACGCGCTCATGTTGAAGCTGCCGGTGTGCTCGACGCGCGCCGCCGTGACGATGGGCTGGCCGTCCTTCAGCACGGCGCGGAAGTAGCGCTGCACGGGGGCGGGCAGGCCCTCGAGTTCGCGCGCGTCGTAGCGGGTCGGCGTGCCCGGGGCGGCCGGCGTGCGGGCCGCGTCGAGCCGGGCGATCAGCTCGCGCGCCGCGGCGTTCCAGCGCGCGCTGCCCCAGGCCGTCAGGCCGAAGCCCGCCAGCACCAGCAGGCCGATTGCGGCGCCCACCCACTTCCATGCGCTCATCGAGGTTCCCCGTCCGTGAGCGGCCAATTCTGCGAGCCGCTCCTCTTGCCGGATTGACGGGGCGCAAGCGTCGCGGCGTGATGCGGCCTCAGCCTGAACGGCGATGCCGCCCCCTGAACAATCTTCCCGACACGCGCTTCACCCCGACGTGCTGCGCCTGGGCTGGGTGAGCCTGCTCACCGACATCAGCTCCGAGATGATCTTCTCGGTCTTCGCGGTGGTGTTCACCACGGTGGCCGGCGCATCGGCGGCGCTGCTCGGGCTGATCGAGGGGCTGGCCGACCTGTCGGCTTCCTCGCTCAATGCGGTCTCCGGCTGGCTGTCGGATCGCAGCGGAAGGCGCAAGGCCTGGGCGCTGGCGGGCTACGCCTTCTCGACGCTGGCCAAGGCGATGCTGCTGCTCAGCCTGGCCGTCGGCAACCTGGCGGCCTTCCGCGTCATCGAGCGGCTCGGCAAGGGCTTTCGCGGGCCTCCGCGCGATGCCTGGCTGGCCTCGATTGCCGAAGGTGCCTCGCGCGGCTATGCCTTCGGCGTGCACAAGGCGCTCGACAAGTCCGGTGCCGTGCTCGGCCCGCTGCTGGCCTGGGCGCTGATCACAGCGCTGGGCGAGTCGGCCGCCACCTACGCGACGCTGTTCTGGGTGGCCTTCGTGCCGGCGGTGCTGGCGCTCGCCGTGCTGGCCCGGCTCGACGACCGCCCTGCGCCGCCGCGTGCGCACGAGAGCCTGTGGCAGGGCTGGCATGCGCTCGGTCCCGGGTTCCGGCGATTCCTCGTGCCGGCCGGGATCTTCGCGCTGGGCTACTACAGCCTTGGCTTCCTGCTCGTGAAGGCGCACGCGCTCGGCTTCGGCGTGTCGGGTGTGGTGCTGCTCTACGCGCTGTTCAACGCCACCTGCGTGATCGCCGCGCCGCTCGCCGGAAAACTGGGCGACCGCATGGGCCGCACCCGCATCGTGCTGCTCGGGTACGCGATCTACGGCCTCGTCAACCTCGGCATGCTGGCCGTCGGCGAACGCTGGCAACTGGTGGCGCTGTTCGCGCTGTACGGCGTGTTCTACGCCATCGAGGAGTCGCAGAGCCGCGCCTTCATCGCCGACCTCGAGCCGCAGCGGCGCGCCACCGCGATCGGCCTGTACAACCTGGTGACCGGCACGCTCTACCTGCCGGCCTCGCTGATCGCCGGCGCGCTGTGGACGGTGTCGCCGGCGGCGGCCTTTGCTCTGGCCGCCGCGCTGTCGGCGGCGGCGATGCTGGCCTTCGTGGCGCTGCGTCCGGCCGATACTGCTCCATAAGAGAACAGTCGCCGGCGTCCGCAGAAACGCCTCGCCAAGGGCCGTGACGCCCGGCGCCCGGTGGGCTGGGCCTATGCATGAAGGCTCATAAGGGAACGCCTGCGCTTTGCATCGCTTGCCACGGCTCGAAGAATGCGCCTCGACACCGCCTATCCGGCGGTGGCCCGCCAACCGAGGAGACACCCGTGAGCGTTCCCATCACCCTGACCGTCAACGGCAAAGCCGTGACGGCGAACGTCGACCCGCGCACGCTGCTCGTGCAGCTGATCCGCGAGCAACTGCAACTGACCGGCACGCACGTGGGCTGCGACACCGCGCAGTGCGGCGCCTGCACCGTGCACCTGAACGGCCGCGCGGTGAAGTCCTGCTCGATGCTGGCCGTGCAGGCGCAAGGCGCCGAGGTCACGACCATCGAGGGCCTGTCGAAGGCCGGCGAGCTGCACCCGATGCAGTCCGCCTTCCGCGAATGCCACGGCCTGCAATGCGGCTTCTGCACGCCAGGCATGGTGATGTCGGCGGTGAACCTGCTGAAGGACAAGCCGAACGCCAGCGAGACCGAGATCCGCGAAGGCCTGGAGGGCAACATCTGCCGCTGCACGGGCTACCACAACATCGTGAAGTCGATCCAGCTGTGCCAGAGCGGCAAGGTCGGCAACACCGGCGTCGCCGTCTGAAGGAGTACTGCATGACCGACATGTCCCAACCCCCGCTGAGCCCGATCGGCCAGCCCCAGCTGCGCCGCGAGGACTACCGCTTCCTCACCGGTGCAGGCCAGTACACCGACGACGTGGTGCTGCCCGGCCAGAGCTTCGGCCACTTCCTGCGTTCGCCGCATGCGCATGCGCGCATCAAGTCGATCGACATCAGCAAGGCCGCCAAGGCTCCGGGCGTGGTGCAGATCTTCACCGGCGCCGACCTCGCCGAAGCCAAGGTCGGCGGGCTGCCCTGCGGCTGGCTGATCCACAGCAAGGACGGCTCGCCGATGAAGGAGCCGCCGCACCCGGTGCTGGCGCAGGGCAAGGTGCGCCACGTCGGCGACCAGGTCGCGCTGATCGTCGCCGAGACTGCGCTGCAGGCCAAGGACGCTTCCGAGCTGATCGAGGTCGACTACGACGTGCTGCCCGCGGTGATCGACATCACCACGGCCGACAAGTCCGCCTCGGCGGTGCACGACGACGTGCCGAACAACGTCTGCTACGACTGGGGCCACGGCAACAAGGATGCGGTGGACGCGGCCTTCAAGCAGGCGGCGAAGGTCAGCACGCTGGAGTTCGTCAACAACCGGCTGATCCCCAACGCGATGGAGCCGCGCGCGGCCAACGCGCAGTACACGAAGCATGACGACAGCTACACGCTGTACGTGGCCAACCAGAACCCGCACGTCGAGCGGCTGCTGATGAGCGCCTTCGTGCTCGGCCTGCCCGAGTCGAAGGTGCGGGTGATCGCGCCCGACGTCGGCGGCGGCTTCGGCTCGAAGATCTTCCTCTACGCCGAGGAGACCGCGCTGGTGTGGGCGAGCAAGCGCGTCAACCGGCCGATCAAGTGGACCGCCGAGCGCAGCGAATCGTTCCTGACCGACGCCCACGGCCGCGACCACCACACCAAGGTCGAGCTGGCGATGGACGCGAAGGGCAACTTCCTGGCCATGCGCGTGGACACCATCGCCAACATGGGCGCCTACCTGTCGACCTTCGCGTCGAGCGTGCCGACCATCCTGTACGCCACGCTGCTGGCGGGCCAGTACAAGACGCCGGCGATCTACTGCAACGTGAAGGCGGTGTTCACCACCACCGCGCCGGTGGACGCCTACCGCGGCGCCGGCCGCCCCGAGGCCACCTACGTGGTCGAGCGCATCGTCGAGCAGGCGGCGCGTGACCTGCAGCGCGATCCGGGCGAACTGCGCCGGCAGAACTTCATCACCGAGTTCCCGTACGCCACGCCGGTCGGCCTGACCTACGACACCGGCAACTACGCCGCCCACCTCGACAAGGCGATCCAGCTGGCCGACGTGGCCGGCTTTGCAGCGCGCAAGGCGGCCTCGGCCGCCAAGGGCCGGCTGCGCGGCCTGGGCTACAGCTGCTACATCGAGGCCTGCGGCCTGGCGCCGTCGAACATCGCCGGCGCGCTCGGTGCACGGGCTGGCCTGTTCGAGGCCGGCGAGGTGCGCGTGCACCCGACCGGCACGGTGACGGTGTTCACCGGCTCGCACAGCCACGGCCAGGGCCACGAGACCACCTTCGCGCAGGTCGTCGCGGCCAAGCTCGGCATCCCGGTGGCCAACGTCGAGATCGTGCACGGCGATACCGGCCGCGTTCCCTTCGGCATGGGCACCTACGGCAGCCGCTCGCTGTCGGTCGGCGGCACGGCCATCGTCAAGGCGGTCGACAAGATCATCGCCAAGGGCAAGAAGATCGCCGCCCACCTGCTCGAAGCGGCCGACACCGACATCGAGTTCGACAACGGCGAGTTCAAGGTGAAGGGCACCGACAAGAAGGTGCCGTTCGGCTCGGTGGCGCTGACCGCCTACGTGCCGCACAACTACCCGCTGGACAAGCTGGAGCCGGGCCTGAACGAGAACGCCTTCTACGACCCGACCAACTTCACCTACCCCTCGGGCACCTATGTCTGCGAGGTCGAGGTCGACCCCGACACCGGCAAGACGCGCGTCGAGCGTTTCACCGCGGTCGACGACTTCGGCAACATCGTCAACCCGATGATCGTTTCCGGCCAGGTGCACGGCGGCCTGGCCCAAGGCCTGGGCCAGGCAATGATGGAGGCTTGTGTGTACGATCCCGAATCCGGCCAGCTGCTGACCGGGACGTACATGGACTACACGATGCCGCGCGCCGACGACCTGCCGAACTTCACGGTCGACCACACCGTCACGCCCTGCACGCACAACCCGCTGGGTGTGAAGGGTTGCGGCGAGGCCGGTGCGATCGGTTCGCCGCCGGCCTTCATGAACGCGCTGACCGATGCCCTGGGCGTGAAGGACCTGGCCATGCCGGCCACGGCCGAACGCGTCTGGCGCGCCGCCCACAAGAACGCCTGAGGAGACGCACACATGTACACCTTCGACTACCAGCGCCCGAACAGCGCTTCGGCCGCGGCCTCGGCCTTCCAGGGCGACACGCGCTACCTGGCCGGCGGCCAGAGCCTGGTGCAGGCGATGAAGCTGCGCCTGTCGTCCAGCGAACGCCTCGTCGACCTCGGCGGCGTGGCCGAGCTCAAGGGCATCTGCATGGAGGGCAGCAACGTCGTCATCGGCGCGATGACCACCCATGCGGCGGTGGCCGCCTCGGCCGACGTCAAGAAGGCCGTGCCGGCGCTGGCCGAACTGGCCGGCGGCATCGGCGACCAGATGGTGCGCAACATGGGCACCATCGGCGGCTCGATCGCCAACGCCGACCCGGCGGCCTGCTACCCGGCGGGCATCGTCGGCCTCGGCGCGACCATCAAGACGAACCAGCGCACGATCTCCGGCGACAGCTTCTTCACCGGCCTGTACGAGACCGCGCTCAAGCCGGGCGAGCTGATCGTCTCGGTGAGCTTCCCGAGTGTCACCAAGGCCGCGTACATCAAGTACAAGCAGCCGGCCTCGCGCTTCGCGCTGGTCGGCGTGTTCGTCGCGCAGACCTCGGCCGGCGTGCGCGTGGCCGTCACCGGCGCGGCAGGCAGCGTGTTCCGCTGCAAGCCGATCGAGGACGCGCTGGCCAAGAGCTTCACGCCGGAAGCCGCGAAGGCGGTGAAGGTGAGCGCCGACGGCCTGAACGGCGACCTGCACGGTTCGGCCGCCTACCGCGCCGCGATGATCAGCGTGATGGCCTCGCGCGCGGTCGCCGTGGTCTTGGCGCGCTGAGGCCCACTGCCGGCGCCGGTGACGGGCCGGCAGACCGACGATCGGAAGTCCGACCATGACGCTTCCAGAACTGCGCCTGCCCGACTCCGTCGACGCGGTGATCGCGCTGCTCGCCACCGAGAACTACATCTGCGACCGGCGCCTGGCCACCGCACTGTTCCTCGCGCTGAAGCTGCGCCGGCCGCTGTTCCTCGAGGGCGAGCCAGGCGTGGGTAAGACCGAGCTGGCCAAGTCGCTGTCGACGGCGCTGGGCACACTGATGCTGCGCGTGCAGTGTTACGAGGGGCTGGACGTCGCGCAGACCGCCTACGAATGGAACGTGGCGCGCCAGATGGTCGAGATCCGCCTGGCCGAAGCGGCGCACTCGATCACCGACGCGGCCGACCGCGACCGCCTCGCGCACAGCCTGTACTCGCGCGCCATGCTGATCGAGCGGCCGCTGCTGCAGGCGCTGACGCAGTCGCGTTCGCCGGTGCTGCTGATCGACGAACTCGACCGCGCCGACGAGCCCTTCGATGCCTTCCTGCTCGAGGTGCTGGCGGAGAACCAGATCACCATTCCCGAGCTGGGCGCGATCAAGGCCGATGCGCCGCCGATCACCATCATCACCAGCAACCGCACGCGCGAGATCCACGACGCGCTGAAGCGGCGCTGTCTGTACCACTGGGTCGAGTTCCCGGACGTCGAGCGCGAGCTCGACATCGTGCGCCGCAAGGCGCCGGGAGCTTCCGAACGCCTGTACCGGCAGGTGGTGGAGTTTGTGCAGCGCATGCGTTCGCTCGATCTCTTCAAGGCCCCGGGGGTGGCGGAGACGATCGACTGGACGAATGCGCTGGTCGCTCTGAATGCGATGCGGCTGGATCCGGCGACGGTGCACGACACGCTGGGGGTGCTGCTCAAGTACCAGGACGACATCGCTCGCATGGGCGGTGGGGATACGGCGAAGATCCTCGACGAATTGAAGGCGCGAGCCTTGCTCGATTGATGGCTGCGCTGGCTCACTTCGCAACAGCCCGCCGGTCGCGCCCGGCCGGCGGTAACTTTCATTTGCTGGCCCAAATGAAAGTCACCAAAGCAAAGGGCCTGGAACACGATTTGGCTGCTGCACGTGGCAGCCAACCCGAGGCGGCTGTTGAGCATCCGGGTCGGTCGATCGACTGGTTCGGCTGGCACCAGCCTTCAACAGCCGAACCTTGTAGCCAGCGGCAGCAGCCAGATCGTATTCAGGCCCTCTTCTTTGGGTCCTTTCTTCTGGGCCAGCAGAAGAAAGGATCTCGCCGGCCGGGCGAGACCGGCGGGTTCTCCCGCAGGAGGCAATGAAGATGTTGGCAGACAACATCGTCCATTTCTCGCGCATCCTGCGCGACACCGGCATGGCCGTCGGCCCCGACCGCGTGCTCGCCGCCATCGCGGCAGTCGAAGCCGTTGGCCTCGAACGCAGAGAAGACATCCGCGCCGCACTCAGCGCCGTGATGCTCGAGCGCCACGAGCAGCAAACGGTGTTCGACGCCGCCTTCGACGCCTTCTTCCGCGACCCCAAGCTGCTCGAGCAGATGATGTATCTGTTGCTGCCCAAGATCCAGGGCCGCGGCGAGAAGCAATTGCCGCCGCGTGCGAACCGCCTGGCCGAAGCGCTCGCGCCGCCGACGCCGGAGCGAAAGCCCAACCCGGCCAACGAGACGGCGAAGGAAGAGATCCAGTTCGAGACCGAGTTCAGCTTCTCCGAGCGCGAGCGCCTGGCGCAGGCCGACTTCGAGAGCATGACCACGGCCGAGTACGAACTGGCCAAGAAGCTCGCCGAGCGCGCGCCGCTGCCGGTGCAGCCGGTGCGGCGCCGTCGCCACGAGGCCGGCACGCGCGGCACGCTGGACCTGCGCCGCACGCTGCAGGGCATGGCGCGCCAGCCGCACACGCTGGCACCGGCCTTCACCCACCCGCGCACCGAGCTGCCGCCGATCGTCGTGCTGCTCGACATCTCCGGCTCGATGGACCGCTACTCGCGCCTGTTCCTGCACTACGTGCACGGACTGACGCGCCGGCATCTGAAGGTGCATACCTTCACCTTCGGCACGCGGCTCACCAACATCACGCGCTGCCTGCGCCACCGCGACCCCGACGTCGCGCTGAAGATGGCCGACACGCAGGTGCACGACTGGAAGGGCGGCACGCGCATCGCGTCGAGCCTGGACGAGTTCAATCGCCGCTGGGCGCGCCGCGTGCTCGGCGCCAACGCCGCCGTGCTGCTGGTCACCGACGGCCTGGAACGCGACGAAGGCGGCCTGCTCGCCGGCGCGGCCGCACAATTGCACCGCATGGCGCACGAGGTCGTGTGGCTGAACCCGCTGCTGCGCTTCGACGGCTTCGAGCCGCGCGCCGAGGGCATCCGCACGCTGCTCGCCCATGTCGACCGTTTCCTGCCGGTGCACAACCTCGCCAGCCTGGCGGATCTCGCCGGCGCCTTGCAGCGCCCGGCCCTCCAACCCTCTTCATTGCTTCACTGACCCCATGGAACTCAAAGGCGAACGTCTCATCCCGGCCTCGGTCGACACCACCTGGGCCGCGCTCAACAACCCGGAGATCCTCAAGGCCTGCATCACCGGCTGCGAATCGCTGGAGCGCACCGGCGACGATGCCTTCCAGGCGATGGTCGCCGTGCGAGTCGGCCCCGTCAGCGCCAAGTTCAAGGGCAACCTGAAGATGACCGACGTGAAGGCGCCGAACAGCTACACGATCAACTTCGACGGGCAGGGCGGCGTGGCCGGTTTCGGCAAGGGCTCGGCCGACGTCTCGCTGGCCGCCGAAGGCAACAGCACCAAGCTGAGCTACGTGGCGCGCGCGCAGGTCGGCGGCAAGATGGCGCAGGTGGGCTCGCGCCTCATCGACGCCGCCGCCGGAAAGATCGCCGAGGACTTCTTCACCGCCTTCGAAGCCGCGCTCGCGCCGGCCGAAGGCGCGGTGGTGGCAGCCCCGGCACCCGCGCCGGCGGCGGCCGGCAGCAAGATGCTGTGGTGGATCGTGGGCGCCGTCGTCGTGCTGGCGGCGATCTGGTTCCTCAAGCGATAGGAGCTGGTCATGGACAGTCTGGACCTTCAGGTGCTGCAGCAGGCGCGCGACTGGCGCGCCGACGGCCAGCCGGTGTGGCTGGTCACCGTCATCGAGACCTGGGGGTCGGCCCCGCGCCCGCCCGGCGCGCTGCTGGCCATGCGCGGCGACGGCCTGGTGGTCGGCTCGGTCTCCGGCGGCTGCGTCGAGGATGACCTGATCGATCGCGTGCGCCAGGGCGAGCGCGTCGGCAAGCCCTCGCTGATCAACTACGGCGTGAGCAAGGAAGAGGCGGCGCGTTTCGGCCTTCCCTGCGGCGGCAACCTGCGCCTGGTGCAGGAACCGCTGACCGACACCGCCTGGGTCGACGAGGTGCTCACGCGTACCTCACGCCACGAGCTGGTGGCACGCAAACTCGACTTGAACACCGGCCTGGTAAGCATCGAGCCCGCCGCGCGCGGCGAGGCCTTCCAGTTCGACGGCACGCAACTGCGCGCGCTGTTCGGCCCGCGCTGGCGGTTGCTCATCATCGGCGCCGGCCAGCTCTCGCGCACCGTCGCGCAGATGGCGCTGGCGCTGGACTTCGAGGTGATCTGCTGCGATCCGCGCGAGGAGTACCACCTCACCTGGGACATCCCGAACACGATCTTCAGCAAGGCGATGCCCGACGACCTGGTGCTGGAGCTGCAGCTCGACCCGCACAGCGCGGTGATCGCCGTCACCCACGACCCCAAGCTCGACGACATGGTGCTGCTCGAGGCCCTGAAGTCGCCGGCCTTCTACGTCGGCGCGCTCGGTTCGCGCGGCAACACCGCCAAGCGCAAGGAGCGGCTCGCGCTGTTCGACCTGTCACCGGCCGAGATCGACCGCCTGCACGGCCCGATCGGGCTGGACCTGGGCAGCAAGACGCCGGCCGAGATCGCCGTGTCCATCGTCGCCGAGATCGTCGCGGTGAAGAACGGCGTGGCGCTGATGCAGAAGAAGGAAGGCTCGGCGCTGCCGGAGTCGTCGGGGGTGTGCGCGCGCTCCTGAGGCGACGGCCTCAACGCGCCAGGCCCAGCGCCTTGTGCGCCAACGCCACGAAGGCGGCGCGCTCCGCGCGTGACAGCGGCGCCAGGATCTCCGCCTGCAAGGCTTCCACCACCGGCCGGATGGCGGCCAGCAGTCGTTCGCCCTCGGGCGTGAGGTGCAGCAGGCGCGCCCGGCGATCCTGCGCGCTGACCACGCGCTGCACCAGGCCCTTGCTCTCCAGGCGGTCGATCACACCGCCGATCGTGGCACGGTCGAAGCTGATGGTCGTGGCCAGGCTGGCCTGGTCGATGCCGGGTTGCAGTGCGATCGCGTCGAGCGCGGCGAACTGCACCGAGGTCAGGTCGAAACCCGCGGCCTGCGTCTGCGCCTGAAAGACCTGCGTGGACTGCTGATGCAGCCGACGGATCAGGTGCCCGGCCATTTCGATCCTGTCCATCGCTGCCCCCGGCCGTCGCCGATCTCGCCCCGTCGCCAGGGTGATGCCTGTCTGCTTGACGATTTTAGTATGCATACATATTATATGAAAGCTTATCGCATCCAGCGCATGAGCGGCCCGAAGGAGACACCATGCAATTCCACCTCAACGGCTTCAAGCCCGGCGATCCAGATGTGCTGCCGGCCGCCGCGGGCCATCGCCGCGCGGGCGACCCCTTGCCGGACACGGTGGACGTGCTGATCGCAGGCTCGGGCCCGGCCGGCCTGTGCCTGGCCGCCCAGCTCGCACGCGTCCCGCAGATCCGCACCCTGCTCGCCGAGCCGAAGCTGGGGCCGATGGAGAAGGGCCAGGCCGACGGCATCAGCGTGCGCTCCATGGAGATGTTCCAGGCCTTCGGCTTCGGCGAGAAGGTCATGCGCGAGTCGGTGTGGATCAACGAGACCACCTTCTGGGCGCCTGGTGAGGATGCATCCCCGGCTCGCGTCGCCCGCGTGCAGGACGTGCCCGATGGCATCTCCGAGATGCCCCATGTGCTGATCAACCAGGCGCGGGTGCACGACATGTTCCTCGACATCATGCGCCACTCGCCCAGCCGGCTGGAGCCCGACTACGGCCTCAAGGTGCTCGACCTGAGCATCGACCCCGCCGCCGCCGAGTACCCCGTCACCGTCACGCTGGAGCACACCGCGCCGGGCCGCGAGGGGCAGACCGCGACGCTGCGCGCCAACTACGTCATCGGCTGCGACGGCGCCCGCTCGAACGTGCGCGCAGCCATCGGCGGGGCGCTGCACGGCGACGCGGCGCATCATGCCTGGGGCGTGATGGACGTGCTGGCCGTCACCGACTTCCCCGACTGGCGCATGAAGTCCTTCGTGCGCTCGCAAGACGAGGGCATCCTGATGGTGCTGCCGCGCGAGGGCGGGCACCTGGTGCGCCTGTACGTCGAGCTCGACCGCCTTGGCGAGAACGAGCGCGTCTCGGAGCGCGGCATGGGCGCGCAGGACATCATCGCCAAGGCGCAGCGCATCTTCCGGCCGTTCGAGCTGGACGTGAAGGAGGTGGTCTGGTGGTCGATCTACGAGATCGGCCATCGGCTGACCGACAAGTTCGACGACGTGCCGGCGGACCAGGTGGCCCACCGCGCGCCGCACGTGATGCTGGCCGGTGACGCCTGCCACACCCACAGCCCGAAGGCCGGGCAGGGCATGAACGTGTCGATGGGCGACACCTTCAACCTCGGCTGGAAGCTGATCTCGGTGCTGACCGGCCGCGCCGAGCCGGCCCTGCTGCACAGCTACTCGGGCGAACGGCGCGCCGCGGCGAAGGGCCTGGTGGAGTTCGACCACAAGTGGGCGCGCGTCGTCGGCGCCAAGGCCGAGCAGGATCTCGCGGACAGCGCCACCGACGGCCTGCCGCGCGTGGCGCGCGAGTTCGTCAACAACCTGCCTTTCACCTGCGGCCTGACCATCCAGTACGAACGCAGCGCGTTGACCGGCGCGCCCACGCACCAGCACCTGGCCACGGGATTCGACATCGGCAAGCGCTTCCATTCCGCCCCCGTCGTGCGGCTGGCCGACGCCAAGCCCATGCACCTGGGCCACTGCATCGAGGCCGGCGCACGCTTCCACCTGTTCCTCTTCGCCCCTGCGGGTGATGACGGCAGCCCGGGCGGCACGGTCGCCACGCTGTGCGACTGGCTCGAGCATGACCAGGCTTCGCCACTGCGCCGGCACACCGCACCCGGCGAAGATGTGGATGCCGTGATCGACACCCGGGCGGTGTTCCAGCAGGGCTTCCGCGCGCTCGACTACGGTGCCATGCCCACGCTGCTGCGTCCGCACGTGGGCCGCCACGGGCTGTGCGACTTCGAGAAGGTGTTCTGCGCCGACCTGAAGCGTGGCGAGGACATCTTCGCGATGCGTGGCATCGACCGGGCCGCCGGCTGCATGGTCGTCGTGCGCCCGGATCAGTACGTCGGCCACATCCTGCCGCTGCAGGCGCGCGACGAGCTGGCCGCGTACTTCGCCGCCATCCTGCGCGTGCGCGGCTGAGCGGCTGATCCGTTCTGGCGCAGCGTCTGCGGGTTCGCCCTGACTGGAGCGGGCGCTGCCGCGCGGCCACCATGCCGGCCATGCTGGACCGCCGTCATGCCCTGACACTGCTCGCGCTCTTGCCGTGGCGGGGCACTGCGCGCGCCGACGGCACCGGCGGTGACCCGTTTCGCTCGCTGCAGTGGCCCGACCTGAAGCGCGAGTTCTTCGGCAGCGCGCAGGTGGTGTTCGACGAGCGCGTGCAGGTGCGCGCCCCGGCCTTCGCCGAGGACCCGATGAACGTGCCGGTGAGCGTGGCGGCGCTGGGCCTGCCCGACATCGAGCGCATCGTCGTCTTCGTCGACCGCAACCCGATCCGCAAGGTGCTCGAGTACCAGCCGCTGGCCGCGCTGGCCAGCGTCGGCCTGCGTTTCAAGCTCGAGCAGGCGAGCCCGGTGCGCGCCGCTGCACGCACGAAGGATGGCGTGTGGCATGTCGGCGGCGCCTGGGTCGATTCGTCCGGCGGCGGCTGCACCGTGGCCGGAGCGACGCGCAAGGACGGCAGCTGGTCGCAGACGCTCGGCCAGGTCAGCGGCAAGCTGTTCCCGAGCAGCCCGATGCCCGAGGCCAACGGAGTTTCCGGCGCCTCGCGGCTGCGCGTGCGCGTCATGCACCCGATGGACACCGGCCTGGTCGGCGGCATCCCGGCCTTCTATGTCAACAAGCTCAGCGTGCGCGACGGGCAAGGCCGCGAGCTGCTGCGCCTGGCGACCTTCGAGCCGGTGAGCGAGAACCCGGTGTTCAGCTTCGATTTCCCCGGCCGCGTGGCCGGCGGTCTGCGCCTGGTGGGCACCGACAACAACGGCAACCGCATCGACAGCCGCATCGAATGAAGCGGCTCGTTGCCATCGCATTGCTGGCCGCAGGTTCAGCGTTCTCGCAGACCGCGTCGAAGGTCGACCTGGCGCGGCTGGACTACGGACTGGCGGCGCGGGCGCTGGCGCCGGGCGTGTGGGTGGTCGAGGGTGCCAACGCCGACTTCTCGCCGGCCAACGGCTGCAACATCATCAACACCGGCTTCATCGCCACCGGCGCCGGCGTGGTGGTGATCAACACCGGGCCGTCGAAGCGCTACGGCGAGCAGCTGCGCGCGCTGATCGAGCGCACCGTTCGCGAGCCGATCGTGCAGGTGATCCACCTCAACCTGCACCCCGACTACTTCCTCGGCAACCAGGCCTTCGCCGACGTGCCGCGCCTGGCCACCGACAGCACACGCGCCGGCATGGCGCGCGAGGCCAAGGCCTACGAAGACAACCTGTACCGCCTGTGCGGCGACTGGATGAAGGGCACCGAAGCCCTGCTGCCCACCGGCACCGCCATGCTCGGGCCGCTGCGCTTGGGCGGCCGCGAGATGGAGCTGCGCGAGTACCGCGGCCACACCGACAGCGACCTGGTGCTGATCGACAAGGCCAGCGGCGTGGTGTTCGCCGGCGGCCTGGTGTTTGCCCAGCGCATCCCGACCACGCCGCATGCGCAGGTCGGCGCCTGGCTCGGCAGCCTGGAGTCGTTCTCCGCGCTGCCGCTGAAGACGCTGGTGCCCAGCCACGGCCCGGTGCGCGCCGACGCCAGCGCGATCGGGCAGACGCAGCGCTACCTGCAATGGCTGGACCGCCGCTTCACGCAGGCAGCGGAGCAGGGCGTGGAGATGAACGAGCTGCTGCGCGCCGAGGTGCCGGCGGAGTTCCGCGGCTGGGCGGCCTTCGGCACCGAGTACACGCGCAACGTGGCCCACCTGTACCCGCGCTACGAGCAGGCGGTGCTCGGCGGCGGCAAGCCCGCAGTGAACAGGCCCTAAGCGATCTCGACGCCGTCGAAGGCGAGCGCGATCGTCTCGATCAAGAGCGCGCTGCCCATCGCATTCAGCGGCGAGTAGTGCAGCGACACCGGCCGCGCGTTGCGGAAGCGCCAGCGCATCGGCTCGCTGGCGAGGTCGTCGCCGAGCAGCGTGATGGTGACCGTGCGGCGCGCCGGCGCGCGACCGCTGCGTGCCTTGTCCCACCAGGCATGGAACTCCTCGCCTCCGGTGGCGGCGCGGCGCAGCAGCAGGGGCTCGGGGGCACGGGGCTCGAACGGATCGTCCGCAGCGCTCAGCGCCGGGAACACCACCTCCGAGCAGCCGACCTCGATGCGCCGTCCGTTGCCCTCGTCGATCTCGACGCGGAAGTTGCGGCCCGCGAGGGGCCGGCGCTCGCCCTCGTCCACGAGAGACTTCACTCCATCTCCAGCCGCTCGTACGCGAGCACCATCTCCTCGATGGCCACCTCGTTCGCCTTGGCGTTGAAGGGCCCGCTGGTGTGCTTGACGATGCGCGCGCGCAGCAGCTTCCAGGTCTGCACGACGGCCGTGTGGTCCTCGTTCATCAGCTGCACGGTCACCGTGCGCAGCGCGTTCTGGTCACCGTTGCGGATCTGGTCGAGCCACTGGTACAGGCGCAGCGAACCGATCACGCCGCGCTTGAACGTGACGTCGTTCACCTTGGTCAGGCCGGTGAGCTTGATCACCTGGTTCTCTCTGGAGTTGCCGTTGCGGTACTCGATCACCGCGGTCTCCATGCCGATGGCACCGACCTCCAGGAAGCCGGCGTCCGGCCCCTCGGTGTTGCCATCGCCGAGGTCGACGAGGAAGTTGAACGGGGGGTAGGGGCGGTCGCGCAGGATGGCCATGGCAGGGTTCCGTGTGTCGTCGAGACCGCTTCAGTGTGGCACTGCTCGGCCTGCAGCGGCAGTCCCTAGCTCTGTCACAGCGCGACGCGCCGGCACTGCTCAAGGATGTGACAGCGCGAGGGGAAACCCTGAAAAGACGAGGGAAATCCGGCCCCCATCGAGCTGGTTTTTCGGTGTCGTGAAGCACCACGGCGTTTGGCACGGGAGTTGCGCAAATGGGATCTGGAGAAGCAGTCGACAGCCTGCCCCCAACCCCTCTCAACCCTCGAGGAGACACGATGCGAATCAAGCAACTGACCGTTTGGGTCGCGCTGGCGCTGGGCACGATGAGTGCCCAGTCGGCGGTGACCGACAAGATGATCGACGACGATGCCAAGACACCCGGCGACGTCGTCTCCTGGGGCATCGGCACGCAGGGGCAGCGCTACTCGCCGCTCAAGCAGATCAACCCGTCGACCATCGGCAAGCTGGTGCCGGCGTGGTCGTTCTCCTTCGGTGGCGAAAAGCAGCGCGGTCAGGAGTCGCAGCCGCTGATCCACGACGGCGTGATGTACGTCACCGCCTCCTACTCGCGCATCTTCGCGCTCGACGCCAAGACCGGCGCCAAGCTGTGGAAGTACGAGCACCGCCTGCCCGAAGGCATCATGCCCTGCTGCGACGTGATCAACCGCGGCGCCGCGCTGTACGACAACCTGGTCATCTTCGCCACGCTCGACGCGCAGCTCGTCGCGCTCGACGCGAAGACCGGCGACGTGGTCTGGAAGGAGAAGATCGACGACTACGCCGCGGGCTACTCCGCCTCGGCCGCGCCGCTGATCGCCGGCGGCCTGCTGCTGACCGGCGTGTCCGGCGGCGAGTTCGGCATCGTCGGCCGCGTCGAGGCGCGCGACCCGAAGACCGGCCGGATGGTCTGGTCGCGCCCGACCGTCGAAGGCCACATGGGCTACACCTACGACAAGGACGGCAACAAGAAGGAGAACGGCGTCTCCGGCAACACCGGCAAGAGCTGGCCCGGCGACCTGTGGAAGACCGGCGGCGCGGCCACCTGGCTGGGCGGCACCTACAACGCCAAGACCGGCCTGGCCTATTTCGGCACCGGCAACCCGGCGCCGTGGAACAGCCACCTGCGCAAGGGCGACAACCTGTTCTCCTGCTCCACCGTGGCCATCGACATCAAGACCGGCCAGATCAAGTGGCACTACCAGAACACGCCCAACGACGGCTGGGACTTCGACGGCGTGAACGAGTTCATCACCTATGAAGACGGCGGCAAGGTGCTCGGCGGCAAGGCCGACCGCAACGGCTTCTTCTACGTCAACGACGCCGCCACCGGCCAGCTCGTCAACGCCTTCCCGTTCGTCAAGAAGGTGACCTGGGCGACCGGCATCGACCTGAAGACCGGCCGGCCGAACTACGTGCCCGAGAACCGCCCGGGCGACCCGACCGCGGGCGCCGATCCGAAGAAGGGCAACGTGGTGTTCGCCGCGCCGTCCTTCCTCGGCGGCAAGAACCAGATGCCGATGGCCTACTCGCCCGACACGAAGCTGTTCTACGTGCCGGCCAACGAGTGGGGCATGGAGATCTGGAACGAGCCCATCACCTACAAGAAGGGTGCGGCCTACCTCGGTGCCGGCTTCACCATCAAGACGCTGAACGACGGTGCCATCGGCGCGATGCGCGCGATCGACCCGAAGACCGGCAAGATCGTCTGGGAAGCGCCGAACAACGCGCCGCTGTGGGGGGGTGTGCTGACCACCGGCGGCAACCTCGTCTGGTGGGGCACGCCGGAAGGCTACCTCCAGGCTGCCGACGCGAAGACCGGCAAGATCGTCTGGAAGTTCCAGACCGGCTCGGGCGTCGTGGCACCCCCGGTGACCTGGGAAGACAAGGGCGAGCAGTACGTCGCCGTGGTCTCGGGCTGGGGTGGTGCGGTGCCGCTGTGGGGCGGCGACGTGGCCAAGAAGGTCAGCTTCCTCGAGCAGGGCGGCTCGGTGTGGGTGTTCAAGCTGATGAAGTGAACCCCCGGTCCCCGTGACTGAACGAGGCCGCCCCAGGGCGGCCTCGTTGCTTTGAGAAGCGTGAGCTTTTCTTGCTTCTGCTCAAGTCCGAAGCCTGGCTCTTGTTTAGCCTGATTACCATCAGGCTGTTGCCGTCCGGGCTGGCTGGTCGGCATCGATAACCAGGGTTTGAAGGCCCCCATGCCGCTGCTGACCGTGACCGTGGTCGAAGCCATCGCCATCGGCGTGCTCGCCCTGCTGTTCTGGACCGTCTGGCTGCGGGCGCGTGAACCCGGCACGCCCCTGCTCGGCGCCGGCTTCGCGCTGGCCGCCGTCTGGTACTTCCGCAGCGACAGCCTGCCGTACACCGGCCCGTTCATCGACGTGCCGGTGTTGCGTGCCTGGTCGATCGTGATCGGCTCGGCCGTGGTGCTGGTCACCGTCGGCGTCGCGCAGTACCTCGGATTCCCGCGCGGCAGGCTGCGCGCCTTCGTGGTCGCGCTGTGGCTGCCCTCAGCCGTTCTCATCGCGGCACTCGCCATGGGGCAGCCGGTGCGGCACGAGGTGTTCCACGTCGGCGTCCTGCTCTCCTACGTGGGCGTCGCCGTGCTCGCGCTGCGACGCGCCTTCGAGCGTCCGGGCCAGAATCATCTCGGCCTGGCGGTCGCGTTGCTGTTCATGGCGGCGCTGCCGTTCCTTCTGCAGGCTGTGGGTGTGCCATCGCAGCAGCTGAAGAACTTTGCCGGCATCGGGCTGGCCGCGTTCGGCATGATCGTGCTGACCATCAGCCTGCTGCGCCGCCAGCGCGAGCTGGGGCGTGAAGTCGCCTCTCGCACGGCTGCCGAGGCAAGATTGCGCGAGGTGAACGTGCTCCTCGAGTCCCGGGTCGTCGAGCGCACCCGCCATCTTCACGAACTGATCGCCGGCCTGGAGGCCGTCAACCGTGGCGTGTCGCACGACTTGCGCGGGCCACTCGGCGGGATGTCGCAGCTGGCGCGGCTGGCGGCGGACGCGCTGGGCCGGGGTGACCCGTCGATGGCCCATCGTGCCTTGCCCGCCATTGCCGAGCAGTGCGATGCATCGGTGCGCATGGTCTGCTCGATGCTCGACCTGGCGCGGCTGGGTGAGGCCACACCGCGTCGCGAGCCGGTACAACTCGAACACATCGTTCGCTCCGCCTTCGAGGAGGTGATGCTGTCCAGATCCGGCGCACAGCGGCCCACGCTGCGCTGCGGCGAACTGCCGACCGTGGAGGCGGATCCCGACCTGTTGCGCACGGTGTTCGTGAATCTTCTGGGCAATGCGGCCAAGTTCTCGAGCAAGACGCAGGTGCCACGGGTCGAGGTCGTGGTCGACGTGGAAGGCGACGACGTGCAGGTGTGCGTGCGCGACAACGGCGTCGGCTTCTCGGCCGATGCGGCAGAGCATCTGTTCGAGCCCTTCTATCGCGCTCACGGCACGGCCTTCGACGGCCATGGACTGGGCCTGAGCATCGTGCGCCGCGCCATCGAGGCCATGGGAGGCCGCGTCTGGGCAGCAGTGGCACCCGAAGGCGGGGCGCAGTTCTGCTTCCGCCTGACCGGCGCCGCACCGTCGGCGACACCCGCGCGCATGGCGGCCCACGCGGCCTGAGCCCACCAGCGGGAAGTCTTCCCTGGCCTGGCGCGCCGCGCCGCGCCAGACTGCAGCGGTGCAATGCGGGCCCTCCCGGGGCCCACGCACGATTCGCATCGTCGGCTTCGAGCTGATTTCAACCGCTGTCCGCAGGTCGCGGGCAGCGGTTCTTCTTCGGCTCTGTGCGGAAGCCAGGCCTGGCGCAGCGGATGTCGTGCGCCGTTCATGGCAGGATGGCGCATGACCCTGTGCATGAACTTTCGATTGCTGGCCTCGTTGAGCCTGCTCGCCGCGGCCCAGCTGTCCTGGAGCGCCGACCGCCCCTACATCGTCACCAACAGCGGCGCTGCCGAAGACGACGAGGAGCAGGTCTGGTCGGTGGAGAACTGGTACCGCCAGGCCGGAGCGCAGCGCTCGCTGACCGTGGCACCCGAGTACGCCTTCGACCCGGTGAATTCTCTGCAGGTCGAGTTCCGCCGCGTGGTTGATCGAGACATCGGCAACGGCCACGAGATCGAGGTCGAGTACAAGCACCTGTTCAACCGCATCTCGCGCGACGGCTGGGGCTGGGGCGTGGTCGCCACGCTCGACATGGAGCGCGCGCAGGGCGGCCCCTGGCAGCGCGCCGGCGTGTCGCTCAGCCTGCCGCTCACGATGCAGTTCAACGAAGGCGCCAGCGTCGTGCATGTCAACGCCGGCGTGGCCAAGCCGCGCGAGGAGCGTCGCGTGTGGACCGGCGTGCTCGCCGCCGAGCACGAGATCCGGAACCGCACCTGGCTGTTCGGCGAATGGGCGAGCGATCGCGAAGGCCGGCTCGTGCACGCCGGCGTGCGCCACTGGATCAAGCGCGAGCGCCTGGCCGTCGATCTTGCGTGGCAGCGCGTGCGCAGCGTTGAACTGCGCGGCAGCGGCGTGGTGCTGGGCATCGCCTGGTACGACCTGTAGTGCGGCGATGACTGCCGAGCACGTCCCGATGGACCTGCCGCGTCGCGTGATGCGGCGCGCGATGGCGGTGGCCGTGCTGACGCTGCTGGGGGCGCTGGCGCTCGGCCTGGCGCGCACCGATGCCGACATCGACGGCGAGGTGCAGGCCGCCATCTCGCTGGCCGCCGCGATGTCGCGCCTGACGCAGGCGAGCTCGCTCAGCGATGCGGAGCTCATCGCCGTGCTGCAGGCGCACGAGGGCGAGACGCCGCTGCGCCACCTGTCGCTCGCCCTGCGCGACGGTGCGGGCCGCCTGCTGCTCGGCCGCCTGCAGGGGCCCGAGAGCTCGCCGCTGGTGGAGGCGCTCACCGACCTGCATCGCCGCTGGCGACCCGGCACCGAAGTGCAGCCGGTGACCTGGCCCCTGCCGCGCCCCGGCCGCGAGCCCTGGACGCTGACGCTCGCCGCGCAGCGCGACAGCGAGCGTCGCGAGGCCGTTGCCTACCTGGGCAGCTTGCTGGGCGTGCTGTTGCTGGGCATGGCGCTGATGCTGGCGGTGATGTCCTGGAACGTGCGCGCGGCCTTTCGGCCGCTGCAGGGCTTGTTGGCGGCGATTGGGCGCATCCAGGCCGGCGACACCGCGGCGGCGCGCTCGATTCCGGCCATGCCGATCGGCGAACTGGAACAGATCGCCGCCGCGCTGCGTTCGCTCGGCGAGGCCCTCGATGCCGCCGAGGCCGAACGGCGGCTGCTCGGCCACAAGGTGCAGTCGCTGCAGGAGGAGGAGCGCATGCGCCTGGCGCGCGAACTGCACGACGAGTTCGGTCAACGGCTGACTGCCATCCGCATCGATGCGAGCTGGCTCGCACAGCGCCTGAAGGATCTGCCCGACGTGCAGCCGGTGGTGCAGGGCATGTCCGAGCAGTGTGCCGCTGTGCAGAGCGACGTGCGCACCTTGCTCGCGCGGCTGCAACCGCTCGGCGGTGCGGCCGACGGCGAAGGCGACACGAGCATGGCCACGCTGGCCGAACTGCTGCAGGGCCTGGCCGAAGGCTGGCGCAAGAGCGCCAGCGGCGCGCTGCGCGTGGCGCTCGAGATCGACGCCGACCCCGCGCGTGCGCTGCCGCGCGACCTGGCACTCGCGCTGTACCGAATCAGCCAGGAGGCGCTCACCAACGTGGCCCGCCACGCGCAGGCGGGCGAGGTCACCGTGGCGCTGCGCTGGCCCCGGGGACGCGACACCGTCGACTGGTCGGTGGCCGACGACGGTGTCGGCCTCGCCGATGCCGCCTCCGCGCTGCGCCGCGGCAACGGCCTGGCCGGCATCAAGGAGCGCGTCTGGGCCTTCGGCGGCGACCTGCAGCTGAAGGCGTTGCGACCCGGCCACGAACGGCCGGGCCTCGTGCTCGCGGCGACGCTGCGCGTTTCGGCTGCCTAGAGCCGCACCGGTTCGATCGGCGCGAGCCGGCCGAGCTCCGCATCGGTCCAGAGGCGAAAGTGCGCCACGAAGTGCCGGCCCGAGCCGTCTTCCAGCCCGAAGCTGCCGGTGTCGCCCGGCGCGACGTCCAGCGTCATGGCCAGCCCGGCCAGGTACTCGCACTGCGATTCGCTGGCGTACACCGGCACGCCGTCGGCCGCCCCGTCGAGGCGGCCGAGCAGGCGGTCGCCCGTGGAGAGCGCGAGCTCCGCGGTGCCGAAGCACATCGGCGCGCTGCCCGCGCAGCAGCCATGCGACTGGTAGAACAGGATCTCGCCGTGCCGCACGCGCAACTCCGCGACGAGCGCGCGCGCCGCCTCGGTGGTCTGCACACGCGGCAGGGGCTCCATGCCGAGGCTCAGAAGAAGCCGAGCTTGTTCGGCGAGTAGCTCACCAGCAGGTTCTTCGTCTGCTGGTAGTGGTCGAGCATGGCCTTGTGCGTCTCGCGGCCGATGCCCGATTCCTTGTAGCCACCGAAGGCCGCGTGCGCCGGGTAGGCGTGGTAGCAGTTGGTCCACACGCGGCCGGCCTGGATGCCGCGGCCCATGCGGAAGGCACGGCTGCCGTCGCGTGTCCACACGCCGGCGCCCAGGCCATAGGGCGTGTCGTTGGCGATGGCCAGCGCCTCGGCCTCGGTCTTGAAGGTGGTCACCGCCAGCACCGGCCCGAAGATCTCCTCGCGGAAGATGCGCATCGAGTTGTTGCCCTTGAACAGGGTCGGCTGGATGTAGTAGCCGCCGGCCAGATCGCCGCTCATCTGCGCACGCTCGCCGCCGATCAGCAACTGCGCGCCTTCCTGCTTGCCCACCTCGAGGTAGGACAGGATCTTGTCCATCTGCATGGCCGACGCCTGCGCGCCCATCATCGTCTCGGTGTCCAGCGGGCTGCCCTGCTTGATCGCGCGCACGCGGTCCAGCGCACGCGCCATGAACTTGTCGTAGATCGATTCCTGGATCAGCGCGCGGCTCGGGCAGGTGCACACTTCGCCCTGGTTGAAGGCGAACAGCACCAGGCCCTCGATGGCCTTGTCGAGGAAGGCGTCGTCTTCTGCGGCGACGTCGTCGAAGAACACGTTCGGGCTCTTGCCGCCGAGCTCCAGCGTGGCCGGGATCAGGTTGGTGGCCGCGGCCTGCGCGATCACGCGGCCGGTGGCGGTGGAGCCGGTGAAGGCGATCTTGGCGATGCGCTTGCTCTGCGCCAGCGGCATGCCGGCCTCGCGGCCGAAGCCGTTGACGACGTTGAGCACCCCCGGCGGCAGCAGGTCGGCGATCAGCTCGGTCAGCACGAGGATGCTCACCGGCGTGCTCTCGGCCGGCTTGAGCACCACGCAGTTGCCCGCGCCCAGCGCCGGCGCGAGCTTCCAGGCCGCCATCAGGATCGGGAAGTTCCACGGGATGATCTGGCCGACCACGCCCAGTGGCTCGTGGAAGTGGTAGGCGATGGTGTTGTGATCGATCTCGCTGAGCGCGCCTTCCTGCGCGCGCAGGCAGCCGGCGAAGTAGCGGAAGTGGTCGGCCGCCAGCGGGATGTCGGCGTTCAGCGTCTCGCGGATCGGCTTGCCGTTGTCCACCGTCTCGGCGTAGGCCAGGCGCTCGAGGTTCTGCTCGATGCGGTCGGCGATCTTCAGCAGGATGTTGGCGCGCTCGCCGGCCGAGGTGGCCGCCCATTTCGCGGTGGCGGCGTGTGCGGCGTCCAGCGCCAGTTCGATGTCTTCCGCGCCCGAGCGCGCGGCCTTGGTGTAGACCTTGCCGCTGATCGGCGTGATGACGTCGAAGTACTGGCCCTTCAGCGGCTTGACGAACTTGCCGCCAATGAAGTTGTCGTAGGCGGCCTTGAATTCGAGCGGTGCGCCCGGGCTGTTCGGTTGTGCGTAGATCATGTCGTGTCTCCGTCCGGATGGTGGGTGGGATGTTTCGAGCCGTGAACCGCGCAATCCGGATGCCGCGCGGAATCGGGTGGGCCGCATCGCACGCGGCGTGCCAGCGCGGTTCGAGCGGGGAAGAGCTGATCTCGCGCAAGAACCGGGTCAGGCCGGCCCGCCAGACTGTGCCCACGCCGTGTCGTGCTGAACAGCTGTCACGAAGCGGGACAGTCGAGGCCCGCAAAGCTGCTGAATCGCTTGCGCCGCCGGCGCCCGACGCTAGGCTCGATCCTTGCGTGGAAGTCACGCCAGGGCTCGCCAGAAGCCCGACCAGGAGACACGATGAACCACCATGCCCTTGCCACCCGCACCCCTGCCGCACGCCTGCGCGAAGCACGCCGCCAGCTGCTCGAGCACGGCGAGCTCGGCAGCGGCCTGATCGAGCCCGGCTTGCAGCGCAGCTGGCACCGCAGCCGGGAGTTCGGCCTGGCCCCCACCGGACGCATGCTCGGCGCGCCGCACGCCTCGGCGCCGCAACTCGTGCGCGCGCTGGAGCACCAGCGCGAACTGGTCTCGCATGCACGGCCGGTGATGGAATACCTGTTCGATCAGACGCGCGACAACGACAGCATGGTCATCCTCGCCGACGCGCAGGGCATGCTGCTGCAGGCGCTGGGCGACGCGAGCTTCGTCGACCGCGCGCAGCGCGTTGCGCTGCGGCCGGGTGCGAGCTGGCACGAACAATGGCGAGGCACCAACGCCATCGGCACCGCGCTGGCCGACGCCTCGCCGGTGGTGGTGCACGCGAGCGAACACTACCTCGAGCGCAACGGCTTCCTGACCTGCACCGCTGCGCCGATCATCGACCCCTGCGGCCGCGTGCTGGGCGTGCTCGACATCTCTGGCGATCACCGCGGCTACCACCGCCACACGCTCGCGCTGGTGCGCTCGGCGGCGCGCATGATCGAGCACCGCCTGTTCGACACCCGCCATGGCGGCAGCCTGCGCCTGCGCCTGCACGCGCAGCCCGAGGGCATCGGCACGGTCACCGAAGGCCTGCTCGCGCTGTCCGAGGATGGCTGGATCACCGGGGCCGACGCCTCGGCCCTGGCCATGCTCGGGCTGGACTGCGCCGACATCGGCGCGCGCACCATCGAACACGCGCTGCAACTCGACATGGCCACGCTGTGGGCCTGGGCGCGGCTGAGCGGCCAGGCGCCGCACACCGTGCGCCGCCTCGATGGCAGCGTGCTGTGGCTGCGCGCCGAGGCCGGCCGCGCGGTGCTGGCGACGCAGCCGGTGCGTGCCGCCGTGCGTGTCGCGGCAGAGCCCGGTGGCGCTCCGAGAGCCGATGCCCTCGCCGCGCTGGACAGCGGCGACCCGGCCATGCACGCCGCGGTGGACCGCGCGCGGCGCGTGCTCGACAAGCCGATCTCGCTGCTGCTGCACGGCGAGTCGGGTGCTGGCAAGGAGGTGTTCGCGCGCGCCGTGCACGCCTGCAGCGCACGCCGCGACGGGCCCTTCGTGGCGGTCAACTGCGCGGCCTTGCCCGAAACGCTGATCGAAGCCGAGTTGTTCGGCTACCGCCCCGGCGCCTTCACCGGTGCCAGCCGCGACGGCGCGCCGGGCCGCATCCGCGAATCGCACGGCGGCACGCTGCTCCTCGACGAGATCGGCGACATGCCGATGCCGCTGCAGGCGCGGCTGCTGCGCGTGCTGCAGGACCGGCAGGTCACGCCGCTGGGCGGCGGCAAGCCGGTGGCGGTGGACTTCCGCCTCGTCTGCGCGACGCACCGCACGCTGCGCGCCGAGATGGATGCCGGGCGCTTTCGCGAAGACCTCTACTACCGCCTCAACGGCCTGACGCTCGAGATGCCGCCCTTGCGCGATCGCCAGGACAAGCTCGCGCTGATCGCGCGGCTGCTGCACGAGATCCTGCCCGGCCGCGAGCTGCAACTCGCCCCCGACGTGGTGCAGGCGGTGTCGGCCTACCGCTGGCCGGGCAACCTGCGCCAGCTGCACAACGCGCTGCAGACGGCCTGCGCGCTGCTCGACGACAGCGACGCCGAGATCGGCTGGCCGCACCTGCCCGACGACCTGGCGGCCGACCTGCGCGCCACGGCCGCGCCGCGCGCCGTGATCGACGAGCTGGCCGACCTGCGCCTGCAGTCGGAGCGCACCGTGCGGCAGATCGTGCAGACCTGCGCGGGCAACCTGTCGGAGGCGGCGCGGCGCCTGGGCATCAGCCGCAATACCTTGTACCGCAAGCTGGACGAGATGGGCCTGCGCTGAGTTCTGCAGGCCTGCGTCGGCCGCGCATCAGGCCGTCGTCATGGTCTCGGCGAGCCAGCGTTCGAGGGCCTGCGGCTGCGCCGGCATCACCGTCGCGCCACCGGTGAACTGCTGCCAGGCCTGCACGTGCCGCGACGACACCACCGTGAGCACGGGCACGTCGCGCGACATCAGTTCGAGCAGCTCGTCGCAGAAACCGCCGCCGCCCACTTCGAGGCCGCCGAAGCGGTTGCTGACGACCAGGTCCGGCTGCTCGTCGGCGGCTCGGCGCAGCACGGTGCTGGCGCGTGCGAAGCCCTGCGGGTCGGCACGGCAGGCCTGCGAATCGGCGCCCAGGGCTTGCGAGACGAGGTACTCCTCGGCGGTCTGCACGTCGACCAGCACCATCGCGGTGGCGCAGTTCTTCGCCCCGACCGGATTCGTCATCAGCAGGCCGCGCACGCGTCGCCCGGCGCGTTGCTGCTGGTTCACGATCGATACCAGCAGTGCTTCGGCGTCGCCGCTGCCGTCGTCGAGGATCGCCGCGGCCCGCAGGCTCGGGGAGGTGTCATCGTTCATGTTCACTGCTCTTGGGGCGAAAGCCCAGGCAGCCATTCTGCACGCGGCAGCTTGCGCCGGGCAGATGCCTAGAACACCAGTGTGCGCCAGCGCAGGTCGGCGGCACGGGCCATGAACTGCACCGCCCCGCCGCGGCCATGGCACTCGGGGATCAGCGTGGCGGCATCGATGCCATTCGCCTCGAGGGCGTCGCTGCAGGCGAGCAGGCGCGCGCCGTGGGCGGCCGCCTCGCGCATCGCGTCGAGCACGGTCTTGCCGTGGCGCTCGCTGGCGCGCAGCGACGCGGCCACGCCGGGCATCAGCAGGCGCACGCTGCGCGCGGTGAAGTAGATCTCCACCGGCAAGTCCATCGCCGCCGCGGCGGCGGCATGGAAGAAGGGCGTGGCCAGGCGGTGCGGTGCGTCCGGGTCGGCGGCCCAGAGCAGGATCGCGATGCCCTCGGCCGGGTGTTCGACGAAGCTCATGTTTCGTCCATCCGGCTTAGCCAGGCATGGTGCGCCATCGCTGCTGCCACCGGCTCACCGTGCAGCAGAACGGCGCGATCGGCCTCGAAGTCGAAGAGCTGCACGCGGGCCAGCCAGCCCTCGCCGTAGGGGTCGCGATGCACGAGCTCTGGCGTCGCGGCCAAGGCCTCGTTGACGCTGACCACCGTGCCGCGCACCGGCGACTTCACCGAAACGATGGACTTGGCCAGCTCCACCACCGCGATCGAGTGGCCCTGCTCGACCAGCGAGCCCGGCCACTTCGGCCGGCACATGTAGATCTCGCCAGCCTGCGCGATGCCCAGCGCGGTGATGCCGACCGTCGCCGTGCCGTCGCCCGCGAGCCGCGCCCAGACCTGGTGTTCGACCAGGTAGTGCAGCTCGTCCGGAAACTCGAGTCCCGCAACGTTCATGATGTCAGGCGCAGCAGCCGAATGAATGGCCGACGGCGGAGGGGAACGGGAGTCGAACCCGCCCGGCAGCGCATGGCGCCACCCACCGGGTTTGAAGCCCGGCCGATCCACCAGGATCGTTTCCCCTCCGTTGATCTCATCGCATCACCTCCTCGACGAACAGCGTCGAGTCGGTTCGCAGCTTGTGCACGTCGCCCACGCGGCGCAGCAGGCCGACGCGATCGAAGTATTCGAGGATCTGGATGGCGCGCTTGCGCCCCAGCCCCGTGGCATCGCGGAACGATGCCGCATTGACCTGCTGGGTGCCTTCGGCAGCCGCCACCTGCCGGGCAATGGCCGCCAGCTTCGCCATCGTGGCCAGCGGGTAATAGAGGTCCTTGACCACCTGGTGCAACTCGCCGCGCTGCGCCAGGCGCGCGAGCGTGGTGCGCATCAGCGGCTCGGGCTCGCTGAAGTCGCGCGCCAGGTCGCGCGCCCAGGCACCCTCGAAACCGGCCCGCGCGAGCTGCGGCGCCGCCTTCTGCGCGATGCGCTCCTCGCTGGCCGACAGGCGCACGCCATGCTCGGGCAGGTGCACGAAGGCGCCACGCAAGGCCAGCACGCCATCGCGGCGCATCGTGTCGAGCAGCGCGCGCCACAGCGGCTCGGGCAGGCGCGGTGCGGCGAGCCGGCGCAGGCGCGAGGCGTCGGGGCCGATCTCGTCGGGCTGTTTCGCGTGGTAGGCCGCGAGTGCGGCCAGCAGCGCCTCGCGCGCTGCCGCGGCTTGCGCGGCGCCGAGCGCCCAGTCACCCTGGGCATCGGTGTGGCGCAGCGCAGCCGGCACCTCGAGCGCGGTCTCGCGTCCCTGGGCTGCGGCGAAGCGGCGCAGCTCGATGCCGTGCGGTGCACTGGCGAGGCAGGCGGCCAGCCGTTCGGCGGGCTCGGGCAGAGCGAGCGCGTCGAGCTCGGCCAGGCGCTGCGGGGTGCGTCGGTAGCGTTGCGGCGCGAACGGATCGAGCACCGCGCCGCCGGCCAGCGTGCGGCTGGCGGAGGCATCGCGCAGCACGACGCGGTCGCCAAACCAGGCGCCGATCGGCGTGCGCAGCACGAGCTGCACGCGGCCGCTCGCATCCGGAACGAGCGTGTCGCCATCGAGTACCGCCACCGTGCCGGGCACACCGGCTGCGCCCAGGTGCACGTGCACCGGCGTGCCGCCGCGCAGCGGCTTCGCCTCGCCGTGCCACAGCGTCAGGGCCACGTCGAAGCGATCGGTGGCCAGCGCGGCGGCCGGGTTCACCAGCCACTGGCCCCGCGAAACCTCGTCCTTGGCCACGCCGGCCAGGGCCACGGCGCAGCGCTGCCCGGCGCACGATTGCGCCACCGCCTGGTTCTGCGCATGCAGGCTGCGCACGCGCGCCTCGCGTTCGCCGGGCACGAGGCGCAGCGTGTCGCCGACGCGCACCGTGCCGGCGTGCACAGTGCCGGTGGCCACGGTACCCACGCCGTCGAGCGTGAAGACGCGGTCGACGGCCAGCCGGAAGGCCTGCGCCGGATCGACGGTGCGCGGCGCGCCGCGCGCGGCGTCGAGCAGCAGCGCCTTCAGCGCCGGCAGGCCCTCGCCGCTGTGCGCCGAGACGGCCAGCACCGGCGCGCCGGCCAGCGGCGTGCCCGCGAGCAGCGCAGCGGCTTCGTCGCGCACCGCCTGCACACGCTGCGTGTCCACGCGGTCGGCCTTGGTCACCACCACCGCGCCGCGGGCCATGCCCAGCAGCGACAGCACCGCGAGGTGCTCGCGCGTCTGCGGCATCACGCCGTCGTCGGCGGCCACCAGCAGCAGCGCGAAGTCGATGCCGGTGGCACCGGCGAGCATGGTGTGCACGAGTCGCTCATGGCCCGGCACGTCGACGAAGCCGATGCGCTGATCCGACGCCGGCACGTCGAGGAAAGCGTAGCCCAGCTCGATGCTGATGCCGCGCTTCTTCTCCTCCGGCAGGCGGTCGGTGTCCACGCCGGTGAGTGCTCTCACCAGCGTGGTCTTGCCGTGGTCGATGTGGCCTGCGGTGCCGACGATCACTGCAGCCGCTCCTTCAGCAGTGGCAGCTGTGCCACGAAGGGTGCACTGTCCTCGAGGCAACGCAGGTCGAGCAGCAGCCGGTCATCGGACACCCGGCCGATGACGGGCAGGGGCAGCGCGCGCAGCGCGTCGGCGAGTTCGTCGAGGGCTCGGCCCGCCCCCTTCTTCTGAAGCGGCGCGATGGCCAGGCCGGCCGAGGGCAGCCGCTCGACCGGCAGCGAGCCGGAGCCGATCTGGCCCTGCATGTCGGCCACTTCGACCATGAAGCGTGGCACCACGGCCTCGGCGACGGCCGGCGCGAGCTGCTGCGCGAACGCGCGGATCTGCGCGGCGGGCCGCGTCAGCAGGCGCAGCGTGGGCAGGTCCTGCGCCAGCCGCTCGGGGCGCAGGTAGAGCATCAGCGTGGCCTCCAGCGCCGCCAGCGGCAGCTTGCTCATGCGCAGCGCGCGCTTCATCGGGAACTTGCGGATGCGGCCGATCGCCTCCTTCGTGCCGACGATCAGGCCGGCTTGCGGCCCGCCGAGCAGCTTGTCGCCGCTGAAGGTGACGACGTCGCAGCCGGCGGCGAGCATCTCCTGCGGCAGCGGCTCGCGTGGCAAGCCGTAGGCGGCCAGGTCGACCAGCGAGCCGCTGCCGAGATCCGTGGCCAGCGGCACGCCCTTGCCGTGCGCGATGCCGGCCAGCGTGGCCTCGTCGACCGCGGCGGTGAAACCCTGCACCGCGTAGTTGCTGGTGTGCACCTTCATCACCAGCGCCGTGCGCTCGCCGATGGCGCGTTCGTAGTCGGCCGGGTGGGTGCGGTTGGTGGTGCCCACCTCCACCAGCGTGGCGCCGGCTGAGGCCATCACGTCGGGCATGCGAAAGGCGCCGCCGATCTCGACCAGCTCGCCGCGCGAGACGATGACTTCCCTGCCGCGCGCCATGGCGGCGATGCTCAGAAGCACCGCCGCGGCGTTGTTGTTCACCACCGTGGCCGCCTGCGCGCCGGTGATAGTGCACAGCAGCTCCTCGACGATGCCGTCGCGGTCGCCGCGCCCGCCGGAATCGAGGTCGTACTCGAGATTGTTCGGCCCGGCCATCATCGCCAGCAGGTGCTGCAGGGCGCTGTCGGACAGCAGCGCGCGGCCGAGGTTGGTGTGGATCACCGTGCCGGTGAGGTTGAGCACGCGGCGCATGCGCGGAGCCAGCCGCTGCGCGATGCGCGCGGCCAGCGCGGCGTGCAGCGCGTCCGACTGCACGGCCGACGTGTCAAGGGCGCTGGCGAGGGCCTGCACGCGCAGCATGTCGAGCAGCGCGCGCGCCTGCCCGGCCACCAGCGTGTGGCCGTGCGATGCGACGAGCGCCGCCACGGCGGGCGAGCGCAACAGCCTGTCGACGGAGGGGAGGTCCTTCGCGCTGGCCTTGGAACCGTGAACCACGGATTCGGCGGGCCGCGACATCAGCCGCCCCCTTGCGCGGGAGGTGGATCGGGCGGCGCGTCGGGCGCGCCGAACAGCAGCATCAGGTTGACGCCGTGGCGCTGGTAGCCGGCTTCGGAGACGAGCAGGTCCAGCGTCAAGCTGGCCAGGTCATCGGCCACCGGCTCGACGAAGGGGTCGCGGTCGGTGTGCATGATCTTCAGGTAGCTGCCGCAGTCGTCGCAGGTCTCGGCCTGCAGTGCGGCGTTGGCGACGCGCTGGGACGCTTCGCCGCTGGCGTCGGCGGCGTCGAGCGCCTGGTAAGCGAGGCTCTTGGTGCTCAGGCAGTTCGGGCACTTGATGCGCACCATGTGCCACTGCAGGCTGCACAGCGAGCAGTGCAGGTAACGCTGGCCGAGCGACTCGCCGCTGCTGCGCGTGATGCTGGCCACCGGCCGGCTGCCGCAGCAGGGGCAGGCGGTCTCGTCGTCGATGCGGCCGAAGGGCTGGCCGCGGCCGTCGCCGCGCTGCATCAGCGTGGTGGCCAAGTGCGTCCAGTAGACCTGCAGCGCAGCCGCCACCAGCGGAGCGGTCGCCAGGTCCAGGCCTTCCATGACGCCGGTGAGCAGGCAGTCGGCCTGACGCTCGAACCAGTCGCCGCTCGCGTCGGCCACTTTCTCCAGTGCCTCCTTCGCACCGCCGGGCGCGCTGGTGCGCAGGTCGGAGGCGATCACGCGGGCCACGCCATGCCATATCGGATCGCGCGGCCAGTCGGCGGCGTCCAGCGGCGGCGTGCCGCGCTGGGCCGCGCGGTCCAGCGCGTCGGCATCGGGCAGGGGCACGCTGGGAAAGCCCTCGAGCCGGTCCTGCTGCGCCTGCGCGAGATCGGCCATGAAGAGCAGGAAGTCCCACATGGCGTGGCCGCGGGCGAGCTGGCGCAGCCGCATGGCGCGCTCGGCAAACACGGTGCTGCGCACGGGTGCGTGCAGGAACGCGGTGTCGCCGCCGGCGCGGGCGGCGATCTCCTCGGGTGTCATCACCCGCACCGTGGCAGTCATCGTCATCGGCTCATTTCCCCCGGGTCATCTGCTGGTGCCACAGCATGTGGTGCTGGCGCGCCCAGGCATCGGTGACGGTGCCGCGGGTCATCGCGCGCACCGAACCCTTCACCCAGATGGCCGCATAGACGTGCACGATGGTCGACAGGATCAGCACCACCGCCGCCACCGAGTGCAGCAGCACGGCGGCGCGCAGCACGACGATCGGGAAGATCGGCGCGAACCAGGGGCGCCAGAACATCACGCCGGTGACCAGCATCACGAGCAGGCTGCCCGCCGTCACCCAGAACATCATCTTCTGCCCGGCGTTGTACTTGCCCACCGGCGGCATCTTCTTCTTGTCGCCGCGCAGCATGTCGCCGGTGTGGGCACGCCATTCCTTGTCGGCATCGTTCATCACGTTGTCGCGCCACAGGCGGAAGAACAGGCCGAGGAAGGACACGAACATCACCACGCCCATGAACGGGTGCAGGATGCGCGCCCACTGACCGCCACCGAACAGGTGGGTGAAGAAGTAGAAGGCCGGGTGGAAGAAGGCCAGGCCCGACAGGCCGGTGAGCACGAACAGCAGCGCAATCACCCAGTGGTTCATTCGCTCCCGGTCGCTGTAACGTTGCAGCAGACTCATGTCGTTTCCTCCTCGTTGGTCTTCTCCTCGACCGGACCGACCTTCATGTAGTGGAAGAAGCCCGCCAGCACCGCGCCGATCATCCCGGCGACGGCCAGCGGCTTGGCCACGCCCTTCCACAGCGAGACCATCGGGCTGATCGTCGGATTCTTCGGCAGGTCTTCCAGCTCGGGCCGGTCGGCATGCTTGAGCACGTACATGACATGCGTGCCGCCCACGCCTTGCGGGTTGTACAGGCCCGCATTCTGGAAGCCACGCTCCTTCAGCTCGCCGGCGCGCTTCTCACCGTAAGCGACCATGTCGTCCTTGGTGCCGAAGCCGATCGCGCCGGTCGGGCAGGTCTTCACGCACGCCGGCTCCAGGCCCACGCCGACGCGGTCGGAACACAAGGTGCACTTGTAGGCCTTGTTGTCCTTGGCGCTGATACGCGGCACGTCGAAGGGGCAGCCCTTGACGCAGTAGCCGCAGCCGATGCAGTTCTCGGAGATGAAGTCGACGATCCCGTTGGACAGCTTGACGATCGCGCCGGGGGCCGGGCAGGCCTTCAGGCAGCCCGGGTCCTCGCAGTGCATGCAGCCGTCCTTGCGGATCAGCCACTCGAGGCTGCCTTCCTTCGGCTCGACCTCGAAGAACTTCATCACCGTCCAGGAGGTCGGCGTGAGGTCGCTCGGGTTGTCGTAGACGCCGATGTTGGTGCCGACCTCGTCGCGCAGGTCGTTCCAGTTCATGCACGCGACCTGGCAGGCCTTGCAGCCGATGCACTTTGACTCGTCGATCAGCTTGGCAACCTGCGGCGCGTTGGTGCGCACCTGCGGGCTGGGCGTGGTGGTGGCCGAGCGGGCCACGATGTCCTGTGATTGCAGACTCGACATGGCTCAGCCCACCTTCTCGATGTTGACGAGGAACGCCTTGAACTCCGGCGTCTGCGAATTCGCGTCGCCGACGAACGGGGTCAATGCGTTGGCCAGGTAGCCGTTCTGCGTCACGCCCTTGAAGCCCCAGTGGATGGGGATGCCGACGTGGTGCACCTTCTTGCCGTTGACGTCGAGCGCCTTCATGCGCTTGGTGACCACGCAGGCCGCGACCACTTCGCCGCGGTTGCTGCGCACCTTGACCTTGTCGCCCTGCTTGATGCCCTTCTCCTTGGCCAGCTCCTCGCCGATCTCCACGAACGGTGCGGGTTGCACGATCGCGTTGCTCTTCGAGTGCTTGGTCCAGAAGTGGAGGTGCTCGGTGAGGCGGTAGGTGGTGGCCGCGTAGGGGAACTCCTCCTTCTTGCCGAAGGCCTCCAGGTCGCCCTTGTAGACGCGCGCCGCGGGGTTGCTGACGGCCTTCGCATTGCTCGGGCACATCAGGTTCACGCCCACCGGCGTCTCGAAGGGCTCGTAGTGCTCCGGGAACGGGCCTTCGTTCATGCCCACCGCATGCAGCCGCGCCACGCCTTCGGGGTTCATGATGAAGGCGCCGACGTTCTGCTCCGGCGCGGCGTCGGGCCGCATGTCGGGCACGTCGGCTCCGCCGGCCCAGGAACTGCCGTTCCAGGCGAGGTACTTGCGGCTCGGATCCCAGGGCTTGCCGTCCTTGTCCGCGCTGGCGCGGTTGTAGAGGATGCGGCGGTTCGCCGGCCACGAGAAACCCCAGTTCGGGAACACGCCCAGGCCGGTCGGGTCGCTGTTGTCGCGCCGTGCGGTCAGGTTGCCCGTCTGGCTCCAGCAGCCGGCGTAGATCCAGTTGCCGCAAGCCGTGCTGCCGTCGTCGCGCAGCACCGCGAAGCCCGGGATCTGCTCGCCGGCCTTGACGATCGGCGTGGGCGGCGGCGTGCCCGGCGCCGGCGGCGGCACCGGGATCGGCTTGCCCGCGGCGTCGAGCTTGGGCGCGGGCGGCGGCGGCATCAGGTCGGCCAGCGCCTTGCCGGAGATCTCGCGCAGCAGCTCGGCCGGGCTCGGCGCGTTGCCGTTCAGGTAGGGCCAGGCGAGTGCAGCCACCGGTTCGGGCAGCGTGCCGCCCTCCTTGGCGTACATGCCGCGCAGCTTCATGAACAGGCGCGCCATGATCTCGCTGTCGGCCTTGGCTTCTCCCGGCGGATCGACGGCCTTCTCCTTCCAGCTGATGACGCGGCTGGAGTTGGTGAAGGAGCCGGTCTCCTCGGCGAAGCAGCTGGTCGGGAAGCGGAACACCTCGGTCTTGATCTCCTCCGGCTTGACGTCGTTGAGCGGGCCGAAGTTCTTCCAGAACTCGCTCGTCTCCGTCTCCAGCGGATCCATCACCACCAGGTACTTCAGCTTGGACAGCGCAGCCGACAGCTTCTTCTTGTTGGGCACCGCGGCCAGCGGGTTGAAGCCCTGCACGACGAAGCCGTTGACCTTGCCCTGGTGCATGCGCTCGAAGATCGCCAGGATGTCGTAGGCGCCATCGCGCTTGGGGTACCAGTCGTAGCCGAAGTCGTTTTCCTTGGTCGCCGCGTTCCCGTAGTAGGCCTTCATCAGGCTGGTGTGCCACTTCGGGAAGTTCTGCGTGAAGGCCATCTGCCCCGGGCGCAGCGGCTTGCCGGTGCGGACCTTCAGGAAGGTCTCCCGGTCAACGTCGGCCTCGGTGGGCGAGGCCAGGTAGCCCGACATCACTTCCGAGTAGGCGCACATGTCGGTGATGCCCTGCACGTTGGCGTGGCCGCGCAGCGCGTTGATCCCACCGCCCGGGCGGCCCATGTTGCCCAGCAGCAGCTGGATCATGGCCATGGTGCGGATGTTCTGCGAGCCCACGCTGTGCTGTGTCCAGCCCAGCGCGTAGCAGATGGTCATCACCTTGTCGGTGGCCGACGTGGCCGCCAGCATCTCGGCCACCTTCAGGAACTGATCCTTCGGCGTGCCGGTGATCTGGCTGACCAGCTCCGGCGTGTACCGGGCATAGTGCTTCTTCATCTGCTGGAACACGCACAGCGGATCCTGCAGCGTCTCGTCGACCTTGACGAAGCCGTCCTCACCGAGCTGATAGCCCCAGCTGGCCTTGTTGTACGAACGCTTGGCCTCGTCGTAGCCGCTGAAGAAGCCGTTGTCGAACTTGTAGTCCGGCTTGGTCAGGAAGCTCGCGTCGGTGTTCAGCTTGACGTAGTCGAGGTGGATCTTGTCGTTCGACAGCAGGTAGTTGATGACACCGGCCAGGAAGGCGATGTCGGTCCCCACGCGGATCGGCGCGTAGTAGTCGGCCACGGCGGCGCTGCGCGTGAAGCGCGGGTCCACCACGATCAGCTTGGCCTTGCGCTGCTGCTGCGCCTCGGTCACCCACTTGAATCCGCAGGGGTGCGCCTCGGCGGCATTGCCGCCCATGATGAGAACGAGATCCGTGTTCTTGATATCAGTCCACGAGTTGGTCATCGCTCCGCGACCGAAAGTCGGGCCCAGACTGGACACCGTCGGCGCGTGTCAGATACGTGCTTGCGTATCGAGTGCGACCATCCCCAGGCCGCGAGCGACCTTTACGGACAGATAACCGGATTCGTTGGACGAGGCGGAGGAGATCAGGAAGGCGCTGGTGTTCCAGCGGTTCACGGTGATCTGCTTGCCGTCCTTCTCGACCGTCTTGACGAGGTTGGCGTCGCGGTCGGCCTTCAGGTGCTTGGCCACACGCGTGAGCGCCTCGTCCCAGGAGATCGTCTTCCACTCGTTCGCACCGGCCTCGCGCACCTGCGGGTGCTTGACGCGGTTGGGCGACTGGATCATGTCCATCACGCCGGCACCCTTTGGGCACAGCGTGCCGCGGTTGACCGGGTGGTCGGGGTCGCCCTCGACGTGGATGATGGTCGACTTGACGTTCTTCGCCTTGTCGCCCAGCGTGTACATCACCAGCCCGCAGCTCACCGAGCAATACGGGCAGGTGCTGCGGGTTTCGGTGGTTCGAGCCAGCTTGAAGTTGCGCGTTTGCGCGAGTGCCGCGGTGGGCGAGAAGCCCATCGCGACGAGGCTGGATCCCACCAGCCCCGCTCCGCTGACCCGGAAGAAGTGCCTCCGGTTCATGTCCATCGATCGTTCTCCCGCGGGCTTTCGGCCCGACAAATGCATGCCTGCGTCACGGCAGAGCTGGGTCGATTGGACATGAGCGGTCCGCGTCAACCGATACGCGCGATCCCCTATGAAATGACGTGCACACCGCTGGACGATCGACGCTGCGACAGCTTGTCGGGGCCGGCACTCGGGTTGCGACAACTTGTCGCGCCGATTCACCCAGTCTGTCGTGCCGGCGGCCTCAGGGTTTTCTGTGCCGGCAGCAACCGCTGCACCAGCGGGTGCAGCACCTTTTTCTCGGTGCCGATGGCGAAGAAGTGCTCCTCGACACCTTCGCAGGCGCCGACGCGCTTCACGTCGTAGCGCTGCACCAGGTCGTCGTGCACGAGGTCGACGGCGGGAAACACGCCCATGCCGCTGGCGCCGAAGGTCTTGAGCAGCGCGCTGTCCTCGAACTCGCCGGCCACCGTCGGGCGGATGCCTTCGTGTTCCAGCCAGTGGTCGATGCGGCTGCGCACCGCGGCATGGGAGGTCGGCAGCAGCACAGGCACGCGGGCCAGCGACTGCGGGAATCCGCGCCGCGCCGACGCGTACAGCGATGGCGCGGCGTACCACGACAGGCCCGAGGCGCCCAGCGAGTGGCTGTAGAGCTTGAGGTTGGCGTTCGCCGGTGCGGCGCGGTCGGCCAGCACCACGTCGAGCCGGTGCAGGGCCAGATCGGCCAGCATGTCCTCGAACTCGTCGACGTGGCACACCAGGCGCAGGTGCGGCTCCAGCATCACCGGCTGCAGCAGCCGCCGCACCACCAGCTTGGGCAGGGCATCGGCGATGCCCACGGCCAGCCGCACGCCATGCGTGGTGGCGGCGTCGCGCACCTCGGCAGGCAGCTGCTCGCCGAGCTGGAAGATCTGGTCGGCCTGGCGCAACGCGGCCAGGCCCGCCTCGGTGAGCACCAGGCCGCGGCCGGCCGGCTTGAGCAGCGAATGGCCGAGCGAGCGCTCGAGCTCGCGCACCTGCGTGCTCACCGTCTGCACCGCCATGCCCAGGCGCGCCGCGGCGCGCGCCATGCCGCCCTCCTTGGCCACGACCCAGAAGTAGTACAGGTGCCGGTAGTTGAAGCTCAGGCTCATCGTCAGCTTTTGCAGAAGTGAAGCTGAAGAATTGTCTGCTTTTTCGGAAACCCATCTGGCCCTATCTTCGGTGCTCGCTTCAACTGATGGAGGTCCTGCGATGCAAGTCGTCTTCGAATCCCGCGACCCGGAAGGTGCGCGCCTGCGCGAGCTGGCCGTGCAGCGCGCGCGCTTCGTGATGCGCCGCCTGGCCTGGCTGGTGCCGCGTGCCAAGGTGCAGCTGTCCGACGTGAACGGCCCGCGCGGCGGCGTCGACAAGCGCTGCCAGGTCGAGCTGAGCACCGACGGCAGCGGCACGGTCGTCATCACTTCGCTGGCGCGCGACTGGCGCAGCGCCCTCGACAGCGCGCTGGCGCGCGCCGCACGCGTGCTGGTGCGCCTGCTGCGCCGCGGCCAGGCGCATGGGCGGGCGCGACCGCGCGCCATCGCTTCCGATCTTTGAACCCACAGGAACCCGAGACCATGAACGACACCACTTCCACCCTGAGCGCCGACGCACGCACCGGCTTGCCGGCGGTGAGTACCGCGGCGCCGCTAGCGGCCGCGCGCGTGCTGCGAAACACCTACGCCCTGCTGGCCATGACGCTGCTGTTCAGCGCCGGCGTGGCCGCGGTCGCCGTGGCCTTCGCCTTGCCGGCACCGGGCTTGCTCATTTCGCTGGTGGGCATGTTCGGCCTGCTGTTCGCCGTGCACAAGCTGAAGAACAGCGGCTGGGCGCTGCCGGCCGTCTTCGCCTTCACCGGCTTCATGGGCTGGACGCTCGGCCCGCTGCTGTCGAAGGTTCTGACGCTGCCCGGCGGCGCGCAGGTGATCACGATGGCGCTCGGCGCCACGGGCGTGGTGTTCCTCGCCCTGTCGGCCTGGGTGCTGAGCACGCGGCGCGACTTCAGCGCCATGGGCGGCTTCCTGTTCGCCGGCATGGTGATCGCGCTGCTGGCCGGCCTGGCCGCGGTGTTCCTGCAGATGCCGGCGCTGGGCCTGGCGGTGTCGGCCATGGTCGCCCTGCTGTCGGCCGGGCTGATCCTGTTCGAGACCAGCCGCATCGTCAACGGCGGCGAAACCAACTACGTGCTGGCCACCGTGGGCCTGTACGTGTCGATCCTCAACCTGTTCACCAGCCTGCTGAGCCTGTTCGGCTTCGGCGGCTCGGACGAGTGAACCCGATCGCAGCCAAAGCAGGAGTGACCCCATGCGCAGCTACCCGACCAACAGCCCGCAGGCCGCGGCCCGCATCGTCGCCTTGACGATGCTGGCCGACGGCCACCTCGCCAAGTCCGAGCTCGACGTGCTCGAGCGCCAGGGCGCACACGATCAGCTCGGTCTGGACCGCGAGACCCTGCAGTCGGTGCTGCACGCCTTCTGCGAAGACCTGCTGCACAGCGCGCACCTGACCTGGAGCGACGCCTGCCGCGTCGACCCGCGCACCCTGGCGCAGCTGATGGCCGAGGTGGACGACCCGGCGCTGCGCCTGAAGGTGCTGCAGCTGTGCCTGAAGATCGTGCAGGCCGACGACCACGTCGCCGAGGGCGAGACGATCGTGCTGGGCGCGGCCGTGGAGCACTGGGGCTTGCACCGCGAGATGTTCCAAGCCGCATGACGGCGCCGCCGCTGCACGAGCGCCTGCGCGCCGCCGCCGCCGAACTGCAGTCCGACCGTGTCTCGCTGGCCGAGATGGCAGCGGCGCACGGCCCGGCCGCGCAGGGCACCTTGCTGGTGCTGATGGCCGCACCCTGCCTGCTGCCGGTGGCTGGCGTGGGCACGCTGCTCGGCCTGGGCCTGGTCGCCGTGGCACTGGCCATGTGGCGCGGCCACGAGCTGGTGTGCCTGCCGCCGCGCGTTGCGGACATGGCCTTGCCGCGCCAGGGGGCTCAGCGCGTGCTCGGACTGATGGCCGGCTTCTATGCCTTTGCTTCACGCTGTTCGCGGGAGCGGCTCACCCACCTCGTGCGAACCGGCAGTTGCCGCTGGCTCGCGAGCGGCGTGGGCGCGATGGCCGTGCTCATCGTGCTGCCGATCCCGTTCGGCAACGTGCTGCCGGCGCTGGCGCTCACCGCGATCGGCCTGGGCATGGTGTTCCGCGACGGCGTGGCGGTGGTGCTGGGCGCCGTGTTCGGGGTGCTCGCGCTCGCGTTCACCGCGGGCCTGGGGCTGGCCGCCTGGCACTGGGGCGGCGAGGGACTGACGGCGTGGCTCGCCGCATGACGCCGGCCCGGCGCCTGCGGTGCCGATGAGCCCCTTCCTCGACCCGGCAATCCTGTTCTTCGTGTTCGGCCTGCTGGCGGGCGGGCTGCGCTCCAACCTGGAGATCCCGCCGCCCATCGCGCGATTCCTGTCGCTGTACCTGCTGATGGCGCTGGGCCTGAAAGGCGGCTTCGCGTTGGCCGCTTCGGGCCTGACGGCTCAGGTCAGCGTCAGCCTGCTCGCCGCGCTCGGCCTGGCCGTGGTGGTGCCGGCGCTCGGCTACGGGCTGCTGCGCCGCTTCCTGAACGGCTTCGACGCCGCGGCGATCGCGGCCACCTACGGCTCGGTCAGCGCGGTGACCTTCATCACCGCAGTGCAGTACCTCGACACCCACGCCGTGGCCTATGGCGGGCACATGGCCGCGGCGATGGCGCTGATGGAGTCGCCCGCCATCGTGATGGCCGTGCTGCTGGCGAACATGGTGCGCCAGCGCGAACGACGCGCTGCCGGACTGGCGCCCGACGCAGCGCATCCCGCGCCCTCGTTGCGCCACATCCTTCACGAGTCGTTCACCGATGGGGCGCAGTTGCTGCTGCTCGGCGCGATGGCTGTGGGCATCATCACCGGCGAGGCCGGGCAGGCGGCGATGAAGCCGTTCGCCAGCGATCTGTTCAAGGGCATGCTCGCCTTCTTCCTGCTCGACATGGGCCTGCTCGCCGCGCGCCACATGGGCGACCTGCGCGGCAAGTCGCCGTGGCTGCTCGCGTACGCCCTGCTCGGGCCGCTGGTGCACGCCACGCTGGCGCTGGGGCTGGCCGCGGCGCTGGGCCTGCCGCCGGGCAACGGCGCGCTGCTGATGGTGCTGGCGGCCAGCGCGTCCTACATCGCCGTGCCGGCGGTGGTGCGCGTGGCGATCCCGGAGGCCAACCCCTCGCTGTACGTCGGCATGTCGCTCGGGCTGACCTTCCCGTTCAACATCCTGCTGGGCATCCCGCTGTACGTGGGCGTGGCGCAGCGCGTTCTGTCTTGAGCTTCAGCGAGGCGCCGCGCCTACGTCGTAGGAGCCGAACACCTGCCGGATCGGCCGTGATTCGGGCATCACGTAGATCACGCCACCCGGTTGCGCGAAGGCCGGGCGCACATGCGCCTCGTAGAAGGCCACGGGCAGGTTGATGCAGCCATAGGAGATGCGCCTGTCGTCGGCGGACGGCGAGGCCAGCCGCTGCAGACGGCGCTCGGACGGGTCTGTCGTCAGCACGCGGTGCATCGACACCGCGGCGTCGTAGTCCACCCAGACGACGTCTTCGCCGCGGGCGTTGCGGCCGCGCTCGGCGACGAAGCGGCCGGCCGGCGTGGTGCGCTCTTCGGGCCGCACCAACGCGATCGGCCGGGTGCCGATGCCCTCGACGGTGTCGTCGCCGCGTGCCGAACCCAGCAGCGCCGGGCTGCTGCCGCGATGGCGCGCCTGCGCGTCGAACACGAACACCGTCGCCTCCCGCTTGTCGACGATGGCGAAGGCCGCGCCTGCGTTGTCGTTCGAAGCGGCGATCCAGTCGGCCAGCTCGCGGGCCTCGGGCCCCGGCGCCACGCGCCCGAAGTCGGCGCGCCGAAGCGCGCCGGTCCGATGCGCGGCGGGGCTGACGCTCGCAGCGTCCGGGCGGTAGGCACCCGCCGGCGGCAGCGTCAGGGCCAGCAGCGCCAAGCCGCCGAGCAGCCCGCGACACAACTCGTCCCGGATCACGGCACGGTTCATCGCAGTCGGCTGTCGGCGGCCTGACGGGGCTGCCCGATCAGTTGCGGTCGGTCTGGGCCGGGCGCTCGGTGGCCGCCGGCATGTCGCTGGACGGCATCGGCGCGGTGCTGCCCGAGGCCGGTGCGTCGACTGTCGCGGCCGGGGTCACCGGCTGCATCGGCATCGCCGGCGAGGTCGGCTGCGTCGGCTGGGCCGGCGAGGTCGACGTGAGCGGCGGCGTGACGGTGGTGGCGTTGTCGGCCGGTGTCGTGGTCTGCGCGTAGGCGAGGCTGATCGTGCCGACCACGGCCAGGGCGGCGGTGGCCGAGAGGATGTACTTGGATGCTTTCATGGGTCTACTCCGTAAGTGGTGTTGAACAGGTCACACCGTTCAGGCGATGCGTGCTGCAGGGTAGGCATCGACCCGGCGCAGCGTCTGTGCGCGCGCGAACCTCCAGCGGGTGCGGCCTGTAATGCTTTGCAAGCGGCCGGGCCAGGCGCGCGTGGCCAGCGGGGCTCGTCTGTGTGCGCCAGCGAACGGTCAACGACCTTGCCGCCGCGGATCATCCTGTGCGCCGCGCGTTCGCAACGGCCGGCCCGCCGTTCTCAAGGAGTCCGCTTGCACATCCTCATGGTTCTCACCTCGCACGCCCAACTCGGCGACACCGGCCGGGCCACCGGCTTCTGGCTGGAGGAGTTCGCCGCACCGTACTACCTGTTCAAGGATGCCGGAGCCCAGGTCACGCTGGCCTCGCCGCGCGGCGGGCAACCCCCGCTGGACCCGAAGAGCGACGACCCCGCGGCGCAGACCGAGGCCACGCGCCGCTTCAAGGACGACGACGCCGCGCAGGCCGAGCTGGCGCACACGCGGCTGCTCGGCGACGTGGCCGAGTCCGGCTTCGACGCGGTGTTCTACCCGGGCGGCCACGGCCCCTTGTGGGACCTGGCCGAAGACAGCACCTCGATCGCGCTGATCGAAGCCATGCTCGATGCCGGCAAGCCGGTGGCCGCCGTCTGCCACGCGCCCGCGGTGCTGCGTCACGCCAAGCGGCGCGATGGCAGCTCGGTGGTGAAGGGCAGCAAGGTCACGGGCTTCACGAACAGCGAGGAGCAGGCCGCCGGCCTCACCGACGTCGTGCCCTTCCGCGTGGAAGACATGTTGCGCGCGCAGGGTGGCGACTACTCCAAGCTCGACGACTGGCAGCCGCACGTGGTCGTCGACGGCCGGCTCGTCACCGGGCAGAACCCGGCATCGTCGGCTCCGGCGGCGGCGGCACTGCTGAAGCTGCTCTCCTGAGACGATGGCCGTGAGGCTGGCCGGCGCCCGTTGGCGACCAGGAGGCGCGGCTGCCTGGGTGCTGCAGCATCCCGCCGCGTTCGCGCTGCAGGTGCTGCGCGGCTTCCGCGCCAACCAGGGCCTGCTGCTGGCCGGCGCGGTGGCGTACTACGCGCTGCTGTCCATCGTGCCGCTGCTGATCCTCGCGGTGATCGTGCTGTCGCACTGGGTCGACCAGGCCGAGCTGCTGCGCACCATCGGCCGCTACCTCGAGTGGCTGGTGCCGGGGCAGTCGAAGGCCATCGTGGCCGAGCTGGCCGCCTTCGTGACGCACCGAGACGTGATGGGCTGGGTGCTGGCGATCAGCATGCTGTTCTTCAGTTCGCTCGCCTTCACCGTGCTGGAGAACGCGATGTCGGTGATCTTCCTGCACCGCGTCGTGGCGCGACGGCGGCACTTCCTGGTCTCGGCGATCATCCCGTACTGCTTCATCCTCAGCCTCGGGCTGGGCCTGCTGCTGGCGACCCTGGTCGCGGGCAGCCTGCAGGCGATGGGCGAGAACCGCGTCGAAGCCTTCTGGCGCCAGTGGTCGCTCGCCGGCATGTCCGGCGCGCTGCTCTACCTGCTCGGGCTGGCCGGAGAGATCTTCGTGCTCACTGCCGTGTACATGGTCATGCCAGTGGGCCGGCCGTCGCTGCGGCATGCGCTGATCGGCGCGTTGGCAGCCGCGCTGCTGTGGGAGCTGTCCCGCCACGCGCTGGTCTGGTACTTCTCGACGCTGTCGCAGATCAGCGCCGTCTACGGCTCGCTGACCACCGCCATCGCCGCGCTGCTGAGCCTGGAACTGGGCGCGACCCTGTTGCTGTTGGGGGCGCAGGTGATCTCGGAGTACGAGCGCGTCGAAGGGCATGACAAAGAGGCACCTGCACGGCCCTTCACGACGCCGTCAACCTGACGCTCGCGCCCGAATCCGCGGTGCGCTGCACCGACGGCTCGCCGGCCCGGAACGCTACGTCTTTCGACACATCGGAAGCCGGCGTGGCGCCCTACATTGCGCTCGGTCCTGCCTTGCCCCTCGCCACTCAACCGGTACACCGACATGGCCTTCGCTGCTTGTTCCCGAGACCTGAACCAACTGCTGGTCGGCCTGCCGTCGGCCGACTGGAACGCACTGCGGCTCCACCTCGAGTGGGTCGAACTCCCGCAAGGCGCGGTGCTCTACGAATCCGGCGAGGTGCTGCGGCATGTGTACTTCCCGGTCACGGCCGTCGTTTCGCTGGTGTCTTCGATGAAGAGCGGCGCCACCGCCGAGGTGGCGGTGGTCGGCAACGAAGGGGTGGTCGGCGTGTGCGCCTTCCTGGGCGGGGGCAGTTCGCACAGCGGCGCCGTCGTGCAGCGCGCCGGCCACGGCCTGCGCATGAGCGCACAGGCGATCGCCGACCAGGCGAACCGCTCGCCGGCTCTCTCGCAGCAATTGCTCGGCTACACGCAGGCGCTGCTGACGCACATGACCCAGACTTCGGCCTGCCATCGGCACCACGATGTCGACCAGCAGCTGTGCCGCTGGCTGCTGCTCCATCTCGACCGCCAGCCGGGCCAGGATCTGCACGTGACTCACGAACGCATCGCCGGCCTGCTGGGCGTGCGCCGCGAAGGCGTGACCTGCGGTGCGCTCAAGCTGCGCAAGGCGGGCCTGATCGACTACCGGCGCGGGCGTGTCTCGGTGCTCGACCGCCACGGTCTGGAGGCTCTCAGCTGCGAATGTTATGCCGTCGTGCGGCAGGCCTACGACCGGCTGTCGGCCGCGGCCGCGCCGCGCCCGGTCGAGCTGCATGCGGCCGAGCCGCGGCCCATGCGGCCGATGCCGCTGCGCGCGGCGCTGGCGATGGCCTGAGGCGAGCGATCGCGCATCACTGCGCGTCGAACTGGTCCGCGTTGCGGCCCTTGATGCCGGCATAGAAGCGCTTGACCTCCTCCATGTCGCGCTCGACGTCGCCGGTGGGCGTGAACAAGGGGCCGAGGCCCGCGACCTTGCGCTGGTAATCCATGTAGGCCAGCACGATCGGCACCTTCGCTTCCAGCGCGATGAAGTAGAAGCCGGTCTTCCACTGCCGCGTGCGGCCGCGCGTGCCTTCGGGCGGCACCACGAGCTGCAGCGGGCCGTCGGCTTCGCGCAGCGCTTGCGCCGAGGCGGCGACGAGGTTGTTGCTCTTCGAGCGGTCCACGGCGATGCCGCCCAGCCAGCGCATCAGCGGGCCGAAGGGCGGGCCGAACAGGCTGGCCTTGCCCATCCAGTAAAGGTTCAGGTGCAGCGCGAAGCCGACCATCAGCGTGTAGGGCAGGTCCCAGTTGCTGGTGTGCGGCGCGGCGATGAGCACCGACTTGCGCGCGCTCGCGGGCAGGGCGCCTTCGACCTTCCAGCCGGCAAGCTTCAGGAAGGCGAGCGACAAGGCGCGCAGGACGGTGTTGACCACCGGGGTGCTGAAAAGAGTACGGTGCATGGACTGCGCAGGAGCCGGCGGGTGCCGCATTGTGCGGCCCTGTCGAGGCGCCGCAGGCGAGGCGATTTGCGCGACGTCAGGCGGCGGTGGATTCGTCCGGGCCACAGACCACGCCGGCCTGGGCCAGCGCGACGATGTCTGCCTGCGCGTAACCCAGCTCGCGCAGCACGGACCGGGTGTCCTCTCCCAGCGCGGGCGGCCCGTCGCGCACGGCCAGCCGTTGCCCGTCCATCGTCAGCGGCAGCAGCGGTGCCCGCGTGTCGAACGCGCGGCCGGCCGCGCTGGCGTCGGCCGGCACATGCAGCGGCGCCAGGCCGCCGGTGGCCGCGAGGTGCGGGTCGTCGAACAGCTCCTGCGGCTGCGTGATGGGCGCGTAGGGCAGGCCGTTCGCCTCGAAGCGCGCCGCGAGTTCGGCCGCGTCGAAGGGCGCGAAACGCTCGCGCAATGCCGGCAGCAGCCAGTCGCGCTCGCGCACGCGGTCGTTGTTGCCGGCCAGCCGCACATCGGAGAGCAGGTCGGCGAAGCCGAAGGCGCGGCACATCGCCGCCCACTGCGTGTCGCTCACCGCGGCGAGGAAGATCTGCGCGCCGTCCTTCACCGTGAACACGTCGTACACCGCCCAGGCGCTGATGCGGCTGGGCATGGGCGCAGCGGGCCGCCCCGTCACGGCGAACTGCATCATGTGCTGCGCCATGAGGAACACGTTGTTCTCGAACAGGGCGCTCTGCACCGTCTGGCCGCGGCCGGTGTGCTGGCGCTGCAGCAGCGCGGCCAGCGCGCCGATGGCGCCGAACATGCCGCCCATGATGTCGTTCACGCTGGTACCGGCGCGCAGCGGCCGACCCTCGGGGCCGGTCATGTAGGCCAGGCCGCCCATCATCTGCACCACCTCGTCCAGCGCGGTGCGCTGCTCGTAGGGGCCAGGCAGGAAACCCTTGTGCGAGACATGCACGAGGCGCGGGTTCAGGCGCTGCAGCGCGTCGGTGCCGAGGCCGAGCGCGGCCATCGTGCCGGCCTTGAAGTTCTCGCTGAACACGTCGGCGCCGGCGATCAGCTTGAGCACGATCTCGCGGCCGCGCGGGTCCTTCGCGTCGACCGCCAGGCTCTTCTTGTTGCGGTTGAACATCGGGAAGAAGCCCGAGCCCGAGCCGAGCAGGCGGCGCGTGGAGTCGCCGGCCAGCGGCTCGACCTTGATCACCTCGGCACCCAGGTCGGCGAGGATCATCCCGCAGGTCGGGCCCATCACCATGTGGGTGAACTCGACGACGCGGATGCCCTGCAGGGGAAGTCTGTTCTCGGTCACTCGGGAGCCGTCACTGGTATTCGACGAGCTCCATTGTCAGCTTTCCGCCGGTCAGGAAGGTCGACTCCGCCGGCTCCTCGCGCAGCAGCTTCGCCAGGCCCACGCCGGGGCAATACCACTCGGTGGTGGTCAGCGCCATGTCCTTCCAGCCGACCACCGGGTCGGCGAACAGTCGCAGCGCGGCCACGCCCTTCACGCGCACGCAGTTCTCGAAGCTGCCTGCGCGCGTGGCCAGCTTCTCGCCCACCGCCTCGATGGCGTAGTTCATCGGCACCGCCGGGTGGCTGTGGCGGATCTCGGGCGGGAACTCCTGGCGCCGCCGAAGCAGGTAGGCGGTGGTGCTGGCGCGCCAGGTGGTGCCCACCGCGATGGGCGCCTTCAGCACGAAGCGCGGCTCCTTGTCGGGCAGTGGCGCCTCGTCGAGCTCGCTCTTGCTGGCGACGCGGTAGATGCCCGCGGCATCGCTGCGCAGCCAGTACTCGATGCCCGAGTCGCTGCGCCGCCGCCACGCACGGCCGGAGTCGAGCGTGACGTCGCCCAGCGTCTCGATCACGCGCGGCTCGTGCTCGACGATGTGGTTCTCCCACTCGGTGGTGATGTCGTAGGCCCAGCGGTGGCCCTTGGCGAGGGGGAACAGCGAATCGTCCTGCGGCGCGCTGCAGGCCGCGAGCGCCGACACGAGAGCGAGCAGCAAGCGGCGTGTCATTTCTCGGGCAGCTGCGGCACGGGCAGGTCGCGGATCTTCACGTTCTGCTCGTCACTGCCCGGGCGCAGCCACGAGAAGCCCTTCGGCCCGGTCTTCGGCTCGGCGCTGCCCATCTGGCTGACGCCCTGGCGCACCTTCTTCATGCCTTCGTTGAGCAGGGCGTGCAGGTCCTTCGCGTAGGGCAGCCGGTAGGCGCGCGGCTGCGCCGAGGGCTTGCCGTTCTCCAGCGCGTTGACCCACACGTACAGCGCGCCCTTCGTCTTGGAGGAGGGCTCCTCGATCACCGCGGCGAGCAGCACGAAGCGCTCGGGCAGCGCGTCGGCACTCGGCCAGCCCCACATGCCGTGCACCTGGTCGTCGGCGTAGAAGTAGAAGCCGGTGACGCCCGCCACCAGCAGCGCGCGCAGCCAGATCGGCCAGCGCGACCACAGCAGCGCCAGCACGCACAGCAGCGCGAGGGCGGCGAAACTCAGCACGACGGCAGTCGTCATAGGCGTTGCACCAGGGTCTTGGGGAGCGTGTTGACGTTGGTCACCGTGCCGTCGGGCAGCACGGTGAAGCGCGCGGCGGTGGCCTCGTCGCCCTTGCGGGCGAGCGACACCGTGCCGTAGAAGACGACCTCGGCTCGCGGGTTCACCTTGATCACCGAGACGGTCACCTCGACGGGTTGGCCGTCCTTCGCGTCGTAGTAGTGCACGTTGACGGTGAACTCGCCCGGCTCGATGCCGCGGATCGTCACCACCTCGGTGTTCAGCGGGTTGGTGACCTGCTTGCCGTTGATGACGATGACGTCGTTGGTGAGACCGCGGTCGTCTCGGTCCAGGTGCATCAGCCCGGCCTCGCGGGCGCGGAACCACACCAGGTTGGCCGCCGGATCCTGAACCCAGGTGTCGATGTCGTTGGGGTTCATGTCCGGCCACGACACGTTGATGATGTATTCGGCCTTGGAGGGGATGTCGCCCGCCTTCAGCGCCTTCGGGTTCATCGCCAGCAGCGCGATGATGAAGCAGAAGACGAAGGCGATCAGCATGTTGAACAACATGTCGTAGAACGGGTCGACCTCGGCCTCGCGCGAAAACCGCCGGCGTCGCATGGCTCAGCGCTCCGAGTCGCGCAAGGTCAGGCCGTGCCGCTGCGCATCGGCCACCAGCGTGTCGGCGTAGCGGTCCAGCCGCGTGAGCTGCAGGCCGAGCAGGATGTTGCCGACCAGGCCGACCATGGTGGTCAGCAGCGCCACGCCGAGACCGGTGGTCAGGCTGCGCAGCAGGTCCTGCGACTGCGAGGCATCGAAGCTCTGGATCTGGCCGATCTGGATGGCCAGGATCGAGAAGCCGATCACCTTGCCCAGCAACCCCAGCTTGAGCTGGATGCCGTTGACCCACCAGGCGGTGTGGTGCGGGCCGTGCGTGCGCTCGAGCAGCAGGTCCAGCGGCGCGCCCGCGTCGCGCGGCGCGCTGCGCAGCGCGGCCCAGTACTCGGCGGCCCAGCCGGGCTCACCCAAGGCGCCGCCGACGCGATCGCGCTCCAGCCAGCGCCGCTGCTGCTGCAGTTCGCGCGAGCGTGCGCCGCACCAGATCGTCGAGGCGAAGAAGACGACGATGATGACCAGCGTGAGGCCCGTCGGATCGGAGCTGAGCAGCAGCGCCCAGACGCCGCGCCCGCCGAGCAACCACGCCGCGAAGGCCAGCATGCCGGCCAGCGCGAACCACTCGAGCCAGATCGGCTCGACGAGGGCGGCCGTGTTGCGGGGCGCGGCACCGAGGCTCGGGTGAGTCATAGCTCAATTTCCATTCCGTCGTAGGCGAGTTCGAGGCCGGCGGCATCGGCGGCGCGCCGGGCTTCACTGTCGGCCTGCAGACGCGGGTCGCAGTCGTTCAGGTGCATCAGCACCGTGCGGCGTGCGCCCAGCGCGGCCCAGGCCGTGTCGATCGGCTCGGGCCCGGCATGCAGCGGGCAGACCGAGCCGTTGACCAGCAGGCAATCGGCCCCTTCCATCCACGGCAGCGCGGCCTCGCCGTGCGCACCGGGGGAATAGACCAGGCGCTGGCCGGCCAAGCGGTCCTCGACCAGCAGCGCGATGCTGTCGCCCACGGCTGCGTCGCGGCGGTTCAAGGTGTGCGGCGCGGCCCAGCCGCCGTCGTCGACGGCGATCAGGCGCAAGGATTCCAGGCCCTCGACGCCGAACTCGCTGCTGCGCACATCGCCGGCCACCGGCAGCAGGTGCCAGCGCACCGCGCAGCCGCCGTCGAGCAGGCCGGGCGGCAACAGTCGCTGGGTGAGCGCCTCGAAGACGCCAGGCGTGGCGTACAGGTTCAAGGGCTGCGCGCGGCCGAGCGCCAGCAGGCCGGCGGCATGCTCGAACTGCGCATCGAGCAGCACCACGCCGGCGATCGCGCCGGCGGCCATGGCCGACTCGATCTGCGGATGGCGTAAGGTGTCGGTAGAGCAGTTCAGCAGCAACCAGCGGCCTTCGGCGCCGGCCACCGCCGCCGCGCCGGCGGACCGCTGCGCAAGGGGTCGCGCCGCGGAGGCGCGGGGTTCACACTGGTGGCATGCCGCACGGCCTGCCGAGCCGAGCACGAGGATCTTCATGTTCTTGGGTTCATTTCGCTGCACGACGCCACGCACGAGCGCTGCGTGCGAAGTTGCAAGAGCCATGCCTCGGGCGGCGTCTGCGCGCGAGCCCGGTGGGCCTGGGCTGGCGAGGTGGGTCGGTGCATTGCGCTGTGTCACGCTGTTCCACGCGGGAGCAGTCGTGCGGGCCGCTGGCACAGGGAAATCCCGCGGTGCTGCACGCGTCGTTGGCGCAACGCTGTCGCTGTGCTTCCTGCTGAGTGCCCGGCTGTCGATGGCCGCCTGCATGGGCCTGCCGCTTCCCTCGCTCGAGCCGGTGGCGCCACAGGTCTGGCGGGTCGCGGCGGCCGAGGGCGAGTCCACGCCCGACAACGGCGGCCTGGTGACCGAGTCGGTGCTGGTGCAGGAGCGCGACCGCCTCTGGCTGGTGGGCAGCGGCCCGACGCCGGCACGTGGCGAGGCGCTCGCCTGTGCCATCGAGGCGGCGCTGGGGCGCAAGGTGACGGACCTCATCAACACCCGCGCCCACCCCGAGCTGGCGATGGGCAACACCGCCTTCGCCGCCGCGCGCGTGTGGGCGCTGGACGACGTGGCTCGCGCCATGGCCGCGCGCTGCCGCGAGTGCCTGGCGCGGCTGGCGCAGCGCATCGGCGGGCTGGCGCGCGCCTTGGACGACAGCGCGATCCGGGTGCCCGACAAGCGGCTCGGCGCGGATGGTGCGTCGCAGGGCCAGCTCGGCCCCTTCCAGTGGTGGGCGCTGCCGCGCGCCAAGGGCGAGCGCACGCTGGTGCTGCGCCTTCGCGAGCGGCCGATCGTCATCGCGCAGGGCCTGGTGTGGCCCGCCGCGGTGCCCAACCTGCGCGACACCGAATCGGCGCTGATGCTCGACAGCCTGAGAGCGCTGCGCGGCATCGCCAAGGGGGCGATCACCGTGCTCGGCGAGCAGGGGCCCACCGGCACCACCGAGGACATCAACAGCCACATGGACTACCTGGTGTCGCTGCGCGCCGCGGTGCGGGCGCGCGTGCGCAACGGTGCCGACGCAAACATCGCCATCGAGGCGATCTCCCTGCCGATGTTCGGCAAGCGGCTGGGCAACGGCGAGATCGACGCGCTGAACCGCCAGCGCGTGTGGCGCGAGATGGAGAACGCCTCATTCCGGCGCTGAGCCGGTGACCCCTGGCCGGCGTCAGGCCAAAGCGAAGGCCCTGCGCAGCTGGCCAGCGTCGGCCTGAGCTGAGCCGCCTGCACTGCGCACTTTCAGAGGCGCCTCGCTTCGGCGGCTCAGCCCGGCTTGTTCCAGCGCAGCTTGCGGTAGATGGTGTTGCGGCTGATGCCCAGGCGCTTGGACGCTTCGGAGATGTTGCCGCCCGCCGCATCGAGCGCGGCGCGGATCATCGCGATCTCGGCCTCCTCGAGGGTGCGCATGTCAGCGGGGGCTGGCGCCGCAGCGGCCGGTTCGATCGGCGCGGCGGGCACCGGCACGGCGGGAGCGGCAGCGACGTGCGCGGGGCGCGAAGCGGCCGGCTGCGCGGGCAGCACGGGCACCGAAGGTGGCGACGGCTGCAGCGTCTGCGCCGGTGCCATGCGGCGCACGTCCTCGAGGAAGTCGTCCGACAGGTGTGCCTCGGTGATCGTCGATTCACCGGTGGCCATCACCGCCGCCGTGCGCAGCACGTTGGCGAGCTGGCGGATGTTGCCGGGCCAGTGGTAGCGGCGCAGCAGATCCATCACCGCCGGGCTGATCTCGGGCGCGCCCTGCGGGCATTCCGACTGCAGGATGCGGTGCGCCACGACGGCGAGGTCGGTGCGCTCGCGCAGCGAGGGCAGGCGCAGCACCAGGCCGTTGAGGCGGTAGTACAGGTCTTCGCGGAACTGCTGCCGCTCGATCATCTCGCGCAGGTTGCGGTGAGTGGCGCCGATCACCGCGATGTCCACCGCGATGGTCTTGTGGCTGCCCAGCGGCGTCACGCAGCGCTCCTGCAGCACGCGCAGCAGCCGCGCCTGCAGCGACAGCGGCATGTCGCCGATCTCGTCGAGGAACAGGGTGCCGCCGTTGGCCTGCACGATGCGGCCCACCGCGCCCTTGCGCCGAGCGCCGGTGAAGGCGCCTTCGTCGTAGCCGAACAGCTCGGCCTCGATCAGCGACTCCGGGATCGACGCGCAGTTCACCGCCACGAAAGGCTGCTTGGCGCGGTTCGAATCCTGGTGCACGGCGCGCGCGAGCAACTCCTTGCCGGTACCGGTCTCGCCGAGGATGAGCAGAGGGATGTCGCGGTTGAGGATGCGATGCACCTTCTGCACCACCGTCTCGACATGCGCGTCGCCGGTCTGCAGGTAGCGCAGGCCGCTCGGCGGCTTGGCCGCCGGCTCGGCGCGCGGGGCGGCCGCTGCTTCGGTGCTGCGCGGCGGCACGTCGCCGCCGCCATCGTCGAAACCCACGGGCAGGCCGCCGAACACGCGCCGCGTCGACCAGTCGATGCGCGCGCTGACGTGGAAGTGCAGCCCGTTGGGCAGGCTGAGCTTCATCGGCACGGGCAGCGGCATGCGGAAGTGGTCGTGCACGGCCGCCACCGTGGTGCCGAACAGCGTGGTCAGCGTGTGGCCGCGCAGCGAGATGCCGGTCATGGCGAGCTGGTCGAGCGCGCTGCGGTTGGCGCCGAGGATCTTGCCGTCGGCGCCGACGACGACGATGCCTTCGAGCAGCGTGCCGATGAACTCGACGCGGCTGTGGAAGTGCAGGCGCAGCCGGTTGCTGTAGTCGTCGGAGAGCCAGTGGTTCTCGATCATGCGCGCCGACATGCGCACCAGGCCCATCGTGTGCTGGTGGTAGCTGCGCTGGTCGCCCGACACGTCGAGCACGCCGAGCATGTTGCCGCGCGGGTCGAAGATCGGCGCGGCCGAGCAGGTCAGGAAGTTGTTGGCGTGCATGAAGTGCTCGTCGGCATGCACGAGCGTCGGCCGTTCCTCGAACAGCGCGGTGCCGATGGCGTTGGTGCCCTTGCTGTGCTCGGCCCAGTTCACGCCGGGCTGCAGCGCCACCTTGCCGGCGCGCTCGAGGAAGTCGTTGTCGCCGATCGAGTGCAGGATGGTGCCCTGCGCGTCGGTCAGCACCAGCATGCTCTCGGTGTTGACGATCTGCTCGTAGAGCATCTCCATCACTGGTGCGGCATGCGCGAACAGGCGCTGGTTGCGCTCGCGCGCGACGCTCAGGTCGCTGCGCATCAGCGGCTCGTAGTCGGGTCGCTCGATGCGTGTCAGGCCCAGCGCCGCGCAGCGTTCGTGCGACTGCTGGATCAGGTCGACACGACCGTCCTGGCGCGAGGCGGCGGCCGGCGACGCGTCGACGCTGCTCCAGCTGCGGCTGCTCGAATTTCGGCTCGTGGACATGACTGCCGTTCCATCGCCTGCGTTCGGGCAGGGCGTCTCCGTCGGGTGTGCGGCCCGTGCTCGGGCTCGTGATGGTCGCGACTGTCGGGCAAGCGGGCCGGCTTGTCCATCCGGGCCAGCGTGGTTGCCGGCGTGGCCACTGTTCGCGTTTGAAACACCGGCTCATGGCACAGCGTTTGCAGACGCCGAGGATAGTTCAAACCGAAACCCAAGGAGACATCCCATGCGTACCAGCCGCTCCCGCCATCGACTCGCACTCGCCGCCGCCTGCCTGCTCGGTGCCGCGATCCACGCACCGGCGTGGGCGCATGGCGACGTCACGCCACAGGCGGTGGACACCTCCAGCCTGCCCAAGCTCGGCGACGAGTGGCGCGGCGAAAACCCGTTCCGCAAGAACGACGCGGCGGTGAAGGTGGGCACCTCGGCGTACAACCAGAACTGCGCCCGCTGCCACGGGCTGGAAGCCATCTCCGGCGGCATCGCCCCCGACCTGCGCAAGCTCGACGGCGAGTGCGCCACCCTGAAGGACGACAAGAAGAAGGCCGCCTGCGTGAAGGAGATCGACGAGTTCTTCGTCACCACCGTGCGCCGTGGCCGCACGCGCAACGGCGCGGTCTACATGCCGCCGTTCGAAGGCATGATGAACCAGGAGGCGATGTGGTCGATCAAGGCCTACCTGGAAACGCGCCGCGAGAAGCCGCTGTGATCTCGCGGCGTGCGGTTCTGGGCGCCGGCGCGCTGGCGGCGCTGCCCGGTCTTCTCTCGGCCACGCCGCTGGACAAGGTGAAGTCACGCGGCACCCTGGTGGTCGGCCTCTACAAGGACATGGCGCCCTTCCATGCCGATGGCGCGGGCATCGACGCCGAACTCGCGCAGGCGCTGGCCGACGCGCTGGGCGTGAAGCTGTCCGCGCTGCCGTTCCCGGCCGACGACAACATGAACGACGACCTGCGCAACATGGTCTGGAAGGGCCACTACCTCGGCTACGGCCCCGCCGACGTGCTGCTGCACGTGCCGGTGGATCGGCCGCTGATGAGCGCCAACCCTCAGGTCAGCATCTTCGCGCCCTACTGGCGCGAGCGTGTGGCAGTGGCGCGCAGCGTCGAGCAGGTGCCGGCGATCGAGTCGCTCGGCCAGCTCGCCGGCAAGGCGATCGCGGTGCCGGGGCAGTCGCTGGCCGGTTGGCTGCTCATCGGTGCCGAAGGCGGCGTGCTGCGTGAGCAGCTGCGCACGCAGTGGAAGGACGGCGTCGAGGCCGCACAGGCCCTCAAGCGCGGCGAGGTGCCGGTGGCCGCCGGCCTGATGTCGGAGCTGCAGTCGGTGCTGCGCGGCGACGCGAGGTTCGCCATCGAGGCCCTGCCGTCGCCGCGTGCACCGCGCGAGGGCTGGGCGGTGGGCATGGCGGTCAAGAAGGACGCCACCGAGCTCGCCCAGGCGCTGCAGTCTGCCGTGGACCAGTTGGCCTCGAACGGACGCCTGGCCTCGATGTTCGCCCGCGCCAACGTGGCCTGGCGCCCCGTTTGACGCATCGCCAGCCGGCGTTGTGACGCGCTGGAGCAAACCCTAGGGTTTGTCCCAGATGGTGAACGCGGCTCGCCCTCAGCAAGCTATGTACGTTCGTGCATAGCGCCCGAGGCGGGACGCCGCCCCACCCAGAAAAGGAAGCTCTCCATGCAGAAGACGCTCAACATCAACCCCGAGAAGTGCACGGGGTGCCTCCAGTGCGAGATGGCCTGTTCCTTCGAGAACTACGGCACCTACGCCACGGCCAAGTCGCGCATCAAGGTGTTCGACTTCCATCACACCGGCCGCAAGGTGCCCTACACCTGCACGCAGTGCGACGAGGCCTGGTGCCTGCACGCCTGCCCGGTGGAGGCGATCACGCTGGACAAGCTGACCGGTGCCAAGGTGGTCAACGAGACCACCTGCGTGGGCTGCAAGGTCTGCACGATCAGCTGCCCCTTCGGCACGATCAACTATGTGCAGGAGACCGGCAAGGTCCAGAAGTGCGACCTGTGCGGCGGCGACCCCGCCTGCGCCACGGCCTGCCCGACCGGCGCCATCACCTACACCGACGCCAACTGGACCGGCCTGAACAAGATGCAGGCCTGGGCCGACAAGCTTGGCAACCAACCCGCAGCCTAAGGAGCGCACGACATGTCTTGGGCAGGAAAGATCCTCCGCGTCAACCTCACCGCCGGCACCGTCAAGTCGGAACCCCTCAACATGGACTGGGCGCGCGCCTACCTCGGCTCGCGCGGCCTGGCGACGAAGTACATCGTCGAAGAAGTCGACCCCAAGGTCGACCCGCTGTCCGAAGCCAACAAGCTGATCTGGGCCACCGGCCCGCTGACCGGCACGATGGCCTCCACCGGCGGCCGCTACACCGTCGTCACCAAGGGCCCGCTGACCGGCGCCATCGCCTGCTCCAACTCGGGCGGCTACTGGGGCGCCGAGCTGAAGATGGCCGGCTGGGACATGGTCATCTTCGAAGGCAAGTCGGCGAAGCCGGTGTTCCTCTACATCGAGGACGACGTGGCCGAGCTGCGTGACGCCTCGCACCTGTGGGGCAAGAGCGTCTGGGAAACCGAAGAGACGCTGAAGAAGCAGCTGCAGCAACCGCTGGCGCGCGTGTCGAGCATCGGCCTGGCCGGCGAGAACCTGGTGCTGTACGCCGCGGTCGTGAACGACCTGCACCGCGCCGCCGGCCGCTCCGGCGTCGGCGCCGTGATGGGCAGCAAGAACCTGAAGGCCATCGCCGTGCGCGGCACCAAGGGCGTGGGCAATGTCGCCGACCCCAAGGAGTTCATGAAGGTCACCTTCGAGAAGAAGAAGATCCTCGCCGACAACGCCGTCACCGGCCAGGGCCTGCCGACCTATGGCACCCAGGTGCTGATGAACGTGATCAACGAGATCGGCGCGCTGCCCACGCGCAACCACAAGGACATCCAGTTCGAGGGCGCCAAGGACATCTCCGCCGAAGCGATGGCCACGCCGCGCAAGACCGACGGCAAGAAGCACCTGGTGACCAACCAGGCCTGCTTCGGCTGCACGATCGCCTGCGGCCGCATCAGCAAGATGGACCAGGGCCACTTCACCGTGCAGAACAAGCCGCAGTACTGGGGCGCCTCCGGCGGCCTGGAATATGAAGCGGCCTGGGCACTGGGCGCGGCCAACGGCGTGAACGACCTGGAAGCGCTGCAGTACGCCAACCTGCTGTGCAACGAGCAGGGCTTCGACCCGATCTCCTTCGGCGCCACCATCGGCGCGGTGATGGAGCTCTACGAGATGGGCGTGCTCACCAAGGAGCAACTGGGCATCGACGCCAAGTTCGGCAGCGCGCAGGCGCTGGCCTACTTCGCCGAGATCACGGCCAAGGGTGAAGGCTTTGGCAAGGAGATCGGCCAGGGCTCGGCACGCCTGTGCAAGAAATACGGCCACCCCGAGTTGAGCATGAGCGTCAAGGGCCAGGAGTTCCCGGCCTACGATTCGCGCGGCATCCAGGGCATGGGCCTGACCTACGCGACGAGCAACCGCGGCGCCTGCCACCTGCGCAGCTACACCGTGGCCTCCGAGGTGCTGGGCATCCCGGTCAAGACCGACCCGCTCACCGCCGAAGGCAAGCCCGAACTGGTGATCGCGTTCCAGGACGCGACCGCCGCGTTCGACTCCGCCGGCATCTGCATCTTCACCAGCTTCGCCTGGGGCCTGGCCGACGTGGCGCCGCAAGTCGCTGCCGCCTGCGGGCCGGAGTTCACGCTGGAGAACATGGCCAAGATCGGCGAGCGCATCTGGAACATGGAGCGCGACTTCAACAACCGCGCCGGCTTCACGTCGAAGGACGACACGCTGCCCCCGCGACTGTTGAACGAGCAGGCCAAGACCGGCCCGGCCAAGGGCCTGGTCAGCAAGCTGCCGGAGATGCTGCCGAAGTACTACGCGGCACGCGGCTGGGACGCCGACGGCCAGCTCAAGCCCGAGACGCGCTCGCGTCTGAGCCTGTGAGCCGGACACTGCGTTGAACCCGGAAGGCGGTTTGCGAAAACCGCCTTCGTTGTTTCAGGAACGAAGAAACATGAACCACGTGATCCTCGGCGCCGGCCCTGCTGGCGTGATCGCCGCGGAGACCATCCGCAAGCACGCTCCGAACGACCGCATCACCCTCGTCGGCGACGAGCCGGAGGCGCCGTACTCGCGCATGGCGATCCCTTACCTGCTGATCGGCAACATCCAGGAAGAGGGCACGCACCTGCGCCACACGGCCGGGCACTTCGACAGCCTGTGCATCGAGCTCAAGCGCGGCCGTGCCAAGGGCATCGACACCGGCCGCAAGCAGGTGCACCTGGACGACGGCACGTCGCTGCCCTACGACAAGCTGCTCATCGCGACGGGCTCCAGCCCGATGCATCCACCGATTCCCGGCATGGACCTGCCCGGCGTGCAGACCTGCTGGACGCTGGCCGACGCGCGCGCCATCGCGCAGCGCGCGGGCAAGGGTGCGAAGGTGCTGCAGATGGGCGCCGGCTTCATCGGCTGCATCATCATGGAGGCGCTGGCCGCGCGCGGCGTCGAGCTGACCGTGGTGGAGATGGGCGACCGCATGGTGCCGCGCATGATGGGCCCCACCGCCGGCGGCATGATCAAGGACTGGTGCGAGAAGAAGGGCGTGCGAGTGTTCACCGGCACGCGCGTCGAGGCCATCGAGGCGGCGGGTGCGGCCGAACCGGCCGGGCTGCTCGGCAAGATCGCATCGGCCGTCGGCCTCGGCTCGGGCGGCAAGGCCGAGGGCGGCGCGATGAAGGTGAAGCTCTCCAACGGCCAGTCGCTGGAAGCCGACCTCGTCATCAGCGCCACCGGCGTGCGGCCGAACATCGGCTTCCTGAAGGACTCGCCGATCAAGTGCCTGCAGGGCGTGCTGACCGACGAGCACATGCAGACCACCATCCCCGGTGTCTATGCCGCCGGCGATTGCGCCGAGGCTTTCGACGTGACGAGCGGCAAGACCATCGTCAGCGCCATCCAGCCCAACGCCGCCGACCAGGCCTACATCGCCGCGATGAACATGGTCGGCAAGGGCGCCACGCTGAAGGGCGTCACGCAGATCAACGTGCTCGACACGCTGGGCCTGATCTCCACCAGCTTCGGCGACTGGCAGGGCGTGCCCGGCGGCGAGCACGTGGAGCTGACCGACCGCGCCGCCGGCAAGCACCTGAGCCTGCAGTTCAAGGGCGATGTCATGGTGGGCTGCAACAGCATCGGCTGGACCGATCATGTGGGTGTGATGCGCGGGCTGGTCGAAGGCCAGGTGAAGCTCGGCGAGTGGAAGCAGACGCTTCTGAAGGACCCGACCATGCTGATGGAGGCCTATCTCGCCAGCGCCCAGGGGCAGAGCCAGCGCGCGCTCGTCGCGCCGAAATGAGACCCCTAAGCTCACTCCGTTCGCGGCCCCCCGAGTGGGCGCTCAGTGGCTTCGGAGCGGCCGGGCGCCACTGAAATGAAGATCACCTTCAAGCTCTACGCCAGCCTCACGCAGTACCTGCCCGCCGACGCGCGCTACGACAACCGCGTGCCGCTGGATCTGCCCGAAGGCAGCTCGGTGGCGCAGGTCATCGAGCCCTTCGGCATGCCGGAGAAGCTGGTGCACCTGGTGCTCGTCAACGGCACCTATGTGCCGCCCGAGGAGCGGCTGAGCCGCGTGCTGCAGGAAGGCGACGTGCTCGCCATCTGGCCGCCCATCGCGGGTGGCTGAACCGCGATGCAGGCGTTCTACGCCGCCGACTTCAAGCGGGAGATGGGCTGCACCGAGGCCGAGCTGCTGATGTGGCTGCCGGGTGCGGTGAACGGCCGTGCGCTGACGCTGCTGCCCCGCTCGGCCGAGATCGCCATCGACGGCGGCCGGCTGGAACTCGCCTGGCGCGAGTTGCCGCCGCGCCGGATCGCGTTGTTGCGCATGCCCCGGCTGGCGATCGCGTTCCACTTCGAAGGCGTCGGCGAGGCGCCTCGCCAGGCCTTCATGCGCTACTTCGACCTGTACACCCAGCGCGGCGGCGGCTGACTCGCGGCTCCCGGCCGTCGGTACGCGAGCGCACTGTTCGGGCATGGCCGGCTTGCTAGCATGGCCGCATGTTCCGGTCGCTGGTTCGCCGTCTCGCCCTGCTCGCAGCCGCCGCGACGATGCCGTTGGCCTGGGCTGCCGGCCCCGCGCCTGTTGCGCCCCAGCAGACCGTCTGCACCGTCACCGTCAATTCGGCCGACGAGAAGGAAGCGCTGCGCCGCCATCTGCCTGAATCGAAGTACCGCTTCGTCGAGCTCGTCGAGCGCGGCCGGCCGGACTGGCTGGACTCGTCGTGCCGTGCCGGCATCTCCTGCGATGTGCTCGTCATCTCCGGCCACTACGACGGTGGCAACTCGTTCTTTTCGGATCAGCTCGAGGTGCAGGAGCACCTGCCGGTCGACGAGCTGGAGCGCGTCTCGTGCAGCGACTCCTGCCCGGGGCTCTTCTCGCGACTGAAAGAGGTGTATCTGTTCGGCTGCAACACGCTGAACCCGCAGCCGCAGAGCAGCGCGTCGTCCGACATCGTACGCAGCCTCGTGCGCGAGGGCCTGGCGCCGAAGCAGGCCCAGCGTGAGTTGCAGTCGCTGGCTGCCGCGCATGGCGAGAGCAGCCGCGACCGCATGCGGCAGATCTTCAAGGGCGTGCCGGTGATCTACGGCTTCTCGTCGACGGCGCCGCTCGGCCCGACCGCGGCCTCGACGCTGGAGCGCTACCTGCGCGTCAGCGGCGATCGTGAGATCGCGCGCGGCCACCCCAGCGGCCGCCTGCTCGGCCACTTCGCGCCGTTCTCGATGACCGCGACGCAGGGCATGACCGACGAGGACCCGCACCTGCAGGCGCGGCATGACATGTGCCAGTTCGCCGACGATCGCCGGCCGCCAGCCGAGAAGCTCGGCTTCGTGCACCAGCTCCTGCAACGGCACACGGCCGAGGCACGGCTTTACATCGATCGCATCCGCCGTTTGACGAGCATGCTCGACGAGCCGATGCGGCAGCGGCCGGCCGTGGCGCAGGCGCTGGCCGCCATCGCGGGAGACGCAGCGGCGCGCGAGCGCTTTCTGGAGGACGCGCGCGTGGCCGAGCCGCCGACGGCGCGGGTCCGCCTGCTCGACGTCGCACGCGACCTGGCCTGGCTGACGGAAGACCGGCGCTGGGAGGAGCTTGCGCTGATGCTGGGCGAACTGCAGTCGCGGCGCCAGGTCGGCGTGCCGGAGATCGGGCTGGCCTGCGGCCTGAACGCGCAGGGCGACCTCGACGGCGCGTTCAACCGGCGTGTCGTGCCAGGCGGCGTGGCCGACGACGTGGCGCATGCGGCAATGCGTGCGTGCCTGGGCAGCGCCGAGGGCCGCGCGCGCGTGCTGCAGGCGCTGCAGAGCAAGGACGAGGCGGATGTGGCGATGGCGCAGGCCTACCTTCGTCACCAGCCGATCACCGATGTCGACGAACTGCGCAGCGTCGTTTCCGGCATCGCCGGAATGGCGCCGGGCGACGCCCAGGTCCGCGCACTCGAGTCGCTGGGCCGCCACTACCTGTCCGACCGCGAGGCGCTGGACACGTTGACGGACCTGTTCGCGCGGACGCCGTCATGGGAGGTACAGAACGCCATCGCCGGCATCCTCATCCGGGCCGACCGGAAGTCGCTCGCGCGCACGCGGCTGCTTCTCACGCTTGTCGAGAACCGCCGCCCGCCTGCGGGCGGGAACAGCATGGTCGACGCTCTGATCGTGCGCTTGCAGACCCCTTGAGCAGCCTCGCGCAAGGTCCCCCGGGCCGTCTAAGCCAGGCGCCTGCGGGGTTGCGCAGCACAGTCGGTTCGCGGCCCTTTGCGGTCTTCGTTGGACTGCTTTGCATGCGACGGGCATGGTCGCAGGTCGACGGCGGTACCCGCGTTCTCCGGCCCACGCTCGCGGGCGACCACTGCGGCACGCCACCCTCACCGCGTCAACAGCGTGTCCGGTTCGCTCCCGCCTGGGCGACCGCGAATGGGGCCTGCGCCCGCGGGTACCACCGCCGCCCTGCCGGCATCGGCGGTGGCCTGCCGTCACGAAGTCCTCGGTGCTGCTGGGGCAGGTGGTTCGGGTGTGCGATCGCAGGTCCCATTCGCGGTCGCCCTGGCGGGTGCAGGCCGCAGGCGTTGTTGATGAGGCAGCCGCCGCGTCCCTCGGTGGTCGCCCGCGAGCGTGGGCCGGAGAGCGTATACCCGGACCGCCTGCCCGCGCGCCCTATGAAGCGGTCACTTGTGAATCTGGCTCAAGGGTCGCAAGCCGCTTCTGACCGTCCCGGACGGGTCTTCGCACTGACCTGAGTCAAGCCGAGGAACTTGCTGGCGGTTACAGGCTCTTTCCACGCTCCTCGCGCATGTGGAACACTTACCCCATGGTGTATCAATGCCGCTTTTCTCGCATCGTCCCGCGCTTGCCGGCAGTCCTGCTGGCCTGCGTGGGTGCGGCTTGGTCGTTCGGGGCCCACGCTGCGCCGAAGACGGTGTGCACCGTCACGATCAACTCGCCCGACGAGAAGGAATCGTTCCAGCGCCACCTGCCGCCGAGCGACTATCAGTTCGTCGAACTGGTGCAGCGCGGCAAGCCGGACTGGCTGGCCTCGGCGCGCCGACGCGGAGTGAGCTGCGACGTGCTGGTGATCTCGGGCCACTTCGACGACGGCACCGAGTTCTACACCGACCGCCACGACGACCGGGAATTTCTCACCGTTCATGAGATGCAGCACGAGTCGTGCAGCGCTTCGGGTAACGGTCTGTTCTCGAAGCTCAAGGAGGTGTACCTGTTCGGGTGCAACACCTTGAAGTCCGAGCCGCGGCACGTGGCCGAGGGCGAGATCCGGCGCAGCCTGCTGCGCTCGGGCCATTCGCAGGCCGATGCCGAACGCGTGGCCGCGCAGCTGAGCGCACGTTATGGCCAGAGCAACCGCGACCGCCTGCGCCATGTGTTCAAGGACGTGCCGGTGCTCTACGGCTTCTCTTCGAAGGCGCCGCTCGGGCGCACCGCCGGGCCGCTGATGGAACGCTATTTCCAGACCGCGCCGGCGGGCGAGGTCGGCAGCGGCCGGCCGAGCCCGACGCTGCTCAAGTTGTTCGGCCCGAGCTCGATGATCGCGGTGGCGGGACTGAGCGACGCCGACCCGCATGCGGCCTTCCGTGCCGACATGTGCGGTTTCGCGGACGACCGGCCGTCGGACGCGCAGAAGGTGGCCTTCATGCACGAGGTGCTGAAGCGCGACGTGACCGAAGTGCGCATGTTCCTCGACCACCTGGAGCGCTACACCGCCGCGCTCGGCCCGCAGCGGCGAGCCGTGCCCGAGGTGGCCGCAGCGCTGGCCTCGATCGAGCGCGACCGCAGCGCGCGCGACCGCTACCTCGAGTTCGCCCGCGACGCCGACGAATCGACGGTGCAGGCGCGCATGATGTCCCTGGCGCGCCAGCTCGGCTGGCTCACGCCGGCCCAGGAGCAAGCCGAGTTCCTGCGCATGGTCAGCGACCGCATGGCGCGTGGCAGCCTGGGCAAGACCGAGGTCGATCTGGTCTGTACCACCTACCAGGAGCGTGAACCCGGCCTGGCCCGCCAGGTGATGGCCACCGGTGCCGTGCGCGCCGGCAACGTGGCGCATTCGGCGGTGCTGGCCTGCCTGGGCAGCCCGCAGGCGCACGAAGAGACGGTGCGTGCGTTGACCAGCTCACGCGACGAGGACGTCGCCACCGTGCAGGTCTACCTGCGCCACCGTTCGCTCGCCGACATCGGCGAGCTGCGCGCCGTGGCTTCGGGCATCGGCCGCATGACGGCGCCGGCCGCGCAGGTCCGCGCCCTCGAGACGCTGGCCAAGCAGCGGCTGGCCGACGCACAGAGCCTGCACGAGATCGCACGCCTGTTTCCGCTGGCCCGTTCGCTCGAAGTGCAGCGGGCGATCGCCGGCATCCTGATCCGCTCGGACACCAAGATGCTGGCACGTGCCGACCTGGCCCGCTCGCTGCGCCAGCACCGCCTCAAGTCTCCCGACGGATCGGACGTGATCGACATGCTGATCCGCGTGCTGCAGTCGACCTGACCGGGCACCGCCGCCTCCTGCCGCGCTCCGGCGCTGCGGCCGAGCGCTTGTCGAATGGGGCGGGCTAGGATCGTCGTGGCTGCATCAACCGCCCGGAGAACCACATGAAGACCTGTCTGACCGCCATGGCGCTGCTGCTGGCGGCCGCGGCCACCCATGCCGCACCCACCACCTATGCGATCGACCCGAGCCACACCTTCCCCAGCTTCGAGGCCGACCACATGGGCATTTCCGTGTGGCGCGGCAAGCTCAACAAGAGCAGCGGCAAGGTGCTGTACGACAAGGCCGCCGGCACCGGGTCCGTCGAGATCGTGACCGAGCTGTCCAGCATCGACTTCGGCATGGACGCGCTGGCCACCTGGGCTCGCGGCAAGGACTTCTTCGACGTGAAGAAGCACCCTCGCGCGGTCTTCAAGGGCAGCCTGCAGTCGCCGGTCGATCGCGTGCCGACCCAGCTCGTGGGCGAGCTGACGCTGCACGGCGTGACACGCCCGCTGACGCTGGCGGTCCACTCGCTGAAGTGCATCCCGCACCCGATGCTCAAGCGCGACTACTGCGGCGCCGACGCCAGCGGCAGCTTCAACCGCGACGACTTCGGCCTGGGCGCGGGCAAGGACTACGGCTTCAAGATGAACGTCGACCTGCGCATCCAGGTCGAGGCCATCGCACAGCCCTGACGCGGGTCGCGCCGCCAAGGCCGCGCGAGCGGGATCAGGCCGCCGCTGCGGCGCGCTGCACCTTGGCCGCCGCGCGGCGCGTCGCCTTGGCTTTCAGCGCCGGCCGGGCGGCCCGCTGGGCCGGAGCCGCCTGCTTGCGCGCGGCCTTGGCGGGGGCCGGTTTCGCCGCCCTGGGCTTGGCCGGTGCCGTGGCACGGCGGGCAGCCTTCACCGCCGACTTGGCGCGCTTCACGGCGTTGACGCCTCGCAGATGCTTGCCGCCGACGGCCTGCGCCAGCGCGTCCGCGCCCGCGGCCAGTTTCTCGGACACCGTCAGCGCGGCTTGCGCGCCGGTCAGGCTGAAGCGGGAAACGGCTTCCAGGCCGGTGGCGACGTAGCGGTTCTCGATGCCCCGGGCCAGATCGGCGACGCGGTCGATCTGTGCCGTGACGCCGCTGCTGCCGATCTCGATGGCGCGCTCGGTGCGCGCGCTGACGCTGTCGATGCCCTTGGCGGCGACGGCGCCGACCTTGCTCGTGGTCTGCTGCACCGCCTGGACCAGCGTCGGCGCGATGCGCCGGGTGCCGCGCTCCAGGTTGCGGCTCATCATCGCCAGCAGCCGGTGGCCGCTGGCTCGGTAGGCGCCCACCGCGTGTTCGGCCGCCTGGCGGTAGTTGGCAACGGTCTCGAGGGCGACGGTGCGCAGGGTGCTCTTGGTCATGACGTGCTTCCTTCAGTGAGGGGGTCTGTCCACTTGCCCGACCGAAAGGTGCGGCGGGGCAACTCCATGGACAGTGTCGTGACCTGCCCCTAGAGGGCGAAACCCAATCGGCACGGAGAATCTAGGCTGTGCACTCGAAAACGGGCGGCACGGCGCGCGCCGCCCGCCGCCTCAGAGGTTGCTGATCGCGCGCACCTCGTCGATCGTCGTCACGCCCTGCCAGACCTTCTCGATGCCGTCCTGGCGCAGCGTGCGCATGCCCTCGCGCAACGCCGTTTCCTGCAGCGCCTCGGCCCGTGAACCGGTCTGGATGAGGCGGCGCATCGCGCGCGACACCACCATCAGCTCGTGCACGCCGGCGCGCCCGCGGAAGCCGGTGTTGTCGCAGTTCGGGCAGCCCGGCGCGTGGTGCATGTGCAGCCGGCCGTCGCGGCCATGGCGGCCGATCCAGCCCGACAGGGTCTCCTGCCGCGCCTGCGGCGTGTCGCCTTCGGCGAAGGCGTGCATGTAGTCGGCCAGCAGCTCCTGCACCTCCTCGTCGGTGGCGGGCCGGCTGGTGCGGCATTCGCCGCACAGGCGCCGCACCAGCCGCTGCGCCAGCACGGCGAGCAGCGAGTCCGCGAAGTTGAACGGGTCCATGCCCATGTCGAGCAGCCGCGTCACCGTCTCCGGCGCGCTGTTGGTGTGCAGGGTCGACAGCACCAGGTGGCCGGTCAGCGAGGCTTCCACGGCGGTCTGCGCGGTCTCGGTGTCGCGGATCTCGCCGACCATGATCACGTCGGGGTCGGCGCGCAGGAAGGCGCGCAGCGCCTTGGCGAAGGTCCAGTCGATCTTCGGGTTCACCTGCACCTGGCGCAGCCCGGGCTGGGTGATTTCGACCGGATCCTCGGCCGTCCAGATCTTGCGCTCGGGCACGTTGATGTGCGAGAGCGCCGAATGCAGCGTGGTCGTCTTGCCCGAGCCCGTGGGGCCCACGCACAGCACCATGCCGTAAGGCCGCTCGACGACGCGCTGCAGCTCGGCCAGGTTGCGCTCCGACAGCCCGATGCGCGGCAGCGGGATCGGCTTGGCCGAGGCCAGGATGCGCATCACCACGTCTTCGAGGCCGCCGCTGGTGGGGATGGTCGCCACGCGCAGCTCGATGCGGTGCTGCGCGACGAACTTGGCGAAGTTCATCTTGCCGTCTTGCGGCTTGCGCTTCTCGCTGATGTCGAGGTCGCACATGATCTTGATGCGCGCGATCATCGCGTTGCGGTAGTTCGGCGGCAGCTCGAGATAGGTGCGCAGCAGGCCGTCCTTGCGGAAGCGGATGCGGATCTTCTCGCGCCCCGGGTAGCTCTCGATGTGGATGTCCGACACGCCGTCCTTGTGCGCCTCGGCGATCATGTTGTTGATCAGTCGCACCAGCGAGTTGTCGCTCTGCTCGATCGGCACGTCTTCGCCGCCGCCTGGCTGCGTTCCCTCGCGCTCCAGCGTTTCGATCAGCTTGTCGGTGTCGGTGAGCTGGAATTCGATGGCCTGCAGGTCGGTCTCCGGCCCGGCGCGCCCGCCGGTGGCCGCGCCGATCTTCTCGTAGGCGGCCTGCAGCGTGTCGTCGATGTCGCGGCACTGCGCGAGCACCGGCACCACCTTCATCTGCGCGCTGAACTCGGCTTCTTCCACCGCGGCGCGGCGCCGGGCCGGGTCGTCCAGCGCCACCACGAGCCGGCCGTCGCGGACCAGCAGCGGCATCAGGCGCAGCCGCTGCGCCACGGCGAACGGGATGCGTCGCAGCGCGTCGGGCTCGACCGGGAAGGCGTCCAGGTCGACCAGCGGGTAGCCCATCTTGCGTGACAGCGCCACCTGCAGGTCGCTGCGCGAGACCACGCCCATGCGCACCAGCAGTTCGCCCAGCGGCACGCCGCGGTCGCTCTGCTGCTGTTGCAGAGCCTCGTTCAGCTGCTCCTGCGTGATCATGCCCAGCGAGATCAGCGCTTCTCCCACACGCACCATCGGCATCTTCGCCTGGCGATCGATCGCCTCGAAGAGCTGATCGGGCGAGACCACCTGCCGCAGCAGCAGGATGTCGCCGAGCTTCTGGCTGCGCAGGTTCTTCTGCGTGCCCACCGCCTCCTCGATCTGTGCCGGCGTGACGCGGTTCTGCTCCACCAGCACCTCGCCGATGCGCGGGCCGAGCTCGTAGCTCTCGAAGGCGGCGCGCGGCACGAACATGCGGCGCACGCGGCCGGTGTCGTCTTCCGGCGGAAACAGGTACAGGCCGTGGTCGGTCTCGACGTGCCCGATGGTCTGGCCGCGCGTCTCGCCGCCGCCGGTGTAGGTGATGCGGTAGTCGCTGCAGGTGCGCTGGCCGAGCAGGATCGAGTGCGGGTCGCCCATCGGCAGCGGCTGAGGTGCCAGCGGCGTGGTCAGCGTCAGCGAACGGAACTGGTCGAAGCGCAGCGGCAGCGTGGTGCGCGCCGGCGGCAGCTGCACGTGGGCCACCGCTTCCTCGGGCACGAAGAAGGTCAGCCGCCCGGTGAGCTGCTTGTCGTTCAGGCCGACGATCTGGCACGGCATCGGGTCGGTCTGCGGCGCGGGCGCCGGGTAGCTGGCGAAGGGCGGGTGCGGCCAGCAGAACTCCTCGGGCGCGGCCTTCTCGGGCGCGGCGGGGCCGGCGCCCGGGCCTTTCGGCAGGTTCCAGTCCAGGGGGGTCGACAGATCGGCCATCGCGGTCCTCGTACGGCGCACTGCGTCCGCGCCGGGCAGGGGAACGCCGGGTCGCAGGCAGTCGCAGTGTCGATGGTGCGCCGCGGCGCGTGGCGGTGATGGCCGGAAATGGCGGGGCAGTTCCCGCCAGTTCAGCGCTTCATCTGCTCGGGCAGGAAGGTCACGATCTGCGGGAAGGCATAGAGCAGCACGACCATCAGCACCATCAGCATGAAGAAGGGGAAGGCGGCGCGTGCGATGGTGCCGATGTCCTTCTTCGTCATGCCCTGCAGCACGAACAGGTTGAAGCCCACCGGCGGCGTGACCTGCGCCATCTCGACCACGATGACGACGAAGATGCCGAACCACAGCGGGTCGATGCCGGCCTTCTGGATGGTCGGCAGGATCACGCCCATGGTCAGCACCACCATCGAGATGCCGTCGAGGAAGCAGCCGAGGACGATGAAGAACAGCGTCAGCGCGGCGATCAGCTGCCAGCGGCTCAGACCCAGCGTGCCGATCCACTCGGCCAGGTGGCGCGGCAGCCCGATGTAGCCCATCGACAGCGTGAGGAAGGCCGCGCCGGCCAGGATCATCGCGATCATGCAGTACAGGCGCGTGCCGCCGAGCAGCGAGTCGCGGAGGGTGGCCCAGTTCATCGAGCCCTGTGCGGCGGACAGGATCAGCGAGCCGACCACGCCCAGCGCGGCCGCCTCGGTGGCGGTGGCGATGCCGCCGTAGATGGAGCCGAGCACGGCGGCGATTAGCAGCACCACCGGGATCAGGTGGCGCGATTCGCGCAGCTTCTGCCCGAAGCTCATCGGCGCATCGGCCGGCGGGATCTGGTCGGCGTGCATCAGAGACCAGATCGCGATCCACCCGGAGAAGATGGCCGCCAGCACGATGCCCGGCAACACCCCGGCGATGAACAGCTGCGCGATCGACACGTCGGCGCTGACGCCGTAGACGATCATGATGATCGAGGGCGGGATCAGCAGGCCCAGCGTGCCGGCGCCGGCCAGCGAGCCCAGCGACATCATCTCCGGGTAGCCGCGTCGCTGCAGCTCGGGAAGGCTCATCTTGCCGATGGTCGCGCAGGTGGCGGCGCTCGAGCCCGACACGGCGGCGAAGATCGCGCAGCCGGCCACGTTGACGTGCAGCAGGCGACCGGGCAGCGCCTGCATCCACGGCGCCAGGCCGCGAAACATGTCCTGCGACAGACGCGTGCGGAACAGGATCTCGCCCATCCACACGAACAGCGGCAGCGCGGTGAGCGTCCAACTCGACGAGGAGCCCCAGATCGTCACCGCCATCGCGTCGCCGGCCGGCCGCGAGCTGAACAGCTGCATGCCGATCCAGGCCACGCCCGAGAGCGTCAGGCCGATCCACACGCCGCTGGCGAGGATGGCGAAGAGTGCGCCGACGAGCAGCAGCGTGATGGCGATGTCACTCATTGCGGGTGGCCTCGTCCGAAGCGAGCACGACGCGGCGGCCACGCGCCTCCAGCACCAGTTCGTCGACGAAGGCGATGGCCAGCACCGCGGTGCCCAGCGCCATGCTCAGCTGCGGGATCCACAGCGGCGTGGCATCGTTGGAGGTGGAGATGTCGTGGAAGGCGTAGGACTGCCAGGCCAGCCGCGCGCTGTAGAAGGCCGACAGCAGCGCCAGCAGCGAAGCGGCGAACAGCGCCCACAACTCCATGCCACGCTGCGCAGCGCCGGTGAGCCGGCCGATGAGCAGCGTCACGCGGATGTGCTCGCCGCGCTTGAGCGTGTGCGCCAGTGCCAGGAAACCGGCGCCGGCCATCATGTAGCCGGCGTAGGCGTCGATGCCCGGCACGTTGAAATGGAGCTGCCGGCCGAGGATGGACAACATCACCATCACCAGCAGCCCCACCATGAACAGCGCCGCGAGCGCGGCGCAGCCGTCGTACAGGCCATCCAGCGCGCGGCGCAGCCCGCCGTGCGCTTCAGTGGTCTCGCGGCGCATGCCGGTTTACTTGCGGAATGCGTCGACCAGCGCCTGGCCTTCGGGGCCGGCCTTCTCGAGCCACTCCTTGAGCATCGTGTCGCCGACCTTCGTCATGTCGGCCTTGAGCTGCGGCGTCGGCGGCGCGATGGTCATGCCGTTCTTCTTCAGCAGCTCGAGGTACTCGGTGTTCTTGACCTTGCTGGTGGACCAGCCGCGGGCCTCGGCGTCGGCCCCGGCCTTCAGCACGGCGGCTTGCGTCGGCTTGTCGAGCGCGTCGAAGGCGGCCTTGTTGACGATCACCGCGTTCTTCGGCAGCCAGGCCTGCGTGTCGACGAAGTACTTGATGTGCTCGTAGGTCTTGGTGTCGTAGCCGGTGGCGCCGCTGCTCATGTAGCTCTCGACGACGCCGGTGGCCATGGCCTGCGACAGCTCGGCCGCCTGCACGGTGACTGGCTGCGCACCGACCAGCTCGGCGATGCGCGCGGTGGCTGGGCTGTAGGCGCGCCACTTCACGCCCTTCAGGTCGGCGGCCGAGGCGATCGGCTTCTTCACGTAGATGCCCTGCGGCGGCCAGGCCACGGCGTACAGCAGCATCATGCCCTGCTCGCCGAGCTTCTTGTCGAGCAGCGGCTTCTGCGCCTTGTACAGCTTCATCGACTCGTCGTAGCTGTCGGCCAGGAAGGGCAGGCCGTCGGCACCGAAGATCTGCCACTCGTTCTGGTAGTTCACCAGCAGGATCTCGCCGATCTGCGCCTGGCCGCCCTGGACGGCGCGCTTGATCTCAGGTGCCTTGAACAGCGAGGCGTTGGCGTGCACGGTGATCTTCAGCTTGCCGGCGGTGGCCTTGTCGACGTCGGCGGCGAACTGCGTCAGGTTCTCGGTGTGGAAGTTGTTCGCCGGGTAGGCGGCGGGCAGATCCCACTTGGTCTGGGCGAAGGCGGAGCCGGCCGCGAACAGGCTGGCGAGGGCGATGATGAAGCGCGAGGACATGGGGTCTCCCTGAAAGAAGAAGCCTGGAGAATAAGCGCTGCGGGCAGCGTCGCGATTGAGGACCTTCCCGGCGCATGCAATGCCCGTGCCGGGGATCGGCACATCGAACGGGAGCGGCGTTTGAACCTGCGTTTCGTGGAGGCGTTCTTCTGGGTGGCGTCGCTGAAGAGCATGTCGCGCGCCGCCGAGAAGCTATTCATCACCCAGTCGGCCATGTCCAGCCGCATCGCCGCGCTGGAAGAAGAGCTCGGCGCGCTGCTGCTTGACCGGCGCGACAAGCAGATCCGCCTGACCGTGGCGGGCACGCGCTTCCTCGTCTATGCCGAACGGCTGCTGGCGATGCAGCGCGAGATCAAGTCCGAGATGGGTTCGGCGGCCGCGCGCGCGCTGTCGCTGCGCCTGGGCGCGATCGAGTCGGTGCTGCACTCCTGGCTGATCGAGTGGGTGCAGCACATGCGCGAGACGCAGCCCGGCTTCGAACTCGAGCTGACGGTGGAAACCACGCCGGTGCTCGTCGAGCAGGTGCGCCGCGGCACGCTGGACCTGGCCTTCGCCGCGCTGCCGGCCGGCGGTGACGGCCTGCGCAGCCGAGCCTTGCCGCCGATGGAGATGGTCTTCGTCGGCCACCGCGAGCTGCACCGCAAGCGACGCTATGCGCTGGCCGATCTGGCCGGGCTGGAGCTGCTCACCTTCCAGCGCGGCTCCCAGCCCCACGTGGCGCTGCTCGACCTGTTCCGCCGCGCCGGCCTGGAGCCGCCGCGGGTGCACACCATCTCGTCGATCTCGGCGATGGTGCAACTGGTCGAGGGCGGCTTCGGTGTGGCCACGCTGCCGCGGGCGGCGGTGCGCCGCCTCACCGAGCGCCTGCCGCTCAAGCCCCTGGCCTGCGACGTGGCGCTGACGCCGCTGCCGGTGCACCTGAGCTACCGGCACGATCCCGGCGGCGGTGTGCCCTCGGCATTGATCGATGCGGTGCTCGCCTTCGCCGGCAGCGCTCGCGCGAGCGTGAAAGCTTCAGTTCCAGCGGCGCCGGCCGATATCCGTCTGGCGGAAGAAACGCCTGCTCGAAACCGTACCCGACCACGATCGTGATCCCTTCCCCTGCACCGGACGTGGCGGCGCTCATCGAGCGAGCGCTCGGCGTGATCATGGCCGACGGCGAAGCCGCTGCGATTCTGGCCGGCCAGGTGCTGGCCAGTGCCTCGGCGGACGCCGAACAGCGGCTGCAGGCCATCTGCATCCTCGCTCTCTTCGAACTGCGCGAAGGCACCCTGGAGGCGGGCATCGCGCAGCTCGAGGCGGCGCGTGCCGCGCACGATCCGGCCCGCTGCGCCGCTCGGACGGGCTGGCTGATCGAGCATGTGCAGACGCAGCAGTTCCGTCGCGAAGGCCGACTGGCCGACGCGCAGGCGGGTTTGCGCCTGCTGCACCTGCAGGCCGAGCAGCGCCCGGCCGTCGATGCCTACCTCAGTGCGGGTTCGCTGGGCGTGGTGCTGTCGATGCAGGGCGACAACGACGGCACGCTGGATCTCTTCTATCAGGCGCTGGCGATCGCGCGCCGCAGCGGTGTCGACAGCCTCGTGGTCAACGCGCTGAACAACCTCGGCTCCTTCCAGTCGGACCTGTACAACCTGGAGGATGCGCGCCCGCTGCTGGAGGAATGCCTGGCCGGCGCGCAGCGCGTCGGCTCGCGCCGCCAGACCATCTACGCCGCGGGCAACCTGGTGCAGTGCCTGTGCCTCATGGGGCGACCCGCCGAGGCGCTGGTGGTGGCGCGCGAGCACCTGATGGGGAAGATCCGTGCCGACGACCTGCCGGCCCTGCACCGAGACGAAGAGATCGCCCAGGCCCTGCTCGACAACAGCCTAGTCGACGAGGCGCAGGCCGCGCTCGGCGGCGAGGTGCACATCGACCCGATGAGCAACGAGCTGGCCACCGCACGCGTGTGGCTGGGCGCGCGCATCCTGCTGGCGCGCGGCCAGGCCGGCGAGGCCCTGCGGCTGTGCCTGGCGCGCCAGGCCTTGCTGCGCCAGCAGGGCGAAGAGAGCACGGTCGCCATCGATCGCGTCAACCTGCTGCGCGTGGCAGCGCAGGCGGCCGGCGGCGTGGGCGACCATGCGCTGGCCTACCGGTTGCTCGATGCCGCCTTCAGAACGCACGAGGCGCTGCTCGGCCGCGCCGCCCGCTCGCGCCAGATCAGCCTGCAGATCTCGCACCGGCTGCAGCAGGCGGAATGGGAGCGCGACAGCGCGCAGCAACTCGCCGGCCGGCTCGAGACGCTGAACGCGTCGCTGCGGTCCCAGGTGGCCGAGAACGAGCGCCTGCAGGAGCGGCTGCGCGCCCAGGCGCTCGAAGATCCACTCACCGGGCTGCACAACCGCCGCCACCTGTTCGAGGCCGGCGGCGCGCTGCTGGCCCTGCTGCGGCGCCGCGTGGTGCCGCTGGCCGCGGCGCTGGTCGACCTCGACCACTTCAAGCAGGTCAACGATCGCCATGGCCACGACGCCGGCGACCGCGTGCTTCGCGGATTCGCCGAGCTGGCACGTTCGGACACGCGGGCCGAGGACATCGTCTGCCGCTACGGCGGCGAGGAGTTCGTGCTGCTGTTCCCCGGCGCCGATGCGCCGCAGGCGGCGGCGCGGCTGCGCGACCTGCTGCAGCGCTTTCAGGCGACGAACTTCGAGGACGCCAGCGGCGGAAGTTCTGGTATCTCCGGCGTGGCGAAGCGCGGCCTCATGCTCGCCGGGCCGATGCGGCCGATGCGGGCGGCCGCGCGGCCGCGCGCTGGTGAGGATCGACGGCAGCCCCGCTGATCGATAAAACCGATCACGACATAGAAAAAAATCTCGTTTGTCGGGGGTGAGTCGGCGGCAACAGAATCCGCCGCATGCCAGACCACCCCCCGATCCACGACGCCACGCCGGCCCAGGCCCGCGCGCTGATCCGCGCCGGCCGATGGACGAGCCACACCAGCGGCATCGCCGAGCGCCACGTGCAGGGCAACGTCGTCATCCTGCCCAAGCGCTGGGCCGACGACTTCCTGCTCTACTGCCAGCGCAACCCCAAGCCCTGCCCGCTGCTGGCCGTGGGCGAGCCCGGCGTCGCCGCGCTGCCGCGGCTGGGCCAGGGCATCGACATCCGCCACGACGTGCCGCGCTACCGCGTCTGGCGCGACGGCGAACTGGTCGAGGAGCCCACGGACATCGCCGCGCTGTGGCGCGACGACCTGGTCAGCTTCGTGCTCGGCTGCTCGTTCTCGTTCGAGCAGGCGCTGCGCGACGAGGGCATCGCGCTGCGCCATGTCGACGAGGGCAAGAACGTGGCGATGTTCCGCACCTCGATCCCGACCGAGCCGGCCGGCGTGTTCTCCGGCCCGCTGGTGGTGACGATGCGCCCGCTGCGCCCGGCCGCGGCGATCCGCGCGGTGCAGATCACCTCGCGATTCCCCGACGTGCACGGCGCGCCGGTGCACATCGGCGATCCCTCGCAGATCGGCATCGGCGACCTGTCCCGCCCCGACTACGGCGACGCCGTCGAGGTCAAACCCGACGAACTGCCGGTGTTCTGGGCCTGCGGTGTCACGCCCCAGGCGGCCATCGCGCAGGCGCGACCCGAGTTCTGCATCACCCACGCGCCCGGCGCGATGCTGATCACCGATCTGCTGAACCACCAGCTGGCCAGCTTCTGAACCCCAACCCCTGCCCGGAGATGCCCCGATGAAGTCCTTCGTCCTCTCGATGCTCGGCGCCACGCTGTTCGGCGGCGCCCTGGCCCAGACGCCCGCCGCGACGCAGTGGGACCTGCCCACCGGCTACGCCGTCGGCAGCTTCCAGACCGAGAACGTGCAGCAGTTCGCTGCCGACGTGGCCAAGGCCAGCGGCGGCAAGCTGAAGATCGTGCTGCACCCCAACGGCTCGCTCTACAAGGCCAATGAGATCAAGCGCGCGGTGCAGACCGGCCAGGCGCAGGCCGGCGAGTTCATCCTGTCCGGCGCGGCCAACGAGAACGCGCTGTTCGGCGTCGATTCCATCCCCTTCCTGGCCGACAGCTACCCGGCAGCGAAGAAGCTCTCCGACGCCTCCCGGCCGGCCATCGAAAAGCTGCTCGCCGCGCAGGGCATGAAGCTGCTGTTCGTCTCGCCCTGGCCTGGCCAGAGCCTGTACAGCAGCAAGCCGGTCGAGACCATCGCCGATCTCAAGGGCACCAAGATGCGCGCCTACAACCCGGCCACCTCGCGCATCGCGCAGCTCGCCGGCGCGCAGCCCACCACCATCCAGCTCGCCGAGCTCGGCCAGGCGCTGGCCACCGGCACGGTGGAGAACTTCCTCACCTCCAGCGCCAGTGGCGTGGAGAACAAGCTCTACGAGAGCGTGAAGTACTTCTACGGCGTGAACGCCTGGCTGCCGAAGAACGCCGTGGTCGTGCAGGCCAAGGCCTTCGAGACGCTGGACAAGCCGACGCAGGAAGCGCTGCTGAAATCGGCCGCCGCCGCCGAGGCCCGCGGCTGGGCCACCAGCGAACAGAAGAACAACGAGTACCTGAAGGAGCTCGCCGCCAAGGGCATGAAGGTGGCCGCGCCCAGCGAAGCGCTGACCCGCGAGCTGCGCAAGATCGGCGCCACCATGACCGCCGAGTGGCTCAAGCAGGCCGGGCCCGACGGCCAGGCGGTGATCGACGCCTTCTCGAAGTGATCGGCGCGCCATGCACCGCTTCGTCGCTGCCTTCGATCGATGGCTCGCCGTGCTGGCCGCGCTGGCGATGGTCGCGGCCTTCGTCACCGTCGCGCTGGGCGTGATCGCCCGGCTGGCCGCGTGGGATCTTCCGGGACTGGATGCGTACGCGGGTTACGCCATCGCCGCGGCGCTGTTCCTCGCGCTGCCGCAGACGCTGCGCCGCCAGGAGCACATCCGTGTCACGCTGCTGATGGATCGCCTCGGGCCGCGCTCCCGCGCGGCGCTGGAGTGGTGGTCGCTGCTGGCGGGCTTCGCGTTGGCGGTCTACATGGCGATTTACGCGGTGCGGCTGGTGTGGGTGTCGCACGGCATGCACGACGTCTCGCCCTCGGCCGATGCCACGCCGCTGTGGATCCCGCAGATCGCTATGGCGCTGGGCTGCGCAGGTTTCGCGCTGTCGCTGGCCGAAGCGATCGTCTCGCGCTGGGCGGGTGCAGCCTACTTCCAGCGTGTCGGCCCGGAGGCCAGCCATGTCGAATGACCTGCTGATCACCGGCTTCCTGATCGTGATGCTGCTGGCCGTGCTCGGCTCGGGGCTGTGGATCGGCCTGTCGCTGCTCGGCGTCGCGGTGCTGGCGATGGAGCTGTTCACGCAGCGCCCGGTGGGCGACAGCATGATGCTCACGATCTGGGGCTCCACCTCGAGCTGGACGCTGACCGCGCTGCCGCTGTTCCTGTGGATGGGCGAGATCCTGTTCCGCACCAAGCTGTCGGAAGACATGTTCCGCGGCCTGGCGCCGTGGATCGGCCGCCTGCCCGGCCGCCTGCTGCACACCAACGTGATCGGCTGCGCCATCTTCGCGGCCGTGTCGGGATCCAGCGCCGCCACCTGCGCCACCATCGGCAAGATCACCCTGCCCGAGCTGAAGCGGCGCGGCTACCCCGACGACATGGCGGTGGGCACGCTGGCCGGCGCCGGCACGCTGGGCCTGCTGATCCCGCCGTCGATCATCATGATCGTCTACGGCGTGGCGGCCAACGTGTCGATCGCCAAGCTGTTCATGGCCGGCGTGCTGCCGGGCATCCTGCTCGCGCTGGTGTTCATGGGCTACATCGTCGTGTGGGCGCTGCGCCACCCCGAGCAGGTGCCGCCGGCCGACCCGCCGACCTCGTTCGCGCAGAAGCTCGCCGCCTCGCGCCACCTGATCCCGGTGGTCACGCTGATCGTGCTGGTGCTCGGCTCCATCTACACCGGCGTGGCCACTGCCACCGAGGCGGCGGCGCTGGGCGTGGGCGGCTCGCTGCTGCTGGCTGCCATCGAAGGGTCGATGAGCTGGAAGGCGCTCAGCGAAGGCCTGGCGTCGGCCACCCGCGTGTATTGCATGATCGGACTGATCCTTGCCGGCGCGGCCTTCCTCACGCTCGCGATGGGCTTCATCGGCCTGCCGCGGCACCTGGCCGAGTTCATCGGCGGCCTCCAGCTCAGCCCCTTCGCGCTGATGCTGATGCTGGTGGTGTTCTTCATCGTGCTCGGCTGCTTCCTCGACGGCATCTCGATGGTCGTGCTGACCATGGCGGTGCTGCTGCCCACGGTGCAGAAGGCCGGCTTCGACCTGATCTGGTTCGGCATCTTCGTCGTGCTGGTGGTCGAGCTGGCGCAGATCACGCCGCCGGTGGGCTTCAACCTGTTCGTGCTGCAGGGCCTGACGCGGCGCGACATCACCTGGATCGCCGCCAAGGCCATGCCGCTGTTCTGGCTGATGCTGGCCTTCGTGCTGCTGCTGTGGTTCGTGCCCGGCATCGCCACCTGGATGCCCTCGCGCATGTAGCGCGGTGGGACGTTCCCGTACCATTCTTCCCAACGACATGAATGCACACCCCACCCCCGCCGGTGACCGCTGGCAGTTCTGGATCGACCGTGGCGGCACCTTCACCGACGTGGTCGGCCGCCGGCCGGACGGATCGCTGGTCACGCACAAGCTGCTCTCGGAGAACCCGGAGCAGTACCGCGACGCCGCGGTGGCGGGCATCCGCCACCTGCTCGGGCTGAAACCCGGCGAGCCCATCACGCCGGCGCAGGTCGAGTGCGTGAAGATGGGCACCACGGTGGCCACCAACGCGCTGCTCGAGCGCAAGGGCGAGCCGACGCTGCTGGTCATCACCAAGGGCTTCCGCGACGCGCTGCGCATCGGCTACCAGGAGCGGCCGCGCCTGTTCGAGCGCCACATCGTGCTGCCCGAACTGCTGTACAGCCGCGTCATCGAGGCGCAGGAGCGCGTGGGCGCCGACGGCGGCGTCATCGAGCCCTTCGACGAGATGCACCTGCGCGAGCGCCTGTGGGCCGCCTTCGACGCCGGCCTGCGCAGCGTGGCCATCGTCTTCATGCACGGCTACCGCTACCCGGCGCACGAGAAGGCCGCCGCCGCATTGGCGCGCACGCTGGGTTTCACGCAGGTCAGCGTGTCGCACGAGGTGAGCCCGCTGATGAAGCTGGTCGGCCGCGGCGACACCACGGTGGTCGATGCCTACCTCTCGCCCATCCTGCGCCGCTATGTCGAGCAGGTGGCCGGCGAGATGCCGGGGGTGAAGCTGTTCTTCATGCAGTCCAGCGGCGGCCTGACCGACGCGCATGCCTTCCAGGGCAAGGACGCGATCCTCTCCGGCCCGGCCGGTGGCATCGTCGGCATGGTGCGCACGGCCCAGTTGGCCCAGTTCGACAAGGTGATCGGCTTCGACATGGGCGGCACCTCCACCGACGTCAGCCATTTCGCCGGCGAGTTCGAGCGTGCCTTCGAGACGCAGGTGGCGGGAGTGCGCATGCGCGCGCCGATGATGAGCATCCACACGGTGGCGGCGGGCGGCGGTTCCATCCTCAGCTTCGACGGCGCACGCTTCCGAGCCGGACCCGAGAGCGCGGGTGCCAACCCCGGCCCGGCCTGCTACCGGCGCGGCGGGCCATTGGCGGTGACCGATGCGAACGTGATGGTCGGCAAGATCCAGCCGGGGTTCTTCCCGAAGGTGTTCGGGCCGGCAGCGAATGAAGCGCTGGACCGCGACGTCGTGGTGGCGAAGTTCAGCGCGCTGGCCGCGCAGATCGAGCAGGCCACCGGCACGAAGCGCAGCCCCGAGCAGGTCGCCGAAGGTTTCATCGATATCGCCGTGGGCGCGATGGCCAACGCGATCAAGAAGATTTCCGTGGCGCGCGGCTACGACGTCACGCGCTACACGCTGCAGTGTTTCGGCGGTGCCGGCGGCCAGCACGCCTGCCGGGTGGCCGATGCGCTGGGCATGGACCGCGTCTTCGCGCACCCGCTGGCCGGCGTGCTGTCGGCCTACGGCATGGGCCTGGCGGACCAGAGCGTGATGCGCGAGGCCGCGGTGGAGCTGCGCCTGGCCGATGCGCTGCCCGCGGTGACGCAGCGGCTCGACACGCTCGCGGCGGAGGCCGAAGGCGAATTGCGCCGGCAGGGCGTGAGCGGCGGCGCGATCCGCACCCACCGCCGCGTGCATGTGCGCTACGAGGGCACCGACTCGGCGCTGGTCGTGCCCTTCGGCGCGCCGGCGGAAATCCAGTCGGCCTTCGAGGCTGCGTACCGGCAGCGTTTCGCTTTCCTGATGAAGGAGCGCGCGCTGGTGGTGGAGGCGGTGTCGGTGGAGGCGGTGGGGGCCGGCGACGCACCGGCTGAAAGCCCGCAGGCCACGCTCGCGCCGGCAGTGATGCCGGCCGAAGAGACGGTCAAGCTGTTCAGCGGCGGCCGCTGGTGGGACGCCGCACTGGTCGTGCGCGAGGTCGCCCAACCCGGTCTGTTCATCGACGGGCCGGCGATCATCGCGGAGAAGAACGCCACCACCGTGGTGGAGCCCGGCTGGCGCGCAAGAGTCACCGCGCTCGACCACCTCGTGCTCGAACGTGTGCAGCCGCGCGAGCAGCGCCGCGCCATCGGCACCACGGTCGACCCGGTGATGCTGGAGGTGTTCAACAACCTGTTCATGAACATCGCCGAGCAGATGGGCCTGCAACTGCAGAACACCGCCTACTCGGTGAACATCAAGGAGCGGCTGGACTTCTCCTGCGCGCTGTTCGACGCGCAGGGCCAGCTCATCGCCAACGCGCCGCACATGCCGGTGCACCTGGGCTCGATGAGCGAGTCGATCAAGACGGTGATCGCCGGCAATGCCGGGCGCATGCAGCCGGGCGACGTCTACGCGCTCAACGACCCCTACCACGGCGGCACGCACCTGCCCGACGTGACGGTGGTCACGCCGGTGTTCGACGAAGCCGGGCGCGAGATCCTCTTCTACGTCGGCAGCCGCGGCCACCATGCCGACATCGGCGGCACCACGCCGGGTTCGATGCCGCCGTTCTCCACGCGCATCGAGGAAGAGGGCGTGCAGATCGACAACGTCAAGCTGGTCGAGGCCGGGCGCCTGCGCGAGGCCGAGATGCTCGAACTGCTCTCCAGCGGCGCGTACCCCTCGCGCAATCCGCCGCAGAACATGGCGGACCTGAAGGCGCAGATCGCGGCCAACGAGAAGGGCGTGCAGGAACTGCGCAAGATGGTCGCGCAGTTCGGCCTGGACGTGGTGCAGGCCTACATGCGCCACGTGCAGGACAACGCCGAGGAGTCGGTGCGGCGTGTCATCACGAAGCTGAAGGATGGCTCGTTCACGCTGCCGCTCGACAATGGCGCGCGCATCAGCGTGGCGATCCGCGTGAATGCGGCCGAACGCAGCGCCGAGATCGACTTCAGCGGCACCAGCGCGCAACTGACGAACAACTTCAACGCGCCCACCGCGGTGTGCATGGCGGCGGTGCTCTATGTCTTCCGCACCCTGGTGGGCGACGACATCCCGCTGAATGCGGGCTGCCTGAAGCCCCTGAAGGTGATCATCCCCGAAGGCTCGATGCTCAACCCGCGCCCGCCGGCCAGCGTGGTGGCGGGCAACGTCGAGACCTCGACCTGCATCACCAACGCGCTGTACGGCGCGCTCGGCGCGATGGCCGCGGGCCAGTGCACGATGAACAACTTCACCTTCGGCAATGCGCGCCACCAGTACTACGAGACGATCTCGGGCGGCAGCGGCGCCGGCCCCGGCTTCGATGGCACCAGCGTCGTGCAGACGCACATGACCAACTCGCGCCTGACCGACCCCGAGGTGCTGGAGTTCCGCTTCCCGGTGCGGCTGGAGAGCTACGCGATCCGCGCCGGCTCGGGCGGGGCAGGGCAGTGGAAGGGCGGCAACGGCGGCACGCGGCGCGTGCGCTTCCTCGAGGCGATGACGGCGTCGATCCTCTCCAACGGCCGCCACCACGGCGCCTTCGGCATGGCCGGCGGGCAGCCGGGTCAGCCCGGCGCCAACCGCGTCGAACGCGCCGATGGCCGCGTCGAGAAGCTCGACCACATCGGCTCGGTGGAGATGGCCCTGGGCGACATCTTCGTGATCGAGACGCCCGGAGGCGGCGGCTACGGCCCGCCGGGCTGACCGGCTCGCATGCTGTCGCTGACGCTGCTGCTGAAACTGACGCTGGTGGCCGCATCGGCGCTGCTGTCGTCGCTGGTGGCGCGGCGCTTCGGCCATGGCATCGGCGGCACGCTCGCCGGCATGCCGATGATCGCCGGGCCGATCATGGGTTTCGTGCTGCTGCAGGCCAGCGTCGCCGAGGTGCGCGCCATCGCGCTGGCGACGCTGGTGTGCCTGCCGGCCACGGTGGCGCACCTGATCGCCTTTGCCTGGAGCTCGACGCGCTGGCCCTGGCCGGTGTCGCTGCTGCTGGCCAACCTGGCCTTCTTCGGCCTGGGCTCGCTGCTCCCGCTGCTGCCGTTTCCGCCCGAACTGTCCTGTGTGCTCGCGCTGGCCGTGCTGGCGGTCGGCGGCGCGCTGATGCCGCAACTGCCGATCGCGCGCGGCGCCGTGGACATCCCGCACCTGGAGCTCGCCTGCCGCGTGGCCGCGGCGATCTTTGTCGCCTGGCTGATCATCCGCGGCGCCGGCGTGGTGCCGGCGGCGGTCAGCGGCCTGCTGCTGGCCGTGCCCATCACCGGCAACGTGTTGCCCTGCTTCACGCTGCCGCGTTACGGCAGCGCGGCCACGGTGGCGCTGCTGCGCGGCTTCGTGCGCGGGCTGTCGGGTTTCGGTGCCTTCTTCGTCACGCTCTATCTGGGGCTGTCTTCATGGGGCGCCGGTACGGCGTACGCCGCCGCCTGGCTCGCCGCGCTGGTGACGGCGGCCGGCCTCTATGCCTGGCAGCATCGCCGCCTCGCGAGCGTGGCATGACGAGCCTGAGCATCGTCGTGCCGGTGCTCGACGAAGCCGCAGGCATCGTCGCCACGCTGGAAGCGCTGGCCCCGCTGCGCGCACGCGGCGCCGAGCTGATCGTCGTCGACGGCGGCAGCCGCGACGCCACCATGGCCCGCGCCCAGGGACTCGCCGACGTCGTGATCGACGGCCCGCGCGGGCGCGCCCGGCAGATGAACGCCGGCGCCGCCGTGGCGCGCGCGCCGACGCTGCTGTTCCTGCACGCCGACACGCGCCTGCCCGAGGGCGCCGACCGGCTGATCGCGCAGGCGCTCGGCGTCGCCCCGCTCGCCTGGGGCCGCTTCGACGTGGCGATCGAAGGCCGCTCGCGCATGCTGCGCGTCGTCGCCGCGATGATGAATGGGCGCTCGCGCCTGACCGGCATCGCCACCGGCGACCAGGCGATGTTCATGACGCGCGCGGCCTTCGAGGCGGCCGGCGGCTTCCCCGACCAGCCGCTGATGGAAGACATCGAGCTCAGCGCGCGGCTCAAGCGCCTGCACGCGCCGGTGTGCCTGCACGAACGCGTGATCACCTCCGGCCGGCGCTGGGAGCAGCGCGGCGTGTGGCGCACCATCATGCTGATGTGGCGCCTGCGCCTGCTCTACGCGCTCGGCGTGAGCGCCGATAGACTGGCCCCGTGGTACCGCTGAACACCGACTGCCGCGTGATCGTGATGGCCAAGGCGCCGGTGGCCGGCTATGCGAAGACGCGCCTGATTCCGGCGCTCGGTGCCGATGGCGCGGCGCAGCTCGCGCAACGATTGCTGCGCCACGCGGTCGCGCAGGCACTGGCGGCGGGCATCGGACCGGTCGAACTGTGTTGCGCTCCCGATGCGCGACATGCCGTCTTCACCGAACTCGCCAGCGACACGCGGGTGACGCTGAGCGAACAAGGCGAGGGCGATCTCGGCGCGCGCATGGCCCGTGCCCTGCAACGCGCCCTGACCACACACGATCGCGCCGTGCTGATCGGCACCGATGCGCCGGCGCTGGACGCCGTGGTCCTGCGTGCGGCTCGCGACCGGCTGGCCGATCACGATGCCGTGCTCTGCCCGGCCTTCGACGGCGGCTATACGCTGATCGGCCTGCGCCGTGCGGAACCCTCGCTCTTCGAGGCCATGCCCTGGAGCACACCGGAGGTGCTGTCGATCACGCGCGAGCGGCTGCGTGCGGCCGGCTTGCGCCACGCCGAGTTGGCACCGCTGCACGACATCGACGAACCGGCCGACCTCGTTCACCTGGGCGGCCCGGCATGGGAGTGACGCTGGTCGACGCATTGCGCAGTGCCCTTCGCGAGGCCCGCTCGCCCTGGGCCGATGCCGCGATCGAGCCCTTGCCCGACAGTGGCCTGGCCCATGCGCACCTGCGCCTGGCCGGCAGCGGCGTGCTGGCTCGCGTGCCCAAGCAGAGCCAGATGGACCTGCCCGCACAAGCCAACCTCGACTACCAGGCCGCGTGTTTCACGAGCGCGGCCGTCAGCGGCCACGCCCCGCATCTGCATGGTGTGCTGCCGCCTTCCGCGGCCCTGCCGCGCGGCGCGCTGCTGGTCGAGGAGATCGTCGGCCGGACGGCCCGGCTGCCGCTGGACCTGCCGGCCCTCGTCGACGCGCTCGCGGCCATGCACTCCCTGCCGCTGCCCGAGGTCGCGTGGCGCGCGCCGCTGCTCGATCCACCGGATCCTCTCGCGCTGTTGCGCGACGAGATCGAAGCGCAGGCCGTCTTTCTCGATGCGGCCTTGCTCGATGTCCGCGCACGACGTGCCATCGACGAGCGGCGCGCCGCCTTGGCCACGCTGTGTGCGTGCGCACCGAGGCCGCCGAAGCGGCTGATCGCCTTCGACGCGCACCCGGGCAACTTCATCGTGCGTGCCGACGGCCGCGCCGTGCTGGTCGACCTGGAGAAGGCGCGCTACAGCCTGCCGCCGCTGGACCTGGCCCATGCCACGCTCTACACCTCGACCACCTGGGACATCGCCAGCGCTGCCGCCCTGTCGCACGGCGAGGTGGCGGCAGCCCAGCAACGCTGGCTGGCGCGATGCGCCGGCGGCGAGGCCTGGCGCGGCTGGCTGGCACCGCTGCGCAGCGCGATGTGGCTGTGGTCCATCACCTGGTGCGCCAAGTGGCGCGTGCTGTCGGCGGGAACGGCCCGCGCTGGCGGCGACGGCGAGGATTGGTCGGGCGAGCGCAGCGAGGCGGTGCTGGTCGAGCACGTGCGCGAGCGCGTCGACCACTACCTGTCGGCGCAGGGCGTGCTTCGCGTGGTCGACGAGCTGGAGGCGCTGGCCGGGGCAGCCTAGCCGCCGACCTCCTGAAGCACGCGCTGCAGGGTCTGCACCATCGCCGGGATCTCCGCCGGCGGCATGCCGCCGTGCGTGGCCAGGTAGTCGGCGACCGGCTTGCCGCTGGCCTTGCCGGTCAGCACGCTGCCGCGCAAGACCAGCGACTTGCGCGCGAAGTCGGCGGCTGTGCCGTGGCAGCCCGCGCAGTGTTCCTTGAACTGCGGCGAGGTGGCCACCTGCGCCGCCAGCATCGCCGTCACCGGTGCCACCAGCTCGTCGGCGAGATAGTGGTTGCGCAGAAAGACGGGCAGGTCGGCGCCGTGGTGCCTGCCGGCCAGCCGGCCCTGATCCAGGCGCAGCGTGCTGCGCGCGAACGCGGCAGAGTCGCCGTGGCAATCCTTGCAGCGCCCGTCCCAGTAGGCATGCAGGTCGCGCCCATCCGGGCCGGCCGCGGCCGGCGCCGCCATCTGCACCAGCGCTGCGCAGAGCAGCGCGATCGTCGTCGAAGGTTTCATCGGAGTCCCTTTCGCAGCGACCCCATTGTCGTCGCCCCGCGGGCGCCGGGGTGGGCGACGCGTAGACTGCGGCGCCGGCCCGCCATGGGCCGGGTGAAGGAGGGTTCTTGAAGTTCAAGATGGCCGAGAAGTCCCTGTTCGCCACGCTCCTGCGTTCGCCGTGGTGGGTGAGCCTGGCGATCGCCGCGGTGCTGGCACTGCTGGCGATGTCGTTGCTGCCGACGGACTACAAGGTGGTGGGGGCGACCTCGGGTTTCCCGTTCCTCGTCATCGCGGTCATCGCGGCGGCGCGCCAGTGGCGCCTGCCCAGCGCCGCGCGGGTGCTGCAGACGCAGCAGGCCGTCGCTGCCATGGCCTGGCCGGAGTTCGCCGCGCTGCTGGAGGCCGCCTTCCGGCGCGACGGCTACAGCATCAGGCCGGGCGGCAGCGCCGCGGTCGATTTCGAACTCGAACGCCAGGGCCGCCGGATGCTGGTCAGTGCGCGGCGCTGGAAGTCGGCGCGCACCGGCCTGGAGGCGTTGCGCCCGCTGCAGGCTGCGCGCGAGGCGGCGGGTGGGGCCGATGCGCTGTACATCGGCCTGGGCGAGCTGACCGACACCGCGCGGCCTTTCGCCGCCACGCACCGCATCGCCATCTGGCAGGTGGGCGAAGTGGCGCTGGCACTGCGCGGCCTGCCGCTGACTGCCAAGAGGCCATGAAGCGCCGGCTGCTGCTCTCGGCCGCGGCCTGGTCGGTGACGGGCATCGCGCAAGCCCAGCCTGCGGCGCTGCTCGCCGCAGCCGAGGCGGGCGACATCACGCTGCTGCAACGGCTGCTCGATGCCGGCACGCCGGTCGATTCGCGCGATGGTCGGCAGCGCACCGCGCTGCTGCTGGCCACGCGGGCCAACCATGTCGACGCTGCGCGGCTGCTCATCGAGCGCGGTGCCGACGTCAATGCGAAGGACGATCAGCAGGACTCGCCCTTCCTCTACGCCGGCGCCGAGGGCCGGCTGCAGATCCTGCGCCTGACGCTGGCCGCCGGCGCCGACCTGGCCAGCACCAACCGCTTCGGCGGCACGGCGCTGATCCCGGCGGCGCACCACGGCCACGTGGAGACGGTGCGCGAACTGCTGGGCACGCGCATCGACGTCGACCACGTCAACCGGCTGGGCTGGACGGCGCTGCTCGAGGCGGTGATCCTGGGCGATGGCGGCACGGCGCACACCGCGATCGTCGGCCTGCTGGTGCAGCATGGCGCCGACGTGAACCTGGCCGACGCACAGGGCGTGACGCCGCTGGTGCATGCCGAGCGGCGTGGCCAGCGCGCCATCGCCGAGATCCTGCGGCGCGCCCCGCGCCGGCCGGTCACGCCCGGCTGATGCCCGCCGGCGGGTCGCCGTCGGCCGAGGTGGCGGCCAGCGATTCATGCACCGCGCGGGTCAGCCTTTCCAGGCTGTGCTCCTTGAGCAGCACCGCCCGAACGCCCAGTTCGCGCGCGCGCTCCAGCAGCTCCTCGGTCACATAGCCCGAGGTGATGATCACCGGCAGGCCGGGAGCGATCTCGGCCAGTTGCTCCGCCACGCTCAGCCCCGACAGGCCGGGCATGTTGAAGTCGGTCACCACCAGGTCGTGGCCCCTCGGTGCCCGACTCACCGTGTCGATCGCCGCGATGCCGCTGTCCACGCGCGTGACGCGGTAGCCCGCACGCTCGAGCAGCGCCTGCAGCGTCAGCCCGACCACGTCGTCGTCGTCGGCGAGCAGCACGTGCTCACCCCGGCCGCGCTGTGCAGCGTCGGTGCCTGTCGCCGCAACGGGAGCGCTGCCGGCTGAGTCGCGCAGCGGCAGGTGCACGTCGATGCGCGTGCCCAGCCCGCGCCTGCTGTGCACCGCGATGCTGCCGCCGCTGGCGGCCACGATGCCATGCACGACGGCCAGCCCCAGGCCCGTGCCCTGGCCCACCGGCTTGGTGGTGAAGAAGGGTTCGAAGATGCGCGCTCGTGTGGCCTCGTCCATGCCGCTGCCGTCGTCGACCACGCTCAGCCTCGCGTACCGGCCTGGCGGTGTTGAGCCGGCTGCCTCGTCGCCGGCGGCGATCGAGACGGCATCCAGGTGCACACCGATCCGCCCGATCTGCCCTGGCAGCGCCTGCCAGGCGTTGTTGCACAGGTTCAGCACCACCTGCTGCACCTGGCCGGCATCCACCTCGGCCGCCAGTGGCTGCTCCGACAGGTGGGCCTCGAGCTGAACCGAGGCGGGCAGGGTGGCGCGCAGCAGTGCCAGCGCCTCCGACACCAGCGGTGCCAGCGGCTGCACCATGCGCTCCTGAGGCAGCCGGCGGCTGAACGCGAGGATCTGCTGGACCAGCGAACGCGCCCGCGTGGCGGCCTGCTGCACCATCGCCAGGTGCTGCTGCACCGGGTGCGCGGTGCCCAGGTCGTCGCGGGCGATGCTCAGGTTGCCGAGGATCGCCGCGAGCACGTTGTTGAAGTCGTGCGCCACGCCGCCGGCGAGCGTGCCGATCGACTCCATCTTCTGCGCCTCGAGCAGGCGCGCCTCGAGCGCATGCTGCTGCGCCAGCGCGGCGTGCAGGTCGCTGAGGTCGCGGGCCACGGTGGCCAGGCTGGTGATGCGGCCCTGCGCATCGCGCAGGCAGATGATCACCTGCGAGACCGGCAGCTCGCGACCGTCGGCGCAGGCAATCGCCGTCTGCCCGGCCCACACGCCGCTTCTCAGCGCGGCCGGCACGCCGACGTCGACGATGGTCTGTGCAGCCCAAGCGGGGTGGCAATACGCGAAGTCGAGTTCCGGCAACGCATCGGTCTCGGCGATCCCGAGCATGCGGCGCGCCGCGCGGTTCAGGAAGTTCAGGCGGCCTTGCGGGTCTGCCGAGCCGACGAAGTCGGGCGTGGCGTCGAGGATGGCCGTGAGCTGGGCCTGGCGCGCCGCGGTGCGCTCTCGTTCGGTGACGTCGCGCACGATCAGGCTGTTGGTCGACTGGCCGTCCACGTCGACGTAGGCGTTGGCCGACACCTCGGCTTCGAAGTGGCGGCCGTCGGCGCGCAGCATGCGCACCTGGCCTTGCGCGCGCCCGGTGCGCTCGCGCTGGTCCAGCAGTTCAGCGACGCGTGAGTCGGCCGGGTCGATCAGCCCGTCGCGGCCGAGCTTCATCAGTTCTGCCTCGCTGTGGCCGAACAGCGCGCAGGCTGCCGGGTTGGCGGCCAGCACGCTGCCGTCCGGCCGCGTGCGCAGCACCGCGTCCAGGCTGTTCTCGAACAGCATGCGGTAGCGCCGCTCGCTCTGCTCGACGCTGCGCTTCTCGGCCTGCAACTGCTCGGTGGCTTCGTGCACCTTGCGCGCCTCGTTCGCGGCGGCCTGCACCAGCGTTCGTGTCATCGCCGCCAGCGAGGCGGACAGCAGCACGCCCAGCAGCAGGGCCATGGCATTGGACGCGTCAGGCGTGTGCGGCACCGCGCCCTCGCGCAGGCTGACCACGATCTCCCACTGGCGGTCGGCCACGTTCAGGCTCAGGCGCCGTTGCGGGCCCGCGGAAGAGGCCCTGGCCTGCGGATCCAGCCAGGTACTGTCGAACACCTCGGCGGGCTGGCCCGCAACGATGGCGCGCTGGTCGTCGATGTGCAAGTGGAGGTAGCCTTCCAGCCCGGGCGGGATGGCGCTGCGCACCAGCTCGGCAGTGCGGAAGGCGATGCCCACCACGCCTTCGGCCAGGCGCTCCCGCTCCTGCGCACTGTCCGGCACCAGCACCGTGCGGTAGGTGGCGGCGCGGATCACCACGCTGGTCCGCTCGGGAGACTTCGGCCCGAAGCGGTCGCGAGCCAGCAGGATCGGGCCGGTGGCCACATAGCCGCCGTCGCGCAATGCGGCATCGACATCGGCGCGGTAGCTCTGCGTGGGGTCGTAGAGGTCGTAGCCGAAGGCGCCGTCGTCGGCCGGCTGGACATGGCGGATGACCATGTGCTGCGCGCGCTGGCCCGGCGGGCGCACGTCGAAGCCGGGGTGGCCGTCGGCCCGGCGGCTGCGGTCCTCGCGCACCGAGCGCACGAAGCCGGCCAGTTCGTCGCCGCGCAGGCGTTCGGCGACGAAGGTCAGCGCCAGGCCGGGGAACCGCCGCTGCAGCGAGATCGCCTCGACGTACTGCGAGAAGGCCGCATCCGACAGGTTGGCGTTGGAGGCGTCGAACACGCGCAGCCCCGGCAGCGTGTCGATGTACGACTGCACCCGGCTGCCCAGCATCTGCGCGAAGCGGTCGACACGGCGATCGAAGCGCGCCAGTTCCTCGCTGCGTTCGCGCTGCCACGACCAGGCGGCGAACGCGGCGGTCAGCGCCAGGCCGATGAGCAACACCAGCAACGGCAGCCAGCGACCGCTGCGCGGGGCGGGCTGGTCCGAAGCGGGTACTGCAGGCATGCGGTTCGGTCGATGGCGCGGAGTCTGTGCGTATCGTGCCCGCGAATCGGCTCCGGGCGGCGACCGGAATGCACGTGTTTGCCCAGGTCGTTTCGACTCATGGGCGAAAGAGCGGGCTCATCTGAGCATCGTCACTCACAGGTGACGATCGCCATCACTTCAGTCGGCCCTGCGCAGGGCCTCGAAGAAGGCCGCGAAGATCGCGTCGCGCTGCACGCCGTGGGCCTCGCGCATCGGGTGGCGCGTGGCATCGGCGCGCCAGCGCTTGTCGTTGCTCAGCCAGGGCGTGCGCACGATCTCGCTGGGCACCCACGAGGGCTCGATCAGCCAGGCGATGTTGATCAGGTCCCAGATGACCCACGAATGCGCCTCGAAGCTGTTGATGCCCAGCAGGTCCCACAGCGGGTTGTGCGTGTAGAGCTCGAACAGGTGTTCGCCGATGGCGCCGCAGCCGCGCACCCAGCGCTCCATCTCGGGCAGCGACAGGCGCAGTTGCGCGCCGACGTGGAAGCCCGGCAGGTAGACATGCGGTACACCGCTGTCGAGCAGCCACTGCGAGGCGAGCAGGTCCTGCTCGAGGTTGAACGAGTGGTTGGGGTGCGGCGCGTGCGAGGGATAGCCGCTGGTCCACACCACCACGATGCGCTCGGCAATCGCTGGCTCGAGCAGCAGCGCGTTGGCCAGGTTGGTGGCGCAGCCGATGGCGATCACGTACAGCGGCTCGTGCGCCGGCATGGCCAGCGCCGTGGCGATCAGGTGGTCTGTCGCTTCGCTGCGTTCGGGCGTTTCGAGCGCCGCGAGGTAGCGCGTCGAGCCGTGCAGCACGCGGCCGCGCGAATCCAGGCCGAGCTTGTCGTACACGGCCAGGATTGCTGCATGGCTGCGCTCCATGCCCACGCCGGGCGGGTCGAACTGGCGGTGCTGCTGCACGCGCGACTGCGAGCGCCGGTGGGCGAACGAATACGGCGCGGCATAGACCGCCTCGACCTGCAGCCGATCGGGAGAGAGCAGCGCCCAGGCGATGGCGAAGGGGTCGTCGATCTCGTTGGCGGCGTCGGTGTCGATCACCACGCGCACGCGGCCGGCTGGCGGCGCCAGTCGTTCGCGGTACCACGCGTCGTCGCGCTGCAGGGCTTGGGTCATGACGGGATTCTTGTCGATCCGGCGCTGTAAGGCCGGCCGGGATGTGTCGACCTAGTCCGGTCGGTGCGGGGTTGTCCCGCGGTTCGACGAAACCCACACCCTCTTTCCAAGGAGTTCCCACCATGAACCAGCGTCTGATCGTCTCGTCCGCCCTCGCTTCCGTGCTCGCCCTGGGCCTGATCACCCAGGTCTCGGCCGCCGACGACAAGATGGCCAAGGAAAAGTGCTTCGGCATCGCCAAGGCCGGCCAGAACGACTGCGCCAACGCCTCGGGCACGCATTCCTGCGCCGGCCAGTCCAAGGCCGACAACAGCCCGGACGAATGGAAGTACGTCGCCAAGGGCACCTGCAAGCAGATGAAGGGCATGACCGCCGACGAGGTCAAGGCCGGCATGAAGAAGTGACCCTCGCGCCGCGCGCCGCCATGAACCCGAACTGCGTCGGCATCGGCGCGCGGCAGCCGCACTACGCGGCCCTGTGCGAGGGCTCGCCGCCGCTGGGCTTCATCGAGGTCCACTCGGAGAACTTCTTCGCCGACGGTGGCGCCTCGCTCACGGTGCTGCACCGGCTGCGCGAGCGCCACCCCGTCAGCCTGCACGGCGTGGGCCTGGCGCTGGGCTCGGCGGCCGGGCTCGATGCCTGGCACCTCGACCGCCTGGAGCGGCTGGTGCGGCGTTTCGACCCGGTGCGCGTCTCCGACCACGCCTGCTTCGCGCGGGCGCCGCGCGAGGCGGGCGGGCCTGTGCTGCACGGCAGCGACCTGCTGCCGATCGCCTTCACCGAGGCCTCGCTCGCGATCCTGGTGCGCAACGTGATCCAGGTGCAGGAGCGGCTGCGCCGGCCGATCGCGGTGGAGAACCTCTCCGCGTACCTGTCCTACGACGACGACACGATCCCCGAGGCCGCTTTCCTCGGCGAGCTCGCGCGCCGCAGCGGCTGCACGCTGCTGCTCGACCTGAACAACCTGATGGTCAATGCACTGAACGCCGGCGCTGCCGATCCGCTGGCATCGTGCCGGGCCTTCGTCGATGCGCTGCCCGCGGGCTGCGTCGACGAGATCCACCTCGCCGGCTACTGCGAGACCGAAGACATCGTCATCGACGACCACGGCAGCCGCGTGCGGCCGGCGGTGTGGCAGCTCTACCGCCATGCCATCGAGCGCCTCGGCGCCGTGCCCACCTTGATCGAGTGGGACACCGATGTGCCGGCCCTCGAGGTGCTGCTGGGCGAGGCCGCGCAGGCGCAGCGCGTGGTCGACGAGGTGTCGGCGTGATCGAGGCCGAGTCACGCCGGCAGCAGCGACTGCTGGCCGCCCTGTCGCGCTGCGGCGAGCCACCGGCATTGCGCGAACGGGGAGCACGCGCCGAGCGCGGCCTGGCCGCCTACCGCGCCAACGCCTCCGCACAGGCCGAACGCGCGCTGGCCACGGCTTGCCCGACGGTGCAGGCGATGCTCGGCGAGGCCGACTTCGCCGCGCTCGCACGCGCGTTCTGGCGCGAGCACCCGCCGCAGCGCGGCGACCTTGGCGAGTGGGGCGGCGAACTGCCGGGCTGGATCGCCACGCAATCCGGCCTGGCCGAATGGCCCTGGCTGGCGGACAGCGCGTGGCTCGATCTCGCGCTGCACCGCTGCGAGCGCGCCGCCGATGCGGTGCCCGAGCTGGCCTCGCTCGCGCTGCTGGGCGAGGCCGATCCCGACGCGATCGAGCTGCGGTTCATGCCGGGCCTGGAACTGCGGGCGTCGTCGTTTCCGATCGCCACCATCCATGCCGCGCACCGCAACGGCGCGCCCGAGGCCTTCGCGCCGGTGCGCGCCGCGCTCGCGGCCGGGCAGGGCGAAGCGGTGTGCGTGTCACGCGCGGACTGGCGCGCCGCGGTGCATCGGGTGTCGGCCCACGAAGTGGCCTTCATGCTGACGCTTCTGCGCGGCGCCTCGCTGGCCGCGGCGCTGGAAGATGCCGGCGCGGGCTTCGACTTCGGCGCCTGGCTGCAGCGTGCGATCGAGGCCTCGTGGCTGAAAGGTGCGGCGCGCCGGATCGACACAGTCACATCTCATTCCACCGAGCCCTCGACATGATCCCTGCAATGCACGCCGGGCCGCTGCCCCGCCTCTGGTCTCTCGGCGAGCGCGCGATCGCCGCGCTCGAACACCTGCAACCCGCGGCCCAGCTGGTCGCCCGTTGGTACGTCGCGTCGGTGTTCTTCCGCTCCGGGCTGACCAAGCTGCGCGACTTCGACACCACCATCGCGCTGTTCATGGACGAATACCAGGTGCCGCTGCTCGACCCCACCGTGGCCGCCGTCGCCGGCACCGCGGGCGAGCTGGTGCTGCCGGTGCTGCTCGCCTTCGGCCTGGCCGGCCGCTTTGCCGCGGCGGGGCTGGGCGTGGTGAACCTCGTCGCTGTGCTCAGCCTGGCGGAGATCGCCGAGGCCGCGCTGCAGGGCCATGTGTTCTGGGGCAGCCTGCTGGCCGCGCTGCTGCTCTGGGGCCCGGGCCGCTGGTCGCTGGACCGCTGGGCGGTGCCGGCACTGCGCCGACGTGTCCTCGGGGCTTCTGCCCAGGCCGATACACTGCGGCGCGACACCCCTGACGCTCACCCTGCTCGCCGATGACCCCTTCGCCGATTCGCCGCCGACTGCTCGCCGCCGGCGCCCTTGCGCCCTGGCTGCCCGCATGGAGATCGGCCCATGCGGCCGCCGACCCGGCCGCCTGGGTCTCCACCTTGCGTACCGCGCGCGGCCAGACGGTGTACTTCAACGCCTGGGCCGGCAGCGAGCGCGTCAACGCCTACCTGCAGTGGGTGAGCGGCGAAGTGGCCACGCGCCACGGCATCAAGCTGGAACACGTCAAGCTCGGCGACACGGCGGAGCTCGTCAAGCGCGTGCGCGCCGAGAAGCAGGCCGGCCGCAACCAGGACGGCAGCGCCGACATGGGCTGGATCAACGGCGAGAACTTCCTCACCATGAAGCGCGAGGGCCTGCTGTTCGGACCTTTCGCCGAAGCGCTGCCGAACTTCGCACTCGTCGACGTGGCGGGCAAGCCGACCACGCGCATCGACTTCTCCGAGCCGGTGGAAGGTTTCGAGGCCGCCTGGGGCATGGCGCAGTTCACCTTCTACGGCGACGGCAAGCGGGTGCCGCAACCGCCGAAGAACCTGGCCGAGCTGCTCGACTTCGCCAAGCGCAATCCGGGGCGCTTCAGCTACCCCAAGCCGCCCAACTTCCACGGCACCACCTTCCTCAAGCAGGTGCTGATCGAGACGGCACCCGATCGCAAGCCGTTCTACGCACCGGCACCCGCCGATCCCGGATCGCTGCTGGCGCCGCTGTGGCGCACGCTCGAGGCGCTGCACCCGCTGCTGTGGCGGCAAGGCAAGCAGTTCCCGGCCAGCAACACGGTGATGCGCCAGATGCTCGCCGATGGCGAACTCTTCATCTCTCTGACCTTCAATCCCAACGAGGCGGCCAACGAGATCGCCGCGAAGCGCCTGCCGGAGTCGGTGATCAGCTGGCAGCATGCCGGCGGCACCATCGGCAACACGCACTTCCTGGCCATCCCGTTCAATGCGCGGGCGAAGGAGGGGGCGCAGGTGGTGATCGACTTCCTGCAGTCGCCGCTGGCGCAGGCCCGCAAGGCCGACATCCGCCACTGGGGAGACCCGACGGTGCTGGCCGTGGACAGGCTGCCGACGGCCGACAAGGCGTTGTTCGCGCAGGGCGCCGCGCCGGGCACGGTGATGCAGGCGGTGCCGGTGCTGCCCGAGCCGCACGCGAGCTGGGTCGAGGTGATCGAGCGCGAATGGGCGCGCCGCCACGGCCAGTGACGCTTCGCCCCGTTGGCCGTGCCTGGTGGTGGCCGGCCGGGCTGTTCGCGCTGCCGCTGCTGGCCGCGCTGACCCTGGCGCTCGGCGCGGCGCTCGACGCGCAGGCCTGGCGCAGGCTGCTCGACGACCCGGCGCTGTGGCCGGCACTGTCACTGGGCCTGTGGGTCGGCGCGGCAGCCACGGCCGTCTCGCTGGCGCTCACGCTGTGGATCGTCACGCACCTGCACGGCAGCCCCGCCTGGGCGCGGCTGGAGCGCTGGCTCGGCGCGCTGCTGGCCGTGCCGCACGCTGCCTTCGCCGTCGGCCTCGCGTTGCTGCTGATGCCCAGCGGGCTGCTGCTGCGCCTGATCGCGCCGTGGGCCGGTTGGGACTCGCCACCTGCCCTGGCCACGGTGCAGGACCCGTTCGGCCTGGCGCTGATCGCCGGCCTGGTGGGCAAGGAGGTGCCCTTCCTGCTGTGGAACGTGGCGGCGCAGCTGCGGCCGGTGGCGCAGGCCACGCAACTGCGCCAGCAATTGCAGGCCGGGCAGGCGATGGGTTACCCGGCCGCCAGCGTGTGGTGGCGCGTGCTCTGGCCGCAGCTGCTGCCGCGCCTGGCGCTGCCGTTGCTCGCGGTGTGGGCCTACGGCCTGAGCGTGGTCGACATGGCGCTGGTGCTCGGGCCCACGCGCCCGCCCACGCTCGCGCAGCTGGCCTGGTCGTGGTTGCTCGATGCCGACGCGGCCGTCAACGCGCAGGGCGCGGCGGCCTCGCTGCTGATCGCGCTGCTGGTGGCGGCGGGGGCGCTGGCCGCGCTGCTGCTGGCCCGGGCGCTGCGTGCGCCTCTGCGCGCGCGCCAGGTGCGCGGCGACCGGCCTGCGCCGGCGCGCACGGCCGCGTTGGTGCGGCCCTTGCTCGGCGCCGGCGCGCTCGTCTATGCCGCGGTGCTGGCGTTGCTGGCCTTCGTGTCGGTGGCCAGCGTGTGGAGTTTTCCGGCGCTGTGGCCGCAGCGAGCTTCGCTGGAGGCCTGGTCCACCGTGGTCGAGAGCCTGCCGGTGCTCGGCGACACGGCGCTGCTCGCGCTCGCCGCCTCGTTCACCGGCGTCGTGCTCGCCGTGGCCTGGATGGAGACCACGCCGCCCGCCTGGGACCGCCGCGCCGCGCCGCTGGTGTTCGCGCCGATGCTGATCCCCGGCGTGCTGCTGGTCGCCGGGCTCTACCAGGTGGCCCTGCGGCTGCGCCTGGACGGCAGCCTCGCCGGCCTGTGGCTGGCGCACAGCCTGTTCAGCGCGCCTTATGCGCTGGTGGCGCTGGCGCCGGCCTACCGCGGCTTCGACGCGCGCTACGAGCAGACGGCGCGGGCGCTGGGCCGATCGCGCACGGCGTTCCTGCTGCTCATCAAGTGGCCGATGCTGCTGGCGCCGATCGCCGCCGCCGCGGCGGTGGGTTTCGCGGTCAGCGTGGCGCAGTACCTGAGCACGCAGTTCGTCGGCGCCGGCCGCCACGCCACCGTCACCACCGAGGCGCTGACGCTCGCCTCGGGCGGCCAGCGCACGCTGATGGCTGCCTTCGCGCTGCTGCAGGCGCTGCTGCCCGCGCTGGCTTTCGGCGCCGCGTGGTGGGTTGCGCGACGGCAATCGCGGCGGCTGGGCACGGAGGCCTGATGCTCGAGCTCGATGGCATCACCCTGGCCACGCCGCAGCGCGTGCTGATCCGCGCGCTGTCGGCACGCGTCGGGCCCGGCGAACTGCTGGTGGTGATGGGCGAGAGCGGCTCCGGCAAGTCCTCGCTGCTGGCCTACCTGTGCGGCACGCTCGCGCCCGGCCTCCTGGCGAGTGGCCGCGTGCGGCTAGACGGCCGCGACATCGATGCGTTGCCCACGGTGCAGCGCCGTGTCGGCATCCTCTTCCAGGACGACCTGCTGTTCCCGCACCTCACGGTGCTGGAGAACCTGCTCTTCGCGCTGCCGGCCGGTGCCGCCGCCGAGCGCCGCGCCCGCGCCGAGGCGGCGCTGGACAGCGCCGGCCTGGCGGGCTACGGGCCGCGCCTGCCGCACACGCTGTCGGGCGGGCAACGCTCGCGCGTGTCGGTGCTGCGCGCGCTGCTCGCGCAGCCGCAGGCGCTGCTGCTCGACGAGCCCTTCTCGCGGCTGGACATGGCGCTGCGCGAGCGCTTCCGCAGTTTCGTGTTCGAGCGCCTGCGCGAGCAGCGCATCCCGGCGGTGCTGGTCACGCACGATGCGCACGACGTGCCGCCAGGGGCGCAGGTGATCCAGCTTGACGATCACGGGGGCAGTGCGGGCGATGCTTGACCGCTACGCCCTCGCGCTGCTGCGCCCGGCCATGCATGCCGGTGCACGCGCGCTCGCGCGGCTCGGACTGACGGCCGACCAGGCGAGCTGGATCGGCTTCGGCATCGGCGTGGCCGGGGCCGTCTGCATCGCGCGGCAGCAGTACGACGCCGGTCTCGCACTGCTGCTCGCCAGCCGCGTGTTCGACGGCCTGGACGGCGCGCTGGCGCGCCTCACGCAGCCCACCGATCGCGGTGCCTTTCTCGACATCGCGCTGGATTTCCTGTTCTACGCCAGCATCCCGCTTGCCTTCGCGCTGGCCGACCCGGCGGCCAACGCGCTGGCCGCGGCCGTGCTGCTGGCCGCCTTCGTCGGCACCGGCTCCACCTTCCTCGCCTACGCGGCGCTGGCGGCGCAGCGCGGTCAGAAAAGCGTGGCCTACCCGACCAAGGGCCTCTACTATCTCGGCGGCCTGACGGAGGCGACGGAAACCATCGCCTGCTTCGCGCTGATGTGCCTGTGGCCCGGGCACTTCGCCGCGTTCGCGTTCGGCTTCGCCGGCCTGTGCGCGCTGACCATCGCCACGCGCCTGTGGGCCGGCTGGCGAGGCTTGCCGCCTTGAACACAAAGAACAACGAAGGATCTGTCATGAACCGCCGCAAGCTCGTCGTCATCGCCGTGGTGCTCGCGCTGATCGCGGCCTACTTCGCCTTCGACCTCGGGCGGTTCTTCAGCCTCGAGTACCTGAAGTCGCGCCAGGAAGAGTTCGCGGCGCTGTACGCGCAGCGGCCGGCGCTGGTGATCGGCAGCTTCTTCGCCGTCTACGTCGGCGTGACAGCGCTGTCGTTTCCCGGCGCGGCCATCCTCACGCTGGCCGGCGGCGCGATCTTCGGCCTGGCGGTCGGCACGCTGGTGGTGTCGTTCGCCTCCAGCCTCGGCGCCACGCTGGCCTTCCTGGTCTCGCGCTATGTGCTGCGCGACGGGGTCCAGGCGCGCTTCGGCGCACGCCTGGCCGAGGTCGACAAGGGCATCGCGAAGGAGGGCGGCTTCTACCTCTTCACGCTGCGCCTGGTGCCGCTGCTGCCCTTCTTCGTCATCAACCTGCTGATGGGCCTGACCAAGATGAAGGCCTGGACCTTCTACTGGGTCAGCCAGCTCGGCATGCTCGCCGGCACGCTCGTGTATGTGAACGCCGGCACGCAGCTGGCGAAGATCGATTCGCTCAAGGGCATCCTGTCGCCGGGGCTGCTCGGCTCCTTCGTGCTGCTGGGCCTGTTCCCGCTGATCGCCAAGAAGATCGTCGATCTGGTGCAGGGCCGCAAGGTCTACGCGCGCTGGGCGAGCGTGAAACCGAAGTCCTTCGACCGCAACCTGGTCGTCATCGGCGCTGGCGCGGCCGGGCTGGTGACGAGCTACATCGCCGCGGTGGTGAAGGCCAAGGTCACGCTGATCGAGAGCCACAAGATGGGCGGCGACTGCCTGAACTACGGCTGCGTGCCGAGCAAGGCGCTGATCAAGACCGCGACGCTGATGCAGCAGATTCGCGAGTCGAGGAAGTACGGCATCGAAAGCGCGCAGGCCACGCTGAACTTCGCCGACGTGATGGACCGCGTGGCGCACGTGGTGCGCGACATCGAGCCGCACGATTCGGTGGAACGCTACACCGGCCTCGGCGTGGACGTGGTGACGGGCTACGCGAAGATCGTCAACCCGTGGACGGTGGAGATCGATCTCGGCGAGGGCCGCAAGCAAGCGCTGACCACGCGCAGCATCGTCATTGCCACCGGCGCCATGCCCTTCGTGCCACCGCTTCCCGGGCTGGACGAGGTCGGCTACCTCACCAGCGACACGCTGTGGGGCCTGCGCGAGCTGCCGCCGCGCCTGGTGGTGCTGGGCGGCGGGCCGATCGGCTGCGAGCTGGCGCAGAGCTTCGCGCGGCTGGGCTCGCAGGTCACGCAGATCGAGATGGCGCCGCGCATCATGATCCGCGAGGACGAGGAGGTCTCGGCGCTCGCCAAGGCGGCACTCGAGCACGACGGCGTGGCGGTGCTCACCGGCCACAAGGCGCTGCGCTGCGAACTCGTGGAGGGGCGCAAGTTCATCGTCGTCGAGGCGGGTGGTGCCGAGAAGCGTCTCGAGTTCGACCAGCTGCTGTGCGCCGTCGGCCGCGTCGCGCGTCTGAAGGGCTATGGCCTGGAGGAACTGGGCATCGCCACCGGCCGCACCATCGAGACCAACGAGTACCTGCAGACGGTCTACCCGAACATCCTCGCTGCCGGCGATGTGGCCGGGCCCTACCAGTTCACCCACGTGGCGGCGCACCAGGCGTGGTACGCCTCGGTCAACGCGCTGTTCGGAACCTTCAAGAAGTTCAAGGCCGACTACTCGGTGATCCCCTGGGCGACCTTCATCGACCCGGAGGTGGCGCGCGTCGGCCTCAACGAGCAGGAAGCGAAGGAGAAGGGCATCGCCGTCGAGGTCACGAAGTACGGCATCGACGACCTCGACCGCGCCATCGCCGACAGCGCCGCGCACGGCTTCGTGAAGGTGCTCACCGAACCGGGCAAGGACCGCATCCTCGGCGTCACCATCGTCGGCGCGCATGCCGGCGACCTGCTCGCCGAGTACGTGCTGGCGATGCGCCACGGGCTGGGGCTGAACAAGATCCTCGGCACCATCCACACCTACCCGACGATGGCCGAGGCGAACAAGTACGCGGCGGGGGAGTGGAAGCGCAACCACCAGCCGGCCAGGCTGCTCGAATGGGTGGCGAAGTACCACGCCTGGCGCCGGGCTTGATGCTGTTACGGCGTGCGCCGTGGCTCGTTTAGCATAGGTCGACCGGCCCGCGTCGCGGTGCCGGGCCGTGAGCCATGACCCTGCCGACGAAACTCCTTCTTGCCGCCACGATGCTGCTCGCTTCGGCCGGCGGAGCGCAGGCCGACGTGCAACTGCTGCAGCCCTTCGGCACGCCGGGCGGGACGATCAACGCTCCCTGGCATCTGGCCGGCCTGCCGCACCAGAAGCAGCCGTTCACGCGCTTCTCGGTGGTCGAGCTCGACGGCCGCCGCGCCTTGCGCGTGGAGGCGGACGGCGCCTACGGCAACCTGGTGCACCCGCTGCGCGCCGACGGCGCCGGGCTCATGCTGTCGTGGTCGTGGCGGGTGGACGAGTTCGTCGCAGCGTCCGATCTCACGACGAAGCGTGGCGACGACTCTGCCGTCAAGGTCTGCGTGTTCTTCGAGATGCCGATGTCGAATCTGCCCTTTGTCGAGCGGCAACTGCTGCGCATGGCGCGGGCGGCCAGCGACGAGCCCTTGCCGGCCGCGACCGTCTGCTACGTGTGGGACCGCACGCTGCCGGCTGGCACCGAGCTGGACAACGCCTTCACCCACCGGCTGCGTTACGTCGTGCTGCGCAGCGGCGCGCCGAGCCGGGCACGCTGGCAGCCCGAGCGCCGCGATGTCGCGGCCGACTTCCTGAAGCTGTTCGGTCACGAGAGCACGCAGGTGCCGCCCATCGTGGGCATCGCCGTCGGTGCCGATGCCGACAACACCCATGGCCACAGCGTCGCCCACGTGGCCGACCTGGTCCTCGCGCCTTGAAGCGCCTGCTGTTGCTGGGCGGCGGGCATGCGCACCTGCAGGTGATGCGCGCCTTCGCCACCGAGGCCGTGCCCGCGGCCGAGCTGACACTGGTCACACCCTATCCGCGGCTCACCTACTCGGGCATGGTGCCTGGCCATGTGGCCGGCCACTATTCGCTGGAGCAGTGCAGCGTGCCGCTGGCGCCGATGGCCGAGCGTGCCGGCGTGCGCCTGCTGCAGGGTGCCGCCACCGGCATCGACGCCGCCCGGCGCAGTGTGACGCTGGCCGACGGCCGCAGCCTGCCTTACGACGTGCTCAGCCTGGACATCGGCGCCACGGTCGACCGCGAAACGATCCCCGGTGCGCGCGAGCATGGCCTGTTCGTGCGTCCGATCGAGGCCTTCACGCAGCTGTGGAGCCGCATGGCCGAGCTCGGCCGCGAACGCGCCTTGTGCGTGGTGGTGGTCGGCGGCGGCGCGGCCGGCGTCGAGCTGGCGCTGGCCATCCACCACACGCTGGGCGATCGTTCGCACGTGAGCCTGGTCACCGGCGGTGGCGTGCCCCTGCCCACGCACCCGCCGTCGGTGCAGCGGCGTGCCTTGAAGGCGCTCAAGCGGCGCAACGTCACCGTGCTCGAGGACAGCTGCGCCGAGATCAGCGCCGAGCACGTGCTGCTCGGCCGCGGCACGCGCGTGGCCTGCGATGCGGCGGTGGTGGCCCTGGGCGCAGCGGCGCCGGCCTGGCTGCACGACAGCGGCCTGGCGCTGGACGAGCGCGGCTTCGTCGAGACTGGGCCCACCCTGCAGAACAGCTCGCACCCCGAGGTGTTCGCCGCCGGCGACGTGGCCACGCGCAACGACGATCCGCACCCGAAGAGCGGCGTCTACGCGGTGCGTGCCGGTGCGCCGCTGGCGCTGAACCTGCGCCGCTTCCTGGCCGGCGGCGAGCTGCTGCCCTACCGCCCGCAGCGGCGAGCGCTCAACCTGCTGGCCTGCGGCGAGAAGTACGCCATCGCGAGCTGGGGCGCCTGGTCGGCCGAAGGCGCCTGGGTGTGGCGCTGGAAAGACCGCATCGACCGCGACTTCATGCGGGCCCACGGCGGCGTCGGCTGAACCCGGTCGCCGACTGGGCCAGAATCGACCCAATCCCTTTCCCCTGGAGATGCCCATGAATCACCTCGCCGCTGCCGACGACAAACCCACCGCCAAGCCCGACCGCCTGGAGGAGCAGCTCTCCTTCAAGTCGCGCTACGTGCTGGTGTTCGGCGAGATCGACGACAAGCTCGCCCTGGCCACCTGCCGGCGGCTGCTCGCGCTGTCGGAGGACTCCGATGCGCCGATCACCATGCTGATCTCGTCGCCCGGTGGCCACGTCGAGTCGGGCGATGCCATCCACGACATGATCAACTTCGTGCGTGCGCCGGTCACCACGGTGGGCACGGGCTGGGTGGCCAGTGCGGGGGCGCACATCTTCCTGGCGCCGCCCAAGGAGCGTCGCGTGTGCCTGCCCAACACGCGCTTCATGATCCACCAGCCGGCCGGCGGCGCCGGCGGCCAGGCCACCGACATCGCCATCCAGGCCAAGGAGATCCTGCGCACCCGCGAGCGCATCGCGCGCGTCATCGCCGTGCAGACGGGCAAGCCGCTGGACAAGGTGTTGTCCGACATGGAACGCGACCACTGGATGAGCGCCGACGAGGCCGTGGCCTACGGCATCGTCTCGCGCGTCATCGCGCGGCAGAAGGAACTGGGCTGACGGGGCGCCGGCTGGTCATGCCGGCTCGCGCAGCAATGCGGCGAGCCGGTCGAGGTTCTGCTCGTTGGCCGGCACCGCGATGACGGCGATGCGTCGGCACTCTTCGGCGCTGGCGAAGCGCTGCCGCCATCCCACCGCGGTGCGCGGGCCGTGGTCCGAGAAGGTGATGCTCATCTCGAAGGCCGGGCTGGAGAGGTGGTTGAACACCACGCGCTGCCCCGGCAGCACTTCGACGAAAACACTCTCGTTCGCGTAGTCGACCCCGTCGGGGCCGTGCATGACGAAACGCCAGGCGCCGCCGGCACGCAGCTCGAAGGTCTCGAAGGTGTTGGTGAAACCCGCCGGGCCCCACCAGCGAGCCAGTTGCGCCGGGTCGGAGAAGGCCTCGTAGACACGAGCGCGAGGCGCGGCGATCACTCGCGAGGTCACCAGCTCGCGGTCGGCCGCGCGCTCGTGGCCGGGGTAGGGCGCTTCGCTCATGCAGCGCATCCTACTCTGCGACCCGTGCACATGCAGCCCCCTTGTCAGGCCGTGTAGGGCGCGTGCACGAGACGCTGGGAGATCCACCAGAGGTTGCCGTGCGCGTCACGCACGCCGCCCTGCCGGTCGCCGTAGGGCATGTCGGCCACCTCCATCTCCAGCGTGGCGCCGTGTGCGAGGGCCTGGCGCATCGCGGCCTGCGCATCGGCCACGTAGAGGTAGTACGCACCGCTCATCGCCGGGTAGGCGAGCGACGCCTCGCTGACCATCACGGTGCTGCCGTGCAGCGCCACCTGCACGTTGGCCACCTTGCCGTCGGGGCGCAGGCTGCGCAGCAGCTCCCGCCCGCCCAGGCCGTCGATGAGGAAGGCGATGAAGCGCGGCGCGTCATCGACGAAGAAGTAGGGCGTCACCGCGCCGAAGCCGGGCGGGATGTACGGCACCGGCGCGGCTTTCGCCGCCGCCGGATCGGGCTGCACGATGCCCTCGCCATGCGGCGCCGCGGCGAATGCCGGCAGCGCCTCGGCGCGCGCCGAGAACGCCGCCAGATGCGGGCAGCGCGTTGCTGGCACCTTGCCGGGCAGCAGGCTCTGCACGAACTGCCAGGTGACGGCAGCGCTCACGCCGGCCTGCGTGATGCCCTCGGTGCTGGCGTCCAGCGGCTCGCGCGCCAGCTCCTGCTCGAGCGCGTCGAAGGCCGCCAGCATCTGCCCGGTGACCCGAGTCACCCAGGGCTCGTGCAGCTTCTCGGGCGGGCGCACGCCGTGTTCGTAGACGATCTGCACGCTCTTTTCGCAGGCGGCCAGCGCCAGGCCGGTCAAGGCCAGCGCATGCTGCCGCTGCGGCAGCGACTCGGGCAGCAGCGTGCGCGGTCGGGCCAGCGCCTCGGCGTATTCGATGATCAGCGTCGAGTCCATCAGCACCTCGCCGTCGTCGCACACCAGGGTGGGAGCGCGCACGACCGGGTTGATGCGGCGGAAGTCCTCGAAGCCGCGGAACACCGACAGAGACTGGTGCTCGAAACGCAGGCCGAGCAGTTGCAGCGAGATTGCCACCCGCCGCACGTAGGGCGAGTCGAGCATGCCGAAGAGCTTCATGCGGTCACTCCTTTGCGGCGCCGGCGCGGCGCCGGGTCACTGGCCGGGCTGCGGGCCGTCGTAGCCCTCGACGATGACGATGTCGGCCACCGAGACCGGCTGGCGCAGCTTGATGGCCGCCTGGTAACCCGGCGAGTTCCAGCAGTCCAGCGCTGCCTGGTACGTGGGGAACTCGATCACCACGTTGCGGCTGCGTGCGCTGCCTTCGGGGTTCTCGAAGCGGCCGCCGCGCGCGAGGAAGCGCCCGCCGAACTCGGCCAGCGGCTTCGCGTTGGCGGCGACGTAGGCCTTGTACTGCTCGGCGTCGCGCACGTCGACATGGGCGATCCAGTAGCCCTTGGGCATGGTCATTCTCCTGAAATCGGCCGCGCGGCAGCTCAGTCGCCGTCGCGCCGCGTGACGGCGAACGCCGCCGCCTGCGTGGGGAACAGCTCGGCGTAGGTCGGCGACTCGATGCCCAGCACCTGCACTTCCATGCCGTCCGGCCCCAGCTCGGGCGAGAAGTCGAGGATCTGCACCTGGCCGTCGGCAGCGAGCTCGCGGCCGTCGGGAGCCAGCACACGCAGCGTCAGGCCGAGCTGCGAACCGTCGCGCGTGGCGATCACGCGGGCCTGGATGGCCGCGTAGGCCGCCGTCGGCATGAAGCGGCCGGCGGCCACGCCCATCGGCGGATCGCCATGGTCGAGCTCGGAATGGCCGATGAGGATGCGTCCGGCGAGGACGTCGAAGCGTGGCATGGTCGGGCCGGGCGACAGCCACCCGGAAGATGAATCGGCGCGATGCTAGCCCAAGCGCGCCGATTCGCCTGCGGAGCGGCTGCGGGGGTCACAGGGCCTTGATCTGCACCTTGCGAAACTTCACGACACCGCGGCCCCATTGCAACGCGATCGGTCCGCTGGCCAGCTTCGCGTCGCGCACGTCGACCGTCTTCGTGCCGTTGAGCACCAGCACGAGGCGGTCGCCCTGCGCCGTGATCTCGTAGGTGTTCCACTTGCCGCCGGCCTTGGGCATCGGGTCCGGCGCCTTGGCCACCTTGACGATCGCGCCGGTGCCGTAGCTCGGGTCGGGCCGCTGGTCGAAGATGTTGGCCTCGTAGCAGTTCTCATCGGTGATGCTGGCCGGGTCCTGGCAGCGCACGAAGATGCCGCTGTTGGCGTCGTCGCTGGACCAGAACTCGGCGCGGATGACGAAGTCCTTGTACGAAACCTTGGTCACCAGGTAGGCCGGCGTCTTGCCGCCGGCGCTGGCCTGGATGGCGCCGTCGGCGCCGGACCAGTTGGCCTCGCCGACGCGGTTGAAGTTGTCCAGGCCCTGGGTGCCGTCGACCAGCGTGGTCCATCCGCCCAGGCCCGGCATCGAGGCGCAGCCGGCCAGGGCCGCGGCGGCAGCGGCTGCTGCGGCCAGGCGCAGCGATCGAGGAATCTTCATGCTCTTGTCTCCCGGAGGTGTCGGCCACCCGGCGGGCGTCCGTGGCCACGATCTTGCCGGCAGCGCATGGGTTTGCACAAGCGCGCCGAGGGGTGGGCTTCACCGTATGGCGTCGATCCCGGCATCGAGTTGCGCCCATGCCGCGGCCACGGCCTCGCCCCAGGCCCCGGGCAGCGGCGTCCACTCGAAGCAGCGGCGTGCTTCCGTGAGCGCCGCGTCCAGCGGCAATCCGGCGCCCATCGCCCGCGCCAGCTGCGAGATCGCACCGAGGTGGGGCTGCACGATCGGTGCATGGCGGTGCACCTGCGGCGCATGATGCGCGAGCACCTTGAGCAGTTCCACCAGCGCGGCCAGCCGCTCGGGCGACCCGTGAATCTCGCGCGACTCCCCCAGATCGGCGGGAGCCTTCGGCGAGCCGGGATAGTCGGCCAGCCACAGGCGGCCGGCGTCGTCCTGCGTGTATTCCAGCCAGTTCAGCAGGTCGACGAAGAGCACGTCCATGTGGCGTGGCCGGCTAGGCCGAACATTCGTACAGAGGCGCGATCACCAGCGGCGCTTCCAGCACCTGCGCCAGCACCGCCTGGTGCTCCAGGTCGATCGGCAGCTGCGAGGCGCCGTAGGCCGAGTAGGCGCGCTGCACGTCTTCCGCTTCCATCACGTAGACGAGCACCGCGCCCTCCGCGCCGGGCAGCACGTAGAGCTGCTCGTGGCGCGTGCCTTCCTGGGCGAGCGACTGTCGCGCCTCGTCCTGGCGGGTGGCGAGTTCGGCGAGCCAGTCGCGCAGCCGGTCTTCCTGGCCGGCGCGGATGCGGGCGAACGAGAAGGTGAGCATGGGGGCCTCCGGAGTGTGGGCGTTCGGTTCAACGGGACGCGTCGGCACGCATGCCAGCGTGCAGGTCAATCAGGCTTTTCTGGCTGACCTGGATCAGGCCGCGCCGCGGGCGGTCGAGGTCGAGGATGATGAACACCAGCACGACGATCAGCACGACCATGATGTAGCTGGCCATCGACGGCCGGTGGCCGCCCACGCCGCAGGCGTAGCCGACGATCGCGCCGGCCATCAGGAAGGTCACGTACAGCAGCATCAGCACGAACTCCGGCACGTGGCGCTGCAGCGCCGCGTCGCGCTTGCCGAAGCTGTCGATGAGCGTGTTGACCGACTCGATGAAGAGGATCGGCGTGTACGAATTCGGGTCGAGTTCGAGGGCGCGCCGCGCCACGGCCCACAAGGCCGTCTGCTGCTGCGCCGCACGGGCCATCAGCGCGTCGAGCTGCGCGCGGTCGGCCAGCGTCAGCGTGCTGGCCTGCACGCGCGCGCCGGTGTAATCGCGCAGCAGCGCTGGGCCTTCGCCGCGCAGGGCGGCGGGCAGCAACTGCGTGCGCAGCCAGGCGGTGCCGATGGCGTTGGCCTCGTCGACCACCGCCTCGCTGCGGCTGTCGAAGCGCTGCAGCGAAAGCGAGAAGGTGAAGCCCAGCAGCAGCGCCAGGATGCCGAGGATGGCCGACTGGATGCCGTTGATGTGTTCCTTGGCTGCATCGTTCGTGGGCGCGCTGCGCCGGCGGCCGACACGCAGGCCGATCTCGATGGCCACCGCCATCGAGACGAACAGCACGCCGGCGATCAGCGCGCTGTCGGTGTCGTAGAGCAGCTCCTTCACGGCTGCTTGCGGCAGTCGCCACCCAGCGAGACCGTGCCGTCCTTGCACTCGGTGAGGATGGCGTCCTTGCCGGGCCGGGCCGCCGCGCCGCCTTGCGCATAGACGATCTTCTTCGTGCCCAGGTCGCAGCTACCGACCACCTTGCCTTCGACCTTGGCGGCGGCATCGACAGTGCGCAGCGTGAACGACTGCACCCCGGAGGCGCGGATCTTCGCGTCGATGCGGGCCTGGATGGCCTCGCAGGTGTCGGCCGCGCCGGCCGGTGCGGCCAGTGCCAGCAGCGGGGCGATCAGGGCGAGGGCGAAACGCGTCATATCGGTCTCCTGCGCCGATGGTTCCGGGGGATGCCTGCGCCGCTGCTCACTGGCGCAAGGGCAGCACCACGCCGATGGCGATGAAGACGCCGCCGCAGGCCTGGTTGAAGCGCCGCCCCACACGTTCGAGCCAGGGGCTGATGCGGTGCGCCATGTGGGCGATGAACAGCTCGGTGCCGATCTCGATCAGCGCGAAGGTGCCGGCCATCACGACGAACTGCACGAACAGGCTGCGCGCCGGGTCGATGAACTGCGGCAGGAAGGCGGCGAAGAAGAGCAGCCCCTTCGGGTTGGTGACCGCCGACAGCAGCCCCTGGCGGAACAGCGACCAGCCTGCGCGCGGCGCCGCCGCGGCCGGCACCGGCAGGCCGATCGGCGGCGAGCGCCAGACCTGGATGCCCAGCCACACGAGGTACGCGCCGCCCACCCACTTCATGACCGTGAGCCACAGCAGCGAGGTCTGCAGCAACGCGCCGATGCCGAACATCGACAGCGCGACCACGGCGATGAAGCCCACCGAGCCGCCGAGGATGGTGAACAGCGTCTTGCGCGGCCCGTGCATCGCGCCGTGCGTGAGCGCCAGCAGCCCGTTGGGGCCTGGAGACAGCGACAGGCCGATCGAGGCCAGCAGGTAGACGAGCCAGGTGTCCAGGTTCATGAGCGAAGGCGTGATCGGCTCAGCGCCGCCGGCCCCGCACGGGCGGTGGCGCCTCGACGCGGCGGCGATCGTGGGCTGCCAGCACGGATTTCAGCGTCGCGCGCTCCGCCTGCGGCAGCGCGGCGGCGAGCACGGCGTCGGCCAGCACGGCGCGCACCACCTGCGCATCGGCGTCGTTGCGCACCTGGCCATGCTTGACGATGGCGGCGTAGCGGCCCCAGACCCGCTGGCGCACCTGCGACAAGGAGAGCAGTCCCTTGGCGTGCATTTCCGCATCCAGCGCCGCCACCTGGGTCCAGGGCCAGTGGCTGGACAGCTCCATGCAGTCGTTCACCGCCATGCGCAGGCTGCCCGGCGCCCGCGCGGGATCGTCGCGCTCGGCCGCCTCGACCAGCGCCAGCGGCCGCTGCTCCGGCGCCATGGCGCGCGCGGCAGCGAAGCGCTCGCTGAAGTACTTCAGAAAGGCCTTGAGCTCGATGTACTCGGCCGTGGGGGCCGGCGGTTCAGGCTGCGACATCGTCACCGCGGCCCTCAACCGAACACCGTGTCGCTTTCCGCGTGGCCGCTGCTGAGCAGCAGGCGCAGCACCGGCGTGCCGCCGTCGTGCTCCCAGGCGCGGCCCTGGATGATGAACTGGCGCCCGCCGATGCGGATGGCGTCGCCCGTGGCAGGCGCTACCGAATGGCCCTGCCAGTACTTCGGCACCGTGATCGACGAGCGCCGCAACCAGGCCTGGTCGTCCGACGAGAAGCCCAGCACGATGCGAATTTCCTGCGGTTCCATGACAGCGCCTGTGGTGTTCGACACAGCGCGAGCTTAGCGCCTGTGGGCGGGGCTCACGACGGCGAGCAGTTCGAACACGCTGCACACCACCGGCATGGCCAACGACGGCTCGCGGCCGATGCGGCGGCATTCGCGCGAGAAGAAGGCCCAGTGCGCCTCGCGCCAGAAGGCCAGCGAGCCGTCGCCTTCGCCTTCGATGGCGGCGTATTCGGCCGTCACCTCGCCGTAGGGCAGCACCTGCACCTGCGTGATGCGGGTGATCAAGGCCGGCTCGTTGCGGTGGTCGACGACGATCTCGATCTGCCCGACCTGCGGCAGCGCCTCGTTCTCCGCCTCCATCGCCCACAGCAGGCCGGTGCCGGCGCGTTTGCGGCCTTCGACGATCAGCGCCAGCAGCGACTGCGAGAGATCCGGCGAATCGCCGTAACCATCGACGCGCACCGGCCCCGGGGGCAGCTCGACCGCCAGCGCGCGCAGCCGGGCCAGCACGGCGGGCAGGCTGCTCGAGCCCTCGAGTTCGCGCAACATCAGGTGCTCGTCGCGCTCCACCTCTCGCCGCGCATGCTCGTCCGGCGAGGCCATCGCGAAGCCGAGCCGATCGAGCAGTCGCCGTGAGCGCTGGTTTTCCTGCTTGAGCACGGCCGACACGTGGCGCACGCCGAAGCGTTCGGCCAGCTCGCCGAGCATCGCCTCCACAGCTCGCCGTGCCAGGCCGCGGCCCCACCAGGCACTGCCCAGCTCGTAGGCGATGGCCGCGTGGCCGCCGGGGTAGACGGTGGCCTGCACGTAGCCGATCAGTGTGCCCTCCTGCAGCCGCATGACCCAGTTCAGCCACTGCTCGCGGCCGTTCGGCGAGCGCCGCGATTCGAGCTCGGCGAAACGTTCGCGCAGGCCTTGCAGCGACTGTGGCGGTGCGTTCTCGTACTCGTAGATCGCCGGGTCGCTGAGCACGGCGAACATCTCTGCGGCATGCGCCGCGACTTGCGGCTCGAGCGTCAGGCCCTCGGCGTGGACGATGCGCATGGGGCGGCTCGTGCGGCGCTGCGATCAGGCCGCCGGGGCGGCCGCCAGCGCCTTGTGCATGAACACGCTCAGCGGGTCGTCGGCGTAACTGCCGAAACGCGCGCAGCGCGTGTAGCCGCAGCGCGCGTACAGGCCGAGCGCTTCGGGCTGGTAGGGCCCGGTCTCCAGCCTCAGCCGCCGGCAGCCGCGTGCCTGCGCCGCCGATTCGAGCCGATCGAGCAACTGCTTCGCTGTTCCCAGGCCCCGGCACTCGGGCGTCACGTACATGCGCTTGAGCTCGCCGTCGCCATCGCCCAGCACCACGGCGCCACAGCCCACGGCTCGGCCGTCGGCCGAGCGCGCCACCGCGAAGATCACATGTGGCTGCACCAGCGTGCGCAGATCGAGCGAGTGGCGGCTCTCCGGCGGATAGAGGGTGTCCTGGTAGGCATCGAGCTGCGCGATCAGCGCGATGACTTCGGGCTGGTCGGGGGACTCGAAGGAGATGTGCACGGGGCTCATGGCAGTTTGTCGGCCGGGCAGCGCCTGGCGCCGTGCGCCACGCGGTGAAGGGTGAACTCCTTCTGCGTGTCGATGTCGCGGTAGCGGTGCGTGCGGGCGTCGATGGACAGGATGTCGGTGCAATAGCGGCCACCCGGCCGCAGCCAGAAGTTGTCGCTGGCGAAGGCGACCGTGTAGCACATGCGGCGGCCGCTCACGCTGACCGGCCCTCCGCCGCGGAACGGACGCGGGTCGTCGTCGGTGCGCCCGCAGGCTTCGAAGCTGCCGTCGGCGAAGAACTCGTCGTAGGCCCAGCAGGTGCGGCCGCCGTCGTTCGAGTTGCACCAGACGCCTTGCAGGGCCTGGAGCAGCGCCGCGTCCTGCGCGGCCGTGGCCGCAGGCACCATGCCCGCCATCGCAGCAGCCAGGGCGAGCGCCGGGCCGGTCATCCAGCGCAGGCGGTGGGGATCATTGCCAGCAGTCATGCGGAAAGGTCAGAGACGGGCGAGGAAGTCCTCGATCACCCGGTTGACCGGCTCGGGGTCGGTCACCGGGCCCATGTGGCCGAGCGTGTCGAACCGATGCAGCGTGGCGCGCGGCAGCGCGGGCGCGAGCAGCCGGGCCACGCCAAGTGCCGCCGCGGTCGACCGGCCGCCGACCATGTACAGCACGGGCAGGTCGAGCGAGCGGAAGGCCGCCAGCGGCGTGGGTTCGGTGAACAGCGCCTGCGCCCAGTGCCGCACGTTCCTCACCGAGGCGGCGATCGGCAGCTGGCGCGATTCGGGCATGCCCGCCCAGCTGCCCGCGCCCATCCAGTAGTCGATGAACTGTTCGGCCGCCCCCTTTGCGTCGCCGCGATCGAGGGCCGCTGCGGCCGCCGCCACGGCATGGCGGATCCCGTCGGCGGCATTGGGCTGCGGCGACTCCGACTCGATCAACGAGAACAGCGTGGGCTCGTACAGCATCAGCGCCTTCACGCGCGCCGGCTGCCGAAGCGCGGCGATCAGCGCCACCGCCGCGCCGTAGGAATGGCCCACCAGCACCAGCGGCGAGCCGGCCCGCTGCAACACCGGCTCGATGAACTCGGCCTCGTCGGCCAGGGCCGGTGGGCGATCCAGCGGCCAGTCGGGGCTCTTGCCCGCACCGTAGGCATCGGGCGCCAGCACCCGGTGCTGCGGCGACAGGCTGTCCATCAGCCCACGCCACTGGCTGGATGAACTGGCGTTGGAGTGCAGGCACACGACGCCAGGCCCGCTGCCGGACTCGCGGACGAAGACGTCGGACACTGCCATGTGCGCCTGCCCCCGGTGCGCCTTCGCTCAGCGCGCGACCGTGGCCTCGGCCAGGCCGCCCAGGGCCTTGCGCAGGTTCTCGACCACCGGGCAGGCTGCGGCGCCATGCCGCGCGGCGAGGTAGGCCGGGTCGTTGTAGCCCAGCCAGACCTGGCCGGCGGCGTCTTCCCAGACGAGCGCCTTGAGCGGCAGGTCGATGCCGGCCGTCTGCGCGCACTCCATCAGCGGCGTGCCGCCCTGCGGGTTGCCGAAGATCAGCAGCTCGGTGGCGCGCAGGCTCTTGTTGACCTTGGCCGCGCCCGCCGCGTGATCGATCCGGGCGAAGACACTCAGGCCGCGCTGCTTGACCAGCTCTTCGAGCTTGTCCATGGTGGCCTTGGCTGCGTGCGGGCTCTTCAGCTCGATCAGCCCATCGGCGGCGCTGGCGGCGACGCTCGCCGCGGCCAGCACGAACGCGAGGATTGCAGACGACAACTTCATGGGCCGGACCCTGCTGGATGGAGGAGGCGGCCAGTATGCCTTCCGATCCATCGCTGCCGTATCCCGCGAAGCCTGCGGCTCCGATCCTGCGCGGTCGACCCCGGTCACTGCAGCCGCACGGCCGAATCGAAGTACCAGGTCCGGCGGATCTCGATCACGTCGTACGCGCGAGCCAGGTTGGGCGGGAAGGCCGGGTAGGGCCGCTGGGCCTCCACGATGCGCCGGATGGCTTCATCGACTTCCGCCACGCCGCTGGAGGTCACGATCGTCACCGACTCCACGGATCCGTCGCTGCGCACGGCGACCGTCACCATCGGTGGCGTGTGGGGGCGCTGGGCCACCGCGCGGACCGTGTCGAGCGTCGTGTTGAACTGGATCTTGCGGGCCCAGGCCTCCGCGTACTGGACCAGCTCCGCGTTCGGGTCGGTGCGGCCCCAGAGCCTGACGCGCCGCGCGGTGCTCAAGGAGTAGGGCAGGGCATTGGGCTGGCGTGCGGCAGCGTCGCGCCGGTCGGCCTCCTCGTCGAGCTGGCGTCCGATGGCGCGGCGCACCGCTTCCCGTCGCGCCTCCTCCTCGTCTCGTGCGGCCTGAACGCGTGCGGCCTCCTGTGCCGCTGCGGCCTGACGCGCAGCTTCCTGCCGTGCCGCCTCGGCACGAGCGGCTTCCTGGCGCTGCCCCTCCAGCTGCGCCGCCGCCTGCCGCGCAGCGGCCGCGCGGTCGGCCTCTCGCCGTGCGGCTTCGACGCGAGCGGCTTCCTGGCGCGCCGCCTCCTGTCTTGCCGCCTCCTGGCGCTCTGCCTCCTGCCGAGCCGCGACTTGCCGGGCGGCTTCCTGCCGCGCCGCCTCCTGGCGCTGTGACTCCTGTTGAGCCGCCGCCTGCCGCGCCGCCTCCTGGCGCTGCGACTCCTGTTGAGACGCTGCCTGTCGTGCGGATTCCTGGCGTTCTGCTTCCTGCCGTGCGGCCTCGATGCGAGCGGCTTCCTGTCGAGCCGTCTCCTGGCGTTGCGTCTCCTGCTGGGCCGCAGCCTGTCGAGTCGCCTCCTGACGTTCGGCCTCGCGCCGTGCGGCGTCGATGCGAGCGGCTTCCTGCCGTGCAGCCTCCTGTCGCTCTCTCTCCTGCTGGGCCGAAGCCTGTCGCGCAGCGTCCTGACGTTCGGTCTCGCGCCGTGCAGTCTCCTGCCGTTCAGCCTCCTGCCGTTCGGCCTCGACGCGGGCCGCTTCCTGGCGAGCGGCTTCCTCGCGCTGTGCCTGCAACGCGGCTTCGTCGGATTCGCGCTGCGGCGAGGGCAGCATCTGCGGGCTCGACGCGCTGGGTGCCACCGCGATCACGGTGGGCGGCGCGACGGGCGCGGGGCCTGCGACCGGCTGCGGCGCTTCGGCCGGCACCGCAGCGGCGACCTCCGGCGGCGCGGCCGGCGCGGGCGCCACGCGTTCGGGTTCCGCAGCGGGCGCAGGTGCTTCCGCGGGAATCGGGGTGATCGCGGGAATCGCGGGAGTCTCGGAGATCGCCGGGACCGCAGGGGGCTCCGCTGGAACCGTTGGCTCCTCCTGAATGATCGGCGTCGCCTTGGCCTGCACGGCCGGTTCGGCCGCCGGCGCCTGGGCCACGGCCTTGGCTTTCGGTGGCCGCGCAGGCGCCTTGGGCGGCGCGGGGCGCGGCGGGCGGGCCACCGGCGGATCGATCCGTGCCGGCGACGCCTGCGCCACCGGCCGCGCCGGTGGCGGTGCGGGGGCGGCGCGCGGCGAGACGAGCACGATGCGCAGGTCGGGCACCTCGACGCGTCGATCCTGCCAGGGGAGCACGAGCCCCGGGAGCCCGCGGGGGTCACCGCCGAACGTCAGCATCAACAGCAGGGCGTGGCTCAGCAGCGAAACCACCAGCGCGATCACCTGGGGCCTGCGATCACGGCCCGTGCTTCGGATCAGTCCCTGCCCGCGCCGCCCGTCACTCGAAGATCGCCCGGGCCCCGGCGGCCGCGCCGGCCCAGGCGCGGCCACGCGGGAGTCGTTCGAGTTCCGCATCTGGGCCATTGCACCGATTCTCGCGGATCCGGCCATGGCCCCCCTGGGCAACGGGCCGCGTCTGCCGTGCCCGCGCGTGCCGGTCCCTTGGTCAGCCCGGCGCCGGCGTGATTGCCCCGGCGCCCTGCGGCCACTCGTGCGAGAGGCAACCGAAGACCTGGGTGTCGTAGGTGATGCCCTTGCCGACCCAGCGCTGGCGCAGCGTGCCCTCGAGCGTGAAGCCCACCCGGGCCAGCAGCCGGCAGGAGGCGACGTTGGCCGGATTCACCTCCGCCTCGATGCGGCGCACGCCCAGCGTGCCGAAGAGCTGGCTGCACACCGCCTGCAGCGCCTCGCGCATCAGCCCCTGGCCCCAGTGGGCGCGGCCGAGCACGTACCCCAGTTCGAGGCGCTGGCTGCCGGCGTCGTGCTTGAAGAGCAGCAGCGTGCCGATCACGGCCACGTCGGCCCGGCGCACGACGACGAGTTGCTGCCCGGTGCCCGTGGCGCCGAGCGCCTCCATGCGCGCGAGCCAGGCCGCGCCGTCGTCCAGCGACGACCAGGTGGCGTACGGCAGGAACTGCGTCACCTGTGGGTCGCCATTGATGGCCAGCAGCGCCGGCAGGTCCGTCGCGGCCACCGGCCGCAAGGCGATCCGCTCGGCCTCGATGTGCGTGATCAGCGGGAAGCTCATGGTGCTCGCGCGTCGATCAGCGCGCCGAGATCGCTGCCACCACCGTGAGGATGCCCAGCACGAGATTGAGCGCGACCATGCGGCGGATGCCGTTGAGGGCTTGCGCTGCCCGCGGCCACGCGGCCTCGGCGCAGGCGGAACGCAGCTTCGGATAGAGCACCGCATGGACGTAGGCGAATACCGCCGACATGAGCAGGCCCAGCGCCAGCATCAGGTGCCAGCCGATGGGTGCCTGCGCGAAGCCGGTCTGCGCCAGCATGGCGAAGCCGGTAGCCAGCAAGGCGAGCACCGCCACGGCGGCGGCCGGCAGGAAGCGAGCGAAGGTGGCCGACCACAAGGGCAGGCGCTGCGGCGGCTCGAGCACCTGGGCGGCGGCCGGACGCAGGCAGACATAGGCGAAGAACATGCCGCCGATCCACAGGATCGCGCCGAGCAGGTGAACGAGGATCAGTGCTTGTCGCATCATTCAGCGGCCTGTGAGAAGTGCGTGCGGGTTGCGGGCGCCGCGACGTCGAGGCGCGGCGGTCCGGATCATCGCCGCATTCAGGCGGTGGTGTCGGCCGCAGGGCTGAAGCGCGGCATCCGCCGGCCTTCGGACTCGACCTGTTCGAGGAACATCGCGTGCGGCCGCACCCACAGGCCGCCGTCGCCGTACAGCGCTCGGTACAGGACCAGCGGCTCGAGTGTCTCGCTGTGGCGCACCACGGCCACGACCTCGTAGTCGCCGCCCTTGTAGTGGCGGTAGCGGCCGGGCGCGAGCGGCGGCAGAGGCGGCAGGTCGCTCATGCCGTGCGCCCGAAACGTGCGGCCGAACGGGCGCGGGCGCGGGCGGCCTCGGTCTCGCGATCGCGCGGTTGGGCCGTGGTGATCAGCGAGCCGATCAGCTCACGCGCCGAGGCGGCCACCTGCTCGACGGCCCGCTCGAAGGCAGCCTCGTTGGCGCGCGAGGGCAGGTTGAATCCGCTGAGCTTGCGCACGAACTGCAGCGAAGCGTCGCGGATCTCGAGCTCGGTGGCCGGGGGCTCGAAGTTGAACAGCGTCCGGATGTTGCGGCACATGGGCATCTCCGCGTGGGGGGTGGATGCCGGTGGCCCGGCAGCGGCGCCGCAGTATCGGCAATGCAGGCGGCGCTGGCAACCCGGCCCCGGGCGAAGTGCCCGAGGCGGATCAGGCGGCGCGCGCCGCGTCCGCGAAGCGGTGCACGGCCAGGGCCCGGGCCGCGAAGCTGCCGCTGATCAGGCCGAACACGGCACTTGCCGCGCCGACGCACCAGGCGGCCTCGACCACCGGCGAACCCACGCCGCGGGCCAGGCCCAACGCGAACTTGACGGCGAAGATGGCGATCAGCAGCACCATCGGCCACCAGCTTCCGGCGACCCGCACGCGCTCGCCTTCGCGGCTCAACCCGCGTGAGCCGATGACCTGGCTGCCCAGCATGATGGCCGCGGCGATGCCGCCGGCCCATGCTGCCAGCGGCAGGGCATCGACGCCGAAGGCCGAGGTCACGCCGTACAGCGAGTAGGCGAGCATCGCGAAAGCGATCAGGGCGACCGTGCCGGGCCGGACCAGGCGGGTGCGCGACAGGCGATAGCCCAGCGCCATCAGGCCGAAGAGCACGAAGAAGACCCAGACGGGGATGTGGCTGATCATGGTGGACTCCTGGGCGGCCGTGGCCGGTGTTCAGTGGCGATGGGCTCACTGTGCCGGGGCCGCCGGGGACCGGCGAGCGCCTTGCGACGAAACGCCGCCGCGCGGCGTGAAGCGTGCGACGGCGGGCGCGAGGCGAGGGTCGGTGCCGGGCGTCGCGGCCCCGGCGAGGCCTGTCTCCTCAGCCCCTTTCGCGGCGCCCGGGTTCGGCGCGATGCAGGTAGACGGTGAAGATGTCGCGAGGCGGCGGCACGTCGGCCTGCGCCATGATGCGACCGACCGCGCCCCGGTGGTAGCCGCCGTGGGTGGCCACGTGGGCCAGCATCTCCTCGCGCGACATCAACCCGTTGGCGCCGTCGGTGAACACGAACTGGAGCGTCTCTTCGAGCTGCCGCGGTGCCAGCCCCTCGATGTACGCCACGTACCAGCGGTCCGTCTGCGCCACGGCATCGCGCAGCTCGGCGAGCGTGGGCGTCTCGGGCGTGTTCGTGGCGGTGTAGGCGTGCGGCTGACCGGCCAGGTGCGCCGCGAAGATGCGGTCGACGACGTGGATGTGGTTGAGCAGGCGGATCGCCAGGTGGCGCTCGGCCTGCCGCGCCTGCGCATCGAGCTTGTCGAGTTCGGCGAACAACTCGGCGTTGGCCCAGGCCTTGTACTTGAACAGCGAGAGAAGCAGGGTGGATGAGCTCATGGCGTGAACGGGAATCAAGGTGTTTCGGAGTACTTCTGTTCCAGCACGTCGCGCCACTCCACCAGCATCTCGGCGATGCGGCGTGCGTGGCTCGGCCGCGCGGCCAGGCCCATCGCGTCGCCCTCGACCTGCAGCAGGTAGCCCATCAGCTGCTGCTCGCCGGCGCCTTCGGCGACGAGGCCGAACACCTCGGGCACGTAGGCGGCGTACTCGTCGCGGGCGAAGGGCTCGCGCGCCACGCCGATCGGGTCCCACAGGTAGTGCAGCACCTCGTCGATGCGCTGGTAGAGCTCTTGTTCGAAGGTCATGGGCGGGATGTCCTTGCGCTGGCTCGCCATGCTGCGGCCCTGCTGCCGCTGCGGCCATCCCGCGAACGAAGTCGCCGCGCGGCTTGACCTGCGAGGTCATTGTCGCCGGTGCCTGCGCGCACCACACTGCGTTCAACTTCTGGAGATATCGACATGCACCGCACGATCCTGATCATCGTCCTGCTCGGCTTCGGCGCGCTCAGCGCGATGGCGATGTGGCAGCACGGCTACTGGGGCATCTTCGAACACCAGTTCGAGAACCTGGCCGGCCTGCAGGTGCTGGCCGACCTTGGCGTCGCGCTCGCGCTGGTGATGGCCTGGATGTGGCGCGACGCGCGGGCGAGCGGCCGCCACCCGCTGCCCTGGATCGTGCTGACGCTGGCGGCCGGCTCGTTCGGCCCGCTGCTGTACCTGCTCACGCGGCGGGCTGCCATGCCCACGTAGAATCCGCCTTCGAAAGGCGCGCATGACTTCCATTCTCGACAGTTCCCCCACCCGCCAGAAGACCGGCAAGCCCGTGACCCGCGACGCATCGAGGCTCAACGCCCGCATCGAGCCGATCGACACGCCATCGAAGAACACCGTGCGCACCCTGCTCGTGGCCTCCTGCGGCTGGCCGACGGATGCGCCGGCTCCGGAGCGCAAGAAGATCGCCAAACGCTGAGCCCGCGGCGCGCAGCGGCTCGGTTCAGGCGCGCCTCTCGAAGGCGAGTTTGAGCCCCAGGCCCACGAGCACGGCACCGCTGCCGCGGTACAGCCAGGTCAGCACACGCGGCCGCTCCCGCAGCCACCCCGACAGCGCACCTGCCGCCAGCCCCACCGGCCCCTTGACGACGAAGGTGAGGGCGGCGAACAGCAGGCCCAGCACGAACACCGACAGCGTCGGGTGCGCCGCGCCCGGCAACACGAACTGCGGCAGGAACGCGAAGTAGAAGACCGCGATCTTCGGGTTCGAGACGTTGGACAGTGCCCCGTCGAGGAACAGCCGCCACAGGCTGCGCGGTGCTGCGCCCGCAATGGCGAGTTCGTGATCGCGTGTGCGCAGCAGCTGAAGGCCCAGGTAGACGAGGTAGGCCGCGCCGGCGAGCTTGAGCGCTAGGAACAGCCACTCCGAGGTGCGCAGGATGGCGCCCAGGCCGAGCGTGGCCAGCAGCGTGTGGCCGACGAGCCCCACGCTGACGCCTGCCGCGGTGGCCACGCCGGCGGCGGCGCCTTGCGCGATCGAGCGCGACATCACCAGGATCATGTCCTGCCCGGGCGTGACGATGAGCACCAGCGAGGCCACGACGAAGAGCAGCCAGGTGACTTCGATCATGTTCGTCTCGCTGGTGTGGCCGCGCTCATGCGCCCGACGCCGGCCAGGGCCCTTCGACCGGCACGGCCTCGGCTTCGCCGGGCCAGGGCGGCATGGTGATGGCCACGGCCGACACGGCCTCGGTGGCCGAGGCACGGAACTGGAAGTGCGTGCCCAGCGGGATGCTCAGGCACACGCCGGGCTCCAGCGCCACCACCTCTTCGCGCTCACCTTGCCGGCGCCACATCTGCCCGTGCCCGGCGAGCACGAACCACAGCTCGTCGACGCTGCGGTGCGTGACCGCCTTGGCCACCTGCCCCGCCGCGAGCTCGAAGTGCGCCATGCCGCCGGCCGGCAGGCCGAGCAGCACGCGCACGTCGGATCCGTCCGGCGCCACCACGGTGGGCAGCTCGGGCAGCCGCATGGTCGCGAAGCCGCTCATTTCGAGAAGCAGGGGCCGGGGCTGCCGGCGGGCAGCTTGGCGTCGTGCTCGAAGCGCTGGCCGTTGAGTTCGATGCGGCCTTCGCACAGCGACTGGGCCTGGCACGAACTGCGCGTGGTGCGCAGTTCCACGGCCGCGGGCGTGAGCTGCACGAAGACCTGGCAGAGCGTGCCGCTGCGGCCGGTCTTGCGGCTCGGGTCGGGGCGGATCACCAGGCCGAGCACCTCGGCGCCCGGCTCCCCGCGCAGCCGGGCCACGCCGCTGACCGCGCAGTTGGCATCGCCGGGGCCGGACACCGAGATGTCCACCTCGAACAGCTGCTCGGTCTTGCGCCGCAGGCCCAGGTGGCTGGCTGCCGCCGCCGAGGCCGTGCCCTCGGCAGCGCTGGCTTCGGTGCGCACGTAGCAGGCGTCGGCGGAGCGGCCGGGCGCCGCGAGGCTCGCCGTGCCGGCCAGCCCGAGCATGAGGGTGGCGAAGATTCCGTGGAGGGGCTTCATGGCAAGACGGCGCCGGGTGGGTTGTCGTTCGTCGAAGCTCGATTCTGCCGCCGACCCGCGGATCAGCTCTTCCTGGGCGATGCCTCGAGCCCGCGGGCCAGCGCTTCAGCCGCCAGCGCGCTGATGCCGCCTTCGTGGCCCACGGCCCGTTCTCGCAGGCGCTGTACCAGCTCCGCAGGCAGCCTGAACGACACCGGGACCAGCTTGGCGACGGCGGGCCGGGCCACCGGCTCGGCGGCCGCCTTGGCCGCGGCCGAGCCTTGAGCGAAACGCGTGGGCACCGCGCGGGATTTCATCCGGCCGTCGAGCTTCTTTGCCAGGTGCTTCTCGAGGTCGGTCTTCTTCATGCTCATGGGCAGCCCCTGATTTGTGGATCCGCATTCTCCACTGGGGGGTGGTCGGCCCCGGGACCGCGCGAGTTCGACTGGCTGGGCCAGGCGCCGGCGGCCCTCAGCGCAGCTTCGTGCGCGCCAGGCGCTTGGCGTTGGCCACGGCCTTGCGATGCACCGGTGCGAGGCCCTTGCCGAGCACGCCCAGCGTGGCACCGTGGACCTGGTTCAGCACCGTGGAGACACTGGGCGCCCCGATTCCGATCGGCGAACACAAGGTGCGAAGCCACGAGGCCGACAGTGCCTGCTGGGCGATCAGGCTCTGGTTGGCCATCGCCACCCACGACTGCGCGAAGGCCGAGTTCTTCTCGGCGACCATGAGATCGAACTCCTTGCGGTCGCGCTCGGACGGCAGGTGCCCGGCCATGGCCATGCGGGTGATGCGGTGGCTCACCACCTGCGGCACGGCAAAGGCCAGTTCGGCGGCCTGCGTCGCGATGGACTTCGTCTTGCGATTCGGGCGCGTGAACATGGGGAATCCTTGGGTGCGCCCCGACTGTAGCGGTTTCGCCCGCCGCAGGGTGCCGGCGGGCTCAACCCTGCGCGTCGGGCACTGCCCAGTCGAGCTCGGCCACGGCGGACGTTCCGCATCGGCGGCCCGGATAATTCAGCCAGCTCATCACGACATTGAGTTCGGCGACGATGCCGGCGGCCTCGATCCGCGACCCCTGGCCCAGGTCGAGGCTGCTGGTCGTGTGCGCGTCGGCGACCAGCGTCAGGTCGTAGCCGCGGTCCAGCGCGGCGTAGGCGGTGGCCCGGATGCACCAGTTCGTCGACGCGCCGGCCAGCACGATGCGCGTGGCGCCGAGCCGGGCGAGATTCGCTTCCAGCGCCGTCTCCTCGAAGGACGACTCGAAGCGCTTGTGGATGCGCACCTCGCCCTCGGCGGGCTGCAGCGCATCGACCCATTGCCACGCGGCGGAGTCGCGCGGCAGGTCGGCAGCCTCGTGCTGCACCCAGATGACCGGCACGCCGGCGGCGCGGGCACGTTCGACCGCGTTCGCCACGTTGGCGATGACACGCTGGGCATCCCAGGCTTCTGCCATGACGCCGACCTGAACGTCGACGACGACGAGCACGGATCGATGGCCGGGGCGGACGGTGGACATGGGCGGTGTGCTCCGTGTTGGAAGCTTGCGAGGGCCGGTTCGGGCCTCAAGCTGAAAGCCGGACGGCCAGGCAGATCAGTATCGCCAGAACGACCAGGTTGCTGGTGGCGAACACCGCGAACCGGTGAACCACGTGGTTGTACGTCAGGTAGATGAGGCTGTGGGCGATGCGCAGGGCGAAGTAGAGCCAGGCCAGGGCCACGCAAGCCGGCGTCACCGTTCCCGTGACGTACAGGATGAGGCACAGGACGTAGAACAGCGTCGGTACCTCCACGAGGTTCATGAAGACGCGATTCGGAAGGGCCACGTCGGCAGGCACGTGCCCGGATTCGCCGTAACGGAAGTCGGAGGCGACGACCCGGCCCTTGAACGCCGCGTGGAAGCGTCGGATCGGCACCTGCACGAGGACCAGGAAGGTCCACAGGACGAGACTCAGGACGGGCCAGAAGATCGCGTGTCGGGGCATGGCGTTTGGCGTTGAAAGACGTGTCTTCAGAACCGGCGCCTCAGGTCGACGCTGCCTGACCGGTGTCGTGGGGGAACTGCGTCGCGAAATCGGCGTCGATGCGCCCGGCGTCGACGGGCACCGCCGGCACCGGCCGCGCCGAAGGGTGGCGCGCCTTCCACAGGCGCTGCAGTTCGGCGAAGTACGGGTCGCCCCGGTCGACGGCGATGACCCGTCGGCCAGGGTGTTCGCCCTGGTGAACCACGGGCACGAGCAGGCTCATCGTCAGGCCCAGCCAGCGGTTCCAGGCCCCGCACCAGCGCAGCCTGCCCAGCGGGCGGCTGAAATCGAGGAAGAAGGCACCGCCTTCGACGCACTCCGCCAGTCGCGTGGCCGCGATCTCTTCCGGATGGGCGCCGAGCTGGAGCAGCAGCAAGGCACCGGACTCTCCCCTGTCGCGGGCGGGATGGCGCGTCATGCCGATGCGACTCCGTTCATCAGGCAGAAGGGTTCGATGCGGGTTCCGCTTCGATGGTGGTCCAGATGTCGTCCATGAAGGACCCCACAGCGTCAGCTCGGGCGGGATGTTTCCAGGGCGGCATTCTCTTCGCTGACGAATTCATCGGACCTGATCGTCGTCATGAAGGTTGCTCCTTGATCGCGGCGGGCATCGCGTCCCGGCGCAGCTTGATCATGGCCAGCCGATCGTGCCCCAGGGTGCCGCGCCGGTACGCGACGAAACCCAGGCCGCGGTACAGCGCCAGCGCCGCTGCGTTGTCGGCTGCTGCAGACACCGAGAACGCCATCGTTTCGCCGCGGCGCAGCGCCTCGACGACGAGCGAGCGGCCGATGCCGCGGCGCTGATGCGCAGGGGCCACGCACAGCATGGCGATGCCGATCTGCCCGGGTTCGTCGTCGGGCGCGAGGCTGGCGGCGCCGACCAAGGTGTCGCCCTCGAAAGCGCCGAGGTAGAACGCGATGCTCGAGCGGATGTCCTCGGCCGAGCGGGCCGCGCCGGCCTGCTCGTGCCGCCTGAGTTGCTGCGCCTCCTGAGCGTGCGCCATGTGGAGCAGGGCGTGGATCTGCCGGGCCACACCGGAATCGCTGTGATCGATCGGATGGATGTGCAGCATGGATCGACGATCGTGTCCCGCGACGCGGCGCACGACTCAGTGTGTATTGCGACCTGGGTGCCCGGATGGGCGATGCAGGATCAACGCTTGCAGCTCGAGGGATCGAGCGGCTACTGGGCTGGCGGGGGTGTCTCGTTCGCCGCGCGGTACGCGCTGGCCCGCTCGTGCTCGATCGGCCGCACCTCGTAGCTCAGGCCGCATGCCAGACAGGGGTTCTCGGCGGCAATGCGGGCCGCCTCCTGCAGGCTGCCGGCGACGATGAACCAGTAGCCGCCGATGATCTCCTTGGCCTCGGTGAACGGGCCGTCGGTCACGCCGTGGCGCGATACCCGCATCGTTTCGGTGGCGAGCCGGTGGCCGCGCTTGAAGGTGCCCTGCTCGACCAGGCGTTCGTACCAGAGGTAGAAACGATCGATGGCGGACTGGATCTCTTCCTTGGACTTCTCGGGATCCCACTGGCCGCGAGACAGCAGGAGGTACTCGTCGCGTCGGGGTGATTCGGGCATGAAGGGCTCCTCGGGAGGGGCTCGGGCGCTGGCGCTCGCTGCCGAGGGGCTGCCGACACGGGGTCGACAGACCGCGCGTGCAGCCCCTCGACCCGAGGCGCTACTTGCCTGTTTCGGCGTAGGCCAGTCGCGCCGCCAGGTGGGCCTTGAGTCGCTCCGCGGCGCCGGGGTGCCGCAGCTTCACGTCGCGCCGTGCACGGTGGACGTTGTCCCGCAGGATGTGCAATCGCGCCCGGTTGCGCTGTGCCTTGATCGCCATTCGATTCTCCGTTTGTGAGCGCACAGGGTACCTCATGCGTCAGGGCAGCTGCCGTGGCCTTGCGCGCGGGCGCACAAGCTCCTCGAGGTTTCGCACCCGGTCAGCGGCCCACCCAGCCGCCGCAGACCGGGAACACCTGGCCGACGAAGCAGTCGGCGGCCTCGCTGCACAGGTACGCCGCGAACTGGGCGTCCTCGCGCGCGGCCACCAGCCTGCCCAGCGGGACTTCGCGGGCCAGGCGCTCCTGGAAGCGCGGGTTCGCCTGCACTTCGGCGGGGAAGTAGGTCGGGTTGTCGACGAAGTTCTGCGCGATGGCATTGACCTGGACCTTGTGCGGCGCGAGTTCGACACCCACCGCCTGGACATAGGCCAGCTGCGCGCCGCGGGCCGCGCTGTACGAAGAAGCGCGCTTCATGCCGCGCAGCGCGGAGGCGCTCCCGATGACGAGGACCTTCCCGCCGCGCCGGGCGAGCATGGCCGGGACGGCGGCACGAACGAGCCGCGGCAGCGGGTCCACCAGGGCCGCGAAAACCTGGCGCCACTCGGCGTCGGAGACCTCCGTCGCGCTCGTCGTGGGTGCTCTGAACGCGAGGTTGGCGACCAGGATGTCGATGCTTCCCGCCGCCAGAACCACGCGCTGCGCTGCCTCGGGGTCGGCGAGATCTTCCGGGCTGGCCACGACGGTGGCACCCTGCTCGGCAAAGACCTCGCAGAGCACGGGCCCCATGAACTCGCCGGATTGGGTGATGAGGACTCGCTTGCCGAGCAGTGCGTTCTGCATGGGTTTCTACAGGGTTGTGGCTGCGAAGCAGCTCATTTGCCGCGCCTTGCGGGTTCGGCCCGGGCCAGATTCGCTTCGAGCCGCGACTTGACGACTGCCGCGATGAGTTCGTGCGGGATCGGCTGGTCGTACGGGAACTGCAGGTTGCCCTTCGGCCCGGCGTACTCAGCCACGCGGGCACGGACCTGCGGGTCGTCGACCGGCGGGAACAGCCCGAGATGGCGCTTGAAAGCGCCGAAGTACACGACGACCCCGTTCTGGAACACCGCGGGCATGCGGTAGCTGATGCGTTCCTCGGCTTGCGGCGCAGCCTGGCGGATCGTGGCCCGCACGGCGTGAAGCACGGCCCGGGCGTCAGCCGGGAAGCTCGCGATGTACTGATCGACGGTGGCAGGCAGCGCGTTCATTCAAGCTCCGCAGGCCTGCATTGTCGTCTCGACATGCTGCAGGCGCTAGGCACCGGCGCACTTGCGGACGGTGTCGAGGGTCCGTGTCGTAATCTCGGAGCCGAAGGTCTGCTCCAGCAGGCTCATGAAGACCGGCCCCTTGGGGCTGGGCACGTAGGCCGAGAAGACCTCGGAGCCGGACAGCTTGAGGATGCGCGCTCCGTCGCGTTCGATCGGCAGATCGGCTTTCGGGTCGACCGAACTGCGTAGGAAGGTGACGACACGCTTGGCCGAAGGCGGGAGTTCGAACTCGGCGAACGGATCGGCATCCAGCAGCGCGCGAAGGTGCGCGCTGGACCGCACGAGGGTGCCGAAGCTGCGCGCAAGATGCGCCTGCATCGCACGTTCGGCTCGCTGCTGAAGCGCCTGGGCCGTGCCCGATGGCGCATCGAAGACGACGTTGCCGCTCGACAGCAGCGTTCGAACCTCCGAGAAGCCCGCAAGCTCGAAAGCGCGCTTGAGATCCGCCATCCTGGCGTTCGAGGGGCTGACTCCACGGAGGAACGCGACGTAGCGAGGCATGGGTCGGGTGCCTACGCGCAGGGCACCTGCGTGGCTCCGGGCAGCGAGCCCAAGGGCGCGAAGCCCAGTGCAGAGGCTGCCGAGGCCTGGCTGCTGGGTGCGCGCACGATGGCGATTCGCCCATCCGGTGCCCCGCAGACGGTCGCGTGGGCCTGGCCATCCAGGCCACAGCTGGACGCCAGGACCTGCACGCCGGCGATGGCGAGCCGACGCTCCCACTCGGGCAGGGGCGTTCCGCCTCCCGTGCACTGGAGCGAGCCCATCGGCACATAGAGATCAGCCGTCTCGGGTGCCGTTTCTCCACCGCCACAGGCGCTCAGGGCTGCGGCCACCAGGATGAAGGCCAGTGAATGACGCATGGGTGCTCCTGGAGAATGGTGCGCTCGAACGAAGGATGAGTCGTCACCTCTCGCTGGCGGCCAGTCTGGCGCCGAGGCCCGCAAAGGCTGCGGTGAAGCCGTAGCGAAGCCAGCGCTGCACCGAGGCGGACTCGATGACCCATCGGCGGAAGGCATGCGCCACCAGGCCGTAGACGACGAAGACAGCGAACGTCATGGCCATGAAGATGGCGCTCAGCGTCAGCAACTGGGCCAGCGGCTGCGCCGAGCCCGGCTCGACGAATTGCGGCAGGAAGGCCAGGAAGAAGATCGTCAGCTTGGGGTTGAGGATGTTCAGCAGGAAGGCCTTGACGACGATGCTCGAAGCACTGGAGCGGCTCACGGTGCCATCGACAGAGAACGCCGACTTGTCGCGCCAAGTGGCATACGCAAGGTAGAAGAGATAGGCAACGCCCGCGTACTTGAGAAGCTGGAATGCCAGGGCACTCGCATGCATGACAGCGGCCAGGCCGAAGATGGTGGCAGCGAGATGCGGAACGATGCCTGCCGTGCAGCCCAGGCTGGCGTAGATGCTTGCCGCCCGGCCTTGCACCAGACCCGTGGACACGGTGTAGATCACCCCCGTCCCCGGAATCAGGACGACCACCAGGGAAGTGATTAGGAACTCTGTGCTGATCATGCTGGCTCCAGTGATGTTGCAGGTCAGGCCTTGCCTCGAACGAACGCGCGGATGGCATCTGCGATCCTGACCGGTTCGGTGAGCGTGGGCACGTGACCGCTGGTCTTCAGGATGACCAGTTCAGCATCTGGCAAGGCTGCCGCGAGCTCTCTGGCGCGATCGAGTGGAACGATCTTGTCGAGCTCGCCGTGCAGCACGAGGGTGGGCTGCGACACGCGGGCGATGTCGGCGCCGACGTCGGTTTCCGACCCGACGACGCGCAGGGCGATGGCCGCCTCGGGCTGAGCTCTGGCCAGGATCTTGCGACCCCAGGCCTTGATGTGTTCCGAATCGGGTTCCGGGACGCACAGCTGGACGAAGCGTTCGAGGGTTGCAGCGTAGTTGGAGCGCAATCCCTGCAGGAACGGGTCGTTGTCGACGGCCACGCCGCGGGTATACATGCCATCGACGATCACCAGATGCGAGACACGCCCGGGGTACCGGGCCGCGACGGCCAGAGCGGTCTGTGCGCCCGCCGATTCGGCGGCCAGGACACATTGCTCGATGCCGTGGGCGTCGAGCACGGCCAGGGCGTCGGCCACGAGGCTGTCGAAGGTGATCGCCTCCGGCGAGACGGTGCTCAGGCCTGTGCCTCGGTGGTCGTAGCTGACGACGACAAACTCGTCGCTCAGGATGGCGAGCGGGTCCTGCCACAGCTCGGAACTGCCGATCCACCCGCCGATGGCGAGAATCGCCTGGCCGTTCGCCGGCCCGCTTCTGGAGGTGAAGAGCTTGCCACCAGGCACGTCGAGGAACATGGGGAACTCCGTGGCAGGACTTCTGCGGCCTGCGTTTTGAACTGAGAGACTCGGGGCTCGAGCGAAGGCTCAGCTTGCACGGCCTTCGACGACAGACCACTCCTGCCGGCCATTGCCGACCGGGACATCGCCCAGCGAGAAGACATCGAAGCCATCAATGCACGCCATGTTGAGACCAACGGTCTGGGTCTCGCCACGCATCACGTGGTGCGTGTAGATGCCGCAGCGCTTGCAGAAGTAGTGTTGGGCCTCACCCGTGTTCCAGGTGTAGGTCGAGATCAGCTCTTCACCAGCCGTGATCCGCAGCGCCGCACGAGGCGCAGCACCCATGACGGCACTCTTGCGGGAACACAGGGAACAGTTGCATCGGAAGTAGGGGCCGAGAGGAGCTTCCGTCTCGATAGCGAAGCGAACGCCGCCGCAGTGGCAGGAGCCGGTGTACTTGCTCATGCTGCAAGCCTAGCAGGCTCCTCGCGTGGCTGGAAGCGCGAAACGCGAGTCAGGCCGCGGTTCTCGCCTCCGCGAGTTGCTTGAGATTGCCCAGGGTGATTGGCAGTCCGGCGTTCAGCTGCCTGCACAGCATCGGGCCAAGCACCATCGAGAGCAGACCGGAGAAGGTGACGCGGTGGACCACTTCGGTTCCCGCTTCACACGGCGTCAGTTCGTGCTCGAAGACCATGCGGAACAAGGGAATCCTCGACTCGACAGTGAACGACCTGCCCGTGACGAACTCGGTCACCCGCATCGGAACCGTCCGACCTTTGGTGGGCGTGAGCTTGCCTGTGGCGCCGAGCCGCAGAGGCCCATCCAGGCTGGCGTGCCTGGTGTCCGGATCCCAGGTATGCCAGTGGGGGACGTCCGAATAGATGGCGAAGATCGTGTCCGGCCGGGCTTGAATGATCGTGCGGTGTTCGACTTTCACTTGAAGGGCTTTGTAGGGGAAAGAGCGGTTGATCGCAGCATGTAGGACGAAGCGAGGGGCGAAGGCTATGCGCGAGTGTCGAACACCTGCACGACACCTTGCCACCCGCCTGAACGCAAGGTCTGCTCCTTGAACCTGCCGCCCGTGTACTCGCCGATGACCTTGCGCCAGAAGGACTGGGCGCCGAGGTTCGTGGGCATCTGGCCGACTTCCCATCGGCCGGGCAGCGCTGCAAACACCGACCCCGCCAGGTGCTGCCCGAGGCCACGCCGCCGGAACTTCTTGAGGACGAAGAACTGGTCCATCCAGCAGCCTTCGGTTCCGACTCGCACTGCCCGGTTGACGAGCGCAAATCCAGCGTACTTGCCGGCGACCGTGGCGACAAAAGCCTGGCTACCCTCTTCATGCCAGTAGTGGTCCAGCGCGTAGCCGTACTCGCCATGCGAATCGAGGTCCTGGTCCCAGATGTCCGACAGATCGTGCTGGTACAGCTCGAGCATTCGATAGACCGGCAATCGGTCTTCTTGCGTCGCCAGGCGGACAGACATTTCGTTCACGATGAAACCCCTTTCAACAAGGCATGGTCGATCGGAGCTGCCTCAGCGAAGGGCCGGCAGGCCTCACGGCGCCGGTGCCGCGGATTCCGGCAGGCCGAACACGCGATCGAAGGCCCATGTGAAGGCGATGGCATAGATGAAGAAGAAGGCCAGAAGGCCCAGATTCGCCAGGAACGCGCTCAGAGCAGACGTGTTCAGCCACAGCGCCATGACGGGGACCAGGATGAGCGTGAGTCCACCTTCGAATCCGGCGCCATGCGCAAGGCGCCGCATGAACGTGCGGCCTCGCACGGGCTGACGCGACTCCCAGTACTCGAAGAGGGTATTGAACAGATAGCTCCAGCCCAGGGCGATGCTCGAGAGAACGACGGCAAGGCCGATGGTTGACGCGGGCGGCTCGTCGAAGATGAAACTCAGAACCGGGCCCACGAAGGCAATGGCGAAGATCTCGTACAGGATCGCCTGCACTGCGCGACGGGTTCGGGGTGTCATGACGGTCTGGGAGATGCCGGAGCGAATCGGGTGTCGCGTGGCCTGACGTCCGAGCTGAGCGCCTGGCGCCTGGCCGATGTGATTCTGTGCGTGCGGCTACCCTTGCACAAGCCGATAGGCGAGATAGGCCAACAGCGCGACGACCACCCAATCCCAGAACGCCGAACTCGAGTTCGGCACCTCTCCCGGCGAGAGGCCGCCGGCGGGGCTGATGGGCTCGCTGCTCGGTGGCGAGATGGGCTTCGGCGTGGTGGCCGATGGGCCCGGCTGCGGCCTCACCTTCTGCGAGAGACTGGCTCGGTTGGCGAGCAAGAGCCTGATGGCCTCGATCGGTCGGCGCTGCCCGAACGCTTCGAGGACTTCGGGTGGCAAGGGCGCAGTGGGTTGGGTCATGTACGCTGGTCCGATTCGACTTGCGGGCCAAGTGGCTTGTGCCGGAGGCTGTCCACTCGCGCCAGGAGTCTGGAGCGGCAGGCGGCTCACGCCATGTGGGTGACTTCGCCAGGGATGTTCACCCAGGCGTGCATTCGCTCCTCGTAGACCGAGAAGCTGGGTGCGGGGAACGCTGGATCAGCAAACGCGCCAACGGGAATGACGATCGCATCCTCATTGCCGGAGAAAGTGTAGTACACGGTCGCCCCGCAGTCCGGGCAGAAGCTGAACGTCGCGCGCGTTCCTTCATCCCCGGTGCGAACGAACTCCTTGGCAATGCCTGTCAGGGTCACCGCGGTCTTGTCGAAGCGGGCCTGCGCGCCGAAAACGCTGCCGGTGCGGCGCTGGCATGCCAGGCAGTGACAGACGGAAACGCGGACGGGCCCCGTGGAGACCTGGGCCTGCAACTGGCCACAGCTGCATGATGCAATGCGATGGGTCATGGGCTGATGCGTGTTGGTTTTCGACGCCTCGCGATGATCGAGGGCTTGTGCGCCGCCGGCCTACTTTCCGATGCCGAAAAGAATGCTGCCCAGCTTGCCGGATCCTTCTTGAAGTTCGTACAGACTGTCCGTGGCCTTCCGCACCGGCCCGCAGACAGAGTTGATGCCTGAACTCGTGCCGATGCGCTGGAGTGTCCAGCACAGGCTGTTGCCCTGGACATTCCAGACGCCGACGTCAGCGCACTCCGTGGCGACGCTGCTCCCGATCAGCCGCCCGCACAGCGAGCCATCCGTCCTGAAGTCCCAATGGCTGAAGAACTTCGGATCCGCCGGCGGCACGCCGGGGAACCGAAAGGCAAGCGTCTGGCCTGAAACCAGGTTGCGGATCTGTTCTGCGCTGAGGTCCGTCTGGGCGTTCGCAGCGAGCGAGGTGACGAACGCGATCAGCAGCACCCACCTGTTTGCCGAGCAACGCAATCTTGGAGACTCCATGGTGTGAGGTGGCGAGTGATGATGCCAGAGGGCTGTGCTGACGGAGCGAGCGCGTCGCGGGCCAAGGGCCGAGCCGGTGCACGTTGGTTCGATCGAAGGGTCAGGCGTCATGTTCGCGGCCGGCCATGGCCGGGTTTCAGGCGCGGGCTGCTCTCGGCCTGCCAGCCCGCCTTGGCACCGAATGTCCGGGCTTGAGGGGCGTTTGCGTTGTACAGGCTGTGTACTCGCATCGGGTGACCTGTGGCAAGGCTTCTTGTGGTGTTGAGCGTGGCGCTGCTGTATGTACTTTTGCGCGGCGGTGACCAGCCGGCGGCGCCCCTCAGTGGGCCGACAGGCGCGACTGGCAGTCTCGACCAGCGGCGATGGAGCAGCGTCTGCGGACACCCGGATCCCTGCGCCGCAGGAGCCTCGATCAGGCTCGGGCTCGAGCGCGCCGTTGTCGAGGTCGAGCAGAGCGCAGCGGGTGCACGAATGCTCGGGGTCGCCTTGTATCTCTATGTGCGCGACAAGGGCAACATCATCGTTCCCACATCGCCAGTAGAGCTCTGGTGACGCCTGGTGCCGCGAGTGCCACGCCGGCGCGGCTCGAGCACAGGCTTGTGCATGAGAACCAGGCTCAAGGTTTTGGCTTCGCTTGAGCGACGGCCTGCCTGAAGAATTCGTACACGCCGTTCTCGCCCATTCGCCTGGCATCGGCGAGTTCGCCGGCGCGCGTGGCGTACAGGACCTTGTTGGCGGGCGTGACGATCGCTACTGCCGGTATGCCGCTGGCCAGCGGGACCCCATAGAAGCGCGCCATGTCGACGTTTCGATCGAACCGACCCACATTGACCTTGACGATCTTGTACTCACGCGCCAGAAGTGCAGAGGTCGAGGCACTCTTCATCGCGGCGTCGAGAAGCCTGCAATCGGGGCACCAGTTGGCGCCGAAGACGATCAGGACGGCCGTTCTGGTGGCCGCGGCTTCGGCGAGTGCCCGCTGCACCTCGGCTTTGGCATCCGCGTCTTCGTTGTAGGGCGACTGAGCAGTTGCCACCGAAACCGACAAGAACAGGCTCGTGAACGCGGCGATGGTTCGCATGTGGATCCTTCGAGGGTGGCGCCTGGCCGGCTCCCCTGCGCCGACGGCGCGAGCTACTGCTTTGCAGCCTGAGCGGCTGGCTGCACCCGAGGTGCGCCTTTGTCCACGACGAGGCTGTTGAGCAGCTTGGCCTGAGTATCACCGACATTGCGGAACCCGTGGACAGTCCCTCGGACGTTGTTGTACGCCTCGCCGGCGGCGACGCGCCTGGGGGCTTGGCCTTCGACCAGCAGCTCAACGGTTCCTTCGACGACCGCACCGACGCAGTCTCCTGGATGCGTATGCATGGGCACAGCGCCGGAGGGCTGGATGGCAACCGACATGAGGACGACTTCCTTCTTGTCGTCGCCCGTCACCGGACTGACCATGATCGGCTTGGACACGTACACCTGTTGAGCAGGCGCCGATGCCTGCTGCGCCTGAGCCCAAGAGGCTGCAAATGTGGCCAAGACAAGACCGGAAAGAAGACCAATGCGGAAAGCGTTCACCTGCACCTCCTGTGACGAACCCGATACGCACACTGTGGGCGCCACTCGGAAGTTCGGCATTGACGGCAATCAGAGCCGTGGCGGTTGAGCCGGCCTGCTCGAGCCTCAGATCGGCTTGCCGTACCTGGCGGCTTGGGCCTCACTGTGTTGCCTGGCGCAAGCGCGGGCTGACGGTTCCACCGTAGAACACGCTGAACGGATGCAGCTGGTAGCTGAAGACTTCTGCTCCGATGGAAGCATCCTCCTCCATCATCGACCTCGCATGCGACTCGTCTCTCGCCGCCAGGACAAGCAGCCCCTTGTCGGAGTATCTCGCTCCCATGACCAGAGCGCCTGCGTCCCGAAGGCGCTTCAGGTTCGAACTGTGCTCTCGGAAGTAGTGCTGCTCCTGAGCAGGCTTGGTCGGATCCCACTTCGGGCCGATGGTGATCTCGACCGCGAACAACGACGGCTCTGTCGTCGCCGGCGGGCTCGGTTGGACTTGCGCTCGGACGCTATGCCAGGCCAGCAGGGCGACGCCGATGAGAACTGCAGACCGTGCGATGAGCGCAGAGAACATTGCGGTACTCCTCTGGTTCGAGCATGAGACCTCAGGTCTGAGCTGAGCGGTGAGGGCAGGGGTGGCACCTGGCCCGTGATGCGCATGCCAGGCCTGCGCGCGTCGGCTTCAAGCGAGGGGCTGGGCGTCAACGTGCCTTGCGGTAGACGAACGTGCACTGGCTTGCGGCGAATGACTTGATTTCGCCGCCGGTGGGCTCGGCCCGGCCGCGGACTTCATATCTGGCCTCATTCAACCCGGCAAGCTGGGCCAGCGCGTCCGTGGTCGGTTGTTCCAGGAACATCAAGGAGACGAGGACGTGCCTGGCTCCAGCGTCCGACTGCAGCACATAGCCATCGCCGGTCGCGACTTCGTTGATGATTTTGCCACTGGCGGAGAGCGGACTGGTCTGGACGCTCCTTGGCGCTGCAGATTGATCGGCTGCGGGTGGGACGATCCAGACGAGGGAAGGAATGGGTGGGAGTTCGATGGTGCGCAGGCTCGTGGCCCCGGGCTGCACTGCATGAAGAACAGCCAGGCGATTGAGGTACGCGCCCTTCAGGCAGGCGGCATCTTTGCAGCCATTGCGAACGGTACGAATCCATGCTCGCTGATCGCCGACCAGGCACTCTTCGGCGTGCTGGAGTCTCATGCGTCCACCTGCGTAGTAGCGACTCAGGTACTCGTCCAGCATGGACAGCTCGGGCGAGCCGCAGATGGCCTTCTCCACTGACGTAGCCGCCTTGTCGCATGGAAACGAAGCCGCTTGCACAGTCGGGGCAGAAGCTGCCATGGCGGCAGCGGCCATCCAGCCCTTGAAGGCGCTTGTGCTCGGACGAGTCGGCATGTGCTTGGGTCAATGGCTGGTGGAAGGAGGATCTGCAATGGTCGATGTGCTCGGGCCGCCAGGCGGATGATGGACCACACCGCCCAGCGAGCCAAGTGCCATGCCGATGGCAGTCCACTCGAGCGAAGGGGCAAGCCGCATTCGAGGGACTCACCGCAGCCGCTGGCCAGCAGCACAAGCCTCGAGCAACTGGGTGAACCGCCTCTGGCGAATCTCTGGCTTCCTGGCGCCGCAGACCCAATGGAGCACGACCTTCCTGTGGCTCGGCGGACTGCTCTCGAAGAAGCGCCAGGCGACCTTGTTGCGCTTGAACTCGCGCAGCTCAGTGGGAGAGAGCTCGGCCGGTGACTCCTGCTCGTAGGCGTACACCACGGACTTGGCTTCGGTCCGGTTCTTGAATGCCTCGACACCGGCGGGCGTCATGCGCCCCTCGGCTTGCAGCGCCTCGAACTTGGCGATGTTCACTGCGCTCCAGATGGACGTCGGTCGCCTGGGCGTGAAGCGGATCTGGTAGGACTCGTCATCGATCCGCTTGCGGACGCCATCGATCCACCCAAAGCACAGTGCTTCGTCGACGGACTCTGGCCAGGACATGCTGGGCTTGCCCGTGGCGACCTTGTGATAGCCCACCAGCAGTTCTGAGGCACGACTCGCGTTGGCTTCAAGCCACTTGCGAAATGCTCGTGCAGTCGGGAAGAACTTCGGATCGGGCATCTGCGGCGGCCATGCAGCATGGCGATTGCGCTGAGCCACAGGCGCCGGTGTGGCGCTGGGCCCGCGAAGCGGATGATGACAGCGAGCGCCTGGCGGGCCAAGCGCCATGCCGGTGCGAATCCGCTTCATCAAAGGTTTGGCGGGCTTCAAGTGGCCGTGTGCAGGGATGGGCTGCACTGGGGAGCCACAGAACAGGGCTCATTGCTTCATGCCCACGAGCCACTGCCGAACCGCCACGCGCAAGAGACCCGACTGGACGGCTGGATCGGCGTTGGCAAATGCCGTGATCTGCGCTTCGCTGAGTCCTTCGGTTGGAATCATCATGCCGCCGGCATGCTCGTCGAGGAACGGGCCACCCAGCGCCAGCTTGCCTTCGGCCAGCCATTGGCGAAAGTGGGCAACGTGCTCCTGCACTCCCTCCTGCTCGAAGAATGGCAATCCCTGCTTCCAACGCGGACCTGGTGCGTGCAGGACAACGAAGCGGATATCTCTCATGTGGCCTCCCTGGGCGTAGCGGTGCCGGAAGCTGAGCCCATGGTACGGGGTCGCGGTCCGCTCGAGCGAAGGGATGGCCGGCGCATTCAGAAGGCTCCTCGCTCGGGATCGCCATGCCAGGCCTGCGGCCTTGGGGCCCACGAAGGATCCGGTTCCCGCTCGAGAACGGCGCAGACAGCGGCCCCCAGATCGATGCCGAGGTGCTGCATGGCAGACGACGCCGCGCCATCTGCCAGGTCGGCGGCGAGAACGAACTGGCGGAACGGTTCCCAGTCGGCGGCGAACTGAGACACGAGCACTTTCGCCAAGTCGTATGACAGCTCGTTCCCCTCGTCGCTTCGCAGGAACGACTTGCCTGACCAGAACTCTTGAATCTCCTGTGCTCCCCAGAACTTCAGATGACGGGCGTGCAGCTGCCGGGGATTCGCCGGCGCTTGCGGCGGAGGGCAGAGCCGGAACTCCGTGTTGACCGCGAGACCTTCGTTCAGCCATGCCGGGATGGGCAAGTGACTCAAGCACGCGTGCGTCAACTCATGCGCGATGACAGGCTCCACGGAGCGAAGATCTGCCTTGACGGAGACAAAGTGGCCACAGCCCCGATTGATGTACATGCCGCTGCTGGCCGCGAACTCTCCGGCCTCCGGGTAGTAGTGCGAGACATACCGGTAGTAGGACTCGTCTTCGTCGAAGACGATCAGGATATCGTTGCCCCACTCGGGCGTCGCAGCAAGCCCGTGCAGCACGCGGACGATTCGCTGCACCGTCTTGTTGACGAAGGCAAGCGTCGCATCGGCCACGTTGACAGGCAGAGTTGAGACCAGGATGGCCGAGCCTTGTGAGCGCACTCGGTAGTCCCGTCCCAGGGCGAGGCGCAGGTGCTCCAGCCACGCACGTTCGCATGAGGACCATGCTTCTGCCTTGGCTGATTCGATTGGCAGGGTTTCGATCCATCGATGCACCGCCTGCCAATCTGCGATGGGGAATCCGCCTGCGTCGACCAGCGAAGCGGCGAGGTCGAAGGGTTCAGAGCCCGGGACGCTGATCTGGGTTGGCGGCGCCATGACCGCGCCGGCATCGAACTCGGCTTCAGACTTCGGCGAACGAATCAGCGACTTGAGGAGCTTGAGCACGATACAGATGTGGTTGTGCCGGCCAACGTTTGAGCTGAGGGGCCGGAACCGGGATGGCGCCTGGCCGGCGAGGCGAATGACAAGAACCAGCGCCTCGCGGGCCCGGTGCCATGCCGGTGCGAGTCGGCTCCAGCGAAGGGGCAGGGCGCGTGACGGCTGTCCACATTTCTATGGTTGTTTGCCCGTGGACCGAAGAGGAGCATCGGCGTTCCGGTGCTTTCTTGCACGCTTCATTCTGGGAGGAAATATGTCGACTTTGAACCTGCGTCTCGTTGTTCTGATCACTCTTGCTTGGCTCTTGGCTGGCTGCGCAGGCATGTCGAAGGAGAAGCAGTGCACAGTCTGCATTGACTTTGAACAACCGATCGCTCCAGGAACCGCCTTTGGCGGGAGCGCGCAGACACCTGGAACCGTGGTTCTGCAGCGGGCGGCTGGCACGATGTCTGTCGAGAACTTTTTACACCCATCGGGAACATCCTCGTTCAATCGAGCCGTCGTCTCGTCGCCAGGACTCGGTGGGCCCGGCAACCAACGACTGGATGTCAACAACATCTCATTGCGATTTGCTCTCGCTGCGCCGAGTCGCGAAGTGACATTCGACTTCACCGACCTGGGCGGACACGAAAACTTCGCCGTAAACGGCGGAGCGATAGACACCGGCAACCTTGAGGCCCTGCCGGCCACTGTCAACGGTGTTGCTGTCACCGTATTCACCGCCCCGATCTTCAACTCGGGAGGCGTGCAAGTCGGCAAGGTCGGCAAGGTCCGCCTGACTGGACAGATCAGAGAGGTCTTGGTCGGAGGGCAAGAATTCTCGCTTGACAACTTTTGCGTTGCGCCATGATGTAGCCGGACTTCAATCCTGCAACACGCGCCCTGACCTTTGGGCTGAGTGGCCCAATCGCTAGGCCGGTGCGAGTCGGCTCCAGCGAAGGGTTGGCAGGCTCTGTCATTGCGGAGCAGCGGGACTCCTTGCCTCGCCAGAAGATCGCGCGAGCAGGAAGACACCGGCGATCGCTGCCACCAAGAGCCCAAGGTCTTGGGGAACAGCGAGCAGAAACGCGGCCTGAGCGCCAACCAGGCACCACAAGACCGGTGCTACCAACGGCCAACGGGGATAGGGCGGAACCAGGAACGCCAACATGCCGATGGTGAAGATGGTGGTCGGACAAGGCAGTCCGAATGTGGGGAACTCAGGAAAGCGATGGCCAGCCACAACCGCCCAGGCGGGATAGATGGCCAGCGAGAAGGCGACCAGAGCCCAGCCCAAGCGACCGCGGGCCTGGAAAGACACGCGGAAATGAAGTTGCCGCCGCACGACGCCGAACCACAGGAAGGCGAGCCCGCCTGCGACCGAAACCGCCGCAAACGCGTAGGCGACTGGATTGATCGCTGAGAAGAAGGCAAGGTGGTACATCAAGCCGAGCCATAACCAAAGGACGCCCAAGATGCCTGCTATGGCCCGGCTCGACCGGCGATTCGCCCTGGCCGCCAGAATCAGAGCCGTGAGTGCGGATGCAAACAGCATCCACTGGGCTGGCCAGACCGCGAGGTTGTAGGCGCGAAAGACACCGAAGAATTGTTCAACGGTGAATGGAAGCACGGTGGTTCCTGAGACGGCTGACGTTTGAGCCGAGGCGCGAGCGCCGGTGTGGCGCTTGGCCCGCCGGATGGATGATGCACCACTCCGGGAAGCGGGCCAAGCTCCATGCCCGTGCGAGTCGGCTCCAGCGAAGGGTCAGGCATCAGCTTGCGCGCTGCGGTTGCTGCCAGGAATGCCGAACAATCCTGGCAGGGCGGTTCTTGCTTGTCGATTCTGGCGTCCGCGGATCGTCGTGGGGGTGAAGCTCTGCAGGCGCAGAGAGTCCAAGTCAACGCCCGACCAGGAAGAGAACCCCATGAGCAAGATGATCTTCGTGAGCCTGCCGATCAGAGACTTGACTGTGTCGATCGGCTTCTACAAGGCCCTGGGATTCACGCAGAACGCTCACTTCAGCGACGACACGTCAGCGTGCATGGTGTGGAGTGAGGCGATCTACGTGATGCTGCTCACTCACGCCAAGTGGCGTACGTTTACACAGCGTCCGTTCCCTGCGGCCGGAACGGCTGGCTTGATGCTCTCGCTGGCGATGGACATCCGGGACGACGTGGACGCGATGAACAATGCTGCTGCGGCAAGCGGTGGGCAAGCGGATGTGAACCCGCCTGAAGATCATGGCTTCATGTACACGCGAGATCTCGCCGACCCCGACGGCCACATGTGGGGCATTTTCTGGATGGATCCTGCGGCAGTTCCGCCTGCTGATCAACGCTGAGATGGGCCGATCAGCCCTTCTGGCAGGATGAACTACTCGGCAGCCGTCACTGAGAGGCCCTCTGATGCCTCACGTTTGAGCTGAGAGGCGAAGCGGCCTGCCGGTGGAGGTCCCCGCTCGAGCGAAGGGTTAGGCCTCACCGCTTGCGCGCAGCCACTTGTTTGGAAACGACCCAGTGGTTCTTGCCCAGTGCGCGCACGCGCGCGAAGCCCTGCTGCTCGAAGAGTGCCAGGCGGCTGTTGTGGAGGAAGGAGGGAGAGACCTTCCGATCCGTTGTGTCTTCGGGGTAGCTCTCGACGAGGCCGCCGCCCAAGCGTGCGATCTCATCCAGTGCGCCTGCGAGTGCCAAGGAGGCGACGCCTTTGCCCCTGTGTTCCTTGTCCACAAAGAAGCAAGTTATCCGCCAGTCGGGCGGTACTCCCTGTGCCTGGTTGTAGACGCGAAGATGCTTGATGCGTGGCAGCTCGTCGCTCGGGCCGAACTGGCACCAGCCGACGCAGTCTGGACCGGAGTAGACAAGTGCAGCATGCGCTTTGCCCTCACGCACCCGCTGCTCCTTCTGCGCACGACGGTGAGGCCCCCGCTCATTCCCTTCGACATGGAAGGCCAAGCACCAACAGCCGCCCCAGACACCACCATGACGTTCGACGAGGGCCGCGAAATCGGCCCATGTGGCAGCAGACAACGGCCTAGTGGTGTAGCCGGACATGGGGGTGACCGTGAGGCCTAACGTTTGAGCCGAGGCGCGAGTGTCATGCCGGTGCGGGTCGGCTCCAACGAAGTGCTAGGGCGCATTGCGGGGAGCTACCGAGTGCTCAAAGGTGGGAGAAGTACTCGGGAGGTGCAAACGTATCGTGCAGACCGTCAACGTACGTGATCGGGACGCGCGAGAGCTCTTCTTCCGACACGCCTTCGAGGCAGCCGAGGTTGACTCCGTACATCTTTCCTACGGGTGTCTCGGTGCCGACGCCGAACGCGCGAACGCCGCAGTGCCTGCAGAAGTAGTGCTGGTTCTTCTGGGTGTGGAACAGGTACTGCGTCAGCTCTGCGTCGCTTGACAAGAGGCGGAAGCCTTCGGGTTTGGCAACTGCGGGCCAGAAGCGTGTTCTGCGGCAGATCGAGCAGTTGCAGCGATAGGAACTCTGCGTGAGGTCCATATCCGCCTCGAACTTGACGGCGCCACAGTGGCAACTGCCTTGGTAGGTCTTCAGCATCGGTCACCTTTCGCAGCGAGCAGTGTTCACCTGCGCGCTAACGTTTGAGCTGCGGCGCGAGCGCCATGCCGGTGCGAGCCGGCTCCAGCGAAGGGTTAGGCGTCACTGCGAGTCTGCGCGAAAGTTGGCGGCGAAAGTCCCGGGCATCCGTGCTGCCGACGTGATGAGGGGCAGCGATACAAGCGCAAGCGTTGAAAGATGAAGCATGAAGCCCAGTGCGTCAGACTCAGTAAACGGGAAGCTCTTCGACCAACGCACCTGTCCCACGTACAAGAACGAGTACGCCAGCAAGCCAAGTGCGATGAGGTATGACCCGTACGCCCACTTTGAGCACCAGGAGTGCATGCTGCTGAAATCTGAAAACGAAAGCTTTGGGAACTTCGCTTCAGGATCGTAGCCCCGCCTCAGTGAAGCGTATTCATGTAGTAGCCCGAGCCAGATAGCCATCACGTAGAGGGTGACAAGAATGGCCAGCAGAAGTTTCGACTCCACTTGCGAGGCGGATACAAGTCGGGCTTTCACGCCACAGGCCACGGCCAAGGTAACCGAGGCACAGGTGGAAGCAAGCATTGCTGTTCGGCGAAGCAACAGTTTGCGGTCGCTAATCATGACGCCTAACGTTTGAGCTGAGCCGGCCGACGCCGGGATGGCGCTTGGCCCGCGAGGCGAATGATAAGAAGCGGCGCCTCGCGGGCCAAGTGCCATGCCGATGCGAGTCGGCTCCAGCGAAGGGTTAGGCAGCACTGGGCGTGCGCTCAGTCGATGAAAGTCCAGGTGTCCGCACCGTCGAACTTTCGAACCTGTACCGATAGCAGGAGCTTGGGATCGAAGTTGCGCAGGTTTACCCCATGCTTCTGGCCTGGTTGGTGCTCCAGCGGCTCCCAGTGGGTTGCAACTCCACAGGTCTTGCATCGCACTGTGCGAAGCGATCTATCGCCCCAGATGTACTCGGCTGTGTTCTCCGGGTGCCCTTCGACAAGCACCGTGCCGAACTCGTAGTAGGCCCACAGGCCGGCCAGACGCCTGCAGATCGAGCAGTTGCAGTCAGTCGCCTTCTCTGGCGCGCTTGGCAACGTGATGCGCACGGCGCCACAGTGGCAAGAGCCTTGGAGTGACGCCGGAGTTTGGTCCATGGTCTTAGGTCCGCTCGGTGCTTCGGAGTGCTGCCTAACGTTTGAGCTGTGCGGGCGAGCGCCGGGATAGCGCTTGGCCCGCGCGACAGATGATGACACTGGCTGGCGCGCGGGCCAAGTGCCTTGCCGGTGGCAGCCCACTCGAGCGAAGGGTTAGGCCGCAGTGCGTACTGCCGGCTTGCGAGCGATGACTGTGACGAAGGACTTTGTTGTGTCATTGGCCGTCGGAAAGTCCTGGTACTCGGAGCGCAGGATTTCCCAGCCGCCAAAGCGTGCGCGCATCTCATTCCGCGCGAACAGGCAATGGCTCGATGGATCGAACATCCCGAGGTAGGTGGTACCTTGCACCAGCACATTGACAACGGCGACTCCTCCCGGCCGAACGTGAGCCTGCAATTGCTGCAGCTGTGCGAAGGCGGTCGGACAGTCGAAGAACATCAGCAGGCCGATACAGGCTATGGTGTCGTACTCGTCGCGTACCTCGTAGGTGCGAAGGTCGGCTTCGGTCGCCGTGATCGGCAGAGATTCTGTGTGGGCAACTTGGCGCAAGTGCTCGATGGCGGCGTGACTCGCGTCGAGGGCCACGACGCTGCAGCCTTGGCGCGCCGCAGCAACCGCCAGATTGCCCAAGCCGCAGCCGTAGTCGAGAACCCTGCCGCGAAGATATGGAAGCGCCTGCTGCTCAAACGGATTGAGGCTCAGATCGGTCTGGCGCACCTGACGCTGAAACTGAGTCTCGAAGAATCGGATGCTGGCATCGGAGTCCATGGCACCAATGTACTGCGACGGGTTCTGTCTGCGGCCTGAGGTTTGAGCTGAGCGGGCCGACGCCGGTATGGCGCTTGGCCCGGCGGTGCCTTCCCTGGCCTGAGACTCAGCGGTACAGGCCAGTGGATTGGCCAGGAACAACCAACCTAGCGCGAGCGCGACTGGGATAGACAGGAACCAGTACTGGCTACCACTCAGCCACGCACCCGCAGCGCCGAGAAGCGCACCTGCGGCAAGAACCGCGAGCAGTGCCAGAGTCCGAGCAGTAGTGTTTGGCGGCGCAGAAGTGCGAGCGCGCTGCACGAGGCGCGATGCTGCCAAAGCGACGACCAGAACTAGCCAGGCACCCATCGTGAGCAGTCCAAAGGACGACAAGCCAGCCTTGCCGCAAACGGCGCCGAGGTATGGCTCCGGCTGGTCACACCCGAATGCCAGCAAGGCGAACGCGATACCGGGGCCCAGATGCAGGATGGTGAGGCCGTAGATCAGTGCACGGAGCATGTCCAGAGCAGGCCGAGGGGGCAGGGTGATGGGCCGTGTGGCCTAACGTTTGAGGTGAGGCGCGAGCGCCGGGCCAAGCGCCATGCCGGTGCAAGTCGGCTCCAGCGAAGGGTTAGGCCTCGCTGGTGGCATGGCTACGGCATTGAAGCGCCGACAGCCTGGCGCAAAGGAATACCTTCAGGTGAGAACCCTTCGAGGCAATGCACGTTGATGCCAAAGTATTCCGGTGTGACGCGTTTGCGGTGGAAGGGGTAGATGCCGCAGGCCTTGCAGAAGAAGTGCCGCGCAGTCTTGGTGTGGAACTGGTACTCGGTGAGGGACTCTTCGCCGGCCAGGAGGCGAAACTGGCTCTCGTGCACCTTGACCATGAGCGCGTTCTTGCGCCTGCAGATGGAGCAATCGCACATGGTTAGTTCGGGGAAGTCTGTCTCGATCTCGAAGCGCACGGCACCGCAGTGACAGGAGCCTTGGTACTTCTGTATTGGACGAGAACCCACGAGCACTCCCGAAGTGAGGCGAACGAATGCCTCATGTTGCCACGCGGAGCGCACGTGCGTCGCGTGCGAGGCCTGACGTTTGAGCTGAGCCGACCGTGGAGGCAAGGCGCCCTGGCCGACAGGAGCAACATGGTAGGGGCTCTTCGCGGCCAGGGCGCCTTGCCAGAGCGGGTTGGCTCGAGCGAAGGGTTGGGCGTCAGTCCTCGCTCTTGCGCTCGGGTGCCGGCATGGATGACCTACTGGGCAACCCCTGCCGATTCGTAACCGGCAAACGGGCCGAAGAACACCGACTCTGTGCCGAGCATCTGAACAACCTCACTCTGCGGTGGGAAGTGCGCTGCAAGTTCCGGCCAGGTGGACTGCACGTATTCGTTCCATCGCGTGGCATCCAGTTGATGAATTGGTCCCTGTATGTCTTGGAACAAGAAGCCCTGGCGGCCTAGCGCATAGACGGCGGCTCTTGCCGCAGACTCATGATCCATGGCAGTCGCGAAGGCCGGCACGAAGGCGCCGGCGAGGTGCGCCGGCATCTCTGCATTCGTTCCACGCCCAACTTGAACTTGCAGGACGAAGAGGCTCAATCGCGGGGAAGTCGGCATACGCGGCATCTGGCGAGCTGTGGGGTTCTGACGCCTAACGTTTGAGCGGAGCGGGCGAGCGCCGGGATGGAGCTTGGCCCGCGAGGCCGATGATACGAACGACGGGCTCCCGGGCCAAGTGCCGTGCTGGTGCGAGTCGGCTCCAGCGAAGGGTTAGGTGGCTTCGCTTGCCTTGAACACGAGTTTGAGGCCATCTCCTTGGCTGTGGTAGTAGTTCCCGCTGGGGCTGATGACAACTGCACTGCCAGCGCGTGCATCGGTAAAGTACTGCCAGCCATAGCCAGGTTCCCCGGCCTTGGGACGGACAGCGACGCGTTGCATGCTGGATTGGACGTGACGATCGCCCTGAGACTCCTTGCGATGGCCGCCGGCATACGAAGAGAAGCTGGTCACGCCTGCCGCGAGGCACAGCACTACGCCAATGTTGCTGAGGTTCATGGTGATTCCTTTTGACCGGGCCCAGTCGACGCTGACTGTGCTTCTAGTGTGGGCGTCGGAACTTAGGAATGTCTGAGCGCCCGGCCTTGTCGGGCGTCAACCTCCACGGGTCAATGTGGAACACGCTGTGCGGTCAAGGATGGTTGTGTGAGCCGTCTAACATTTGAGCTGGGCGGGCCAATTGCCGGGCCGGTGGCGGTCCGCTCCAGCGAAGGGTTAGGCGTCGTACTCGGAATGGTGTTGTTTCATGGCGGCAAGCCACTCCGGAGGCCCCGAGTAGATGACTGCACTTGGCCAGGGCGGCTTGCTCTCAACTTGCCAAGTGAGATGAACGGCGGCCAAGCGGCCTGAACCATCTTTCAGTTCGAAGAGGACATCATCGCGATCTTGGCGGCGCGCGAGGCACTTAACTGAAATGCCCTCCAGCTCATGCCCCACTGGCAGTTCTCGGGTGAGCTCGGCGCTTAGATCGGCGCATTCGTCTTCCGCGAGTGCGTACCAAGGTTCAAGGTAGTTCATTGGGCTGCGCGGGTACTTCGGAAGGCCTGCAATGTTGTCGTGCGGAGTTGGCTTGGCTTCAATGGTGTGGAGTTGAAGGAGCACCGCACCGACAGCGCGGGTACCTTGCGACGCCTGACGTTTGAGCTGAGGCGCGAGTCGGCTCGAGCGAAGGGCTAGGCGTCACCTTCTCGGAATCGCGGTTGAACGTGGACTGGAGGGAAAGCCTCGTACTGTGGCAATGTGTCGGTGATCTGGTACCAGGGAGCCTTCGAACCAACAAACACGTGGCACGTTGGCCGACTTCCCGGATCGTCATCAAGAATTCCGAGCGCAAGCCCCAGTTCTTGAGGCCGCGCAGTGAACTTGGTGAAGATGTTGGAGCCGCAAACTGAGCAGAAGCCCCGGTGCTCACCAGGTGATGACTCGTAGTAGCGGACCAGTTCCTCGCCGCGGACCCACCGGAGGTCTTTGGTTCTCACGCGACCTCGAGCTCTGAAGGCTGTACCGTGAACCTTGCGGCACATCGTGCAGTGGCAGAAGAGCATGTCGCGGATCGAGCCATCGATTTCGAGAGCGATGCCTTGGCACAAGCAGCTTGCACGAAGAACCACGGAACCTCCTGTGACGCCTAACGTTTGAGCTGATGCGCGAGCGCCGGCGTGGTGCTTGGCCCGCGAGGCGGATGATAAGAACGAGCGACTCGCGGGCCAAGTGCCATGCCGGTGCGAGTCGGCTCCAGCGAAGGGTTAGGCATCGCTGCTCGCGCCGCTACTGAGACGAGAACCGATACAGGCCGGCCCGAGACCTCCAACCGGCTTGGAAGATGGTGCCGAAAACTCCTGACTCGCCTTCGATGGAGAAGGCTTCACTGAAGAGGCCGGTGCCGGTTGCACTCCACTCGCCTCGTGCTTCTTGATGATGGTGGCCGAAGTATGTGAAGACTGAGAAGTAGTCGGATGCGCGACCGCTCATAGGGACGGACATGTAGCCTGGCTGCGCGGCGCGTGACGGAACGAGAGGACCCGCACTGCTTATGTCTGCTGTGACCGTCTCGCCGGGCAGGACTAAGCGTACGCGCCACTGGTTGGCCTGAACCTGCTCGACTCGGATGTCGCTGAACTCGGCCATCGGGTCCGTTCCGAGAACTGCCGCCTGGCACTTGATGGCTGACGAGTACCAACTCCTCAGCTGGACCCATGCGGCCTTCCCGCGCATGGCTGCGTGTCGAGGACCCTCAGCGACTGCCCACCAGAATGCTAGTGGCACAGGTGGAGCGGCTTGCACGGAAACGCCGTCGACCTCGAACCTGCCAGCAGAAACGAAACACAGGCTTCCCATCGCGTAGTCGCGCAACTTTGGAGTCTTCAGAAGAAGCGCCGCGAGTGCCGGATCGCGGGTGGCGGCGCGAGCTGCCGTGGTTAGCCGGTATCCAGTTGGTAGCGCGGATTGCACGATCGCCGGGTCGAAGAGATGATCGCGGCAAATCTCGGCAGTGACGTCGTGAGTCTCCGAAGTGGTCACAGATCCGGCGGGAAGCTCGCCGAAACGAGGCTCTGCTGCTCCTGCCAAGCCGGTGTAGATCAGCAGGGCGACGGCAATCGCGGCGTGATGGGGTTGCATTTAGAGTTCCGCGGTCACTGACAGTCGCCTTGCGAGGCCTAACGTTTGAGCTGAGCGGGCCGACGCCGGGATGGCGCTTGGCCCGCGAGGCGCATGCTAAGCCTGAGCGCCTCGCGGGCCAAGTGCCAGGCCGGTTGCGGTCTGCTCCAGCGAAGGGTTAGGCCTCACTCGTCGGACTGGGGCGCTACGTGAACGACTACAAGTGAGGCGCCTTGGCCCGGGAACCACGCGGCTCCTTCGTCGCCACTTGCGTCTAGAAAGCCAACGCCCCGCCCCTCCGCAAGCTCCTTGGTCTTGAGGTAAGCAGCTTCGGCGTTGCCCCAGGAGAACGTGACGTAGATTAGATCGTTGGCAATCGAGTAGTCAGCCAGAAGCTCATCGTCATTCATTCCAACGTCGTCTGATGAGTGCGGCCCGTTCATCGGGGCGAACACCTGCCGCATTTCGTGGAACCAAGCCTGTAGTGCTGGCGTCGCGTTGGAGGGGTTGTTGTAGTCGAGATCGTCTTCCCACTCGGTACGCATGTCGTACCATTCTTCGAACCGGGCGCGATCGCGAAGCTCAGCCTTTGGATCAAAGACGGCGAGGTCGTAGCTCATGAGAGATCTCTTTGTGACGCGAGGGGTTGTCTTGTGAGGCCTAACGTTTGAGCTGAGGGGCCGGAGCCGGAATGGCGCTTGGCCAGCGAAGCGGAAGATGACAGCGAGCGCTTCGCGGGCCAAGTGCCAGGCAGGCGGAGGCCCCGCTCCAGCGAAGGGTTAGGCGTCGCTGCCTCTGCCTGAACCGCGGCGTGGTGGATAGCGCCACCAAACCAGCAACACCAACACTGCGAACGCTGTGTAGGCGACCGTGAACACCCAGAACGGCGCCTCATAGAAGATGAGTCGCTGGAGCCAATGCTCGATAAAGCTCCGCTCGTACGCTGCTGCACCAGCCTGGACGCGAAGCCAGGACTCGAAGGTTGTGAGCGGACAGTATTGACCCAACCAGGCTTGCAGAACTACGACGGCAATGGCAGCGAGATGTGCCAGCCGGAACCATAGTTGATTGACCCAGCGCCAGCGCAGCCAGTTTCCCGCGACAACCACGACAAGGCCTCCCACAACGAAGAGCACGACTCCGAAGTGGATGACGAGCACTGCATCAGCTAGAGGCTGGTAGGGCACGACGGGGGCTGATGGTGACGCCTAACGTTTGAGCTGAGGCGCGAGCGTCGGTATGGCGCTTGGCCCGCTGGACGGATGATGGACCAGACCGGGAAGCGGGCCAAGTGCCAGGCCGGTGGCGGTCCGCTCCAGCGAAGGGTTAGGCCTGCCTCTCACGTGCACCACTCCCGAGCCAGCCAATGAGCACACACACGAGGACGATAGTACCCAGCGAGCTCCCCGCCATGGCGGTAGCCGAAGGTGGGGCTGGCGCCACGGTCATTCCGACGACCGTGAACGCGAGCACAAGAAGACTGAGTACAGCAAGGGCGACCTTCTTCCGACGGGACAAGCCGCAGCCGGGGAAGAACAGGAGCGCGCCCACGAGGACAAGGGCAGCTTCGACCACAAGGGCAGCGGACATGTTGTTCCAAAGGCCGAGCCCCACCTGATGTGAGGCTGCGCCTGTGATGGGCAACTCTGGCCGATGAACCAGTGCGTCGAGGAGCCAGTGTGAGAAGACGACCACCGCAACCAGGAGCGCTGAGCGCGACTTCTTCTCACCCACGCGACTCTTGGTCAGCAAGCATACGAACGCTGCTGCCAGGGTAGACCATAGGACGCTGGCGAACAGGCCGTGCGAGTACGGAAACACGAACTCTGGCTGGTGCGTTCGCGGGAAGTTGGCCGGAATTGCGACCGACTCCCAGCCGAAGAGGATGAAGAGCCAGAGCAGGAGATCAAGCAGGAGCGAGGCGGCGGCGAAGATGCCGACATTGACGCGAGGCTCGACTCGCGCTGCAGCTAGTGCGACTCCGATGTGGCCAGCGAACATTGTGGCTCCTGGCAGGCCTAACGTTTGAGCTGAGCGGGCCGACGCCGGGAAGGTGCTCGGCCCGCGAGGCGGATGCTAAGCCTAAGAGCCTCGCGGGCCAAGTGCCATGCCCGTGCGAGTCCGCTCCAGCGAAGGGTTAGGCCTCACTCGCTGCGACCGCATTGTCGGTATGAGGACGTTGGGTGGCGAAGGATCACGGGGCGGTAGCTTTGACGACTAGCTTTCCGTTGACTGCGTCTACGAGGAAGCTGCCCTTGGCTGATTCGGCATGCATGTCGAGAAGTACGCTCAAGCCCCCAATGCGTAGAGCGTGCTCCTTCAACTTCTGCCCACGCTCCTGCTCCCATCCAGCGATTTCAGCTGCCCATTGAGCTGGAGCTACTTCTTCCCATACCACGCGACCATCCGGCCCGCGGCTGCTCTCCATGGCGCGAGACATCCATTGCAGCACCAGAAATGGCACTATGGTTTCATCGTCGCCGCAGAGCAATTCGTACCGCTCACGGATCACGCACTGCGCTTCCTCTGTGATCGAAATGGAGACCATGGCAGAGCGGAGGTTGTGTGAGGCCTAACGTTTGAGCTGAGCGGGCCGGAACCGGGATGGTGCTTGGCCTGCGAGGCGGATGATAGACAGCGGGAGCCTCGCAGGCCAAGTGCCATGCCGGTGGAGGTCCGCCTCGAGCGAAGGGTTAGGCGTCACCGGCGGAGGTGGCTCCACCCGAAGATTGCCATTCACTGATGCCGCCCGCGAGAAAGCGAACTGTGAATCCGAGGGCCTCAAGCTCTACGGCGGCTGTTTGGCTCACCTCGTGCCCATATACGCAGTACACGACCAGTGGCACTGATCTTTCTGCTGAGCTGTCCGCCGCCCAGGCGCTGAGCGTATCTGGGGGCACACGGAGAGCGCCGGGGAGAACAACCGGATTCTTCTCAAACGCAGGGGCACGTCGCACATCGAGGATGCGCACTTGCACCCCGGAGGCGAGCAGTTCAGCCAGTTCTGCTCGCCCGATGCTTGAGGCAGGGGATGGCATCGACATAGTGCTCCTTAGAGTTCGGAGCGCCGGGTGCGTGAGTCGGCGATGGGTGTGACGCCTAACGTTTGAGCTGAGCCGACCGTGGAGGCGAGGCGCCCTGGCCGACCAGAGCATCATGGTACTGGGCTCTGGGCGGCCAGGGTGCCTTGCCGGAGCGGGTCGGCTCGAGCGAAGGGTTAGGCGTCACTCGACAAAGACTGCAGTGCCACTTGCTGAGACCATGAGCATGCCGTTCCCCTGGCCAAGGACTTCGTAGTCCAAGTCGACACCTACGACAGCATTGGCTCCAAGTTCCTGCGCTCGTTCCGAGAGTTCCTTCAGTGCGATGTCTCGTGCGCGTTGAAGTTCTCGCTCGTACGTGGCGGAACGCCCGCCAACAAGATCCCGGATTCCGGCAAACAAATCTTTGAACAAGTTCGCGCCCAGAATCGCTTCGCCGGCTACGAGGCCGAAGTAGCTCGTGATCTTCTTGCCTTCGACGCTCGGCGTTGTCGTGAGGATCATGAGAAGGGCTCCTTTCGTCGTTGAAGAACAGCTGCTGGTCAGATGGTAGCCAAACGGGGAAAGCGCAAGTGGGGAGGGCTACGAGGGTAGTGGACCCGTCGGGCCAGGTGACGCCTAACGTTTGAGCTGAGCGGGCCGGAACCGGTGTGGCGCTTGGCCCGCGAGGCGCATGCTAAGCCTGAGCGCCTCGCGGGCCAAATGCCATGCCGGTGGAGGTCCGCTCGAACGAAGGGTTAGGCGTCACCGTACCACTGCGCGTTGGACCAATGGGGGACAACTCGGTCGGGGAAGACGCTGAGAGCTTGTTGCGGACCAAGCTTCGGCCCCCCAGCAAGCATGACCTCCCAAGTCGATGAGTGGCGGCGCAGAACAACCTGGATGGCGTTGAGCACGGTTGGCTCGAAGTACTCGGAAGCTTCGCATTCAATCTTGTGCTGCCCATTGCCGTAGTCGACTATGAAGTAGGTCGGCGAGCCGTTCACGGCGGAGAACGGGAGGGCCCTGAGTAGCGCGTCCAGTTCGGCGTAGATGGTGTTCCATTGCCTCACGCGACAAACGTCGGCGTCTAGGGCTTCGCGTGACTCAAAGCAATCGGCGCCAAGCCTCGCCAAGAGTTCAAGAAGTGCGGAGCGCTGAGAGTCGCCAATACCCTGAAGGGGCCCATAGGTCGAGCCGTCGGCGTACGGGCCGCGCCCGGACGAAACGTAGACCTCACTGCCGACGAACAGTTGATCCATCCGGTGCCCCGCACTGGTGACCAAGTTCAGCAGTGACTCGTCTGACTGAGCGCTTGGCATGTGACGCCTAACGTTTGAGCTGAGCGGGCCGACGCCGGGATGGCGCTTGGGCCGCGAGGCGAATGCTAAGCCTGAGAGCCTCGCGGCCCAAGTGCCAGGCCGGTGGAGGTCCGCTCCAGCGAAGGGTTAGGCCGCACTGGCGCATGCTTGTGGTGACTGGTGAAAGCCGAACGGAAAGGCCGACCGCGAAGTTGCGTTGAGGTTGCCAGCGCACACCTTGAGAAGAGCTTGCCAAGCTGGAGTTCTCGCGCGCTCGTTGGGAAGCTTGCCTACAGACTACCGAAGATGCGAGCAACACAAGCATTGCAACCAGCCAGCGCAACCAGAGTACCAAGCACGCACAACGCGAACAGCAGTACCGCTAGCAGAAGAAGCACCACGCTTGATGCCTTAGTCCAAGCGAGCCAAAGGATCGCTCCTATTGCTGCTGCACCAACGACGGACAGCACCAACAGGACGGAGCGCTTCCAGGGCTTCTCCGGCATGGGGCCCCAGAAGCAGATGGTGTTGACGGTCTTGCAATACGCGCAGGGCATGCGGATCCGTTGCTTGTGCGGCCTAACGTTTGAGCTGAGCGGGCCGACGCCGGAATGGCGCTTGGCCCGCGAGGCGGATGCTAAGCCTGAGAGCCTCGCGGGCCAAGTGCCAGGCCGGTGGAGGTCCGCTCCAGCGAAGGGTTAGGCCGCACTGTGGCCGGAGCGCCAGTGGAACAATTGGGTGTGTGTTCCATCGTCGTTGGCGCGTAGCTCTGCCCGCCGCATACCGGCCTTGAGCAGAACCCTGTGCGAGGCGACGTTCTGCGGCGCGGTGGTGGCGATGATGAAGGCCAGGTTGTGTTTGGAGGCGCCGTAGGCGATGAGGCCCGACACAGCCTCTGTGGCCAAGCCTCGACCCCAGTGAGAGCGGAGCAGGGCGTACTTGACCTCTGGCTCCGGCTGGCCGCCGGGATGGACGATGCCGCAGAAGCCAATGACGCCGGGAGAGGAACGCTCCTCGATGGCGAACATGCCATAGCCGCGCTTCTCGTAGTTGGCGCGAGTGACCCCAAGCCATTGGACGCACTCCTCGTGCGTGATGGCTCGACCATCACCCACCCAGCGCATGGCCTCGGCATCGCCATAAACGGCGAGCAGGGCAGGCAGATCGGAGTCGTGCCAGCGACGTACCAGCAGACGCTCGGTATTGAACTCCGGCCCCAACATGCGCTGATGTTCCCTGTGCGGCCTAACGTTTGAGCTGAGGCGCGAGCGGCGGTGTGGCGCTTGGCCCGCTGGACGGATGATGGACCAGTCCGGGAAGCGGGCCAAGTGCCATGCCGGTGCGAGTCGGCTCCAGCGAAGGGTTAGGCATCAGCTCCGTGCGCCGACATGAGACCTGTATGCGAATGCAGGGAGGGAGGCGCATGTAACCAGGGAGTACTTGCTACGAACCCACGGCTGCTGAGGCCGGGAGAAGCTGTTGATTGGGGCCGAGAGCTTCTGGATTCAACGATACGGATTACCTGTGCCGCTAGTGCTAGCGTGAAGGCCAGTAGAACCAGGGCCATATAGACGCGCGAAGGCTTGTGGCCGGCGAGGGCTCGGGCCCAGATGCCATGGAAAGAAAAGCCGGGTTGAGTGATTGCTAGCCAAGCGAGAAGCCCGACTGCCACGCCTACAAGTAGCAACGCTGCGATGGTTAGAACTGATGCGAGTGACATTGGGGTGTGGCCGCAAAGCCTTTCGTCAGTGGGCTGCCACGAGATGGCTCGCCGTGTGGCCCCTGATGCCTAACGTTTGAGCTGAGGGGCCGGAGCCGGAAGGCGCTTGGCCCGCGAAGCGGATGATGACAGCGAGCGCTTCGCGGGCCAAGTGCCATGCCGGTGGAGGTCCCGCTCCAGCGAAGGGTTAGGCCTCACATGGGAAGTAGCCGAATGGCGTTCTGGAGGACCCAACCCAAGGCGGAGTTGGTCGCGACGAGCAATGCGCGCGCTGCGTCGGGCGCAAATGCGGCTCCTACGATGATGTTTGTCAGCGTGCCCGCCACGAACATGGTCCAGTCCTTGCGCCCCATCCTTTGTGCTGCGGAAGCAATCTCCTCCAGCTTTCGGGTCAGGAGTTCGAGCTTCTCGGGCTCAACATCGTCGCGATCGACCATTGCAGCCCGGATAGCCTCGACGCCTTTCCGTACCGCCGCAATCTCATCAAGCGCGAATGGAGCATTCTGGACATCGGTCTCGTCCAGCCCGGCAGTGAACCCAAGCCTTGGACTGACTCTTGTGACAAGAATATCGACTTCACCGTTTCGAATCTCGGCTAGGCGAACCTCAATGAGGCCGTGAGCAGTGGTTTCGTACAGAACCGCGTCACCCAATTGCAGTACGCGCACTACATTCGGTTGACCGGGCGCGCCGATCACGAGTCGTGGATTGCCGTTCGAGAGTTCGCGAAAGGAAACGATCAGGCCAAAGCTAGAAGCGGACTTGCTGGATCTGAGCCCTACTGTGAAGCTTTGCGACACGATTTCGATCGGCATGGCGAGCACCTGTTTGTGAGGCCTAACGTTTGAGCTGAGGCGTGAGCGCCGGTGTGGCGCTTGGCCCGCTGTACGGATGATGGACCACTCCGGGAAGCGGGCCAAGTGCCATGCCGGTGCGAGTCGGCTCCAGCGAAGGGTTAGGCATCATTTCGCTGCGGGAATGGGTAGGGGTACGGAACTGACCTCTCCCCCAATGAGCAACCAACAATCGGGGACTCGCCACTTGATACGTGCGCGACTGCGAAGAAGCGCCGGCCAAGAGCCAACTGGCGACGGCTGTGCTCTGAGATGATGCGCAAGAAGCCTGCACTCCAATCGGCATCCTCGGCAAACGCCGCTTCCAACTCTCGAAGCTCCAGGACGAGACCGCCTCGTTCCGGAATTTCGTACCAGAACCCGTCATTGAGTCGCGCGAGATTCCGGTCGTCGGGAGTGAGCTTGTAGCCAAACTGCTGTTCCCATTGGAAAAGCTCGCCCAAGCGGGCGACTATGGGACCAATGCCGCCGCTGAAGTCTAGGGGCGCAATCTCGTATGAGTGCGACCGCAGCCAGCCGAGCGAACGGTGTGCAAAGCTTGGTTCGATGGTGGCTACGCCATCTCCAACGAGGATGGCAAAGACATCCAGATTGCCCCAATCAAGCGTCTCGAATGCCGCCATGCGTTTGATGATGCCTAACGTTTGAGCTGAGCGGGCCGAAGCCGGAATGGCGCTTGGCCCGCGAGGCGGATGCTAAGCCTGGGAGCCTCGCGGGCCAAGTGCCAGGCCGGTGGCGGTCCGCTCCAGCGAAGGGTTAGGCGGCAGGCTTACTCCGGCACGCGGCAAGATTGCAGTTGCAGTGACCTTAGGGTGGCCGCCTTCTCTCGACCTCTCGTGCCGGAAGCCTGGGTTCGACGCAGTGCTTCGATTGCTAGGGCGAAGGCGTCTGGAGTTGGGCAACGTCCCTGATGCACCACGGCCGCATAGCGGAACGCCGAGTACCAAGCCCGCTTTTGAGACAGCGGAACCGTGGGAAGGTAGACAAGAAAGCGCTGCGGATCCGCGGCGAGGATTCGCAGCAGCGCATTCGTGACGTTCCAGGTCAACGACGCCAAGCTGTGGGTTGGATCCTCGAAAAGAGCAAACAGACAACGAGTGATCTCTTCGTGCCGCGCTGCATCCATGGGATAGAGCACGGCGTGGCCAGTCAGGTGTGCGATTTCTCGCTCCGGGTTCTCCGCTTCCAGTGGATCACATTGAGCGCTAGCTGTTCCTGTCGCGAACAGGAGGACCAAGGATGCCATGCTCGCAAAGAGCTTCACTTGAGTTGTACTCGCTGATGGTTCACCGTGCCGCCTAACGTTTGAGCTGAGCGGGCGAGCGCCGGGATGGCGCTTGGCCCGCGAGGCGGATGATGACCTAGGACGCCTCGCGGGCCAAGTGCCATGCCGGTGCGAGTCCGCTCGAGCGAAGGGTTAGGCCGCACTCGGCTACATGTCGCAGTACTTTCCCCAGATTGGCATAGCAGTTCGACCTGCCGAGGTCGACACTTCAAGCCGCGCGCCACCTTCTTCCAGTCCCCCGCAGACTTCCGCATCGCGGGCACATGACACCTTCTTCGTCAGGGTGGCAGCTACGCCTGGCGCCGACAACCTGAAGACCCTGACTCCACTCTCCCCTGGAACAACGCAGTTTCGGAGGCACTTCGCTTCCTCAACTTTCAGGCGCACGAGCTTGCCGTCCAGCCGCATCTTTGCTTCCCAGTACTTCAACTCCAGGACGACACTCATGCGCGCTTTGCCGGCGAAGAACTGACAGAACTCCGGCGGATATTGATCGCTCTCGGCCAGCGAACCAATGCTCGGACTCGCAAGAGCCTGGGATGCAACGAGACTGCAAGCAGCAAAGATGGAAGAGAGGGGATTCACGGAGCGAAAGCCAGAGACAGTCTCATGTGCGGCCTAACGTTTGAGCTGAGGGGCTGACGCCGGGAAGGCGCTTGGCCCGCGAGGCGAATGATGACAGTGAGCGCCTCGCGGGCCAAGTGCCTTGCCGGTGGCAGTCCACTCGAGTGACCTGTTAGGCAGCACTGCTTGAGGCGAACCAAACCGAGACAAAGGAGCGAAGTGCCTAGGCATTGGCTTGCCCTACTTGCTGCTGATGCGCCAGCGCAGGGAACTTGAGCAAGGGCTGCTCAGTCCGCCGCCATCGCTGACGGTGAACGAAGGCAGAGCCTTCCGCGTGGCGGCGGCACCACTGACAGACTGAAGCCAACGGAGCGAGAGACAGAGCTTGGTGGCCGCGAAGCGCTGCAGACTGAGCGCGCTCGGTAAATGCGCCGACCGTGGCACTTGAGCATTGCCACTCAGTCTTTGGCGAACCTGCGCAGACGTGGGCAGCGAATGCATTAGGTTTCTGGCGGCGACTGCCGCCCAGCGACGGTGGCGAGCACCTTCAGCATTCCGTGGTGCTGCCTAACGTTTGAGCTGAGCGGGCCGGAACCGGATTGGCCCGCGAAGCGGAACGATAACCTGAGGAGCTTCGCGGGCCAAGCCGGTGGAGGTCCGCTCGAGCGAAGGGTTAGGGCGCATTCTTGCCTCGCGCTGCCTCGACATGAGAAGCGATGAACTGCTGCATTTCCTGAGGAATGCATGCAAGCGGCAGCGTGATGAACTGAGCCTTGGAGAACAGCAAGAGCCAGCAGTTCTCAAAACGCCATAGCTCCTGCACAGAAGACCAAGGGAGCATGGAACTCCCAAGCTCGGAAGTGACAGAAAAGTGTGAGTCCTCGGCGACCAACGTGGCCTGCTTCGAAGGCATGCTGCGCAACTTGGCGATGGCGGCACGGTAGTGCACGAAGTAGAGCGCTGTGGCGAACAGAACGGCAAACAGCAAAACCGTTGCTAATGCTCCAACGAGCCAAGTTGAGACGCCTTGCCACAGAAAGTAGACGAGGCCCGCCGCTACAGCAAGAACGGCAACACCGAAGCCGGGACCGACAGAGCGTCGCCAGAAAGCAATAACTGCCTCGCGGATGAGGCTCTCGGTGAAGACGAGCGTCGCTTGATGCCTCATGCGCCCTAACGTTTGAGCTGAGGCGCGAGCGCCGGGATGGTGCTTGGCCCGCGAGGCGGATGATAAGAAGCAGCGCCTCGCGGGCCAAGTGCCATGCCGGTGCGAGTCGGCTCGAGCGAAGTGTTAGGCCTCACTGCGAGAGGCCGCGGACCAGAGGCTCTCTGTACTCTTGATCCTTCTCGTTCCAGTAGACCAGTTCGTTGGCTAGCTCGAGATTGAAGAAGGACTCGTAGTAGTCGTTCTCTGGATCGGTCGATGCGTCGCGCCCAAAGATCTTGAGTTTGACCGGCTGTTCTTCCACATCTAGCGCCCCTTGGTGCAAGGCGATCGCAGTGAAGGATTCTTCCCCCACCATTGACAAACCTTCCGTTGGCAGTTCGTAGAGCGACGCGATGGCCTGAACAAGACGGTCGCTCTCTGGCCCGCTGCGGCGGAACGTTACCCTTGAGCGATAGACGTGTTCCTTGTTGATGTTCATGTCTGCATCGAAGGCGGCCTGGATGCCTTTGATGACTTCTACGAGCATCCCGACGAGCTGGCCCTCATGCGAGGCCTGCAACCGGAGGCGACTGTGGGTTGCCGTGTCCGAGCGCTCGACTATCCGGAGAACGCAGTCCACGTAGCCTTCTTCGCTGAACTGGCTCAGGATTGGATTTCCGAGTTCGTCTGTCTGCATGGGCAGCATGCTTCTTGGCTGAGGCCTAACGTTTGAGCTGAGCGGGCCGACGCCGAGACGGCGCTTGGCCCGCTGGACGGATGATGTACCACTCCGGGAAGCGGGCCAAGTGCCAGGCCGGTGGCGGTCCGCTCCAGCGAAGGGTTAGGCAGCACCTTCTTGGCCTACCGCTTGGGCTTGAAAGCCGCTTGGCGACGACGCCAGTATTGGAACTCCTCCTCGTTGAACTCGATGTCCAGTTCTTGAACTCGCTCCTGAAGGCGCTCTTGTACCTGGCTGACAGCCTGGTTGTAGACGAGTGGCCCAACCTCTTCGAGGAAGAAGCTCAGCAGGGCACTTGCGGCAATGTTCCCAATGCGTTGATCGAGTTCCTCGGCGAAGTAGCGCTCGATGGAAGCGACAGCTTGGCTTCTGGCGTCGCGGTTTAGCTCGATTGGCATTTGCGTCTCCCGTAGCAGTAGATCGCATTCTCCTGCTAAGGATCGCCGTGGCTACTTACGAGCGGAAGCTGGGTTTGCCAAACGCGCTGATGGGCGGCGTTGTTTGGCTGTGCTGCCTAACGTTTGAGCTGAGCGGGCCGACGCCGGAATGGCGCTTGGCCCGCGAGGCGGATGCTAAGCCTGAGAGCCTCGCGGGCCAAGTGCCAGGCCGGTGGAGGTCCGCTCCAGCGAAGGGTTAGGCCGCACTTGCTACCGCTGCTTTACGCACTGCAGACCGAGGCATGACCAACTAGAGCTGCGCAATCGCCAGTTTGACCAGCTCCGCGACGCGCATGGCCTCGGCTTCGGTGTTGAAGCGAACCTCGATCCACTGCGACGAGGCCGATCGAGTTGGATGCAGTTGCGACCTTGGTGGATGCGATAGGCCCAGCGACTTGATAACCTTGCGGGTAAGGCGGAGGTCGATCTCTTGGTCGTTGTGGAAGTGTGCAAACTCCTTGCCGCGGAAGAAGAGCGCTGTGCCGCCGGCCACTTTGGACGGCTGAGCCTCGAACCCTTCAATTGTTGCGAGTGACGCGAGCAGTTGGTGCTTGAGCGAAGCCATGGGCAGTGACTTGGTGCCGAACGCTGTGTCTTGGGATGGACTTGAGCCTCAGCAGCACCTCTACGTCCCCTGTGCGGCCTAACGTTTGAGCTGAGGCGCGAGCGCCGGGATGGCGCTTGGCCCGCGAGGCCGATGATAAGAACCACGGGCTCGCGGGCCAAGTGCCATGCCGGTGCGAGTCGGCTCCAGCGAAGGGTTAGGCCTCAGCTTGAGCTCGGCGGCCAGGCCTAGACGCCTGGAAAGTGAATCTGGAAGTCTGCGGCGAAGTTGTAGGCCTCGGCTCGTGTCCCTTCGAACAAGAAGCAACGCTCCCGCCAAGGCGGCACGCCACCTTGAGGATTCGGGCTGACTGTCTTGCGCATCGACTTCCAGCTCACACGGTTCGCTGGCTTCTGGTTCTGAAAGACTCCAATGGCCACGATTGTTCCTACACCGAGATCGGGATCGTACTTAGCGAGGAACACTCCGTCGCCGGTTCGCACTCTTCGCGCGACACAATCGTCAGGGTCGTACTTCTGGCTCCGCAACCCAAGGGTCGCCGGAAGGAGAGTTCCTTCGCTGACCATTCTTTGCACGTCCGCCTCGGTATCGTAGGAGAACCGCCAGAAACGAGTGGGCTGTGACATGGGCACTGAACTCTCCGATCTGAGGCCTAACGTTTGAGCTGAGCGGGCGAGCGCCGGGATGGTGCTTGGCCCGCGAGGCGGATGCTAAGCCGGAGAGCCTCGCGGGCCAAGTGCCATGCCGGTGCGAGTCCGCTCCAGCGAAGGGTTAGGCGTCTTTGCTCTGCTCGAGAGCCAGAAGGAGGCTTGTTCTGTGCTCTCGCGCGACCACTTGCCATGGCAAGCCCGTGAGGGCACCTTCGAGCGCCCACAGCAGATTGAGGCTGACGTTGGCGCCAGCCTGCTTTGCCTTCGCATACGCCGCCACTGAGCCCAAGCGGCGAAGCTGCGCGACTGTGGTGATACCGGCCGCAGCGAGCGCCGCCTGGGACTTGGGGCCGAGGTTGGGCAACTCGGAGATAGGCTGCCGCTGGCTCACTTGTCTGGCTTTGGCTGCAGGACGAAGACGAATCCAAGCGCGCCGACCGAGACCGTGCGCTCGTTGACTGTGGTGTACGAAGCTACGCCCAGCGGGTGATACGTGGAAGTGAACGCTGTAAGCGCTCCGATGCCAAGCGCGCCGGCGATTGGGCTGCGCTCGGCGACGGATTCTTTGATCTTCGCGCGGTGTTGCTCTGGCGAAGGATTGAGCAGGAAGGCAGCAGCGGTGACAGAGGCTGCGACAACTGCGGAAACTACTGCGGCTTTGGCCATGGAGCGAGGTGTGGAAGACGCCTAACGTTTGAGCTGAGGCGCGAGCGCCGGTGTGGCGCTTGGCCCGCGAGGCCGATGATAAGAACCATGGGCTCGCGGGCCAAGTGCCATGCCGGTGCGAGTCGGCTCCAGCGAAGGGTTAGGCGTCATTGCGCGGCGCGGTGACTGGCTGCCTCAGGAAGCACAAGACGATTGCCTTCCTTGGAAACGGCCAGCTTGCGGATGAAGCGATTCATCTTGCTAGACGCGGCTTGAACGACTTGCCAGTCCCAGGTGGAAGGCGACGGAAGCTCTGGATAGGTTGAAGCCCACTTGAGCGCACGAGCTTGCGAGTTGTGGTTCGTGTGCGAGGGCACCAGGCCTTTCGGGCCGATGCCGCCCAAGTGCAACTGAATCAGGCCCCAGCCGCTAGAGCGGTAGCGATATGTCTTCCCGTTGCACTTGCGAGGATCGAGAGCGATGCGCTCAACGGTTACGGCACCGGAGTTCTTGGCGACAAGTTGAAGAAGTACGGAAGGCGCCGTTCCTTTGCAGAGACCCAGTGGGTACAACTCTGCCAGCTCGGTCGCGCTGTCAACTATGCGGAGTTCTGCTTCTGGCTCGGAGTAGGCCTCGTAGACCGTGAACTCACCTGCAGCGAAGACATAGCCCAAGATGGCTTCGAGGTCAGACTTGGTGGCTAGGAAGTCGCAGTTGGGCACGGTGTGGCCTATGACGCCTAACGTTTGAGCTGAGGGGACCGCGCCGGTGTGGCACTTGGCCCGCGAGGCGGATGATGACCCGAGAAGCCTCGCGGGCCAAGTGCCGTGCCGGTGCGGGTCCACTCGAGCGAAGGGTTAGGCGTCAGTGCCTCTCGGTACGCTTAGGAATCACCCCGAGGTACGGACGCCGTGGCGGTGGCGTGCACCGCGAGTTTTCCATCCGCACCCCACAGTTTGGCCTCAAGGAACACGAGCTGCTTGCCAGCCTTGATGACGGATGCTTCACCTCGTGACTCACCCAGCATCAATGGTGCTACGAAGGTGCTCTTGATCTCCACCGTGGGTAGCCAGGCTCGTGTTTTGGCATAAGCGGCGATGGAAATCAGAACATCGACCAGGGCAACGGCGAAGCCGCCCTGAACATTGCCGTAATAGTTCTTGAACGCCGGCTGAGGGGCGAAGCGAAGAACCACGCGACCGACGTCGAAGTCGGCCTCCTCCACCGAAAATGGAGGCAGCGCCGTACAGTCAAGCTTGGGCTGACTGTCCAGGAGGGCTTGGAGCTCTGCGGCCTCTGACATGGTCCTGATGCTGACGCCTAACGTTTGAGCTGAGGGGCTGACGCCGGCAAGGCGCTTGGCCTGCGAGGCGAATGATGACCTGAAGCGCCTCGCGGGCCAAGTGCCTTGCCGGGGGCAGTCCACTCGAGCGAAGGGCTAGGCGTCGGTGCGTGCCAGGGAGAACGGCCGGTGCTAGACTGACCACCGATGAACGCCCGCGTAGACCACGTACTTGATGAAGTTCTCGGCCTCCCCGCCGAGGAGCGCTCTGCTGTGGCGGCGGCATTGATTGATAGCCTTGAAGGCACGACAGATCACTCTGTCACCGAGGCATGGCGACTGGAATTGTTGCGGCGGCGTGATGCGCTGCGTTCTGGCCAGACCAAGGCTGCACCGTGGGCGGAGGCCCGAGCGCGCTTGGCCTCGTTGTGACGCGCTTCAGCGTCGACATTCTTCCGGAAGCTGAGGCCGAGTTCCGAGAAGCGTTCCTCTGGTACTTCGAGCGCAGTCCGCTGGCAGCTGACGCCTTTCGAACCGAGGTCTTCGACAAGATTGATGCTCTCGCAACAGATGCCAACACCTGGCCGAAGGACGAAGGCGGCATTCACTTCCGTTTGCTGAGTCGGTTCCCGTACACGCTGCACTACGACCTCGATGGCTTGGTTGCAACGGTACTTGCCGTAGCGCACCAGCGGCGACTTCCTGGGTATTGGCTCTCTCGCGCAGGCGACGAAGGTGGGACTTCCGACGCCTAACGTTTGAGCTGAGCGGGCCGATTCCGGAATGGCGCTTGGGTCGCGAGGTGCAGCATAAACCTGAGCGCCTCGCGGCCCAAGTGCCAGGCCGGTGGCGGTCCGCTCCAGCGAAAGGTTAGACCGCAATTTGCCACGTGAGACCGAAAGGCAGTTGGGGTGGGCCGAAGAGGAAGTGCAAGACTCTTCGCTTGCTCGTGCCTGTGGCCTTGGACGACGAGTGGAGCAAGAGCGGCCGCATGACAAGCGCAGCCCCTTGCTCGCAGGTACAGGCGACCTCGGTACCAGCACGGCGCGCGGCCACGGCTGACTCGGGCGATGTAGGCCCGAACGTGTGGCTGCCCGGTATGACGCGAAGTGGCCCATCATTGGCAGAACACGGATCGAGATGCACGCGAACAGCTACTAGCTCCGCGAGGACCGAACAAGGTGGCTGAACGAAGAGCGACCCCTCTTTCACCGACCAACCAGAGAGTGTTGAATCCTCGACCCGATGCGCGACTGGAATGCTGAGGTCTTGATGTATCGGAACCAGCCAATTCCGAGAGGTTGACTTCTCGAAGTATGTGCACTGAACGGAAACGAAGTTCGCGGGAATCAGTTTGGATAGAGTGAGTTGCGCGCGGACGGTTTGAGAAAGCGCTGCGCACCATGGCTCTGCGAGCAAAGCGCGACTTCCCGCGAGAGAGTCGCCGTGTGGGCGGATCTGGCCCAAGACCATGGCGCAGACCGCTGGATCAAGTAGTCCGTGGACTACGAGAAACCCATCTTCGGCGAATCGCTCGGGCTGCATTTGCGGTCTAACGTTTGAGCTGAGCGGGCGAGCGCCGGGATAGCGCTTGGCCCGCGAGGCGAATGATGACAGTGAGCGCCTCGCGGGCCAAGTGCTATGCCGGTGCGAGTCCGCTCCAGCGAAGGGTTAGGCGTCATCTTCCGGAGCCGCGCCTGCTTGCACTTCTTGAGCGACAAGCTTTACAGATTGAAGACCCGAAGCATCTTGTGACCAGGTGACGTTCTGCGGCGAAAGACTTAAGCCCGTGAGTACGCTCGTGACGGAAGGCTCTACTCCTTGCGCTAGGAGCGCGCTCGCTTCGACATAGATGGTTGGTCCTGTCGTCCCGAGACGCTCACGAGCGTGGGCGAGTTCTTCAAGTAGAAGCACCATGCCAGACGCTAGCCTGCAACTAAACCCGCGCGCGCGACCGAGACCTGGCTCTTCCCACTCGAAAAGGGGAAACCCAAGCTGTTGAGCGAGTTCCGCCACGGGCACGTTGACTGTGCAAAGTGGCAACTCTGGCGACTGCCAGCCATACTCGGTGAGAAGCGTAGGTGCGCTCATGACGCCTAACGTTTGAGCTGAGCGGGCGAGCGCCGGGATGGTGCTTGGCCCGCGAGGCGGATGCTAAGCCTGAGAGCCTCGCGGGCCAAGTGCCATGCCGGTGCGAGTCAGCTCGAGCGAAGGGTTAGGCGTCACCCTCTTGGCACACCAAGTCGCCGATTGGTGCCTCAAACCATGATGACCCGGCTGATGCTGCGGCAGCAGACTCAGCTGAGACTCGGATAGTGACCCGCCGCTGAAGCTAGCTGAGTGAGAAGAGACCCTTGCGTTGAAGCAGGGCGAAGAGCGGAAATGCTGCCAACGCGGTGACCGCAAAGGCTACCCCGATGATGATGGGGAGGACTATGAGCATTGCGATATCGATGGGCCCAGGGCGAAGCAGCGGACTGTTGATGCCAGACTGCAGGAACTCATAGGCGTAGGCGACCGGCGACAGTACTAGCGTGCCAAGAAGGCCCGAGAGGAAGTTGACCTTGACGAAGACTTGCAGATTCATCGTAGTTCCTCCTCTTTCGCAAGCGGCGACCGATGCGATATGAATTGGTGGCTAGTGACGCCTAACGTTTGAGCTGAGCGGGCCGACGCCGGAATGGTGCTTGGCCCGCGAAGCGGATGATGACAGCGAGCGCTTCGCGGGCCAAGTGCCAGGCCGGTGGAGGTCCGCTCCAGCGAAGGGTTAGGCAGCACTCGCGCTACTCCACGTGCAAGCCTCGTGCGCGGAGCGTGGCCTGAAGGTCTTGTGTGCTCCGGAACACGTGGCCAGCGAGGCCGAGCGATGCAGCGGCTTCGATGTTCTCTGCCTTGTCGTCTACGAATAGGCACGCATCCACAGGGACACCGCTGGCCACAACCGCTCGGCGGAAAGCCTCTGGTTCTGGCTTGGCAACACCCTGCTCAAAAGACAGTTGGACGGCGCGAAAGGCTTCAAGCTCGGGAAGGCTCGCGCGGGCCACGGGCCAGTAGTAGCGATCTATGTTGGAAAGCAGAACCAGTTCGCACTGGCCTGCGAGGCTCCGTAGCAGGCTGCGAATGCCGGGCATCGGCTCGGAATAGGGCTCGCGCCATAACTGAAAGAACTCGTCCAGCGATGCGCTCAAGCCCAGATCGCGTTTCAGGCAGGCGTGCAGGTCTTCCAGTTGCTCCTTTCCACGGATGAGGTATGGACTGGAAACCAGGTTCTGCATCCCGCGAAAAGCGTCTTGTGGACTGGTGCAACGCTGCGCCAGACGGTCGTAGACGAGCGAATCGTCAAAGGCAACGAGCACCCCGAACAGGTCGAGGACTACGCAGAGGGTTCGTTCGGTTGGCGGTGCTTGCACGGCGTGGCTTGTGCTGCCTAACGTTTGAGCTGAGCGGGCCGACGCCGGGAAGGCGCTTGGCCCGCGAGACGGATGATGACCGTAACCGGCTCGCGGGCCAAGTGCGTTGCCGGTGGAGGTCCGCTCCAGCGAAGGGTTAGGCCTCAGCTTCACAAGCCGACGGAGAGGTGGGCTGACCGGTGCCAGAGGCGAGCCTTGCCTGCTGATCTATTGACGACCAAGAACAGGCCCAACGTCCATTCCATCGTAGGTTGCAATGTCGTTCTGGTCTGCAAAGGCTTCCAACTGAACATTCCTGTCGTGAAGCGACTGGACGGAGTGCACTTCTTCGCGCTCTACGTGGAGGAAGAAGTAGGGATCACTATCGTCGTCGGAGTCCGCCTCGAACAGGTCAACAAAGCGATACCCGGCCTGCTCAAGCGGGGAAACGATGGCCCTCAGCTTTTCAGCGGATGGGTCAGTAAAGAAGTATCCCCAGAGCATGGGCTCGGTCATGTTCCAGCGCCCTGCGGCGCGGATGCTCTCGAACATCTCTTCCAACTGACTGAGTTCGATCATGGCCGATGGCAGGGGTTGTTCGTGAGGCCTAACGTTTGAGCTGAGCGCGCCGGAACTGGCATGGTGCTTGGGCCGCGAGGCGGAGGATAAACCTGGAAAGCCTCGCGGCCCAAGTGCCATGCCGGTGGAGGTCCGCCTCGAGCGAAGGGTTAGGCATCAGCGCGCTTCGTAGGCCAGTGCAAGTAGCTCAACGCAAGCGCGACGGAAAGCATGAGAGCCCAGGCGATTGTGTGAATGCCTGCCAATCTCTCGTGGGCGCTTGCCTGAGTTCCCCATAGCTTGTGCAGATCTTGCGAACCGCGAGCTTGACTGTCCAGCAGAGTTCGCGCGAGATCACCCTGTGCTCCCGTAGGAAGCAGGGGCAGGATCTGTGTTGCTACTTGAGCGTTGATAGCTGATGGTGAAAGAGCCTCGACGTTTGGCACCACAAGTTCCTTTGTGGACTCGTATGCCCCAAAGGCTTGGATCAGAAGCGCCAGGCTCAAGAAGACCTGAAGCAACAGCATGGCGAATGTGAGCTGTTTTTTCATGAGGCAGAAAGTGCGCTTTTGGAGTGCAGGGGAATCTAGACTCTTCGAGTCGACAGCAACGTCGGTTCTGATGCCTAACGTTTGAGCTGAGGGGGCCGACACCGGAATGGCGCTTGGGCCGCGAGGCGGATGCTAAACCTCGGAGCCTCGCGGCCCAAGTGCCAGGCCGGTGGCGGTCCGCTCCAGCGAAGGGTTAGGCCTCGCTGCGCGTACTGTCCTGTGCCTCGACGAATGCTTTGCGGAAGGCCAGTGGCTCGGCGATTCCTTCCAGCGGAGCATGGGACGCCCCAGTGCCAGCGATGACCAGCGTACCGAAGTTGAACATGCGGCCGACCAAGGACTGTGTGACTTGAATGCTCTCGACCTTGGCGAGATTGATCTCAATCGTGCTGCGACGAATGAAGCCGTGCTTGACGATGACTCGCTTGGTGGTGACAGCCAACTCGGTGGACTTGATCCTGATGTAGGCGATCAGCCACAAGATGAGACCGGCTCCAAAGGCTGGCAAGAGGATCAGGCCCAAGAGAAGGAGGTGCCAGACAGACCAAAGCGTAGGGCGACCCACATGGACAACACGCTCGCCCTGAACCAGGACTTGCTCTACGTAGCTTGTCATCATTGGAGCGCCAATGCGCCTTCGTGCTGTGGGAGGTTGACTGCGAGGCCTAACGTTTGAGCTGAGCGGGCCGACGCCGGGATGGCACTTGGCCCGCTGTACGGATGATGTACCACTCCGGGAAGCGGGCCAAGTGCCAGGCCGGTGGCGGTCCGCTCCAGCGAAGGGTTAGCCGTCACTGCGCGACCAGACCGCTCTTTGCCAGTAGCTCGGGGACGGTGGCTGTGAACTCCACTCCCTTTGCATTCTCCCGAGTGACCTGAAACCCGAGGCGAGCATGGAAGGCCATTTACATGCGGTTCGTCTTGTAGACATTGCTTCGCAGCGAGGTGATGCCTCGGCGTGATGCGATTTCCAGGAGCTGGCGGAAGAGTGCTCGGAACACTGGAGCGCTGCGATGCTCGGGATGGGTGTTGAATCCTGTGACGAACCACTGCCCGGCCTCGCGAGGCTGGAGCATGGCGTACGCGACAAGTGCGCCCTGACGACGAACGAAAGCAACCTCAGAAACTGGAAGCGCAGTCTCGATCGAGTTGCGCAGGCGGTCCGGATCAAGCCGATCACCCGCGCGTTCCGTGTGTTCGCGCAATGTCAGTAGATCGAGTTCGAGGATTTCGTGAACCTGAGGCACTTGGTGACGGCTAACGTTTGAGCTGAGCGGACCCCACCGGGTTGGCACTTGGGCCGCGAGACGGATGATGAAACTGGCTGGCTCGCGGCCCAAGTGCCAAGCCGGTGGAGGTCCGCTCGAGCGAAGGGTTAGGCCTCGGTCTTAATGGTCGTGCTCGGACCGTTGGTCTTGACTGACTCAATGCCGCTGTCGCGGCTCGCCGCGTTCTTGTACATCTGGCTCGTGCCTATGACCTGATGGTTCCCGGCCTTCAGATTGAAGTAGAACCGTCCATCCGAGGACTCTTTGCGTTCGTAGCGATCTTCCGAGGGACTGTTCTTCTGCACCGATGCGATGCCACCCTCTGCCGAGCCCTTGCTTTCATATTGTTCGCTTCGAAGGATGACTTCGCCGTTGCCCGCTTTGAGCGCGAACGAGTACTGGCCCTTGTCGTTCTGCTTGAGTTCGTACCAACCTGCCATGGAACCTCCAAGAGGTGAGTTGAAGACGCAGATGGATCGTAACGGACCAATCGCCTGTGCAGTGCAGGGCAGATGAAATCATGTATTCAGGCCCATGACCGTGGCTCGCTTCCGAGGCCTAACGTTTGAGCTGAGCGGAGAGCGCCGGGATGGCGCTTGGCCCGCGAGGCGAATGATGACAGTGAGCGCCTCGCGGGCCAAGTGCCATGCCGGTGCGAGTCCGCTCCAGCGAAGGGTTAGGCCTCACTGCGGCCCACTCGCTTTGGGCTGAATAGCGCTCGACCTGCCAGGTAAAGAAGTACTCCGAGCGGGCCGAAGAGGAACGTGGCGGGCAGGGCGATCAGAAGCGGAAGGCGGGAGTTGCCTTCAGACGATGCGTCGTCGACTAGCCACCTGCCGACGAGAAGATCAAAGGCGAGGAAGTGCGTCCAGGCGCCGAGCATCTTTCCAGGAGCGGCGAACAGAATCTGGACTGCCCCAAGCGACTGAAACCCTCCGCCGGGCGTTGAGCCCCAGTACTGAGCGAGGAACACGACATACGCCGCGCAGAGCAGAACTGGCGCTACTCGGCCGCTGATGAACAAGATGTTCGCGCGAGCTCTGCCAGTGCGCAGTGGAGCAGCGACCGCAAGGCCGAGCCAAGCTGCCATGGCGACAACACTCACGAGGGAGAAGGCGCTCTCGGGCAAGGTGATCTCCCATTTGGCCGCATGCGCGGCAGGTTTGTTGTGAGGCCTAACGTTTGAGCTGAGGCGCGAGCACCGGTGTGGCGCTTGGCCCGCTGGACGGATGATGGACCACTCCGGGAAGCGGGCCGAGTGTCATGCCGGTGCGAGTCGGCTCGAGCGAAGGGTTAGGCCTCACTGCTTGTCGCCAGGCTCTGGAGGGCTGCCTTTGTCGAAGACTACGCGCCAAACACCTGGCGCTTCTTGACGCCACACCGAATTGAAGCGACCAATGACCTTGCCGTCTGTGTCGCGGACCAACCCGGTGCTCAGAGCGAGCGTTCCCGATTGAAGAACCTCCACTCGGTCTGGCGCCCAAGAGAACGGAGCGACTGATGCTTCGAAGTAGCTCGACCAACCGGCAACGACCTCTGACTTTCCTCGCAATGGGGCTGCGCCGGTGAAGAAGACGGCTTCTTCGGCGATGTGAGAAGCGAACGCACTTAGCTTTCGATCCGCCATTGACTTGGCGAACGCCCGCTCGGCGGCGAAGACTTGCGCCTGTAGGGAGTCGGGTGCTGACATGGCAACTTCGAAGGGGATGGCTGCTAACGCCACAGCTAGAACAAGGCGGAATGCAGTTCCTGGGGAATGAAGCTGACCGCGAGGCAATGCATGGCTCATCGTGAGGCCTAACGTTTGAGCTGAGCGGGCCGACGCCGGGAAGGCGCTTGGCCCGCGAGACGGATGATGACCTTAACCGGCTCGCGGGCCAAGTGCCTTGCCGGTGGAGGTCCGCTCGAGCGAAGGGTTAGGCCTCGCTAGATGCCTCACGGCGGTGATGCCAAGGAACTGTGCGGCGCGAACCACTTTGATAGACGCTGCGTTCGATACGACTCGAAAGTGGCGCCCGCGAAGGCGAGAAGCAGTGCGATGCGAATGATTGCGCCTAGAGTCGGACCAGATGACGCGAGAGCGAAAGCGCTGCCAGCAAGAGCTACACAGAGGCAGGCAACCCAAAGGCTCCAGCCAACGCGCCGGCGCTGGAGCAGGAGCACTGATGCGAGAAGCATGAGGGAGCCCACGACGCCAGCCTCAACAAACGCAAACCTCATCGCAGCTTCTTGTTCTCGGAGTACGAGATCCAGTGACTCGATCGCGTTGTATCGCTCGAGCGCGTTGCGCGCTTGCCAGCGCAACAATGGCGGCGCCCAAGCCCACAAGGTGGCTTGAACCGCTCCAACCGCTCCGATTGCAAGTGCTAGCCACTTCATAAGTTGGTGATTGCGAGGCCTAACGTTTGAGCTGAGCGGGCCGACGCCGGAATGGTGCTTGGCCCGCGAGGCGCATGCTAAGCCTGAGCGCTTCGCGGGCCAAGTGCCAGGCCGGTAGCGGTCCGCTCCAGCGAAGGGTTAGGCGTCGCTGCTTGGGTGAAGGCGATGAACCTCGGCGTACGACTCGGCAACGAGCTGCTCCAGCACTTTAAGATCAACGTCCGCCAGGCGCTTGATGGACAGACATGACTTACCCATCTTGTGTTTGCCCAGCCGCGACAGAAGTTCCTGTTGAGACGGCCCGCTTGCCACCAGGTAGACGCTGATGTCGCCTTTGCGGGCGGCAAAGCCTGTGGCGCAAGACTCGCCCGAACGACCAGTGGCGTAGCTGTACGGGTACTTGCCAAAGCCTACGATGCTTGAGCCCCACATCACTGGGGCTTGCTTTGTGGCGCGGCGCATGAGCTTGAGCAACGACTCGGCGTCCCCGCGGCGCTCAGGGTCGGCGATTGCATCGATGTACCGCTCCACCGACGCTTGCGTTGGCTTGGTCTTCGCTTCTGCCATGAGCACCTCGCATGTGCGGGTTGCGACGCCTAACGTTTGAGCTGAGCGGGCCGGCGCCGGAATGGCGCTTGGCCCGCGAGGCGGATGCTAAGCCTGTGCGCCTCGCGGGCCAAGTGCCAGGCCGGTGGCGGTCCGCTCCAGCGAAGGGTTAGGCCTCTTTGCTCCGCGCAGGGCCGTTGGCGGCTGTTTCAGGCGCGCGGCTGAAAATGGCGGCAGCGATGAAGGGTGCAGCGAGGATTGCGGCCGAGGGTACGTAGAGCTTGTACTGCAGCCAACTCTGCACCGAGAGCAGGTAGATAGCGAGCAAGTTGGCAAGTGCGAGTGCAAAGAAGAGCACCGCCAGTGCCACCGTGAACTTGCGCCAGAACTGCGTGGGAAGGTTTAGGCGCTTGCCCCAAACCAGATAGGCGATGCCATTGGGCAGCGCGAGCAATGAGGCTAGCCAAACGAGGCCGAACAAGCTGAACAAGACTGTCGGCTTCAGCCTGATATACGTGATGTCTTCCATCAACGGCGTGCTTAAGATCGAGACCACAAGGACCGTGGCAAGAATCAGCGAGACGACAAGCAAGCGCCAGTAAAGGGACAGGCCGAGGAGTAGTTTGCGTCGCATTGCTAGAGAGGCCTAACGTTTGAGCTGAGGCGCGAGCGCCGGGATGGCGCTTGGCCCGCGAGGCGGATGATAGGAAGCAGCGCCTCGCGGGCCAAGTGCCATGCCGGTGCGAGTCGGCTCCAGCGAAGGGTTAGGCCTCAGCGATTGCTGCAATGGACACCTTCAGGCCTGGGATGCGAGCGGGAAGCTTGGCACCTTGGCGCGCTGGTGGATCTGAAGGAAACCACTTGAGCCACTCTTCATTCATACCGGGGAAGTCGTCTTCCTCGGCCAGCACGACTGTGACGCTGACGATCTTGTCAAGCGAACTGCCTGCGGCTTCGAGGATGGCCTGAATATTGGAAAGGCACTGACGGGTTTGCTCTTGGATGGTTGTTCCATTGATCGCGCCAGTGGCGGGATCAGTTGGCGCGGTGCCCGACACGAAGACAAGGCCTGCGGCCTTTACCGCCTGGCTGTAGGTCGGTGGCGGCTTGGCCGCTTTTGGAGTGAACACGATCTGGCGGTCCGCTCCGGCGAAGGGTTAGGCCGCATTCTTGGCCTTGATGAACCACTCGACGAACGCACTGGGCTCAAGTGCACCCACTCCCAAGAGAATGACAAGCCCGAGGATGAGAAGTAGCGCGATACGCACTCGCAGTGCATTCGGACCGTTCACTGCCTGTGCAAGACGATCTGGAGGTGCGGTCCCTGGGTCTCGGTGGGTTACTTTTCCAAGGGACTGCAAGGCGACGATAGCAAGAAGTAGCGCACTAAGAGTTGCCCAGAGAAGGTATCGCTGACCAGCACGCGAGAAATAGGCGAGTCCGATTAACCCGATTGCTACGGTGGCTCGAAACGCCCAGAGCGTAGGCTGAGTTGGACTCATGCAGAGAGTTGCCCCGCAGTTGCTGCAGACGAAACTTGCTGAGTGAAGCCACCGCGCTCGCGCAGCGACGGGCGTGTTGCAGGCAGGGCAGGTGTACATGCGGCCTAACGTTTGAGCTGAGGGGCCGGAGCCGGAATGGCGCTTGGCCCGCGAGGTGGAGCATAGACCGGCAGCGCCTCGCGGGCCAAGTGCTAGGCCGGTGGAGGTCCCCGCTCGAGCGAAGGGTTAGGCCTCACTCGCCGTAGCCGAGTATTGGCATGGCAAGCGCGAAGACGAACAGGGCGGTTGCGACCAACCCGAAATGCCAAACCATGCGCTTGTTCTGAGTGATGCTCGGACGGTTGAGCTTGAGCTGCAGGAGTAGCCCACCAACGAATGCCGGGAGCGTAGCGATCGCGCCGCCGAACCACGCACTGTCCAGCGTGCTCGGGAAGCGATGAAAGAGCGCACCCAGGCCGAGCCCGATGAACTGAAAAACGATGACGAAAGCCACCAACCCTCGGATTGGAGCCAGATCCGCCCACGTGTAGTTGAATCCGAAGTGATCGTCACGCATGCGGTTCAGCGGAGAAGTTGCAGCCGAGGTTCTGACCTTGAATGCGGGAGCGAGAGTCAACGGTTTCCGCTCGTGAGGCCTAACGTTTGAGCTGAGGGGCCGGAACCGGAATGGCGCTTGGCCCGCGAGGCGGAGCATAGACCTGCAGCGCCTCGCGGGCCAAGTGCCAGGCCGGTGGAGGTCCCGCTCCAGCGAAGGGTTAGGCCTCGCTTCTGCGCCATAGCAGTAGTCGGAGTCAGCCCGGAGCACGCGGAGCCAAGCTTGCTCGTAGAGGAGGGGGGTACGAACTTGGCTGAGTGGCGACAGCTAGCCGACCGGGAGGCCAAGAATTCTCCCTCCAAGAACTACTGCAAAGCCGAAGAGTCCTGCGATAGGCAAGGAGCCAACAGTCAGTGCCGCAGCAGATCCTCTGTAGCGCAAGGCCATGAAGGTTGTGACGAGGATCACCGCGAGCCCAAACAAGCAGATCTGCCACCATGCCTCCAGAGCGAGAGGCGATATGAAGGCCAGAATGACGAGATTCGCAGCCTGCACTAGAACGATAGCGAGTGTGCTCATTGCGCGATACGGGAGTGTTGACATCCTTTTATCCCATGACGAACCCCTGTTTTCGAGGTTGCGCCAATGGGTGGGTGCGAGGCCTAACGTTTGAGCTGAGCGGGCCGACGCCGGGATGGCGCTTGGGCCGCGAGGCGAATGCTAAGCCCGAGCGCCTCGCGGCCCAAGTGCCATGCCGGTGGCGGTCCGCTCCAGCGAAGGGTTAGGCCGCGCTGTTTGTGACCTGAACTCGTGTGAGTAGCGTGCTGATCGCAGCGTTTCGCCGGCAAGTTGCTCTCTCGCGACACGCGATGGCTGCACTTCTGGCCGCCTACTCACCGTTGCGGCTGAATCTTGACTGAGCTTCTCGCCAGCTTCGGGAGTCCGCTGTCTTTGGGGTTTTGAAGTCGATTCCGACAAAGGTGAGACCTCCCGAGCACGAGGGGCACGTCTGGGCTGTCCGACCTTCCTGCGCTACGGCAGCTTCTCTACTGCCTCGCGATTGATCGGTAGTCATGAAGCGGCTAGCGATTCCCCCTGGGAAGCCGTGTGAAAACACCTTGCGGCAAGAGAAGCAGGCGAACTTACCGGTGGACATGCTGCGTGTTGTGGTGCGGCCTAACGTTTGAGCTGAGCGGGCGAGCACCGGGATAGCGCTTGGCCCGCGAGGCGAATGATGACAGTGTGCGCCTCGCGGGCCAAGTGCTATGCCGGTACGAGTCCGCTCCAGCGAAGGGTTAGGCGTCACTCGCTCTCGGGGAGCATTTGACTGATAGCGCTAGAACTCTCTCGTGGGCGAACGGGCTCGGCCACCAAGCGAGGAGCAGCGAGCATTGAAGTCGCTGCTCCCCGCAGGCACTCTGACTCCAGCGGGCGTGCACGGCGGGAGAAGTATGACTGCTCAAGGTGCCAAGTGGGGTAGTGAATGCGCGTGACTGTCTAGCGCGCAGCGTCGGCGTCTTCTTCATTCCAGAGCGAGACGACCACGTTCTCTCCGAACTGCGCTTGAACTTGGGCAGATGCGTCTTCCAGGTTGCGCGCAAGCAAAGTGATGCGTTCACCTGGAGCGGAAGAGTCCTTCGGCCAGATGATCGCTTGGTACGTGCAGAGAGACTTGTCTTCCATTGCGACTCGAGCTGGGCAGAACTGGCCTTTGGTGACGCCTAACGTTTGAGCTGAGCGGGCGAGCGCCGGGATGGTGCTTGGCCCGCGAGGCGAATGATGACAGTGAGCGCCTCGCGGGCCAAGTGCCATGCCGGTGCGAGTCCGCTCCAGCGAAGGGTTAGGCGTCAGTCTACGGTCCGCGCTGGGTGGGCAGGCCGGATGCGCTTGGAAGTGCGCCGGCGTGGAACCGTGGATGCAGGGAACTCCGTGATGCAGCGCGAGGACTACACGACAAGCTCAAGTGTCTTGTCGGGTACGGCCTCCCCGAAGACTCGACTGATGGCAGGAAGATCCAGGTTCCTGCTTCCGTGTTGAGTCAGTCGACCTTGTTTCCACTCGTCGGAGGTGTACAGAAGAGAGGCAGCATTCACCGTTGCGAGCAGCAGTGCCTGGACTGCGTCAGCGCCTGCGGCGTAGCGGAGCACGGGATACTGAAGCCCGGCAATGCGGTAGAAGCAACGATAGGAGCCAGACCCCGGTTCTCGCTGTGGCTCGGAGATTGCGAGCGTGACTGGGCGGCTACCAGTGCCGGATTCAGCCGCGAGATCGTAGGTGCGCTTTGCAATGATGCGGCGGAGAGCAGTACGTGGCATCTGACGCCTAACGTTTGAGCTGAGCGGGCCGCCGCCGGGTTGGCGCTTGGCCCGCGAGGCGGATGATGAACCACAGAGCCTCGCGGGCCAAGTGTCAACCCGGTGGAGGTCCGCTCGAGCGAAGGGTTAGGCCGCACCGTTCACGCCTGGCGCGTGCACCCTTGCGGCCTGCAGCAGCGTTGCCGGCAAGGACGAGTCTTGGTTCACCTCTGTGGCGAAGTTCAGGTAGAAGGGCTGTGCCATTGCAAAGCGGGGCACTTCATCGGAGCTCAAGAGTTCTTCAAAGATGAGACCGCCCGTGGAGGCGCCGGAGGCTGCCGCACAACAAAGCAGAGGCTGCCGGCTTCTGTCGAACTGCGCGTTCATCCAATCCAGCAGCCGCGACAGGCCTTCATCTGTGTTTGGCACGCATATTTCGCGAGCGGCAGAAGTCGGTTCCACCCCAACAGAGACGGACCCATCGGGCTGGAAGACGAGGGCGAAGATCTGAGTTCCTCTTGGCGCGTTCATGGGCGGAATGGTGAGAATCTTCTGGGCTGCTCTGAAGGGTCGGGCGTGCCACTGGCCTAGCTTGTGCGGCCTAACGTTTGAGCTGAGGCGCGAGCGCCGGAATGGCGCTTGGCCCGCGAGACGGATGATAAGAATGACTGGCTCGCGGGCCAAGTGCCATGCCGGTGCGAGTCGGCTCCAGCGAAGGGTTAGGCCTCACTGCTCCCGCAGCTAGCCGAGAACCGAAGCCGCCAAAGAGCGGATGGCGAAGATGTAGCCAGCCGCGAGCATCAGAAGGCCGGCCAGCCAACTAGATGCTCTGAAGAATGCGCTACTTCGAAGCCAGGCAAGAGCGCCCGCGACGCTCTGGCGCGCGATGTGGATTGGCAGCAATGGGTACTTTGTTGCGATTGCGACTTGGTACGAGACAAGGCCGAACAATATGAGTGCGACCGCGGACCAGAATAGAGCTGGCGGTTTGTATGCCAGCCAGGCGAGAACCACTCCAACGGTCATGCAAGTCACCAAGTAGATGGCTTGACCAATGAAGGAACGCGGGCCAAGTGTGGTCCGTGACAAACCCCCACACCGCGGACACCTCAGTCGAGCTGGTGTGGAGAGAACTCGCAACGTGGAGATGGTGTTTTGCGAGCAGTGCGGACACGCGAGCATTGTTCGTGAGGCCTAACGTTTGAGCTGAGCGGGCCGACGCCGGGATGGCGCTTGGCCCGCTGGACGGATGATGTACCAGTCCGGGAAGCGGGCCAAGTGCCATGCCGGTGGCGGTCCGCTCCAGCGAAGGGTTAGGCGTCGACTCGCCACCAAGCTCAATGGTGAGCGTGAGCCAGGGCGTGCCCTTTGCCTCGCCCAATGAGCCAGCGATTCACCGGGTAAGCAGCTATCCCAGCGATGGCGAGCGCGAACGCCATGCTGAACCAGAAGTGCAGGGAGTCAAGGGGCGCGTTCATGGCGCCGGGAATGGCCAGCATGATCGAGTTGTCCACGATCTCCATGATCGTGATGGAGGCTGCATCGGCTGCCAGAGCGATGCGAAGCGCCGACTTGACGGAGTAGCCGCGGCGCAAGAACGGAAGGGCTGTGAGGGCGAAGCCCGACAGGAAGGCCAAAGACACCGCTAGGGCAATGGTTGCCCCGTTACTCCACCCCAGTGCGGTGCCGATCATCAGGCCGACGACTTCGCCTATGGCACACCCGGACAGACAGTGGAGCGTTGCGACGAAGGCGGTGTAGTTCAGCGACTCGCCGCCGTGGTTGTGGCCAGCGTGAGGCTTGTGATGCACGTGATGGGCGTGATTCATGCTGAAGCTCCAAGTTGAGGTGGTGCCAACAGCTTAGACATTCCCATGATGGGAAGGTCAAGTGCGGCGCGTCAACGGTGCCGCCTTCGACGCCTAACGTTTGAGCTGAGCGGAGAGCGCCGGGATGGTGCTTGGCCCGCGAGGCGGATGATGACCTGAAGAGCTTCGCGGGCCAAGTGCCATGCCGGTGCGAGTCCGCTCGAGCGAAGGGCTAGGCGTCATCGCCGCGCTCCAGGGTTTGGCTTTGGCGGGCGGTACTGCTCTATGAGTGCGGCGATCTTGCGACCGTCTTCGTCCTTCCGTCGCTGAGCGCGGATGCGGGCTGTGAGGCCGACCCAGCCGTTGATGTCTGGATCTGCACCGTGTTTGAGCAACAACTCGACCATTTCTGGGTAGTCCTTCTGCGCAGCCAGGCAGAGGGCAGTTTCCCCGATCATCTTCTCGTCGTTGGCGTTTACCTGGGCTCCCCGCTCCAGCAGCCAAGCGGCAACCTTGTAGTGCTCATTTTCTGCCGCGTAGTGGAGCGGCGTACGGCTCAAGTCATCGAACGCATTAATGTCGGCGCCGTAGGAGACAAGGCGCTCCACTTCCGGCAGATCACCATCGGCTGCAGCTCGGTGCAGGCGCTCTCGTTCGAACCAATCGTCATCCAGGTTGGTCATGACGCCTAACGTTTCGGAAGTATGTACTTGACAAACCCAAGCTGAAGGCCGATAGTAGAGCCATAACGGAGCAACGACATGGCCGAACCGATCTTCAACCAACCGCAATTCCAAGACCCGGAAGCAGCGCGCGAGTACCTTGAAGCAATCCGCTGGGCCAATGGCGTTGTCTGCCCCCACTGTGGCGTGATCGACAAGTTCTACAAGCTGACCGGTGACGCTCACCGCCCCGGCCTGTACAAGTGCTCAGACTGCCGCGAGCAGTTCTCCGTGACGGTCGGCACCGTGTTCGAGTCCAGCAAGATCAAGCTTCATATCTGGCTGCAAGCTTGCCACCTGATGAGCGCTTCAAAGAAGGGCATCAGTGCCAAGCAACTGGAGCGCATGCTCGGCGTCTCCTACAAGACTGCCTGGTTCATGGCTCACCGCATTCGGGAGGCAATGAACATCGCCCCAAAAGCGCCGCTCGGCCTGACCGCGCCGGTCGAGGCCGATGAGACGTATTGGGGCAACAAGGGCAAGCATGCCCCTGGCGCCCGCTCGTTCCACCACCAGATGAAGATTGTCTCGCTGGTCGAGCGTGACGGTCAGAAGCGCTCGTTCCACGTCGCTAGCGTGAACGGAGCCACCCTGCGCCCGATCATGAAGGGCATGATCGCCAAGCAAGCCCGCCTGATGACGGACGAGGCCGGCGTCTACAAGGCCATCGGCCCCGAGTTCAAGTCGCACGAGGTTGTGAACCACAGCGAGAAGGAATACTCTCGCGGCGACGCCACCACGAACACTGTTGAGTCCAGCTTCGCGCTGCTGAAGCGCGGCCTGATCGGCACGTTCCACAGCGTCAGCGAGCAGCACCTTCAGCGCTATGCCACCGAGTTCGACTTCCGCTGGAACCATCGGATCGCCCTCGGCGTCAACGACGTTCAGCGCACCACGGCCGTCCTCAAGGGCATCGAGGGCAAGCGCCTGACCTACCGAGCCTAGATTGAGCGCAACAAAACCTGGAAAGCCATCAAAGCCCAAGCAGCAGCAGAACTCGCAGAGCGGCGAGGCAAGCGACGAATCCGGAATCGGCCTTGATGAAACTTTGAAGCGGATGTTGGCTATGCCGCCGGCCAAGAAAGCGAGCAAGAAAAAGCCCGCCTAAGCGGGCTTACCTTGAGCGGCGGCTGAGACTACGCAGCTCTGCGCTCTTCTTGCTCCGCAAGAGCCTGCTGAGACGCAGCATCCTGCTCCGCTTGCCGAGCGGCGGCCAACTCCTGTTCAAGCCTACGTTGTTCTTCTGCTTCCTTTTGTCGCCGCTGCGCTAGATCAGCACGCAGCGCGCGCTTCTCAGCTTCAACGAAGCGCTTACAGACCTCGCGAATGAGCGGTTGATAGCTCATTCCTTGAAGGTGAGCAATCGCCTTGAGATCACTCACCAACTCTTTCGGAAATCGAATCGAGATCGGATGAAGGCCCAAGCGCTCTTCTAGCTTGTCGTCTTCTTTGCCAACGCGAATGTGCTCGGCGTCGTTGCCCAGCTTCCCAGACGGCCCCCACTCATCCGCTGAAGCCTCAATCTGGCTCAGCAATTCATGGTTGATAGCCACAGTTTCTCTCCTAGGTTGGTAAGCGTGCCTTGAACAGGCTCTGTATTTCACCTGTCGCCAAGTAGGCACTCTTCAAGTAGACGTTTTCGGCGTCCTCTACATAAATGATCTTAAGCATCCGCCCGATGTGAGACTGGCCGACGAACCATCTGGTCGGAAGACCTGACTGGGTCTTGTGTTCCTCTCGTGGATCCTCGACATAGACGCCATCCCAAGCCATGAAGCACTCTCGCACTTCGCGTTCTGTCACGGATCCGTGGTCAGCGCTAGCGATCTTCTCCTTGATCTTGGGCGAGATGACGATCATGGGTAGCAAGTGTATATACAATGCTTGCCCCTTGCACGACTCTACTATCCCTAGACGCTCATGAACGCACTAGAAGCACCGTATTTACAACGCCTCTCTTCTGAACTGCTCCATAGTCAAGTGAGGGCAGGATGCTCTTACGCAACCGTCGCGGGCCGATCTGGCAAGCATGCCGCTGGCTGGTGTCTCGTCTAAGTCCTTGATAGTATTGAAGATGCACCTGGCGGGACTCGAACCCGCACGCCTGCCAGCATCGGCTTTAGAAGCCGCCGCGTCTACCAGTTTCGCCACAGGTGCCATGAATGCCCGGTTCGCCGGGCATTCTGCTTTTGCAAGCAGAATACGCCGAAGTGCTTGCATTGTGGTTTGGCGCAGGCCACAATGCAAGCACATTTACTGCCTAGATGGCGAATGGAGCTTGCATGGGCGAACAGACGGACGAACCGACCGGCCGGGCCAAGGGCGGGCACGCCAGGGCTGCGAAGCTCACGAAAGAGCAACGCAGCGAAATCGCCAGACAGGGCGCTATGGCGCGCAAGGCGCGCGTGATGACAGACGAGGCGTCCGACCAGGACCCCATCGAGCATGAGGGAGTACTGACGTTGGGGGACTTCACCGTCCCTTGCTTCGTCACCAAGTCTGGCGTGCGGCTGATCGCCAGCCGCAAGATGCAAGAGATTCTTAAGGTGGTCGAAGAGGATCCGGACGACCAGCCTGGCGTGCAGCGGCCAGGGACCCGGTTTCAGCGGTTTTTGACACGGAAGTTCTTTAACTCCTTGATTTCAAAGGAGGAACTACAGGACCTATTCACGCCGATTCGCCGCACTTTTCGGGGTCGGGTCATCAGCGGATACAAGAGCGATGCCCTGACCAAGTTCTGCGAACTCATGATGTTGGCGAAGGAGAGGGACCTCCTCGCAACCGAGCGCCAGTCCATCGTCGCCGTGCAGGCAAAGGTCCTATACGACGCCTTTGCCAAGATCGGCCTGGTTGCGCTGATTGACGAGGCGACCGGCTACCAACAGATCCGGGACCCAAGCGCGCTGCGCTTGCTTGTTCAGCAGTACATCGCCGCCGAGAAACGCGAGTGGGACAAGCAGTTCCCTGACTCGTTCTACGACGGGTTGAACCGCCTCTACAACAGCAAGAAGATGACCAAGACTGCGAAGGGTGCGGTGATTCAGAACAGGCCGCAGCACTTCGCGAACTTCACGCGCACCTATGTGTACGAGCCGCTAGAGAACGGTGCTGTTCTGGAAGAACTTGACCGCATCAATCCTAAGATCAACGACAAGGGAACACGTCGCGACCGGTTCCACCAGCACCTGTCCCTGGGCTACGGAATTGAGAAGCTAAAGCGGCAAGTGCTCGCGGTTGAGACTCTGATCGACGTGTCTGACAACGTGAGCCAGTTCAAGCGCCTCTACTACAAGAAGTTTGGCGCGCCAGTCGGCGCACAGCTCGACTTGCTAGGCGACTAGCTCCATCGCACCGCATCACAATCGGCCCGCCTAGCGCGGGCTTTCTTTCAGGAGAAGCCATGAGTGACTTGGCAATGACTCGATTTCTCGCCACCAAAGCAGTTGGCGATACCACGTTCGTGCATCCGCGAGACCTGCAACTGAGCCCTTCTCAGTTCCACCAGGCTGTGCAGTCATGGATGGTTCAGGGAGGCGGGTCAGACTTCGCAATCACGCCGATTCCGCGCAATCCACACAAGCCGAGCGATGGCAGTGGCATGTACGACATGCTGCAAGTGCGTCGGACGCGCTAGCAAACCGCCCGGACTATGTTTCGACAATCCGGGCGATTTTCATTCCGGCCTGTCACCCCGCCAGTCTACTGCGCTGGGTTTGCAAAGTACATACTTCCGTAACGTTTGAGCTGAGGCGCGAGCGCCGGGATGGTGCTTGGCCCGCGAGGCCGATGATAGGAACCACGGGCTCGCGGGCCAAGTGCCATGCCGGTGCGAGTCGGCTCCAGCGAAGGGTTAGGTCTCGCTGGGCAGGACTCTCGAGTTGATTGAGTTCCACTCGCGACGCAGCAGACCATAGAGCGCGAAGTCGGTGAATTCTCCGTTGGCAATCCAACGTTCGCGAAGGTGACCCTCCTTCTGGAAGCCAAGACGTTCCAACGTCCGGCTGGAGGCGACATTTCGCGGGTCGATGCCCGCTTCCACTCGGTTCAGCTTCATTTGCGAGAAGCCATAGCTCAAGAGGGCAGTCAACGCCTCGTTCATGTAGCCTTGGCGCCAAGCAAACAGACCCAGAGCATAGTCAAGTACGGCGCGACGACACTCCTCGTTGCGGTCAAACAAGCTGCAGGTACCTAGCAATGCGCCGTCTTGAATGCGCTCGACTCCGAGTCGAAGGTCCTCTCCCTCGGCCATCGACATCGCATGTCGGGCAATAGTTGCCTCTGCCTCTTCAATGGAACTCCAAGGCGTCCCCCAGTAGCGCATCACCTGCTTGTCCGAGAACACGCTCAGCAGAGCCGGTGCGTCGGCCGGTTCGAGTGGCCGAAGCAAGAGGCGCTCGGTCTGCAGTTCGATTCGATCAAACGGTGGCATTCTGGAAACGTACTCTGGCGAGACCTAACGTTTGAGCTGAGGCGCGAGCGCCGGGATGGCGCTTGGCCTGCTGGACGGATGATGACCCACTCCGGGAAGCGGGCCAAGTGCCATGCCGGTGCGAGTCGGCTCCAGCGAAGGGTTAGGGCGCAGGCTGGATTGCGAACTCCGTGACTCTTGCTCGGACGTTGCCGTCTTCGACCAAGAGTTCGGCGGCGGCGATCGGAAGCTTGAACCTGCGAGGACCCGGGCTTCCAGGGTTCACGTAAAGAACCGTTCCCCGACGCTCGACGTGAGGCTTGTGCGAATGGCCGGAAACAACGACGTGGACACCGGCGCCGGCAGGATCAATGTCGATCTGCGCCAGATCGTGGACGACGTAGAGAAAGGTACCTTCGAGTTGGATGAGCTCTGACTCGGCCAGCTTCTCTGACCACGCACCGCGATCGTTGTTGCCGCGCACTGCGGTGACCGGTGCTATTGCAGATAGCCTCTCCAAGATTTCCGGGTCGCAGATGTCGCCCGCGTGGATGATGTGGTGGCTTCCGTGCAGGAACTCAGCTACCTCTGGGCGCAGAAGGCCGTGGGTATCAGAAACGAGACCAACGCGAAGCATGGTGGCTGGATGCGCCCTAACGTTTGAGCTGAGCGGGCCGACGCCGGCCTGGCGCTTGGGCCGCGAGGCGAATGCTAAGCCTGAGCGCCTCGCGGCCCAAGTGCCAGGCCGGTGGAGGTCCGCTCGAGCGAAGGGTTAGGCCGCATTCTCGTGCCGAAGCTCCTTGCGCACGACCAGCTTGAGACCCGACCAGACTTCACTGACAGCGCAGACCTTGATATCAACGAAGCCAAGAGGCAAGGCGAGCCTGCGAATGGTGTCTTCGGTGATGTCGGTTGGCACCTTGGAGGCCTTCTTCGGCCAAGAGACCCAAAGTGAGGCTTCTGGCTTGAGCCTCTTTCGCAGGGATACAAGGTGCTTGGAAAGCGAAGCTTGCTCAGTGACGAACACGTGGGCGAGATCTGTCGTGCTACTCGCCGCTCGTTCGAAGGTGACTCCTTTCGTGAGTGGATGCAGCCAGGTTTGGTACTCCTGTGGCGCACCGACAGCTGCAGCGCGAATGCCAGGCTTGTAGCCGAGCTTCTTCGCGAGAGGTATCCCAGAGTAGCCAGACTGCACAGAGGTGGTCATGCGGCCTAACGTTTGAGCTGAGGGGCTGACGCCGGGAAGGCGCTTGGCCCGCGAGACGGATGATGACCTGAACCGGCGCGCGGGCCAAGTGCCTTGCCGGTGGCAGTCCACTCGAGTGACCTGTTAGGCAGCACTGCTCGAGGCGAACCAAGCCAATGCGAGAGAGCGAGGCACACAGGCATTTCCTTTCACTTCTGGCCGCTGATGCGCCAGCGGGGGGAACTGGAACAAGCGCCGCTCAGACCGCCGCCAGCGCCGGCGGTGAACGAGAGCAGAGCCTTCCGAGTGACGGCGGCACCACGAACTGACTGAAGCCAGCGCATCGAGAGACAGAGACTCGTGGCCGCGAAGCGCTGCCAACTGAGCAGGCTTGGCAGATGGGCCGACCGTGGCGCTTGAGCATTGCCACTCAGTCTTTGGCGAGCTTGCGCAGACGTGGCCAGGGAGTGCATTTGGTCTTTGGCGGCGACTGCCGCCCAGCGACGGTGGCGAGCACCATCAGCGCACCGTGGTGCTGCCTAACGTTTGAGCTGAGCGGAGAGCGCCGGGATAGCGCTTGGCCCGCGAGGCGAATGATGACAGTGAGCGCCTCGCGGGCTAAGTGCTATGCCGGTGCGAGTCCGCTCTAGCGAAGGGTTAGGGATCACCGCCTGCGCTAGCGAACTGAAGGGCCGTCACTCATACTCATTGTGTTCAGCGAAGTGGACTGGATTCTCAGTGTTCCTTCTGTCGATTCGATGTCGAACGACATGACTGAACGGGTTTCAAAATGGTCGACGCGCTTGTTGTCTACCGCGTATCGCATTGAGCCAGAGCCGAAGCCGTTAGATACGATCTTCAGCGGTCCCTTTGGTTGGCCAAAGCTCATCGATATCTTTGTGTCGATCTCTGCGATCCCATCGCTGATGCGCCGCAGGGTGTAGAAAGTCGTGGTGGCCAGGTCGATGCTTGCTAGGTTGGCGATTGGCAGCGAAAGCCGGGTTTCCTGCGAAATCGGCACACCTTGCTGCAGGCGAACGGGCGCCAGTCCCTTTAGCTGGTCGAACACGGCCAGGAGTACAGGCTTAAGAAGGCTCATGTCTTCCGCGCTACCTCCACGAAGTCGGACAGAGTCCTGCCGAACGTTGCCAGACGGCTCGACAACGGCATCCACCACCAGCCCACGAAGCCTCGTTGCGTTCGGCATGCGTTGCTCTGTTCCGAGAGCGTCCCGTACTGTGCTGTCTTGGTCGAGGTACTCCAACGAGATCGGGTAGCTGCCGTCCGGTGAGCGTTCTCCTCCCGTCTGCCTGATGACCAGCCTCTGCGTAACGTTCGCTGACACCGGGAAGACTACTCCACGACTGAGGCTGCTAGCTACCAGTCCTCGATCCTCGACAACTGAGATGGTTTGCTGGCTGGCGTATTCAGTCTTCATGACGCGAGAAGTGTTCGCTTGAAGACCGTAAGCAAGCTCAACCTCCTGACCGGAGGAAAGACCGGCGAACGCAGTGAGCAGTAGTCCGATGACAAGCCGAATGTGCACTGTGATCCCTAACGTTTGAGCTGAGCGGGCCGGCGCCGGGATGGCGCTTGGCCCGCTGGACGGATGATGTACCACTCCGGGAAGCGGGCCAAGTGCCAGGCCGGTGGCGGTCCGCTCCAGCGAAGGGTTAGGTCGCCGTGATGCAGCAGCTACGGCGCCGGTTTTCGCGTACTACCCTTGGGTGAACTTCTCAATTGTTCGACGTGCCACCGCGGTTGGCTCGCAAATCTCGAGCTCTAGCTTCGGGGACACCTTCACTGTCTCGTCGCCCACAGGCACAAGCGCAATGATGTCTCCCAGATAGGCCATGAGTCTGTTGCGCAAACCCGGATGATCACCCGACTCTGCGTAGAGACGTAGCCTACTCAACGTATAGAGCCATGAGTTCTCTACTTGTCTGGGGTCTAGTGTCCGCTCCAAGAGGTACATGGTTCCATCGACTATGAGGACCTCTACCGTAAATGTCTCGGATGCGTGCTGGTAGGTCTGCGATGTGAGCCATGCGTGCTGGTCGGTATGCTCGTAGATCCGGTAGTAATAGGGATGCTTGGAGTCAAGCTGATCAGGCAGCCCAAACTTGGAGCGAAGAAGTGGGGTGCTATCGCGCGCGACAAACGGCATGGGCGACCTAACGTTTGAGCTGAGGGGCGAGCGCCGGGATGGCGCTTGGCCCGCGAGGTGAATGATGACAGTGAGCGCCTCGCGGGCCAAGTGCCATGCCGGTGCGAGTCCACTCGAGCGACCGGTTAGGCAGCACTGCTCGAGGCGAACCAAACCGATGCAAGAGAGCGAGGCACACAGGCATTGCTTTGCACTTCTGGCCGCTGGTGCGCCAGCGCGGGGAACTGGAGCAGGCGCTGCTCAGACCGCCGCCATCGCCAGCGGTGAACGAGGGCAGAGCTCTCCGCGTGGCGGCGGCACCACGGACTGACTGAAGCCAGTGCATCGAGAGACAGAAGCTCGTGGCCGCGAAGCGCTGCCACCTGAGCAGACTTGGCAGATGCGCTGACCGTGGCGCTTGAGCATTGCCACTCAGTCTTCGGCGAAGCTGCGCAGACGTGGCCAGCGAGTGCATTGGGTCTTTGGCGGCGACTGCCGCCCAGCGACGGTGGCGAGCACCTTCAGCGTTCCGTGGTGCTGCCTAACGTTTGAGCTGAGGGGCCGGAACCGGAATGGTGCTTGGCCCGCGGAGCGGATGATGACAGCGAGCGCTTCGCGGGCCAAGTGCCAGGCCGGTGGAGGTCCCGCTCGAGCGAAGGGTTAGGCCGCTCTGTCGCGCAACTCGTACGCCCCCGTGCACTTGCCACACACACAAGCGAGGCGAACCGTTCGTGACGACGGTTGGCGAGTGGTTTGCTCCACGGAAACTGGGGAACCGCAAGCCGGACAGCGAACACTTATGGTTTCGCCGCCACGGAACTGATTGAGCGCCATAACCACAGCATCCGCAATCTCTCGCTCAGCCGCCAGTAGCGGTTCTGTTGAATCTTCTTCGAAGGCTGCCAAGGCTGCCCAGAACACAGGCACTGCAAACAGGGAGTGGAACCAGTAGGACATGTTCACATCGCCACGGGACCTGCAAAGGTGAGCCTCGATACAGAACCCGTGTAGTGCAGCAGTAGCGAAGGTGAGCAAGACACCAAGAACGACAGCCAGGAAGCCGGCCGCGACGAACTTTCCCATTGAACGGGGGCTGCGCATGCGACGACCGAGCCAAATGCTGATGGCGACGCCAAAGAGCAACGGGATCCAACCGATAAGCGCGGAAAGGTCTGTCACTGGAGCGGCCTAACGTTTGAGCTGAGCGGGCCGCCGCCGGGATGGCGCTTGGCCCGCGAAGCGGATCATGACAGCGTGCGCTTCGCGGGCCAAGTGCCAGGCCGGTGGCGGTCCGCTCCAGCGAAGGGTTAGGGCGCACTCGTGGTGAGGCAGGTGGCTTACTACGGTGAATAGGCCCGCATGACCGCCGGTGCCTTGGCGTTTGCACTGCCGGTAGTGGCAGGGCTTGCCACGATTGGACTTGGCAACCGCGGGCTCACCGATTGGCTTAGATGACCGATTGACCGGACCTACCTCTGCGCTCGTATGAGAGCCAACTGCCAAGGCGTGGTGCCGAGAGGACTTGCGCGACTAGATGCCAAGGTACTTGACTGCGAAGAACCCAATGGGAAGCGTTAAGGCGGTTATGGTGCCTGCAAGTTCCTTCTTACCCTTGATGCAAAGAAGTATCGCTATGACGGTAAAGGCTCCAATCCACGCGAAGCCCCATCGCCAGAAGGTGACAAGGCCGTCGCTTCCACCGTTGCCAGACGCTGCGAGAAGCGATGCGAAGAAGAAGACCGCGCAGTTGATTGCAGCGAGAAGGAGAACGCCGACATAGGCCATGTGCGCCCTAACGTTCGAGTTGACCGGCCCACGGAGGCGAGCACCGTAAGCCCGGACTGAGATGATGCGCCATGTGCCTCGGGCCGGGCTTACGGTGCTTGCCGTAGCGGGTCCGGTTGAACGAGGGGTTAGGCCTCGCCACTATGCGGCCACAGTCGGAGAACCTGTCTAACGCATGCCTTGGATGTTGTCGTGAATGACGGTGGTGTAAGCGTCTTCACAGAACCCGGGGTTGTCACGCTTTAGCTTCTGCACTGCTTCTTCATAAGTCAATCGCTCGCTTGGATCTTTGAAGAACGCCGCACCTACGTAGGCGTTTTGACCGTGGCAGAGGCGGTTTGCGCGCCGGACTGCATCTGCGATAGCTTCGTCGCCCGCTTCAGGCGACAGCGCTCGAGGGTCGATCGGGCAGCCGAAGTACTGCCCGGAATGGCGATCGTTGAAGTACATCGCGTAGAACGTGGCGTCCAGCACGCTGACTCCACCTGCCTTCCTCACGTAGTAGTCCCGGCGCGCAAGAACCCAATCTGGTGGCCCCAGTACGCCGCGTAGGATGCGGTTGCTCCTACTGCATTCGCATTTGGTCACGAAACTGTCTGCGGGCGGTTCAACGTAGGTGACGCTGATCGGGCGTGCGCAGTCCGGGCAGGTTTCGGTGATGGGCGTTTTCGATTTGAACTGAACCACCGCGCGCTCGACAGCCGCGCGAGCCGCCTTGTTCAGTGCTTCCGGTTCCAGAGGCATAGGATTTGGTGAACGGCTTAAGGAGAGGTTGCGCCACCTGCGCGTCTTGAGAGGCCTAACGTTTGAGCTGAGCGGGCCGACGCCGGGATGGCACTTGGCCCGCGAGGCGGATGCTAAGCCTGGGAGCCTCGCGGGCCAAGTGCCATGCCGGTGGAGGTCCGCTCCAGCGAAGGGTTAGGCATCGCTCGCCACGGCCAGTGCCCATAGCCTTTGACGGCCTTGCCAGCGAATCCCACTGAAGCCGACACTGACCAACAACTCCTCGACTTCGGTTTCAGAAAGCGAGACTGTGGAGAAGGACTGTCGCCAGACTTGGCTCGACAGTTGATAGCGCAGCGTCATGTGAACCAGCTTCGCCTCGCGCGAAACCGCCTCCACATGGATTGCAACTCCCTGAACTTGACCGACAGGCCCGACTTGAACTGACATCAGCCAGTCGGGACTGTGCCGCATGAGAACGAAGAGCCCGCCGACCTTCAGGTGGCGCCGCGCGCAGCGAGCGAAGGCACATCGTAAGTGCGCGCTCGGATGATTGATCAGGTGGCTCGCCAGCAGCACAGTATCGAAGGTTTTGCCCAGCTCAAGATCTTCGATCGAGGACTGCACAGCCTCAACTCCGCTGGGAAGAACGGCCAACATGTCTGCGGACTCATCGACTCCGGTGATACGGCAGCCCGCGCTGGCAAGACGGGCGCATAGGCGACCGGTTCCACAACCCAGTTCGAGTACTGACGTACCTTCCGCGAATTGCTCAATGACTTCGTCAAGCTCTCCCATGTAGGGCAGCTGTCGATAGAGCTCGACGGAACATCCGTCCGGCGTTTGCACGCCTGGGCCGTCTCCTGAGAACGGATGGTTCACGCGATGCCTAACGTTTGAGCTGAGGGGCTGACGCCGGGAAGGCGCTTGGCCCGCGCGACGGATGATGACACTGGCTGGCGCGCGGGCCAAGTGCCTTGCCGGTGGCAGTCCACTCGAGTGACCGGTTAGGCAGCACTGCTCGAGGTGAACCAAGCCGATGCGAGAGAGCGAGCCGCACAGGTACTGCCTTGTACTTCTGGCCGCTGACGCGCCAGCGCGGGGGGGTGGAGCAAGCACTGCTCAGTCCGCCGCCTCAGCCGGCGGTGAACGAGAGCAGAGCCTTTCGGACGGCGGCGGCACCACGTACTGACTGGACACAGTGCGACGAGCGACAGAGATTCGTGGCCGCGAAGCGCTGCCGACTGAGCGGGTTTGGCAGATGCGCCGAGCTTGGCGCTTGAGCATTGCTACTCCGTCTCTGGCGAACTTGCGCAGGCATGGCCAGCGAGCGCATTTGGTCTTTGGCGGCGATTGCCGCGCCAGCGACGGTGGCGAGCACCTAAAGCGCGCCGTGGTGCTGCCTAACGTTTGAGCTGAGCGGGCGAGTGCCGGGATAGCGCTTGGCCCGCGAGGCGCATGCTAAGCCTGAGCGCCTCGCGGGCCAAGTGCTATGCCGGTGCGAGTCCGCTCCAGCGAAGGGTTAGGCCTCATTGGGATGGCCGTAGCTTGAAATGTGTGGCTTTGCGAAGCCGCGAGGCACAGAAACCAAAGACTGTGCCCAGCACCGCCAGCAAGGCGACAAAGCGGGCCATACCGGAAACACCTGAGAGTGACGCTGACCACATGAAGACAGCGAAGGCGACGGCCATTGCCAAGAGACCAAGAAGGACAGTTGCCAACAGAGAGCGTGCGCCAATGTGGGCCAGTAACTCAGTGCCGCAGGTGCTGCAGCGGTAAGACGATGCTGAACTGAAGGAGCCCGATTCTGTTAGGCGCGCCACAGTGGAGTTGCCGCACTTCGGGCACTGACCAGAGACGAGAGTAGGGGACGAGTTGGATGCCATGCGGAATTGGACTTCGCGCAAGTGGCTAGCTAGCGCCACCGGAACGACTGAGGCCTAACGTTTGAGCTGAGGCGCGAGCGCCGGGATGGCACTTGGCCCGCGAGGCGAATGATGAGAACGAGCGCCTCGCGGGCCAAGTGCCATGCCGGTGCGAGTCGGCTCCAGCGAAGGGTTAGGCCGCATCAGTTCACGATAAACATATGCCGCAACGGAAAGTCCATGATGCACGGAGCACCACCGCATACAGCTGGCTTGAACTTGGTTAGCAACAAGAGCGACGCTGCGAACTTGGTCATCTCGGGACTGGGATTGCCAATGATCTTCGTCGAAGTCACCTGGCCCTTGGCATCAACCGTGGCGAAGATGTAGAGCTCGCCTTGAGCCATCAGTTTTGCCTGAGCTTTGCTGAGCGCAGCGTAAATGGGGCGCAAACCTTCAAGCGGGAAAGGCGGTTCGTCACCAGGCGGTATGTGCTCATACCACGTGTTGACGACTTGCTTCTCTTCCGGTGTGAGCTCTTCGTAGGTCTTGTCTATAGGAATCGCAGAACCGCGTACCGCGTATGGGCGAATGGCCGAGCCAGCGGCAGGACGGTCGTCCTTTATCCCGTACTCGGGTGTCTGCGCTTTGACTTCTGAAAACCAGGCAGCGGCAAATACCAGAGTGCTGAGCGCTACCAGCGTCAACTGATGTTTCATCATGCGGCCTAACGTTTGAGCTGAGCGGGCCGACGTCGGAATGGCGCTTGGCCCGCGAGGTGGATGCTAAGCCTGGGCGCCTCGCGGGCCAAGTGCCAGGCCGGTGGCGGTCCGCTCCAGCGAAGGGTTAGGCGTCATCGCGCACATTCATGAGCGCAAAGCCTAGAAGATTGAGGCCGCGCCACTGATTGGGGTTGTTCACCTTCTCATCGTCCTGCGCGAGCCCAATGCCCCAGACTCGGTCTACGGGACTTGCTTCAACAAGGACACGGGAGCCAGTTTGCTTGAGGAATGCGCCGAGGTCGGGGTTCTGTGAAAACTTGGCTCGATTCGCGCGAACAACGATCGCGAACCTGTGCTCCAGCCAGGCTTCTTCAACGAACCCGCGCACTTGGCGGCCTAGTGCCTTGGCTGCTCCCGGGTTCGGCGCCTGTAGAACAAGCTCCCTTGTTGCGTGGTCTCCGAACAGCGAAGCCTTCTCCGCCATCATGAAGTGCTCCGCGGTTGGGTAGCGATGAGCGTCAACAATGAAGGGGGAGCCGTACCACTGGCTAAAGCATGCGGAGGTTACTTGGCTCTTGTTCGATTGATGTCCCCAGAAGAAGACGTACTTCAGTTTCTCACCGGCGTTGAAGCGGGAGCGAAGGTTTTCAACGAACTGTGTATCGCGCACTCGGGAACCTATGACGCCTAACGTTTGAGCTGAGGCGCGAGCGCCGGGATGGTGCTTGGCCCGCGAGGCCGATGATATGAACGACGGGCTCGCGGGCCAAGTGCCATGCCGGTGCGAGTCGGCTCCAGCGAAGGGTTAGGCGTCATTGCGCAACTCGTACCAGCCAGGCGGCAAGGAAGACAAGCGGGATGCCCACAACTAGGTGCCATAGCTCTGCGCCCAAGTAGACGGCAAACCAGCCTATGCCGCCTATGAGAATAGCTAGAACCCAGGCAAAAGCCTTGACCAGGCGCGTGCTGGGCGGAACCTCTTCATTCATTGATTGCGTTCGAGCTACCGGATTGGCCGGAGGACTTTGGCTCCAGTTTCAGAAAGTCTTCGACCTCCGATTCAGTCGGGCGCCAGGACTCGCCGCGTAGCTCGTGAAGCTTGACGAGACCGAGTAGTTGGAGCGGGTCTTCGGCGACGAACGCCTCTAACTCGCGCTCTGCGCGAAGAAGCTCAGTACCTGGAACCAATGAGACCGAGTAACCCATTTGACGCAGGCAGGCGAGCGCTGCTGGGAGTGTGTTTCCTGCGGAGGCGATAGTCACCGGGGTGTTCATGACGCCTAACGTTTGAGCTGAGGCGCGAGCGCCGGGATGGCGCTTGGCCCGCCGGATGGACGATGTACCACTCCAGGAGGCGGGCCAAGTGCCATGCCGGTGCGAGTCGGCTCCAGCGAAGGGTTAGGGCGCATTCGCGGGCTTAGGTTGACCTAGTGTCCGGCTGAGTTGTCACCGGACTCGGCTGTGTCACGTTTCCGTGCGGCAAGTGCTGCCGCAATGAGCTTCGCGTCGCGGGACTCCTGGAAGCGGGCGCCGATAGCAAGAAACAACCAGAACCAGAGTAGGACAACAGGCGTAGTGACCAAGACGAATGGAAGCTCCGCAATTGGAGCGGGCTGTACGCCGAAGAGCAGAGGAGCGATGACAAACGGGAGAAACGCGAACACGGCAACTAGCGCAAGCAGAGCCAGCGCGGAAAGCAGGCGCGTGCGGAACCACAAGAAGGCGCTGAGAAAGTGAGCTGCGCGTGTTGCCCAGGTGACCGCCGCCCCCAAGAGCGCTGCGGCGATGGTGTACTGGATGGCACTGGACGGCGCGAGGAGGAACAGAAGGGCCGCATACCCGACAAGAACAAGGAGATCTGCGCGCATTTGTCTACAGTGATTGGAGAGTCAGGGTGGCTATGCGCCCTAACGTTTGAGCTGAGGCGCGAGCGCCGGGATGGCGCTTGGCCCGCGAGACGGATGATAAGAATGACTGGCTCGCGGGCCAAGTGCCATGCCGGTGCGAGTCGGCTCCAGCGAAGGGTTAGGCGTCTCCTGCTCCGCCCGGAAGGACATGCCGGCAATAGCGCCACTCCGCGACCGGCTGATCGTCGATGTAGACGTGGGGCTTAGGAAGGAATGCAATGAAGCATTCCTCGATGCCGAGCTCGGCGGCGGAAGACTTGGCGTACTCGGCTCCACCTGAACTCCAAAGGTACAGCGAATCCCCTCGTGCGCGTAGCGCGCGAACGGCGGCTACTACACCGGGCATGGGGATGCGCTTGGAGCCGACGGAGCGAATGAGCGTGTCATCGACATCAATGAAGACGACTTGGCTACTCATGGTTGTGCCTCTGATCGTGCGTTCGCTGGCTCAAGTAGCTGTCGCGCAGGCGTAGCGCCTCTTCCCATGAGTTTGCTGCGCAGGACCAGACGAGTACGGAATCTGCATCGAGCATGCGACGCGCCGAGTCATTCTGGGTTGGGAAGAACGAGAACCCGCTTGGCTCCTGCCAGAGTTCGTAGTTGACGGGAGTAGTGGTTCCCATGAGACGCCTAACGTTTGAGCTGAGGCGCGAGCGCCGGTATGGCGCTTGGCCCGCTGGACGGATGATGGATCACTCCGGGAAGCGGGCCAAGTGCCATGCCGGTGCGAGTCGGCTCCAGCGAAGGGTTAGGCCTCATTGCGCACGGGAGAGGCATAGATTGGGTCGATGTAGACGCGGCCGCCGAACAGGAACTCCTTTCCGCCACGCTTGGTGAACCCTTGGCGCTCGTAGAAACTGACTGCACGGACGTTCCTGTCGTACACGCCCAGCCAAAGGGACTGGGCGCCCTGGCGCCGTGCTTCTGTGTGAACGGCGAGCATGAGTTGTGCGCCGTAACCATGGCCGATGAACTGCTCGGCCAGATAGAAGCGGGCCAGTTCGATCGGCGACGGTTCCGACACGCAAGATGGTGGCTCACTTCGCGCGAGAACCGCATAGCCTGCGAGTTCGGTGCCGACCTCAGCGAGCAGAGTTGTTGCGTTCGGGTCGCTGACCACAGACGTCACAGTCTGGGTGTTGAAGTTTTCAGCGACGTAGTCGGCGATCTCGTGTGGCTCGTCGAGCCCGCGGTATGTATCCGAGAAGGCCTTTGAGGCCAGGGCTGCAAGGGCGCCTACGTCTTCCAAGCCCGCATACCGGATTGACAAGGACGGTGGCATGGGTGCGGTGCTTCGTGTATGAGGCCTAACGTTTGAGCTGAGGGGCCGGAGCCGGAATGGCGCTTGGACAGCGAAGCGGATGATGACAGCGAGCGCTTCGCGGGCCAAGTGCCATGCCGGCGCGAGTCCACTCGAGCGACCGGTTAGGCAGCACTGCTCGAGGCGAACCAAACCGATGCGAGAGAGCGAGGCACGCAGGCATTGCCTTGCACTTCTGGCCGCCAAAGCGCCAGCGCGGGGAAGTGGAGCAAGCGCCGCTCAGTCCGCCGCCATCGCCGGCGGTGAACGAGAGCAGAGCCTTCCGAGTGGCGGCGGCACCACGAACTGACTGAAGCCAGCGCATCGAGAGACAGAGGCTCATGGCCGCGAAGCGCTGCGAACTGAGCAGACTTGGCAGATGCGCCGACCGTGGCGCTTGAGCATTGCCACTCAGTCTTCGGCGAACCTGCGCAGACGTGGCTAGCGAGTGCATTGGCTCTTTGGCGGCGACCGCCGCCCAGCGACGGTGGCGAGCACCTTCAGCATTCCGTGGTGCTGCCTAACGTTTGAGCTGAGCGGGCCGACGCCGGGATGGCGCTTGGGCCGCGAGGCGAATGCTAAGCCTGAGAGCCTCGCGGCCCAAGTGCCAGCCCGGTGGCGGTCCGCTCCAGCGAAGGGTTAGGCCGCTCGTTCAGGGACCCACGCAAAGGTTGGGAACTGTGAGCCGCTCAAAGAGATGCGGGGAGGCAACCGCGGAAGATGGGTAGTGCTCCAGAGCGCTCTTGAAGTCCGGGTGCGAAAAGGCAGCGCGAAAGTGAGCAACCGACTCCCAGATGGCGTAGTTGAGGAAGACTGTGCTGCCTCCGATGCCACGATGCAACTGAGTGGAGATGTAGCCCGCTTGCTGCTTCATCCAGTTTGCGTCCGCAGCCCAAGCGTCGAGCAACGCAGGGATGTCTTGTGCTTCGACGTTGAAGACGTTGACCAGTATGACCGGTGACTGCTCAGTGCCGAGCTGCTGAAAGATCGGTACAGCTGAGTCCAGTGGCTTGAGCTGAAGCATTCCTCGTCTCCTCGAGTTTGCGCCTGGGCGCGGTGGTGAGGCAATGGTGCGCTTGTGAGCGGCCTAACGTTTGAGCTGAGGCGCGAGCGCCGGGATGGCACTTGGCCCGCGAGACGGATGATATGAACGACTGGCTCGCGGGCCAAGTGCCATGCCGGTGCGAGTCGGCTCCAGCGAAGGGTTAGGCGTCAGTTGGCCCGCCCGCGCCTGAACCAGCGGTTTGCTGGCGGACGAAAGACAAGCCAGGCTGCGTAGCTTTGAAGCACTGTTTGAACGCAGAAGATGACGAAGAAGAACTTGCCGTTCAGAGCAATCAACTCACGAACGACGAGAAAGCTTGAGAGGCCGATGAGAAAGAAGACCAAGTAGGTGATGCGCGCCCAGTTCTTTCCGGATCGGATGAGGAACGCAAATGCAACCAGCACAGCCAAGACGCAAAAGACGATGAACAGTGGCTCGCGCTGTCCCCTTGCTACGAAACTGAAGGCACCAAGTGCGGCCGAAGAGATGATTGCCCAAAAGGCCAGTCCAATCTCTGGCGGGCGTCGGATCGGTGGCGTATTAGTTTCGATCGACGGCTGCAGGGGGAGTTCGGGTGACTTGGGAGGTTCAGGATTGGCTGGGGGACTCATTGTGGGAGCTGACGCCTAACGTTTGAGCTGAGCGGGCCGACGCCGGGAAGGTGCTTGGCCCGCGAGACGGATGATGACCTTAACCGGCTCGCGGGCCAAGCGCCTTGCCGGTGGAGGTCCGCTCCAGCGAAGGGTTAGGCTGCACTCTCAGCAAGACGCAGTGGTGAGGTGAAGCCGTTGCCTGACCGAGCCTGCGAGAGTGACAGGCTCATACGCAGAGCGCGGGCACCTTGCCTGGCGAGACTCAACTGGTACGTGCCCGGTTGGATACTGAGCAAGAGCCCACCGCGAGAGCAATCGGGTTCCATTCCTTCAGCAGTCGTCTCCTCTGCTGCACCTACGAAGACACTCCCGCTCGGGCAAGACAGAACAAGGACCAGGCTTGGGCTGGGAATGACTTCTTCTTCGAGCGTGCCCGAGTAGCTGCCATCAGCGCCCAGGTCGATGAATGCAGCATTGGAGGCATTGAGTTCCGACAGCTGGACACTCGGTGGGTGAACCCACCAATCGGCGTCTTCTTCGAATCGGTGCCGGAGTGCCGCCAGATCGAATACGCAGAGCGTCGATGTGTCGGTCGTGAACTGGAACTGGGTGGACACGGGTGATGCCTGTGCAGCCTAACGTTTGAGCTGAGCGGAGAGCGCCGGCGTGGTGCTTGGCCCGCGAGGCGAATGATGACAGTGAGCGCCTCGCGGGCCAAGTGCCATGCCGGTGCGAGTCCGCTCCAGCGAAGGGTTAGGGCTCACTGCTCTACGCAAGTGACAAGCCAACTCTGCAGTTGTCCATCACGCCACCAGTAAACGAGAGCCGACCGCCCGAGGACGTGAAGATGTCGAGGCTATTGCGCCCGCCGTCGAGAAAGTACCCGCCGCAGAACATGCGAATGCGCTCCACAATGACTCCCTCACCGGGGGAGAAACTCAGCGAGAGGGCGATTTCGCCTGGCCCGGTGCGAACCAGGACCCGACCGCCTGTAGCCTCCACATCCCAAGAATCCGCAAACACCTGCCACTCGTTCTGTCGGATGAAGAGGCTCGGACCACCCCTTTCATCGAAGAAGCTCGCTGAGAGGAGATATGGAGTGCCCTTGGCTTCGGAGTCCTCAATTCGCAGTACGGGAAGGCCCTTGATTTCCACTGGGGTGGCACAGTTCTTTAGTGTCACTCCGGCAAACACCACATACGGATGTGACGTGGAAGACTCAAGCTCAGAGAAGGCAAAGCCTGACCGCTTTGCTGCCGGCTCTTTCATCGCTTCAAGGACGCGACGGGCGGAAAGGAAGTTGCGCGTCTTCTTCGAGTGGCACGTTGGACAAAGCAGGGCAATGCCTGCCGCGTCGTGAGATCGAGCCTTGGCGAACTCTGGGCTTACGTGCTCGTACTCAACGATTGCGGTGCCACAGACTACGCAGCCGTACCCACAGCGTTGACGAACTTCACGCTTGACGCCCTCGGGAATGTCGCGGGGCAGGCCGTACTGGTTGCGCAATCGTGAGCCCTAACGTTTGAGCTGAGCGGGCCGGAACCGGGATGGTGCTTGGCCCGCGAAGCGGATGATGACAGCGAGCGCTTCGCGGGCCAAGTGCCAGGCCGGTGGAGGTCCGCTCCAGCGAAGGGTTAGGCCTCACTGCTGGCTCTAGAACCACATGTCTTTGATGCACCGACCGTCGCGTGGGAGGTCGTCGAATGTGTTCAACCCTTCGAAGTGATCGATGGGCAGACTGGCAATCGGCTCGGGCTCCGTGAGCCGAAGATTGACTGCGATTCGACGGCGACCCTGTTCATCTGATCCTTGCGCGCGCCACAGCGCCACGCAGCCGCAACTCGGGCAGAAGTGAAACTCGATTGCTTTGCCTCGCACATAGATCTTGGTAGAGCCAGAGAACGAGATGCCTTCGTTCTCGTAGTCGTAGGCCCACAAGGCGCCATAGCGCCGACAGACCGTGCAGTTGCAGGCTGTGGCTGACTCGGGCATTCCTTTGAACTCCCATGAGACAGAACCGCAATGACATGTTCCGTGTAGCACGCAAGTCCTCCGGTAGATGTGTTGCTGCTAGAAAGGGCGACGAACGATCTCGCCGTTCCAACTGTGAGGCCTAACGTTTGAGCTGAGCGGGCCGGCGCCGGGATGGCGCTTGGGCCGCGAGGCGAATGCTAAGCCTGAGCGCCTCGCGGCCCAAGTGCCAGGCCGGTGGCGGTCCGCTCCAGCGAAGGGTTAGGCCGCACTCTTTGCGTAGCAGGAGATGCCGACATACGAGAAGGCGTTGTGTACGACCAAGGAGCGTAGCAAGTAGCGCTGACGACCAGATTGACTGGGCTCGATGGCAAACGATCCTGAAAGGGAGTCGTCCCCACTGTCGGTGCCAAGCGTGCGCAGTTGCGCCGCGACACGAGCCTGGCTTCGCGCTGCTGTGCTGGGCGCACGAGAAAGCTTGGCGGAGAACTCGTGTGACACCTCTGTCGGCGCCCGAGAGTCGAAGAACTTTGCGTGCAACGTAGTGGCTTTGATTTGAACTTCGGCTCTGCCTGAGACGATGAACCATTCTGGCTGCGGCGGAGAACTAGAAGCGGCAGACTCGCCTCGGAGCGAGCCGTGACCAACCACGAAGCTGCAAGGCTCCACTGGCTGCGCCGAAACCTGCAGCGAGGTGATTGCCAGGGCACAAAGGACTAGACGCATGCTGTGCGGCCTAACGTTTGAGCTGAGCGGGCCGGCGCCGGGATGGCGCTTGGCCCGCTGGACGGATGATGTACCACTCCGGGAAGCGGGCCAAGTGCCAGGCCGGTGGCGGTCCGCTCCAGCGAAGGGTTAGGTCGCCGTGATGCAGCAGCTACGGCGCCGGTTTTCGCGTACTACCCTTGGGTGAACTTCAATTGTTCGACGTGCCACCGCGGTTGGCTCGCAAATCTCGAGCTCTAGCTTCGGGGACACCTTCACTGTCTCGTCGCCCACAGGCACAAGCGCAATGATGTCTCCCAGATAGGCCATGAGTCTGTTGCGCAAACCCGGATGATCACCCGACTCTGCGTAGAGACGTAGCCTACTCAACGTATAGAGCCATGAGTTCTCTACTTGTCTGGGGCCTAGTGTCCGCTCCAAGAGGTACATGGTTCCATCGACTATGAGGACCTCTACCGTAAATGTCTCGGATGCGTGCTGGTAGGTCTGCGATGTGAGCCATGCGTGCTGGTCGGTATGCTCGTAGATCCGGTAGTAATAGGGATGCTTGGAGTCAAGCTGATCAGGCAGCCCAAACTTGGAGCGAAGAAGTGGGGTGCTATCGCGCGCGACAAACGGCATGGGCGACCTAACGTTTGAGCTGAGCCGGCCGTGGAGGCAAGGCCCACTGGCCGACGAGAGCAACATGGTACTGAGCTCTTGGCGGCCAGTGGGCCTTGCCGGAGCGGGTCGGCTCGAGCGAAGGGTTAGCCATCACTACTCGATGAACATACTGCCGGTGGCAGGGTACTCGCCAGATAGGACTTGTTCATCTGTGAGCTCTGGCCCTTGCCAAATGTGAACCTCCGAGGCGCCAGCTCCGAGAGCAAGTTCTCGAATGGCGCGAAGCTCAACCTGCGTGAGCCCACCCTCGTGTTGGCCAAGGGGATGCATGATGACGACAGGGCTGGGCTGAAGGATTGAGTCGCCCTGGGCTCGCTTGACGAACACCTTGAGAACCTGCTCAGCGACCGTGAAGTCGGACACCAGCGAACGCGGATGCGCGAAGGGATTGAAGACTTGGGTGTCGACTTCGCCGGCTGTCCCGCGTGCAGCTGAGCCAACGGCGAGTACCTTTGCCTTGCCAGTGGCGGGGCGTTGAATTGCGATTTCCGGTACTTCGGAGAGCACCTCGTGTTTGCTCGGGTCACGGACAGTGACGCGTTGCGCAGAAAGCTGGATGTAGAGGTACCGCTTAAAGAACTGCGCGAGCATGACTCAATGGTGCTTGGTGATGGCTAACGTTTGAGCTGAGCGGGCCGACGCCGGAATGGCGGTTGGCCCGCGAGGCGCATGCTAAGCCTGAGCGCCTCGCGGGCCAAGTGCCAGGCCGGTGGCGGTCCGCTCCAGCGAAGGGTTAGGCCGCACCATAAACGTGGCAGAAGCGCTGCATGTCGCAGTAGCGAGGCGACTATGAAACACCGAAGTATCTAAAAAGAAGTATGACAACGACTACGACGATTGCTACGAGCATCAGCCAGAAGCCCCAATCACCGGCCGTGACCTCCACTTGATCGACGGCAACAGACCATAGCCACTTGGCAAATGAAAGACCTAGAAGGAATCCCAGTATGGCTCCGGTCAGGACATACCACTTTCCGGGGCCAGCAAGGTTCCAACGATCATGTGCGTGAACTGGCGAGAGTGCGAACATCTGAACTGCGGCATACAGCAAAGCGCCAGACAACCCACCCAAGATCGTGCCCAAGAGCCTCTCGAAGCCGGTGGTACCGGCTGGTGATCGACTTGGGGGTGGGGGTCGTCGTGTCATCGCGTTGTGCGGCCTAACGTTTGAGCTGAGCGGACCCCGCCGGGTTGGCGCTTGGGCCGCGAGGCGGAGGATAAGCTGAAGAGCATCGCGGCCCAAGTGCCAAGCCGGTGGAGGTCCGCTCGAGCGAAGGGTTAGGCCGCATCTTCGCGTACCTAAGCATCTCAAGTCAGCTTTCCATTGAGATTCCGTCAATTTTTCCGGCGCTGTCGAAGTGCACCGAGAGGACGTACTGTGTGACCTCGCCCGGGAGCGTGAAGTCAAAGTACTCGAGGTCGTTCTCCCCCCATGACGCGCGCAGGCGTAGCAGACCAATCACCTCCCTCGGTTCAGGGTTGCCTGTTCCGAGTTGCTGAATCCAGTAGTCACTTGGAACCTCGTCCGCGTGGTGCTCCACAAACAAGGCAACACTCTCCGCGCCGGCGGAAGTTCCGAGTGCTTGCTTGATTGCTTCCGCGGCCAATGCTTGCCGTCTTTGTCCTTCAGGTGTATCCATGGTTGGTCCTCTATCCGCAATGGGACTTCCTGTGCGGCCTAACGTTTGAGCTGAGGCGCGAGCGCCGGGATGGCGCTTGGCCCGCGAGGCGAATGATAAGAACGAGCGGCTCGCGGGCCAAGTGCCATGCCGGTGCGAGTCGGCTCCAGCGAAGGGTTAGGCCGCATCAGTTCACGATAAACATATGCCGCAACGGAAAGTCCATGATGCACGGAGCACCACCGCATACAGCTGGCTTGAACTTGGTTAGCAACAAGAGCGACGCTGCGAACTTGGTCATCTCGGGGCTGGGATTGCCAATGATCTTCGTCGAAGTCACCTGGCCCTTGGCATCAACCGTGGCGAAGATGTAGAGCTCGCCTTGAGCCATCAGTTTTGCCTGAGCTTTGCTGAGCGCAGCGTAAATGGGGCGCAAACCTTCAAGCGGGAAAGGCGGTTCGTCGCCAGGCGGTATGTGCTCATACCACGTGTTGACGACTTGCTTCTCTTCCGGTGTGAGCTCTCCGTAGGTCTTGTCTATAGGAATCGCAGAACCGCGTACCGCGTATGGGCGAATGGCCGAGCCAGCGGCAGGACGGTCGTCCTTTATCCCGTATTCGGGTGTCTGCGCTTTGACTTCTGAACACCAGGCAGCGGCAAATACCAGAGTGCTGAGCGCTACCAGCGTCAACTGATGTTTCATCATGCGGCCTAACGTTTGAGCTGAGCGGGCCGACACCGGAATGGCGCTTGGCCCGCGAGGCGGATGCTAAGGCTGGGCGCCTCGCGGGCCAAGTGCCAGGCCGGTGGAGGTCCGCTCCAGCGAAGGGTTAGGCCTCACTCGTATTCGGGCTCTGACCTGCGTAGTTGCAGAGTAGGGCAGGAGATGCCTCACTTGCACAGACCGAGCGACATGACTCCACGCCCTTGGATGTAGTGCCTGAAAACGTACTTGCCGTCCGACAAAAGCTTGACGTAGCCGTTGGCGCTGCGCGGCGACAGCAGCAAGTAGCTGCTGTCTTCGGCCCATACGGAACTGGCGCCCACATAGATGCGTTGGTCCTCTTCGTCTTGGGCCACGAGCGCGACGGACTTGCTTCCCAGCGCTGCGCGTAGCTTGAAGGGAAAGGTTGCTACCGCCGTTTTGCCCGCACACCGTACATGCACGTTCTCGCAGAAGTGCGGTAACGCAGGCTCGCACGACAGCTCGCCGCCTTGACGAAGCTTGAGGATTGCCGGTGGCTCAGCCTCGGATGAGATGGCAGTGGCGCTCGCCATCGCAAGGAATGCAGCGAATGCCAGTTGCCAGGGAGTCCGCGGTATCACGCTGTGAGGCCTAACGTTTGAGCTGAGCGGGCGAGCGCCGGGATGGCGCTTGGCCCGCGAGGCGGATGCTAAGCCTGGGCGCCTCGCGGGCCAAGTGCCATGCCGGTGCGAGTCCGCTCGAGCGAAGGGTTAGGCCTCAGCGATGGCTGCAACGGACACTTTCAGGCCCGGGATGCGAGCGGGAAGCTTGGCACCTTGGCGCGCTGGCGGATCCGAAGGAAACCACCTGAGCCACTCTTCATTCATACCGGGGAAGTCGTCTTCCTCGGCCAGCACGACTGTGACGCTGACGATCTTGTCGAGCGAACTGCCTGCCGCTTCGAGGATAGCCTGGATGTTGGACAGGCACTGACGGGTCTGCTCTTGGATGGTTGTTCCGATGATTGCGCCAGTGGCGGGATCAGTTGGCGCCGTGCCTGACACGAAGACAAGGCCCGCGGCCTTTACCGCCTGGCTGTAGGTCGGTGGCGGCTTAGCCGCCTTTGGAGTGAACACGATTTGGCGGGACACTTTGCATCCTTCGGCTGAGCTGGTGGCGCCAAAGCTCGTGCTCTGAGGCCTAACGTTTGAGCTGAGGCGCGAGCGCCGGGATGGCGCTTGGCCCGCGAGGCCGATGATAAGAACCACGGGCTCGCGGGCCAAGCGCTATGCCGGTGCGAGTCGGCTCCAGCGAAGGGTTAGGGCGCATTCTTTGCCCTGCAGCTCACGCGCTACCGGCGCGCTTGGCTTTGCCGGTACGGTGATACGTGAGCGCCGCAGCTACGCAGAAGGCCAGAGCATCCTTGGGGATGGGCGCTGACTCCTGGAAGACGATTGCGCGATTGCCTTCGTAGGTGAACTCGTTGGGGAACAGCGTCTTGAACGTTTCGACCAGAGTGGTTTGGCAGTTGAAGTACATGGCGTACTGGTTCGGCTTAGACGCCTTCCAGTCGATTCGAACCGTACTCCCGCTACCTGATTCGGCTGTGAGGTAGGCAGGTTCGCCCCACTTGAGCGCTTCGTCGATTTCGCCAACGCCTTGCGTAGACGCCGCGGTCTGAAGAATCAACTCGCGCAGCGCCAGCAACTTGCGGCGCATGGCGGGCGGGTAAGTGTCGAAGGCCTTGGCCACGGCGAGGTTCGTGATGGGCTTCATATCGCTTGACGAGCCTCTCGAGTGGTTCTGTGCGCCCTAACGTTTGAGCTGAGCGGGCCGGCGCCGGAATGGCGCTTGGCCCGCGAGGCGGATGCTAAGCCTGTGCGCCTCGCGGGCCAAGTGCCAGGCCGGTGGCGGTCCGCTCCAGCGAAGGGTTAGGCGTCATTCTCTTGGCGGCCCGGCAAATAGTGAACGCACGACATGCACGACTGCGAACACGCCCACGAACTCGGCTAGGCATGCCGCCACATTGAATACCAGCTCAGGAGCACCAGCGAACACTCCGCCCGAGCCAAACAGTAGCAGCACCGGCAGTACAGGCGCGAACAGGAGAACCAGTGGCCCGCCTACGTGCGCTAGCGCCATGCTTGCACTAGAACCCCAAAGCAATAGCGGCACTGCAATGGCTGCCGCCCAGAGGGTCGAGCGCAAGAGGTCGCGCTTTGAGCGAAGTAGTTGAGCATGCGGGTTGATGGCCATCGCGAACACTGACAGTACGTTGCGATTGAATGAATCGTTGTCTGCGAGGTGCGGCGCACCGTATGACGCCTAACGTTTGAGCTGAGGGGCTGACGCCGGGAAGGCGCTTGGCCCGCGAGACGGATGATGACCTGAACCGGCGCGCGGGCCAAGTGCCTTGCCGGTGGCAGTCCACTCGAGTGACCTGTTAGGCAGCACTGCTCGAGGCGAACCAAGCCGATGCGAGAGAGCGAGGCACACAGGCATGGCCTTTCACTTCTGGCCGCTGATGCGCCGGCGCGGGGAACTGGAACAAGCGCCGCTCAGACCGCCGCCATCGCCGGCGGTGAACGAGAGCAGAGCCTTCCGAGTGGCGGCGGCACAATGAACTGACTGAAGCCAGCGCATCGAGAGACACAGACTCGTGGCCGCGAAGCGCTGCCAACTGAGCAGGCTTGGCAGATGCGCCGACCGTGGCGCTTGAGCATGGCCACTCAGTCTTTGGCGAGCTTGCGCAGCGGTGGCCAGGGAGTGCATTTGGTCTTTGGCGGCGACTGCCGCCCAGCGACGGTGGCGAGCACCATCAGCGCACCGTGGTGCTGCCTAACGTTTGAGCTGAGGCGCGAGCGCCGGGATGGCGCTTGGCCCGCTGGACGGATGATGTACCACTCCGGGAAGCGGGCCAAGTGCCATCCCGGTGCGAGTCGGCTCCAGCGAAGGGTTAGGCCGCATTGGGCTTGCATGGGACTGCGAAGTCCACGTGGTAGTGCTCGTCGTGGCGAACCCACGGCTTGCCCTTCATGAAAGGCAGGTGCTCCTTGAGATACGCGCCTCGCTGGGTGGCAAACAGGCGGGGAAGGTACTGGGTATCGAAGATCACGAGTGTCAGGCCCGAGCCTGCCGCCCTAGCCGCGACGTCGAGTTGGTAGAGGTGTTCCGACAACGCGTCGAAGTCGATCGTGTACTCGCCGTACTTGGCTTCCTGGGTGAACTCCACGTCGTAGCCCAGTTTGGCTGAGAGGTTCGTGGGCAAAGGAACCGATTGGCCTCGCGCGTCCCGCACAGGGACGAAGAAGTCGATGGAGAGACCGTTCTGATGAGTTCGGTGAGGCCGAAACCGGCCGCCTGAGGGCCAGCCTGTTTCACCATAGACATATCGCGTGTCTGGATGAGCCGCCGCAAGAGCCTTGTAGCTGGCCTCAACGATGGCTGCGACCTTGGAGTGAACGTGCGTTCGCCCGGCTGTAGCGGCGAGCGCGCTGTACGCGGAGAAATTGGCGCCGCTCACAGGAAGCTTGACGCTACCTTCTATCCGACCGTTGCTCACGCTCCCGTAGCACTGACTCTCGGCAGCCGCGGCAATGGTGGGAGCCAAGAACGCTGCGATGAAGACGACGCGGAGGTTCAAATGCGGCCTAACGTTTGAGCTGAGGCGCGAGCGCCGGGATGGCGGTTGGCCCGCCGGATGGATGATGAACCACTCCAGGAGGCGGGCCAAGTGCCATGCCGGTGCGAGTCGGCTCCAGCGAAGGGTTAGGCATCACTGCGCCGCTTAGTACGACGGCCGACCACTCTGCGAAGAACCCGAACCCAGGCTGACCAAGGTACTGGAGTAGGTTGCTCGCCAAGAGCCGCCTGAGCGTTGGTTAACGCATCCTCGACGAGCGCGTCGTGAAGAGGACGGACGGCTACGGGCCAGGAGAGCAGTGCGGCCCCCTTAAGAGACATGTCGATGGTGTGCCGCAGCACAGTCCCGGTGGGCTCGTGGCCCAAGACCTCAAACCAGTGCGTACCCACGAAACCCCGTGGCGAGATGAACTCAAAAGTGACCCTCTTGCCCGGCTCGTAGGCAATGACGGAGTAGCGGATAGGTCCGTGGCCTCCAGTGGCACCGAGGCCGAGTGGTCGGTCCAAGCGCATACGCGGCCAAGATTGCGACGGCCACAGCATGTCTCTTGGCGAGGACAGTGAATCCAGAAGCTGCGCAGCCTGTTGTGGGCTGCAGCGGAAGTTGCGTTCGTGGACGTTGACTACCCGCACGATGTTGCCCTGTGATGCCTAACGTTTGAGCTGAGCGGGCCGACGCCGGAATGGCGCTTGGGCCGCGAGGCGAATGCTAAGCCTGAGCGCCTCGCGGCCCAAGTGCCAGGCCGGTGGAGGTCCGCTCCAGCGAAGGGTTAGGTTCGCTTGCTGGCTAGTGCCCTTGCGGCTGCGAGACGGCGAGTGACCGGCTCATTAAGTTCGCGCGTCAGCGAGTTCCAGCGAGAAGATATCTTCTCCAACTCTGCAGCTAGCCGTTCGGCTGTTCCCGTATCACCCATCGCATAAGCCCAGATGGCGTACTCAGCCCTACTCTCGTACGTGCCAAACTTTGCGATTGCTGACTCGAACTCTGCCCTGGCTTCTGATCCCCGCGATGTTCCGGCATAGGAACGCGCAAGCAACAGAGATACGGACTCTGCGCGGAACTCAGGTCTTTCCGCGCGCAGAGGCTCCAGGTAGCGCAAGGCATCCGCGTAGCGCTGACACTCGACGAAAGACCTTGCGGCTCCGATCCGGATGTCGGGGTCAGAGGCGAAGGGGCCCTGAAGGCAAGACTGATACTGCTGCGCAGCCTCTGCAGCTTCACCAACTTCAAGGAGCGCAGCAGCCAACCGCATTTGGTTTTGCGCCGTAGGCGCATCTGCGAATGCGACTCTCGCCTCACGTACTTCGCGCGTCGGATCAATGGCCTTTACCGCCGCAGATACGGCCTTCATCGCGCCGCGCTCCAGGCGAGAGTTGGGCATATAGACGGCAAAGAAGTAGACCAAACTTCCCAGCAACGGGAACGCGAAAAGGATGAAGAGCCAGTACATCTGCTGGCGCGTGCGGATCGCGTGGATCGCGCAGAGTATGGCGATGACAACGTGAAGCCCTAGTCCGGCGAACGGCATGTTTCCCCCTTTGATTTCGCTCCCGAGAGCTATTCTGCCTCTAGCGAACCTAACGTTTGAGCTGAGCGGGCCGACGCCGGAATGGCGCTTGGGCCGCGAGGCGGATGCTAAACGTCAGAGCCTCGCGGCCCAAGTGCCAGGCCGGTGGCGGTCCGCTCCAGCGAAGGGTTAGGCGTCACTGGCGGCTTGGCAACTTAGGGTTCAATGCCTTCCACTGAAACTAACCTCGCAGAACTGCATTCGTCTCGGATTGCCTTGAGTCCTTGGTAGACGGGGCCTGTGTAGAACGATTCCCACGCAGCGACCGACGGAAACTCAAGGATCACAATCCGCCGTGGCTGCCAATCGCCTTCGTGCACCTTGTGCGCGCCTCCACGTGCGAGGTAGCGTGCACCTGCTGCATCAAGTGCGGGCTTGACGCCTTTCATGAATTCTTGATACCGAAGCATGTCGCGAATCTCGACGTCGAAGATCACATACGTGCTCATTCGCAACTCCTGGTTGATGTTCGCTCGTGGAACCTGACAGATGGGCATGTGCTCGCGGTGGCGAGTGCGCTCGGTTCGGGTTGTGACGCCTAACGTTTGAGCTGAGCGGGCCGACGCCGGAATGGCGCTTGGCCCGCGAGGCGCATGCTAAGCCTGAGAGCCTCGCGGGCCAAGTGCCAGGCCGGTGGAGGTCCGCTCCAGCGAAGGGTTAGGCCTCACTGGCTCTGCGTGCCTTAGAGTGGGCAAAGGCCTGATGACGAAGGCGTTGCGGCATTGCCTTGTTCTGGGAAAGTGCAGCCAGTTCTTGGCGAGCGGCGCTAGAGACAGGGAAGCCCTGAGAAAACCAGGTAAGCGCGAGGCTCGGCCAGCCCTCGGTGGGCCAAGCTAGAGCTTCTAGGACAACTTGTTCGAACGGGAACTCTGCTTCGACTTGGGCGGCTTTACACGCTGCGCTGACCAACGCTGAAGCTTCAGGCCATGGCTGTTCAAGCAGCGGAAGCAACGGAACGAAGTTCTCTCGCTCCGCGAACCAGATTTGGCCCCCTTGGGCTGTACAGCCCCAGCCGCGCGATTGCTCAAACTGGATGAACCAAGAGTTTCCAGGGAGACGAAGGACGTCCATCGGTTCAGGTGGTGAGGCCTAACGTTTGAGCTGAGCGGGCCGACGCCGGGATGGCGCTTGGCCCGCTGTACGGATGATGTACCACTCCGGGAAGCGGGCCAAGTGCCAGGCCGGTGGCGGTCCGCTCCAGCGAAGGGTTAGCCGTCACTGCGCGACCAGACCGCTCTTTGCCAGTAGCTCGGGGACGGTGGCTGTGAACTCCACTCCCTTTGCATTCTCCCGAGTGACCCGAAACCCGAGGCGAGCATGGAAGGCCATGGACAGGCGGTTCGTCTTGTAGACATTGCTTCGCAGCGAGGTGATGCCTCGGCGTGATGCGATTTCCAGGAGCTGGCGGAAGAGTGCTCGGAACACTGGAGCGCTGCGATGCTCGGGATGGGTGTTGAATCCTGTGACGAACCACTGCCCGGCCTCGCGAGGCTGGAGCATGGCGTACGCGACAAGTGCGCCCTGACGACGAACGAAAGCAACCTCAGAAACTGGAAGCGCAGTCTCGATCGAGTTGCGCAGGCGGTCCGGATCAAGCCGATCACCCGCGCGTTCCGTGTGTTCGCGCAATGTCAGTAGATCGAGTTCGAGGAGTTCGTGGACCTGGGGCACTTGGTGACGGCTAACGTTTGAGCTGAGCGGGCCGACGCCGGGATGGCGCTTGGCCCGCGAGGCGGATGCTAAGCCTGGGCGCCTCGCGGGCCAAGTGCCATGCCGGTGGCGGTCCGCTCCAGCGAAGGGTTAGGCGTCTTGGAATGCCGCGTGGAACTTGACGGTTCCCGATGCGCCACCCAAGTAGCCTGGCTGAAGCTCCAGGACCATGAAGGCCTCTGGCGGTGCGTTGTATTCCGAGGTAATGCCGAAGGGAACCGATGGCTGAAAGCCGAAGCGAGGGTAGTAGCCTGGGTGTCCGAGCAAAACAACTGCCCCAACGCCGAGTGCGCGGCAGCGCTGCAGACCGGTACGGACCAAGGCAGAGCCCACACCCTTGCGCTGATGCGCCGGCAAGACGGCCATTGGAGCCAACCCCATGAGGCTCAGCTCTGCGTGCCCCTCGAGGGAAACGGGGCTGAACATGATGTGGCCGACAACCTCTTCGCCCACCTGGGCGACCAAGGAGACAAGTGGGTGAGCGTGCTGGCGCAGCGCGTCAACGAGATTGGCTTCCGCTGCAGTCTCGAAGGCTGCCAGATTCACAGATCTGACAGCTTGATGATCCTGCGGCTCTTCTGCTCGGACGATCACAGAGGTTTCCTAGACGCCTAACGTTTGAGCTGAGCGGGCAGACGCCGGGAAGGTGCTTGGGCCGCGAGGCGGATGCTAACCACAAGAGCCTCGCGGCCCAAGTGCCTTGCCGGTGGAGGTCCGCTCCAGCGAAGGGTTAGGCGTCACTGCCGGAGCAGGAAGCCGCACTTGGCGTGAGCCATTTACCTGCTTGGGCATGTGGTTTGACCACGGTTTGTGGGCAATGGATGAGAGCCGCAGTTCAAAGCATTGAAGAGCATCTGGTACGAGTACGCCGCCAACAAGCAAGCCGCGAAGAATGGGACGATGCGCCAGCCTGGAGACCACAGACGCGAGGAGCCTTCGACGAGTGGAAGCTTTGCGATGCTCATGTAGTACGAGCAAGCGATGAGGATGGCAAGTGCGATAGCCTGCAAGAGAAGTGCGAAGAGTGTCTTCTGCCACGACACCGAATCGGCGGGTGCCCCCATGAAACGGGAGAGCACGGCGTACACATCAATCGCCAGAAGCGCTACAGCGGCGTAGAAGACAAAGAGGCGGTAGCCACGCGACATAGGTGCAACTCGTGACGCCTAACGTTTGAGCTGAGGCGCGAGCGCCGGGATGGCGCTTGGCCCGCGAGGCGAATGATAAGAACCAGCGACTCGCGGGCCAAGTGCCATGCCGGTGCGAGTCGGCTCGAGCGAAGGGTTAGGCGTCACGTGCTCAGCATTGGCCGAAAGAAGTATTCAAGTTATCGATCGTCGGCGGGACACTTCGCATTTGGATCGTCAACGAACCGCGCAGACTTGTGAGCGATGGTATTGATGAACTTGCTCGCGCCGCGGATCTGGACCTCCGCGGCACAGGCTTCAGTCTTCCGTACGTCGGCAATCATCATGATGCCTACTGCTCCCGTTCCCTCGCTAATCAATGTCGTGGTATCGCTGGAGTACTCCACGCGAACAGAGGTCGTTGAACCAGCGCCCGCTGGAATCAGGATTGGGAGCTTGCCGACAAGTACAGCCTGCGAACCTGGCGGCAGTGACTTGGCAAAGCAGCGAGACCAACCAGAGAGTAGGCGCAGGCCAATCTCTTCGGCGCCCTCGGTGCGACAAAGTTGTACCGCTGGCGGAAATGCCTCCCTGATTGCGCTCGGAGTCTCCGGAGCGGAGATGGCCGCCAGTGGCGTAAGGCCTGCAGCTAGGGCAAGTACTACTCGGAGCTTTGACATCTCCTCCTCGACGGTCAGTGGAGCGTGTGAGTGGCTGACGCCTAACGTTTGAGCTGAGGCGCGAGCGCCGGGATGGCGCTTGGCCCGCTGGACGGATGATGACCCACTCCGGTAAGCGGGCCAAGCGCCATCCCGGTGCGAGTCGGCTCCAGCGAAGGGTTAGGCAGCACTCTGGGTTTGGCCCGTCTGTTTGCCGGAGTCTCGAGCGTAGCTCTGCGTGAGCAACTCCCAGACATGACCGTCTGGTTCGTCCCAGTAGACGATGAGGCTGCCCAGGGATGTATTGACCTGGTAGTCGTTCGGACCGTGAGGAAGGCTGCGGTAGGCGATGCCCGAGGCGACCAACCTGGCCAGGATGACTTGAAACTCCAGCTCGCTGACGCGGAAGCAGTAGTGCCCTTTGGGGAACTCATCTGTCCATTCATCGAAGTCGATCGTGAGGCTGTCGTTTACGTGAACCGCGATGAAGGGGCCGACCTTTGCAGGGGCCCAGGTGACTCCGAGGATCTCCGCGAGCGTGCGAGCTGCAGCCTCGCTGCTCTTGGAGGGGATCATGAGGTGATCGAGGTGCACTGCCATGGCTGCTTCTACAACGCTGCGAACACCGCAAGCGTGCCCTGTGCTGCCTAACGTTTGAGCTGAGCGGGCCGACGCCGGGATGGCGCTTGGCCCGCTGGACGGATGATGTACCACTCCGGGAAGCGGGCCAAGTGCCAGGCCGGTGGAGGTCCGCTCCAGCGAAGGGTTAGGCGTCTTGGAATGCCGCGTGGAACTTGACGGTTCCCGATGCGCCACCCAAGTAGCCTGGCTGAAGCTCCAGGACCATGAAGGCCTCTGGCGGTGCGTCGTATTCCGAGGTAATGCCGAAGGGAACCGATGGCTGAAAGCCGAAGCGAGGGTAGTAGCCTGGGTGTCCGAGCAAAACAACTGCCCCAACGCCGAGTGCGCGGCAGCGCTGCAGACCGGTACGGACCAAGGCAGAGCCCACACCCTTGCGCTGATGCGCCGGCAAGACGGACATTGGAGCCAACCCCATGAGGCTCAGCTCTGCGTGCCCCTCAAGGGAAACGGGGCTGAACATGATGTGGCCGACAACATCGTCGCCCACCTGGGCGACCAAGGAGACAAGTGGGTGAGCTTGCTGGCGCAGCGCGTCAACGAGATTGGCTTCCGCCGCAGTCTCGAAGGCTGCCAGATTCACAGATCTGACAGCTTGCTGATCCTGCGACTCTTCTGCTCGGACGATCACAGAGGTTCCTTAGACGCCTAACGTTTGAGCTGAGCGGGCCGACGCCGGAATGGCGCTTGGGCCGCGAGGCGAATGCTAAGCCTGAGCGCCTCGCGGCCCAAGTGCCAGGCCGGTGGCGGTCCGCTCGAGCGAAGTGTTAGGCCGCATCTCTGTGCACGACTTGGAACTCATTGCCCTCCGGATCGCTGAAGGTTGCCAGCGTGCCACCCCAGAACTGACGCTCGGGTGCCCCAGTGAACACTACTCCCTTGGAGACAAGGTCCTGGTGTGTCACGTGAACACTTGGCACCAGAAACGACAGCCCGGTGAACCTGACGACGAGTGCTTGCTCGTCTGGTGGCGCGTCCGGAGCGACTGACTCGACGACCAACTCGCAATTGCCACTGCTGAACACGCAGTAGCCCTGCGCTTGGCTCTCAGCCTTGACCTTGAGCCCGAGCTTGTTGGCGTAGAACTCTCGCGCTTGAGCGATGTCGCGGACAAAGACTCGTGCAGTGTTCAGATTCAACGATGCCTCCAGGAGCGCAGCGGCCGAGTGGACACCATGGTGGCGCCCGTGCGGCCTAACGTTTGAGCTGAGGCGCGAGCGCCGGTGTGGTGCTTGGCCCGCTGGACGGATGATGAACCACTCCGGGAAGCGGGCCAAGTGCCATGCCGGTGCGAGTCGGCTCCAGCGAAGGGTTAGGCGTCACTGCGGCTCGAGCCAGACCTCTTGCTCCGTACCGGACAAAGCGCGGCGCACCTTGAAGATGGCGGATTCTTTGGGGTAGCCGCGCTCGGAAGGCGGCAGATTGAACCGCCCGTTAGCCAGAGCATGAAGTTCGGTGTGAGTTAGCTGATTGCCCAACCCGAACACGAGTGCGACATGAGTCTGGGGCACCGATTCGTACCGGATGACCCGGCCACAGCTGGGACGCTTGGCACCGATGAAATCACAGATCTCTTCGCGCTTCGTGCCCGGCTTGAAGATGAAGAAGCGGTCCCAACCAAAGGAAGTGAGCTCAGCCAGCCGCACCTCCTTGGTTTCAGGCTTCTTCGCCAGGTCGCCGATGCGCTGGCTGATTTGGCCTGTGTCATTCCCCATCTCGCTACAGGCAGCGAGAAGCGTTGCTACGAGAAGGGCCAGTCGGCGCGCGCTCTTGTGCATCTGGTGACGCCTAACGTTTGAGCTGAGGCGCGAGCACCGGTATGGCGCTTGGCCCGCTGGACGGATGATGGACCAGACCGGGAAGCGGGCCAAGTGCCATGCCGGTGCGAGTCGGCTCCAGCGAAGGGTTAGGCGGCATTGCCTCAGCCTGCACTAAGGGAGCGAGTACTCGAACTCGTAGAAGTGCTTGCCTTCGGTGATGTTGATCTTGAACATGCCTGAGATTCCCGCCAAGGCGCCGGTGCCGGAATCAGGCACAACCGTGATGGACAGCCGCTGTGCCCCTTGATCCATGGTGCCGCTGTGCTGAAAGACGAAGCTCCCGTCGCGGCCATGGAGTGTTCCAGCGACCCGCTCGATAGCCACATAGCCCGCGGAACCCTTGACGGGCGTGAGCGCTGTGAGCATTTCGCCTTTGCCGGTGGCAACCAGATCACCTTCGAACCGCTTGTCGAGCGACATGCGACCAAGGCTCACTCCTTCTGCCGCGCTTGGCTCGGCTTGAGGCTTCATCTCAACGGTGAAGGTGCCTTTGGCGACGGATGGCATTCTGTTTTCTCCCTTTGGCTGTGCTAGCGCTGTAGTCGGAGCGAGTAAGACTCCGGCCAGAGCTTTGAGCGATGCGCGTCGCAGTGGGTTGCTCATGCCGCCTAACGTTTGAGCTGAGCGGGCCGACGCCGGGATGGCGCTTGGCCCGCGAGGCGGATGCTAAGCCTGGGCGCCTCGCGGGCCAAGTGCCAGGCCGGTGGCGGTCCGCTCGAGCGAAGGGTTAGGCCGCACTCTTGCCGGGCAGCTGAACCGGGCTTGCATGAAGGACTGACATGCTTGGCGGTTGCGATGAGATCTCGGCCATGGCCTTGGCAAAGGCGCGAGACGCAGGAAGCTTGAAGTGCGCCACTAGTGCCTCTTGGTCTTGCCACTCCTCGACGAAGACAAGACGCAGGGGATTCTCTACATCTCGGTGAACAGCGTGGGAGATGCAGCCGGGTTCTGCGCGCGAGCGGGCAACGTGCTCTTGGCTGAGAGCAAGAGCCTTGGCGAAAAGAGCTTCCTGCGCAACCAAGCTGCCCAGTACCAGAATCATTCATGCTCTCCCACAGAGTTGCGCCTGAAAGCCATTGCCATACCAGCCCGCTATTGCGATTGCCATTCGTTGCAGGCGCATCGGTTGGTGCCTGTGCGGCCTAACGTTTGAGCTGAGGGGACCGCGCCGGTGTGGCGCTTGGCCCGCGAGGCGGATGATGACCTGAGAAGCCTCGCGGGCCAAGGGCCATGCCGGTGCGGGTCCACTCGAGCGAAGGGTTAGGCAACGCTATGCAAGCGCGATGCGAAACCTCAGCCCGGGCTTGCTGCCGAACTGTGGTGGCTTGGTGAAGTGCTCTACCAGAACGCCACCATTGGCCAGGATGACGCGCTGGGAGGAGGTGTTTTCTGGATCGGTCGTGATCTCAACAAAGGGCAGCCCAACACACTTGGCTTCCGGTAGTAGCTGCGCAAGCGCCGCTTTGGCATAGCCAAGCCTCTGCTTCCAGGGAACGACTGCATAGCCGATGTGACCGAGGCAGTGCGGCGGCAATGCGGTTGTTCCTTCTTGCCATCGGAAGCCAATGGTTCCGCAGAACTCTCCGTCCCACAGCCAGCGCCGAAAGCCGGGGAGGCGGTTGACGACTGAGCCGTCCGGGAGAGCTACTGGCGGGCCCTTGGCTTCGCGGTCCTCCATGCTTGCAACGAACGCTTGAGCGTCTGTCCGGACGCGGGCAAGTTCTTCTTGTGCCGATTCGGGTCGCAGGTTGTCCGCGGACCACCCACGCTCCAGCGCCGCCACGTAGCTTGGCAAGTGAAGTTCAGACGGTCGCACTAGCTGCATGAATGGTGCTGGCGTTGCCTAACGTTTGAGCTGAGCGGGCGAGCGCCGGGATGGCGCTTGGCCCGCGAGGCGGATGCTAGCCATGAGAGCCTCGCGGGCCAAGTGCCATCCCGGTGCGAGTCCGCTCGAGCGAAGGGTTAGGCGTCACTACTCTTGTGAGTGAAGTACATACTCGCCCCGCACTACTTGAACGCTGCCATTGGCTGCTGCTCGCAGGGTGGCCGCATCTTCTGCCGCTGCCTGCCAGACGGGACGGACAGCGCTCACGAAGTTGAGTGCTGAGAACTCTCGTCGAAGTTCGAGCCCGTAAGAGCATGAAGCGCCACAGTTGGTCTGGTAGAGCCGGTAGGAGCCTATGGGGCGACCAACCTCGCTCAGGAGACGATAGGAAGGATCGCTCGCGCCCTCCATGCGCGCACTTTCCGAAAACGCAAGTAAGCCATACGGGACGAGTGGTACGGCCACGACCGCGGCGAGAGCTAGGGCTAGGGAACGATTGCTAGTGACTGGCATGGACTTGGCCCAGAACAGAGCGCTCGCAGGCACTGACAGCGCCGATAGACCTGTGAACCAGTAGTTCAGCGGTGCGAACGTGAACCGAATGGCGACTGGAACGGAAATGAGCGTCAGCGCAAATGCGGCAAGACTACAGATGAAGACGATGGCAGGACGGGACACGGTGCTTGTGACGCCTAACGTTTGAGCTGAGGGGCTGACGCCGGGAAGGCGCTTGGCCCGCGAGACGGATGATGACCTGAACCGGCGCGCGGGCCAAGTGCCTTGCCGGTGGCAGTCCACTCGAGTGACCTGTTAGGCAGCACTGCTGGAGGCGAACCAAGCCAATGCGAGAGAGCGAGGCACACAGGCATTTCCTTTCACTTCTGGCCGCTGATGCGCCGGCGCGGGGAACTGGAACAAGCGCCGCTCAGTCCGCCGCCATCTCCGGCGGTGAACGAGAGCAGAGCCTTCCGAGTGGCGGCGGCACCATGAACTGATTGAAGCCAGCGCATCGAGAGACAGAGGCTGCTGGCCGCGAAGCGCTGCCAACTGAGCAGACTTGGCAGATGCGCCGACCGTGGCGCTTGAGCATGGCCACTCAGTCTTTGCCGAGCTTGCGCAGAGGTAGCCAGCGAGTGCATTTGGTCTTTGGCGGCGACTGCCGCCCAGCGACGTTGGCGAGCACCTTCAGCGTTCCGTGGTGCTGCCTAACGTTTGAGCTGAGGGGCTGACGCCGGGAAGGCGCTTGGCCCGCGAGGCGGATGATGACCTGAACCGGCGCGCGGGCCAAGTGCCTTGCCGGTGGCAGTCCACTCGAGTGACCTGTTAGGCAGCACTGCTCGGGGCGAACCAAACCGAGACAGAAGAGCGAAGTGCCGAGGCATTGGGGTGCACTACTGGCAGCCGACGCGCCACCGCAGGGAACTGGAGCAAGCGCTGCTCAGGCCGCCGTCATCGCCGGCGGTGAACGAGAGCAGAGCCTTCCGAGTGACGGCGGCACCACGAACTGACTGAAGCCAGCGCATCGAGAGACAGAGACTCGTGGCCGCGAAGCGCTGCCAACTGAGCAGGCTTGGCAGATGGGCCGACCGTGGCGCTTGAGCATTGCCACTCAGTCTTTGGCGAGCTTGCGCAGACGTGGCCAGGGAGTGCATTTGGTCTTTGGCGGCGACTGCCGCCCAGCGACGGTGGCGAGCACCATCAGCATTCCGTGGTGCTGCCTAACGTTTGAGCTGAGGCGCGAGCGCCGGCATGGCGCTTGGCCCGCGAGGCCGATGATAAGAACCACGGGCTCGCGGGCCAAGTGCCATGCCGGTGCGAGTCGGCTCCAGCGAAGGGTTAGGCGTCACTGCAGCGCCTTGCTCATGACGACGCTACGGTAGACCTTGCCGGACCACTGAACAAAGCCGACTGGTGAAAAGCCCAAGCGAGAGTAGAGCTGAAGCAGATGCGTTGCTGGTTCAGCTGTGTCGAGCGCCAGTTCGCGAAACTCGCGCTCGAGCGCCCAGGCTTCGCAGGCTTGAACGAGAGCCTTACCGATGCCGCGGCCCTGAAGTTGCGGCGCGACCCCGAATTGCCGCAGTGTGGCCACGCCCTGGCGAGCGAAGTACTCGCACTCGCTGGAATGCTCGGTTGGCTTGGCAAGTACCGTTCCTGCGAGTTGCCCCTGCCATTCCGCGACGAAGCACTGACCGTCCGAGATGCGACGGACCGTTGTTTCGGTTGGCTGATTCACTGCGGTGTAGTTGAGGCCCATGGCGCCCAACGGCGCATAGGCTCGATGTAGCAGATGCGTAAGCTCTTCGAGCGAATCAGCGGTAGCGAGCTGACGGATGAGGAACATGTCCGGTGGCTTGGTGACGCCTAACGTTTGAGCTGAGGCGCGAGCGCCGGTGTGGCGCTTGGCCCGCTGGACGGATGATGGACCAGACCGGCCGGCGGGCCAAGTGCCACGCCGGTGCGAGTCGGCTCCAGCGAAGGGTTAGGCAGCACCGAGTGCACGCGGCGGTGGCAGGCGTGGGGCGAAGCCAGGAAGCCGATAGCCTTGGAGACTGGTCGCAGCTGCGCCGGGGGTGGGAACCCGAGCCGGGGTGATGAATTTGGTGTTCCGCCCCACGAGCGATGAGCGCAGGCGGGAACAGCCGCCGCCAGGCGGCCCCACCGACTGACTGACCTGAGCGGCGGTACGAGCTGGCGGCGAGGCCGACCGATGAGCACTTGGCTTGAACTCCGATTCGCTGACGCACCGCAGGTACAGCTTGAGCGATGTTGCTTCCACTGTTGCGACCGACCAGCGAGCCTTGGCTAAAGAGGCATTCGGTTTTTGGCGGCGACCGCCGCCGCAGCGACCGTGGCGAGCGCCGCTATGGATTGGCCGTGCTGCCTAACGTTTGAGCTGAGCGGGCCGACGCCGGGATGGCGCTTGGGCCGCGAGGCGCAGCATAAATCTGAGCGCTTCGCGGCCCAAGTGCCATGCCGGTGGCGGTCCGCTCCAGCGAAGGGTTAGGCCCCGCACCCGTTGCCCGCCACAGGGAGCGCTTTAGACCAGCGTCCGCTTGCTGAGGCAAGCTCCGGCTCCCGAAGAAGGCTGGCCAATGCCTCGTTCTCGACGAGTACCTGTGTAGCGCCAGTGTCGTGATTGACGAGTAGTACGCGCGTGACGCCGACAAGCAACGGAGTTGGGATTGAGAAGCGAACGGTTCGAGCGAACTCGCACTTCGTACCGATCAGTTGGACAAGTGGCCGACGCGCCCAGATATGCACAACAGCAGTGCCGCCTTCGCCTTTGGTCAGCGTGACCGGAGGAACGGCACCGACATTGTGGAAGAACTCCAGCTTTTCGATATGGAGTGCACCTCCCGCCGTGAATGTGCTCGCCTCTACAGAAAAGTTCGCTGGAGGATCTGCAGTGCCTGAGACATCGAAGTCGCCGAGAACCTGCCCTTTTGCCGCCTCGGAAGGGGTTGGCTCGTCCACGAACAGCAAGCCCCCGCACAGCGCGAGCGTGCAGACAGTGAAAGCCAGGACGATAGTTCTCGTTCTCAATGTGGGGCCTAACGTTTGAGCTGAGCGGGCCGACGCCGGGAAGGCGCTTGGCCCGCGAGACGGATGATGACCTTAACCGGCTCGCGGGCCAAGTGCCTTGCCGGTGGAGGTCCGCTCGAGCGAAGGGTTAGGGCGCGCTATGCGAACAGTTGTAGCGCCTGCTCAGACCACTCATGACCCGACCATGCTCCATTGGCTGCGGGAGGAGGGAACCCCGAACGGCAATAGCCGCGCTTGGCGGCAAAGTCAAAGACCGCATGTGGATAGCCATTGATGAGAAGTACGACCTTTGTACTGTCGGTGGACCAGCCGATCTTGACTTGCGAAGGCAAATGTCGGTCGCTGACGTTCGACACGTTGTAGATGTGTAGAGCGTCCTGGATCTGCTGGCCAGACAGACTTGTGTCGAGCGCATAGAGATAGCCAGTGTCTCCGTCGTCTTCGAACACTGCTGCAAAGGACGACTCTGGCGCGGCTCCATCGATTACCGCAGGGGTTCCAACGAGCAGCTCTTCATCGGCTGTGACGATGATGGGCATGGTGTGTTTAGCGCCCTAACGTTTGAGCTGAGCCGCGAGCGCCGGTGTGGCACTTGGCCCGCTGGACGGATGATGAACCACTCCGGGAAGCGGGCCAAGTGCCACGCCGGTGTGAGTCGGCTCGAGCGAAGGGTTAGGCGTCGCCGTTTTTCCGCCGCCTGGCTCTAGATGCCAAGGACCAGCCAAGCCATCAGACATCGTCAAAGCCGCTTCTCTCATACTTCTTGTTCGCCGATGGCTTCAGAACATGGAGGGCATAGGTCGCGAGCAGAAAAATGGGTGAGGCCGCGAGAATGATGATCACGTTCCGCACCAGCATCGGGAGCCCTGCAATGCTTTCTAGCAGCGGCTGCCACAGATGCAACCGAAAAAGATAGCTGTACATCGCCATGCCGGCGAAGCAGGCGGCCGCCGTTAGCCATCTCGCCGTCCTTTTCCGCATGGCCCTCACCCCTACTTGCAGACCGACCTTAGGCGTTGCCTCTCGCGAGCGCAAGCCGCGTTCATGCGCGCAAAGTTCTCCGGCCCACGGATGCGCTCCTTGGACTGCGGCCACTCGACTACCACCTCGGGCGAATGGACGGGCTTGACCGCGTGGAAGTCGTTCGTTCCCATCAGGCGCCAGAACTCCCGGACGACAGCTTCAGGAGAGGGACTTGCGGACATAGCAAGGTGGGTGACTGCGACGCCTAACGTGATTTAGACATCACTTTGCCATACCTGGGAACAGGTTCCTAGATGTGCACACAGGTTCAGTCGGGCAGGGCGGGTGTACTAGGAGGGTCAGCAAGCTTGGCACCAAGACTCTCCGGTGGGCAGGAGCGGATTTGGGGTGAGGCCTAACGTTTGAGCTGAGGCGCGAGCGCCGGGATGGCGCTTGGCCCGCGAGGCCGATGATAAGAACCACGGGCTCGCGGGCCAAGTGCCATGCCGGTGCGAGTCGGCTCCAGCGAAGGGTTAGGCTGCACTGTTTGCGCGCCAAGAGGATGGCCAAAGACGCCGACCCGCGAGCAGGAGAAGCGGAATGGCCGCCAGCAGTACCAATGCGACCGTGGGCGCAACCCAAGCGAGAACGCGCAACTCGACTTGACGCTGCTGAACGGCTGAGTGCAGATACACGGCGCCAAACGGCACTACCAGCAGCCAAGCAGTGGCGGTGCCTGGCATGTACCTCCGGAGCGCGACCGTGGCAGCCAGGTGCGGGACAAGCGCGTTGGCGAGCATGGCGACTACATAGCCTGCGAAAACGTGCTTGACCAGCCAGCCAGGCGCGACCGCCAGAGTTGCTGCGAATGTGAGTGCCAAGAACAACGCAGAGAGAACGCCGACCGCAAAGCGGAACTCTGAGTCACTCACCGGGCGATACCAGCGCGCTGCACTGCGCGACCAACGAGGCAGGAATGCGGCTTCCTCGGCGTTGTGCACCAACACCGCGGCTGTGAAGCTCCACGCGAGTGCAGTGAGTTGCAAGTGCAGCCTAACGTTTGAGCTGAGCCGCGAGCGCCGGTATGGCACTTGGCCCGCGAGGCCGATGATAAGAACCACGGCTTCGCGGGCCAAGTGCCATGCCGGTGCGAGTCGGCTCGAGCGAAGGGTTAGGCCTCATTTCACACCCTTCATGAATGGTCTTTCGCCCCACATCTCGACGTAGAGCGCTCGCAGGTTTGCGGGAACCAACTTCCACCCACTCTTCTTGAGTTTTTCGTCTTCAACGTCCCACATCAGAGATTCGACGTATGCGACGTCGATGCAGCGGAGAGTGAAATCGTTGCCCTGAGCAAGGAGCCGTGATAGCAAGTTGAGGTGCGCGCTTGCCGTTGTGACCTCGCCGCGCTTGATGGCGTCTGTGGTGAACTGAGAGAAGCGCTCGACCCAAGTGTGAGGGGCGTTCTCGTAGCCATCCCTCGCAAGTAGCTCATCGATTTCCGCCGCTTCTGCTGGGAACGCAGCACGAATCGCCTCGACGATACGGAGAGCAGCGAGTTGTTCGGGATCGGCGGACATGAGGCCTAACGTTTGAGCTGAGCGGGCGAGCGCCGGTGTGGTGCTTGGCCCGCGAGGCGCATGCTAAGCCTCAGCGCTTCGCGGGCCAAGTGCCATGCCGGTGCGAGTCCGCTCGAGCGAAGGGTTAGGCCTCATCACTGCGGTGTGCTACTTGGCGGCCAAACGCGTAGCCCACCCGAGACCGAAGAGCCAGCCGCTAGAGAGGTGAAATGCAAGGTAGATGGGTGGCGGGAATTCCTGCTTCTTTAGTCTTCGCCGGAGCAGAAAGCCCGCACTCGAGAAGAAGACAAGAATGGGTAGGTTGTGGATGAGAGAAACGGTCTGTGGCAGCGAGCCAGTCACCAGCCCGCGAGTGACCATGTACCCAATGAAGAAAGTAGCGAGGAACGCGACTGTGTTGAGTGAGCAAAGACTCCTTCGTTCTTCGCGGTGCGCACTTGGTGCTATCTGATCTGTGCTTCGGCGGGCAAGTTCTGCCGCTTGTATGTCTTTGCCCGTTGCTGTGGCCGGGAATCCGCAAGAAGCACACAGAGAAGTTCCTGCCCGATTTGAGGCTTGGCAGACGTGGCAGCTCCACTGATACTGAGGGGCGTTCATGAGTCTGTGCGATAGGCAGAGTGGCTGTACTGAGGCCTAACGTTTGAGCTGAGGCGCGAGCGCCGGTGTGGCGCTTGGCCCGCCGGATGGATGATGTACTAAGCCAGGAGGCGGGCCAAGTGCCATGCCGGTGCGAGTCGGCTCCAGCGAAGGGTTAGGCAGCACTCGCAAGAACGACCGATGCGGTGAGTAAGGAGTTACGACTCTGAGGAAGGTCGCAGTCCGCTACCGGCGGCAAAGACAACCTCCGCAAGCTCCGGGTGCTCCTCCAGATACCAACTCGCGAACTTGCCGCCGGAGCCGCCGCAAACGTTGCAGGCTACACGACCACAAACTCGGTTGCAGGAGTAGAGCGCATACCCAGTGGCGCCTGAGTCCCAATCGGCCTTCGGTATGGCCATGTCGTCAAAAGCACCGATCCCCGAGCAGTTTGGGCAGAAGAACTGGCCACCGGAAAGTAGCCTGCCGAAGACACGCAAGTTCTGATCGCGACTGGGTAGAGCGGTGGGGAGGATCTTCGGCCCGCAATACGGAGAAGCGCCTGAGTAGATCTTGCGTAGGCGAGCACTGGCGCTGGAGACGGGGACCTCTGTCGAAGAAGGCTCGACAAGTTCGAGGTGTATGTCAAACCAGATAGTTCTTCTCGGTGCCGTTGAGGAGATCAGATCGGTGAACGGTTGCACGGGCCTAGCCAGCTGAACTTGGCTGAGCTTTGCCGTCTCCTCGGTGAGGAAGCCGTCCTCCGGTACAACGAAGGTGAACATGCAAGCGGACAGAATTCGCGCAGTTGGCTCGTAGTAGAGCTCGACATAGATGCCCGCTGTGCCTTCCCCTGAAGTTCGTACGCCGAAGAAGAGCCTGTCCGTTGCCCTGGCATCTGCGCTGAGCAACTCTGTTGCGGCTCTGAACTCGGGCTGAGAGCGTGCACGTTCGGCCCAGCTCTGGTACGAGAACGCAGAGGAGTTTGAAGGCATCGTAGTGTACGGACAGGGCTGTGCTGCCTAACGTTTGAGCTGAGGGGCGAGCGCCGGGATGGTGCTTGGCCCGCGAGGCGAATGATGACAGCGAGCGCCTCGCGGGCCAAGTGCCATGCCGGTGCGAGTCCACTCGAGCGACCGGTTAGGCAGCACTGCTCGAGGCGAACCCAACCGATGCTGGAGACCGCAGCACCGAGGCATTGGCTTGCACTATTGGCCGCTGACGCGCCACAGCGGGGAGCTGGAGCAGGCGCTGCTCAGTCCGCCGCCATCGCCGGCGGTGAACGAGGGCAGAGCCTTCCGCCTGGCGGCGGCACCAAGGACTGACTGAAGCCAATGGAGCGAGCGACAGAGCTTGGTCGCCGCGAAGCGCTGCAGAGTGAGCGCGCTTGGCAAATGCGCCGACCATGGCACTTGAGCATTGCCACTCAGCCTTTGGCGAACCTGCGCAGGCGTGGCCAGGAAGTGCATTGGGTCTTTGGCGGCGACTGCCGCCCAGCGACGGTGGCGAGCACCCTCAACGTTGCGTGGTGCTGCCTAACGTTTGAGCTGAGCGGGCCGGAACCGGAATGGCACTTGGGCCGCGAGGCGGATGCTAAACCTCAGAGCCTCGCGGCCCAAGTGCCAGGCCGGTGGAGGTCCGCTCCAGCGAAGGGTTAGGCGTCGATCTCGGGCGCGGAGGCTGAGGCTTTCTGCGGTGGCGCTGCCCGTGACGATATGCTATGGACATGCTGAGAATTCGGACTAGGTATCCAGGGCAGGAGCCACGAGAGGTCGTTGCTCAGTTCTACATGGCGCGCAACATAACGCTCTTCGGGCGCGCGCCTCCGTTCATTGAAGTTCTTGGTTTGTCGAAAGAACCCGAGGCGCTCACGCTCGAGGAGGCCGCTCTGTGGAGCGAACTGGCTCCTCTGCTAGTGAAACTGAAGTTGCGCGGGGACTAGTGCTTGCCAGTTCGGCAATCGCATCGGGCAAGAGTGCCCTGAAGAAGAGGGCGAGTCCTTCTCGCTCCCACATCTCGGTAGTGCAACGGTAAAGGCCCGTTGTGTGATCGACTTTAGGGCCGCCGTGCATCCGGCCTTGGTTTCGACGCCTAACGTTTGAGCTGAGCGGGCCGGCGCCGGGATGGCGCTTGGCCCGCGAGGCGCATGCTAAGCCTGAGCGCTTCGCGGGCCAAGTGCCAGGCCGGTGGAGGTCCGCTCCAGCGAAGGGTTAGGCAGCACCCTCTTGGCCTACCGCTTGGGCTTGGAAGGCGCTTGACGACGACGCCAGTATTGGAGTTCTTCCTCGTTGAACTCGATGTCCAGTTCTTGAACTCGCTCCTGAAGGCGCTCCTGTACCTGGCTGACAGCCTGGTTGTAGACGAGTGGCCCCACCTCTTCGAGGAAGAAGCTCAGTAGGGCGCTTGCGCCAATGTTCCCAATGCGTTGATCGAGTTCTTCTGCGAAGTAGCGCTCGATAGACGCGACGGCTTGGTTTCGTGCCTCGCGGTTCAGCTCGATTGGCATTTGCGTCTCCCGTAGCAGTAGAACGCATTCTCCTGCGAAGGATCGCCGTGGCTACAAGCGAGCGGATGCTCCGGTAGCAAAACGCGCTGATGGGCGGCGTGGTGTGGCTGTGCTGCCTAACGTTTGAGCTGAGCGGGCCGACGCTGGAATGGCGCTTGGCCCGCGAGGCGCATGCTAAGCCTGAGCGCTTCGCGGGCCAAGTGCCAGGCCGGTGGAGGTCCGCTCCAGCGAAGGGTTAGGCCTCAGCGATGGCTGCAATGGACACCTTCAGGCCGGGGATGCGAGCGGGAAGCTTGGCACCTTGGCGTGCTGGCGGATCTGAAGGAAACCACTTGAGCCACTCTTCGTTCATTCCGGGGAAGTCGTCTTCCTCGGCCAGCACGACTGTGACACTGACGATCTTGTCGAGCGAACTGCCTGCCGCTTCGAGAATGGCTTGGATGTTGGACAGGCACTGACGCGTTTGCTCTTGGATGGTTGTTCCCTTGATCGCGCCAGTGGCGGGATCAGTTGGCGCCGTGCCCGACACGAAGACAAGGCCCGCGGCCTTTACCGCCTGGCTGTAGGAAGGTGGCGGCTTGGCCGCCTTTGGTGTGAACACGATCTGGCGGGCCACTTTGAATCCTTCGATTGAACTGGTGGCGACAAAGCTCGTGCTCTGAGGCCTAACGTTTGAGCTGAGCGGGCCGACGCCGGGATGGCGCTTGGCCCGCGAGGCACATGCTAAGCCTGAGTGCTTCGCGGGCCAAGTGCCATCCCGGTGGAGGTCCGCTCGAGCGAAGGGTTAGGCCTCACTTGGGGAACGCAGTCTCGACCTTCACGATGAGATCCTCAACGAACTTGATTGTCGTTTCGACCGAGTCCCGCGTGATCTCGCGCAGCTTCTTCCCACTGCGACGAGACTGCTCGCGATCTCCTTCGTGGGAGATCTGGTTGCGGCGCTTGATCAACGAGTTGAACTTCTCTAGGAGAGCCTGCTTGTGCGTCTTGTTCGGTTCGATGCGATCCCAAAGGCTCTCATACCCAGCTAGCTTCATCGCATCCGCGATCGCGGTGGGGGACTGGAGTGGCCGGACGGAAAGGTGGTCGGTAACCCAATTGCGGAGGACGTTTCCCTTCCGCTGCGCCTCATCCCAGGTGACAAGCTCACGAATCGGAATCTGGAAGTTTGCAAGCTGAGGAGGCAGGTCATTGAGCGAAAAGTGGCCCACCTTGTACTTCACCTTGTCGTGAAAATAGGTGTCTAGCGCGGATACTGCAAAAACGATGGCGGCTCGAAGCAGCCAGTCAAGGTTTACGTTTACCTTCAGCTTTGACAGTCCATCGAACAGATCGAGGCATTCCTGAGCGCTCTGAATGTTTTGATCGAACAGCGACTTGGCGGAGTGGACTGTCATGGTTGTTGCTCTGTGAGGCCTAACGTTTGAGCTGAGGCGCGAGCACCGGTGTGGTGCTTGGCCCGCGAGACCGATGATAAGAACGACTGGCTCGCGGGCCAAGTGCCATGCCGGTGCGAGTCGGCTCCAGCGAAGGGTTAGGCCTCATTCGCGGGCTGGCAGCTTTGTCCCCAAGGCTAGAAGACACGCTTTCTCCTGCAAGCTCTCGTTCGTGTTGAACGCGGTTGTACGAGATGGCGCGGACTCGGTGAAGCAAGTCACAACTACTCGTGGACAGTTGGCTCGCCTTCTGCTTCAGCCTGGGCTTCTTCCGACTCAGCTTCGCTTCTTGACGAATCAGAACACTCGGACTCTTCATCCTTAGACGCACTGAGGTACCAAGGTAGCGCTCCGAGTCCGAGACCGACGAGCAAGAGTGCACAGGGAACCAGGAGCGACGTGTCGCTATCGCCCGCCAAGCGCTGCGCAAGCACAATTGTTGCGGCCAGCAGGAAGGTGAACGCGAGAAGGACGAACGCGTATCGCGCGACTTTGGGCATGAGGCCTAACGTTTGAGCTGAGCGGGCCGACGCCGGAATGGCGCTTGGGCCGCGAGGTGCAGCATAAACCTGAGCGCCTCGCGGCCCAAGTGCCAGGCCGGTGGCGGTCCGCTCCAGCGAAGGGTTAGGCCGCACCTGGCACAACTGGCATGGAGGCTATGAGTGACAAGCCTGTAGACCTAGCTCAAAGGAGTGATAGGCGCGTGGCACACGCTTGGGGCTGCACGAATGGCCAGGTGAACCAGCTTGGGTTAAGCGCCACTGCGACCTAGCGAATTCTGAGCGCCATGGGAAGCTAGCCAACTGCGGAAGGATGGAGGTGGATGTGGGGCTGAAGCGGGAGCAGCATGCGACTCAGTTTTGCTGCTCGGATGCGGAAGACAAGAACCTGATTGCTCCTACGACTACCCCAACAAGAGCAGCTGCGAGCATGGCGTGCAGTGCCCAGCGAACTCCGGAGAAGAAGTAGATCAGGAAGCCCAGCACTGCAATGAGCCAGCAGATCATGAAGGCTCGGCTCAGGAACCGATCTCGGCTGTGGCTCGATTGCATCTTGGTGCGGCCTAACGTTTGAGCTGAGCGGGCCGACGCCGGCGTGGCGCTTGGGCCGCGAGGCGAATGCTATACCTGAGAGCCTCGTGGCCCAAGTGCCAGGCCGGTGGCGGTCCGCTCCAGCGAAGGGTTAGGCCGCACTGTTGGCGAACCAGGCTGCGAGAGCAACCAGCGCCAAGATGGCCTGAACGATAAGCGCGGCTCTGGTGGTAATGACGCCGACCTTTCCCAGCGACGGCCGCGAATGAAGAACCAAACCGACGACGAGCACAAGCGCAAACGCTGTGACCCAGGCAAACCACGCAACACCGATACCGATGCACCCGAAGCCCTCGCACCGCAGACGCCAGATTGCGACGCCGGCTAAGGCCAGACCCACCACACTGGCGACAAAAGCGCCAACGGCTACGAAGATGAGCCGCATTGCGCCCGCTACTCAGCGCATGCGACGCGAAAGCAAGACGAGGCCGACTGCAATGAGGATGAGCGGCCACCAACGTGCGAATAGAGGCCCAAGGCGGGGCAGAATGCCTAGGTTGGACAGCAGGAAGAGCGCGCCCAGAATGATGAGCACGAGCGGCGCGAAGATGGACTTCCTAAACATGCGTGCCTCAAGGGTTACGGGGTGCGGCCTAACGTTTGAGCTGAGCGGGCCGACACCGGAATGGCGCTTGGCCCGCGAGGCGGATGCTAAGCCTGGGCGCCTCGCGGGCCAAGTGCCAGGCCGGTGGCGGTCCGCTCCAGCGAAGGGTTAGGCGTCGTCGCACTCATTTGACTATCGGTGTTCCCCATCCGTCGTACTCGCCACCCTCTAGCGCGCAGAGTGCTGTGAGCTCCGCACGCAACTTGACCATTGCCTCGACCGTTGGGACAAGTCGGCGTGTAGCGAACGTGTGCCAAGGTAGACCGCCGGACGCCGCTGGTTTGACACTAGCAGTGAAGCCTTGCGAGTTGAGTTTGTCAGCGACACGCTTCGCCGCTGCTTCAGTAGGGAAGTACATGAAGAACTCAACTGGGTGCGGTTTGGTGAGATCGGATCCGGCATTGCGAAGTTGCGCAATGACAGCAGCATCTCCAGTTGGCTCAGCTGCGGAAGCGCCTCGTAGCAGAAGAAGTACTCCCAAAGCCGCCGCAACGGCAACGAAGAGAAGTGCGAAGACAGAGGCCTTGGACATTCGACGCCTAACGTTTGAGCTGAGGGGCCGGCGCCGGTGAGGCGCTTGGCCCGCGCAGCGGATGATGACACTAGCCGTTGCGCGGGCCAAGTGCCTTGCCGGTGGCGGTCCACTCGAGCGAAGGGTTAGGCCTCAGTGTCTTGCGAGCAAGAAGCCACAGGCTTGGCGTGCTACGGCAGGAACCACCCATGTTTCAGCCTTCTGAGGCCGGTGTGTCTGGGTCTAGTTCGGGATACTGCTGAATGAGTGGGCGCATCAACTCGGTGTAGACATCTGCCAGCATTCCGCTCATGCCGCGGCGCAGCTGCGCTTTCTCTTCGTCTGATTCGAGCTGATCGATCTGTGCGCAGACCTGATCCATCGCGTGACTCAGTGCAAGCAGCTTTTGCATCAGCGCTTCTGCGGATGCCTTCTTCATGTGGTGCTCCGCGGTTCGGTTTAGATGTAGTCGGCAGCGCCGCCCAAAGAGCAGGCTGGTTCTTCGCGATTTCTCGTGCGGCCCAGGCGACAAGCGGGGCGTTCTGAGGCCTAACGTTTGAGCTGAGGGGCCGGAGCCGGGATGGCGCTTGGCCCGCGAGGCGGATGATGAACCACAACGCCTCGCGGGCCAAGTGCCATGCCGGTGGAGGTCCCGCTCCAGCGAAGGGTTAGGCGTCACTGCCGGTGCGCACTTGCCGAAACCAAGTAGCGGAACGCGGTACGAAGAGCAATAGGACGGCGGCGACTTGAAGAAGCGCGCTGAGTCCGTCTCGCAACGTAGCCAAAGGGAAGCTCTGAAAGCGGTTCGACAGACTTGTGTGGAGTAGTTGGTCTGCGATGATGGTAAGCACCAGCGCTGCTAGAAGGTAACGCAGCCAAGAGACGCCCCTGAGTAGGAGGAGCGCAACCAATACCTGGAGTAGTGCCAGGATCCACACGCCAGGCTGAAAGGGAAGTTCCCAGCCCCGTGATGCCGGCGACAAGCTGAAGAGCACATGCGGCGAGACGGCACCAATCAGCGCGTCGGCTACTAGCAGCCCGAACGCTGCCCATAGTGCGAATGGTCTCCTGGCAGCCGAAGCGGTCTCGGTGGATTGCATTGAGTGCAGTCGCCGGACGAGAGTAGTGTGGTGACGCCTAACGTTTGAGCTGAGGCGCGAGCGCCGGTATGGTGCTTGGCCCGCGAGACGGATGATAAGAATGACTGGCTCGCGGGCCAAGTGCCATGCCGGTACGAGTCGGCTCCAGCGAAGGGTTAGGCCTCGGTGAGCAGCCGTGGCTTGACCGATTGGCCTTGTAGGGAACCGGCGGTGGCCGCCTGAGCGCACCGGGACTAGAGGTACTCAAGTGCTAGCCACAACACCACTGCGCCGAGCAAGACAAGCACCACCCGAGACGTGGACGTGCTGCGACCGGTGGACGGGAATGCGAGATCGGACAGCAGATCGGCTGTGCGATTGATGCCCAGCACGAACCCGGCGGCAAAGGCAATGCCAGCCAAGAACTTGAAGATGCTGCCTTGCTCGAAGTACTGGACACGGCTGTAGTGAAGGAAGCTCCAGGCGCCGTAGATCAAGGTGAGACCGCCAGCGCAAAGTGCACCTGCGAACACTCGGTCGAAGAGCGAAGGGGACGTTGAGCTGGAACGGGGCATTGTTTCCGAGGCCTAACGTTTGAGCTGAGCGGAGAGCGCCGGTGTGGCGCTTGGCCCGCGAGGCGAATGATGACAGTGAGCGCCTCGCGGGCCAAGTGCCATGCCGGTGCGAATCCGCTCGAGCGAAGGGTTAGGCGTCACCTTCTTGGCGTACCTGCTCTTTGCCAGCCTGTGTGGAAGCGGGCAAAGCGCCTAGTTGCTGCGCTTCGCGTTCCAGGCGCGGAATCAGCATTGCCTGGCGGATGCCCAAGATGAAGGCGACTGCCCCGATAGCGAGTGCCATTGCACTTGCGGTGAATCGCGTTGCCTCGCCAAGCAGCGGTGTATTTGCTAGGAGAAGCACGAAAGCGACGCAGGCGATGGACACCAGCTTGGCGCGGAATAGCCAACTCTTGGCTGTGGAGAGCGCCGTTGCTTCAGGTTGACTCAACTCTTGCTCCATATGGTGCGAGCCTGACCAAGCATTCTGCCTCCGCCCTACCTTCTCCAAGGAAACTCGCGCCTCAGCCGCGCGCATGCGCAGACTCCAGTGCTACTAGATGGCGAAGAACGCGAATGGCGCACGAGTGTTGCCAGTGACGCCTAACGTTTGAGCTGAGGCGCGAGCGCCGGTGTGGCGCTTGGCCCGCGAGACGGATGATAAGAACGACTGGCTCGCGGGCCAAGTGCCATGCCGGTGCGAGTCGGCTCCAGCGAAGGGTTAGACAACTCTGCTGTGCGATTCGCAGTTCACTCCTGAACACCCATGGTCCCCAAGAGAAGACGTTCTGCTCCGCGGCTGACGCGCAGGCGATAGCCTTGTTCTACCTTCGTGGCTCGAAGCCAAGAAAGTCCAGGCTCCTGAATCTCTAGGTCCGCATCGACCGTGTCTGGCCCAAGCCTGAAGTGGCCTCGAATGATGCCGGGACGATCTGAGTAGATGAGTACGAAGAAGTCGCGAGATGCGTCGTCGAGAAAGGCTGCTCCGGAAACGATCTTGGATTGATCCAGATCGTAGAAGAACGTCCCTATGCGCGCCAGTTTCATCGAAGAAGGTTCAGATCGAATCGTCGGATTGAGCATTTCGCCTGTGAGCGAGGATGCGTAGGGGCGGGCTGCTGATTCAAGTTGGCGAAGATCGAGTACGAAGTCCTCTCCAAGGATCACTGGCACGCTGTAGACGGCGGCGTCGGTCGGATTGCCGAAGATGGAGCCTTGCACAACGGGGAACCATGCGGTCAGCTTTCCAGCGTATGGAAGCAGCTCAATCTCGCGACCCTTGTTGTTTGTCGCGATCGCCTTGACAACAATCGCTTTGGACGACTCGGACGTGAGGGGTCTTACAACTGGCTTGGCTGCGCATCCAAGGAGCAGCGCACTTGAAAGCAGAATGAGGCCGACAAGGCGCATGGGAATCTCGTCCTGGAGTTGTCTAACGTTTGAGCTGAGGCGCGAGCGCCGGTGGGGCGCTTGGCCCGCGAGACGGATGATAAGAACGGCTGGCTCGCGGGCCAAGTGCCACGCCGGTGCGAGTCGGCTCCAGCGAAGGGTTAGGCCTGCCCGCTACTTGGAGATTACTGCCGTCACTGGCTTGCCAGTGCTGGTGTCTTCGATCCACACCGAAGACTTTTCCTTTGTCAGTTCGCCCTTGACTTCGTAAGTGCGGCCGGCTTCAGCTGTGAAATCGACAGTTCCTTCCACCGAGAAGAACGTACCGGCCATTTGACTCGCCATGGCGTGGATTGGGGCGCCTGTCGCATGACTGCCCCGAATGAGGACCTTCATGGGGCGCGCCTGCACCTTGCGTTCTGGATAGACGGTGGTCAGGCTAGCGCCACGACCGTAGCTCGCGTTAGCACTCGCCGAGAAAGCGTTGTTGATGCGATTGCCGTCAATCGCCATGAGCGCAAACATTCTCGCCTTCGTTCCATCCTCTGAGGTGCCGGTGTCGGTGACTGAAGCGGTTGGGCCTGTGTACTCTTTGGGAACCGGCTCGTAGGTTGCACATGCACCGAGGCCAAGTGACAGAGCCAGAGCAGCGATCAGTTTCCGCATGAAGTTCTTCTCCCGAGGTTCTTAGGTACAGGTTGGCAGTGAGGTAGCAGGTAGGCCTAACGTTTGAGCTGAGCGGGCCGACGCCGGGATGGCGCTTGGCCCGCTGGACGGATGATGAACCACTCCGGGAAGCGGGCCAAGCGCCAGGCCGGTGGCGGTCCGCTCCAGCGAAGGGTTAGGCCTCGCGCCGGAGCCGCAGCCGGGTGCCGCAGTGGACGCAGCAAACCTCTCGGCCCGACAACTCGCTAGGGAAGAAGACGTCTTTGACTCGCTTCCACAGCGGCAGCGCTTGGATACGCTGGTTCTCCGGATTGTCGGCATTCCAAGTTAAGAGGACACGCTTCGCGCAGATGGGGCAGCGAAGCCACAAGGCAATGGCGAAGACGCTGGAGCCGCAGACTGCTAGCACGCCGAAAGCGACGGCAATTGAGCTCTTGGGAAGTGTGTGTGTGAACCGCGAAGAGAGAAGAAGAACAAGAAACGCCACAACGGACCAACGTGCCATCGCCACCAGAGCGGCAGAGGCTAGGTACCATTTGTAGTGCGGCAGATATCGCATTCGCGAGGCCTAACGTTTGAGCTGAGCGGGCCGACGCAGGGAAGGTGCTTGGCCCGCGAGACGGATGATGACCTTAACCGGCTCGCGGGCCAAGTGCCTTGCCGGTGGAGGTCCGCTCCAGCGAATGGTTAGGCTGCACTCTCAGCAAGACGCAGCGGTGAGGTGAAGCCGTTGCCTGACCGAGCCTGCGAGAGTGACAGGCTCATACGCAGAGCGCGGGCACCTTGCCTGGCGAGACTCAACTGGTACGTGCCCGGTTGGATACTGAGCAAGAGCCCACCGCGAGAGCAATCGGGTTCCATTCCTTCAGCAGTCGTCTCCTCTGCTGCACCTACGAAGACACTCCCGCTCGGGCAAGACAGAACAAGGACCAGGCTTGGGCTGGGAATGACTTCTTCTTCGAGCGTGCCCGAGTAGCTGCCATCAGCGCCCAGGTCGATGAATGCAGCATTGGAGGCATTGAGTTCCGACAGCTGGACACTCGGTGGGTGAACCCACCAATCGGCGTCTTCTTCGAATCGGTGCCGGAGTGCCGCCAGATCGAATACGCAGAGCGTCGATGTGTCGGTCGTGAACTGGAACTGGGTGGACACGGGTGATGCCTGTGCAGCCTAACGTTTGAGCTGAGCGGGCCGGAACCGGGATGGTGCTTGGCCTGCGAGGCGCATGCTAAGCCTGAGCGCTTCGCGGGCCAAGTGCCAGGCCGGTGGAGGTCCGCTCGAGCGAAGGGTTAGGCCGCACTTTGCGGGAGCCGCAAGAACTTGGCGTTGGATGCAGCTGATGCAGCGAGCTTGAGCAGGACCTCCGCTGCCAGGTACCTAGCCGGTGCCCAGGAAGGATGCGACATGGCCACGAGATTGGTGTCCGCGCCGCTGCCACTTGGAAGGACTTGGGTGTCGATCGGGTCTAGTGCTGCGGCAAGTGCTTGAACCCAGGCTTCTTCGTCTGGAGTGAGATAGCCGCGGCCTACCAAATACTTGCCAGCCTGAACGTCTTCCTTGAGCTCCCACGCTACGTTGTAGTTGCCCATGAGGCGGCACTGTTCTTCTGGTGAAGACGAGAGCATTTCAACAGCGTTCAGGAAGATGCGGAAGGAGCTGTGAAACTCTTCCTCATCGGTGGCAATGTCTTGATCGCTCATGGGTGCAATGCTCGTGGGCTGTGCGGCCTAACGTTTGAGCTGAGCGGGCCGGCGCCGGGATGGCGGTTGGCCCGCGAGGCGGATGCTAACCATGAGAGCCTCGCGGGCCAAGTGCCAGGCCGGTGGAGGTCCGCTCCAGCGAAGGGTTAGGCGTCATTCACTCGTACTTGCATTCCAGCGGCCATGGTGTACCAAGGCCGGACTTGGCCACGGTGTCTTGTACGACGCGCACGCAGCCGGGAGCCAGTGACTTCACTAGCAAGAACTCTGGTGCTGGGCAGGTGCCAGGATCGCCCCGAACGACGTTGCCGTTCTTGAACAAGCAAGCAAGTACCGTCGAATTGGGCTCGTGTTCAGACCAGATTCGTATTGGGTCACCCCTGACTACTTCGGTGAGTGAGACGACGACCCACTTGCCCTCATTGGGAGCCAACATTACCTGGCAACCTGTGTAGTTCGAGTCAATGTCTTTGGCGCGTGGAAATATCCGCAAGACCATGCCATGGTTCATTTCTTCACCAGCCGACTCAGGTGGTGACGACAGCTGGCAATTCGTTCCCACGGGACGCTGAACGTCAGCGGCAAACACCTGCAAGCATGAAGCCAAGGCGCAGAGCAGTACGGTTGCGTGTTTCATGACGCCTAACGTTTGAGCTGAGCGGGCCGACGCCGGAATGGTGCTTGGCCCGCGAGGCGCATGCTAAGCCTGAGCGCTTCGCGGGCCAAGTGCCAGGCCGGTGGCGGTCCGCTCCAGCGAAGGGTTAGGCGTCGCTGCTTGGGTGAAGGCGATGAACCTCGGCGTACGACTCGGCAACGAGCTGCTCCAGCACTTTAAGATCAACGTCCGCCAGGCGCTTGATGGACAGACATGACTTACCCATCTTGTGTCTGCCCAGCCGCGACAGAAGTTCCTGTTGAGACGGCCCGCTTGCCACCAGGTAGACGCTGATGTCGCCTTTGCGGGCGGCAAAGCCTGTGGCGCAAGACTCGCCCGAACGACCAGTGGCGTAGCTGTACGGGTACTTGCCAAAGCCTACGATGCTTGAGCCCACATCACTGGGGCTTGCTGTGGCGCGGCGCATGAGCTTGAGCAACGACTCGGCGTCCCCGCGGCGCTCAGGGTCGGCGATTGCATCGATGTACCGCTCCACCGACGCTTGCGTTGGCTTGGTCTTCGCTTCAGCCATGAGCACCTCGCATGTGCGGGTTGCGACGCCTAACGTTTGAGCTGAGCGGGCCGACGCCGGGAAGGCACTTGGCCCGCGAGACGGATGATGACCTTGACCGGCTCGCGGGCCAAGTGCCTTGCCGGTGGAGGTCCGCTCGAGCGAAGGGTTAGGCCTCACCTGCTATTTGTTGATGATTGACTCGACGTTGCTAACAATCTCGGCTACTGAGATCGTGAAGACGCCGGCATTCCCCTCTTCGAATGCCTTTCGCCAGGTTTCATAGCCTTCACGGTACTCGGGGTTAACCGGCGCGGTTCCGACCAACTTGGTGACAGAGGCTTGAAGCGTGGTTCGGGATACCGGGAAGTGCGGTAGCTCGGTAGACATTCCACCCGGAGCGTGCTTGTTCCTAACGCGCACATCGCGAACGCTCACATGAAAGACTTCACCAAGCTTCGGCTGAACCTCGACCTTATTGATGAGCAACGTGGAGTTCGGCTCGGAGGCGCGTGTGCGGTAGTGCCAAACCTGACCTTCAGAGAACTGCTGAACCTGTGCGTCTGACATTGTTGGGACTGCCACGATGGCAAGTGCGAGTAGGTGTTGGAGGAGGTGCATCTGGAATCGTGCTCCCTGAACGGACGGCTCCATGTGAGGCCTAACGTTTGAGCTGAGCCGACCGTGGAGGCAAGGCGCTCTGGCCGACCAGAGCAACATGGTACTGGGCTGTGGGCGGCCAGAGCGCCTTGCCGGAGCGGGTCGGCTCGAGCGAAGGGTTAGGCCGCAAGTTTTGACCGCCGAGCGGCTTGCCACTGGGTAACTCGTTCGAGCACGAGATGAAGCCGCTGTTCTTGAGCCTCCGATAAGGGTGCTTGCTTGACCTTGCGGAGTAGAGCCTTGTACATGTAGCCAGACCGAAAGAAGTATGGCCGGCACTCGAGGAAGCAGAGGGCGACTTCGATTGTGTTCGGTTCCCCGGCCAAGATGCGCTCATGCGCCCCCTCATACCCGCCGGGGAACGCAAGTTCTTCGTAGCGCCGATGAAACTCGGCGCAAGCGCTCTTCCAATCGTCCAGGGCCTTGGCGTTCTTGCCGCGGTTGCGTACGGTCTCATCGATCCTTTGGTTGAGACGCGTGATCTCTTTGGCGTTCGCCATCAACTGCTGCTTGATGTCCTCCGGTGTCACCGTGTGCGGCCTAACGTTTGAGCTGAGCGGAGAGCGCCGGGATAGCGCTTGGCCCGCGAGGCGGATGATGACCTGAAGCGCCTCGCGGGCCAAGTGCTATGCCGGTGCGAGTCCGCTCCAGCGAAGGGTTAGGCCGCACTCGCGATGCCCCACACCACCGCAGATGCAGCGAACACCAGGCAAGTGCCGAGCAATCTCCTGGACCGACACCACCCGGCAACAAGTGCCATGAGCAATAACGTTGTTGAAGCCAAGCCATTGAGTGCGGCAGTGCGCGCGTAGATCTCAGCATTGGCGTAGTTGCGCGCACCGGCGGCAGGGCCTTCCGAACCGAATGGATACGTTGCCAGTATTGCTGGGTCGGCCACGTAACCGACGACATACCACTCTCGAAGAAGCACAAGGGAAAACAGGGCGAGGTAGAGGACCAGCACTAGCCATGCAAGCCAGAACTTCCAGGTCGGCACTTTGGCTGTTGTGTGCATTGGCGTACGAGCTTAGGGCGGAGGGGGCGCGGGCGCTGTTGGTTGTGCGGCCTAACGTTTGAGCTGAGCGGGCGAGCGCCGGGATGGTGCTTGGCCCGCGAGGCGGATGCTAAGCCTGAGAGCCTCGCGGGCCAAGTGCCATGCCGGTGCGAGTCCGCTCCAGCGAAGGGTTAGGCGTCACTGCGCCTGCCGCGGCGCCATGAGTTCTAAGCCATACGACACGCAGTTTTCGAAGCTGCGCTCCGAACATTCGGGTTCAGGCAGTTCTTGGGCTGCGCAGGCATCGCCGTACAGAAGCAGCCAGCCGGCGACATTGCCGCTAGGCGGCCCTTGAGAAACCTCTAGTGTGAGCCGCTGATCGGATTGCCGCCAAGAGAGCCGCAGTTCGGCTCGTTCACCGATCGCACGACAGACCCAGGCCCTCGACTCGCCAATTGAAGAGGCAGTGGATACCTCTAGCCCTGACTGGAGCGCCAATCTTTCCAAGAGTGCCCGAGCTTGGAGCGCGTTCATGGGGATGGATTTCGTTCAGCCTCAAAGGCGGGCATGACTCGCGACGTCCGAGGCCATTCAGACGAGCCTGGGCGAGCAGTGAATTCGACTGGCACTACACGGTCCCGAGGTGGTTCTTGTGATGCCTAACGTTTGAGCTGAGGCGCGAGCGCCGGTATGGCGCTTGGCCCGCTGTACGGATGATGGACCACTCCGGGAAGCGGGCCAAGTGCCATGCCGGTGCGAGTCGGCTCCGGCGAAGGGTTAGGCATCACCGCGCGGAGCCAAGCCACGAATGATTTCGAGGCGATTGGAGGGTGCCGGAGGGGAGAAGAAGTCTGGGATTGTTCGATGATCCCGGCGAGGCCTCGACAAGAAGCTGACCGCCCATTCGGCCACGCGCTCACGAACGACGTGGACAAACACGCCGGGTTCAGACTCATCGATGAACTCTCGCTGAAGGACGAGTGCGATTGGCTTTTCTGCTCCGGCGGTCGCGTCCGAGAAGGCAAGTGCCTCTTCGTATGACGCGAACGGGAAGTAGTAGTCGTTGCCTTGATCCAGATCCGTGGCTCCGCGCTCTGGATGACACCAGACTCTGTATTCGAGCACCTCGTCCCACACGTAGCCGCCACCGGACTTTGCCAAGGCTGGATACATACCGACTTTGGATGGATCAAGCACTGCGGGATAGCGCATGGCTCGTGATGCCTAACGTTTGAGCTGAGGCGCGAGCGCCGGGATGGTGCTTGGCCCGCGAGGCCGATGATAAGAACCACGGGCTCGCGGGCCAAGTGCCATCCCGGTGCGAGTCGGCTCCAGCGAAGGGTTAGGCGTCATTCCGATAGTAGGCGGGAGGTGATGGATGATCGAGTGCTCCGGAAGCGACCAGGGATTCGATGTCTGGCGGGAGCATCCCTCTGAGTCTTGTGTAGTAAGCCTCTGCCATGACCTCATAGGCACCGCCGTCACCTTGACTGCCCAGAAAGCCTCGCAGCGCGGCCAGATTGGGGAAGTGCTCTGGTTGATGAAAGAAGCGCACCAACTCACCCAAAACTTGATTGACGAAGAGGAGATCTTGCAAAGGGACCTGAACCGTTCGTCCTTCTGCCGCGTTCGTCAGTCCGTACTCGACCAATTCGCGGATGGTGGGTGAGTCGGGCATGGCGTTGTGATTGGTGCTTGCTAAGGACTGGTGGGGCGATGCGATGCGGCCGCGATGACGTCTAACGTTTGAGCTGAGGCGCGAGCGCCGGGATGGCGCTTGGCCCGCCGGATGGATGATGTACCACTCCAGGAGGCGGGCCAAGTACCATGCCGGTGCGAGTCGGCTCCAGCGAAGGGTTAGGCGTCAGTGCTCGTTCGTGGAACTGGCTGGCGAGGTGGCTATCGACTGCGCGAGTGGTAGCCAGCTTTGCACTGGCGACAGTACCAAGTGCCTGAGTTCTGGCCGGGTTGTAAGCGTACGCGCTTGGAGTCCGCATCATGGCAACGCTGACAGAACGGGCCATCTCGCCCTCCGGCGTCGTCGGCTTGCCAGTAAACAGCTCCATCGAACGACAGTGCTTGCGCGCCCTTCAGCTTTGCCTCGAGGTCGCGGATTTGCTGCTCTCTCGCTGCCATTCCTTCCTGAAGCGTGGCCATTTCGATCCTGGCGTCAGCCAGTGCACTAATGAGGTCGGCAAGCTTCAGCTTTAGCTCAGCCTTCTCCAGGGAAATATCGCTGTCCTTGATGAACTTCGCGATCTCCGTCGCAGCCTTGAGCGAACCAACTGCCGCAGAGATAGTGGTGAGATCAACCATGCGAACCCTTTGACGCCTAACGTTTGAGCTGAGCGGAGAGCGCCGGTATGGTGCTTGGCCCGCGAGGCGAATGATGACAGTGAGCGCCTTGCGGGCCAAGTGCCATGCCGGTGCGAGTCCGCTCCAGCGAAGGGTTAGGCCTCATTACTGCGGTGTGCTACTTGGCGGCCAAACGCGTAGCCCACCCGAGACCGAAGAGCCAGCCGCTAGAGAGGTGAAATGCGAGGTAGATGGGTGGCGGGAATTCCTGCTTCTTCAGTCTTCGCCGGAGCAGAAAGCCCGCACTCGGAAGAAGACAAGAATGGGTAGGTTGTGGATGAGAGAAACCGTCTGTGGCAGCGAGCCAGTCACCAGCCCGCGAGTGACCACGTACCCAATGAAGAAAGTAGTGAGGAACGCGACTGTGTTGAGTGAGCGAAGGCTCCTTCGTTCTTCGCGGTGCGCACTGGGTGCTATCGGATCTGTGCTTCGGCGGGCAAGTTCTGCCGCATGTATGTCTTTTCCCGTTGCTGTGGCCGGGAATCCGCAAGAAGCACGCAGAGAAGTTCCTGCCCGATTTGAGGCTTGGCAGACGTGGCAGCTCCACTGATACTGAGGGGCGTTCATGAGTCTGTGCGATAGGCAGAGTGGCTGTACTGAGGCCTAACGTTTGAGCTGAGCGGGCCGACGCCGGGATGGCGCTTGGGCCGCGAGGCGGATGCTAAGCCTGAGAGCCTCGCGGCCCAAGTGCCAGGCCGGTGGAGGTCCGCTCCAGCGAAGGGTTAGGCAGCGCTGCTTGAACTGGGCTCGGGGCTGACGTGTCCGGAAGCGGCCAGACCGTTGGCGAGCTTGCTGTTGGAATGCGCACAACGGCGAGGATGGCTCGTTGCAGACGGGAGCGGCAAAGTGAAGCTTGCAGTGCGCGGAATTGACTCGGATATCGTGAGCCTGGTGCGCAAGGGTGGCGAAGATGCGAACGGCCAGCGGGCAGTGCGCGCCAAGGCTGTTGGACTGGCCAACCCGTGTAGGCACTGCCTGCAATTGATTGCCGAGGGCGACGACAAGTTGGTGCTGGCGTACCGGCCATTTAGCAGACTGCAGCCGTACGCGGAAGTTGGACCAATCTTCCTGCACCAGCGTGCGTGCAAGAGGTACGAGGCAGAAGGATTGCCGGTATGGTTTGCCTACCTGCAACCTGCGCTGATAAGGGGTTACGGGCACGACGACTGGATCCGCTACGAGACCGGTAACGTGGTGGCTGGAAGCGAGCTTGGTGCCGAGTGCGAGCGAATACTGAGCAACCCCGATGTGGCCTATGTTCATATTCGCTCGAAGTACAACTGCTTCCAGTGTCGTGTTGACCGAGCGTAGGCCGAACACGAGGTCGCCCGCGCTGCCTAACGTTTGAGCTGAGCGGGCCGACGCCGGAATGGCGCTTGGCCCGCTGGACGGATGATGTACCACTCCGGGAAGCGGGCCAAGTGCCAGGCCGGTGGCGGTCCGCTCCAGCGAAGGGTTAGGCCTCGGTGAACTACGGCCTCAACGCTTGTTAAAGAGCTGAGCAAGCAATTCGCGTAACCAACTCCGCTTCGCTTGCGGAAAGGGCAGAGAGGCTTGTATCGGCTGTACTGGGAGGAGTAGAGGCACCCTAGAGGCGTGTTCAGAAGTTGAGGCTTCGGCAGGCTCAGAAGGCAGTTCTTGCTGGCCTGGAAGATCGGAATTCACTGAAGCAGCTTCTTGAGAAGCGCGCAGGCGATGGAGCGTACCGATGACACCGCCCAGCTGCGGGCAGATGTTGAACTGAAATGGCTCATCGTCAATGCGCAGCTGCGCAAAGCCATGTTTTCGACCCGATGGGTCCAGGCCGAGCAAGCGAGTTAGCGACTCAAACACTGCACGGGCTTCATGCTCTTCCAACCGTAAGAGTGACAGGCTGTTAGAACTACGAATGCACGCCGTGGGCGTGCCGTAGAAGTCAATCTCTATGCAGATCGGGTTGCAACTCCACTGGAGCGCGAGTTGCAGATGCGGATGAAGCTGCGTTCTTGCGACCGATTGCATGATGCCTGGCGTGTGCGAGGCCTAACGTTTGAGCTGAGGCGCGAGCGCCGGGATGGCGCTTGGCCCGCGAGGCCGATGATAAGAACCACGGCTTCGCGGGCCAAGTGCCATGCCGGTGCGAGTCGGCTCCAGCGAAGGGTTAGGCATCAGCTCCGGCGGGTGGAAGTTTCGGTGGAGCCGCATAGAGGCCGAGCAACTGTTTGGCCAACTCCGCTGTGGTTTGGTCTCGAAGCGCGGCGCTCGAATCGGGGATGTTTGAAATGACTTGTACTGCCATGCCGACAGCGTTGATGCGCTCAAGCACCTGTACATAGTCTTTGGACTGCGTCAGGATCGATCGATAGATCAGAAGAAGCGAGCCGCCGATAAACGAGATGATGACGCCAGACGCGGAGGCGACAATTGCCACCGGCAGGCGATCAGGTGTCTGAAATGCGTGCCAAAGACCGTACAGGATGAATGCAAAACCGACGACCATAACGAAGAGAGTCAGCCAGTAGATCGAGCGAACTTGCCCGAGGTTGCGATCGAGATAGCTCTCCAGCTTCGTACGTGCGAGATCCCAGGCAAGTTGGGGCTTCTCCGGATTCTCCCGAACGCTCTCTTCGACCTTCTCGATCTTTGTCTTTCGCGCCTCCTCCTCGAGTAAGTTCTGATATGCGATGACTCCAAACGTCAGTATGGCCGCCGTCGCAGCAAGAGCGCCGGCGATGGTCTCGGAAAGCTTCTTCTCCAAACCCGCCGGCTGAACAACGGCGACGATCAGTACGGCGAGTCCCACCAAGATGATGCTTCCAGCGATCGTCAGCCGGACACGCTTCTCGCCACGGAACCAGGCCTTGTACAGGACTTGTATTGCGGACATGTAGGGTTCGTAGATCATGGGTTCTGATGCCTAACGTTTGAGCTGAGGGGCGAGCGCCGGGATGGCGCTTGGCCCGCGAGGCGAATGATGACAGTGAGCGGCTCGCGGGCCAAGTGCCTTGCCGGTGCGAGTCCACTCGAGCGACCGGTTAGGCAGCACTGCTCGAGGCGAACCCAGCCGATGCGAGAGAGCGAGGCACACAGGCATTGCCTTTCACTTCTGGCCGCTGTTGCGCCAGCGCGGGGAACTGGAGCAAGCGCCGCTCAGTCCGCCGCCATCGCCGGCGGTGAACGAGGGCAGAGCCTTCCGAGTGGCGGCGGCACCACGGACTGACTGAAGCCAGTGCATCGAGAGACAGAGGCTCGTGGCCGCGAAGCGCTGCCAACTGAGCAGACTTGGCAGTTGCGCCGACCGTGGCGCTTGAGCATTGCCACTCAGTCTTCGGCGAAGCTGCGCAGACGTGGCCAGCGAGTGCATTGGGTCTTTGGCGGCGACTGCCGCCCAGCGACGGTGGCGAGCACCTTCAGCGTTCCGTGGTGCTGCCTAACGTTTGAGCTGAGCGGGCCGACGCCGGAATGGTGCTTGGCCCGCTGGACGGATGATGTACCACTCCGGGAAGCGGGCCAAGTGCCAGGCCGGTGGAGGTCCGCTCCAGCGAAGGGTTAGCCGTCTCCGACTAGAAGCCGAGTACCGAGCGACGATAGAGCGTGAGCAGCGTTCCGAACAAGAGAAAGGTGCCTAAGCCAGCAATGAGCCAGCTCCAAATCTTCTCGTTGCGTTCTGAGGCACGAGACTCAAAGGTCGAATACGGGCGGAGCGGGCCGAAGGCGAAGAGGTACAGCCAAAGCAAAGTGAAGGCTGCAAGGAGGAAAGGGAAGTACGTAGACTTTGCATCGGCGGCGAATAGTCCGTACATCATCCAGCCGCCAAGGCCTATGCCGATACCCCAGCCAGCAGAGGATGGATGAGCCAGCGAGTTCCATGTCTTATGCGGTTCAAGCACGCGCAAGAGCCCATCGCGTACCCCAAGAACCAGCTCTCTCGCGTTGGGCGCTGCAGCGGATACGGCGAGCGTGGAGAACAGGCGCCCCTTCGAGAATCTCACGCGAACGCGCATGCGCTGACCGTCTTCCCTGTAGGGGGAGTCCAGTTCGACCTCGACCTGAGATGTGCTGTCGGCAAACTTTGTGGCGCTCATCTGCTCGACTGACGCGAGCTTCTCGGTGCCCAAGCTATCCTCAATCTGCAGGGAGTACCGCTTGCGTATCTCTTCTTCTGATGTCTGCAACGCATCGGAGAAGCGCTTGACGAGGTACTTCTCCAGCGCTTCCAGGAGGTCTTTGTTGACCTTGAGCGATGGCAACGCTTGCTCGTGGGAGAAGGCTGGCTGCTGCATTTGAGACGGCTAACGTTTGAGCTGAGCGGGCCGACGCCGGAATGGTGCTTGGGCCGCGAGGCGAATGCTAAGCCTGAGCGCCTCGCGGCCCAAGTGCCAGGCCGGTGGCGGTCCGCTCCAGCGAAGGGTTAGGCAGCGCTGCGCCTGGCCAAGAACCCGCCGATGCGGGACCTAACAATTCCCTCGATATTGGAAAGGTCTGCGCCATCCCAATAATGCTGCGTACCAATTTCGAGCAGATCATCCAGCGCAAAGAACAGAAGGTAGAAGTCATACAGTTCCTGCAGCATGTCCGCTGCAATGCAGAGATCCTTGACTGTTGACAGCGCCTCTCGCATGGCAGTCTTGCCCAGCAAGAAGTCTTGAAGCACTTCAGCTGCGTAGGAAGCGACAGCCTCCGTCTCCTCTGCCGGTCTCACTCCGAGTTCCTCAAGCGCTCGGTCTCGAAAGTCAGCGACTTCGAAGTGATTCAGCGTGCCTGAAAGTGATGCGAGCATCTGCAGGTACTCGCCTGAGTGACCGAGTTCAAGCATGCCGATGGCCCATTCAACGCACGGCCTGCCAGCGGAAAGTTGGAGGGCTTTGTCCGAGAGGACTCGGGCCGTAGAAATCATGGCTATAAATGGGCGCGGTGGATGCCTGCGCTGCCTAACGTTTGAGCTGAGCGGGCCGACACCGGAATGGCGCTTGGCCCGCGAGGCGGATGCTAAGCCTGGGCGCCTCGCGGGCCAAGTGCCAGGCCGGTGGAGGTCCGCTCGAGCGAAGGGTTAGGCCGCACTCTCTGCGCCAGGCGGTGGAGCCCTTGGCGAGGTGTGGCGAGTAGTGTTACGCCTGCGAAATTGCCTCGATGCGTACAAGCAGGGCTTGGGTTTCTTGACTCCCGACCTCGCCAAGGATGGAGACGACAGTTGCAGCCGCGACGGGCGACAGTGACTTGACGTCCTCCACTCGCAGCGTGCCAGACTGAAGCATCTGAGCAACCGCCTCTCCCGCAGTTTGCTGCAGCCACTCATGGCGAAGCGGATCTGCCGCGTGAGAGAGCACCAACCCTTTTGACTCGGCATCGAGCTCGACCGAGAGGCGTTCAATTGCAGCCGCTCGCTCCTGCAGGGGCGCGTTCGGACTGCGCAAAGTGGCTTTCGCTGCAGCAATGAGGCTCTCTGGTGAGGGGTCGCCAAAGGCTCTTCGAAGTTGCTCGAACATGGGTTTGTGCGGCCTAACGTTTGAGCTGAGCGGGCCGGAACCGGCGTGGCGCTTGGCCCGCGAGGCGAATGATAGACAGCGGGCGCCGCGCGGGCCAAGTGCCATGCCGGTGGAGGTCCGCCTCGAGCGAAGGGTTAGGCCGCAGTGGGTGGCGGGAGGCGGAAGACATCGCGTTCCAGCCCATCGGGAAACAGCCGCCGGCCGATGACTTGACCGCCAAGCCGAGCGGCCAAGCCCCGAGCGACGGTGTTGCTGTCGTTCATGTACGTTTGAACCTCTTGCCAGCCGAACACCTGATACGCATGGCGGATTGCCGCGCAGGAGGCTTCAACGGCTACGCCTTTGCTGCGCGCAGCCGGAAGTAACCACCATGTGAGCTCTCTCGGCCAGCCCTTGCCCTGCCAAAAGCCACAAGTGCCTACGATGGCTTGATCTTCCTTGAGCTCAACGGCCCAGACGCCAAACCCTTGGAGATGCCAGCTTCCCAGATCGGTGGCCAGACGCGCCCAAGCTTGCCCGGCAGACAACGGGCCACCGTAGTGTTGCGATGCCGATGCGTCGGTGTAGAAGGCTTCGTATGCTGCTTCGCAGGCGCTCGTTGGCGGGACAAGCCTCAAGCGATCGGTCTCCAGAGTAGGAATGAGCATGCGAGGGGCGCGAGCGTTGGTTTCTGCGGCCTAACGTTTGAGCTGAGGCGCGAGCGCCGGGATGGCGCTTGGCCCGCCGGATGGATGATGAACCACTCCAGTAGGCGGGCCAAGTGCCATGCCGGTGCGAGTCGGCTCCAGCGAAGGGTTAGGGCTCATTCTTCACCGGTACGGCGGATGGAATTGAGCGGTGCATGCTGCGCAGTATTGGAAGCGCTTGCTCGGTCGGGACCAGTTCGAATCGCACTCCAGCGTCGACAATGCTTCCGTACGATTGAGAGACGAATGTCACGTATCGGCCCACCCATAGCGGCTCAAGCGAGGTTCTGGTTTCGTATGACGTGAGGTTCCATGCTGCTAGGAAGTAGATCGCACCGGCCTCTAGCTCTACGCTGGTCTCGGAACTCCATGTGTTCGCCTCCTTTGGCCCCGGTGACAACGCTATGACATGGCGGCCCGGCTTGAGGGAGAACGAGTCGTACTGCTCTCTGCCGAGAAGGGACTGAGCTATGCCGTCTACAAGCAATGTCGGACGCTCGCCGTTCAATGATTCCGCGAAGTCTGGGCGGAAAACGTACAGCCTCGCACTCCCAGGTGGTGGTGCCTCGACTCCGGAGAACGGGACACCATGCGGAATCTTTGGAGGGGGAGGCCTTGACGCACAGGCCGCTAAGGCAAGGGTAGCGAAGCAGAGCACGGCGGCGGTGATGTTCCGTGGCATGCGTATGAGCCCTAACGTTTGAGCTGAGCGGGCCGACGCCGGGATGGCGCTTGGCCCGCTGGACGGATGATGTACCACTCCGGGAAGCGGGCCAAGTGCCAGGCCGGTGGCGGTCCGCTCCAGCGAAGGGTTAGGCCGCACTGTGCAGCCTGCCCAAGCCGTGGCTAGCCTTGCACCGTCGGGAGCCCGGCCGATGACCAGCCTTCGATGCCGGACTTCATGTTCGCCACGTTGGTGAAGCCGGCCTGGACAAGGATATGGGTTGCCTCTGGACCGGTAGAAGTACCGTCGCCGCAGTAAACGACGATGCGGCTTTCCTTGGCGGCCAACAGCGACGCTGGAATGCCGACGCGAAGGACCTCAAGTGAAATCAGTGCTGCGTTCGGGAGATGCCGCGCCTTGAACTGCTTCTCGGTACGAACGTCGATGACCTTCGCGCCAGCATCAATGAGCGCCTTTGCGCTCGCCAGGTCGACCTCCGGCACGGTGTAGTGCACAGAGGGCTTCTTGTTGGTGGCGACGAACCACATGACGCCGACGCCGGCCAGGGCCAGTGTGAGGAGATCTCTGCGATTGACTGAGCGCGCTGCCATGTGTGCTCCCTGGGTGTAGTGCGGCCTAACGTTTGAGCTGAGCGGGCCGACGCCGGGATGGCGCTTGGCCCGCGAGGCGCATGCTAAGCCTGAGCGCTTCGCGGGCCAAGTGCCAGGTCGGTGGAGGTCCGCTCCAGAGAAGGGTTAGGCCGCATGCTTTGCTCGCCGCGAGGAGCCATTGGATCTTGCCGACTCAGCTACTCGCTGACGGCTTGACCTTGCCTGGACGCTCCATGGCCACCGTCGAGCGGGAGAAGCCCAACTTCTCGTAGAAAGTAGCTAGACCGTCCGAGCGACCCGCTCGCAGTACCCATGTCATTCGCTCATTGTTTCCCATGGCCGCGAGTACGAGTGCTCTGCCCACGCCTTGACGCTGATACGCAGGATGAACGACGACCATAGAGATATAGCCGTTGGTGAGGCCATCGGTGAGTGCGCGCAGAAAGCCAACTACTTCTCCCTCGCGGACCGCTACCAGCGAAAGCTGTGACTGCGTGACCAGCAACGCGAACTCTTCCGGAGTGGCGACCTGGCGATCCCAGCCCGCGCCGACGAGCAGTTTCCGCGCGTACTCGAGTTCGTGCGGCTGAATCGCTCGGACTTGCATATGCGGCCTAACGTTTGAGCTGAGGCGCGAGCGCCGGGATGGCGCTTGGCCCGCCGGATGGATGATGTACCCCTCCAGGAGGCGGGCCAAGTGCCATGCCGGTGCGAGTCGGCTCCGGCGAAGGGTTAGGCCGCAACTCCTGAGCGCACTGCCGGTCTGGCGCTAGGGCCCGCACCACTGCTCCTCGCAGGGGATGCCATCGTTGTCGCCGTCCATCTTCACACCGGGGCAGTTGGCAAGGAAGTACTTGGCTTCGGCACATGACCGCATCTGAGAGCAGTATTTTCTTCCGTCGCAACTGAAGCCGCGGGAAGTCATTGCGGGCGCAGGAGCAGCGTCCCTGGGTGCTGCGGTCGCGGCGGACGCAGCTACGGCACGTCGCTTCCTTTCAGCGGCGTTCAGCTCCTCGAGCGTGGGGTCCCTTCGAGCTTGAGTCGAAGGACACGGCGATTGCTGGTACGTGACGCTGCCGTTGATGATGCATTTGTTCATCGGTGCGGCGCGCACTGCGGAAACTGTAGCGATGAAAGCGGTCAGTGCACAAAGCACCAGGGGGACGATTCGCATGGTCTTGCGGCCTAACGTTTGAGCTGAGCGGGCCGGAACCGGGATGGTGCTTGGCCCGCGAAGCGGATGATGACAGCGAGCGCTTCGCGGGCCAAGTGCCAGGCCGGTGGAGGTCCGCTCCAGCGAAGGGTTAGGCCTCACTGCTGGCTCTAGAACCACATGTCTTTGATGCACCGACCGTCGCGTGGGAGGTCGTCGAATGTGTTCAACCCTTCGAAGTGATCGATGGGCAGACTGGCAATCGGCTCGGGCTCCGTGAGCCGAAGATTGACTGCGATTCGACGGCGACCCTGTTCATCTGATCCTTGCGCGCGCCACAGCGCCACGCAGCCGCAACTCGGGCAGAAGTGAAACTCGATTGCTTTGCCTCGCACATAGATCTTGGTAGAGCCAGAGAACGAGATGCCTTCGTTCTCGTAGTCGTAGGCCCACAAGGCGCCATAGCGCCGACAGACCGTGCAGTTGCAGGCTGTGGCTGACTCGGGCATTCCTTTGAACTCCCATGAGACAGAACCGCAATGACATGTTCCGTGTAGCACGCAAGTCCTCCGGTAGATGTGTTGCTGCTAGAAAGGGCGACGAACGATCTCGCCGTTCCAACTGTGAGGCCTAACGTTTGAGCTGAGGCGCGAGCGCCGGGATGGTGCTTGGCCCGCGAGGCCGATGATAAGAACGACGGGCTCGCGGGCCAAGTGCCATGCCGGTGCGAGTCGGCTCCAGCGAAGGGTTAGGCCTCACTGCTTCGGCCTAGGCTTTGCAGACGCTGTACCCGTTGTCGAAGACGACGAGCCATTTGCCGCCTGGGCCCAACTGCCAAGTGGTGAAGAACTTGGCGAAGACGGCACCCGTGGGCGACAGGACGGGGCCTTCGGTGTAGCCCAGCGTACCGGAGGAGGCGACTTCAACAAGCTCGGGCCGCCAGGCAAATGGTGCTGTTGCAGGAGCGAAGAACTTTGACCAGTACTCGACGATCGCCGCCCTGCCACGGAGTGGATTGCCTCCATTGATGAAGACAGCGTCTTGCGAGATGAACTCAGCGAATGCCGCCGCATCTCTGCGCGCCATGGTGGCCGCGAAGTTCTCTTCTGCGAGGCGCACCTGGGCCAACAAGTCAGTACGCGACGCAGATGTTCCTTTGGAGGCGCATCCCGCTGCGCCCAAGGCGGCACCTACGGCACCCGCACCAGCGAACAAGGCAACTCTGCGAGACGTCACTTGATCTCCTCTGGCCGCGAACGACCACCATCGTGTGTTCTGTGAGGCCTAACGTTTGAGCTGAGCGGGCCGACGCCGGGATGGCGCTTGGCCCGCTGGACGGATGATGTACCACTCCGGGAAGCGGGCCAAGTGCCAGGCCGGTGGCGGTCCGCTCCAGCGAAGGGTTAGGCATCGCTGCGTCGCGCGAAGCGGGCGATGAGCCAGCCGAGCACTAGGGCCAAGCACGGACCTCCGGCCCAAACAACGAGGACTAAGGGCGAGAGAGGGCGGGGAATTTGCTCGAAGGCGGTACTCAGAAGGCTCAGAGGCACAAGTACCAGGGGCGGCGCTATGGACCTCCTTGGAGATAGCGCGCCAGCGAGCCAACCTGCAGCGACCGACCCAATGAAAACTGATGCTTGTATTGCATACCAGACAGGATGACTGCTTTCGCTCGGGCTCTCGGGCCACAGAGCATTGCCTTCTGTTCCCAGCGCGAAGATGCGACTGACGGTGAGGACTGCAATTGGAAGAATGGTGTTTAGTCCGAGCTGCGCTAGCCAGCCCACAGTGACGCCAAGCAGGACGGAAGGCTTCATGTTGAAAGGGCGCCGGACAGAATTGCGATGCCTAACGTTTGAGCTGAGCGGGCCGGAACCGGCGTGGTGCTTGGGCCGCGAGATGCAGCATAGACCATGAGCGGCTCGCGGCCCAAGTGCCATGCCGGTGGAGGTCCGCCTCGAGCGAAGGGTTAGGGCTCACTGGCTGCCTGGACTACAGCTTCAAGCAGTGCATGCGTAGATTCCGCGGCCAGCAGAACCGACTGAACGTATTCGTCACTCAGGTACTGGCTCTTCTTGCCTGACTCGTAGTACTCCAAGAGCGGACGCCCGTCGCGTACGTCGATGTACAGCACCCCGTGGGCAAACCTGTTGCGGCAATCGTTTAGTTCCTTGAGCCCTGTGAGTAGCTCCTTGCGCTTGGACTCAGTGAGGACGTGGCGGGGAACCCCGGCGATCTCGAATGCGCCACGCAACATGCGCCACTTGGCGAAGAACGAGCCTGACTCTGGCTCGAGCACTAGGGACCGGAACAGCTGAATGCGCGCAGGGTCGTCGCCAATGAACAGCTGGCAGAGGAGTACCTCAAGCCTGCTCTCCAAGAATATGCACGCCTCCAATACCTCGGACCGGTACGCCTTGAAGCGGCTGTACGTGGGCTGATGGCGAACTGCCAAGTCGGCAAGGCCAAGCGTTGACGAATCAACGTTTGTCAGTTGTATCGTGCTCCACGCGTGCATCGACTGTGAGCCCTAACGTTTGAGCTGAGCGGGCCGGAACCGGGATGGCGCTTGGCCCGCGAAGCGAATGATAGACAGCGAGCGCTTCGCGGGCCAAGTGCCAGGCCGGTGGAGGTCCGCCTCGAGCGAAGGGTTAGGCGTCATCGCGGATTGCTCTGCTTGGCCGTTGGCTACGCTTGGGACTCTATGCGCGGAGACGGCGCCAGACTCTTGGCACGAGCACGAACCACTGCAGGTAACCTGCGGCACAGAAGGCGCACCAAAGGAGCGGTAACCCCAACCAGTTTGGAACGGATGCCGACTGAAGCAGCGGAACTGCATCTGCCAAAGAGAGCATGGAAGCGATTGCTAGTGAAACAGCAAGGCTGGCTGGAAAGCCAAGTGCAACCATTGCCCAGGCGAACAGGACCATTGCGTCAGAGCGCGGACCTGGGGCGTACACCCAAAAAGTGAAGGCCAAGACCACGAGGCAAAGCGCGAACCACAGCATGAATAGATATCGTGGCCAGCCTCGCGGAGGTAGCCAGGAAGTGAGCGGTGATGCCGGCGCAGTCGGGACCTTCATGACGCCTAACGTTTGAGCTGAGCGGGCCGACGCCGGAATGGCACTTGGGCCGCGAGGCGGAGGATAAACCTGGAGAGCCTCGCGGCCCAAGTGCCATGCCGGTGGAGGTCCGCCTCGAGCGAAGGGTTAGGCCGCAGTGGGTGGCGGGAGGCGGAAGACATCGCGTTCCAGCCCATCGGGAAACAGCCGCCGGCCGATGACTTGACCGCCAAGCCGAGCGGCCAAGCCCCGAGCGACGGTGTTGCTGTCGTTCATGTACGTTTGAACCTCTTGCCAGCCGAACACCTGATACGCATGGCGGATTGCCGCGCAGGAGGCTTCAACGGCTACGCCTTTGCCGCGCGCAGCCGGAAGTAACCACCATGTGAGCTCTCTCGGCCAGCCCTTGCCCTGCCAAAAGCCACAAGTGCCTACGATGGCTTGATCTTCCTTGAGCTCAACGGCCCAGACGCCAAACCCTTGGAGATGCCAGCTTCCCAGATCGGTGGCCAGACGCGCCCAAGCTTGCCCGGCAGACAACGGGCCACCGTAGTGTTGCGATGCCGATGCGTCGGTGTAGAAGGCTTCGTATGCTGCTTCGCAGGCGCTCGTTGGCGGGACAAGCCTCAAGCGATCGGTCTCCAGAGTAGGAATGAGCATGCGAGGGGCGCGAGCGTTGGTTTCTGCGGCCTAACGTTTGAGCTGAGCGGGCCGACGCCGGGATGGCGCATGGCCCGCTGGACGGATGATGTACCACTCCGGGAAGCGGGCCAAGCGCCAGGCCGGTGGAGGTCCGCTCCAGCGAAGGGTTAGGCCTCCGGCTTGTGGCACACAGCTTCGACGTTGTGGCCGTCCGGGCCGATGACAAAGGCTCCGTAGTAGTTCGGGTGGTAGTGAGGGCGCAGGCCAGGCGCTCCGTTGTCTTTGCCGCCCGCAGCGAGCGCAGCCTTGTAGAAGGCGTCAACTTCCGCTCGACTGGTGGCAGAGAAGGCAATGTGAAGCGGGGCAGTGACGCCTTGCGTTTGGTGAAGCCAGAGCGAAGGCTTGTTGTTCTGCCCGATGCCAACCCCGTAAGGGCCTTCCATCACGAGCGTGACCTTCAGTGGTTCAAGCGCCTTGAGGAAGATCGCCTTGCTTTCCGCCAAGTTGGAGACTCCGAAACCTACGTGGTCGAACATGACACCTCCGCGCTGGATGATCGAGAGGCCTCGATTGCTGCCCTCGGAGGCCTAACGTTTGAGCTGAGCGGGCCGACGCCGGGATGGCGCTTGGGCCGCGAGGCGAATGCTAAGCCTGAGCGCCTCGCGGCCCAAGTGCCAGGCCGGTGGAGGTCCGCTCCAGCGAAGGGTTAGGCCGCACTGCCGCGCTTGACTTACTCGGCCTCGACCGACCAAAAGCGCTGTGCTCCTGCTGGCAGGGTTGAAAGAACGCGCTCAAGTGCAGCCACATCAACATGCTTGCGCAGGGCACCAGCTACGGCTTGAATGGCGTTTGGAGGCGAGAAGTTGTGCTCTGGCCGAAGAGAACGAACCTCAGCGAGCAGTTCGTCGTTGGTGCCAAACCTGGCGACAGGCTGATCGGGCTCCCAGTTTTCGATGAACAGGGCGCGCAGGACGGGAGGCAGCACAGCCGCAAAGCGCAGAGCCTCCTCGATAGAGAGCCGGCGACGAAAGGTGTGTAGGACGCCGACCACCATGTTCCATGTCATGTTGGTCGTACCGAGGCCAGCGCGTTCTCTGGCGTCCAGCATGAACCGTTCGAATTCGAGTGAGGCGTTCTGATACTCGAAGGGCAGCGTCATGGGTTCTGTGCGGCCTAACGTTTGAGTTGAGCGGGCAGACGCCGGGATGGCGCTTGGCCCGCGAGGCGCATGCTAAGCCTGAGCGCCTCGCGGGCCAAGTGCCAGGCCGGTGGAGGTCCGCTCCAGCGAAGGGTTAGGCCGCACCACAAACGTGGCAGAAGCGCTGCATGTCGCACTAGCGAGGCGACTATGAAACACCGAAGTATCTAAAAAGAAGTATGACAACAACTACGACGATTGCTACGAGAATTAGCCAGAAGCCCCAATCACCGGCCGTGACCTCCACTTGATCGACTGCAACAGACCACAGCCACTTGGCAAATGAAAGACCTAGAAGGAATCCCAGTATGGCTCCGGTCAGGACATACCCCTTTCCGGGGCCTGCAACGCTCCAACGATCATGTGCGTGAACTGGCGAGAGTGCGAACATCTGAACTGCGGCATACAGCAAAGCGCCAGATAACCCACCCAAGATCGTGCCCAAGAGCCTCTCGAAGACGGTGGTACCGGCTGGTGATCGACTTGGGGGAGGGGGTCGTCGTGTCATCGCGTTGTGCGGCCTAACGTTTGAGCTGAGCGGGCCGGAACCGGCGTGGTGCTTGGGCCGCGAGGCGCAGCATAGACCATGAGCGGCTCGCGGCCCAAGTGCCATGCCGGTGGAGGTCCGCCTCGAGCGAAGGGTTAGGCCTCAGCGCGTGGCGAGGAATGCCATGTGCCTGTGTGGCTATGCTCAACTCGAGCGCAGCAACGACTGGAACATGGTTCCCAGTGCAGCGCTTGCCGCAGCCGCAAGCAAGAACGCAGCAACGCGAGTGAGAAGGCTGCGCTCTAGTAGCCACAGTCCCACCATTTCGTGGCGCTTGATGCCGAGAACGAAGAAGAACGCGGGGACTCCAACGGCAAGCGCACCGAAGACGAGCCACAACGAACTGCTTGATGGGCCATCGATGTACGGAGCTAGCACGAGCAGGACGACTCCGCAGTAGACGCCAGTGACGGTGGCACTAACAGGGTTTGCTACCACGCGCACTTACAAGACTCCGGTCGTACCAACAGATAGCGAACTCAACATGGGTGGCATTCGGTGAGACAGGGTGCCTCGGTGCTTGGCTCTGAGGCCTAACGTTCGAGCTGAGTGGGCCGGCGCCGGGATGGCGCTTGGGCCGCGAGGCGAATGCTAAGCCTGAGAGCCTCGCGGCCCAAGTGCCAGGCCGGTGGCGGTCCGCTCCAGCGAAGGGTTAGGCCGCACTCTTTGCGTAGCAGGAGATGCCGACATACGAGAAGGCGTTGTGTACGACCAAGGAGCGGAGCAAGTAGCGCTGACGACCAGATTGACTGGGCTCGATGGCAAACGATCCAGAAAGGGAGTCGTCCCCACTGTCGGTGCCAAGCGTGCGCAGTTGCGCCGCGACACGAGCCTGGCTTCGCGCTGCTGTGCTGGGCGCACGAGAAAGCTTGGCGGAGAACTCGTGTGACACCTCTGTCGGCGCCCGAGAGTCGAAGAACTTTGCGTGCAACGTAGTGGCTTTGATTTGAACTTCGGCTCTGCCTGAGACGATGAACCATTCTGGCTGCGGCGGAGAACTAGAAGCGGCAGACTCGCCTCGGAGCGAGCCGTGACCAACCACGAAGCTGCAAGGCTCCACTGGCTGCGCCGAAACCTGCAGCGAGGTGATTGCCAGGGCACAAAGGAGTAGACGCATGCTGTGCGGCCTAACGTTTGAGCTGAGGGGCCGACGCCGGGATGGCGCTTGGCCCGCGAAGCGGATCATGACAGCGAGCGCTTCGCGGGCCAAGTGCCAGGCCGGTGGCGGTCCACTCGAGCGAAGGGTTAGGCCTCAGCGCTTGAGGATTGGCTGGGATGACGAGCGCCGCCTGCTGACGGATTGCCATCCAGAGCATTGGTGGTTCACGTTTCGTGCCAGAGCACACCGCGAAGTCTTTCAAGCCGTGGGTCGTGCCTACGCGAGAGCCATTGTTCCGGTCGTTGCTCCACGGGGCCACGCAGTGACACCCATAGGCGATCGTCCAATAGCGGACCATGATGCTTGCGGAAGAACGCTACTGCCTCCAAGCGCTTTCTGCGAATGCGAGCTAACGCTTGGCCTGTGGAACGGGACTCCCAATCAGCGAGACCTGACATGAGCAACCGAAGCTCCGGTCGACTCAGGAAGCGCCAGTTCGTGCGGGTGCGGTACATCGGACTGTGCGTCCGTATTGGCTTCGATCGCATTGGCGCGGTGATGGAGGCAGCTCGACTTCCTCGACTCTGAGGCCTAACGTTTGAGCTGAGCGGGCCGACGCCGGGATGGCGCTTGGCCCGCTGGACGGATGATGTACCACTCCGGGAAGCGGGCCAAGTGCCAGGCCGGTGGCGGTCCGCTCCAGCGAAGGGTTAGGCCTCGCTCGCGACGCATGGCCTGCGGGTAGGAGTGCTGAGCTTGGCTAAGCTGCTGGCCTATGGCAAACCGCCTCGATGTTGTGCCCATCCGGGCCGATGACGAACGCGGCGAAGTAATTCGGGTGGTACTGCGGACGGACGCCCGGAGCACCGTTGTCCTTGCCGCCGGCTGCGAGGGCTGCGCTATAGAACGCCTCCACCTGCTCTCGATTGAGCGCCTGGAAGGCCAGGTGAAGGTGCGCTGGCTGAGGCTCCGGCTGCAGGCGAATGCACAGCGAAGAAGTTTCATTCGGGCGGCACAGCTCGATACCAAGCGGGCCCTCTGAGACGATAGCCACACCAAGTGGCTCGAGCGCTTTGACAAAGAATGCCTTGGCAGTGGCGTAGTCGCTGACGCCGAAGACGACATGATCGAACATGACTTATGGGCAGGGCGTGACTTCTGCGAGGTCTAACGTTTGAGCTGAGCGGGCCGACGCCGGGATGGCGCTTGGCCCGCGAAGCGGATGATGACAGCGAGCGCTTCGCGGGCCAAGTGCCAGGCCGGTGGAGGTCCGCTCGAGCGAAGGGTTAGGCCTCACTGCTGGCGGCGAGCGGCTTGAGCAGCTTTGCGACCAGTTCTGACGGCTCAAGCTGGATGCAGAGGTGGTACGGAACATCTCGCTTGACCCATGGGCGGAGGCCGTGGAGGAAGTTCTCGACGAACGTGGTGATGAACTTCCTGTTCTGCTCCCACAGCGGTCGCGCATTGTCTAAGACGATCACGAGGCCGACCTCGGCTCTGTGCCCTAGTGACACCAGGTCGTCCCAGAATCTCACCCAGTTCACCTCTCGTTCCTCGCTGTACGGTGGGAACTCGGTACCTGCTTGGCGGCCAACTTCGTCGGGAATCCGCCAAGGTGCTTGAAGGAAAACCTCGCAGTCGATGTAGACGACCTTGATCCGCTTCTCGACGAGTGATTCGACAAGTACTTGAAGGTCTTCTGCGTTCGGTACTTCGTCAATGAACTGAACGCAGGCACCGGTTGGAACTGATTGGAGGCCGTAGGAGCCCATAGGTGAGTGGTGTGAGGCCTAACGTTTGAGCTGAGGCGCGAGCGCCGGTGTGGCGCTTGGCCCGCCGGATGGATGATGTACCAGTCCAGTAGGCGGGCCAAGTGCCATGCCGGTGCGAGTCGGCTCGAGCGAAGGGTTAGGCCTCATTTAGCCATGTTCTAGCAGCGCAATGGCCGCGTCGCGCACGCCGGACGCGACGACTGTGAGGGCTTCGTCGATGTCGCTCCACGTCGTTACGGCCTTTCCGTCGGTTGGAAGTGCCTTCAAACGCCCCAATGGTGACTTCGTCCAGAGGCAACTTCTCAAGATCACCGGTATCACCTGGGACTCACCGTCTGCTTCGCGTTCGAGAGCCTTCTCGAGCTCGATGTCGTAGCAGTACTTCGAATTGATGAAGTCGATGCTTACGAGGGTGAGAACTATGTCGGCTTCCCCGAGCTTCTTCGCGATCTCCTTGTCCCAGTCGTCTCCGGCCTTGATCTGATGATCAACCCAAACCTCAACGAGATTCTCGTGCTCGAGAGGGCGAAGGTGTTTGACAAGGCGGTCTTTGAGATCCTTGTCCACGTGACTGTAGGAGACGAAGATCTTCATTCGCTCTGTCTTCTTGTTGCCCGCAAGTGCGACCAGGCCACCGCGACCTCGCTTGACGACTATGAGCTCTTCCTGTCGCAGTGAACTGTGAATTGCTCGGTACTTCGGCTTCTCCCACTTGAGTTCGGCACGGAGCGCTTCGTTGGTCACAAAGCCACCGTCTGCTCCGGAAAGCTTCGCCAATCGCTTGAGAAAGAGATCTCGATCACTTGTGCGGGCCATGGTTCTCCCTGTCTCTCTGATGAGGCCTAACGTTTGAGCTGAGCGGGCCGACGCCGGAATGGCGCTTGGGCCGCGAGGCGGATGCTAAGCCTGAGCGACTCGCGGCCCAAGTGCCAGGCCGGTGGCGGTCCGCTCCAGCGAAGGGTTAGGCAACGCGCGATGCTCTACGCCTTGGAGGAAGCAATGAGATCAAGCTCGACACTCGCGTTCTTGGGCAATTGGTAGACGCCAACGGACGTACGAGTGTGTTTGCCAGCTTCACCCAACACAGAATGCAATAGCTCGGACGCTCCATCTGCTACCTCGCTTTGCTGCGTGAACTCGGCGGCGGACTGTGTGTACACCGTGACCCGCAAGACCTGGCGCACGTTTTCGAGCGACCCGAGCTCGCGTTGCAGCAATGCCAGTGCGCGCATGGCGCAAACCTTGGCCGCAACTTGCGCCTGAGCGAGGGTGACCTCGGCACCTACCCGCCCCGTGACCACGACGGTGCTTCCGACACGGGGCACTTGACCACTGATGTATAGCGTTGCGCCATCGCGTACCAGCGGGACGTAGTTGCCGCCGACCTTGAGTTCACCGTCGAACGAGTACCCCAGCACGGTGGCGGCTTCTTGGAAACGTGCATCGGCTGACGTGAGACTACTTGCTGGTGGCATGGTGGGACTTGCGTTGCCTAACGTTTGAGCTGAGGCGCGAGCGCCGGTGTGGTGCTTGGCCCGCTGGACGGATGATGAACCACTCCGGGAAGCGGGCCAAGTGCCATGCCGGTGCGAGTCGGCTCCAGCGAAGGGTTAGGCGTCACTGCGGCTCGAGCCAGACCTCTTGCTCCGTACCGGACAAAGCGCGGCGCACCTTGAAGATGGCGGATTCTTTGGGGTAGCCGCGCTCGGAAGGCGGCAGATTGAACCGCCCGTTAGCCAGAGCATGAAGTTCGGTGTGAGTTAGCTGATTGCCCAACCCGAACACGAGTGCGACATGAGTCTGGGGCACCGATTCGTACCGGATGACCCGGCCACAGCTGGGACGCTTGGCACCGATGAAATCACAGATCTCTTCGCGCTTCGTGCCCGGCTTGAAGATGAAGAAGCGGTCCCAACCAAAGGAAGTGAGCTCAGCCAGCCGCACCTCCTTGGTTTCAGGCTTCTTCGCCAGGTCGCCGATGCGCTGGCTGATTTGGCCTGTGTCATTCCCCATCTCGCTACAGGCAGCGAGAAGCGTTGCTACGAGAAGGGCCAGTCGGCGCGCGCTCTTGTGCATCTGGTGACGCCTAACGTGATTTAGGGATCATTCTGCAGTTGCGGCTTATGGCAATTTGCTGCTGCATGCCGTCGGATACTGCCACAGGCCGCGATGCGGGTTCACCCAGGCATCGGGACGCGATATCTGAGCAGCTTCAGATTCTTGGCGACGAGCTGAGGGACCAGCCAGAGGCGCTCTTTCGGCTTCCACTTTGCGTCGCAGGCCATCAGCAACTGCCGGCTTCCCTTGTCGGCCTGCGGAATGCGTAGGGCAATGATGCTACGCATTCTCGAGACGACGGGCGTGCTTTCGACCAGTAGTTCGATGGTCGTGTGGCGGACTTTCCCATCATCGCTCAGGCGATGGCGGACGCATACCAACTGCTCTCCGTAGCGGCGCAGGAATCGTTTGGCCCCGTTCTGGGTCGGCGCATACCGCTTGGCGATGCGCAGCCGTCCGATCGACGAGTCGCGTTCCTGTGCTGGGCGCTTCTGGCTGGACGCAGGCATCGGGTACGCCCTGGCGGGGCTGGGCTGTGCGACGCGGCACGAAGGGTGGAGATCGGCATCCAGCCCAGGATTGCGGCGCATTCGGTTTGATAGTACTGTACATATGTACAGTATCCATTGCAACCCGAGGAAGGATGTCGCCATGAACCACCTGCAGCCTCCACCAGCCAGCCCCCGTCTGCTCGACCTCCTGCGCATGCAGGCGCGCTACATGCACTACAGCCTGCGCACCGAGCAGGCCTACGTGCACTGGGTGCGTGCCTTCATCCGCTTCCATGGGCTGCGCCATCCGGCCGAGATGTCGGGGGCCGAGGTCGAGGCCTTCCTCACCTGGCTGGCCTCCGAGCGCCAGGTCGCGCCGGCCACGCACAAGCAGGCGCTGTCTGCGCTGCTGTTCCTCTACCAGAAGGTGCTCAACCAGCGTGTGCCCTGGATGGACGAGATCGGCCGCCCGCAGCGCCAGGCGCGCTTGCCGGTGGTGCTGTCGCACGACGAGGTGGCGCGCGTGCTCGCGGCGCTCGCGCCCTGGCCGGTGCTGCAGCTGTTCGCGCAGCTGCTTTACGGCACCGGCCTGCGCCTGATGGAGGGCCTGCGCCTGCGCGTGAAGGACATCGACTTCGACCGCCGCGCCATCGTCGTGCGCGAAGGCAAGGGCGGCAAGGACCGCATCGTCATGCTGCCGGCTGCACTCGAGGCGCCGCTGCGCGCGCAGCTGGCTCAGGCGCACGCGCTGTGGGCGGCCGACCGCGCCGCCGGTGTCGCCGGCGTGAACCTGCCGCACGCGCTCTCGCGCAAGTACCCGCGCGCGGCCGAGTCCTGGGCCTGGTTCTGGGTCTTCCCGCAGGCCACGCTGTCGGTCGATCCGCGCGAGCGCCCGCTGGGCCGCGAGGCGCAGGACGCGCCCCCGCCCCCAAAGCGCCGCCACCACATGTTCGACCAGGCCCTGCAGCGCGCCTTCAAGCGCGCGCTGAACGAGGCCGGCATCCACAAGCCCGCCTCGCCGCACACGCTGCGCCATTCCTTCGCGACGCACCTGCTGCAGTCGGGCTACGACATCCGCACCGTGCAGGAGCTGCTCGGCCACGCCGACGTCAGCACCACCATGATCTACACCCACGTGCTCAAGCTCGGCGGCGGCGCGGTGCGCAGCCCGCTCGACCAGCTGCACGTGCCCGCCGCACCGTCTGCCGCGGCCGGGGCACCGCCGCCCTGGCCGGCCGGCGCCGGCCGCTACGCCCGCGAGCCCGACCCGCCGGCGTGGCACCTGTCTGCCGAGGAACCATCGCCATGCGCCGCGCCCTTCCGGGTTACGCCGAGCTGCACTGCGCCAGCTGCTTCAGCTTCCTGAGCGGCGCCTCGCAGCCCGGCGAGCTGGTGCGGCGTGCGCAGCAGCTCGGCTACGCGGCGCTGGCCATCACCGACGAATGCTCGCTCGCCGGCGTGGTGCGCGCGCACGTGGAGGCGCGCGAGTGCGGCCTGCACCTGATCGTCGGCGCGCAGATGCGGCTGACCGTGCCGGCTGCCGGCACCGGTGCCGTGCCCACGCCGCACGCGCGTCTCGTGCTGCTCGCGCAGACGCGCCGCGGCTACGGCAACCTGTCGCACTGGATCACCGTGGCGCGCCGCCGCGCGCCCAAGGGCGAGTACCTCGCGCACCCGTCGGATGTCGAAGGCCGCGTGCCCAACGCCCCTTTCCTCGCCGGCCTGCCCGACTGCCTGGCGCTGCTGGTGCCCGAGGTCTCGCAAGGTTTCGAGACGGTGTTCGCTCACGCGATGTGGCTGAAGACCTGGTTCGGCGTCGAGCGCGCCGGCATCGCCATCGAGTTGCTGCACCGCGCCGGCGACGACGCGCTGCGCACACTCGTCAAGCGCGTGGCGCAGCTCACCGGCCTGCCCATCGTCGCGGCGGGCGACGTGCTGATGCATGTGCGCTCGCGCAAGGCGCTGCAGGACACGCTCACCGCCACGCGGCTGAAGCAGCCGGTGTCGGCCTGCGGCCTGGCGCTGGCCTCCAACGCCGAGCAGCACCTGCGTTCGCGCGCGCGGCTGGCGGCGCTGTACGAGCCGGCGTGGCTCGAGAACACGCTGGCCTTTGCCGGCCGCTGCAGTTTCTCGCTGGCCGAGCTGCGCTACGAGTACCCGCGCGAGATCGTGCCCGCCGGCCACACGCCGGCCTCGTGGCTGCGCACGCGGGTGATGGAAGGGCTGGACAAGCGCTTCGCGCCCGATGACCCGGGCGCGGCCGAAGCGCGCGCCGATGCGCTGCAACGCATCGAGCACGAGCTCGCGCTGATCGGCCAGCTCGGCTACGAACCCTACTTCCTGACAGTCGCCGACATCGTGCTGTGGGCGCGCGCGCAGGGCATCCTCTGCCAGGGCCGCGGCAGCGCGGCCAACTCGGTGGTGTGCTACTGCCTGCAGGTCACCGAGGTCAGCCCGCGCGAGGCCACGCTGCTGTTCGAGCGTTTCATCAGCGCCGAGCGCAACGAGCCGCCAGACATCGACGTCGACTTCGAGCACCAGCGCCGCGAGGAGGTCATCCAGTACATCTACGGCAAGTACGGCCGCCACCGCGCCGCGCTCACCGCGGTGGTCATCAGCTACCGGCCGCGCAGCGCGGTGCGCGATGTCGGCCGCGCGCTGGGCATCGACGTGCAGCGCATCGACGCGGTGGCGAAAGGCCAGCAGTGGTTCGACGGCCGCAGCATCAGCGCCGAGCGCCTGCGCGAGAACGGTTTCGACCCCGAGTCGCCGGTGGTGCGGCAGTGGGTCGAGCTCACGCACCAGCTCATCGGCTTCCCGCGCCACCTGTCGCAGCACCCCGGCGGCTTCGTCATCGCGCGCGACCAGATCGAGCAGCTCGTGCCGGTGGAGAACGCCGCCATGCCGGGACGCAGCGTCGTGCAGTGGGACAAGGACGACCTCGACGTGCTCGGGCTCATCAAGGTCGACATCCTGGCGCTGGGCATGTTGAGCGCGCTGCGGCGCTCCTTCGAGCTCATCGGGCGCAAGCTCGGCACGCGTTTCGACACCCAGCAGGTGCCGCGCGACGACACCGCCACCTACGACATGATCTGCGCCGCCGACACCGTGGGCGTGTTCCAGATCGAGAGCCGCGCGCAGATGAGCATGCTGCCGCGCCTGCAGCCGCGGTGTTATTACGACCTGGTGGTGGAGGTGGCGATCGTGCGGCCCGGGCCCATCCAGGGCGGCATGGTGCACCCCTACCTGAAGAACCGCCTGCTCGACGACGATCAGATCGACTACCCGAAGGCGCTGCGGCCCGCGCTGCAGCGGACCAAGGGCGTGCCGATCTTTCAGGAACAGGTGATGCAGATCGCCATCATCGCCGCCGACTTCACGCCCGGCGAGGCCGATGCGCTGCGCCGCGCCATGGCCGCCTGGAAGCGCAAGGGCGGGCTCGGGCCCTTCCACGAGCGGCTGGTCGGCCGCATGGTCGAGAAGGGCTACGAGCGCGACTACGCCGAGCGCATCTTCAAGCAGATCGAGGGCTTCGGCGAGTACGGCTTTCCGGAGAGCCACGCGGCGGGTTTCGCGCTGCTCGTCTATGTGAGCTGCTGGGTCAAGAAGCACCACCCCGACGCGTTTCTCTGCGCGCTGCTGAACAGCCAGCCGCTCGGTTTCTATGCGCCAGCGCAGCTGGTGCGCGATGCGCGCGAGCATGGCGTCGAGGTGAGGGCGGTCGATGTGGTCGTGAGCGAGGTGCCCTCGGTGCTCGAAGGGCTCTCCGGGCCGGTGGGCGAGGCCTTGCTTCCGGTGCGGTTGGGCCTCGACCGCGTCGGCGGCCTCTCGCTCGACGCGGCGCAACGCATCGTCGACGCTCGCGCCGCCGGCCCCTTCGCCAGCGTCGAGGATCTCGCGCGCCGCGCCGCGCTCGACGCGCAGGCCCTGCAGTCGCTGGCGCAGGCCGATGCGCTGCGCGGGCTGGCCGGGCATCGCCACCAGGCGGCCTGGGCGGTGGCCGGGGTGGACACGCGCGCCACGCCGATGCTGCGCGACACGCGGGTGCACGAGGTGGCGGCCGAGCTCGAAGCGCCCTCGGAGGTGGAAGACACGCTGGCCGACTATCGCGCGCTCGGCCTCACGCTGCAGCGCCACCCGATCGCGCTGCTGCGCGAGGAGCTGTCGCGCTTCAAGGTGCAGACCGCCGCGGTGCTCAAGACCTATCCGCACGGCCGCCTGGCGCGCGCCAGCGGCCTGGTCACGCACCGCCAGCGCCCCGAGACGGCCAAGGGCACCACCTTCGTCACGCTGGAAGACGAGACCGGCGCCGTCAACGTGATCGTCTGGCCGCGAGTCTTCGAGGCGCATCGCCGCGAGCTGCTCGGCACGCGGCTGCTCACCGTCTACGGCCAGTGGCAGCGCGAGGGCGAGGTGATGCACCTCGTGGCCATGAAGCTGATCGACCACAGCCCGCTGTTCGAGGGGCTGGTCGCCAGAAGCAGGGACTTCCGATGAGCGATGGCAAGATGCGCGCCTTGCCCTCTGACCGACTGTGCCCCTTCAGATGCTGTACCTGCTGTCCCCCGCCAAGCGCCTCGACTACGAACGCCCCATCCCGCCCGAAGTGGCGGCCTTGGCCACCCGGCCCTTGTACATGGACGATGCCGCCGAGCTGATCGAGGTGATGCGCGCCAAGACGCCGGTGCAGGTGGCGCGGCTGATGGACCTCTCCGACGAGCTCGCGGCGCTCAACGTGGCGCGTTACGCCGCCTGGTCGAAGCGCAGCACGGTGCACAACAGCCGCCCGGCGGTGCTCGGCTTCGATGGCGATGTCTACGACGGCCTGCAGGCCGCCTCGCTCGGCGTCGACGAGCTGGCCTGGGCGCAGTCGCACCTCGTCATCCTCAGCGGCCTGTACGGCGTGCTGCGCCCGCTCGACAAGCTGCAGCCCTATCGCCTCGAGATGGGCACCGCGGTGGCCACGCCGCGCGGCCGCGACCTCTACGCCTTCTGGGGCGACACGCTGGCCGAACACCTCAACAAGCTGCAGCGCGGCGAGCGCGCGCCGGTGATCGTCAACCTCGCCTCGCAGGAGTATTCGCGCGCCGCGCTGCGACCGGTGCTGCGTGCGCGCATCGTCGACTGCGTGTTCGAGGAGTGGAAGGACGGCCAGTACAGGATCATCAGCTTCTTCGCCAAGCGCGCGCGCGGCATGATGGCGCGCTTCGCGGTGCAGCAGCGCATCGAGTCGCCCGAGGGGCTCACTGCGTTCGAGGCCGACGGCTACGCCTTCGACGAGAGGCATTCGACGGCAGATCGACTGGTGTTCCGCAGGCGCATGGGATGACCCCCGTCCCGAAGCGGATCCTGCCCGTCATCGCGATCTCGCAGTTCGCGGGCACCTCGGTCTGGTTCGCCATCAACGCGGTGATGGCCGACCTGCAGCGCAGCGTGGCGCTGCCGGCCTCGGCGGTGGGCTGGCTCACCGCCGCCGTGCAGGTCGGCTTCATCCTCGGCACCTTCGGCTTCGCGCTGCTGTCCATCGCCGACCGCTTCTCGCCGCGCAAGGTCTTTCTCGTCTGCTCCTTGTTCGCCGCCGCGCTGGCGCTGGCCACCGCGCTGCTGCCGCCGCAGTACGGCACGCTGCTCGCGCTGCGCTTCCTCACCGGCATCGCACTGGCCGGCATCTACCCGGTGGGCATGAAGATCGCCGCCGGCTGGTTCGCGCACGGCCTGGGCTGGGCGCTGGGGGTGCTGGTCGGCGCGCTGGTGCTGGGCAACGCGCTGCCCTTCGGGTTGCGTGCGCTCGGCGCGCAGTGGTCGTGGCAGGCGGTGATGCTCGCCGTCGCCGCGGTGGCCGCCGGCGGCGGCGTGCTGATGGCGGTGTTCGTGCCCGACGGGCCGCACCTCGCGCCGGCGGCGCGCATCACGCCGCGCGCGCTCGGCGTGATCTGGCACGACCGGAAGGTGCGTGCCTCGGCCTTCGGCTACTTCGGCCACATGTGGGAGCTGTACGCCTTCTTCGTGCTCATCCCGGCCATCGTCGCGTTGCGCTGGCAGGGCGCGGCGGCCTCCTGGTGGGTGGCCGCCGCCATGGCGGTGGGCGGCCTCGCCTGCGTGATCGGCGGCGCGCTGGTGCGGCGGGTCGGCGGCGCGCGCGTGGCCGGCTTCCAGCTCGCCAGCAGTGGGCTGTGCGGCCTGCTCGCGCCGTGGATGCTCGACGCGCCGCTGCCGCTGTGGGGCGCCTGGCTGCTCTGGTGGGGCGCCACCGTGTCGGGCGACTCGCCGCAGTTCAGCGCGCTCACCGCGGCCAACGCGCCGCGCGCCATGGTCGGCAGCGTGCTGACATTCGTCAACGCGATCGGCTTCACGCTGTCGGTCGGCACGATCACCCTGTTCGCCGCCATGGCGTCGGTGTGGCCTCTCGCGCAGGTGCTGCCCTGGCTCGCCGTGGGCCCGGCGATCGGATTGCTGTTCCTGCGGCCGCTGTGGCGGTCTTGACGTGCCGTAACAGTCGCACGCCAGGGCTGCGGCAGAATTCGCTGCATGAGTGAGATTGCCCAGCCCCAGCCGGTCACGCCCGAGCTGCGCCAGTGGATCATCGAGCAGGCCAAGGCCGGCGTGCAGCCGGAGTCGGTGCTGCAGTCGATGGTGGCCAGCGGCTGGCGTGAAGACGTCGCCATCGCCGCGCTGGAAGACACGCTGCGCGGCTTCCTTGACGAGCGTGCCAAGGTGGCGCAGCTGCCGGCCGCAGTGCGCGTGCCCGACCCGCTGCCCGCCGTGGCCGGCATCCCGACCACGCTGCAGGCCGGCGACCGCGAAGTGCGTGTCGTGCTGGCGATGCGCGACCCGCGTGTCATCGTCTTCGGTGGCCTGCTGTCGCACGAGGAATGCGATGAGCTGATGGCCGTGGCGGGCAAGCGGCTGGCCCGCTCCGAGACCGTGCAGACCGACACCGGCGCGAGCGAGGTCAACGACGCGCGCACCAGCCAGGGCATGTTCTTCGACCGCGGCGAGAACGAGCTGTGCCGGCGCATCGAGGCGCGCATCGCCGCGCTGCTGAAGTGGCCGGTGGAGAACGGCGAAGGCCTGCAGGTGCTGCACTACCGCCCCGGCGCCGAGTACAAGCCGCACTACGACTACTTCGATCCGGCGCAGAGCGGCACTCCCACCATCCTCAAGCGCGGCGGCCAGCGCGTGGCCACCGTGGTCATGTACCTCAACGACCCGGTGATCGGCGGCGGCACCACCTTCCCCGACGTGCAGCTCGAGGTTGCTCCGGTGAAGGGCAACGCCGTCTTCTTCAGCTACGAGCGTGCGCACCCGGTCAGCCGCACGCTGCACGGTGGCGCGCCGGTGGTCGAGGGCGAGAAGTGGGTCGCCACCAAGTGGCTGCGTGAAGGGGTGTTCCGCTGAGCGCCGATCACGTGCGCGATGCCGGCCTGCTCGCCGGCATTCGCGTGATCGACCTGACGAAGCTGCTGCCCGGCCCGCTCGCGACGAAGCACCTGGCCGAGATGGGCGCGTCGGTGCTCAAGGTCGAGGGCCCGGCCAGCGACGGCCAGGAAGACGGCACGCGGCACATGGGCCTGACGCGCGCAGACCGCGAGGCCGGCCGGCCCAGCCTGATCTTCCGCGCCCTCAACGAAGGCAAGCAGATCGTCGAGATCGATCTGCGCAGCGAGACCGGCCGCACCGAACTGCTGGCGCACGCGCGCGAAGCCGACCTGCTGGTCGAAGGCTTCCGCCCCGGCGTGATGGACAAGCTCGGCCTGGGCTGGGAGGCGCTGCATGCCTTGAACCCGAAGCTGGTGATGTGCGCCATCAGCGGTTATGGGCAGCACAACGCCTGGTCGCACCGCGCCGGCCACGACATCAACTACATCGCCATGGCCGGCGTGCTCGAGCAGATCGCCACCGTCGAGGGCGACGTGGCCGTGCCCAACTTCCAGATCGGCGACCTGATGGGCGGCACGCAGGCGGCAGTCTCGGGCATGCTCGCCGCGCTGTTGTCCGCGCAGCGCAGCGGGCAGGGGCGATTCGTCGACATCTCGATGACGCACGAGGTCTACCGCCACCACGTGCTGGCCCGCATCGCGCTGGCCGCCACCGGCCGCACGCCGGCGCCGGGGCGCGACCTGCTCTCCGGCGGCGCGCCGTGTTACGGCGCCTACCGCTGCGCCGACGCTCGTTTCATGGCCGTGGGCGCACTGGAGATGAAGTTCTGGCGCGAACTCTGCGGCGTTCTCGGCCGGCCCGACTGGATCGAGCGTCACTGGTCGCGCGGCCTTGTGCCCGGCAGCGAGGCGTCGATGGCGCTGCGCGCCGAGGTGGCGGCAGCCTTCGCGCTTGAGCCCATGGCGCACTGGGCCTCGTGCTTCGAATCGGTGGACGCCTGCGTCACGCCGGTGCTGCGGCTGGATGAACTGGCGGCGCATCCGGTGCATGCCACGGGTCAACCACCCGGCGTGGCGGCGCGTTGAGGGCTGCGAGAGACAGACTCTCGCTCCCATTCAACAGGACCATTCCATGAACAAGCTCGTCGCCACCCTGATCGCCGCCACCTTCTCCGCCGGCGTGTTCGCCCAGGCCGCCGCCCCGGCTGCTGCACCGGCCGCTCCGGTTGCCCCGGCCGCCACCGCCGCGCCGGCCGCCCCGGCTGCCGCCAAGGCCGAAGCCGCCCCGGCCAAGAAGGCTGTCAAGAAGCACGCCAAGAAGAAGGCCAAGGCTGCTGCCCCGAAGGCGGCCTGAGCGTTCACCCCTCGGAATGAAAGACCCGGCCTCGGCCGGGTCTTTTCATGGTGCCCCGCGGGCGCCTCAGGCCCGCAGATGCCCCGGTGCCGAGTTGGCGAACGGCCGCGAGTTCTCGATACGGCGCCACTTGCGCTGCTCCCAAGTCTGCGGGCCCTCGAGCGGCCACTTCTCCATCAGCGCAGCCAGTTCCATGCGCGGCACGCGCATGAACTCCGGCCCCGAGTGGCGCAGCAGCCAGCGCCCGCGGCGCAGCCGGCCGGGCAGCGCAGCATGCGCGTCACCCACCCAGTACACGCAGCCGCGCTCGGCCCAGAAGGCCTGGCGCTCGAAGTTCACGCGGCCGGCGAATCCGGTGTAGTCGGGGAACACGAGGCACTCCTCGGCCAGCTCGACGATCGCGTACTGCAAGTCGCCGGGCGAATCACCCGACTCGCGATGCACGAACACGACCCTCTCGATGCCGAGCGCGTTCACGCGATCGACCTCCTGGTCTTCGCGATAGACAACGATGTCCTGCCCCTGCCATGCGGTACGCCAGGTGGTTCTCATGGCCGAATCTCCAGTGATGAACCCAACCTTAGCCCTTCTTCGCTGTCACACTGTGTCGATACGAATCAAGCTGCAAGCAATGCGGTGGCCGCCACGGCCGCCCCCAGGCCCGCGAGCAGGGCCGTGCCCACGCGCAGGGCATAGGCGCGGCCGCCGGTCACGGCCGCCGTCACCAGCCGGGTGATCGTGTTCGTGCCCACCGCGAGCAGGGCGCCGGCCAGCAGCGTGGCCGCATCGAGCCGGCCGGCGGCAAACAACGACAGCAATGAGGCGATCGGCGCGTGCGCATCACCGAGTGCCGCCAGCGAGGTGCTCACCAGCACGCCGCCGGTGCCGAACAAGCGCTGGGCCTGGCCGACGACCAGCGCCACGCCGGCCAGCAGCAGGGCGATCAGCACGGCTTCGCGCAGGCGCAGGGCGCCTCGTTCGGCCAGCAGCGGCGGGTCATCTTCCCGATCGCGGCCCGTGCTGTGGCCGGCCAGCCAGGCGAGCGAGACGGCGAAAGTGGCCACCCCGCCGCACAGTGCGGGCAGCCACAACAAGGCCAGTGCCGGCCGCGACAGCGCCGCGGCCAGCACGAGCAGCTGCAGCCAGGTCGCACAGCCCGACAGCGCACCCGCCGCAGCCGCCATCGCGGGTGGCGCCTCGCCGGCACGTGCCCGTGCGCCGAAGGTGGCGATGGTGGCCGTGCTCGACACGAATCCGCCGAAGAAGCCCGAGGCCGCCAGGCCGAATCGCGCGCCGAGCAGGCGCAGCGCCACATGGCCGGCGGCCTGCAGCACGAGGATGAGCAGCACCAGCGCGCCCAGTGGCCGCGCACGCATGCCGCCCAGCCAGGGCAGGGCGGTGTCCGGCACCAGCGGCAGCAGCACCAGCGCCAGCGCGGCGAGCATCAGCCCGTCGTGCAGCTCGCGCTGGCTCAGCCACTGCGTGGCGAAGCGGTGCAGCTGCGTGCGCGCGGCCAGCAGCACCGCCAGCACGGTGCCGCAGGCCGCACCCAGCAGCGGCGAGCGCACCGACAGCACGCCGACCAGGAAGGTGGCGAACAGCGCCAGCTCGGTGGTCAGCCCCGGGTCGCGCGAACGGCTGCGGGCGTAGGCCAGCGCCGCCATCAGCGCGACCAGCACGGCGGCGGCGACGACCAGCCCCGGCACCGCGAGCGTCTGCGCCAGCGCGCCCAGCAGCGCGGCGATGGCGAAGCTGCGCAGGCCCGCCGCGGCGCGGTCGTCGCCTTCGCCTTTGCGGCGCTCGCGATCCAGGCCGATCAGCAGGCCGCAGCCCAGCGCGACGGCGATGCCCGTCGCAGCGCTGCCGGCGGCGTCGAGGAGGTTCAGTGGGTGCGCCTCAGACTGAGAACTGCGACAGGTGCTCGGGCACGCGCACGCGCCAGCCGAGCTCGTCGGCGATGCGGCTGCGCAGCGCGTCGGCCGCGGCCGGCTCGCCGTGCACGACGAAAGTCTCGCGCGGCGCCTGCTCGAAACCCTGCAGCCAGTGCATCAGCTCGTTGGCGTCGGCGTGCCCGGAGAAGCCCTCGAGGTGGCTGACCTGCGCCTTCACCGCCACGTACTCGCCGAAGATCTTCACCTCGGTGGCGCCTTCCACCAGCTTGGCGCCGCGCGTGCCGGCCACCTGGAAGCCGGGGAAGACGATCGAGTGTTTCGGGTTCGGCGCCATCGCCTTCAGGTGGTGCAGCACGCGCCCGCCGGTGGCCATGCCGCTGGCCGAGATGATCACGCTCGGGTAGCGCGCCCGCGACACCTTCTCCGACTGCTGCGGCGTGCTCACGATGGTGACGCCGTCGCACAGCGTGTTCGCTTCGCGCGGGCTCAGGCGCAGCAGCCGGCGGTGCTTCTGGTAGAGCGTGGTGGCGGCGGTGGCCATCGGGCTGTCGAGGAACACCGGCAGGTCTTCCGGGACTTCGCCAGCGGCCTTCAGCCGCTGCATCACCAGCATCAGCGCCTGCGCACGGCCGACGGCGAAGGAGGGCAGCAGCACCGAGCCGCCGCGGCGCACCGTGGCGCGCACGATGGAGCCGAGCACGGCCTGCACATCCTCGGGCGGGTGCAGGCGGTTGCCATAGGTCGATTCGACGAGCAGCACATCGGCACGCGCAATGCGCTGCGGCGCGGGCATCAGCATGTCGTTGCTGCGGCCCAGGTCGCCGGAATAGACCAGCGACACGTCGCGCTGGCGCAGCGTCACCGCGCAGGCGCCGAGCAGGTGGCCCACCGGCGTGAGTTCGGCGAGCACGTTGCCCAGGCGCACCGCCTTGCCCGCGGGCAGCGGCGTGAGCCGCGCGATGGCGCGCTTGGCATCGGCCACGGTGTACAGCGGCAGCGCCGGCTCGTGGCGCGAGAAGCCTTTGCGGTTGGCGCGGCGGGCGTCTTCCTCCTGCAGGTGGGCACTGTCCAGCAGCAGCACCTCGGCGAGGTCGCGCGTGGCCTGCGTGCAGTGCACCGCGCCCTTGAATCCCTGCTTCACCAGCGCCGGCAGGTAGCCGCTGTGGTCCAGGTGGGCGTGGCTGAGCACCACCGCGTCGATCTCGCGCGCGGGCACCGGCAGCGGCGCCCAGTTGCGCTCGCGCAGCGTCTTGAAGCCCTGGAACAGGCCGCAGTCGAGCAGGAGGGTCTGGCCGTCGATCTCGACGAGGTGTCGCGAGCCGGTGACGGTGTCGGCCGCGCCGAGGAAAGTGATCTTCATGACCTGAATCTAGCGCAGCGGCGTTCGACCGCCATTGACGCTCGTCGTGACGCGGACAATGCCGGCATGCGTCTGTTCCTCGCCCTGTGGCCCGACGCGGCCGTGCGACAGCACCTTGCCGGCGCCCGATCGGCGTGGTCGTGGCCCGCGCAGGCGGTGCCGGTGCCGCCCGAGCGCCTGCACTTGACGCTGCACTACCTCGGCGAACTGGGCGAGGTCGAAACGGCCTCGCTGCGCGCGCGCCTGCCGGGCCTGCCCGAGCCGTTCCTGCTCGAGTTCGGCCGCGCCGCGCTGTGGCCGCAAGGCATCGCGGTGCTGGAGCCGCTCGTGGTGCCGCCCGGCCTCGCGGCCCTGCACGTCGCGCTGGCGCACGCGCTGGCCGAGCTCGGCTTGCGCACCGACGACCGCCCGTTCCGGCCGCACGTGACGCTGGCGCGCCATGCGCAGGGCACGCCGCTGCCTGCCGAGGGACCCCGCTGGACCTGGCCGGTGAACGGCTATGCCCTGGTGCACTCGGTCCGCGGCCCGCCCTTGCGCTACGACGTGCTGCAGCACGTGAGCCGCTGAGGCGGATCAGTCGCCCAGCGACAGCAGCGCGAAGCTCACCAGCCAGTGCGTCGCGGCGAAGTCACCTCCGCCGATGTGCGGCCAGGCGGCCGCGCGGTGCGCCTGTGCCGCAGCGACGAAGCGCGGCGCCAGCGCGGCCGGCACGGCCTCGGCCAGCGATTGCAGGCACCAGGCGCGCGACAGGTTCAGGCCGTCCAGATGCACCAGCTGGGGGTCGACGCGGTCGCTCACGCGAGCCGGCTGCAGCCAGTTCGCGAGCGCCTCGCCCTTCGGCTCGAAGGCCGTCCACCACGGCACGAAGGCCTCGCCCAGCACCTCGCGCATCAGCAGTGCCTCGCACAGGCCGGGCGAGAGGAAGTCGGCACCGCCGGGCTCGTAGTGCGCCGGGTAGGCGCGGTCGTTGCCGAACCACTGCCGCGCCGCGCGGTCGATGGCGCGGTTCAGCGCCTCGTCGCGGTGGCGCCGTGCCAGCAGCATCGCGAAGGCCGAGTTGGCGTGCATGCCGGCGCGCACCGGGTAGTGGCTGCGGCCGAGGAAGGCGGCCAGCCGCGCCGCCACCTCGTCGCTGAAGGGGCGCAGCGCGTCGGCCCAGGCGGATCGTCGCGGTAGCCTGGCATCGTGCTCGTCGAGCTCCGCCTGCAGCGCCAGCAGCCAGGCCCAGCCGTAGGGCCGCTCGAAGCTGCCGCGCTGCGGCTGCGCGGCGTAGTCGCGCTCCACCGCCACGAGCGCAGGCGTGAAGCGCGCATCGAAGTGTTCGACGATCTGCGCCGACTGCGGCAGATCGGGCTGCCGGCACAGCAGCCGCAGCAGCGACCAATGCATGTGCACGCTCGAATGCCAGTCGTAGCTGCCATCGAACAGCGGGTGGATGTGGGCCGGCGCGGGCCGGTCGTCCTCGTGCAGGATCAGGTGGTCGAGCTTGTGCGGGAAACGCTGGCGCACCGCGGCCAGCGCCGTGTCGGCCAGGCGCAGCGCGTCGGCGCGGGCGAGCGGCGTCAGCGGCACAGGCGCCATCAGGCCGCCACGACGATCGCGAAACGCGCGCGCAGCGTGTCGCCGGCCGGCTCGAAGGGCACGCTCAGCGCTGCGCGGTCTTCGGCGCGCAGGCGCTGCCAGAGGAAGTCGCGCGCATTGCCGGGGTCGCCCTGCACGTAGACCTGCGTGGTGAGCAGTTCGCGCGCACCCAGCCGCACCTTCAGGTGGATGTGCGGCGTGCGGCCGCTGTAGGGCGCCGGGCGGATGGTGCGGAAGCGGTAGGCGCCGTCGGCGCCGAGCAGCACGCGGCCGAAGCCCTGGAAATCGGGGTCGGCGCGGCCGCCGTCGCCCGGGTGGTGGTAGTGGCCGTCCTGGTCGCATTGCCAGATCTCCACCGCGGCGCCGCTGAGCGCGCGGCCGGCGGTGTCGGTGACCGTGCCTTCGAGCAACGCGCCGCGGCCCTTGGCATAACGGCGCGCGCCCTGCGCGAGCAGGTCGGCGTCGCTGTCGGCGGGCAGCTCGACCGGGTAGAACGGACCTTCCGTCTGCGCCGGCGTGGGGCGCTGCCGGGTCTGCGCGATCGCGCCGCGCCAGATGGCCGGGGCGGCCAGGGCGACGGCGGCACCGAGCAGGAGGCGGCGCGAGGGGTGGGTGGTGACAGTCATGCAGTCTCCCTTCGGTTTCAGCGTGAGAAGGCCTTGCGCGATCCATCCTCGAACAAGGCATCGTCGCGTGTGACCTTGCCGGCCTCGTCGAGTTCACGCTCGCGCGTCACGCGGCCGCGATCGTCGTGGTGGCGCTCCAGGCGCAGCCGCCCGGCGTCGTCGAAACTGCGGTGCACGCCGCTGGCCTGCCGGTCGTAGCGGCCTTCGAGCACCCACATGCCCTCGAAGGCCGGTTGGCCGTTGTCGTGGAACTGCGTGTCGTGGCGCAGCGCGCGGCCGCCTTCGTTGCGGTACTCGCTGGCGTCGCGCGGCTGGCCGTTGAGGTACCAGCGCTTCTCGCTGGCCAGCTGGCCGCCTCGCTCGCCGACGGCCCAGCGGCGCTCGCGCACCAGCGTGCCGCTGTCGTGGAACTCCTGCTCCAGCGTGGTGATGCGGCGCTTGCTGCCTTCGTTGCCGCCCAGCCATTGCCACTGCAGCTCGCGCCGCTTCGTGCCGTCGGCGGCGAACTGGCGCTCGATGCCGCCCTTGGCGTCGCTCTCCACTACCTCGCGCGGCCTGCCGCTGTCCCACAGCGATTCGCGCTTGCGCATCTCGCCACGCTCGTAGACGCGACGGCCCTTCAGGTCGCCTTTCGAGCCGTACAACGACACCGTGGCCGTGCCGCCCCGGTGGCCGCACCAGGCGGCGTCGTCGGCCGCCGGAGCGAGCAGGGCGGTGGGCCCGCAGCGCAGTTCGGCGAGCTGGCCGCCCTCGTTGAACTCGGCCATCGCCTGCTCGTGGCCGTCGTCGCCGTGGAAGGCGGTGCGGCGCAGCGTGCCGCTGGCGTACCAGCTGCGCGTCAGGCCCACGGTGCGGCTGTTGCGCATCGTCTCTTCGTGCAGCAGCGGATTCTTCGCGCCGGGCGTGGCGGCGTACTCGCGCGACAGGCCCTCGCGGTTGCCGCGCTCGTTGACGCTGTAGTCGCGCTCCAGCACACCGTTCTTGTAGAAGCGCACGATGCCGACGAACTTGCCGTCCTTCAGCTCCTGCTCGCGTTGCAGCACGCGGCTGTCACCGTCGCGGCAGCGCATCAGCCCGGTCTTGCCGGCGGTGGTGTGGCCGTTGGCCGGGTTGACGTGTTCGCCGTCGAGGTCGCAGACCTGCACGGCGTGGCTGGCCAGGGGCAGGGCCAGCAGCAGGATCATCAGGCGTTTCATGGTCGGGCATTGTGCGGCGGCGCGGCTGCGAGCGGATACAAGCCCCCCGGGGCGATCGGCCACAATCGCGCCATGACGTTTCCACTCGGATCGCTGCGCGCCGACGGGGGCGCGGGCCAGACAGCTTCTCCCGGCCCCACGGGCCGCAAGGGGCGCGACAGCGCCGCCGCACCCGCGGGCACGGCGTCGGTCACGCCGCGCTGGCGCGCGCGCCTCGCTCTGGGCTTCGGCGCGGTGCTGTGGCTGCTCGCGCTGCTCGCTCTGGCCACGCACAGCCCTGCCGACCCGGCCTTCACCACCTCCGGCGCTGTGGCGCAGGCCACCAACAAGGCCGGCACGCTGGGCGCGTGGTTCGCCGACGGTGCCTACTTCGTGTGCGGCTTCTCGGCCTGGTGGCTGCTGCTGATCGGCCTGCGAGGCTGGCTCGGCGCACTGGCCCGCGTGCTGCGCAGCGAGCAGCCGCCGGTGGCGCCGGTCGATCCGCACGAGCCGCCGGCCTGGCTGTTCTGGGTCGGCATCGTGGTGCTGATGGCGGCCAGCTGCGCGCTCGAGTCGACGCGCCTGTACCAGTTCGAATCGCGCGTGGCCGGCGGCCATGCCGGCGGCGTGCTCGGCTACCTGCTCGGCCCGGCGAGCCAGAAGCTGCTCGGCTTCGCCGGCTCCGGCGTGCTGTGGATCGCCGCGCTGGTGGCGGGCATCGCGATGTCGCTGCAGTTCTCGTGGCTGCGCGTGGCCGAGTCCATCGGCACCTGGCTGGAATCGTTCCGCGAGAAGCGCGCCGAGCGCATCGAGCGCGCCGAAGACATCCGCCTGGGCGAGCGCGCGCTGCGCGAGCGCGAAGAGGTGGTCGAGGTCGAGCACCAACTGCACGAGGAGCACATCCCGATCGTCATCGAGGAGCCGGTGGCAGAGCTGCCGAAGTCGGCGCGTGTGGCCAAGGAGCGGCAGAAGCCGCTCTTCGTCGAGCTCGCCGACACCAAGCTGCCGCAGGTCGACCTGCTCGACGCGGCGCCAGGTGTTCGCCAGGAGTCGGTGACGCCCGAGACGCTGGAGATGACCTCGCGGCTGATCGAGAAGAAGCTCAAGGACTTCGGCGTCGAGGTGCGCGTGGTCGCGGCCTCGCCCGGCCCGGTGATCACGCGCTACGAGGTCGAGCCGGCCACCGGCGTGAAGGGCGCGCAGGTGGTCAACCTCGCCAAGGACCTGGCGCGCTCGCTGTCGCTGGTGAGCATCCGCGTCGTCGAGACCATCCCCGGCAAGACGACCATGGCGCTGGAGCTGCCCAACGCCAAGCGTCAGATGATCCGCCTGTCCGAGATCCTCGGCTCGCAGGTCTACAACGACGCTTCCTCGCAGCTGACCATGGGCCTGGGCAAGGACATCGTCGGCAACGCGATGGTCGCCGACTTGGCGAAGATGCCGCATTGCCTGGTCGCCGGCACCACCGGCTCGGGCAAGTCGGTGGGCATCAACGCGATGATCCTCTCGCTGCTCTACAAGGCCGAGGCGCGCGACGTGCGCCTGATCCTGATCGACCCGAAGATGCTCGAGATGAGCATGTACGAGGGCATCCCGCACCTGCTCGCGCCGGTGGTCACCGACATGAAGCAGGCGGCCAACGCGCTGAACTGGTGTGTCGGCGAGATGGAGCGCCGCTACAAGCTGATGAGCAAGATGGGCGTGCGCAACCTGTCGGGCTACAACAAGAAGATCGCCGATGCCACCGAGCGCGGCGAGCTGATTCCCAACCCGTTCAGCCTCACGCCCGAAGCGCCGGAGCCGCTGGAGCGGCTGCCCTTCATCGTAGTCGTCATCGACGAACTGGCCGACCTGATGATGGTGGTGGGCAAGAAGATCGAGGAGCTGATCGCGCGCTTGGCGCAGAAGGCGCGCGCCTCGGGCATCCACCTGATTCTGGCCACGCAGCGGCCGAGCGTCGACGTGATCACCGGCCTGATCAAGGCGAACATCCCGACGCGGCTGAGCTTCCAGGTGTCGAGCAAGATCGACTCGCGCACCATCCTCGACCAGATGGGCGCCGAGGCGCTGCTCGGCCAGGGCGACATGCTCTACCTCACACCGGGCGGCGGGCTGCCGGTGCGCGTGCACGGCGCCTTCGTGTCGGACGAAGAGGTGCATCGCGTCGTCGAGTACCTGAAGAGCCAGGGCGAGCCCAACTACATCGAAGGCATCCTCGAAGGCGGCGTGCTCGACGGCGAGGGTGGCGACGTGCTGGCCGGCGAGGCCGGTGCGGGCGGCGGCGAAAGCGACCCGATGTACGACCAGGCAGTGGCCATCGTGCTGCAGCACAAGCGCGCCTCGATCTCGCTGGTGCAGCGCCATCTGCGCATCGGCTACAACCGAGCCGCGCGATTGCTGGAACAAATGGAGAAATCCGGGCTCGTAAGTGCCATGTCCACCAACGGCAATCGCGACATCATCGTCCCGAACCGCGACGCATGAACTTTCGTTTCCCGCTGTTGCTGGCACTTTGCACTGCCGCCGTTTCTGCCCGCGCCGATGCCGTCGACACCCTGCGCGAGTTCGTGCGCGAGGTGAAGACCGGCAAGGCGCAGTTCACCCAGACCGTCACCTCGCCCGACGGCGCGAAGAAGAAGACCAGCAGCGGCAGCTTCGAGTTCGCGCGGCCGAATCGCTTCCGCTTCGCCTACACCAAGCCTTTTGAGCAGGTCATCGTGGCCGACGGCCAGAAGGTCTGGATCTACGACGCCGACCTGAACCAGGTCAGCTCGCGAAAGCTGTCGGCCGCCATCGGCGCCACGCCGGCGGCCTTGCTGGCCGGCGGCAACCTCGAGAAGGACTTCGAGCTCTCCGCGTTGCCGGCGCAGGACGGCATCGAATGGGCGGCCGCCAAGCCGAGAGCGAAAGAGGGCGCCTTCGACACGCTGAAGGTCGGCTTTCGAGGCAAGGAGCTCGCCGCCGTGGAGATCGTCGACAGCTTCGGCCAGCGCTCCTACCTGCAGTTCAGCCAGTTCAGGCCGAACTCGGCGACCGCGGCCGAAACCTTCAAGTTCGTCGCGCCCAAGGGCGCCGACGTGATCGAGCAGTAGGGGGCTTTGGCGTTCAGAACGCCAGTTTGAAACCGATCGACCAGGCGTTCACGCGAGGCGTCTCGCGCTGCGTGGCCCAGTTGGCGTTCAGGCTCAGCTTGTCCGACACCGCCCAGCGTGCACCCACGCCGATCCAGGGCTTGGCGCGGTCGTCGCCGTAGACCTCGCCCATCAGGTCGACGCCGTTGCCCAGCGCGTGTTCGACCGCCAGGTTCCAGGTGGTGCTGTTCGCGCTGGCGCTTTCGCTGCGCAGCCAGCCGAGGTTGGCGTGTCCGGTCCAGCCGCGCGCCAGCTCGCGCGTGGCCACCGCGTTCAGATAGGTGAGTTCGTGCTCCATCGAGCCGGTATCGGCCTTCGCCGACACCAGGCCGAAGGCCAGCGAGAGACCCAGGCCGTCGCCTTCGCGTGACAGGATCGCTGTCTTGCCGCCGAACAGCAGCGCCGAAGCATCGGCATCGTCGGTGCGGCTGCGGTTGTAGGCCAGCGCCAGCTGGGTGTTGATGCCGATGCCGCAGGCGCCCTGCGCCGTCCAGCCGCGCGTGGAGGGTTCGCCCGAAGGCTTGGACTGCGCGATCACGCCTTCGGCTTCGCACTGGCCGCGCTCGAGTACGTCGGCATCTTCGGTGGCCAGCGGCCGGGCGGCCTGTGCCGTGCCACACAGCGCGAACACTGCGAAGGCGGCGAGCAGGTGGGCAGGGCGGTGCAAAGTCATCGGGATTTCCTGATCTCCATCGACGATGAGAGTCTGTCTCAGAACGGCTCCCAGTCGTCGGGAGAGCGCGTGACGGGTTTGGCAGGAGTGGCCAGGCGATCGGGAAGGCGCGCCACGTTGGTCGCGCGTTGCGGGCTGCGGCGTTCCTGCCCGTGCCAGGGCGTCGCGGCGTGCCCGTCGACGACGAGCGTGATGCGTTCCACATGCAGGCGCAGCCGGCGCGCCGAACGACGTGCGCGGTCCAGCAAGGCAGGGTCGGCCGACGGATTGACGAGCAGTCGTTCGATGCCAGGCTCCAGCGCGGCCAGCGACTGGGCCAGCGCGTCGAGCGCATCGGCGACGCGCTGCGCCTCGAGCTGATTCGCCGGGTCGGCGTCGATACCGTTCAGGGGAGCCGTCATGGGTCGGTGTTCGTGCGTGACGACAGGTTCTTCGTCCGCCCCGGCCGGAACTTGAGCACGCGGCCCGGCTGCGACAATTCAGCCATGTCCACGCTCGACCTTCCGCTGGAGCCGCCCGCCCCCGAGCTGCCCGCCGGCGCACCGCTGGCCGAACGGCTGCGCCCGGCCACGCTCGCCGACGTGATCGGCCAGCAGCACCTGCTCGGCCCGGGCAAGCCGCTGCGCGCGGCCTTCGAGTCGGGGCGGCTGCACTCGATGGTCCTGTGGGGGCCGCCGGGCGTGGGCAAGACCACGCTGGCACGGCTGGTGGCCACCGCCTTCGACGCACAGTTCATCGCCATCTCGGCGGTGCTCGGCGGCGTGAAGGACATCCGCGAGGCCGTCGAGCGCGCGCAGGCCGTGCAGGCCCAGGGCCGGCGCACCGTGGTCTTCGTCGACGAAGTGCACCGCTTCAACAAGAGCCAGCAGGACGCCTTCCTGCCGCACGTCGAATCAGGCCTGTTCACCTTCATCGGCGCGACCACGGAGAACCCGTCGTTCGAGGTCAACTCCGCGCTGCTGTCGCGCGCCACGGTGCACGTGCTGAAGAGCCTGAGCGACGACGACATGCTCGCGTTGCTCGAGCGGGCAAGGGCGATGCTGCAGGCGCCGCCGATGAGCGAGCCTGCGGCCACGCGGCTGATCGGCTACGCCGACGGCGACGCGCGCCGCCTGCTCAATGCCTACGAGAACCTCGTCGCGATGCTCGGCGCGGTGGCCGAGATCGACGAACCCATGCTCGAGAAGTCTCTCGGCGAGCAGCTGCGCCGCTACGACAAGGGCGGCGAGCAGTTCTACGACACCATCTCGGCGCTGCACAAGTCGGTGCGCGGCAGCGACCCGGACGCGGCGCTGTACTGGTTCGTGCGCATGCTCGACGGCGGTGTCGATCCGCGCTACGCGGCGCGCCGCCTGATCCGCATGGCCAGCGAGGACATCGGCCTGGCCGACCCGCGCGCGCTGCGCATGGCGCTCGACGCGGCGGAGACCTACGAGCGCCTGGGCTCTCCCGAGGGCGAGCTGACGCTCGCGCAGGCGGTGGTCTACCTCGCCGTGGCGCCGAAAAGCAACGCCGTCTACACGGCCTACAAGGCGGTGCGTGCCTTCATCGCAGCCGATGGCACCCGTCCGGTGCCGCTGCACCTGCGCAATGCGCCGACGAAGCTGATGAAGAACCTCGACTACGGCAAAGGCTACCGCTATGCCCACGACGAGGAGGGCGGTTTCGCCGCCGGCGAGGACTACTGGCCCGAGGGCATGCAGCCGCCAGGCTTCTACGAGCCGGTGCCGCGCGGTCTGGAGATCCGCATCGGCGAGAAATTGGACGAATTGCGCCGTTTGAACGAAGCGGCGAAGAAACGTCGGTGAGAGGCGCTCATCATGTTCTATTCGAGGTGCTCACTTGTGGAAACTCCGTAGGATCTGCCTAGAGGCGCAGCCCTAGAATGCGCCCCCAACGCCAAACCCTTAGGTGAAAGCCAGGCCCGACGCACCCCATGCGGCGGGCTTTTTGCTACTAGAGTGAAAGCGCCCGGGTGGTGCGCAAGCTTCCGCCCGCCGAGGCCACCGCCTCGAACAAGGTGGCCCGATCGATAAAGCAGAGTCCTGCAGGAGATTCCTCGATGGAGACTTTCATCCAGCAGATCATCAATGGTCTGGTGCTCGGCAGCATGTACGCGCTGGTGGCACTGGGCTACACGATGGTCTACGGCATCATCAACCTGATCAACTTCGCGCACGGCGAGGTGCTGATGGTCGGGGCGCTCGTCAGCTGGACGATCGTGACGGCGCTGTCCGGCTCGGGCCTGCCCGGATGGCTGATCATGCTGATCTCGCTGGTGGCGGCGATCGTCATCTGCTCGGCGCTGAACTTCACCATCGAGAAGGTCGCCTACAGGCCGCTGCGCAGCGCGCCGCGCCTGGCTCCGCTGATCACTGCCATGGGCATGAGCCTGCTGCTGCAGACGCTGGCGATGATCATCTGGAAGCCGACCATCAAGTCGTACCCCATCCTGCTGCCCACCGAGCCGATCAACGTGTTCGGCGCGGTCATCAACACGGTGCAGATCCTCATCCTGGTCATCACGGCGGTCACGCTGGCGAGCCTGATGTACCTGGTCAACTACACCAAGCTGGGGCGTGCGATGCGCGCCACCGCCGAGAACCCGCGCGTGGCCGGCCTGATGGGCGTGCGCCCCGACATGGTGATTTCGGCCACCTTCATCATCGGCGCGTCGCTGGCGGCGATCGCCGGCGTGATGTGGGCCGCCAACTACGGCTCGGCCTCGCACACCATGGGCTTCCTGCCCGGGCTGAAGGCCTTCACCGCCGCGGTGTTCGGCGGCATCGGCAACCTCGCTGGCGCGATGGTGGGCGGCATCGCGCTGGGCATCATCGAGGCGCTGGGCGCGGGTTACATCGGCGCGCTCACCGGCGGCGTGCTGGGCAGCCACTACCAGGACATCTTCGCGTTCATCGTGCTCATCCTCGTGCTCACGTTGCGGCCTTCGGGCCTGCTCGGCGAGCGCGTGGCGGACCGGGCCTGAAGGAGAGCACCCCATGAAGGACAACAAACTTCCCGTCTTCCTCGCCGCCGCGGTGGCGCTGCTGATCCTGCCGCTGGTCGCGCAGTTGTTCGGCAACGCCTGGGTTCGCATCATCGACATCGCCTTGCTGTACGTGCTGCTGGCGCTGGGCCTGAACATCGTGGTCGGCTACGCCGGCCTGCTCGACCTGGGCTACGTGGCCTTCTATGCGGTGGGCGCCTACATCTTCGGGCTGCTGGCCAGTGGCCACCTGACCGAGACCTTCCCGGCCATCGCCGCGATGTTCCCGAACGGCCTGCACCTGCCGATCCTGCTGGTCATCCCGCTCGCCGCGGGCGTGGCCGGCCTGGCCGGCGTGCTGCTGGGAGCGCCCACGCTGCGGCTGCGCGGCGACTACCTGGCGATCGTGACGCTGGGCTTCGGCGAGATCATCCGCGTGTTCCTGAACAACCTGGACCACCCGGTGAACATCACCAACGGGCCCAAGGGCATCGGGCCGATCGACTCGATGCACTTCTTCGGCTTCGACCTGGGCCAGAAGCACGTGCTCTTCGGCCTCGAGATCCCGCCGGTGACGAACTACTACTACGTCTTCCTGGCGCTGGTGGTGGCCAGCGTGGTGATCTGCTACCGCCTCGAGCGCAGCCGCATCGGCCGCGCCTGGATGGCCATCCGCGAGGACGAGATCGCCGCCAAGGCGATGGGCATCAACACCCGCAACATGAAGCTGCTCGCCTTCGGCATGGGCGCCACCTTCGGCGGCGTGGCCGGCGTGATGTTCGCGGGCTACCAGTCGTTCATCACGCCCGAGGCCTTCAGCCTGCAGGAGTCGGTGATGATCGTCGCGATGGTGGTGCTCGGCGGCATCGGCCACATCCCCGGCGTGATCGTCGGCGCGGTGATGCTGGCGGCGCTGCCCGAGGTGCTGCGCTACGTCGCCGGGCCGCTGCAGCAGATGACCGACGGCCGCCTCGACGCATCGATCCTGCGCCAGCTGCTGATCGCGCTGGCGATGATCGCCATCATGCTGGCGCGCCCGCGCGGCCTGTGGCCCTCGCCCGAGCACGGCAAGGCCGCGCCCACCCCGGTCACGGTGAAGTGAGGAGCCAGCCATGAGCGACATCGTGTTGAAAGTGGCGGGCGTGTCCAAGCGCTTCGGCGGCCTGCAGGCCCTGTCGGACGTCGGCATCACCATCACCAAGGGCCAGGTCTATGGCCTGATCGGCCCCAACGGCGCGGGCAAGACGACCTTCTTCAACGTCATCACCGGCCTGTACACGCCCGATTCCGGGACCTTCGAGCTCGGCGGCGCGCCCTACAAGCCCACCGCGGTGCACGACGTGGCCAAGGCCGGCATCGCGCGCACCTTCCAGAACATCCGCCTGTTCGCCGAGATGACGGCACTCGAGAACGTGATGGTCGGCCGCCACGTGCGCAGCCACTCCGGGCTGATCGGCGCCGTGTTCCGCACCGGCGCGTTCAAGGCCGAGGAGGCCGCGATCGCCCAGCGCGCGCAGGAACTGCTCGACTACGTGGGCATCGGCAAGTACTCGGAGTTCAAGGCGCGCACGCTCTCCTACGGCGACCAGCGGCGCCTGGAGATCGCCCGCGCGCTGGCCACCGACCCCAAGCTGATCGCGCTGGACGAGCCCGCCGCCGGCATGAATGCCACCGAGAAGGTGGTGCTGCGCGAGCTGATCGACCGCATCCGCAACGACGGCCGCACCATCCTGCTCATCGAGCACGACGTGAAGCTGGTGATGGGCCTGTGCGACCGAGTGACCGTGCTCGACTACGGCAAGCAGATCGCCGAAGGCAACGCCGCGGAAGTGCAACGCAACGAGAAGGTGATCGAGGCCTACCTCGGCGCCGGTCACAAGGCGCATTGAGGCAGACATGGCAAACACGCTTCTGGAAGTGCAGGGCCTGAAGGTCGCCTACGGCGGCATCCAGGCCGTCAAGGGGGTCACCTTCGAGGTGAAGGAGGGCGAACTGGTCAGCCTGATCGGCGCCAACGGCGCGGGCAAGACGACCACGCTGAAGGCCATCACCGGCACGCAGCCGCCGGCCGGCGGCGAGATCCGCTACCTGGGCAAGAGCATCAAGGGCCGGGGCTCGTGGGACCTGGTCAAGCAGGGCCTGGTGATGGTGCCGGAAGGTCGCGGCGTTTTCGCGCGCATGACCATCACCGAGAACCTGCAGATGGGCGCCTTCGTGCGCAACGACAACGAGATCGAATCGGATGTCGAGAAGGTGTTCGCCATCTTCCCGCGCCTGAAGGAGCGCCGCAACCAGCTCGCCGGCACGATGAGCGGCGGCGAGCAGCAGATGCTGGCGATGGGCCGCGCGCTGATGGCCAAGCCCAAGGTGCTGCTGCTCGACGAGCCCTCGATGGGCCTGTCGCCCATCATGGTCGACAAGATCTTCGAGGTGGTGGCCGACATCCACAGCCGCGGCACGACCATCCTGCTGGTCGAGCAGAACGCCAGCCGCGCGCTCGGCCTGGCCAACCGCGGCTACGTGATGGACTCGGGCGAGGTCACGATGAGCGGCGAGGCCAAGTCGCTGCTCGACGACCCGCGCGTGCGCGCCGCCTACCTGGGCGAGTGACCGCTACTCCACCTTCGCGCCGCTGGCCTTCACGACCTTCTCGTACTTGACGTTCTCCGCCTTGACGAAGGCGGCAAAGGCTTCCGGCGAGCTGCCCATCGGCTCGGCCAGCAGCGTGGCCAGCCGGGCCTTCAGCTCGGGCGAGGCGAGCGCCTCGACGAAGGCCTTGTTCAGCTTCATGGTCACATCGGCCGGCAGCCTGGCCGGGCCGAACAGGCCGAACCAGGTGTGGATGTCGAAGCCGGCCAGCGCGCCGCCGCTCTCGGCGATGGTCCGCAGCTCGGGCACCGTGGCCGAGCGCTTCGCGGTGGTCAGCGCCAGAGCGCGCAGCTTGCCGGCCTTGATGTTGGCCGAGGCGGCGGCGAGGTTGTCGAAGTTCAGGTCGACCTGGCCCGACAGCAGCGCGAGCTGCGCCGGGTTGGCGCCGGCGTAGGGGATGTGGACCATGAACACGCCGGCCTGCGCCTTGAACATCTCGCCGGCCAGGTGCCCGGCGCTGCCGTTGCCTCCCGAGCCGTAGTTCAGCTTGCCGGGGTTCTTCTTCGCGTAGGCGACCAGGTCGGCGACGCTCTTCACGCCCAGCTTGTCGGCCGCTTCCGGGTTCATCACCAGCACGTTAGGCACCTGTGCCACGCCGGTGATTGGCGTGAAGTCGCGCAGCGCGTCGTAGGGCATCTTCGTGTACAGCCAGGGATTGATGGCGTGCGTGGCCACCGCCCCCATCACGATGGTCGATCCGTCGGGTGCGGCCTTGGCAGCGAGGTCGGCGCCGAGGTTGCCGCCGGCGCCCGGCTTGTTCTCGACGACCACGGTGCCCAGGCTGTCCCTGACCTTGTCGGCCAGCGCGCGCGCGACGATGTCCAGCGGCCCGCCGGGCGGGTAGGGCACGATCAGGCGGATCGGCTTCGCACTCTGCGCGAAGGCCGGTGCGGCGACTGTCGCCAGGCCGAGGGTCAGGATCTCACGCCGTCTTGCCATGCTTGTCCAACTCCGAAGTGAAACTGTCCGCGTAGAACTCGTCGGCCGGCAGGCCGCAGCGTTCGACGAAATCATGCTGCGCCGAGTCCACCATCACCGGCGCGCCGCAGGCATAGACCTGGTGACCCGAGAGATCCGGCAGGTCGGCCATCACCGCCTGGTGGACGAAACCGGTGCGGCCCGTCCAGGCGTCTTCCGGCTTCGGCTCCGAGAGCACCGGCACGTAGCGCAGGTTCGGCAGCCGCGCCGCGGCCTGTAGCGCCCAGTCGTGCAGGTAGAGGTCGGCCCGGCTGCGGCAGCCCCAGTACAGCACCGCCGGCCGCGTGAGGCCCTTGTGTTCCATGTGCTCGACGATCGCCTTGATCGGCGCAAAGCCGGTGCCGCTGGCCAGCAGCACGATCGGCTTGTCGCTGTCTTCGCGCAGGAAGAAGCTGCCGAAGGGGCCTTCGATGCGCAGGATCTCCTTCTCCTTCATCGCGCCGAACACGTGGTCGGTGAACTTGCCGCCGGGCATGTGGCGGATGTGCAGCTCGATGAAGGGCTTGTCGGTCTGGGTGTGCGGCGCGTTGGCCATCGAGTAGCTGCGCCGCGCGTTGTCGCGCAGGATGAACTCGACGTACTGGCCGGCGTGGTAGCGCAGCGGGTCGTTGGCGGGCAGCTGCATCGTCAGCACCGCGACGTCGGGCGCCGGCCGTGCCTTGGCCATCACCCGCACCGGCATCTTGCGCACCGGGAACTCGCCGGCGCCCGGCACCGTGCGCGCCTCGATGACCACGTTGGTCTGCGCTGCCGCGCAGCAGGTCAGCGTGAAGCCGGCGGCTTCTTCCTCGTGCGACAGTGCCTTCGCCTGGTGCACGCCGTGGATCACGCGGCCTTCGAGCAGCCTGCACTTGCAGGAGCCGCAGGCGCCGTCCTTGCAACCGTAGGGCAGGCCGATGCCCTGGCGGATGGCGGCGTAGAGGATGGGTTCGTCGCGTTCGACGGAGAAGCTGCGGCCGCTGGGCTGCACGGTCACGGTGAAGGACATGGTGCGGGTCTTAGACTCGGTGCGAGAGCGAAACCACGAATTGTGCCCGCAGCCCCATGACCCTGGCCTGTACCTCCCCTGTGCACCGTCGGCGACCGACCCTGCTGATCGTTGGCTGCGGCGACGTCGGCCTGCGCGTGGCGAAGCTCCTGCGCGACCGCTGGCGCCTGATCGGCATCACCTCCAGCCCGGCGCGCTGTGCCGAACTGCGCGCCGCGGGCATCGTGCCGCTGGTGGCCGACCTCGACCAGCCGGCCACGCTGCAGCGAGCCGCCGGCCTGGCCGACGCCGTGCTGCACCTCGCGCCGCCCCCGCTGCAGGGCGCGAGCGACCCGCGCACGGCGCACCTGCTGCAGGCGCTGGCGCGGCGCGGTGTCGTGCGGCGCATCGTCTACGGCAGCACCAGCGGCGTCTACGGCGACTGCGGTGGCGCCTTCATCGACGAGACGCGTGCCGTCGCGCCGGCGACCGACCGCGCGCGGCGCCGCGTCGATGCGGAGCAACGGCTGCGCTGGCACGGACGTGCCTTCGGCACCTGCCTGACAGTGCTGCGCATCCCCGGCATCTACGCAGGCGACCGCGCAGGAGGCCACCCGCGCGAGCGCCTGGCGCGCGGCACGCCGGCGCTGGCGCCGCAGGACGACGTCTACACCAACCACATCCACGCCGACGACCTGGCGCGTGCCTGCGTGGCCGCGCTGTACCGCGGGATGCCGCAGCGCATCGTGCACGCGAGCGACGACACCGAGCTGAAGATGGGCGACTACTTCGACCTCGCCGCCGGGCTGTGCGGGTTGCCGAAGCCGCCGCGCATCACGCGCGAGCAGGCGCGCGAACAGCTTTCGCCGATGCTGCTGAGCTTCATGAGCGAATCGCGCCGGCTCGACAACCGGCGGCTCAAGCGCGAGCTGCGCCTGAAGCTGCGCTACCCGACGGCGCACACCGGGTTGCTGGCCTGATCCTGGCGCGCCAGGATCAGATGCCCTGCGGCGTTCGCAGGGTCTTCATGCGGTCGAGCGCGTGCACGGTGAGCGTCTGGACCTCGCCGCCACGGCGGATGGTCAGCAGCACGTCGCGCTCGGCGCCGTCGCGCCACAGTGTCTTGTAGAGCGTCTCGAGCGCGCCAACCTCGGCGCCGTCGATGCGCAGGATGCGGTCGCCCGGCTGCACGCCGGCCAATTCGGCCGGGCTCTCGCGGGTGACGCGCAACACGCGCACCTCGCCTTCGCTCTCGGCGCAGTTCAGGCCCAGCCACGCGCGCGTGCTGCCCCGCGACGCGCCACGCGCGCGCATCTCGGCAAGGATGGGCTTGAGCAAGTCGACCGGAACGAACATGTTGCCCGGCAGCCGGCCCGCGCCCGGGCCCATGGCGTCGGCGACGACCAGCGAGCCGATGCCCAGCAACTCGCCGTCGAGATTGAACAGGCCTGCGCCACTGTGGTCGGTGCGTGGCGGCACGGTGAACAGTGCCGTGTCGATGTGGTACTCCCAGTAGCCGGAGAAGGCACGCTGCGACACCAGACGCGCCAGGCTCAGCTCGCCCTCGGCGCCGCCGCTGGCCACCATCAGCGGCTCGTCGCTGCTCATGCCGCTCGAGCGGCCGAGCGCGACCGGCGCCACGCGCAGCGGCGCTAGCGCCTGCAGCAATCCGAAACCGGAGGCCAGGTCGTAGGCCACCACGCGGGCCGGCACGCGCCGCGAACCCTCGACGACCAGGTCGACCCGTTCGGCTTCGAGGATGAGATAGCCGATCGTCAGCACCAGGCCGTCGTCGCCGATCACCACGCCCGAGCCGCGGCGCAGCGCGCCCAGCGTGGCGATGGAGCCGGCCTCGTCGACGGCCTCGCTGAAGACGGCCACCATCGCCGACCTCGCTCGATCCAGCGCTTCGGCCCGAGCCTGTGCGTCGCCGGCCGAAGCCTCCGTCGGCGGCTGTGCGGCCGCCGGTGGCGACAGACTGGCCAGCAGGGCCACCAGCGAGGCGAGGGCGAGGCGGCACAGCGGCAGGAAGGCCATGGCGAACTCCAGCGGACGACGGTTTCCCGCAGCATGATCCTTCGCGCCGACCGTGCAAAGCCCAGGGGCTTTGCGGGAAGTCGATCGATCGCTCAGACCGAAGCGAAGGCGCCGCGAGGCTGGTCAGAAGGCGCTTGCGGCCCGTTGCGGAAGTTCGGGGATGCCCGCTTCGTGCTTCGTTCGAGCATCGCGGCAGGCGCTGCCCGCGGGGGGCTCATGCTGTGGCGGTCGGCCTTGCAGGCCGACTCCACTGCGATGCTCGCCCCGGGGTCGTGCCGCCGAACTCACTACGCTCCCTGCAGTCGCTACGTTCAGACAGCCGCGGCAAGTCAGTTCACGAAGCGCGCTCTCGCGCGCCGACCCCGGTGCTGCGCTTCTCGTCGCCACAGAAATCGCCCCCCGCGGGCAGCGCCTGCCGCGAAGTCCTCCCGTGGTTCTGCTCGGACCGCATTCCACCGCTGGTTCAGCAAAGGCGCGCCCGGGCAGGCGAAGGCGCGCCTCTGAGGTGCCGAGAAGCGGAGGGCTCGTGGCCGCGCGCGCAGCGCGCTTCGTCTTCTGACTCGTCGACGCTGTCCGAACGCAGCGACCGCAGGTCGCGGAGTGAGTTCGGCGACGGGGCCATGAGACCGAGCATCGCAGGGGAGTCGGTGCGCAGCACCGACCGCCGAGGCGAAGCGCCGTAGCCTGCCCGGGCGTGCCTTTGACGCGCCCAACGCAACCCGCACAGCAGTCGTCGAACTTCCGTAAAGGGCCGTAAGCGGCCCCGCGCCGAACGCTCAGCGCCGGCCGAACGGCGACTGGCCGCGCCAGTAGCGGATCATCAGGAAGCCGCCGAGCATGCCGCCGAGGTGGGCGAAGTGCGCCACGCCCGACTGTGTGCCGGTCACGCCGAAGAACAGTTCCAGGCCACCGAACACGGCGACGAAGACCTTGGCCTTCATCGGGATCGGCGGGAACAGCGGCATGATGATTCGGTTCGGGAACATCATGCCGAAGGCCAGCAGCAGGCCGAACAAGCCGCCCGAGGCGCCCACGGTGGGGACTCGCGAGTCGAGCAGGGCGTTGACCAGCAACTGGCACAGCGCCGCGGTCAGCACGCTGGCGGCATAGAACTGGATGAAGCGCTTGGTGCCCCAGATGCGCTCGAGTTCGGCGCCGAACATCCACAGCCCCAGCATGTTGAAGAACAGGTGGAAGAAGTCGCCGTGCAGGAATGCGTAGGTCACCACCTGCCAGGGCATGAAGTTCGGCCCGATCGGCCACAGCGCGAACAGCGCGCTGAGCAGGTGCCCCAGCAGCGCATCGGCCGCGAACAAGGCTACGTTGATGAGCAGCAGCGCTTGGGTGACGGGCGGCAGTGCGGGCATGGTTGGAGGAGGTGGTGCCGGAGACCGGAATCGAACCGGTACGAGGTTGCCCTCGGCAGATTTTGAGTCTGCTGCGTCTACCGATTTCGCCACTCCGGCAGGTGCGGGCGCTGGGTAGGCCTTGGAGGGGCCGGATTATGTCACGCGCCCTGCGGGGCGCGGGCGGCCCTGCGACAATGGCCGCGAGGAGGAACGATGAGCCACGCTGCACCCCGCTATCCGACGCTGGAAGACGTGATCGGCAACACCCCGCTGGTGCGCCTCGTGCGCGTGCCCGGTGCCGACAACGAGCGCCGCGGCAACGTCATCCTGGGCAAGCTCGAGGGCAACAACCCGGCCGGCTCGGTGAAGGACCGCCCGGCCATCAGCATGATCCGCCGCGCCGAGGAGCGCGGCGAGATCAAGCCGGGCGACACGCTGATCGAGGCCACCTCGGGCAACACCGGCATTGCGCTGGCGATGGCTGCCGCGATGCGCGGCTACCGCATGCTGCTGATCATGCCGGAGGACCTCTCGATCGAGCGTGCGCAGACCATGAAGGCCTTCGGCGCCGAGCTGATCCTCACGCCGCGCTCGGGCGGCATGGAGTACGCGCGCGACCTGGCCGAGCAGATGCAGAAGGACGGCAAGGGCCGCGTGCTCGACCAGTTCGCCAACCCCGACAACCCGCGCGTGCACTACGAGACCACCGGCCCGGAGATCTGGCGCGACACGAACGGGCGCGTCACCCACTTCGTCAGCGCCATGGGCACCACCGGCAGCATCACCGGCACCTCGCGCTACCTGAAAGAGCGCAACGGCGACGTGCGCGTGATCGGCGCCCAGCCCAGCGAAGGCTCGCGCATCCCGGGCATCCGCAAGTGGCCGCAGGAATACCTGCCGAAGATCTACGACCCGGTCTGGGTCGACGAGACGGTGTCGGTGAGCCAGGCCGATGCCGAGGAGATGGCGCGGCGACTGGCGCGCGAGGAGGGTCTGTTCGCCGGCATCTCGGCCGCCGGCGCCTGCTGGGTGGCGCTGCAGGTGGCACGGCAGGTGGAGAACGCGACCATCGTGTTCATCGTCTGCGACCGTGGCGACCGTTATCTGTCCACCGGGGTCTTCCCGGCATGAGCGGCGCTCCGCCCGCCTTCCGTTTCTGCCCCGCCTGCGCGACGCCGCTGCAGTGGCTGGCCCGCGAGGAAGACGGCGGCCCCAAGGAGCGGCTGCGCTGCCCGGCCTGCGAGTGGACGCACTGGAACAACCCGACGCCGGTGCTCGCCGCCGTCATCGAGATGGCCGACCAGGGCGGGCAGATCCTGCTGGCGCGCAACGCGGCCTGGACGGGCCGCATGTTCGCGCTGATCACCGGCTTCATGGAGGCCGGCGAGACGCCGCAGGAAGGCATCGCGCGCGAGGTGCTGGAAGAGACCTCGGTGCAGGTCGATGCCGTCGACCTGATCGGCGTCTACGACTTCCAGCGCATGAACCAGGTGATCATCGCCTACCACGTGCTCGCACATGGGCCGATCCACCTGTCGCCGGAGCTCGCTGAATACCGGCTCTTCCCACCCGAGGCGGTGCGTTGCTGGCCCGCCGGCACCGGCTACGCGCTGGCCGACTGGCTGCGCGGGCGCGGGTTTGTGCCACAGTTCATCGACCTGCCGCCGCGGCCGGTCTAGTTAGAATTCGTCTCCCTCCGAGGATCGCCATGGACGCCCAGAAAGAGATCGACACCCGCGGCCTGAACTGCCCGCTGCCCATCCTGAAGGCCAAGAAAGCCCTGGCCGACATGAAGAGCGGAGACGTTCTCAAGGTCGTGGCCACCGACCCGGGCTCGCTGCGCGACTTCCAGGCCTTCGCGCGCCAGACCGGCAACGAGCTGGTGGAGCAATCGTCGGCGAACGACGAGTTCATCCACTTCCTGCGTCGCCGCTGAACGGCGGCGCGGCTCAGAGCTTCAGCGTCTTCAGGTACTCGCGGAAGCCCGGCCCGAGCAGCGGGTGGGCCAGCGCCAGTTCGACGTTGGCCTGCAGGAATCCTTCCTTGCTGCCGCAGTCATAGCGCTTGCCGTCGTAGCGGTAGGCAAACACCTTCTCGCGCCGCAGCAGCCCGGCGATGCCATCGGTGAGCTGGATCTCGCCGCCCACGCCGCGCGGCTGGTTCATGATCTCGTGGAAAACCCCCGGTGTGAGGATGTAGCGCCCGGCCACCCCCAGGCGTGAAGGCGCATCCTCCGGCGCCGGCTTCTCGACGATGCGCTGGATGTCGATCATGCGGTCGTTGACCGGGTTGCCGGCCACGATGCCGTAGCGCCGGGTGTGCTCGGCCGGCACCTCCTGCACTGCCAGGATCGAGGTGCGCCATTCGGCATAGGCCTCGGTCATCTGCTGCAGCACCGGCTTTTCGCCGACCATCAGGTCGTCGGCCAGCAGCACGGCGAAGGGCTCGTTGCCGACCAGACGCTGCCCGCACAGCACCGCATGGCCCAGGCCCAGCGCCTGCGGCTGGCGCACGTAGATGCACTCCATGTCGTCCGGCTTGACGCTGCGTACCACGTCCAGCAGGTCCTGCTTGCCCGCCTGTTCGAGGGCTACCTCCAACTCGAAGGTCATGTCAAAGTGGTCTTCGATGGGGCGCTTGTGCCGGCCGGTCACGAAAATCATCTCGCGAACGCCGGCGGCATACGCTTCTTCGACGGCGTACTGGATGAGCGGCTTGTCGACGACAGGCAGCATCTCCTTGGGTTGGGCCTTGGTGGCCGGCAGGAAGCGTGTACCGAGGCCGGCCACGGGGAAGATCGCCTTGTTGACTTTCATTTACTTACAATGCCCTCAGGTTTGCCGAATTCTGGCACGGGGATGATGACGAAGACGGTTCGCCGCACCACACACACGCATGGATCTCCTCGTCATTGAACCGCTCGAAAGCGAAGTGATGCAGTGGCTCGAGTCACGGCACGCGGTGCGCTTCGCCCCTGAGCTGGCGCGCGAGCCGCGTGCCTTGCGGCAGTCGCTGTACAACGTGCGCGCCATCATCGTGCCTCCCAGCGCCGCCATCGACGCGCAGGCGCTGCACTACGCGCCGATGCTGCGCGCCGTGGGCCGCGTGAGCGCCGGCGCCGAGAACATCGACCTCGATGCCTGCGCGCGCGCCGGCGTCGAGGTGGTGCGCAGCTTGACGGCCAGCGCGCAGGCCGAGGCCGAGTTCATGATCGGCGCGCTGCTGTCGATGCTGCGCCGCGTGCCGGTGGTCGGCAGCGACGGCATGCTGGTCGGCCGCGAGCTCGGTGCCGCGACGGTGGGCCTGATCGGCATGCCGCCGGCGGCGCGCTCGATGTCGCAGCTGCTCGGTGCCTTCGGCTCCAAGGTGGTGGGCTACGACCCTTCGCTGCACGCCACCGACACGGTGTGGGAACGCTGGCGCGTGCGCCCGATGGGTTTGCGCGAGCTGCTCGAAGTGTGCGATGCAGTGTGCGTGCAACTCACCTACTTCAGCCGCTACCAGGGCCTGCTGGGCGACCGATTCCTGCCCTTCTGCAAACCCAACCAGGTGATCGTCAGCACGGCGCATTCGGCGCTGTTCGACGAGAAGGCTCTGGCCGATGTGCTGGCCAGCGGCCGTGTCGCCGCGGCCTGGCTGGACAGCCTGGAGCCCGGCGCGCTCGACAGCGGCCGCCCGCTGGCCGGCATCAGCACCCTGCAGATCACGCCGCGCGTGGCCAGCACCACGCGCGAATCGCGCCTGCGCAGCGCCTGGGCCGTGGCCCGGCGCATCGACGAGCTGCTCGCCACGGCACCGCAGCCGCACCGGGACTTCAGGCCGACGGACCCAAGCGTCCCAGCTGATCTCGCAGACGGTCCCGTGTCGACGTGAAGTCGGCGATGCGCTGACGCTCCTGCGCCACCACGGCGGCCGGGGCGCGCGCAACGAAACCCTCGTTGGCGAGCTTCGCGGTGGCCTTGGTGATCTCGCCCTCCAGGCGTGCGATCTCCTTGGACAGGCGCTCGCGCTCGGCGGCCACGTCGATCTCGACATGCAACGCCAGGCGCGATTCGCCGCGCACCACCACCGGCAGCGCCTGCGTGGCCTGGGTGAACGCGGCCTCGTCGTCGAACACCTGCACCTCGGCGAGCTTGGCCAGCGCGGTGAGCATCGGCGACGCCTCGCGCAGGAAGGCGTTGTCGCCGCAGGCGCGCAGCGGCACGCGCTGGGCCGGCGACAGGCTCATCTCGCTGCGCAGCGCGCGGCAGGCGCCGGCCAGGTCCTTCAGCTTGGCGACCCAGGCGTCGGCCGCCGGGTCGACCTTGTCGAGCTGGGCCTGCGGGTAGGGCGCGTTGACGATACCCTGCGGCACATGCCGGCCGGCGACCGGCGCGACCTTCCCCCACAGCTCGGCGGTGATGAAGGGCGTGATCGGGTGCAGCAGGCGCAGCACCGTCTCCAGCACGCGGATCAGCGTGCGGCGCGTGGCGCGCTGCTGTGCTTCGGTGCCGCTGGCGATCTGCACCTTGGCGATCTCGATGTACCAGTCGCAATACTCGTCCCACACGAAGGTGTAGATGGCGGTGGCAACGTTGTCGAGCCGGTAGTCGGCGAAGCCCTGCGCCACCGCTGCCTCGACACGCTGCAGTTCCCCGCTGATCCAGCGGTCGGCCTGCGAGAAGCTCAGGTAGCCGTGGAAGGGCTGGCCGGGCGCGCATTCCGCCTTGGTGTGTTCCTTGAGACCGCAGTCCTGCCCTTCGCAGTTCATCAGCACGAACTTGGTGGCGTTCCAGAGCTTGTTGCAGAAGTTGCGGTAGCCCTCGCAGCGCTTGCTGTCGAAGTTGATGTTGCGGCCGAGACTGGCCAGCGAGGCGAAGGTGAAACGCAGCGCATCGGCGCCGAAGGCCGGGATGCCGTCGGGGAACTCCTTCTCGGTGTCCTTGCGCACGCGCGGCGCGGTCTCGGGGCGGCGCAGTCCGGTGGTGCGCTTGTCGAGCAGGGGCGGCAGCGCGATGCCGTCGATCAGGTCGACCGGGTCGAGCACGTTGCCTTCGCTCTTGCTCATCTTGCGGCCCTGCGCGTCGCGCACCAGGCCGTGGATGTAGACATGGCGGAACGGCACCTGCCCGGTGAAGTGCACCGTCATCATGATCATCCGGGCGACCCAGAAGAAGATGATGTCGAAGCCGGTGACCAGCACCGACGAGGGCAGGAACAGGTCCTGCTCGACCGTCTTCGCCGGCCAGCCCAGCGTCGAGAAGGGCACCAGCGCCGACGAGTACCAGGTGTCCAGAACATCGGGGTCGCGCTGCAGCGGCCCGGCGTAGCCGGCCTTCGTCGCCTTGGCGCGCGCCTCGTCTTCGCTGCGCGCGACGAACACCTCGCCGTCGATGCCGTACCAGGCCGGGATCTGGTGGCCCCACCAGAGCTGGCGCGAGATGCACCAGTCCTGGATGTTGTTCATCCACTGGTTGTAGGTGTTCACCCACTGCTCGGGCACGAACTTCACCGAGCCGTTCTCGACCACCTCGATGGCCTGCTGCGCGATGCTCTTGCCGTTCGCGCCCGGCTTGGTGGTGGCGACGAACCACTGGTCGGTGAGCATGGGCTCGACCACCTGCCCGGTGCGCGCGCAACGCGGCACCATCAGCTTGTGCTTCTTCACCTCGACGAGCAGGCCCAGTGCGTCCAGGTCCGCGACGACCTTCTTGCGCGCGACGAAGCGATCCAGCCCGCGGTAGGCAGCCGGCGCGTTGTCGTTCACCTTCGCATCGAGCGAGAGCACGCCGATGATCGGCAGCCCGTGGCGCAGGCCGACCGCGTAGTCGTTCGTGTCGTGCGCCGGCGTGACCTTGACGACGCCGGTGCCGAACTCGCGGTCCACGTAGGCATCGGCAATGACGGGAATGTCGCGGTCGCACAGCGGCAGGCGGACCGTCTTGCCGATCAGCGCGGTGTAGCGCTCGTCTTCGGGGTGAACCATCACGGCCACGTCGCCGAGCATGGTCTCGGGGCGCGTCGTCGCGACGACGAGCCGCCCGGAGCCGTCGGTCAGCGGGTAGGCGATGTGCCACAGCGAGCCATCTTCCTCCTCGCTCTCGACCTCGAGGTCGGAGACGGCCGACATCAGCACCGGATCCCAGTTGACCAGGCGCTTGCCGCGGTAGATCAGGCCTTCCTCGAACAGCCGTACGAAGGTGTCGGTGACGACGGTCGAGAGCTTCTCGTCCATCGTGAAGTACTCGTGCTCCCAGCTCACGCTGTCGCCCATGCGGCGCATCTGCCGCGTGATGGTCGCGCCCGAGCTGTGCTTCCAGTCCCACACGTGCTTCAGGAAGGTCTCGCGGCCGAGCTCGTGGCGGCTGATGCCGGCCTCCTGCAGCTGGCGCTCGACGACGATCTGCGTGGCGATGCCGGCGTGGTCGGTACCCGGCACCCACAGCGTGTTGAAGCCGCGCATGCGGTGGTAGCGCGTCAACGAGTCCATGATGGTCTGGTTGAACGCGTGGCCCATGTGCAGCGTGCCCGTCACGTTCGGCGGCGGCAGCTGGATGGAGAACGAGGGCTTGCTCGTATCCAGGGTGGGGCGGTAGGCGCCGGTCTTCTCCCACAGCGGGCCCCAATGGGCTTCGATGGCGGCGGGTTCGAAGGATTTCGCGAGTTCGGTCATGGCGCAGGCGCGCACGGCCGGGGGCCGTGAAACAGAGTGCAAGGCGGGGAGGGCTCGATTGTAGGTGGTGGTGCCGGGCTGCTAAGGTGCGCCCGGCGTGCATGGAAGCGAGGACGCGAGGATGTTGTTCGAACGAGGCTGGAAGTGGGCGGCGACGGCCGCGACCGTGGTGCTGCTGTCCGCGTGCGGAGGCGGTGGCGGCAGCGCCCCGGCCGGCAGCGCGAGCTGCGACGTGGCCAGCCAGAAGGACTGGCTGCGCGGCTACATGCTCGACTGGTACTACTGGAGCGGCAGCTCGCCCAACCCGGACCCGGCAGGCTACCCGACGCTGGCGGCCTACTTCGACGCGCTGAAGTACGCCAACTATCCCGGTGCCCGCGGCCCGGTCGACCCGTGGAGCAACTATGTCGACACCGCGACCTACAACCGCTTCTTCGCCGAGGGCCGGGCGATGGACTACGGCATCTTCGTCAATGGCCTCGAAGGCCAGTTGCCGCTGCGCATCCGCATGGTCGAGCCGAATTCGCCGGCGGCGCTGGGCGGACTGGCCCGCGGCGATGTCATCAAGGCGATCAATGGCGTGGCCGACACGGCTCTGTTGACCAGTGGATTCGCCGTGCTGAGCCCGGCCCAGGCGGGCACGCAGGTCACCGTGGACATCGAGCGATCCGGCGTGCCGCAGCGTGTCACCTTGACCGCGGCCGAGTACGACCTCACCCCCGTGCCCACCTCGGCCACGCTGACACGCAGCAGCGGCGCGAAGGTCGGCTACGTGGCGCTGAAGGACTTCATCGTCCAGGCCGAATCGGCGCTGACAACGCGGCTCGATGCGATCAAGGCCGATGGTGCCACCGAGCTGATCGTCGACCTGCGCTACAACGGCGGCGGGCGCATCTCGACCGCCAACCACCTGGCCTCGCAGATCGTCGGCGCGGTGCATGGTGGCAAGGTCTTCACCAGCCTCGTCTACAACGCGGCGCACCAGAGTTCGAACACCAGCTTCACGATGGCCACGGTGCCCGGCTCGGCCTTCAGCCGCGTGGTGGTGATCACCGGGCCGCGCACCTGCTCGGCCAGCGAGCTGATCGTCAACGGGCTGAGCCCGTATGCGCAGGTGGTGACGGTCGGCGGCACCAGCTGCGGCAAGCCTTACGGCTTCAGCCCGGTCGAATCCTGCGGCAACGTCTTCAGCGCGGTGAACTTCCGTTCCAACAACGCGCTCGGCCAGGCCGACTACGACGCAGGCATCGCGCCCACCTGTGCGGTGGCGGACACCTTCACCGGCACCCTCGGCGACCCGGCCGAGGCGCTTACCGGTGCGGCGCTGGGTTACCTGCAGACCGGCAGCTGCCCGGTGGCGATTGCGCCGGCGCGCGCAAGCACGCAGCAACTGCGCCGTCTTGCCGAGCCAGGCGATCGGCCCGGCATGACGGCCGACTGAACCGAGCCCCGTCGCGGCCCGAGTGTGTCTGCGCAAGGGAGGCGCAGACACATTCAGACATGTTGGGGCACAGCGCCGCAACACCGCGCCGTGACGATGCGGCGATGAACAAACCTTTCCATGTCCACATCGTCGACGCCGAACGCGCCAACCGCGACGCGCTGTGCGCCTACTTCGAGGCGCACGGCCTGACCGTCACGCCGATGGAGTCGGCCGCCGAACTGCTGCGGCGCATCCATCGCTACCGGCCCGATCTCGTGATCATGGACGCGGCGCTGCCCGGCCTGAGCGGCGTGCAGGCCTGCCAGCGGTTGCGCGCCGAGGGCGACCGTGTGCCGGTAATCCTGCTGTCGGCGCGCAACGAGGAGATCGACCGCGTGCTCGGCCTCGAGATGGGCGCCGACGACCTGCTCGGCAAACCCTGTTCGCCGCGCGAGCTGCTCGCGCGCGTGCATGCCGTGCTGCGACGTTCGATCGTGCCGCCGGGGCTGCCGATGCTCGCGATGGCGCCGGTGCCCATCGGCACGCTGCAGTTCGACATCGCCTCGCGCTGCCTGGTGCAGGGCGGGCAACTCCACGTGCTGAGCACCGTCGAGTACGCGGTGCTTGCCGAGCTGGTGGCCAACCCCGGCGTGGCGGTGTCGCGCGAGCGGCTGCTCTCGGCCTCGCACAGCCGCGCCGAAGGCCTGCTGCTGCGTGCAGTGGATGTCGCCGTGATGCGGCTGCGCAAGCGGGTCGAGCCCGATCCGGCGCAACCGCGCTACTTGCAGACGATTCGCGGGCACGGCTATATGTTCGTGCCCGCGGCGCCGATCGACGGCGCCGCGCTGCCGCTTCAGCGGTCGCGTCGCAGCACGCCCACCGGCGCGGCCGCGTCGCCGAGCATGAACAGCGTATAGACCTTGCCGGCCTGCAGCGTCACGTCGGTGGCCAGATAGAGCGAGCCCGTCACCGTCGGCGTGGTGGCTTCCAGGCGCATCGTCGTGCTGGCCGCGATGCTGGCCGGCGCCGACGCGGTGTTGGTCGCGATATCGGTGGCCACGGCGCTGTAGTCGGCCGTCAACGTCACCGGGCTGGCCAGGCCGCCCACGCCGTGCACCAGGCGCAGCTTGGTGTTGGCGGCGGTCAGCGCGGGCCGGTTGTCGTCGTTCAGCATCACGGCCGTGCCGCCGGCGCCGCTGCCAGTCACGATCAGCGTGTTGTCCGCGCCCGCGGTGAGCGTGGTCACGCCGGTCGACAGTGCCGTGCCGTCGAGCGACACGGTCAGCGCCAGGGCGCCCGCGGGCACCAGCGTGTAGCTGCCGACTGCCGGTGACTTCAGCCCGGCCGACAGCACCACGCCGTTCGCCGTGGCGGCCGCGTTGCCATTGGCGGCGGCGCCGGCGACCAGTCTCACACGCGCGGAGCCGTTCTTCTGTGCCGTCACCGCGCTCTTCTGGTTGATCGTCAGCCCGTGCACCAGCACGCCGCCCGGCGTCGCGGTGAGCACCAGGGTGGCGATCTGCTGGTCGGCCAGCGCGACGGCAGGCAGGTCCAGGCGCAGGTCGTTCTTGTCGCCGCTGCCGGTGATGCGCACGCGGTAGGTGCCGGCGCTGATCTCGCTGTAAGCGCCGATGCGTTCGGTGCCCAGCGCCGAGACGGTGGCCGTGCTCTCCGCCAACGTGGCGTCGGGGGCGGTCACGTAGACGTCGAGCGCGCCGGCCTCGGCGGCGCCGTTGAACACGCGCAGCTTGGCCGTGCCCGAGCTCGGCGCGGCCTCGTTGTCGGTGAGGAACACCGTCTTCAGCGCCTCGTTGGTGCTGTAGGCGAGCAGCGTGTGAGCGGTGTCGGCCAGCACGGTGCGGTCGCTGCTGCTCGATGTGGTGCTCGAGCCGTTGCGCTTGAGCTTGAAGGTGTAGGTGCCCGCGCCCAGCGCGATGTAGCCGCCGGCGCTGTCGGCCGCCACGGCGGTGCTCAGCGAGGTGTCCGACGAGTAAAGGTCGAGCGAGCTGTAGCCGTCGGCAGCGTTGATCAGGCGCACGGCGCCGTCTCCGCCGTCGCTGCTGCCGCCGCCGCAGGCCTGCAGCAGCGGGGCGAGGGCCAGCGCGGCGGCCATCCAGGGGGTGAATCTCACGGGCAATCCCTTCCAGGTGTCGTTGTGGGCGGCCGGCACCTTGCCGGCCATGCCCGTGCGATTGGAGGGGCGGCACGTTGCCTGCGCGTTGCCGCGCATGCCGCTTCGATGACACCGTGTGTCGCCGTTTGTCGCGGCGACAGGAAGGACTACATCAAGAGATGCTCGCCCGCGTTCTCGCCGCCGAGCACGACGTAGTTCACCTTGCGCAGGTCGGTCAGCTTGGTGCCGCCGCCGTAGCTGATCGAGCTCTGCACGTCCTCGCGCATCTCGCGCATGGTGTCGGCGAGCTTGCCCTTGATCGGCTCAAGGATGCGCTTGCCTTCGACATGCTTGTACTCGCCCTTGTTGAAGTCGCTGGCCGAGCCGAAGTACTCCTTGTAGAGCTTGCCGTCGACCTCGACGGTCTGCCCGGGCGACTCTTCATGGCCCGCGAACAGCGAGCCGATCATCACCATCGAGGCGCCGAAGCGGATGCTCTTGGCGATGTCGCCGTGGTGGCGGATGCCGCCGTCGGCAATGATCGGCTTGGTGGCCACGCGCGCGCACCACTTCAGCGCCGAGAGCTGCCAGCCGCCGGTGCCGAAGCCGGTCTTCAGCTTGGTGATGCACACCTTGCCCGGGCCGACGCCGACCTTGGTGGCGTCCGCGCCCCAGTTCTCCAGGTCGATCACCGCCTCGGGCGTGGCCACGTTGCCGGCGATCACGAAGGCCTTCGGCAGCTTCTGCTTGATGTGCTCGATCATCTTGCGCACGCTCTCGGCATGGCCGTGCGCGATGTCGATCGTGATGTAGTCGGCCCCCACGCCTTCCAGCGCCAGGTGGTCGATCACCTGGTAGTCGGCCGGCTTCACGCCCGAGCTGATCGACACCAGCAGGCCCTTGGCGCGCATCTTCTTGGCATAGGCCAGCGTGTCCAGGTCGAAACGGTGCATCACGTAGAAGTAGCCGTTGGCGGCCAGCCACTCGGTGATCGGCTCGTCGACCACCGTCTTCATGTTGGCCGGCACCACCGGCAGCTTGAAGCGCTGCGGGCCGAACTCGATCGAGGGGTCGCACTCGCTGCGGCTTTCGACGCGGCACTTGCGCGGCAGAAGCAGGATGTTGTCGTAGTCGAAGATTTCCATGAAGCGGCTCCGTGAAGGGGAATGCGAGCGCTTGACTTGGAATCCCGGTGCGTCGGCGAGGCCGTCGGCGCGGACGGTGCCAGAAATGCGAACCGGGCGCCAATATTTGGGCCCGGTGGCGAATTCTACGCGGATGCGCCTGGCGGCGCGTACAGGCGCGCGAGGTCCACGCTGGCGCGGCGCCCGACGCTCGCACCATGCTCGGACAGCCAGCGCTGCGCCCGCCCGCGGCCCTGGTCGCGCAGACGTTCGAGGAAGGGCAGGTGCGCGATCAGCCGCGTCTCGGCCGACAGCGCGCCCAGGTCGTCGTGCGCATCGATCAGGTGGGTGCGCAGCGCACGCAGGCGGCGCTCCAGGCGGCCTGCGCCCAGGCCGAAGGCGATGACGGGGCCACGCGCCTCCTCGCAGGCCTCGGCGAGCAGCGTGGCCTCGCGCAGGAAGCTCGCGTTGAAGGTGAACTCCAGCGCCCGGGCGCGGATCTCCTCGGCGCTGCGCGGCACCTCGCCGTAGTCCAGCGGGCTGAGCGAGACGATCAGCAGGTCGGCCACGCCGCAGCGCACCAGCGGGAACAGCGCCGGGTTGGCGCTGTAGCCGCCGTCCCAGTAGGGCTCGCCGTCGATCATCACCGCGTGGTGCACGGTGGGCAGGCAGGCCGAGGCCAGCGCGGCCTCCACGCACAGATCGGCATTGCCGAACAGGCGCAGCCGGCCCGTGCTCGCGTGCGTGGCGGCGATGAACAGGCGCGGCGCGCGGCTCGAGCGCAGGCGCTCGAAGTCGATCTGCGCCTCGAGCACGTCGCGCAGCGGGTTCAGGCCGAGCGGGTTGAGCTGGTAGGGCGAAAGCAGCCGCGTCCAGTGCATCAGTGCGCGCATGCCGGGGGCGAGGCCCGGGCTGTCGGTCGGCCCGATCATCAGCATCTCGAAGGGCAGCTGCGTGCCGACGGCGCGCCAGAAGTCGGTGAGCGATTCGCGCGCGGCCTCGGCACCGCCGCGGAGCAGGCCGTGGGCGAGCGCGAGGGCGTTCATCGCCCCGGCGCTGGTGCCGCTGATCGCCGAGATGGGGAAGCGGCCGTCCTCGAGCAGCGCGTCGAGCACGCCCCATGTGAAGGCGCCGTGCGCGCCGCCGCCCTGCAGCGCGAGGCCGAGCGAGGGTTGGGCGACAGAGCGCGCGAAGGGGCGGGTGGAGAACCAGGACATGCCCGCAGTGTCGCCGCAGTGCCGCCCCAGGGCGGTGACGAGCCGGAACCTAGAATGTGTCGATGAGTTCCAACGCCCCGCACGACGACCCCGCGATTCCTCTGTTCGAGGAGCACGAGGCGGCCGCGCCGCCGCCCGACATGGGCGGCCTGCTGCGCGGGCTGAACCCGGAGCAGCTCGCCGCGGTCACGCTGCCGGCGCGCCCGGCGCTGATCCTCGCCGGCGCGGGCTCGGGCAAGACGCGCGTGCTGACCACGCGCATCGCCTGGCTGATCAGCAACGGCATGGTCTCGCCGGCCGGCGTGATGGCGGTGACCTTCACCAACAAGGCGGCCAAGGAGATGCTCACGCGGCTGGCCGCGATGCTGCCGCTGCCGGTGCGCGGCATGTGGGTGGGCACCTTTCACGGCCTGTGCAACCGCTTCCTGCGTGCGCACTGGAAGCTCGCCGCGCTGCCGCAGGGCTTCCAGATCCTCGACTCGGCCGACCAGCTTTCGGCCGTCAAGCGCGTCATCAAGGCGATGAACCTCGACGAGGAGCGCTACGTGCCCAAGCAGGTCACGTGGTTCATCGCCGCGCAGAAGGAAGACGGCCTGCGCCCGAAGGACGTGGAGGTGCGCGACGAACTCACCCGCGTGATGGTGCAGGTCTACCAGGGCTACGAGGAGCAGTGCCAGCGCGAGGGCGTGGTCGACTTCGCCGAGCTGATGCTGCGCACCTACGAGCTGATGCGCGACAACGCGGCGCTGCGCGACCACTACCGGCGGCGCTTCTCGCACATCCTCGTCGACGAATTCCAGGACACGAACAAGCTGCAATACGCCTGGCTGAAGATGTTCGCCGGCCCGCACGCGGCGGTGTTCGCCGTCGGCGACGACGACCAGAGCATCTACGCCTTCCGCGGCGCGCAGGTCGGCAACATGAGCGCCTTCGAGCGCGAGTTCAAGGTCGAGCAGGTCATCAAGCTGGAGCGCAACTACCGCAGCTTCGGCAACATCCTCGACACCGCCAACGAGCTGATCTCGCACAACGAGAAGCGCCTGGGCAAGAACCTCACCACCGACGCCGGTGCCGGCGAGCCGGTGCGCGTGCACGAGGCGACCAGCGACTTCGCCGAGGCACAGTGGTTCGTCGAGGAAGCGCAGCAGCTGCACCGCGACGGCATCCCGCGCAGCAGCATCGCGCTGCTCTACCGCAGCAATGCGCAGAGCCGCGTGCTGGAAAGCGCGCTGTTCAACGCCGGCATGCCGTACAAGGTCTACGGCGGGCTGCGCTTCTTCGAGCGCGCCGAGGTGAAGCACGCGCTGAGCTACCTGCGCCTGATCGAGAACCCGAACGACGACACCAGCTTCCTGCGCGTGGTGAACTTCCCGACGCGCGGCATCGGCGCGCGCACGGTCGAGCTCCTGCAGGACGCGGCTCGCGCCAGCGGACGCAGCCTGACCCAGAGCGTCGGCGCGGTGGCGGGCAAGGGCGGAGCCAACCTGCAGGCCTTCGTGGCGCTGATCGACGCGATGCGCGATGCGACCAAGGGGCTGTCGCTGCGCGAGATCATCGAGCACATGCTGCACGCCTCCGGCCTGGTGGACTTCTACAAGACCGACAAGGAAGGCAAGGACCGGCTCGAGAACTTGGAGGAGCTGGTCAACGCCGCCGAGGCCTTCGTCACGCAGGAAGGTTTCGGCAAGGACGCGGTGGCGCTGCCGGTGGACGAGCAGGGCACGGCGATCGAGCAGGTGCCCGATGCCGAGACCGGCGAGATCATGTCGCCGCTGGCCGCCTTCCTGACGCACGCTTCGCTGGAGGCCGGCGACAACCAGGCGCAGGCCGGGCAGGACGCGATCCAGCTGATGACGGTGCACTCGGCCAAGGGCCTGGAGTTCGACGCGGTGTTCATCACCGGCCTCGAGGAAGGCCTGTTCCCGCACGAGAACAGCCTGGCCGACCACGACGGACTCGAAGAAGAGCGTCGGCTGATGTACGTGGCCATCACGCGCGCGCGCAAGCGCCTGTACCTGAGCTTCAGCCAGACGCGCATGCTGCACGGCCAGACGCGCTACAACGTGAAGAGCCGCTTCTTCGACGAGCTGCCCGAGGCCTGCCTGAAGTGGATCACGCCACGCAACCAGGGCTTCGGCTCGGGTTTCGCGCGGGAGTACCAGCAGGCCTGGCAACGCGGCTCGGGGCTGGGCTCGATCGTCGGCGCGGGGCGCGTCGAGCCGCGGCCGGCGAGCAGCTATCCGTCGGCCCCGAAGACGAGCACCGCGCACGGCCTGCGCACCGGGCAGAGCGTGTTCCACACCAAGTTCGGCGAGGGCGTGATCCTCACGCTCGAGGGCAGCGGCGAGGACGCACGCGCCCAGGTCAACTTCGGCCGCCACGGCATGAAGTGGCTGGCGCTGTCGGTGGCCAAGCTCACGCCGGTGAACTGATCCGCGGCGGCGGCGAATCCTGCGCACAAGCTCACGTGCAGCGTGGTGACCGGTAAGGCGGCGCGCCGTCGGCCGACCGAGCGCGGTGGGACGGTCCCACGCAGGAGTGCCAAGTGGTCGGAATCTGGAAGCGCGCCGCGGCGCTGGCGCTGTTGAGCCTCTTCGCCGTGTTCGCCCAGGCGGAGGGCGCGCCTTTCAAGCTGAGCGGCAGCACCCTGGCCGGACAGCCCTTCAGCAGCGAGGCGCAGCGTGGCAAGGTGCTCATGCTCTTCTACTGGAGCACCGACTGCGCGGTGTGCCGCTCCAAGATGGCCGAGCTACGCGCCAACGCCCAGGGCTGGCGAAGCAAGCCTTTCGAACTGGTGCTGATCAGCGAGGACCGGCGCCGCGACGACCTGCTGGCCTACGACAAGGCCTGGAAGTCCACGCAGGACCCGGCGCTCAACCCGCCCAGCTTGTGGGCCGGCGACGCCGGCTTCGTTGATTCGCTGAGCCGGCGTCCGAATCGGCTGCCGTTCACGGTCGTGCTCGACGCGCAGGGCATCGAACGCGCTCGCTTCGAAGGGCGCATTCCCGCCGAGGCCTGGGATGCGGTGGCCGAACTGCTGCCCTGATTACTCGGTGGTCGAGATGTCGACCACCTTGCCGCTGCGCGGCTCGACCTGGCAGCGGTAGCTGAACGGGATCAGGTTCATGCCCGGCGCGCGCTCCACCGAGCCCTTGCCGACGAGCTCGACGCGGCCGTTCGTGCCCGGCTGCATGCGCCGTGAATCGGCGCCGAAGTTGATGCGGCCCACGCGCGGATGCTGGCGTTTCAGCGCACCGGCCGCGGCGGCCTCGCAAGCCTCGGGCGACACGTTGGTGAGGTCGGGCTCGAAAGCCTTCTCGGGCGCCGCGCGCGTCGCGCCGGCATCGCGGAAGACCACGCCGGAGGTGGCGTCCGACGCCGCGTTGTAGGCACAGCTGTAAGTGAAGCTCACGCTGCCGGCGGTGCCCTTGTAGCGGCCTTCGCCCTTGATGGCCGTCTCGTCGTCGCCGCTGGGCAGCGCCACGCGCTTGGCGGCGAGGAACTGCACTTCCTTCGCATCGCGGCCCCGCATGCGGCGAATCGTCTCGCTGACCTCCGTCTCGCAACGGTCGGTGGCCTTGGCAGTGTCGGCGGGTGCAGCGCTCACGGGCAGCGCCACGGTGGCGAACAAGGCGCTGGCGAGCAGGGTCGGTAGCTTGAGCATGGGCAAGGGCGGTGAAGCTTCTGCGAGTGACAGCGATGGTGGCCGCATTGTCGCGCCCGGGCAAGGGCCCATGACAGTAACACCTGTGCTGCGAACGCGGGGTGTGCCGTGCTCGTGCGCTGTTCCACAATCGGGCCACTGCGGGAGCACAGATTGAACGACAAGGAAACCGTCGGTTCTCACTCGGCGGCCGAGGTGATGGAGGGCCGGCGCACGGCCATGCGCCGATTGTGGCTGCTGGCCACGGCCACACTGGCCGGTTGTGGCGGCGGATCCGCTGCCAGCCCTCCCGCACCCGCACCTGCACCCGCACCCGCACCTGCACCTGCACCTGCACCTGCACCTGCACCTGCACCTGCACCTGCACCTGCACCTGCACCTGCACCCGGGGCGCCGGCCCTCGGCGCGCATCAGCTGGTGTTCAACCGCGACGGGGTGTCGGTGTCGCCGCTGTCCACCTCCGCCCTGAGCACCGCAGCCGGCGGCAGCACGCTGCTGGCCTGCGTGGGCCGCGGCGTGGTGTCGGCCCATGGCGCGCCGACCGACAACAAGGGCAACACCTTCGTGCAGCTCGGCACGACGCACACCTACACCTTGTGGACCAGCTCGGGCACGGCGCTCTATGCCTGCGAGCAGGCCAGCGGCGGCGCCGGCCATGTGGTCACCGCGGCCAAGCCGCAACCGAGCGACGAGACCACGCTCAGCGTGATCGAGGTCACCGGCGGCGGGCTCGTGCGACCGGCGCAGTGGCGCGAGGTGCTGGCCGGCTCGCCGCTGACCAGTGCGAGCATCACCACCACCGGTCCGGCCCTGCTGGTCGCCTGGTGGTGGGGCGACGCCGGGGTGCAGTCCGACAAGACCGCGGTGCCCGACAACGGCTTCAGCGTCGTCGACTCCGTGCTGGCCTCTGGGGCCCTGGTGCAATGTGCCGTGGCGGTGCGCCAGGTCAGCGCCGCCGGGACCTACAACGTCACCTGGAGCGCCACGCCCATGCAAGGCGCGCAACTCTGGATCGTGGCGGTGCAGTCGGCCTGAGCCCCGGTCGAGATGCCCGGGCTGCTGCCCAAACGAGCGAACCGTCGCAGCGCGAGGCCCCACAAGGGGCTCCGCGCTGATTCCACCAGTTGTGCACAGGCTTCTCCACTGCCGCTGTGGACAAGCCTGCGCTGGCTCAGGCGGCCAAGGCTTCCTTGGTCAGGCTCCAGGCCTGGGCCAGCTTGGCGCCCCGGGCGTGGTAGGCGTTCTTCACCCGCTTGACACGATCCTCGATCCTCGCCTTGGCGCTGGCCTGGGCCTGGGCCAGTTGCAGCTTGAGCGATTCGGCCTTGGCATCGGCTTCCTGCTTGAGGGTCTCGACCCGTTGCCGGGCCCGCTGCATGGCCGTGTCCAGGCGGGCCTTCGCCGCGTCGAGCTGGGCCTGCAGCCGGGTCTTGGCAGCGCCGCTGGCGTGGGAGGCCTCGGACTCGAGTTCGCGGATCTCCGCCTTGACCGTGACGATGTCGTGGTCGAACTGGGCCTCGGCGAGTTCCGAGCGCGAGCGGCGGAACACCTGGCCGCCCACGGCCTCGAGCGCCGAATCGACGGGGATGACCCACTCCTCCTCGATCTCGGCCACCAGCGCGACCTTGCCGGGCAGCACGCGGGACTGAGCTTCCTCGATGAAGTCCAGCCCCACACCGGCGACCCAGAAGTCGCGCACGGCACCCGCCACCGTGCCCGTCACGGCACCGACGGCCAGGCCCATCGGTCCGCCGATCAGGCCGATCATGCTGCCGACCGCCAGGCCGGTGACGGCACCCAGCGGGCCCGGGTCCATGGACTTCTTGACGGTGATCACGCCCTGCGCGTCCTTGGCCATCACGCCGGTGGCGTACAGCGTGATGTCACCCGCATCGTGCAAGGCGCGAAGCGCCTGGAGGCCGGCGCCTGCGGCCGTTTCGGTGTCGAAGATGGCGACCAGGATCTTGTTCATGAGAGTTCCATTCGAGATGCGTTGATGTTGGTGAAGGCGGTGTCCGGCGCGATCAGCCGGTGGCGGTGTCGATCGACTTGCGCAGGCGGGCGGTGGCCGCGCTGACGCCGGCTTCGAACTCCTTCCAGCGCGTCGCCGTGGCCTGCTTCATCTCGTCGAGCTTGGCCTCGGCCGACTTCACGTCCACCTGGAGCGCGCTGATCTGCAGGTCGATCCTGGCCTTGGCTTCGGTGGCGGCGGCGCCGGCCTTCTTCTCGAGGTCGGCGACCTTCGCCTTGCCCTTGGCGATGTCCTTGTCGGCCGCGGCGACGAACTGGTCGCGCCGGGCGGTGTCGTTCGCGTAGGCGAACTCGGGCAGGGCCTTGATCATCTCCTTGGTCGCGCCGGCCATCACCAGCTCGCCCGCCTGGTTCTGAATACGCGACACCGGGATGGCCACGTCGTGCCGGCCGATGCCGATGAAGCCGCCCGCGCCGACGATCACGTACGAGACGTTCTTGTCGGGCGAGATGATCAGGTCGTCCACCTTGCCGACCTTCTGGCCGGCGTCGTTGTAGATCGTCTTGCCCAGCAAGGTCTTCTTGACGCTCCAGCCCATGGCGATCTGAGTGGACTCGGTGATGCTGGCCTCGACGGTGGTGGTGCCGCCGGCGATCTGGGCCGAGGCGATGGGCGTGACGCACAGCGTCGCCGCGAAAGCCGAGGTGGCCAGCGCGAGGCTGGAAAGATGCTTCTTCATGATGCGGTTCCTCAGGTGTGAATGAAAGCGGCGCATCAATGACGGGCGCCGCGTCACCACGCTTGTAGGGTCATCCACGCGGTGCGTCTGTTCGACAGCGCACGCGTGCCTCGCGGATCAACGGCATCGCAGCCGCGCGCGCAACCGTTCGATCTCGCTCAACAGGTCCATCACCAGGGCCGCGCCCGACACGCCCAGTTCGAGATCGCGGGACAGCCTCAGCGCCGTGCGCGTGCTCCGCAAGGCGCTGCCGCTGAACTGCCAGTCTTCCGGGCGCTGGCCGGTCGGCTGCAGCAGGCCTTCGTCGATCAGGGCCTGCACCTGCTCGGCCTGCGCGCCGCTGGCGCGGCACAGCGCGCTCAGGGTGAAGACGATCTGCTCTTCGACGACGACGCCGTGCGCCGTGCGGACTTCGGGTGCATGCGTGGCCATCAAGCCTCCAGTGCGGTGCGTGGGTCGAACCCGGGGAAGGCATCGGCGAAGCTGGCATAGGCCTGCTTCTGCGGTTCGGTGAGCGCCGGGGGCAGCGCGATCGACAGCACCGCGTAGAGGTCGCCCGGCGGTGCGCCGGGCAGGCCGCGGCCCTTCAGGCGCAAGCGGCGCCCGGCGGTCGACGACGAGGGCACGCTGAGCTCCACCGCGCCGTCGGGCGTGGGCACGGTGACCGAGGCGCCGAGCGCCGCCTCCCAGGGTGCGACCGGCAGATCGAGATGCAGGTCGCCCCCGTCCAGCCGGAACAGCGGATGCGGCAGCACGTGGATCTCCAGGTACAGGTCGCCCGCCGGCGCGCCGCCCTGGCCCGGGCTGCCCTGGCCCGCCAGGCGCAGGTGCTGTCCTTCTCGCACTCCCTTCGGGATGCCGACCTCGAGCTGATGCTCCTGCAGCGTGGTCTGCCCCGCGGCATCGACCACCGGCCGGCGCAGGGAGATCGTGCGCCGGGCGCCATGGCAGGCATCCATCAGATCGATCGACACCTTGGCGTGGTGGTCCTGCCCCTGCATCGCGCTGGCGGCCTGCCGCCGCAGCCCCTCGCTGCCCGCGCGCCCGAACAGCGATTCGAAGAAGGCGCTGAAATCTCGTGCATCAGCGCCATCGGCATGCCGGCCCGCGGTGCCTTGCTGACCGCGGCCACTGAACTCGAAGCCGCTGTCCCAGCCGGGCGGCGGCTCGAAGGGGCGCCCGCTGGCATGGCGCTGCGCGATGTCGTCGTAGGCGGCGCGGCGTTCGGCGTCGATCAGGGCCTCGTGCGCTTCGGCCACGTCCTTGAAGCGTGCCTCGGCATCGGCTTCCTTGCTCACGTCGGGGTGGTACTTGCGGGCCAGCTTGCGGTAGGCGCGCTTGATCTCGTCCTGCGTGGCCGTGCGCGCGACGCCCAGGGTGGCGTAGTAGTCCTTGAACTCCATGTCGGGCTCTCGAAAGGGGTTGCCGCCAGCGAGGGTGGCACCCGCCGCAGCATCACGATCGGCGGCGCGGGCCGAAGCGTCTGTGCGCTGGCGCACCGTGGGCCGGCGCCAGCGGCCGCACCCGGCGCGCGAGCGCTCAGGGCAACTGCAGCCAGATCTCGTTGCGGCGCAGGAACCAGGGCGTGAATGGCGGGTTGTAGCGGGCATAGACCGCGTCACCCGACCACGTCAGATCGGCCGCGCGCAAGGCGGCCTGCAGTTTCGCCAGGTGGGTGGCATCGTTCGATGCCGACCACAGACCCGAGTAGCGGATCACCGCCACGCGGATCGCCGCCACCTCGCGCAATAGCACGCGTGCGTCCAGCGGCTCGGGCGCGGTGGCTGGCGTCACGCCCCGCGGCAGCACGAACTGCACGACGAAGCCGCCCGGCGCGGCCGTCTGCGTGACGGGGGACGTCATGTCCAGCTTCACGGGCACCGCCGCCTGCGTCACCGGCGCCGTCATGGCGAACTTCCGTTCCCCCTTGTTCTTGCCGAAGATGTAGCCGGCCAGGATCGGGAAGGCCTGGCTGCCGGCTTCGCTCGCCGGGCCGGCCACGAGCACCTCGGCCACGGTGTACGGCGCGTATTCGCGCACCTCGATGCCTTCGAGCCGGCGAACGACCTGGTACGCGGGCTCTTCGATGGCGAGGCTGGGCATGGCGATGGCGGTCAGGGCAAAGGCGCAGAGCGTTTTCAAGAACCGAGCGAGACGATTCAGCGAACCTTGAAGGCATGTCATCGGCTCGAGGATCCCACACACTGCCGTGTCGTGCCGGGCCGCTGTGCGCGAGCCCGCTTGGCCGCCGACCTGGTCTACCAGCCGGGCGGTCGCCAGCCGGCATTGACGCGCCGCGTTCATCGCATGTTGAAGAGTTCCTGGTGGAAGTCGCGGCCGTTCAGGCCCGTGGCGACCAGGTCGTGGCGCAGCGTGCTGCCGAACGCCGCGGGGCCGCAGAACCAGATGTCGGCCGCGCGCCAGTCGGGAACGAGGGAGCGCAGCCGATCTGCGCTCAGGCGGCCGTCCACCGCATCCACCATGAGGTGCAGTCGAACGTGGGCTGCGCGCGCCGCCGCGCGAAGCCGGGCGAAGGCGGCCTCATCGACATCGCCCGTGGTGTGGAACAGGTCGATCGTCTTGCCGTCGGGCAGCTTCGCCAGGTGCTGCAGCCGCGCGATGAAGGGCGTGATGCCGATCCCGCCGCCCACCCAGATCTGCCGCGGCTTGCGGCCCTCGAACTTGAACTGGCCGTACGGGCCCTCGACTCTCAGCAGGTCGCCGGGATGCAGCAGGCCCGGCAGCGCCTTCGTGTAGTCGCCCAGTCCCTTGATGAGGAAGCTCATGCGGCCGTCACCCGACCAGGGCGAGGTGATGGTGAAAGGGTGCGCCCCTTCACTCGCATCGAAGCGCACGAAGGCGAACTGCCCCGGCTCGTGGCCTGCCCAGCGGCTCTTGAGTTGCACGGCGACCTCGAGCACGTCGAGCCCGGCATGGGTGCCGATCGTCTCCACCACGCCGACGGCCTGGCGGCTGCGGCCGACGGTGCCGAACAGCACCATCCCTGCCGCGATGCTTCCCGCGGCCATCAGCAAGGCCATCACGATGCCCACGGCTTGCGTCCAGCTGCTGTCCTGGGTCAGCACCACCGCGTGGAACACCAGCACCAGGTAGACCACCGGCAGCAGGCGGTGGGTCTGGAAGAAGCGGCGGTAGGGAAACTGCTTCAGCAGGGCCAGGGCGATCAGCACGATCAGCGCATAGAAGGCCCACTCGCCCACGCTTTCGGCCGCGCCGCGCAGGCCGTGCAGTTGTTGCAGGATCGGGTTGTCGGGCAGCGCGCCGCGCTCGCGGGGCGGGCGGACGAGCCAGCCGAGCGCCACGGCCCACTTCGGCGCCTCCACCCACAGCCAGTGGCTGATCGCCATCACGCCAGCCGAGATGCCCAGCCACTTGTGCAGGCGGTACATCTTGTCGAGCCCGCCCAGCCAGGGCTCGAAGACCACCGGCCGGGTGGCCAGCACCATCGCCACGCTCATCAGGCCCAGGGCCAAGGTGCCGGTGCCCTGCAACGAGGGCGGCCGCAGCGCGAACACGTCGAACGCCACACCGGCGAAGGGCATCGACGCGAGCCAGAGCGTCAGCAGCGCGGCGATCGTGCCGGACAGAGCCCACTGGATGGGGCTGATGCGGCCTGCGCCGGCAGGCATCCAAGGGTACTTGTCCATGAACGGCTCCAAGGGGGGCGACGGCCGGATCGGCCGTGGGGTCGAAGGCAATGTGCGCGAAGGGGTCATTGCGGTCTGTGGGGTGGCGCACCGACCGTGCCGAAGGTCTGGCCTAACTTGCCCCTTTGCAGCCTCAGAAGTCGTGCCCATGATCCCGATGCCCCAACTGACCGACGCCGTTCCGCAGGCCTTGCCCGTGGGTGCGGCCGTCGGCAGCTTCGTGCTTCGTGGCGAGCACTCACGAGATGCCTTCGGCATTCGGTATCTGGCGACCGCGAGTTCGTCCGGGGGCGAGGTGCTGATCGAGGAGTTCGCGCCGGCGGGCATGTCGGTGCGTGAAGCCTCGGGCCTGCTGGCGCCCCTCTCACCTGCACACGCAGCGTTGTGGGATGAAGGCTTGCAGGCTTTCGTGCAGGAGTCGCAGGTGCTCGGCGGTGCCCTGCACCCGGCACTCATGCGTGTCGCCTCGCTGTGGCGGATCCGCGGCACGGCGTTCCGAATGTGGCCGCGTGTCGAGGGGCGAACGCTGGCCGAGGTCTGCGAGACGATGGACGAGCCGCCCACCGAAGACTGGCTGCACAGCCTGATCGTGCCGCTGCTCGACGCCCTCGAGAGCCTGCACGGCGCGGGCTGGGTGCACGGCAATGTCCGTCCCGGCCAGATCCTGATGCGTGACGATGGCCGGCCGATGCTGCTCGACACGGGCGCTGTGCAAAAGACCATCGGCCCGCGCATGCTGCAACACCCGGCGTGGCCGGAACCGGGTTTTCGCCCCCCCGAACTCGACGACGGCGCGAACGGGCAGGTGCCGGGGCCGTGGTCCGACCTGTACTCGCTCGCTGCCGTGGCGCGGTTCTGCATGCAGGCGCCGTGCAGCGCGCAGGACTGGCAGCCGCTGGCCGGCCGATCGGGCGAGCATGAGGGCAGTCGTTTCGTCGCCGTGCTGGAGCGGGCGCTGCTCAGCGATACCCAGAAGCGGCCCGCATCGGTGGCCGTGTTCCGCCGGCAGTGGCTGGCCGCTGCCCCGACCGTGGCGGCGGTCCCGGTGCAGACGCTGCCGGTCAGCCGCCGTGCGGCATCGGACTTCGGGGACGATGCGATCGACGACGAGAGCACGCTGGAGCCCCGGCCTGCATGGCTCGAGCCGATGCACGCGGATCGGCCGTGGGAACAGGAAGGGTTCCAGGCGCCCCGCGCCCGCCGCTGGCCCAAGCTCGTGGCCGGCGGGTTGGGCGTGATCATGCTTGCGGTGGTGGCGGCCTATCAACTCAACGGTGACCAAGCCGAAACCAGGTCAGTGGCGAGCGCCGCCGACCTGGCTGCGGCGCCGTTGCCGCCGAGGAGCCCGCCTGCATCGGGACAGGTGCTTGAAGCAACACCCGAGCGCGGCGACAGCCCGATCGCGATCAAGGCCCTGGCGGATCCGGAACCTGTGCCGGTGCAGCAGCCGCAACTGGCCACTGCGCCGCCTTCCGCGCTGGGCGACGTGCGTGCCCGCGTCGAAGCGCCATTGCCTCGCCCGCTGCCCTCGGCGCCCGCCGTGCCGGCAGTTGCCACCACGCCGGAGGCCGCGTGTGCGCCCCGGACGCAGTTCGCGCTGTACCGCTGCATGAAGACCCAGTGCGAACAGCGCCGCTTTGCCGAACACGCGCAGTGCGTGCAGCTTCGCCTGACCGACGAGCCACCGGGCTGAGCCTGCAGGCTGGAAGCGGCCGCCCGCTGCTGCGGGCCGGTATCCTCAGTCCGCCGCGAGCGCCTGAGCGCCACCGTCTCTTTGCTGACTCACCTCGAAATGCATCACGGCAACCCCGTGGTAGCCGTCGCATGACCGCCCCGACTCGTTTCCCAGACTACCAGGCCACGCTGTCGTTGCTGCTTCAGGCATTGGCGCGAGACGACAGCCGCGAGCGAATCTCCATCGGCGACCTGCTGGCGGCGTTGGGCGATCGCGCGCTGGCGGCCCTGCTGTTCGTGTTCGCGGTGCCCAACGTGCTGCCCGTGCCGCCCGGCACGTCGGCCGTCCTGGGTGCCCCCCTGGTCTTCCTTGCCGCGCAACTGGCGTTCGGCCGAAGGCCTTGGCTCCCGGCGGTGATCGCCCGGCGCACGATGACGCATGCCGACTTCGCAGCACTGGTGCGACGCATCGGCCCCTGGCTGGCACGAGCCGAGCGCATGCTGCGCCCTCGTGCGATGGGGCTGGCGCAGCCACCCATGGAGTACCTGATCGGCCTGGTGTGCCTGCTGCTCGCAATCGTGCTGGTGCTGCCCGTTCCGCTCGGCAACATGCTGCCGGCGCTGGCCATCAGCTTGCTCGCGCTGGGTGTGCTGGGGAGGGACGGTCTGTGGGTCCTGGCCGGGCTCGGAATGGCAGCGGTGTCGGCCATCGTCGTGTCTGGCGTGGTGTTCGCCATGTTCAAGGCAGCGGTCTTCTTCGTCACCGAGGTGCTGCGATGAGTCGCCGTCGACGCCGCCAGCCAACGAAGGCTGCCGGCCCTGCGCAGCTGCCCGCTGCGCCGTGAGGCGCGAAGGCGAGCCCACTCGCTGCCACGGTCCTGCGGCGGCCTCTCGCCCGGTTCAGGCGAGACTGATGCGGCGGATGTCGAGCGCGAAGGGGCCCGCCTGGCGTGCAGCGATCATCAGCCCGACCTGGCGGATGCGGGCGGGGTCGAGTGGCGGTGCGCCGGGGAGCTCGCGTCCGCGGAAGCTGGCGCGGAATTCGGACAGTGGCAGATGCAGGGTCTGCCAGACCGTGCCGGCGGGTGCGAAGCTGGCCTGGTAGTTCAGGCTGTCGATGGCGTCGTCGGTCAGGAGGCTGAGCTTGAACTGCTTGTTGCCACCGCGCACTTCGAGCCAACACGTCTCGGCGCCCGGCTGGCCTCGCTCGCCAGGGCCGGATCGAACGGAGGCGAACCCGCCGCCGCGTTCCAGCGAGACATCGCCCTCGAAAACGGCGTGCCCAGCTGGGTCGTGGTGCAGCCTGCTGCGAGACAGGCCGCCCATCACGCGGTCGTCGATGGCATGCCACGCGTTCACGACGTTCGGGTCGGTGAAGTCGAACAGTACCTTGGGCATGGCGGTGGTCGTTGCCCGTGTCGGACGCGGGGTTGCGTCAAGCGTTTGCCGGATCAGGCATCGGTGTTCAGTATGGCGACGATGTCGTGCCGATCGAAGAGCCGGCGCAAGACATCCGGGGGTCGCCGGCATTGAAGTGCAGCCGCTGCACAGGCGGCGAGTCGGTGGCGAGCAGAAGCGCCAGGTCGGTTTGCAGTGCTGGGACTTCAATCGGCGCAGTTCTCGGGCAGCAGCCGAGCCCATGAAGCAAAAAAGTCAGCCGGCGCTAACCGGCTGACTCTTGGCTATCTTGGCTCCCCGACCTGGGCTCGAACCAGGGACCTACGGATTAACAGTCCGGCGCTCTACCGACTGAGCTATCGAGGAACAGCCTCGCATTATAGCTGGCTTTGAAACCGGCCTACAGGTCGGCCTGTACGGACAGGCGCAAGGTTCTCGGCGGCAGCGGGAACAAGTACGCATGACCGAACTGATAGGGCGATTCGCGCCAGGCGCGGCGGTCGGTCAGGTTCTCGACGCCCGCCCGCCAGACCACATTGCTCGTGCCCACGCGGTGCTCATAGCGGGCGCCGAGCTCGGTGCGGGCATGTCCCGGGATCCGTGCGCTGTTGTCGGGAAGCGCCATGCGGCGGCTTTCAGCCATCAGGCCGGCTTGCAGCGACAGGCCGGGCAGGGCGACGACGCGGTAGTCGGCCTGCAACTTCAGCGTTCGCGCCGGTACGTTGGTCGGCTCCTTGCCGTCCACCGCTGGGTCGGTCACGCCCTGCACGCGCGCGCGCAGCCACTGCGCGCCGAAGCGCAACGTCCACGCTTCGAGCCGCGTGGCCACGTTGGCCTCGACGCCGCGGTGGTGCTGCTCGCCATCTGCCTGGCGGACGCAGGAGTTGTCGACATCGCAGGGGCCGATGTCGGCGAACAGCGGCCGGCGGATCTCGAACAGCGCCACCGACCACTCGGCCTGATCGCTGCTGCCCTTGACGCCGAGCTCGGCCTGCCGGCTTTTCAGCGCCGGCAGCGGCTGCCCGGCATTGACGTAGCGGCTGCGGTTGGGCACCACCTCGGAGTCGATGCCGCGGCTCCAGCTCGCGTAGACCAGCTGCTGCGGCGCGAAGGCATGGCTCGCTGCAAAGAAGGGCGTGCTGAACGACTGCGCATAGCCGGTCGGCCGCGAGCCGTCGGTGCGCACGCTCTCGCGGTGCAGCCGCGTGTGGCGCACGCCGAGCCACAGCGTGCTGCGCTCGTCGAACGTGATCGCGTCGCGCAGGCTTAGTTCGGTGCTGCGTTCGTCGCGGTTGGTGTTCTCGTCGTTCGGCACCGGGTTGGCGGGTAGGTCGCGCACACTGCCGTCGATGTTGCCGGTACCGCTGAAGGCGAAGGTCTGCGAACCGAAGCGGTTGCGCACGCGGCCTTTCAGCACCCCCGCGCTCAGCGCGTGCTCGATGGCGCCTGTGCGGACCTTGCCCTGCAGCGACAGGTCCAGCGCGTCGGTGCGGCGTCGTTCGTTCTCGCTGCGGAAGTCGTACAGGTCGAAGTTGCCGTTCGGGCAGTAGCGGTCGGCGTAGTAGGTGCCGTCGGGTTCCGGATCGGGGTCGAAGCAGCCGAAGGGGAAGGCGATGCGGTCGTCGCTGCGCAAGCGTTGTGTCGCGGCATGCGCAGTGAACTGCCAGCCATCGGCCAGCTTCTGGCGCCAGCGCACGGATGCGGTGTCGCCGTCGAGCACGACCGGCTGCGCCCAGGCCTGGTTGTTCAGGTTGAGGCGCGGGTCCACCGGAGCCGGCACGCTGTCGCCGAGCAGGCTGAAACCCGGCACGCTGGGCTGCGAGCGGCGGCTGGTCTCGAGCTCGGCTTCGATCAGCGTGTCGGCGCCGAAGCGCCAGTCGCCAGCCACGGCAAGCAGGCTGCGGCGCCCCTTCGCGTCGCGCACCTTCGGGTCGAGGTGCGCGGCGGCCGCGTTGATGCGCACGCCGAAGGCGTCGGCCACGCCGAAGCGTTGGCTCAGGTCGACCGCAGCCGTCACGCTGCCGGCCTCGCGCCACTCGAGCGAGGCACGGCGCAGCGGGTCGGCCAATGGCCGCTTGACCACGTAGTTCACCAGCCCGCCCGGCGCGCTGGTGCCGGCCTGCAGGCCGCTGGTGCCCTTGAGCACTTCGATCTGCGCCTTGTTGTCCAGAGGGATCGAAGTCTCGGCGTTGATCGGCAGGCCGTCGCGCCGGTAGTTGAAGCGGTTGTCGATGACGAAACCGCGCACCGTCAGGTAGTCCCAGTAGCCCTCGGTGTTGTAGGCGTCGCTCACGGCGGCATCGAAGGCGGTGATGTCGGACAGGCGCTGAACGCCCCGGTCTTTCAACTGCTCCGCGCCGAAGACGCTGGCTTGCAGCGGCGCAAGCGACAGCGGCACGTCGCCCCAGCCGGCCGCCGTGGCGACGGGCGTGGAGCGGCCGAGCACGAGCACCGGCGCGAGCTGGGTCTCGCTGCCCGCGTTCTGTGCCCAGCCGGTCTGGAGGGCAAGGCCGAGTGCCAGCACCAGCGGCGTTCGGGATCGGAAGTAGGTGGGTGGGCGGTGAATGTTTGCCATCGTGGATCCTTGACGGTCGATGGCAGGTCGGCGGGGTCGGCGCAGCCGCGGACCGCGGCGCTTCGACCATGCTTCCCTGCGCGAGGATTACCTCAATCAGGTTCGAAGGGACTCTCTCAGTCGGCTCGTTCGCAAGCGAACGGGCCAACACCCCTAGCGGATGCGGCGCACAACTCGGCGCCGCGAGTGAATTATCAGCCCAAAAAGAGAAGGGGCCCGCATCGCGGGCCCCGCCATCCGTCTTGCCGATAGGCGCCCTAATCGAAGTTCGGCGTCTCCACGCCCAGCACCTTGTGAAGCTTCGGGCTGGTGGTCGTGTACTGCAGATGGATGCGCTTGTCCGGGAAGATGTACGGCGCCGCCGCGAAGGCCGCCAGCGCCGCCTCGTGGAAGCCCGACAGGATCAGCTTCTTCTTGCCCGGGTAGGTGTTCACGTCGCCGACCGCGAAGATGCCCGGCGTGCTGGTCTCGAACTTCTCGGTGTCGACGACGATCTGCTTGCGCTCGATGTTCAGGCCCCATTCGGCGATCGGGCCGAGCTTGGGCGACAGGCCGAAGAACACCAGCAGCATGTCCAGCGGCACGACGCGCGTCACACCGTCACCGCCGGTGATCTTCATGCCGGTGAGTCGGCCGTCGCGTTCCTCGATGCCGGTGGCCTGGCCGACGATGAACTGCATCTCGAAGGCCTCGCACAGCTCGCGCATCTTGGCCACGCTGGCCGGCGCGGCGCGGAAGCCGTCGCGGCGGTGGATCAGGATCACGCTCTCGGCCTTGTTGGGGCCGTCCTGCACGAAGTTCAGCGTCCAGTCGAGCGCCGAATCACCGCCGCCGATGATGACGAGGTTCTTGCCCGCAAACTGCGACGGAGTCTTGACGCGGTAGAAGACCTGCTTGTCGTCGTAGGCGTCCAGGCCCTCGACCTTCAGCGTGCGCGGCTGGAACGAGCCCACGCCGCCGGCGATGAAGATGGTCTTGGCCAGGAAACGCGTTCCCTTGGCCGTCTCGACGTAGAAGCGGCCGTCTTCCTGCTTCTGGACGACGGTGACTTCCTGGCCGAGGTGGAAGGTGGCACCGAAGGGCTCGATCTGCTTGAGCAGGTTGTCCGTCAGTTCCTTGCCGGTGCACACGGGCACGGCCGGGATGTCGTAGATCGGCTTGTCGGGGTACAACTCGATGCACTGGCCGCCAGGGTAGGCGAGCGAGTCGATGATGTGCGCCTTGATCTCGAGAAGTCCGAGCTCGAACACCTGGAACAGGCCCACCGGCCCGGCCCCGACGATCACCGCATCGGTCTCGATCGGGCCCTCGTGCGCACCGGCGGTGCGAGCCACTTCGTCGTTCAACTTCGGTTCCATGTTCTGCGCGAGCCGCCAGGGCCGCCGTTGGGGTTTACTTCTTCAATTCGCCGAGCTTGCCGGTGCGGTCTTTCCACTCGTCGGCGTCGGGCAGCGGTGCCTTGCGCTTGGTGATGCTCGGCCAGTTCTTCGCCAGGTCGGCGTTCAGCTTGATCATGTGCTGCTGGTTGCCCGGCACGTCTTCCTCGGGGACGATGGCATTGACCGGGCACTCCGGGATGCACACGGCGCAGTCGATGCACTCGTCGGGGTCGATCGTCAGGAAATTCGGGCCTTCGCGGAAGCAGTCGACCGGGCACACGTCCACGCAATCGGTGTACTTGCAGCGGATGCAGGATTCGAGGACGACGTGGGTCATGTGTTGCGACTCTTGGATGTTTGGGGGCGACAGGACGCCGGAAGACCCGTGATTTTAGGGTCTCAGGGTTTCCTCTTGCTCTTGACCGGCCTCAAGGGCAGGGGATTCTGACCCTTGAAACGACACTGCCGCAAGAGCCACCGCGCCGGCGCCCACCGTCACCACCGTCGGCCGCCCCGCATGCAGCACCGTCGCCTGGCCCAGGGTGGCCAGCGAGTGGCTGCTCTGCAGTGCGTCGGGCCAGCCGGCGCGGGAGACCGCGCAGGCCGGCGTGTCGCTCGGCCAGCCTGCGTCGAGCAGGCGGCGCGACAAGGCCGCGAGCTGCTTGCCGGCCATGTAGAAGACCTCGGTATCGGCGCTGTGGCCGCCGCGCAGCGTGCCTTCGCGCGTCATCGCGGTGCTCAGGCTCACGCTGCGGCCCTGGCCGCGGCGCGTGAGGGGCCGCTGCGTGTGCGCTGCCGCGGCCAGTGCCGCGGTCACGCCGGGGATCACCTCGCAGGCGATGCCAGCCTGTGCCAGGGCCTCGAGTTCCTCTTCGAGCCGGCCGAACACGCTCGGGTCGCCGCCCTTGAGTCGCACGACCAGACCCGACTCGCGGGCATGGCGCACGAGCAGCGCATTGATGGTCGCCTGGCCGGTGCTGTCGGCAAAGCCGCGCTTGCCCACGTTCACCCACTTCGCATGCGGCGCCAGCTCGCGCAGCACCGGGTCGGTGAGGGCGTCGAAAAGCACCACGTCGGCCCCGGCGAGGCGGCGAGCGCCGCGCAGCGTGATGAGATCCGCCACGCCCGGGCCGGCGCCGATGAAGACGACGGTGCCCACGTTCAGGCTGCGACCTTGACGAGCAGCGTGCCGCTGGTGCGGTTGCTCGCCGGGTCGACGACGATCAGTGCGCCGCCAACGCGGTTGGTCTCGTAGCTCTCCACCGGCAAGGGCTGCTGCGTCTCGACGACCACGTGGCCGATTTCGTTGACGGCGAGTTCGTGCGCGTCGATCGCCTCGAGCGAGTGGATGTCCAGCCGGCTCTCGATGGCGGTGATGCGTGCCTGCACCCACCGATTGCCATGGCGCACCCAGTACTTGCGGCCGATCACGGCGGGCTCGGTGTCCAGCCAGGCCAGCGTGGCCGAGAAGCGCTGCGCCGCGTGGATGGTCTTGGGCGTGCCGATCCAGTCGCCGCGCGACACGTCGATCTGGCGGTCGAGCACGATGCCGGCCGACTGCCCGGCCTCGACGACGTCGACCACCTCGCCGGCCAGGCGCACCTCGGCGACGGTGGCGACTTCGCCGCTCGGGAACAGCTGCACCGTGTCGCCGGCCTTCACGCGGCCGTGCGCGATGCGGCCCCACAGCGTGCGCGGCTGGTTGCCCGTGCCTTCTCCTTCGCGGGCCACGTACTGCACCGGCACGAGCAGGTCGCCGTCCTTGCGCTCCTGCGCGGTCGGCAGGCTTTCCAGCAACTGCAGCAGCGAGGGGCCGTCGTACCAGGCGGCGTCCAGCGGCTGGGTGACGTTGTCACCGCGCAGTGCCGACACCGGCACGATGCCGGCCACGCGGATGCCGGCGTGCTCGGCAAAGCCGAGCAGGGCGTCGCGCACGGCAGCATAGGCCTGCGCCGGATCGGCCACCGCGTCGAGCTTGTTGACCGCGAACACGATGCTCGGCACGCGCAGCAGGTGCGCGAGCAGCGCATGCCGGCGCGTCTGCGCGAGCAGCGGCACCGGGTTCTTCGTGGTGTCGAGCTTGGTGATGTCGACCAGCACCACGGCCGCATCGCTGCCGGCGGCGGCGGTGACCATGTTGCGCGTGTACTGCTCGTGGCCCGGCGCGTCGGCGATGATGAACTTGCGCTGCCGCGTGGCGAAGTAGCGGTAGGCCACGTCGATGGTGATGCCCTGCTCGCGCTCGGCCTCCAGGCCGTCGGTCAGCAGCGAGAGATCGATCGGCGCGCCGGCGGCCCTCTTCTCCAGCGTGTCGAGCTGGTCGGCGAGGATGGCGCGGCTGTCGTAAAGCAGCCGGCCGATCAGCGTGCTCTTGCCGTCGTCGACGCTGCCGGCGGTGAGGAACCTCAGTGCTCGGTGGTCCTTGATGGGGGCGGCGGTGTTCATCAGAAATAGCCTTCCTTCTTGCGGCGCTCCATCGAGGCGTCCGAGGTGCGGTCGTCCATGCGCGTGGCGCCGCGCTCGCTGACCGTCACCTTCAGTGTCTCGGCGACGATCTCGGTGGCGCTGGCGGCCGGGCTCTCCACCGGGCAGGTGCAGGTCATGTCGCCGACGGTGCGAAATCGCACCTCGGCCGTCTCGACGGTCTCACCGGCCTCCGGCGGCGTCACCTCGGTCAGCGGCACCAGCAGGCCCTTGCGGCGGATCACCTGGCGGTCGTGCGCGAAGTACAGGCTGGGCAGCGGGATGTTCTCGCGGGCGATGTACAGCCACACGTCGAGCTCGGTCCAGTTGCTGATCGGGAAGGCGCGCATGTGCTCGCCCGGGCGGATGCGTGTGTTGAACAGCGTCCACAGTTCCGGCCGCTGCTCCTTCGGCTGCCACTGGCCGAAGCTGTCGCGGTGGCTGAAGATGCGCTCCTTGGCGCGCGCCTTCTCCTCGTCGCGGCGGGCGCCGCCCATCAGCACGTCGAAGCGGTGCTCTTCGATCGCCTCGAGCAGCGCCACCGTCTGGTGGCCGTTGCGTGACTCCAGCGGGTGCGACAGGCGCACGGTGCCACGCTTGATCGAATCCTCCAGGTGGCCGACGACAAGGCGCTCGCCCATCTCGGCGACGCGGCGGTCGCGGAACTCGATTACCTCCGGGAAGTTGTGGCCGGTGTCGACGTGCAGCAGCGGGAAGGGCAGCCGGCCCTTGTATTGCCCGTCCTTGCCCTTGCTCTTGAAGGCCTTCTCGGCCAGGCGCAGGACCACGCAGGAGTCCTTGCCACCGGAAAACAGCAGGGCCGGGCGCTCGAAGGCGGCCACCGTCTCGCGCAGGATGAAGATGGCTTCTTCTTCCAGCCAGTCGAGGTGGGTGTGGTCGAGTTCGGGCAGCAATTGCTCGATGGACAGGGGCGCGTTCATCGCGGGGCTCCAAGGGCAGAAACTTCGGACACGGGAGCGTTCTTCACATGCAGGCCGCACTCCTTGGCCTTCTCGTCTTCCCACCACCAGCGGCCGGCGCGGAAGGGCTCGCCCACGGCGATGGCGCGCGTGCAGGGCGCGCAGCCGATGCTGGGCATGAACTCGTCGTGCAGCGGGTTGTAGGGCACGTCGTTCGTCGCGATGTAGTACCAGATGTCGGCCCAGCTCCAGTCGGCCAGCGGGTTGAACTTGATGCGGCCCTTGTCGTCGGGTTCGCTGAAGGGCACGCCGCCGCGGTTGTCGGACTGCTCGCGGCGCAACCCGGTCACCCAGGCGCTGCTGCCGGCGAGCATGCGCGCCAGCGGCTCGAGCTTGCGGATCGCGCAGCAGGCCTTGCGAAGCTCCAGGCTCTCGTACATGGCGCGCTCGCCGTTCGTCTTGACGAAGTGCACCACCGACTCGGCGGCCGGCTGGTAGACCTCGACCTTCAGCCTGTAGCGCTGCTCGATGCGCGGGATCAGCGCCATCGTCTCCAGGTGCAGCTTGCCGGTCTCCAGCGTCGCGACGGCAATCGGCAGGCCGTGGCGCGCTATCAGGTCGGTGATCACCATGTCTTCGGCGCCGAGGCTGGTGGCCTGCACGATGCGCCCGGCGTGTTCGCTGGCCGCGCTCTGCAGCACGGCCACGGCATGCGCGACGCGCTCGTCGAAGCCGTCGGTGGCACGTGCATAAAGCTCGACGGCGCTCATATCGACGCTCCTGCGTTGACGAACTCCTGCGACGGCGCCTTGGCCAGCGCCTCGGCGGTGCCGGCCGGCTTGGCGAACAGCGGTCGGTTGTCGGCCACGTCGCCCTGGTAGTGGCCGGGGAAGAAACCGAGCGCGCGATCCGCCGCGTCGATCGACTGGTCGTGGCGCAGCACCACGGCATCGAAGCCGGTGCGCGCGAGCAGCGGCATCATGTCCACCAGCACATCGCCGAACGCCCGTACCTCGCCCTGGAAACGGTAACGCGAGCGCAGCAGGCGCGCCTGGCTGTAGGCGCGGCCGTCGGTCCACTTCGGGAAGTGCAGCGCGACGAGCGCGAAACGCGCCAGGTCGGCGGCGATGTCTTCCACGTCCTGGTCGTTGCCGAGCCTGATGCCCACCGCCACGCCGGCAGGCCACTGCGCACGCGCGGCATGCCACTGGTTCGTGTCCAGCAGCAGATAAGGCTCGGCATTGATGCTGACCGGCGGGCCGTCCTCGCCGCCCAGGGCATGCCAGCGGTCCTTGTGGGTGTCGATGAACTTCATGGGTCGGGTCCTCGCGCTTCAGGCCGCGTGGGCCGTGCTGCGGCGCACCGCATTGGCCGGGCCCTTGAAGGGCTCGATGCCGATGCGGCGCACGGTGTCGATGAAGCGTTCGTTGGCGGCGCGCTGCGCGCGGTAGGTGTCGAGCACCGCTTCGATGGCGTCGGCCACCTCGTCGGCGGCGAACGACGGGCCGATCACCTTGCCGGGCACGGCTGCGCCGCTCAACGTGGAGCCGTCGGAGCCGCCGAGCGTCAGCTGGTACCACTCGCTGCCGTCCTTGTCGACGCCGAGCACGCCGATGTGGCCGCTGTGGTGGTGGCCGCAGGAGTTGATGCAGCCGCTGATGTGCAGGTCGATGTCGCCGATGTCGTAGACCTCGTCGAGGTCGGCATAACGCTCCGTCAGCTCGGCGGCCAGCGGCAGCGATCGCGCGTTGGCCAGGCCGCAGAAGTCGCCGCCCGGGCAGGCGATCATGTCGGTGACCAGGCCGATGTTCGGTGTGGCGAAGGTCGCGGCCGTGGCGGCCTCCCACAGCGCCGGCAGCTCGCTCTCGCGCACCCAGGGCAGCACGAGGTTCTGGTCGTGCGTGACGCGCAGCTCGCCGTGGCTGAAGCGCTCGGCGATCGCGGCGGCGGCCTCCATCTGCTCGGCCGTCACGTCCCCCGGTGCCTGGCCGGCGCGCTTGAGCGAGAGCGTCACCGCGCGATAGCCGGGGAGGCGGTGCGCATGCACGTTGCGCTGCAGCCAGCGCGCGAAGGCGCCGCCCGCGTTCGCCGGCGCGGCGCTCGGTGCACCCGCGGCGGTGACGCCCTCGGGCAGCACGAAGCTCGCCTTGACGCGGTCGAGCTCGGCCTGCGGGATCAGGTGGGCGCTGCCGTCGGCATCGTCGTTCAGGATGTGGCGGAACTCTTCTTCCACCGCGTCGATGAACTTCTGGCCCTCGGCCTTGACGAGGATCTTGATGCGCGCCTTGTAGAGGTTGTCGCGGCGGCCGTAGCGGTTGTAGACGCGCACGATCGCCTCGATGAAGACGAGGATCTGCTGCCAGGGCAGGAACTCGCGGATGCGCGATGCGATTACCGGCGTGCGGCCCATGCCGCCGCCCACCAGCACCTCGAAGCCGATCTCGCCTTGCGCGTTCCGGCGCAGGTGCAGGCCGATGTCGTGCCAGGCGATCGCAGCGCGGTCTTCGGCGGCGCCGGTCACGGCGATCTTGAACTTGCGCGGCAGGAAGGCGAATTCCGGGTGCAGCGTGCTCCACTGGCGCAGGACTTCGCAGTAGGGGCGCGGATCGATCACTTCGTCGGCGGCGATGCCGGCCAGCGCGTCGCTGGTGATGTTGCGGATGCAGTTGCCGCTGGTCTGGATGCCATGCATGTCGACCTGCGCGAGCAGGTCCATCACGTCGGCGCTCTGCACCAGCGGGATCCAGTTGAACTGCAGGTTCTGTCGCGTGGTGAAGTGGCCGTAGCCGCGGTCGTGCTCGCGGGCGATGCGGGCCAGCTGGCGCAACTGGCGCGCATGAATCTCGCCATAGGGCACGGCGACGCGCAGCATCGGCGCGTGGCGCTGCACGTACCAGCCGTTCTGCAGGCGCAAAGGGCGGAACTCGTCGTCGCCGAGCTTGCCGGCGAGATTGCGATCGAGCTGGTCGCGGTATTGCGCTGCGCGCTGGTGCACGAAGCGGCGGTCGAAGTCGGTGTATTGGTACATGTCAGTGAATCACCTTGAGGCCCGCGGTCACCAGCGCCGTGCACAGCAGCGCACGCACCAGCTTCTCGGGCATCTTTCGCGTGAGTTGCGCGCCGAGCCAGATGCCCGGAACGCTGCCGATCAGCAGGGCGCCGAGCAGGCCCCAGTCCACATGGCCCAGCGTGGCGTGGCCGATGCCGGCCACGAAGGTCAGCGGCACGGCGTGGGCGATGTCGGTGCCGACGACGCGATGCGATTCGAGGCGCGGGTAGATCAGCATGATCAAGGTCGCGCCGATCGCGCCGGCACCGATCGAGCTCAGCGACACCAGCACGCCCAGGATCAGGCCGCACAGCACGGTCAGCGCCGGCTTGCGCGACTCGGGGAGCCAGCGCTCCAGGCGCAGTCCGACGGCGTGCCAGGCCTGCTTGTAGGCCACCACCACGGCGGTGAGCAGCAGGGCGATGCCCAGCGAGAAGGTCAGAGCCGCCGCCCAGCCCTTGGTGATGCCCGTGAAGTGCATCAGGGCGATGGTCGCCAGCGAAGCCGGGATGCTGCCGGCGAGCAGCAGGGCGGTGATGCGCCAGTGCACGTGGCCGGCCTGGTGGTGCGCCGCCGAGCCGGCCGTCTTGGTGACGGCTGCGAACCACAGGTCGGTGCCGATGGCCACGGCCGGGTTCAGCTTGAACACAGACAGCAGCAGCGGCGTCATCAGCGAGCCGCCGCCGACGCCGGTCATGCCGACGATGGCGCCGACGCCGAAGCCGCTGAGAATCGCAATCCAGTCCATGGGGTCGCCAAGTGGTGAACGGGCGCCAGGCTGGCGAACCGAAGGCTGGACTCTAGGAAGCATCTATATATATGAGAACTACTTTTTCATTGATTGTTTATGCCTGAGGAGCATATGAGGCAGGCGCTGGACCGCCGGCAGTGGCTGCGGATGGCGATGGCAGGTGTCACCGTGGCGATGGCAGGCTGCCAGACGGCTCCCCAGAGCCCGCCGCCCGCCACGCCGGTCGAGCCTCCCCCGGCTGCGCCGCCGCCACCGCCTCCACCCCCCAAACCTCCCCGCATCGGCCTCGCCCTGGGCGGTGGGGCCGCGCGCGGCTTCGCCCACATCGGCGTGATCCAGGCGCTGGAGGAAAGCGGTCTCCGGCCGGACCTGGTGGTCGGTACCTCGGCTGGCAGCCTGGTGGCGGCGCTCTACGCATCGGGCAAGCGCCCCGCCGAGCTGATCCAGCTGTCTGACGCGATGGACGAGTCGGCCATCACCGACTGGGCCTTCCCGGGCCGCGGGCTGATCCGCGGCGAGGCGCTCGCCAGGTTCGTCCGCGAGCACACCGGCGGCAGGCCGATCGAGGCCATGGTGATGCCGTTGGGCATCGTCGCCACCGACCTCGACTCGGGCGCGCCCATCCTGTTTCAGCGTGGTGATACCGGCATGGCGGTGCGCGCCTCCAGCGCGGTGCCGGCGGTGTTCCAGCCGGTGCGCATCGGCGCGCGGGAGTACGTGGACGGCGGCCTGGTCTCTCCAGTGCCAGTGCGCTTCGCGCGGCAGATGGGGGCGGAACTGGTCATTGCGGTGGACATCTCCGCCGCGCCGGAGGGCAACGCCACCGGTGACGCGATGCGCATGCTGCTGCAGACCTTCGCCATCATGGGCCGCAGCATCAACAGCTTCGAGCTTCGCGATGCCGACGTGGTGCTTAGGCCGCGCCTCCCGGGCGTGTCGGGGGCCGACTTCGCCGCGCGCAAGAAGTCGATCCAGGCCGGGCGGGATGCCGCGCTGGCGGCCCTGGCGGAACTTCGGGCAAAAGTCGCCGCCAAGACCCACTGAGAACCCACCGAGCCGAGGAATCGGCCGCCCCAAAAGAAGAGGCCCGGCAGAGCCGGGCCTTCGAAGGTACCTGGTGGTACCGAGGAGACAACCTTTCAGGGAGACCACAAGCCGAAGCCTGAGGTCACCGATAGATCGGGTGCTCCCCGGTTAGTTCAACCCCGGCGCAATTTATTGCGATCGGGGCGAACTGCCCTGGGCAGTCCCTCAGGCAGCGCGCTTGGCCTTGGTGGCGGCTTGCGTGGCCTTCACGGCGGTGGTGGTCACGGCCTGGAAGTTGGCTTCGGCGACTTCGGCGGCCTGCTTGGCAGCCTTGTGCACGCTTTCATAGGCGTTGTTGGCAGCAGCGACGGCAGACTTCACCAGGGCGACGGCGTTCTCGGTGCCGGCCGGGGCGTTCTTGACGGCGGTGTCGACGACGGCCATGAACTTCTTCTGCGCGTCGGCGGCGGTCACTTCGGCGACCTTGCCCACTTCGGCGTTGGTCGAAGCGGCGATGTCATACAGGTGACGGCTGTAGGCGGCGGCCTTTTCGGCGGCCGGTTGCAGCAGGCCGGCTTGCAGGGCGAACAGCTCTTGCGCGTCCTTGACCGACATGGCGGCCTTGGTCGTGTCGGCGGCTTCGCTCAGGGCGGCCTTGGCGACTTGCAGGTTCAGCTCGACGAGCTTCTCGACGCCTTCGAAGGCCTTGTTGGTCAGACCGAACAGGGTTTCGACGTTGGCCTTGTTGGCGGCAATGACTTGTTCAGCGGTGAGGAAGGACATGCGGGTCTCCGTTTCGAGTGGGTGGATTCGGGGTTGCCGCAGATATGTTGCACTGCAGCATGAACCGAAGTATATGCACCGTTCGGCAAAGTTCAAGAACTTTTTGCTGCAGTGCATCATAGTTAGAGGGGTTCTCCTAGCGGGCACCCTGCCGGGCCCCGGGCGGCAGAATCCGGCCAGCCCATGCAAGCCTTCTATTCAGACCAGTTCGTGCTGCCGCTGCCGCCGGGACATCGCTTTCCGATGCCCAAGTACCGATTGCTGCGGGAGCGCATCGACGGCGAGCCCGGCTTTCGGTTGCGACCGGCCGAGCCGGCCAGCGAGGGCGAACTGGCGCTGGCGCACGAACCCTCCTACATCGGCGCAGTGCTGCAGGGCACGCTGTCGGAGGCCATGCAGCGCGAGATCGGCTTCCCGTGGACGGAGCGCATGGTCGAGCGCTCGCGCCGCTCGGTGGGCGCCACCATCGGTGCCGCCCGAGCCGCGCTGGCGGAGGGCGTGGCCGCCAATCTGGCCGGCGGCACCCACCACGCCAGTGCCGACAAGGGCGGGGGCTACTGCGTCTTCAACGACGCTGCCGTGGCGGCCCGGCTGATGCAGGCCGAGTGGCACCGGCAGCGGCGTTCGGTGGCGGGCGGGCTACGCGTCGCGGTGATCGACCTCGACGTGCACCAGGGCAACGGCACGGCGGCGATCTTCTTCGACGACCCGACGGTGTTCACGCTGTCGCTGCACGGAGCGAAGAACTTTCCGTTCCGCAAGGAGGCCAGCGACCTCGACGTCGAACTGCCGGACGGCTGCACCGACGCGCCTTACCTGGCCGCGCTCGATTCGGCTCTGGAACAACTCTGGGCCCGCCACGCCGGCTCGCCGCCCGGCCTGGTGTTCTACCTGGCCGGTGCCGACCCGCACGAGGGCGACCGGCTCGGCCGCCTGAAGATCAGCGCCGCCGGCCTGGCCGAGCGTGACCGCCGCGTGTTCGCCGCCTGCCGCGAGCGGCGCATCCCGGTGGCGCTGAGCATGGCCGGCGGTTATGGCCGCGACATCGCCGACACAGTGGCCATCCAGCACCGCACGCTGCAGGAGGCGCTGGCGAGCTGGCGGCAATGGAACAATGGCGCCTCATGAGCCACCGTCCGCACCCCGAGCCGCGCAGTGCCTACCGCCACTTCATGCCGATCCAGACCCGCTGGGCCGACAACGACGCCTACGGGCATGTCAACAACGTCGTCTACTACGGCTGGTTCGACACCGCGGTGAACGGCTACCTGATCGAGGCCGGAGCGCTCGACATCCACGCCGGCGAGGTGATCGGCCTGGTGATCGAGACGCGCTGCAACTACTTCGCGTCGCTGGCCTTCCCTCAGAAGGTCGAAGCCGGCTTGCGCGTCGGCCATGTCGGCCGCAGCTCGGTGCGCTACGAGGTCGGCCTGTTCGCCCACGGCGCGCCGGAGACGGCCGCTGCCGGCCACTTCATCCACGTCTACGTCGACCGCCTCACGCGCCGCCCGGTCGAACTGCCCGAAGCCCTGCGCGCCGCCCTGCAACCCCTGATCGCCACCGCATGACCGACAACCTCCAGACCACGCAGGCCGTCGACGACGCCATCACCTCGCGCCATTCGATCCGCGCCTACCTGAGCACGCCGGTGCCGCGCGAGACGATCGAGGACATCCTGCACGTCGCCGCGCGCGCCCCCTCGGGCACCAACACGCAGCCGTGGAAGGTGCACGTGCTCACCGGGGCCGCGAAGCAGCGCCTGAGCGCCGCCATCCGTGCCGCCTTCGACGACCCCGAGGAGCGCGCGAAGCACAGCGAGGAGTACGCGTACTACCCGACGCAGTGGGCCTCGCCCTACATCGACCGGCGCCGCAAGGTCGGCTGGGACCTGTACGGGCTGCTCGGCATCGGCAAGACCGACAAGGCGCGCATGCATGAGCAGCACGGCCGCAACTACGCCTTCTTCGATGCGCCGGTGGGCCTGATCTTCACCATCGATCGCGTGATGCAGCAGGGCAGCTGGCTCGACTACGGCATGTTCCTGCAGAACATCATGGTCGCCGCGCGCGCGCGCGGCCTGGACACCTGCCCGCAGGCTGCCTTCACGCAGTTCCACCGCATCATCGAAGCGCAGCTCGGACTGGCCGACGACGAGATGGTGGTCTGCGGCATGTCGCTCGGCCACGCCGACCCGGCGGCGATCGAGAACACGCTGATCACCGAGCGCGAGCCGGTGCAGGGTTTCACCCGGTTCCACGACTGAGTCCGGGGCCGGCCCGGTCCCTAGAATCCCGGCGGCAGGAGAAGCCGCCGCGTCCACGTCGAACGCGGGGCCGCGGAGGAACAATCATGTCGTTGCTGGGGATCCCGTTCGATTTCGTGCTGTTCGCGCTCACGCTGCTGGGCGTGGCCACGCTGCACCACCACGCGCTCAAGGTCGCGCTGGGCGGGGCGCTGGCGATCACGCTGTACCAGTTGCTCGTCACCGGCTTCAAGGCCGGCGCCGGCATGGGCGGCCTGGCGGCCCACGCCGGCCACGAATGGGTCACGCTGGCCAACCTGCTCGGGCTGCTGCTGGGCTTCGCGCTTCTGGCCGACCATTTCGAGAAGAGCCGCCTGCCGGAGATCCTGCCGCACCTGCTGCCCGACGACTGGAAGGGCGGTTTCGTGCTGCTGATCGGGGTGTTCGTGATGTCGGGGTTCCTCGACAACATCGCCGCCGCGATGATCGGCGGCACCATGGCCTCGGTGCTGTTCGCGCGGCGCGTGCACATCGGCTACCTGGCGGCCATCGTCGCCGCCTCGAACGCCGGTGGCGCCGGCAGCGTGGTCGGCGACACCACCACCACGATGATGTGGATCGCCGGAGCCAGCCCGCTGTGGGTGATCGAGGCCTATGTCGGCGGCTTCGTGGCGCTGATGTTCTTCGGCGTCATCGCCGCCAAGCAGCAGCACGACTACCAGCCGATCCAGAAGGACGACGCTCCGGGCGTGAAGGTCGAGTACGGCCGCCTCGGCGTGGTCGTCGCGATCCTGCTCGCGGCCGTGGCGGCGAACCTGTGGTTCAACCTCAACAACCCGGCGGTGCTCGACCACTTGCCGGTCATCGGCATGGCGGTGGTGCTGGCCATCCTGCTCACGGCGCCGGTGCGCACGCCGACCTGGAGCCTGCTGCCCGGCGCGTTCAAGGGCAGCATCTTCCTGCTCTCGCTGGTCTGGTGCGCCTCGCTGATGCCGGTGGACAAGCTGCCGGTGGCCTCGTGGCAGACGGCCTTCGGCCTGGGCTTCGTGTCGTCGGTGTTCGACAACATCCCGCTCACCGCCCTGGCCATCCGTCAGGACGGCTACGACTGGGGCTTTCTCGCCTACGCCGTGGGTTTCGGCGGTTCGATGATCTGGTTCGGGTCCTCTGCCGGCGTGGCGCTGTCCAACATGTACCCGGAAGCCCGATCGGTCGGCAACTGGCTGCGCGGCGGCTGGCACGTGGCGGTGGGCTACGTGCTGGGCTTCTTCGTCATGCTGGCGCTGCTCGGCTGGCACGGCCACCCGATCAACGAACGCGCCGCGGCCCAGCCGGCGGCGGCCACCCAAGGAGTCACCAAGTGACCCGCCGCCCTGCCGTGCTCGTGGCCCGTGCCGTGTTCGGCGACATCGTCGACCGACTGCGCGTGCACTTCGATGTCGAGGACAACCCTGCCGACCGCATCTTCAGCAAGGCCGAGCTCATCGAGCACCTTCAGGGCAAGGCCGGCGCCTTCATCACCGGCAGCGAGCGCATCGACGCCGAAGTGTTGGCTGCCAACCCGCAGCTGCGCGCGGTGTGCAACATGGCGGTGGGCTACAACAACATCGACATCGACGCCTGCAACGCCCGCGGCGTGCTCGCCACGAACACGCCCGACGTGTTGACCGAGACGACGGCCGACTTCGGTTTCGCGCTGATGATGGCCACCGCGCGCCGCATGGCCGAGAGCGAGCACTTTCTGCGCCGCGGCGAATGGACGCGTTGGTCCTACGACATGTTCACCGGCAGCGACGTGCATGGCGCGACGCTGGGCATCCTCGGCATGGGCCGGATCGGCCAGGCGATCGCGCGGCGCGGTGCGCTGGGCTTCGGCATGAAGGTGATCTATCACAACCGCAGCCGGCTCGCGCCCGAGCAGGAGGCGCCGCTCGGTGCACGCTACGTGTCGAAGGAAGAACTGCTGCGCACGGCCGACCACCTGGTGCTCGTGGTGCCGTACTCGGCCGCCAGCCACCACGCCATCGGCGCGGCCGAGATCGCGCAGATGAAGCCGACCGCGACGCTGACCAACATCGCCCGAGGCGGCGTGGTCGACGACGCGGCGCTGGCGGCCGCACTGCGCGCGCGCACCATCGCCGCGGCGGGGCTCGACGTGTTCGAGGGCGAGCCGAAACTGCACCCCGACCTGCTGACCGTGCCCAACGTCGTTCTCACGCCGCACATCGCCAGCGCCACGGTGGCGACGCGCCGCGCGATGGCCGACCTGGCGGTCGACAACCTCATCGCGGCACTGACCGGCGCGGCACCGCCGACGCCGGTCAACCCGCAGGTGCTGCCGCTGAAAGCCTGATCAGGCCTTCTTCAGCTGCGCCGTGTCGAACGGCAGGCTGCGCAGGCGCTTGGCGGTTGCCGCGTAGATCGCGTTGGCCACCGCCGGCGCGATCGGCGGCGTGCCCGGTTCGCCGATGCCGCCGGGCTTCTCGGTGCTCGGCACGATGTGCACCTCGACCTTGGGCATCTCGGTCATGCGCAGCACCGGGTAGTCGTTGAAGTTGCCCTGCTCGACGCGCCCGTCCTTGAACGAGATGCGGCCGTACAGCGCCGCCGACAGGCCGTAGACAATCGCGCCCTCGATCTGCCGCTCGATGGTCTGCGGGTTCACCGTCATGCCACAGTCCACGGCGGCGACGACACGGTGCACCTTGGGCGTGCCGTCGGCGCCGATCGACACCTCGGCCACCTCGGCCACGTAGCTGCCGAAGCTCTGCGCCACGGCGATGCCGCGGAACACACCGGCCGGCAGCGGCGAGCCCCAGCCGACCTTCTGCGCGGCCAGCTCCAGCACACCCTTGTACCGCGGCTGTTTCGTCAGCAGCGCACGGCGGTACTCGTACGGATCCTGCTTCGCGGCAGCCGCCAGTTCGTCGATGAAGCTCTCGATGAAGAAGATGTTCTGCGAGTGCCCCACCGAGCGCCAGAACCACACCTGCGGCCCCGGCTCCTTGCGGCCGTAGGCCAGGCGCTGGTTGGCGATGTCGTAGGGGTGGTCGGCGATGCCTTCCATCGCGAACGCGTCGACGCCGTTCTCCGGGATCTTCATGAAGCCCGAGGCCGCCATGATCGACGGCGAGCCCACGCCGGCCTTGAGCATCGTCGGCCGGCCCTGGCCGTCCAGGACGGCCTCGAACTTCGTCACCGAGGCCGGGCGGAAGAAGCCGGCGGCCATGTCGTCCTCGCGGCTGTAGATCAGCTTGACCGGCTTGCCGGAGATCTTCGACAGCAGCGTTGCGTCGATCGTGAAGTCGGGCGCGAAGCGGCGGCCGAAACCGCCGCCGAGCATCAGCGTGTTGACCTTCACCTTGGCCGGCGTGACCGAGGCCACCTGGCTCAGGATGCCCTGGTTCGGCCCCTGGCTCTGCGTGCCCACCCAGACTTCCACCGTGTCGCCCCGGACCCAGGCCGTGCAGTTCATCGGCTCCATGCAGGCGTGGGCAAGGTAGGGTGCCTCGTAGGTCGCGTCCACTGACTTCGCGCCGGTCGCCGCGGCGTCCTTGGTGTTGCCGAGGTCGACGGCCACCGCATCCGGCTCGCCGGCACCTTCGGCCAGCATCGCGCTCACCTTGGCGGAGGACAGATCCTTCGCGGCGCCCAGGTCCCAGTCGATCGCCAGCGCGTCGCGGCCCTTCTTGGCGGCCCAGTAGCCATCGGCCAGCACGGCCACGCCGCTCGGGATGGTGACGACCTGCCTGACGCCCTTGACGGCCTTGGCCTTGCTGTCGTCCACCTTCGCCGGCTTGGCGCCGGGCTGCGGCGCGCGCGCCATCACGGCGACCAACATGCCGGGCACCTGCGCATCGATGCCGTACCTGGCCGTGCCGTTGAGCTTGCCCGGGGTGTCCAACCGGCGCGTGGGCTTGCCCAGGATGCGGAAGTCCTTCGGATCCTTCAGCACCGGCTTGGCCGGCACCGGTAGCTTGGCCGCCGCGGCCGTGAGGGCGCCGTAGCCGAGCTTCTTGCCGCTCTTGTGGATGACCTGGCCGGCCTCGGTGCGGCACTCGCCGGCCGGCACCTTCCACTGCGCGGCGGCCGCGGCCACGAGCATCTCGCGCGCGGCGGCGCCGGCCTGGCGCATCGGCTCCCAGAAGGCGCGCACGGTGGTCGAGCCGCCGGTGGCCTGCATCTGGAACATCGGGTTGTTGTAGGCCTTGTCGACCGGGGCCTGCTCGACGCGCACCGTCTTCCAGTCGGCATCGAGTTCCTCGGCCACCAGCATCGGGATGGCGGTGAGCACGCCCTGGCCCATCTCGGCCGAGCCGCAGATCACGGTCACCAGGCCGTCGCTGCCGATGCGCAGGAACGCATTCGGCGAGAAGGGCGTGGCCGCGTCGAGGCGACCCGACAGGCCGGCCAGCGGCAGCGCGAAGCCGATGCTCAGCGCAGCGCCAGTGCCGCTCTTGAGGAAGCCGCGGCGGGAGGTTTGCAGCGTGTCCATGCTCAGGCCCCCTTCACCAGCGTGACCGAGGCGTCCTTGATGGCGGCGCGGATCTGGTTGTAGGTGCCGCAGCGGCAGATGTTGCCGCTCATGGCGCCATCGATGTCGCCGTCGGTCGGCGCCTTCTTCTCGGCCAGCAGCGCACACGCGCTCATGATCTGGCCCGACTGGCAGTAGCCGCACTGCGGCACGTCGATCTTGGCCCAGGCGGCCTGCACGGCCTTGCCGGTGCGCGTGGCGCCCACGCCCTCGATGGTGGTGATCTTCTTGCCGGCGGCCGCCGAGATCGGCGTCGAGCACGAGCGCACCGGCTTGCCGTCCAGGTGCACGGTGCAGGCGCCGCACAGCGCCATGCCGCAGCCGAACTTGGTGCCTGTGAGTTGCAGGTTCTCGCGCAGCACCCACAGCAGCGGGGTGTCGGCCTCGGCGTCGACATTCTTCGTCTTGCCGTTGACGTTCAGGGTGACCATGGTTTGCCTCTCTTCGATGTTCTTGGATGTCGCGGCGGTCCGGGGCTGCCCCGGCGCGGCGCCGACGATACTCTTTCGCCGCCAAGTCTGCAGGCGGTGCCGAAACGGCTCGCTGTCACAATCGCGCCATGCTCGAATGGACCCTCGTGGCGCTGGCGGCGCTGAACCTGCTTCTGCTCCTCTGGCTGCTGCTGCGGCGCGGCGACAACACCCTCCAGAACGAGTTGCGCGAGGACGCCGAGCGCCAGGGCCGGGAGCTGCGCAACGAGGTGCAGGAGAGCGCGCGCGGCACGCGCCAGGAACTCTCGCAGACGCTGTCGCTGTTCCAGCAGACGCTGCTGACCCAGCAGGGCGACGTGGCGCGCACGCAGAACGAGCAGATCGATTCCTTTCGCACCCAGCTGGCCACCATGCAGCAGCAGGTCGGCCAGTCGCTGCAGGCGGCCACGCAATCGCTGGCGCAACTGTCGCAGTCGGCGCGCGAATCGCAGGATGCGTCGCTCAAGCGTTTCGCCGACGCGCAGGGCGAACGGCTGCAGGCGCTGTCGCAGGGCAACGAGCGCGGCCTGGAGCTGATGCGCACGACCATCGAGCAGCGGCTGCAGAGCATCCAGGCCGACAACGAGAAGAAGCTCGAGCAGATGCGTGCCACCGTCGACGAGAAGCTGCACGCCACCCTCGAGCAGCGCCTGGGCGAGAGCTTCAAGCAGGTGGCCGACCGGCTCGAGCAGGTGCACAAGGGCCTGGGCGAGATGCAGGGCCTGGCCAAGGATGTCGGCTCGCTCAATCGCGTGCTGAACAACGTGAAGACGCGCGGCGTGTTCGGCGAGGTGCAGCTTGCCGGCCTGCTCGAACAGGTGTTCACGCCGGAGCAGTACGCCACCAACGTCGAGACGGTGCCGGGCAGCGGCGCGCGCGTCGAGTTCGCGATCAAGCTGCCGGGTCAGCGTGAGGACGGCAAGCCACTGTGGCTGCCCATCGATGCCAAGTTCCCGCGCGACGACTACGAACGCCTACTCGATGCGCAGGAGCGCGCCGACGCTCCCGCCGCCGAGGTCGCCGGCCGCGCCATCGAGCAGCGACTGCGCCTGGAGGCCAAGACGATCCGCGAGAAGTACGTCGAGCCGCCGCACACCACTGACTTCGCCATCCTCTTCGTGCCCACCGAGGGCCTGTACGCCGAGGCGCTGCGCCGGCCGGGCCTGACCGAATCGCTGCAGCGTGAGCACCGCGTCATGCTCACCGGGCCGACCACGCTGCTGGCCACGCTGAACAGCCTGCAGATGGGCTTCCGCACGCTCGCGCTGGAGAAGCGCAGCGCCGAGGTGTGGGAGGTGCTGGGAGCGGTGAAGACAGAGTTCAAGAAGTTCGGCGACGTGCTGGCCAAGACCAAGAGGAAGCTCGACGAAGCATCAAGCGCAATCGAAGAGGCCGAGACTCGCAACCGAGTCATGACTCGACGGCTCAAGACAGTGGAAAGCGTGAGCGAGCCCCGGTCGCAAGAGCTTCTGCCCGGGCTCGATGTCCCCGGCAACGCCGACGAGGACGTGTCCTGAGGTGGATCGTGTCCTGGTCGCGCTGATCGTCGGCCAGATCTGCCTGCATTCCTGCATGGCCGGCGTGCGCATGGCCGCGCCGCTGCAGGCGCTGCGCGAGGGCCACGCGCCGTGGGTGGTGGGCGTGCTGATGGGGCTGTTCGCGGCGGCGCCGATCGTGCTGGCTTTGCAGGCCGGCCGGCTGGCCGACCGCCGCGGCTACCACCACCCGATGCGCATCGCCGTCGCGCTCACGGTGGCCGGCGCGGCGGTGGCGCTGGCGGTGACCTGGTGGCCGCAGTGGACCTTCGCCGCCATGTGTGTGGCCGCGATGCTGGTGGGCGCGGGCGCCAACGTCGGCCTGATCGCCATCCAGCGCACTGCCGGGCGCACCGCCACCGACCCGACCGCGCTCAAGCGCGTGTTCAGCTGGCTCGGGCTGGCGCCGGCGCTGGCCAACGTGGTCGGCCCGGTGCTGGCCGGGGCGCTGATCGACCTGGGCGGCTTTCGCGCCGCCTACGCCGTGCTGCTGGTGCTGCCGTTCGGCGCTCTGGCCTGGGCGCGACGCGTGCCGCGCGAGCCGCCGGCGCACCGCCCGGCCGACGCCGTGCGGCCGCGCGCCTGGGACCTGTTCCGCACGCCGGGGCTGCGCCGTTTGCTGGCGGTGAACTGGCTGCTCTCGTCGAGCTGGGACGTGCACGCCTTCCTGGTGCCGGTGATCGGCCATGAACGAGGCTTCTCGGCCTCCGCGATCGGCCTGATCCTCGGTGTGTTCGCGATCTCGGTCGCGGCGATCCGGCTGGCGATTCCGCTGATTGCGCAGCACCTGCGCGAAGGCCAGGTGCTGGCTGGCGCGATGCTCTGGGCGGCTGGCGTGTTCGCGCTCTATCCGTTCGCACAGGCGGCCTGGCTGATGGGCGTGCTGGCGGCGGCACTCGGCCTGGCGCTGGGCGCCGTGCAGCCGATGATCATGACCACCCTGCACCAGATCACGCCACCCGAGCGGCATGGCGAGGCGATCGCGCTGCGCTCGATGACGATCAACCTGTCGAGCGCGCTGATGCCGCTGCTTTTCGGTGCGCTGGGCGCGGCAGTGGGGGCTTCGACCCTGTTCTGGCTGATGGGCGCGGCGGTGGGCGCCGGCAGCGTGCCGGCCCGGCGCATCGCGCTGCCCGAACCGCTCAGAACCTGAACTTGCCCTCGGCCGGCGGTGCCGGTTCTGCCGGCGCAGCGGGGGCAGGAGCCTGTCGCGCGGGCGCCTCGCGGCGCTCGGTCAGCGGCGAGGGCGAGGCGAAGGCATAACCCGGCGGCAGCTTCGACTCGCGCGGGTAGCCGGCGGAATCGAGGTAGGAGTTCCAGGTGTCCGGCGACAGCCCTCGCAGTTGCTGCGATCCGATGGCCAGCACCGGTGCATCGCGGCCGCCGGTGAGCTTCTGGAAGGCGTCGCCGTCTTCGGCGCTGACGACCTGCCGCTCGGCATAGGGCACGCCACGCGTGCGAAGCAGGGCACGTGCGGAGTCGCAGGGCTCGCAGCTGCCGGCGATCGTGTACAGGGTCACCGGATAGCGGTTGACGGCCTGGCGGAGCTCGGCCGGCATCGCCGGTTCAGCTTCGACCGCCACGGCGCGGCTGTTCAACGGGCTGATCCGGCCTTCTCTGGAGGTTGGCGCCCGGTCGGTGTAGGTGACCTTGCCGTCCGGGCCGACGACCTTGTAAAGCGCCAGGCTCGGGCCGGCGGCGAGGCAGGCGGCCACGCAGACGGCGGCGCGCAGGCTCAGGCCGGATAGGCGGGACAGTGGACGCATCGTCGTGGTCATGGCGAACTCCGGCGCGCCGAAGGGCGGCGCGTCGGCAATGGTACCCATGCACGGGCCCGGCACAAGCGCGGGCGTCGGCAATTGCTCACGCCGCGGGCGTGTGACCGTCGTCGAGCCCCTGGTGTCGCAGCAGCGCGTCGATGCGCGGCTCGCGCCCCCGAAACGTCTTGAAACTCTCCATCGCGCTGCGGCTGCCGCCGGCCTCGAGCACGCTGCGCCGATAGCGCCGCCCGGTGGGCACGTCCAGCACGGAGCCGGAGCGCGCCGCTTCCTCGAAGGCGCTCCAGGCATCGGCCGACAGCACCTCGGCCCATTTGTAGCTGTAGTAGCCCGCCGCGTAGCCGCCGGCGAAGATGTGCGAGAAGCTGTTCAGGAAGCGGTTGAAGGTCGGCGTCGGCACCAGCGCGACCTCGGCGCGTACTTCAGCGGCGACCGCGTCGATGCGCGTCTCGTTGCCCGGCTCGGCGTGCAGCCGCATGTCGATCAGCGAGAACTCCACCTGGCGGAGCATCTGCAGCCCGCTGTGGAAGTTCTTCGCCGCCAGCATGCGCTCGAACAGGTCGCGCGGCAGCGGCTCGCCGCTGTCGACGTGAGCCGTCAGGCGCTGCAGTACCTCCCACTCCCAGCACAGGTTCTCCATGAACTGGCTGGGCAGCTCCACCGCGTCCCACTCGACGCCGGAGATGCCCGACACCCCCAGGTCGTCCACCTGGGTCAGCAGGTGGTGCAGCCCGTGGCCGAACTCGTGGAAGAGCGTCTGCACGTCGTCGTGCGTCAGCAGCGCGGGGTGGCCGTCCAGCGGCGGCGCGAAGTTGCACACCAGGTGCGCCACCGGCGTCTGCAGGCCGCTGCCCGGGCGCGCCCAGCGATCGCGCATGCCGTCCATCCAGGCGCCGGGGCGCTTGCCCGCACGGGCGTGCGGGTCGAGGTAGAACTGGCCGACCAGCTCCGGCGCGGCATCCCCCGCCGAAGGGCGCTCGATGCGATAGAAGCGCACGCTCGGGTGCCACACCGGCGCCTCGTCGGGACGGATGCGCACTTCGAACAGGGTCTCGATGATGCGGAACAGCCCGTCGAGCACGCGCTCCTGCACGAAGTACGGCTTTACCTCCTGGTCGCTGAAGGCATAGCGCTTCTCCTTGAGGCGCTCGCTGGCGAACGGCATGTCCCAGGCCTGCAGCTCGGGCAGGCCGAGCTCGTCGCGTGCGAAGGCGCGCAGCTCGGCCAGGTCGCGCTCGGCGCCGGGGCGGGCGCGGCGGGCCAGGTCGCGCAGGAAGTCGATCACCTGTTGCGGTGACTGCGCCATCTTCGGCACCAGCGAGACTTCCGCATAGCTCGTCTTGCCGAGCAGGCGCGCCTCTTCCTGGCGCAGTGCCAGCAGTTCGCGCATCAGCGGGCCGTTGTCGCGCTCTGCCGGGCCGAACTCGCTGGCGCGCGTCACGTAGGCGGTGTACAGCTTCTCGCGCAGCGCGCGGTTGCGCCCGTACTGCATCACCGGGAAGTAGCTCGGGAAGTGCAGCGTGAGCTTGCAGCCCTCGCGGCCATCGGCCTGCGCCGCGGCGTGCGCGGACTGGATCACGTCGTCGGGCACGCCATCGAGCTCGGCCGCGTCGACGTACAGCGCGTAGCCATCCGTGGCGTCGAGCACGTGCTCGGAGAAGCGCCGCGCGAGTTCGGCCTGCGCCTCCTGGATCTGCGCGAATCGCTGCTTCGCCTCGCCCTGCAGTTCGGCGCCGGAGAGCACGAAGTCGCGTACCGCGTTGGCCAGCGCCTTGTGACGCGCCGCGCTCAGCGACTGCGCGGCCGGCGCGGCGAGGATCGCCTTGTACTTGGCGAACAGGCGCTCGTCGGCGCCCATGCGCGTATGGAACTCGGTGATGCGCGGCAGGTTCTCGGTGTAGGCGGCGCGCAGCGCCGGCGTGTCGAGCACGGCGTTCAGGTGCCGCACCGCGCCCCAGGCGCGCGAGAGTCGTTCGGTGGCCACGTCGAGCACCGCCGACAGCGCGTCGTAGTCGGCCGGCACCTCGGCGCCGACGGCCTTCTCGAGCGCGGCATTCGCCTCGGTCAGCAGCGTGTCGACCGCCGGCGTGACGTGCTCGGCGCGGATGCGGTCGAAGCGCGGCAGGCCCTGCAGGTCGAGCAGCGGGTTGTCGGTGCTCATGGCTCAGGCCGGGTTGGCGGCCGCGTGCTCGGCGGCCTCGATCGTGTTGACCAGCAGCATGGCACGCGTCATCGGGCCCACGCCGCCGGGCACCGGCGTGATCCAGCCGGCGACGGCCGAGACGCCGTCGAAATCGACGTCACCACAGAGCTTGCCTTCGTCATTGCGGTTCATGCCGACGTCGATGATCACCGCACCGGGCTTGACCATGTCGGCGGTCAGGACGTTGCGCTTGCCCACCGCGGCGACCACGATGTCGGCCTGCCGCGTGTGGTGGGCCAGGTCGGGCGTGGCGCTGTGGCAGACAGTGACGGTGGCGTTCGCCTGCAGCAGCAGCATCGCCATCGGCTTGCCGACGATGTTGCTGCGGCCGATCACCACCGCGTGCTTGCCGCGCGGGTCGCAGCCGATCGATTCGAGCATCTTCATGCAGCCGTAGGGCGTGCAGGCCTTGAAGCCGGCGCGGCCGATCATCAGTGCGCCGGCGCTGGCGACGTGGAAGCCGTCCACGTCCTTCGCCGGCGAGATGGTCTCGATGACCTTGTTGGCGTCGATGTGGGCAGGCAGCGGCAGCTGCACCAGGATGCCGTGGATGCTCGGGTCGGCGTTGAGTTCGCGGATGCGCGCGAGCAGTTCGGCCTCGGGCAGTTCGGCCGGGTGGCGGTCGAGCACCGAGTGCATGCCCACGCTCTCGCAGTCGGCCACCTTGTGCTTCACGTAGACCTGCGAGGCCGGGTTGTGCCCGACCAGGATCACTGCCAGGCCGGGCCGATGCCCGCTCGCGGCCAGCGCGGCCACGCGCTGCGCCACTTCGTTGCGGATCTGCCGGGCCAGGGCGTTGCCGTCGATGATCTGGGCGGTCATGAAGGGTCCTTGAAAGCACAAAGGCCGCTTCGCAGCGGCCTCGGAGGGGGTGAAGCGGATCAGGCTTTCGCTTGGGCGCCGAGCGCGATCTTCAGCAGATCGGCCACCGTGTTGGCGTTGAGCTTTTCCATGATGTTGGCGCGGTGCGCCTCCACCGTCTTGATGCTGATGCCCAGGTCGTCGGCGATCTGCTTGTTCAGTCGGCCGGCGACGATGCGCTCGAGGACCTGCGCTTCGCGGGTGGTCAGGCGAGACAGCAGCGCGTCGCGGCTGGCGGCTTCCTGGTGCTGGCTGAAGGCGGCGCGCGCGCTGTCGAGCATGCGCTCGACCAGGCCGAGCAGCTCTTCTTCCTTGAAGGGCTTCTCGATGAAGTCCATCGCGCCCTTCTTCATCGTCGTCACGGCCATCGGCACGTCGCCGTGGCCGGTGATGAATACGATGGGCAGCGGGCTCTTGCGCTCCATCAGGCGATCCTGCAACTCGAGGCCGCTCATTCCGTCCATGCGGATGTCGGCGATCAGGCAGGCCACCTCGCGCGGATCGAAGCGCGACAGAAAGGACTCGGCCGAATCGAAGCACTTGACGCGGTAGTCCTTGCCCTCGAGCAGCCACTGCAGCGAGTCGCGCACGGCCTCGTCGTCGTCGACGACGTAGACGGTGCCCTTCTTGGGAATCAGGCTCATGGGACGGCGGTGGAGTGGGTGGTCGCGGCCTTGGCCGCGGTTCAGCTTTCGCTGCGCGAGATATCGACCGGCAGCGTGAACGAGAAACGGCAGCCCACGACGGAGTCGCCATTGTAGAGGTTCTGCGCCTTGATCCGGCCGCGGTGGCTCTCGATGATCGAGCGGCACAGCGACAGGCCGATGCCCAGGCCGTCGGTCTTGGTCGAGAAGAATGCCTCGTACATCCGGGCGATCACCTCTTCCTTGAGTCCGGGGCCCATGTCGGTCACCGTGAATTCGATCACACCCCCTTCCTCGGGGGTGTGCCGCGGCACCACGCGCAGCTCGATGTTGCGCCGCTTGGGCGGCAGCTGCGCGTTGTCGATCGCCTCGGCGGCGTTCTTCACCAGGTTGAGCACCACCTGTTCGATCAGGATCGGGTCGACCATCAACATCGGCAGGCGCTGCGCGACGTAGGTGGTGATCGCCACGTTGCGCCGGCGCAGCTCGATGCCGGCGAGGTCGATCGCGTCCTCGACGATGGCCTTGGCCTGTGCCGGCTGGCGCTGCGGCTCGCTGCGCTTCACGAACGCGCGGATGCGGTGGATGATCTGCCCGGCGCGCTGCGCCTGGCGCGCCGTCTTCTCCAGCGCTGCGATCAGGTCGTCCTTCGAGATGGCTTCGTTGCGCACCCGCGTGACCATGCCGTTGCAGTAGTTGGTGATGGCGGTCAAGGGCTGGTTCAGCTCGTGCGCCACCGACGAGGCCATCTCGCCCATGGTCACCAGCCGGCTCGTCACCTGGGCCTTCTCGGCCTGGTGGGCAGCCAGGTTCTCGGCATTGCGGCGCGCCGTGATGTCGGTGGCGATGAGCATCTGCGCCAGGCGGCCGTCGGTCCACTGCAGGTAGCGCGTGCGCACGTCGAACCACTTGCGCAGCGGCTCGATGAGCACCTCGCGCGAATCGGAGCCGGCCTCGGTGAGCTCGGTGGTGGGCAGGCCGCCGAGCGACTCGATGGTGTCGCCGAACTCGCTGTTCGCGAAGGGCGATGGCTCGCCACCGGCCAGCAATGCATGGCCACGCGCGTCGGCGCCGAACCACAGCCGGTAGGAGCGATTGGCGAACAGCAGTTCCGACTGCTGCACCGACAGCACCGATACCGCGGCGTCCAGTCCTTCGAGCACCGTGGTGAAACGCTCGTGCGAGGCGGACAGCTGGTCGCGGATGCGCTTGGCCTCGGTGATGTTGGTCATCGAGGTCATCCAGCCGGTCTGCTGGCCCTTCGGGTCGATCAGCGGCGACACGTACATGCGCGAGTCGAACACCGAGCCCTCCTTGCGCATCACCTTCACCTCGATGCCGCCGGCCGGGCTGCGGCCCTGAAGTTCCTGCTGCAGCAGGCGGTTGTTCTCCTCGAAGCGATCGGGCGGCCAGTACGGGAAGGGCGGGCGCCGGCCGATCAGCTCGGATTCGAGGAAGCCGGTCATCGCACAGAACGCCGGGTTCACGTAGGTGATGCGGCCTTCCATGTCCATGGCCCGCATGCCGGTGAGCATGGAGTTCTCCATCGCGCGCCGGAAGTTCGTCTCCGACACCAGCGCACTCTGCATCTGCACGCGCCGGCGCATGTGGCGCCAAGTGCCCAGCAGCATCCACACCGTCAGCACCGACAGTGCGGCGACCATCCAGAACAGCGTGTTGCCGATCAGGCCGATCGAGGTGCGGTAGCCCTGGCCGCGCAGGAACAGGCCGTTGCCGGCCGGTGCGACCGGAACGTCGTGCACGATCTGCGCGCGCCGCGAGGTGACGCCGGGCATGGCGCTGACGGTGCTGGCCAGGGTGCGGTCGTTGGCGTCCAGCAGCGCGATGGCATGGCGGTTCGACACCTCTGCCGGCACGAAGTAGCGCACCAGGCTCTCGACCGAGTATTCAGCCACCAGCGAGCCGGCGAACGCTGCCCGGTCGATCAGCGGCACGTGGATCTGGAAGACCGCGTTGCCGTTGCGGTCGTTGAAGGGTCGCGAGTACACCGGCTGGCGCAGCTCGCGCGCCGCATCGAAGGCGCTCTCGGGCTCGGCGGGGCGCTGCGTGCCGGCGGGCTCGACGAGCGCGCCGGTCTCGGCCTGGAAGGTGGTGGCCGAGTAACTCGCGCGCCGCGCGCGATTGGCACCGATCCACACCAGGCTGGTGATCTCCGGCCGCTCGCGCGTGAACGACGCCGCCTGGCCGAGGAACTCCTCCTGGTCGATGCTGCGCGTGCCGATCTCGCGCGCGATGCGCACGAGCTGCTCCTGGTTCTCGATCAGGCGCAGGCGGATCTGCTGCTGGGCGATCTCGGTGTCGCGCTTCACCGAGGCCTGCTCACGCTCCAGTTCCTCATTGCGCAGGTACCAGAAGGCCGTGATGATCGCCGCGAGGAACAGCAGCACCGACACCAGCGGGCCGAGCGTGGCGTAGCGGTCCTGGCGCGCGGGCGACTGGCGGCGCCACCAGCGCCCGAACAAGCGCTGCGGCCAGCCTTTCGCGGTTCTCGCGGGGGCCGCGACGTCATGGACGGGTTGCATCTGCGCATTATCGACGTGCAGCCTGTTCAGGCCGGTTCGCCGGCGACTGTGGCCCCTTCGCCGAGGGCCCTGAAAGCACTGTGCATTTCGCATAGCAAAACGCAATCGCACTATTTGAAAATTGATTCGTGTTGTGCGACACTCGCGGCCATCCGAAAAACCACCCCCTGGAGACAAGCATGTCAGCAGTGCCTGATTCGTTCCTCGGTGCGGCCGCCAACGATGCGGACGCGCAGGAAACCCGCGAGTGGCTCGACGCCTTGTCGGCCGTCATCGGCACGGAAGGCGGCGAGCGCGCCCACTTCCTGCTCGAGCAACTGATCGACCATGCGCGCCAGGCCGGCATCGACGTGCCGTTCTCGGCCAACACCGCCTACGTCAACACCATCCCGGCCGACCAGGAAGAGCGCTCGCCCGGCAACATCGAGATCGAAGAGCGCTTGCGCACCTACATGCGCTGGAACGCGATGGCGATGGTGGTCAAGGCGAACCGACTGCACCCGGCCGATGGCGGCGACCTCGGCGGCCACATCTCCAGCTTCGCCTCGCTGGCGACGATGTTCGGCACCGGCTTCAACCACTTCTGGCACGCCGAGAGCGAAGGCCACGGCGGTGACCTGCTCTACATCCAGGGCCACAGCTCGCCCGGCGTCTACGCGCGCGCCTACATGGAAGGCCGGCTGACCGAGGAACAGCTGCTCAACTTCCGCCAGGAGGTCGACGGCAAGGGCATCTCGAGCTACCCGCACCCCAAGCTGATGCCGGAGTTCTGGCAGTTCCCGACCGTGTCCATGGGCCTGGGCCCGCTGATGGCGATCTACCAGGCGCGCTTCCTGAAGTACCTTCACGCTCGCGGCATCGCCGATACCGCCAACCGCAAGGTCTGGGTGTTCTGCGGCGACGGCGAGATGGACGAGCCCGAGTCGCTCGGCGCCATCGGCCTGGCCGCGCGCGAGAAGCTCGACAACCTGGTGTTCGTCATCAACTGCAACCTGCAGCGCCTGGACGGCCCGGTGCGCGGCAACGGCAAGATCGTCCAGGAACTCGAGAGCGAGTTCCGCGGTTCCGGCTGGAACGTCATCAAGCTGCTGTGGGGCAGCTACTGGGATCCGCTGCTCGCGCGCGACAAGGACGGCATCCTGCGCAAGGTGATGATGGACGTGGTCGACGGCGACTACCAGGCCATGAAGGCCAACGACGGCGCCTTCGTGCGCAAGAACTTCTTCGGCCGCCACCCCAAGCTGCTGGAAATGGTCGCCAAGATGAGCGACGAAGACATCTGGCGCCTGCAGCGCGGCGGCCACGATCCGCAGAAGGTCTATGCGGCCTTCCACCGCGCCAACAGCCACAAGGGCCAGCCGACCGTCATGCTGATCAAGACGGTCAAGGGCTTCGGCATGGGCAAGAGCGGCGAGGGCAAGAACACCGCGCACCAGACCAAGAAGCTGATCGACGAGGACGTGCGCGCCTTCCGCGACCGTTTCAACATGCCGATCCCGGACGACCAGCTGGCCGACATCCCGTTCTACAAGCCGGCCGACGACACGCCGGAGATGCGCTACCTGCACGAGCGCCGCAAGGCGCTGGGCGGCTACCTGCCGCACCGCCGTACCAAGGCCGACGAGCAGTTCACCATTCCCGCGCTCGACACCTTCAAGGCCGTGCTCGAGCCCACCGCCGAGGGCCGCGAGATCAGCACCACGCAGGCCTACGTGCGCTTCCTGACGCAGTTGCTGCGCGACCAGGCGCTGGGCCCGCGTGTCGTGCCCATCCTCGTCGACGAGGCGCGCACCTTCGGCATGGAAGGCCTGTTCCGCCAGATCGGCATCTACAACCCCGCGGGGCAGCAGTACACGCCGGTCGACAAGGACCAGGTCATGTACTACCGCGAAGACAAGGCCGGCCAGATCCTGCAGGAAGGCATCAACGAGGCCGGTGGCATGGGTTCGTGGATCGCCGCGGCCACGTCGTACTCGACGAACAACCGCATCATGGTGCCGTTCTACGTCTACTACTCGATGTTCGGCTTCCAGCGCATCGGCGACATGGCCTGGGCGGCGGGTGACATGCAGGCACGCGGCTTCCTGCTCGGCGGCACCTCGGGCCGCACGACGCTCAATGGCGAAGGCCTGCAGCACGAGGACGGCCACAGCCACATCCTCGCGGGCACGATCCCGAACTGCATCTGCTACGACCCGACCTTCGCGCACGAAGTCGGCGTGATCCTGCACCACGGCCTCAAGCGCATGGTGGAGAAGCAGGACAACGTCTTCTACTACCTCACGCTGCTCAACGAGAACTACCCGATGCCGGGCCTGAAGGCCGGCACCGAGGAGCAGATCATCAAGGGCATGTACCTGCTCGAAGAGGGCAAGAAGAAGACGCCCCGCGTCAACCTGCTGGGCAGCGGCACCATCCTGCGCGAGTCGCAGGCGGCGAAGGAACTGCTCGAGAAGGACTGGGGCGTGGCCGCCAACGTGTGGAGCTGCCCGAGCTTCAACGAGCTGGCGCGCGACGGCCAGGATGCCGAGCGCTGGAACCTGCTGCACCCCACCGACAAGCCTCGCGTCCCATTCGTCACGCAGCAGCTCGAGCCCCACGCCGGCCCGGTGGTGGCGTCGACCGACTACATGAAGAACTTCGCCGAGCAGATCCGCGCCTACATCCCCAAGGGCCGGACCTACAAGGTGCTGGGCACCGACGGTTTCGGCCGCAGCGACTTCCGCAGCAAGCTGCGCGAGCACTTCGAGATCAACCGCCACTACATCGTCGTCGCCGCGCTGAAGGCGCTCGCCGACGAGGGCAGCGTGCCGGCGGCCAAGGTCGCCGAGGCGATCAAGAAGTACGGCATCAACACCGAGAAGATCAACCCGCTGTACGCATAAGAACGAATACGGAGACACGCCATGGCATTGGTGGAAGTGAAAGTCCCGGACATCGGTGACTTCAAGGACGTCGAGATCATCGAACTGCTGGTCAAGCCCGGCGACACGGTGAAGGCAGAACAGAGCCTGCTGACCGTCGAGTCGGACAAGGCCTCGATGGAGATCCCGTCGTCGCATGCGGGGGTCGTCAAGGAGATGAAGGTCAAGCTGGGCGACAAGGTCAGCGAAGGCACGCTGGTGCTCGTGATCGAGGCTGAAGGTGCTGCAGCTGCTGCGCCGGCAGCCCCGGCCGCAGCGCCTGCGGCGGCACCCACCGCTGTGCCGGCCGCAGCCGCGCCCGTGGCGGCGGCGCCCGCCGCCAGCACAGGCCCGGTCGAGGTGCTGGTGCCCGACATCGGCGACTTCGACGAGGTCGCGGTCATCGAGGTGTTCGTCAAGCCCGGCGACACGATCAAGGTCGAGCAGAGCCTGATCACCGTCGAGAGCGACAAGGCCTCGATGGAGATCCCCTCGTCACACGCCGGCGTGGTGAAGGAAGTGCGCGTCAAGCTCGGCGACAAGGTCCGCAAGGGCAGCGTGGTGGCGGTCGTCGAGGCCAGCGGCGGAGCCGCTGTGCCGGCCTCGCCGGCCGCGGTAGCCGCCGCTGCGGCCGCCGCCGCGCCCGTGGCCGCAACCGCCAGCGCTCCGGCCGCCATCCGCAGCTCGCCCACCGCGGCCCTGGCGATGCACGAGCCGACGGCGCCAGGGCGCGCGTTGCCGCACGCCTCACCCACGATCCGCCGGCTGGCACGCGAACTCGGCGTGCCGCTCGACGAAGTGAAGGGCAGCGGCCCCAAGGGCCGCATCACGCAGGAAGACGTGCAGGGCTTCGTCAAGGGCGTGATGGCCGGTGCGGTGCAGACGCAGGCGCAGAAGGCCAAGGCGCCGGCTGCGGCGGCTGCCGGTGGCGGTGCCTTCCCCGGCCTGCTGCCCTGGCCGCAGGTCGACTTCAGCAAGTTCGGCCCCATCGAGCGCAAGGACCTCTCGCGCATCAAGAAGATCAGCGGTGCCAACCTGCACCGCAACTGGGTGGTGATCCCGCACGTCACCAACCACGACGATGCCGACATCACCGAGCTCGAGGCTTTCCGCGTCCAGCTCAACAAGGAGAACGAGAAGAGCGGCATCAAGGTCACGATGCTCGCCTTCCTGATCAAGGCCTCGGTGGCGGCGCTGAAGAAGTTCCCCGAGTTCAACGCCTCGCTCGAGGGCGAGCAACTGGTGCTCAAGCAGTACTTCCACATCGGCTTCGCGGCCGATACGCCGAACGGCCTGATGGTCCCGGTGATCAAGGACGCCGACAAGAAGGGCATCTTCCAGATCTCCCAGGAGATGGGCGAACTGGCCAAGAAGGCGCGCGACGGCAAGCTCAGCCCTGCGGAGATGAGCGGCGGCTGCTTCTCGATCTCGTCGCTGGGCGGCATCGGCGGGCGCTACTTCACGCCGATCATCAACGCGCCGGAGGTCTCGATCCTCGGCGTGTGCAAGAGCAGCACCGAGCCGCGCTGGGACGGCAAGGCCTTCGTGCCGAGGTTGATCCTGCCGCTGTCGCTGAGCTGGGACCACCGCGTCATCGACGGCGCGGCGGCCGCGCGCTTCAACGCCTACCTCGGTCAGATCCTGGCGGACTTCCGCCGGGTGCTGCTGTAAGGAGCCCGCGATGGCGATCATCGACATCAAGGTTCCGGACATCGGCGACTTCAAGGACGTCGCGATCATCGAGCTGCTCGTCAAGCCGGGCGACACCGTCAAGGCCGAGCAGTCGCTCATCACCGTCGAGAGCGACAAGGCCTCGATGGAGATCCCGTCCTCGCATGCCGGCGTGGTCAAGGAGCTGAAGGTCAAGCTCGGCGACAGCGTCAACGAAGGCACGGTGATCCTCACGCTCGACGCGGCGGGAGCCGCGGCTGCGGCCCCGGCATCAGAGCCGGCTGCCGCACCTGCCGCGGCCGCACCCGCGCCGGCTGCTGCGGCAGCGCCCGCGCCCGTCGCCGCCTCGTACGCCGGCGGTGCCGACCTCGAGTGCGACATGCTCGTGCTCGGCGCCGGCCCCGGTGGCTACTCCGCCGCCTTCCGCGCCGCCGACCTGGGCCTGAAGACAGTGCTCGTCGAGCGTTTCCCGACGCTCGGCGGCGTCTGCCTGAACGTCGGCTGCATCCCGTCCAAGGCGCTGCTGCACGTGGCCGCGGTGATGGACGAGGTCAAGCACTTCGAGGCGCTCGGCGTGAGCTTCGCCGAGCCGGTCGTCGACCTGGCCAAGCTGAAGTCGCACAAGGAAAAGGTCATCGGCAAGCTGACCGGCGGCCTCGCCGCGATGGCCAAGATGCGCAAGGTCACGGTGGTTCAGGGCACGGGCGAGTTCGCCGACCCGTTCCACCTGAAGGTCGTGCTGACGAAAGACGGCAGCACGCAGACCATCAAGTTCAAGCAGGCCATCATCGCTGCCGGCTCCGAGGCGGTGAAGCTGCCCTTCCTGCCGAAGGACGACCCGCGCATCGTCACCAGCACCGGCGCGCTCGAACTGCGCCAGCGACCGAAGAAGATGCTCGTCATCGGCGGCGGCATCATCGGCCTGGAGATGGGCACGGTGTACTCCACGCTGGGCGCCAAGCTCGACGTGGTCGAGATGCTCGACGGCCTGATGCAGGGCGCCGACCGCGACCTCGTCAAGGTCTGGCAGAAGCTGAACGCGCCGCGCTTCGACAAGCTGATGCTCAAGACCAAGACGGTCGGGGCCGAGGCCACGAAGGACGGCATCCGCGTCATGTTCGAGGGCCTGGACGGCACGAAGAGCGAAGGTGTCTACGACCTCGTGCTGCAGGCGGTGGGGCGCACGCCCAACGGCAAGAAGATCGGCGCCGAGAAGGCCGGCGTGATCGTCGGCGATCGCGGCTTCATCCCGGTGAACGTGCAGATGCGCACCAACGTGCCGCACATCTTCGCCATCGGCGACATCGTCGGCCAGCCGATGCTGGCGCACAAGGCGGTGCACGAGGCGCATGTGGCGGCCGAAGTGGCCGCTGGCCACAAAGCGGAGTTCGACGCCCGCGTGATCCCGAGCGTGGCCTACACCGACCCCGAGGTGGCCTGGGTCGGCGTCACCGAAGACGAAGCGAAAGCCAAGGGCATGAAGGTCAAGAAGGGCCTGTTCCCCTGGACGGCCTCGGGCCGCGCCATCGCCAACGGCCGCGACGAAGGCTTCACCAAGCTGCTGTTCGACGAGGAGACACACCGCATCGTCGGCGGCGGCATCGTCGGCACGCATGCCGGCGACATGATCGGCGAGGTGGCCCTGGCCATCGAGATGGGTGCCGACGCGGTGGACATCGGCAAGACCATCCACCCGCACCCGACGCTGGGCGAGAGCATCGGCCTGGCGGCCGAGGCCTTCGAGGGCGCCTGCACCGACTTGCCGCCGGTGAAACGATAGACCCGGGAGCGGCTCAGCGCTTCGGCGCCGAGCCGGCCGGTGCCGGCGCGTTGGCCTTCATGCTCTCGGCGCGTGCGTCGAGTGCCGCGCGGTCCGTGGGGCTGAGCTCGCCCACGACCACCGGGCAGCGTGCCGGCGCGTCGCCGTCGGCGGCCCAGCCGACCGCTTCGTCGGCGAGCTTGTCGGTGCGCGCGATGCCCAGCTGCGTGCCGAGCTGGTTCATCGCGGCGTGCGTGCGGGCATAGGCCAGTGCGAGGTCGTGCTCGGCGTTGGCGTAGGCACGGCGCGCGGTGTAGACCTCGTTCTCGGCGTTGAGCAGATCCAGCAGGCTGCGCTGGCCGATGTCGAACTGCTGGCGGTAGGCGTCGCGCGCCTTCTCGATGGCCAGCGTGTTGCGCTCGAGGTAGACGAGCTGCTCGGTGAGCTTGCGCGTGTCGTTGTAGGCGATGGCCGCCACCTGGCGCGTCTCGCGGCAGGTGCGGTCGCGCAGGTCGGCGGCCTGGTTCATCAGGCCGACCTGCTGGCGCACGCGCGCCTGGTCGGAGCCGCCGTTGTAGAGGTTCCAGTTCAGCACGATCTCGGCGGCGCTGTTGCGCGTCTGATCCTGGATGCCGTCGACGTTGCGGCCGGCGCTGCTGCGCACGCGCGCCTCGACGCGCGGCTGGTAGGCGGCTTCGCGGGCCTGTGCCTGGGCGCGTGCGGCGCGCAGGTTCTCGATGCTGGCGCTGATCGCCGCGCTGCCCTTCAGCGAATTCGCCATCGCCTCGCCGGGGCTGGCCGGCACGCCCTGCTTGAGCAGGCTCAACGTGTTGAGCTGCGTCGGCGGCAGCTCGCCGACGATGCGCTGGTAGCGCACCGTCACGTCGTGCAGGTTGGCCTGCTCGGTGGCGAGGTTCGACTCGGCCAGCGCGACGCGTGCGCCGGCCTGCTCGAGATCGACGCCGCGGCCCACGCCGGCCTTGTAGCGCGACTGGATCTGCAGGAAGGCGTAGCGGTGCTGCACGTAGTTGTCTTCGGCCAGCCGGACGAGGCGGCGGAAGCGCTGCACGTCGAAGTGCGCGCGTGCGGCCTCGAGCACAGTCTGCTCGGTGGTTTCGAGCAGCTCGAAGTAGCGCGCCAGCCGGTCGTGCGACAGGCGGGTGACTTCGCCGCGGGTGCCCAGGCCGTCCCACAGCAGCTGCGTGAGGCTCAGGCCGACAGCGCTGCGCGTGAGCGACTGCGATTCGGTGGGCAGGCGGCCGTTGATGCGGTCGTTGTCCTTGCCGACGCTGGCGTTCAGGTCCACTCGGGGCAGGAAGCCGCCGCGTGCCACGTCGACAGCATCGGTGGCGGAGCGGAAGGCGTTGAAGCGGGCCGTGACCTCGGGGTTGCCGCTGACGGCCTTCTCGGCCGCGGCACGCAGCGTGTCGGTGGTCTGGGCAGCAGCATGGCCAGCCGCCAGCAGCGTGATGGCTGCGCAGATTGCCCTGGTCTTCAAATGCATGTTCTTCCTGCTACGACGGAGGCACCGCAATGGCGCGGCACAAGCCCTGGCGAGTGTAGTGAGGGCTGACGCCCGGCCACTCAGCAGTGACGTAATGCACGAAGTTTTTCACGGCTGAACGTCACGAGGCAGCGTGTTTGCAACAGATTGCGAACAGAAGCGCGCGTCGGCCCGGGCCTATGGCCTCAAGCTGACCATCGAACGGACGAGAACAGGTCGTCCATGCGTCTTTCCATGCTGCCGCTGCCGATGGCTCCTGCTTGCCTTGCTGGCGCGCCTCGGCGCGGCCGGTCGGCGGCATGGGCGCGCGCGGCTGCCGCGCTCGTGGCCGTGGCACTCGCGCTGACCGGTTCGCTCGGCCAGGCCTGGGACCAGGACCGCATGCGGCAGGCCGCGCAGCGGATCGGCCCGCGAGCCGTGGCTTCGGTGAGCGCCCTGCAGCCTTTGCTGGCCGGTGCCGCAGCCCTGGACGAGCTCAGCCTGCTCGCCGCGGTGAACGACTTCTTCAACCGCCGGGTCGTCTTCACCGACGACACCACCGCCTGGGGCAGCGATGATCACTGGTCCAGCCCGCTGGAGACGCTCCAGAAGGGCCAGGGCGACTGCGAGGACTATGCGATCGCCAAGTACTTCAGCCTGATGGCCGCGGGCGTGCCGGTGGCCAGGCTCCGGCTGATCTACGTGCGTGCGACCATCGGTGGCCCGGGCGGGGCGGTGCAGGCGCACATGGTGCTGGCCTACTACGCGCAGCCCGGCGGTGAACCGTTGATCCTCGACAACCTGATCGGCGAAGTCCGGCCGGCGTCGCGGCGCCCCGACCTCACGCCGGTGTTCAGCTTCAACAGCGAAGGCCTGTGGCAGGGCGCAGTGGGCGCAGCCGCGGGCGACCCGACCGTGCGCCTGTCGCGTTGGCGCGAAGTCCTTGCGAAGGCGCGCGCGGAAGGGTTCCAATGAGTCTCGGGAGGAAAACATGTCCTTGATCGGCCAGATCTGGCTCAAGCTGTTCCTGGTGCTGGTGCTGGCATTCCTGGGCAGCGTGGCGGTGCACACCGATGCGATGCGCGAGACGCTGCAGACGCAGTTGCGCCTGAAGAACAGCGACAACGCCACGGCGCTGGCGCTGGTGCTGTCGCAGCAGAAGGGCGATGCGGCGTTGATGGAGCTGGCGATGTCGGCGCAATTCGACACCGGCTTCTACCGGCGCATCCGCTTCGTGGCTGCCGACGGCACGCAGCGTTTCCAGCGCGAGGCGGCGCCTGCGCCGCTGGACGCGCCGGGCTGGTTCGAGCGCCTGCTGCCGATCGAGGCCGTGCCCGGCGTGGCGCAGGTGTCCGACGGCTGGCGGGCGCTCGGCCGCATCGAGGTGCTCAGCCACGACACCTTCGCGCACGACGAGCTCTGGCATGCCGTGAAGCGCGCCGCCGCGGCAATGGCGATCGTCGGCCTGCTCGCGGCCTTGGCCGGCGCGTTGATCGTCAACCGCATCCGCCGGCCGCTGGAGCTGACCGTCGAGCAGGCGCGTTCGCTGGAGCGCGGCGAGTACGTCACCGTCGTCGAACCTTCGGCGCCCGAGCTTCGGCGCCTGGTGCGTGCGATGAACTCGATGGTCGCGCGATTGAAGATGGTGTTCGAAGGCCAGGCGACGCAGGTCGAGACGCTGCGCCGGCAGGCCAATTGCGACCCGCTCACCGGCCTGGCCAGCCGAAACCACTTCATGGGCCAGCTCGCCACGGTACTGATGCGCGAGGACGGCGCCGCCGAAGGCGGGCTGGTGCTGCTTCGCGTGCTCGACCTGGCCGAACTCAACCGCTCGCTTGGCCACGATGTCGTCGACCGGATGCTCGGCGCGATCGCTCAGGCGCTGCAGGCCTACACGGAGCGGGTGAAGGGCTGCTTCGTCGGCCGCCTCAACGGCTCGGACTTCGCGATGTGCCTGCCCGTGGGGGGCGTGTCGGAGGAAACTGCCCGGGCCCTCACCGAAGGCCTGCGCGCCGTGCTGCCGGCCTTCGGCAAGAGCGCGGCCGTGGCCGCCGGTGCCGTCGAACTCGCGCACGGCGTGCCGATGGCGCAGCTGATGAGCGAAGCCGACATGGCACTGGCGCGCGCCGAGGCGCAGGGGGCCTTCGCCGTCGAGACCGCTGGCGGGGCCGGCAGTGCGTTGGTCAAGCTGGGTGAAGGCAGCTGGCGGCGCCGGCTCCACGAGGCACTGGCCGACGGCCGCATCGCGCTGGTGGCGTTCCCGGTGCGCGATGTCGGCGGCCGGGTGATGCACCTTGAGTGCCCGCTGCGTGTGCAGCTGGACCTGGACGGCAGCTTCGAACCGGCGGCACGCTGGCTGCCGCTGGCCGTGCGCGCCCGGCTGACCGCCGCGCTGGACGAGCGTGCGCTGGCCCTGGCGCTGAGTGCGATCGACGACGATGGCCAGCCGCGCGCGGTGAACCTGGCGATCGGCTCGCTGGCCGACAGCGGATTCGCCTCGCGGCTGCGTGCGCAGCTCCTGCAGTCGCCGCGTGCGGCTCGCCAAGTCTGGCTGGAGGTGCCGGAGGCGGCCGCGGCCGACCACTTCGAGCTGGTGCGCGAGCTCGGTCGGCAGCTGCGACCCACCGGTGCGCGCCTCGGCCTCGAGCATGCCGGCGAGCGCCTGGGCCGCATCGAGCGCCTGTTCGAGCTGGGGCTGGACTACGTCAAGATCGACGCCGCCATCAGCCACGGCCTGAGCCGCGACGGCACTCGCGCCGGCTTCGTCACCGGGCTGGTGGCGATGCTGCACAGCCTGTCGCTGCAGGTGGTGGCGGAGGGCGTGAACGACGCGGCCGACGCCGCCGCCCTGTGGCAGTGCGGCGTCGACGGGCAGACCGGCCCTTGGGTCAGCGCGCAGGCCGACGCGGCGGACTGAACGAGTCCGCTGCGTATCTCAGGGTGCGCTGTCGACGATCAGCTTGCCGCGGGTCAGCAGTTCCTGAAGGATCTGCGAGTCGGTGGCACCTGCGCCCAGGCCGAGTGCCGTCGGCAGGTTGACGCCCTGCAGCACGATGGCCTGGTCTTCCTGGCCCGCCACATAGACGCCGCCGGCGAACTGGCCGGTCGAGCTGATGTGGATGGTCGTTGAGGTCACGCCGCCGGTGGTGCTGACCTCGAACTCCATGAAGTTGATCAGGTTGCCCGCGGTGTTGCCCGCGCCCATCACGTCGCCCGACAGCAGGTCGCGCAGATCCAGCACGTCGCCGCCGGCAGACACCGCGCCGACGTTGAAGTCGGTGATGGTGTCCGTGGCGCGCGCGCCGGCCGTGCCTGCGTCGGCCAGCGACCAGGCGAACACGTCGGCGGTGGCGTCCGCCGCACCGGCAGTGGCGCCACCGGTCAGCGTGTCGTTGCCCGCACCGCCGCGGATCATGTCGGAGCCGGTGCCACCGAGGATGATGTCGTTGCCGATGCCGCCGAGCAGCATGTCGTTGCCGCTGCCGCCGTTGAGCGTGTCGGCGCCGCTGCCGCCGATGATGTAGTCGTTGCCGGCGTTGCCCGAGATGTTGTCGTCACCGCCCAGGCCGTCGATGTAGTTGTTGCCACCGCTGCCGTTGAGCGAGTTGGCGTTGTTGTTCGCGCCACCGGTGTTCGACGTCGTGTAGTCCGCGAACAGCGTGATCGTCGACGAGACCGAGTCCGCCGATCCGCTGGCCGTCTCGGTCGAGGCGACCGTCACGGTCAGCGCCGTGCCCGTGCTCGGGCTGGAGTAGCCAGCCGGCAAGGTCATCGTCAGGTCGGCGAGGTTCGCGGCGCTGAAGGTCCAGACGCCGTTGCCGGTGGAGGTTCCGTGATTGAACGTCGCACCGGTCGGCACCCCGGAGATGGCGATGGAGAGCGTTTCCGACCCGTCGGTGTCGACCAGCGTGGCGAGCACCGGCAGGTTGACGGTCGACTGGCCGCCGATGCCCTGGGCCATCGTCACGATCGTCGTGTTGCCCGAGATCACCGGTGCATCGACCGTCGGCGTGACCACCACCACCAGCGGGCTTTGCGTGGTGGCCGTGGCGCCGGTGCCTTCGGTGGCCGTGGCGGAGACGTTCAGCGAGATGTTGCCGGAGAAGTTGGCCGGCGGCGTCAGAGTCAGGTTGTTCAGAGCCCAGCCCGTCACGTTGACGCTGGTGGAGCCGGCGGCGGCGGTGAAGCTGTTCGTTCCATCGCTCAGGATCGCGCCTGCCGGGATGCTGCCGATGCTCACGCTCAGCGTCTCCGAGCCGTCGGTGTCGTTCAGGCTGGCGGTGATGCTGCCCAGGCGGATCGCCGTGTCCTCGTTGCCGACCCTGTGGACGGCCGGGAAGTAGCCGCCGTCGTTGTTCGGCACCAGCGGGCCGTTCACCGTGCCGCCGGCGAAGCCGCTGGCGTTGGCATAGAGGCTGAAGTTGGCGGTGCTCAGGTCGACCGCGGCCGCGCCGTTGACCGACATGTTGATGTCCAGGTCGCCCGGACCGTCGCCGTTGTAGGCCGTGACCTCGATCGAGTAGTAGCCGGACACCGCCGGCGTGAACGCCGTGGCATTGAAGGATCCGTAGTTGTTGTAGCCCACGCCGTACACCTGCGAGCCGCCGAGCTTGACCATCAGCGTGTCGTCGCGGCTGCCGTTGATGGTGTAGGTGTTGCCTGCCTGAAGGAAGATGTAGCCGGTGTACCGATAGGCGTCGTCCTGCCCGATGGTGGCCAGGGACACGTTGGTGACCACCGAGCTCGAGGTCGGGGTGGCGTTCTCGACGGCGTTCTCGAGGGTCGAGATGTTGCCGGCGTTCGATGTGTCGACCGAGGCGATGTTGTCGTAGAACGCGCGCGTCAGGCCGGTGCTCGGCGGCAGGGCCGGGCTGGTGACGGTGCCGCTGGTCGAGGTCGAGGTGTCGATCACCAGCGTCGGCGCATCCGCCACCGCGGCGACGTTGACGTTGACGGTGGCTGTCGAGGAGGCGCCCTGGCTGTCCCTCACCGTGTAGGTGAAGCTGGCCGCACCGCTGTATTGCGGCGTCGGCGTGAAGACGATGTTGCCGCCCACGAGCGCCACCGTGCCGCCCACGGCATCCTGCACGCTGAAGACGCTGAGCACGTCACCGCTGTCGATGTCGGTGTCGTTGCCCAGCAGCGTGGCCGGTGCGATCGTCAGCGCGATGTCTTCGGTCGCTGCCACGGTGTCGACGTTGGCCACCGGCGCATCGTTGGTCCCGTTGACCGTGATGACCAGGTTGGCCGTCGACGTGGCGCCGTTGTTGTCGGTCACCGTGTAGGGCACGGTGATCAGCTGCGACTGCCCGAAGCCCAGCGACTGGTAGGCCGCGTTGGCCGGGTTGAAGCTGTAGGTGCCGTTGCTGTTGAAGGTCAGGCCTGCCGGGGCCGCGCCGTTGAGCGCGAAGCTCAGCGTGCTGCCGGTGTCGACGTCGGTGGCCGTGACCGAGCCATTCACGATCGCTGCGTCCTCGGCGACGCTGAAGCTGGCAGCCTGTGCGATCGGGGAATCGTTGATGCCGTTGACCGTGACGACCACCGTGCGCGGCGTACCGTCGGCACTGGTGACCACGAAGCTTTCGGTCACCGAGCTGCCGGCCGGCAGGGCTTGCACGTTGGCGGCGGTGTTGGCCAGGGTGTAGGTCCAGACGCCGCCGGTGGTGATCGAGAAGCTGCCGTAGGTGCCGGCGACCGCGGTGCGCGCGACGAACGAGGACTGGCTCGCATCGGCATCGGTGATCGTCAGCGTGCCGGTGGCAGTGAGTGTGGTGTCCTCGCGCACCGTGCCGGTCAGCGGGCCGCCGATGGCGGGCGTGTCGTTGACGCCGGTCACGGTGATGACCAGGTTGGCAGTCGACGTCGCGCCGGCGTTGTCGGTCACCGTGTAGGGCACGGTGATGACCTGCGTCTGCCCGGCGGCCAACGACTGGTAGGCCGCGTTGCCCGGATTGAAGCTGTAGGTGCCGTTGCTGTTGAAGGTCAGGCCGGCCGGGGCTGCCCCGTTCAAGGCGAAGGTGCGCGTGGCGCCGGTGTCGATGTCGGTCGCGGTGACCGCGCCGTTCACGATGGCCGCGTCTTCTGCGACGCTGACGCTGGCCGCCTGCGCGACGGGCGCGTCGTTGGTGCCATTGATCGTAACGACGACAGTCGAGGTGGTGCCATCCGTCGAGCGAACGGTGAAGGATTCGGTGAGCGTCTGGCCTGCGCCGAGAGCCTGGACGGCCGGGTTGCCGTTGGCCGCGGTGTAGGTCCAGGCGCCGCCGGCCGTCAGAGTGAAGATGCCATAGGTGCCGGCCGTCACAGGCTGGGGCTGGAAGCTCGCCTGGCCCGAATCGGCATCCGTCACGGTCAAGGTGCCGCCGGTGGCGATGTTGCCGCCGACCACACCGACATCCTCGGTGACTGAGCCGGTGCCGGCCGAGATGACGGCGGCATCGTTGGTGCCGTTGATGGTGACGATGACCGTAGAGGTCGTGCCATCGGTGGAGCGCACGGTGAAGGTCTCGGTCAGCGTCTGGCCGAACCCGAGCGCCTGAACGGCAGGGTTGCTGTTCACCGCGGTGTAAGTCCAGGCACCGTTGGCGCCGAGAGTGAAGGTGCCGTAGCTGCCTGCGGTGGAGGCTTGAGCCTGGAAGCTTGCCTGACCGGCGTCGGCATCCGTGACCGTGAGCGTGCCACCGGTGGCGATGTTGCCGCCGACCACACCGACATCCTCGGTGACCGAGCCCGTGCCAGCCGAGATCACGGCCGCGTCGTTGGTGCCGTTGATGGTGACGACGACGGAGGATGTCGTGCCGTCCGTCGAACGGACGGTGAAGGTCTCTGTGAGCGTCTGACCAGCGCCGAGGGCCTGGATGGCCGGGTTGCTGTTGGCTGCTGTGTAAGTCCAGACACCATTGGTGCCCAGCGAGAAGCTGCCGTAGGTGCCCGCTGTCGTCTGTGCGGTGAAGCTGGCTTCGCCGCCGTCGGCATCGCTGATCGTCAGCGTGCCGCCGGTGGCGATGTTGCCGCCGGTGACTCCAACGTCTTCGGTGACCGAGCCCGTGCCGGCCGAGATCACGGCGGCATCGTTGGTACCGTTGATGGTGACGACGACGGAGGACGTGGTGCCGTCGGCAGAGGTGACTGTGAAGGTCTCGGTCAACGTGTCGCCGGTGCCGAGCGCCTGGATGGCCGGGTTCGTATTGAGAGCGGTGTAGGTCCAGACACCGTTGGTGCCCAGAGAGAAGCTGCCGTAGGTACCCGCCGTGGTCTGCGCGGTGAAGCTGGCTTCGCCGCTGTCGGCATCGCTGATGGTCAGAGTGCCACCGGTGGCGATGTTGCCGCCGACCACACCGACGTCCTCGGTGACCGAGCCGGTGCCAGCCGAGATGACGGCGGCATCGTTGGTGCCGTTGATGGTCACGACGACGGAGGAGGACGTGCCGTCCGCAGAGGTGACTGTGAAAGTCTCGGTGAGGGTGTCACCGACGCCGAGGGCCTGGATGGCGGGATTGGTGTTCGATGCGGTGTAAGTCCAGACACCGTTGGTGCCCAGCGAGAAGCTGCCGTAGGTGCCCGCCGTCGTCTGTGCCGTGAAAGTGGCCTCGCCGCTGTCGGCATCGCTGATCGTCAGCGTGCCGCCGGTGGCGATGTTGCCGCCGACCACGCCGACATCCTCGGTGACCGAGCCGGTGCCGGCCGAGATCACGGCGGCATCGTTCGTGCCATTGATGGTGACGACGATCGACGAACTGGTGCCGTCGGCGGACGTGACCGTGAAGGTCTCGGTGAGCGTGTCGCCGGTGCCTAGCGCCTGGATGGCAGGGTTGGTGTTCGAGGCGGTGTAAGTCCAGACACCGTTGGTGCCCAGCGAGAAGCTGCCGTAGGTGCCCGCTGTCGTCTGTGCGGTGAAGCTGGCTTCGCCGCTGTCGGCATCACTGATAGTCAGCGTGCCGCCGGTGGCGATGTTGCCGCCGACCACACCGACGTCCTCGGTGACCGAGCCCGTGCCGGCGGAGATCACGGCGGCATCGTTGGTGCCGTTGATGGTGACGACGACGGAGGAGGTCGTGCCGTCAGCGGCGGTAACGGTGAAGGTCTCGGTGAGGGTGTCGCCGGTGCCGAGGGCCTGGATCGCCGGGGTCGTATTGAGAGCGGTGTAGGTCCAGACGCCGTTGGTGCCCAGCGTGAAGCTGCCGTAGGTGCCCGCTGTTGTCTGTGCGGTGAAGCTGGCTTCGCCGCTATCGGCATCGCTGATGGTCAGCGTGCCCCCGGTGGCGATGTTGCCGCCGACCACGCCGACGTCCTCGGTGACGGAACCCGTGCCGGCGGAGATCACGGCCGCATCGTTGGTGCCTCTGAGGGTGACGACGACGGAGGAACTCGTGCCATCAGCCGAGGTGACCGTGAAGGTCTCGGTGAGCGTTTGGCCGATGCCGAGCGCCTGGATCGCCGGATTGCTGTTGGCGGCCACGTAGGTCCAGACCCCATTGGCGCCCAGCGTGAAGCTGCCGTAGGTTCCGGCGGTCGTCTGAGGCGTGAAGCTGGCTTCGCCGCTGTCGGCGTCACTGATGGTCAGCGTGCCACCGGTGGCGATGTTGCCGCCATTGACCGCAACATCTTCGGTGACCGAACCCGTGCCGGCCGAGATCACGGCCGCATCGTTCGTGCCGTTGATGGTGACGACGACGGAGGACGTGGTGCCGTCGGCGGAGGTGACCGTGAAGGTCTCGGTAAGGGTGTCGCCCGCGCCGAGCGCCTGGATCGCCGGGTTCGTGTTCGACGCGACGTAGGTCCAAACGCCGTTCGTGCCCAGCGTGAAGTTGCCGTAGGTGCCCGCCGAGGATTGCGCCGTGAAACTGGCTTCGCCGCTGTCGGCATCGCTGATGGTCAGCGTGCCGCCGGTGGCGATGTTGCCGCCAACCACGCCGACGTCTTCAGTGACCGAGCCTGTGCCGGCCGAGATCACGGCGGCATCGTTGGTGCCGTTGATGGTGACGACGACGGAGGAGGTCGTACCATCAGCCGAAGTGACCGTGAAGGTCTCGGTGAGGGTGTCGCCGGTGCCGAGTGCCTGGATCGCCGGGTTCGTGTTGGAGGCCGAGTAGGTCCACACGCCATTGGCGGCGAGCACGAAGGTGCCGTAGGTGCCCACGGTGGATTGCGCCGTGAAGCTGGCTTCGCCGCTGTCGGCATCGCTGATGGCCAGCGTGCCGCCGGTGGCGATGTTGCCGCCGACCACGCCGACATCTTCGGTGACCGAACCCGTGCCCGCCGAGATCACGGCGGCATCGTTGGTGCCGTTGATGGTGACGACGACGGAGGAGGTCGTACCGTCGGCGGAGGTGACGGTGAAGGTCTCGGTGAGCGTGTCGCCCGTGCCGAGCGCCTGGATCGCCGGGTTCGTGTTCGACGCGACGTAGGTCCAAACGCCGTTCGTGCCCAACGTGAAGTTGCCGTAGGTGCCCGAGGTAGATTGCGCCGTGAAGCTGGCCTCACCGCTGTCAGCATCGCTGATGGTCAGCGTCCCGCCGGTGGCGATGTTGCCGCCGACCACACCGACGTCTTCGGTGATCGAGCCGGAGCCGGCCGAGATGACGGCGGCGTCGTTGGTGCCGTTGATGGTGACGACGACCGAGGAAGTGGTGCCATCCGCCGAGGTGACGGTGAAGGTTTCGGTGAGCGTGTCACCTGTACCGAGCGCCTGGACGGCTGGGTTGGCATTGAGAGCGGTGTAGGTCCAGACGCCGTTGGTGGCCAACGTGAAGCTGCCGTACGTACCCGCCGTGGTCTGTGCCGTGAAGCTGGCTTCGCCGCTGTCGGCATCGCTGATGGTCAGCGTGCCGCCGGTGGCGATGTTGCCGCCATTGACCGCAACATCCTCGGTGACCGAACCCGTGCCGGCCGAGATCACGGCGGCGTCGTTGGTGCCGTTGATGGTGACGACGACGGAGGAGGTCGTGCCATCAGCGGAGGTGACGGTGAAGGTCTCGGTGAGCGTGTCACCCGTGCCGAGTGCCTGGATCGCCGGGTTGCTGTTCGACGCGGTGTAGTTCCACACGCCGTTGGTTCCCAGCGTGAAGCTGCCGTAAGTACCCGCGGTGGTCTGCGCGGTGAACGCCGCTTCGCCACTGTCGGCGTCGCTGATCGTCAGCGTGCCCCCCGTAGCGATATTGCCGCCGACCACGCCAACATCTTCGGTGACCGAGCCTGTGCCGGCCGAGATCACGGCGGCATCGTTCGTGCCGTTGATGGTGACGACGACGGAGGACGTGGTGCCGTCGGCCGAGGTGACGGTGAAGGTTTCGGTGAGCGTGTCGCCCGCGCCGAGCGCCTGGATGGCCGGGTTCGCATTGAGAGCGGTGTAGCTCCACACGCCGTTGGCAGCCAGCGTGAAGGTACCGTAGGTGCCCGTCGTCGTCTGTGCGGTGAAGCTGGCCTCGCCACTGTCGGCATCGCTGATGGTCAGCGTCCCGCCGGTGGCGATGTTGCCCCCGACCACACCGACGTCCTCGGTGACCGAGCCCGTGCCAGCGGAGATCACCGCGGCGTCGTTGGTGCCATTGATGGTGACGACAACGGACGAATTGGTGCCGTCGGCGGAGGTGACGGTGAAGGTCTCGGTGAGGGTGTCACCTGTGCCGAGCGCCTGGATCGCCGGGTTCGTATTGAGGGCGGTGTAGGTCCATACGCCGTTGGGTGCGAGCGTGAAGATGCCGTAAGAGCCCGCCGTGGTTTGTGCCGTGAACGCCGCTTCGCCGCTGTCGGCGTCGCTGATCGTCAGCGTGCCACCGGTGGCGATATTGCCGCCGACCACGCCGACATCCTCGGTGACCGAGCCCGTGCCGGCCGAGATGACTGCCGCATCGTTGGTGCCGTTGATGGTGACGACGACGGAGGAGGTCGTGCCATCAGCGGAGGTGACGGTGAAGGTCTCGGTGAGGGTGTCGCCCGTGCCGAGTGCCTGGATCGCCGGGTTCGTATTGAGAGCGGTGTAGGTCCAGACGCCGTTGGTGGCCAACGTGAAGCTGCCGTAGGTGCCCGCCGTCGTCTGTGCGGTGAAGTTGGCTTCGCCACTGTCGGCATCGCTGATGGTCAGCGTCCCGCCGGTGGCGATGTTGCCGCCGACCACGCCGACGTCTTCGGTGACCGAGCCCGTGCCCGCCGAGATCACGGCGGCATCGTTCGTGCCGTTGATGGTGACGACGACGGAGGAGGTCGTGCCATCAGCGGCGGTAACGGTGAAGGTCTCGGTGAGGGTGTCGCCTGTGCCGAGTGCCTGGATCGCCGGGTTCGTGTTCGACGCGGTGTAGGTCCACACGCCGTTGGTGCCCAGCGTGAAGCTGCCATAAGTGCCTGCGGTGGTCTGTGCGGTGAACGTGGCCTCGCCAGCGTCGGCGTCGCTGATGGTCAGCGTGCCACCGGTGGCGATGTTGCCGCCATTGACCGCAACATCTTCGGTGACCGAACCCGTGCCGGCCGAGATCACGGCGGCGTCGTTGGTGCCGTTGATGGTGACGACGACGGAGGACGTGGTGCCGTCGGCGGAGGTGACCGTGAAGGTCTCGGTAAGGGTGTCGCCCGCGCCGAGCGCCTGGATCGCCGGGTTCGTGTTCGACGCGACGTAGGTCCAAACGCCGTTCGTGCCCAGCGTGAAGCTGCCGTAGGCGCCGGCGGTGGATTGCGCCGTGAAGCTGGCCTCACCGCCGTCAGCATCGCTGATGGTCAGCGTGCCGCCGGTGGCGATGTTGCCCCCGACCACGCCAACATCTTCGGTGACCGAGCCCGTGCCGGCCGAGATCACGGCGGCATCGTTGGTACCGTTGATGGTGACGACGACGGAGGAGGTGGTGCCGTCGGCCGAGGTGACGGTGAAGGTCTCGGTCAACGTGTCGCCGGTGCCGAGTGCCTGGATCGCCGGGTTCGTATTGAGGGCGGAGTAGGTCCATACGCCGTTGGCAGCCAGCGTGAAGCTGCCGTAGGTGCCCGCCGTGGATTGGGCCGTGAAGCTGGCCTCGCCACTGTCGGCATCGCTGATGGTCAGCGTCCCGCCGGTGGCGATGTTGCCCCCAACCACACCGACGTCTTCGGTGACCGAGCCGGTGCCGGCGGAGATCACCGCCGCATCGTTGGTGCCGTTGATGGTGACGACGACGGAGGACGTGGTGCCGTCCGCGGAGGTGACCGTGAAGGTTTCGGTGAGCGTGGCGCCCGTGCCGAGGGCCTGGATCGCCGGGTTCGTATTGAGAGCGGTGTAGCTCCACACGCCGTTCGTGCCCAGCGTGAAGTTGCCGTAGGTGCCCGACGTCGTCTGTGCGGTGAAGCTGGCTTCGCCACTGTCGGCATCGCTGATGGCCAGCGTGCCGCCGGTGGCGATGTTGCCGCCGACCACACCGACATCCTCGGTGACCGAGCCAGTGCCGGCGGAGATCACCGCCGCATCGTTGGTGCCGTTGATGGTGACGACCACCGACGAAGTGGTGCCGTCAGCGGAGGTGACCGTGAAGGTCTCGGTGAGCGTGTCGCCGGCGCCGAGTGCCTGGATGGCGGGGTTGGTGTTCGAGGCGGTGTAAGTCCAGACACCGTTGGTGCCCAGCGAGAAGCTGCCGTAGGTGCCCGCTGTCGTCTGTGCGGTGAAGCTGGCTTCGCCGCTGTCGGCATCACTGATCGTCAGCGTGCCGCCGGTGGCGATGTTGCCGCCGACCACACCGACATCCTCGGTGACCGAGCCCGTGCCGGCCGAGATCACGGCGGCATCGTTGGTGCCGTTGATGGTGACGACGACGGAGGAGGTCGTGCCGTCAGCGGCGGTAACGGTGAAGGTCTCGGTGAGGGTGTCGCCGGTGCCGAGGGCCTGGATCGCCGGGTTCGTGTTGAGAGCGGTGTAGGTCCAGACGCCGTTGGTGGCCAACGTGAAGCTGCCGTAGGTGCCCGCCGTCGTCTGTGCGGTGAAGTTGGCTTCGCCACTGTCGGCATCGCTGATGGTGAGCGTGCCGCCGGTGGCGATGTTGCCGCCGACCACGCCGACGTCCTCTGTGACCGAGCCCGTGCCGGCCGAGATCACGGCCACATCGTTGGTGCCGTTGATGGTGACGACGACGGAAGAAGTGGTGCCGTCGGCGGAGGTGACGGTGAAGGTCTCGGTGAGGGTGTCACCTGTGCCGAGCGCCTGGATCGCCGGGTTCGTATTGAGGGCGGTGTAGGTCCATACGCCGTTGGGTGCGAGCGTGAAGATGCCGTAAGAGCCCGCCGTGGTTTGTGCCGTGAACGCCGCTTCGCCGCTGTCGGCGTCGCTGATCGTCAGCGTGCCACCGGTGGCGATATTGCCGCCGACCACGCCGACATCCTCGGTGACCGAGCCCGTGCCGGCCGAGATGACTGCCGCATCGTTGGTGCCGTTGATGGTGACGACGACGGAGGAGGTCGTGCCATCAGCGGAGGTGACGGTGAAGGTCTCGGTGAGGGTGTCGCCCGTGCCGAGTGCCTGGATCGCCGGGTTCGTATTGAGAGCGGTGTAGGTCCAGACGCCGTTGGTGGCCAACGTGAAGCTGCCGTAGGTGCCCGCCGTCGTCTGTGCGGTGAAGCTGGCTTCGCCGCTGTCGGCATCGCTGATGGCCAGCGTGCCACCGGTGGCGATGTTGCCGCCATTGACCGCAACATCTTCGGTGACCGAGCCGGTGCCAGCCGAGATGACGGCGGCATCGTTGGTGCCGTTGATGGTGACGACGACCGATGAATTGGTGCCGTCTGCCGAGGTGACAGTGAAAGTCTCGGTGAGGGTGTCACCGACGCCGAGGGCCTGGATGGCGGGATTGGTGTTCGATGCGGTGTAAGTCCAGACACCGTTGGTGCCCAACGTGAACGTGCCGTAGGTGCCGGCGGCGGTCTGGGCGGTGAACGTGGCTTCGCCGCTGTCGGCATCACTGATCGTCAGCGTGCCACCGGTGGCGATGTTGCCGCCGACCACACCGACGTCCTCGGTGACCGAGCCGGTGCCAGCCGAGATGACGGCGGCATCGTTCGTGCCGTTGATGGTGACGACGACGGAGGACGTGGTGCCATCCGCGGAGGTGACGGTGAAGGTCTCGGTGAGCGTGTCACCTGTGCCGAGTGCCTGGATCGCCGGGTTCGTGTTGGAGGCCGAGTAGGTCCAGACGCCATTGGCGCCCAGAGAGAAGCTGCCGTAGGTGCCCGCTGTCGTCTGTGCGGTGAAGCTGGCCTCGCCGCTGTCGGCATCGCTGATGGTCAGAGTGCCGCCCGTGGCGATGTTGCCGCCGACCACACCGACATCCTCGGTGACCGAGCCGGTGCCAGCCGAGATCACCGCCGCATCGTTCGTTCCGTTGATGGTGACGACGACGGAGGACGAGGTGCCGTCCGCCGAAGTGACCGTGAAGGTCTCGGTGAGAGTGTCGCCCGTGCCGAGCGTTTGGATGGCGGGGTTGGTGTTCGAGGCGGTGTAGGTCCAGACACCGTTGGTGCCCAGCGTGAAGCTGCCGTAGGCGCCGGCGGTGGTTTGGGCAGTGAAAGTCGCCTCGCCAGCGTCCGCATCCGCAATGGTCAGCGTGCCGCCGGCGGCGATGTTGCCGCCGACCACACCGACATCCTCAGTGACCGAGCCAGTGCCAGCCGAGATGACGGCCGCATCGTTGGTGCCGTTGATGGTGACGACCACCGACGAAGTAGTGCCGTCGTCCGAAGTGACCGTGAAAGTCTCGGTCAGCGTGTCGCCCGCGCCGAGTGCCTGGATCGCCGGGCTGGAGTTCGACGCGACATAGCTCCACGAGCCATTGGTGGCCAGACTGAAGCTGCCGTAAGCGCCGTTCGTCGCCTGCGCCTGGAAGCTCGCCTCGCCGGCATCCGCATCGGCAATCGTCAGCGTTCCGCCCGTCGACAAGTTGCCCGCGACGACGCTGGTGTCTTCCGTGACGCTGCCGGTGCCGGCCGAGAGCACCGCCGCGTCGTTCGTGCCGGTCACGGTGATCGTGATGAGCTGCGGCGTGCCGTCGATGCTGCGCACGGTGAAAGTGTCCGTGCGCGTCTCGCCCTGACCGAGCGATTGCACGACCGGGTCGCCGTTGTTCAGCGCGTAGCTCCAGGCACCGCCCGCGTCGATGGTCAGGCTGCCATAGGTTCCCGCTGCGTTGACCTGCGGCTGGAAGGCCGCCTCGCCTGCATCCGGGTCGCTGACCAGAAGCTGGCCGCCGGAGCTCAGGGTCGTGTCTTCGACCGTCGTGCCGACGGCAACACCACTGATGACTGCAGCGTCGGGCGCCGGCGTCACATTCACGGTGATCGTGTTCGGCAAGGCATCGAAGGCACCGGCACTGTCTTGCACGCTGAAGGTGAAGCCGGCGTAGCCATTGCCGTTGGCATTCGGAGCGGGGGCGTAGACGAGCTGGCCGAAGTCGGCCGCGTCGATCACCTGGCCGGCCACCACGGCCAAGCCGCCCAGCGTCAGCGTGCCGGCTGCGGGCAGGGCGTCGATGCGCACGGCGGCCAGCGTCTGGCCGAGGTCGGCATCGGCAAAGCCGAAGTCGGCGGCGGTAAGAGCGCGGCTGCCGTCTTCAGCGATCGTGATCGTTGCATCCGTACCGGTGGGCGCGTTGTTGGCGCCGACGTTCACGGAGAGCGTGGCGCCGCTGGTGCCGCCCTGGCCGTCGCTGATCGTGTAGTTGATGATGACCAGACCGGCCACGTTGAGCGCCGGCGTGAATGCCAACGTGCCGTCGGGGTTGATGCTGACGCTGCCCAGGGCCGGGTTCGCCAGCGTCGCGCTGGTGACCGTCAGCGTGTCGCCGTCGGCATCGCTGTCGTTGGCCAGCACGGCGATCGACGGCAGCGTGGTGTTGATCGCGGTGCTGGCGGTGTCGGCGTTCGCCGTCGGCACGTCGTTGACGGGGTTGATCGTGAGGTTGACGGTGGCGGTGGACGTGCCGCCGTTGCCGTCGGACACGGTATAGGTGAACGAGGCCGGGCCGTTGTAGTTGGCCGCTGGCGTGAAGACGACATTGCCGCCGACCAGGGCGACACTGCCGTTCACGGCGTCCTGTACCGTGGCAATGGTCAGCGTGTCGCCGTCGAGGTCGCTGTCGTTGGCCAGCAGTGTGGCCGGCGCGATGGTCAGAGCCGTGTCCTCGTCGGTGCTCAGCGCATTGGCCTGCGCCACCGGGCCGTCGTTGGTGCCGTTGATGGCGACGACAACCGACGAGGTGGTGCCATCCGCGGAGGTGACCGTGAAAGTCTCGGTGAGGGTGGCACCGACGCCGAGGGCCTGGATGGCGGGATTGGTGTTCGGTGCGGTGTAAGTCCAGACACCGTTGGTGCCCAGCGTGAAGCTGCCGTAGGAGCCAGCCGTGGTCTGGGCGGTGAACGTGGCTTCGCCGCCGTCGGCATCGCTGATGGTCAGAGTGCCGCCGGTGGCGATGTTGCCGCCGACCACGCCGACATCCTCGGTGACCGAGCCGGTGCCAGCCGAGATGACGGCCGCATCGTTCGTGCCGTTGATGGTCACGACGACGGAGGAGGACGTGCCGTCCGCAGAAGTGACCGTGAAAGTCTCGGTGAGCGTATCGCCGGTGCCGAGTGCCTGGATGGCGGGGTTGGTGTTCGAGGCGACGTAGGTCCACGTGCCGTTCGCCGCCAGAGAGAAGCTGCCGTAGGTGCCCGCCGTCGTCTGTGCCGTGAAAGTGGCCTCGCCGTTGTCGGCATCGCTGATGGTCAGCGTGCCGCCCGTGGTGATGTTGCCGCCGACCACGCCGACGTCTTCGGTAACCGAGCCCGTGCCGGTGGAGATCACCGCCACATCGTTGGTGCCGTTGATGGTGACGACGACGGAGGACGTGGTGCCATCCGCGGAGGTGACCGTGAAGGTCTCGGTGAGCGTGTCACCTGTGCCGAGCGCCTGGATGGCCAGGTTGGTGTTGGCGGCGGTGTAGGTCCACACGCCGTTGGTGCCCAACGTGAACGTGCCGTAGGTGCCGGCGGCGGTCTGCGCGGTGAACGTGGCTTCCCCGCTGTCGGCATCACTGATGGTCAGAGTGCCACCGGTGGCGATGTTGCCGCCGGTGACTCCAACGTCTTCGGTGACCGAGCCGGTGCCGGCCGAGATGACCGCCGCGTCATTGGTGCCATTGATGGTGACGACCACCGACGAAGTGGTGCCGTCAGCGGAGGTGACCGTGAAGGTCTCGGTGAGCGTGTCGCCGGCGCCGAGTGCCTGGATGGCGGGGTTGGTGTTCGAGGCGGTGTAAGTCCAGACACCGTTGGTGCCCAGCGAGAAGCTGCCGTAGGTCCCTGCAGTGGTCTGCGCCGCAAAGCTGGCTTCGCCGCTGTCGGCATCGCTGATGGTCAGAGTGCCACCGGTGGCGATGTTGCCGCCAACCACGCCGACGTCTTCGGTGACCGCGCCCGTGCCGGCGGAGATCACCGCCGCATCGTTGGTGCCGTTGATGGTGACGACCACCGACGAAGTGGTGCCGTCCGCAGAGGTGACCGTGAAAGTCTCGGTGAGGGTGGCACCGACGCCGAGGGCCTGAATAGCGGGATTGGTGTTGGCGGCGGTGTAAGTCCAGACACCGTTGGTGCCCAGCGTGAAGCTGCCGTAGGCGCCGGCGGTGGTTTGGGCAGTGAAAGTCGCCTCGCCAGCGTCCGCATCCGCAATGGTCAGCGTGCCGCCGGTGGCGATGTTGCCGCCGACCACACCGACATCCTCGGTGACCGAGCCGGTGCCAGCCGAGATCACCGCCGCATCGTTGGTGCCGTTGATGGTGACGACGACGGAGGACGAGGTGCCGTCAGCGGAGGTGACTGTGAAGGTCTCGGTGAGCGTGTCGCCGGCGCCGAGTGCCTGGATGGCGGGGTTGGTGTTCGAAGCGACGTAGGTCCAGACACCGTTGGTGCCCAGCGAGAAGCTGCCGTACGCCCCGTTGACTGCCTGCGCCTGGAAGCTGGCCTCGCCAGCGTCCGGATCCGTGATGGTGAGCGTCCCGCCGGTCGAGAGATTGCCGCCCGTCACACCCACGTCTTCGGTGACGCTGCCCGCGCCGGCGGAGATCAGCGCAGCGTCGCCCACCGCATTGATGGTGAGGTTGACAGTGGCCGTCGAGCTGCCGCCGTTTCCGTCGATGACGGTGTAGGTGAACGACGCCGGCCCGTTGTAGTTGGCCGCCGGCGTGAAGACGACATTGCCGCCGACCAGGGCGACGCTGCCGTTCACGGCACCTTGCACCGAGGTGATGAACAGCGTGTCGCCGTCGACATCGCTGTCGTTGGCCAGCAGCGTGGCCGGCGTGAGGGTCAGCGCGGTGTCCTCGTTGGTGCTGGCCGTGTCGATCGCGGCCACCGGCGCATCGTTCACCGGCGTCACGTCGAAGCGGAAGGTGTTCGGCGTGGTGTCGAAGCCGCCCGAGCTGTCCTGCACGCTGAAGCCGAAGCTGGCGTAGGGCGCGCCGTTGCCGTCGACGGCCGGTACGAAGGTCAAATCGCCGGCGGCCAGTTGTGCCAGCGACACGACGGTGCCCGCCGTCACCGGCACGCCATTCAGCAGCAGCGCGCCCGCGGCGGGCAGGCTGTCGATGCGCACGTTGGCCAGGGTCTGCCCCGCGTCGGCGTCGGTGAAGCCGAAGTCGCCGGCCTGCACGGTGTAGCTGCCGTCTTCGGGCAGGCTGCGCGTCACGTCGGCGCCATCGGGCGCGGTGTTGTTGCCCACGTTGACGGTGACGGTCGCGGTGGTCGAGGCGCCGGAGGCATCACGCACGGTGTAGGTGATCGTGGCCGTGCCGGTGAAATTCAGCGCGGGCACGAAGCCCAGCGTGCCGTCCGGGTTCACCGTCACGGTGCCCTGCGCGGGGTTGGCCAGGCTGGCGCCCGTCACGGTGAGGGCTTCGCCTTCGACATCGCTGTCGTTGGCCAGGACGGCGATCGTCGCCGGCGTGTTGATCGGCGTCGAGGCCAGATCGTCCTGTGCCAGCGGCGCGTCGTTGACCGGCGTGACGGTCAGCGACAGCGTGCTGGTGGCACTCAGGCTGCCGTCGGTGGTGGTCACCTGGATGGCCGGCACCGGGCCGGTGAAATTGGCTGCCGGCGTGAAGTTCCAGCTGCCGTCGGCATTGATCACCAGCGTGCCCACGCCGCCCACGATGGCGGTGCTGCCGGCCGGGAAGCTCACGCCGCCGAACACGAAGGACGTCACGGACAGCGACGGGCCGTCCACATCGCTGTCGTTGCCCAGCACGTTGCCGGTGGCGACGCTGTCTTCGGCGAAGCTGGCGCCGTCGTTGCCGGCCACAGGGCCGTCATTGACCGGCGCGACTGCCACCACCGCCGACGCCGGGGCGGACGTCGCGCCGTCGTTGTCGGTCACGGTGAAGCCGATCGTCACGTTGCCGTTGAAATCGGGGTTGGGCACGAACACCAGGCTCGCGGCCTGTGCCGGCGTCAGCGGCGTGCCGGACACGACCGGGGTCACGCCATCGGCCAGGTACAGCGTGCCGTTGCCGGGCAGCGTGGTCACCGTCACCGAGGTCACGGTGCCGTCGACGTCGGTGCCGCCCAGGCGCACGGCCACAGGCGAGTCTTCCGAGCCGCTGCCACCCGAGCTGGCCAGCGGCACTGGCAGGTCGTTGACGGCGACGACGGTCATCGACACGGCGGCCGGTGCCGACACGGCGCCGCCGTTGTCGGTCACGGTGAAGAGGAGGGTCTGGTTGCCGGAAAAGTCGGCAGCGGGGCGGAACAGCAGCGTGGCTGCCTGCTCCGGCGTCAGCGTCTGGCCGGCCAGCACCGGCGTCACGCCGTCGGCCAGCAGCAGCGTGGCTCCGGCAGGGATCGAAGTGACGGTGACGCCGACGATGCGGCCGTCGACGTCGGTGCCGCCCAGCGACACCGGCAGCGCGCCGTCTTCGTTGCCAGTCAGCGTGGCCGGCGTGGCCACCGGCGGGTCGTTCACGGCGGCCAACGTGATGGTGGTGCCGCCGGTGACCGTCTGGCCGTCGGCGGTGAGCGTGTAGCTGAAGTTGCCGACCGGCGCGACGCCGTCGTAGTCGGCTGGCGGTGTGTAGACGAGCCCGGGAAGGTCGGCAGGCGTCAGCACGGTGCCGGCGGTGACCAGCGTGCCGTCGGCCTTGCGGATCTCGCCCACGGCGGGCACCTGGTCGACGCGGATGCTGCCGTTGGCGGCGGGGCCGGTCGGGGCGGCGAGACCGAGGTTGGTGGTCGAGCCCTCTTCGGCGGTCGAGATGGCGCTGGAGGGCGCGCCCAGAGCGGGCAGGCCCGGCGCAGGGTCCGGCTCGGCCACGGCGGTGCCGGTGCCGTCGGGTTGCGTCTGCACAGTGGTTTCGTCCGCGGCCCGCGGCAACACGCCCGCGCCCAGAGGCTCGGCGATGCGGTCCACACGCAGCGCGGCTTCCAGGCTGCCTCCTTCGCCGCCAGCCAGGCCGGCTGCCGGTGCCGCCTGGCGATCGCCCGAATTCAGTTCGCTGATCGCCCGGTCGACATCGTTGTCCGCCGGCGCCTTGGCTTCGGCAGCGGGAGTCGGTTCGTCGCCGTTGCTGATCTGGACGATGCCGTTCTGGGTGGTCAGGATCTGGTCGCCCTTGCGCACCATGTCGCCGACCTTGAGCACGCGCAGCTGGCCGTCGGCGCCGCGAATCAGGGCGGTACCCCAAAGGGAGACGACTTTTCCTTCGGGGGAACGGGCGATCACGGGCATGGCGGGGCCTTGTTTCATATGCTGCTCTGCAGTAGCAACGGAGCGTAACGGAGCCGGCTGCGTTAAATGCGCTTCATGATGTGAGCGGTGTGACGGACATCACCTTATCGCGGCCTCCGTGCAGCGATAAGGTGGGCTCCCGTGGCGCGAAACGACGCTCCGCGAAGACGCCCGTGATCGGGTTCTCGGAGCTCCAGCGGCCAACTTGAGGAAGGAAGTCGCGGCCGGCGGCCGCAGCGTGTCAGCGTTCGCGCAGCGCGTAGGCCTTGGCCTTGAGCACCGGCTTGAGCAGGTAGGCCATCACCGTCTTGTTGCCGGTGAGGATGTCGACCTCGGCGGTCATGCCCGGGATGATGGGCAGCTTGTCGTTGAACTTGGCGCCCTTGGTGCGCACGCGCACCAGGTAGAAGGCGTTGCCGCGCTCGTCGACCACGGTGTCGGGGCTGATGTTCTCCACCTCGGCGGCCATGCCGCCGTAGATGGAGAAGTCGTAGGCGCTGAACTTCACGGTGGCGGCCTGGCCAGGCGCGATGAAGGCGATGTCCTTGGGCTGCACGCGCGCCTCCAGCACCAGCGCATCGTCCAGCGGCACGATCTCGACAATGTCCTTGCCCGGCTGGATCACACCACCCACGGTGTTGGCCAGCAGCCGCTGCACCCGGCCGCGCACTGGGCTCTTGATCTGCGACTTGTCGACCTTGTCGGCCAGCGCCACCGCGCCTTCGTTCAGCGCGTTGAGCTTGCCCACCACCTCGGCCAGTTCCTTGCGCGAGTCGTTGCGGAAGGTGAGTTCGGTCTCCTGGATCTTGCGCTGGGCCTCGCCGATGGCCGCCTGCACGCGGGCGATCTGCGCGCCGGCCTGCTCCGACTCGCCGCGGCTGCGTGCCACGTCGCGCTCCAGGCGCAGGATGTCGACTTCGGAGACGGCGCCGCTGGCCAGCAAGGGGCGCGTCTTCGCCAGTTCCTGCTGGCCCAGGTCGAGGCTGCGCTCGGCCGACGAGCGCCGCGCGCGCATCTCGGCGAGCTCCTGCTCGCGTTGCTGCAACTGCTGGCGGTTGATGGCCAGCATCGTGTTCATCTCCGACAGCCGCGTCTCGTAGAGGCGGCGCTCGCCGTCGACGATGGCCTTCTCGTCGTCGCCGCCGCTGGCCGGCGGCAGGAAGCTGGTGCCGTCGGCCAGCGCGCGCAGCCGCGCCTGGCGGGCGCGCAGCGCGAAACCGGTGGCGGCGCTCTCGCGCACGCCGGAGGTGGCGCGGGTCTCGTCGATCTTCAGCAGCAGTTGGTCGCGCTCGACCACCTGGCCTTCCCTGACGAGGATTTCCGACACCACGCCGCCATCCAGCGACTGCACCAGCTGCAACTGGCGCGACGGGATCACCCGGCCGTCGCCTCGCGTGACTTCGTCGACATGCGCCAGCGAGGCCCACAGGATCAGCAGGGCGACCACGCCCACCGCGGTGCGCACGATGGTCTGCGCGCGCTGGGTGCGCTGGCGGCTCATCACCGCGTCGGCCTCGACCTCGAAGCTGCGCAGGCCGGTATCGGCTTCCTGCATGGGTTCGCCGAACAGCCTCCGCGAGACAGTGGCGGTGAATCGGTTCATCGCGTCGAGCTTCATGCCGCCCTCGCGACGCGGCCGCTGGCCAGCGCTTCCATGATGCGGTCGCGCGGGCCGTCGGCGACGATCTTGCCGCCGTCGACCACGATCACGCGGTTGACCATCGCCAGCATCGAGGTGCGGTGCGTCACCAGCACCACCGTCTTGTCCTGCGCGAAGGCCGTCATGCGCGCGGTGATCTGCGCCTCGGAGCTGAAGTCCATCGCGCTGGTCGGCTCGTCGAGCAGCAGGATCGGTGCGTTGTGCAGCAGCGCGCGCGCCAGGCCGACACTCTGGCGCTGCCCGCCCGAGAGCGACTCGCCGCGTTCGCCCACCGGCATGTCGAAGCCGCGCGGATGGCGGTTCACGAACTCGGCCAGGCCCGCCGTCTCGGCCGCCGCGAGCACGGCGCCGTCGTCGGCATAGGGCAGCCCCAGCGTGATGTTCTCGCGCATCGAGCCGTAGAAGAGCATCACGTCCTGCGACACGCAGCCCAGGTTGCGGCGCACGTCGGCCGGGTCGAGCTGGCGCAGATCGATGCCGTCGATCAGCACGGCGCCGTCGGTGGGCTGGTACAGGCCCATGATCAGGCGCTGGATGGTCGACTTGCCCGAGCCCACGCGGCCGATCAGCGCCACCCGTTCGCCGGCGGCGATCTTGAAGCTGATGCCCTCGAGCGCCGAATCCTTGCGGTTCGGGTAGGCGAACTGCACGTTGCGGAACTCGATGTCGCCGCGCAGCTGCGGGCGGTGGATGAAGTTGTCGCCGGCCGGCCGCTCGACCGGCTTGGCCATGATCTGCTCCAGGCTGCTCATCGCGGTGCGCGCACCCTGGTACTGCATCAGCAGCCCGACGATCTGCCCGGCCGGCGCCAGCGCGCGCCCGGCGAGCATCGACGCGGCGATCAGCGCGCCCATCGTCAGCTCGCGCTCGTGGATCAGGTACACGCCGATGGTCACGATGGCCACCGTCACCGCCTGCGTCAGGAAGGAGGTCAGGTACATCGCGGTGGATGACACGCCGCGCATCTTCACGCCGGTGGCGGCGAGGAAGGCGTTGACGCGCTCCCAGCGCGCCTGCACCACGCTCTCGGCGCCCTGGGCCTTGATCGTCTCGATGCCGGTGAGGCTTTCCACCAGCGTGGCGTTGCGCTGCGCGCCGGCGCGCCAGGTCGATTCGGACAGTTCGTGCAGCCGGTGCTGCAGCACCCAGCCCATCAGCAGGATGAGCAACGCTGCCACGACGACCGGCACGCCCAGCCACGGCGAGATCCAGGCCAGCACGATGACGAAAAGCAGCGCGAACGGCAGGTCGATCAGTGCGGTGACGGTGCCCGAGGCGATGAAGTCGCGCACCTGCTCGAAGCCGCGCAGGTTGGCGGCGAAGGAGCCGACCGATTCCGGCCGCTGCTCCAGCCGCATTCCCAGCACGCGCTCCATGAGGGTGGCGGAGATCTTCACGTCGACCCGCGCGCTGGCCTCGTCGACGAAACGGCTGCGCAACAATCGCATGAACAGGTCGGCGCCGAGCACCAGCACGACGCCGATCGCCAGCGCCCACAGCGTCTCGACGGCGTTGTTCGGCACCACGCGGTCGTAGACGTTCATCGAGAACATCGGGAAAGCCAGCGCGAACAGGTTGATCAGCAGCGCGGCCCACAGCACGTCGCGGTAGACGAAACGCTGCTCGAGCAGCGCGCCCCAGAACCAGTGTCCGGAGGCGAGCGGCCGGGCCTTCGAGTCGGCACGCTCGGTGCGGCTGTCGAAGCGGAAGTGCGGCCGGGCGAACAGCACGACGCCGGTATAGCGCTCGGCCAGATCGTCGCGCGACAGGTTCACCGAACCCTGGCCGGTCTCGGGCAGCAGCACGCGGGCCTGCGCACCGTCGGCATCGAAGCCGAGCAGCACGCAGGCGCGGTTGTCCTTGAGCACGAGCACGGCGGGCAGGGCGGCCGTGTCCAGCGCGTCCAGCGTCAGGCGCTGCAGGCGCGTCGTCATGCCGGCGCGCGCGGCGGCGCGCTCGGCCAGCTCGATGGTCAGCCGGCCGTCGCGCAATGGCAGCGCGGCCGACAGCGAGGCGCGCGTGGCCGCCTGGCCATGCAGCCGGCACAGCTCGACCAGGCAGTCGAGCAGCGGGTCCGGGTGGATCAGGTCCTCGCGCAGGCGCACGGTGTTGGCCTTGGCGGCCGCGGCGGGGTCCTGCGGGGTGGGCTGGGTCATGGGCGCGTTTCGTCCGATCAACCGATATCGGCGCAGTGGATGCCGAATTGACCCTTGCGGCGGTCGTCGAAGTAGCGGTGCAGGGTTTCCTTCACGGTGCGGAAGGCGATCTGCTCCCAGGGGATCTCGGCTTCGCTGAAGAGCTGGGCCTCGATGGTCTCCGGGCCCGGGGCCAAAGTGGTGTCGAGCATGCGCGCCCGGTAGAAGAAGTGCACCTGGCCGACGCGCACCACGTTGAGCACAGTGAACAGGTCCAGCATCTCCACGTTGGCACCGGCCTCTTCGATGGTCTCGCGCAGCGCACCCTGGGCGGTGCTCTCGCCGAGTTCCATGAAACCGGCCGGCAGCGTCCAGAAGCCGTGGCGCGGCTCGATGTTGCGGCGGCACAGCAGCACGCGGTCTTCCCAGGCCGGCACGGTGCCGACCACGTTCAGCGGGTTCTCGTAGTGGATGGTGCCGCAGGCGGTGCAGGTGGCCCGCTCGCGGTTGTCTTCGGCCGGCACGGCGTACTGCGCCGGCGCGCCGCAGGCACGGCAGTGCTTGATGCTGCGGGGGGTGAACATGGCCGCGGCAGTGTAGCGCGCGCTTCGCCGCCACCGGGCGTGCGGCCGTGGCTTATGACCGCCTGCGTGGCATCATCGACGACGATTCGCGACCCCTGCCTGGAGACCTGCCCATGAGTTTCGTCGTCACGCCGCCCGCTGCCGCCGCCGTGCCCGTCGCCGGTGGCGCGCCCGATGCGCTGTTCCCGGTGCATCGCATCTACTGCGTTGGCCGCAACTACGTCGAGCATGCCAAGGAGATGGGCTTCACCGGCCGCGAGCCGCCGTTCTTCTTCATGAAGCCGGCCGACGCCGTGCTGCCGGTGGCCGAGGGGAAGGTGGGTCGCATGCACTACCCGAGCCTCACGAAGGATTTGCACCACGAGGTCGAACTGGTCGTGGCCATCGGCCAGGGTGGCCGCAACATCGCCGCGGTCGACGCCATGAAGCATGTCTGGGGCTACGCCGTCGGCCTGGACATGACGCGCCGCGACCTGCAGGGCGAGGCCAAGAAGCAGGGCCGCCCCTGGTGCATCGGCAAGGGTTTCGACGAATCGGCGCCGATCGGGCCGATCCGTCCGGCGGCGCAGTGCCAGGTCGGCCCCGACACCACGATCGTGCTCGATGTCAACGGCGCAAAGCGGCAATCGAGCACCATCGGCAAGCTGATCTGGAGCATCCCCGAGATCATCGAGCACGTGTCCGCGGCCTGGACGCTGGCGCCCGGCGACCTGATCTTCACCGGCACGCCCGAGGGCGTGGCTGCGGTGGTGGTGGGCGACACGCTGAGCGCGCGCATCGACGGCGTGGGCACGTTGCAGGTGCAGGTGGTGCAGGGCTGAGTTCACACGGGAGTCACGGCATGACATTGCAGCTCTTCAACTACTTCCGCTCGTCGGCGTCGTACCGCGTGCGCATCGCGCTGGCCCTCAAGGGCCTGGACTACGACTACATGCCGGTGCAGCTGGCGCGCAACGAGCACTTCAAGGAGTCGTACGCGGCGCTGTCGCCGGCGCGCCTGGTGCCGCTGCTCAAGGACGACGAGCGCATCGTCACGCAGTCGCTGGCCATCATCGAGTACCTCGACGAACTGCACCCGCAGCCGCCGCTGCTGCCCGGCACGGCACTCGAGCGTGCACGCATCCGCGCACTCGCGCTGGACGTGGCCTGTGAGATCCACCCGCTGAACAACCTGCGCGTGCTGCGCTACCTCGTCCATGACCTGAAGGTCTCGGAAGACGACAAGAACCGCTGGTACCGGCATTGGGTGGAGACCGGGCTCGAGGCCGTCGAGCAGCAACTCGCCGCGCATCCGGCGACCGGCCGCTTCTGCCACGGCGACGCGCCGACCCTGGCCGACGTGGTGCTGGTGCCGCAGATCCACAACGCGAAGCGCATGGACTGCCGGCTCGACCACGTGCCCACCGTGATGCGCATCTTCGAGACCTGCATGGCGCACGACGCCTTCGCCAAGACGCAGCCCTCGGCCTGCCCGGACGCGGCCTGAGCGCCGATGACGGACCTCGCGAACGCCGGGCATCCCGACTGGCTGCGCCCGGACTGGGACGTGCCCGGTGTGGGGGCGCTCATGACGACACGCCGGGGCGGCGTCAGCGAGCGCCCGTTCGCCGGCATGAACATCCGCGCCGGGCTCGGTGACGACCCGGCGGCGGTGGCGCACAACCAGGCGCTGCTGGCGGCTTCCATCGGTGCGAAGCCGGTGTACCTGGATCAGGTGCACGGCCACGGCGTGGTGCGGCTCACGTCGTCCCACGTCGGTGGCCTGCCGCAGGCCGATGCCAGCGTTTGCACCGAGCCGGGCCTGGCGTGCACCGTGCAGGTGGCGGACTGTCTGCCGGTGCTGTTCGCCGCGCCCGGCGCGCGGGGCGTGGCCGGCGCCCATGCCGGCTGGCGCGGGCTGTCGGCGGGCGTGCTGGAGGCCACCCTCGAGTCCTTGTGCGAGGCGGCGGCTTGTGCGCCCGCCGAAGTGCAGGTCTGGCTGGGCCCGTGCATCGGGCCGCGCCGTTTCGAGGTCGGCGCCGATGTGCTGAGGGCCTTCGGCACCGATGCGTCGGACGAGACCTCCGCCTTGTTCCGCCCGCATGCGCCGGGCAAGTGGATGGCCGACCTGGCCGGCCTGGCCCGGCAGCGCCTGCGGGCGGCCGGCGTGACGCAGCTCAGTGGCGGCGACTGGTGCACCTTCGAGGACGACTCACGGTTCTTTTCGTTCCGGCGCGACGGTGTCACCGGCCGCATGGTCGCCGCCATCTGGCTGGAGCGGCGCGTCTGACGCGGCTGGCGCTCGCTCCTGGGCGATGCGCAGACGCCGCCGCGAGGGCGTGCCCAGGATGTACAGCACGATGGACAAGGGCAGCGCGCCGTAGAGCAGGAAGGTGAAGACCGCACCGAGCACGGTCCCATTCGGCGCAGTGGCCTCCGCGACGGCCATCATCAGCACCACGTAACCCCAGGCGATCGCGACGAGATACATGGTTCTTACCGAATGGTGAAATTGACTGTCATTATGTGGTAAGCTTCGCGCGGTAAAAACGCACACAACTAGAACAGATTCACCGGATCGGAAGCATCCGTGAGGAGACTTACATGAAAGCCACTTCCCGTGCCGCGACCGGGGCATCCGTGCCCACCGACCCGGCCGACGCCGCCAAGGCCTTCGGCTCGACTGTCGGCGAGATCTGGAAGTCGATGTCCGGGCTGAATCTGCCGCTGCCCGCGGTGTCGAAGCTGCAGGCCGACTATCTCAAGCAGGCCACCGATCTGTGGAACCTGAACCTGCGCGAAGCCAACCCCGATGCGGCCGCATCCAAGGCCGCCGACAAACGCTTTGCCGCGCAGGAATGGGCCAAGAATCCGGCCAGCGCCTACATCGCGCAGATGTACCTGCTCAATGCGCGCACCCTGATGGAGATGGCCGACGCCGTCGAGGGCGACGTCAAGACGAAGCAGCGCATCCGCTTCGCGGTGCAGCAGTGGGTGGACGCCGCCTCGCCGAGCAACTACCTCGCGCTCAATCCCGAGGCGCAGCGCAAGGCGCTCGAGACCAAGGGCGAGAGCATCGGCCAGGGCCTCAAGCACCTGTGGAACGACATCCAGCAGGGCCACCTCTCGCAGACCGACGAGAGCGTCTTCGAGGTGGGCCGCAACGTGGCCACGACCGAAGGCGCGGTGGTGTTCGAGAACGAACTGTTCCAGCTGATCGAGTACAAGCCGTTGACGGCCAAGGTCTACGAGCGGCCGATGCTGTTCGTGCCGCCGTGCATCAACAAGTACTACATCATGGATCTGCAGCCGGAGAACTCGCTGATCCGCTACACGGTCGAGCAGGGCCACCGCCTCTTCGTGATCAGCTGGCGCAACGCCGACGACAGCATCGCCCAGTACACCTGGGACCAGTACATCGAGAACGCGGCGGTCCGCGCCATCCGCGAGGTGCAGGACATCACCGGCAGCGAGCAGCTCAACACGCTGGGCTTCTGCGTCGGCGGCACGATCCTCGCCACCGCGCTGTCGGTGCTGGCCGCGCGCGGCGAGCAGCCGGCCACCAGCGTGACGCTGCTGACCACGCTGCTGGACTTCTCCAACACCGGCGTGCTCGACCTGTTCATCGACGAGACGATGGTGCAGATGCGCGAGATGACGCTCGGCCCCCAGAGCCCCGGTGGCGGCAGCCTGCTCAAGGGCCAGGAGTTGGCCTCGACCTTCAGCTTCCTGCGCCCGAACGACCTGGTCTGGAACTACGTCGTCGGCAATTACCTCAAGGGCGAGACGCCCCCGCCCTTCGACCTGTTGTACTGGAACAGCGACAGCACCAACCTGCCCGGGCCGATGTACTGCTGGTACCTGCGCAACACGTACCACGAGAACAACCTGGCCAAGCCCGGCAAGGTGACGGTGTGCGGCGAGAAGGTCGACCTCGGGGCCATCAAGGCGCCGACTTACGTCTACGCCTCGCGCGAAGACCACATCGTGCCCTGGGATGGTGCCTACCAGAACACACAGGTGCTCACCGGCGCGAAGGGGAAGATCCGCTTCGTGATGGGTGCCTCGGGCCACATCGCCGGGGTGATCAACCCGCCGGCCAAGGGCAAGCGCAGCCACTGGATCGGCGGCACGAATGCCGTTCCGGCCGACGCGAAGGAATGGTTCGCCAAGGCCAAGGAGCATCCGGGCAGCTGGTGGACCGACTGGGCTGCCTGGCTGAAGTCCCACGCCGGCAAGCAGATCGCTGCGCCCAAGGGCTACGGCAATCGCAGCCACAAGGCCATCGAGCCCGCACCGGGCCGTTACGTCAAGCAGAAGGCCTGACGAATATCGCTTGATGTGGCCACGGCGAAGCGCGACAGTGCGAACCGTGGCCTACGTCCACTTCGAACCGTTTCACTGCAGGAGACTCCCCCATGACCACTGACATCGTGATCGTCGCCGCCGCCCGCACCGCCGTCGGCAAGTTCGGCGGCACGCTCGCCTCGACGCCCGCGTCCGAACTCGGCGCCGCCGTGATCGCCGAACTGCTCAAGCGCGCCAAGCTCTCGGGCGACCAGATCGGCGAGGTCATCCTCGGCCAGGTGCTGCAGGCCGGTGCCGGCCAGAACCCGGCGCGGCAGTCGGTCATCAAGTCGGGCCTGCCCAACCACGTGCCTGCGATGACCATCAACAAGGTCTGCGGCTCGGGCCTGAAGGCGGTGATGCTGGCGGCGCAGGCCATCCGTGACGGCGACAGCGAGATCGTCATCGCCGGCGGCCAGGAGAACATGAGCCTGGCACCGCACGTGCTGCCGAATTCGCGCAATGGCCAGCGCATGGGCGACTGGAAGCTGGTCGACACGATGATCGTCGACGGCCTGTGGGACGTCTACAACCAGTACCACATGGGCATCACCGCCGAGAACGTGGCCAAGAAGTTCGGCGTGACGCGCGAGGCGCAGGACGCGCTCGCGCTGGCCAGCCAGCAGAAGGCCGCTGCCGCCCAGGACGCCGGCAAGTTCAAGGACGAGATCGTTCCCTTCAGCATCGCGCAGAAGAAGGGTGACCCGATCGTCTTCGCCAACGACGAATTCCTCAACCGCAAGACCAGCGCCGAAGGCCTGGCCGGCCTGCGCCCCGCCTTCGACAAGGCTGGCAGCGTGACCGCCGGCAACGCCTCCGGCCTGAACGACGGTGCCGCCGGCGTGGTGGTGATGAGCGCGAAGCTCGCCGACAAGCTGGGCCTGACGCCGTTGGGTCGCATTGCTTCCTACTCTTCGGCCGGCCTCGACCCGGCCACCATGGGCATGGGCCCGGTGCCGGCGAGCCAGCGTGCGCTGCAGCGCGCCGGCTGGAAGGCCGCCGACCTCGACCTGCTCGAGATCAACGAAGCCTTCGCCGCACAGGCGTGCGCAGTGCACCAGGAGATGGGCTGGGACACCAGCAAGGTCAACGTGAACGGCGGCGCCATCGCCATCGGCCACCCGATCGGCGCATCCGGCTGCCGCATCCTCGTCACGCTGCTGCACGAAATGCAGCGCCGCAATGCCAAGAAGGGCATTGCCTCGCTGTGCATCGGCGGCGGCATGGGCGTGGCGCTGACGATCGAACGCTGAACCTTTCCAGACACAACACGATTTCAACCAGGAGAAGACAAATGGCTCAGAAGATTGCGTACGTGACGGGTGGCATGGGTGGCATCGGCACCTCGATGTGCCAGCGCCTGCACAAGGACGGTTTCAAGGTCATCGCCGGCTGCGGCCCGAGCCGCGACCACGTGAAGTGGATCGGTGAGCAGAAGGCCCTGGGCTACACGTTCTACGCGTCGGTGGGCAACGTCGGCGACTGGGATTCGACCGTGGCGGCCTTCGAGAAGGTCAAGGCCGAGCACGGCACGGTGGACGTGCTGGTCAACAACGCCGGCATCACGCGCGACGGCATGTTCCGCAAGATGAGCCGGGCCGACTGGGACGCGGTGATCGAGACCAACCTGACCAGCCTGTTCAACGTCACCAAGCAGGTGATCGAGGGCATGCTCGACAAGGGCTGGGGCCGCATCGTCAACATCAGCTCGGTGAACGGCGAGAAGGGGCAGTTCGGCCAGACCAACTACTCCGCCGCCAAGGCCGGCATGCACGGCTTCACGATGGCGCTGGCGCAGGAAGTGGCCAACAAGGGCGTGACGGTGAACACCGTGAGCCCGGGCTACATCGCCACCGACATGGTCAAGGCGATCAAGCAAGAAGTGCTGGACAAGATCGTCTCGGGCATCCCGGTCAAGCGCCTGGGCACGCCGGAGGACATCGCCTCCATCGTGTCGTGGGTGGCGTCGGACGAATCCGGTTTCGCGACCGGCGCGGACTTCTCGGTCAACGGCGGTTTGCACATGGGCTGATCGCGTTCACGCGATTCACCTCGAGCCCGGCCCTCGCGCCGGGCTCTTTCATGTCTGTTCAGAACGCGACGTAGCGCCCCGGCCGGTGGTTCAGTGCCAGCGTGAGGTTCAGAGCCAGCGCGCCGGCGATGGACATCAGGATGCGCTGCGGCTCCACCATCGCCAACGAAGCGACGAGGATGGCGCCGTCGATGCCCATCTGCACCCAGCCGGCGCGCCAGCCGAAGCGCTTCTGCAGCACCAGCACGAGGATGTTCAGGCCGCCCAGGCTGGCGTGGTGGCGGAACAGCACCAGGAAGCCCGCACCCATCAGCAGCCCGCCGGCGATGGCGGCGAACCAGGGGTCGAGCACCGCGAACCCCGCCCAGCGCGGCACCGCCGTCGTGAGCGCCGACAGCAGCGTCACCGCGGCGAAGGTCTTCAGCGTGAAGCTGCGCCCCATCGCCCGCCAGGCCAGCAGGTAGAAGGGCAGATTGATGACGAAGAACAGCGGGCCGAAGCCGAAGCCGGTGGCGTAGTGCGCCAGGAACGCGATTCCTGCCGTGCCCCCAGTGAGCAAGCCCGCGTGGCTGAACATCGCCACGCCGAAGGCGATGAACAGCGTGCCGGTGACGAAGGCCAGCGCATCGTCGTACCAGGCGTGGCGCAGAGCGCCGTCCCCGATGCTGCTCATTCGACGATGCCGGACATGAAGAACTTGATCAGCCCCTTGGCCGCGAAGCCGACCAGCCCCACGCCCAGGCCCAGCAGGAGCACGAAGGTGCCGAACTTGCCGGCCTTCGATTCGCGCGCGAGCTGCAGGATGATGAACACCATGTAGATCATGAACGCGCTGACCCCGAAGGTCAGCCCGAACCAGGCGATCTGCTCCTCGGTGTAGCCGAACATGCCGTGTCCCGGTCTCAGGGCCGCTCGGCCAGGCCGGAGGTGTCGACCAGGTCGCGGTAGGCGTGCCAGCTGGCGTGCGCGATCCAAGGCACCACGACCACCAGCCCGAGCATCAGCGTGGCCATGCCCAGCAGCGTCAGCGCCATGATCAGCCCGGCCCACAGTGCCATCGGCAGCGGGTTGTCCATCACCACGCGCCAGCTGGTGAACACCGCGGCGAGCACGCCGACCTCGCGGTCCAGCAGCAAAGGGATGGCGACCACGCTGGAGGCGAACACCGGCGCGGCGAGCAGACCGCCCAGCGCCAGCCAGATCTCGAACAGATAGCCCTGATCGGCCAGCAGCACCACGCGCACGAAGTCCTGCGGGTTGCGCACAGGCGTCGGCGCGAGGCTGGTGATCAGCGAGGCCGAGGTCATCACCCAGCCGGTGCCGGCGAAGGCGAGCAGCACGCCGAATACCACCAGGCGCCCGTCGCGCGGGCGCCAGGCGCGCAGCGCGACCGCCAGGTCGGCGCGGCCGCTGCGCTGCAGGGCGCGGCTGACCGCGTACAGGCCAGTGGCCAGGATCGGCGCGACGAGCAGGAAGCCGGAGAACGCGCCGGACAGCAGCCAGAACTGGCTGCGCGCCGCCCAGAACAGCGCCGCACCGAACACGGCCAGCAGCAGGCCATGCAGCAGGCCGGGCAGCGGGCAGCGCATGAAGTCGTGCCAGCCTGCGGCCAGCCAGCCCAGCGGCCGCAGCGCGGGCACGGTGCGCGTGCCGAAGCGGCGGGATTCGACCAGGGCGGGGCTTTCGCGCATGGGCGGCAGTGTGCCTGCGCCACCCTGCGATGCTCTTGATCAAGGTCATGTGGAATCGGCCGCGTGGTGCGCCGCAGCATCGAAGTGCCAAACCGGCTACAATGCGCGGCTGCACTCGGAACGATCCGGGTGCAATCGTTCATCTCCTACGACCTCGTCTCGGAAACGCCGCGCACCCTGCGCCGGCCGATTCACGAAACTCTCTCGCCGTTCAGGCTGGGGCAACGGTTGGCGGCGATGCCGTCGCTTCGACTGTTCCCTCGAACGTTCCCCGCGACCTGTTCCGGTCGTCCCGTATGGACGGCCCGGCGGCGTATTTCGTCGCCGAATTGCGAAAGAGAAAGATGAGTTTCGATACCCTGGGCCTGCACGAAGCCCTCACCAAAGCCGTGGCCGATTCGGGCTACGACACCGCCACCGAAGTCCAGACGCAGGCGATCCCGCCGGCGCTGGAAGGTCGCGACCTGATGGTCTCGGCCAGCACCGGCAGCGGCAAGACCGCCTCGTTCATCCTGCCCGCCCTGCAGCGCATCCTCGCTGCCCGTGGCGACAACACCAAGCGGCGCGAGAAGGGCATCGTCTACGGCCCGCGCATCCTCGTGCTCACGCCGACGCGCGAGCTCGCGATGCAGGTCGCCAAGGCGGCCGACACCTACGGCCGCCATGTGCCGGGCCTTCGCGTGGCTACCGTCGTGGGCGGCGTGCCCTATCCGGCGCAGATCAAGGCGCTGCGCGGCCCGCTGGACATCCTGATCTCCACGCCCGGCCGCCTGCTCGACCACCTGAACACCGGCAAGGCCGTGCTCAGCAACGTCGAGGTGCTGGTGCTCGACGAAGCCGACCGCATGCTCGACATGGGCTTCATCGACGACATCAACACCATCGCCGACCAGGTGCCGAAGGAGCGCCAGACGGTGATGTACAGCGCCACCTTCGCCGGCAACGTGGGCAACCTCGCGCGCAACCTGCTGCGTGAGCCGCAGCGCATCGACGTCGCCTCGCACACCGACACGCACGCCAACATCGAGCAGCGCCTGCACTGGGCCGACAACTCGCACCACAAGAACGCCCTGCTGGATCACATCCTGACCGAGAGCAGCCTCGAGCAGGCGATCGTGTTCACGAGCACGCAGCGTGACGCCGACTGGCTGGCCGACCGCCTGGCCGAACTCGGCCACGCCGTGGCCTCGCTGCACGGCGGCATGCCGCAAGGCCGCCGCAACCGCGTGCTGCAGGGCCTGCGCAGCAAGCACCTGCGCGTGCTGGTGGCCACCGACGTGGCCGCGCGCGGCATCGACGTGCCGACCATCAGCCACGTCATCAACTACGGCCTGCCGATGAAGGCCGAAGATTACGTGCACCGCATCGGCCGCACCGGCCGCGCCGGGCGCAACGGCCTGGCGGTGACGCTGGCCGAGCGCATGGACGCCGGCATGATCCGCCGCATCCAGCACTTCACGACGCAGAACATCGCCGTGGCCACCGTGCCCGGCCTCGAGCCGAAAAGCCCTGAGCCGCGCATGTTCCCCGGACGCCCGGCCGGCGGCCCGTCTCCCGAGCGCGGTCGTTTCGGCGGCAAGCCGTTCGGCGCCAAGCCCTTCGGCCCGAAGCCCTCGTTCGGCAACAAGCCGTTCGCCGCGCGTGCCGCGCAGGGCGATGCGCCGCGCAATCCGTTCGACCGCCCGGCGGGTGATCGCCGCCCGCACGATTCGGCCGGCCCGCGCAAGTCGGGCTTCAAGCCGCATCCGGTCGGTGGCCGCCCGAGCCGCTTCGAGCGCTGAAGCGACACGCTGAACAAAAAGGGCCCGCAGTAGCGGGCTCTTTTTCTTGGCATCGCCGAATCCGGCGACGCGCTCAATCCTCGTCGAGCCGGTGCACCTGCACGGTCGCTTCCAGGCCGAGGTAGGCATCGGCGGCGCCGAACCAGGAGCCCGAGATCGGCGCAGCCTGGCTCGGGTCGCGTGCCACGCCGACGCGGATCAGCGTGTTGCCGCCGAGCAGGTTGTTGGTCGGGTCGAAGGGCACCCAGCCCGCGCCGGGCAGGTAGGCCTGCAGCCAGGCGTGCGTGCTGCCAGCACCGACCGTGGGCGCGGCGGCGGCAGCGTCGGCGCTCGCTCCGGCGGGAAGGTCCAGCGCCGGGTCGTAGAGGTAACCGGAGACGAAGCGTGTGGCCACGCCCAGGCGTCGCGCCGCTTCCATCATCAGCAGCGCGAAGTCGCGGCAGCTGCCGCTGCCCAGGTCGAGCGTCTGCAGCGGTGTCTGCGTGCCCTCCTCGTCGCGCGCCACGTACTCGAAGTTCTCGCGGATGTGCTGGTTCATCTGCACCAGCAGGTCGCGTGTGCCGGTCGGGCCGTCGGTGCGGATGAACTGCCGTGCCCAGGCCGTCAGCCGGCCCAGAGGATCGTCATGGTGCGGGCGCAGGTAGTGTTCGAGGTCGAAGCGCTCCTCGACGCTGTACGCGAAGGGGAAGAACTCCGCGCCCGGCGCCAGCGGCAGCTCGAGGTTGTGGCTGTGCGCGTGTTCGATGGTGAAGCTGCAGACGATGCGCAGTTCCTCCGCCGGCTCCAGCGGCTGCACGATGGCGATGGAGTTGGAGTGCGGATCCTGGATCAGCCGGATCGTCGCTTCCGGGCTGACCTCCAGGTCGGTGGCGAGCACGCGCAGGTCGTGGCTGTCGCGCGGCCTGAAGATCACCCGGTGCTCGCCGAACTTCACCGGCTCGCGATAGCGGTAGACCGTCGTGTGGACGATGTCGTAGCGGACGGTCATGCGCAGGGCGAACTAGACGCCGAGCAGTTCGACTTCGAACATCAGCGTGGCGTTCGGCGGGATCACGCCGCCCGCGCCGCGCGCGCCGTAGCCCAGCTGCGGCGGAATCACGAGCAGCCGCGTGCCGCCGACCTTCATGCCCTGCACGCCTTCGTCCCAGCCGCGGATGACCATGCCCTGGCCGAGGCCGAACTGGAAGGGGTCGTTGCGGTCCTTGCTGCTGTCGAACTTGGCGCCCTTGACGCCGCCGTTGTAGAGCCAGCCGGTGTAGTGCACGGTGACGTGCTGGCCGGCACGCGCTTCGGCGCCTTCGCCCGCTTTGGTGTCTTCGTACTGGAGGCCGGAATCGGTCGTGATCATGGCGAACTTTCGCGGAGTGGTAACGCAGGGGCCGCCATCATGCCAGGGTGCACTGCCATGCGTGCACGGCCTCGGCCAGGAAGCCGTTCAGATCAACGGCCGCCACGGCCAGGCCGAGCACACGCGCGGCGTCCTGCAACGCAGACACCGGGTCGCGCAGGTCCAGTGCGGTGGCGCCGTTCTGCTTCGACAGCTTCTCGCCGTCGGCGCCAAGCACCAGCGGCGTGTGCAGGTAGCTCGGCGTGGGCAGGCCCAGCGCACGCTGCAGCAGGATCTGCCTCGGCGTGTTGTCGGCCAGGTCTTCGCCGCGCACGACATGGGTGATGCCCTGGGCCGCGTCGTCCACCACCACGGCGAGCTGGTAGGCCCACAGGCCGTCGGCGCGTTTGAGCACGAAGTCGCCGACGGCGTCGCTCAGGCGCTGGCGCTGCGTGCCCAGGCGCCGGTCATGCCATTCGATCTCGCATTCCTCTTCGGGCGCACTGAGCGAAGTTCGCATTCGCACGGCGCGGGCCGTGCGGCCGTGCAGGCCGTCGCGGCAGGTGCCGGGGTAGACCAGCTCGGCGCCGCGCGTCTTCGGCGTGCCACGCGCTCGCAGCGCCTGGTCGATGTCGCGCCGCGTGCAACTGCAGGGGTAGGCCCAGCCTGCGGCGAGCAGGCGATCGAGTGCGTTCTGATAGGCCGCGCCGCGTGTCGACTGCCACAGGGGCGGCTCGTCGGCATGCAGCCCACAGGCTGCGAGCTGCGCGATGATCAGCGTATCTGCGCCGGGCACGCAGCGCGGCGTGTCGACGTCCTCGATGCGCAGCAGCCAGCGCCCGCCGTGCGCACGGGCGTCGAGCCACGAGGCCAGCGCGGCCACCAGCGAGCCCGCGTGCAGCGGCCCGGTGGGCGAGGGCGCGAAACGCCCCACGTAGCTCGCAGCGTTCATCCGCCCCAGGGGCCGGTGTGCCGCTCCAGCAGCGCGCGCCGCGTGGCCGGGCTCTCGAGCTGGTTCAACCACCACTGCAGCGCCAGGCCCAGTGGCGCACGCTTGCCCTTGGAGCCCACGCCGGCACGCCAGGCGTAGCCCATCACGGCGGCTTGCCGCGTGCGCTCGACGGCCTTGACGACCAGCCGGCCCGCCTCGACATGTGGGCGCGCCATCGGCTCGGGGATGTAGCCGCAGCCCATGCAGCGGATCTGCGCCTCGATCTTGGCCTGCGTGCTGCTCACCGTCAGCACGTCCTGGCCGGGCAGGATGTTCACCGTGATCGGCGACATGCGCAGCGCCGAATCGGCCACCGCCACCGCGCGGTGCCGCAGCAGTTCGGTGTCGCTGATCGGGCCCTCGTGCGCGGCCAGCGGGTGGTGCGGTGCGACGGCGAAGACGAACTCCATCTCGCCGAGCAGCGCGAACTCGATGCCCGCCGGCGGCTGCGACTGCGTGCCCACGCCAATGGCCAGATCGGCCTGGCCGCTGATCAGCGCCTCCCAGGTGCCGGCCAGCACCTCGCTGCGCAAGCGCAGCCGCGTGCCGTGTTCGACATTCTGCTCGGCGCAGCGCGCATAGAAGGCTTCGCACAGCTCGAAGATGGTGACCTGCGACATCACCACGTCGACCGCGATGGTCAGCTGCGTCTCCCAGCCGGTGGCCACCCTTCGCACGCGGTTGGCCACCGCATCCATTTCGATGAGCAGGCGGCGGCCTTCGGTGAGCAGTTCCTCGCCTGCGGCGGTGAGCTGGGCCTGGCGCGAGCTGCGGTCGAACAGCAGCACGTCCAGCGCATCCTCGAGCTGGCGCACGTTGTAGGTCAGCGCCGAGGGCACCTTGCCGAGCTCGCGGGCGGCCGCGGCAAAACTGCCGGTGCGCGCGATGGTGTCCATCATCGCGAGGGCTTCCGGGGTCAGCACGTTGCGGCGGTCGGGCATGGGCAGGTTCGGTGGCGAACAGGGGTTCATCTTATTTGAACGCGAGCTTCAAGGCTGGAGCGCTGTGCGACGCAGGCGCGGCTCCTACATTGGACTCATCGCCACCACGACCCATTCACCGAGCACCAACATGATCACCCTGCGCAAGTCCTGCGACCGCGGTTATGCCGACCACGGCTGGCTGAAGAGCTTCCACAGCTTCTCGTTCGCCGACTACCACGACCCCAAGCACATGGGCTGGGGCAACCTGCGCGTGATCAACGAAGACCGCATCGCGCCGGGTACCGGCTTCGGCACGCACGGCCACCGCGACATGGAGATCATCAGCTACGTGCTCGAAGGCGAGCTCGCGCACAAGGACAGCATGGGCAACGGCCAGGCGGGCGGCGCCCACGCCGGCGTGATCCGCCCGGGCGACGTGCAGCGAATGAGCGCCGGCACCGGCGTGCGCCACAGCGAATTCAACCACGCGGCCAATGAGACCACGCACTTCCTGCAGATCTGGATCGAGCCGGATGCGCTCGGCGTCGCGCCGGGCTACGAGCAGAAGCGTTTCGAGGACGCCGACAAGCGCGGCCGGCTGCGCCTGGTCGCCAGCCCCGACGGGCGCGACGGCTCGGTGAGCATCCACGCCGACGCGGCGTTGTACGCGGGCCTGCTCGATGGCGCGGAATCGCTCGAACTGCCGCTCGACCCGGCGCGGCGCAGCTACGTTCACGTGATCCGCGGCGCGGTGTCCGTCAACGGCCAACCGCTGCGCGGCGGCGACGCGGCGCTTCTGTATCAGGAGTCCAGGCTCGCACTGGCCGAAGGCCAGGGCGCCGAGGTGCTGGTGTTCGACCTGGCCGCGTGAGTCGCGCGGCTGACCGTTTCTCTCTCAACCCTGAAGCTCACAACATGTCCAAGATCGTCATCGTCTATCACAGCGGCTACGGCCATACCCGGAAGATCGCCGAAGCGGTGGCCTACACCGCCGGCGCATCGCTGCTGGCCATCGACGCGGAAGGCAACCTGCCCGAAGGCGGCTGGGAGCAACTCGCGGCCGCCTCGATGATCGTGTTCGGCTCGCCGACCTACATGGGCGCTGCCAGCTGGCAGTTTAAGAAGTTCGCCGATGCTTCGTCCAAGCCCTGGTTCACTCAGGCCTGGAAGGACAAGCTGGCCGCCGGCTTCACCAACTCGGCGACGCTCAACGGCGACAAGCTGTCGACGCTGAGCTACTTCTTCACCCTGTCGCAGCAGCACGGCATGGTGTGGGTCGGCACCGGCATGCACCCGAAGAATGCCAAGGCGCACACGCGCGACGACATCAACAACCTCGGCGGCTATTCCGGCCTGATCACCGCCACGCCCTCCGACGCCTCCGTCGACGAGATGGTGCCGGGCGACGTCGCCACCGCCAAGGCCTTCGGCCAGCGCCTGGCCGAAGCCGCCGCGAAGTTCGCGCGCTGAAGGGCGACGTGATGGTCACGCTGAGCCTGCTGGCGATCTCGGGCAGCGCCCGCAAGGGCTCGCTGAACGGGCGGCTGCTTGCTGCCGCGGCGCAGGCAGCGGCGTCGCGCGGCGCACAGGTCGAGACGATCGACCTGCGCGATCTCGCGCTGCCGCTGTACGACGGCGACCTCGAGAAGAGTGCCGGCGTGCCCGAGGGCGCCAGGCGTCTTCGCGATGCGCTGCAGGCGGCCGACGGCGTGCTGCTGGCCACGCCGGAGTACAACGGCTTTCCGACACCATTGCTCGTCAACAGCTTCGACTGGCTGTCGCGGCTGCAGGCCGAAGGCATGGCGCCGGCAGGGCTGGCCGCCACGGCGGGCAAGCCTCTGGGCCTGCTCAGCGCCTCGCCGGGGCTGCTCGGCGGGCTGCGCTCGCTGAACTTCACGCGCCAGTACCTTTCGATGGCCATCGCGATGATGCCCGTGCCGCAGCAGTTCGCGCTGCCGAAGGCGCACGAGGCCTTCGACGAGACCGGCGTGCTGAAGGATCCGAAGCAACAGGCATCGCTGGACGCCGTGGTCACCTCGCTGATGCGCGTCGCCATCGCGTTGAGGAATCCCTCCTGATCCGGAGGCCTTGCTACAGTCGCCGCCATGGAGACGGCGATCAAGGTTCTCGCGCTGCTGCCCTGGACGGACTGGGCAGCGCTCGCGGCGTTCTTCCTCGGCTGGATCGGCTACGCCGTGTTCGCCAAGCGGCGCAGCACGATGCAGCCCTCGCTGCTGGACACCACCAACCACATCCGCCGGCAGTGGATGCTGCAGTCGACCTACCGTGAGGTGCGCGTGGTCGACGGCATCGTCATCCAGAACCTGTCGACCAGCCCGTCGTTCTTCGCCTCCACCACCATCCTGATCATCGGCGGCCTGCTCGCCGTGCTGGGCACCACCGAAAAGGCCAGCGAGCTGGTGCGCGAGATCCCGTTCGCGGCCCGCACCTCGGTGCTGGTGTTCGACCTGAAGGTGGTGTTCCTGCTGGGCATCTTCGTGTATGCCTTCTTCCGTTTCACCTGGTCGCTGCGGCAATACACCTTCGGCGCGCTGCTGGTGGGCGCTCTGCCCGAACGTGACGACATCTCCGCCATGGGCGATGCGGGGGAGGCCATGCGCCAAACGTTTGCCGAACGCGCCGGCCGCGTGGTCGGCATGGCCGCCGAGACCTTCAACGACGGGCTGCGCGCCTACTACTTCGCCTTCGCGGCGATCGGCTGGTTCTTCTCGCCACTGGCTTTCGCGCTGGCGACGGCCGGCGTGGTCTACATCCTCTACCAGCGCGAGTTCCGCTCCGACGTGCTCGGGGTGCTCAAGGGCTGATGGGCTGAGGGGCCGGAACGCTGACGCTCAGGTGTCGCGAGCCAGGCGCACGCCGCTGAACTGCCATTGCGCTTCGGGCGGGAAGAAGTTGCGGTAGCTGGCGCGCACATGGCCGGCCGGTGTGGCGCAGGAGCCGCCGCGCAGCACGAACTGGTTGCACATGAACTTGCCGTTGTACTCGCCCACCGCACCGGGCCAGGGGCGGAAGCGCGGGTAGGGCAGATAGGCCGAGCCCGTCCATTCCCACACGTCGCCGAATATCTGCACCGGGCCTGCCGCCGCGTCCTGCGACGCCGGCAGCGGATGGAAGACGGCGCGGTCGGCAAAGTGGCCGGCACGACTGTCCAGCGAACGTGCGGCGAGCTCCCACTCCACCTCGGTGGGCAGTCGCGCGCCGGCCCAGCGGGCGTAGGCGTCGGCCTCGAAGTAGCTCAGGTGGCAGGCCGGCGTGTACGGGTCGATCTCGACCAGGCCCTGCAGCGTGTGGCTGAACCAGCGCCCGTCGCGCTGCTGCCAGTACAGCGGCGCCGTGCGGCCACCGGCGCGCACCCAGTCCCAGCCGAGCGACAGCCACAGCTCCGGGCGGCGGTAGCCGCCGTCGTCCATGAAGCCGAGCCAGTCGCCATGGCTTACCGGCCGCGAGGCGAGTTCGAACGGCCCGAGATGGCTGCGATGGCGCGGCGTCTCGTTGTCGAAGCAGAAAGGGCCGTCGAGTGATGCATCGTGGCCGTGCTCGACCAGGCCGCCTTCGAAACCGAACCAGCGCAGGGACGCCGGCTGCACGCGAGCGATGGGCCAGCGGCGTGCGTAAGGTGCATGGGCCGGATCGGTCGACAAGGCGTGCTTGATGTCGGTGAGCAGCAGCTCCTGGTGCTGCTGCTCGTGATGCAGGCCGAGCGTCACCAGCGAGGCGATCTCCGGCTCTTCGCCACGCGCCTGCAGCAGCCCCGCCATGCGCGCGTCGACCTGGGCCCGGTAGGCGCGCACCTGCTCCAGCGTGGGCCGCAGGATCAGCCCGCGTTGCGCCCGCGCCGACTGCTCGCCGACCGCCTGGTAGTAGCTGTTGAAGAGCACGCGGAATGCCGGGTCGAAGGGCGCGAAACCGCGCTCGAAACGTTCGAGCACGAAGGTTTCGAAGAACCATGTCACGTGCGCGAGGTGCCATTTCACGGGGCTGGCATCGGGCATGGACTGCACCTGGCAGTCTTCCGCCGACAGGGGCGCGGCGAGCGACAGCGACGCGGCGCGCACCCGTGCGTAGCGCTCGGCCAGCTCACCGGCCGGAGCGCCCACGGCCTGACGAAAGGCCGTCATCGCGAAGCCGCCTTCACGGCGCCCGAGCCGAGGTAGCCCATGCCCCATTGCGTGGCCTCCCACTCGAAACGCTCGAGCTGCGGCGCCAGCAGGCTCCAGGGTTCGTGCAGTTCGTGTGCGTGCACGTTGTAGGGCCGGTTCTTCAGCCAGGCCAGCAGGTTCAGCGGCGCCAGCCACCAGGGGAAGAACTTCATGCCGGCGATGGCCAGGCGCATGCCGGGGCGGAACTGCGCGAACAGGTTGTCCAGTGCCGCCGGTGAACGGGTGATGTCGTGCACGTAGTGCCACAGCGCGGCGTCAGGTGTCGCGCCCAGCCGCACCTCTTCGGCGCTCGCGCAATGCAGTTCCACCGACCAGCCGTCGGCGCGCAGCGCATCGGCACGCTGCCGCGCCTGCGCGTGCATCTCGGGGCTCTGCTCGAACGCGATCAGGCGGCCGCTGCGGCCCACACCCTGCAGCAGGGCCTCGAAACTCAGGCCCGTGCCGCAACCCACGTCGAGCACTGTCTCCCCGGGGCGCAGGGCCAGCTTCGCGACGCAGCGCATGCGGATCGGCCAGGTCGGCCCGGTGCTCGCGTCGTAGCCTGCCGCAGTGCGGCGGTACAGCTCGATCGAGCGCAGGTTGTCGGCGGTGGGCATGGTGCGGTGGTCGGGACTCTCGTTCGGTCGCTCGCCCGGCGTGCACCTTACACCGGTTGCAGCGCGCTGTTCACGCGTTCGCGCTCGTCGAAGACAAAACAATCGCCCTCGAAGTGGCGGCCGCCGGTTTCCTCGAAGTACTTCAGGATGCCGCCCTCGAGTTGCAGCACGCGCTCGACGCCGGCGTCCTGCAGAAACAGGGCGGCCTTCTCGCAGCGGATGCCGCCGGTGCAATAGCTCACGACGGTCTTGCCCTGCATCTGCTCGCGGTGGGCCAGTGCGGCATCGGGGAAATCGCTGAAGCGGCCGATGCGCCAGTCCAGCGCGCCCTTGAAGCGGCCGTGGTCGACCTCGAAGGCATTGCGCGTGTCCAGGGTGACCACCGGGCGGCCTTCGTCGTCGTGGCCGGCGTCGAGCCAGCGTGCCAGCGTGTGCGGGTCGACCGCCGGCGCGCGCGCGGCCTGCGGGCGGATTGCCGGGTGGTTCATGCGGATGATCTCGCGCTTGACCTTCACGAGCAGCTTGCCGAAGGGCACGCTGTCGGACCAGCTCTCTTTCGGCGCCAGGCCGGCGAAACGCTCATCCTCGTGCAGCCAGGCCACGAAGCCGCGCAGCGCCTGCGCTTCGCCGGCCAGGAACAGGTTGATGCCTTCCTCGGCGAGCAGCACGGTGCCCTTGAGTCCGGCCTGCGCCGCCCGGGCGTGGAGGCGCTCGCGCAGCACCGCCGCGTCGGGCAGCAGCACAAAGCGGTAGGCGGAGATGTTGAGTGTGGTGTTCACGCCGTGAATTCTACGGAGGCGGGCCTCCTAGAATGCCGTTCATGGACTTCATCCACCTGAGAACGCACACCGAATACTCCGTCGTCGACGGCACGCTGCGCGTCGACGACATGGTGGGCGCCGCCGCGAAGGACAAGCAGGGCGCATTGGCGATCACCGACCTCTCGAACATGTTCGGCGCCGTCAAGTTCTACAGCGCGGCGCGCAAGAAGGGCGTCAAGCCCATCCTCGGCGCCGACGTCTGGCTGGAGCCCGATGGCGCAGACAAGCAGGCCAGCCGGCTGCTGCTGCTGGTGCAGAACCGCCAGGGTTACCTGAACCTCTGCGAGATCCTGTCGCGCAGCTGGCGCGAGAACGAGCACCGCGGCCAGGCCTGGGTGCGCTGGGACTGGCTCGCCGAGCATGGCGAAGGGCTGATCGTGCTGTCGGGCGCCGAGCTCGGCGCCGTGGGCCAGGCGCTGCTGGCGGGCGACGGCGTGCGCGCCAGCGCAGTCGCGCAGAGACTGGCCGGTTTGTTCCCGAACCGCTTTTACATCGAACTGCAGCGCGGCGGGCTGCCGGCCCATGAGACGCATGTGCGCGCCGCCGTCCCGCTGGCGGCCGACCTCGGCTTGCCTGTGGTGGCCACGCACCCGGTGCAGTTCCTAGAGCCCGACGATTTCGAGGCCCACGAGGCGCGCGTATGCGTCGCCGAAGGCGAGACGCTGACCAACCCGAAACGCATCAAGCGCTTCGGCCGCGAGCAGTACTTCAAGACCCGCGCACAGATGACGGCGCTGTTCGCCGACCTGCCCTCGGCGCTGGCCAACTCGGTGGAGATCGCGCGGCGCTGCAGCCTCAGCCTGGTGCTCGGCAAGCCGCAGCTGCCGGACTTCCCGACGCCGCTGGTCGACGACGTGCCGATGCCGATGGCGGAGTACTTCCGCGTCCAATCGCACCAGGGCCTGGAAGAGCGGCTTGTTCAGCTCTACCCGGACGCGGCGCAGCGCGAGAAGGAGCGGCCGCGCTACGTCGAGCGTCTCGACTTCGAGATCGCGACGATCCTGAAGATGGGCTTCCCCGGCTACTTCCTGATCGTGGCGGACTTCATCAACTGGGCCAAGAGCCATGGTTGCCCGGTCGGCCCGGGCCGCGGCTCCGGCGCCGGCTCGCTGGTGGCCTACGCACTGAAGATCACCGACCTCGACCCGCTGCGCTACAAGCTGCTGTTCGAGCGTTTCCTGAACCCCGACCGGGTGTCGATGCCCGACTTCGACGTCGACTTCTGCCAGGGCAACCGCGACCGCGTCATCGACTACGTCAAGGAGAAGTACGGCCGCGATGCGGTGAGCCAGATCGCCACCTTCGGCACCATGGCTGCCAAGGCGGCGCTGCGCGACGTGGGCCGCGTGCTCGGCATGGGTTACGGCCATGTCGACAGCGTCGCCAAGCTGGTGCCCGCGCCGCCGGGCAAGACGGTGACGCTGCGCCGCCCACCCGACCCGCCGGACAGCGGCGTGATCTACGCGCGCAAGGAAGCGCCGGAGATCGAGGAGCGCGAGAAGAACGAGGAAGAGGTCGCCGAACTGCTGGCGCTGGCCGAGCGTGTCGAAGGCATCGTGCGCAACGTCGGCATGCACGCCGGCGGCGTGCTCATTGCCCCGGGCAAGATCACCGACTTCTGCCCGCTGTACCAGCAGCCCGGCAGCGACAGCGCGGTGAGCCAGTACGACAAGGACGACGTCGAGGCGATCGGCCTGGTGAAGTTCGACTTCCTGGGTCTTGCCACGCTGACCATCCTGGAGCTCGCCAAGGACTTCATCCGCGCGCGCCGGCTGGGCCAGGAGAACTTCGCCTTCGAGACGCTGCCGCTGAGCGACAAGGGCTCGTACCGGCTGATGAGCGAGGGCAAGACGGTCGCCGTGTTCCAGCTGGAATCGTCGGGCATGCAACGCATGCTGCGCGATGCCAAGCCCAGCGTGTTCGAGGACGTGATCGCGCTGGTGGCGCTGTACCGCCCCGGCCCGATGGACCTGATCCCCAGCTTCTGCGCGCGCAAGCACGGCCGCGAGGAGGTCGAGTACCCGCATCCGCTGATGGCCGAGGTGCTGCAGGAGACCTACGGGATCATGGTCTACCAGGAGCAGGTGATGCAGGTCGCCCAGCTCGTGGGCGGCTACTCGCTCGGCGGCGCCGACCTGCTGCGCCGTGCGATGGGCAAGAAGAAGCTCGAGGAGATGGTGGCGCACCGCACCACCTTCGCCGAGGGCGCGGCGAAGAAGGGCATCCCCGAGCCGAAGGCCAACGAGATCTTCGACCTGATGGAGAAGTTCGCGGGCTACGGCTTCAACAAGTCGCACGCCGCCGCCTACGCGCTGCTGGCCTATCACACGGCCTACCTGAAGGTGCACTACCTGGCCGAGTTCACCGCCGCCAACATGAGCGTGGCGCTGGACGACACCGACAAGCTGAAGATCTTCCACGACGACGCCGTCGCGCTGGGCATCACCTTCGAGCCGCCCGACGTGAACACCGGCGGCTACCGCTTCGCGCCGGTGGCCGACACCGTGGTGCGCTACGGCCTGGGCGCGATCAAGGGCACCGGCCAGAGCGCCATCGAGGCGATCATCGCGGCGCGCGAGGAAGGCGGGCCCTTCAAGTCCCTGTTCGACTTCTGCCACCGTGTCGACCGCAGCCGCATCAACAAGCGCACGGTCGAGGCGCTGATCAAGGCCGGCGCCTTCGACAAGCTGCATGCCGAGCGTTCGTGCATGGTGGCGAGCATCGGCCTGGCCTTCGACTACGCCGACACGCAGGCGGCGAACGCCGACCAGGGCGGGCTGTTCGACTTCGGCGACTCGCATGCGGCGAGTACGCACGAGCCGGAGCTGGTCGCCGCCGAACCCTGGAGCATCAAGGAGCGCCTGGGCTTCGAGAAGGTCGCGCTGGGCTTCTACCTGTCGGGCCACCTGTTCGACCAGAGCGCCGACGAGGTGCGGCAGATCGCGCGCCGCCGCATCGCCGACCTGATCGACAGCCGCGAGCCGCAGCTGCTGGCCGGCATCGTCGGCGACCTGCGCGTGGTCAACGGACAGCGCGGCCGCGTGGCGATCTTCAAGATCGACGACAAGACCGAGGTGCTCGAGGCGGTGGCCAACGAGGAGTTGCTCAACGCGCACCGCGAGCTGCTCAAGGACGACGAGCTGATCATCGTGCAGGGCAAGGTGCAGCCCGATCGGTTCTCGGGCGGCCTGCGCCTGAACGTCACGCAGGTGTGGGATCTGGCGGGCGCACGCTGCCGCTTCGGCAAATACCTGCGCGTCGAGGTCAACGGCAGCGTGCCGCCGGTGGCCGAGGTGCTGCGCGACTTCCCTTCGCGGCGCGTGGCCACCGAGCAGGGCGATCTGCCGCAGGGCCTGACGGTGCGGCTGAAGTTGCACCGGGACCGCGCCAGCGGCGAAATCGACCTGGGTGACGCGGCGCGCTTCTATCCCACCGACGCGGCGCTGGAGCGCTGGCGCGCCGGCGCCAGCCAGGGCAAGGCCGAAGTGGTCTACGAGTGAAGGACCAACAGACCACCGGGTTGGTGCTGACGGGCGGCGGCGCGCGCGCCGCCTACCAGGTCGGCGTGCTCAAGGCGGTGGCGCAGATCCGCCGCGAATCGAATGCGCCGCCGGGCAATCCGTTCCCGGTGATCACCGGCACCTCGGCCGGCGCCATCAACGCGGCGGCGCTGGCCTGCCGCTGCGGCAACTTCGACGACGCGGTGCGCGTGCTCGCCGAGGTGTGGGAGAACTTCCACGCCGAGCAAATCTACCGTTCCGACTCGCTCGGCGTCATCCGCACCGGCGCGCGCTGGCTGACCATGCTCTCGCTGGGCTGGGTGATCGCGCGCTGGAGACGCGCCCGGCCGAAGTCGCTGCTCGACAACGCACCCACCGCCGACCTGCTGCGCCGCATGGTCAGCAGCGAGCAGCTTCGCGAAGCGATGAAACAGGGCCACCTGCAGGCCATCGCGGTGACAGCCTCGGGTTACGGCTCCGGCCTGCACGTGACCTTCTACGACGCGGTGAAGGAGATCCTGCCCTGGACGCGCTCGCAGCGCATCGCCGTACGCTCGGAGATCGGCGTGCCCCACCTGATGGCCTCGGCGGCGATCCCCTTCGTCTTCCCGGCGGTCGCCCTGCCGGTCGAAGGCCGCACCGAGTACTTCGGCGACGGCTCGATGCGCCAGGCTGCGCCGATCTCTCCGGCGGTGCATCTTGGAGCGACCCGCATCCTCATCATCGGTGCCGGCCGCATGCACGAGCCGCCGGGGCCGCGTGCGCACAGCAGCGAGTACCCCAACCTGGCGCAGATCGCCGGCCATGCGCTGTCGAACATCTTCCTCGACGCGCTGGCGGTCGACGTGGAGCGCTTGCAGCGCATCAACGCCACGCTCAAGCTGCTGCCGCCCGACGCGCTGGCGCGCACCACGCTGCGGCCGATCGAGACGCTGGTGATCGCGCCCAGCCAGCGCCTGGACGACCTGGCCGCCAAGCACCTGGGCAGCCTGCCCGCGCCGGTGCGCACCATGCTGCGTGGCGTGGGCGTGTCGGGCCGCGGCGAGGACGCGCGCGGTGCGGCGCTGGCGAGCTACCTGCTCTTCGAGGCGCCGTACACGCGCGAACTCGTCGCGCTCGGGGTGGCCGACACGATGGCGCGCCGCGACGAGGTGCGCGCCTTCTTCGGCTGGACCTGAGCGAAGTCGGGGCAGCTCAGGCTGCCGGCTGCGCCTCGGCCTTCTTGCGCGACGAGCCCTTCTCCGACTTCGCCTTGGACTTGCCCTTCGCCTTGGGGGCCGGGGCATCCGACGCAGCATAGGCCGAGCCGTTGACCGTCAGCCCGTCGGCCGAGAACTTGCGCGCGTTGCCGTCGCCCACGCCCTTGACGCGGCTCTGCAGGTCGCCCCAGTTGCTGAACGAGCCGGACTGGCGCGCGTCGAGGATGCGCGTGGCCATGCTCGGGCCGATGCCCTTGACGGCTTCGAGCTCGGCCTGGCTGGCCTTGTTGACGTCGGTGGCCGCGAAGCCGGTGGCGCAGGCGAGGGCGAGGACGGCGGCGGTGATGAACTTGAACATGATGAAGCTCCTTGGGTGGTGCAGGCCGCGGAATTGCGTGTCTGCTGGAGCCATTGTTCGAAGCTGGGCCGCGGCCGTGAATCGCCACGGCGGGCCACCCGAGCGTCGCCCCCTCCGGCGGGGGACGTGAAGAATTCTCGGCCGACCGCTCAGTCTTTCGCGGCGAGCCAGCTCACGTAGCGCTGCACGCCGCTGGCCACGTCGGCGAAGGCGTGGTCGCATCCGGTGCTGCGCAGCCCGGTGAGATCGGCCTGCGTAAAGCACTGGTACTTGCCGACCAGCGCGTCGGGAAAGGGGATGTATTCGACCAGCCCGTGCGATACCAGCTCGGCCAGGGGGAGGGGTGCCTCCCCATTCAGGGTGCGTGCCGCGTTGACTGTGGCCACCGCCACGTCGTTGAAGGGCTGCGCGCGGCCCGTGCCGAGGTTGAAGATGCCGCTCTTCCCAGGGTTCTGCAGGAACCACAGGTTCACCGCCACCACGTCGTCGACGTACACGAAGTCGCGCGACTGCATGCCCGGTTCGTAGCCGCCGTACTCGCCGAACAGCTTCACCTTGCCGCGTTCGCAGAACTGGTTGAAGTGGTGGAAGGCCACCGAGGCCATGCGGCCCTTGTGCTGCTCGCGCGGGCCGTAGACGTTGAAGTAGCGAAAACCCACCACCTGCGACTTCGACGCGGGCAGCATGCGCCGCACGACGTTGTCGAACAGCAGCTTGCTGTAGCCGTAGACGTTCAGCGGCTGCTCGAACTGCGGTTCTTCGCGGAACGAGGCGCTCCCCCCGTAGGTGGCGGCCGAACTCGCGTAGAGCAGCCTCGTGCCCTGGGCCTGGCAGGCGTCGAGCAGGTCCTTCGAGCAGCGGTAGTTGGTGTCGAGCATGTAGCGCCCGTCGTGCTGCATGGTGTCGGAGCAGGCACCCTCGTGCAGGACCGCATCGACCTTGCCGAACTCACCGCGCGCGAAGCGGGCGTAGAAGTCGGTCTTGTCGAAGTAGTCGCTGATCTTCGCGCCGAGCAGGTTGCGGTACTTCGCGCCGTTGGTCAGGTTGTCGACGGCGATGATGTCGTCAATGCCGATGGCGTTCAGGCCGTGGACGATGTTGCTGCCGATCATGCCGGCCGCACCGGTGACGACGACTTTCATGCGAACAACTCCTCGTAGCTGACGCTGGCCGTGCCGAACTTGCCCACCACGATGCCGCCGGCACGGTTGGCCACCGGCATCGCCTCGCGCAGCGAATGGCCGCAGGCGAGCATGGCGGCCATCGCGGCGATCACGGTGTCGCCGGCGCCGGTGACGTCGAACACCTCGCGCGCCTGCGCCGGCACCTGGGTGTGGCCGAGGTTGTCGAACAACGACATGCCTTCCTCACTGCGCGTGAGCAACAGGCCTTCGAGCCGGTGTTCGCGGCGCAGCGCCTGCGCGCGTTCGTGCAGTTGCGCCTCGCTGCTCCAGGCGCCGATCACCTGCGCCAGCTCGGCGCGGTTGGGCGTGATCACGGTCGCGCCGGCGTAGCGGCTGTAGTCGCTGCCCTTGGGGTCGATCAGCACCGGCTTGCCGGCGGCGCGGGCCAGTTCGATCATGCGCGGGATGTGCGTCAGGCCACCCTTGCCGTAGTCGGAGAACAGCACCGCGCCGTGCTCGGGCAGCACGCGTTCGTAGTCGCTGAGCATGCCGGCGAGCACCTCGTGGTCGGGCTGGTTCTCGAAATCGATGCGGATGAGCTGCTGAGCACGGCCGATGACGCGCAGCTTGACGATGGTGTAGAGCTGCGGGTCGCTGCCCAGCAGCGCGGCCACGCCCTCGCGCTCGAGCAGCTTCTTGAGCGTGCGCGCCGGCTCGTCGTCGCCGACCACGGTGAGCAGCGTCGCTTGCGCGCCGAGCGTCTTCACGTTCAGCGCCACGTTGGCGGCGCCGCCCAGGCGCTCCTCCTCGCGGTTGACGCGAACCACCGGCACCGGCGCCTCGGGCGAGATGCGGTCGACCGCACCGAACCAGTAGCGATCGAGCATGGCGTCGCCGACCACCAGTACGCGGGCCTGGGCGAGTTGTTCGCGGGTCGGGGCGGTCATCACAGATCCTCTTGGCGCTGCGGCGGGTAGGTGTCCCAGCCCAGGCAGCCCGGGCATTGCCAGAAATAGTGCTGCGCCTCGAAGGCGCAGGCGGCGCAGCGGTAGCGCTGCAGCGGCTTGGCGGCGCGCGCCACGGTGTCGCGCAGCGCCTGCGACTCGGCGTCGTCGAGCGGCGTGCCGGCACTGAGTTGCAGCAGCGACTGCGCTGCCGAGAGGGCCGGCTGGTGCTGCAGGTGCGAGAGCACGCGGCGGCGCTGGCGTGTCGCGTCCTCATCCAGGCGCGCCAACGCGGCCAGCAGGTCGGTGGTCGGCCCGCGGCGGTAGAGCGCGTCCAGGCGCTCCAACGCGGCGGGGCCTTCGCCTAGCGCCTTGGCGCTGTCGGCGTAGTCCACCGCGACCAGGTTGAAGGCAGCCGGATGCGCCGCCATCAGCGTGCCCCACTGCTGCAGGGCTTCGCGGTGGTCAGCGCGCGCGCGGGCCCGCTGGCCGGCCATGATCAGCGGCCGCGGCGCCTGCGGTGCCGCCTCACGGGCGCGCTGCAGCGCCGCGTCGGCCTCGGCTGTCTGCTGGCGCGCATCGGCCTCCAGCGCGAGCTCGCACCAGTAGTTGGCGATGCGCGTGGAGAAGGAGCCGCTGCCACTGCGCTCGAGCTTCGCTGCCACCTCGACTGCGGCGCGCCAGTCGCGCGAGCGCTCGTGCAGCGCCAGCAGGGCCAGCCGCGCCTCGGTGTCGAACACCGTGCCGTCAAGTGCCTTGAAGGCCTCTTCGGCGCGGTCGAACAGGCCGGCCTTCATGAAGTCCTGCGCCAGGGCGTGCTGCGCTCGTTCGCGCTCGGAAGCCGGCAGGTCGGCACGCTTGAGCAGGTGCTCGTGCACGCGCACCGCCCGCTCGTACTCGCCGCGGCGGCGAAACAGGTTGCCCAGCGCGAAGTGCAGGTCGGAAGTGTCCGGGTCCTGCTGCACCGCCTCGATGAAGGAGTCGATCGCCTTGTCGTGCTGCTCGTTGAGCAGCAGGTTCAGGCCCTTGTAGTAGGCCTTGGGCGAATCCTTCTGTTCGCGCTTCCACTGGACCAGGTCGAAGCGCGAGGCCAGCCAGCCCAGCGCGAAGGCCAGCGGCAGGCCGAGCAGCAGCCACTGCAGGTCAAAGTCCATCGCGGGGCGGGTGTTCGGGGCTGAGGGTGGGCAGCACGAGCTGCGAGGTGTCGGTGGTCGTGTCGTTGTCGGCGGACGGTGCGTGGCGTCGCGCCACGCGGCGATGCCGCCACCAGCTCGGCAGCATCGCGACGATGCCGAACACGCAGCCCATCGCGAAGGCGACCAGCACGACGAACACCATCGGCGTGCGCCACTCGTGCCCGAAGAACCAGCGGATGGAAGCCTCGTGCTGGTTGTTCAGCGCGAAGGCGAAGAGCAGGAAGAAGAGGGCGGCTCGAACGAGCCAGACGAGCAATCGCATCGGGACTCCCGCGTCGATTCTAGCGAGCGGGCGCCGTTGCTCAGGTCTTCGGGGGCGTCTCACCGACAGGGACGTCGGCGTCGATCACCGGCACATGGGCATCGACGGCTTCCCGCAATGCCTTGCCCGGCTTGAAATGGGGGACGAGCTTCTCGGGGATGATCACCTGCTCGCCGCTGCGCGGGTTGCGGCCCACGCGCGGCGGCCGGCGATTGATCGAGAAGCTGCCGAAACCGCGGATCTCGATGCGATGCCCGCGCGCGAGCGCGTCGGACATCGCATCCAGGATGGTCTTGACCGCGAACTCGGTGTCGCGATGCGTCAACTGGCCGAATCGCTCGGCCAGCTGAGCCACGAGATCGGAACGGGTCATGAGCCGCGGTCAGCCGAGGGTCACTCGCTCTTGTTGTCGAGCTTGGCGCGCAGCAGGGCGCCCAGGCTCGTCGTGCCGGCGGTCTCGCGCTCGTTGGTCTGCGACAGGCGCGTCATCGCTTCCTGCTGGTCGGCGTTGTCCTTCGCCTTGATCGACAACTGGATCGAACGCGTCTTGCGGTCGATGTTGATGATCAGGGTGGTGACTTCGTCGCCTTCCTTGAGCACGTTGCGGGCATCTTCCACGCGGTCGCGGGAGATTTCCGAGGCGCGCAGGTAGCCCGTCACGTCGGCATTGAGCTGGATCTCGGCGCCACGCGCGTCGACCGTCTTGACCTTGCCCGTCACCGTCATGCCGCGGTCGTTGACCGAGGTGTAGCTGGTGAACGGATCGCTGTCGAGCTGCTTGATGCCGAGCGAAATGCGCTCGCGGTCCACGTCGACGGCCAGCACCACGGCTTCGACTTCCTGGCCCTTCTTGTAGTTGCGAACCGCGGCTTCGCCCGGCTCGTTCCAGGACAGGTCGGACAGGTGCACCAGGCCGTCGATGCCGGCGGCAAGACCCACGAACACGCCGAAGTCGGTGATCGACTTGACCGGGCCCTTGACCTTGTCGCCGCGCTGCACGGTGGTGGCGAACTCTTCCCACGGGTTGGCCTTGCACTGCTTCATGCCCAGGCTGATGCGGCGCTTGTCCTCGTCGATCTCGAGCACCATCACCTCGACCTCGTCGCCCAGCGACACGATCTTGGCGGGGGCGACGTTCTTGTTGGTCCAGTCCATCTCGGAGACGTGCACCAGGCCTTCGATGCCCGGCTCGATCTCGACGAACGCGCCGTAGTCGGCGATGTTCGTGACCTTGCCGAACAGGCGCGTGCCCTGCGGGTAGCGGCGCGACACGCCATGCCACGGGTCATCGCCCAGCTGCTTGATGCCCAGCGAGACGCGGTTCTTCTCGGCGTCGAACTTGAGCACCTTGGCCTGCAGTTCCTGGCCGACCTGAACGACTTCGCTCGGATGGCGGACACGGCGCCAGGCCATGTCGGTGATGTGCAGCAGGCCGTCGATTCCGCCGAGGTCGACGAAGGCGCCGTACTCGGTGATGTTCTTGACCACGCCGTTGACGATGGCGCCTTCGGTCAGGGTCTCGAGCAGCTTGGCGCGCTCTTCGCCCATCGAGGCCTCGACGACGGCACGGCGCGACAACACGACGTTGTTGCGCTTGCGGTCGAGCTTGATGACCTTGAAGTCCATGGTCTTGCCCTCGAAGGGCGTCATGTCCTTCACCGGGCGGGTGTCGAGCAGCGAGCCGGGCAGGAAGGCGCGGATGCCGTTGACCAGCACCGTCAGGCCGCCCTTGACCTTGCCGTTGACCGTGCCGATGACGAACTCACCGGACTCCAGGGCCTTCTCGAGCGACAGCCACGAGGCCAGGCGCTTGGCCTTGTCGCGCGACAGGATGGTGTCGCCGTAGCCGTTCTCGATCGCGTCGATGGCCACCGACACGAAATCGCCGACCTGGACTTCGAGCTCGCCCTGGTCGTTCTTGAATTCTTCAATGGGGACGTAGGCTTCGGACTTGAGGCCTGCGTTCACCACCACGAAGTTGTAGTCGACACGCACCACTTCGGCGGTGATGACCTCGCCACTGCGCATCTCGGAGCGCTTGAGCGATTCTTCGAACAGGGCGGCAAACGATTCGCCGCCTTGGCTGGTGGCTGCTTGGGTTTGGGACATGTGGAGCTTCTCGGTGCAGCTTGCGCTGCGGGTTGGGGTTGATGATCCGATGCCTCGGCGTGCCTTGCGGCACTGGAGGGGAGGCGACGGGCCTTCTGGGTTGGCCCTGCGGCTTCGTCAGCCGAAGGGCCGGCGCTGTTCCCAGGCTGTCAGCACCTGTTCCATCGAGGCTTCGACGGTGAGGGCCGAGTTGTCCAGCAGCAGCGCATCCTGTGCCGGCTTCAAAGGTGAGACGCTGCGATTCTGGTCGCGGGCGTCGCGCGCTTCGAGGTCGGCACGAAGGGTCGAGATGTTAGCCGGAATTCCCTTTGAAATCAACTGCTTGTAGCGCCTTTCCGCACGCGTGGCGGCGCTCGCGGTGAGGAACACCTTGAGGTCGGCGCCGGGGAAGATCACCGTGCCCATGTCGCGGCCGTCGGCCACCAGGCCCGGGATGCGGCGAAACGACAGCTGCAGCTGGCGCAGTGCCTCGCGAACGGCGCCCCACGCGGACACCTTGGAGGCCATGGCGCCGACGTCCTCGGCGCGCAGCGCGTCGGCCACGTTCTCGCTGCCCAGGTGGGCGTCGCCACCGACGAAGTGCAGCGGCAGCGTGGCCGCGATGCGCGCCAGCGAGGCCTCGTCGTCGGCCGCCACGCCGATGCGCATGGCCGACAGCGCGGTGGCGCGGTAGACGGCGCCCGAGTCGAGGAAGTGATAGCCCAGCGCCTGAGCCACCGCGCTGGCCAGCGTGCCCTTGCCCGAGGCGGTGGGGCCGTCGACGGTGAGCACCGGCACCGATTCGACGGGCGTGCGCACCAGGTCGAACAGCGCCTCGAAGTAGTCGGGGAAGGTCTTGCCGACGCACTTCGGGTCCAGGATGCGCACCGGCACGCCCTTGAAGGCGGCCAGCGAGAAGCACATCGCGATGCGGTGGTCGTCGTAGGTGTGGATGGACGCAGGTCGCAACGCGGCCGCCGGCGTGACCTCGATGAAGTCCTCCCCCTCGACGACGCCGGCGCCGAGCTTGCGCAGCTCGATGGCCATGGCGGCGATGCGGTCGGTTTCCTTGACGCGCCAGCTGGCGATGTTGGTCAGGCGGGTCGTGCCGCTGGCGAACAGCGCCATCACCGCCAGCGTCATCGCCGCGTCGGGGATGTGGTTGCAGTCCAGCGTGATCGCCTTCAGCGGCCAGCGGCCGCGCTTCACCTCGATCCAGCCCGGCCCACTGGCGACCTGTGCGCCCATCGCTTGCGCCGCCTCGACGAAGCGGATGTCGCCCTGGATGGAGTCGGTGCCGACGCCTTCGATGCGCACCGGCGTGGTGTCGGCCGCGATGGCGCCCAGCGCGATGAAGTACGAGGCCGACGAAGCGTCGCCCTCGACGTGGATGTGCCCCGGCGAGCGGTAGGCGGCACCGCGCGGGATGGTGAAGCGCTGCCAGCCCTCGCGCCGCACCACGATGCCGAAGCGCGCCAGCAGGTTCAGCGTGATCTCGACGTAGGGCTTGGAGATCAGATCGCCCTGCACCTCGACGTCGATGTCGCCTGCCTGCGCCACGAGCGGCAGTGCGAGCAGCAGCGCGGTGAGGAACTGGCTGGAGACGTCGCCGCGCACGCGGATCGGCTGCGCCGCGCGCAGCGCCTGGCCGCTGGCGTGCAGGCGCAGCGGCGGGTAGCCCTCGTTGCCCAGGCAGTCGACGGCGCAGCCGAGCTGGCGCAGCGCGTCGACGAGGTCGCCGATCGGCCGCTCGTGCATGCGCGCAACGCCGCTGAGCTCGAAGTCGCCGCCCTGCGTGGCGGCGAGCAGCGCCAGCGCCGCGGTGAGCGGGCGCATCGCCGTGCCGGCGTTGCCGAGGAAGAGCTTCGCCGTCTTCGTGGCGAGCCGCCCGCCCAGGCCGGTGACGTGAAGGGCTTCACCTTCGCGCTCGAGTCGGCAGCCGAGCACGCGCAGCGCCTTGAGCATCACCTGGGTGTCGTCGGAGTCGAGCAGGTCGTGCACGACCGTCGTGCCTTCGCTCAGGCCGGCGAGCAGCAGCACGCGGTTGGAAATGCTCTTGGAGCCGGGCAGGCGCACCGTGCCGGCGGCCGATTGCAGGGGCGGGAGGTCGAGGAACGGGACGTTGTACATCGGGCGCGCGGCGCAGACCCGGCTGCGCAGCTCAGGTCATCGGTTGGGCTTGCTCGCGCCCATCTGCCAGCCGCCGCGTGCGTCGGAGGCCTTGCGGATCAGGTCCTCCAGCGCCTCCGCGTTGCCGGACTTCATGACGTGCTCCATCGCATCGAGCGCGTGCCTGAAGCGTTGCGTCTGCTTCAGGATCTCTTCGCGGTTGGACATCAGGATGTCGCGCCACACGGCGGGGTCGCTGGCGGCGATGCGGGTGAAGTCGCGAAAGCCCGGCCCGGCCAGCGACAGGAAGTCGCGACCGGCGGGCTGCCGAGCCACCGAGTTGAAATAGGCGAAGGCCAGCATGTGCGGCAGGTGGCTCACGGCGGCGAAGGCGGCGTCGTGGTTCTCCGGCGTCATGCGCAGCACCTGCGAGCCGATCGCGGCCCAGCAGTCGGTGGCTTTCTGCACCAGCTCCGGCGAGGTCTGCGGCAAGGGCGTCAGGATCACCTGGCGGCCGTTGTAGAGCGTCGCGTCGGCATGCGCGATGCCGGCGACTTCCTTGCCGGCGATCGGGTGCGCCGGCACGAAGGAGGGGATGCGCTCCTTGAGCACGCGCCGCGCGGCGTCGACCACGTCGCGCTTGGTCGAGCCCACGTCCATGACCAGCACGCCCGGCTCCACCAGGTGGCGGATCGCCTTGAAGGTGGCCTCGGTGGCCGAGACCGGCACCGCGATCAGCACGATGTCGGAACCCGACACTGCCAGCAGCGCCGACTCGGCGGCCTGGTCGATCACGCCGAGCTGCCGGGCCTTCTCGGTGGTGGAGGGCGACTTGCTGTAGCCGATGACGCGCTTGACCAGCCCCGCGCGCTTGAGCGCCAGGGCGAAGGAGCCGCCCATCAACCCGCAACCGATGACACCGAGCTGGTTGAACATGGTCAGTGCACGTCGATGGGGTAGGTGCCCAGCAGCTTGAAGAAGGCGCACACGGCGCGCAGTTCCTGCATCGCGGCGGCCACTTGCGGCTGGTCCGGGTGGCCCTGCAGGTCGATGTAGAAGTAGTACTCCCACTGGCCCGAGCGCGCCGGGCGCGACTCGAAGCGGCTCATCGACACGCCGTGCTTCTTCAGCGGCACGAGCATGTCGTGCACGGCGCCGGGCTTGTTGGCCACTGAAACAACGAGGCTCGTGCAATCGTGCCCGGAGGCCGCCGGGCGCGGCTGGCGGTCCGGGTGCGCGAGGATGGCGAAGCGGGTGCGGTTGTGGGCCTCGTCCTGGATCGCCGGAGCCACCACGTGCAGGCCGAACTCGCTGCCGGCGCGCTCGCTGGCGATCGCCGCGATCGACGCGTCGCCGGCGGCCAGGCGAGCCCCTTCGGCGTTGCTCGACACCGGCCGGCGCTCGGCCTCGGGCAGGTGCAGCGACAGCCAGCCGTGGCATTGCGCGAGCGCCTGCGGGTGCGCGCACACGGCCTGGATGCCGGCCAGCGTATTGTCGCGGCGCAGCAGGTTGTGGCGCACCAGCAGGCTGGTCTCGCCGATGATGAACAGCGGCGTGGTCAGGAACAGGTCGAGCGAGCGTGTCACCACGCCTTCGGTGGAGTTCTCCACCGGCACCACGCCGAAATCGGCCGAGCCGGCCACCGTGTTGTGCAGCACCTCGTCGAAGTTGGCGCAGGGCACGCGCACGATCGAGGAGCCGAAGAAACCGAGCGCCGCTTCTTCGCTGAAGGTGCCGGCCGGGCCGAGGTAGGCCACGCGCGTGGGCGTTTCGAGCGCACGGCAGGCGGACATGATCTCGCGCCAGATCGGCGCGACGCTGGCCGACTTCAGCGGGCCGGGGTTGGCGGCCTTCAGGCCGTCGATGACCTGCGCCTCGCGCTCGGGGCGGAAGGCCACCGAGCCTTCCTTCTTCTTGACTTCGCCGACTTCCTGGGCGAGCGCGGCCCGCCGGTTCAGCAGGGCGAGCAACTCGCGGTCGAGCGCGTCGATCCGGGTGCGCAGCGCGAGCAGATCGTGTTGTGGCGCGGTCGTGGAATCAGCCATGGCGGACGCCAAATTGTCGCATCACTTCGCGGCAGGCTTGGCCGCTGGCCCCGAGGCCTTCGGGGCCGTTGCAGCGGGGGTCGCCGGCACGCCCAGCGTGGCCTGCAGCTTGCGTTGCAGGGCCAGCAGCTTCGGGTCGAGCAGCGGGCCGGCCTCGGCGATCAGCTTCTGCGTGAAGGCGTTCTGCAGTTCCGGCACGTTCTGCTGGAACTTCTTGTTCACCGGCGATTCGAGCCACGCGATCAACTGGCGCAGTTCGTCCTCGGTGAACTTCTCCTCCAGCCCGGCGCCATAGGTCGCTGGCGCGATCTTGATGGCGCGTTCGGTGAGGATGGGTACGCCTTCGTCGACGAACTTGCGCACGTCGGCGTCGATGGACTTGGCGGCCGCTTCGCGCTTGGCGGGTGGCACCTGCGCCTGCAGCGTGGCCCCGGCTGCCTGCATCATCTGCAGCGCGGGGCGCTCGACGATGTTGCGGGCGAGTCCCTCGATGCTGGCCTGCTGCAATTGCAGCACCTTCGCGACCAGTTCCTTCTTCGAGTTCGACTGCGCATGCGCCAGCGTGGCGCCGGTGACCAGCGCCAGAACGATGAGTGCACGCATCAGGAATCCTCTCCGGTGGTCGGCTCGTCGCCGGGGGTGTCGCCGCTTGAATCGCCGCTCGTTTCGCCGGCGCTGTCGACATTCGCGTCGTTCTCGACGATGCGCTGCAGGCCGATCAGCTTGGCGCCCGCATCCAGCGCGATCAGCGTCACGCCCTGCGTGGCGCGGCCGAGCTCGCGGATCTCGGAGACGCGCGTGCGCACCAGCACGCCGGTGTCGGTGATCAGCATGATCTCGTCGTCGGCGCGCACCAGCGTCGCGGCGACGACCTTGCCGTTGCGCTCACTCTGCTGGATGGCGATCATGCCCTTGGTGCCGCGGCCGTGGCGCGTGTACTCGACGATCGAGGTGCGCTTGCCGTAGCCGTTCTCGGTGGCGGTGAGCACGCTCTGCGTCTCGTCCTCGGCGACCAGCATCGCGATGACGCTCTGGCCGTCCTCGAGCTGCATGCCCTTCACGCCGCGGGCGGCGCGGCCCATCGCACGCACGTCGTCCTCGTCGAAGCGCACGGCCTTGCCGCCGTCGCTGAACAGCATGACGTCGTGCTTGCCGTCGGTCAGCGCCGCACCGATGAGGAAGTCACCTTCATCGAGGTCGACGGCGATGATGCCGGCCTTGCGCGGGTTGCTGAACTCGTCGAGCGAGGTCTTCTTGACCACGCCCTGTGCGGTGGACATGAAGATGTAGTGGTCTGCGGGGAAGCTGCGGAAGCCGTCGGTCAGCGGCAGCACCACGTTGACCTTCTCGCCCGGTTGCAGCGGGAACATGTTGACGATCGGCTTGCCACGCGCGTTGCGCGAGCCCTGCGGCACCTCCCACACCTTCAGCCAGTAGACGCGGCCGCGCGTGGTGAAGCACAGGATGTAGTCGTGCGTGTTGGCGATGAAGAGCTGGTCGATCCAGTCGTCTTCCTTGGTCTGCATCGCCTGCTTGCCGCGGCCGCCGCGCTTCTGCGCCCGGTACTCGGCCAGCGGCTGGCTCTTGATGTAGCCGGTGTGCGAGAGCGTCACCACCATGTCGGTGGGCGTGATGAGGTCTTCGGTGCCGAGGTCCTGCGCGTTGTGCTCGATGACGCTGCGGCGTGCGCCGACCTTGGTCTGGCCGAACTCCTGCTTGATGGCGGCCAGCTCGTCGGAGATGATCGTCGTCACGCGCGAGGGCGTGGCCAGGATGTCGAGCAGGTCGGCGATCTCGGCCATCACGTCCTTGTACTCGCCGACGATCTTGTCCTGCTCGAGGCCGGTCAGGCGCTGCAGGCGCATCTGCAGGATCTCGCCGGCCTGGTCTTCGCTCAGGCGGTAGAGCCCGTCGGCCTGCAGGCCGAACTGCCGGGGCAGGTTCTCGGGGCGGAACGCCTCGCGGCCACCCGGCGCCTGGTTCTCGGCGCGGGCGAGCATCTCGCGCACCATCGACGAATCCCAGCTCTTGCTCATCAGCGCCGTCTTGGCCACCGGCGGCGTGGGCGAGCTCTTGATCGTCTCGATGAACTCGTCGATGTTGGCCAGCGCCACCGCCAGGCCTTCGAGCACGTGGCCGCGCTCGCGCGCCTTGCGCAACTCGAACACCGTGCGCCGCGTCACCACCTCGCGGCGGTGCTCCAGGAAGATCTCGATCAGATCCTTCAGGTTGCACAGCTTGGGCTGGTTGTCGATCAGCGCCACCATGTTCATGCCGAACGTGTCCTGCAGCTGCGTCTGCTTGTACAGGTTGTTCAGCACCACCTCGGGCACTTCGCCGCGCTTGAGCTCGATCACCACGCGCATGCCGGACTTGTCGGACTCGTCCTGGATGTGGCTGATGCCGTCGATCTTCTTCTCGTGGACCAGCTCGGCGATGCGCTCGAGCAGGTTCTTCTTGTTCACCTGGTACGGAATCTCGTCGACGATGATGGCCTGGCGCTGGCCGCGGTCGATGTCCTCGAAGTGGCACTTGGCGCGCATCACCACCTTGCCGCGCCCGGTGCGGTAACCTTCGCGCACGCCGTTCAGGCCGTAGATGATTCCGGCGGTGGGGAAGTCGGGCGCCTGGATGATCTCCATCAACTCGTCGATCGTGGCCGCCGGGTTGCGCAGAAGGTGGTGGCAGGCGTCGATCACCTCGTTGAGGTTGTGCGGCGGTATGTTGGTGGCCATGCCCACCGCGATGCCGGCCGAACCGTTCACCAGCAGGTTCGGAAGCCGCGTCGGCAGCACCGTCGGCTCCTTCTCGGAGCCGTCGTAGTTCGGCGCGAAGTCGACCGTCTCCTTCTCCAGATCGGCCAGCATTTCGTGGGCGATCTTGTGCAGACGGATCTCGGTGTAGCGCATCGCCGCGGCGTTGTCGCCATCCACCGAGCCGAAGTTGCCCTGGCCCTCGATCAGCAGGTGGCGCAGCGAGAAATCCTGCGCCATGCGCACGATGGTGTCGTAGATGGACTGGTCGCCGTGCGGGTGGTACTTGCCCATCACGTCGCCGACGATGCGGGCGCTCTTCTTGAAGGCCCGGTTCCAGTCGTTGTTCTGCTCGTGCATGCCGAACAGCACGCGTCGATGCACCGGCTTCAGGCCGTCGCGGGCGTCGGGCAGGGCGCGGCCGACGATCACGCTCATCGCATAGTCGAGGTAGGAGCGGCGCATCTCCTCCTCGAGGCTGATGGGCAGGGTTTCCTTGGCGAACTGGGTCATGCGGGGGTGCGAGCGCGAGCTCGAGGAGACGCAAGGACAAACGTGACGCCGGGGCGACACGCGAAACAGGCGATTGTAAGTGCCGCGGCTTGTAGCACCAGAGCAACATCACTCTCGAGGACTGCCGGGGTGGGCGCCAAAATCCCGTCTGGCAAAAACGCTATGGCACAATCTCGCGTCGGTGGTCGGCGCCCGGTATACGGGGGTTTACCAGCACTATCCGAACCCGGGTCGGACGTCATTGCAGAAATACTGCTCAATTCCCTCGAGAGGAGAATCATGAAGAAACTGAACACGGTGGCATCGCTCTTCGCAACGGCCGCTCTGGCCGCCTCGGCCTCTGGCGCGTTCGCTCAGACGACGGTCGACAACTGGGTCGACAGCAACGGCAACGTCTGGAAGAACGGCACGAACGAACTCTGCTGGCGCGACACCAACTGGACGCCCGCCACCGCCAAGGAAGAGTGCGATGGCGCGCTGAAGAAGGCCCCGCCCGCTCCGCCGCCCGCACCCGCCCCGGCTCCGGCCCCCGCGCCCGCCCCGGCTCCGGCGCCCGCTCCGGTCGCCCCGCCGGCTCCCCCGGCTCCCCCGGCTGCCCCGGTGAGCGAGAAGGTCACCTTCGCTGCTGACGCGTTCTTCGACGTCAACAAGGCCGTGCTCAAGCCCGAAGGCAAGGCGAAGCTGGATGATCTGGTCAGCAAGATGGGCGGCATCAACCTCGAAGTCATCATCGCCGTCGGCCACACCGACAGCGACGGCGGCGACGCCTTCAACCAGAAGCTCTCGGTGCGCCGCGCCGACTCCGTCAAGGACTACCTGACGAGCAAGGGCGTCGAGAAGAACCGCGTCTACACCGAAGGCAAGGGCGAGAAGCAGCCCGTGGCCGACAACAAGACCAAGGAAGGCAAGGCGAAGAACCGCCGCGTCGAGATCGAGGTCGTCGGTACCCGCACCAAGAAGTGATCTTCGGATCCTTCTGACAGAAGCCCGCTTCGGCGGGTTTCTTCCGGAACCCCGCCTCGGCGGGGTTTCTGCTTTGTGGACCTGCCTGCGCCTCTGCGCTTCGCTACGATCACGCCATGAACACGACGATCAATGCCGACCCCCAGGAACTGGCCAAGTTCAGCGAGCTGGCCCACCGCTGGTGGGATCCCGAGAGCGAGTTCCGTCCGCTGCACATGATCAATCCGCTGCGCCTGGACTGGATCGCCAGCCTGGTGCCGCTGGCCGGCAAGCGGGTGCTCGACGTGGGCTGCGGGGGCGGCATCCTGGCCGATTCGATGGCCCGCCGGGGCGCCGACGTGCTCGGCATCGACCTGGCCAGCAAGCCGCTGAAGGTGGCGCAGCTGCACGCCATGGAGGCAGGCACGCCGTCGATCGCCTACCGGGAGGTGGCGGCCGAGGCGCTGGCGCAGGAATCGCCTGCGGCCTTCGACGTCGTCACCTGCATGGAGATGCTCGAGCACGTGCCCGACCCTTCGTCGATCGTGCGCGCCTGCGCGACGCTGGCCAAGCCGGGGGGCTGGGTGTTCTTCTCGACGATCAATCGCAACCCGAAGTCCTTCCTGTTCGCCATCGTCGGGGCCGAGCACGTGCTGCAGATGCTGCCCAAGGGCACGCACGAGTACGCGCGTTTCATCCGCCCGAGCGAGCTCGGGCGCTGGTGCCGCGATGCGGGGCTCGATGCGAGCGGCACGCGCGGCCTCGAGTACAACCCGCTGACGCGTCGCTATTGGATGTCGAACGACACCAGCGTCAACTACCTGGCGGCGTGCCGGAAGACCGCATGACCAGGCCGGTGCGCGCCGTGCTGTTCGATCTGGACGGCACGCTGATCGACAGCGCTCCCGACCTCGCCGGCGCCGGCAACGACATGCGTGCTGCACGGGGCCTTCCGGTGCTGCCGCTGGCGCATTTCCGGCCGATGGTGGGTTCCGGCGCGCGCGGCATGGTCGGCCGTGCGTTGCAGGTGCAGCCGGGGGATGCCGATTTCGAGGCGCTGCGCGACGAGTTCCTGCAGCGCTACGAAGCGCGCATGACGCGCGAGACGCGCGTATTCGATGCCATGCAGCCCGTGCTCGACACGCTGCGCCACCAGGCGCTGCCCTGGGGCATCGTGACCAACAAGGCCACGCGCTTCTCCGAGCCGCTGGTGCGCGCGCTCGGACTCATCGACTACGCCGCCACGCTGGTGTGCGGTGACACCACGCCGCATGCCAAGCCGCACCCTGCGCCGCTGCTGGAGGCGGCGCGGCGCATCGGCATCGACGCCGGCGAGTGCGTCTACGTCGGCGACGACCTGCGCGACGTGCAGGCCGGCCGCGCCGCCGGCATGCTCACCGTCGCGGCCGCCTGGGGCTACCTGGGCGAGGGCGAGCACATCGGCGAGTGGGGCGCCCATCACGTCATCGAAAGCCCGATCGAGCTCTTGAAGCTTCTCGCATTGGCCTAAACTACGACGCTTGGGGCTGACCTGGCTTCGACGTGGGTACGGAGTTGGATCAGGGCATGCCGAGCACCAGTTCGCTCGTAAATCCACTGGAAACAAAGTAACTGCGAACGATAACTCGTACGCCCTCGCCGCTTAAAACCGGTGAGCCTCGCAACAGTTGGCCGATGGGCTGGGTCTGAGGGGTAACCCAAGGACTGCGAGGTCATACACATTGGCTCGCCCTGCACCGGGTCACTCGGTACAGGGCTAAATCAAGTGACTCGAGGTGACGGCAGCGTGCTGCTGCGCGGCCGGCACCTCTAAAACCAAATCAGCCAGCTAAGCATGTAGATCTGCCTGACGATGGCTTGCGGACGGGGGTTCGATTCCCCCCAGCTCCACCAGATTTCGGCGCGGCCAAGCGGCCGCGCCGAGCCCATCCCCAAACCGTTTATGTCCACGTGACTCGCCCAACCCGCCGCCGCGCCGCCAGACTCGTCGTTGCGCTGTGCGTGCTGGCCGTGTTGCTGGTGTTCCTCGCCTTCGAGTTCGGCACCGAGCGCACCTGGTGGATCGAACTGGCCCGCTACATCCCGTTCCCCGCTTACCTGGCGCCTGCCGCCGTGGCCGTGCTGCTGTCGTTCTGGCTGCCGCTGCGATGGCGCATCGCCGCGGTGGCGGCGCTGGCCCTGGTGATCACCGGCATCATGGGTCTGCAACTCCATCGGGGCGAAGAAGGTCATGCGCCTCTGCGCGTGATGAGCTTCAACATCAAAGCCTACCTCGCCGACGACAAGCCGGGCGGCTACGCCCGCATCGCCTGGGAGATGGCACTGCACGATCCCGACGTGCTGGTGATGCAGGACGCGGGCCTGGCCAACAAGCCCGAGGATCTTCCTCCGGCGTTCCGCACGGCGCTCGGCACGCGGCAGATCCACATCTCAGGCCAGTACATCGTGGCCAGCCGCCATCCGATGACGGATTGCCAGTCGGGCGACATTTCCTTCCCCGGTGAAGGCCACCACTACGTCCGCTGCACGATCACCGCGCACGGAGTGGCCTTCGACATGGTCACCGCCCACCTGCTGTCTCCGCGCGAAGGACTGAACGCCACGCGTCACGAGCGGCTCGGCGGATTGGCGGAGTGGCAGGAGAACTTCGAGATGCGCATGATCCAGGCGCACAAGCTGGCCCGCGATCTGTTCGGCCAGCCTCGCCCGCTGGTGCTCGCCGGCGACCTGAACGCGCCGGATTCGTCGCCGGTCATCGCTGCGCTGCGCGAGTCGGGCCTGCGCGACAGCTTTGCCAGCGCGGGCCAGGGCTACGGCTACACGTTCGGGCATTCGCTGCGCACGCGCTTCTCGTTCCTGCGCATCGACCACATCATGGTCAGCCCGCAGATCGGCGTGAAGGACAGCTTCGTCGGCGGTGCCGAGGCATCGGCGCACCGCCCGGTGATCGCCGACCTCTGGCTCAAGCGAGATTGAATCCCGCGATCCGGGTCACACAGCGACCGGCGCCTTGATGGGCGCGTGGTGCTGATACTCGAGCACCTCGAAGTCCTCGTACACGTAGTCGAAGATCGATTCCGGCCGGCGCTTGATGTTCAGCAGCGGGTAGGGATGCGGCGTGCGCGAGAGCTGCAGTTCGACTTGCTCGACGTGGTTGTCGTAGATGTGGCAGTCGCCGCCGGTCCAGATGAAGTCGCCGACATCCAGGTCGCACTGCTGCGCCAGCATGTGGGTGAGCAGTGCGTAGCTCGCGATGTTGAAGGGCACCCCGAGGAAGATGTCGGCGCTGCGCTGGTAGAGCTGGCACGACAACCTTCCTTCCGCCACGTAGAACTGGAAGAACGCATGGCAGGGCATCAGTGCCATCTTCGGCAGCTCGGCCACGTTCCAGGCGCTGACGATGATGCGGCGCGAGTCGGGGTTGCTCCTGAGCTGCTTCACCACCTCGGCGATCTGGTCGATGTGTCCGCCGTCGGGTGTCGGCCAGCTGCGCCACTGCACGCCGTAGACCGGGCCGAGATCGCCATCGGGCCTGGCCCACTCGTCCCAGATCGTCACGCCGCGTTCCTGCAGCCATTTCGCGTTGCCGTCACCGCGCAGGAACCACAACAGTTCCAGGATGATGGACTTCAGGTGCACCTTCTTCGTCGTGACCAGCGGGAAGCCCTCGCGCAGGTCGAAACGCATCTGGTGGCCGAAGACGCTTTTCGTGCCGGTGCCGGTGCGGTCGGACTTCGCGACGCCGTGCATGTGCACGTGCCGCATGAAGTCCTCGTATTGCGATCGAACCGGGCGTGTGGGGGTCTGGGCCAGCATGCCCGGATTCTAGGATGCCGGCCCGAACTCAGCCTTGCGGCGCCGGCTCGCGCAGGAAGATCTCCACGCGGCGGTTCTGCGCCCGGCCGGCATCGCTGCCGTTGTCGGCCACCGGCTCGCGCGAGCCATGGCCTTGCGTCTCGACACGGCTGGGGGCCACGCCGCGGCCGGCCAGGTAGTCGCGCACGCTCTGCGCGCGGTCGACCGACAGCGGGTTGTTGATCGCGTCGCTGCCGGTGCTGTCGGTGTGGCCGACGATGCGCACGCGCATGTTCGGGTCCAGGCCCTGCGCGAACTGGTCGAGCACCGGGCGCATCTGCGGCTTGATGGCAGAGCGGCCGATGTCGAACGAGAAGTCGCTCGGCACGTTCACCTTCAGCTGGTTGTCGGGCGTGCGCGCCACGTCGATGCCGGTGCCTTGGGTCGCCTGCTCCATGGCCGCACGCTTTTCCTCCATGCGCTTGGACCACAGGTTGCCGCCCACGGCGCCGAGCGCGCCGCCGACCACGGCGCCGGTGCCGGCCTTGCCGCCAGTGGCCGAGCTCAGCACCGCACCGGCCACGGCGCCGATGGCCGCGCCGGTGGCCGTGCCTTTCTGTCGTTCGCTCATGTCGGCACAACCCGCCAGGAAGGCGGCTGCAGCCAGGGTGCAAAGGGTGGTGGTCTTGATGTTGGAACGGTTCATGTTTTTCTCCTCGATGGCGCCCAGCGCGCACACAGGAGCGTTGGACCCCGGCCCCGGCGAGAAGTTCGCCAGCGGCGGGAACTGTCGGTATCTGCCCGTTTCAGGCTTCAGTCGGCCGGCGTCTGATCGAATTGCAGCGCGGCCAGCCGCGCGTAGAGGCCACCGGCTTCCGAGAGCTGCGCATGCGTGCCGCTCTCGACGATGCGCCCGGCCTCCATCACGATGATGCGGTCGGCTCGCTGCACCGTGGCCAGGCGGTGGGCGATGACCAGCGTGGTGCGGTCCTTCATCGCGGATTCCAGCGCGGCCTGCACCATGCGCTCGCTCTCGGCGTCGAGTGCGCTGGTCGCTTCGTCGAGCAGCAGCAGCGGCGGGTTCTTCAGGATGGCGCGGGCGATGCTGATGCGCTGCTTCTGCCCGCCCGACAGGCGCACGCCGCGCTCGCCGAGAAAGGTCTGGTAGGCCTCGGGCAGTGCGCTGATGAAGTCGTGCGCGAAGGCCGACTTCGCCGCGGCGATCACCTCGGCATCGCTGGCGCCGGGCCGGCCGTAGCGGATGTTCTCCAGCGCGTTGGCCGAGAAGATCACGCTGTCCTGCGGCACGATGCCGATGCGCTGGCGCAGCGCCTCGAGCGAAGTTTCGCGCACCGGCACGCCATCGATCTCGATGCGTCCTTCGCCGGCGTCGTAGAAGCGCAGCAGCAGCTGGAACACCGTGCTCTTGCCCGCGCCGCTGGGGCCGACCAGCGCGACCGTCTCGCCGGGGCGCACGTCGAGCGCGAACTGGGCGAGTGCCGCATGCTTCGGCCGTGACGGGTAGTGGAAGGTCACGTCGCGCAGCGCCACCGCCGAGCCGCCTTGCGTGGCGGGCAGGGCGCGGGGCTGGGCCGGCGAGGCGATCGACGAGCTCGTGGCCAGCAGCTCCATCAAGCGCTCGGTGGCGCCGGCAGCGCGCAGCAGGTCGCCATAGACCTCGGACAGCACCGCCACCGAGCCGACCAGGATGGTCACGAACACCACCGTCTGTGCCAGGTGGCCGGCGCTCATTTGCCCGGCGATCACCGCCTGCGTGCCCTGGTACAGGCCCCACAGCAGCGCGCCGAAGGTGGCGGTGATGATGAAGGCGACGAGGAAGGAGCGAACCCGGGTGCGCTTGCGCGCGGTCTCGAAGGCGCTCTCGGTGGCGGCGTCGAAGCGCTGCGCCTCGCGCGCCTCCTGCACATAGCTCTGCACCACGGGAATCGCGTTGAGCACCTCGGCGGCGATGGCGCTCGAGTCGGCCACGCGGTCCTGGCTGGCGCGGCTGAGCTTGCGCACGCGGCGGCCCAGGTACAGGCTGGGCAGCACCACCAGCACCAGCGTGCCCAGCACCTGCGACATCACGTAGGGGTTGGTGACGATCAGCATGGCCATCGCGCCGATGCCCATCACCGTGTTGCGCAGGCCCATGCTCAGGCTGGAGCCCACCACCGTCTGCACCAGCGTCGTGTCGGTGGTCAGGCGCGACAGCACCTCGCCGGTCTGCGTGGTCTCGAAGAACTCCGGGCTCTGCTTCAGCACATGCGCATAGACGGCGTTGCGCAGGTCGGCGGTGACGCGCTCACCCAGCCAGGTCACCATGTAGAAGCGCGCCGCCGAGAACACGCCCAGCGCCGCGCCCACGCCGAACAGCGCGAAGAAGTGACCGCGGAGTGCCATCACCCGCTCGCCGGGGTCGGTGGCGACCAGGCCCTGGTCGATCAGCGACTTCAGCGCCAGCGGAAAGGCCAGCGTGCTCAGCGCGGCGAGGATCAGGAACAGCACCGCCAGCGCGATGCGGCCCCGGTAGGGCCGCAGGAAAGGCAGCAGGCCCGACAGCGAGCGCACCGGGCGGGACGGCTGCGCTGCGGGCGCCGCCAGGGTGGGTGCGGGCACTCGGACGGTCTGGGAATCGGGCATGCGGCGAGTCTAGGCGACCCGCCGTTCGCTCACAGATTGCCGGCGAACAGGCGCTTCACGAAGGCGTCCTTGAAGCTGTGCGTCTCGGCCAGGCCGAGTCGCTCGAGGTAGGGCAGGGGCGCTTCCCGGCCTTCCCACAGGCTCTTGATCGCCATGGTGAGCAACTCGCCCGGGTGCTGCGTGGCGTGCTTGAGCTTCTTCAGCGCCCGCACGATGTGCAACTCGTCGTCGGTCAGGTCGGTGCCGAACGGGAAGTCCGGCAGCAGCCCGGCCTGAGTCCAGGGGTGCAGCCTGTCCTCCAGCACCTGCGGCAGGTTCTGGCGGTAGCGCTCGGGCAGCTCGTAGCCGGCCTCCAGCTTGCCGTGCTCCTTGGCCTGCTTGACCAGTTCGTCCTGGAAACGCGAGTCGGCCACGGCGATGAGGCGCTTGACCACCTCGCTGTCGGACTGGCCGCGCAGGTCGGCCACGCCGTACTCGGTGATGACGATGTCGCGCAGGTGGCGCGGGATGGTCACGTGGCCGTAGTTCCAGACGATGCTGCTGCGCAGCCCGTCCTTGTTGTCGTGCGTGGCGCGCAGCATCATCAGCAGCCGCGCGTCGGGCAGCGCGTGCGACATGGCGACGAAGTTGTACTGCCCGCCCACACCGCTGACCACCTGGCCGGACTCGAGCGCATCGCTGGCCGCGGCGCCGAGCAGCGTGACGATCATCGTGGTGTTCATGAAGCGCGCCTTGCGCCGCTGTGCGCGCTTGAGGTCGCCCTGGCCGCCGTTCTCCGAGTACAGCTGGTTGATGAAGTCGATGCGCGTCATGTCGATCTTCGCCAGCTCCTGCGGCGGCATGGTGCGCAGCCGCTGATAGAAGTCGCGCGGCCCCAGGAAGAAGCCGCCGGTCATGAAGATGCCGTGCTTGAGCCGGCTGCCCAGCAGCGTGGTGCCGATGCGCTCCAGGTTGTCGTCGGCGATCAGGTCGTTGCGCACGCGCGTGCCGTCGAGCACCAGCGAGTCGCCGTCGATCGCCACGCCTTCGCGCAGGATGCCCCAGTGCGTCAGGAAGGCGAGGTCCTTCGCGTCCAGCGGCGAGCGGATGCGCGCATGGCGCAGCAACGCGCGCAGCGTGCCGGGGGTCACCACCTCGTCGATCTCGCCGTCGTTGAGCAACTGCTGCAGCACGGCGTCGCCGAACACCTCGCGGCGGATGATCCCCGCCTCGATGAGCTTGAGGAATCCGTTGACGAACATCTCCGAGCAGCCGTACAGCCCCTGGTCGAATCGGCCCAGGTCGCGGCCCCCCAGGCCGTCGGGGCAGATCGATTCGAGGATGCGCCGGTATTCGTCGCCATGGCGGTCGCGGACGATCAACGCCTGCGCGATCGCGTCACCCAGCGAGCCGATGCCGATCTGCAGCGTGCCGCCGTCGGTGACCAGGCTCGACGCATGCAGGCCGATCGCGTAGTCGGCCGCGCTGACCTTGTTGTTGGGCGGCGCGAACACCGCGTGCGTGCCGGCCGGGTCGGTGACGACAATGTCGAAGAACGAGGGCGCCACCTCGGCGCCGTTGGGCATGAAGGGCATCTTGTGGTTGATCACGCCCACCGTCAGCAGCGGCTGGCCGGCGGCGCGCAGCTTCTCGACCACTTCCAGCACAACATCCGGGTTGCTCGACAGCGACAGGCGCAGCGATGCACCCTCGCCGCGCGAGGCCACGGCCTGCGCGATGACGTTCATGCCCTGCACGGCCATGTCTCGCGCCACGAAGGTGTAGTTGGTCGAGATGTAGTTCTGCTGCGCCGACGGGTTGCCGAGGTAGTCGCCGGTCTTCATGAAGAACTCGCGCACCTCGATGTTCGGCGGCAGCGTGCCTGCGCGCAGATCCTTCACGTAGGCGAGGTCGGGGTAGTCCTCGAACACGCGCTCGACCAGCGGGCCGAGGAAGTGCTGTTCCAGCTCGCTCTTGCCCACCGGCTTCTCGAGCGACAGCGCGGTGACGATGCGCAGCTTGCGCGCCGGATTGGCCTTGATGCGGCGGTACAGCACGTTGACGAAGGGGTTGGGCTTGCCGACGGCCAGCGGGATGCCCAGCACGATGTCGCCCTGCACGGTGTCGAGCACGTGGTCGACGGCGGCTTCGATGGAATCGATGAACAGGGCTTGCGCCATGTCTGTCTCCTGCATTGATTTCCCGTCAGTGTGGGCTCGAGTTCGGGGACATGACTTGACGAACTGCAACCGCCGCGGTCAAAGGCGCAGGCGCGCCGCGTAGCCCGTCATCTCCAGGTAGCCCAGGCCGACGCGCCGACCGCTCTCGTCGAGCATTTCCGACAGCCCCTCCCAGTAGATCGCGCCGGTGCTGCCGCGGCTGTCGAGCTCCTGGTCGGCGAGCAGGGCGCGCACGCGGTGCGTGCCCGCGGGCGTCTCGATGCGCCAGTCCACCGGGTAGCTGGCGCGAGAGGCGGCGCTCGTCCAGCGCTCGCCCGCGCTGAAGCGCACCTCGTCGTTGGCGAAGGCGCGCACCGCGCTGCCGGGGCGGCGCAGGCTGCCGCCGGCCCACAGCACGCCGCCGTCGGCACGGCGCAGCCGGAAGGCGGTGAGCGCGCTGCCGTCCAGCAGGTTCATGCCGATCCAGTCCCAGCCGACGGCGTCGGCATCGAGCAGCGACTCGCTCCACTCGTGGTCGAGCCAGGCGCGGCCCTGCACGGGCTGGGCGCGGCCGTCGCGCGTCAGCGTGCCGGTGACGGCCAGCTGCGGCTGGCTGTAGTAGTGGCTCGCCTGCTCCGGCCGCGGGCCCTTGCGCGAGAAGCCGGCATCGCCCTGCAGCAGCAGCGGCTGCGTGGCGGCGAGCTCCAGATCGATGGCGTAGCCGGCGCTGTCGCTGGCCAGGCGGGCTCGGTAGACGCTGGCCCCGGCCGCGCCGAGGCGCTCGAAGCGCCAGCCGCGCAGCACAACGCGCGTGTCGTCCTCTGCGGCGCCGGCGATCTCGAAGCCGGCGCGCGCGATGCGCTGGTCGTGGCGCAGCCGGCGCTCACCGAGGTCGGTCAGCGCCGCGTGGGCGAAGATGAGCTGGCTCGCGGCGAAGCGGCTCGGGTGGCCGACCGCCACGTCGGTGCGCGAGCGAAAGAAGGTGACCTGGAAACCGAAGCGCGGCTCGGCTTCGCCGGGCGCGGCCAGCCAGCCGGTGGCGTACCACCACTCGGTGCGCGTGTCGGGGTGGGCGCCGTGGTCGCGCGGGAAAGCCAGCACGCGGCCGCGCTGCACGCCGGGCGCGGCCGACGCGAGCGCCGCCCAGGGCGATGCGGCCAGCGCCAGCATCAGCGCGCGGCGGCGTATCACCAGTCTTCCTTCACCGCCAGCGCGGCCTGCTTCGAGCCGGCGGCGCGGCCCGACCACCAGGCCGTCACGCTGCCGGCCGCCGCCATCGCCGCGCACAGCAGCGCCAGGCGGACCCAGGGCAGGCGCAGCTCCATGGTCCAGTGGAAGCTCTGCGGGTTGACCACGTGCACGAGCACGGCACTGACGGCGATGCCCAGCAGCAGGCCGAGCAGCACGCCGGCCAGGCTCCACACCGCGCCTTCGCCGGCGACCACGGCGAGCACCTGCGCGCGCGTCAGCCCCAGGTGGGCGAGCAGGCCGAACTCGCGCTGCCGCGCCAGCACCTGCGCCGAGAAGCTCGCCGCGATGCCGACCAGCCCGATCGCGATGGCCACCGCCTGCAGCCAGTAGGTGACGGCGAAGCTGCGGTCGAAGATGCGCAGCGACAGTGCGCGGATCTCGCCGGCCGAGGCGAACTCGAGCGCGGCATCGGGCCCGGCGAGGTGGCGGATGCCCGCCTGCACCGTGGCCGTGTCGGCACCGGGCGCGAGCCACAGCGCCATGTCGTTGATGCGCCGGTCGCCGGTGAGGCGCTGGTAGTCGGCCGCGTCGATCGCCACGGCGCCGTGCTGGCGCGCGTAGTCGCGCCACACGCCGCGCACGAACACCGGCTCGCGCCGGCCGTCGGGCAGCGGCAGCTCGAAACGCTGGCCGGCGCGCAGGCCGTAGACGTTGGCCAGCGGTTCGCTCGCGTACACGGCGATGAGGCCGGCCGGCGCGTCGAGCAGTTCGCCCAGCAGCGGCAGGCGCTTCGCGGCGTCGTCCAGCGGACGCGCGATCAGCGCCACCGCCGGGCGCTGCGCGTCGAGCTGGATGGAGGCCACACGCTGGCCCTCGACACGCGCCACGCCGGGCAGCGCGCGCGCGCCGTCGATCAGCGCCGCCGTCACGAACACGGCGTCGCCGCCGCCGCTGCCGGACGCGCGGGCGTAGAGGTCGGCGGGCAGCACGGTGTCGAGCCACTGCGTGACGGCCTCGCGGAAGCTCGTCACCATCACCGTCAGCGCCACCGCCAGGGCCAGGCTCGCCACCACGCCGGCCACCGCGATGGTGGCGCTGCTGCGCTCGTGGCGCGCGCGCTGCACCGCCAGCAGCAGCAGCGCATTGCGAGGCGGTTTCGTCCAGCGCAGCAGCAGGCCCAGCAGCGCCGGCACGCAGGCGATGCCGCCGAGCAGCAGCAAGGCCACGGCCACATAGGCCGCCAGCGGGATGCCACCGATCGGCGGGGCGAACGTCAGCACCACGCCCGCGAGCAGCAGCAGCGGCCCCGGCCAGGCCGCCCCGCGGTGCGAGACCGGCGCACCGCCCAGGCCCTTCAAGGCCTGCGCCGGCGCGATGTGCTGCGCGATGCGGGCGGGCAGCCAGCCGCCGGCCACCGCGACGATCACGCCCAGCGCGCCGTACACCAGGGCGGCCGGCGCGCTGAACTGCAGGCTCGGCGTGATGCCGGGGAAGTAGGTGCCGCCCAGGTCGCCGGCGAGCAGTCGCAAGGCCAGCGCGGCGAGGGCCGTGCCCAGCGCCAGGCCGATCACGCTGCCCACCAGCCCGATGAACGCCGACTCGGCCAGCACCAGCGCCAAGCGCTCGCGCGCCGACAGTCCCAGCACGCCGAGCAGCGCGAGTTGCGGCAGCCGGCGCGACACCGACAGCGACAGGATCGAGAACACCAGGAAGGCGCCGGTGAACAGCGCCACCAGCGCCAGCACGGTCAGGTTGACGCGGTAGGCGCGCGACAGGTTGGAGATGCGCTGCACCGACTCGTCCGGCGCGGCAGCGCGCACTCCCGCAGGCAACTGCAGCTCGCGCAGCACGGCCTCGCGCTGCGCGCCGGGCACCAGGCGCACGTCGATGCGGCTGACGCGGCCGAGCCAGCCGAACGCCGACTGCGCGCCGGCGATGTCGAGCACTGCCAGCGGTGGGCCGTCGGAGAGCACGCTGCCGCGAACCACGAAGCTCGCCACGCCGCTGCCGCTGCGCACGCGCAGCGTGGCCGGGTCACCGAGCCGCCGGCTCGCTGCCGCGTTGAGGAACACCGCGGCGGGGTCGATGATGGCCAGCCGGTCGGCGTCGTCGGCGGGCCGTGGCATCAGCGCGGGCGTGAGCGGCGCGGCCACCAGTGCGTCCAGGCCGAGCACGCGCAACGGCACGGCGCTGCCGTCGGCCGCGAACGCCTGTGTGTCGATCTCGATCGCCGCGCTGGCCAGCGCCACCCGCGGGTGCAACGCGACGCGCGCGAGCACGGCTTCGTCGAAGCCGTCGCGCTGCGCGCGCAGCTCGAAGTCCGGCTGGCCGTTGACCTGCCGCACCGCGGCGCTGAATTCGCCCAGCGCCGATTCGTTGATCAGGTGCACCGAGAAGGCCAGCGCCACGCCGAGCGCCACCGCCATCACCGCCACGGCGTGGCGCAGCGGCTGGTGCCGCATGTGGCCCCACGACACCTGGCGAAGCAGGGCGGGCAAGGGGGAGGGAGAAGCGGGGAGCGCGGCGCCGGGGTTCACCCGGCCGATTGTGCGGGTGCGCGCTGGCGGGCCTGCAGAAGCCGGGTCACCGTGTCGGCCAGCACCATCGGGCTGAAGGGCTTGGACAGGTACTCGCTGGCGCCGGCGCGCTCGCCGGCGCGGTGGTCGCTCTCCTGCGCGCGCGCCGTCAGCATCACGATGGGCAGCGTGGCGTGGGCCGGGTCGGCGCGCAGCTGCGTGCAGACCTGGAAGCCGTCGAGCTCGCCGGGCATCATCACGTCCAGCAGCACCAGGTCGGGCCGCAGGGCGCGCACCGCATCCAGGCCCTGCCGGCCATTGGTGGCCTCGAAGATCTCGTAGTCGCCTTCTTCGAGAGACCAGCGGATCAGCCGGCGGATGTCCGCCTGGTCCTCGACGACGAGAATGCGCGTCATGCCGTCAAGACCTCCTCGGGTGGTGTGACGGCGGCCGCCAGCGGCAGCCACAGGGTCACCACGGTGCCCTGGCCCGGCTCGCTGCTCATCTCGAGCCGGCCGCCGAGCAGCTCGATGATCTCCTTCACGATGCTCATGCCCAGGCCCGTGCCCGGCACGTTGCCCGAAGCGTCGGCGCGGTAGAAGCGCTCGCTGACGCGGGTCAGCTGCGCCGCCGTCATGCCGATGCCGCGGTCGCTGATCTCGATGCCCACGCGCGGCACCGCGCCTGTCTCGGTCACGGTCCGAACCCGCACCGGGCTGCCGGGCGACGAGTACTTGTAGGCGTTCGAGATCACGTTGCCGATCGCCTGGCGCATCTTGTTGCGGTCCACTTGCGCGGCGGCGGGTGCGTCAGCGTCGGTGAACTCGGGCCGCGATCGTCCTTCCGGCGTCTTGAAGTCGCCGATGACGTCGCGCACCAGGGCGCCCAGGTCCAGCGTCTGCAGCTCCAGATCGAGGCCGCGGCGCGCCTCGATGCGCGCGAGGTCGAGCAATTCGTTGACGATGGAGACCATCAGCTCGCTCTGCCGGTGGATGGTCTGCAGCACCTCCTGCTGCTTGTCGGGCGAGAGCTTGCGGCGCATCAGCAGCTCGGCGAATCCGTAGATGCTGGCCATCGGCGTGCGCAGCTCGTGCGCGGCCATGGAGAGGAACTCGCTCTTCATCTGGTCGACCAGCGTCTCGTGCGTCACGTCGCGCAGCGACAGCACCTGCGAGATGACCGGCGTGGTGCCCTCGCGCAGGCCCACCTCGAGCACGCGCTTCGTCGGGCGTTCGAGCTCGATCAAGGCGCGCTTGGGCGCGGCGCCGTCCATCGGCAGCCGCGCGTCGGCGCGGATCGCCGCGAAGCCGCGCCACGCGGCGGTGTCGGAGCTCTGCGCGCGCAGCAGCGATTCGACCTCCGTCTCGCTGCGCTCGAGCACGGCCTGCGCGGCGATGCCGGTCAGGCGCGAAAAGGACGGGCTCACGTAGTTGGCACGCCGCCCGGCGTCGAAGGAGACGAAGCCGTCGGGGCTGAGCGCGAAGATCGCGTCGAGCTGCTCGCCGCGCACCTGCAGGCGGCTGACGAGCTCGGAGATCATGGCCGAGATTGCGGCCAGGTCGTCCGGCCCCGTGGGGCACAGCGGCAGGTCGCGCGTCAGGCCCTCGAGGACCTTGCGCAGCTCCACCAGGGCCGCCTCGCGCGAGCGCAGCTCGGTGCGCAGGCGCTGGTCGAGCTGGTGCTGCTCGCTGACGTCGCGGCAGGCGAGCACGTGGCCCACGGTGGCACCGTCGGGCGCGAGGATGGGCGACAGCGTCGTCTCGACCACCACCTCGCGCGCGTCGGCGATCAGCGTCGTGCGCCGGTTGCGCCAGGGCACGAGTTCGCCGCCGGCCTCGAACAGCTGCGGCAGCACCTCGGCGACGGGGTGGCCGAGCATGTCCTCGGCGCGCCGGCCGAGCATCGCGGAGGCGGCCACGTTGGCCAGCGCGATGCTGCCGGACTGGTCGAGCGTGAACACGCCGTCGGCGATCGAGCCGAGCGTCACGGCCGCCTGCGTGCGCTGCGAACGCAGGTTGGCGGCGGCGCGGCCGAGCACCTCGAAGGTGGCACGGAATTCGGTGGGCGCCTCGTCGGCGGCGAGCAGCGTGGGCACGGCCTCGCCTTCGTCCATCGCCTTCTCGAACTGTTCGACGCGGCTGAGATTGCCCAGCCAGCGCACCAGCGGGAAGCGGATCAGCAGCAGGCCGCCGGCCAGGCTGGCCAGGGCCAGCACGATGGCGATGCGCGTCTGCGCCCACAAGGCGCCGGCGATGCGCTCGGGGGCGAAGCTCAGGCGCAGCACGCCGTAGTCGCGGCCGCCCACGCTGATGGTCTGGTTGGTGTCGTACAGGCGCTCGGCCACCGTGCGCACCAGCCAGTCGGGGGCGTTCACCGGCGGCGCATCGGCATGCGGTGCGCGCACCAGGCCGCCGCGCAGGTCGATGAAGCTCGCCGACGAGAACGACGAATGGTAGACGGCGCGCTCCAGCGTGCGCCGGATGGTGTCGTAGTCGCCGATCACCGCGCTGTCGGCGATGGTGGGCAGCACCACGGCGCTGAGCGTCTCGGCGCGCAGCTGCGCCTCTTCGAGCTCGACCGTGAACTGATAGCGGTAGAACAGCCCCAGCCCGGCCAGCACGAAGCCGGCCAGCACGACGGTGTAGAGCGCGAAGACGCGCCCGACCAGCGAGCCCGGGAGCAGGCGAAACGACATGCGCCTAGCGCAGCGCGAGCGGTGCCGTGCGGTAGAAGTCGCGGTAGCCGGCGTACTCCGCGCCGTTGGAGGCGATGAACACCGCCTCGGCGCCGAGGCCCACCTGCGTGGAGGCCTGCTTGAGGATGGCCATGCCCGCCGGGTCCTGCGCCATGCCGACGAAGGCGCGGGCCACGGCGGCCTGCACCTTGTCGGGCACCTTGGCCGAAGACATCAGCGCCAGGTCGTGCAGCGGCGCCGACGACCACAGCACGCGGTACTTCTTGCCCTCGCGCCGCGCGTAGCCCTCGGCGAGCTGCGAGTTCGCGCCCACCGCGGCCACCTTGCCGGCGAACAGCTGCGCCAGCGCACCGTCCATGTTGCCGCCGAAGACGGTCTTGAACTCGACCTTCTTCGCCATCAGCTGCGCGGCCGGGAACTTGTACGCCACCAGCGCTTCCGGGCCGGGGAAGGCGACTTCCTTGCCGGCGAGCTGGGCGATGTCGGTCACCGGCGAGTCCTCGGGCACGATGATCTGGCCGTGCACCGGCGGCGTGATGCGCCGGCCGAAGACCTTCCAGCCGAGCTGTTCGCGCTCCGGGCTGAACAGGTGGTTGCTGAAGATGAACTCGACCTCCTGGGCCAGCACGAAGGCGGTGGTGTCGGCCGAGGTGCGGCCGATCTTGAGCTGCAGCTTCACGCCGCTCTTCTCGGAAACGTACGAGATGATCGGGTTCCAGTAGGCCGCCGTGAGGTTGATGCCGTACTGGTTGACCGGTGAGAAGCGATAGGTGGTGTCCTCCTGCGCGCGCGCAGGCGCGGCGAGCACGGCGGTGCAGGCGAGGGCGCCGGCGAGTCGGCGGGCGAGGCAAAGGGCGAAGGTACGGGCGTGGGTCATGGCAGTCGCGGCTGAGGGCTGTTCGTTCCCTATCGGCACGCCGCGCGCCGTCTTGAGGGCGGCTGCTGCAAGAATGCCGAGGTGGGCCCACCGGCCCCAGCCATCGAACCAACCCCTGGAGACCCCCATGCAAGGAACCACGCTGCGTTCGGCCTTCGTTCTGGCCGTCGCGCTGATGCTCGCCGCCTGCACCACGACGCCGGCTCCGAAGGCCGCCAGCGCCGCCCCCGCTGCATCCACGTTGGCGCCGAAGACGGCGCTGTGGGTGGGCAACAGTTTCTTCTACTACAACAACAGCATGCACGGCCACGTGGGCGCGCTGATCGCCGCGGCCAGCCCGGGCGCCAAGGGCTACCGCGCCACCTCGGTGACGATCAGCGGCTCGGGCATCAACTGGCACGACATGGAGTCGCACTTCAAGCCCGGCGGCGTGGCCTCGTACTCGTTCGACGCCAGCAACAACGTCGTCTTCAACAGCTTCGACAAGCCCTTCGACGTGGCGATCATGATGGACTGCAGCCAGTGCCCCATCCATCCGCAGCTGTCGAAGTTCTTCACTGAGTACACCGCGAAGAACAGCGCCATCGTGCGCAAATACGGCGCCGAGCCGGTGTTCTTCATGTCCTGGGCCTATGCCGACAAGCCGGAGATGACCGAGCAGCTGGCCGCCGCCTACGTGAAGGCCGGCGCCGACAACCGCGCCAAGGTCGTGCCCGCGGGCCTGGCCTTCGCGAAGTCGATCGCCAAGCGGCCGGAGCTGAACCTCTACGTCGCCGACAAGCGGCATCCGAGCCTGGCCGGCACCTACCTCGCGGCCTGCACGGTGATGGCCTCGGTGTACGGCCTGTCGCCGGTGGGCAGCAGCTACACCGCCGGCCTGCCCGCCGACGTGGCCGCGCACCTGCAGTCCACGGCCTGGGAGACGGTGCAGGGCTTCAAGCAGCCCTGAACGTGCCCTAGGCGGGCACGGCGTAGTCGCGCTCGCTCATCAGGTCCACGCCGCAGGGCAGCGACTCCGCCCAGGCGATGAACTCCTGCACGGCCGCGCCCTGCATCGGCGCGCCGTGCTGCGGCACGATCATGTCGATCGGCAGCTTGCGGACCATCTGCGCCCACAACCGCAAGACCTTGTTCGACACCATGTAGCGGCGGTGGAAACCTTCCATGCGCGGCACGTGGCCGGCCAGCGATGTGACCGGCTTCTTGGCAGCCTCGCCACCGATGAGCGAGGCACCCAGGTCACCCGAGAACAGGATCTTGCTGACCGGGTCGTAGAACTGGAAGTTGCCTTCCGAGTGCAGGAAGTGCGCCGGCAGGGCGATCAGCTCGCTGCGGCCGATCGGGATGCGTGCCCCGGCATCAGGGATGCCGACGATGCGCCCGGTCGTCTTGCCCGCCTTGCAGAAATGCGGGACGAAGCGCTCCCAGATGCGCGAGATGTAGACCTTGGCGCTGCTGGTGGTCGTCAGCCAGCGGTCGAGCGAGGCGATGATGTCCGGGTCGGCGTGCGAGGCGACGATGGCCGAGAGCTGCTGCGGCGAGAAGAAGCGCGTCATCGCCAGGTACAGCTCGCCATAGGCGAGGTTGCCGCCCGGGTCGATGATCGCGCCGGTGTCGCCGTCGACGATGAGGAACTGGTTCGACTGCACCGCCTCGCCGCCCTCTTCGCAGAGGTCGGTGAACATCAGGCACAGGTGGCCCTTCTGGTTGTACAACTCGATCGGCATGGCGGCCCCCGCGGGTCTTGGAAGGGGCGAAGTGTGTTGGGGCCTGCGCGTGCAGAACTTGACGCGCCGCAAGAGCCTGTGGGTCTCAGGCGACGAACAGGCCGTCGGGGCGCAACTCCATCACACGATCGGCCCGCTGGGCAGCGGCATGAGAGTGCGTGACGAGCAGGCAGGCTGTGCGATGTGCGCGCGACTGTTGCACCAGCACGTCCATCACCCGCAGCGCGTTGCCGGCATCGAGATTGCCGGTGGGCTCATCGGCGAGGATCAGCTTGGGCGCATGCACCAGCGCGCGGGCGATGGCCACGCGCTGCAATTGGCCACCCGACAGCGTCTGCGGCAGCCGCTTGCCCAGGCCGGTCAGGCCCACCTCGTCGAGCGCGTGGGCGACGGCGTCGTCGTCGTGGCGATGCAGCAGCAGCAGCGGCAACGCGACGTTCTGCGCCACCGTCAGGTGCGGCAGTACATGGAAGGCCTGGAACACGAAGCCGAGGTCGCGTCGCCGAAGCATGGCCTGCTCAGGCTCGCTCATCGTCGTCACTTCTTCGCCATTGAGTACGACCCGACCCGCATCGAGCGAGTCGAGGCCGGCGATGCAGTTCAGCAAAGTTGACTTGCCCACGCCCGACTCGCCGACGATGGCGACGAACTCGCCCTGCGCCAGATCGAGGTCGACGCCCGCGAACACCGGCGTGCTGCCGTAGCGTTTGGCCAGGCCCTGCAATTGCAGCATCGCTCAGGTCGCCATCAAGCGGTCGGCATGGCGGCGGGCCGACTCGACAACGCGCTCGACCACGCCAGGCTCGTCGCAGGCCAGCACCTCGCGGGCTTCCATGCCGCGCAGCCAGGTGAGCTGGCGCTTGGCGAGCTGCCGCGTGGCGGCGATGCCGCGCTCAGGCAGTTCGTCGAGTTCGCCGAGGTCCAGCGCTTCCCAGGTCTGCCGGTAGCCCACGCAGCGCATCGAGGGCATCTCGGCGTTCAGGTCGCCGCGCGCGCGCAGTGCGCGGACTTCGTCGGCCAGCCCGGCGGCGAGCATCTGCGTGAAACGCTGCGCGATGCGCTCGTGCAGCCAGGCGCGGCTGGCCGGTTCGAGCGAGAGCAGCGGCGGCGCCGCGGAGGCCGGCAGCGGCTCGCGGTGGAACGACGACATCGGCCGGCCGCTGAGGCGGAAGACCTCCAGCGCACGCTGGATGCGCTGCGAGTCGCCGGGCGGCAGCCGCGCGGCGGTGACCGGGTCCACCTTCGCCAGCTCGGCGTGCATGGCCGCCGGGCCGCGGCGGAAGGCTTCGTCTTCGAGCGCCACGCGCAGCGCGGCATCCGCCGGCGGCATCTCGTGCAGGCCCTGGAACAGCGCGCGGAAGTACAGCATCGTGCCGCCCACCAGCAGCGGCAGCCGGCCGCGCGCGTGGATCGCCTCGATCAGCGAGCGCGCGTCGTCGACGAAACGCGCCGCCGAGTAGGCCTGCGTTGGCTCGACGATGTCGATCAGGTGGTGCGGCACGGCGGCGCGTTCGGCCGCGCTCGGCTTGGCGGTGCCGATGTCCATGCCGCGGTAGACCAGGGCCGAGTCGACGCTGACGATCTCCACCGGCAGCGCCTGCGCGATGGCCAGGGCGGCGGCGGTCTTGCCGGCGGCGGTGGGGCCGGCCAGGCACAGGCAACGCAAGGCTTCGTTCATGCGGCGCTCGCCTGTGCGGCCAAGGGCTCGCCGAACGGGTCGCCGTGCCGCTGCACCAGCGTCCAGGCGGTGGCGCACAGCAGCAGGCCAAGCACGCTCATGCCCAGCGTCATCGGCAGCGCCGAGCCGCCGGCCGTGGCACCGAGGAACAGGCCGACGCCGAAGGCCACCAGCATCATCCAGAAGCCCGACAACGAGGCGGCGGTGCCGGCCTTGTCGGGGAAGGGGCCGATGGCGCCGGTCTGCCCGCAGGGCTGGTGCACGCCGTGGCCCACGCAGTACAGCCACGACGGCAGCAGCACCGCCCAGACCGTGTGCACACCGGCCAGCGCCAGCGCTGCCATGCCCAGGCAGCCGGCCAGGGTGAACCGCGCGCCGCGGCGCACCGCGCCGCGCAGGCCGTGGCGGGCGAGCAGCCGCCGGCACCAGAAGGTGCCGACGATGTAGGCGAACGACTGGCTCAGCATGATCAGCCCGTAGGCCACCTTGCTCGTGCCCAGCAGGCCGATGTAGACGAAGCTCGAACCGGCGAGTAGGAAGAACAAGCCTCCGTACGCAAAACCCGACAGCAGCGTCCAGGCGCGGAAGGTCGGGTGGCCGGCCACCACCGCCCAGTTGCGCAGCAGCGGGCCGATCTGCGTGGCGCGCGGGTTGCGCGCCGGCACCGTCTCCTCGTAGCGCCAGGCCACCATGCCGAGCATGGCGGCGCCGCACACCGCCACCACCATCAACGCCGCCTGCCAGCTGAACCACTGCACCACCATGCCCCCCACCAGCGGGCTGGCCATCGCGATCACGCCCAGGCCGCTGAGTGCGCGCGACATGACGCGGGCGCCATCGTGCGGCGGATAGAGGTCGCGCACGATGGATCGGCCGCAGGTCACCGCGGCGGCCATGCCGGCGCCCTGCAGGGCCCGCCAGGCGATCAGCCAGTCGATCGAGGGCGCCAGCGCGCCGCCCACGCTGGCCAGCGTGTAGATGGAAAGACCGACCAGCAGCACCGGCCGGCGGCCGAAACGGTCGGCCAGCGGCCCGCACACCAGCTGGGCCAGGCCGAAGCAGATGATCAGCGCCGACAGCGTCAGCTGCGTGGCGGCCATGCTGGCCGAGAACTCGCGCTGCAGCGTCGGCAGCGCGGGCAGGTAGAGGTCGGTGGTGATCGGCTGGATGCCCAGCAGCAGCGTGAGCAGCAGCACCACCACCGCGGGGCTCATGCGGTGGGGCGCGGGAACGGGGGAAACCATGCGTGCAGCCTAACAGGCGGCGCCGATCGACCCTGCCGCCGGCGTTGCATTCGGTCACCGGCCGGGGCGCGTGCTTGTTACGATGTATCCGGCGACATGGGAAGCGTGCCCATGCGTCTCACAACAACCAGCAAGCTCCGCTTCAAAGGAACTCTCATGAAGACAACGTCCCGTTGGATGACCCGCCTGATCGCCGTGTGCCTCAGCTTCGCCGGCTTCGTGCACAGCGCACAAGCCACGCTCGTCACCACCGAACAGGTGGCGGCCAGCGAAGGCGTCACCGGCGCCGCCGAGCAGCGCGCCCATGTGTACGAGATGCTGACCCGTGCCGATGTGGCCGCCGCCCTGCAGGAGCGCGGCGTCGACATGGAGCAGGCCAAGGCCCGCGTCGCTGCGCTGACCGATGCCGAAGTCGCCCACGTTGCACACACGCTGGACACCGCTCCCGCCGGCGCCAGCGACGTCATCGGCACCATCGTCTTCATCTTCCTGCTGCTGCTGATCACCGACATCCTCGGCTTCACGAAGATCTTCCCGTTCACCCGCTCGATCCGCTGATCCGGGCGATGACGCTGCGCGCCGCGCTGCGGCGCGCACTGCTCGTCTGCGCCGCGCTGCTGCTGGGCGGCTGCGCGGTGCAGACCGACGCGCTGCGCCGCACGCTGCCGCCCGGACTGGCGCCGCGCGTCGAGCTTGCGGCCACGCCGTTCTTCGCGCAGACCGACTACCACTGCGGCCCCGCGGCGCTGGCCACCGTGCTTTCCGGCATTGGAAGGCCCACCTCGCCGGCGCTGCTGGGTGAGCAGATCTTCCTGCCGGCGCGCACCGGCACCCTGCAGCTCGAGATGATCGCCGGCGCGCGCAGGCAGGGCGCTGTCGCCACGCGCCTGCCCGGCACGCTGGAGGCCGTGCTGCGCGAGCTGCACGCTGGCCAGCCGGTGGTGGTGCTGCTCAACCTGGGCCTGAGCTGGTACCCGCAGTGGCACTACGCCGTCGCGATCGGCTACGACGTGCCGCAAGGCGAGCTGCTGCTGCGCTCGGGCACCACCGAGCGTGCCGTGCTGCCCATGAACACCTTCGAGCACACCTGGGTTCGCGCCGGCAGCTGGGCCTTCGTGGCGCTGCCGCCCGACCGCTGGCCGGCCACCGCCGAAGAGCCCGCGGTGGTGGAGGCGGCCGTGGGCTTCGAGCGCGCCGCGCCGCCGGCGCAGGCGGTGATCGCCTACCGCAGCGCGCTGCAGCGCTGGGGCGGCAGCCTGAGCCTGCAGATGGGCCTGGGCAATGCGCTGTACGCAACGGGCGACAAGGCCGGCGCGGCGCAGGCCTTCGAGGCCGCCGCCGCACGGTACCCCGACAGCGCGCCGGCCTGGATGAATCTCGCCAGTACACGCGCCGAACTTGGCGAGCGCGACGCGGCCCTGGCTGCCGCGCGGCAGGCCGCGAACTTGACCGATGCCACCTGGGCTGCGCAGGCACGCGCGCTGCTGGATCGACTGCAGCGCGGCCTGGGGTCGCCGAACTAGGGTCACGTTGATGCGCGGAGTGGCCAACACGGGGCTGTGCCACTGCACAGCGTTGGCCCTTGAGTTGGCATTGCGCGAGCGCAGGCGACGGCTCGACGAGCATTGAAGCCAGATGACCGGGCGACTGCTATCGGCCCGTTGCAGACATTCACGAAGGTCCGCAATGATGGGCGCGCGGGCAGGCGGTCCGGGTATGCGCTCTCCGGCCCACGCTCGCGGGCAACCAGCGAGGTCCGCAGCGCGCTGCCTCATCAACACCGCCTTCGGCCTGCTCCCGCCAGGGCGACCGCGAATGGGGCCTGCGATCGCACACCCGAACCACCTGCCCCACAAGCACTGAGGCCCTCATGACGGCAGGCCACCGCTGATGCCGGCAGGGCGGCGGTGGTGCCCGCGGGCGCAGGCCCCATTCGCGGTCGCCCTGGCGAGGGCATGGCACACCCGGCGTTGATGCGGACACGGTGGCGGCTCGCAGTGGCCGCCCGCGAGCGTGGGCCGGAGAACGCGGGTACCGCCGTCGACCTGCGACCATGCCCGTCGCACGCAAAGCAGACCCCCGAAGACCGCAAAGGGCCGATTGCAGGCACTCTCATCCGTCGGCTTCGCCTCGACACGAACCCACCCGACTGCGGCCCTCGCCTCACCAGTCGTGGATGTCGGGGTTCGCGAAGCTGTAGTGGTTGGGCACCGCGAGGTTGGAGTACGAGAAGGACAGGCTCACGTCCAGAGACGTCACCTGGTGCCACCAGCCCAGCGGCAGGAACACCGTCTCGCCGGGCTCGGCAATCACCTCCAGAACCTTCACCTGGCTGAACAGCGGGTAGCGCGCCAGGTCGGGCCGGTCGATGTCGATCGGGCTGAAGACGTTGTTGAAGTTGTAGAGCTTGGGCGACTCCAGCGGCGAGATGAAGCGCCAGCGCTTGCGGCCCACCACCTGGGTGTGGAACAGCATGATGGTGTCGTGGTGCAGCGGCGTGTTGGTGCCCGCCGGGCCGAACCAGAACGACGACAGGCGCGGCAGCTCGGCGCGATCGCAGATCGCCGGCAGCGTGCCGATGTCGGCCAGCAGCGGCGCGAACTCCGGCCGGCGCAGCGCCTCGTTGTTGGCCGTCATGTAGTAGTCGTTGGTCGGCCCTCCGGCGAGCACGCGGTCGACGAACTCACCCAGCCGCACCTGATGCCGATGCTGGAGCTTGTTCTCCTCGTAGCGTGGGTCGGCGTTGCGCTCGGCCTGGATCTCGATGTCGATGTGGCCGAAGCGCGCCTTCAGGTCGGCCGGTGACCAGCGTTGCATCGCCGGCCAGTCGGCCGCCACGTCGGTCAGCACCAGCGGGCGGCTGCCGCAGACGTAGCGGTCGAACAGCTCGTCGCGCGACACGCCGGCGCGCTTCTCGATCTGCGCGTAGCGAGGCCGCATCTCCCACAGCTTCTGCTGGTTGGCCACCACCGATTCGAGCTTGCGCAGCAGCTGCTGGTGGCGCAGCGCGGCGCGGTAGACCGGGTCGGTCTCCAGCATGGCCACGGCCTGCGCGCACAGCGTGCGGTCGAGGCCGGCGGCGGCCATGGTGTCGACCATCGATTCGGGCGTGCAGCCACGCAACCGGTTCTCGGCCGCCCATTGCAGCCAGTGGTCGGCCAGTGCCGGCAGGTCCTGGAGGGCAGGGGCCTGGGCAGGGTCCATCGCGCCTCAGACGAAGGATTCATCGGCGCCCAGGTAGCGCCATTGGCCGGGGGGCAGGTCGCCGAGCATCACGCGGCCGATGCGCACGCGCTTCAGGCCGGTGACCTTCAGGCCGACGGCCTCGCACATGCGCCGGATCTGCCGCTTCTTGCCCTCGACGAGCACGAAGCGCAGCTGGTCGTCGTTGACCCATTCGACGCGCGCCGGCTTCAGCGCCTCGCCGTCGAGCTCGAGCCCGTGGTTGAGCAGGCGCAGGCCGTCTGCCGAGAGGCGTTCGCCCTCCGCAGGCGCCACGCGCACGAGGTACTCCTTTTCCATCGTGCTGTTCTCGCCGATCAGCTGCTTGGCGACGCGGCCGTCCTGCGTGAGCACGAGCAGGCCCACCGAGTCGATGTCGAGCCGGCCGGCTGGCGCGAGGTGGCGGATGTGCTCGCGCTGGAAGGCGAAGTCGGTCGGGTCGTCCGCCCAGCGGTTCGGCGGCGTGACCAGCACGTAGGCGGGCTCGTAGCCGTCCTCCGCCTGGCCGCTGACATAGCCGACCGGCTTGTTCAGCAGCACGGTGACGCGCTGTGCCTGCTGCGTGCGCGCGCGCTTGTCGATGGTGACCTGCTGCGTCGGCAGCACGCGGGCGCCGAGTTCGGCGACCACCTCGCCATCCACGCGCACCCAGCCCTTGGCGATCCACTCGTCGGCCTCGCGCCGCGAGGCCAGGCCGAGTTCGCTCATGCGCTTGGAAAGGCGCAGGCTGCCGTCGGGGTGGGCCGGGCCTTCGGCCGGCGGCGCGACGATCTTGCGCGGGCGGCCGCTGAATGCGGTGTTCGGCGTGCCGGCGGCCACGGATGCGGGTGGCCTCGGCGGTGCCGGGCGAGCGGGCGGGAGCGGTGCACGCCGATCAGGCGCCGGGCGAGCCGACGCCGGGCGCGGCGCGTCGTGGCGTCCTGCCGCGGTGCGCGGTGGTGCTGGGCGACCAGGCCCGGGCCGCGGTGGGGCCGAACGGCCGGTCGGGTTCGGCCGGTCATTGCCCGCGGGCCGGGGCCGCGGTTCGGCGGAGGGCGCCGGCCGCTGCGCCTCGCGCTCGGCCCGCTCGGCCTGGGCCTGGGCGAGGGTCGGGCGCTTGCGCGCACCGGTGCCGCGCAGAGCGGATGGCGCCGCCGGCCGGTTTCTTCAGCTTGATCGTGGCCATGGCCACGATTGGACCATGCCGCGCTCAGCTGCCCAAACCGAACAGCTCACGCAAGGCGTCGCGGTACAGCGCCTGGCCGACGCCGTTGGTGCTGTAGTGCGTGCCGCCCTCGACGAGCACGAAGCGCTTCGGCCCCGGTGCACGCTCGTACAGCGCGCGGCCCAGCTCGGGGCGGATCAGCGAATCCTGGCTGCCGTGCACCACCAGGATCGGCGCGCGCACCTTGGCGATCTTCTGTGCCGAATCGAAGCGCTGAGTGATCAGCGGCCCGACAGGCAGCCAGCCCCACTTGAAGCTGCTGAACACGTCGGGGATGGAGGTGAAGGTGCCTTCGACGATCAGCCCGCGCGCATCGTCCACCTCGCCGGCGAGTTGCACCGCGATGGCGCCTCCCAGCGAGTGGCCGAAGATGTAGCGCGGGCGCTGCGGCTGCTCGCGGGCCAGCCAGTCCCAGGCGGCGCGGGCGTCTTCGAGCACGCCGGCCTCGGAGGGCAACTCGGCGCTGCTCTGGCCGAAACCGCGGTAGTCGAGCGCGAGCACGGCGAATCCGAGATCGTGCATGTTGCGGATGCGGAAGTGGCTGCCCCACACGTTGCGCCGCGCGCCGTGCAGGTACAGCAGCACCGGCGCGTCGGCGCGCGGCTGCGGCAGCCACAGCGCATGCAGGCGCAGCGGCTTGCCGCTCTCGGCGGAGCGGTGCTCGATCCAGACGTCCTGCAGGCCCTCGGCGCTCGACGGCACCCACGACGGCTGGCCGGCCGAGGGCTGGAAGATCCATTGCCGCTGCTTCTCGTCGAGCGTGGCGCAGCCGGCCAGCAGGGCGGCCAGCAGGAGCAGGGCGGCCAGCGGCCAGCGCAGCAGAGTCATCGGGCGGGGCATGGGCAACAGAGCCTGGCGTGGGGCCGAAAGTTCAACGCCCGCGCCAGAACAAGGCGTCGAGTTCCTTCAGCGTCACCTGGCGCCAGGTGGGCCGGCCATGGTTGCACTGGTCGGCGCGCTCGGTGCGCTCCATGTCGCGCAACAGGGCGTTCATCTCCTCCAGCGTCAGCTGTCGGTTGGCGCGCACCGCGCCGTGGCAGGCCATGGTCGACAGGATCTCGTGCTGCGCGCGCTGGATGACGTTGCTCGCGTCGTACTGCGCCAGCTCGGCGAGCACGCTGCGCGCGAGCTCGACGACGTCGCCACCGGCCAGCGCCGCCGGGCGCGCGCGCACCGCGAGCACCGTGGGCGACAGCGGCGCCACGTCCAGCCCCAGCCGGCGCAGGGTGTCGGCCTGCTGCTCGGCGGTGGCGATCTCCTGCGCCGTGGCCGCGAAGGTGGCCGGGATCAGCAGCGGCTGCGACTCGATCGCCTTGTCGTCCAGGCTCGCCTTCAGCCGCTCGTAGACGATGCGCTCGTGCGCCGCATGCATGTCGACGACGACCAGGCCCTGCGCGTTCTCGGCCAGGATGTAGATGCCGGCCACCTGCGCGAGCGCCTTGCCCAGCGGCCAGTCGCCGGCGGCGGGCGCTGTGGCGGCCATCGACACCGGCGCGGCTGCGCCCCAGGCCGGCGGCGCCTCCTGCGCGAACAGCACGGCGGCCTGCTGCAGCCCGAGCGAGGCCTGCTGCGTCGGCCCCGCGCCCCACGGCCGCGGCGCCGGCATGAAGCTGCCCGGCACGGCGGTCTCGGCCGGCACGGCTGCGGGCGCCTCACCGGCACGCGAGATCGCCAGCGCGCCGTCGACCGCGCGGCGCACCGCCTGGTGCACCTCGCGCGCATCGCGGAACCGCACCTCGATCTTGGTCGGGTGCACGTTGACGTCGACGCGCTCCGGCGCGATGTCGATGAAGAGCACGTAGCTCGGCTGGCGCGCGCCGTGCAGCACGTCTTCATAGGCCGAGCGCACGCCGTGCGCGATCAGCCGGTCGCGCACGAAGCGGCCGTTGACGTAGACGTACTGCTGGTCGGCGCGCGAGCGTGCCGCCTCGGGCAGGCCGGCGCGGCCGTGGATGCGCATCGGGCCCAGCTCCATCGCCACCTCGCGGCTGGCGTCGACGAAGTCGTCATCGAGCACGTCGCGCAGCCGCTGCGCCGGCGTGGCACGTCGCCACTGCTGCGAGAGCTTGCCGTCGTGCCAGACGGTGAAGCCCACGTCGGGCCGCGTCAGCGCGTGGCGGCGAACGGCCTCGATGCAGTGGGCCAGCTCGGTGGCCTCGGTCTTGAGGAACTTGCGCCGCGCCGGCGTGGCGAAGAACAGCTCGCGCACCTCGACGCTGGTGCCCACCGCGCGCGCCGCCGGCGTCAGCTCGCCCGAGCGCGCCTCCAGGCGCTGTGCATGCGGCGCGTCGGCGGTGCGGCTGGCGATGGCCAGCTCGGCCACCGAGGCGATGGCGGCCAGCGCCTCGCCGCGAAAGCCCATAGTCGCCACGTGCTCCAGGTCGACCAGCGAGGCGATCTTGCTCGTCGCGTGGCGGCGCAGCGCCAGCGGCAGCTCGGCGGCGGGGATGCCGCTGCCGTCGTCCTCGACCAGGATGGCGCGGATGCCGCCGGCCGTCAGCCGCACCACCACCTCGGTGGCGCCGGCGTCGAGCGCGTTGTCGACCAGCTCGCGCACCACCGAGGCCGGGCGCTCGACCACCTCGCCAGCGGCGATCTGGCTGACCAGCTCGTCCGGCAGCTCCCGAATGGGCCTGCGCGGCAGGGTGTCGATGACGGCGCTCATGCGGGCATTGTAGGAAGGCCGCCCCTGATAATCGCCGCCCATGGACATCGTGGCCTTCCTGATCGACTTCATCCTGCACGTCGACGTGCACCTCGCCAACTTCGTGCAGGCCTACGGGACCTGGGTCTACGCGCTGCTGTTCGTCATCATCTTCGTCGAGACCGGCGTGGTGGTGATGCCTTTCCTGCCCGGCGACTCGCTGCTCTTCGTGGTCGGCGCGCTGTGCGGCGCGGGGCTGATGAGCCTGCCGCTGTCGATCGGGCTGCTGATCGCCGCGGCGATCCTGGGCAACCAGTGCAACTACGCGATCGGCCGCCACTTCGGGCCCAAGGTCTTCCAGTGGGAAGACTCGCGCTTCTTCAACAAGCGGGCCTTCGAGCAGGCCCATGCCTTCTACGAGAAGTACGGCGGCATCACCATCATTGCGGCGCGCTTCATGCCCTTCCTGCGCACCTTCGCGCCCTTCGTGGCCGGCGTGGCGCAGATGACGCGCAGCAAGTTCACCTTCTACGACGTCAGCGGCGCCGTGCTGTGGGTCGGCGGCATCACGCTGGCCGGCTACCTGTTCGGCAACATCCCGTGGGTGAAGGAGAACCTCGACAAGATCATCTGGTCGGCGATCCTGCTGCCGGGCCTGGTGGTGATCTTCGGCGCGTGGAAGGCGCGCCGCGCAGCCGCCTGATCAGTCGCGCAGCGCGTGGCGCAGCGCGGCGGCGCACAGCTGCACCGCGGTGTTCGCTTCGTCGAGCACCTTGCCCATCAGGATGAAGCCGTGGATCTGCCGCTCGAAGCACAGGTGCGAGGCGCGGTTGCCCGCTTCGGTGAGCCGCTGCGCATAGGCCAGGCCTTCGTCGCGCAGCGGGTCGTAGCCGGCGGTGAGCACCAGGGCCGGCGGCAGGCCCGACAGGTCGGTGTGCAGCAGCGGCGAGGCGCGCCAATCCGCATAGCGTGCCGGCTCAGGGATGTAGTGGCCGGTGAAGTAGGCCATCGTGTCGGTGGTCAGCAGGTAGCCCTGGCCGTTGCTCTGGTGCGAAGGCGCCGTGCGGTGCTGGTCGGTGGCGGGGTAGATGAGCAGCTGGTAGGCCAGCGGCAGCGTGCCCGCATCGCGCGCGGCGATGGCCACCACCGCGGCCAGGTTGCCGCCGGCGCTGTCGCCGCCCACGGCGATGCGGCTCGCATCGATGCCCAGCGCTGAAGCCTCGCGATGCACCCATGCCAGCGCGGCAATGGAGTCGTCCACCGCGGCGGGAAAGCGGTGCTCCGGCGCCAGCCGGTAGTCCACCGAGACCACGGCGCAGCCCGAGTGGTTGGCGAGTTCGCGGCACAGCGTGTCGTGCGTGTCCAGGTCGCCGATCACCCAGCCGCCACCGTGGTAGTAGACGAGTGCCGGCAGCGCTTCGCCGGGCGCACTGCCCAGCGGCCGGTACAGGCGAAGTGGAATAGGCCCGTGCGGCCCGTCGGCCTGCAGTTCGCGCAACTCGCCCACCGCCGGCGGCGCGGGCTGCGTGAAGCTGCGCCGCTCGCGGTAGATGGCGCGTGCTTCGGCGGGCGTGAGCGTGTGGGTCGGCGGCACGCCGCGTTCGGCGATCAGGTCGAGCAGGGCGCGGGCGTGGGGGTGGAGCATGTTGGTCTCGTTCACAACTGGCGCGTGCGCGCCAGAGGAGGATTGCGGGCGAAGTAGCGCGCGATGCCGGACACGAGTGCGTCGACCAGCTTCGCCTGGTAGAGCGGGTCGCGCAGCTTGGCCTCTTCCTCCGGGTTGGAGATGAAGGCCGTCTCGACCAGGATCGATGGAATGTCCGGCGCTTTCAGCACTGCGAAGCCGGCCTGCTCGACGCGCGGCTTGTGCAGCTTGCCGACCTTGCCGATCTGGCCCAGCACCTCGCTGCCGAGTTTCATGCTGTCCTTGATCTGCGCCGTGGTGCTCATGTCGAGCAGGGTGCGCATCACGTCGGCGTGGCGGTTCTTCACGTTGATGCCGCCCACGATGTCGGCGGCGTTTTCCTTGTCGGCCATCCAGCGCGCCGCGCTGCTGGATGCACCACCCTGGCTGAGCGCGAACACCGAGGCGCCGCGCGCCTGCGGCGTGAAGAAGGCGTCGGCGTGCAGCGACACGAACAAGTCGGCCTGCACGCGGCGCGCCTTGCGCACACGCTCCTGCAGCGGCACGAAGAAATCGGCGTCGCGCGTCAGCATCACGCGCATGCCGGCGCGTGCGTTGAGCTTGTCGCGCAGCTGCAGTGCGATGGCCAGCACCACGTCCTTCTCGCGCAGGCCGCTGGGGCCGATGGCGCCGGGGTCTTCGCCGCCATGGCCGGGGTCGAGCGCGACGACGATCAGGCGGTCGATCTTGCCCTTGGACAGCGGCGGCGGTTCCTTCGGCGCAGGCGTCTGCAAGCTTGGCGCCGAGGCCGGCGGCTTGGCGCCCGGCGGCCGCTCGACGCGGCCGATGAATTCTCCCAACGCGTCCTGCACGGCCTGCGCGGCTTGCTGTTCGGCGATCTCCTTCTCGTGGATCAGTGCGAGCAGCGGGTCGCGTTCCTTCACCGGGTAGAGGTCGAACACCATGCGGTGCTGGTAGGCGGCCACCGGCGGCAGCGTGAAGAGCTGCGGCGCGGTCGCCTGCTTCAGGTCGATCACCAGGCGCACGACGCGCGGCTGGTTCTGGCCGACACGCACGCCCTCGATGAAGGGGTCGTCGGAGCGCACCTTGCCGACGATCTCGCGCAGGGCGGGGCTGAGCTCGAGGCCATCGATGTCGATCACCAGGCGCTGCGGGTTCTGCGCGAGGAAGTGCTTCTCCGACAGCGGCGTGTCGGATTCGATCGTCACGCGCGTGTAGTCGTCGGCCGGCCAGACGCGCACCGCCACGATGGTGGCGCCGCGTGCGATCTGCGCTGCGCCGAGCGTCAGTACCAGCGAGCCCATGGCGCGGATCGCCTGGCGGCGTGACGTGCCGCTCATCCGTGCCCCCAGGTCGCTTCGCGCCCGCCCCCCGAGGGGGTGAGCCGGCATGGGGCGGCCCGGCGCTGGCTCATGCCAGCAGCTCCAGGCCGAGCGGCGTGCAGGCGGCGAGCGTGACGCGGCGCGTTTCGCCTTCGAGAGGCTCGATGTCCACGCGCAGGTCAGGCACCGGCAGCAGGCCCACGGCCTTCTCGGGCCATTCGGCGAGTTTCAGCCCCGGGCTGGCGAAGATGTCGCGAAAGCCCGCGTCCTCCCATTCCTGCGGGTCGTTGAATCGGTAGAAGTCGAAGTGCCAGACGCTGCCGCCGGGCAGTTCGTAGGGCTCCATCACCGCGTAGGTCGGGCTCTTCACGCGGCCGGCCACGCCCAGCGCGTGCAGCAGGTGGCGCGCGAAGGTCGTCTTGCCGGCGCCCAGCGGGCCGTGCAGTTCGATGAAGGCCTTGCGCAGCGGCGGCAGGGCGGCCAGCGATCGCGCGGTGGCGTCGCAGTCGGCCTCGGTGGCCCAATGCAGCGTGCGGCTTCCTAGAATCGTCAAATGAGCGTGCTTCGCGGGTTGGAAGGTCAGGCCCTGCTCGCGCAACTGCGCGGCTGGGCTCTGGCGGAAGGATTCTCCCAGATCGGAGTCGCCGACGTGGACCTCGGTTCCGCCGAGGCGGGCCTGCAGTCGTGGCTGCTCAACGGCTTTCACGGCTCGATGGACTACATGGCGCGCCACGGCCTGAAGCGGGCTCGGCCGGCTGAGCTGGTGCCGGGCACGGTGCGCGTGATCACCGCGCGGCTGGACTATCTGCCGCGTGCTGCGCCGGCGGAATGGCAGGCGGCGGAATGGCAGCGCCTGTCGCGCCCCGCCGAGGCTGTGGTGTCGATCTACGCACGTGGTCGCGACTATCACAAGGTGATGCGAAACCGCCTGCAGCGGGTGGCCGATCGGCTGGCAGAGGCGGTCGGCCCCTTCGGCCACCGTGTCTTCACCGACTCGGCACCGGTGCTCGAGGTCGAACTCGCCGCGAAGAGCGGTATCGGCTGGCGCGGCAAGCACACGCTGGCGCTGCACCGCGAGGGTGGATCGATGTTCTTCCTCGGCGAGATCTACGTCGACCTGCCGCTGCCGCTGACCGAGCCCGTGCCGCCGCATTGCGGCAGTTGCAGCGCCTGCATCGACGTCTGCCCCACGCAAGCCATCGTCGCGCCGTACCGGCTCGATGCGCGGCGCTGCATCTCCTACCTGACCATCGAGCACGACGGGCCAATCCCGTTGGAGCTGCGCGCTGCCATGGGCAACCGCATCTACGGCTGCGACGACTGCCAGCTCGCATGCCCGTGGAACAAGTATGCGCAGCGCGCCCCGCTGCCCGACTTCGACGCGCGCGCGCCGCTGGATGGTGCCACGCTGGCCGAGTTGTGGCGCTGGGACGAAGCCGAGTTCCTGCGCCGCACCGAAGGCAGCGCAATTCGTCGCATTGGCCATGCACGCTGGCGGCGCAACCTGGCGGTGGCGATGGGCAACGCTCTGCGCGCAGGCGTGAGCGCGGAGCAGGGCGAGGGGCTGCGCGAGGCCCTGCAAAGCGAGCGCGACGCGGCCGACGTGCTGCTGCGCGAGCATCTCGACTGGGCTCTGTCGCAGGGGGACTGAGACCGCCGGGACATTCGGTCCAGAGACAAGGTTCCGCGAATCTGGTCCGCTTTGCCTGCGACGGGCATGGTCGCAGGGCGACGGCGGTACCCGCGTTCTCCGGCCCACGCTCGCGGGCGGCCACTGCGGGCCGCCACCGTGTCCGCATCAACGCCGGGTGTGCCATGCCCTCGCCAGGGCGACCGCGAATGGGGCCTGCGCCCGCGGGCACCACCGCCGCCCTACCGGCATCCGCGGTGGCCTGCCGTCACGAAGTCCTCGGTGCTTGTGGGGCAGGTGGTTCGGGTATGCGATCGCAGGCCCCATTTCGCGGTCGCCCTGGCGGGAGCAGGCCGCATACGGTGTTGACGAGGCAGCGCGTTGCGGTACTCGGTGCTCGCCCGCGAGCGTGGGCCGGAGAGCGCATACCCGGACCGCCTGCCCACGCGCCCATCGCTGCGGACCTTCTTCGTCCTCGGCAACGGGCCGCAAGCCGCCTGTGCTGCTCGCTTTCCGCGGTGCATCACCCAGGGATCAGGCCAGCGCACGCAACGCCAGCAGCGCGAGCGGGAGGCCCACCATGCCGATCAGGGTGGACAGCGTCACCAGCCCGGCCACGAAACTGCCGTCGCCACCCATGCGCGCGGCCAGCACATAGGCGCTCGACGCCGTGGGCAGGGCGGCGAAGGCGACCACGATGGACTGCTGCGGCGGCGGCATCTGCAGCGCGATCACCAGCGCCACGGCCACGGCGGGCAGGATCGCATGGCGGATCGACAGCAGCGCGGCGGCCAACACGGGCGCGCGTTTCAGGCCCCCGAAGGTCAGGCCTGCGCCCACCGCCATCAGGCCCAGCGGCAGCGCGGCCGCACCGATGCGGCCGAGTGTGATGCTGGCCAGTTCGGGCAGGCGCAGGCCCAGCAGGTTGCACAGCAACCCGGCCGCGGTACTGACGATCAGCGGGTTCTTCGCCAGCTCACGCAGGAAGCCGTGGCCGCCGTGCCGCGCCAGCGGCCACACCGCGGCGATGTTGCACACCGGCACGCACAAGGCCACGAGCAGCGCCACCCAGGCCACGCCCTGCGTGCCGGCCAGACGCTCGGCCAGCGCCAACGCGACGTAGGAATTGAAGCGGAACGACACCTGTGCGCCCGAGGCGTGCAGCCGCGCGTCGACACCGGGCCACAGGCGCAGCGCATAGGCCAACGCCACACCCACCGACACCACGGCCAGGCCGCAGGCAGCCAGCGTGGCGGCGGCCGAGGGCTGCATCGGGTGGCGCAGGATGGCGCTGAACAGCAGCGCGGGGAACAGCAGGTAGTAGACGAGGCGCTCGACGCCGTCCCACACCGGGCGGTTCAGCGGCGTGTGTCGGCACACCAGCCACCCGATCACGATGAGGGTGAAATCGGGCAGCAGCAGCAAGGCGTCGGGCATGATGCGAGTGTGCCAGCGGGCCCCGCATGTCCGGGTCCACCCTGTTCGTACTTCCCACACGCCACCCTGTCGTCGCCGCAGGCACGATAGCCGTTGAGGCCCTGCGAGGAGCCTTGCCGATGAGTCGAAAACTGTTGCACAGCCTGAGAACCGCCTGCCTGACCTGGATGCTCGTTGCCGGCACCGGCGTGCAGGCGACGGTCATCGAGGGCCAGCACTTCGACGACCGCCTGCGCCTGGCCGACACCGAACTGGTGCTCAACGGCGTGGGCCTGCGGGCGGTGGCCTGGCTGAAAGGTTATGCCGCAGGGCTGTACATCGCGCAGAAGGCCTCCACGCCCGAGGCCGTGATCGCGGTCAAGGGGCCCAAGCGCATCCGCATGAAGATGATGGTCGAGGTCGAGTCCAAAGAATTCGTCAAGGCCTTCGACAAGGGCATGAAGCGCAACCTGAGCGAAGCCGAGTTCGCCGTGCTGACCGATCGCATGGCGAAGTTCGACGCCATCGTGAATGCCCTGGTCAAGCTGAAGAAGGGCGACGTGGTCGACCTCGACTACCTGCCCGCGCGCGGCCTCGTGCTCAGCCTGAACGGCGTTGCCAAGGGCGAGGCCTTGCCCGGCGAAGACCTCTACGCCGGCCTGCTGAAGATCTTCATCGGCACGCGGCCGGTGGACGCCAAGCTCAAGGCCGGGCTGCTCGGATCGGCCTGAGCGCACCCACCTACACTTTCACCATCCTCAGTCCGGAGAATCCGCCCATGCAACGCCGAACCCTCCTCGCCACGATCACCCTGTCGCTTGTGGCCGCCTCTCCGCTGGCCTGGTCGCAGGCCTACCCGACCAAGCCGGTTCGCCTGGTCGTGCCCTTCGCGCCGGGCGGCACCACCGACATCGTCGCGCGGGTGGTCTCCGAGAAGATCTCCGGGCCGCTAGGCCAGACCCTGGTGGTCGAGAACAAGGCCGGCGGCGGCGGCTCGGTGGGCGCGAACGAGGTGGCGAAGGCCGCACCCGATGGCTACACCGTCGGCATGGCCACGGTGTCGACCACGGCGGCGAACCCGGCCATCAACCCGAAGATCCCATACAACCCGTTGACCGACTTCACGCCGATCATCAACGTGGCGGCCACGCCGAACGTGATCGCGGTGCACCCGAGCTTCCCGGCGCGCGACTACAAGGGCTTCCTCGCCGAACTGAAGAAGAGCCCGGGCAAGTACAGCTACGCGAGCTCGGGCACCGGCGGCATCGGCCACCTGCAGACCGAGCTGTTCAAGAACCTGTCGGGCACCTTCATCACCCACATCCCGTACCGCGGAGCAGGCCCGGCGCTGAACGACACGGTGGCTGGCCAGGTGCCGATCATCTTCGACAACCTGCCCTCGGCACTGCCTTTCATCAAGGACGGCCGGCTGATCCCGATCGTGGTGGCGGCTCCCGCGCGCTTGTCGCAGTTGCCCAACGTGCCGACCTTCAAGGAAGTCGGCCTGGAGCCCGTGAACCGCATGGCCTACTACGGCATCTACGGGCCCAAGGGGCTGTCGAAGGAAGTCGTCGAGAAGATCTCGTCGGCGGTGAAGAAGACGCTGGAAGACCCGGCGGTGAAGAAGCGCATCGAGGACACCGGCTCGCTGATCGTGGCCAACACGCCCGAGGAGTTCGCCGCGCAGATCGCTGCCGAGCTGGCGGTCTACAAGAAGGTCGTGGCGGCGCAGAAGCTCGCGCTGGAGTGAGCGTTCGACAGTGAGCGCCGAGCAGGCGAGCGCCGAGGCCATCGACCGCTTCGCCGACGCGCTGTGGATCGAGGACGGCCTGGCCGCCAACACGCTGGCGGCCTACCGTCGTGACCTCGGCCTCTATGCGGCCTGGCTGGCTCGCACGCATGCGCGCTCGATCAACCAGACCACCGAGGCCGACCTGCTCGCCTACGCGGTGACGCGCCACGCCGGCAGCAAGGCGACCTCTTCGAATCGCCGCCTGACGGTGTTCAAGCGCTACTTTCGATGGGCGCTGCGCGAGCACCTCGTGCAGGCCGACCCGACGCTCAAGCTGCTGGCGGCCCGCCAGCCGCTGCGTGTGCCCAAGACCTTGAGCGAGGCGCAGGTCGAGGCGCTGCTGGCTGCCCCCGATGTCGACACCCCACTGGGCCTGCGCGACCGGACCATGCTCGAGCTGATGTACGCCAGCGGCCTGCGGGTGAGCGAATTGGTCACGCTCAGGACCGTGCACCTGGGCCTCACGGAAGGCGCGCTGCGCGTCACCGGCAAGGGCTCGAAGGAACGCCTCGTGCCCTTCGGCGAAGAGGCGCACATGTGGCTGCAGCGCTACCTGACGACGGCCCGCGGCGAGATCCTGCACGGCCAGGCGAGCGACGCGCTGTTCGTCACCGGCCGCGGCGGCGCGATGACGCGGCAGATGTTCTGGAAGCTCATCAAGGCGCATGCACTGCGCGGCGGCGTGCACGTGCCGCTGTCGCCGCACACGCTGCGCCACGCCTTCGCCACGCACCTGCTCAACCACGGCGCCGACCTGCGCGCGGTGCAGATGCTGCTCGGCCACGCCGACATCTCGACGACGACGATCTACACCCACGTGGCACGCGAGCGGCTGAAGTCGCTGCACGCCCAGCACCATCCGCGCGGCTGAGCCGGTGTCCTTGACTTGCGCTAACCTGCGCGCATGCGATACATGCTCCTCATCGTCGAGCCGCCCGGGCAGCGTTCGACCCGCACCCTGGCCGAAGGCCAGGCCGCCTACGACAGCATGCGCCGCTTCGGCGAGCAATTGCAGCAGCGTGGCCAGCTGGTGGCCGTGGAATCACTGGCCTCGACACGTTCGGCCACGCGCGTGGCGCGGCAGGGCGAGAAGGTCACGCTGCTCGACGGCCCCTTCGCCGAGGCGAAGGAGATGGTCGGCGGCTTCTTCATGATCGAGGTCGACAGCCGCGAGCAGGCGCTGGCCATCGCCGCCGAATGCCCTGCGTCGCAGTGGTGCCAGGTCGAGGTGCGGCCGCTGGCGCCGTGTTTCGACGATTCCATCTGACGCATCGGCCCGTCGAATACGCGCGGGGCCGTTCGTCGTGGATCTGAGCGGGGCGGGAGCCTTGCCATCGACGCGAGGAGTACCGGCATGCGCTACATGATCATCGTGCGGGCGACGGCCATGTCCGAGGCCGGCATCATCCCCGAAGACCCCGGCCTGATGGCCGACATGGCGGCCTTCCACGAGGATCTGGCCAAGGCCGGCGTGCTGCTCGATGCCGCCGGACTGCAGCCCAGCGCCCGGGGCTGGCGCGTGCGCCACGGCCACGGCAAGCCCGTGGTGGTCGACGGCCCCTTCGCCGAGACCAAGGAGCTGATCGCCGGCTACACGGTGATCCAGGTGCGCTCGCCGGACGAGGCCATGGAGTGGTCGCGGCGCTTTCCGCGGCCGTTCCCGGCCGGCATCGACTGCGAGATCGAGGTGCGACGCCTGTACGAGCTGGCGGATTTCGCGCCCGACCTGGCCGGCAAGGCATGAGCGCCGAGGCAACGCACCGTGCGATCGATGCCGTCTGGCGCATCGAGTCGGCGCGCATCGTCGCCAGCGTCGCGCGAATGGTGCGCGACATCGGCCTGGCCGAGGAGCTGGCGCAGGACGCGCTGATCGCCGCGCTGGAGCACTGGCCGCGCGACGGTGTGCCCGACAACCCGGGGGCCTGGCTGATGACCACCGCGAAGCACCGCGCGCTCGACAGGCTGCGCCGCGACAAGCGCCTGGGCGAGAAGCTCGACGAGATCGGCGCCGACCTCGAGGCGCAGCAGGCGCTGGTGGTGCCCGACTTCGTCGATGCGCTCGACGCCGCGCGCGAGGACGAGATCGGCGACGACCTGCTGCGCCTGATCTTCACCGCCTGCCACCCGGTGCTCGGCACCGAGGCACGGCTGGCGCTGACGCTCAAGCTGCTCGGCGGCCTGTCGACCGAGGAGATCGCGCGCGCCTTCCTGGTCGCCGAGCCCACTGTCGCGCAGCGCATCGTGCGCGCCAAGCGCACGTTGTCGGCGGCGCGCGTGCCCTTCGAAGTGCCGCGCGGTCCGGCGCTGGGCGAGCGCCTGGCCTCGGTGCTCGAGGTGATCTACCTGATCTTCAACGAAGGCTACACCGCCACCTCGGGCGCCGACTGGATGCGCCCGGCGCTGACCGGCGAGGCGCTGCGCCTGGGCCGCGTGCTGGCCGAGCTGGTGCCGCCGGAGCCCGAGGTGCACGGCCTCGTGGCGTTGATGGAACTGCAAGCCTCGCGCGTCGCGGCGCGAGTCGATGCGCAGGGCCGACCGGTGCTGCTGATGGACCAGAACCGCGGCCGCTGGGACCGGCTGCTGATCCGCCGCGGCCTGCTCGCGCTGGAACGTGCCGAGGCGTTGTGCGTGCAAGCCGGCGGCCCGCTCGGGCCCTACGCGCTGCAGGCCGGCATCGCCGCCTGCCATGCGCGCGCCGGCACGCCCGACGAGACCGACTGGCCGCGCATCGTGGCGCTGTACGACGCGCTGGCGCAGGTCTCCCCCTCGCCGGTGGTCGAGCTCAACCGCGCAGTGGCGGTGGGCATGGCTTTCGGGCCAGCGGCCGCGCTGCAGTTGGTGGAAACACTGGCCGACGAGCCCTCGCTGAAGCAGTACCAGTGGCTGCCCAGCGTGCGCGCCGACCTGCTCGTCAAGCTCGGCCGCCGCGAGGAGGCGCGTGCCGAGTTCGAGCGCGCCGCCGCGCTGGCGCGCAACGAGCGCGAGCGCGAGCTGCTGCTGGAGCGCGCCCGCGCGATGGCGCCCTGATCAGGCCACCGCGACCGGGATCTTGCCGATCTTCGCCTGCCACTCCTTCGGGCCGGTGTCGTGCACGCTGGTGCCCAGGGCGTCCACGGCGACCGTCACCGGCATGTCCTGGATCTCGAACTCGTAGATCGCTTCCATGCCCAGGTCGGCAAAGCCGGCCACGCGCGACTTCTTGATCGCCTTGGCGACGAGGTAGGCCGCGCCGCCCACCGCCATCAGGTAGGCACTCTTGTGCTTGCGGATCGCCTCGATGGCCACCGGGCCGCGCTCGGCCTTGCCGACCATCGCGAACAGGCCGGTTTGCGCCAGCATCATCTCGGTGAACTTGTCCATGCGCGTGGCGGTGGTCGGGCCGGCCGGGCCGACGACCTCGTCGCGCACCGGGTCGACCGGGCCGACGTAGTAGATGACGCGGTTGGTGAAGTCCACCGGCAGCTTCTCGCCCTTGGCCAGCATGTCCTGGATGCGCTTGTGCGCGGCATCGCGGCCGGTGAGCATCTTGCCGGACAGCAGCAGCGTGTCGCCCGGTTTCCAGCTGGCCACCTGCTCCCTGGTCAGCGTGTCGAGGTTGACCTTCTTGCTCTTGTTGTAGTCGGGCTGCCAGTGCACGTCGGGCCACAGGTCCAGGCTCGGCGGGTCGATGTAGGCCGGGCCGGAGCCGTCGAGCACGAAGTGCGCGTGGCGCGTGGCCGCGCAGTTCGGGATCATCGCCACCGGCTTGCTCGCCGCGTGCGTCGGGTACATGGCGATCTTCACGTCGAGCACGGTGGTCAGGCCGCCCAGCCCTTGCGCGCCGATGCCCAGCGCGTTGACCTTGTCGCACAGCTCGATGCGCAGCTCCTCGGTCTTGTTCTGCGGGCCGCGCTTCTTCAGATCGAACATGTCGATCGGGTCCATCAGCACCTCCTTGGCCATCAGCATGGCCTTCTCGGCGGTGCCGCCGATGCCGATGCCCAGCATGCCCGGCGGGCACCAGCCGGCGCCCATGGTCGGCACGGTCTTCATCACCCAGTCGACCAGGCTGTCGCTCGGGTTGAGCATGACGAACTTGCTCTTGTTCTCGCTGCCGCCGCCCTTGGCCGCGACCTGCACGTCCACCGTGTTGCCTGGCACCACGCTCATGTGCACGACGGCGGGCGTGTTGTCCTTGGTGTTCTTGCGATCGAACTGCGGGTCGGCCACGATCGACGCGCGCAGCGTGTTCTCGGGGTCGTTGTAGCCGCGGCGGACGCCTTCGTTGATGGCGTCTTCGATCGAGCCGGAAAAGCCCTCGAAGCGCACGTCCATGCCGATCTTCAGGAACACGTTGACGATGCCGGTGTCCTGGCAGATCGGGCGGCGGCCCTCGGCGCACATCTTCGAGTTGGTCAGGATCTGCGCAATAGCGTCCTTCGCCGCCGGGCTCTGTTCCTGCGCATAGGCGCGCGCCAGATGCTCGATGAAGTCTGCCGGGTGGTAGTAGCTGATGTACTGCAGGGCCGCGGCGACGCTGTCGACGAGGTCGGCGTATCGGATGGTGGTGGTCATGGCGGGCGTCCGGGAGGGGATTTCGAACTCGGGAACAATGCGGTCGAGTTTACTGAACGAGGGCGACACCTTGCTGACGGGAATCCGACGTTTCATCCAGTCCGAATCGGCCGGCGGCGTGGTGCTCGGCCTGGCGGCATTGGCCGCGCTGATCGTGGCCAATTCGCCGCTGGGCACCTGGTACGAATCCTTCGTCCACCTGCGGCTGGAGCTGAAGCTCGGCGGCGCGGTGCTGCTGTCCAAGCCGTTGCTGCTGTGGGTCAACGACCTGTGGATGGCCGTGTTCTTCTTCCTCGTCGGCCTCGAGATCAAGCGAGAGATGCTGGAGGGCGAACTGGCGTCGCTGAAGCAGTCCGTGCTGCCCGCCGGTGCGGCCCTGGGCGGGATGCTGGTGCCGGCGCTGATCTACGTGGCCATCAACTGGGGCAACGAGGTGGCGCTGCGCGGCTGGGCCATCCCGACCGCCACCGACATCGCCTTCGCGCTGGGCATCCTGATGCTGCTGGGCTCGCGCGTGCCAACCTCGCTGAAGGTGTTCCTGACGGCGGTGGCGATCATCGACGACCTGGGGGCGATCATCGTGATCGCCCTGTTCTATACCGACAACCTGTCGGCCACGATGCTGGCCGCCGCCGGCGCCGGCATCGCGGTGCTGTTCGCACTGAACCGCGCGCGGGTCACGAACCTCGCTCCCTACGTGCTGGTGGGCCTGGTCGTCTGGTTCTGCGTGCTCAAGTCGGGCGTTCATGCGACGCTGGCCGGCGTGATCACCGCGCTGGCGGTGCCGATGCGCCGCCCGGACGGCGGCTCGCCGGTCGAGGACACCGAGCACGCGCTGCACCCCTGGGTCGCCTTCCTGGTGCTGCCGGTGTTTGCCTTCGTCAACGCGGGCGTGTCGCTCGAGGGCGTGACGGCGTCGACATTGACCCAGTCGGTGCCGCTGGGCATCGCTGCCGGCCTGATCGTCGGCAAGGCGATCGGCGTGTTCGGCGCCTCGTGGCTGATCGTCAAGCTTGCCGGGGCGAGCTTTCCGGCCGGGGCGTCGATGCGCCAGTTCTTCGCCGTGTGCGTGCTGTGCGGCGTCGGCTTCACGATGAGCCTGTTCATCGGCGGCCTGGCCTTCGAGGGCCAGGATGCGATCTACGAGACGCAGCTGAAGATCGGCGTGCTCGGCGGCTCGATGCTGTCGGCGCTGCTCGCCGTGGCGCTGATGCTGTCCGCGCCGCGGCGCGGCGCGCTCAGTGATCCTTCGCCGGGCTGATCAGCAGCCGGTCGGTCATCGCGATGGCCATCGCCGAGAGCAGGAAGGCGACGTGGATGGTCGTCTGCCACAGCAGCACCTTGTCGGTGTAGTTGGCGGCATTGATGAAGGTCTTGAGCAGGTGGATCGAGCTGATGCCGATGATGGCGGTGGCCAGCTTGACCTTCAGCACCGAGGCGTTGACGTGGCTGAGCCACTCCGGCTGGTCAGGGTGGCCTTCGAGGTCGAGCCGCGACACGAAGGTCTCGTAGCCGCCCACGATCACCATGATCAGCAGGTTGGAGATCATCACCACGTCGATCAGCGCCAGCACGACCAGCATGATGATCGTCTCGTTCAGCGCGGTCGGCGCCACGTCGCTCTTGTAGCCGATGCTCGAGACCAGCTTTTCCAGCGCGCCGGCATTGCCGAAGGCGGCCTCGATCAGGTGCACCAGCTCCACCCAGAAATGGAAAACGTAGACACCCTGGGCGAGGATCAGCCCCAGGTACAGCGGCAGCTGCAGCCAGCGGCTGGCGAAGATCAGCCGGGGCAAAGGCCGCTGGGGGGTGAAGGTCGGCGGGGTATCGGGTGCGGACATGGGGTGATCGCTTCGGGTTACTCTCGTGTTGGCGCAGGATTCTAGGCTGCGTAGCATGACAGACGGGGTGGGGCGTCAGGCCTTCGTAAGAGCATCTGCCTAATGTCCCGGGAAAGCTTCAACCATCACATCCAGGAGACCTCATGAGCACCAGCAACCTGTATCCGCCGCCGGAATCCGCCATCAAGGGCGCCCACGTCTCCGGCATCGAGGCGTACAACAAGCTGTGCGCCGAGGCCGAGTCCGACTACGAAGGCTTCTGGGCCCGCCAGGCCCGCGAGCTTGTCAGCTGGAAGAAGCCCTTCACCAAGGTGCTCGACGAGAGCAATGCGCCGTTCTTCAAGTGGTTCGAGGACGGCCAGCTCAACGTCTCCTACAACTGCCTGGACCGCAACGTCGAAAAGGGCCTGGGCGACAAGACCGCCATCATCTTCGAGGCCGATGACGGCAAGGTCACCAAGGTCACGTACAAGTCGCTGCTGGCGCAGACCTGCCAGCTCGCCAACGCGCTGAAGGCGCGCGGCATCAAGAAGGGCGATCGCGTCGTCATCTACATGTCGATGAGCGTCGAGGGCGTGGTCGCGATGCAGGCCTGCGCGCGCATCGGCGCGACGCACTCGGTGGTGTTCGGCGGCTTCTCGGCGCAATCGCTTCGCGACCGCATCGAGGATGCCGGTGCCGTGGCCGTGATCACCGCCGACGAGCAGCTGCGCGGCGGCAAGCAGCTGCCGCTGAAGTCCATCGTCGACGAGGCGCTCGCGCTGGGCGGCTGCGACGCCATCAAGAACGTCATCGTCTACAAGCGCACCGGCGGCAACATCGCCTGGAACGCGCCGCGCGACCAGTGGCTGCACGAGGTCGTGGCCGGCCAGAGCACCACCTGCGAGCCGGAGTGGGTGGGTGCCGAGCACCCGCTGTTCCTGCTCTATACCTCGGGCTCGACGGGCAAGCCCAAGGGCGTGCAGCACAGCACCGGCGGCTACCTGCTGCATGCGGCGCTCACCACCAAGTGGACCTTCGATCTGAAGGACAACGACATCTTCTGGTGCACCGCCGACATCGGCTGGGTCACCGGCCACACCTACATCGCCTACGGCCCGCTGGCGCTGGGCGGCACCGAGATCGTCTTCGAGGGCGTGCCCACCTACCCGGATGCCGGCCGCTTCTGGAAGATGATCCAGGACCACAAGGTCACGATCTTCTACACCGCGCCGACGGCGATCCGCTCGCTGATCAAGGCCGCGGAGGCCAACGCCGCGGTGCACCCGAAGAGCTACGACCTGACGAGCCTGCGCATCCTCGGCTCGGTGGGCGAGCCGATCAACCCGGCCGCCTGGGAGTGGTATCACAAGCACGTGGGCGGCGGCCGCTGCCCGATCGTCGACACCTTCTGGCAGACCGAGACCGGCGGCCACATGATCACGCCGCTGCCGGGCGCCACCACGCTGGTGCCGGGCTCCTGCACGCTGCCCTTCCCGGGCATCATGGCCGCGGTGGTCGACGAGACCGGCAAGGACGTGCCCTGGGGCCAGGGTGGCATCCTGGTCGTCAAGCGCCCGTGGCCGAGCATGATCCGCACCATCTGGGGTGACCCGGAGCGCTACAAGAAGAGCTACTACCCGGAAGACTTCAAGGGCAAGTACTACCTCGCCGGCGACGGTGCGATCCGCGACGAGAAGACCGGGTACTTCACCATCACCGGCCGCATCGACGACGTGCTGAACGTCTCGGGCCACCGCATGGGCACGATGGAGATCGAGTCGGCGCTGGTCTCGCACACCGAACTGGTGGCCGAGGCTGCCGTGGTCGGCCGTCCGGACGACACCACCGGCGAGGCGATCTGCGCCTTCGTGGTGCTGAAGCGCCCGCGCCCGACCGGCGAGGAAGCCAAGCGCATCGCCAAGGAACTGCGTGACTGGGTCGGCAAGGAGATTGGCCCGATCGCCAAGCCCAAGGACATCCGCTTCGGCGACAACCTGCCGAAGACCCGCTCGGGCAAGATCATGCGCCGCCTGCTGCGCTCGGTGGCCAAGGGCGAGACGATCACGCAGGACACGTCCACCTTGGAGAACCCGGCCATCCTGGACCAGCTCTCGCAGGTCAACTGAGGCTGCGGCTCGCAACGAAACGCGGCGCCGAGGCGCCGCGTTTTCGTTGGGGCGGCCCGAATCTACTCGTGGGGCCTGAAGCTGATCTCGAAGGCGGGCGGCACGCGCCCGTCGGTGTCGCGCGGCAGCACCTCGGTCTTGTCGATGGCGCGCAGCACGGCCTCGTCCCAGGCCGGCACGCCACTGCTCTTGAGCAGGCGGCGGCCGATGATGGTGCCATCAGGCCCCGCCTTGACCTCGACGGTGGCCTGCGGGTTGCCGGTGATGGTGTCGCCGAACACGATGTTGGGCATGATGCGCGCCTTGATGCGCCCGGCGTAGGTGGCCGACGGCCCGGCGGTGCGCGCGGCGGTGCCAGTGGAGTTGGGCTCGCCCGTCGCGCCGGCGATGCCCGCCAGGCGCTTGAGCTGGTCTTCGCGGCGCTTCTCGGCGGCGGCGGCTTCGGCCACGGCGCGCTTCTGCTGCTCCGCGGCTTCCTTCTTCTTCTTGTCGAGCTCGGCCTGCTTGCGCAGCGCCTCGTCCTTCTGGCGCTGCTGTTCTTCGCGCCTCGCCTCTTCCTTGCGCTTCTCTTCCTCGCGCTTGGCCTTCTCGATGGCGATCTGGGCGTCGGGCACCTTCTGCACCGGCTCGACCTTGGGCGGCGGCGGAGGCGGTTCCACCTTCTTCGGCTGGGGCTGCGGCGTGGGCTCGGGTTCGACCGCCCGCGGCGCGGCAATCTGCGGCACGGCGGCCCACAGCTCGGCCTCGACGCCGGCCGGATTGCTCGAGCGCCAGTTGACGCTGAAGGCCAGCGCCACCAACAGCAACGCGTGCGCCAGCAGCGCCAGGCCGAGCCCACGGCCCAGGCCGTCGGGGTTGCGCGGAATCAGCGCGTCACGGGTCAGCGTGGCGGCGGTCATCGTTCGATCAGGCTCCGCCGCTCTTCACCGACAGGCCCACGCGCTGTACGCCGGAGCGCTGCAATGTGTCCATCACCTTGACGACGGACTCGTACTTCACCGCCTTGTCGGCGGAGATCACCACCGGCGTATTCGCATCGCCCGCCTGCGCCTGCTTCACGCGCGCGGCCAGCGACTTCAGGTTGACGGGGTCGGTGTCCTTGCCGTCCAGGCGCATCTTCAGCGCCTCGTCGCCGACCACCACCACCTCGATCACGTGCTCGGGCCGCTGCTTGGCCTTGCCCACGGTGGGCAGGTCGATCACGCCGGTCGTGATCAGCGGCGCGGTGACCATGAAGATGATCAGCAGCACCAGCATCACGTCGATGAAGGGCACCATGTTGATCTCGCTGATGGTGCGGCGGCGCGAGCCGCGGGAGGCGACGGCAGGCATGGCTCAGCGCGAGTGGGAGAAGCCGCTGCTGGCGTGCGCGTGGGCCGCGGCCGGGGCGGGCGGGGCGCCGGTATTGCGCTGCAGGATGTTCGAGAACTCGTCGATGAAGGTCTCGAGCTGCAGCGCGATGCGGTCGATGTCGCGCGCGAAGCGGTTGTAGGCGATCACCGCCGGGATGGCCGCGAACAGGCCGATCGCCGTGGCCACCAGCGCCTCGGCGATGCCGGGGGCGACGGTGGCCAGCGTCACCTGCTGCATGTTCGACAGGCCGACGAAGGCGTGCATGATCCCCCACACCGTGCCGAACAGGCCCACGTAGGGGCTCACCGAGCCCACCGAAGCGAGGAAGGACAGGTTGGACTCCACTGCGTCGACCTCGCGCTGGAAGCTCGCGCGCATCGCGCGGCGCGCGCCGTCGAGCAGCGCGCCGGGGTCGGCGACGCGGCGCTCGCGCAGCTTGAGGAACTCGCGCATGCCGGAGGCGAAGATGCGCTCCATCGGCGCCCCGTCGGTGCGCTTGGCGGCGTCGGCATACAGCTCGTTGAGGTTGCGACCGGCCCAGAACTCGCGTTCGAACTCCTCGTTGTCGCCGCGCACGCGCTTGAGGCCGAAGATCTTGCCGAAGATCACCGTCCAGCTGGCCAGCGAGGCGATCAGCAGGCCGGCCATGACCAGCTGCACCACCAGGCTGGCTTGCGTGACGAGGGTGAAGATCGAGAGGTCCTGGTTCATCGCAGTTTTTCGAGGATGCCGTTCGGAATGCGGCGGGGGGTGAAAGTTCCGGCGTCGACGCAGCCGATGCGGATGCTTCCTTCGGCCAGCAGCTGCGCAGGCGCCGCGCCGTGGCGCCAGGCCTGCTGCTGCAGGGTCATCGAGACGCGCCCCAGGTCGACAGGCAGCACGGTGACTTCGATCAGGTCGTCCAGCCGGGCCGGGCTCAGGTAGCGCACCGAAGTATCGGCGACGACGAAGATCGCACCTGTTTCGGTTCGCAAGCGCTCCTGGCCGAAGCCCAGGCTGCGCAGCCATTCGGTGCGCGCACGTTCGAAGAACTTCAGGTAGTTGGCGTAGAACACCACGCCACCGGCGTCGGTGTCTTCCCAGTACACGCGCAGCGTGTGGCGAAACGGCGTGGTGGCGTCGGGCGCGTTCAAGCGCGGATTATCGCTGCACCCGCTGGTAGACCGGCCCCCACAGCGGATGGCCGGCTTCGGACTTCGTCAGCGCAAACGCCGGGTCGGCGGTGCGCGCGGCGCGGAACTGCGCCTCGCAATCGTTCATGCGGTTGCTGGTGCAGTAGATGAAGGCGAGCAGCTTGTGCGCCGCGGCGCGGTCGCGCGACGACACCAGTCCGGCCTGGATCGCCGACTGCAGGTGCTTCTCGGCCTGCGGGTACTGCGCGTCATCGTAGGCGCGCAATCCGGCGAGCAGGGCCTTCTCGGCCGGGCGCTCGGCCACGTCGAGCAGTCCGACGGGCGAGGCAGTGATCGGCGCCTGGACACAGCCGGCGAGCCCTGCCAGCGCAGCAGCCAGCAGCGGCGCGATCAGCGCGGTGTGCAGGGTCATGATCCGAACTTGTGCCTGAGGTTGACCGACTGGCCCGGGACCACCGTCACGGTGGCCACGAAGGGCGGGAAGTCGGCATTGCGGATGGTGACCTGATGCCGGCCTTCCGGCAAGGTCAGTTCATTCAGTGGCGGCGTGATGCCCACCGAGGCGCCATTCACCTCGACATTGCCCCAGGGGCTGACGGCGATGCGCACGCTGCCGGTGGCGGCCGGGGCGGCCGCGGCGACGCGGGTGTCGCGCGCGGGCCGGGCTTCCCTGGCCGGGGCGGGCTTGACCGGTGCCGCCTTGGGCGCTGCGGCCCGGGCGGGCGCCACGGTCGGTGCCGCGGCCGAGGCGAGTTCGGGAGGCGGAGCCGGGGCGTCGGCCGCCGGCGCCGTGACCGGGGCGGGGGCTTCGGCCGGCGCGGCGGCCAGCACGGGCGCCGCCTCGGGAGCCGGTGACGGGGTCACCGGTCGGGCCGGGGTAGGGCGGGGTATGGCCGGTGCCGCCGCAATCGTCTCGGCCGGGGCCGGCGAACCGCTTTGCATGGCCAGCCAGACCAGCACCGCACCGACGCCCACGGCCAGCCCGGCGGCCAGGGTCACCCGGCGGCTGCGGCGCGCGGCGGGCGGCATTTCGCCGCCCTCGGCGGGCACGCTCTCGGGCGAGTTGCCGTTCTCGTCGAGCCAATGGCGCAGTTCCCGCGACAGCGCACGCGCCGAGCGATAGCGATGCTCCGGGTCCTTCTCCATCGCGCGCGCCGTGATCTCGGCCAGCGCCGTGGGCACGTTCGGCTCCACTTCGTCGGCGCGCGGCGGCTTGTGCTCGATCACCGCGGTGGTGATCTCGCTGAGCGTGCTGCCGCGGAAGGGCTTTCGGTCGGTGAGCAACTCGTACAACACCACGCCGAGAGAGAACACGTCGGCGCGGCGGTCGACGGTCTGCTGGCGCGCCTGCTCGGGCGCCATGTAGTAGGGCGAACCGGCGGCGATGTCGCCGGCGCCGTCGTGCTGGTGCGCGATGCGCGCGATGCCGAAATCGAGCACGCGCGGCTGCGTGCGGCCGACCATGAAGATGTTCGCCGGCTTGATGTCGCGGTGCACCACGCCCTTGCTGTGCGCATAGGCCAGCGCGTCGGCGACGCGGCGCACGATCATCGCCGCCTGCATCGGCGTGGGTCGCCAGCCTTCCTGGCGCAGTTGGCGCAGGTCGCGGCCCTTGAGCAGCTCCATCGCGATGTAGGCGCTCTGGTCACTCACGCCGGCGTCGAACACGGTGACGATGTGCGGATGGCTCAGGCCGCCGGCCGCGCGCGCTTCGTTCAGGAACAGCGCGTTGAAGGCGTCGCGCTCTTCAGGTGCGATCTCGAGGTTCAGCGTCTTGATGGCGATCAGACGCGACAGCAGCGGGTCATGCGCTGCGTAGACGGTGCCCAGCCCACCGGCACCGATCTTGTACTTCAGCGCATACCGACCGATGTGCCCGATGGTGGGCATCTGGTCGTCGTTCTTCGTCGGCGTGTTGGTCGGGAATGCGACCGCCGGCCCTGGCGGCGCACCGATGTCCGTGTCGCCCCATGGCGCGATGTCGGACGCGGTGGGCGGCAGGGTCGGCGGGATGTTGTCGGCCGGCTCGGAATCAGCCGGACCGGGCCGCGATGAAGGGCTCGACGGAGTCACTCCGGGAGCTTAGTGCAGGGGCAGGGGGCGGGCGCGTGAAATAGGGCCGAGGCGGGGTGATTCGTAACAGACTCTCACCAAAGTTTGACTTGTCGTGTGCAGGTGTCACGCCCGCGGCACGAGCAGTTCGTCCAGGCGAGACATGGCCTCCTGCAGCTGCGGCATCGCACTCGCATACGACAGGCGAACCCAGCGCTCGCTGCCGTGCCGGCCGAAATCGCGCCCCGGCGTGAGCGCCACGTGAGCGCGGCGCATCACGTCGAACACGAAGTCCCAGCTGCTGTTCGAATGGGCGGAACAGTCGGCCCAGGCATAGAAGGCGCCGTCGGGCGGCACCGGCACGGTCAGCCCCATGGCGTTCAGCGCGGGGACGACGTAGTCGCGGCGTGCCTTGAACTCGCCGCGACGGCGCTCGTACTCGGCGATCGATTCCACGTCGAAGCAGGCCAATGCGGCGCGTTGCGCGATGCTCGAGGCACAGATGAACAGGTTCTGCGCCAGCTTCTCGATCGCCGGCACCAGTGACTCGGGCAGCACCAGCCAGCCCAGCCGCCAGCCGGTCATCGAGAAGTACTTCGAGAAGCTGTTGATCGAGATCACGTCGTCGCCGTGCGCGAGCGCGCTGTGGCCGAAACGCTCGTCGTAGCTCAGGCCGAGGTAGATCTCGTCGACCATCGTGAAGCCGCCGCGCGCGCGCACCGCGGCCACGATGCGGCCCATCTCCTGCGGGTCGATCGAAGTGCCGGTGGGGTTGGAGGGCGAGGCCAGCAGCACGCCACGGGTGCGCGGCGTCCAGGCTGCCTCGACCCCGGCGGCATCGAGCTGGAAGCGCTTCGCGGGGCCACTGGGCAGCAGCACCGGCACGCCGTCGGCGGCGGCGACGAAGTGGCGGTTGCAGGGGTAGCTGGGGTCGGGCATCAGCACCTCGTCGCCGGTGTCGACGAGCGCCAGGCAGGCCAGCTGCAGCGCCGCCGAGGCGCCGGCGGTGACGACGATACGCGAGGGCGCGATGTCCAGCCCGAAGCGCTGCGCATACCAACCGCTGATGCGCTCGCGAAGCGCCGGCAGCCCGGTGGCGTCGGTGTACTGCGTGCGGCCGTCCCGCAGCGCGCGCTCGGCGGCCTCGCGCACCAGGGGCGGTGCGGTGAAGTCGGGCTCGCCGATGTTCAGGAAGATCATCGGCCGCTCGCGGCATTCGGGCGAACGCGCGAGCTCCGTCGCCGCCTTGGCGCACTCCATCACGTAGAAGGGCTCGATGTGATCGAGCCGTGCCGCCGTGCGCATGGGCTTCAGCGCCGCGCCGCGCGGGCGGCCTGCACCTCGACGGGACGCAGGTCGGCGGCCGCCTTGTCGAGCACGCCGTTGACGTACTTGTGGCCGTCGGTGCCGCCGAAGTTCTTCGCCAGCTCCACCGCCTCGTTGATGGCCACCTTGTAGGGCACGTCGATGCAGTGCTTGAGCTCATAGGTGCCGATCATCAGCACGCCATGTTCGACCGGAGAGAGCTCGGTGGTCTTGCGGTCCACGTGTTTGGACAGCAGCGCGTCGATGTCGGCGGCTTCGGCGATGCAGCCGTGCAGGAGCGCGTCGAAATGCGCCGCGTCGACTTCGGAGAAGCCTTCCTGCTCGCGCATGTGGGCGTCGATCACGCCGGCGTCACCACCGCCGAGCAGCCACTCGTACAGGCCCTGCAGCGCGGCCTCGCGCGAGCGCCGGCGCGCCGACGGCGGCCGGTTGCCAGCCGGGCGCGGCTTCTTCTTCGGGGGCGTGGTCGGTTCGGTCACGTGAGGTCTTCCAGCAGGTTGGCCATTTCGATGGCCACGCGGGCCGCGTCGCGGCCCTTGTCTTCCGCGCGGGCCCAGGCCTGCGCCTCGTTCTCGACAGTGAGGATGGCATTGGCGATCGGCACGTGGTGGTCGAGCGAGACCCGCGTGACTCCTGCGCCGCTCTCGTTGGCGACCAGCTCGAAGTGGTAGGTCTCGCCGCGGATGATGCAGCCCAGCGCGACCAGCGCGTCGAAGTCGTCGCTCTCGGCCAGCGCGTTCAGCGCCAGCGGCACCTCCAGCGCGCCAGGCACGGTGACGTGGCGGATGTGGCGTTCGTGGACGCCCAGGCGCTTGAGCTCGCCCAGGCAACTCTCGGCGAGCTTGGCCGTCAGCGCGGCATTGAAGCGCGCCTGCACGATGCCGATGCGCAGGTCGCGCCCGTCGAGCTCGGCACTGTCGCCCTTGTCAGCGTCCTGCATGGTTGGCTTTCGGTTCGATGGTCATTCCTTGGCGGACACGAAGCCGGTGACTTCGAGTCCGTAGCCGGTCATGCTGGGCATGCGGCGAGGGCTGCCGAGCAGGCGCATCTTCGCGATGCCCAGCTCGCGAAGGATCTGCGCGCCGACGCCGTAGGTGCGCAGGTCCATCTGGGCGCGTGCCGGCACTGCGTCGGCGCGCGGGCCGGCGATTTGCGGCAGCAGCGATGCGACGTCCTCGCCGCAGTTCAGCAGCAGCGCCGCGCCGCGCGGGCTGGCCTGGATCGCGGCCAGCGCCTTGGGCAGCGGCCACGAGTGCCCGCAGTTCCCGGTGTCGAGCAGGTCGAGCACCGACAGCGGTTCGTGCACGCGCACCAGCACCTCGTCCTGCGGCGTCCAGGCGCCGTGCGTGAGCGCCAGGTGCAGGCCGCCGGTGCGGTCGCGGAACGCAGTGCACTGGAATTCACCCTGCGCGGTGGACAGCCGGCGCGCGCCGGCGCGCTCGATCAGCGACTCGTTGCGGCTGCGGTACTCGATCAGGTCGGCGATGGTGCCGATCTTGAGCTTGTGCTCGCGTGCGAACTCGATCAGGTCCGGCAGGCGCGCCATCGTCCCGTCGTCCTTCATGACTTCGCAGATCACGGCGGCGGGCGTGAGGCCCGCCATGCCGGCGAGATCGCATCCGGCCTCGGTGTGGCCGGCGCGCATGAGCACACCGCCGTCCTGTGCCTGCAGCGGGAAGATGTGGCCGGGCTGCACCAGGTCGGCCGCGGTGGCATGTCGCGCCACGGCGGCCTGCACGGTGCGTGCGCGGTCGGCCGCGGAGATTCCTGTGGTCACGCCCTCGGCCGCCTCGATCGAGACGGTGAATGCGGTGCCCGTCTTCTGGCCGTTGCGCGAAGTCATCGGCACCAGGTTCAGCCGCTCGCAGCGCTCGCGCGTGAGCGTCAGACAGATCAGCCCGCGGCCGAACTTCGCCATGAAGTTGATGGCCTCGGGCGTGACGTGGTCGGCGGCGAGCACCAGGTCGCCCTCGTTCTCGCGGTCTTCCTCGTCGACGAGGATGACCATGCGGCCCGCGGCGAGCTCGGTGACGAGCTCCGGAATCGGTGAAATGGACATGGCGGAATTGTAGGTGGCGGGGTCCTTCGACCCCGGGGAATCTGCCGGCGCTTCAGTGGCGCGGCAGCGACCCGCCGAGCATGCGCTCGACGTAGCGGGCGATCAGGTCGATCTCGAGGTTGACGCGGTGCCCGGCGCGCAACTGGCCGAGCGTCGTGTTCTCGATCGTGTGCGGGATCAGGTTGATGCTGAACTCGCAGGATTCGGGCAGGTCGACGACGCGGTTCACGGTCAGGCTCACGCCGTTGACCGTGATCGAGCCCTTGTAGGCGAGGAAGCGCGCCAGCGCCGGCGGCGCGCTGATGCGCAGCTCCCACGACTCGCCCACCGGTTCGAAGCTTGCGACGCTGCCGATGCCATCGACGTGGCCGCTGACGAGGTGGCCGCCCAGCCGGTCGTGCGCCCGCAGCGCCTTCTCGAGGTTGACGGCGCCGGGTTCGCCCAGGCCGGCGGTCTTGTCCAGGCTCTCGGCCGAGATGTCGATGCTGAACTGGCGCGCATGAGGGTCGAACTGCGTGACGGTCATGCAGGCGCCGTTGAGCGCGATGCTGTCGCCGAGCTGCACGTCGTCGAGGTAGCCGGCCGGTGCCTCGATCGTCAGGCGGCGGCCATGCGAGGCGTCGGCGCCCAGCGCCTGCACGTCGACGATGCGGCCGAGGCCGGAAATGATGCCGGTGAACATGCCGCCATTGTCGCAGGCTGCCGCCTGGCGGCAGTCGCGTGCGCGTCAGAAGCGCTCGCGGCCGGGGGGGCGGGCGATCAGGCGCAGGTCGTCGCCGATGCGGTCGACGCTCAGGTAGCGCAGGTCCAGCGTGTCCTCAAGCCGCTCCAGCGGGCCGAAGGCGGCCAGTTCGCGCCCGGTGCCCAGCAGTCGCGGCGCCATGTAGACGAGATATTCATCGACCAGCCCTTCGCGCACCAGCGAGCCGTTGAGCTTGTGGCCGGCCTCGACGTGCAGTTCGTTGACGCCGCGCCGGGCCAGGTCGGCCAGCATCGCAGCCAGGTCGACTTTGCCGCCGGCGCCGGGCGCGAAGGCGATCTCGGCGCCACGCGCCTGAAGCGCGGCCTGGCGCGCCTCGTCCGGCTGGGCGGCGTAGATGAGCACCGTGCCGGGCGGGTCGAGCAACCGGGCCGTGAGCGGCGTCTCCAGCCGCGAATCGACGACCACGCGCAGCGGCTGGCGCGGTGTCTCGACGAGTCGGACGTCCAGCCGCGGGTCGTCGTCGTGCACCGTGCCCACGCCCGTGAGCACGGCGCTGGCGCGGCGCCGGTATGCATGGCCGTCAGTGCGCGCCACCGGCCCGGTGATCCACTGGCTGACACCGTTGTTCAGCGCCGTGCGGCCGTCCAGCGAGACGGCGACCTTCAGCCGCACCCAGGGCCGGCCGCGCACGACGCGCGAGAAGAAACCGATGTTCAGCTCGCGCGCCTCGTCGGCGAGCTGGCCTTCCTCGACGGCGATACCGGCGGCACGCAGCCGCGCCGCACCCTGGCCGGCGACTTGCGGGAACGGATCCTCGAGCGCCATCACGACGCGGCCCAGCCGTGCGGCGATCAGCGCGTCGCAGCACGGCGGCGTGCGGCCGTGGTGGGCGCAGGGCTCGAGCGTCACGTAGGCGGTGGCGCCGTGCACGATCTCGTGCCGTGACTCGGCATCGCGCAGCGCCATGACCTCGGCGTGCGGCCCGCCGGCCTGCTGAGTGCGGCCGCGGCCGATCACGCGGCCATCGGGCGCGACGATGACGCAGCCCACGCGCGGGTTCGGCTCGGTCAGGCCGACCGACTGCCCGGCCAGGGCCAGGGCCTCGTGCATCGGCGTGGGGAAGTCAGGCGCGGTCATCGGTGGCGGCGTGGTCGGCTCCGCATTCTGAAGGATCAGCGCGGCAGCAGGATCGCCGCGGCGAGGGACGGGTCGCTGGCGGCGATCAGCGTGGTGAGCCTCGCCTGCTGCGGCTCGCCCGCTCGGTCGAGCCAGCGCACGGTGACGTCGATCGCGCGCGCGTTCGGGATGCTCACGGCATCGACGCGCCGCTCGACGGCGTAGCGCGGGCTGCCCAGCGCATCGGGCTCGATGGCGTAGGCCGCGGCCACGATGGCGTCGAACGCCGAGGCGGTGCCCGCGATGCCGATCTGCACGAAACTGCGCAAGCCCTCGATGTCCTGCTGCGCCAGCCGCGTGGCCTCGCTGCGCTGGCGCGCCAACTCGGCATGCTGGCGCAGCGCGGGCTGCACGCGGATAACGGCGAGCAGGCCCAGCGTCAGCACGAGAAAGGCGACGAGCACCTCGACCAGGGTGAAGCCGCCCTGGCGACGCGAAGCGATGGAATGCATGGCCGACTCCTCGGGAGGGGGTTCAGAGATCGCGCCAGCTGCCGGGCAGGCGCACGAAGCTGCCCTGGCGCGTGCGAAGGGCCTCGAGAACGGCGGCGTCGAGTGCCAGGTCGAGCGAGCTGTCGCCTGCCGCCGGGCCCTCGCTGATCAGCGCGCCGCGCACCACGGCGGCGGGGGCGGCCCATGAAAGACCGTTGCCGTAGAGCACGCCGTGCAGTTCGACACGGCCCTGCAGTCGGATTGCGCCGTCGGTGACGATCAGCATCGGCCGCTGCGGCGTGCCCAGGGTCAGCGGGCCTTGAAGCAACAGATCGCCCGCCACCGACACCAGCGTGATGCCGCGAGCCGCTGCGGTCGCGAGCGCGGCGGCGCAATCGACCTGGCAATCGAGCCTGTGCACGGCAGGCTGGCGCTTCCAGGCGGATGGGGACAGGCCGAACAGGCCGACGAAGAACTCGTGCTCATCGGCACTGTCGCTGCGCACCGTCAGGGCTGCGGAGGGAGACCCTTGCAAGGCCGGTTGCAGCGCGAACAGGGCCTCGTGGCGTGCCGTGGCCGGGTCGCGGCCGCCGCCGCCGGGCCGGCAGTCGCCCGCCCAATGGCTGCAACCCGTGGCGGCCACGCGCAGCACGCCGGGCCGCGGGCCCGCAGCCCAGCGCAGGCCGAAGGCCGCGCCGGCGTCCGGGCCGGTGGCGGGGCCGAGGTCGCCCGGAACGTCGCTGGGGCAGGCGCAGGACCAGCCGTTCGGCCCGTGCAGGCAGGCCGGCTGCAGCGGCCGTGGCGTCAGCGCCGGCACGCTCATGTCCAGGTGGCGCTCACGAAAGGTCTCGGCAGCCGTCGCCGAAGGCCGGCAGTCGGCGCCGATCCGCTCGGTCGAGTTGAGCAGCGCAGCGGCCCACTCCAGGCCGGCGTCGGCGGCCTCGAACGCGACCGTCGACTGCATCTGGTTGGTCGACTGTCGCAGCTCCAGCAGCGTGTTGCGGTTGGCTGCCAGCAGCACCAGCAGCATCGCACCGAGCAGCATCAGGGTCACGGCGAGCGTGGTCGCGCCGCGTTGGCGCAAGCGAAGAGTCAGGCGCTTCATGGTCATCCTCATGCGGGGCAGGCGCCGATGACGCCGTCGTTGCGGATCCGGACACGGCTGGTGAGCTGGCGTACCAGCGAGGCATCGTCGGTGGCGCGCGCGGTGATGCTCACGACCAGGCTGCGCAGCTCGAGCCGCGCGTCGCAGGCGGCGGCCCCCGCGGGGCAGGGGCGGGCGCAGTGATCGAGCAGCGACACCGTCTGCGTGCTCGGCGACACGCTGAAGGCGGTGACCTGCAGCGTGCCGGCGTCGGTCAGCGCCTGCCAGTTGCCGGCACCGAGCAGCAGCTCGATCACGCCGTTGCGCAGGCGAAGGCCGAACTGCTCGTTGCTGTCGAGCAGCTGGTTCTCAGCTGCGTCGCGCGAGTAGGCGAAGCGTGCGGCGTCCGAGGCGGCCGAGGCCGGCGCGAAGGCGGCGTAGGGGTTTGCGACGGCGCCGGATGCGGCGCTGGCGGCCATCGCCACGCTCGGGTCGGACCAGTGGCCCGCACGCCGCAGGTCTCGCGTGATGACGTCGCTGGCGCTGCGCAGGTCCTGCATCAGGCGCATGGCGGCGGTGGCGCTGCGGTGTTCGCGCCATTGGCCGACGAGCACCGAGAAGCCCGCAGCGGTGATGAACAGCCCGATGGCCAGGCCGATCATCAGCTCGACCAGGGACAGGCCACGTTGCCGGTTCTGCTTCATGGCGGGCCTGCGATCAAAGACCCCAGCAGCGGCGGTTCGCTGCCGGCGGGTTGGCGACACTGTCGTCGGTGCCCGAAGCGCGGGTGGTCATGGCGCCATCGACCACCAGCTTCAGATGGCGGCATTCGCTGTCGCGGGCCTGCGCACCGCTGGCCCGGGCCATCACCTCGTAGCGCGAATCGTCCGCTGCGACCACCTCCAGCGCGTAGTGGCCGGCACTCGTTGTCGCCGGCAGGCGCAGTTGGGCCAGCGTGGCATAGCCGCGGTGATTGACGAACCAGCGCTCCTGCGAGATCTGCACCTGCGTCAGCGCGACCAGCGCATCGGTGCGCCGTGCCTTCTGCAGGCTGCCCTGGAAGCTCGGGTAGGCGATGCTGGACAGGATGCTGGCGATGCCCAGCACGCTCAGCACCTCGATCAGAGTGAATCCGCGGCTGCGGCGGCAGTGGATGGTCTGGTGTTGCATATCGGTCTCCTTTCAGCAGGCGCGGTAGCCGGGCACGGCGGCCAGGGGCGAGCAGCTGCGCACCCGGCCCATGACGTTGACGACGTGGTGGATGGCGCGGCCATCGCTGGCGACGACGCGCCAGGTGGCGCTGGGCGTGGCGGTGCCGTGCTGCGGATCGAAGGCGATCGAGGCACTGTTCGACTGCACGGCGAAGCGGTCGGCCGCCGTCCAGCCCACGCTGCGCAGCAGTGCGGCGCCTGCGGTGCACTGGCCGCTGCCGTCACCCGCACAAGTGCACTGGTCGGCGGCGCCGGTGTGTACGACATAGCAGTTCGCGGCAGCCTGCCAGCTCACCCGCACGACGCGGTTGCGTGCGATGGACTCGTTGCGGGCGAGGTGCAGATCGGCGGCGAGCTGGCTCGCACCGGCTTCGAGCCGGCGATGGTCGATCAGGCGACTGAGGCTCGGTGCTGCCGCGGTGGCGGCCGTGGCGACGATGGCCACGACGATGGCGGCCTCGACGAGTGTCAGTCCGCGTTGGGGGTGCTGTGTCTGCATGCCGTGCTCCGTTGGAAACGATGCACGGACTGTAGAAATCGCGGCCGCCTTGCGCGTCCCGCACAGGGGCGAACGGACCGGCCCCGCTGCGGGGCGCCCAGGCAGGGTTCCCCCGGGCGGGGGATCCCTCTCAAATGTCGCGGATCAGCTGGCGGAACTCGTCGACGTCCTCGAAGCTTCGATAGACGGAAGCGAAGCGCACGTAGGCCACCTTGTCGATGCGCTTGAGCTCGCGCATCACCAGTTCGCCCAGGCGGGTGGATGCCACCTCCTTGGCGCCGCTGTTGAGCAGCTTCTCCTGGATGCGCTCGACTGCGGCGTCGATCTGCTCCACGCTCACCGGGCGCTTGCGCAGCGCCAGCGCCATCGAGGCGCGCAGCTTGGCGAGTTCGAAGTCGGCGCGCGTGCCGTCCTTCTTGACCACCGAGGGCAGGGCGATTTCGGCCCGCTCGTAGGTGGTGAAGCGCTTGTCGCAGGACTGGCAGCGCCGCCGCCGACGCACCACGTCACCCTCGTCGGACTCGCGCGTCTCGACGACCTGGGTGTCCTCGTGGCTGCAGAAGGGGCAGCGCATGCCGTGCCGGCAACCGCGTCAGCGGTAGACCGGGAAGTCCTTGGTCAGCGCCGCCACCTTGGCGCGCACGGCGGCGATGTTGGCCTCGTCGTGCGGCTTGTCGAGCACGTCGGCGATCAGGTTGGCGGTCAGCCGGGCCTGCTCTTCCTTGAAGCCGCGCGTCGTCATCGCCGGCGAGCCCAGGCGGATGCCGCTGGTCACCATCGGCTTCTGCGGGTCGTTCGGGATGCCGTTCTTGTTGCAGGTCATGTGCGCCGTGCCGAGGATGGCTTCCGCTTCCTTGCCGGTCAGGCCCTTGGGCCGCAGGTCGACCAGCATCACGTGGCTCTCGGTGCGCCCGCTGACGATGCGCAGGCCGCGCGAAACGAGCGTTTCGGCCATCGCGGTGGCGTTCTTCACCACCTGCTGCTGGTAGACCTTGAATTCGGGCGACAGCGCCTCCTTGAAGGCCACCGCCTTGCCGGCGATCACGTGCATCAGCGGGCCGCCCTGGATGCCGGGGAAGATCGCGCTGTTGATCTTCTTGGCGATCTCCTCGCCGCGCATCAGGATCAGGCCGCCGCGCGGGCCGCGCAGCGTCTTGTGGGTGGTCGTGGTGACGACGTCGGCGAAAGGTACCGGGTTCGGGTACACACCCGCGGCGATCAGCCCGGCGTAGTGCGCCATGTCGACCATGAAGTAGGCGCCGATCGCCTTGGCCACCTTGGCGAAACGCTCGAAGTCGATGCGCAGCGCATAGGCCGATGCGCCGGCGATGATCAGCTTCGGCTTGTGCTCGTGGGCCAGGCGCTCCATCGCGTCGTAGTCGATCTCTTCCTTGGCGTTCAGGCCGTAGGAAACGACCTTGAACCACTTGCCGCTCATGTTCAGCGGCATGCCGTGCGTGAGGTGGCCGCCTTCGGCCAGGCTCATGCCCATGATGGTGTCGCCGGGCTGCAGCAGGCCGAAGAACACGCCCTGGTTGGCCTGCGAGCCGGAGTTCGGCTGCACGTTGGCGAACTCGGCGCCGAACAGCTGCTTCGCGCGGTCGATGGCGAGCTGCTCGACCACGTCGACGTTCTCGCAGCCGCCGTAGTAGCGCTTGCCCGGGTAACCCTCGGCGTACTTGTTGGTGAGCTGCGAGCCCTGCGCGGCCATCACTGCGGGAGACGCGTAGTTCTCCGAGGCGATCAGCTCGATGTGGTCTTCCTGGCGCTGGTTCTCGCGCTGGATGGCGGCCCAGATCTCCGGATCGATGTGGGCGACGGTGGAAACGGAACGGTCGAACATGTTGGCAGTCCTTGACAGCGGAAGTACCCGGGGCCGGCCGCAGGGGTTGCGGTCGCAGGGCTGCCCAGGCGAACGGCGGATCCGGCGCCCGCAGCGGCAGGCTCCGACCACGCTTCCCGGTGGTTCACCACCTCAGGCCCCAGGGCGGGGCCGCATCGCCAGTCGCGCGGTGCCGCCAGTGTAGCGGAGGCGCGCCGGCGCTTCAGCGCAGGTAGGCGACCTGCTCCGGCGGTTCGACTTCATGCGCCGGCGCCACGGCCGGCTGCGCTGCCGGTCGCTGCGCTGCCGAGGCAGCCGCGGCCGGCGCCGACACCGAGATCAGCGCCACATTGGCCGGCACCGACTTGCCGCCAGCCACCATGCGCAGGTTGTTCTGCTCGGCGAGCACCTTGCCGGCATAGCCCCCGTCGTCTTCGAGGTTGGCTGCGCCCACGTAATAACGCAGGCCGGCTTCCAGGCTGCCGGCGCGAGCGATGCACTCCTTGAGCACCTGCACGCCCACGCGCAGGTTGGTCACCGGGTCGAAGGCCGCCAGGTTGCCTCCGAAGGCCTCGTACTTGTCGTCGTGGATCTTCGTCATCACCTGCATCAGGCCCTGCGCGCCGACGGTGCTCTGCGCGAACGGGTTGAAGCTCGATTCCACCGCCATGATGGCCAGGATCAGCGTCGGGTCGAGCCCGGCACGCTGGCCCACGTTCCAGGCTTCCTGCACGAGGCGGCTGATCGGCTCCGGCGCGACGCGATAGCGGCGCGAGATCCAGTGCGCCACGGCGGCCTGCTGGCGGGTGAGTTCCTTCGGATCGGTCGCGGTGGCGCGATTGATCGCGTCCGGCTCGCTCAACTGCGCGGCAAGCAGTTCTGCTGGCTCGGCCCGCGCCTCGTGGCGGGCCTGCAGCCAGCCCAGCACCGTGGTTTCGGCGGCATGGCGGAATTCGGGCTTGCCGAGGGTGAACACTGCGGCCGCCACGAGCAGCAGCCCGAGCAGCGCCAGCATGTTGTGGCTGACTTCGAGCAAGCCGTGCCCGACGTCCTTCAGGAACACCGTGGCCGACTCGCCGATGGCATTGCGCACCTGGCGGGCACGCGTCGAGCATCGCTTCAGCGTTGTCATGTCACTCCTTCTGTTCAGGCCGCCGGCCCCGCAGGGCGACCCCGGCGATCAGTGCCTGGGGCGACGGTGATAATCCTCAGCCGGAGATCGGGTGCCGTCTTGCGCGGCGTCTTCCGGCAGCGATTCGAACCTGGGTTCGACTGTGGCAGCGGCTCGGCTGCTTCACTATCCCCGCACCATGGGGTTCGGGTTATCCCTCGATGGTGCGAACGGGCCGAATTCTAGGAAGCCTTTTCATAACTGGTCAAGGTTATGACATCGATCTGTAATTACTTTTTCGTATGAAGTACCGCGATCTCCGTGAGTTTGTTGACGGTCTGGAGCGGCTCGGCGAGCTGAAACGGGTCGCAGAGCCAGTCTCCGCGCGGCTCGAGATGACAGCGGTCAGTGACTCCGTGCTGCGCGCCGGTGGCCCGGCACTTTTTTTCGAATCCCCGGTCGGTTACAAATTTCCGGTACTGGCAAACCTCTTCGGCACCCCGAAAAGGGTGGCGCTGGGCATGGGGGCTACCGAGGTGAGCGAGCTGCGCGAGGTGGGTCAGTTGTTGGCCCGTCTGAAGGAACCGGAGCCGCCCAAGGGCCTCAAGGACACCGGCCGCCTGTTACACATGATGAAGGCGGTGTGGGACATGAAGCCGGCATCGGTGCGCCAGGCGCCTTGCCAGGAGGTGGTGCTGGAAGGCGCCGATGTCGACCTGGCCCGCCTGCCGGTGCAGACCTGCTGGCCGGGCGATGCCGGGCCGCTGATCACCTGGGGGCTGGTCGTTACGCGGGGACCGCAGGGCGGGCCGAAGGCGAGGGCACGCCAGAACCTGGGCATCTACCGCCAGCAGGTGATCGGCCCACGCCAGGTGATCATGCGTTGGCTGGCCCATCGCGGCGGGGCGCTCGACTTCCGCGAGTTCGCGCTGGCCAGGCCGGGCCAGCCGTTCCCGATCGCCGTGGCCCTGGGCGCCGACCCGGCCACCATCCTGGGTGCGGTGACGCCGGTGCCCGACACGCTGTCGGAGTACCAGTTCGCCGGCTTGCTGCGCGGCAGCCGCACCGAGGTGACCGACAGCGCCGTCGGCGATGCGGGCGTGATGCTGCAGGTGCCGGCGAGCGCCGAATTCGTGCTCGAGGGCTGCATTCCTGTGGCCGATCCCGGCTGGGCCGGCCGCAGCGAGCACGGCGTGCCGATGAAGGAGATCAACGGCTACCTTCACGCCCTGGAAGGACCATTCGGCGACCACACCGGCTATTACAACGAGCAGGACTGGTTCCCGGTGTTCGAGTTGTCGCGCATCACGCACCGGCGCGACCCGATCTACCACTCCACCTACACCGGCAAGCCGCCGGACGAGCCGGCCATCCTGGGAGTGGCGCTCAACGAGGTGTTCGTGCCGATCCTGCAGAAGCAGTTTCCGGAGATCGTCGACTTCTACCTGCCGCCCGAGGGCTGCAGCTACCGCATGGCGATCATCAGCATCCGCAAGGCCTACCCGGGCCACGCCAAGCGGGTGATGTTCGGGCTGTGGAGCTTCCTGCGCCAGTTCATGTACACCAAGTTCATCGTGGTGACGGACGACGACGTCGACATCCGCCGCTGGGACGAGGTGATCTGGGCCATCACCACCCGCATGGACCCGGTGCGCGACACCACCCTGGTGGGCAACACGCCCATCGACTACCTCGACTTCGCCTCGCCGGTCAGCGGCCTGGGCGGCAAGATGGGCTTGGACGCGACGAACAAGTGGCCGGGCGAGACCGCCCGCGAGTGGGGCCGCACGATCCGCATGGACGCGGCGGTCGAGCAGCGCGTCGCGGGCATCGTCGCGAGCATCACGAAGCCGCAGTCATGACAAGAGGAAACACGATCAAAGATCGTGCTTGAAGTCGGCCGGGCCATGGTCTAGTTTTGTAGGGCCTGCATGCAGGCACACCCAATGGCGCAGTCCCTGCGCGCCAGGAGCCCCGGACCACTTTCCTCCGGAGCCCCGAACTGGTGGCGTCAGCCACCCGCCCCTCCCACCTCTGGTCGGGAGGGGTTTGTCATTGTGGGCTGCCCAGCTTGCGCGGGCTGCGTGAGCAGCAGCCCTTCGTGGATGGCCACCCGCTCGAGCGCTTCCTCGAACCGGGCGCGGCTTGCCGCGGCGACCTGCGACAGATAGGTATGCAGTTCCGCATCGGCCACGCTGCGGTTCGCGCACTGCGCGCTGTAGGACTCGAAGTGCGAAAGCTGCATCAACAGTTCGGCGATGTGCTTCGGGCATTCGCAGGCAATGGTGGTGGACAGGCCGGCGATGTCGGCCAGCGCCGCGTCATCCCAGCGCCGTGCCGGAATGGCCTCGGGCGTCGGCCAGGCGGTCTGCGCAGGTGCGGCTGCCGTGCGCGACTGGCCCTCGGCCGTATTGAGCGCCTGCAACCACTGGCCGAGGGCGGTGTCCGAAGGCGGCTCGCGCAGCAAGTCCAGACCGGCCGCCGCGAGCTGTTCGCACACCGATTCACTGGCAAAGCGGAACAGTACCGCGGTGCGCGGGGGGCGCGGCGTGATGCGGTTCCACTGCGCAAGCCAGTCGCCTTGCAGGGTCGGTGCCTGCACGAGCAGCGACTCCGCGGCGGAGCCGGCCAGGCACGCCGCGGCATGGGCGAGGTCGTCGAACGGACCGAGAACTTCGAGCGGGCGCAACAGCCAGCGCCGCAGGGCCGGCCGCTGCAGCCTGCGCGCGAGGGCCTCGCCCACCACGGCCACGCGCCACGAGGGCCCCGCGGCGACCGGTTCATCTGCACCCAGCGTGCCGGTGATGGCTGCGGCGTGCGTGGCGGCCACGGCCTGAAGCTGAGCCATGTCGAGCGCCGCGATGCTGCCGATCGCGTGCCCGAGCTCGGTGAGTTGCTTGAGCAGCGCGATCCGGCGCACGTCAGCGGCGCTGTACAGGCGCTGACCGCTGGGCGTCAGCGCCGGCGAGCAGAGCCGGTAGCGGCGCTCCCAGACACGCAGTGTCGCCACCGGCATGCGCACCATGCGCGCCACCGCGCCGCTGCGATGAGTCGCGCCGCCTTCCGGATGGGCTGCGTCGGGCATCTCAAATCCAGTTGAAGTCGAATTGACCTGGAGTATCGGGGAGATTGGCCAGAGTTTCCGGTGATGACCCTTATCTGACCTGCTAAGTCTGTATCCTGCGGCCATGCAAACCTGCAATGAGGTCGGTCATGTGGCGGTAATCGGCGCGGGTGTGGCCGGGGCGGTCTGCGCGCGAGATCTCATGCTTTCGGGTTGCCAGGTGCAGGTGTTCGACAAGTCGCGCGGCGCTGGGGGGCGACTTGCCACCCGGCGTGCGCAGTGGCAGGACGCGCAGAGCCAGCCTCGAAGCACGAAGTTCGACCACGGCGCCACCGGCTTCGGTGCGACGACGCCGGCGTTCCGGGCGTTCGCCGATCAGGCCTGCCGCTCAGGCTGGCTCACCTCATGGACTCCCGTGACGGCGCCCGGAACCGCGTCCGCTGGCGCGCTTTACGTACCGATTCCGGACATGCCCAGACTGACGCGGGAACTGCTCTGTGGGATCGACTTCTGCTGGGACACGCCGATCGAGGCCTTGCATCGCCAAGGCGACGGCTGGCGCCTGCGCAGCCGCGGCGAGGCCCTGCCTGGCGCTTTCGACGCCGTGGTTCTCGCGATGCCGCCGGCCCAGTCCGCCATGTTGTTGGCGCCACATGAACCGGCCTGGGCACAGCGTGCCGCGCAGGTGCTCATGCAGCCCTGCTGGACCTTGATGGGCATTGCCGAGCCGCCGCAAGGCGCAGCAGCCTGGGATCTGGCCCGGCCGGCCCATCCCGTGATCGACCTGCTGTCGCGCAACGAACGGCGCCCGGGCCGGGAACGGCGACCCGACGAAGCCCATTGGGTGGCCCACGCCCGCGCCGACTGGAGCCGTGAGCAGCTCGAACAGCCGGGCGACGAGGTGCAGGCCCGCATGCAGGCCGCGGTGGCCGAGTGCCTGGGCGAGCCGGTTCGCTGGCGCCATGCCGTGGTCCACCGCTGGCGCTACGCGCAGCCCGGGCTGCCGCTGGCCGCACCGGCCGACTCCTGCTGGTGGGATGCCGCCTCGGGCCTGGGCGTGTGCGGCGACTTCCTCGGCGGCCTGGGCGTCGAAGGCGCATGGCAATCAGGCGCCGCTCTGGCCGGGGCTGTGCTGGGAAATACGGCGGCGCGCGAGGCGGCGAGAGGCCCCTCCGCCGGCGCGGACGACGCTTCAGCCCTGCGGCTGAGAAGTCGATCCATCCCCTTCGCACACCGGAATACGTGATGCACACGCACTTGCGTCGCCGCGCCTGGGCCCGGAAGGCGTGAGGCAGCACTCCGCCTCGTTCAAGGGCAACAAGGCCGTGTTGCCCGCCAAGCCCTGCGCGGTCTGCGGCAGGCCGATGAGCTGGCGACGGGCCTGGTCACGCCACTGGGCCGAGGTGAAGTACTGCTCCGACGCCTGCCGGCGCAAGAAGGCCCCGCGTGACTGAACTTCGCTCGCTCGTCATCGTGCTGGGTGACCAGCTCGACCTCGAAGCGTCGGCCTTCGACGGCTTCGACACGGGCTGCGATGCTGTCTGGATGGCAGAGGTGGCGGAGGAGTCCACCCACGTCGTCTCGAGCCAGCAGCGCACTGCGTTGTTCCTCTCGGCGATGCGCCACTTCGCGATGGTCCTGCGCGAAGCCGGCCTGCCGCTGCACTACACCGCGCTCGATGCCGGCGGTAACCAGGGCAGCCTGGCCACCCAGCTTCGCGCCGACATCACGCTGCTGCGCCCGCAACGCCTGGTGGTCACGGCGCCGGGCGAATGGCGGGTGCTGCAGTCGCTGCGCGGCGTGGCTGAAGCCAGCGGATTGCCGCTGGACGTGCGCGAGGACCGCCACTTCTTCGGCAGCGTGCGTGAGTTCGCGGCCCACGCCAAGGGCCGCAAGACGCTGAGGCTGGAGTACTTTTACCGTGAGCAGCGCGTGCGCCATCGGGTGTTGATGGACGGCAAGGAGCCGCTGGGCGGCGAGTGGAACTTCGATGCCGACAACCGCGCCGCCTTCGGCCCCGAAGGGCCCGGCCGCGTGCCGCCGCGCAGCCGCTTTGCGCCGGACGCGATCACGCGTGAGGTCATCGCGCTGGTACGCGAGCGCTTCGCGTCCCACCCGGGCCGGCTCGACGACTTCGCCTGGCCCGTCACGCGCGAGCAGGCCCTGCAGGCGCTGCACGAGTTCATCGCGCAACGCCTTCCGCACTTCGGCCGCCACCAGGACGCGATGTGGCCGGGCGAGCCCTGGCTGTTCCACGCGCACCTGTCAGCAGTGCTGAACCTCAAGCTGCTCAACCCGCGCGAAGTCGTCGCTGCCGCGGAGGCCGCGTACCACGCCCGCCGCGCGCCGCTGGCCAGCGTGGAGGGCTTCGTGCGGCAGATCCTCGGCTGGCGCGAGTACGTGCGCGGCATCTACTGGACGCAGATGCCCGGCTACCTCGAACGCAACGCGCTCGATGCGAAGGAAGACCTGCCCGCGTGGTACTGGAGCGGCGACACCGACATGGCCTGCCTGCGCGACGCGATCACGCAGACGCTGCAGCACGGCTACGCCCACCACATCCAGCGGCTGATGGTGACCGGCCTGTTCGCGCTGATGTACGGCGTGCAGCCGCGCCAGGTGCATGCCTGGTACCTCGCGGTCTACGTCGACGCGGTGGAGTGGGCGGAGCTGCCCAACACGCTGGGCATGAGCCAGTTCGCCGACGGGGGCCTGATGGCCAGCAAGCCCTACGTGGCCACCGGAAAGTACATCGAGCGCATGAGCCCGCATTGCGCCGGCTGCCGCTACGACCCGGCGCTGCGCAGCGGCGACGCGGCCTGCCCGTTCACCACGCTGTACTGGGACTTTCTCATGCGCCACCAGGCCCTGCTGGCGAAGAACCCGCGCATGGCGCTGCAGGTGAAGAACCTGCAGCGCATGGACGAATCGCAGAGGGCTGCGGTGGTGCAGCGTGCCCAATCCATCCGTCGCGGCGAGGTGGGGTGCCGGAGCGCGACGGTGCGCCGCGCGCCAGCCGAAACCGATCCACTCGACCTGCAGGAAACGCTGCCATGACTACCATCGTCCTCGTCACCGGTGCCAGTGGCGGCATCGGCCGCGCGCTGGCCTCGCGCCTGACGGCGCAGGGCCGCCGCGTGGTGGCCGTGGGCCGCGATGCCGCGCGGCTGGCCGAGGTGCCGGCCGTGCTGCGCATCGCCGCCGACACCACCACGCCGGAAGGCGCGGCGCTGGCTTTCGCGGCCTGCCGCGAAGCGCTCGGCGAGGCGCCCACGCAACTCGCCCACTGCGTCGGCAGCACGCTGATCGCGCCGCTGCAGCGCACGCGCATCGAGGCCTATCGCGAGCTGATGCGGGTGAACCTCGACAGCGCGGTCTTCGTGCTGCAGGCCTGGCTCGCGGAACTGAAAGGCGCACCGGGCGCGGCCGTGTTCGTGAGCTCGGTGGTGGCGCGCATCGGCGTGGCCAACCACGAGGTGATCGCGGCGGCCAAGGGCGGCGTCGAGGCGCTGGTGCGCAGCGCCGCGGCCACGCACGCATCGCAGGGCGTGCGCGTCAACGCGGTGGCGCCGGGTTTGACCGAGACGCCGATGACCGCATCCATGCTCAAACTGCCGGCCATGCGCGAGGGCGCGGCGCGCCAGTACCCGTTGGGCGGCGTGCAGACCGCGGAGCAGGTGGCCGATGTCATGGCCTGGCTGCTCGGCGAGGGTGCTCAGCGCCTGACCGGCCAAGTAATCGCCGTGGATGGCGGCTTCACCACGGTGCGGCCGCTGGTGAAGTGACGCGGCACGGGCGGAGCCCTCGACGCGCTCAGCGCCGGTGGCCGAGCCGGTGCGACACCTCGGCAGCGGCGTCGCGCACCGCAGCGGCCAGCGGCGAATCCCAGGTGGCGGCGAAGGTGTCTTCGTGGCCGAGCGCCGTGATCACCAGCGCCGGCCGCCCTTCGTGGTCGAAGGCCGCCGCGCTGAAGGCGTTGACGCCCGGGATCGGCCGGCCCAGCGCGCGGGCCACGCCGTGGCGGCGCACCTCGGCGGCGATCCCTTCGAGCTCGCGGTCGACGTCCTTCACCGGCGTGCGGTCGGCGCGGCGCGGCTCACCCACCGGCCCGGAGAGCACCTCCTTCACGGTGCGCGGCGCCAGCACGGCGGCGAAGGCACGGCCGGTGGCGGTGCCCAGCACCGACATCACCGAGCCGGCGCGCATGTTCACGTGCAGCGGCTGGCTGCCCTCGATCACGCGCACGATGGTCGGGCCGAAGTTGGCCCACACGGCGATTGCCACCGTCTGGTCGATCGCCTGCGACAGCGCCTCGGCCACCGGCCCCGCGGCCTTGATCGGGTCGAGCTGGTGCAGGCAGGCCAGGCCGAGCTGCAGCGCCGCCGGGCCGAGCGCGTAGCGCCCGCTGGTGCCGTCCTGCTCGATCAGGCCGAGACGGCCGAAGCTCACCAGATAGGGGTGCGCCCGCGAGGCCGGCAGGTCGGCGGCGGCTGCCAGGTCCTTCAGCGACATCGGCGCGGCATGCTGGCCCAGCGCGATGAGCAATCGCCCGCCGACCTCTACCGACTGCACCGCCCGCTGCTCGCGGTTGACGATTTGTTCCATGCAAACTAGTTTGACATAGCGCAACCTTGCCCGTAAAGTGCGAACGCGTTTGCAATGAACAAACACCGTGGCCGCCCGGCCACGGACTCCGGAGCCCCCATGAGCCAGAAGACCTTCGCCAGCCAGGCCGACCTCGAAGAGAAGAAGGTCAGCTTCACGAAGCTGTCCGACAACGCCTATGCCTACACGGCCGAGGGCGACCCGAACACCGGCATCATCATCGGCGACGACGCCGTGCTGGTGCTCGACACGCAGGCCACGCCGGTGATGGCACAGGACGTGATCCGCCGCATCCGCGAGGTCACCGACAAGCCGATCAAGTACGTGCTGCTGACCCACTACCACGCGGTGCGCGTGCTCGGCGCGAGCGCCTACGCGCCGCAGCAGATCATCGCCAGCCAGGACACCTACGACCTCATCGTCGAGCGCGGCGAGCAGGACAAGGCCAGCGAGATCGGCCGCTTTCCGCGCCTGTTCCGCAATGTCGAGAGCGTGCCGCCCGGCCTGACCTGGCCGACGATGACCTTCACCGGCAGGATGACGCTGTGGCTGGGCAAGCTCGAGGTGCAGCTGCTGCAGCTCGGCCGCGGCCACACCAAGGGCGACACGGTGGCCTGGCTGCCGCAGCAGAAGATCCTGTTCAGCGGCGACCTGGTCGAGTTCGACGCCACGCCCTACGCCGGCGATGCCTACTTCAAGGACTGGCCGGCCACGCTCGACAACCTCGCCGCGCTGAAGCCCGCGAAGCTCGTGCCTGGCCGCGGCGCCGCGCTGGTGACGCCCGATCAGGTGCAGGCGGGGCTCGCCGGCACGCGCGCCTTCATCGCCGACGTCTACGACAGCGTCAAGGCCGGCGTGGCCGCGGGCAAGGATCTGAACGCCGTCTACAAGGACACCTACGCGCGCCTGGCGCCGAAGTACGGCAAGTGGGTCATCTTCGACCACTGCATGCCCTTCGACGTGACGCGCTGCTACGACGAGGCCACGCAGTACCCCGACCCGCGCATCTGGACCGCCGAGCGCGACCGCCAGATGTGGGCCGCGCTCGAAACCTGAGGAGACACGCACATGAGCATCCAGCGCATCCACCACGTCGCCTACCGCTGCCGCGACGCCAAGCAGACCGTCCAGTGGTACCGCGAACACCTGGGCATGGACTTCGTGCTCGCCATCGCCGAGGACCATGTGCCCTCGACGCACGCGCCCGACCCCTACATGCACGTCTTCCTCGACGCGGGCGGCGGCAACATCCTCGCCTTCTTCGAGCTGCCGAACTCGCCGGCGATGGGCCGCGACGCCAACACGCCGGAATGGGTGCAGCACATCGCGTTCAAGGTCGGCTCGCTGGAGGAGCTCGAAGCGACGAAGACGAAGTTGCAGGCTGCGGGCATCGAGGTGATTGGCCCGACCGACCACACGATCTTCAAGTCGATCTACTTCTTCGACCCGAACGGGCACCGCGTCGAGCTCGCCGCCGACACGGCCACGGCCGACATGAACGCGAAGCTCGACGCGGTGAAGTGGGACATGCTCGACGAATGGGCGAAGACCCGTCGTGCTCCCAAGCACGCGGCCTGGATGCACGAGAAGGAATTCAACGGCTGACGCCACACGAGCCGCCCATGCTGAGCACCTACACCTACCCGCGCTACGCCCACCATCGCCCCGCCGAGATCGAACGGCCGGGCGAGGTGCCACGCCACCCGGTGATCGTCGTCGGTGCCGGCCCGGTCGGCCTGGCCGCGGCGATCGACCTCGCGATGCAGGGCACGCGCGTGCTGCTGCTCGACGACGACGACACCGTCAGCGTCGGCTCGCGCGGCCTGTGCTACGCCAAGCGCGCGCTGGAGATCCTCGACCGCATCGGCTGCGGCGACCCGGTGGTCGACAAGGGCGTGACCTGGAACGTCGGGCGCACCTTCTACGGCAACGACGAGGTGTTCCGCTTCAACCTGCTGCCCGAGGCCGACCATCACCGCCCGGGCATGGTCAACCTGCAGCAGTACTACCTCGAGGAATACCTCGTGAAGCGCGCCAGCGAGCTGCCGAACCTGGAGCTGCGCTGGAAGAACAAGGTGGTCGGTGTGACACCGGCCGGTGACGGCGTGCGCATCGAGGTCGAGGCGACCGAAGGGCGGTATTCGCTCGATGCCGACTGGGTCATAGTCGCTGACGGCGCACGCAGCCCGATCCGCCGCCAGCTCGGCCTGGACATCGAGGGCAAGGTGTTCCAGGACCGCTTCCTCATCGCCGATGTGGTGATGAAGGCCGACTTCCCGGCCGAGCGATGGTTCTGGTTCGATCCGCCGTTTCACCCGGGGCAGAGCGTGCTGTTGCACCGCGAGGCCGACAACGTCTGGCGCATCGACTTCCAGCTCGGCTGGGATGCCGACCCCGAAGCGGAGAAGCAGCCCGAGCGCGTCATCCCGCGCATCCGCGCCATGCTCGGGCCGGAGCGCGAGTTCGAGCTCGAATGGGTCAGCGTCTACACCTTCCAGTGCCGGCGCATGCAGCGCTTCCGCCACGGCCGCGTGCTGTTCGTTGGCGACGCGGCGCACCAGGTCTCGCCCTTCGGTGCGCGCGGCGCCAACTCCGGCCTGCAGGACACCGACAACCTGGTGTGGAAGCTCAAGCTGGTGATGGACGGCAAGGCGCCCGACACGCTGCTCGACAGCTACAGCGACGAACGAGTCTTCGCCGCCGACGAGAACCTGCTGAACTCGACACGCTCCACCGACTTCATCACGCCCAAGAGCCAGGTCTCGCGCGACTTCCGCAACGCGGTGCTGACGCTGGCGCGCGAGCATGCCTTCGCGCGATCTCTGGTCAATTCGGGGCGGCTCTCGGTGCCGGCGCACCTGACGGGCTCGGCGTTGAACACGCCCGACGCGGATCCGTTCCAAGGCACGCTGCACCCGGGCGCGCCGCTGGCCGACGCGCCGGTGCGGCACCAGGGGCAGGATGCCTGGCTGCTCGCGCACACCGGCCACCGCTTCACGTTGATGTTGTTCGTGGCAGGACCGGCCGACATCGACGCCGCCACGCGCGAGACGATCCGATCGCTCGCCGATGCCGCGATCCCGGTGCGCTCCCTGATCGTGTCTCAGGTCGACGGCGATGCGCCGGCCGGCGCGTCGCTGGTCGTCGATCACCAGGGCGTGGCCGCCAAGCGCCTCGACGCACGCCCCGGCACCGCCTACCTGCTGCGGCCCGACCAGCACGTGGCCGCGCGCTGGCGCCGGCTCGACGCCGCCGCCGTGCGCGCTGCGCTGGCCCGCGCCACCTGCAACGCCTGACCTTCCGAAGAGAAGACGATGGAACACCTCAACACCCGCCCGAACTTCGGCCGTCCCGGCCAGTCGCCGCTGCATGCGTTCACGCCCGGCGACGACTTCTACGAGATGCTGATCGACACGCACCGCGGCCTGTCCGACGAAGCCAGCCGGCTCGTCAACGCGCGCCTGGTGTTGCTGCTGGCCAACCACATCGGCGACCTTCGCGTGCTGCGCGAGGCGCTCGACGCGGCGCGCGCCGGCGTGCCGACGGGTGGATCGGCCGCATGAGCGCGGCGCTCGACGACACGCACGATCCATCGCTGCGCAGCTGGGTCGCCTCGGCCAACGAGGCCGGCACCGACTTCCCGATCCAGAACCTGCCGCTCGGGCGCTTCCGCCGCAAGGGCAGCGAGGAGCCGTGGCGCTTCGGCGTGGCCATCGGCGACCAGGTGCTGGACCTGCGACTTTCCGCTGAGCAATGCCCCTGGGGACGCGAGGTGGCGCAGTGGCTGCAGCCTCTGGCCGCAGGCGATCTGCTCGGCTTCATGGCTCTCGGGCCGGTCGCGCGGCGCGGCGTGCGCAGCGCGCTGTCGGTGGCCTTGCGCGACGGCAGCGAGCAGGGGCCCTTCCTCGAGCTGTGCCTGGTGCCACAAGCGGCCCTCGAGATGGGCCTGCCTTGCCGCATCGGTGACTACACCGACTTCTACACCGGCATCCACCATGCCACCGCGGTGGGCAAGCTGTTCCGCCCCGACAACCCGTTGCTGCCCAACTATCAGTGGGTGCCGATCGGCTACCACGGCCGCGCCTCGTCGATCGGCGTGAGCGGCCAGCGTTTCCACCGCCCGCTCGGCCAGGTGAAGGGCCCGAACGACGCGCAACCGCGGCTGGCGCCGAGCGCGCGGCTCGACCACGAGCTGGAGCTGGGCTTCCTCATCGGCGCGGGCAATGCGCTCGGCGAGCCGGTGCCGATCACGAAGGCGGAAGACGCGCTGTTCGGCATCGTGCTGCTCAACGACTGGTCGGCGCGCGACGTTCAGGCCTGGGAGTACCAACCGCTCGGGCCCTTCCTGTCGAAGAACTTCGCGACCACGATCTCGCCCTGGGTGGTCATGCCCGAGGCGCTGGCGCCGTTCCGTGTGCCCTTCGAGCGCCCGGCCGGCGACCCGCAGCCCTTGCCCTACCTCGATTCGGCGGCGAACCGCGCCGCCGGTGCCTTCGACATCACGCTCGAGGCGTCGATCCAGACACCGCGCATGCGCGAAGCCGGCCTGCCGCATGAGCGGCTGATGCGGTCGAACTTCCGCGACTCGTACTGGACGATCGCACAGTTGATCGCCCACCACACCGTCAACGGCTGCAACCTGGGCGCGGGCGACCTGCTCGGCTCGGGTACGCAGTCGGGTCCGGCGCCGGGGCAGGGCGGCTCGCTGCTCGAGCTCACCGAAGGCGGCAAGCGGCCCATCACCCTGGCCAATGGCGAGACGCGAACCTTCCTCGAAGACGGGGACAGCCTCGTGCTGCGCGCCCATTGCGAGCGTGAGGGCGCGCGCCGCATCGGCTTCGGCGTGTGCGAAGGCCAGGTGCTTGCATCGCGGGCGGTGGCGTGACACGCTCGCCAACGATCGAGCACAGGAGACGGACATGACGCAGTGGCGACGCAAGGGCAAGGACGAGGTCTACACGGTCGAGGAAGTCGACGCGCGCCTGAAGGCCGAGTTGCCGAAGTGGACCTTCGAGGACGGCTGGATCCGGCGCAAGTACAAGACCAGCGGCTGGAAGGGCACGCTGATGGTGGTCAACACCGTCGGCCACCTGGCCGAGGCGGCCTGGCATCACCCGGACCTCAACGTGTCGTACGCCTTCGTCACCGTCAAGCTGATGAACCACGCCGCCAAGGGCATCACCGAGAAGGACTTCGAGCTGGCGAAGAAGATCGAAGAAGTGCTGATGTGGCAGCCCGGCCAGGAAGCGGAGGCGGTGCTCGAAGGCACGCCGGACGACCCGCGCTTCAAGTACCTCAAGTACGACTGACGCAGCTCGGCGGCTGCGGCTGCGTTGACACAGTGTCCCCGGAACGGGACAACGCCGCCCCGCAGGCACCTGCGCGGGTGAGTTCCCGTGGCGGAACGGCCCTTGCTACCTTGGCCGTATGCTCCGCCCGATCGACGCCCCGTTCCGACCCATGCCCAGCCCCTCGACGACCTCGCCTCGCGCCCAAGCCCGCGCCGGCGTGAGCGTGCGCGCGCCGGGCCGCCTGCACCTGGGCTTCCTCGACCCCTCGGGCTCGCTGGGGCGGCGCTTCGGCAGCATCGGCCTGGTCATCGACGGTTTCGAGACCGGGCTCGAACTCGCGCCGGCTGAGCACGATGCGCTGAGCGCCGACACGCTGGCCGCGCAAGACGAACTCGGGCGCGCATCCGCCCACCTGCAGCGCCTGCGCGAACGCAGCGGCTGCCATGCGCCGCTGTCGTTGCGCCTGCACCAGGTGCTCCCGGCGCATGCCGGCTTCGGCTCGGGCACGCAACTCGCGCTGGCCGTCGGCTGCGCCTTCGCGCGTCTTCACGCGCTGGACGTGGACACGCCCACGCTGGCGTCATGGCTGGGCCGCGGCCAACGCTCGGGCATCGGCATCGCCGGCTTCGATGCCGGCGGGCTGCTGCTCGACGGCGGGCCGGGGCGCGATGGATCGCCCGCGCAGCTGCTCTCGCGCGTCGAGTTGCCGCTGGGCTGGCGCGTCATCGTCGTGCTCGACGAACGCTTGCGTGGCCTGTCCGGCTCCGGCGAACGCGAGGCGATTGCCCGACTGCCGCCGCTGCCGCAGGCCGCTGCGGCCGATATCTGCCACCAGGTGCTGATGCGCGTGCTGCCGGGCGCGGCAAGCGACGATTTCGCAGCCTTCGCGCCGGGCCTGAACCGCGTGCAGCAACTGCTGGGCGACCATTTCGCGCCGGCGCAGGACGGCAGCGCCTGGACCAGCGCCGCCGTCGGCCGCCTGATGCGCTGGTGGGGTGCCTCGGCCGGCGATGCCGCGGCGATCGGGCAGAGCTCCTGGGGCCCCACCGGATTCGCCATCGTGCCCTCGGCGGATGCCGCGCTGGGCCTGATCGAAGCCGCGCGCGCGGCCGGCGTCGTCGACGACGCCTTGACCGTGCGCGTGGTCACCGCGCGCCGCCGCGGTGCCGTGGTGGCCGACCTGCCGGCCCGCTGAATACTTCTTCTCCCAACCTTCACAGATTGCGATTCGCCATGGAACGCCCCTACATCCTCCACATGATCACGCCGGGCAAGCAGATGAGCCCGTTCGACATCAACATGGCCGCAGACGCCGGCTACCAGATCATCGTGCCGTACTGCGACGCCGGCATCGATAGCGTGACCGCGCTGACGCAGGACGCGATCTTCTCGCGCGGCCCGAAGGGCGTGGCGCGCACCGGGCTGTTCATCGGCGGGCGCGACGCGCTGCTCGCCGCCGACATGCTGGAGCGCTCGACCAAGGCGATGGTGCCGCCCTTCGTGGTGTCGGTGATGGCCGACCCGAGCGGCGCCTACACCACCGCCGCGGCGATGGTGGCCTGCGTCGAGGCGGCACTGCTGAAGACGCAGCCGCAGGGCCTGAAGGGCCAGCGCGTGGTCATCCTCGGCGGCACCGGGCCGGTGGGCCGCATCGCCGGCGTGCTCGCGGCCATGGCCGGGGCCGAGGTCGCGCTGTCCAGCCGCAACGGCATCGACGTGGCCGAAGAGGCCGCCCAGCAGACCGGCAAGCGCTTCGGCGTGACCATCCACGGCATCTCCGGCGGCGACCGCGCCGCGGTGCGCACCTCGATCGCCGATGCCGACGTGGTGCTCGCCTGCGCCGCTGCCGGCGTGCAGGTGGTGTCGGCCGAGGACCTGAGCCACGTGAAGCGCATGAAGGTGGCCGCCGACGTGAACGCGGTGCCGCCCGAGGGCGTGGCCGGCGTCGGCGTGATGGACGACGCCAAGCCGCTGGCCGGCACCAACGCCGTGGGCATCGGCGCGCTGGCGATCGGCAACGTCAAGTACCAGACGCAGCATCGCCTGCTGGTGCAGATGCGCGATGCGCCCAAGGCGGTGACGCTCGGCTTCGCCGAGGCCTTCGCCACGGCGCGCGCCTTCCTGGCCGAGTCCGCGGCCGGCAAGGGCGGCTGAGCCCGCCGTGCTCGCGGTCGCGGCGCTCTCCGCGCGGGCCCTGGTCGAGAGCGCTGCACTCGACGGCACGCGCACGGTCGCGCTCGACTGCTTCGGCGACGCCGACACGCAACGTCAGGCCTCGGCGTGGCAAGACATCGGTGCCACGCCGGCGCTGCGCATCGACGATGGCAAGCTGCTCGCCGCGCTGTCGGCGCTCGCGCAGCGCGGCGATGTGGCGGGCTGGATCGCCGGCAGTGGCTTCGACGGCCGCGCCGATCTGCTGGCACGCGGGGCCGCGCTGTTGCCCTTGATCGGCACGGCGCCGATCGACGTTCGCCGCGTGCGCGACCCGATGCAGTTCTTCGGCGTGCTGCAATCGCACGGCATCGGCTTTCCGTCCGTGGCCATGGAGCCGCCGGCTTCGCCGGCAGGCTGGCTGCTCAAGGACGCCGGCGGCTGCGGCGGCTGGCAGGTGCGTCGCGCCTCGGCCGACGACATGGCCGAGACCGGCCGCTACTGGCAGCGCGAACGGCGCGGTTTGTCGATGTCGGCCACCTTCGTCGCCAATGGGCGCGACGCCGTGCTGCTCGGATTCAATGCGCAGGTGCCGAGTCCGGTGGGCGATCGGCCCTTCGTGTTCTGCGGCGTGATCGGTCCGGTGCCGATCGGCGACAAGATCCAGCGCGAGGTGACCGCCGTCACGCGGCTGCTCGTCGCCGTATTCCGCCTGCGAGGGCTGGGCAGCCTGGACTTCCTGCTCGACGGCGATACTGTCGAGGTGCTCGAAGTCAACCCCCGTCCGCCGGCCAGCCTGGCGCTCTATCCGCGCGTGGGCGAGGGCGGCCCGGTGCGTGCGCACCTGCGCGCCTGCCAGCGCGACGAGCTGCCACCGGCTCCCGCGCCGATGGACGGCGTGCGCGGCACCGAGATCGTCTTCGCGCCGCGCGCGCTGCACGTCGATGCCGACTTGGCCGCGCAGATCGCTTGTCGCGAAGGTGTGCGAGACCTTCCCTGCGCCGAAACGCAAATCGCCGCCGGCGACCCGCTGTGCAGCCTCGTGGCCGAAGGCCGCGACGTGCACGAGGTGACCACCCGACTCGCCAGCCGCCGCGACGCGCTGCTGGCTTCCCTGGAGACGACGACATGAGTGACCATCCCGCGGCCCTGGCCGGCAGCACGCTGAGCCTGAACGCGCATGTGCAGCCCTGGGTCGAGCGGCTCGTCGCCGACGCCGATGCGCTGCGCGTGAAGGTGACGCAGGACGCGAGTGGCGCGCGTGTCGTCGACGCCGGCATCGTGGCCGGGGGCGGCATCGAGGCCGGCCTGTTGATCGGCGAGATCTGCCTCGGCGGCTTCGGCAGCGTCACCGCGCGCAGCGGCGCAGTCGACGGCTGGCCGACCTGGCTGGAGGTGCGCAGTTCGCAGCCGGTGCTGGCCTGCCTGGCCAGCCAGTACGCCGGCTGGAGCCTCTCGGCGAGCAAGGAAGAGACCGGCGGCAAGAAGTTCTTCTCGCTCGGCTCCGGCCCGGCGCGCGCGCTGGCTGCCAAGGAACCGCTGTATGCCGAACTCGGCTACCGCGACCGTGCCGACCAGGGCGTGCTGGTGATGGAAGTCGACCGCGTGCCGCCCGCCGTGGTGGTGCAGAAGATCCTGCGCGACTGCGCGCTGCAGCCACAGGGCCTGACGATCGTGCTGACGCCCACGAGCAGCGAGGCCGGCACCACGCAGGTGGTGGCACGCGTGCTCGAGGTGGCGCTGCACAAGTCGCACGAGATCGGCTTCGATCTCTCGCACATCGTCGACGGCGTGGCTACCGCGCCGCTGCCTTCGCCGAGCCCGGACGGCGTGGAGGCGATGGGCCGCACCAACGACGCCATCCTCTACGGCGGCCGCGTGCACCTGAGCGTGCGCGGCAGCGACGAGGCGGCGCGTGCGCTCGCCGTGAAGCTGCCTTCGCGCAACTCGAAGGATTACGGGCGCTCGTTCGCCGAGATCTTCAAGGCCGTCGAGTACGACTTCTACAAGATCGACGGCGCGCTGTTCGCGCCTGCCGAAGTGTGGGTGAGCAACCTCGACACCGGCAGCACCTTCCACGCCGGCGGCCTGAACATGGACCTGCTGCGCGGCCTGTGGCTGAAGGAAGCGTGAAGCAGACATGAGCCGCATCGCCATCATGACCGACGAGGTCGGCTGGCACACCCGCCAGTTGCAGGCGGCGCTGCGCGAGCGCGGTGCCGTGGGCCGCTGCGTCGACCTGGCCGATTGCCGCATCGACACCGCCGCCGCCTGGCACGGCCTGGCCATCCCCGGCTTCGGCCGCGAGTTGCCCGACGCGGTGCTGGTGCGCGGCATCGCCGGCGGCACGTTCGAGCAGGTGACCAAGCGGCTGGGCGTGCTGCATGCGCTGCGCGAACTTGGCGTGCCGGTCTACAACGACGCGCGCGCCATCGAACGCAGCGTCGACAAGTCGATGACGAGCCTGCTGCTGCACGCGGCCGGCATCCCGACGCCGCCGACATGGGCCATGGAGTCGCCTTCGCAGGCACAGCGCCTGGTGATGCGCGAGAGCGCGGCCGGCCGGGCACTGGTGCTCAAGCCGCTGTTCGGCTCGCAGGGCAAGGGGCTGCAACTGGTCGGCTCGGTCGACGGCGTGCACCACCCGCTGCCCGACCTGAAACAGGGTTATGGCGCGCTGGCCTACCTGCAGCGCTTCGTGCCGCCGCTCTCGCAGCCGGGCTTCGACTGGCGCGTGCTCGTCGTCGGCGGGCGAGCGGTGACGGCGATGCGCCGTGTCAGCGCGCACTGGGTGCACAACGTGGCGCAAGGTGCGCGCTGCGAGCCAGCCACGCTCGAAACGCCGCTCGCGCAATTGGCCGAAGCCGCCGCACGGGCCCTCGAGATGGACTATGCGGGCATCGACATCCTGCCCTGCGGCGCCACGCAGTCGCTGCAGGTGATCGAGGTCAACGGCGTGGCCGCGTGGCAGGGCCTGCAGCGCGTCACAGCCTTCAACATCGCCCGCGCACTGGTCGACGACCTGCTGGACCGGCGGCTCGCCGCGTCGCGCCGCGGCGCGCAGCGCGCCTGAGCCGCGCGGTGGATCGCGCGCTGCTCGACCGCGCCCGCGCCTGCTTCCTGCAGGCCTGCTGGCTCGACGTGGCGGTGCGCAAGCCCGGTAACGTGAGCCTGGCCTCGGCGGGCCACCGCATGCAGGCGGACATGTTCCTGGCCAGCGCGCAGGCGGCCGTCGGCCCGCTCTTCACGCCCGGTGCTCCCGTCGGCGATCGCATCGAAGGCGCGATGGCAGCGACCTGGGCCACGGTGGGCTGCAACACGAATCTCGGCATCTTGCTGCTGTGCGCGCCGGTGGCCGCTGCGGTGGAGCGCCAAGGCGCCTGTGCGAGCGTGGTGGCGCTGCGCGCGGCCATCGCGCAGGTGATGAACTCGCTCGACGTGGCCGATGCACGTGCCGCCTACCGTGCCATCGCGCGCGCCAACCCCGGTGGCCTGGGTGACGCGCCGGCGCAGGACGTGCACGACGAGCCCACGGTCGGCCTGCGCGAGGCGATGCGGCTGGCCGCGTCGCGCGATCGCATCGCACAGCAGTACGCCAGCGGCCATGCGGACCTGTTCGACATCGGCCGGGCGGTGTGGCCCTCAGGGTTTGTACTGGGGGTCCGCCCGGCGGGCGAGGCGCCCGATGCGGCCACGAAGGCCGCCGTTGCGCGCGTCTTCCTGGGGTTTCTGGGCGCCATTCCCGATTCACACATTGTTCGAAAACACGGCGAGGCCGTGGCACACACTGTCATGACGGCGGCGCAGGCGTGGCGAGGGCATGCTTCGCCCGACGGCGAGCCCGCATTCGCCGCCTGGGACGAATCCCTCAAGGCACGGGGCATCAACCCCGGCACGAGCGCCGATCTGACCGTCGCCACCCTCATGATCGCGAGCCTGCTCGGCCCGCAGTGGCATGGAACGTGATAGCGTTTGCGACGCGCTGGACTGAGGCCAGTGTGTCGACACTCAGAGAATCACATTCACAGGAGATACAAACGCCATGGCAAAAATCGATCGCATGATGGTTGGCGAGTCCCTCGTCGGTGACGGCAACGAAGTTGCGCACATCGACCTGATCATCGGGCCGCGCGGCTCGGCTGCGGAGTCCGCCTTCGCCAACGCGCTGACCAACAACAAGGATGGTTTCACGTCGCTGCTGGCCGTGGTCGCACCGAACCTGCTGACCAAGCCGTCCACCGTGATGTTCAACAAGGTCACCATCAAGGGCGCCAAGCAGGCCGTCCAGATGTTCGGCCCCGCCCAGCGCGGCGTGGCAATGGCCGTGGCCGACAGCGTCGAGGACGGCACGATCCCCGCCGCCGAAGCCGACAACCTGTTCATCTGCGTCGGCGTCTTCATCCACTGGCTGGCCGAAGACGACAAGAAGATCCAGGAATACAACTACAAGGCCGTTCGCGAGTCGATCCAGCGCGCTGTCGCCGGTTCGCCCACGGCCGCCGAAGTGGTTGCCAAGAAGGGCTCGGTGGCCCACCCGTTCCAGGCGAAGTGAAGAGAGCGGCGCACCGGCGACGGTGCGTCGGGAGAGAGAGGGTTTGAGATTGCCGACCGGTCCGCCGGTCGGCTTTTTCGTTCTGGGGCGGCTCAGCGACCGCCGGGCACCATGCCACTGCCGATCAGGTGCAGCACCGCGGCGCCGCGCTGCTCGCGCTGGGCCGGCGTGTCGGTCTCGGCGGCATGGCGCTCGATCTGCACGCCCACCGCCTGCACATCGTCGAACTTGCGTGGCTTGACCACCTTCACGCGCACCCAGCTGGCGCGGAACTCGTCGAGCAGGATGTCGGCAATCGCCTCGGCAAAGGCCTCGAGCAGCTGCAGCCGGTGTTCGACCAGCAGGCGCTGCAGGCGCTCGCGCACCACGCCGTAGTCGATGGTGTCGCCGATGCGGTCGGTGTCGCAGGCGCGCGATCTCGGCAGGCCGGCGTGCAGGTCGATCACCACCGGCTGCGGGTCGTGCAGTTCGGTGTGGTGGATGCCGATCACCGTCTGGCCCGTGAAGCCCTCGATGAAGATCAGGTCCATCGCCGCGCTCGATTGCGGTCCTTGGGCAGGTGCGGCCGCGAAGCCGGTCGGGCGGACATTGAGGGGGGTCAAGGCAGTTTCTCCGTGTTCTGCGGGCAGGCTCGCGGAAGGGCTGCAAAATGCAGGCCCGCAAGAGGTTAACGCACCCGTGGTTTACCCGGTGCGAAGGCCAGCGGCCCGAACCGACAATCAGGAATTGTTCCCGAAACCGCTCTTGGCTCGTCCTGGAGACCACGATGACCTTGACCATGCGTGAAGCCCACCGGCATGCCGACCGGATCCTGGAGCTGGTGCGCAGTGGCGTGCCCGAGCAGGCCAACGACCCGGTGGCGCAGTCCTGGAGCCGCTGCCTCAACGAATACCGGCTCGACCCGGCCAAGGCCTGCGAGCCGGCCTTCGTCGCGCGTGTCGAGCTCGAGGAGCGCCGCGCCCGCCGCGCCGATGTCATCGCCTGCGCCCGCTACGAGATGACCACGCTGTACCAGCAGCTCGCCGATGCGGAGGCGGCGGTGGTGCTGACCGACACCGACGGCGTGATCGTGCACATGGTCTCGTCACCCGAGTTCGCCGCCGAGGTCGGCCCATTGGGCCTGCGCGTGGGCGGCATGTGGAGCGAGACGGCGGCCGGCACCAACGGCATGGGCACCTGCCTGGCTGCGGCCGGGCCGGTGTCGGTGCGCCGCGAAGACCATTTCTTCACCCAGTTCACCCAGCTCACCTGCTCGGCCGTGCCGGTGTACGACCCCTCCGGCGAGATCGCCGCGGTGCTCGACGTGACCAGCCGCTCCAGCCTGATGCAGCAGCACCTGCTCGTGCTGCTGGGCATGACGGCGCGCATGATCGAGAACCGCCTGATCGACGCGCGCTACCGCAACGCGCACCCGCTGCACTTCCACAGCCGGCCGGAGTTCGTCTACACGCTGCACGAGGGCAAGCTGGCCGTCGGCGACGACGGGCGCATCCTCGCCGCCAACCGCAGCGCGCTGTTCCAGCTCGGCCTGCAGTCGATGGAAGACATCCGCTCGCACCGCATCGAAGACCTCTTCCAGACCTCGCTGGAGGACATGCTGCAACGCAGCACCTCGGCGTCGTTCCACCCGGTGGTGACCTACCGCGCCAACGCCGCGCTGCGCTTCTTCGCGGTGGCGCGCCGGCCGGCATCGGACGCGAAGGCGCCGATGGTCGCCGGCCCGACCGTGGCCGCCAACGCCGGGCAACTCGCCCCGGCGCGCACACCCGCCCGGCTGGCCGCGCCGAAGCCGGCCAGCGGCACCACCTTCAAGGACGTGCGGCTGGTCGCCCACCTGGACACGGCACGCCGCGTCATCGCCCGCCAGACACCGGTGCTGCTGTGCGGCGAGACGGGCTCCGGCAAGGAGGTTTTCGCGCGCGCCGTGCACGAGGCCAGCCCGCACGCGGCCGGAGCCTTCGTGGCGGTCAACTGCGCCAGCCTGCCGGAGACGCTGATCGAGTCCGAGCTGTTCGGCTACCGCGCTGGCGCCTTTACCGGCGCTCAGCGCACCGGCCGGCGCGGCAAGATTCTGCAGGCGGACGGCGGCACGCTGTTCCTCGACGAGATCGCCGACATGCCGCTGGAGCTGCAGGCCCGGCTGCTGCGCGTGCTCGACGAGCGCCAGGTCACGCCGCTGGGCACCGAGGAGACCCATCCGGTCGACTTCCAGCTCATCAGCGCCAGCCACCAGCATCTGCCGGCGCTGGTGCGCGAAGGGCGCTTCCGCGAAGACCTCTACTACCGACTGGCCGGCATCGAGCTGCAACTGCCGCCGCTGCGCGACCGCAGTGACCGCCGCGACCTGATGCTGGCCGTGCTGGCCGCCGAGGCCGGCGGCGCGGGCTCGCTCACCGCCGAGGCCGAGCGGCTGCTGCTCGAGCACCCGTGGCCGGGCAACATCCGCCAACTGCGCCACGTGCTGCGCACGGCGGCGGCGCTGGCCGATGGCAAGCCGATCACGCGCGAGCACCTGCCCACGCTGATCCATGTGGCCGCCGCACCCACGCTGCCGCCGCAGGCGTCCTCGGCAATGCGCCTGGCCGCGTCGATGGCCGACGACCTGGGCGGCGACGACCTGCCGGTCAAACTCAACCCGATCCAGGCCAACGAGCGCCAGGTTCTGCTCCAATTGCTCGAACAGCATCGCTGGAACGTGAGCAATGTCGCCAAGGCGCTCGATGTCAGCCGAAACACCCTCTACCGCAAGCTCCACAAGCTTCACATCGAAGTCTCGCACCCCGACTGACCGGCCGGGCGACGACTTCGCTTCGCCCCTGCCGCCGCGCTCGCGCTTCGCCTGGTGCATCACCGGCTCGGGCCACTACCTCGATGAATCGATCGCGCTGGCCGCGCGGCTGCCGGCGCTGGACCTGTTCCTGTCCGACGCGGCCGAAGAGGTGCTGCCGATCTACAAGATGCCACTGGACGAGCTGCGTCCGCGTTTCGCGCCGGGCTTCCGCCTCGTGCGCGACAAGACGGCCAGCGCCGTGCCGGTGGGCATGCTCTACGACGACGTCTATCACACGGTGGTGATCGCGCCGGCCACCAGCAACACGGTGGCCAAGTGTGTGGTCGGCATCAGCGACACGCTGCCCACCAACATGTTCGCGCAGGCCGGCAAGCTGGGCATCCCGGGCATCGTGTTTGCCTGCGACACCGAGCCGGTGGTGGTGACGAAGTCGCCGCACGACTGGGTGACGCTGCGGCCGCGCCGCGTCGAGCTCGACAACGTGGAGCGCCTGCGCGAGATCGACTTCTGCGAAGTGGTGTGTTCGCCGGCGGAACTCGAGGCCGCGCTGCAACGGCGGCTCGATGCACTCTCTCTCGCATGGACCACATCCTCTTCCTGACCGGCCGGCTCGCGCAGCCTCAGCTCGAGCGCGTGCTGGCCGGCATCGACGACGCGCCCTTCACCTACGAGGTGCGAGAGATCGGCCTGCAGGTCGCCGCGCTGATGACGGCCGACATGATCCGCCGCCGCGTCGAGGCGCCCGTGCAGGCCAGCCGCATCGTCGTGCCCGGCCGCTGCCGCGGCGACCTGGACGCGCTGACGGCGCACTTCGGCATCCCCGTGATGCGTGGGCCGGAGGAGCTGAAGGACCTGCCGCGCTTCTTCAATCGCGCCGCGAAGCCCGAGGACCTGAGCGAATACGAGGTGGCGATCTTCGCCGAGATCGTCGACGCGCCGCGCCTGTCGGTCGAGGCCATCGTGGCGCGCGCGCATGCACTCCAGCGCGACGGCGCCGACGTCATCGACCTCGGTTGCCTGCCCGAGACCGCGTTCGCGCACCTCGAGGACAGCGTGCGGGCGCTGAAGGCAGAAGGCTTCGCCGTCAGCGTCGATTCGGTCGACGTGCAGGAGCTGCTGCGCGGCGGCCGCGCCGGCGCCGACTACCTGCTCAGCCTGACGGTCGACACGCTGTGGGTCGCCGACGAGGTGGCGGCCACGCCGGTGCTGATCCCACGCACCCCGCACGACGAGTCCTCGCTGCACGCGGCGATCGATGCGTTGCGCGCCAAGGGCCGCGCCTTCCTCGCCGACCCGATCCTCGACCCGATCCCGTTCGGGCTGGTGGCGTCGATCGTTCGTTACCACGCGCTGCGCGCGCGCTACCCCGAGGCGCCGATCATGATGGGCGTGGGCAACCTCACCGAACTCACCGAAGCCGACACCAGCGGCATCAACGCGCTGCTGTTCGGCATGGCTGCCGAGCTGAACGTCGCCGCGGTGCTGACCACGCAGGTCAGTGCGCATGCGCGTCGCGCGGTGAAGGAGGCCGACTGGGCGCGGCGCATCATGCATGCCGCCGCGCGCCAGCGCTCGCTGCCCAAGGGGATGAACGACGCGCTGATGACGGTGCACGCCAAACATCCGTTCCCCGACACGCCCGACGAGATCGCTGCCACCGCGGCGCAGGTGCGCGACCCGAACTTCCGCGTGCAGGTGTCGCAGCAGGGCCTGCACGTCTACAACCGCGACGGCATGAGAACGGGGCAAGACGCCTTCGAGCTGTGGCCTCAGCTCGGCCTGGAGGGCGACGCCTCGCATGCCTTCTACATGGGCGTGGAACTTGCACATGCCCAGCTCGCCTGGCAACTCGGCAAGCGCTACACGCAGGACCAGCCGCTCGACTGGGGCTGTGCCGTCGACCGCGAAGCCGACGACCTGAATGCATGGTGCGCGCCAGGCCCGACCCGCGCCACGCCGAAGAAGTCCGAGACCTGACGATGAACGACCAGATCTTCGAAACCGTGGTCACCACGCTGTCGCCCGAGGGCGCGCCGCACATCGCGCCGATGGGCGTGCGCTACCAGGCCGGCCGCGTGGTGCTGATGCCCTTCAAACCCTCGACCACGCTGTCCAACGTGCTGGCCACGCGCCACGCCGTGCTCAACCTGATCACCGACACGCGCGTGTTCGCCGGTTGCGTGACCGGCCGTCGCACCTGGCCGCTGCTGCCGGCCGAGCGCATCGCCGGGCAGCGGCTGGCCTGCGCGCTGGCGCACGTGGAGCTGGCGCTGGACGAGTCTGTCGACGACGTTCAGCGCCCGGTGCTGCGCTTGGCGCGTGTGCACGAGGCGAGCCATGCGCCCTTCATGGGCCTGAACCGCGCCCAGGCGGCGGTGGTGGAGGGCGCGGTGCTGGTGAGCCGGCTGCACATGCTCGCGCCCGACAAGGTCGAGGCCGAGATGGCATACCTGCAGATCGCCATCGACAAGACTGCCGGTGCCGGCGAGCACGAGGCCTGGGGCTGGCTGCAGGAGGCGGTGGCGGCCCATCGCGCGAAGGGTGTGGCTTGAGCATGCGCCTGCTGGTCAGCGTTCGCAATGTCGAGGAGGCGCTGCTCGCCGCGGCCGGCGGCGCCGACTTCATCGATTTGAAGGAGCCAGGGCAGGGCGCGCTGGGCGGGCTGCCGATCGAGACCATCCGCGCCGTCGTCGTGGCGCTGCGCGAGCGCGGCATCACGCTACCCATCAGCGCCACGATCGGCGACTTGCCGATGCCCGATTCGGGCGCCATCCTCGCGCGGGTCGAGGCGGTGGGTGCGTGCGGGGTCGACTACGTCAAGGTGGGCATCGAGCGCGACCCGGGTGCCGGCGCGGTGCTGTTCGCGCTGGCCAACTGCGGCCGCCCGGTGGTGCCGGTGTTCATCGCCGACCGCGGCCTCGACCAGCACGCCGTCGCGCGGGCGCGCACGCTGGGCTTTCCCGCGCTCATGCTCGACACCGCCGAGAAGCGCGCCGGCAGCCTGTTCGACGCGCTGGGCATCGAGGTGCTGCAGGGCTTCGTCTTCGCCACGCGCAAGGCCGGCATGCTCGTCGGCCTGGCCGGAGCGCTGCGCGCCACGCATGCCGACGCGCTGGCGGAGCTGGCGCCCGATTTCGCCGGCTTCCGCAGCGCGGTGTGCCGCGGCGAGCGCAGCGACGCGCTCGATGCGCAGTGCCTGCAGGAGCTGGTGCTGTCGATGCGCTTCGCGCGCGCGCCGCTCACGCGCCGTTGAGCCGGGCCTCGCCGAGCAGCAGCGAGCGCATGCGCGCCAGTTCGGCGCGGTGCATCACGTCGATCGGGAAGGCCGCGCCGGCGGCGATGGTCGCGAAGCGGCCGTCGAGCACGCCACTGGCGCTCAGGTCGGCCAGGCTCGCGGCCGGGTCGATCGCGCAGGACTTCACCACCACCAGACGCTCGGCATTGAGCCGTCGGGCGAGATCCAGTGCAATGCTGTCGGAACTCAGCTCCCAGCTGGTGTTGGCGCCGGGCTGCTCGCGCAGCCAGTCGAAGGGCAGCCATACCGCGGTGTGGCCGCTGTGCAGCACCTCGTGCAGCTCGGCCTTGTTGTTCGCCAGGCGCAGTTCCGGGCGCAGGCCGTGGGCGAGGTAGGCCGATTGCGCCATCGCCAGCACCGCCATGTTGTGCGCCTGCAAGTCGCCGAAGTGCCAATGCCCCTGCGCACGCCGCACCTCGTCGGCGAAGCCGCCGCCGCCGCACACCAGCGTGACGCGGCCGCCGCCGAGCTGGGCGAGCAGTTCCAGCCACTGCGGCAGCACGGGGTCGTTGTTCAGGCTGCCGCCGATCTTCACGACCCACATCAGGCCTGCTCCTGCCCGTACAGCGCTGCCACCGCCACGGCTGGTGCGCCCACCTGGACCCAGCCCGCCACTCCGGCCAGCGCATCGGGTGCGAGGCGTGCGACCTCGCTCGCATAGGCCGCGAAACGCCAGCCCTCGGGCACCAGCTCCGGCACGAGAAAGGCGCCGCAGCCCGCGGCGACCACGGTGGCACCGGCGGCGAGGTCGTGATCGGCCACGACCCGCTCGATCTGGCCGCGCAGCTCCGCCAGTTGCTCGCTGCGCCAGGCCTGCGCAAAGGCCAGCCACTGCGCGGCACTGCCGTCGCGTTCGTCCAGGCCGATCATCCGGGCCAACCGGGCGCGCGTGTGCGCCGCATCCTTGGGCGCGTTGTCGGCGCTGGGGTGCTGGTCGTGTGCCGCGTCGAGCTCACCCGTCAGGCGGTAGACGTCGGCGGTGGTGGCGAAGAACTCGTTCATCACGTTCAGCCGCGCACCACGCCAGTCGATGCGCTGCGCCAGCGCACACAGCGGCGTGCGCACCACGCCCTGGTAGACCAGCTCGCCGTGCTGCAGGCGCTGCGCGTCGCTGCGGCTGGCAGTGAGCACGTGGCCGCGGCGAAAGGCGATCAGGTCGGTGGTGGTGCTGCCGATGTCCACCAGCAGCCCTTCTGCCTGCGGCATGGCCCGCGCCGCGTGGCGCGCGGTGGCCAGCCAGTTGGCCGAGGCGATCTGTTCCCACTGCGTGCCAGCCTGCGCGGCGCCGAACCAGCCCCCATCGCCGGCGAAGAAGCGCGGCGTCGGCAGGTGGCCGGCCAGCAGCCCGGCGATGCGTTGCACGCCGTCTTCGCGGTGCGCGAACAGATCGACCATCTCACCCGTCATGGTCACCGCATGGGCATGTTCGCCCAGCGCCGGCCAGCGGGCCTGCGCCTGCGCGAGCACGCGTTCGAGATGGTCGAGGCCCTGCCACAGCGGGCAGGGCCATTGCGCCGCGTCGAGCACCGCGCCGCCGCGCAGCAACGCGGCCTTCACGTGCGCGCCGCCGATGTCCCAGCCGATCACCTTGCGTTCACGCATCGGCGCGCTCCAGTCGCTGCAGGGCCAGCACCTCGGCAGCCAGACAGCGGCCGAGCCGGCGCGACAGGCCGACGAAGGCGCAGGTCAGCCGCGGATTGATCTCGATGACCACCGGCATGCCGCGCGGCGGGCAGACGATGTCGATGCCGACGAAGCCGCGCAGGCCTGGCATCGCCGCAGCCACGCGCGCGGCCAGCGCGGCGAGCGTCTTGCGGCGCGGGTCGAGCGCAGGCATCACGTCGATCTCGACGCCCTCATAGTGCAGCGCGCCGCCGTCGCCGTGGCGCATGTGCTGCCGGTTGACGCTCAGCAACTCGGCGCGGCCGAGCTCGCACAGCAGTGACAGGCTCAGCGCCTGTCCTTCGACCCAGGGCTCCATCCAGGCGCTCTCGCCACGGCCCTGGCGCGCGGCGAGGTCGGCCTGGGCCGTGGCCAGGTGGGCGTGCACGCGGGTGTCGACGCTGCCCGCGCCGTCGTCGGGCTTGACCACCCATGCCGCCGCGCCGTCGGCGTGGGCCAGCGGCGTGGCGACCTCGTGCGCTGCGAGGTGGCGCAGCGTGGCTCCCTTGCTCGACGCGGTGGCGATGCTCTGCGCGTCGCAGCCCAGCCAGCGCGGCGCACCGACCATCCGCTCGAAGTCGGCCAGGCATCCGCCGGTCTCGGGGGCGATGACCCACACTGCCTCGTGTTCCACGGCCAGGCGCGCGACAAAGTCCAGCGGCGTCTCGCCTTCGCGTGCCGCCGTCTCGGCCGCGCCGGCGGGCAGGGCGCCGGCTTGCGCACAGGTGGCCGCGGTGACGTCACAATGCCCGCTGGCCAGCAGGTCGGCGACCAGCGCATCGCGCATCGCCAGGCCCTGCGGCAGAAGCGTCTCGGCGGTCGGGTCGTCCACCGCGCCGCCGCCGCTGAGATACTCGTAGACAAACACCTGCATCATCGCCACGCCCTCGAACCCGCCACCGACATGATCCTCATCCCCGTGATCGACCTGATGCACGGCCAGGTGGTGCGCGCCGTGCGCGGCGACCGGCAGTCGTACCGGCCGATTGTCTCCACCTTGTGCGAAGGCAGCGATCCGGTGGAGGTGGCGCGCGCGTTGTGCGCCCATTGCGATTCGAACCGGCTGTACGCCGCCGACCTCGACGCGCTGACCGGCGGCACGGCGCAGGCCGAGGTGCTGCGGCGCATCTTGCAGGCCATGCCCGAGCTGGAGTTCTGGGTCGATGCCGGCTTTGCCGATGCGGATGCGGCGCTGCAACTGCGCGAACGCATCGGGTCCGAGGCCGATCGCGTGGTGACGATCATCGCCAGCGAGTCGCTGCGCTCGCGCGACGAACTGGCGCGCTGTTTTGCCGGGCGAGACGGCGGCCGCGAACGCGGCGTGCTCTCGCTGGACCGACGCGACGGCCAGCGTCTCGACCCGGCCGGCTGCTGGGAGCTGCCGCAGCTGTGGCCCAGCCGTGTGATCGTGATGACGCTGGAACGCGTGGGCGCCGATGCCGGCCCGGACCTCGCCACGTTGCGCGAGGTGCAGGAACGTTCGCCGGGCACGAAGCTGGTCGGCGCCGGCGGCATCCGCCACGCGGCCGACCTCGACGCCGCCCGTGACGCCGGCGCGTACGCATGGCTGGTGGCCAGCGCGCTGCACGATGGGCGCTTGCCGCCGGTGCGCCGCTGATGCACCCTCCCTGTCTTCGGACAAGCTCGCATGGCGCCGACTGCATCATGATTCGTGCCACGGCCGTAGCAGGGGTGGGGGCGCCCTCCGGCCGCCGGATTCGCCACACTGTGTGGCAAATCTGGCCGGATCGCTCCGCGCAGGGCCGCAATGTGCCCGGCGCGCCCAGTGGCACATCGTTTGCGTGACGGATCATCCATGACCACTTCTTCCGCGGCCGCCGGCGTCTGGACCTGCCCGTTCTGCCCCCTGGCCTGCGACCACCTCGACGTGCGCGTGGGCGCCGGCGACGAGCCGCTGAAGCTGCAGGGCGGGCACTGCGAGCGGGCCAGCCAGGCGCTCGGCCACTTCGCCAGCCTGCCGAAGGCCGCTTCGCCCGAAGTCGACGGCCAGCCGGCCAGTCTCGATTCGGCACTCGCCGCCGCGGCCGCGCTGCTCTCGGCGAGCCGGCAGCCGCTGTTCGCCGGCCTGGGCAGCGATGTCGCCGGCACCCGCGCGTTGTACCCGCTGGCCTGCGCCACCGGCGCGATCTGGGATTCGGCCGGCGGCGATGCGCTGGTGCAGGGCCTGCGCGCCTTGCAGGACCGTGGCCAGTTCACCACCACGCTGGCCGAGGTGCGCACGCGTGCCGACCTGATCGTCTTCGTCGGCGGCTTGCCGATGGCGATCGCACCGCTGATCCGCGAGCGGCTCGGCATCGGCGACGCGCAGGTTTCGCAGCGGCACGTGGTCGTGATCGGGCCGACGGACAGCGACGTGGCCACGCTGGCCGGTTGGGCTGGCGCGGGTGTCACGGTGGAGTCCATCGCGCCGCAGGGGGACCTGTTCGACACCCTGTCTGTGCTTTGCGCGCTGGTCGCGAAGCGGCCGCTGGCCAACGCCCCCACTGAATTGCGTGCGCTGGCCGAGCGCCTGCACGCGGCCCGCTACGCCGTGCTGGTGGGTGCGCCGCCGCGGCTGCCGGCGCAGGGCGCCTTGATCGTCGAGTCGGTGCACCAGACGGTGGGGCATCTGAATCGCAAGACCCGTGCGGCCGCCTTGTGGATCGGCGGCGGCAATGGCGCGGCCACCGCCAACCAGGTGTTCGCCTGGCTGTCAGGCCTGCCGGTGCGCTCGCGTGCCGGCCCGCGCGGGCTGGAGCACGAGCCCTTGCGATTCGGCGCGGCACGCCTGCTCGACGACGGCGCCGTCGACGCAATGCTGTGGGTGGCGAGCTTCGATGCGCAGTCCGCGCCACCGGCCACGACGCTGCCGCTGGTCGTGCTCGGTCACCCGGCCCTGGCGGCGCAGTGCCGCCGGCCCGGCGCGGTGTTCATTCCCGTCGGCACGCCGGGCATCGGCAGTGCGGGCCATGTGTTCCGCACCGACGGCACGGTGCTGATGCCGCTGCACGCGGTGCGGCCCGATGCGCTGCCCGGCGTGGCCGAGGTGGCGAAACGATTGCTGCAGGCCTTGCCGGCCAGGAGCGCCGCATGAGCAGCCTGCTGATCCGCGGCGGTCGCGTGATCGACCCGACGAACGGCACGAATGCCGTGCGTGACCTCGTCGTGCGCGACGGCCGCATCGCCGCACCGGTGGCAGGCGAACCCTACGACGAGACGGTCGATGCGAGCGGCTGCGTGGTGATGGCCGGCGGCATCGACATGCACACGCACATCGGCGGCGGCAAGGTCAATCTCGCGCGCATGCTGATGGCCGAGGACCACCGCGACGGCGCCAACCCGATCGCGCTGCCGGATAACCTGCTCGAACTCGCCTCCTGCGGCAACTGCGCGCCGGGCACGCTGTCCACCGGCTACCGCTACGTCGAGATGGGCTACACCGCGGCCTTCGAGCCGGCGATGGTGCCGAGCAACGCGCGCCATGCCCACATGGAGATGGGCGACGTGCCGGTGCTCGACCACGGCGCGTATGTGATGCTCGGCAACGACGAGCTGTTCCTGCAGCTGTTGGCCGAAGGCGGCCCCGACGCAAAGAACTTCTCGCAGCTGCGCGACTACACCGCGTGGACGATCCAGGCCAGCAAGGCGATGGGCGTGAAGGTCGTCAACCCGGGCGGCATCTCGGCCTTCAAGTTCAACCAGCGCAAGCTCGACGTCAACGAGCAGCACGTGCACTGGCAGGTCACGCCGCGCCAGGTGCTGCACACACTGGCGCGCGCGCTGAAGGAACTCGGCGTGCCGCACCCGCTGCACATCCACGGCAGCAACCTCGGCGTGGCCGGCAACATCCGCTCCACGCTCGAGACCATCGAGGCGCTCGAGGGCCTGCCCGCGCACCTGACGCACATCCAGTTCCACGCCTACGGCACCGAAGGCCCGAAGAAGTTCTCCTCGGCGGCGCAGCAGATCGCCGAGGCGGTGAACGCGAACCCGCAGATCAGCATCGACATCGGCCAGGTGATGTTCGGCCAGACCGTCACCGCCTCGGGCGACACGATGCGCCAGTACGCGCAGTCGGACCTCGCCAATCCGCGCAAGTGGGTCGGCGCCGACATCGAGGGCATGGCCGGCTGCGGCGTCGTGCCCTTCCGCTACCGCGAACAGAGCTACGTGAATGCGCTGCAGTGGGTCATCGGCCTGGAGATCTTCCTGCTCGTGAACAACCCCTGGCAGGTGGTGCTGACCACCGACCACCCGAACGGCGGCCCGTTCACCAGCTACCCGCACCTGATCCGCCTGCTGATGGACCGCAGCTTCCGCGAGGAACAGCTCGCCAAGCTGCACCCCGAGGTGGTGTCGCAGTGCGCGTTGCGCTCGATCACGCGCGAGCTGACTCTCGACGAGATCGCGGTGATGACGCGCTCCGGCCCGGCGAAGCTGCTCGGCCTGCCCGACCGCGGCCAGCTCGGCGTGGGCGCGGCCGCCGACATCGCCATCTACCGCGAACAGGCCGACCGCGAGGCGATGTTCCGCGTGCCCGAGCGGGTGTTCAAGGACGGCGTGCTGGTCGCGAAGCACGGCACGCTCACCGCCACGCCGGTGGGCGGCACGCATTTCGTCGAGCCGGGCTACGACACCGCCATCGAGAAGACGCTGCGCAAGCACTGGGACGATCACGGCGCGATCAACTTCGACAACGTCGCCATCACGCACGACGAACTGTGCAGCTGCTGCAACGGCGGGCGGCTGCTGCCGGCCGAGTGCTTCACCGGGAGTGAGGCATGAACCGCAACGGCGTCGTCATCGACGAGACCTTTGCCGAAGCCTTCCCGATGAAGGCCACGCGGCTCGTCATCACCGCCCACAACATCGAGTGGGCACGACACGCGGCTGTGGCGGCCACCGGCTTCGCCACCTCGGTGATCGCCTGCGGCTGCGAGGCCGGCATCGAACGCGAGATCCCGCCGGGCGAGACGCCCGACGGCCGCCCCGGCATCGCGGTGCTGATCTTCTCGATGTCGGGCAAGGAGCTCGCCAAGCAGATCGAGCGCCGTGTCGGGCAATGCGTGCTGACCTGCCCGACGACCGCCGTCTATGCCGGAATCGACGAAGGCGAGGCCGTTGCGCTGGGCAAGAACCTGCGCTTCTTCGGCGACGGCTGGCAGATCTCCAAGATGATCGCCGGCAAGCGCTACTGGCGCGTGCCGGTGATGGACGGCGAGTTCGTCGCGCAGGAGACCACCGCGGTGGTCAAGGGCGTGGGCGGCGGCAACCTGCTGCTGCTCGCGCGCGACACCGATGCGGCGCTGGCCGCAGCCGAAGCGGCCGTGGCGGCGATGAAGAAGCTGCCCAACGTGATCATGCCCTTCCCAGGTGGCGTGGTGCGCTCGGGCTCCAAGGTCGGCAGCAAGTACCCGGCGCTCGGCGCCTCGACCAACGACGCGTTCTGCCCGACGCTGGTCGGCCTGGTGCCGAAGACCGAGTTGACGAGCGAGACACGCTGCGTGATGGAGATCGTCATCGACGGCTTGACCGAGGCCGACGTCGGCGCGGCGATGCGCGTGGGCATGGAAGCCGGCATCGCGCTCGGCGCGGCCGGCGGCCTGCTGCGCATCTCTGCGGGCAACTATGGTGGCAAGCTCGGGCCCTTCCACTTCCATCTGCACAAGCTGATGGCCGGGAGCGCAGCATGAGCGGCTTCACGCTGAAGGCGAGGGCGCCGGCGCCGCTGCGGCTGGATCTGCGCGGCATCACACCCGTGGCGCTCGCCACGCTGTCTGCCGCCGAGGTCGAACGCCTCGAGATCGGCCATGGCAACGCGCTCGTGCCGCTGGCCGAGTTCTTCCAGGTCGAATCTCGCAGCGACGACACGCTGTTGCTGGCCGGCGACCTGTCGCGCGGAGATCGCATCGGCTGGCAGATGGACGGCGGCACGCTGATCGTGGATGGCGCGGCCGGCGACTACGTCGGCGCAGGTCTGCGCGCCGGCGAGATCACGGTGAAGGGCGACGCCGGCGCGCTGGCCGCCTGCGAGATGGCCGGGGGCACACTGCGCATCAGTGGCTCCGTCGGCGACTTCGCGGCCAGCACGCTGCCCGGCAGCATGGACGGCATGCGCGGCGGCACGTTGATCGTCGGCGGCAACGCCGGCGCGCGTTTCGGCGACCGCATGCGCCGCGGCTCGGCGCTGGTCTTCGGCGACGTGGGCGACTTCCTCGCCTCGCGCATGGTGGCCGGCACCATCGCACTGGCTGGCCGCGCCGGCGCCCATGCGGGCTACGGCATGCGTCGCGGCAGCGTGGTCTTCGCCGGGCCGGCGCCGGGGGTATCGCCCACCTTCGTGCCGGCGGTGGCCGGTGCCCCTGTATTCTGGCAACTGCTGGCGCGCGATCTGGCGCCGCACGGCGGGCTGTTCGCCACGCTGGCCTCGCGCGGCATCGATCGCCAGCTGGGCGATGTGGCCGCCGGCGGCAAGGGCGAGCTGATCCTCGTCCGCTGACCTTTCTTCTCTCTACCGAAGCACCATGAGCAACGACTACCTCTTCCACGCCGGCGAAGCCACCGTACTGGCCGCCGACGGCCAGTTCACCGACGCGATGCCCGAGATCCTGATCGGCCGCACCAGCGGCCCGGTCGGCCAGGCCTTCGCGAACATGATGGCGCAGAACAAGGGCCACACCGCGATGTTCGCCATTCGCGCCTGCAACCAGCTGGTGCGCCCGGCCACCATCACCGTGCCCAAGGTGACGCTCAAGGACGTGGCCAACATCGACCTGTTCGGCGGCGTGGTGCAGAGCGCCACCGCCGACGCGGTGATCGACAGCGTGATCGATGGCGTGATCCCGAAGTCGCTGGCCAACGAGTTGTGCATCATCAGCCTGGTGTGGATCGACCCGCGCTGCGCGAAGGACCCGAACCTCGACAAGAAGGACATGTACCGCACCAACTACGAGGCGACCAAGCTCGCCATCAAGCGGGCGCTGAACAACGAGCCGTCGATCGAGGAGCTGATCGCCAACCGGCACAAGATCAAGCACGACATGGACGACTGGTCATGAAATGGGTTCCCCCCGGAGCGCTCGCGCGCTCCCCCCAGGGGGCGCCGCCAGCGGCCCGGCAAAGCCGGCTCCGCGGCGGCCGCTTGATGGGGTGAGCCTCGCGATGGTCTGCGCGCTGCTCGACGACCGCGACGCAACCGAATCGAACCCCACGAGCCGGCTCTACACCGGCTTCGTGAGCGAGCACCGCTGCGCCGATCCTGCCACGCTGGACGCCACCTGGGCTGCGGTCGAGGCCGACCAGCGCGCCGGCCTGCACGCGCTGCTGCTGGCCGACTACGAGTGGGGCGCGCGACTGCTGAAGGCCGGCCACGAAGGTCTCGCGCCGGCCGATCATGGCGCACTGCGCGTGCTGATGTTCGAGCGATGCGAGCGGATGTCGCATGCGCAGGCCGGCCTCTGGCTCACGCAGCAGCCCGAGGCCGGCGGCCCGGCCGGTGCGATGCACCTGCAGCCGAGCGTCGACCGCGCCGAGTTCACCGCGGCGATTGCACGCATCCACGAGGCCATTGCCGCCGGCGAGACCTACCAGGTCAACTACACCTACCGTCTGCATGGCCGGATGTTCGGCTCGCCGCTGGCGCTGTACCGGCTGCTGCGCGAGCGACAGCCCGTGGCCTACGGCGCGTACATCGTTCTGCCGGAGGGCGGCGACACCACGCATGTGCTGTCCTGCTCGCCCGAACTCTTCGTGCGCGGCGAGGGTGGTGTGGTCACCGCCCGGCCGATGAAGGGAACGGCTTCGCGAATCACCGCCCCCGAGGGCGACAGCGAGACGGCACGCATGCTCTCGCTGGACATCAAGAACCGCGCCGAGAACCTGATGATCGTCGACCTGCTGCGCAACGACCTCGGCCGCATCGCGCAGATCGGCTCGGTGAAGGTGCCCGAGCTGTTCGCGGTCGAGCCCTACTCGACGGTGTTCCAGATGACCTCGACGGTGCAGGCGCGGCTGCGCCCGGAGATCGGCTTCGCCGAGCTGCTGCGTGCGGTATTCCCCTGCGGCTCGATCACCGGAGCACCCAAGCACCACACGATGCAGCTGATCGCCGGGCTGGAGAGCACGCCGCGCGGCCTGTACTGCGGCGCGATCGGCTGGCTCGACGCGCCTCGCGGGGGCCAGCGTTGCGGCGACTTCTGCCTGTCGGTGGCGATCCGCACGATCACGCTGGGTGCCGCGCAGCACGGGGCGCGGCCGCTGCGGCTGGGCGTCGGCGCGGGCATCGTCAAGGACAGCCGTGCCGACGACGAGTTCGACGAATGCCGATTGAAGGCGCGTTTCCTCACGGGCCTGGCGCCGGGCTTCGAGCTGTTCGAGACGGTGCTGTGCACGGTCGACGGTGCACTGCCGTGGCTGACGCGCCATCTCGACAGGCTGGCGCGCAGCGCTGCCGCGCTGGGCTTCGGATTCGACCGCGACGCCGCTCGCGCGCGACTCGAAGCGACCGCTGCTGAGCCTGGCGACGCGCCTCGCCGCCTGCGCCTCGCGCTGGCGCACGATGGCCGCCTGACGCTCACGCAGTCCGCGCTCGCGCCGCTGCAGGATGGCGAGGTGGTGCTGCGCATCGCTGGCGAGCGTCTGCCGGACGCAAACCCGCTGGCGGCGCACAAGACCACGCTACGCGCGCGCTACGACGCCGGGCTGCGCGAGGCCGAGCGCCTGGGCGCGTTCGACAGTCTGTTCTTCAGCGAGAGCGGCTGGCTCGTCGAAGGCGGGCGCAGCTCGGTGTTCGTGAAGCTGCAAGGTCGCTGGTACACGCCGCCGCTGGCCGACGGCGCGCTCCCCGGCGTGATGCGTGCGGTGCTGCTCGACGACGCCGCGTTCGGTGCCCGCGAACGCCGCCTGAGCCGGGGCGACCTTGAACGGGCCCAGGCCGTGATGGTCTGCAACGCGCTGCGCGGCGTGCTGCCCGCACGCCTGCTGCACACCGACGAGGTCACGTGAAGATCGCGCTGTTCGATCTCGACCACACGCTGATTCCCTTCGACAGCGGCATGGCCTGGACGCGCCACCTGGTGCGCGAAGGCGCGCTGGAGCCCGCGGCGGAGCAGCGTTACCTCGACTTCTGCCACCAGTACGTGGCTGGCACGCTGGACATCCACGCCATGCACCGCGCCAACATGGCGCCGCTGTCGGCCTTCGGCTCGGAGCAGCTGCAGGCCTGGCGAGAGGGCTTCGCGCGCGAGATGCAGGCGCTGCTGCCGCAGGGGATGCGCGATCTGGTCGATCGGCATCGCGCACAGGGCGACCTGTGCGCGATCGTCACCGCCACCTCGCGCTGGGTGGCCGAGCCCTTCGCCCGCGGCTTCGGCATCGAGCACCTGCTGGCCACCGAGGCCGTGATGTCGCAGGGCCGACCCGGCACCGAGATCGACGGGCTGCCGTGCTTTCGCGAGCACAAAGTCACGAAGGTCGAGGCGTGGCTGGCCGCTCTGGGCGCGCCGCCGCTGGCGCAGGCCCGGGCGTCCTGGTTCTATTCGGACTCCGCCAGCGACCTGCCGTTGCTGCAGGCGGTGCGCCACCCCGTCGCGGTGCGCCCCGATGCCCGATTGCGTGCGCATGCCATGGCCGCCGGCTGGCCTGTGCTCGACAGCCTTTGAAAGCACTCAAGTAGGCCGCCTTTTCTGTCGATAGCCGCGGTCAGACCCAGGCCACAGTGCCCGGGAAGGGGTCGAGCAGTCGGTCGGCCGTGGCGAACCCGTGCTGGGGGACAAACATGGAATGGATACGCAACATCAGCCTGGTGCGCCGGGTGGTGATCGGTTTCACGGTGATGGCCGCCTGGTCGGCGTCGCTCGGAGCCGCTGCGGTGTGGGCCTTGCCCAGCGGGCAGGCCGCCTGGGCGATCGGCATGGCGTCGGCGGCGGGCTGCTTGGTCGCGCTGCTGGCCGGCTGGATGATCCGCTCCAGCATCAAGGACTCGGTCGAGTCCACTGTCGACGCGGTGGTCCGCATTGCCGGCGGTGACCTCGAGACCAAGATCGAATCGCCCGGGAAGGACGAGATCTCCTGGCTGCGGGCCGAACTCAACGGCATGCGCAAGAAGCTGCGCAAGATGGTGCTGGAAGTCCGCGAGACGGCCGAGGGCGTGAACACCGCCTCGGCCGAGATCGCCTCGGGCAATACCGACCTGTCGTCGCGCACCGAGAGCCAGGCCAGCGCCTTGCAGCAGACCGCCAGCTCGATGCAGCAGCTCGCCGGTTCGGTGCGCAGCAACGCCGAGAACACGCACAAGGCGCGCGAGGAAGTCGCGCAGTCGAGCTCGGTGGCGGCGCGCGGCGCCCAGACCATGCAGGACGTGGTGTCGCGCATGGGCGAGATCCATTCGAGCGCCACGCGCATCGGCGAGATCGTCGGCGTGATCGACGGCATTGCCTTCCAGACCAACATCCTCGCGCTGAACGCAGCCGTCGAGGCGGCGCGTGCCGGCGAGCACGGCCGCGGCTTCGCGGTGGTGGCCTCCGAGGTGCGCGCGCTGGCCCAGCGCAGTTCCACCGCGGCGCGTGAGATCAAGACGCTGATCGGCGACTCCACCGCCAAGGTCGACGCCGGATCCAAGCTGGTCGACGATGCCGGCCACACGATGCAGGAGATCCTCGACAGCGTGAAGCGGGTGTCGACGCTGATCGGCGAGATCGCGGACGCCGGTGAGTCTCAGAGCAGCGGCATTGCCGAGATGAACCAGGCGGTGGCGCAGATCGACACGATGACGCAGCAGAACGCGGCGCTCGTCGAGGAACTGGCCGCCGCGGCGCAGTCGCTGCAGGGTCAGTCCGGGCGGCTCAGCAGCTCGATGGGCTCATTCCGCGTCACTGCCTGAACCCGCGCCGCCCTGCGCGGCGCGCAGCGAGGCCAAACGCTTTCGCGTGCCCGGGTGGGTGGCGGTGTCGCGCTGCACGCCGGTCTGCGTGAAGATCGCGAACGCGTCCTGCGGCGGCCGGCCCAGCGTGCGCAGCACCTGCGCAGCATAGGCATCGGCCTCGAACTCCTGGCGGTGCGACAGGCCCGAGGCCTCGCGGCCGAGCAACCCGGCTACCGGGTCGGTGGTCTGCGGGGTCACCTCGCCGGGCACCCAGCGCCGGTACACCTGGCCCATCTGCAGCCAGTGGCGGCTCGCCACGTGCCCGAGTTCATGCGCCAGCACGAACAGGCGCGCGCCCTCGGGCAGGTCGGCCAGCGATTCATTGGCGACGATGATGTGGCCGTGCAGCGTCTCGGCGAGCGTCTCGCCGCGGATCACGCGCAGCTCGACCGGCAGTTCGGCGGGCAAGGCCTGCCGCAACTGATCGAAGCTGGCGCGCACCGAGCTGGCGCGCGGGCCGTCGGCGGCCGGTTCCACCATGTCCAGTCGCATCTGCTGCGAGCGACGCAGGACGTCGACGATGTCCTCGCCGCGGGCCGGGCCGGCCAGCGCAATGCCGAGAAGTGTCAGCTGGAACCACCGCATGTCGCACCTCCGTGGGGCGAATCGGGCTGGATCCGCCTACGCGGTGCTGCATCGCAACAAGCATGCCTGATTCAGGGTTAACCCTGATTTGCGGGGTGTTTGCCGGTCAGATCTGGATCAGGCCCCACTGCAAGGCCACGAGCGTCAGCTCCGACTGGTTGCTGGCCCCCAGCTTCTGCTTCACGTGATACAGGTGGGTGCCCACGGTGCTGGGCGAGAGCTTCAGGTTCTCGGCGATCTGCGCCACGCTCTGGCCGCGCGCGAGCTGGATGAACACCGAGAACTCACGCTCGCTGAGTGTCTGCGCCGGGCTGGTGTCGCCCTTGACCTGCGCCATCGCCAGCGAGCGTGCGGTCTGCGCGTCGACATAGGCCTCGTGGCGCGAGACGGCGGTGACGGCGGCGATCAGTGCATCGGGCGCGCTGCGCTTGGTCAGGTAACCCAGCGCACCGGCGCGCAGCACCCGTTGCGGATGCGCCGTGTCCTCGTGGGCCGACAAGGCCAGGATGCGCACCTTCGGATCCTGCGCGACCAGCCGCCGCACTGCCTCGAGGCCGCCCATGCCGGGCATGGACAGGTCCATCACCACCACGTCGGGCAAAACGCGGGCGTACTCGGCGCAGGCCTGCTCGCCGGTGTCGAATTCGGCCACCACCTCCACCTGCGCATCGGCCAGCAGCATGCGAAAGCCCATGCGCACCAGCGCATGGTCGTCGACGAGCATCACTCGGATCATCCGTTCTCCGCAGGCAGGGGCAGGCGCACCGTGAGCTGGGCGCCATGGGGTTGGATTGGTTCGAGCGCGAGCGTTCCGTGCAGGCCTTCGACGCGTTCGGTGAGCCAGCGCAGGCCGTAGTGGCCGTTGCGCGGCAGGCCCTGCTCCGGCAGGCCGACACCATCGTCGCGCAAGGTCAGGCGCACGTCCTCGGTGCTGCCGGCGACCTCGAGCACGATGTGGGTAGCCTGCCCGTGGCGCAGCGCGTTGGTGATGCCTTCCTGCGCGGCGCGGTACAGCGTCAGCGCCGCTTCGGCCGGCACGCGGGCCGTACCCAGGTCCACGTGCATCTCGAGCGCCACCGAAGCGTGGCTGCGCCGTGTGCGCTCGACCAGGTCGTTGAGTGCATCGGCCAGGCCGAAGTTGTCGAGCACCAGCGGCGTGAGCCGCGGGATGATGCCGTGCATCGCGTCGTACAGGCGCGAGGATTCGTCGGCGATGACGCGCGCGGCCTGCGCCGCCTGCGGGTCGCTGCCGGCCGTGCGCTGGGCGATCGACAGCGCCATGCTGCGCATCGCGGTGACCGACTGGCCCAGCTCGTCGTGAAGCTCGCGCGCGATCATTCGGCGCTCCTGCTCGATGTGGTGGTCGATCCAGCGGGTCAGCTCGCGGCTGTCGGACAGCTGCAGCTCGGCGCGCACCGCGCGCCGCTCGGTCTCGATGTGGCCCTGCAGCTCGCCGACCATGCGATTGAAGGCTGCGCCGATGGCACCGGCCTCGCGGCCGGGCAGTGCCGGCAGCGCCACGTCGAAGCGGCCGCCCTGCAGTTCGTTCAGCGCGCCGACGATCTGCCCGAATGGCCGCACCGTGCGGCCCACCAGCCAGAACACCAGCGTGTTGACGGCCACCAGCAAGGCCGCCGCGCCGCCGGCCAGCAGCAGCACGTAGTCCCAGGCGTCGACGGCCGCGCGCGAGGCGTTGGCGCGCACCTCCAGCTTGCCGTCGGGGAAGGCGATCGACTGCACGGAAGGCGGCGGCGAGATGAGCGCCTCGAACCATGCCGGCGCATCGCGGCCCGCCTTGTAGGGCGAGGGCGGCGAGCGGTACAGCTCCACCCCTTGCGCGTCATAGAACGTCACGTCGTTCGAGCGGATGCGGCCGATGCCCTGCAGGAAGCTGAGCATCGCCGGCGTGCCCTGCGCCGCATATCGCCAGGCGGTGCGGTCCAGCAGCTGGCTGGCCACGCGGTTGGCGGCCACCACTTCCTCGTGCACCGACTCGCGCATGCTGCGCAGCTGCAGGGCCAGCACGGCGGCCATGAACAGCACGGTCAGCGCTCCGACGATCAGGTTGATCTTCAGTCGCAGCGTCATGCGGCCGCTCCAAAGCTGCCATGCGCCGCGAAATGGTCCAGCGCCGTGACGGTGGCGCCCACCAGGGCCGGGTGGGACGGATCGTGCCCGCCTTCGTCGACCCACTGCAGCGCGGCGTGCGGCAGGCGCTGGTGCAGGGCAACCGCGCCGTCGGCGGGGCAGATGCGGTCGTCGCGCGCGTGGAGGAGCAGGGTCGGCACGCGCGGCAGGGCCTCGCACCGCTCCAGCAGCGTCGGCGCTTGCAGCCAGCAGCCGTGCACGAGGTAATGGGCCTGCACGCGCAGGCGGTCCACCTGGAGCGCGAGCGCCTCGCCGCGGGGCGCGATCGCGCTGGCGGCCGTCCCTGCCAGCGCCTGCTCGCGATGCCACCAGCTCAGCGCCGCCGCTTCGCGCGCGGCCGCGTTGTTCGACGACAGCGCCTCGGCCAGCGCGCGGAGCGAGAGTTCACCGAAGAATTCGGCGATGTCCTGCGGCCGGGCCAGGAAGCTGGCGCGCAGCAGCAGCGCGTCGATCGCCTCGGGCTCGGCGGCGGCGTAGGCCACGGCGAGCGTCGCGCCCCAGGAGCCGCCGCTGACCAGCCAGCGCGCGATGCCCAGGTGCTCGCGCACGCGGCGCAGGTCGGCGAGCAGGTCGTCGGTGGTGTTGTGCTCGATGCCGCCACGGGGCTGGCTGCCGCCGCTGCCCCGCTGGTCGGGGCAGACGATGCGGTAGCGCGCCGGATCGAACACGCGCCGCAGCAGCGGCGAGCAGCCCGAACCCGGGCCGCCGTGCAGCACCACGGCCGGGATGCCGTCGGCCGTGCCGAACTCCTGCACCTGCAGCACATGGCCGCCGGGCACGGGCAGCGCACGGCTGCGCAGCAAGGGCGGGTCGGGGTACAGGGTCGGCAGCGGCACCCGCCGATGGTATCGACCCGGCGAGGCGCTCGCCGCGTCAAGCACTACGGGTCAAGCCGTAGCCTGATTCCAGATAATCATGAGGCGCGAATCATGGTCGGGGGACTGTGCGTGGCCCCGGTCCGGCGCGACCATGCGTCACGGGATGACTGCATCCCCGCGGCTGCCGCCCGGTGCCGTGCCACTCCCAGGAGACTTCGCATGCAATGGCAAACCCCGACCGCGACCGACTTCCGCTTCGGTTTCGAAATCACGATGTACGTCGCCGCCCGCTGAGCGACTGAATCGGAGCCGCCGCGCTGGACCGCAGGCGGCGGCTTTCTCTTTTCCCGACGCCATGCGCATCACCATCCTCGGTTCGGCCGCCGGCGGCGGATTCCCGCAGTGGAACTGCAACTGCCGCAACTGCGCCGGCCAGCGCGACGGCAGCCTGCGCGCCAAGGCACGCACCCAGTCGTCGATCTTCGTCAGCGGCAGCACGAGCGCAGATGGCGTGCTGTTCAACGCCTCGCCCGACATCCTCGAGCAGATCCGCTCGCACCCTGCGCTGCAGCCGGGCCGCGCGGTGCGCGACACGGCCATCGCCGGCGTGGTGCTCATGGACGGGCAGATCGACCACGCCACGGGCCTGTTCATGCTGCGCGAACGCGGCCGCCCGCTGCCGCTGTGGTGCACCGACCCGGTCGAGGAAGACCTGAGCACCGGCAACCCGGTGCTCAAGGTGCTCGGCCATTACTGCGGCGTCGACCGCCACCGCATCGCGCTCGACGGCGCGGCTTTCGAGGTGCCCGGCGCGGCGGATCTGTCCTTCCGCGCCGTGCCGCTGTCGAGCAAGGCGGCGCCGTATTCTCCGCACCGCGAAGCGCCGGTGCCGGGCGACAACATCGGCATGTTGATCAGCGACCGGCGCAGTGGCCGCAGCGCCTTCTACGCCCCCGGCCTCGGCGAGATCACGCCGGCGCTGTTCGACCTGATGTGCGGCGCCGATGCGGTGCTGGTCGACGGCACCTTCTGGACCGACGACGAGATGATCCGTCTCGGCCTGTCGAAGAAGACCGCGCGCGACATCGGCCACCTGCCGCAAAGCGGCGCCGGCGGCATGATCGAGTGGCTGGACAAGCTGCCCGCCTCGACGCGGCGCCTGCTCATCCACATCAACAACACCAACCCGATCCTCGACGAAGACTCGCCCGAGCGCGCGCTGCTCACGCAGCACCGCATCGAGCCCTGCGAGGACCGCATGACCCTGGACCTCTGACATGACTCATCACCCCGTAGCGTGGAATCGCATCGAGTTCGAAGCCCAGCTGCGCGAGCGCGGCCGCTCGTACCACATCCACCACCCGTTCAACGTCATGCTCAACACGGGCAAGGCGACGCCCGAGCAGATCCGCGGCTGGGTGGCCAACCGCTTCTACTACCAGATCGCGATTCCGATCAAGGACGCGGCGGTGATGTCCAACTGCCCCGACCGTGACGTGCGCCGTGGCTGGGTGCAGCGCATCCTTGACCACGACGGCTTCGAGCTCGGCGGGGTGAAGGACGAAGGCGGCATCGAGGCCTGGCTGCGCCTGGCGCAGGCCGTCGGCCTGACGCGCGAGGAGGTGCTCGACCAGCGCCACGTGATCCCGGCGCTGCGTTTCGCCGTCGACGCCTATGTCAACTTCGCGCGCCGCTCGCCCTGGCAGGAGGCGGTGTGCTCCTCGCTCACCGAACTCTTCGCGCCCGAGATCCACAAGCAGCGCCTGGCCACCTGGCCCGAGCACTACGGCTGGATCGATCAAGCCGGCCTGGCCTACTTTCGCAACCGCGTCAGCCAGGCGCGGCGCGACGTCGAGCAGGGCCTGGCCATCACGCTGGACCACTTCACGACGCGGCCCTTGCAGGAGCGCGCGCTCGAGGTGCTGCAGTTCAAGCTCGACATCCTGTGGGCGATGAACGATGCGATGGCACTGAAGTACGGAGTCAGCGAGTGAGTCCTGCGAGCATCGCCAGCCAGCCGCGTGTGGGCCACGGCTTTCGCCTGCAATGGGAGCCCGTGCAGGAAGCGCACGTGCTGCTCTACCCCGAGGGCATGGTCAAGCTCAATGGCAGCGCCGGCGAGATCATGAAGCGCTGCGACGGGCAGCGCAGCGTCGGCGAGATCGTCACCGACCTGGAGCAGGCCTTCAGCGTGCAGGGCCTGCAGGGCGACGTGCTGGCCTTCGTCGAGATGGCGGCCAAGCAGCGCTGGCTGGTTTGGGACTGACAGGGTGAGTACCGTCTCCAACCGCCCCGGCCCGCCGCTGTGGCTGCTCGCCGAGCTCACCTACCGCTGCCCGCTGCACTGCGTCTTTTGCTACAACCCGGTCGACTACGCGGCACAGCCCGACGAACTGTCGACCGAGGACTGGCTGCGCGTGCTGCGCGAAGGGCGCGAGCTCGGCGCCGTGCAGTGCGGCCTGTCCGGCGGCGAGCCGCTGCTGCGCGACGACCTCGAACTCATCGTCGCCGAGGCGCACCGCCTGGGCTACTACACCAACCTGCTGACCTCGGGCGTGGGCCTCACGGCGGAGCGCGCCGCGGCGCTGAAGGCGGCGGGGCTCGACCACGTGCAGCTGTCGTTCCAGGACTCGACGCGCGAGATGAACGACTTCCTCTCGCACACGAAGACCTTCGAGCTGAAGAACCGCGTCGCGAAGATCATCAAGGACCAGGGCTGGCCGATGGTCATGAACGTGGTCATCCACCGCCTGAACATCGACCACATCGACCGCATCATCGGCATGGCCGCGGAGCTCGGCGCCGAGTACATCGAGCTGGCCAACACGCAGTACTACTCCTGGGCCTTCGTGAACCGCGCGCAATTGCTGCCCACGCACGAGCAATTGAAGCGCGCCGAAGCGGTGACCGATGCCTGGCGCCAGAAGCTCGGCGATCGCATGCGCATCTTCTTCGTGGCGCCCGACTACCACGAGGGCAAGGCGAAGAAGTGCGTGAACGGCTGGGGCAGCATGTTCCTCACCGTGGCGCCCGACGGCACCGCGCTGCCCTGCCACACGGCGAAGATGCTGCCGGGCCTGGCCTTCCCGAACGTGCGCGACATGCCGCTGCGCGAGGTCTGGTTCGAATCCGAAGGCTTCAACCGCTACCGCGGCACCGGCTGGATGAAGGAGCCCTGCGTCAGTTGCGAGCACAAGGAAGAAGACCTGGGCGGCTGCCGCTGCCAGGCTTTCCTGATCGCGCAGGACGCGGAGGCGGCCGATCCGGTGTGCCGCAAGAGCCCGCAGCACGGCCAGGTGCTGGCGGCGGTGGCGCAGGCCGAGGAGGCCGCGCGCACTCGGGTCACCGAACACCCGCTGGTGTTCCGCGACCCGAAGGAATCACGCCGCCTCGCGATGGAAGCGCAGCGCGACTGAACTCAGCGCGACTGGACGTAGGCCGCGACGGCCTTGAGTTGCGCCTCGCTCAAGGCGCGCGTCTCGTTCTTCATCAGCACGCCGTGCGGGCGCAGCGGCGTGCGGAAGGCCTGCAACTGGCTGTAGACGTACTTGGCATTCAGGCCCGCCAGCCGCGGGAAGCCGGCCGCGCCTTCGGCCGCGTCGCCATGGCACTGTTTGCAGGGCAGCACGCCTTGCGACGGGCTGCCGTTCTCGTAGATCTTGCGGCCGGCGGCTTCGAGCTTGGGCTGGGTGGACTTTCCCGGTGCCGGCTTCTGCGCCGCGTAGTAGTCGGCCAGGCCCTCGATCGTTTCGTCGGTCAGCAACGCCGAGATGCCCCACATGTAGGCCTGCACGTCGGTCTCTGCGCGTGACTGGTTGCGGAAGTCCTTCAGCTGGCGGATCGTGTATTCGCGCATCTGGCCCGCCAGCGAGGGCACGAAGCTCTTGGTGCTTCGACCGAAGTCACCGTGGCAGGCGGCGCACACATGCACGGCGCGCTGCACCGATTCGAGTTCGGCCTTGTTCGTGGATTGCGCGTTCGCCGCGCCCGCCAGCCCGAGCACGGCCCAGGCGAGAAGTCGGAAGGTCTTCATGGTGGTTCTCGTTGGTTGTCTCTGTGACAGATTTTCCGCAGTGCCGCAGGCGCGGCGCTTGCGATGAGTCAAGTGGCCGGTGAGGTTGTCGGTCCGGCGCGTCACTGTTCCAGCCGCAGGATCTCGAGCTGCTCGGGTACTGTCTCGAAGGTGCCTGTGCCGGCAGGCATCTGCATCAGCGGTTTGCCCTTGGCATCGAGCAGCCACACGCTCGGGTAGACGAGCTGGCGGGCGCGCTCGTCGCCGATCGAGCGGTTGAATTCGGCATAGGGCATGGACTTGTCGCCGATGCGGAAGTAGAGGCGATCGGCCTGCACCGACAGGCTGCTGCGCAGGTCGTAGACGATGTAGTCGCGGGCGAAGTGCGGCGCCAGCTCAGTCGCGTTCTTCTCCAGGAAGGCCTCGTACTTGCGGCAGAACGGGCAGTCGTTGGCACCGAGGTAGACGTACAGGCGCTTGTTCTCGCGCTGCGCGCGCTGCAGCGCGGCACTGAGGTCGAATTCCAGTCGTTGCGGTTGCCCGGTGCCCGGCACCAGCGTGGGCGCAAAGCGGGCCGGGAAGCCGGCGGCCGCCGCGGCGCCCGCAGCCACGCACAGGGCCAGCACGGCGGCCAGGCGGCGCAGCAAGTCGCTCATCCCACCGCCAGCGTGCCGACGAACTGGCTTTCCTTCGTGTCGGTCACCTCGGCGCGCAGCTCGCCGCGGCCGTGGGGCACGAAGTTGAAGCGCAGTGTCGGGTTCTCGCTGACCGAGAAGTCGAGCTCGGCGTCGAACACCTTGCGCTGCGCATAGCTGACCTTGATCGAGCGCACGAAGTGCGGCGGGATGTACATCACCGTCACCTGGTTGAGCTCGAAGCCGGTGTCGTTGGGGTGGACCACGGTCACGTCGGCGGTGGTGGGCTGGTCCATGTGCAGCTCGCCGTTGAGCTTGAGCATGGTCTTGCCGATCAGGTGCAGCGCCTCGCGGTTGGGCGGGGCGGAGCAGCCGCCGGAGGTCTTCACGTAGCGCGAGTCGGTGTGCAACTCGCCGTTGGACAGCTCGCTGACCACTCGCACGTGGCTGTATTCGTCCACGCGCAGCCGCGTCTCGAAGTCGGCCTGGCCGACCTCGGTGGTGAGGTCCAGCACGGCCGCGACCGGCGAGGGGTTCTTGTCGACCACGATGTACATCTTGCGCACGAACAGCTCGGGCTTCTGCGCCAGCTTGGAGACCACCTTCACCGGCACCGAGGCGCCGTAGGCCGCGCGCAGCGGCACGATCACCTGCACCACCGACTGCCCGGCGATGAGCTTCTTGCCCGGGAACAGCTTGCCGCTGATGCGCTCCCACTCGGGCGACGAGGCATCGTGCGTGGCCGAGGGCAGGCCGCCCACGGCGGCGAATGCACCGGCTGGCGACAGCGCCAGCGCGGCGAGGCCCTGCAGGGCATGGCGGCGGTTGGTGCGAACAGGTGGCATGGTGAACGGCTCCTCGGACTACTTGAACATCAGCTCGCGCTCGAAGCGCAGGAAGGCGACGGAGGCATTGCGGCGGTGGATCACGTCGTACTGGTCCCAGCCCTCGTACTCGGGCAGCTCGCCGGACTCGGCCACGCCGAGCAGCGAGGCGCCGGATCGGACCAGGCCACGCACCTTGGTCTCGAGCTGCGCGAGGTAGCGCTCCACCGTGCCGATCAGTGCCGATGATGAGGCCGGGCCGTGGCCCGGCACCACGGTGCCAACCCGCAGCGCGTGCAGCGACTGCAGCGCCTTCTTCCAGCCTTCCAGGTCGCTGTCCTGGATGTCGGGCACTCGGCCGGCGTCGAGCAGCCCGCCGCCGAACAGCACGCCGCTGCGCTCGTCGAACACGGCGATGTCGCCGGGGCCGCTGGAGTGGCCGAAGTACAGCACGCGCACCGGCCGGCCGATCAGCTCGAGTTCGTGCGGGGTCTCGAACTCCTGGTCGGGCTTGTACATCGCGGTGCCGCGCAGCGGCTCCTCGCCGACCGTCTGGCGCAGCGCCTTCAGGCAGGTCTCGCAGCGCGAAGCCATCAGCCGCGAGGTGCGGCTGTGCATGCGGATCGGGATGCCGAGCTCGCGGAAGGCCGTGCCGCCGAACAGGAACTCCGGCCGCGTATGGGTGACCAGCGCCACGCGCACCGGCTGGTCGGTGACGGCGCGGATCGCCGCGAGCAGCGCGCGGCCGTGCGCATGCGAGGTGCCGGTGTCGATCACGATCACGCCGCGCTCGCCGACGATGAAGCCGGCATTGCCGATGCGGCCGAGGTTGTTCTCGTCGGCTGCGCCGGTGCTGCCGGGCATCATGTACACGCCGGGCGCGATCTGCCGGGCCACCGGCGGTGCACCCGGCACGGGAGGCGCTGCCGGCGGCGCCGAAGCGCAGCCGGCCAGGGCGGCCAGGCCCAGACCGAACGAGACGCGGCGTCGCGTGAGGAGGCTCATGACCCGTCTACTTGGCCTCGGCCATCGACTTCAGGTTGGCCAGTCCCGACTTGTAGACGCCGGTGACCGCGGCCACGGCGGCTTCGTCGTTCTTGTCGGGCGGCGGATCGTTGTTCGGAAAGCCGCGGTAGAAAGCGCCACGCCACTCCACCACCGAGCCCTTGCCTTCGGCCTTCACGGTGATCGTCGAGGTGTAGTTCGTGACCGGCAGGGCGCCGCCGTCCTTGGCGCGGTAGCTGTACTTCATCTTCGCCGCGTCGTGGCTCTCCAGCGTCTCGGTCAGCGCGCCGCCGCCCTTGAGCTTGAGCTCGCGCACCGAGCCTTCTTCGTTGGCCTTGCTGGCCGGGCTCTCGGCCACGGCCGGGTGCCAGTTCTTCAGCGCATCGAAGTTGGCGATGATCGCCCACACCTTGTCGGCCGGCGCGTCGATGGCAATCGTCTCGACCACCTTCTGCCGCGTCGGGCCATGGGCCGCGGCAGGGCCGCTCATGCCGGTCAAGCCGGTCAGCAGGGCGAGGGCGGTCAGCCATCGGAAGGCGCGCATTTGCATCGTGAGTCTCCTAGTCAGTCGGGGATGTGAAGGTTCATGGCGCGGCGGGCGCGCCGATGAAGGCGCCGAAACCGCGGCTGTTCTTGCCGGTGTCGATGCGCGCCAGCGAACGGCCGCTCTCCGCGTCGAGCACGCTGACGTTGTCGTCCATCCAGTTGACGACGTAGACGCTGTCGCCGTGCGCGGCCACGCCCTCGGGGTAGCCGAAGCCGTCGAGCGTGCGCCGCACGGCGAGTGTCTCGGTGTCGATGACGCTCACCGTGTCGGCGTGCTGGTTGGTCACGTAGAGCAGCCGGCCGCCGTGGGCCAGCGCCGCGCCGTAGGGCGCGCGGCCGACCTTCACCGTGGCCGCGAGCTTCATCGCACGCAGGTCGACCACCGAGACGTCGTCGCTGAGCACGTTCAGCGCGTACAGGCGCTGGCGCGGCTCGTCGATCAGCAGCGCGAAGGGGTGCGTGCCGACGCGCACACGCGTGCGGATCGCCCGCGTGGCGACATCGATCGCCGCCACGCTGTCGTCGTCGCGTTCGGCCACGTACACCGTGCGGCCGTCGGCCGACACGGCGACACCGGCCGGTGCCTTGCCCACCGCGATCTCCGTGGCCGCGGCGCCGGGCTGCGTGGCATCGATCAGCAGCAGGCGGTTGCGGTACCAGTCGGCGACGAACAACAGCGTGCCGTCGGGCGAGGCATCGATGCCCACCGGTCCCGTGCCGGCCGGCAGCGTGTCGACCAGGCGCTGCGTGCGCATGTCGATCACCGAGATCGTCCGGCTGTCGGGGTTGGAGACGAACACGCGGCCGGCACGGCTGGACGCCACCACGCCAGCCGGCGAGCGGCCCACCGGCACGGTGGCCACCACCTTCTGCTGAGCCAGGTCGATCACCGAGACATCGTGGCTGCCCTGGTTGGTGATGTAGGCGAACGGCGCCGCCGAAGCTGCGCCGCCGGCCAGCCACAGCGAGATCGCCAGGATCCGACGGATCATTTCGGCGTGTCGCGCAGTGCCTGTGCGGCGACGAAGCGCAGCTCGCGCGAGTCGACCACGGTGGCGCGCAGCTCGCCGTTGCCCTGCGGCTGGAACCAGAAGCGGAAGTTCGGGTTCTCGCTGATCGAGAAGTCCACATCGGCGCTGAACACCGGCTTGCCGTCGTAGGTCACGTCGACCTTGCGCACGTAGTGCGCCGGGGTGAACTGGCGCGAGTACTGGTCCATCGCCAGGCCGGAATGGTTGGGGTGGTCGATCATCAGCTGGGCGAGCACCGGCGTGCGGCCCTTCAGGTCGCCCTCGACGCGAAAGCGCATCTGGCCGAGCGAGGCCGCCGCCGCCTGCGCGTCGCTGCCGGCCGGTGCGGAGCAGCCGCCGGAGGCCTTTACGAAGCGTGTCACGCCGAAGAGCTGGCCATCGCTGGTCTCGGCGATGGCGCGCACGTGCGAGTAGGCGTCGACACGCACACGGGTCTCGATTTCGGCTCGGCCGCTCTCCGGCGCGAACTGGAAGATCGCCGAGATGGGCGACGGGTTGGCGTCGATGATCAGGTAGAGCTTGCTGATGTAGCGGCCCGCGCCCTGCGGCCAGCGCGAGCGGATGGCGATCGGCACGACCGCGGCATCGATGGCGCGCGAAGGTGCCTCCAGCACCAGCATGTCGGCTGGTGCCGGCGCGATGCTGCGGCCCTCGAACAGGCTCGCTCGCACCTTCTGCCACACCGGGCTGGCGTCGGGGTCGTCGGTGGGCTGCAGGTTGCGGGCCTGGGACAGACCCGCAGCGACGAGCAGCAGCAGGGCGAACAGGCGTGCGAGGTGGTTCATGTCGGGCCTACTTCGGCGCGATGAAGCAACCCTGCTGCACCTTGGCCTGCAGGTCGCGGTAGCGTTTGATCTGCGGCTTGACGGTCTCGTTGTCGCGCAGTTCGCTGCCGCGCTCGCCGCCGATCGAGATGGCGTTGACGATGGTGATCATGTTCACGTAGTCCTCGTGCTTGACCTCGCGCGCCAGCGCGTCGAGCGCGCAGGAACACTTGTTGACCATCTCGTAGTACGGCCCGGGGTGGGTCTTCATGCACTCCTGCACGTAGAGGACCCGGTCGACGGTCGGGAAGTCGTTGGCGGCGGCGACGCCGGCCAGCGCCAGCGATGCAGCGGCTGCGAGGAATCGGGGCAGGGTCTTCATCGGGAGCTTCCGGAGTTCAGGGGTTGCGCGCAGAGGGCCTGGCGCCATCGAGCACCATCTCTTCGACCAGCAGCGGCGCGGCGGCCGGCGACTCGCCGTCGATGCGCGTGCGCACGGCGTAGACACCACCGGGTACCGCGTCGGACAGCGTGAACACGTACTGCTTGTTGGCCAGTTTCTCGAAGCGAGTTCGCAGCGGGTCGTCCAGGTACGGGGCGACGCTGATCTCGCGCGCCGCGACATTCTTGCCGCGGTAGGGCAGCGACACCTCCTTGATCTGCGCCGTCTCGGCGATCGCCATGCGGATGCGCTTGCGGAAGTAGTTCGGCTTGCCCTTGGTGAGACGGCTCATCTCGCGGATGTCGCGCTCGAGGAAGTACAGCACCACCGGGTTGCCCTCGGCCTCCTCGACTTCGGGCAGCGAGAGTTTGCGCGGGCCGCCGAGGAAATCGGCTGACGCGGCGCAGCACTTGCCGTCGGCCTTGGCCTTGAGCCTGATGCTGACCTTGTCGTCGAAGGCCTCTTCCATGCTGCCGGACTTGCTGAACGCATAGTTCAGCGTCGCCGGCGGTTTCAGCGAGGTGAGCTGGTTGCTCATGAACAACGCTCGCTCGGCGGGAGAAAAATCCTCTGCAGCGAGGGCGGGTGCGGCCAGGCAAAGCAGGGCGGCCAGCGCCGCGGCAGGGCGCTTCAGGGCGGTACGGAAACGGAGGGTCATGGGGTCAAGGCCGATCGGTGGGGCAGGGTTTCGGGACAGGGGTGGCCGCCGCGCCGCGCGTCGCCACGTCGGCAAGCCGCTCGCGGGCTGCGGCACGTGCGGGTTCCAGGCTGAGCGAGCATTCGAGGGCGAGGCGTGCCTCCGGCAGGCGGTCTTGACGGGCCAGCGCCGTGCCGAGCAGGTACCAGGCTTCGGCGTCGCCGGGGTCGGCGCGCGACCATTCCGAAGCCAGCGCTTCCAGTTCGCTCCAGCGGTCGTTCTGCACCAGCACGGCCGCCCTGAGGAAGCGTGGCTGCGCCGAAGTGCCTGTCTGCCAATAGGGCAGCGGCTGGCTGTCCAGCGGCATCACCTTGCGGAAGCTGCCGCGCTGCGTCTCGTCGAGCATCTGCGCGACCCACTCCGCCGGCGCGGCGTAGTAGTGCGACTCGCCGCCGCGCAGCCGGAAGGTCAGGATGCCCACGAGCCGGCCGTCGTCATCGAACAGGCCGCCCCCGCTGGCGCCCGAGCTGAACCAGTTGGTGCTCTGGATCACCTGAGCGCCGTCGTGGCGATGCAGTTGCACGACCTCACCGGCGCTGTTCTGGATGCCCAGCCCGCCGGTGTAGCCCAGCGCCGTGACCTGCTGGCCGATGGCCAGCGTGGCGGCGTGGCCCAATGTCACCGGCTGGGCCTGCAGGCCGGGCACCTGCAACAGGCACAAGTCGCGCCTGAGATCGCTCGCCTGCCACTGCACCGGCCAGCGCAGGCCGGCACGCAGCACGTGGATCTGCTGCGCCTCACGCGTGACATGGCAGTTGGTCACCACCTTGTCGGGGGCAATGGCCACGGCCGAGCCGAAGGCGTAGCCGCCGCGCGGTCGGGGCGCTTCCACGCGCAGCACGCTGGCGGCCAGGCTCACGTACGCTGCCTGGTCCAGCGCAGCATGCGCCATCTGCGGCGGCACGGCCAGCGCCGGCAGCAGGAACAGGGACAGCAGGCACTTCATGGTGACAGCTTGCCACGCCGTCAGGGTTTCTGCGCGGCGTAGCTCTCGTCGACGATGGGAACGCCGAATTCCTTGAGGATGGCGCCGATCTCGGCCTTGCGGGACTCGAGCAGGCCTTCGACCTGCTGCTTCCACTCGCGCTCGCCGTAGCGCACGCCCATGGCCATTTCGTAGTCGAACTTCACGCCCGGCTCGGAGCGCAGCGGCACCACCGTCAGCGCGGGCGAGGTGACGCGCTTGGCGAAGTAACCGGCGATCGGACCCCACACGATAGCGGCGTCGATCTTGCCGGCAGCGAGGTCCTTCTCGATGATCTCGCCCGGGTACTGGTTCGGGTCGGCGTTCATGATCTGGTAAGGCACGCCGCTGTCGACCAGGCCGTGCTTGGACAGCCAGTCGGAGGCGGGTGATCGGTCGTACAGGCCGATACGCAGCTTGGTCAGCATCGCGCGATCGAGCTTGAGGAAATCCTGGCCGGAGCGCACCTGGTCCATGCCCTTGCCCTGCGCGAACACCAGCGCATAGGTGGAGCGGTAGTAGGGCTTGGTCACCGACACCTGGTCATAGCCCGCGGGCACGCCCATCACGATGTCGCAGGGATAGTCCTGCCCCGGCAGCTTGTAGCGCAGCGTGTTGCGGATGAAAGCCAGCCGCTGCGGAAATGAGTAGTAAGTGACCGGCAGGCCCAGGGCCTTGCCGAACACGTCGGCGATGCGGTTCTCGATGCCTTGCGCGCTCGTGTTCGAGAACGGCAGGTTGTTCGGGTCCTGGCACACACGCAGGGCCTCGCGCTTGGGCGGGGCGTCCTGGGCTGCGGCGGGCAGGCCCCATGCCATGGCGGCGCTCAGCGCCGCGATGCGAATCAGGGTCATTTGGCGATCGGCTCGACCTTGGAGCGTGTGATGGCACCGTCGGAGCGGCCCTTCAGGTACGCATAGAGGTGGTCCATGTTGTCCATCACCTGCTGGCTGGTGCCGAAGCTCTGCATGCCTTTTTCAAGCCGGCCGTCGCGCACGGTCTTCACGAACTCATCCTTCGTCATCGTCTTCAGGCTGTTGACGAGGGACGGGCCGACCATGCCTTCCTGGTTGGCGCCGTGGCAGCGGTCGCAGGCCGCGGCACGCCAGGTGCGGAAGCCCTTCATCGTGTTCTCGTCAACCTTGTAGCCGTCGACCACGGTATAGAGCTGCGACTGGGCGAAAGCGGAACCAGCGGCGAGAAGGGACAGGGCCAGCAGAGTTTTCCGAAACATTTGTGCGTCTTCCGTTGTGAAAAAGGGGGACGGTGCCCTCGGGCTCCATCCCCCCGGGTTCAGGCCGGCCACGTGCCCGGCCCGTGTGCTGCGATCAGTTCGGCAATGCGAACACGGTCAGCGAACCGCCCAGTTCGGTGTACTGGTTCAGTTCCTTGTAACCACCCACCGCGCCCAGGCCGTCGGTGTCCTTCTCGAGGCCCGCTGCCATGCCGATGCCGGCCCAGCCGCCAATGCCCGAGAACACGCCGATGAACTGCTTGCCCTTGTGCTCATACGTGAACACGTTGCCGATGATCCCTGAGGGCGTCTTGAACTTGAAAAGTTCCTTGTTGATGTCTTTCGCATCGACGCACTTCAGGTAACCCTCGAGCGTGCCGTAGCACGACAGGCCGCCCGCGGTGTTGAGCGAGCCGCTCCACACCGAGAACTTCTCCGCCTTGCTCTGCACGATCTTGCCCGTGCCCGCATCCCAGGTGATGTAGTTGCCCATGCCGCCGTGGCTTCCCGGAGCCGGGAACATCGACAGCGTGGCGCCCACGTACGGCTGGCCTGCGGTGTACTCGACCTTGAACGGCTCGTAGTCCATGCAGACGTGGTTCGTCGGCACGTAGAAGAGCTTGGTGTTCGGGTCGAACGACGCCGGCTGCTGGTCCTTGGAGCCCAACGCCGCCGGGCAGATGCCCTTCGTGTTGACGTCCGGACCGTTCTGCGCGGTGGAGTACTTGGACACGACCTGCGGACGGCCGGTCTTCATGTCCACGTGCGTGGCCCAGTTCACCTTCGGGTCGTACTTCTCGGCCACCAGCAGGGCACCGTTGGTACGGTCCAGGGTGTAGCCGAAGCCGTTGCGGTCGAAGTGCACCAGCGCCTTGGTCGGCTTGCCCTTGACGTTGATGTCCGCCAGGATCATCTCGTTGATGCCGTCGAAGTCCCACTCGTCGAACGGCGTCATCTGGTAGACCCAGTTGACCTTGCCGGTGTCGACGTCACGCGACCAGATGGACATGGACCACTTGTTGTCGCCGGGGCGCTGCGCCGGGTTCCAGGTCGACGGGTTGCCGGTGCCGTAGAACATGGCGTTGAGCGCCTTGTCGTAGCTGTACCAGCCCCAGGTCGTGCCGCCGCCGATCTTCCACTGGTCACCCTTCCAGGTCTTCAGCGAAGAATCCGGGCCGACGGGCTTGACCGCGCCGTCCGTCCAGGTGGTGGTCTTGGCCGGGTCGATCAGCATCTCGGCGTCGGGGCCGACGCTGTAGCCCTTCCAGGCCAGCTTGCCGTCGGACAGGTTGTAGGCGGCGATGAAGCCGCGCACACCCCACTCGCCACCGGAAATGCCGGTGATGACCTTGTCCTTGAACACGTGCGGCGCGTTGGTGTTGACGGCGCCCAGCTTCGGGTCGCCGTTCTTCACCGACCAGATCAGCTTGCCGCTCTTGGCGTCCAGCGCGATCAGGTTGGAGTCGGCCTGCTGCAGGATGACCTTGCCTTCGGCATAGGCCAGACCGCGGTTGACCGTGTCGCAGCACATCTGCGGAATCACGGCCGGGTCTTGCTTCGGCTCGTACTTCCACAGGATCTTGTTGGTGTCCAGGTCGATCGCGAACACCTTGTTCGGGAACGGCGAGTGCAGGTACATCTTGCCGTCCACGACCAGCGGCGAGCCTTCGTGTCCGCGTAGCACGCCGGTGGAGAAGGTCCACGCGACCTGCATCTTGCCCACGTTGCCCGTGGTGATCTGGTTCAGCTTGCTGTAGCGCTGGTTGAACATGTCGCCAGCCTGCATCGCCCAGTTCTTGGAGTTGGCGATGTTCTTTTCCACGTCCGCGTTGGCCAGCGCCAAGCCCGGAAGTGCAAGAACCGCCAAACCCAATGCCGACCAGGCATGGCTGCGGGATTGCCCTGAAATTCGCATCGATGTCTCCTTGTTGAAGTGACCGGAGTCTGTTTCGCGCGGTACTACCTTTGGACCAACACCCCGCGCGATCTCGAGAGCTCGGCGTCGGCCCAACCGCAATTTCTGCGCCCGCTTTATTTGCCGCCTGGCCGTCATCGACGCTTGCGACCGGTGGTTCCAGTCCTCAACGTCGGCGCGCCCGCCGCGGCTGACCATCGTGTGGCCCTGTCGCACCGAAATGTGCCGTCTGGAGGCCCTCAATGCATGGACTCCAGGGATGATCCTCATAGGGAAACCACGGGTGCTGGCGGCCTGAACTGCTGACGCCGGCAGCGCTCATTCCGATCTCGCTGACAAGGTGCGCCGAATCCGTGTCATCGACTGCGGAACAGAGTGTTTCATCGATGCGAGACACAATCGGCCGCCCGGATCGGATCGGCGCCGCGGGGTGTGCCACGCGCCGAAAATCAAGCGCGGGATTCCACGCCCTTGCGACGCGGTGCCGGCCCCCATCCAATCGTGCCGCGCTGCATCCACGGGCCCGGCCCTTGCTCGACCGTTCACCTTGACCCACGCCAATCGCTGATCACCTGGCCCGACCGCATCGATGACCATTGACCCTTCCGCCGCCGTGCTGCGCACGACGGGCCTGACCAAGCGATACGGCAAGCATGCCGCCCTCGACAAGCTGACCCTGGCGCTGGCGCCGGGCAGCTTCGTGGCGCTGCTCGGGCCCAACGGCGCGGGCAAATCGACCTTGTTCCAGGTGCTCACCGGGCTGTTCGCCGCCGACGAGGGCGATGTCGAGGTGGCGGGGCATTCGCTGCGGCATGCCGGCGCCGGCGCGCTGCGCCACATCGGCGTGGTGTTCCAGCAGATCTCGCTCGACCTGGACCTGAGCATCCGCCGCAACCTGATGTTCCAGGCCGACCTGCATGGTCTTCCGGGCGCGCTGGCGCGCGAGCGCATCGAAGCGGGCTGCAAGCGCTTCGGGCTGGACGGCCAGCTCGAGCGCAAGGTGCGCGAGCTTTCCGGCGGCAACCGCAGAAAGGTGGAACTGGTTCGCGCCACCCTGCACCAACCCAGCGTGCTGCTGATGGACGAAGCCACCGTCGGGCTCGACCCGAAATCGCGTCAGGACCTGCTGGCGGCGCTGCATGCCGACGTCCGGGAGCGCGGCGTGTGCGTGCTGTGGGCCACGCACTGGGTCGAGGAGACCGAAGGCGCCGACCGCGTGCTGGTGCTGCACAAGGGCCGTCTGCTGGCCGATGGCAGCCCAGCCGAGGTGACGGCAGCGCTCGGCGAATCGACGCTCGAGGCGGGCTTCATCGCCCGCACCCACTGACACGAACGATGCAAGGAACGATGCCCATGCTGACCACTGCCCGCCCGCTGATCGCGCTGACGCTCGCCCTGGCCGCCACGGCTGCCGCCGCCCAGGGCACCGCCTATGTCAGCAGCGAGAAGGACGACGCACTGACGCTGATCGACACCAAGACGCTGGCGGTGAAGGGCACCATCCCGACCTGCAAGCGTGGCCGCCACATCCAGCGCATGCCCGATGGCAATCTGATGGTCGCCTGCACGGATTCGAACGCCGCCGACATCATCGACCCGGCCACCGGCAAGTCGGTGCGGCGCGTGCCGCTGGGCGACGAGCCGGAGGCCTTCGACCTGTCGCCGGACGGCAAGACGATCTACGTGTCGAACGAGGACGAAGGCGAGGCGAGCTTCATCGACGCGGCCAGCGGCAAGCAGCTGCAGGCCGTCAAGGTGGGCAAGGAGCCCGAGGGCGTGAAGCTCAGCGCCGACGGCAAGACGCTGTACGTCACCTCCGAGGTGGCCAGCCTGGTTCACGTGATCGACGTGGCCACCGCCAAGGTGGTGAAGAACATCAAGGTCGGCAAGCGCCCGCGGCGCATGGCGATCACGCCCGACGGCAAGGAGCTGTGGGTCACCAACGAGCTGGATGCGAGCGTGAGCATTGTCTCCACCGCTGACCACAGCGTGCTCGGCAGCATCAAGTTCGCCGTCAAGGGGGCGCGTGCCGAGGACATCTCTCCGGTGGGCATCACCATGACGCGCGACGGCAAGCGCGCCTTCGTGTCGCTGGGCAAGGCCAACCACGTGGCCTTTGTCGACGTGCCGGGGCGCAAGGTCACCGACCTGGTGCTGGTGGGCAAGCGGGCCTGGAACGTCACGCTCGACAAGGCCGAGGCGCGCCTGTGGGTCGTCAATGGCCTGAGCGACGATGTCACTGTCGTCGACGTGGCGGCCGCCAAGGCGATCAAGAGCATTCCCGTCGGACGCGTTCCCTACGGCCTGGTGGTGGTGGAATGAGAGTTCCCGCCCTGGCGCTGGCCTTGGCATTGGCCACGGCTCCCGCGGTCGCCGCCACCCTGAAGGCGACGCTGCTGGTCCCGGCGGACGACACGCGGCTGGAGCGCTCGCGCGCCGAACGCGCCTATCTCGGCCACCCGACCGGCCCCGCCGGCGATGGCGTGCAGATGGCCCTCGAGGAAGGCCAGTTCGAGCTCGACGCGGCGCAAGCCGGTGTCGCGGTGACGACGCAGGCAGCCGCCTCGCTCGATGCGGCGCGAGCGGCCGCATTGGCTGCCGAGAAGGCCGGTGCCGCCGTGCTGCTCGTCGACCTGCCGACCGACTGGCTGCTGGCCGTCGTCGATGCGGTCAAGCTGCCGGTGCTCAATCTCGCCGATCCGGCAGACCGGCTGCGCGCGCAGGATTGCCGCGCCAGGCTCTTTCATCTGATGCCCAGCGAGCGCATGCGCGCCGATGCACTCGCCCAGACCCTGGTGTCGCGCAAATGGACCCAGTTGCTCCTGCTGGTCGGCCCGAGCCCTGCAGACCAGTTGCGGGCGGCCACCGTGCAGGCCTCGATGAAGCGCTATGGCCTGAAGGCGGTGGCGAGCAAGCCTTTCAAGATGTCGGCGGATCCACGCGAGCGCGACCTCGCCAACCCGCTGCTGCTGACCGCCGGCGCGAACTACGACGCCGTCTGGGTGGTCGACAGCGACGGCGAATTTGCCCGCTCGCTGCCCTACCGCACCGTGCTGCCGCGGCCGGTGGTCGGTGACGCCGGCCTTGTCGCCGTGGCCTGGCATGCGCAGTTCGAGCGCTTCGGCGCGCCGCAGGTCTCGCGCCGCTTTGCCAAGGCCACCCGGCGGCCGATGACGGCGCACGACTGGTCGGCCTGGATGGCCGGCAAGGCGCTGGTGGGTGCCGCCGTGGCGGCGCCCAAGGGCCCGAACGCCGCCTGGGCTCAGGCGCTGGCCAGGACCCCGGTCGACGGCTCCAAGGGCACGGCGATGACTTTCCGCGCGTGGGACGGCCAGCTGCGCCAGACCTTGCTGCTCACCGACGGACAGGGCGTCATTTCGCAGGCGCCGATCGAAGGCCTGCTGCACCCGAGCAACGTGCTCGACACCCTGGGCGCCGATGCGCCGGAGAAACTATGCAAAGCGCCGCGCTGACCCCCGCCACCGGGCTGCGCCGCGGCGTACCGCATGCGCTGCAGGCGATGCGCGCGATCGTGCTGCGCGAGGTGCTGAAGTTCTCCCAGCAGACCGGCAGGCTCGTTTCGGCACTGGTGCGGCCGCTGCTGTGGCTGGCAGTGTTTGCCGCGGGCTTTCGCAACGTGTTCGGCGTGGCCATCGTCGAGCCCTACGACACCTACATCCCCTACGACGTCTACATCGCGCCGGGCCTGATCGGCATGGTGCTGCTGTTCAACGGCATGCAGTCGTCGCTGGCCATGGTCTACGACCGCGAGATGGGCCTGATGCGGCTGCTGCTCACCGCGCCGCTGCCGCGCTCGTGGCTGCTGTTCTGCAAGCTGTGCGCGACGGCGCTGCTGTCGGTGCTGCAGGCGCTGGCCTTCGTGATCGTGGCGCTGCTGCTGGGCACCGATCTGCCGGTGTTCGAGTGGAGCGTGCTTCACGCGCTCGTGGCGCTGCTCGCCGGCGCGCTGATGCTCGGCGCGCTCGGCCTGCTGCTGTCGGTGCACATCAAGCAACTCGAGAACTTCGCCGGCACGATGAACTTCGTCATCTTCCCGATGTACTTCATGTCGACCGCGCTGTACCCGCTGTGGAAGCTGCAGGAATCGGGCGCCGAGTGGGTCTATCAGCTGGCCCGCTTCAACCCGTTCACGCATGCGGTCGAATGGATCCGCTTCGCCCTGTATGGCAAGGACCCGGGGCTGGCGCCGTGGGTGGTGCTCGGCTGCCTGGCGGTGTTCTTCGGCCTGGCCTGCTGGGGCTATGACCCGCAGCGCGGCTTCGGCGGCCTGACCAAGCGGGGGGGCGGCTCGTGAACGCGGCGCTCTGGACACGCCGGCGCTGGCTGGCCTCGATGGCGGCGATCGGCACGGCGCACGCGGCGCCGACGCGCGCCAGCGATGCCTTCCCGACGCGTCCGGTCACGCTGTGGGTGCCGTGGGCGGCCGGCGGCGCGACCGACATCACCATGCGGCTGCTCGCCGAACTCGCCGGCCGCCAGCTGCGCCAGCGCGTGCTGGTCGAAAACCGGCCCGGCGCCGGTGGCACGCTGGCCATGCCGATCCTGCAGCAGGCCGAACCAGATGGGTACACCATCGCGCAGCTGCCGCAGCCGATACTGCGCGTGCCCTTCACGCAGAAGGTGCTGTGGGATCCGATCCGCGACGTCACGCCGATCATCCAGATCTCCGGCGTCACCTTCGGCGTGCTGGTGCAGGCCGCCAGCGGTTTTCGCACGCTCGACGACCTGTTCGCCTTCGCGAAGGCGCGGCCCGGCGAACTGAGCATCGCCACCAACGGCGTGGGCACCACGCCGCACATGGTGCTCGAGGAACTGTTCACCGCGCGCGGCATGAAGTACATCCACGTGCCCTACAAGGGCACCTCGGAGCAGGTGCTGGCGGTGGACACCGGGCAGGTGATGGTGGGCGTCAATTCCACCGGCTTCGCGCCCTTCGTCGATTCGGGGCGGCTGCGGCTGCTGGCCACTTTCGCGGCCAAGCGTTCGCCACGCTGGCCGAGCGTGCCCACGCTCAAGGAACTCGGCTACCCGATCGTCGCCATGTCGCCCTATGGCCTGGGCGGCCCGCGCGGCATGTCGGCGGCCGTCGTCTCGACGCTGCACGAGGCCTTCCGCAAGGCGATGTTCGATCCGGCGTTCGTGCACGAGATCGGCAAGTACGACCAGGAACTCAACTACCTCGGCCCTGCCGAGTACGGCCAGTGGCTGCGTGAGGAGTACGCCAAGGAGAGGATTGCCGTGCAGCGCATGGGGATGGCGCGTGCGCCGGGCTGAGCAACCTGGCCTGTGGCGAGGTGCGCGGTGATCCGCGTGCTGATCGCCGACGACCACCCGGTGGTGCGCGCCGGCTACCAGCGCTTGCTCGAGCAGGCCGGCGACATCCGTGTCGTGGCCGATGCGAACGATGGCCAGGAGGCCTACCTGGCCTGGGTCGAGCACCAACCCGACGTGATGGTCACCGATCTGTCCATGCCCTCAGGCGGCATGGAGCTGATCCGGCGCGTCTGTCAGCGCAAGGCCGATGCGCGCCTGCTTGTGTTCAGCATGCACGACGGCGCCATGCTGGTCAGGCGCGCGCTGGAAGCCGGCGCGCGCGGCTACATCCCGAAATCGAGCCCGCCGGAATGCCTGGTCGACGGTGTGCGCGCGCTGCATGCGGGCCGCCGCTACCTGGCGCCCGAGTTGCCCGCCGAACTGCTGCAGCGCGATCCGCTGGACGAGACCGAGCGACTGGCGACGCTGAGCGCGCGCGAGTTCGAGGTGTTCCGTCGCCTTGCTCTGGGCGAGTCGGCGGCGCAGTGCGCGCAGGCGCTCAACCTCAGCGCCAAGACGGTCTCGAACCACCAGACCGCCATCAAGGAAAAGCTCGGCGTGGCCACTTCGGCGGCGCTGGTGCACCTGGCGATCCGGCACCGCGTGATCGAGAGCGGGCCGGTCTGAACCTCACGGTCCCGCGCCACGGCGGGAAGAATTCCCTGGATCGCCTCGGTGCCGTTCGATAGCGTCGGCGTCGCGCTCGCCGCACCCAAGACGGTGGCCTATTCGAGGAGACCCATGAACACCATCCGCACGCCGCGCTGGCGCCTGCAACCCCTGGCGCTGGCCAGCCTGACGCTGATCGCCGGCATCGCGCAAGCGCAGTCCGGCCAGACCCTGCCGTCCGTCGAAGTCGTCGGCGCGACCCCCGTGCCCGGCATCGGCGTGCCCAAGGACCAGATCCCGTCGAACGTGCAGACACTGGGTGACAAGCGGCTGCGCCAGACGCAGAGCCTGAACCTGCCCGACGCGATGACGACGCTGATGCCCAGCGCCAACGTCAACGAAGTGCAGGGCAACCCCTACCAGATGGACGTCAACTACCGCGGCTTCACCGCCAGCCCGCTGCTGGGCACGCCGCAGGGCCTGTCGGTGTTCCAGGACGGCGTGCGCATCAACGACCCGTTCGGCGACGTCGTCAACTGGGACCTGGTGCCCCGTGCCGCGCTGGCCAACCTGACGCTGCTGCCGGGCTCGAACCCGGTGTTCGGCCTGAACACGCTGGGCGGCGCGCTGACGCTGCAGACGAAGAGCGGCGACAGCCACCCCGGCACCGAGGTCGAGCTGCAGGCCGGCTCGTTCAAGCGCTTCTCCGGCGAAGTGACGCACGGTCGCCGGCTTGGCGAGACAGGCCATCTGTTCCTCGCCGCCAGCATGTTCGACGAAGATGGCTGGCGCGAGTACTCGCCGTCGAAGGTGAAGCAGCTGTTCGTCAAGGGCGGTCAGCACCTGGGCGATCTGTCCTGGTCGCTGAGCCTCACCCATGCGAACAACACCCTCATTGGCAATGGCCTGCTTCCCGAGTCGATGCTCGAGCAGAACCGGGCGCAGGTCTACACGCGGCCTGACCAGACGAAGACGAAGATGACCATGCTGGCGCTCAACGCCAGCTACGAGGTCAGCGCGACGCACCAGCTGGCGGCCACTGCCTATGTGCGCCGCTCGCGCACGGCCACGCTCAATGGCGACCTGAACGACGACTACGACCCGCCCACCGTGACGGAAACCGGCGTCGAGAACCGCACCAAGACCCATCAGCGCGGCGAGGGCCTGGCGCTTCAGTCCACGCACAGGCTGGCGAGCCAGCAGTTGACGGTCGGGGTCTCGATCGACCGCTCGCGCAGCAACTTCGAGCAGACCGAGGCCGAAGGCGACCTCGACGCCACGCGCGCGGTGGTCCCGACCGACGACCCGGAGGTCGATGCGCTGATCTCCGGCAAGAGCCGCACCACCAGCCTCTATGTGCACGACCTGATCTCGCTGCAGCCCAACCTGCAGCTCACGCTGTCTGGCCGCTACAACGACACCCGCGTGAGCACCGTCGACGACGGTCGCATCACGCTCGGCCTGCCGACCACGCTCGACGGCGAGGGCCGCTACCGCAAGTTCAACCCCGCCGCCGGCCTGACCTGGCAGGCCGCTCCGACGCTCACGCTGTTCGGCAGCCTCAGCCAGGGCAACCGCGCGCCCAGCCCGATCGAGCTGGGCTGCTCCGATCCGGCCAACGCCTGCGTGCTGCCCAATGCGCTGCAATCCGACCCGCCGCTCAAGCAGGTGGTCTCGCGCACGCTGGAACTCGGCGCCCGCGGCAAGTTCGCGCCGCAGCTGCAGTGGAACGCCGCGCTGTTCCACACGGTGAACAGTGACGACCTGCTGTTCATCAGCAACGGGCTGGCGGCCGGCTACTTCACCAACTTCGGCCGCACGCAGCGGCAGGGCCTCGAACTCGGCCTGGCTCAGCAGTACAGCAGCTTCGGCTGGTCGGCCTCGTACAGCTACCTGCGCGCGACCTACGAATCCTCGGCCTGCATCGTGGCCGAAGGCAACAGCACCGCCGAGACCAGCGCCGCCTGCACCGGCGACGACGAGATCGAGGTGCGCCCGGGCAACCGCATCCCCGGCCTGCCCCAGCACAGCTTCAAGCTCGGCGCCGACTGGCAGCCGGCTGCGGGCTGGAGCGTCGGCACGCAGCTGCGCGCCTACTCGGGCCAGTTCGTGCGGGGCAACGAAAACAACGCGCACCAGCCCGATGGCGTCGACTTCAACGGCAAGGGCCGGGTCGGCGGCTTCGCCGTGGTCGACATGACGGCGAGCTGGAAGCCCACCGCCAACGTCGAGTTGTTCGGCAAGGTCAGCAACCTGTTCGACCGCCGCTACGGCAGTGCCGGCATCCTGGGCGAGAACGCCTTCGACGCCGCCGGCGCGATCCAGGCACCGGCCGACTGGCGGGCCGAGCAGTTCGTCGGCCCCGGTGCGCCGCGTGCCGCCTGGCTGGGCGTGCGCCTGCAGTTCTGAACCTGCCGCTGCGCGGCGGCTTGCCTCTTGCTTCCCCGGGTCGGTGCAGCGCCGATCCGGGCCTGCTGTGCCGCCCCTGGCGCACACTGTGCCAGACCGTGGCACGATCACGCAGGTGCAACGAAGGACGCCGCATGGACCGCAACGATGCGCTGCTCGCCGATTGGCGGCAGCGGGCCCTGACCCTGGAAGCTGAAGTCGGCAAGGCGGTGATCGGCCAGGCGCGCGTGCTGCGGCTGGTCAACACCGCGGTGTTCGCTCGCGGCCACGTGCTGCTGCAGGGCGATGTGGGCGTGGGCAAGACGACGCTGCTGCGCGCCTTCGCGCAGGTGCTCGGCGGCGCCTTCGCGCGCACCGAGGGCACGGTCGACCTGATGCCCAACGACCTCGTCTACTACACCTACATCAGCGAACAGGGCCGCCCAGCCGTCGAACCCGGGCCGCTGATCCGCCACGGCGAAGACCTGGCGATCTTCTTCTTCAACGAGATCAACCGTGCGCGCCCTCAGGTGCATGCGCTGCTGCTGCGCGTGATGGCCGAGCGCAGCGTGTCGGCCTTCAACCGCGAGTTCCACTTCCCGCACCTGCTGGTGTTCGCCGACCGCAACCGCGTCGAGCGCGAGGAGACCTTCGAGATCTCGTCGGCCGCGCGCGACCGATTCATGATGGAGATCACCATCGACGCGCCGGCCGACGACGCGCAGCGCCGCGCGCTGATGTTCGACCCGCGCTTCCACGACACCGACCGCCTGGTCGGCGCGCTGCAGGCGGCGATGGTGCCGCACCGCGAACTCAACGCGCTGGCCGAGGTGATCCAGCACAGCGTGCAGGCCTCCGACGCGCTGCAGAACTACGCGCTCGGGCTGTGGCGCGCCACCGCCGAGCCGGCCAAGTTCGGCGTGACGCTGTCGGATCTCGACACCGCGCAGCTGATGCTCGCCGGCGCCAGCCCGCGCGGCATGAGCCTGCTGCTGCGTGCGGCGCGCGTGGCCGCCTGGCTCGAAGGGCGCGGCTACGTCACGCCGGAGGATGTGCAGGCCGTCTTCGTCGAGACCATCGCGCACCGCCTGTGCTACCAGCCGGTGTTCGAGCTGCACCGGCACGAGATCTCGCCGCGGCTGATGTCGGCGATCGTGGCGGCGGTCGCTGCGCCTTGACGTCGCGATGACGCGCATCCGTGAGCTGCACTACCGCGTCGCCGGCGCGGCGGTGGGCCTGTTCCCGGGCCACCACCGCAGCCGCAGCGGCAGCAGCGGCTTCGAGTTCCGCGGCCATGCGGCGCTGCAGGATGCACCCGACGTGCGGCGGCTGGACCTTCATGCCAGCCTGCGCGACCCTTTCGGCGGCTGGATCGTGCGCCTGCACAGCGAGCGCAAGTCGATCCCCGTGGCGATGGTCGCCGACCTGTCGGCCTCGATGGGCTTCGAGGGTGCGCAGCGCAAGCTCGAGGTGCTCGCCGACTTCGCCGAGAGCCTGGCCTGGTCGGCCTGGCGCACCGGCGACAGCTTCGGCTTCGTCGGCTGCGACGAACGCGTGCAGCCAGCTTTCACGCAGCTGCAGTCGCGCGTGCGCGGCGCCGGCGTGGCGCTGGCACAGCGCCTGCGCACGCTGCAGCCGCAGGGCCGATCGGCGCGGGCGCTGCGCGAGGCGCACCGGCACCTGCCGCGCCAGCGCGCGCTGGTGTTCCTGGTGTCGGACTTTCATCTGCCGCTGGCCGAAGTCGAGGCGGTGCTCGACAGCCTGGCCTCGCACGACGTGGTGCCCATCGTGCTGTGGCAGCCGGCCGAGTTCGCGCTCGGGGCGACGCGCGGCCTGGCGCAGGTGCGAGAGCCGGAGAGCGGCGAACAGCGCTGGTTGTGGTGGCGCCCGGCGCTGCGCGAGCGCTGGGTGGCGGCACACGACGAGCGGCGGCAGGCGCTGCTGCAGGCCTTCCGCGCGCGCCGTCTGGCGCCGATGTTCATCGAGGGCGCCTTCGATGCCGATGCGGTGACGCGCCACTTTCTCGCATGAAGAAGACGCTGCATCCTCTGTGGGCGGTGGGCCTGGCGCTGGCGGCGACACTGGCTCAGGCAGCGTCCGATGCGGTGCTGCGTGTCGAGTCGAGCGAGCCGCGCGCCTACGGCTACCGGGTCGGTGACCACGTGCAGCGCCAGGTCGTCGTGCACGTGCCCGAGGGCTGGCGCCTGGACGAGGCCACGCTGCCGCGGCCGGGCGGGCGCGGGCAGGCGCTCGAACTGCGCCAGGTGGCACGCCGCACGGTCGAGGGTGGCCGGCGTCTCGAGCTCGATCTCGACTACCAGGTGTTCCTCGCGCCGGCCAATGTGCGCACGGTGGAGATCGCGCCGCTGCGCTTGCGGTTTGCCGGCGCGTCGCGCATCGAGGAGGTGCTGGTCGAGGCCTGGCCCGTCACCATCTCGCCGCTCGTCCCGGTGCAGGCGCCCACGCGCCGCGGCTACGGCGAACTGCAGCCCGACAAGCCGCCGCCGCTGATCGACACCAGCGAAGCGCGCCGGCGGCTCGAGGTATTCGCGGCGGTGGCGGCATTGCTGCTGGCCTGGCTGGCCGTCGTGCACCTCGGGCCGCCCTGGGCCGCTGCACGCAACAGGCCGTTCGGCGTGGCCTGGCGCCGGCTGCGCGGCCTGGCGGCCAACCCGGCCGAGGCACCGTGGCGCGAGGCCTGCGTGCAACTGCACGAGGCGCTGAACCGCAGCGCCGGCGAGGTGCTGTTCGAGCGCGGGCTCGAGGCCTTCGTCGCACGCCAGCCCGCGTTCGCCGCCGTGCGCGACGACCTTGCGCGTTTCCTGCAGATGTCGCGCGCCGAGTTCTTCGGCGGCGCCGCACGGCAGCCGGACGACGGCGCCTGGCTGCGCGCCCTGTGCCGGCGCTGCCGCGACGCCGAGCGGGGCATCGCATGAATCTCATGAGCTGGGTGGCCTTCGACGACGCCTGGGTGCTCTGGCTGCTGCCGCTGGCGCTGATCCCGCTGCGGGCGCCGGCGGGTGTGTCGCTGGACAACGGCTGGCTCGCCTTCGCGCCGCGCGACCGCGCCTCCGATCTGCTCGGCTGGGCCCTGCGCGCGGCAGCGTCGCTGGCACTCGCCGCGCTGCTCTTCGCGATGGCCGGCCCGCACCGGCCCGAGTACGCCGTCGAGCGGGTCGGGCAGGGCGCCGAGATCGTGCTGCTGCTCGACCGCAGCCGCAGCATGGACCAGGGCTTCGCGCCCGGCCGCGCGCCTCCGCCGGGCAAGGCCAACAGCCCCGAGGCGCTGGAGTACTACTTCAGCCAGACGCCCGGGCGGCTGCGCGAATCCAAGGGCAAGGTGGCGCGCCAGCTGCTTTCGGACTTCACCGCGCAGCGGCCCGACGATCGTTTCGCGCTGGTGGCCTTCAGCACGCTGCCGATGCGCGTGCTCGACTTCACCGCCAAGCGCGAGGTGATCCAGGCCGCCATCGAGGCCGGCAACATCGGCCGCGGCCTGTCGGAGACGAACATCGGCCGCGCGCTCGAGGTCGGCATGGACCTCTTCAACGACCGACCCTACAACGGCTCGCGCATCATCATGCTGGTCTCCGACGGCGGCGACCGCATGGACCCGGACACGCGCGAGCGCCTCGCGCACCTGGCGCGCAAGCAGCGCGTGTCGATCTACTGGCTGTACCTGCGCTCGTCGAACAGCCCCGGCCTCACGCTCGCCGCCGACGACTCGGCGGCCGCAGCCGAGAGCGTGCCGGAGATCCTGCTGCACGACTTCTTCAACGCCCTGGAGACGCCGTACCGTGCCTACGAGGCAAGCGACTCCCGCGCGCTGCAGCGTGCCATCGACGATGTGAATCGCCTCGAGAAGCTGCCCATCACCTACAACGACCTGGTGCCACGCCGCGAACTCGCGCCCTACGCGCAGGCGCTGGCGCTGGCGGCCGTGCTGCTGCTGCTGGCGGCGCGCCTCTTGGAGATCCGCCGATGGGCCTGAGTCGAAAAGTGGGGATTCGAATCGCCTGGACGCTGCTCGCTCTGCTCGGCGCCGCGGCCGCGCGCGACGGCTGGCAGGTGGTCCAGGCCGAACGCCTGAATGCGCAGATCGTCGCCGGCACGCTGCCACCCGAAGACGCGCAGTCGCCGGCCGAGCTGCGCTTCGCCCATGCCTACGCACAGGCCGCCAGCGGCGCCGGCGAGGCCGCGCTGAACCGCTACGGCGCGCTGCATGCCGACACGCCCGTGGGCCAGGCGGCGCGCTACAACGGCGCCAACTTGCTGATGCGCCAGGGCATCGCGATGCGTGCGGGCGCGCAGCCGGGCCAGGCGCTGGCGCTGATCGAGCTGGCCAAGGAGAGCTACCGCGAGGTGCTGCGCCACGACCCCGAAGACTGGGCCGCGCGCTACAACCTCGAACGCGCGCAGCGCCTGGTGGCCGACCCCGAGGAGGTCGACGAGGAGCCGCCCGAGGCACGCCGCAGCGCCGAGCGCGCTGCCACCACCATGCGCGGCTACTCGCCGGGCCTGCCGTGAGGATGACGGCAGTCTGGCGGCGCTGGTGGCTGGAGTGGTCGCGCGATCGCGGCCGCCTCGGCCTGGCGCTGGCCGCGCTGCTGCTGGCGATCGGCTTCCTGCAGCCGAAGCTGCCCTGGAAACGCTCGCTGTTCGAGCACGTGGTGGTGATCGACGTCACGCAGAGCATGAACGTGCAGGACGAGCTGCTCGATGGCAAGCCGGTGTCGCGCCTGGCATTCGCCAAGCAGGCGCTGCACGGGGCACTGCAGGACCTGCCCTGCGGCTCCAAGCTCGGCTGGGCGATCTTCACCGAGTACCGCAGCTACCTGCTGTTCACGCCGGTGGAGGTGTGCGCCAACCGCGCGGAGCTGCGCGCCTCGCTGGCCGCCATCGACGGCCGCATGGCCTGGTCGGGCAACAGCGAAGTCGCCAAGGGTCTGCACAGCAGCGTCGTCGTCGCCAAGGCGCTGCCGGGCACGCCTTCGCTGGTGTTCGTGACCGATGGCCACGAGTCGCCGCCGCTGAATGCACGCCATCGCCCCGCCTTCGACGACAAGCCGGGCGAGGTGGCCGGCGTGATCGTCGGCGTGGGCCAGGCCCGGCCTTCGCCGATCCCCAAGCTCGATCCGCTGGGCCGGCCGCTGGGCTTCTGGGGTGCCGACGAGGTCGCGCAGGTCGACCCGCGCAGCCAGGGCCGCGGCGCCAGCGTCGGCCAGGAATCGATGGTGGAGGAGGGCGGCGCCGAAGCCGCCGGTCTGGGCGCCACGCCGGGCAGCGAGCACCTGTCCGGGCTGCGCGAGCCCTACCTGCGGCTGCTCGCGCAGGAAAACGGCTTCGCCTTCCACAAGCTGCGCTCCGCCGCAGCGCTGTCCAAGGCCCTGCGCGACGAGGCCTTGTCGCGCCCTGTGCGCGTGAGCGGCGATGCGCGCGTCCTGCTCGCTGCGCTGGCCTTCGCGCTGCTGCTCGTGCCGTATCTCACGGCTCTGTGGGCCGCCCGCCGCAGTCGGCGCCTGGCGGCCGCGGCAGGGGCCTGATCTCCGCACGGGGCCGTGGCGCCCGTCACGCCCGGGCAGGATTCATGCCGGGCGTCACGTGCCGAAGTCACGCACGCCGCGCTTGAGTTGTCACGGCTTGTGCCGAAGAGGAGGTCGTTACCGTAGCCTTGCTGCTGCGGGCCTGTGCCTCGCCACTTCCATGCTCCGCGCGCGCGAAACTCCCACTGCCCCGACCCCATGCTGACCTCGCTGCCAGCCTCCGAAGACGACGCCATCCGCGTGTCGGAGCCGGCCGTCTCGATTCCGCAGGCGGCGGCCGAGCCCGTGGTCGACATCGCGTTGCACGACGACGTCGTATCCGGCGCGCTGCGTGCGGCGCCGGCGGTGACCGGCGCGGGCGCCTTGCTGGCGCTGCTCACCGCGGTGTCGCTCGGGCAGTTCAACACACTGGCCCATGCGCGCAGCTGGCTCGGCGCGGCCCTGTTGCTGGTCACGCTGCGGCTGGCGCACTGGGCCCGGGCCCGCGCGACCGCGCCGCTGGCCGACCCGATGCGCTGGACGCGCAACTACATGCTCGGTGTGGCCGCCACAGCCTTGCTCTGGGCGGCGCTGCCCTGGCTGCGTTTCGCCGAGCTCGACGACGCGCAACGCCTGCTCGCCATGCTGGCGGCGGCCGGCGTGGCGTTCGTGGAATTCCTTGCGCTGCGCGCGGTGCCCAGAGTGGCGATCGCCCAGGCCGCGCTGATGCTGTCGTCCGGTGCGGCCTGGCTGTTCGGCATGGCGACGCCGGCGAGCCTCGTACCGGCCGCGATGCTGCTGGTGTTGCTCGGCGCACTGTGCGTCACGGCGGTGGCGAGCGACCGTCAGATGCGGGCCACGCGCATCGCCGTCGATGAAGCGCGGCGGCTCACGCGCTCCGAGGCCGGGCATGCCGACCGCATCGGCCTGCTCGAATTCGAACTCGCCAAGGCCGTGGGTGCGCTGGAGAACGCGGCGGCCGAGGCCGCGGTGCGCGAAGCGCATGCGCGTTCAGGCCAGGTGCAGACGGCCGACCAGCGCACCGCCGACCTGGAAAGGCGTTCGCTGGACCTGGCGCGCCAGGCCGTGACCGACCCGCTGACGCTGCTGCCCAACCGCAAGGGCATCAACGAGCACCTCGTCGAGTTGCTCGAGCCGATGACGCACCCCGACAACAAGGGCGAACTGGCGCTGCTGTTCCTCGACCTCGACGAGTTCAAGGAAGTCAACGACCAGCACGGCCACCTGGCCGGCGACGCGGTGCTGCGCGTGGTCGCCGAGCGCTTGCGCGAGAGCCTGCCGCGTGCCGGCTTCGCGGCGCGCTGGGGCGGTGACGAATTCATCGTCGTGCTGCCCGGCCTGGGCCGCATCGAGCAGGTGCGCATGGTGGCCGAGAAGCTGCGCGCCGAGCTGTGCGTGCCGATCCGCCTGGAAGACGGCACGCTGCGCGTGGGCTGCAGCATCGGCATCGCGCTGGCGCCGTACCACGGGCGCTCCCCCGAGGCGCTGATCATCGCCGCCGACCACGCCGTCTACGCCGCCAAGACCGAGGGCCGCGACCGTGTGCGCGTGTTCGACGTTCAACTTGCCAAGAAGGCGCAGCGCCAGCACCAGATCGCCCAGGCGCTGCCCGGCGCGCTGGAGCGCGGACAGCTCGAAATCAACTACCAGCCCATCGTCAGTGCCATCGACGGCAGCGCCAGCCACGTCGAGGCATTGGCGCGCTGGCCGCACCCGAGCTGGGGCCATGTCTCGCCGGGCGAGTTCATTCCGGTGGCCGAGGCCAACGGCCAGATCCACGCGATGGGCCGATGGGTGCTGCGCCAGGCCTGCCTCGACGCGGCGCGCTGGCCGGGCAACAACCCGCCCAAGCTCAGCGTCAACGTCTCGGCCATCCAGGTCACCTCCGGCAAGCTGGTGTCGCAGGTGCGCGAGGCCCTGGCCGCGGCCAAGCTGCCGCCGCAGCGGCTGGTGATCGAGCTGACCGAGAGCCTGCCGATGGCGCGCAGCGAAGGCGTCTCGCAGACGCTGCAGGACCTGCGCGACATGGGCGTCGAACTCGCGCTCGACGACTTCGGCACCGGCTATTCCTCGCTCAGTTCGCTGATGAAGCAGCCGGTCAGCCTGGTGAAGATCGACCAGTCGTTCGTGAAGGACGTTCCCGGCGGCGGCGAGGTGCTGATCAAGGCCACCGTCGACGTGGCGCTGCGCTTCGGGCTCGAGGTGGTGGCCGAGGGCGTGGAGACCGCGCTGCAGCGCACCCGCCTGGAAGCGCTGGGCGTGAACTACATGCAGGGCTACCTGTTCGGCCGGCCGATGCCCAACGACCAGTTCGTGGCCTGGCTGGGCCTGCGCGATGGCAGCGACGAGCCGTTCGTGCTGCGGGCTTGAGGCCAGGGCCACTGATCGGGCACACGGCAATGATCCTTCATCGAGACTCGGACCAGATGACCTCCACGGCAGGGGGGGGCACCGCCGCAGTGGACACGGCGGCAACTGGGCCTGGTGCGCGCCAGCGTGGCTTCACGCTCCTCGAACTGATGTTCGTCGTCGGACTCGTGGCCGTGTTGTTCGGCATCGCCACGCCGGTGTACCAGTCGTATCGCGACCGCATTCGAACGAGTACCGCCACGCGGGAGATCGTCGAGATGGCCGCCATGGTGCAACGCTTCGAACTCGATCAGCGTGCCTTTCCGGACAGCCTGGCCGACATCGGGCTGAACGGCAAGCTCGACCCCTGGGGCCGCCCGTATGTCTACTACAACGTCGATGCGAACGGCCGGGGCGGTGCGCGCAAGGACCGTCGACTCAACCCCCTGAACACCGACTTCGATATGTACAGCCTGGGGCCGGACGGCAAGACCAAGCCGCAGGTCACCCAGAAGGACAGCGTCGACGACATCATTCGCGCCAGCAACGGTCGGTACTTCGGCATCGCGGCCGACTTCTGAGCCCCACGGCCCGGCAATGAGCGACGACGCGCGAGCCCCCCGCAGCCGGCTGGCTCAGCGCCTGTTCCTGCTGTTCGTGCTGGTGGCCGTGCTGCCGCTGGCGCTGACCGACTGGATCGCCACCCTCGCGACCACCCAGGTCGCCGAGGACCTGAGCCTCGGCGCGCGCAGCCAGGCCACGCGCCAGGTCAGCCGCCAGGTGCTCGACCGGCTGCTCAACGCCAAATCGCTGTTGCGGCTCGCGCCCGAGGCACCGCCGGGCGGGAGTGCGGATGCCGCGCTGACCGAGCCAGCCGGCCTCGGCCAGGTGTTCCACCAGGTCACGCTGCTGGGGGCGCAGGGTCAGACCCATTGGCCTGCCAGCGAGCCTGCCAGCCTGGCCAGTGTCTGGGCGAGCGCCGACAGCGGCCTGGAGCGGCCGCAGGCAGCGCACAGCGCCGCCGAAGTGCAGCTGCGGCTGGATTTCTCCCTGCCCAGCCAGCCACGGGTGCTGCTCGGCGCCTTCCGCGACGGCTCGCTGCGCTGGATCGCCGAAGTCGACAGCGGCCACCTTTGGGCGCCGCTGACCGACGCCGGCCTGGACACCGCCTGGAGCGTGCGAGACAACCGCGGCCGCCTGCTGGTGCGCCACGTCGGCGAAGATTCGCCGCTGCAGCGCGAGAGCGATCTGGCCGAGGCGCGCGGCGACGTGGTCAGCTCGAACACGCAGTTGTTCCTGGCCGGCGAGCTCGGTGCCGGCGAGTGGCTCTTTACACAGCAGGCGCCTCGACCACGGGTTCGATGGCAAGGTCTGCCGCTGGCACTGTGGCTCGGCGCGGTGGCCTTGCTCGGGCTGCTGGCGGTGGCCTTGTTCAGCCACTGGAGCATCCGCCGCACGCTGCAGCCGCTGCGCCAGTTGACCCAGGGCACGCAGGCGCTGGCCGCCGGTGCCGCCGGCACCCGCGTCGAGATCCGGCGCGACGACGAGATTGGCGACCTCGCCGACGCCTTCAACGACATGGCGCAGCGCATCGAGACGCAGATCGGCACACTCGAAGGCCTGGCCGCGATCGACCGCGACATCCTGGACGGCGTCTCGTTCGAGCGGGTGGCCGGCCACGCCCTGCAGCGCCTGGCCTCACGCTACCCGCGGGCCTGCGCTTCGGTGAACTGGCGCGAGGGTGCATCGGCGCTGCATCGCAGCTGGATGACGCGCGGCCCGGCCGATGCGCTGCTCATCCGCAGCGAGCAGCTCGAACTCGATGGCGAGGCCCTGATGCGATTCGCCGGCCTGTTCCGCGATGAGCTGCTGGACCCCGCGCAGCCTGCCGCAGCGTCGCGGCAGGCCCTGCCGCGCTGGCTGTGCCCGGGAGATCCGGCGCGCGTGGCGACGATCGCGCTGCTCCCGCTGCGGCACGAAGGCCAGACGCAGGCGCTGATCGTGCTGGGCCTGGCCGAAGCCGCGGACGACGCGGCCCTGCAGCCGGCGCGCGAGGTGCGCGACCGGCTGGCCGTGGCGATGGCGGCCCGCTCGCGCGAGCAGGAACTGGTGTACCGAGCCGCGCACGACAGCCTGACCGGCCTGGCCAACCGCTACGGGCTGCACCAGCGCATCGAGCAGACGCTCGACCGACTTGCCGACGACGCTGCGCTGGCCGTGCTGTCGCTCGATCTCGACCACTTCAAGGACGTCAACGACACGCTCGGCCACGAGGCCGGCGACGAGCTGCTGTGCGCGGCCAGCCGCAGGCTGAAGTCCTGTGTGCCCGCGAGCGCCCTGGTGGCGCGGCCCGGCGGCGACGAATTCATCCTGCTGCTGCCGGGTGCCGACCCGGCTGCGGCCGCGACATTGGCCCGGCTGGCGATCGCTGCGCTCGGCCGGCCGTTCACATTGCGCGGAGTCGAGCAGCGGCTCGGTGCCAGCGTCGGCATCGCCCTGCATCCGCACCACGGCCGCACCCGCGAGGAGCTGCTGCGCTGTGCCGACATCGCGCTTTTCGCCGCCAAGGCTGCGGGCCGGGGGCAACACATGCTCTTCACCCCCGAGCTCGACCGGGCCGCGCGCGAACGCGTGCAGTTGCAGGCCGAGCTGCGAAGGGCGCTGGAGCGCAACGAATTCGTCGTTCACTACCAGCCACGCGTGCAACCGCGCGACGGCCGGATCCTGTCCGCCGAGGCGCTGATCCGCTGGCAGCACCCCGAGCGCGGGCTGCTCTACCCGGGGGCCTTCATCGACGTGGCCGAGTCCTCGGGCCTGATCGACGAAATCGGCCGCTGGGTGCTCGAGGCCGCCTGCACGCAGGCGGCCGCGTGGCGCCGCGAGGGCACGCCGCTGCGGCGCATTTCGGTCAACGTGTCGACGCGGCAGCTCGTCTCGGGTGAGCTGACGGGCTTCGTTCGCGATGCCCTCTCGCACAGCGGGCTGCCCGCCGAGGCGCTGGAGCTGGAGGTCACCGAGAGCCTGCTGATGGGCGACCCCGGCGAGGCCTGCGCGCAACTGGCCGAGATGCGCCGCTGGGGCGTGACGATCGCGCTCGACGATTTCGGCACTGGCTATTCGTCGATGGCCATCCTGCGCCAGCTGCCGATCGACGTGATGAAGATCGATCGGTCGTTCGTCGTCGGTCTGGGCACCGATGACGGCGCGATGGCGGTCACGCGCGCCATCGTCGCGCTGGCGCGCTCGCTGCGGCTGCACCTCGTGGCCGAGGGCATCGAGACCGAGGCGCAGGCCGAGGTGCTGCGCTCGATGGGCTGCGACGAGTTGCAGGGCTACCTGTTCAGCCGGCCGGTGCCGGCCGACCTGTTCGAGCTGTTGCCCGGGCTGAGGCAGGGGCCGGCGCTCGTCGCACAAGATTGAAACCAATGATTCCCGCGCGGGCATGACTGCCCGCGGCATGCCGCCGCCGCGTGAAACGGCCGGATGCAATTGCGCCGGCCGGGCCGGTGCCGGCGTCCCTTAGGCTTGCGAGGTCAGTCGTGCCCCGGGCCGACGCACTGCGCGAGACCCGCATGGACAACCCCACCGTTCCCTTCAGCGACACCACCCAGTTCCGGCCCACCGACGTGGCCAGCACGATCTTCGACGGTGAAGCGGACGAGCTGCAGCCGAGCACCTACACGACCACGCTGAGCCCGTCGCTGCTGTCCGACCTGAAGCGCTTCGCCGACGAACCCGGCGGCACCGAGCTGCTGCCCGTGCTTGCCGCCTGCGTGCGCCACGCCCGGCCGCTGGCCTTGCACCTGCAGCACGGCCGCAATGTGCTGCGCCTGTCGGTGTTTCCGCGCGACCAGCTGTTCCATTGCCCGGAGAACCTGTGCCTGCTGCCGAGCTTCGAGCTCGCCCGCCTGCGCCTCGTGCACGTCGAGCCCGAGGCACTGCTGGCGCCGTTCGCGCCCGATGGCTCGCGCAGCAGCTCGCTGAACTTCGGAGCGCTCGCGCCGCTGCTGTGGCTGCTGGCGCTGAATGGTGCGCGCAGCGAGTTGCTGCCCGAAATCGCCGGCTCGGTGCGCTACCGCCTCGCGGCCGGCGTGGCCACGCGCGGCCTGCCGATCGAGAAGTGCGACATGCCGCTGCTGCAGCACCTGCAGGGCAGCCCGGCCTCGCTCGACGAACTGGCCAGCTGGACGGTGCTGCAGCCGTCCCGCGTGCGGCGGCTGCTCAATGCCCTGTACCTGCAGTCGGGCCTGATCATCTCGCGCGCGTTCACCGTGCCGCCGCGCGACCCGGCGATCGACCGGCCGCGCCACTAGCTTCGCTCGGCACCCGCCACGACGAACCCCTGCGTGGCCGCGGCCAGGGCGGGATCTCGAACTGCGGCAGCTCCTGCAGCAGGAAGCTCAGCGCGATCAGCACCGTGGGCACGTGGTACATCAGCCACCACAGCGGGCTGGACTCGACATCGAAGCGCGGCAGCGACAGCACCGTGATCACCAGGGCGATCGGCGTGAGCAGCGGAATGGCACGGCGAAGCACGACGCCGTAGCGCGAGCGCAGGTGGCGCTCGTGGTAGCGCGCCGGCGGTTCGGCGAGCGTGAGCGACAGGTGCGCCGCGGCGCGCTGCAGCGCCTGTTCGGCCGTGCGCGTGCGCTTGTCCGGCCGGCCACGCAGGCGCAGCTTGCTCTTCCAGCCGTCTTTCTGGCGGATCAGCCGCGCCCAATCCCAGCCCAGCACGGCCAGCGTGTCCTCGGGCAGGGCGAGCGCATGCTCGCCCGTCGCGGTGAGCACGATGTCGGCCGACACGCCGCTCACCGGCGAGACGGTCATCGCCAGCTTCAGCCCATCGACCTGCACCTGCCCCAGCCGCAGCACCTGCGCGACACCCGAGACGCTGTAGCTGCGCGCGACGACGAAACCCTCGCCCTCGCTGAACTGCGAGTCCGGCGCCACCGCCTCGATGCGGTCGACCAGTTCCTGCGGCGACGGCCCCATCGCCTCCAGCGTGGCCTGCAGTCCGCCGGGATGGGTGAGGGTGCGCGTGAGTTGGCGCGTGCCGGTGCCCAGGTCCTCGAGCTGCAGGGCCTCGCGCAGTGCGCCGCGCTGTATTTCCTGGAACACGACGCGCCGCGCGATGCGGTCGCTCGCCGCGAGGTCGACGCGCCGCCCGCGCCGCGCGAAGGGCTCGGCCAGCGCGAGGATGTCGTGGTGCGTCAGCGGTGGGGCATTCATGCGTTGCGACTCAGGCCAGCACCAGCTTGCGCCCGAACGGCGGCTCGGCGCGTGCGCACGCCTCCGGCACGGCCCACAGCACTGGCGCGCGCGGCCGGTGTCGCGCCGGGCCGTCGAGGTCGGTGAGCACGACGGTGATGTCGGGGTCGTGTGCGTCGGCCTCCTCGAGCATCGGCGTGAAGTCGGTGCCGCCGCCGCCCTGGAAGGCGATCTCGCCCAGCGTGCCGCGGCCCGGCTCGAAGCGCTGCACGCTTTGCACCCGCTCGTCGCCGATCACCAGCGTCAGCGCGGCATGCAGGCGCCGCGTGATGGCCTCGATCTCGCGTGCGAAGCGTTCCATCAGCGCCTCGTCGATCGAGCCCGACACGTCGACGATGACCACCAGCCGCGGCGCCGACTTCGTCGGACCGACGCCCGGCTCGAAGGGCATGCGCCGGTGCGAGCCGATGCGGCCCTGGTTGGCGAGGTAGGAGCGCGAGGGCCGCGACCACGACAGCTCCGGCTGCGGCGTCAGGCAACGCGCGAGCTGCGTGCGCAGCACCTGTTCCCAGGGCGTGCGCACGCGCGGCAGGTCGGCGATCAGCGTGCGCAGCATCGAGTGCGCGCCGTCGCCGGCGTGCGCCCGCGTGATGCGCTCGGCCCATTCGCGTGCGGCCTGCGCCTCCTGCTCCGGCGCCTGCTGCTGCGAAGGCGCGGGTCGCAGGTCGGCATGTTCGTCGCGGCCCATGGCACGAGCCCTCTCGGCCGGCGTGCGCTCGTCCGCGGCGCCGCGCCGGCCGCGCTCGGGTCGCGCACCTCGGGCAGATCCCGCCCGGCTGCGTTCGACGAGCGCCCGGTACAGGCGCTCCACGTCCCATTCGAGCAGCGAAGCCTCGACCGGCTGCTCCACCTCCAGTGCGGCGCGCAGCAAGGTATCGAGCTGCACGGCGCCCTCGGGCAGCTCGAGCCAGCTCAGGTGCGAGAGCGTGCTGTTGACGATCGCGTCGGCGCAGCGGTTGAACAGGGCCAGGTCCACCGTGCCGATCAGTTGCTGCAGCTCGACGAAACGCTGCGTGTGGCGCAGTGAGATGTGCAGCACCTCGTGCGCCACCCAGCCGACCTGCTCGTCCAGCGGCAGCGCCTCGAAGCCGCGGGCATAGAAGATCGTCAGGCCGTCGGTGGCGATCAGCGGCGATTCGTTGCCCGCATCGCTGCGTGCCGCGTCGTCGGGCAGGTCGTGATGCCGCACCCACAGCGCCAGGCCGCCGGTGGACGGCGCGTACTCCACCATGCGCTGCACGGCGCGCGTGCCGCGGTGGCCGAAGGCCTCAGCCATCGAGCCCCTCGGCACGCCGGCGCTCGGCGTAGCGGCGGTACGAGGCGCTGTCGAGGATGGCCGTCTCCAGGCCGCTCTCCAGCGCGCGCTGCATCAGCAGCTCCATCGCCAGCGTCTGCCCCTCGCGCACCGGCAGGCCGGCTGCACTGCCGACGTCGGGCAGCTGTTCGACGATCTCCAGCGCGCGTGCCAGCGTTTCGCCGTCGCGGCTGGCGGCGAGCAGGCCGTAGACCATGCCGTACAGGCCGTCGAGCGTGCGCGGCAGCAGCGCCGCCGTCTCAGCGCCGGCCTTCGCGGCGAGCAGTTTCACCACGTCGACGGCGGCCTGCAACTCGCGCAGCACGCCGAAGAACTCGGCCGCGTTGGCCGCACCAATGCGCCCTTGCACGAAGACACGCTTCGCCGATTCCGACAGCCCCGAGCGCAGCACGTTGGAGATGTCTTCCCAGCCGCGCGGGCTGGCGCCGATCAGGTGGTCGTTGGCGAGCTGCGCCTGCGTGTCGTCGAGCTTGTCGGGGCGCACCTTCAGGTAGGCCATCACCTCGGGCGCGAAGTCCATCGCCATCGCATGCGCGAGGAAGGCGTCGATCACCGTCTGCACGTTGAAGTGGAACATGCGGTCGGCCAGCGCCGTGCCCATGTCGTGGCTCACCGCGCCGTGAAAGCTCGCGTTGCCCGCGGCGACCACCTGCCAGCCGTCGGGCAGCCGGTAGTTGCCGACGCGGCGGTCGAGGATCAGCGAGTAGGCCGAGATCTGCAGCCGCTGGTCGGCGGCGGTGAGCTCGTCGAGGAAGAGGATGCCGGCCGGCATGTCCGCCGTGGGCAGGAACTCCGGCGGGAACCACACCGTCTTGGCCTGCCGGTCGTCGGCGAAGATCGCGCCGCGCAAGTCCACCGGCTCGATGGTGGTCAGGCGCAGGTCGACCAGCGGCACCTTGAAATGCTCGGCCACCTGCCGCACCACCGACGACTTGCCCACGCCGCGCGTGCCCCACAGCATGGTGGCGCGGCGGCGCAGCGTGGCGTCGGCGTACTGCTCGATCAGCGCCGCCTTCGCAGCGGCGATCGAGATCGGCGGGATGTTCATCGGGTTGCCGAGCATCGTTCACCCTGGCGGTTGGATGGCGGCCGCGGCACTGCGCCACGACGCGGCGGTGGACGGGCGGGGCCGCCGCGGCAGCTCGAAGCGCGGCAGCTCCTGCAGGCACAGGCCCAGCGCCAGCAGCAGCGGCGGGGCGTTGAAGAGGAGCATGCGGAACACAGAGTTCTGGGCGATCTCGAAGCTCGGCACGGCCAGCGAGGCGCCGATCAGCGCGGCGACGGTCAGCAGCGGCACGCAGCGGCGCACGGCCACCTTCCAGCGTTGCGAAGCGAGGCGGGCATGGAACTGCGCCGGCGGCTCGGCCAGCGTGGCCGCCAAGTGCGCGGCAGCGCGCTCCATCTGGCGCCGGGCATGTTCGCTGCGCGCCGGCTCGCGCCGCGGCAGGCGGAAGCTGCCGCGCCAGCCCGGGCCCACGCGCCACAGGCTCGACCAGCCCTGGCCGAGCACGGCGAGCAGGTCCTCGGGCAGCTCGTGCACGTCGCCCAGCGGCGCCTCGAGCTCGACCTCGGCCGGGATGCCCGGTGTCACCGGCACCTGCAGGCGCAGCCGCAGCGCGTCGCAGTGCAGTTCGAGCTTCGTCGCCAGCGTGCGCAGCGGCGCATCGGCTGCGGCCGACGTGCCCGCAGGCTCCAGTCGCATGCCGATGGCCAGCACGAAGCCCGGGCCGGTGTGCCATTGCGAGGTGGGCGCCACAGTGTCCAGCCGCGCCAGCAGCACGGCCGGGTCGGCTCCGGCGGTCTGCAACTCCACCTGCAACCCGTCGGGCCGCGTCAGCGTGCGGGTGAGCAGGTAGCGCCCGCTGGCGGGGTTCTCCAGCCTCAGCCCTTCCTGCAGGCCGTCCGGCCCCGGCACTTCCTTGAACGCGAGGCGCCGCTCGAGGCGCTGGCTGGCGGGCAAGTCCACGTGACGGCCACGCCGCGCAAAGGGCGCGGCCAGGCCGAGGATCTCGTGGTGCGACAGCGGGTGGGACGGCGGGTGGTACTGCATGACGCGCCGGGCCGGCGACGGCCCTTCGTGTGCGTCGATTCTGCCTTCAGGCGCGCACGGCGGCCCGTCGGGTCTTCCTCGGGCGGGGTGGGGCCGGCTTGGCAGGTGCCGGGCCGAGCTGCCGCGCGATCTCGGCCTGGCCGCGCGTGCTCAGGAACTTCTCGAAGGCCAGCGCCACCTGCGGCAGCTGGCGCGAGGCCAGGTGCATGACGTGCCAGTCGCGCTCGATCGGGTTGTGCTCCATCGGCAGCAGCGCCAACACGCCGGCGCGCATCTCCAGCACGCAGGTGTGCATCGACAGGAAGGCCACGCCGAAGCCGGCGGCGCACATGTGCTTGATCGCCTCATTGCTCGACAGCTCGGAGCCGATGCGCAGCGGCAGCCCGGCGTCCTTGAACAGGCGCTCGATGGTCGAGCGCGTTCCCGAGCCGCGCTCGCGCACCAGGATGCGCTCGTTGGAGAGCATCGCCATGGTCGCCCGCGGGCCGGCCATCAGCGGGTGGTTCGGCGAGGCGAGAAAGGCCATCGGGTGCTTGGCGAAGGGCGTCGAGTCGGTCTTCAGCTCGGCGGGCGGGCGGCCCATGATGGCCAGGTCGATCTCCTGCGAGGCGAGCATCTGCACGATCTCGTCGCGGTTGCCCACCTGCAGCTTGACCTTCACCTGCGGGTGTTCGTTGGCGAAGGTCACCAGCATCGGCGGCAGCAGGTATTCGGCGGTGGTGATTGCGCCCACGCGCAGCGTGCCGGAGAACACGCCCTGCAGCGTGGCCATCTCCTCGCCGGCCTCGCGCCAGAGTTCGAGGATGCGCCGCGCGTAGCCGTCGAGCAGCTCGCCGGCCTCGGTGAGGCGGATGCCGCGGCCGGTGCGCTGAAGCAGCTGCGAGCGGGCCGACTCCTCCAGTGCCGCGATCTGGATCGACACCGCCGGCTGCGTGAGGTGCAGCTCGTCGGCCGCCGCCGACACGCTGCCCAGGCGCGCCACGGCGTGGAAGGTGGCGAGCTGGCGGAAGGTGGCGTTCTTGGTCAGCGGCATGGCGTGATATTAGGAAAAAGACATGTTCGAGTCAAAAGATTTAATTTTCCTAATTGATCGCACTTGCCTACATTGAGCCCATCCGCAACGCACGAGGAAGCTCCATGGGCCACATGAAAGACGTCCAGCAGATCACCGACGCCAAGAAGCGCTATTCGGCCGGTGTTCTGAAATACGCCCAGATGGGCTACTGGGATAGCGACTACGTCCCGAAGGAAACCGACATCCTGGCGCTGTTCCGCATCACGCCTCAGGACGGCGTCGACCCGATCGAAGCGGGTGCGGCCGTGGCCGGCGAGTCGAGCACCGCGACCTGGACGGTGGTCTGGACCGACCGCCTCACCGCCTGCGACATGTACCGCGCCAAGTGCTACCGCGTCGACCCGGTGCCCAACAACCCGGGCCAGTTCTTCGCCTACGTCGCCTACGACCTCAGCCTGTTCGAAGAGGGCTCGATCACCAACGTCGCCGCGTCGATCATCGGCAACGTGTTCAGCTTCAAGCCGCTGAAGGCGGCGCGCCTGGAGGACATGAAGTTCCCGGTCGCCTACGTGAAGACCTTCGCCGGCCCGCCCACGGGCATCGTGGTCGAGCGCGAGCGCCTGGACAAGTTCGGCCGCCCGCTGCTGGGTGCCACCACCAAGCCGAAGCTCGGCCTGTCGGGCCGCAACTACGGCCGCGTCGTCTACGAAGGCCTGCGCGGCGGCCTGGACTTCATGAAGGACGACGAGAACATCAACTCGCAGCCCTTCATGCACTGGCGTGACCGCTTCCTGTTCGTGATGGACGCCGTCAACAAGGCCAGCGCGGCCACCGGCGAAGTCAAGGGCAGCTACCTGAACGTCACCGCCGGCACGATGGAAGAGATGTACCGCCGCGCGCAGTTCGCGAAAGATCTGGGCTCGGTGATCGTCATGGTCGACCTGGTGGTCGGCTACACCGGCATCCAGTCGCTCAGCCACTGGTGCCGCCAGAACGACATGATCCTGCACCTGCACCGTGCGGGCCACGGCACCTACACGCGCCAGAAGAACCACGGCGTGAGCTTCCGCGTCATCGCCAAGTGGATGCGCCTGGCGGGGGTGGACCACATCCACGCCGGCACGGCGGTCGGCAAGCTCGAGGGCGACCCGATGACGGTGCAGGGCTACTACAACATCTGCCGCGACACGCACACCAAGGTCGACCTGCCGCGCGGCGTCTACTTCGACCAGGACTGGGGCGCGCTGAAGAAGGTGATGCCGGTCGCTTCCGGCGGCATCCACGCCGGCCAGATGCACCAGCTGCTCGACCTGTTCGGCGACGACGTGGTGCTGCAGTTCGGCGGCGGCACGATCGGCCACCCGCAGGGCATCCAGGCCGGCGCCACCGCCAACCGCGTCGCGCTCGAAGCCATGGTGCTGGCGCGCAACGAGGGAAAGAACATCGCCGAGGAAGGCCCGCAGATCCTGCGCGATGCCGCCAAGTGGTGCTCGCCGCTGGCCGCCGCGCTCGACACCTGGGGCGACATCACCTTCAACTACACCTCGACCGACACCTCGGACTACGTGCCGACGCCGTCCGTCGCCTAAGGAGCTTCTTCATGCGAATCACCCAAGGCACCTTCTCCTTCCTGCCCGACCTGACGGACGCGCAGATCACCAAGCAGCTCGACTACTGCCTCGGCAAGGGCTGGGCGCTGGGCATCGAGTACACCGACGACCCGCACCCGCGCAACACCTTCTGGGAGATGTACGGCAACCCGATGTTCGACATCAAGGACGCCGCCGGCATCCTCATGGAGATCAACGCCTGCCGCAAGACCTTCCCGCAGCAGTACATCCGCGTCACGGCCTTCGACTCGACGCACGGCACGGAATCGGTGGTGATGTCCTTCATCGTCAACCGGCCGACCAACGAGCCCGGCTTCCGGCTGATCCGCTCCGAGGAGCCCGGCCGCACCATCCGCTACAGCATCGAGAGCTACGCCGTGCAGGCGAAGCCCGAAGGCGCCCGCTACTGATCGGCCCGCAGTGCCACGCCGCGCCATGGACGCCTCCTCCCCCGCCGCACCCGCTTCGACCGCGCCACGAGCGCTGTTCGAATCCTCGGGCGTGAAAGCGCTGCTCGACCAGCTCGACGCCGAGCTGATCGGCCTGGCGCCGGTGAAGGACCGCATCCGCGACATCGCGGCACTGCTGCTGATCGACAAGCTGCGCGCCGAGCAGGGGCTGCAGTCGCAGCCGCCGACGCTGCACATGTGCTTCACCGGCAACCCCGGCACCGGCAAGACCACGGTGGCACTGCGCATGGCCGAGGTGCTCAAGCAGCTCGGCTACGTGCGCAAGGGCCACATGGTGGCGGTGACGCGCGACGACCTCGTCGGCCAGTTCATCGGCCACACCGCGCCGAAGACCAAGGAGATCATCAAGAAGGCGATGGGCGGCGTGCTGTTCATCGACGAGGCCTACTACCTGTACCGCCCGGAGAACGAGCGCGACTACGGGCAGGAGGCGATCGAGATCCTGATGCAGGTCATGGAAAACAACCGCGATGACCTGGTCGTGATCCTGGCGGGGTACAAGGACCGCATGGATACGTTCTTTTCCAGCAACCCCGGCATGGCCTCGCGCATCGCGCACCACATCGACTTCCCCGACTACTCGGAAGCCGAGCTGATGCAGATCGCCCAGCTGATGCTCGGCAAGCTGAACTACCGCTTCGGCAGCGACGCCGTGCCGGCCTTCGAGCAGTACGTGCATCTGCGCCGCCAGCAGCCGCACTTCGCCAACGCGCGCTCGATCCGCAACGCGCTCGACCGCATCCGCCTGCGCCACGCCACGCGGCTGTTTTCCGCCGAGACGTCGCTCAGCCGCGACGAGCTCGTCACGCTGCACGCGCAGGACATCCTGGCCAGCCGCGTCTTCACACAATCCCAGCAAGGAAAGCCAGCATGAGCGTCCAGGCCCTGATCTTCGACGTCGACGGCACGCTGGCCGACACCGAGGAAGCGCACCGCGTGGCGTTCAACAACGCCTTCGAGCGCTACAAGCTCGGCTGGAAGTGGAGCCAGGACGCCTACCGCGAGCTGCTCAAGACCACCGGCGGCAAGGAGCGCATCGCTGCCTACCTGGCCAGCAAGACGCTCAGCCCCTCCGACCGCAAGCGCCTGACCGAGCTGATCCCGGCCATCCACGCCGAGAAGACCAAGTTCTACAGTTCCTTCGTCGCCGACGGCGCGGTGCCGCTGCGCGAGGGCGTGGCGCGCCTGATGGAAGAGGCGCTCACAGCGGGTTGCCGCCTGGGCATCGCCAGCACGACCACCGCCGCGAACATCGATGCGCTTCTCGGCTCGACGCTCGGCACGCGCGGGCTGGAGATGTTCAGCGTCATCGCCTGCGGCGACCAGGTGCCGGCCAAGAAGCCCGCACCCGACATCTACAAGCTGGCGCTGCAGCACCTGGGCGTCGATGCCGACCAGGCGGTGGCGCTGGAGGATTCGCACAACGGCCTGCTCGCCGCCACGGGCGCCGGCCTGTGGACGGTGATCACGCCGACCTACTGGACCGAGTCGCACGACTTCACCGGCGCCGACCTGGTTCTGCCCAGCCTGGGCGACCCGGCCCACCCGATCGCGGGCGAACCCGGTTCGCAGCTCGAAGACGCCGCCTGGCTCACGCACGCCGAGCTGGTGCGCCGCGTCGAGCAGCGGCCGCACTGCGAAGTGGCCGCGCTGTACGCCCCGAGGGCCGCCTGATGAACAACACCATCCGCATCGCCCCCAGCCTGCTGTCGGCCGACTTCGCGCGCCTGGGCGAGGAGGTCAGGGCGGTGATCGCCGCCGGCGCCGACCTGATCCACTTCGACGTGATGGACAACCATTACGTGCCCAACCTCACCGTCGGCCCGCTGGTGTGCCAGGCGATCAAGCCGCACGCCACCGTGCCGATCGACGTGCACCTGATGGTCAAGCCGGTGGACGCGCTGATCCCGATGTTCGCGCAGGCCGGTGCCGGCCTCATCAGCTTCCACCCCGAGGCGAGCGAGCATGTCGATCGCACCATCCAGCTGATCAAGTCGTTCGGCGTGAAGGCCGGGCTGGTGCTCAACCCGGCCACGCCGCTGTACGTGCTCGACCACGTGATCGAGCAGCTCGACCTGGTGCTGCTGATGTCGGTGAACCCCGGCTTCGGCGGGCAGAGCTTCATCGAGTCCACGCTGCCCAAGCTCGAGAAGGCGCGCCGCCTCGTCGACACCGCGATGAAGAACACCGGCCGCGAGATCTGGCTCGAGGTCGACGGCGGCGTGAAGCGCGACAACGCGCGCCGCGTTGCCGAGGCCGGCGCCGACACCATGGTGGCCGGCTCGGCGGTGTTCACCGGCGCGCGCAACACCGCGGCCTATGCCGAGGCGATCGCCGGCATCCGCGAGGAAGCGCTGGCCGGCCAGCGAAGCCTGGCCCTGGAGACCGCGTGAAGGAATCGCTGCGCCTCGTCCAGGCCGTTGCCTTCGATCTCGATGGCACGCTGGTCGACAGCGCGCCCGACATCCAGCACGCCCTGAACGCTGCGCTGAAGAAGGCTGGCCTCGAGCGTTTCGACCTCGACGCCGTGCGCGGCTGGATCGGCGACGGCCCCGATGTGCTGATCGCCCGCGCGCTGGCCGCGCAGGGCCTCGCCGATGCCGACGCCGAGCTGCGCGCGCGCCTGCGCCGCTGGTTCGATGTCGACACCCTGGCTGCGCCGCTGGCGCACGGTGTGGTCTACCCCGGCATCCTCGATCTGGTCAGCGGGCTGCACCGCGTGATGCCGATGGTGGTGGTGACCAACAAGCCCACGCCGCTGGCGCGCGCCGTGCTCGATGCGGCCGGCGTGCTGCCCTTCGTCGACGCCGTGTTCGGCGCCGACACCGCCGCGCTGCGCAAGCCGGCCCCCGGCATGCTGCTGGCCGCCGCGGCTCAGCTCGCGATTTCGCCCGAGCGGCTGCTGATGGTCGGCGACAGCGCGCCCGACATGCAGTCGGCCCACGCTGCCGGCTGCCGCGCCGTGCTCGTGCCCTGGGGCTACGGCCACCACGCGCTGCCCGCCTGGCTCGACCCGCTGCGCGTGTCCGGCCCCGACGAACTGCTGCAGGTGCTGCTCGCCACGCGCGGCGCCTCCGAACCTCTTTTCAACTCGTAGGAGACCGTCATGCCCACTGGCGGAAGACCCACCCTGACCCAGTTCCTCATCGAGGAACGACGCCGCCACCCCGACGCGACCGGCGACCTCAACGCGCTGGTCACCGACGTGTCGCTGGCCTGCAAGGCAATTTCGCGCAAGGTCGCCTTCGGCGCGCTGGCCGACATGCTCGGGCACGTGCAGGACAACACCGTCAACGTGCAGGGCGAGGCGCAGAAGACGCTCGACGTGGTGAGCAACCAGATGTTCCTGCGCGCCGCCGAGTGGGGCGGCATCGTCTCCGGCATGGTCTCGGAAGAGATGGAAGAGGTCTACCACCTGCCCGCGGAGTTTCCGCGCGGCAAGTACCTGCTGCTGTTCGACCCGCTCGACGGCTCCTCGAACACCGACGTCAACGTGTCGGTGGGCAGCATCTTCTCGGTGCTGCGCGCCGCCACGCCGGGGCAGGACGCCAAGCCCGAGGACTTCCTGCAGCCCGGCACGCAGCAGGTGTGCGCCGGCTACGCGATCTACGGCCCCGCGACCATGCTCGTGCTCACGCTGGGCACCGGCACGCACGCCTTCACGCTCGACCCGCAGCTCGGCGAATGGGTGCTCAGCCACCCGAACCTGAAGATCCCCGCGAAGACGCGCGAGTTCGCCATCAACGCCTCGAACAGCCGCTTCTGGGAGCCGGCCGTCAAGCGCTACGTCGACGAATGCCTGGCCGGCCAGACCGGCCCGCGCGGCGCCGACTTCAACATGCGCTGGATCGCCTCGCTGGTGGCCGAGACGCACCGCATCCTCATGCGTGGCGGCGTCTTCATGTACCCGCGCGACAACAAGGATCCGTCCAAGCACGGCCGCCTGCGCCTGCTTTACGAGGCCAACCCGATCTCGATGCTGATCGAGCAGGCCGGCGGCCAGGCCAGCACCGGCCGCAAGCGCATGCTCGAAGTGCAGCCCGAATCGCTGCACCAGCGCATCGGCTTCATCTTCGGTTCGTCGGAAGAGGTCTCCCGCATCGAGGGCTACCACCACGAAGAGCCGCAGGACACCTACAAGTCGCCGCTGTTCGGCAAGCGGGGGCTGTTCGCCACGCCGGTCTGAGCGCCGCAGCGGCTCGCGCCATCCACGCGGGCGGGATCAAGGAGTACCCGCACGCTCGCCACGATTTTCTTCACTTCCGGGAACTCCCATGTCCGCCAAGCACCCCATCATCGCGATCACCGGATCGTCGGGCGCCGGCACCACCTCGGTGACGCGCACCTTCGAGAACATCTTCCGCCGCGAAAAGGTCGACGCCGCCATCATCGAGGGCGACTCCTTCCACCGCTACGACCGCCTGGCCATGCGCGCCAAGATGGCCGAGGCCGAGGTCGCGGGCAACCGCAACTTCAGCCACTTCGGCCACGAGGGCAACCTGTTCGAGGAGCTCGAGTCGCTGTTCCGCGACTACGCCGAGAGCGGCACCGGCAAGAGCCGCAAGTACCTGCACGACGCCAACGAGGCCGCGCCCTTCAAGCAGGACCCGGGCACCTTCACGCCCTGGCAGGACCTGCCCAAGAGCGAGCTGATGTTCTACGAGGGCCTGCACGGCGGCGTGACCACCGACAAGGTCGACATCGCGCGCTACCCCGACCTGCTGATCGGCGTGGTGCCGGTCATCAACCTCGAGTGGATCCAGAAGATCCACCGCGACAAGAACATGCGCGGCTACTCCACCGACGCGGTGACCGACGTGATCCTGCGCCGCATGCCCGACTACGTGCACTACATCTGCCCGCAGTTCACGCGCACGCACATCAACTTCCAGCGCGTGCCGGTGGTCGACACTTCGGATCCGTTCATCGCGCGCACCATCCCCACGGCCGACGAGAGCCTGGTGGTGATCCGCTTCGCCAACCCGGCCGGCTTCGACTTCCCCTATCTGCTGAGCATGCTGCACGACTCGTTCATGTCGCGCGCCAACACGCTGGTGGTGCCCGGCGGCAAGATGGAACTGGCCATGCAGCTGATCTTCACGCCGATGATCCTGCGGCTGGTGGAGCGCCGCAAGAAGGCCCTGGCGAACTGAAGCGGAGGGCACGACCATGACCACCCCCACGCTCGACGCCACCGCCTTGCGCACGCTGTGCGCCAACGCCCTGCGCGTGCTCTCCTTCGACGCCGTGCAGGCCGCCAACTCCGGCCACCCGGGCATGCCCATGGGCATGGCCGACATCGCCGAGGCGCTGTGGCGCCACCACCTCAAGCACGACCCGGCCGACCCGCAGTGGATCGACCGCGACCGCTTCGTCGTCAGCAACGGCCACGGCTCGATGCTGCTCTACGCGCTGCTGCACCTCAGCGGCTACGCGCTGCCGATGAGCGAGCTCAAGCGCTTCCGGCAACTGCACTCGCTCACGCCGGGCCACCCCGAGCACGGCCTCACGCCCGGCGTCGAGACGACCACCGGCCCGCTCGGCCAGGGCATCACCAACGCCGTGGGCATGGCGCTGGCGGAGAAGCTGCTCGCCGCCGAGTTCAACCGGCCCGGCCACAACATGGTCGACCACCGCACCTACGTGTTCCTCGGCGACGGCTGCCTGATGGAGGGCATCAGCCACGAGGCCTGCTCGCTGGCCGGCACCTGGCGGCTGAACAAGCTGGTCGCCTTCTACGACGACAACGGCATCTCGATCGACGGCGACGTCAAGGGCTGGTTCGGCGACGACACGCCGGCGCGCTTCGAGGCCTACGGCTGGACGGTGCTGCGCAACGTCGACGGCCACGACCGCATTGCGCTCGACGCAGCGATTGCCGCGGCCAAGAGCTCCGATCACCCGGTGCTGATCTGCTGCAAGACGCAGATCGGCCACGGCTCGCCCAACCGCGCCGGCACCGCCAAGGCGCACGGCGAGGCGCTCGGCGCCGAGGAAATCAAGCTCACCCGCGAGGCGCTGGGCTGGAGCTGGCCGCCGTTCGAGATCCCGGACGTGGTGCGCGAGGCCTGGTCGGCGCGCGAGCGCGGCACCGCGATGCGGCGCGACTGGCAGCTGCGCTTCGGCGCCTTCGCCGAGGCATTCCCGGACCTCGCGCACGAGCTGCTGCGCCGCCATGCCGCGGCCGGCCAACCTACCGACAAGGCCGAGCGCGCCTTCGCGCAGGCCATCGCTGACACCGAGAGCAAGAAGGCCACCGTCGCCTCGCGCAAGGCCTCGCAGGAGCTGCTCAACGCGGTGGCCCCTTCGATGCCCGAGCTGCTCGGCGGCTCGGCCGACCTGACCGGCTCCAACCTCACCGACTGGAAGGGCCACAAGCCGCTGCTCGGCGCCGGCACCGGCAACCACGTGCACTACGGCGTGCGCGAATTCGGCATGGCGGCGATCATGAACGGCGTGTCGCTGCACGGCGGCTTCCGCCCCTACGGCGGCACCTTCCTCACCTTCAGCGACTACTCGCGCAACGCGCTGCGCATGTCGGCGCTGATGAAGCTGCCGGTGGTGCATGTGTTCACGCACGATTCCATCGGCCTGGGCGAAGACGGCCCGACGCACCAGCCGGTGGAGCATGTGTCGAGCCTGCGGCTGATCCCCGGCCTCGACGTCTGGCGCCCGGCCGATGCCACCGAAACCGCCGTCGCCTGGCGCGAATCGCTGCGCCGCACCGACGGCCCGAGCGCGCTGGCGCTCAGCCGGCAAGGCCTGCCGCACGCTGGTGACGGCAGCGAGCGCGCCGACGCCATTGCGAAGGGCGGCTACGTGCTGCGCAAGCCCGCCCACGAGCAGGTGGTGCTGATCGCCACCGGCTCCGAGGTCGGCGTGGCGCTGGCCGCCGCCACGCTGCTGGCCGAGGAGGGCATCGCCGCGCGCGTCGTCTCCGTGCCCTGCCTGGACCTCTACGAGCGCCAGAGCGACGCCTACCGCGCCGAGGTGATCCCGCGCCACCTGCCGCGCCTGGCGGTGGAAGCCGGCAGCACCGGCCTGTGGTGGCGCCACGTGGGCGAGAACGGCGACGTGGTGGGCCTGGACCGCTTCGGCGAGTCGGCCCCCGCCGGCGACCTGTTCCGCCTGTTCGGCATCACCGCCGAGATGGTGGCGGTGCGCGCCACGCGGCTCGTCGCCGCGGCCACGAAGCCCGAACTCGTCTCGCATTGACTTTGAACTTCAGGAGCCACCCATGGCGATGATCTCCCTTCGACAGCTGCTCGACCACGCGGCCGAGCACGGCTACGGCGTGCCCGCCTTCAACGTGAACAACCTGGAGCAGATCCAGGCCATCATGCAGGCCGCGCAGAAGACCGACAGCCCGGTCATCCTGCAGGCCAGCGCCGGCGCCCGCAAGTACGCCGGCGAGCCCTTCCTGCGCAAGATGGTCGAGGCCGCGGCCGAGATGTACCCCGACATCCCGATCGTGCTGCACCAGGACCACGGCGCCAGCCCCTCGGTGTGCATCCAGAGCATCCGCTCCGGCTTCACCAGCGTGATGATGGACGGTTCGCTGCGCGAGGATGCCAAGACGCCTGCCAGCTACGAGTACAACGTCGACGTGACCCGCCGCGTCTGCGAGATGGCGCATGCGATCGGCGTGTCGGTGGAAGGCGAACTCGGCTGCCTGGGCTCGCTCGAGTCCGGCCAGGCCGGCGAGGAAGACGGCGTCGGTGCCGAAGGCACGCTCACGCACGACCAGATGCTCACCGACCCCGACCAGGCCGCCGACTTCGTCCGGCTGACCGGTGTGGACGCGCTGGCGATCGCCATCGGCACCAGCCACGGCGCCTACAAGTTCAGCCGCAAGCCCACCGGCGACATCCTCGCGATCGACCGCATCAAGCAGATCCACGCCAAGATCCCGAACACGCACCTGGTGATGCACGGCTCCTCGTCGGTGCCGCAGGAGTGGCTGGCGATCATTCGCGAGAACGGCGGCGACATCAAGGAAACCTACGGCGTGCCCGTCGAGGAGATCCAGGAAGGCATCCGCCACGGCGTCCGCAAGATCAACATCGACACCGACATCCGCTTGGCGATGACCGGCGCGATGCGCCGCGCGATGAACAAGGACCGCAGCGAGTTCGACCCGCGCAAGTTCCTCAAGGACGCCACCGCCGCGGCGCGCGACGTCTGCATCGCGCGCATGCAGGCTTTCGGCTGCGCGGGCATGGCCTCGCGCATCAAGCCGGTGCCGCTGGAGGCGCAGGCCAAGCTCTACGCTTGACGGCGGGCGTACTGGGCTTCTGAGGGAGGGGGTCCGAGCGGCAGAACGTTGTTACACATGTTTAGGTCATTTGTGACCTAAATGATCGTGCGCTGCGGCCGAAAGTGATTGCCATGCATCGGCAGTATTGATGTGTGTCTCTTACTGCAAAGGAAATCATGAACCTCTCCGTCAAAGCCAAGCTCGGCTACGGGTTCGGTGCGCTTGCGCTGGTCGTCATGTGCGTGTCCGCCCTGGCGCTGAAGTCACTCGGAACCTCCCACAACGACTTCCAGACCTATGTCGAAGATGACGCCGCCCGCATCTCGCTGGCCAATGACGTGCTCGACGCCGCGAACGCCCGCGCCATCGGCGCCCGCAACCTGGTGCTCGTCGGCGCGGCAGAGCGCGACGCCGAAAAGGCTGCCGTCGGCCAGGCACACGCCAAGCTCCAGGACACCATTGCCAAGTTGAAGGCCGCGCTGGCCAAGGCCGGCGCGGCCACCGAGCAGGAGCGCAAGTCCTTCGCCGAGCTCGAGCGAGCGGAGGCGAAGTACGGACCGGTGGCGCTGGGCATCGTGGAGCTCGCGCTCGCCGGCAAGCGCGACGAAGCCGTGGGCCGCATGAATGCCGAGTGCCGCCCGCTGCTGGCCGCGCTGCTGCAGGCGGCGAACACCTACATCGCCCAGGCCAATGCCGCCGCTGCCGCGGAAGTGAAGGCGTCCGAGGCGCACTTCGCGTCGGCCCGCAACCTGCTGCTGGCCCTCTGCGCCGCATCGCTCGCTGCGGCCACGATCCTGGCCGTGGGCATCACGCGCAGCCTCACCCGCGCCCTGGGCGCCGAGCCCGCGGACCTCGGCCGCACCGCCGAGCGCGTGGCCGCCGGCGACCTGAACCCGGTGGCCGGCGCCACGCACGCTCCCAAGGGCAGCGTGCTCGCCTCGCTGGCCGACATGCAGGCCAGCTTGGCACGCGTGGTGGGCCAGGTGCGCGCCGCGTCCGACTCCATCGCCACCGGCTCCGCGCAGATCGCCACCGGCAATGCCGACCTCTCGCAGCGCACCGAGGAGCAGGCCTCGAACCTGCAGCAGACGGCCGCCTCGATGGAGCAGCTGAACTCGACGGTGAAGAACAACGCCGACACGGCGCGCCAGGCCACCCAGATGGCCAGCTCGGCCAGCGCCGTGGCGCGCAAGGGCGGCGAGGTGGTGGGCCAGGTGGTGGCGACAATGGACGACATCAGCGCCGCCTCCAAGCGCATTGCCGACATCATCGGCGTGATCGACGGCATCGCCTTCCAGACCAACATCCTGGCATTGAACGCCGCGGTGGAAGCGGCGCGTGCCGGCGAGCAGGGCCGCGGCTTCGCGGTGGTGGCGTCGGAAGTGCGCAGCCTCGCGCAGCGCAGCGCCGAGGCCGCCCGCGAGATCAAGGCGCTGATCGGCGACAGCGTGGCCAAGGTCGAGAACGGCGCCCACCTCGTGGCCGACGCCGGCACGACGATGGCCGACGTGGTCAGCCAGGTTCAGCGCGTGGCCGATCTCATCGGCGAGATCAGCAGCTCGGCCTTCGAGCAGACCAGCGGCATCGGCCAGGTCAACGATGCGGTGACGCAGCTCGATCAGGTGACGCAGCAGAACGCCGCGCTGGTGGAAGAGAGCGCGGCCGCCGCCGAAAGCCTGAAGCAGCAGGCCTCTCGGCTGACGGAGATGGTGCAGGTGTTCAAGCTCGCGCCGGGCATGGCGCACGCCTGAGCGCGCGCACAGCGCCCGCTCACTGCGCGCGAGCGCCCGCCGGGTTGGCGGCCACGCGCGTGCCACCGGCGCGCAGCGCCATCACGCGCGGCGAGAGCTCCATCGCCGGGTGGGCGTAGTGGATCTCCGGCTGCTCGGCGGGCAGCAGCGCGGTCAGCGTGGTCGGGTGCAACTGGTCCATCTGCGCCTCGTCGAGCTGGCGCACGAAGGTCCATCCCATCGGCGTCTTCACGTAGGCGAAGCGCGTGGGCAGGTCGACGTAGACATCCCACTCCTTCACCTGCACGAAGCTCTGCGCCTGGCTGGGGGTGGAGACGGCAGCCGCGGCGATGGCGAGGGCGGCGATGGCGAGGTAGCTCTTCATGATCGGTGTCCTGGGCTCTGACTGGAGGGCACGCGGTGGGGCGTGGCGTGAAGTCAGTGTCTGCAGGCACCGTTTCAGGCGCGCTTCATCGCGGCGGGTGGCAGGTTTCGTTTGTTGCTCGAAACCGCACTGGCCCTCAGGCCACAGCGAAGGCCCTGCGAAGCTGGCCAGCGTCGGCCTGAGTGTGAGCCGCCTGCGCTGCGCACTTGCAGAGGCGCTTCGCTTCGGCGGCTCAGCGCACGATCTTGTCGGCGTTCTCGGCCTTGTCGAGGCCTTTCGCCTCGGCCAGCCCCACGGCACCGCGCAGGATGGTGGCATTCACGTCGGCCTCGGTGAAATCGGCACCGGTCACGTCGGCGCCGCTGAGGTCGGCACCCACCAGCTTGACGCGGAAGAAGTTCGCCCCGCGCAGGTTGGCGCCCTGCAGGTTGCAGAAGTTCATCAGCGAGCGGTTGAAGTCGGCGCCGGTCAGCGTCGCGCCGGCCAGGCTGGCGTTGGAGAGGTCGGTGCGCATCTGGCCCATGCCCTGGTTCTTGATGTTCACGCCCACCATCGCGCGGCTGAAGTTCGCGCCGGCCAGGTCGGCACCCGGCAGGTCGGCGATCATCTTCACGCCGCTCAGGTCGGCATTGCGGAACACCGGCATCTTCTTGACCGTGCCGCCGAGGATCACCACCGAGAGCAGGCTCGCGCCGGCGAGCCGCGCGCCGGTGAAGTCGGTGCCCATCAGCCAGGCGCCGTTGAGGTTGGCCCCTTCGAGGTTGGCGCCGCGCAGATCGGATTCGACCAGCCGGCTGCCGAAGAAGCTGGTGCCGCGCAGATCGGCGCCGCGAAAGTCGAGCCGGCTGAGGTCGAGGTCGGACAAGTCCTTGCCGGCGAGATTGGCGGGTGACCCTGGCTTGGCCGCGGCGAGCAGGGCCGTGACCTGCTCGACCGAAAGGTCCGCGGCTTCTGCGCGGGGCGACAGCGCCGCGGCGAACACCACGATGGCCGTGGCGAGAGTTGCCATGCTGCGCGTCATCTTGTCTCCTCGGAATGGTCGAGCCGCATCATCATCCGCGCCCGGGAGCCAGGCAAGCACCCCGGCGCACGGTGCGGCACACTGCGCCGAATGAAGGTGCCCGAATGAACACGGCGCAGGCCCAGGGCGGCCCCTGGCTGGTGGCCTGCCTGTGCGCCGCATGGTGCCGCAACTGCGACGCCTACTACCCCACCTTCGAGCAACTCGCGCGCGAGTTCGGCCCGCGCATGCGCTTCGTCAAGGTCGACATCGAGGACGACGAAGACGCTCTCGGCGAGCTGGACGTGGTCGACTTCCCCACGCTGCTGATCGCCGAGGGCGAGACGATCTACTTCCTGGGGCCTGTGCTGCCGCACCTGGAGACGGCGCGGCAATTGATCGAGCGGGCGCTGCGGCGGGAGCTGGCGGAGGTCAGGACGGCGGGGGTTGTGGGGTTGGCGGGGAGGGTGGCCTCATTGCGGGAGCCTCGCGATGACTGAAGTGGATCGAGCTCGGAAACCGGCCCACGGAGTCACCCATGTCTTCGTCTACGGCACCCTCAAACAAGGCCACCGCAACGCCCACGTCAACGCGGGCGTGCGCGTCCCCGGTGAGTTCGTCACCGTCGAGCGCTTCCCGCTCTACGTGATCGGACCGAACCAGCTGCCCTGGCTGGTGGCGAGCCCGGGGCAGGGCGAGCAGGTGGTTGGGCAGCTCTACGAGGTAGACGACGCGGCCCTGGCGCGCATGGATGCGCTGGAGCGCATCACCGAGCCCGATTGGTACGCGCGTGCCGAGATCGCGGTGCGGCCGCGCGGTGAGGCGCAGGCACCGGCGCTGAGTGCCTGGGTCTACTTCGGCAGCGCCACGCGCCTGAGCAGCGAGGTGGTGCACCTCGGCCCGCTGGCCGAGTACACGCATGCGCACGCGGCGCTGCGTATCAACGCCACACGCTGAACGCGCACGCCGCGCAGAGCGCAGCGGCCAGCAACACGATCCACTGCCGCGAGTTGCGGTGCTTGTCTGTCGCCCCAACAGATACTGGACATGCGCGCCGGCGTATGAGCTTCGGCGCTCGATGCACGAAACTGGCGGGCGACGCCTCACCGTGCACTCCCATTGGAGTACCTCCATGCCCAATGCGCTCCCCGCTGCCATCGATCGCCTGCGTGCCTTGCCGAAGGCCGAGGTCCATGCCCACCTCGAAGGCTGCTTTGATCCGGGCCTTCTCGAACAATGGGCGAGTCAGGCGGGCACGCCCATGCCCAGGCCTCGCGAGCACTTGTTCGAGTTCGAAGGGCTCGCGGACTTCCTGCATTTCCTCGACTGGGCCTGCAGCCTGGCGTCGACCCGGGAACGCCTGGCCGAACTGAGCTACGGCTACAGCCAGCGGCTGGCGGATGCCGGTGCCGGCTACGCTGACGTGATCGTCAACCCGACGCACTGGCCGGCGTGGCGCGCTCGTCTGCCCGACATGGTCGACGCGATCGACGCCGGCCTGCGGGCCGCTGAACAAGACGGACTCCCTCCGGTGGGCCTGTGTGTCAGTGTGCTGCGCACGCAGTCGTCGGACGCCGCAGCCGAACTGGTGGATACGCTGGTGGCGTTGCGGCATCCTCGTGTGGTGGCGCTCTCGATCGATGGCAACGAGGCGGCTGCCGGTCGCACCGGCCCACGCTTCGCGGATGCGTTCCGGCGCGCAGGCGCGGCCGGTCTGCGCCGCACCGTCCATGCGGGCGAGTCCAGCGGTCCGGAGGGCGTGCGCGATGCCATCACTCTCCTGGGGGCTGATCGCATCGATCACGGAGTACGAGCGATCGAAGACCCTGAACTGGTGGCCTTGTTGGTGGACCGGCAGATTCCCCTGGGCATCTGCCCGACTTCCAATCTGAAGCTGGGGGTCTACGCCCGCATCGAGGATCACCCGATCGACCGCCTGCGCCGTGCCGGTGTCGCCGTGTCGATCAACACCGATGACCCTGTCTTGCTCGGCGCCAGCCTGGTTGACGAGTACGCGCTCTGCGCAAAGGTGTTCGGCTGGTCGGATGACGACCTGCGGGCGCTGGCGCGCAATTCTGTCGATGCGAGTTTCGCCAACGCAGAGATCAAGGCGAGGCTGATCCACGCACTGGCGAGGTGGTGAAGCTGGCGGTTTGCTGAGGCGGCGAACACTGCGGTGCCGGAGCAGTTCTCGGCTCAGCCCTTCTCAGCGCCGCACGCGGCTGCCCAACGCCGCGGCCACCGCCTGGGCGCGCGCCTGGCTCGCTGCATCGGCATCGAGGCCGCTCACGTCGGCCGCCGCGCTGGCCTGCAGCGCGCGGCGCCAGATCAGCGCCTTCGGGTACTCGCCCTGATGGTGGCCGTCAAAGGCGGCCCAGTCGCAGGCGCACAGCTGCAGCAGCTGCGTGAAGCGCTCGGGCCGCTCGCGTGCCTGCACGCGGTCGAGCAGCGCAGCGATCGGGCCGGCGCGCAGCTCGCTGGCGTGATGCAGGTTCTCGCACTCGTCGATCGCCAGGTGCGCGAAGGCCAGCGTCTCGGCCGGCACGGCGGTGTGCGTGGCCAGCGCGGCCAGCGCCGCATGCGCGCGCTCTTCGTGGCGTGGGTGGTGCGGCCAGATCTGCGGCGGTGTGCCGGCCTTGCCGAGCTTGTGCACCAGCGCCGCGAAGCGCACCGGCAGCGGCGCGCCGGCCAGCGCTGTCTCGTCGATGAAGCGCCACTGGTGCGTGCCCACGTCCACCCACACCGGGCTGTCGGAGAGCTGCGGCACGCCGAACAGCGCCTCGGCCTCGGGCAGCCACAGCGCCAGCACGCGCGAGCGGCGCAGCGCCTCGAAGGCGCACGAAGGCTGCGGCGTCATCAGCGCGCTGGCGAGCAGCGCCCAGCGCCCGGCAGGCGACAGCTTCGCCAGCGAGCCGCCCACGCGCGCCAGCGTGAGCGTGGCCACCTGCTCGGCCGAAGGGCCGTCGAGGCGGGGCTGCGCGAGGCAGCGTTGCAGGTCGTTGAGCTGGGTCATCGTGTCGGTTTCTCGACAAACGCGACGACGCAGGCCCGCGCGCCGCTTGCCCTGGCGCCCATTGCAGATGCCGTGCCCGCGGCGCGCTCATGCGCTGCGCGCATTTGCTAGCGCGATTTGATTCGTTCGCGCGCGGCGGCTCGCTTCCTACGATGAGCCCATCGCATCACGGGCCGTCGTGGCCCCCACGGATTCCGCATGACCCTCACCCGCTTCTTTCGCACCTCGCTGCTCGCCGCCGGCCTCGCCGCCGCGGGCGGGGCCACGCTGGCCAAGGACGTCACGCTGCTGAACGCCTCCTACGACCCGACGCGCGAGTTCTACGTCGACTTCAACAAGGCCTTCGCCACCTACTGGAAGGCCAAGACCGGTGACGTGGTCAGCGTCAAGCAGAGCCACGGCGGCTCGGGCAAGCAGGCCCGCTCGGTGATCGACGGGCTGGAGGCCGACGTGGTGACCCTGGCACTCGCCTACGACGTCGACGAACTCGCCGCCAAGGCCAAGCTCATCCCCGCCGACTGGCAGAAGCGCCTGAAGCACAACAGCGCGCCCTACACCTCGACCATCGTGTTCCTGGTGCGCAAGGGCAACCCCAAGGGCATCAAGGATTGGGACGACCTCGTCAAGCCCGGCATCGGCGTGATCACGCCCAACCCCAAGACCTCGGGCGGCGCCCGCTGGAATTACCTCGCCGCCTGGGGCTACGCGCTGAAGAAGTTCGGCAACGACGAGAAGAAGGCGCAGCAGTTCGTCGGCCAGATCCTCGCCAACGTGCCGGTGCTCGACACCGGCGCGCGCGGCTCGACCACCACCTTCGTCGAGCGCGGCATCGGCGACGTGCTGCTGGCCTGGGAGAACGAGGCGCTGCTGGCGCTGAAGGAGCTCGGGCCGGACAAGTTCGACATCGTCGCGCCTTCTCTTTCGATCCTTGCCGAGCCGCCCGTCACGGTGGTCGACAAGGTGGTCGACAAGCGCGGCACCCGCGCGGTGGCGCAGGCCTACCTCGATTACCTGTACTCGGCCGAGGGCCAGGACATCGCCGGCCGGAACCACTACCGCCCGATCGATCCGGCGGCCGCGGCCAGGTACGCCAGGCAGTTCCCGAAGCTGAACCTGTTCACCATCGACGAGGTCTTCGGCGGCTGGGCCAAGGCGCAGAAGACGCACTTCGCCGACGGCGGCAGCTTCGATCAGGTCTACACGCGCAAGTGATCTTCTCTCGCCTGCTTCGCACGCGGCACAGCGTGCTGCCGGGTTTCGACCTGGCGCTCGGCTTCACGCTGCTGTACCTGGGCTTCATCGTGCTGGTCCCGCTGAGCGCGGCGTTCATGAAGACCTTCACGATGACCTGGCCGGCGTTCTGGGACGCGGTGAGTTCGCCGCGCGTGGTCGCCTCGTACCGCCTGACCTTCGGTGCCTCGCTGGCCGCCGCGCTGGTCAACGCCTTCTTCGGCCTGATCGTCGCCTGGGTGCTGGTGCGCTACGAGTTCCCGGGCCGCCGCGTGATCGACGCGCTGGTCGACCTGCCCTTCGCGCTGCCCACGGCGGTGGCCGGCATCGCGCTGACGGCGCTGTACGCCGGCAACGGCTGGATCGGCCAGGTCCTGCCCTTCAAGGTGAGCTTCACGCCGATCGGCGTGTTCGTGGCGCTGACCTTCATCGGCCTTCCCTTCGTGGTGCGCACCGTGCAGCCGGTGCTGGAGGACCTGCAGAAGGAGATCGAGGAGGCCGCCGCCACGCTGGGCGCGAACCGCTGGCAGACCTTCACCAAGGTGATCTTCCCGATCCTCACGCCGGCGCTGCTCACCGGCTTCGCGCTCGCCTTCGCGCGTGCGCTGGGTGAATACGGCTCGGTGATCTTCATCGCCGGCAACATGCCGATGGTCAGCGAGATCACGCCGCTGCTCATCATCACCAAGCTCGAGCAGTACGACTACCAGGGCGCCACGGCGATCGCGGTGGTGATGCTGGTGGCGGCCTTCGTGCTGCTGCTGGCGATCAACGGCTTGCAGGCCTGGACCCGAGCGAGGCAGGGGCGATGAAGGCCACCACCGAACCAGCCTGGGTGAAGTGGACGCTGATCGGCGTGGCGCTGGCCTTCCTCGGCTTCTTCCTGTTCGTGCCGCTGGCGATCGTCTTCGCCGAGGCGCTGAAGAAGGGATGGGACGTCTACCTCGCCGCGATCGTCGAGCCCGACGCGCTCTCGGCCGTGAAGCTGACGCTGATCGCCGCGGCCATCAGCGTGCCGATGAACCTGGTGTTCGGCATCGCCGCGGCCTGGTGCATCGCCAAGTTCGAGTTCCGCGGCAAGAACGTGCTGCTCACGCTGATCGACCTGCCGTTCTCGGTGAGCCCGGTGATCGCCGGCCTGATCTACGTGCTGGTGTTCGGCCTGCAGGGCTGGTTCGGCGAGTGGCTGCGCGACAACGACCTGAAGGTGATCTTCGCCGTGCCCGGCATCGTGCTGGCCACCGTGTTCGTGACCTTCCCCTTCGTGGCGCGCGAGCTGATTCCGCTGATGCAGGCGCAGGGCACCGAGCAGGAAGAGGCCGCGCGCGTGCTCGGCGCGGGCGGCTGGCCGATCTTCTGGCGCGTCACGCTGCCCAACGTGAAATGGGCACTGCTCTACGGCGTGATCCTGTGCAACGCGCGGGCGATGGGCGAGTTCGGCGCGGTCAGCGTGGTCTCGGGCCACATCCGCGGCCAGACCAACACCATGCCGCTGCACATCGAGATCCTCTACAACGAATACCAGTTCGCCGCGGCCTTCGCCGTGGCCTCGCTGCTGGCCCTGCTGGCGCTGGTGACCCTGGTGCTGAAGTACGCGGTCGAGCAACGCGTGAAGGCGCAGAAGCGTGTCGCGGGCGACCGCGCGGAGTGAAGCCATGAGCATCGAAGTCAGAAACCTCAACAAGCGCTTCGGCCAGACCGTCGTCTGCGACAACCTGAACCTCGACATCCCGGCCGGCGAGTTGGTGGCGCTGCTCGGGCCCTCGGGATCGGGCAAGACGACGCTGCTGCGCATCATCGCGGGGCTGGAAGTGCCGGACTCGGGCACGGTGCTGTTCCACGGCGCCGATGCGACGAACACCAACGTGCGCGAGCGCCAGGTGGGCTTCGTGTTCCAGCACTACGCGCTGTTCGCGCACATGACGATCTTCGAGAACGTCGCCTTCGGCCTGCGCGTGCGGCCCAAGGCGACGCGGCCGTCGGAGAAGGAGATCACCTCGAAAGTCACCGAGCTGCTCAAGCTCGTGCAGCTCGACTGGATCGCCGACCGCTACCCGCACCAGCTCAGCGGCGGCCAGCGCCAGCGCATCGCGCTCGCGCGTGCGCTGGCCGTGGAGCCCAGGGTGCTGCTGCTCGACGAGCCGTTCGGCGCGCTCGATGCCAAGGTGCGCAAGGAGCTGCGCCGCTGGCTGCGCCGCCTGCACGACGAGGTGCACGTGACCAGCGTGTTCGTCACCCACGACCAGGAAGAGGCGATGGAAGTCGCCGACCGCATCGTCGTGATGAACGAGGGCCGCATTGAGCAGCAGGGCACACCCGACGAGGTCTACGACAACCCGGCCACGCCCTTCGTGTTGCAGTTCCTCGGCGACGTGAACCTGTTCCATGGCCGCTTCGGCCACGGGCCGGGATCGAAGGATGGCGAGGTGAGCTACGTGCGCCCGCACGAGCTGCAGATCGTCGAGGTGGCGGAGGAGGGCTCGCTGGCGGTGACGCTGGCGCAGGCGCTGACCGTGGGCCCGAACACGCGGCTGGAGTTCAAGCGCCTGAGTGTGGATGGAAGCGAGTCGGGTTACGTCGACGTGGAGCTGCCGCGCGCCGAGTACGTGGCGCTGCGCGACCGCCTGGGCCTGAAGCCCGGCTCGGCGGTGCACCTACGGCCGCGCAAGGTAACCCGCTTCGCCGAGGAGCCATTGCACGACCCGGCCGCGATGATCTGAAGACGCCTGCACCCACCTGCGCTCGATGACTCTGGAAGCAGAGCGAGCGGCCGGCGGTTGGCGGCCCGTTGCGGTCTTCGCGGGTCTGCTTTACGTGCAGCGGGCATGGTCGCAGGTCGACGGCGGTACCCGCGTTCTCCGGCCCACGCTCGCGGGCGGCCTCCGCGGGCCGCCACCGTGGCCGCATCAACACCCGGTGTGCCATGCCCTCGCCAGGGCGACCGCGAATGGGGCCTGCGCCCGCGGGTACCACCGCCGCCCTGCCGGCATCCGCGGTGGCCTGCCGCCACGAGAACCTCGATGGTTGTGGGGCAGGTGGTTCGGGTGTGCGATCGCAGGCCCCATTCGCGGTCGCCCAGGCGCATGCAGGCCGAAGGCGGTGTTGACGAGGCAGCACGTGGCGGTCCTCGGTGGTCGCCCGCGAGCGTGGGCCGGAGAGCGCATACCCGGACCGCCTGTCCGCGCGCCCGTCAATGCGGACCTTCGTGAATGTCGCCCAAGGTCCGGAAACAGCCAGTGCCGCTCAGTCTTCGATGGCCTCGCCGGCCAATGCGCGCTGCACCGCAACCCGCGTCAGCGTCGGCGCGAAAGACTCGATGAAGGCGTACACATAGCCGCGCAGCCAGGTGCCGCGTCGGATGGCCAGGCGCGTCAGGTTCACCTCGAACAGGTGCCGCGCGTCGAGAGCGCGCAGCGTGCGGTCGCGCTCTGCGTCGAAGGCGATCGAGGCGACGATGCCCACGCCCATGCCCAGCTCGACGTAGGTCTTGATCACGTCGGCGTCCATCGCGCTGAGCACGATGCCCGGCTTCAGGCCGGCCTTCGCGAAGGCCTCGTCGATGTGCGTGCGGCCGGTGTAGCCGGCTTCGTAGGTGATGATCGGGTGCCGCGCCAGTTGCTGCAGCGTGACTGGGCCTTCGCTCTGCAGCAGCTCGTGGCCGGGCGGCACGACGATGCTGTGCGTCCAGCGGTAGCAGGGCAGGGCGACGAGCTGCTCGTACTGCGCCAGCGCCTCGGTGGCCACGCCGATGTCGGCTTCGCCCGACAGCAGCATCGCCGCCACCTGTCGCGGCGAGCCCTGATGCAGCTCCAGCGTGACCTGCGGGTAGACCTGGCGGAAGTCGCGCACCACCGTGGGCAGCGCATAGCGCGCCTGCGAGTGCGTCGCCGCGATCGACAGGCGGCCGGCGTTCTGCGCCGTGAAGTCCTCGCCGACACGCTTGAGGTTGTCGGCATCGAGCAGCAGCCGCTCGACGATGGGCAGCACCGCTTCGCCCGGTGGCGTGAGGCCGGTCAGGCGCTTGCCGGCGCGCACGAAGATCTCGATGCCGAGTTCGTCTTCCAGCTCGCGGATCTGCCGGCTCACGCCGGGCTGCGAGGTGTGCAGCGCGGCGGCCACCTCAGTGAGGTTGAAGCCCAGGCGGGCGGTTTCGCGCACGGCGCGCAGTTGCTGGAAGTTCATGGTCGGGTCGCCGATGGCAATCGACCATTCTCGGCAGGCCCCGCGCGCCGGGCAACGACGCAGAGCTTCTAAGCTATCTCGCCCCGGGCATAAGCCGGGGCGGCCGGCAGGCGCGCGCTCAGAGGCCGGGCTTGACCATCGGCCAGCCGCGGCGGGCCCATTCGCTCATGCCGCCCTCGACGTAGCGCACATGGCCGTAGCCACGCTCGCGCAAGGCCTTGAGCGTGCGGCTGGAGCGGTTCTGCGTATTGCAGATCAGCAGCACGGGCTGCTTGGGGTCGGTGGAGATCTCGCCCAGGCGCTGGCCGAGCTGGCTCATCGGCAGCAGGCGCGCGCCGCGGGCCACGCCGGTGGCGTGCTCGTTCGGCTCGCGGATGTCGATCAGCACGACGCGCCCGGCCTCGAACTCGGCGCGGGCCGTGTCCAGGCTCACCGACAGGGTGTCGGAAGCATCCGCCGCCACCAGGCTGCCCAGCAGGCCGAGCGCGGCCAGCGACTTGAGCAGGATGCGGCGCGAAAAGGGAGCAGCGGAACGGGACATGTTGCGGTCTCGGGAACGTTGTATCAGCCGATGATGATATTCCGATCGGGCCGGAGGCTCTTGTCTCAGATCACGCCGGCCCCATCTGCCGGGTGACACTCTCGCGCTGCATCGATCCGAAAGGAACCGGCCATGTCACTGAGCGACGAACTGGGCAAGCTGTCCGAACTTCACCAGCGCGGGGCGCTGACGGACGACGAGTACACCCGCGCCAAGGAGCGCTTGCTGCACCCCGGCAGTGCGCAGGGCAGCGATCCCTATGTGAAGGCCGTCAACGCGCTGCGGCGCAGCCGCAGCGACCGCTGGATCGCCGGCGTCTGCGGCGGCCTGGCGCAGCCCACGGGCGTGGAGTCCTGGGTCTGGCGCCTGATCTTCGCGATGCTGCTGCTCTTCGGCGGGGCCGGGCTGCTGCTCTACGTGCTGATGTGGATCTTCGTGCCGGCCGAGTGAGGCACGGCGCGGGGAGCAGCGGCACGCGGCTGCGGGGCCGTTGCCCGAACGGCCCGCCTGCACGTCCATCGGGCCGGTTCAATGCACGGTGCCGACGATCGGGGCCAACGCGGCGTTGATGCGGGCGCCTTGATCGGCATTGATCATCGAGCCGAGCAGTTCCAGGAAGCGCGGATCCTGCACGCCGCTGACGATGTACTGCCACCGGTAGGCGCCGAGCAGCGTGGCGTGGATCGCCTGCCGCTGCGGGCCATCGAACGCGCGGCCTGCCACCGCCGTGAAGTAGTCGGCGTCGGCCTGGGCCTGCATCTGCACGATGCCGTCGACGGCGCCCACCAGGCCGATGAGTTCGTCGACGGCGCGGTCCCGCTGAGCGCCGTCGAGCTTGCGGTCTTCGCGCTGCCACTCGATCTCGTCGACGATCGCGTGCTGCGACTCCTCCTTCCAGTGAAACAGGAAGACGTCCTTCCACAGCGGATCGATCTGCGTCTGCCCGTCGATGCTGCTGCGGTAGTGGGCCTGCGAGAAGAGCTCGATGTCGCAGACCAGCGCCAGCACGGCCCAGCTCGATGCCGACAGCACCGCCTGCGCCACGGCGTTGGGTTGCGGCACGAAGTTGTAGCCCGCGGGCATGCCGGGCGCGATCATCTTCTCCAGGCGGCGGAACATCTCCTGGTGCTTGAGCTCCTCGTCGGTGAGGCGCACCATCGCCTCGAGCGCCACCTGATCGCCCAGCCAGTGGTCGCGGCTGAGGTCCAGCACCTTCGCGCCGATGAAGCGCTCCACGAGCGCGAACATGTTGGCGTAGGTTCGGCCCTGCAGCTGCGAGAACAGGCGCCGTTCCTCGGCCGACAGGAAGGCCAGCTGCGTGGCCCTGGACAGGCCGTCGGGCAGGAACGGCTTGCCGAAATCGAACTGGCGGCCGCGGATGACGTCGCGGTCGGTGTCCCAGCGGATGCGCTTGGAGACCTCGACGCACTTGGCGTAGCGGGCAGAGTCGGTCGTGTGTGGGCTGGCGTGTGTCATGGTGTGGCTCCTTCAGGCCGGGTGGGGATGATTCGAGGGGCCCACGGGGGTGAGCGCCTGGGGCACACTCTGCCCAGCGGCCGGCTCGCAGTCTTCAAGCCGAGATCAAAGGTTCTCAAACGCCGCCGCCGCCGTCTTTGCCATGGGGAGTACCGCTGGTGTCAATCGCCGGTGCCGACGAACCGTTGAGCTTCGGCCACTTCGAGCTGAGGCCGGCACAGCGCGCGCTTCGCGTGCGTGGCGAGTCGGTGTCCATCGGCAGCCGCGCTTTCGATGTGCTGCTCGTGCTAGCTCAACGTCACGAACGGCTGGTCACCAAGCAGGAGCTGCTCGACCTCGTCTGGCCCGGCCTGGTGGTGGAGGAACACAACATCGCCACCCAGATCGGCAACCTGCGCAAGGTGCTCGGTGCCGGCGCGATCGCGACGCTGCCAGGGTACGGATACCGCTTGACGGTGCAGCGGCTGGCCGGGCCGGCCGCACCACTGGCGCCCGCGACCACGCAACTCGCGCGCCACAACCTGCCAGTGCAGCGCACCCGTTTCATCGGCCGCGAGGCTGCGCTCGCCGATCTGGCACGACTGATCTCGTCCGCGCGGCTGCTCACGTTGACCGGCATCGGCGGCTGCGGCAAGACGCGCCTGGCGCTGCAGTTCGCGCAGCAGCAATGCGCGGAGTTTGCCGAAGGCGGCGTGTGGTTCGTCGATCTCGCGCCGCTGAAGGATGCGGCACGGGTCGCCTCCACCTGCGCGGCCTTGCTCGGCCTGCACGACAAGGCCGACGCGCCGCTGATGGACCGCCTGCTGGCTTGCGTGGCCACGCGGCGCATGCTGCTGGTGCTGGACAACTGCGAGCACGTGATGGACGGCGTGGTCGCGCTCGCGGATGCGCTGCTTGCCGGGGCGCCCGGCGTGACGATTCTCGCCACGAGTCGCGAGGCCCTGGGGCTGGCGGGCGAGCAGATCTATCGTGTGCCGTCCCTGTCGCTTCCGGCCACAGGTGAACTGCCGGAGGTGCTGGGGGCGGAATCGGCGCGCGTGTTCGTGGATCGCGCGCGACTCGTGTCGGCGGACTTCGAGCTCGACGCGAGCAATGCCGCGGCGATCGGCGAGATCTGCCGGCGCCTGGACGGCATCGCGCTGGCCATCGAGCTGGCGGCTGCGCGGGTGACGATGCTGCCGGTGGCCGACATTGCCGAGCGGCTCGATGATCGCTTCCGCCTTCTGACCACGGGCAACCGTGCCTTGCCGCGGCACCAGACGCTGCATGCGGCGCTGCAGTGGAGCTACGAGCTGCTGGCGCCGCAGGAGCAGCACTTGCTGCGCCAGGTGGCGGTGTTCGCCGGCGGATGGACGTTGCAGGCCGCGGCCGACATCGCCCAGGCGGCCGACGAGTACGAAGCCCTGACGCTGCTGACCCGCCTGCACGACAAGTCGCTGTTGGTCGTCGAACACGACGCGGCATCCAGCCGGCCCCGCTATCGCATGCTGGAGACGGTCCGCCAGTACGCGCTGGATCGCCTGGACGATCGAGGCGAAGGCGAGGCCGCGCGGGGCCGTCACCTGGCCCACTACCTCGCGCTCGCCGAGGCGGCGGAGCCGCATTTTCGCGGGCCCGAGCAGGATGCCTGGATGTGCCTGTTTCGCCGGGAGCACGAGAATCTGGTCGCCGCACTCACATGGTGCTGCGAGGGGCCGGTCGAGGCTGAGGCGGGCCTGCGCCTGGCCACCGCCACGAACTACTACTGGGTCTGGAACGATGTCGAGCTGGGCCACGGGCTGACGCGCGCAGTGCTCGAGCGCGGCGGTGCCCAGGCCGACGCGTCGCTGCGTGCCGGCACCCAGCTGGCATTGGCCAAGCTGAGCCTGTACCTCGGGCGCTATGCAGACTCGCTGGCCTGTTCGCAGCAGGCATTGGTGGCCCTGCGCCGGCTCGGTGCGCCGCGTACGATCGCGCTGGCGCTCGACGAGGTGGGCACCGCGTTGAACTCCCTGGGGCGTGTCGAAGAAGCGCTGCGCCACCATGACGAAGCCGTCGAGCAGGCGCGTCCGCTGGGGGACGCCAGGTTGATGTCGCGCTTGCTCAACAACCTGGCGGAGGCCAGGCGCAGCGCCGGCGATCTGGACGGGGCCGAGAGCTGCTATCGCGAAGCGCTCGAGCTCGCGCGTGCGCACATCGGTCGCATGGGGACCGTCACGCTGCTGAACAACCTGCTGCGCGTTCAGGTCGCGCGGGGCCTGCCCGATCCAGCCCGGTGCTTTGCCATCGAGTGCCTGCACCTCGTGCGCGACGAGAAGATCGGCGTGGATCTGCTCGAGGCCTGCGCGGGTCTGGCCTCATGCCTCGGCGAGCACGAGCGTGCAGCGCGCTTGTGGGGCGCGGCGAACCAGAAGCTGCGCGAGTGGGGCTATCGGTTCCAGCCGGTGGACTCCATCCACACCGCGCCCTTGGTCGCGAATTCTCGGCGGACGCTCGGCGACGCAGCCTATGAAACCGCCGAGGCGGCGGGGCGCCAGCTGGACTTCTCGGCCGCCCTGCGCGAACTGGAGCAGTGGCTGGAGCCCGGGAGCTGAGCTTCGGTCGGGCCCTGCGCCGCGATCCGGCGCGCTCGTCGAGCGCCAAGAAGGGAGCGGTGCCCGCCTACCACTTCTTCTTGCGCAGCGAAGCCACCGCCTGCGCGCCGGCTGTCGAGCCGGGTGCAACCGGGGTCGACGGAGCCTCCGGCACCTTCTTCGGCTTCTTGGATTCCTTGCCGTTCTTGCCCTTGGTCATCATGGTCGTGCTCGTGGTGGGGCACCCATGCTCCCCAGTGCAGGCGGGCTTGTCTGTGCGCGGGCGCACCGACGCGGGCCGGCATTCGGCGGAAACTGAAAGCGACGGGTTCGCCGCTTCCGCGGCAGCCCGCATCCATGCAACCCAAGGAAACCATGCAGATCCGAGTCGGCTTCGAAATGGCCTATCGCTGCCCGCAGCCCACGCCGATGATCCTGGCGCTCAGCATCCACTACTCGCGGGCCTCCGACCTGGTGCGCCCCGACCACCTCGTGACATCACCGGCGGTGCCCGTCACCGCCTACCGCGACCTGTTCGGCAACTGGTGCAGCCGGCTCGTCGCGCCCGCGGGCGCCTTCACGCTGAGCACCGACGCGCTGGTCAACGACAGCGGCCTGGCCGACCTCGTCGTGCCTTCGGCGCCGCAGGTGCCGGTGGAGCAGCTGCCGGAGTCGGCGCTGGTCTACCTGCTCGGCAGCCGCTACTGCGAGACCGAACTGCTGTCGGACATCGCCTGGCAGCGTTTCGGCCACGGCCCCACCGGCTGGGCGCGCGTGCAGGCGGTGTGCGACTACGTGCACAAGCACATCCAGTTCGGCTACCAGCACGCGCGGCGCACGCGCACCGCCTGGGAGGCCTGGAACGAGGGCGTGGGCGTGTGCCGCGACTACGCGCACCTGGGCATCGCGCTGTGCCGCAGCCTGAACATCCCGGCGCGCTACTGCACCGGCTACCTCGGCGACTACGGCACGCCGCAACCCTGGGGCACGATGGATTTCGCCGGCTGGTTCGAGGCCTACCTCGGCGACCGCTGGTACACCTTCGATCCGCGCAACAACACGCCGCGCATCGGCCGCGTGCTCATCGCGCGCGGCCGCGACGCCTGCGACGTGGCGCTGTCGAGCACCTTCGGGCCGAACACCCTCGAGCGCTTCAAGGTCTGGACCGACGTGGTCGACACCACCGTCGTGGCGCCGTGACCTACTGCGTCGGCGTCAAGCTCGAAGAAGGCCTGATCCTCGCGAGCGACTCGCGCACCCACGCCGGCGTCGACAACTACGCCAAGTTCTGCAAGATGACGGTGTTCGAGCGCGCCGGCGACCGCGTGCTGGTGCTGCTGAGCTCCGGCGGCCTGGCCGGCACGCAGGCGGTGATCAACGTGCTGCGCCAGCGCGCCGCCGGCGAGTCGCCGCACCTGTGGTCGGTGGGCTCGATGTTCGACGTGGCCAACCTGGTGTCCGACGCGATGCGCGACATCGAGCGCCGCGATGCGCCCTACCTCGAGAGCGGCGGCCTGAAGTTCAACGCCTCGTTCATCCTCGGCGGGCAGATCGCCGGCGAAGACATGCGGCTGTTCCGCATCTACGCCGAAGGCAACTTCATCGAGGCCGGCACCGACACCAGCTTCCTGCAGACGGGCGAGGCCAAGTACGGCAAGCCCATCCTCGACCTGGGCGTGAGCTCGAACGCGACGCTGGACGACGCCACCAAGTGCGTGCTGGTGTCCTTCGACTCGACCATGCTCAGCAACCTGTCGGTGGGCATGCCGATCGACCTGCTGTGCTACGCCCGTGACAGCCTGCAGGTGAGCATGCAGCGCCGCTTCGAGCATGGCGACGCCTACTTCGAGACGCTCAAGCAGCAATGGATCGCCGGCACGCGGCGCGTCTTCCACGAGTTGCCGCCGCTGCAGTGGTGAGGTGAAGCGGCGGTTCTTGGCCCTCAGTGGTGATGCGAGTGATGCGCATCGGGCACATGAGTGTGCACGTGCCGTAGTGGATGGTGCCGATGCCGATGACTGTGCTCTCCGACCGGCATGGGCTCGTGGAGATGGCCGTGATGGCTGTCGTCGTGCCGGTGGGCGTGCTCGTGCTCCAGCGGCTCGTGATCGTGCTCATGGCCATGGGACTCGGCAAGGTGCAGCACCACGCCGGCCAGCATCAGCAAGCTGCCCAAGGCCATCATCCCGCTGGCTGATCGGTCGCCAAGCCCAACGGCGAAGGCGGCGCCGATGAAGGGCGCAAACGCGAAGACTGAGCCAGTCCGCGCTGCACCGAAGGCACGCTGGGCCAGCAGGTAGAAGCGCAGGCTCAGGCCATAGCCGGTGGCGCCGATCGCGAACAGTGCCAAGGCGGCTGCCAGCGATGGGAGCGGCTCACCCAGGGCGAGCGCCATCGCGGTGGTCGCCGCGGCACCGAGCCCGCCTTTGGCCATCACCACCTGCCCCGGGTCTCGGTCCGCCAGCGCACGCGACAGCGTGTTGTCCACGCCCCAGGCGGCGGTGGCCAGCAGCACGGCCAGCAGGCCCCACAAGTGCGCGCCACCCGCGCGGCCCTGGTCGAGCACCAGCACCATGCCACCTGCGAGCAGCAAGGCCATGGCCACCCACACCCGCCTGTCCATCGACTCGCGATACAGCCGCCAGGCCAGCACCGCGGTGAACAACGCTTCGAGCGTGAGCATCAGCGACGCGCTGGTGCCGCTGGTGTGCTGCAGGCCCCAGGCCAGTGCCACCGGCCCGATCACGGCGCCGAAGCCCGCCATCGCCAACAGCCGAGGCAAGTCCGAGCGAACGACCCGGGCCTCGCGGTCGATGTGCCGCCGAGAGAACGCGCCGACCACGGCAGCGCCGGCGTACAACAGCGCCGCCGTCGTGAAGGCGCCCAGCCCGGCACCGAAGCGCTGGACCAACGGCGTGCTCACGCCGAACAAGGTGGCTGCCAGCAGGGCGAACAAGCCGCCCCGCATCGCCGGGCCGTGCCAGGGTGCCTTCATCGGACTATTGTCCGGTGTGGTTCGCCGCGATGAAGTTGCCCGGCAGCGTATAGAAGAGATAGAGAGTGTCTTTCGTCTTGTCCGCCGCGCCCGGGTTCTTGAAGCTCAGCTTCCACTCCTTGCTGCGCTTGCCGTCGACCTGCTCCACCTTGTCAACCTTGGAGACAGCCTGCCAGGACTTCTCCAGCTTGCCGCCCTCGACCAGCTTGTCCTTGTATTGGGTGGCGCACTGGACGACGGTGGCTTCTGCGGCCGGCTTGCTGCCGTGGAAGTGGCAGCTGGCATCGGCACCCGCATAGGCGCTGGTCGAGGTAAACAGGGTGGCGGCGAATGCAGAAGCGATGAGGTTCGATTTCATGTGAGAACTCCTTTGGACGTGATGACGAGAGAATGAAGGATCAGAGCTTGTTCCGGGACGAGTCGACCGCTTTCTCGACATCCATGTCTTCGTGGATGTGACGGTGCTCTTCCGCCGGGAAGCGGAAGCCGTTCGGGTCGGTGTCGTGCAGGTACCCGTGCAGTTGCATCAGCATCAGCAGCGTGCCTGCAACGATGAGCCCCAGGTTGGCCACGTGGCTGATCCGGCGGAACGAGTGGGTGTGACGCCACCAGGCCAGCACCGCGACCATGCCGGCCAAGGCGGCGAGCTGCCCCAGTTCGACGCCGACGTTGAAGCTGAGGATGCGCATGAGCATCCCCACCGAGTCGTCGCCCAAGGGCAGCTGCTGCAGGCGCGTGGACAGGCCGAAGCCGTGCAGCAGCCCGAAGCCGAACACCGCACCCAGCAGGCTGGGGGACTTCTCCATCTCGAAGACGCGCTGGAAGCCGCCGATGTTGTCGAAGCCCTTGTAGATGACGCTCACGGCGATCACCGCATCGATCAGGAAGTAGTTCCAGGTGATGCCGTAGAAGGTCGCCAAGATCAGAGTGATGCAGTGGCCCAGCGTGAAGACGGTGACGAACTTGGCGACGTCCTTGAGGGTCGTCAGGAAGAACACCACCCCGAACAGGAACAGCAGGTGGTCGTACCCGGTGAGCATGTGGGTGGCGCCCAGCCCGATGTACTGCAGGTTGCCGCCGTCCAGCATGCGCTGGCGGTCTTCGGGCGAGATGCCGTGGGCCCAGAGCAGGGACGGCGCGAACAGGAGCGCGGCCACCCACAGGCGGCGCAGCGAAGGCGATGCGGTCATGGAACTCCGTGTGTTTGTTCGCTCAAGCCTGCGCGAGGAGCACAGGCCGGCGGCCGGACGATGCAGATGGGGCTGCGACGGACTCAGGTCGCAGCGGGCACGTCACACGGCAGTACGGGGTGGGCGCAAGGGCCCTTCGAGGTGAGGGTCCGGCAGTCGGCCAGCCAGCAAGCACAGGTGCGCCGAGGGCTCCGCCGGTGGCAGGTGCAGGTCCGGGATGGCGAAAGGAAGTGCCGAGTGGTGCCCGCCATCGTGATGGGCGTGCGGTAATGGCGCTTCGACGTCGTCGAGCTGGAAGGCCAGCGAGTCGTCGTGGTGATGCCCCTGGCCCGACTGGTGCACCAGAGCGTGGTCGATCTCGAGCGTCAAGGCATCGGCTTGCCCGGGAACGAGTGCCAGCGCCGGCAGCAGTTGCAGCGCGAGCAGAACTTTGACGAACCAGCGACGAAACATGGCGAAATTCTAGCGAACGGCCAGCCGGGGATGCCAAGCCTGATCGATCATGTGGCCGCCCTGCGCTGGCTCGAAGTAGGGCTCCATGCGGCGCAGCAGGCCATGAACGCAGCTCCCGAAGGATCAGGCCAGTTCGAGCCCCATCGCTTCCGCCAGCGAGGCGATCAGGTCGGCGCGCAGTTGCGCCCACACGATGCCTCCCTGCTCGACGAACCGCTGGTTGACCTCGAGCTCGATGCCCACGTAGTCGCGCGCATCGAAGCGTTCGCGCAGGTGCCTGGTGAGCCCGTCGCTGCTGCCGCGGTAGGGGTAGTTGCGGCGCAGCAGCAGCTTGCCCTCGCGTGTGGCCAGCGCGGCCAGCCAGCGCTGCGTCAGCGAGGCCTCGCTGGCGCGCTTGGGGTCGTACAGGCAGGCCACGTCGGCATGGCGCACGCGCCCGCCCAGCACCGGCACGAAGCTGTGCAGGGCCACGTGCACGATGCGCTGCCCTGCCGCGATGCGGCTGGCGATGTCGCGCTCGAGGGCGTCGCGGTGGGGCTGGTAGTGGGCGGCGAGGATGGTGTCGCGTTCGCTGCGGCTCAGCCGGCCGACGAGCGCCGAGAACAGCTCGCGGTGGCCGATCGAGCGGTTCAGGTCGACCAGCAGCCGCGTCGTCGTCGACGCATGCAGCGGCGCGCCGAGCTCGCTGGCCATCTGCTGCCCGAGCTCGAGCGTGCCGGGATCCCAGCCGCGGTGGCTGGCCAGCAGCGCCTCGTGTCCCTCGAACAAGCCGGCATACGCGGCCGGCACCGCATTCCCGCCGTGTTCGCAGCTGAGCACGAGGCCGGTGCCATCGGCAGCGGTGGCGATGCTCAAGCCTTCTTGGCCCAGGCACTGCACCAGCCCGCGGCAGCCACCGAGCGGCCCGGGAAGAGCTGGCAAGGCGCGGCCGAGTCGCTGTCCGTGCCACGGTACAACGCGCAATTGCCGCAACGGCTGCCGGCCACGAGGGTCGGGAAGCGCGTGCGGTCGGCGCGCGCCGCATCGGCCACATAACCCAGCGACTTCGCCTGCGCATCGCCTTCGTCGAGCATCGGCAGCGCGGCCGCAGGCCCGCTGGCCGAAGCCGGTGCGGGGGACGGTGCGGGCCTGGGCGTGGGCGCCGGCGGGGTCGGCGTGGCCGGAATCTGCTCGGCGGCGACGGGGGGCGATTCGACTTTCGGCGAGCAGGCTGCCATCAGGCTGGCGGTCGTCAGGGGCACGGCGACGATGAAGTGCCGGCGGGTGAGGGGGGTGTTCATGGCGTGGGGTGCGCGGCAGGGCGCGCGGTGGCAGAGGATGACACGAGCCTGCCGCTGCCGCGACGCGGCGTCTGTGCGCCGTCGAACGTTCAGGACGCCATCAGGCGCTGGAACTCGTGCTTGACGATGCCGTAGCACTCGCAGGCGCAGCTGCGCAGGCCGGCCGGGTCGAGCAGGCTGATGTGGCCGCGCCGGTAGCGGATGTAGCCCATGTCCTGCAAGGCGCCGGCCGCCTGCGTGATCGACTCGCGGCGCACGCCCAGCATGCCGGCCACCAGCTCCTGCGTGATGACCAGCTCGCCATCGGGTGATCGGTCGGCGGTGGACAGCAGCCAGCGGGCCAGCTGCTGCTCGACGGTGTGGTGCCGGTAGCAGGCGGCCGTCTGCGAGATCTGCGTCATCAGTGCCTGCGTGTAGCGCAGCAGCAGGCGGCGCCACGGCCCCGTGCCGTCGAATGCCTGCATCAGCGAATGCCGGTTCAGTCGGTAGCCGTGCCCCGAGGTCTGCACGACGGCCGAGCCGGACGTGCTCTGCCCGCCCATGAACAGGGCAATGCCCACCATGCCCTCGCGGCCCACGCCCGCCGTCTCGGCCGAGGCGCCCGATTCGGTGACGTAGTGCAGCGAGGCCACGGCGGTGGTCGGGAAGTAGGCGTGCTGCATCTGGCTGCCGGGCTCGTAGAGCACCTGGCCGAGCATCATCGACACCAGTTCGAGCGAACCCGACAGCGGCAGCATCTCCACCGCGGACACACCCGCGATGAGCTGGTTCTGCGCGGGCGCGTGCAGCCCGTTCAGCGGGCGCGGGGCGAGTGCGGCCAAGTCAGTGACCCTTCATCATCTCGACGCCGATGCCGCGGTAGCCGAGAAAGCGGCAGCTCTGGTCGAACATCGGCTGGCCGCTGACGCGGAACTGCCGGCAGGTCCCGTCGGCCTCGGTGCGGTGCAGCGCCAGATCGAGGAAGGGCCGGCGCGCCGCGATGTTGGCCTGCAGCGTGAGCCGCTCCGCGCGGTCCCAGCCGGCGTCGAAGGCCGGGGCTGCGGCGTCGGCCGCCAGCGAGCCCACGCTGATGCCCAGCATCTCCATCACCGGGCCCGACACCTTGGTGAAATCGCCGCGTTCATCCTGCTCCCAGTACCAGTCCGAGGCCAGCTCGGCGAGGCTGCGGTAGCGCGCTTCGCTCTCGCGCAGCTCGGCGGTGCGCTCCTTGACCGCCTGTTCGAGGATCACGCTGTGCGCTTCCAGCCGGCGGTAGAGCAGGCGCACCTCGAGCATGTTGCGGATGCGCGTCTTCACCTCGACCAGGTCGAAGGGCTTGCTGATGAAATCCTTGGCGCCGGCCTGCAGCGCGCGCAGCTTGTGGCCGGGCTGGGCGGTCAGCACGATGACCGGCAGGTAGCCGTCGGCGTCGTTGGTCTTCAACGCCTCCATGACGGCAAAGCCGTCCATCGCCGGCATCTGCAGGTCGAGCAGGATCAGGTCATAGGCATTGCGCCGGTGCAGCGCGCACACCTCGGTGGGCTGGCGGGTCGACGACAGGTTCGTGTAGCCGGCCTCGCCGAGCAGCCGGGTGAGCAGCAGCACGTTGGCCTCCTGGTCGTCGACGATCAGGATGCGTGCGCAGAGGATGTCTTGTTCGGGAATGATCATGGGGCGATCGCCTCGTCTAGGTCTTGCCGTGAAGGGGGGCGGGGGGTGTCCAGGGCCAGATCGAGCGTGGCCATGAACTCGTCCACCTTGATCGGCTTGGTGAGATAGCGGAAGAAGCCCGCTGCCAGGCCGGAAGCGACGTCCTTGGGCATGGCGTTCGCGCTCAGCGCGATCACCGGGATGTGGCGGGTCAACGGGTCGCCGGCGAGGATCTTCAGCGCTGTGATGCCGCTGATGCCCGGCAGGTTGATGTCCATGAGGATGACGTCGGGCAAGGCCGCGCGGGCCTGTTCGATGCCGCGGCGGCCGTCCTTGGCGCTGAGCAGGCGGATGTCCGGGCGGCGCTCGAGCAGGCGGCCGACCAGCAACAGGTTGGCCGGGTTGTCTTCCACGCACAGCACCGTGCGCAGGGCCTTCGCCGGCGCATCGGCCGCGATGGCCAGCGGTGGTGCGGCGAAGGGCGCGATCGGGTCGGTGTCGGCCTCGACGACCTTCGTCGCGTTCAGCTCGATCCAGAACAGGCTGCCGACACCGACCACGCTGTCCGCGCCGATGCGGCCGCCCATCAGCTCGACCAGGCGCTTGCTGACCACCAGGCCGATGCCGGTGCCTTCCTCGGCGCCGGTCTCGCGGCCGAGCCGGTCGAAGGGCTGGAACAGGCGTGCCAGCTTGTCGGCGCCCAGGCCTTCGCCGGTGTCCTGGAAGCTGACGCGGATGCGGTTGCCCGGCATCACGCGGCAGCGCACTTCCACCGTGCCGTGGGGGCGGTTGTACTTGACGGCGTTGGACAGCAGGTTCACCGCCACCTGCTTGAGCCGCGTGCGATCGGCCTTCACGAGCCAGGGGCCTTCCGGTGCGATCAGCTTGACGTCGATGCCCGCCTTGCGCGACATCGGCTCGATCATCGCCAGGCACTCGGCCAGCAACTCCGCCAGCAGCACCGGCTCGGGCGAGAGCGAAAGCTTGCCCGACTCGATCAGCGCCAGGTCGAGGATCTCGTTGATCAGCTCCAGCAAGTACCAGCCGGCCTGCAGGATCTGGTCGATGCTGTCTTTCTGCGGCGGCGTCGGCGGCGGCGTGCCCGAGTCGATCAGCTGCGCGAAACCGAGGATCGCGTTCAGCGGCGAGCGCAACTCGTGGCTCATGCTGGACAGGAAGTCCGACTTCGCCTGGTTGGCGAGCTCCGCCGCGATCTTGGCGCCGCGCAGGTCGCGGTTGCGCTCCTGCAGGGCGAGGTCGACCTGCTTGCGCGCGGTGTTGTCGGTGCCGATCAGCAGGTAGCCGATGATCGCACCCAGCGCGTCGTGCAGCGCCGTCACCGACACCACGGCGGGCAGGCGGCTGCCGTCCTTGCGCAGGTAGGTCAGCTCGTAGATGTCCTCGATGCCGCGCGAGGCCTTGAACACCAGCGCCTCGAAGCCGGGTTCGATGGTGGTGCCGAACTCCAGGCTGAGGGCGCGTGCGCGCAGGATCACCTCCTGCGGGTCGGAGAAGTCGGCCGGCGTGACGCGGTCGATCACCGCCGCGGCCTCGTAGCCCAGCATGTGCTCGGCGCCGACGTTGAAGACCTGGATCACGCCCTTCTCGTCGGTGGCGATGCTGGAGAAGTTGGCGCTGCTGAGGATGGCGCGCTGCAGGGCGCCGGTCTTGAGCAAGGCTCGGCGACGGCGTGCCTCGCTGGCGACTGGCACCCCGATGGCCGGCGATGGCAGCGTGCGTCGGCCGGTCTTCGGTCGGGGGATCGGCTTGATGACAGTCATTGGATGCGAGTTCTGGGTCGGGGTACTGCAAGCGCCGATGCGGTAGGCCCGAACAGAGGATGAGGATCCCCCCCTTCCTGCCGGCCGTCTGTTGCCTATCGAACAGAGCGCGCGAGGGTTTGCCCGGATGGCTGGCGGCGATCACTTCTTCTGTCCGCTATCGCACAGACCGCCGGCACGGCGCGGGCTACGGTGGCTTCCAGCCATGAAACCTGCACCGAACGATCACGCCGATGTGTCCTTGCCGGCAACGTCGAGTGCCGCGGAGCCGCCACGGATCGAGTTGTCGGGGTCGTGGAGCGTGCTGAAGCTGGGCGGCATCGAAGGCCGGCTCGATGCGCTGCAGCGGCCTGCCGCAGGTGCTGCCGTGGTGGATGGCCAGCGCATCGACGCGCTCGACAGCGCCGGCGCCTGGCTGTTGCTGCGCCTGTTGCGGCGTCTGCGCGAAGGTGGCGGCGTCGTCACGCTGCTGGGCCTGAGTCCGCCGTTCGCGAAACTGCTCGACGTCGTCGCGCAGCCGGCCCGGCAGGGTGCTCCGAGGGCCGAAGCCGGCGCCGCGCCGGCCCCGAAGGCGCTCGAACGACTGGGGCGCCGTGTCGCACCCGTGCTGGAGGAGGGCCTGGCGCTGCTCGCCTTCGTCGGCGAGCTGGCCGTGGCCTTCGCCACCTGCGTGCTGCAGCCGCGGCGCTGGCGCTGGCGGCCGATCCTGTTCAACATCCGCAGCGCCGGCGTCGACGCGCTGCCCATCGTCGCGCTGCTGTCCTTCCTGCTCGGCGTCGTCGTCGCCTACCAGGGTGCGCCGCAGCTGCGCCAGTACGGCGCCAACATCTTCGTGGCCGATCTGGTCGGCGTGTCGATGCTGCGCGAGTTCGCGCCATTGATCACCGCCATCATCATCGCCGGCCGATCGGGCTCGGCCTACGCGGCGCAGATCGGCACCATGGCCGTGACCGAGGAGATCGACGCGATGCGCACGCTGGGCATCGAACCGATGGAGATGCTGGCGCTGCCCAAGCTGGTGGCCCTGGCCGTGGCGCTGCCGCTGCTGACGGTGTTCGCCGACGTGGCGGGCGTGTTCGGCGGCATGCTGATGGCACGCTCGCAGCTCGGCGTGGGCTACGTGGAGTTCCTCGATCGCCTGGTCAAGGCGGTGGAGCCGTCGACCTATGGCGTCGGCCTGGCCAAGGCGCCGGTGTTCGCGCTCATCATCGTGGTGATCGGCTGCTTCCAGGGCTTTCGCACCCGGGGCGGCGCCGACAGCGTCGGGCGGCAGACGACGCGCAGCGTGGTGCAGTCGATCTTTCTCGTCATCGTGGCCGACGCCTTGTTCTCGGTCGCGTTCAGCGTGCTGGACCTCTGAAATGAAGTCTGTCCGCTTTCCCTTTGCAGGTTCTGGCTGGCGAGGCAAAGGCCCGCCCGGGCAGGCTACGGCGCTTCGCCTCGGCGGTCGGCGCGTTGCGCCGACTCCCCTGCGATGCTCGGTCTCGTGGCCCCGTCGCCGAACTCACTTCGCTCCCTGCGGTCGCTGCGTTCGGACAGCGTCGACGAGTCAGAAGACGATGCGCGCTGCGCGCGCGGCCACGAGCCCTGCGCTTCTCGGCACCTCAGAGGCGCGCCTTCGCCTGCCCGGGCGCGCCTTTGCTGAACCAGCGGTGGCATGCGGTCCAGGCAGCGCCTGCCGCGACGCACGCTGGAGCCAGTGAAATGACCGCCACCACGGCACCTCAGGAAATCGTCATCGAACTCGACAAGGTGACGACGCGCTTCGGCTCGCACGTCGTCCATGACGGGCTGGACCTGCAGGTGCGCCGCGCCGAGATCTTCGCCCTGATCGGCGGCAGCGGCTCGGGCAAGTCGACGCTGCTGCGCGAGATGATCCTGCTGCATTCGCCCGACGCCGGCACCGTGCGCGTGCTTGGCGAGGACCTGGCCACGCTCACGCCGGCGCAGGCGCTGGCGATGCGGCAACGCTGGGGCGTGGTGTTCCAGCACGGCGGCCTGTTCGGCTCGCTCACCGTGACGGAGAACATCGGCCTGCCGCTGCGCGAGCACACCGGCCTGGCCGATGCGCTGATCGACGAACTCGCGGCCTGGAAGCTGTCGCTGGTGGGCCTGGCGCCCGAGGTCGGTGCGCAGTACCCGGCCGAACTCAGCGGCGGCATGCTCAAGCGCGCCTCGCTGGCCCGCGCGCTCGCCCTCGACCCGCCGCTGCTCTTCCTCGACGAGCCCACCGCCGGGCTCGACCCGGTCAGCGCCGGCGGGGTCGATGCGCTGGTGCTGCGCCTGCGCGACGTGTTCGGGCTGACCATCGTGATGATCACCCACGACCTCGACCTGCTGTGGCAGGTGGCCGACCGCGTCGCCGTGCTGGCCGATGCGCAGGTGCAGGGCCTGGGCTCGATGGACGAGCTGTCGAAGCTCGACGTGCCCGCCGTGCGCCAGTTCTTCGACGGCCCGCGCGGGCGGGCGGCGCAGCAGGACGGCCACGGCCTTCACCGCGAGGAGGCGACATCGAAACCAAGGTGAACTACACGCTGGTCGGTGCCTTCGTCATCGGCCTGGGCGCCTTGCTGATCGCGATCGCGCTGTGGATCGCCGCGGGCGGCGCGCTGCGCCAGAAGGTCGACCTGTACCAGGCCATCCTCGACGAATCGGTGGCCGGGCTGAACCTGAACGCGCCGGTGAAGTTCAACGGCGTCGATGTCGGCAAGGTGCAGGACATCCGCCTCGACCCCGCCAACCCGCAGCGCGTGCGCCTGATCTTCGCCATCGAGCGCGGCACGCCGATCAAGCAGGACACGCTGGCCGTGCTGAAGACGCAGGGGCTGACCGGCATCGCCTACGTCGAGCTCAGCGGTGGCGCGCCCGGATCGCCGCCGCTGCTGGCCAGCGTGGCAGGCGAGTACCCGGAGATCCGCACCAAGCCCTCGCTGAGCGCCCGGCTGGAGAACGTGCTGACGACGGTGCTGATCAAGCTCGATCGCACCTCGAGCAACATCGACGCCGTGCTCAGCGACGAGAACCGGCGTGCCTTCGCCAGCACCCTTCAGGACCTGGCGGCGGTGTCGCACACGCTCGCGCAGCGCAAGGACACGCTGGACGCCGGCATCGCCGCCGCGGCGCGCACCTTCGACCGCAGCGCGCAGGCGATGGCGCAGGTCGGCCCGGTGATCGAGCGCGTCGGCCGCGGCGCCGACGCGGTCGAGACGATGGGGCGCGAGGCCGCTTCGGCCAGCGCACAGGCGGGGCAGTCCGTCGCGCGCGCAGGTGCCGCGCTGCAGCGCGCCAGCGCCGACACGCTGCCCGAACTGCAGCGCCTGCTGGGCGAGCTCAACGACCTGTCGGTCTCGCTGCGCCGGCTCACCGAACAGACCGAGCGCCATCCGTCCAGCCTGCTGTTCGGCCGCAGCCCGGATGCCCCCGGTCCGGGCGAAGCCGGGGCACCTGCGCCATGACACTCGAGCACCTCGTCCGCCGCTGCGGCCGGCTCATGCCGGCCTTGCTGGCGCTCGCGTTCGGCGCTTGCAGCACGCTGCTGCCCAAGCCTGGCGCGCCGACGTCGTTCTATGCCCTCGACGCGTCGGCACCGGCCAGTGCGGCCGTTGCGGCCGCTGCCGCCGTGGCGCCGGCCGCCTCGGCGCCTACGCTGGTCGTCGGCGCGACCCACGCGGCCGCAGGTTTCGACACCCGCCGCATCGTCTATCTGCGCCGCGCGCAGCAGGCAGAGCATTTCGCGCAGTCCGAATGGGTCGACACGCCGGCCCGCATGCTCGCGCCGCTGCTGGTGGCGGCGCTGGAGCGGCAGGCTGCGTTCGCAGCGGTGGTCGGCTCGCCCGGCCCGGCGCTCGGCGACCTGCGCCTGGACACCACCCTCGTGCGGCTGCAGCACGACTTCACGAGCACGCCGAGCCGCGTGCGCCTGACCTTGCGCGCCACGCTGATCGAGGTGGCCACGCGCCGAGTCATCGCGGTGCGCGAGTTCGACGCCAGCGAGCCATCGGCCAGCGAGGACGCCTATGGCGGCGTGGCGGCCGCGCACCGCGTCGTGCAGCGGCAGCTGCAGGCGCTGGCGCAGTTCTGCGCCGACGCTGCGCGCGGCTGGCGCGCACAGCCCTGAGAATCACCGTCAGAACGGAGCCGCCCGATGCCCAGACTGCCCCGCTTCGCGCTCATCGGCCTCGGCGCCGTGCTGGGCCTGTTGCTGCTGCTCGCGGCGGCGCTGGTGCTGCTCGCCGACACCGACGTCTACAAGTCGCGCCTGGAGCGCATCGCCTCGCAGGCGCTGGGCCTGGAGTTGAGCATCGCCGGGCGCCCGGCGATCGACATCTTCCCCGGCTTGCAGCTCACGCTCGACGACGTGCACGTGCGCCGGGGGGGCAAGGAGCTCGCGTCCGCGCGGCAGGCGAAGATCGGCATCGACCTGAGCTCGCTGTTCGGCGACACGCTGCGCATCCAGAAGATCGTGCTGACGCAGCCGCTCATCACGGTGGCGCGCGAGCACGACGGCCGCTTCGATTTCGAGCCGCAGGCGCCGGCGGCGGAAGACGCCGCGGCCGACGCACCGGTGCAGGACTGGCCCGACGTGTCGCTGTCGGCCGGCTCGATCGACTTCGTCGACAAGCGCCACGGCAAGGGCTTCGAGGCGCGCGACTGCAAGGGCGAAGTGCACCGCCTCCAGCGTGCCGGCGGTCGGCGTGCGGACTTCCTTCGCGAAGTCACCTTCACCGCCGAGTTCGACTGCGCGCAGATCCGCAAGGACGGCCATACGCTGCACGACGTGAAATTCTCGGCCGATGCGAAGCACGGCATCGTCGAGCTCAAGCCCCTGTCCACGCGGCTGCTCGGCACGCCGGGCCAGGGCAGCATCCGCGCCGACTTCACCGGCGCCGTGGCCTCGTACCAGATCGCCTACACGCTCACGCAGTTTCCCGTCGAGGAGTTCTTCAGCACGATGCAGCTGAAGAAGCTCGCCGGCGGCCGCATGGACTTCAGCGCCACGCTGACCACGCACGGCACCACGCTGGCCGAGCTGAAGCAGGCGATGGCTGGCCGCGTCTCGCTGCGCGGCAAGGGGCTGACCTTCTACGGCAGCGACCTCGACCGCTCGTTCGAGCGCTTCGAGGCCAGCCAGACCTTCAGCCTGGTCGACGTGGGCGCGGTGTTCTTCGCCGGGCCAGTCGGGCTGCTGGTCACCAAGGGCTACGACTTCGCCCAGCTCGCCCAGGGCAACGGCGGCACGAGCGAGATCCGCACGCTGGTGTCGGACTGGAAGGTCGAGCGCGGCGTGGCGCACGCCCAGGACGTGGCGATGGCGACGAAGGCCAACCGCATCGCCCTGCACGGCGGGCTGGACTTCGTCAACGAGCGTTTCGACGCGGTGACGGTGGCGCTGGTCGACCTGAAGGGCTGTGCCATCGTCAAGCAGGAGATCCGCGGCAGCTTCAGCGCGCCGTCGGTGAGCAAGCCCAACGCCATCGAGGCGCTCACCGGGCCGGCGCTGCGCCTGCTGAAGAAGGGCGCCGACGCGCTGACCGGCCGCCAGTGCGAGCCGTTCTACAGCGGCGCAGTGGCGGCACCGGGCTGATCGGCGTCGGTGTCGGTGTCACTGGGCAGGCCGGCATCGCTGCGGGCCTGGTGGCGGCGTGGGTCGTGTTTGCCGATGGCGGCGCCGGCGGCTCGTTTGAGCTTGCGCACCGCGCCGTCGATGGCCTGGTGCGCGTTGGGACCGATTTCGGTCACCACCACCGGTTCCAGGTCGATCAGTCGGGCTTCCAGCAGGCACTGGATGCTGTCGACGCCGAGCCTGGCGCGGCCGTCGGTGTCGGACAAGTGCCCCTCGACGCGCAGCACGCGCTCGCCGAAGCGGCCCATCGCGTCGCTCACGACGGTCTGGAAGTGCTCGGACATGCGCTGTCCGCCCTCGATGTTCGGGCCGGTCTGAAGCAGGATTTGCATGGTGTCCTTCGTGGGAAGCACCGCCGGGAGAACCCGGCGGCCGGAGTTCAATCGTCCTTCTTGACGACGATGGTGCTCTTGACCGAGGTCACACCTTCGGTGGCACGGGCGATCTCGACGGCCTTGTCGGCGGTTTCCTGCGCACGGACGGTGCCGCTGAGCACGACCATGCCCTTGTTGTCGGTGTCGACATGCACGTTGGCCAGCGTGCGCAGCTTCTCGGCCGCGAGCTTGGTCTTGACCTTGGTGGTGATGACCGAGTCCTTGACGTAGGCACCCGGGTTCTTGCGGTCCGCGTCCGACTCCTCGGCGTGGGCCAGGCAGGGCGCCAGCAACGCGCCGACAACGATGCCGAGGGTGGCGAAAGTGCTCTTCATGGTGTCTCGATCCCGGGTTGAATGGCGATGGTTCGAGCATGCGCCGCGGGCCGCCGGCCGTCTGTTCGCTGCCTCGCTTTGGCCCCTTGCCGGGCCTCGGGCGCTACTCGTGGCGCAAGGCCTCGATCGGGTCCATGCGCGCGGCGCGGCGCGCCGGGAAGAAGCCGAACACCACGCCGATGCCGGCCGAGAACAGCAGCGAGAGCAGGTTGATCGTCGGGTCGAAGGCGTAGGGCACGTCCATCAGCCGCGATCCCCCCCACGACGCCGCGGTGGCGATGAGGATGCCCACCACGCCGCCCAATGCCGAGAGCACCACGGCCTCGATCAAGAACTGCAGCAGCACCTCGCCCTCGAGCGCGCCGATGGCCAGGCGCAGGCCGATCTCGCGCGTTCGCTCGGTGACGCTGACCAGCATGATGTTCATGATGCCGATGCCGCCCACCAGCAGGCTCACCGCGGCCACGGCGCCGAGCAGGGTGGTCAGCACGCCCATCGTGCTCGACAGCGTCTCGGCGAGTTGCTGCGTGTCGAAGATGTTGAAGTTGTCTTCGCTGCCGCCGTTGTCCATGTCGCCGAGCTTGCGCCGCTCGCGCATCAGCTGGCGCAGGCTGGCCTTCAGCGGCGCGCTGTCGGCGCCGTCCTGCATCGACACCGACAGCTGCGCCACCTTGCGGTTGCCGGTGACGCGGCGCTGCAGCGTGTGCAGCGGCACGACCACCGTATCGTCCTGGTCGCCCATGCCGCCCTGGCCCTTGGCGGCGAGGATGCCGATCACGTCGCAGGAGAATTGCTTGACGCGCAGCTGCTCGCCCAGACCGGTCTGGCCGACGCTGCCGCCGAAGATCTCGCGGCGCACCGTCTCGCCGATCACGCACACCGCGGCGCCGCCGAGCTGCTCGTCGGGCTCGAAGATGCGGCCGGCAGCGAGCTTCCAGTTGCCGGTCTCGAACCATTCGTTGGTGCTGCCGGTGACCGTGGTCGCCCAGTTGCGGCCGTTGGCCACCACGGTGACGGCAGCGCGCCCCTGTGGCGCCACCGCGGCCACGCCGCCGATCTGCGCCTGGATGGCCTTCGCATCCTCCTCGGTGAACTGCGGCACGCCGCCACCACCACCCCCGCCGCCGCCGGGCTGGCGCTGGCCGGGCATCACCATCAGCAGGTTGGTGCCCAGGCTGGTGATCTGCGTCTGGATCGCCTGCGTGGCGCCGTTGCCCAGCGTGACCATGGTGATCACCGCGCTGACGCCGATCACGATGCCCAGGATGGTCAGGAAGGAGCGCAGCAGGTTGCGCTGGATCGATCGCAGGGCGAGCATGAAGACGCTGAACAGCATCAGACGCTCGCGGCTTCGGTCAGTGCGGCCGGGGCGGCCAGGGTCGGGTTCGGATTCACCTCGTCCTTGGCGATGCGGCCGTCGATGAAGTGCACCATGCGCCGCGCGTAGGCGGCCATGTCGGGCTCGTGGGTGACCATCAGCACGGTGATGCCGTGGTCCTTGTTCAGCGCCATCAGCAGGCCCATGATCTCGTGGCTGCGCTGCGTGTCGAGGTTGCCGGTGGGCTCGTCGGCGAGCACCACGGCCGGCTCGGTGGCGATGGCGCGCGCGATCGCCACGCGCTGCTGCTGGCCGCCGGAGAGCTCGGCCGGCGTGTGCTTCTCCCAGCCGCCCAGGCCGACCGACTGCAGCGCCTTGGCGGCGGCGGCACGGCGCACCTCGGCGCTGTCGCCGCGGTAGAGCAGCGGCAGCTCGACGTTCTCCTGAGCCGAGGTGCGCGCGAGCAGGTTGAAACCCTGGAACACGAAGCCGAGGTAGCGCCGGCGCAGCCGAGCGCGCTGGTCGCGCGCCAGCGCTTCGACGTGCGCGCCCTTGAACAGGTACTGTCCGGCGGTGGGCGTGTCCAGGCAGCCGAGGATGTTCATCGCGGTGGACTTGCCCGAGCCGCTGGGCCCCATGATGGCGACGAATTCGCCGGCCTGGATGTCCAGGTCGATGCCCTTGAGGGCCATCAGCTCGGCCACGCCGCTGCCGTAGCGCTTGGTGATGCCGCGCAGCTGGATCAGCGGGGCGCTCATTTCGCGGCGGCCGTCTTCTGGTCGGTGATCACCAGCATGCCGACTTGCAGCTCGCCGCCGGTGATCTCGGTCATGCGCCCGTCGCTGATGCCCGGCGTCACCGATACCGCCACCGGCGCGCCGTCGCGCAGCACCCACACGCGCTTGGCGGTGGCGGTGCTGGCGCCTTCGGCGGCCGTGCGGCGCGTGCGGTTGCCCGGCATGCGCGGCGTCAGGCTGGAGAGCACGCCGCTCTTCGGCGCCGCCGCGGCACCCGCGGCGGTCGGCGTGAAGCGCAGCGCCGTGTTGGGCACCAGCAGCACGTCGGTGCGCTGGGTCGCGACGATGGTGGCGGTGGCCGTCATGCCCGGGCGCAGGCTGAGGTCGGCGTTGTCGACGTCGAGGTAGGTGAGGTAGGTGACGACGTTGTCGGTGATCGTCGAGCCGAAGCCCACGCGCGTGATGCGCGCCGGGAAGGGCCGGCTCAGGTAGGCGCTGACGGTGAAGGTGGCATCCTGCCCGACCTTCACCGAGCCGACGTCGGCCTCGTCGACGTAGACCCACAGGCGCAGCTTGGCCAGGTCCTCGGCGACGGTGAACAGCGTCACCGCCTGCAGCGAGGCGGCCACCGCGTTGCCGGGGTCGACCGCGCGCGTCAGCACCACGCCGTCGGCGGGCGCCGCGATGGAGGCCTTCGACAGGTTGATCTGGTCGGTGGACAGCGCCGCCTTCGCGTCGGCGACGCCGGCGCGCGCGCTGGTCGCGTCGGCCAGCGCACGGGCCAGCGTGGCGCGGCCGCTGTCGAGCTCGGACTTCGACGGCACCTTGCCGCCGGACAGGCGCGACACCTCCTCGAGCCGGCCCAGCGTGGCGCGTGCCTCCTGGATGGTGGCGCCGGTCTGCTCGACCTTGGCCGTGGCCGCCGCGAGTGCGGCCTTCGAGCGCAGGATCTGGTCGCCCAGCTTGGCGGTGTCGAGCACCACCAGCACCTGGCCCTTCTTGATGCGGTCGTTCACGTCGACGTTGACCTTCAGCACCGTGCCCGACAGCTCGCTGCCGATGTTGATCGTGCGGGTCGGCTGGATGGTGCCGTTGGCGGTGACGGTGAGCGTGAGGTTGCCGCGCGCCGCCGGCTGCGTGCTGTAGCTCGGTGCGGCGTTCGCGGCGCGGTTCGACCACCACCACCAGAACCCGCCGCCCGCGAGCAGCAGCGCCGCCGCCAGCGCCCAGACCAGCGGCCGCCGGTACCAGGCGACGTGGTCCGGCTCGGCCAGCAGCGTGCTCAGGTCGGCCTCGGCGGCTTCGGTGGCCGGGCGGCCGGAGGGAGCGGGCGTTGCGGGTGGCGCGGTCGGCTTGAGTGCGTCGGGGGGAAGGGGTGTGTTCATGGGGTCGGGGTGCTCGAGGCGGGCTCCGCAGCGGCTGCGCGGTGGTCGTCGTCGCGCCAGCCGCCGCCCAGCGCCTTGAACAGGCGCACGTGGTCGGCACTGACGTCGGCGCTGGCGGTGGCCACGCCGTCCTGCGTGCTCAGCCGCGTGCGCTGCGTGTCGAGCACGGTCTGGAAGTCGGTGAGGCCGCTGCCGAAGCGCTGGCGGGCGAGCTCGGAGGCGTTCGATGCCGCCTCGGCCGCGGTCTGCAGGCGCGCCAACCGCTCGCGATCGCCGCGCAGGGCGGCCAGCGCATCCTCGACCTCCTTCAGCGCACCGAGCACGGCAGCGCTGTAGTCCGCGCGCGCCTGCTCGAGCGCGGCCTGCTGGGCATCGACCTGCGCGCTGGCGGCACCGCCGTCGAACAGCGGCAGCGATACGCCGGCCAGCAGCGAGCCGATCACCGCGCTGCCGTTGCCCAGCGCGCCCAGCGTGGCCGCGCTCAGGCCGAGCGTGCCGCTGAGGCGGAAGTTGGGCAGCCGCTGCGCCTGGGCCTGGTCGACACGCGCCCAGGCGGCGCTGACGCGGTGTTCGGCGGCGCGCACGTCGGGGCGCTGGCGCAGCGTTTCGGCCGGGATGGCCAGGGCGAGCGTGCCGGCGGGCTGCGGCACCGGCACCACCGCGGCCAGCCGTGCATCCAGCGCGGCCGGCGGCTGGCCGGTGAGCACGGCGATCGCATGGCCGGCCTGCGCGATGGCAGTCTGCAGGCCAGGGCGCTGCGCGCGGGTCTGCTCGGCCGAGCCGCGCGCCTGTTCGGATTCGAGCGTGGTGACCAGCCCGGCCTGCTCGCGCCACTGCGTGATCTGCAGCGTCTCGAGCTGGATCGCCAGGTTGTCGTCGGCGATGGCCAGCCGGGCCTGTGCGGCCCGCAGCGTGATGTAGCTCAGCGCCACCTCGGCGGCGACGCCGACCTGCACGTTGCCCAGGCTGGCCGCGCTGGCAGAGGCGTTGTACTCGCCGGCATCGAGTGCGCTGCGGTTGGCGCCGAACAGGTCGAGGTTCCAGCCGGCATCGAGGCCGGCGCGCAGGCTGTTGCCGGTGCTGTCTCCGCCCGACCAGGCGCGCTGCGCCGAGGCCGAGCTGCCCAGCGTGGGCCACAGCGCTGCCGCGGCCTGGTCGCGCAGCGCGCGCGATTGCCGCAAGGCCGCCTGCGCCGTGGTCACGCTGGTGTTGGCGTGCAGGGCTTCGTCGACGAGCTGTTCGAGCAGTGGATCGCGAAAGCGCTGCCACCAATGCCGCAGCGAGGCGTCCGCGCCGACCGCGGCGGGCTCGGTGGCCGACCAGGCGATCGGCACGTCGAAGGGGCCGGGCGGCTCGGCGCGTTGCGGTGCCGACGTACAGGCGCCGAGCAGGAGCAGCAGGCTCAGCGACGCGGCTGCAGCGCGGGAATCAAGGTGAGGAAGAGCAGTCACCGGCTCAGCATGCGCGAGCAGGTCTTTTGCGTCGGTACGGCAGCGTACCGAGCGGAGGGGTCAGGGCGGGGTGAGCAGCGTCACCTGGGGTGGCGGCGCGTTCAGCTCTGCCAGACACAGGTCGCGCAGGCGCAGGCTGCGCTGGCCGGTGCAACGCCAGGTGGCAGCCGAATGGCGCGCAGTGGCCTCGTGACGCAGCTGGGCCTGGTGCACCGACTCGCGCACGACGCTCTGGAACAGCGCCAGCAGGCCGAGCACCACCATGGCGGCCACGCCGGCCAGGATCAGGGCCAGCCGGCGCGCGTCGCGCGCGGTCGACGGCCGCAGCGCGTGGCCGAGGCGGTAGGCAGGGGGCAGCGCAAGGTGCGGCATGGTCGGGGGCAGAGCGTGCGCCTGCACGTGGCATGGGGTCTGTGCGCCGCAGCACACAGGCATGCATGTGCGCTCGCGCACAGACGAATCGACGTGCGAGGTCTACAAGGAACTTCGAAGCGACGGGCCTCTCGGGCCTGCGCCACCAAGACACCCTGGAGCCCTCATGAACACTCGTTGGATCACCCTCTCCGCCACGGCCGCACTGGCCGTCTCGCTCGCCGCCTGCGGCAACATGTCCGCCCGCGACCAGAACACCGCCACCGGCGCGGTGATCGGCGGCGCTGCAGGCGCCATCCTCACCGGGGGCAGCACTGCCGGCACCGTCGGCGGCGCGGCCGTCGGCGGCGTGATCGGCAACCAGGTCGACCCGAAGAAGAAGTAAGAGGAGCCATCACATGACCCCCTACAAGCTTCACCGCAGCCCAGCCGTGATCGGCATGCTGTTGCTGGCGGGCGCGCTCGGCGGCTGCGACCGCCGCGACGACGACCGGACCACCGGCCAGAAAGTCGATGCCGCGATCGCCCAGGCCGATGACAAGGTCGATGCCGCCAAGGCCGACGCCGACAAGGCCCTGGCCGACGCGAAGAAGGCCACCACCGAGGCGGTGCATGCCGCAGCCGCCGCGGTGAACGACACGACGATCACCGCGGCCGTCAAGTCCAGCCTGTCGACCGACGTGGAGCTCAAGCCCGCCGATCTGAGCGTGGAGACCCGCTACGGCCGCGTGTCGCTGCGCGGCATGCTGCCCGATGCCGCGGCGCGAGATCGAGCCTCGCAGATGGCCGCGGCCGTGCAGGGCGTGGTGGCGGTCGACAACCAGGTCACCGTGGTGCGCTGAGCATGGAGAACTTCGACGCTCGGCCCCGGAATTCGGGTGGCGACACCGACGAGGCCGCCGCCGGCACGCGGCCGCCGGTGCTGCAGCTCGGTGCCCAGACGCTGGATGCAGCGCGCGGCGTGAACCGGCATCACGAGTTGCGCCTGGCACACCATTACGCGCGCCTGGCGCAGGCCGTCGCAGCGCCAGCGGACGGCGAGGCCGAGCCGGCCATGCAAGCCACTGGCGGCCCTCGCGCCTGAGGCCGCGGGCGGGCGCTTGATCACCGTCCGCTGCTACGACTCGCTCAGCCAGGCGGCGCCGCTGCGCCACGACATCGATGCGCTGAACCGCCTGTCGGCGCGGCCGGATCCCTTTTCCACCTTCTCCTACCTGCAGACCTACCTTCGCCACGACGAGCACCATCCGTCGGGGCGGGGCATGAGCCTGTGGTTCCTCTGCGCATTCCGCGACGAGCGGCTGGTCGGCTACCTGGCCCTCAAGCGGGTCGAGACCCGCGTGATGGGCTTTCGCAGCGCGACGCTCGGCTTCCTCGTCACGCACGACACCGACCGGCCGCACCTGGTGGCTCGCCCCGACGACGAACTGGCGGTCAGCCAGGCCTTCTACGCCCACGTGCTCTCGCGCCGCAGCGAGTGGAGCTTCCTCGAGCTGGCACAGCAGGGCGAATGTTCCACGCTGTTCCCGCCGCCCGCGGGCGTCGACCTGGGCGGCTACCTGGTTCGCCAGTGGCCCAGCCTGGAGAACTGCACCATCCCGGTCCGCTGGGACAGCCTGTCGGGCTACGTGAAGGCGATGTCGAAGAAGTTCCGCGGCAACCTGGGGCGGCAGCTCAACGGGCTGTTCGATGCCGGCGAGGTCGAGCTGCTGTCGTCGTCGGACCCGGCCGACACGCCGGCGCTGCTCGAGCTCTACCTCGGCATCGAGCCGCGCAGCTGGAAGGCTCAGGCCGACGCCGACATCGGCCGGCACCCGCAGCGCATCGCCTACTTCCGCAGCCTGCTCGAGGCGCGGCAGCCGATGCAGATCAGCATCCACCTCTTGCTGATGGACGGCGTGCCCGTGGCCGGGCTGATCAGCGGCGCGTTCGAGCGCGGCCTGTATGCGCTGCACATCGTCTACGACGACCGGCTGAACCGGCTCGGGCCCGGCTCCACCATGTTGCTGCTGGGCATGCGCCAGGCCATCGAGGGCGGCTTCGGCTTCTTCAACCTGCTGTCGGGCTTCGGCTACTTCAAGGTGCGCTGGCTGGCCGAGGCCACACCGCTGCACGTGGCGCAGATCTACCGCACCGGTACCCCGCTGTACTGGCGTCGCCGTTTCGGCGATCTCAAGCGTCGGCTGATGCCGCAAGCCGCCGCGGCCGCGCTGCCGATGTTCAACCCGTCCCGGCGCGCCGTGGCCGACGCGCTGCCGCCCCCACCTGCCTTCGATGCGCGTCAACGCGAGCGCATGGCCTCGCTGATCGGCGCGGTGCGCGGCGGCCACGGCGTGCACCTGGGCAAGGCGCAGCTCGCGGCCATCTTGCCGCTGGGCCGCGCACGCGCGGGCTCAGGCAGCCCAGGCCAGGCCATGCCGGCGCGGCTGCCGTGACAGCAGCAGGATGCCGCCCAGGCTGATCAGCTCGCCCACCAGCATGCCGCCCAGCGCCCCCGGCGCGCCGAACTGCCGCATGCCGGCGTAACTGGTCACGAGCGAGACGCCGGCGCTGGCCATGGTCAGCAGCGTCAGCGCCCGGAAGCGCTGCTGCGCCGCGATCAGGTAGGCGAACTGGTCGCGCACCACCATCACGAGGAACAGCACGCCCCACAGCAGCAGCAGGCTGTCGCGCTGCGCGAACTGCTTGCGCAGCAGCACCGCGAAGACCCACTCGCGCTCCAGCCACAGCACGGCGAAGTAGACCGCCGTGGCCGCGGCCATGCCCGCGGCGAAGAGCGCCAGGCGCCGCCGCAGCAGCGCAGCCCCGTGCCGGTCCAGCCAGCCGGTGGCCAGCGGCAGCATCAGCGAGCCGATGCCGGTGGACAGCAGGTTCACCGGCATCAGCAGCAGCCGGGTGGCGGCGATGGCGGCCACGGCCGTCACGTCGAGCGTGGCGGCGACGAGGTAGACGTAACCCTGGCTGAAGGTCCAGTGCATCGCCGCGCCGGCGGTGGACCAGCCGGCCAGCGGCGCCACGGCACGCAGCAGTCCGGGCGCCGCGGTCTGCGCCCAGGGTTCGTGGCGGCGCAGCGCGCGCGACAGCAGCGCGCTGCTGGCCAGCGCGGCCAGGCCGAGCGCGGCGACGGCGAAGACCGCGGCCTCGCCCGTGCGCGTCGCGGCGAACACGCCGGCGAGCATCAGCACCACGTAGAGCAGGTCGGTGCGCAGCACGTCCTGCGGCCGGCGGTGTGCGAACAGCACCAGGCGCAGGCACTCGCGGTGCAGGATGGCCAGCGACGCCGCCACGCCGGCCAGCAGCAAGGCGGTGCCGCGGCCGTCCTGCGCACCGGTGGCACGCCAGGCCAGCGCCGCGGCGATCACGGCCAGGCCGGCACCGACGACCACGGCCTGCCGTTCGCGCAGCAGCGCGCCGACCAGCCGGGCGCGACCGGCCAGGTCGAGCCGGCCCAGGCGCGCGGCCAGCACCGGGCCGCAGAAGGCGTTCTGCAGCGACACCAGCAGCGCGATCGCGCTGGCGGCGAGGATGTAGTGGCCGTACTGCAGGTCGCTGGTGCGGCGGATCAGCATCAGCCCGATCGCGAAGCTCGCAGCGGACAGCAGCGCCTGGCTGAGCACCGCGCTGCTGAACAGCCGCGCGAAGGCGAGGCGGCGCTGCCGGTGGTCGACGCGCCCCTTCAAGGCTCCTCCCGCCGCGTGCGCACCCACTGCATCGAGTCGTGGGCGCGCAGCATCAGCATCAGCTTCCAGATCACGAAGAACGGCGCGTGCAGCAGGTCGAGCAGGCCGCGCAGGCCCACGTCGCTGAGCTGCCAGCCGCGCAGCACGTACAGCAGCAGGCTGAAGATGCAGGCCAGCGCGATGCCGACCCAGAGCGCGGCCGAGGGCAGCCAGATCCACGCCAGGCCGGAGAGCAGGAGCAACAGCGCCACGTTCATCACGACGTAGGACAGTGGCGGCATCAGCAGGTCGAGCAGCAGGTCGAAGCAGACCGCACCGTCGATGCCGCCGGAGGCTTTCAGCAGCGGCCACAGGCGCGAGCGCACGAGCTGGTGGCGGCCGTCTTCCCAGCGCTGGCGCTGCGTGGTCGCGGCCGCCTCGCCGGTGACCATCAGCGCGTCGACGCAGGCCTCGTCGACGTTGTGCACGCGGTGGCCGGCCAGGCCCAGCGTGATGCCGTACTCGACGTCTTCGGCGAGCGAGAAGGCGCGGTAGGGCACTTCGCGCAGCAGCCGGTGCGTGACGCACCAGCCGTTGCCGCGCAGCCCGCACGAGAGCTTCAGCCGCTCGCGGGCCCGCGAGCGGACGCGGTGGAAGCAGGCCATGGCGATCGCCATCAGCCGCGTGCGCCAGTGGGCCTGCGCGTTGAGCACGCCGTAGTGCGCCTGCAGCGCCTTCGCGCCGGACTCGATGCGGCCCGCGAAGGCTTCCAGCAGGTTGGGCGAGACCTCGCTGTCCGCGTCGACGACGACCACCGCGTAGGCCCATTCGTCGCGCCGGCTCGCCTCGAAGGCGAACTGCAGTGCGTAGCCCTTGCCGCGGTTCACGGCGTCGTGGCGCTCGAGCACCTGCGCGCCAGCGGCGCGCGCCAGCGCTGCGGTGGCATCGCTGCAGTTGTCGGCCACCACCAGGATGCGAAAGCCGTCGGCCGGCCAGTCGAGCCGGCGCAGGCTGGCGACGACGCCGGCGATGATGGCGGCCTCGTCGTGCGCTGGCACGATGACGTCGAAACGCAGGCGGCGCGACGAGCGCGGGCCCGGCCCGGGCCGCTGCGAGAGCAGCGTGAAGGCGAGCAGGTACAGGCAGGCCGCGATCGCCGGCAGGGCGATGGCGAAGAGAAGCAGGTGCAGGGCGGTCGTCATGTGGCCTGGCCGCCGTACTCGCGGTAGTGCCAGCCGAGGAACACCGACACCTTGCCCACGTTGGCCGCCAGCTTGAGCAGCCAGTGCACGGCATGGTGCAGGCCCAGCGGCCAGCTCAGCAACGACAGCGCGGCGGAGAGCAGCGCCTGCAGCAGCGCGCGCAGCACGAAGGCCACGCGGCCCAGCGCACCGAGCGGTCCGTAGCGGCCGTTCTGCCGATGGCGTGCGAAATCCTGCCCGCCGCGCAGCGCGCGCAGCATCAGCCAGCGCAGCGACAGGCGCGAAGGCTCGACCGGCTCGTGCACGATGGCCTCGTCGCACCACAGCACGCGCGCGCCGCGCTGCACCAGGCGGGTCAGCAGGTCGCCGTCTTCGCCGCCGGTGCGGCCGTAGGCGGGGTCGAAGGGGCCGGGCACCGCATGGAGCGCCGCGGCGCGCAGCAGCACGTTGCCGAAACGCAGCCGGTTGGGCGGCACCTCCGAGCCGGTGGGCAGGCGCGCCCAGTCGTAGAAGGCGCCACGGCGGATCCACGCCGGCGCCTTGTCGGGCACCACCGGCACCACCGGGCCGAGCACGCCGTCGGCCGGGTGGCGAGCGGCGCAATGCGAGAGCTGGCGCAGCCAGTCGGTCGGCGCGCGCTCGTCGTCGTCGATGAAGGCGAGCCAGTCGCCGCTGGCCAGCGCCACGGTGCGGTTGCGCGTCAGCGAGATGTTCTGCACCGGCTGCACCTCGTAGCGCAGCTCGAAGGGCAGGTTCGACGCGCGCTGGCGTTCGACCACCGCGCGGGCGCTGCCGGCGGCATCGTTGTCCACCACGATCACCTCGACCGGGATCTTGCGCTGCCAGGCCAGGTCTTCGAGCAGCGAATCGAGCCGGTCGGGGCGGCGGTAGGTGGCGATGCACACGCTGATCCTCATGGCGGTGGCTCCTTGCGTTGGCGATCGATCCGGTGGGCGGCAGACAGCGCGGCGGCGAGTTCCTGCCGCGCGCGGTAGAGGTTCCAGGCCAGCAGCGCGAGCGCGGTGAAGCTGGCCAGCGTGGCCAGGCCCTGCGCGAAGCCGAGCAGCAGCGCCAGCACGATGAAGAACATCAGGCGGATCAGGTGCAGCGGCGCATCGGGCCAGGCCTTGCCGCCCAGCCGGTAGGCGTGGTACGGCACCCACTTGGCGAGCACGTGCGCGCCCAGCGCCGCAGCACCGATCGGCGCGATCGGCACCAGCGCCACGAAGGCGGCGCCGCGCGCGAACTGCAAGCCGGCGAACATCCACACCCGCGTGCCCTTGTCGAGGCGGTTGTAGAGGGCGAACCAGAAATGCGTGCCGACCAGCACTGCGGCCCAGGCCGCGAAGTCCGCCGGCATCGGCGCGCTCGGCCAGCGCAGCGCGACGATCGCGATGGCACCGCTGGCCAGGGCCCACAGCCAGGGCGGCCAGCGCGGCGTGGCCACCGGCGCGCTGGCGAAGGCTTCGCTCAGCTTGGGCTCGAGCTCGTGGCGCGCGGCGACGAGGTCGTTGTCGACATAGCCGCGTTCGTAGATGGCCCAGAACGATAGCAGCAGGAACAGCAGCCCGATCACGTGGGCCAGCGGCACCGCAGCCAGGCCGACGGAGGCGAGCACCCAGAAGGCGAAGTCCTCCTGCAGGATGCCGCGAACGATGTAGCGCTCGCCCGGGCGCTTGACCTGCGAGAGGTACTGGCCGGGCAGGTAGACGCTGCTCAGCGCGTGGCGAAAGCGCGCCTCCGGCCACACCGCGCGCAGCGGCCGCGCGCAGGCGTCGAGCAGCGCAAGGTCCTGCGCCGAATCGGTCAGCACCAGCGCGCTGCGGATCGTCTCGTCGCCGAGCGCACCCTTCGCCATCTGCAGCTTGCCGTCGCGGCGGTCGGTGAAGGTCCACAGCCGCGCCGCGACGATGCGCGCCTGCGGCAGCCCCAGCGCCGCCACCAGCGGCACCACGATCGGGTGGAAGCCGACGGTGGTGATGATGGTGGTGGTGCCCGGTGCGCGCAGCGCCTCCATCAGGCGCAGGTTGGTGAAGCCGCGGGCGAGGTCGGCCACGCGTTGCCGCCAGTGCCGAGCCGTCCACGGGAAGCAGGCCGACACCACCCGCACGCGCCAGACGTCGCGCGTCGGCTCGCCGCCCGTCCAGCGCCACGGCTTGACGAGATCGAGCGCGCGCATCAGCAGCAGCGCCGGCAGGCGCGGGCGCGCCGAGTCGATGAAGTCCTCGGTCGAGTTGCGCAGGTACAGCGTCTCGTCGAGGTCGAGCAGGATCGGGCCGCGATGGTCGAGGATGGCGCCGAGCGCCGCCTCGGGCGAGACGTCGTGGCGAGTGGCCACGTAGGCCAGGCTCACTGGACCACCCTCCGCGCTGCGCGCTCCGGGATGAGCGCTTGGGAGCGGCCCGGCGCGCTCATGGCGTACCCACCAGATGCAGGGCCGGCGGTGCCTGGCGCGCCAGCCGCTCGCGGTGCAGGCGGCGGCGCAGCGCGGCGCAAGGCGCCTCGACCCAGCGGCGCATCGGCTCGGCCACGGCCAGCGTGAGCAGCGCGCCGCCCACGGTCAGGCCGAGCCAGCCCCACTGCGGCGCATGCTTGGCCAGCCCGAGCAGGATGACGTGGTGCGACAGGTACACCGTGTACGAGATCGAACCGAGGTAGACCAGCGGCCGCGCATTGAGCCAGCGCCACGCCCGGCTGCCGGCACGTGCCACGGCGGCATGCAGCAGCCCGGCGATCGCCAGGCTCTGCAGCGTGTAGCGCGCCGTCTGGCGAAAGGCCTCGTCGCGCCAGACGAAGGTGAGCAGCAGCGTGGCCAGGCACAGCCCGACGACCACACGCTCGCGCAGCACCCGGCCCGGCGCGCTGTGCATGGGCTGCGGCGCCAGCCAGGGGTTGCGCCACAGCGCGAGCAGGCAGCCGACCAGGATCGCATCGACGCGCGTGTCGGTGGCCATCGTCAGGTACTCGACCGACATGCCCTGGCGCACCAGCCAGATCCGCCAGGCGAGCACTGCCACGCAAAGCCCGGCCAGCACCAGCGCCCCGCCGCCGGTGCTGCGCGCGCGCAGCAGCAGCAGGGCCAGCGGCGGGTAGAAGAGGTAGAAGTGCTCCTCGATGGCCAGCGACCAGATCACGCCGAGCCCCGCGGGCAGGCCGTGGAAATCCTGCGCGATGACGAAGTAGTTGCCGAGGTAGAACAAGGCTGCGGCGAAGCCGCCCGGCGTGAAGGCGCCGTCGATCACGCCGAGTGCGGCGAGCGCGGCGGCGATCATGATCACGACCACCAGCGGCGGCATCAGCCGCAGCAGCCGGCGCAGGTAGAAGCCGCGGAAGTCGAGCCGGCCGGTGCGTGCGTGCTCCTGGCGCATCAGCGTGGTGATCAGGAAGCCGCTGAGCACGAAGAAGACCGTCACGCCCAGCCCGCCGGGGATGACACTCTCGAGGCCGCTGTGCGCGAAGAACACCAGCGCCACGGCCAGCGCGCGGATGCCGTCCAGGCCGGGAATCGTGGCCGGTGCGTCGCCGCTGTTCGGCGTGTCCTTGCCCGTCGTGCTCATGCGGTGCCCGCCCGCCATGCCTGTGGGACCGGATCGCCGAACGCGCCGCGCAGCCGGTGCTCGAGCAGGCTGCGTGCCAGCGCCGTGCTGGCCAGCGTCATGATCACGAAGTCCACGCTGAGCACGCTGAACCAGTGCGACTCCGACAGGTTGGTGATCGCCTGCTGGAAGAAGAGCGCGATATAGAGCACGGCCTGCGATCGCTCCGGGCGCAGCAGTTGCAGCGACTGGCGCACGTGCATCGCCGCGTAGCCGAGCAGCGCCGCCAGGCCCACCCAGCCCAGGTCGTTGACGATCTCCAGGTAGCCGTTGTGTGCCGAGCCCGGGTAGAAGCCCTGCATGCGACGCACGAACTCGTGCGACTCGGTGCCCAGCATCGGCCCGGCCGTCCAGTAGGCGGCGTAGCCCGAGCCGAAGAAGGGCCGCAGCTCGATGTGCTCGGCCAGGATCCACCAGATCTCGGTGCGGCCGGTGAGCGTGGTGTCCTTGCCGGTGAGGCCGGCCAGCGAGGCCAGCAGCGTGCCCAGCCCGGGGATCAGGCCGAGGATGGCCAGCGCATAGAGCAGCAGCAGCGCCGTCAGCAGCACCACGCCGGTGGGCAGCCAGCGGCGCAGCGCGACCGGCCCACGCAGTGCGGCGGCCATGAAGAGCACCACGAACACCGTGGCGGCCATCGAGGTGGAGCTGCGCGACAGCACGAGGCAGGCCGCCGAGACACCGACACCGAACAGCGCCGCCGGCGTGCGCACTTCGCCGCTGAGCCAGCCGTGGCACCAGAAGATCACCCCGAAGCAGGCCAGTGCGCCCAGGCCGTTCTTGTGGTTCGCCAGCCCGCGCCACGCGCCTTGCAACTCGGCGGCGACCTCCTGGTGGATGGCCAGCGCGGGAAACAGGATCCCGAAGACCAGCGAGCCCAGCAGCATCAGCGTGAGCACGGGGCGCACCACCTCCTGCAGCCGCCGCGCATGCCAGGCCATCAGCACGAAGGCGATGCCGGTGCCGACGATGGTGACCATGCGGGCCAGGCGCCGTGCGCTCAGCGAGGCGTCGATCGACCAGGCCAGGCTGGCCAGCGCCAGCGCCACCAGGATCAGCAGGAAGGGGTTGAGCGTGCCGGCCAGCAGCCAGGCCAGGCCGGCGCGCCAGGCGATCACCAGCGCCGAGGTGCCCAGCAACGCCAGCCACAGCGCACGGCTCACCGCCCCCGCGGCGGAGGGGGCGCCGGCGCCGGCCAGGCCCGCGTAGTCGAGTCCCTCGGGCACGATCATCAGCACGATGAGCACCCACACCATCGCCGCCAGCGCGGTCGAATGGCGATCGTCGATCGCCCAGGCAGGAGTGCCCGGATGCGACGGCGCGGAGATCATGGCCGGGCCGCGCTCAGAAGTGGCTGACGACGGCGCCGAGGGTCTGCGAGCGCGTGGCCGTGAGCCGGCGCAGCATGTCCTGCATGTCCTTGCGCGGCGTGTGCTGCGCGCGGCTGAGCGCGAGCACGCGGCCGACCATGCGCGCCACCGCCAGGCCATCGGAGAAGCGGCCGACCGGCGGGGTGTCGAAGACGACGAATTCGTACTCGTCTCGCCAGGCCTCGATCAGGTCGGCGAAGCGCCGGCTCGACAGCAGCTCGAGCGCATCGCCCGGCACCACGCCGGCGGTCAGCAGCGACATGCGCGGCAGGCCGTGCACGCTCTGCACCTGCGGCGCATCGCCGCGGGCGATGGCCTGCGCCAGGCCGTGGCGGTTGCGCGCGCCGAACAACACGTGTTGCTGCGGGCGGCGCAGGTCGGCATCGACCAGCAGCGTCGGGTGGCCGGTCTGCGCGAACGCGATGGCCAGCTCGGCAGCCAGCAGCGAGCGGCCTTCGCCGCCGCAGGGGCTGAGCAGCGCCACCATGTCGGCCCGCTCGGGCGACTCGCGGCGCAGCAGCAACTCGGTGCGCAGCGCGCGGATCTTCTCGCAGCGCGGGTCGCAGGGGTCGTGCGCCATGATCAGGCGCTCGTCGGGCTGCACCAGCGGCTCGACCTGCTTGATCTCGGAGCGCATGCGCGCCATCGGTTCTGCGTCCGTCGCTCGTTCGTTGAAAGGGGGGAGTTCGGCGCGGCGCGCCATGGGGGTGCTCATACAGCCACCCGCATCGGCAGCCGGCCGAATTCCACGAGCACCGGCACGCCGTACTGGCGTTCGATGTCGTCGCGGCAGCGCACGCGGCGGTTGAAGCGCTCCCACACCAGCGGGATGCCGAAGCCGAGCCCGCCCGCGGCCATCAGGCCGAGCAGCCAGCCGACGATCACCCGCGGCTTGCTCGCGCGCACCGGCGGCGTGGCGCGGCTGACCAGGCTCACGTTGGTCTGCCGGCTGTTGGCGGCGAACATGATCTGGTCGTAGCTGTCGAGCGCGCGCTTGTAGACGGTCTGTGCCGAGGCCAGCTCGAGCCGGTACTTGGCCGCTTCGTCCTGCAGCAGGCTCTTGGCGAGCACGCGGCCGCGCTGCTCCACGGCAGCGGCGGCGATGCCCTGCTCGACGCGCGCGGCCATGCCCACGCCGGCGGCGGCGTTGTCGGTGTAGCTCTTCGTGTTGGCGGCCAGCGCGCGCCGCGTCGCCTCCACCTGGATCTGCGCTTCCTGGATGTCGGGGTGCAGCGGCGTGTACTGCCGATTCAGCTGGCCCAGGCGCAATTCCTGCGCGGCCAGCTGCGCCTTGAGCTGCTGCGTCTGCGGCGACACCAGCACCTGCTCGCTGGTGGCCTGGTTCTGCGCGGCGCGGGCCTCGGCGGCACGGCGCACGTTCTGCGCGGCGAGCAGACGCTCGTCGAGCGTGGTCAGCAGCACCACGTCGACCGTGCTCTTGTCGCCTTCGTCGATCAGGCCGTTGCGCTGGTGGAAGGCGCTGAGCGCCACCTGGGCCTGCTCGGTCTTGAGCTTGAGCTCCTCGAGCTGCTGCGCATAACGGCGCGCGCGTTCGCCCGGGCCTGCGGCGGCACGTTGCAGGTCCTGCTCCTTGTAGATGTCGGCCACCGCGTTGGCGACCCGCGCCGATTCGGCGGCGTCGTCCGACGAGTAGGTCACGTAGATGAGCTGGCTGCCGCGCTGGCTCTGGAACACCGCCAGCGTGCGCGCCAGCCGCGATGCGGCCCAGTCGCGCAGCGTGCCGTTCTCGGGTTGGTAGCCGCGCGTGTAGTCGGCGTTGTCGGTGAGCTTGAGCCGGTCGACCACCGACAGCAGCACCTCCGGGGTCTGCATCAGCTCCACCTGGGTGGCGATGAAGCTGCCGACCTGGCCGATCGGCAGTTCCTTGCCGTTGAGCGGGTCGTTGACCTCGTAGTTCACCATCAGCGCCACGGTGGCGGTGTAGGTGCGCGGCCACAGCGCCATCGCCACGGCGGTGAGCGAGAGCACCAGCACGATGATCAGCAGGCTCAGCTTGCGGTACGCCCACAGGATGGAGAACAGCTGCGGCATCGACACGCCGGGGTGCACATAGGCCAGCGGCACGAGCGGCGGCGCGACCGACATGCGTCGCTCTTGGGATACCAGCGGTAGATCGTTCATTTCATGCCCTTGCGCACGTGCGGCGACATTGGGTTGTAGTGGCTGCAGTCGGTCGGGGTCTGTTCGCTGGCGCACGGTGGAGTGGGCGCGGCACGCCGGGGGCTGGCGCGCAGGCGCGCCCACGATCGCGCCACCCAGCCGCGCTCGGCCCAGGGCCGCAGCAGCCCGTCGCGCACGAGAGCAGGCTCGGTCCAGGGGATATCGTGGTGGGCCCGCTGCAGGTGTTCGCTGGCCAGATCGCGCTGCCATTCGCCGGGAAACAGGGCGATCAGGTCCCGCCCGATGGGCTCGCGCGGCGCGCGGGCGTTCAGGCCTCCCAGCGCCGAGAGCAGTGCGGCCGGCAGATCGCGGCCCGGCCCGAGCGCGAGGTGCGTGATCGGCGTGGCGCGCGGGTTCACCTCGATCAGGAAGGCCGCGCCGGTGGCCGCCTCGATGACGAAGTCCACGCCCCACAGGCCCGTGAGGCCGAGCCGCTGGACGAGGCGGCGCACGGCTTCGTCCATCTCGGCGTTGTCGATCACGCGCACCACGGTCGCCGGCCCGGTGGCCTGCTGCGTGCACAGGGCCTCCACGCTGGTGCCCGCCAGCACCTGGCCGTTCCAGCAGGCCACCGCGCGGTTCGCAGGATGGCCGCTGACGTGGTCCTGCAGCGTGACCGGGGGCGCGTCGTGGCGCAGCGAACTGCGCAGCGGCGCGAGGTCGCGGTCGAGCAGCGCCCGTGCCAGCGCGTGGCGCAGGGCAGGGCGGCTCGACAGCCGCGTGAAGGCGTCGTGGGCCTCGTCGCGGCTGTGCGTGATCGCCACGCCGCGGCCGCCCCAGCTGCCGTCGATCTTGATCACCGCCGGCAGCGCGTGGCGTGCCAGCCAGGCGTCCAGCGCCTGCGCTGTGGCCGCGGCGGTGGTGTGCGGCACGCGGATGCCCAGTTCCGCGGCCAGCGCCAGCAGCGGGCCGCGCGTTGTCGCCAGCGCACAGGCGCCGGGGTTGCCCAGCGAGCGTTCGATGAGGGCACTCAGCGCGCGGTCGGCAGGCTCCGTGGCGACGCAGCCTGCATGCAGCCGATGCAATTGCACGGCGGCCTCGTCGTCGCAGGGAATGACGAGGTCCGGCATGCTCTCCAGCAACGCGGCGCGCAACGCTCGCAACGGCCGCAGCGCGTCATGGAAGTGCACTCGCGTGGTGGCCCGTGTGTGTGTCACCGGATGTCCGCGCGGGCACAGCGCCTCGACCCGGCAGCCGAGTTCGCTGAAGGCCATGGCCAGGCGCGCCGCGATGGGCCAGCGCAAGGTGGCAGTCAGCAGGATGCGCGGCCGTTCGGCCGCTGTGCTGGCGCCGGGCCGGGACACGGGATTCGGGTTCTGTTCGGGCATGGAAGGGTCGCAGACGCAGTCGGCCCGAGGTGGCCGATCCACACCCGCGGAGCCTGGGGCGATCTGCGCGGCCGGTCTGTGCGCCAGCGCACTCGGTGCGTTGGCGCACTGAGTTCGTTCACGCACAGACCTTGCGGCAGCCCATCCCTAATCTGCCGAGATGCACATTTCCCAGCCCTCACCGATCGCCGCAGCGCTGACGACCTGGCCGACGCTGGCGCGGCGCAACCCGGCTGCACTCGCCGCCGACCTGCTGCCGCTGTGCGACTTCGCCAGCCTGCTGGGAATGACCTCGCTGGCCAGCTGGCTGTTCGGGCACTGGCTGATTTCGATGGGCACGGGGCCGGACCTGGCCCAGGCGGCACTGGCCGGCTCGGTGCTGGCGCCGTTCATGCTGTACGACAAGGGCTTCGGCACCGCGGCGCGGCGCGGCCGCATGCGCTCGCTGCTGCGCGCCCACGTGATGCGCTTCGCGCTCTTCGCACTGGTGCTGCTGTCCGTGGCGGCGTGCAGCGAAAAGCTCGAAGCGATCCCGCCCTCGCACTTCGCGCTCTGGCTGGGCGCGGCGCTGCTGGCCACCGGCCTGACGAGGCTGGCCGTGGGCCGCCAGCTCGGCCGGCTGCAGCGACAGGGCCACCTCGCCGAGAGCGTGGCCGTGGTCGGTGCCGGGCCGCAGGCGCAGCAGCTCGTGCAGGCGCTGGGCCGAGCCGGCACAGGGCGCATCGAGATGCTCGGCCTCTTCGACGACCGGCTGCGCGGCGCCACGCCGAACGAGGCCGGCCTGACCGGCACGCTGGCGCAACTCATCGAACTGGCGTCGACACGCCGCATCGACTGGATCGTGCTGACGCTTCCGCAGGCGCCGCCCTTGCGGCTGGACGCGATCGCGTTGCGGCTGGCTGCTCTATCGGTGCCGATCGGGCTGTGCCCCGACCTGGCCGGCCCGCTCGGCCCGCCGCGCGCCATCGACGCGATCGGCGGCAGCGTGCCGGTGGAGCGCCTGGTCGACCGGCCGATCGGCCGCTGGGACGCGGTGCTCAAGGGCGCCGAAGACCTGCTGCTCGGCAGCCTGATCACGCTGGCGCTGCTGCCGGTGCTGGCCGTCATCGCGCTGGCCGTGCGGCTGGACAGCCCGGGCCCGGTGATCTTCCGCCAGCGCCGCCACGCGCTGGACAACCGCGTGTTCGACATCTTCAAGTTCCGCACCATGACCTGGAACCCGGCGGCGGCCACCACCGGGCTGCAGCAGACGGCCCGCGCCGACAGCCGCATCACCCGCGTTGGCCGCTTCCTGCGCGCCAGCAGCCTGGACGAACTGCCGCAGTTGTTCAACGTGCTGCAGGGCACGATGTCGCTGGTCGGGCCGCGCCCGCACGCCACCGACATGCGCACCGAGCAGCGCCTCGGCGAGGACATCACCGACCTCTATGCGCACCGTCACCGCGTCAAGCCCGGCATCACCGGGTGGGCGCAGGTCAACGGCGCGCGTGGCGCCACGGACACGACGGCGCAGCTCAGCCGCCGCGTCGAGCTGGACCTGGACTACATCGAGCACTGGTCGCTGTGGCTGGACCTGAAGATCCTCCTGCTCACCGCGCCCGCCGTGCTCAAGCGCACGAACGCTTTCTGAGCGACGCCGCCATGCTCCCGCCTGATTCCAGTGCGGCCTCGCCGCGATCCGCTGCGCCGAGCGACTGGCTGCCGCCGGACTTCCGGCCGCGCCTGAGCTACCACCTGGTCTCGATGAGCGGTGCGCTGTTCCTCTTGCTCGACCCGCTGTGCCTGGTGGCCGCGGCATGGCTCGCGCTCACGCTGGGCCCGGCCGTGCCCGGCGGGGTCGGCCTGGTCGGCGCCTTCGAGGGCGACCTGATGCCGGCCGCGCTGGTCGCCGCGGTGCTCGCCGCCTTCACCCTCTACGACCCGCGTTTCGGCCTCCAGGCCAGCCGCAGCGACGGTGTGCCCGGGCTGCTGCGCACGCACCTGCTGCGATTCGCACTGTTCCTGCTCGGCCTGCTCGCCCTGGGTGCCGCGAGCGGCGCGATGCGCAGCTTCCCGACCGCCTGGCTGACGTCGTGGCTCGCGGGCACGCTGGCGCTGACCCTGCTGGCCCGCGCGCTGGCCGCGCGCAGCCTGCAGCGCTTGCAGCGTGCCGGGCTGCTCACCGAAGTCATCGCGGTGGTCGGCGCGGGCCAGGCTGCGCAGCGGCTGGTGCATGCGCTGCGCCAGACGCGCGCGCACACCGTCGAGCTGATCGGCGTGTTCGACGACGGATTCGAAGGTGCCGTGCCTTCGGCCGCCGCGGCGCAGGGCACCGTCGACCAGCTCATCGAGCTGGGCAAGACGCGCAAGATCGACTGGATCGTGCTGGCGCTGCCCGTGCAGGCCGAGCATCGCCTGCCGCAGACGCTGAAGCGGTTGAAGGCGCTGTCGGTGCCCATCGGCCTGTGCCCGCGACACCTCGAAATGGCGCTGGTCCGGCCGGCGGTCGCCTTCGTCGGCGACCACGTGCCGGTGGGCGTGCTGGTGCAGCCCCCCGCGCGGCGCTGGGACGCGCTGGTGCAGGCCGGCGACTCGATGGTGCCGCGCTGGATCGTCACCGTCGTGCTGCTCGCGCTCGCGGGCCTGGGCGAGTTCGCCCGGCACTTCGCGGGCTTCTTCCGGGTTGCCGCGCCGCCGCGTGCGGCCAGGCACAGCCTGCGGTTCGACGACTGCGACCTCGCCGGCTTCACCCGCGTGGCGGCCGGCTTCGGCCAGCGCGACTACGGCTACGTGGTCACGCCGAACGCCGATCACCTGATCCGCCTTCACGACGACGCCGCGTTCCGTGCGCTCTACGACGAGGCCACCTACGTGCTGCTGGACAGCCGCTTCGTCGCCAGGCTGCTCGGCGCCACACGCGGCATCGAGTTGCCGGTGTGCCGCGGCAGCGACCTCACGGCGGCACTGTTTCGCGACGTCATCGCGCCGGACGACGGGATCGTGCTGATCGGCGGCACGCCGGCACAGGCGCTGCAGTTGGAGGCGCTGTACGGCCTGCGCCGGCTGTCGCAGCATGTGCCGCCGATGGGCTTCGTGCGCGACCCGCAGGCAGTGCAGGCCTGCCTGGAGTTCATCGAGTCGCACAGTCCGTTCCGCTTCTGCCTGCTCGCCGTGGGCTCGCCGCAGCAGGAGGTGCTGGCCCAGGCGCTGCGCGAGCGCGGCACGGCGCGCGGGCTGGCGCTGTGCATCGGCGCATCGATCAACTTCATCACCGGCGATGAGCAACGCGCGCCGCCGTGGATGCAGCGCAGCGGCATGGAGTGGCTGTACCGCCTGCTGCAGGATCCGCGCCGCATGGCCCGCCGCTACCTGCTGCGCGGCCCGCGCGTGTTTGGCGTGCTGCGCAGCGCGGCCATCGAGTTGCGGCCGTTGCCGGCCGCCACAGTTCAGCGCGACGACCAGCGCGGCAGCAGCCTGCCTTGAGCATCGAAGCGATAGTGGCCTTCGATCCATCCGGTGCCGAACAGCACCAGCACCTGGTCGTAGTAGTTGCTGGTCGAGTTCAGTGGCGAGCGGCGCACGCGATCGCGCTGCTGCTCGAGCAGCGCGGTGTCGCCTGTCGCCTTCAGGAAGGGCAGCAGCGCGCCCGAGTAGCCGATCGGCGAGTAGTCGCCGCGCTGGGCCACGCCGGTCAGCGGATCGACTTTCTCGGGCGGCGTGCCGCGCTGGCGAGTCAGCGCGGCGTAGGGCGCGAGCTGCTTGAGCAGCGTCTCGCTGCCCGCGCCGGAGACGCCCGCCCACAGGTAGACGCGGATGCCGTCGTAGCTGGCCGAGGGCGGCCGTTCGGTGTCGGGGATGGCGCGGCCGGCGGCGTCGACGACCAGGTTGTCCGGCGCCACGCCGGCGGCGAACATCTGCGGCGCCATGGCCAGGAAGCCCTCCCAGATGGCCTGCCAAGGCCCCTGCGGATCGACCGTCGCGAAGTAGCGGAACATGAAGCCCGGCACGTAGCTCGGGTTGATGCGCAAGCGTCCCTTGTCGAGCCTGAAGCCCACCGTGCCCGACAGCAGCACCGGCACGCCCGCGCCGTTGACGGCCACCTCCTTGCTGCGCACCAGGGCGAGCAGGCGGCGGCCGTTCTCGGCATAGGCCGGCGCGTTCCACAGCCGCGCGGCCTCGAGCAGCGCGTAGGCGATCCACAGGTCGCCGTCGGCGGCCGAGTTCTCGTCCTTCACGCCCCAGCCACCGTCGGCGCGCTGTCCCCACAGCCATGCGGGCAGGCGCTCGCCGAGTCGGCCGCCGGCGAGGTTGTCGGAGGTCCACTTCAGGATCGTGTCGAAGCGCGCACGGTCGTTGGCGACCAGCGCGAAGAACAGCCCGTACGACTGGCCTTCCGAGGTGCTCTTGCGGTCGAAGGTGATGTCGATCACGCGGCCGTCGGCCTGCACGAAGCGGCCGGCGAAGGCCTCCCAGGCCGGCCAGTCGGGCGCCGCCAGCGCGTTGGGCCACACGCCGGCCAGCGCCCAGGCCCCCAGCGTCAGTTTCAGGCAGTGCCGTCGATCCATCGTCATGCGCATGTGCTTCGTTTCGCAGTCGTCCACGCGCGGACGCTACGCATCGTGCCGCGTGGCGTCTGTGCGCTTGTGCACGCAGCGGCTGCGCAATGAGCCTGGAGAACCCGCTCGCCTACTTCGTGCTGATGGCCGTGGTGCTCGGCGTGGCCGCGCTGCCGGCCTTCGCGCGCCTGGACGAACCGGCCGGTGTGGCCGGGCGCGTCTCCTCGATCGACGGGTTGCGCGGTTTCCTCGCCCTGGGCGTGTTCGTGTACCACATGGTGCTGATGCGGCGCTACCTGATCGACGGCGTGTGGGCCGCGCCCAGGGATCACTTCTACGCCGTGCTCGGGCCGGTGGGCGTCTCGGTGTTCTTCATGCTCACCGGCTACCTGTTCTGGACCCGCCTGCTGCACACGCGCGGCCGGCCGGGCTGGGCGCGCCTGTACATCGGCCGCCTGTTCCGCATCGGCCCGATGTACCTGTTCGTGGTGTTGGCGATGCTCGCCATCGTGTTCTCGCGCAGCGGTTTCGTGTTGCGCGAGCCGGCAGGCGTGGTCGCGGGCCAGGCGCTGCAGTGGCTGGCGCTGGGCCTGATCGACACGCAACCCGACGTCAACGGCGAAGTGGCGCGCCACGTGCTCGCGGGCGTCACCTGGACGCTGTGGTACGAGTGGGTGTTCTATGCCTCGCTGCTGGCCTGGGCGGGGGTCTCGCGCTGGCGCTGGCACCTCGCCGCCGTGCTGGTGGGGCTGGTGGCCTGCCTGGCTGCCAAGCGCTTCGTGCAGATCGATGCGCTGGGCTTCGGTGCCCTGTTCGCGATCGGCATGGCGGTGGGCTCGTGGCGGCATGCGCGGCCCGCCACGCGGCTGCCGGAGCGAGCCTGGTCCGCCATCGCCGGGCTGTGCCTGGTGGCGGCCTGCGCCGCCCCCGGCACCGGCTACGGCACGGTCGCGGCGCTGCTGCTGGGCGGCTTCTTTCTCGCCATCTGCTCGGGCGCCACGCTGTTCGGCCTGCTGCGCACGCGCGCCGCGCAGCGCCTGGGCACGATCAGCTACAGCCTCTACCTGATGCAGGGGCTGGTGCTGACCGTGGTGCTGTCGATCGTGCCGGTGGCGCGCTTCGCGCTGTCGTCGCCGATTGCCTGGTGGGCCGTGGGCACCGCCAGCGCCGTGTTGCTGGTGCTGGCGGCGACCGCGGGTCACCTCTGGATCGAGCGGCCGGGCATCGCGCTCGGCCGGCGCGTCGTGTCGCGCGGCTGGCGCCTCCAGCCCAGCAGCGCCACGGCAGCGAGCAGCGACACGCCGTAGAACGGATCGAATGCGCCACCGCCGGTGTCGGCCGCGGCAGCCGGGTCCGACGCGGTCGCATCGGCCACCGCCGTCGGCACCTCGGGCGCCGTCGCCTTGTTGTTGGAACCGTTCACCTTGAACGACTTGGCCGTGAAGGCCGAATGCAGGGGATTGATCAGGCCGATGGCACCGGTGGTGGCGCCGGCCGGGACCGTGACCTGGACCTGCGCATCGCTGAGCACCGTGAAGCTGGCGTTCTTCGCGTTGCCGACCCAGGCCTGGGTGAGGCCGTTGAAGCCGCTGCCGGTGATCGTGACCACCGAGCCGATGGCGCCCGCGTTCGGCGAGAAGCTGGCGATGGCAGGCTGCGTGTTGGCTGCTGCCGGTGCCGGTGTCGGTGCTGGGGCCGGTGCCGGTGCCGGTGTCGCCCCGGGCGCGGTCGTCGTGGCCGTGCCGCCCCACAGTTTCTTCAGCAGCGCGAGCTTGTCCTGCCGCACGTTGAGCTGGTCGTCGAGGATGCCGCCGGTGTCGCCGCTGTTCGGCGTGTAGCACCAGAAGAAGCTGCTGCGCATGCCCTTGCCCACGAGGTAGTCGACGAAGGCGTTCTGCCAGGTCACGTCGGCCTGCCCGCCGGTGCCGTTGCCGTACTTGCCGCCCCACTCGCCGGGCACCACCGGGTGCTTCGCCGAGAACTGGCCGAACAGCGTGTCCCAGTCCGCCGCCAGGTTGGCCGGGAAATTGGCCGCGCCGAACGAGGATTTCACGTAGACGTCGGGGCCATAGGTGTGCGGCGACAGCACCAGCTTGTCGGCGGGGATCGCCAGCGGCTGGTAGGCCTGGGGCTGGAAGTCCTCGCCCCAGTTCATCGCGATGTTCGACTTCTCCCTGCCGTCGAAATTGCCATTGATGCCCTGCACGAAGATCATCAGGTTCGGATTCGCCGCCAGCACCGCGGCCGCGCCGGCTTCGGCCGCGGCCTTCCAGTGGTAGATGGGGTTGGTGGCGTTGGGGTCGCCGGTGCTCCAGCGCACGATGCCGTTGGGCTCGTTGTAGATGTCGACGGCGAAGAAGTGCGGCAGCCCCGCATAGCGCCTGGCCACGAAAGCCAGGTCGCGCATCCAGTTCTCCTTCGTGTAGGCCTGCTTGTTGTAGATCAGGCCGAAGTCCGCCGGGTTCGAGACGAACCAGTGCGGGTACTGGCGCTGCATCGACACGCTGTGGTAGTCGAGCATGACGTACATGCCCTGGCGGTCGGCCTCGGCCATCCACAGGTCCAGCGCCTGCAGCGGCGTCTTGCCGATCAGCTCGGGGTTCTTGCCGGCATCGATGTAGCTGAGCTGGTTGACGGGCGTGGTGTTGTAGAGCGTGTCGGGCACGAAGGGCACGCGGATGGCGTTGAAGCCCAGGCTCTTCATCTGCGCGATCTGCTCCTTCCAGCCCATGGCCCAGAGGAACTGCGGCTGCAGGATCAGCGCGTTGAAGCCGTAGTGGCTGATGCCGCGGAGCTGCAGCTCCTGGCCGGCGGGGTCGAGAATCTTTCCGCCTTGCGCGGAATAGCCGGCGGCGAGCGTGCCGGTGCCGGCCGTGCCCAGGAGCACGGCAGCCAGGATTCGTCGGGCACGATCGAGGAAAAGTCGGGACATGGGTGGGCCTCCCAAGGGGGATATCGGTTTCGAACGGTGAACGGTGGCCCTGCTCGCGAACTCGCCCGGGGAGGGCGATGGCAGGGGGTGGCGACGCGCGCCAGACATTGCTTCTGTCTGTACGCTGGACCACTTAAGAGTAGCTCACAAACGAACCGCACCCCTCATTCGCGGGGTAACGCAGGGTAATCGCTCGGGGCGTCTTGTCACACCGCGCTGGGAGCGCAGTGATCCGGCCAGGACGGGCGGCCCGCAGGCCACCAGGAATCAGGAGGCGATCTGCTGCGGCAGCAGGCGGCCGTATTCCTTCTTGACCACGGCATAACACTCGCAGGTGCGCGCCTCGAGGCCGGCACGGTCGAGCACGCTGATGTGGCCTCGCGCGTAGCGGATCAGCCCGGCGGCCTGCAGCCGCAGCGCGCCCTCGGTCACGCCCTCGCGGCGCACACCGAGCATGTTGGCGATCAGCTCCTGCGTCATCACAAGTTCGTTGCCCTGCAGCCGGTCGAGGCTGAGCAGCAGCCAGCGGCACAGCTGCTGGTCGAGCGTATGGTGGCGGTTGCACACCGCCGTCTGCGACATCTGCGTGATGAGCGCCTGCGTGTAGCGCAGCAGCAGGTGCATCACGGCACCGGCTCGGTCGAATTCTTCCTTGATGAACTGCGAGCGCACCCGGAAGCCCTGGCCGGCGCTTTGCACCACGGCGCGGCTGGGCGTGGAGCCGCCGCCCATGAACAGCGAGATGCCCACCATGCCCTCGTTGCCGGCCACGGCGATCTCGGCCGATGCGCCGTTCTCCATCACGTAGAGCAGCGAGACGATCGCGGTGGTCGGGAAGTAGGCATGCGTGAGGGTCGCGCCCGATTCGTAGAGCACCTGGCCCAGCGGCATCTGCACGCGCTCCAGCTGGTCAAGCCAGCGTTCCCACTCGGCGGCCGGCAAGGCAGCCAGCAGGTGATTCATCTTCGCGTCGGTGGGGGCTTGCATGGAACCATCCAGGTCGGGTCTTCACCCGCAGTCACTCAGGTGGACGCAGGCATTCCGGCGCTGCATGGACTATAGGCTCACGGGCGCTCCCGGTTGGTTCGATAGCGTACAGACGCAGGGGGCTTGCGTACCCTAGGGTACATCGCTCAACCGGGCGAAGGGAACTCGCATCTTCTGCATCGCTGTGCCATCAGAGTGCCCTGACAGGGCCTGTTCATCCCTTCCCGTGCAGCGATTCGCGCACACGGTCGAGCCGCAAGCGCGCCTCGGCAGCGACGGCCGCCACCTGCACATGGCTGCTGAGGTGCAGCACCGCGTTCGGGTCCATGAACGCGACGGTGACGGCGCCATCCTCTTCCTGCCGCACGATCACGTTGCACGGCAGCAGCAGGCCGATGTCCGGCTCGGCCTGCAGGGCACGCAGCGCCAGCGGCGGATTGCAGGCGCCGAGGATGCGGTACGGCAGGATCTGCACGCCCAGGCGCGCCTTCATGGTGGCCTGCACGTCGATGTCGCTGAGCACGCCGAAACCTTCGGCGGCCAGGGCATCGACGGTGCGCGAAACGGCATCGGCGAAGCCGCGCGGCATGGGCAGGGCGTGGCGGCTGTAGGCGGGGATGGCAGCGAGGGCGGGGGCGAGGGTGGCAGTGTCCATGGGCGGCTCGTCGGGCAGATCCGCCGACGGTGCGCCGCCGCCACGCTCCCGTCGGTGCGCTGGCGCACAGCCCGTCGGGGCGGTAGGCTGATCGCATGACACACGAAACCGACCCCGCGGCGGGTGCGCTCGAAGTACGCATGCTGTGGATCCTGCTCGTGGCGGTGACACTCGCGCTGGGCTGGATCCTGCTGCCGTTCTACGGATCCATCCTCTGGGGCGTGATCATCGCGCTGCTCTTCGCGCCACTGCAAAGGCGGCTGTTGCGGCCGCTGCGCCACCGGCGCACGCTGGCGGCGCTGCTCACCATGCTCGTGGTGGTGGTGGTGGTGATCGTGCCGTTCGCCCTCATCACCGCCAGCCTGGCCAGCGAGGCGGCCGGCATCTACGCGCGGCTGCAGTCCGGCGAGTGGAACCCGGCGCAGTACCTGCGCGGCCTGTTCGACGCGCTGCCCGGCGGGGTGATCGACGTGCTGCAGCGCGCCGGCTGGGGCGACTTCGACACCGTGCAGCGCCGCGTGGCCGCTGCGCTGACGCAGGGCACCCAGTTCATCGCCACGCAGGCCCTGGGCATCGGGCAGAACACCTTCGAGTTCGTCACCGGGCTGTTCATCACGCTGTACCTGGCCTTCTTCCTGATCCGCGACGGCGATCAGCTCGCGCGCGCCGCGCGCGGCGTGGTGCCGCTGGCGCCGGCGCATCAGCGCGAACTGCTGCAGAAGTTCCGCACGGTGATCCGCGCCACGGTGAAGGGCAACCTGGTGGTGGCGGCGCTGCAGGGCCTGCTCGGTGGCCTGGCCTTCTGGGTGCTGGGCGTGCACGGCGCGCTGCTGTGGGCTGCGCTGATGGCTTTCCTGTCGCTGCTGCCGGCGGTGGGCGCGGCGCTGGTGTGGGTGCCGGTGGCGCTGTATTTCTTCGTGACTGGCGCGCTCTGGCAGGCCGTCGCGCTGACGGCCTGGGGCGTGCTCGTCATCGGCCTGGTCGACAACCTGCTGCGGCCACTGCTGGTGGGCAAGGACACGCGCATGCCCGACTACGTGGTGATGACCACCACGCTGGGCGGCATGGCCGTGCTGGGCATCAACGGCTTCGTCGTCGGGCCGGTGATCGCCGCCATGTTCATGGCGCTGTGGCACATCCATGGCACCACGCTGCGCTCGGTGCGCGAACGAACGGACGGCGAAGGCGGAAACGCCTAGACTCCTTCGATGATCGCCACTTCGACCATCCCCCTGCCGCCGGCCCCGTTCTTTCACGAGGACTCCGGTGCAGTGCGCTTCTGGGTGCTGGACGAAGCCCAGCAGTTCGTCGGCGCCAGCGTGTCGAAGGAGGCGCTGCACTACCGCTTCCAGAGCGGCCTGGCCGGCAGCGAGGCGCTGGCCAGCTACCGCCTGCACCAGAGCGAGATCGACGCCGCCGTGCGCCGACGCATCGCCAGCGGCTCGATCGAGCCGGTGATGCTGCGCGAGCGCGACATGGCGCAGGTGCCGGCGGCCTGAGGCCGGCACATAAAGAACTCAACGATCAAAGCGGACTTGATCGCGGCGGCCGATTTCGGCCCATTGCGGTCTTCAGGGGTCAGCTTTGCGTGCGACGGGCATGGTCGCAGCGCGACGGCGGTACCCGCGTTCTCCGGCCCACGCTCGCGGGCGGCCACTGCGGCATGCCATCCTCACCGCGTCAACACCGTGTCCGGCCTGCCCACGCCTGGGCGACCGCGAATGGGGCCTGCGCCCGCGGGCACCACCGCCGCCCTGCCGGCATCAGCGGTGGCCTGCCGTCATGAGGGCCTCAGTGCTTGTGGGGCAGGTGGTTCGGGTGTGCGATCGCAGGCCCCATTCGCGGTCGCCCTGGCGGGAGCAGGCCGAAGGCGGTGTTGATGAGGCAGCGCGCTGCGGACCTCGCTGGTTGCCCGCGAGCGTGGGCCGGAGAGCGCATACCCGGACCGCCTGCCCTCGCGCCGAACGATGCGGTCACTCGTGAATGTCGCTCAAGGGCCGTGAACCGCCGGTCGCTCGCCTGACTTCCTGAGTCTACGAACGCGGATCGGTTTCATGCCGACGTTTGCTGCCGCCCTTCAGTGAGCAAGGTCGGACCGGCCAGCGAGGCGAGCAGCGCGAGTTGCTCCTTCTGCATCGCCAGCAACTCCTGCCACTGCTTCTCGCGCAGGCCATCGAGCTTGTCATGCAGCAGCATGATCTCGAGCTCGGCCTTGAGATTGACCTCGTAGTCGTGCTCGGCGCTGAGGCGATCCTTCTGCGACTGCCGGTTCTGCGACATCAGGATGATCGGCGCCTGGATGGCCGCGAGCATCGAAAGGAACAGGTTGAGCAGGATGTACGGGTAGGGGTCGAACGTCTGGCCGCGGCTGTGCACCAGCCAGCCATTGAGCGCCACCCAGCCCGCCAGCGTGATGGTGAACAGCGCGATGAAGGTCCAGGAGCCGCCGAACGACGCCACCGCATCGGCGGCGCGCTGGCCGCGCGTGGCGGTGCCCTCGAGCGCCAGGTTGCGCGTGATGTGCTTGCGCCCGGCCATGTGCCGGGCGACCTTCTGCGTGCGCGCGTCGAGCGCGCCGAAAGGCACGCCCAGCAGCGTCGCGGCGATCTCTTCGGGATGCCTCACCGCGACTCGGTGTTCAGCTCTTGCCGAACTTGGCCTTGGCAGCCGCCACGCAGCTCGACTTGGCGTCGCCCGCAAGCGCATCGCACTTCTCGATCGCCACCTTGTAGTCGGCATCCTTCATGTCGGTGGCGGCATCCTTCTCGGCGCTGACGATCTCCTTGCCCAGCTTGGCCTGCGCCAGTGCCTTGGTCTCGATGGCCTTGGCCTCGCTGCGGCACACGTCCTTGGCGTTGCCGGCCTTGTCGTCGCAGCGCTCCTTGGCGACGGCGTAGGTGCTCTCGGCCTTGGCCACCAGCACCTTGTTGCGGTCGGTGTCCTTGGCGGTGTAGCTGTATTCGAGTTCGGCGCGCGCCACCTTCTCCTTGCCCTTGGCCTGCTCGACGCAGATGTCCTTGTTGTTGCCGGCCATCGAGGCGCAGGCGGCCTTGTCGCCCTTGTAGTCGGCGCTGATGCGAGTCTTGGCGGTGGTGTAGTCGGGCTTTGTCATGGTCTGCGCCTGCACGGCCAGCGGCAACGAGATGAGCGCGGCGACGACGAGGGAAACCTGGAAGCGGGATGAATGGGTCATGGTGTCTTTCGTTGGAGGTAGTGGGTGAGGTGCGGCTCGCGTGCCGGTCAGGCGCGCGGTTCGCCCTGGCGGTTGACGGTGACGGTGTTGCCCGGGGGCGAGGTCATCTGCACGTGGTGCTCCTGGCCGCGGAAGATGTAGGTGACGTCCCAGTAGGCCGGGCCGCCCTGGGCGGGGCGGTCGACGCAACGCTGCACGTCCTGGCCGACCGTCTGGGAGTTGTTGTTGCGGCCGATGTTCGAGCCGACCACGGCCCCGGCGACGGCGCCGCCGGCGGTGGCGATGTCGCGCCCCGTGCCGCCGCCGACCTGGTGGCCGAGGATGCCGCCGATCACGGCGCCGAGCAGCACGGCCGGTGCGTTGGCGCCGCCGCTTTCCTGCTGCACCTGCTGGCGCTCGACCCAGCAGCGCCGCTCGGGCGGGCCGACGACGGCGCGCACGTCGGTGACTTCGGCCTGGAAGAGACGCTCGTCGCGACGGCGGCGATAGTCCTGCGTCACAATCGGCTGGGGGGCGTAGCGGTCGTCTTCGATGCGGGCATCGCGGCCCACCGCGCGCACCGAGCTGACGCGGTCGTTCAGGCCCATGGCGCGCAGCGAGGGGTAGCTGCCCTGGCGCAGCACCACGCAGCGGCCGCGGAAGCGGGCGTCCTCGCAGACCTCCCAGCGACCGCGCGAGACGAGAACCGAGGAGGCGCGGTCGTTGTAGCCATAGCGGTCGAGGTTGCCCACCGCGCGCTGCGTGGTGAAGGAGCGGCCGCTGAAACCGTCGTTCTCGTAGATGGTGACCTGGGCCGAAGCCTGCGTGGCCAGGGCCAGCGCGGCGATGGCCAGCGCGTGGCGGATGGGGGTGTGCATGGGGTGTCTCCAGTGTTCTCGTGGTCCGCCTGCAGTATGGAAAGCGCAGCCGGCCGCGCACAGCGGACGCCGCGAGCTTTGCGCGTAGTAGCTGTCCTACAGACACAGGTCATGCCGATGCCCCCGCGGGGATGAAACAATCGCCGACATGTCCCGACGATCGATGTTTGCGCTCGCCGCTGCGGCGCTGGTTCTTGGCGCCGTGCTGGCGTGGTGGTTCACGCGCGCCCCCGTGGTCGCCGCGACGGTGGTGCAGCCGGCGCCGCTGGTGCGCACGCTGCTGTTCTCGGCGCGCGTGGCCACGGCCTCGCGTGTCGAACTCGGCAGCACGCTCACGGGCCGCGTGCGCGAGGTGCTGGTGGCCGAGGGCGCCCCGGTGCGCCAGGGTGACGTTCTGGTGCGGCTGGAGAGCGAGGAACTGCGCGCCGCGCTCGAGCAGGCGCGCGCCAGCGAGCGCCAGGCCGCGGCGCGGCTGGCCGGGCTGCGCAGCTCGGGCCGCAGCGCCGCGCAGGCGAGTGTGGCGCAGGCCGATTCGGTGCTGCTGGCGGCGCAGGCCGAGCTGCAGCGCACGCAGGACCTGGTGGCGCGCGGATTCCTCAGCGAAGCGCGGCTCGACGAATCGCGCCGCGCGGTGGCCGTGGCGCAGGCGCAGCTCGCCGGCGCCAGCGCGCAGCGCGCCGCCAACGACGAGCAGGGCACCGACGTTGCGCAGGCGCAGGCGCAGCTCGCGCTGGCGCGCTCCGCGGTGGTGGCGGCGCAGGCCCGGCTCGAGCAGGCCGTGATCAGCGCACCCGCCGATGCGCGGGTGCTGCTGCGCGCCGTCGAGCCGGGGCAGATCGTCCAGCCCGGGCGTGCGCTGCTCACGCTGGCGCTGGCCGGCGCGGCGCAGCTCGAAGGGCAGGTCGACGAGCGCTACCTCGAGCAGCTGCGTGTCGGCCAGCCGGCCATCGTCACCGCCGACGCCTTTCCGAGCCAGCGCTTCGAGGCTCGGGTGCTGAGCATCGCGCCGCTGGTCGATGCGCAGCGCGGCGCGGTGGAGGTGAAGCTCTCGCTCCCGCAGGCGCCGCCGGCCTACCTGCGCGAGGACATGACGCTGTCGGTGCAGGTGGAGACCGGCCGCCGCGAACGCGCCCTGGTCGTGCCGGTGCAGGCGCTCGGCGGTGATCGAGACACGCGCGATGCGGGTACGGCGACGGTGCTCGTCGCCCGCGACGGCCGCGTCGAGCCGCGCCGGCTGCGCCTGGGCCTGGCCACGCTGGAGGCGGTCGAGGTGGTCGAGGGGCTGGCCGCGGGCGACGTCGTGCTGCTCGGGCCGGCACCCGCACCGGGGCGCCGCGTGCGCGCCGACAGCAGCGCGACCGCGCAGCGCGCCGCGCAGGCCAGCCGCGAAGACGTCGGCTCGGCGCTCGGCAGCGCCATGGGCCGCTGACGCGCACCCCATGATCAACTGGCTCGGATTCGAACGAAGCGTCGCCGTGCGCTTCCTGCGCGAAGGGCGCATGCAGACGCTGCTCATCGTCGTCGGCGTCGCCGCCGGCGTGGCGGTGGTCGCATACATCTCGGCGCTCATCACCGGGCTGCAGAGCAACACGCTGGAGAAGACCCTCGGCGCGCAGGCCCACGTCACGGTCAGCGCGCAGGACGACGTGGTCGTCGCACCCGGGCGGCCTGCGTCGGGCGCGACCATGCTGGCGCAGACGCAGCCGCGCGCCCAGCGCCCGCGGTCGATCGCCAGCTGGGCCGCGCTGGTGCCGGTGCTCGAGGCCATGCCCGAGGTGGCCGCCGTCTCGCCCATGGTGGCTGGCGCCGGCCTGGCATTGCGCGGCGAGGCCTCGAAGTCGATCGCGCTGGTCGGTGTCGACCTCGACCGCTACGACCGCATCGTGCACCTGCGCTCCAAGGTGGTCGAGGGCGTGGCACGGCTCGGGCCGGGCGAGGGCATCATCGGCCGCGACCTCGCCGTCGACCTCGGCGTGCGCGTGGGCGACCGCGTCAGCATCGTCACCGGCAACGTCGGCGATTCGCTGCGCGTCACCGCGCTGGTCGACCTTGGCGTGCGCGAGCTGAACCGGCGCACCGTCATCGTGCCGCTGCGCGCCGCGCAGAGCCTGGTCGGGCTGCCGGGCGGCGCCACCAACCTCGACCTCGCGCTGGTCGACGTGTGGGCCGCGCAGCGCCTGGCCGACGACCTGGCGCAGCGTTACCCGTACAAGGTGGAGAGCTGGCAGCAGGCCAATGCGCAGCTCGTCTCGGCGCTGAACGCGCAGTCGGTGAGCACCGGGCTGATCCGCGGCGTGGTGATGGTGGTGGTGGTGCTGGGCATCGCCAGCGTGCTGGTGGTGTCGGTGGTGCAGAAGCGCCGCGAGATCGGCATCCTGCGCGCGATGGGCGCCACGCGAGGCCAGATCCTGCGCGTCTTCCTGCTGCAGGGCGCGATCGTCGGCGCCCTCGGCTCGGTGCTGGGCGTGCTGCTCGCGGTGCTGCTGATCTGGGCCTTCACCAGCTTCGTGCGCGGCTCCGACGGGCTGCCGCTGTTCTCGATCACGCTGGCCCCGGCGCTGGCGCTGCGCATCGCCGCCGTCGCCACCCTGTGCGGCGTGCTCGCCGCGGTGGCGCCGGCGCGGCGCGCGGCGGCGCTCGACCCGGCCCTGGCCATCCGCATGTGAGGCGCCCGTGAACGCTGCCTCCACGCCGCTGATCGAGCTCGACGGCATCCGCAAGAGCTACAACCTGGGCCGCCCGAACGAGGCCGAGGTGCTGCACGGCGTGTCGTTCACGCTCGACACCGGCGAGTTCGCCGCGCTGATCGGGCCCTCGGGCTCGGGCAAGAGCACGCTGCTGAACATCATCGGCCTGCTCGAGCCGATGACCGCGGGCAGCTACCGCATCCAGGGCGAGCAGGTCAGCGGCCTGGACGACGCCGGCCTGACGCTGCGCCGGCGCGCCGCGCTGGGCTTCGTCTTCCAGTTCCACCACCTGCTGCCGGCCTTCACCGCGCTGGAGAACGTCACCCTGCCGGCGCTGATGCGCGACGGCAGCGTCAGTGCCGCGCAGCGCGAGCATGCGCGCGCCGTGCTCGCCGCGATGGGGCTGGGCGAGGCGATGGCCAAGCGGCCGGGCGAGCTCTCCGGCGGCATGCAGCAGCGCGTGGCGATCGCCCGCGCGCTGGTCATGCAGCCGCCGCTGGTGCTGGCCGACGAGCCCACCGGCAACCTGGACCGGGCCTCGTCCGACGAGGTCTTCGCGCTGATGCGCCGCATGCACGCCGAGCTGAAAACCTCGTTCCTGGTCGTCACCCATGACCCGCGGCTGGCCGAGCGCTGCGACCGCATCATCGAGCTGGTGGACGGCCGCGTCGAGAGCGACGAGCGGCCGGTGAAGACGCCCGCGTAGGACAAGGCCCACAAGAGGCCCCGGCTTCCGGCCGATGCCGCCGCTCCGCAAAGGGCGCACACTCACGGGGTACCCCAGCCCCGCAGGTCGAGCCGTATCACCCCATGCAGCCGCTCAAGACGTACATCGTCGAAGACAGTCCGGTCATCCGCGAGAACCTGATCGCCACGCTCGAAGAACTGCTGCCGGTCGAGGTGGTGGGCAGCGCCGAGGACGAGTCGGGCGCGCTGCAGTGGCTGGAGCGCGCCGACCACCGCGCCGACCTGGTGATCGTCGATATCTTCCTCAAGGGCGGCTCGGGCCTGGGCGTGCTGCGCGCCGCGCGGGCGATGCCGCAGCGGCGCAAGCTCGTGGTGCTGAGCAACTACGCGACGCCGGACATGCGGCGCAAATGCATGGAGCTCGGTGCCGACCGGGTGTTCGACAAGTCCAACGAGATCGATGCGCTGATCCAGTACTGCAGCCGCCTGGCCAGCGGCGAGCCGACCGACAGCAGCCTCGGTGCGCTGTCGTGAGCCGGCTTCAGTGACCTGCGTCTATTGAATCAGGCCCGCCTTCAGCGCGTAATACGTGAGGTCGCTGTTCGAGGCGAGCTTCATCTTCTCCATCACCCGGGTCCGGTAGGTGCTCACGGTCTTCACGCTCAGCGACATGCTCTCGGCCATGTGGCCGATGGTCTCGCCCTTGGCCAGGCGCAGGAACACCTGCAGCTCGCGTTCGGAGAGCGTCTCGTGAAGTGGCCGGTCGCCGCCTTCGCCCAGCGTGTCGGCGAGCTGCTCGGCCACCGCCGCGGTGATGTACTTGCGCCCGCGGCACACGGTGCGGATCGCCTTGACGATCTCCTCCGGGTCACAGTCCTTGTTGAGGTAGCCGCTGGCGCCCAGGCGCAGCAGCGTCGTGGCGTAATGCGACTCGGCGAAGCCCGACAGGATCAGCACCGGCAGGTCGGGCGCGCGTGCCTTGATGGCCGCGAGCGCATCGACACCGCTCTGCTCGGGCATGGAGATGTCGAGCACGATCACGTCGACCTCGGCGTTGCGCACGATGTCCACCGCCTCGCGGCCGCTGGCGGCCTCGGCCACGACGGCGAAGTCGGGTTGATCGGAGAAGAACTGGCGCAGCCCGGCGCGGACCATGGCATGGTCGTCGACGATGGCGATTCGGATCATGGCGAGAGGCGCAGTTTGGTACGCCATCGTCTCACGCTTTCGGCCCCGGTTGTGGCCTGGCGGTAGGCATGGTCTTCTGGACTGTCCTGCGACGCAGCCCGGTGGTCCTGGCGATGGCTTGCGCCGTGGTGGCCGCGCTCGTCTTCGTCAGCGAAGTCTCCTACCGGCGCTCCGTGAGCGCGCTCGACGAACTCGGCGGCATGGGCGCGGCGCGCACGCAGATCCAGAACCTGCAGCGCCGGCTGCCCGAGCTGCCGGGCGCCGTGGCCGGCTCCGTCGTGCGCCGCGAGATCGAGGCCTCGCTGAGTTTCCTGGCAGACCACTACCGCGCCGAAATCCTGCCGGCCGAGCAGGTGGCCCGCCTGCAGGCGCTGGTGGCCGAACGCGCCGGCGAGCGCGAGACGGCGCCGCTGATCAACGCGCTGCTGGCGCACCAGCTGCGCGAGGTGGTCACTCGCCGCGAGGGGCTCTACCGTACGCTGATGCTCGGCCGCCTGGGCGTGGCGCTGCTCAGCGGCTTCGGGCTGTTCGCGCTGTACATGATGCTGCGCCAGGCCTCGGCGCTGCAGACGCAGCAGAAGGAGCGCCAGCGCCAGATACAGGGCGAGCGCGACCGCCTCGAGGCCGAGGTGGCGCAGCGCACCGCGCAGCTCACCGAACTGGCGCAGCACCTGCAGACGGCACGCGAGGACGAGCGCAACCGGCTGGCGCGCGACCTGCACGACGAACTCGGTGCGCTGCTCACCTCGGCCAAGCTCGATGCCGCGCGCATGAAGTCTCGCCTGGCCGGGGCCGCACCGGAGGCGCTGGAGCGCCTGGGCGCACTGGTCGCCACGCTGGACAGCGTGATCGCGCTGAAGCGCCGCATCACCGAAGACCTGCGGCCCTCGGCGCTGAGCAACCTCGGCCTCGTGGTCACGCTGGAGATCACGGCGCGCGAATACGCCGAGCGCTCCGGCATCGCGGTGCACTGCGAACTCCAGCCGGTGCGGCTGGGCGAGAGCGCCGAGCTGGTGGTCTACCGACTCGTGCAGGAGGCCATCACCAACATCACCAAGTACGCCCAGGCGCGCAACGTCTGGCTGACGCTGCGCGACCGCGGCGATCGTGTCGAGGTGAGCGTGCGCGACGATGGCGTGGGCTTCGACCCGCGGAGCCAGCCGCCGAGCGCCCACGGGCTGATGGGCATGCGCTATCGCGCCGAGGCCGAGCGCGGGGTGCTGACCGTGGTGTCGGCACCGGGACAGGGAACGATGATCCGCGTCAGCCTGCCGCAGGCGGCCCAGGCCTGAGCTGTGGGCGCCGTCCTACGGCGCCCGGGCGACGTGACCGACAAGGCGTCGGCCTGCAAGCCGATGCCGATCGGGTACCGGCCGCAGGACACTGGCTGCATCGCTGCGGCGCCGCTCCAGCCCGACACCCGTCGGACGGGCGCCGACGCGAACTGCAAGGGGGCCACCATGCTGCACTATGCCGTCGTCTTTCTCGTCATCGCGCTGATCGCGGCCGTGTTCGGCTTTGGCGGCATCGCCGCCAGCGCGGTGGGCATCGCCAAGATCCTCTTCATGGTCTTCCTCGTGCTCGCCGTGGTGACTTTCCTGTTCGGGCTGCTCAAGCGCTGAGGCCAACCCTTCCCACCTTCCCCCCACTCTCCAAGGACCCATCATGTTCGACCCGAAGATCCCCGAATCAGGCAATTCTCTGGCCGCCCAGGCCGGCCCGCTCATCGACCGGACGGCCGAAAAGGCCAGCGCGATGGCACACCGCGGCCTCGATGCCGTGATCGAAGGTACCGACCATCTGCGCGCCAAGGCCCAGCATGCCGGCGACAGCACGGTGGACTACATCCGCCACGAGCCGGTGAAGGCCATGTTGATGGCTGCGGCCGCCGGCGCGGCGTTGACAGCCCTGATTTCACTGCTCAGTCGTTCGCGCACGTGATGCAACCGATCCTGCGCCTGATCGCCAGCCAGCCCGAGCTGCTCGTCGAGCATGCCCGGGCCTATGCGGAGCTGGTGTCGGCGCAGACCGGCCAGGCGGTGTCGGCCTGGCGCAGGCAGGCGGTTCTCGCTGCCCTCGGCCTGTGCCTGCTCGGCGTGGCCGCGGTGCTCGGCGGCGTGGCCCTGATGCTGTGGGCGATGCTGCCCGCGGTGCCGGGCCAGGCCGCCTGGGCGCTGCTGGCTGTGCCGCTGCCGCCACTGCTCGCGGCAGTGGCCTGCCTGGCCGCCGCGCGGCGCACGGCCGATGGCGATGCCTTTGCGCTGGTGCGCGAGCAGGTTCTGGCCGATCTGGGCATGCTCAAGCAGGCGGGGGCCGCGTGAGCGCGGCCATCGGCGTGGTGCAACGGCTCGCGCTCTCGCGGCAGAGGCTGCGCATGGCCCTGGCGGTGCAGCGCAACGGCGGCGACCAGGCTGCGGCTGCGCATGCGGGCGGATTCGATGCCTGGAGCGCGATTCCCGGGATCGGCGGGCTGATCGACGGCGCGCGGGGCTGGTGGGCGAAGCATCCGCTGCGCCCGGCGCTGCTGCTCGCCGCACAGGCCACGCAGACCGCCGTGGCGCCGCTCGCGCAGCGCCATCCGCTGCTGCTGGTCACGGCGTCCGTGCTGGCGGGCGGCCTGTTCGCGTGGAGCCGGCCCTGGCGCTGGCTGCTCAGCCCCGCGTTGCTCGCCGGGCTGATGCCACAGTTGTTCTCGACGGCGATGGCCCGCGTTCCGGGCCCGGCGTGGCTGGCCGTGCTGGCCTCGCTCGTCAAGGAGCGGCCGCCCCCGGCGGCGCCCTGAATCGCGCCGGCGCGTCGGCCTGCGCCTCGAAGAAGGCATGGCCCAGTTGCTGCCGCTTGGCGCGGTACATCGCGGCGTCGGCGCATTGGAGCAGCGTCGCCGCGGTGTCGGCGTCATCCGGGCATATCGCGATGCCGATGCTCGGGCGCACGACGAAGCGCAACGCACCGATGGTCAGCGGCGCCGCCACCGTGTCGTAGAGCTTGCGGGCGAGCTGGGTCAGCGCCGCCGGGCCGGGCATGTCGGCGATCAGGCAGGCGAACTCGTCGCCGCCCAGCCGGCCGACCAGGTCCTCCGCGCGCAGGGCACGCGCCAGACGCGCCGCGACGATGCGCAGCAGTTCGTCGCCGGCGGCATGGCCATGGGTGTCGTTGACGGCCTTGAAGGCGTCCAGGTCGAGGTAGAACACCGCCAGCGGTGCCCGTGAGGCCTCGCCCGGTGCCAGCGATTCCTGCAGTCGGGCGAGGAAGTTCGTGCGGTTGGGCAGCGAGGTGAGGTCGTCATGCAGCGCCTGGTGGCGGGCGCGGCGTTCGCCGTCGCGCGTGCCGGCCAGCGCGCTGCGCGACATCGCCAGCGCCATGCGCGTGTCGAACAGTTCCAGCTCGAGGCGGCGATGCCGGCCGAGTTCGTGCAGCAGCGTTTCCTGCAGCTGATCCAGTGCCGTGGCGCACTCCAGCACCCCGGACGGCGCGTCGGCGTCGTGCGAGCGCATCGCGTCGCCGAGCTGCCGCATGCGCTCCTTCACGGCCTGAAGCATGTCGTTCCAGTCGGCTACCGCGACGTCGTTCGCCACGTCGGCTGCCACGGGCGGCGCGCTGTGGCCGTTGCCGGCGTGGCCGTTGCCGTTGCCGTTGCCGTTGCCGTTGGCATGGCCGGGCTGAGGGTGCCTGCCGTTGCTGGTCGGCGCGGCGCTGCTGCCGGCCGATGGTCGGGACATGTCGAATCTTTCCATTCGACCCTTGTAGGCAGCCGGGGGGCTGGCGTCTGTTCGCCAACGTACGCAGCCGCGCGGCCGAGGTGTCTCAGGCTGTGTCGAGGCGATCCATCGCCCAGCGCCCGGCGCCGGCCGAGACGGCGCTGACCGCGCTGCCCCAGGCGACGTCGACCAGCGACAGGCCGATCGGCCAGCCCTTCAGCGTGGCCAGGTTGGTCAGGTCGTAGGTGGCGTAGGCAAAGAAGCCGAACAGCGCGCCGGCCAGCAGCGTGGGCTGCCAGGCCCCGGCCGGCCTTGCGGCCACCGCGAAGATCACGATGCCCAGCGGATAGAGCAGGTAGAAGATCGCGGCCACGCCGAGCCGCGGCTGCGGCGCCATCAGGTGGCCGATGCCCTGCTGGTACAGCGGCGCGGCGATCAGGCCAAGCCAGATCGCGTCGAGCACGAGCATGACGAGAGCGGTGGCGGCGTAGGCGGCGACGTACTTGGTCATGGCGCGAAGCGTATCGGCTAAAGCCAGTACTCCCACAGCCGCGCGAACATCTCCTTGATGCGCAGATCGAGCGGCCGCCGTGTCCAGGCCTCCAGCGTGATGGCGTCGGAGCCGGCCAGGTCGGCGTCGAACATCGCCTGCAGTTGCGCGCCGAACTCGGCGCCCAGCACCACGGCGTTGAGCTCGTGGTTGTGCAGGAAGCTGCGCCAGTCGAGGTTGGTCGAGCCCACCGTGGCCCACACGCCGTCGATCAGCACGGTCTTGGAATGCAGGATCACGCCGCGGCGCTCGAAGATCTTCACGCCGGCGCGCAGCAGCCGCTCGTAGAAGCCGCGCCCGGTGTGGAAGATCAGCCACGAGTCGGTCTGGCTCGGCAGGATCAGCCGCACCTCGACACCGCGCGCCACCGCCGCCTCGAGCGCGGCCAGCAACTGCGGGTCGGGCGCGAAGTACGCATTGGTGATCTGCACGCTGGTCTCGGCACTGCCGATGGCCGACAGCAGCGTCGCGTAGATCAGGCTGAACGGTTCGTCGGGCGAGCTGCCGATGGCGCGCACCACCTGGTGGCCGGCCCGCTCGGGCGGCGGGAACAGCCCGGTCGAGGTGGGCACTGGGCCTTTCTGAGCCGCCCAGGCGGCGAGGAAGAGCTTCTGCAGTTCGGCGACCACCGGGCCCTCGAGCTGCAGGTCCGTGTCGCGCCAGGCCGGCCCTCCGCCGGGACGCAATCGCGAGCCCTGGCTGAACGAGCCACCCGAGTAGACGCTGCTGATGTTGATGCCGCCGAGGAAGGCCACGCGCCCGTCGACGACGAGCAGCTTGCGGTGGTCGCGCTGGTTCAGTTCCCAGTCGTCGTGCGCCTTCAGCGGATTGAGCGGGTTGAACTCCACGATCTGCACGCCGGCATCGGCCAGCGGCTGGAAGAAGGTGGCCGGCGTGCTGATCGTGCCGGCGCTGTCGCGCATCAGCCGCACCTGCACGCCCGCACGCTGCTTGGCAATGAAGGCCTGAGCGAATCGCTGGCCGATCTCGTCGTCGTCGAGGATGTACGTCTCCATGTGGACGTGGTCGGTTGCCGCCTCGATGGCGGCCAGCATCGCGCGGTAGGTGGCCGGGCCGTCCTTGAGCAGCGTGACGCGGTTGCCGGCGGTCAGCGGGCTGCCGACGATCGCTTCCTCCAGCGCGAGGTGGCGCGCGAAGATGTCGGTGGGCTCACCGCGGGCGGCCAGCCGCGCGAGCACGGCCTTGCTCTGCGCCGCCGTCAGCGGCCCGCGCGAGCCCTCGAGCTGCACGGCCGGTACGGCTGGCCGGGCCAGATCCGGCACGATGACCGGCAGGCTGACACAACCGGTGCAGCCCGACACGCACAGCAGCGCGAGGAGCAGGCTGCGGCGCATGTACGGTACCTCAGGGGGCCGCGGTGACGCGCCAGACGACGTTGCCCACGTCGTCGGCCACCAGCAAGGCGCCCTGGCGATCGATGGCCACGCCGACCGGCCGGCCGGACGCATCGCCATCGGGGGTGAGAAAGCGGGTCAGCACATCGATCGGTATACCCGAAGGCCGGCCGCCTGTGAAGGGCACGAAGATCACCTTGTAGCCGCTGTGCGGCCGCCGGTTCCAGGAGCCGTGCTGGCCGATGAACATGCCCTCGGCAAAGGCCGCAGGCAGTCGCGAACCGGCGGACGAGGCCAGGCCCAGCGAGGCGGTGTGCGGGCCGAGCGCGTAGTCGGGCACGGTCGCGGTGGCCACGAGGTCGGGCCGCGGCGGCTGCACGCGCGCATCGACATGGCTGCCGTAGTAGCTGTAGGGCCAGCCGTAGAAGGCGCCGTCGCGCACCGAGGTCAGGTAGTCGGGCACCAGGTCGCTGCCGAGTTCGTCGCGCTCGTTGACGACAGTCCACAGCGCGCCGCTGCCGGGCGCCCAGGCCATGCCATTGGGGTTGCGCAGGCCGGAGGCGAACACGCGATGCTGGCCGGTGGCGAGATCGACCTCCCAGATGGCGGCACGTTCGGCCTCGGCCGCCATGCCGCGCTCGGCCACGTTGCTGTTGGAGCCCACCGTGACGTAGAGCCTGCTGCCATCGCGGCTGGCGATCAGGTTCTTGGTCCAGTGATGGTTGATCGTTCCGGCCGGCAAGGCCAGCAAGGTGACGCCGGGCGCGGTGATCTGCGTCTGCCCGCTGCGGTAGGGAAAGCGCCGCAGCGCATCGGTGTTGGCCACGTAGAGCTGATCGCCCACCAATGCCATGCCGAAGGGCGAGGCGAGGCCGTCGAGCAGCACCGAACGCAGGTCGGCCACGCCGTCGCCGTCGGTATCGCGCAGCAGGGTGATCCGGTTCGCGCTGGGCACGGCGGCACCGGCCGACTTCATCACCACGCCCATCGCCCAGCCCTTGACGCCGCCGCCGTCGCCCGGGCGAGGTGGGCCATTGGTTTCGGCCACCAGCACGTCGCCGTTGGGCAGCACGAGCAGCCAGCGCGGGTGGTCGAGCCCGCGCGCGAATGCGTGCACCTGCAGGCCCTGCGCGGCCAGCGGCGTGGCGCCGTCGACCCAGCCGCGCGCCGGCGCGATGTGCACGGTCGGGATCAGGCTGGTGCGCGGTGACGGCAGTTCGGGGCGCGGCCCGGTGCCGGCCGCGACCGTCAGCCGGGCGGGTTCGCCGCAGGCGGCCAGCAGCATGCCCAGCGCCAGCCCGATGGCCGGGCCGGCACGCAGGGTCACAGACGACCCATGAGCAGCAGGACGAGCACGATGACGACCACCAGGCCGATGCCGCCGCTGGGCCCGTAGCCCCAGCCGCTGCTGTGCGGCCAGGTGGGGAAGACGCCGATCAGCATCAGGATCAGCACGATCAGCAGAATGGTTCCGAGGCTCATGGATTTCTCCGGTTGTGCCTCAGGTTAGGCGCTAACCCGGCGTACTTCTGTGCGCTGTCGAACAGATGGGCATTGCGCCAGATCAGAACTCGATGATCACCTTCAGCGCCTTCGTGTCGGCCGCGTTGGCAAAGGTGTCGTAGGCCTGCAGGATGCGCTCGAAGCCGAAGCGGTGGGTGATGAGCTGCGACGCGTCGACGCGTTGCGACTGCACGCTGCGCAGCAGCATCGGGATCGACACCGTGTCGACCAGCCGCGTGGTGATGGTGATGTTGTGCGACCACAGCCGCTCCAGGTGCAGGTCGACCTTGGTGCCGTGCACGCCGACGTTGGCGATGGTGCCGCCGGCGGCGACGATGTCCTGGCAGAGCTCGAAGGTGGCGGCAATGCCCACCGCCTCGATGGCGGTGTCCACGCCACGCCCACCCGTCAGGGCCATGACCTGCTGCGCGGCGTCGCCGGCGCCGCTGTTCACCGTGGCCGTGGCGCCGAATCGCGTGGCGACAGCCAGGCGGTTGTCATCGAGGTCGACCATGATGATCTGCGCCGGCGCGTAGAACTGCGCGGTGAGCAGCGCCGCCAGGCCGATCGGGCCGGAGCCGACGATGGCCACGCTGCCGCCGGGCTGCACACGGCCGTTGAGCACGCCGCACTCGAAGCCGGTGGGCAGGATGTCGCTGAGCATCACCAGCGCCTCTTCCTGCGCGCCGGGCGGGATCGGGTACAGGCTGGTATCGGCGTGCGGGATGCGCACGTACTCGGCCTGCGTGCCGTCGATGCGGTGGCCGAGGATCCAGCCGCCGGTGGTGCAGTGCGAGCCCATGCCCTTGCGGCAGGGCTCGCAGCGGCCGCAGGCGCTGATGCAGGAGATCAGCACGTGGTCGCCCGCCTTGAAGCCGGTCACGCCCGTGCCCACGGCATCGACGATGCCGACCCCTTCGTGGCCGAGCACGGTGCCGGGCAGGCAGGTCGCCACGTCGCCCTTCAGGATGTGCAGGTCGGTGCCGCAGATGGTGCTTCGCGTCATCCGCACGATCGCGTCGCCGGGCTGCTGCAGCGCGGGTGTGGGGCGGTCCTGCACGGCTTTCTTGCCGGGTCCGACGTAGACGAGTGCTTGCATGGGAAGAGGTCCTCGGGATGGTCGGCGTTCAGCCGTTGGCGATGAAGCGGTCGGCGCAAGCGGCCTGCAGCACGCTGTCGAGATCGGACTCGAGCAGATCCACCGGGCGATGCCCGTGCAGCCATGAGTTGCTCTGCGCGAACCACACGGCCAGCGCCCAGCCGTCGAACACCGACGCCAGCTCCGCCAGCACGCGGCGCGGCCCGGTGCGGATCGACAGATCCTGCAGGTCGAACTGGAACATCGGGATCCAGAACGAGTCGCGCCACTGGAAGGCGAAGATCTCGTGCTGCGCAATGAAGCGCGCCAGGCTGATGAAGTCGCCGCAGCGGTGGTCCTCGAGCAGCCGCGACAGGTCGTCGCCGCGCGCAATGCCACCCGTGGGCCGGAAGGCATGGCGCAGGATGCTGAAGTCGTGCTCCGTCGCCACCGGGCCGATGTCGGGGCGAGGTTCGGCGCTCGCCTTGCCTTGCGGCACGAAGAAGGCAGCGGGGTCGGTCGGCCAAGCGGCTCGCGACAGGTTCATGCGCATCTGGACTCCCTGGCGGCAAAGGGGGTCGGGGCCCGACATCCACGCCGGCCATGACCATGCGCGCAGCGCTGCATTGCGTCTGTGCGGCAACGAACGTTGATGCGCACGCCCGCGCCTGGGCTGCGCCTGCGTGCCGCGGCGGCATGCGTCGTCCAGCGCACAGACGCTGGCCTGGCCGCGACCTACCGTGGCCTGCCGGGTGCGATGGCGCACCTTCCGTTCTTCGAGGACCCCCATGACTTCCTACCGCATCGCGGTGATCGTCGGCAGCCTGCGCCGCGAATCGCTGAACCGCCAGCTCGTCAACGCCGTGATCCGCCTGATGCCGTCGAACTTCTCTGCCACGCAGGTGCCCATCGGCGACCTGCCGCCCTACAACCAGGACGACGACGACAAGCCCGGCGAGGCCGTTCAGCGGCTCAAGCAATCGATCTCGCTGGCCCACGGCCTGCTGTTCGCCACGCCCGAATACAACCGCTCGATCCCCGGCGTGCTGAAGAACGCCATCGACCACGGCTCGCGCCCCTACGGCAAGAGCGCCTGGGCGGGCAAGCCGGCCGGGGTGATCGGCATCTCGGTGGGCGCTCCCGGCAGCTCGATGGCGCAGCAGCACCTGCGCAACGTGCTGGCCTACCTCGACATGCCCACGCTGGGCCAGCCCGAGGTGTTCATGCAGGCCCAGCCCGGCCTGTTCGAGCCTTCCGGTGACGTGCAGGAGAGCAGTCGCGCTTTTCTTCAGAGCTGGACTGACCGCTACGTCGCCTGGGTGACGAAACACGCCGCGTGACCCTGGGGCGCCGGCGCGCCATGCCCTCATGGCCCTTCAAACCAGGAATGGAAACTCCACGATGAACCGCTTGCCAAAACGCCTTCGCGTTCTCACCGTGCTGCTGGCTGCCGCGGGTGCCACGTCCGGCTTCGCCCAGGCCACCGTTGCGCCGCCTGCCGAGCGGCTGACGCGTGCCCAGGTGTGCATGGAGCGTGCCGAGTTCGTCAAGTCGCACCGATGGGACGAGGAAACCGAGACCTGGGCACTCGAGTCACTCGCGATGACCAAGCGTTGATGCAGCGCATGCCCGAGCCCGCCATGCCGGCCGCTCCTGCGGCACACTCGGGCATGACCCTCATGCGCCGCCACCACACCGAACGCCACCGCACCGATCGCATCGGCTGGCTGCGCGCGGCGGTGCTGGGGGCCAACGACGGCATCGTCTCCACCGCGAGCCTCGTGGTCGGCGTGGCCGCGGCAAGTGCGAGCCATGCTTCCATCCTGACCACCGGGGTGGCGGGCTTGGTGGCCGGGGCCATGTCAATGGCGGCGGGCGAATACGTCTCGGTGCATTCGCAAGCCGACACCGAGCGCGCCGACCTGACGCGCGAGCAGGCCGAAATCGATGCCGACCCGGCCGCCGAGCGGCGCGAGCTGGCAGCCATCTACGCGGCGCGCGGCATCGAGCCGGCGCTGGCCGCCCAGGTGGCCGAGCAGATGATGAAGCACGATGCGCTCGGCGCCCATGCGCGCGACGAGCTCGGCATCACCGACGCGCTCAGCGCCCGGCCGATCCAGGCGGCGCTCGCCTCGGCCGCGAGTTTCGGCGTCGGCGCCGCGCTGCCGCTGGCCGTCGTGGCGCTGATGCCCGGGTCTCAGCTGATGGCCGGCGTGGTCGGCACTTCGCTGCTGTTCCTGGCGCTGCTCGGGGCGGTGGCGGCGCGTGTGGGCGGTGCGAAGCCCTGGCTCGGGGCGTTTCGCGTGACCTTCTGGGGTGCGCTGGCCATGGCCATCACGGCCGGCGTGGGCGCCTGGTTCGGCGCCGTCGTCTGACGTTCGCGTCGGCGGCTCAAGCCATCACGGAGTCGTAGCCGCGCAGATCGGCGGCGTAGCAACTGCACGCCGCCGCTTCGAGTCCCGCGCGGTCCAGCACCTTCAGTTCGCCGCGGTGGTATTCGATCAGGCCGCTGGCCTGCAGCGCACCGGCGGCCATCGTCACGCCCACGCGGCGCACGCCGAGCATGTAGGCCAGGAAGTCGTGCGTGACGTGGAAGCTGTCGGCGTGGGCACGATCCTGCGTCATCAGCAGCCAGCGCGCCAGCCGCGGCTCGATCAGGTGGAATCGCAGGCACGCAGCCGACGTGGCGAGCTGCGCCATGATCACGTACAGGTAGCGGTCCAGGCACTGTTTGAGGGCCGGGCTGCGCGCCAGTTCGCGGCGGAAGGGCACCGCGCCGATGCGCCAGGCGGATCCGGCACCCTGCACGACGGCACGCAGCGGCGTGGTGGCGATCCCCAGCGCCATCGGCGCGCCGACCATGCCCTCGCGCCCGACCATGCCGACCTCCAGGCTCGGATGCTTGTCGACCTGTGTCACCAGCGACACGAAGCCGTCGACCGGAAAGTAGACATGGCTCACGACCGTGTCACGTTCATACAGCACTTCGGCGAGCACGAGCTCCACGGGTTCGCCGACGGCCATCAGCCGTTCGCAATCCTTGCGTGGGAGCATTTCGATCAGGTGGTTCTGTGCATCGGCCAATGTGAGTGCTCCGTGGTCATGCCGATCGCTGCGGCACTCCCGTCGATCGGTGTGCGCAGTCTGTTCCCGAAGCGCGTGCTGCACCGTCTCCCAGCGCACAGACCGGGCGCTGATCCGGCCCTAGCGTCGATTGCATGGGAATACTGTCGATCGAACACGGCAAGGCGGCCTATGGCGCCGACTTTGCCCTCTACGGCGCGGCGGTGGTCGCGCTGACCGGCGTGCTGCTGGCTGGTGTGCCGCGCGATCATGGCCTGGTGATCGTCGCGTGCGTGCTGATGGGCGCCTGGGGCTGGAGCGGCTTCGAGTACCTGCTGCACCGCTTCCTGCTGCATGGCGTGGCGCCGTTCAGCCGCTGGCATGCAGCACACCACGAGCGGCCGAGGGCGATGATCTGCGCGCCGACGATCCTGAGCGCGTCGCTGATCGTCGTCTTCGTGTTCCTGCCGGCGCTGCTGCTGGCCGACCTGTGGATCGCCTGCGCGCTGACGCTCGGCCTGCTGGCCGGCTACTTCGCCTACGGCGTGACGCACCACGCGACGCACCACTGGCGCGCCGGGAGTGCGTGGTTGCGCGAGCGCAAGCGCTGGCACGCGATGCACCACCACGCCGGCACGCACTGCTGCTATGGCGTCACCACTTCGTTCTGGGATCGCGTGTTCGGCACGGTGCCCGGGAAGGGCTAGGTTCGACAACGCACAGACAGCGAACACGCGGCCAGCTACAAGGGGAATCACACCGAAGTCCACGAGAGCCCCGAGAGAGCCACCAACCATGATCGCGCGCCAGATTCGACATTGCGGGAACGCATCGCTCCTCGACACGGTCCAGGCCCACACCCACGCCCACGACAAGGCTGCCTCATGACCGCAACTGGCCCCGCCGGGCCGAACTGGAGCACGGCGTCTTTCGGCGATGCCGTCGACACCTCTCCCATGGAGTTGTCGGCGCTCGGCGAGCACCTGCACCTGTGCCGCTCGCTGTCCGGTCGCCTGTTCGTGCTGCGCTGCGGCGCAGAAGCCGTGCAGGGCTTTGTCGCGGCGCGCTTCGTGACCACGGTGGTGGTGCTGACCCTGGTGATCGGCGTCGGCTCCCTGGCCTGGTAGGGCGATGGTGTCTTCCGCGCTGGCGCGGCTGGTCCCCGAGGCGTCGGCGGCGCTGTGCGCCATCCTCGATGCCTCGCGCGGGCCGGTGCCGCCACCGATCCGCTCCGAGATCTTCGGCCAGCAGCGTTTCGCGCAGCATGGCCTGAGCCTGGGCGACACGCACCGCGTGTCGCGCTCGCGCCTGCGCATGCCGACCTTCTACCCGCGCCTGCGCAGCAATATCGTCGCGCTGCGCGAGGCGCACCGCTACATCGGCGTGCAGGCCGCCACCGGCTACGACGTCAGCCCGGCAGCCGAATGGCTGCTCGACAACTTCCACCTCATCGAGGCCCAGCTCACGCAGATCCGCGAAGGCCTGCCGCGGCGCTACTTCCGCGAGCTGCCGGTGCTCGTCGATCCGCCGCTGGCCGGCCTGCCGCGCGTGTACGGCGTGGCCTGGGCCTTCGTGGCCCACACCGACGGCGCCTTCGACGAGGACCTGCTGGCCGCCTTCCTCGGCGCGTACCAGGAAACGCGCGAGCTGCGCCTGAGCGAGATGTGGGCGCTGCCCACGACGCTGCGCGTGGTGCTGATCGAGAACCTGCGGCGACTGGCCGAGCGCGTGGCCACCAACAAGGCCGCGCGCGAGGTCGCCAACCTGGTGTGCGACCGCATCGGCGCGCACGGCGTGCCGGCGCTCGATGCACTGCTCGCGCTGCTCGAGCGGCGGGGTGTCGGCCGCGTCTTCCTCGGGCAGATGGCGCAACGCCTGCAGGACCTGCAGCCCGGCGCCGGGGCCGGCCTGCAGGCTGCCCACCACGAGTGGCTGCGCCTGGCACTGCCCGACCTGGCGGCGTTGCAGGCGCAGCAGAGCGCCGACCAGGCGGCGGACAACCTCAGCGTCAGCAACGCCGTGACTTCGCTGCGCGACATCGGCGACGCCGACTGGCCCGACATCGTGGCGCGCACCAGCCTCCTGATGCGGCTGATGCTCACCTCGCCGGTGTTCGAGGCCGAGCACGTGGCCACGCGCGACCAGACGCTGCATGGCATCGAGCGGCTGTCGCGCCGCAGCGGATGCCGGGAGCGCGTGGTGGCCCAGCGCCTGCTCGACCTGATGCATTCGGCCCCCGCCGGCGACGCGCTGGCCGGCGTGCCCAGCCACTGGCTGCTCGGCGCCGGGCGGCCGGCGCTGCTGCATGCGCTCGGTCTGCACGAGCGCGCCGCCAGCGCATGGCGCGGCGTGGTCGCGCGGCTGTCCCTGCCGGTCTACCTGGTGGCGCTGCTGCTGGGCACGCTGGGCGTCACGGCCTGGCTGCTGATGCGCCAGCACACCGCGCTGGAGTGGGCGGCCCTGCCGGCCGCGCTGCTGATGCTGTTCCCGGCCTCGGAGGCGGTGGTCGCGGTGATCAACCGCCTCATCAGCGAGTCGGCACGCCCGCGCCCGCTGCCGCGCCTGTCGTTCGGAACCGGCATCCCGGCGGAGCACCGCGTGCTCGTCGTCGTGCCGGCCATGCTCACGGATGCGCAGGGGGTCGAGGCGTTGGTGCACCGGCTGGAGCTGCACCACCTGGCCAACCCGGAGCGCGAGGCGCAGTTCGCGCTGCTCAGCGACTGGGCCGACGCCGACACGGCGCAGCGCGACAGCGACGCACCGCTGCTCGCCCAGGCGGTGGCGGGCATCGAGGCGCTGAACCGGCGCCACCCGGGCGACCCGCGCGATGCCGGCGCGGCACCGCGCTTCATCGTGCTGCACCGCGAGCGCGAATTCAGCGAGACCGAGCAGCGCTGGATCGGCTGGGAGCGCAAGCGCGGCAAGCTCGAGCAGCTGGTGGCGGCGCTGGCCGATGAACCTTCGGGCGGCTTCATCGACTGCGGCGAGTCCTCGCGCCTGGCGGCCGGCGCGCGCTACCTCGTCACGCTCGACAGCGACACGCAGCTGCCGCCGGGTCGGCTGCGCGAGCTGGTCGGCGTGGCCGCGCACCCGCACAACCAGCCGCGCCTGTCGGCCGACGGCCTGCAGGTCGTGGGCGGCTACGGCATCCTGCAGCCGCGCATCGTCACGCCGCTGCCGGCGGCGCGCGACTTCACGCGTTTCCACTGGCTGTTCGCCGGGCAGTGCGGCATCGACCCCTACAGCGCTGCCACCTCCGAGGTCTACCAGGACCTGTTCGGCGAAGGCAGTTTCACCGGCAAGGGCCTGCTCAATGTGCGCGCGATGCATGCCGTGCTGGCTCAGCGCCTGCCCGACGGCCAGGTGCTCAGCCACGACTTGCTCGAAGGCTCGCTGGCGCGCTGCGCGGCCGTCACCGACATCACGCTGATCGAGGACGCGCCGTTCCATGCCGACGTGGCCGCTTCGCGCGTGCACCGCTGGACGCGTGGCGACTGGCAGCTGCTGCCCTTCCTGATGGCACCCGGGCGCTACCGCATGCGCGCCGTCAACCGCTGGAAGATGTTCGACAACCTGCGCCGCTCGCTGGTGGCCCCGATGTCGCTGGCGCTGCTGACGCTGGCGCTGGCCGGCACCGTGGTGTCGCCCTGGGCGGTTCTGGGGCTGTTGCTGGCCGCCTTCGCCGCCGGGCCATTGATGGGCGCGGTGTCGGGCCTGTCGCCGCAGCGCGACGACCTGGCCCGGCTGCACTTCTACCGCCAGGCCTTCGCCGACCTGGCTCGCGCGCTGTGGGGTGGGCTGTGGCACCTCGCGCAGCTGCTGCAGCAGGCGCTGGCGAATGCCGATGCGATCGTGCGCGCGCTCTGGCGCACCGCCGTCAGCCGGCGCCACCTGCTGCAGTGGACCACCGCCGCCACCGCGCAGGCGCAGGCCTCCACGCGCCTTGCCGTGCTGTGGCGCCGCCATGCGGCCGAGCCGCTGCTCGGCGCTGCTTTGCTCGCCGGGCTGCTCGCGTCCGGCTCGCCGCACCCCGCCTTGGCCATCACGCTGTGCCTGATGTGGTCGGCCTCGCCGCTGTGGACCTGGTGGGTGAGCCGGCCACAGCCCGCGCGCGCCGCGGCCGAGCTGCCGGAGGTGACGCGCGAGTACCTCGAAGGCATCGCGCGCGACACCTGGCGCTTTTTCGAGCGCTGCGTCACCGCCGACGAGAGCCACCTGCCGCCCGACAACCTGCAGACGCTGCCGCACGACATGGTGGCGCACCGCACCTCGCCCACCAACATCGGCCTGTACCTGCTCAGCGTGGCCTGCGCGCGCGAGTTCGGCTGGATCGGCACGGCCGAGCTGCTGACGCGCATCGAGGCGACGCTGACCACGCTGGACACGCTGCAGCGCCACCGCGGCCACTTCATGAACTGGTACGACACGCAGACGTGTGCGCCGCTGCTGCCGATGTACGTATCCACGGTGGACAGCGGCAACCTCGGCGGCCACCTGCTCGCCGTCGGCCAGGCCTGCCTGGCGTTGGCGCGCGAGGGCGATCTCGACGACGATGCGCTGCAGCGGCTGCAGGCGATCGCGCAGCGCTGCGCGCAGTTCGCCTGGGGCGCCGACTATGCCTTCCTGTTCGACCACCGGCGTCGCCTGTTCCACATCGGCTACCGCGTCGCCGAGCAGCAGCTCGATGCCGGCTTCTACGACCTGCTGGCCTCGGAGTCGCGCCTGACCAGCCTGCTGGCCATCGCCAAGGGCGACGTGCCGGTGGGCCACTGGGCGGCCCTCGGCCGGCCCTTCTATGCAGTGGGCGCGAGGGCGGGGCTGCGCTCCTGGTCGGGCTCGATGTTCGAGTACCTGATGCCCAGCCTGGTGCTCGATGAACCCGAGGGCAGCGTGCTGCGCGACGCCTGCCTGGCCGCGCTGCGCGAACAGATCGACTTCGCGCACGCGCACCGCGTGCCCTGGGGCATCTCGGAGTCCGCCTACGCGGGGCGCGACCACACGCTGGCCTACCAGTACGCGCCGCAAGGCGTGCCGCGGCTGGCGTTGCGCCGCACGCCCCCCGACGAGCTGGTGATCGCGCCCTATGCCACCGGGCTGGCCGCGCAGGTGGCGCCACGCCGCGCGGCGGCCAACTTCGACCTGCTGCAGACGCTGGGCGCGCGCGAGGCCCTTGGCTTCATCGAGGCGCTCGACTACACGCCTTCGCGGCAGTCGCAGGCCGAGGGCTTCACGCCGGTGTCCACTTTCATGTCGCACCACCAGGGCATGACCATCGTGGCCCTGGCCAACGTGCTGCACGATGGCGTGGTGCGCCGCTGGGGCATGGCCGATTCGCACATCGAGGCGGTGGCACCGCTGCTGCACGAACGTGCGCCGCGCGAGGTGTCGATGCTCTATGCGCCGCTCGCCGGCCCGCCGCCGCAGGCACTGCAGCGGCGCACGCCGGGCCTGCTGCGCGAGGTGCTGCCCGGCGCTGCGGCACTGGAGCCCACGCATGTGCTGTCCAACGGCCGCTACAGCGTCTCGCTGCGCGCCAACGGTGCCGGCTGGAGCCGCTGGGGCAGCGCCGGCATCACGCGCTGGCGCGATGATGCCCTGCGCGACGCGCTGGGCAGCTTCTTCTACCTGCGCTGGGACCAGCAGCCACGCGCCGTGTCGATCACGCAGCACCCGGCGCCCGACCATGCCGCGGTGTACCGCAGCACCTACCACGCCGACCGCGTCTGCTTCGACGCCGCCTGGTCCGAGGTGCAGGCGCACACGACGGTGTGGGTGAGCCCGGAAGACGACATCGAGTTCCGCCAGGTCGAACTGCACAACCTCAGCGACCGCACGCTGGACATCGAGCTGCTGTCTGCCTTCGAGGTGACGCTGGCCGAACCGCGCGCCGACGAGGCCCACCCGGCCTTCTCGAACCTGTTCGTGCGCGCGCAGTGGCGCGATGCCCACCAGGCGCTGGTGTTCGAACGCACGCCGCGGCTGGCCACCGAGCGCGGCATGATGGCGGCGCACTTCATCGCTGCCAGCGACCCGCAGGTGATCAGCGTGCGCGTGCAGGCCGACCGCCAGCGCTGGCTCGGCCGCAACCGTGGGGCGAGCCGGCCGCTGGCCTCGTTCGAGCTGCCGCCCCTGTCGGTCGACGACGCGCCCGTGGCGCTGGACACCGGCCTCGACCCGGTGTGCGCGCTGGCCGTGCGCCTGCGCATCGCGCCGCGGGGCAAGGCGATGCTGACCTTCGCCACCGCGGCGACCGACAACGGCGGCGTGCTCAGCGCGGTGATCGACAAGTACCGCCAGCCCATCCACGTGCAGCGCGCCTCGCTGATGTCGGCCACGCTGGCCGGCATCCGACTGCGTGCGCTGCGCATCGGCGCGGAGAACTTCGCCGCCGTGCAGAGCCTGACGACGGCGCTGGTGCTCACGCTGGCCCGGCCGCAATCGGCCGGCGCTTCGCATGCCGAACCCTGCGACCGCCGTCTGCTGTGGCGCTTCGGCCTCTCGGGCGACCGGCCGATCGTGCTCGTCACCGCCGGCGTCTCGCAGGGCCTGGGCCTGCTGCGCTCGCTGGCGCAGGCGCTGCGCCTGTGGTCCTGGGGCGGTGTCGCCTGCGACCTGGTGGTGGTCAATGCCGAGCCGGCCTCCTACCTGATGGCGCTGCAGCACGACGTCATGGCGCTGCGCGATCGCCACCTGGCCGACAGCGCGGCGCAGGGCGGCGTGTCCAGCACCGGCTTCGTGGTGCTGCAGTCGCACGAGGTGTCCGCGGCCGAACTGGCCACGCTCAAGGGCCTGGCGCGCGTGCGTCTGCGCGCCGACGGCCGGCCCCTGCTGCATCACGTGCAGGAGTGGGTGGAGCGGCACGAGCAGGCCTTCGAGCAGCGCCATGCGGTGTCGACGGTGGCGGTGCTGGTGGCCTCCGGGCCGGCCACGCCGGTGCCCGCGCCGCAGGGCCGCTTTGCGCCGGACACGGCCGAGTTCGGTTTCGACGTGAGCGCGCAGAAGCGTCCGGCGCGGCCGTGGATCAACGTGATCGCCAACGCAGAGTTCGGCACCCAGGTGTCGGAAGCGGGCGGCGGCTACACCTGGGCGCTGAACAGCCGCATGAACCAGCTCACCGCCTGGTCGAACGACGCGGTGGCCGACCCGCCCTCGGAGTGGCTGCTGCTGCAGGACCTGCGCACGCGGCAGACCTGGAGCGCCACGCCCTGCGCCTGGGGCAGCCCGGGTGACGAGCGCGTGAGCTACCGCGTCACGCATGGCCAGGGCCACAGCGTCATCGCGCACCGGCACGGCGATGCCGACGTGACGGCGAGCTGGTGCGTCGACACGATCAGCGCCGTCAAGCAGGTACGGCTGCGCATCGTCAACCGCGGGCAGCGCACGCTGCATCTGCGCCTGGCGGGCATCGTCGAATGGACGATGGGAGCGCAGCGCGGCGATCGCGGCACGGTGCACACCGCGCTGCACCGCCAGCGCCTGCCGGGGCAGAAGCTGACCGCGCTGCTGTGCACCCAGCGCGAGCAGTCCGCCGGCTTCGGCGAGGGCACGGCCTTCTTCGGCCTGACCGATGGTGCCGACGACGGCGAGGACTGGACCTGCGACCGCCGCGAGTGTTTCGATGCGCGCGGCCGCCTGGTGCTGCCCGATCACTTCGGCCAGCAGCAAGGCGGCGGCCTCGACCCCTGCGCGGCCCTGTCGACGGTCGTGCGCGTGCCGGCGGGTGAAGCGTTGGAGCGGGTCTTCCTGCTCGGCTATGCGGCCAGCGCCGATGCGGCCCGTGAACTGGCCACCCGTGCGGCCGGCGTGCCGGCCACGCAGCGGCTGGCGGCCGTGCGCGCGCACTGGGACGGGCTGCTGGAGGCCACCACCGTCTCCACGCCCGACCCGCTGTTCGACGCGATGGTCAACCGCTGGCTGCTCTACCAGGCGGTGTCGTGCCGGATGTGGGCCAAGGCCGGTTTCTACCAGGCGGGCGGTGCGACCGGGTTTCGCGATCAGCTGCAGGACGCGATGGCCCTGGCCTGGGCCGCGCCGCAGATGCTGCGCGAGCAGATCGTGCTCGCGGCTTCGCGGCAGTTCCCCGAAGGCGACGTGCAGCACTGGTGGCATTCGCCCGGCGGTGCCGGCGTGCGCACGCATTTCTCCGACGACCTGCTGTGGCTGGCCCATGCCTGCCTGCACTACGTGCGCGCGACCGGCGACGCGGCTGTGCTCGACGAGCCCGTGCCCTTTCTCGAAGGCGCGCAGATCCCGCCCGGCGTCGAGGACATCTACGACACGCCGGTGGTCGGCGTGCAGGTGGCCTCGGTCTATGAACATGCGGCGCGCGCCATCGACCGCAGCCTGCGCGTGGGCGTGCACGGGCTGCCGCTGATGGGCAGCGGCGACTGGAACGACGGCATGAACCGCGTCGGCCACGAAGGGCGCGGCGAATCGGTCTGGCTGGGCTGGTTCCTGTGCGCGCTGGTCGACGGCTTCGCGCCGCTGGCGCGCAGCCGCGGCGAAGTGCCCCGCGCGCAGCGCTGGGAGGCGGCGGCGCTGGGATGGAAGGCGGCACTGAACGGGCCGGCGTGGGACGGCGCCTGGTACAAGCGCGCCTTCTTCGACGACGGCAGCCCGCTCGGCTCGCACGCCAACCAGGAAGGCCGCATCGATCTGATCGCGCAGTCCTGGTCCGTGCTGTCTGGCGCGGCGCCGTGGCCGCGACAGGTCGCGGCGATGGGCGCGGTCGAGCACCAGCTGGTGGACACGGCTGCCGGGCTGGTGCGCCTGCTCGACCCGCCGCTCGTGCACGCCGTGCCGAGCGCCGGCTACATCCAGGCCTACCCGCCGGGTGTGCGCGAGAACGGTGGGCAGTACTCCCACGGTGCGGTGTGGGCACTGATGGCGCAGGCCGAACTGGCCACGCGCTTCGGCTCAGCCGGCAGCGCCCAGGCGGCGTGGCGCTACTTCACTTTCCTGAGCCCGGCTCACCGGGCGGCGAACTCGGCGCACGGCGCGGCCTACGGCATCGAGCCCTACGTGATGGCGGGCGACGTCTACACGCAGCCGCCCTACACGGGACGCGGGGGCTGGAGCTGGTACACCGGCGCGGCGGCCTGGATGCACCGCGCGGCGGTGGAGTCGATCTTCGGCCTGCGCCTGGGAGCGAATGAACTGTCGTTCCTTCCCTGCCTGCCCGCGCACTGGCCGCGCGCGGAGCTGAGCCTCAGGCGCGACGGGCGCACGATGCGCTTCATCCTGATGCGGGCAACGGCGGAGGTGGCGCTGCAGGACGCCGCACCGTGGGCGGCGCGGCTGCTGCTGCCGGGCCAGTCGCTCGACTGGCCGGCGCTGACGCAGGATCAATGTTTCGTGATCCCGCTGACGGACGAGCGCGGGGCCGCCGGTGGCAGCCCCGCGCCCGACGCCTCAACGCGGCACGATCGCGCCGGACTCGTCGGACAGGACGATCTCGACGCGGCGGTTCATCTGCCGTCCGCCTGAGCTGTCGTTGCCGGCGACGGGGTACGACTCGCCGTAGCCTCGCGTGGCGATGCGGCTGCCACCGACGCCCTGGTCGACCAGGGCGGTGCGCACCGCGTCGGCACGGCGGCCGGAGAGCTCCATGTTGTAGCTCTCGCTGCCGGTGCTGTCGGTGAAGCCCTCGACCAGCGCCTTGCGCTGCGGGTACTGGTTGAGGAAGGCCACCAGCTTCTCGACGTTGCGCATGCCGCCGGCACGCAGCTGCGCGCGGTCGGTTTCGAACAGCACGTCGCCGATGGTGACGACCAGGCCGCGCTCGGTCTGCTTCGCGTTCAGGTCCTTCAGCTGCGCCTCGAGCTGGCGGTTGCGCGCGGCGCTGTCGGCGGCTTGGCGCTGCGCGTTCTGCGTGTCGCGCTGCGCGGCCTGCGCATCGCGCATCGCCGCCTCGGACTGCTGCTGCGAGGCCTGCGCCTGACGCTGCGACGCCTGGGCGTCCTGCTGGGCGGCTTCGGCCTTGCGCCGCGCTGCGTCGGCCTCGTCGGTGCGCGCCTCCAGGCGGACCTGATTGCGCGCCACGTTGGCGTTGGTGACAGCGAGCTCGGAGGCCTTGCGGCTGCCGGTCTCCTGCGCGATGGCCACGCGCTGGCGGGCCAGGTAGGACAGGTGGTTCACCTTGTCGGTGTCGTCGCCGCGTGTCCAGGCGTCGCTGGCGCGGGCCAGCGCATCGCCAGCCAGGCGCATCTCGCCGCTGGCGAGGTCGCGCGCCTTCGGGTTCTCCTGCGCGGCGCGGTAGTCGCGGCGGGCTTCGTCGAGCTGCGCGTTGCCGACGGGCACGCTGCTGCAGGCTGCCAGCGCCGCCAGTGCCACCAGCGTGAGGGGAAGGAATCGGTTCGTGGTCATGGTCGTGTTCTCGTCAGGAGGTGGTGCTACTTGGGCTTGCGGTCGAGTTCTTCGCGCAGCACACGGCTGCCTTCGCTCACCGCGTCGGACGCCTTGCGGGCCTTGGCCGACTCGGCCTTCGCCTCGGCGAGCAGCGCGTCGAGCTGCGCCTGCTCGGCCAGCGTGTCGGCGGCGGCGTGGTCCTTCCCGGTCATCGCCACGGTGGCGCGCTGCAGCTTGTCGCGCGCCAGGCGCATCTCGACCGGGGCGAACTCGGGCCCGCCAGCGGCCGCGGCATGCGCGACGGCAGCGGTCGCCACCGCCATGCGTTCGTTGGGCGGCGGCGGCGTGCTGGCGCAGGCCGCGAGGACCAGTGCGCTGCCGAGCACCAGGGCGGCGCCCCGATGCGGGCGAAGGATTGAATGGGTGGTCATGGTCGTGGCTTTCCGTGTGATCAGGAGGCGTGCGTGTTCGCACCCTCGCAGGCTGCGCCGCGGGCAGGCCGGTGTCGGTGCGCTGTCGCACCCAATGGCGGCGCGTCGTCGCCATGCGCATTGAACGAGGCGTCGTCCTACAGGGCTGCGCGACCGGCACCGATGGTGGCCGGCAAAGGGCCCTTCTACAGTGACCCACTGCCCGAACACCCCACGCACAGGAACCCCATGGCCGCCAAGAACGAAACCGCCGTCGTCAAGCAGCTCGAACCTGCCGAACACGAGACACTCGCCCTGAACGAAGCGGCCATCGACGCGTCGCGCCGCAACCTCGCGCAAGGCGCGATGACGCCGCACTACGGGCCCTGGAAGAAGGACGTGATCCAGCTGCTCAACGACTCGCTGGCGACCGAGCTGGTGTGTGTGCTGCGCTACAAGCGCCATCACTTCACCGCGCAGGGCCTGGCCTCGCCGAAGATCGCCGAAGAGTTCCTCGTGCACGCCAACGAAGAATCGGGCCACGCGGACCGCCTGGCCAAGCGCATTGTCCAGCTGGGCGGCGAACCCGATTTCTCGCCCGACTCGCTCTCGCAGCGCAGCCACGCGGCCTACGACGAGTCGCCCGACCTGAAGGCGATGATCAAGGCCAACCTGATCGCCGAACGTGTGGCCATCGAGACCTACAGCCAGATCATTTCGCTGATCGGCGACAAGGACTCGACCACCCGACGCCTGCTCGAAGACATCCTCAGCGACGAGCAGGAACACGCCGAAGAGCTCAAGGGCTGGCTCGCCAGCGACTGAGATCCCTCGCCACCGCCATCAACAACCGCACAGGAAGAACACCATGAACACACGCAACACGCTCGCCACCATCGCCGCCTCCATCGTCCTGCTCGTCGCTTCCGGCTGTGCCGTCACGCGCGGCCAGGAAACGGTGGGCGCCTATGTCGACGACACCGCGATCACCACCGCCGTCAAGGGCCGCTACATCGACAACAAGGACGTCGATGCCTCCAGCATCCGTGTCGAGACGCTCAACGGCACCGTGATGCTGTCGGGCTTCGCCAAGAGCTCGACCGAGAAGGCCACTGCCGAGACGCTGGCCTGGAAGGTCAACGGCGTGAAGGCCGTGAAGAACGAACTCGCCATCCGCCCGTGAGCTTCGGGACACGGCAAACACGAAAGGACACGACATGAACTGGGAACAGATTCAGGGCAACTGGAAGCAGGCGACCGGCAAGGCCAAGGAACAATGGGGCAAGCTCACCGACGACGACCTCGATGTCGTGGCCGGCCGCCGCGAACAACTTTCCGGCAAGATCCAGGAGCGCTACGGCGTCGCCAAGGAAGAGGCCGAGAAGCAGCTGGCGGAGTGGCAGCGCAAGGCCAGCGACGCCTGGTTTGCGGTGGACAAGAAGTCCGACTGAAGGCTTCCTTCGGCCCATACGGAGCGTTGGCGAGGCCCGCAGCGATGTGACTATGCGCTGCGGGCCTCTGCGCATGGGCCCGCGGCACGCAAGCGCCGGTAGATGAGGCCGCGGGATACGCCGAGTTGCTTGGCTGCACCCGACACGTTGCCCTTGCAGGCATGTAGCGTTCGCTGAATCAGAGCGAGGTCCGACTCCCTCAGCAGCGGCATCGACGTTGTGCCCTGGGTGGTCGACACGCCGACTTCCGCCGTGTCGACCACCGGAGGCGACCAGGCAGGCACCAGTCCTCGAAGGCCATCGGGCATGCGCATCTCAGCACGCGCCCACACGAGCAGCCCATTGGGCAGGGACAGTGGCGCGGCGCCGGATGCGGGCAGCGAAGCCAACTGGGGCCATGACAAACCCAGCCTGCGATCCGGTGTTCGATCTTCGTGGTGAACAGCCAGGGTCGAGCCACCGAGCAGGCTGCGGGCCGCAGCGTTCTCCCAGGCAATGCGGCCTTCGGCGTCGATCCCGATCAACCCGACCATCGCCGTGTCGAGCAGTTCCGCCGTGATCTGGAATCGGATCACCAGATGCTCGGTCGACTGCGCCACGAGCAAGCGATTCTCGATCGCGCCGGCGAACACGCCGGCCACCGCAGCAGCGTCGAAGGAAAACGGAATCCGCTCGCTGGAC